>NZ_ATXE01000005.1 GCF_000421525.1 Aestuariimicrobium kwangyangense DSM 21549 | reverse complement strand
TTTTTTGGTGGGGTGGTTGTTGTTTTCAACGGAGAGTTTGATCCTGGCTCAGGACGAACGCTGGCGGCGTGCTTAACACATGCAAGTCGAGCGGTAAGGCCTTTCGGGGTACACGAGCGGCGAACGGGTGAGTAACACGTGAGTAACCTGCCCCAGACTTTGGGATAACAGTTGGAAACAGCTGCTAATACCGGATATGAGCCTCCCTGGCATCGGGGGGGTTGGAAAGCTCCGGCGGTCTGGGATGGGCTCGCGGCCTATCAGCTTGTTGGTGAGGTAGTGGCTCACCAAGGCTTCGACGGGTAGCCGGCCTGAGAGGGCGACCGGCCACACTGGGACTGAGATACGGCCCAGACTCCTACGGGAGGCAGCAGTGGGGAATATTGCACAATGGGCGGAAGCCTGATGCAGCAACGCCGCGTGCGGGATGACGGCCTTCGGGTTGTAAACCGCTTTCACCTGTGACGAAGCGGAAGTGACGGTAGCAGGAGAAGAAGCACCGGCCAACTACGTGCCAGCAGCCGCGGTGATACGTAGGGTGCGAGCGTTGTCCGGAATTATTGGGCGTAAAGAGCTTGTAGGCGGTTTGTCGCGTCGGAAGTGAAAACTCAGGGCTCAACCCTGAGCGTGCTTTCGATACGGGCAGACTTGAGGAATGCAGGGGAGAATGGAATTCCTGGTGGAGCGGTGGAATGCGCAGATATCAGGAGGAACACCGGTGGCGAAGGCGGTTCTCTGGGCATTTCCTGACGCTGAGAAGCGAAAGCGTGGGGAGCAAACAGGCTTAGATACCCTGGTAGTCCACGCCGTAAACGGTGGGTACTAGGTGTGGGGGACATTCCACGTTCTCCGTGCCGCAGCTAACGCATTAAGTACCCCGCCTGGGGAGTACGGCCGCAAGGCTAAAACTCAAAGGAATTGACGGGGCCCCGCACAAGCGGCGGAGCATGTTCATTAATTCGATGCAACGCGAAGAACCTTACCTGGGTTTGACATATACCGGAAACATCTGGAGACAGGTGCCCCTTTTTGGTCGGTATACAGGTGGTGCATGGCTGTCGTCAGCTCGTGTCGTGAGATGTTGGGTTAAGTCCCGCAACGAGCGCAACCCTCGTCCATTGTTGCCAGCGGGTGATGCCGGGGACTCAATGGAGACCGCCGGGGCCAACTCGGAGGAAGGTGGGGATGAGGTCAAGTCATCATGCCCCTTATGTCCAGGGCTTGAAACATGCTACAATGGCAGGTACAAAGGGCTGCGATACCGCAAGGTTGAGCGAATCCCAAAAAGCCTGTCTCAGTTCGGATTGGGGTCTGCAACTCGACCCCATGAAGTCGGAGTCGCTAGTAATCGCAGATCAGCAACGCTGCGGTGAATACGTTCCCGGGGCTTGTACACACCGCCCGTCAAGTCATGAAAGTCGGCAACACCCGAAGCCGGTGGCCCAACCCTTGTGGAGGGAGCCGTCGAAGGTGGGGCTGGTAATTAGGACTAAGTCGTAACAAGGTAGCCGTACCGGAAGGTGCGGCTGGATCACCTCCTTTCTAAGGAGCCTTCTTGGTCAGTGCCCTGGTGGTGCTGGTCCATGTTTGCCAGGTTTCGGGGCGTTCGTTCCCGGTCTGGTGGGCTTGTGGAATTGTGGAACGTTGACTGGAGAGGTCTGGTGCCGGTCATCTGTGCAAGTACAGCCCCCTTGTGGGGGAGTGGAACGTGTGGGTGGTTTGGTGGTGGGTTTCGTGAGCACGCTGTTGGGTCCTGAGGGGTCGGTTGCTTCGGTGACGGATTGCTCTGTGCGGACCGGTGGCTGGTGCCCTGTTGTGGGGTGGTGGTGCCGGGCTCGCCCGTATTTTGAGAACTGCACAGTGGACGCGAGCATCTTTGTAGATATTTTTTTGAACAAGCTACTAAGTGCGATCGGTGGATGCCTAGGCACCAAGAGCCGATGAAGGACGTTGTAACCTGCGATAAGCCCTGGGGAGCTGGTAAACGAGCTGTGATCCTGGGATTTCCGAATAGGGAAACCTTGAAAGTACCGGAGTCATGTCCGGCAACCTCTGCCTGAATATATAGGGCAGTTGGAGGGAACGTGGGGAAGTGAAACATCTCAGTACCCACAGGAAAAGAAAACAACCGTGATTCCGTGAGTAGTGGCGAGCGAAAGCGGAAGAGGCCAAACCGTATGTGTGTGATAGCTGACAGGCGTTGCATGTGCGGGGTTGAGGGACCATTCGGTCGGGGCTGTTGACCCGGCGGCGAGTAAGAAATGATCAAGCGAAGTCGAACCACCTGGGAAGGTGGAGCGTAGAGGGTAATACTCCTGTAGACGTAAGTTGATCACTCGTGAGTGTCATCCCAAGTAACGCGGAACTCTTGAAATTCCGCGTGAATCTGGCGGGACCACCCGTTAAGCCTAAATACTCCTTGGTGACCGATAGCGGACAAGTACCGTGAGGGAAAGGTGAAAAGTACCCCGGGAGGGGAGTGAAATAGTACCTGAAACCGATCGCATACAATCCGTCGGAGCCCTGCGGGGTGACGGCGTGCCTTTTGAAGAATGAGCCTGCGAGTTAGTGGTATGTGGCGAGGTTAACCCGTGTGGGGGAGCCGTAGCGAAAGCAAGTCCGAACAGGGCGTTGAGTCGCATGCTCTAGACCCGAAGCGTAGTGATCTATCCATGGCCAGGGTGAAGCGACGGTAAGACGTCGTGGAGGCCCGAACCCACTTGGGTTGAAAACCGAGGGGATGAGCTGTGGATAGGGGTGAAAGGCCAATCAAACTACGTGATAGCTGGTTCTCCCCGAAATGCATATAGGTGCAGCGTTGCGTGTTTCTTGCCGGAGGTAGAGCACTGGATGGTCTAGGGGGCCCAAAAGCTTACCGAAATCAACCAAACTCCGAATGCCGGTAAGTGAGAGCGCAGCAGTGAGACTGTGGGGGATAAGCTTCACAGTCGAGAGGGAAACAGCCCAGATCATCAGCTAAGGCCCCTAAGCGATAACTAAGTGGAAAAGGATGTGGAGTTGCGGTGACAACCAGGAGGTTGGCTTGGAAGCAGCCACCCTTGAAAGAGTGCGTAATAGCTCACTGGTCAAGTGATTCTGCGCCGACAATTTAGCGGGGCTCAAGTTATCCGCCGAAGCTATGGCATTCACGCGTGTACTTGACTTTCGAGTCCAGGTGCGTGGATGGGTAGGGGAGCGTCGTGTGCGCGATGAAGCGGCGGGG
>NZ_ATXE01000004.1 GCF_000421525.1 Aestuariimicrobium kwangyangense DSM 21549 | reverse complement strand
TCAATGTTCAAGGGATGCTCCTGGGGCTGAACTGTGAGAAATCAGTCTATCGACGGCCATTTCGCCGCAATCGGGGGGGTGCCAACTCCGACCATGGCCCCCGTCGGGGCCGACTACGCTGGGCGCGTGGTGACCAGAACCCCGGCCGAAGCCCCCGCTCCCGAGCTCGTCGAGCGGGCCCACCACATGCACCGACTGCTCGCCGAGTGCTACCCGCAGGCTCGCTGTGAACTCGACTTCGCCACCCCCCTGGAACTGCTGGTGGCCACCGTGCTGTCGGCCCAGTCGACCGATCGGCGGGTCCCCTCGATCACGCCCGTGCTGTTCGCCCGCCACCCCGACGCCCGCGCCTACGCGGAGGCCGATCCCGACGAGCTGGAGCGGATCATTCGCCCGACGGGTTTCTTCCGGGCCAAATCCCAGGCCCTGATCGGCATCGGACGAGCACTGGTCGACGGGTTCGACGGAGTCGTGCCGGGAACCCTCGAGGAACTGGTGACGCTGCCCGGGGTGGGACGCAAGACCGCCAATGTCGTGCTCGGAAATGCGTTCGGTGTGCCGGGGGTCACTCGCGACACCCACCTGATGCGGGTGACCAGGCGCATGGGGTGGACGACGGCCACGAAGCCCGACGACGTCGAGCGGGCCGTCGGTGCGCTGTTCGACCCCTCCGACTGGGTGATGCTCTGCCACCGGGTGATCTGGCACGGGCGCCGCCGTTGCCACGCGCGCAATCCTGCCTGCGGCGCCTGCCCCGTCGCCAGCCTGTGCCCCTCGTTCGGGGAGGGGCAGACCGATCCGCAGAAGGCCGCGGCGCTGGTGAGGGAGCCTCGCGCATGAGCCACCGACGTCTGCGCAGTGCCGGGATGCACGGGTTCGCGATCGGGCTGGGCGTGGTGATGACCCTGGCAGCCTGTTCGTCCGCGCCGCGAACGGTGGACGAGTTGCCCACCCCGTCTGCCGTGGCTGACGGGACCAACCTGCAGGCCGAACGCAAAGCGGCCGGGATCGCCGACTGCCCGGTCACGGCCTCCGACGCGGCCCCGGTCGAGGGGGGGCTGCCTTCGCTGACCCTGCCGTGTCTGGGGGGCGGTTCGCAGACGACCCTGGCGGGCCTGCGGGGCCCGATGCTGGTCAACTTCTGGGCCCAGTGGTGCGGGCCCTGCCGGGAGGAGGCGCCTCTGCTCGCGAAGGCATCGCAGACCTTCGCCGGCAAGGTCGCCTTCGTCGGTGTCGACACCAACGACCCCCGCCCGGGGCTGGCGATCGAGTTCGCCAAGCATGCGGGGTGGACCTACGCACAACTGCGTGACGCCACCGGGGACCAGGTCGACAAGCCTCCCCTGCAGGCCAAGAATCTGCCCACCACGATCCTGGTCGACCGGCGGGGACGCATCATCGCCAGGCACCCGGGTGGGTTCACCTCGCAGGCCGCGCTCGACCAGTGGATCGCGTCGACCCTGGGCGTGACCCCATGAGCGACTGGTTCGACCTGCTGGCGGGCAGGCTCGACCCCTTGGGCACCCGTCAGCGATCGGGGGAGCACCGGGTGACCTCGCGCGCCACGCCCTCGGCGGTGCTGGCCCTGCTGACCAGCGGGGATCGTCCGGATCTGGTGTTCACCGAACGGGCCTCGACCCTGCGCAACCATGCGGGCCAAATGTCGTTCCCCGGCGGCCGGATCGACCCCGGCGATGCCGATGCGGTGGCGGCGGCCCTGCGCGAGACCCATGAGGAGATCGGTCTCGATCCGTCCGCGGTGGGCCCCTTGGGCGAGTTGCCGCCGACCCGACTCACCACCGCCGTGTTCAATGTGACCCCCGTGGTCGCAACCTGGTCGGGGGACGAGCCCGTGGCGGTGATGGACACCGCGGAGGTGGAGTCGATCCACCGGTTCGCCATCGACGACCTCGTCTCACCGGAGCACCGGGTGGTCGTCCACCACCCCCGCGGAGGGGTCGGGCCGGCCTTCGTGTTCGGCGACTACATGGTGTGGGGTTTCACCGCTCACCTGGTCGACGAACTGGTGCGGCTGGGCGGCTGGGAACGGCCCTGGCCGCGACGGGTCGTCGAGATCCCGGACAGATTCCTCCGCTCGGGATTGTGAGCGGCGTCAGACGTCCGGCCCCCCAGTCGCGGCTCAGAGGTCGCGGCTCAGAGGGCGCGGCGGGCGTGACGGACGGCAGCCTTGGCGAGGGTGTTGCCGTTGACGGCGGCCTGTCCCTGCTTGATGGCGGCGCCGAGGGCCTGTGCCGTCGTCTGCAGCTCGGCGATCGTGGCCTCGGGCTTCTTCACCTGCTTGAACTGCTTCATGCCGATCATGCCGAGCATCCCTGCGACCAGCAGACAGACCACCGCCATCAGGGCGAAGCCGATGATCAGGCTGAGCAGCACGCCGAGTCCGACCGCAGCGTTGAACAACAACGAGAACGCGAAGGCGCCGGTGAGGAACAGCAACGACAGGGCATTCATGGCGAAGTAGCCAGCGGTCCCGAACATGCCCGACCCGATGCCCGCGTGCTTCACGGCGGGCTGGATCTCGGCCTTCGCGAGTGCCACGTTGTCGTTGAGCATCTGTGGCACGTCGGTCTTGAGGTTGTTGATGACGTCACCAACCTGCAGACGATCAGTCATTGTGGCTCCTTGCTCGGGTGTGTGGTGCTCGGGAACAGCCTAGTGGCGATGGCTGCGCCCGTCAGGAGCCGGATGCAGCCAGCCCCTGGCGCCGCCCGTGCACCCTCGACCGCAAGGTGACCAGGATCCCACCCACCAGGGCTGCGATCAGGGAGGCGGTCAGCACGGCGGTCTTGGCCTCGTCCAGTCTGGTGAGGTCCGTGGCGAAACTCAGTTCACTGATCAGCATCGAGACGGTGAACCCGATGCCGGCCAGCGCCGAGACCGAGGCCAGGTCGATCCAGCCGACCTCCGGGCTGAGCTCGGCTGCGGTGAGCCGGGTGGCGAGCCAGGCGCCGCCGAACACTCCGACGATCTTGCCCAGCACGAGCCCGACGATGATGCCCAGCGGTACCGGGTCGGACCACAGGGCCGAGAGTGAGGACGCCGAGATGGGGACCCCAGCGGCGAAGACGGCGAACAGCGGCACGCACAGTCCGGCCGACCACGGCTGGACGGCATGCTGCCAGCGGTCGGCGGGGTCGTGCAGCTCGTCCTTGCGGATGGAGGTGAGCAGGCCCAACGCGACTCCGGCGATGGTGGCATGGATGCCCGACTGGTACATGCACCACCAGGCCGCCACGAACAGCACCAAGTAGGCGGGCAGCACCTTGATGCGCCAGTGGTGACCAGCCCACCACAGGGCCATCGCCGCTGCCGCTCCGAGCAGCCACAGCACCGAGATGGACGAGGTGTAGACCACCGCGATCACGATGATCGCGCCGAGGTCGTCGACGATCGCCAGCGTCAGCAGGAAGGCGCGGAGTGGCGACGGCAGGTTGCGGCCGACGATGGCCAGCACCGCGAGGGCGAAGGCGATGTCGGTCGCCATCGGGATCGCCCACCCCTGAAGACTCCCCGACGCGCCGAAGGAGTTGATGGCCACGTAGATGCCGGCCGGCACCGCCATGCCGCAGACCGCGGCGATGATCGGCACCAGCGCGTCGGCCGGCCGGGACAGGGAGCCCTCGACCAGTTCGCGTTTGAGTTCGAGGCCGGCGACGAAGAAGAAGACGGTCAACAGGCCGTCGGACGCCCAGTGGGCGAGGGTCATCGGTCCCAGGTGCGCGTGCGACACCGCCACGTAGCTCTCGTGGCTGACATTGGCCCAGACGAGGGCCACGACGGTGGCTGCGACCATCAGGAAGCCACCCACGGTCTCCGACCGGAGCACGTCGGGCAGGTGGAGGGCGTCGGGTCCTGAGGTGGGACCACCGAACGCGATCCGTCGCAGGTGGGGGCGGTCGGTCGGGGAGTCAAGGCTTGGGGAGCCCGGGGACTGCGGGCTTGCGGGGCCGGGTGGGGCGAGGGGATCGGGCACGGAACTCACCTGTCTCGGGTGGGCTGCATCCCTGGCCGGGGCATCGAGTGGGCCGGGGCATCGAGTGCGGGTGGCGTCGAGTGCTGGGGCATCGGGGTGCAACGGGGCGTCGTCGTCGCCAACGTCCGCTGACGACGGTCGACCAGACTTCCCGACACGCCGTGCACACCGTATCAGCGCCCTCCATGTCTGGGACCGCTATGTCAGGACATCGCGGTCCGGACCGCGATGTCAGGACGCCGGTGTCAGAGGGCGATGCTCAGGCCGTCGTCGTCGATGTCGATGGGTGCCGTCAGTTCCACGTGGTCGACCCAGGCACGCCAGCAGCGCAGCTGGTAGGGCAGCCGCAGGGCGTCCCTCCCGCTGGGGGCGGCGTTGTCGTACAGGGCCGCGACGTCGGCGACCAGTTCGGCCCGGTCGGCCTCGTCGAGACCGCGCGCGGCGGGGAGCCGCTCGACCATGGCCAGCATGTCGGGACGACTCGTGGGCACCCAGTGCCGATAGCTGGTGGCGTCGTGCTCGGGGAAGTACTTGCTGTCGAGCAGGTGTCCGACGGCCTCCAGACCGTAGTCGCCGCTCATCGCGTGCGGATCGAGTTCCCGCAGTCGTGCGATCAGACGCCTCACCCACGGAACCGAGTCGTCGCGGGCCAACAGGCTGACGCAGGCGGCGCCTCCGGGACGAAGCACCCGCGCCATCTCGGAGAGCACCAGCCCCGGGGCGAATCGGTGGAAGGTCTGGTGGGCGAGCACGGCATCGAACTGGCACGGATCGAAGGGCAACGACTCGGCCTGCGCGACGACGGCCACGATGCCTGCCTCCCGCAACCGCGAGACGACGGCCACGTCCTTGTCGATGGCGATGACCTGGTGGCCCTGCCTCGCCAGCGCGACGGGCAAGCTGGGCCCGGCAAGGGTGAGCACCTTCATGTTCGGTGCCGGTACGAGCCACTCCAGTGCCTGGGTGGGCAGGGTGAAGGGGCGTGGCATGGGGCCCATCGTAGGCGTCCGGCTGGGCTGGTTTGTCCACAGGCAGGGTCCCGGTGGGTGTGTCGTCCACAGATTGGTGGCGGGCCGGAACACGGCGGGTTCCGCGCCGCACAACTGTTGCGTGAACGAGGTGGCGGGCGCCCTGGTGGTGGCGAGGCAGACGAGGTTGGTCGAGGCGGTGCAGGCATCGGCGGCCGCGGTCGGTCGGCCGGTCGAGGTGGTGGCCGATGCCGACACGGTGCGCCGGCGGTGGCGGGCGGCTCCACTGGTGCTGGTCGGGGCGGAGTGCGCCGCGATGGTGCTCCGCCTGGGGCTGGCTCCTCGCGCCGGGGTGCACGTGGTGGCCGCCAGCGCGGACGAAGCGCTGGTCTGGTCGACACCGTTGCAGGCGCCCGCGCTGGTGTTGCCGGATGGAGCCGGTCTGCTGGCGGGACTGTTGGCGGAGCTGGGGGCGGGCCCGGGTACGGGCGAGGTGGTGCAGGTCACGGGTGCGTCGGGCGGTCTGGGCGTGAGCAGTCTGGTGGCTGGGCTGGCCCAGGCCTCGGCGCGGCGCGGCCAGCGGGTCGCTGCCGTCGAACTGCCCCACCACTCGGGTGGTCTCGACCTGTTGATGGGTGTCGAACGGCAGCCGGGCTGGCGCTGGCCCGACCTCGCCTCGGCATCTGGCCACGTCGGTGACCTCTCGGGGCAGGTTCCCAGGGCCGGTGACGTCGACTTGGTGTCGTCGGGACGACCGGGGGTCGAGGTCGGTACGTCGGCCATGGTGGCCGTCACCCAGGCGCTGACCCGCAGCCACGAACGAGTGCTGCTCGACGGGGGTCTGTTCGGGGCTGTCGACCTGCCCGGCGGGTTGGTGACGAGCGTCGTGCTGGTCGTGGGTGCCGACGTCCGCAGCGTGGTGGCGGCGCGCTCGAGACTGGCGGTGGCCGCGGGTGAGGGCAGGTCCGAGGGGGTGCGGGTGGTGGTGCGTACGGGCCGCGATCGCAGACTCGCCGCCGACGAGGTCGGCCGTGCACTCTCGCTCCCGGTGCTCGGTGTGGTGCGGGACGATCGCGGTGTACCCCAAGCTCTGGAGGCCGGTGACCGCCCCGCCCGGCGAGCCCGATCGTGGTTCGCACGTGACTGCAGCACGCTGGTGGGTCGGTTGGTGGAGGGCGCCGCATGACCCCCGACGACCTGGACCGGCTGCGCTCATCCCTCGCTGCCCTGGGGCGGGGCTGGACACCCGACGACGTGGCGGTGGCATTGCGCCGACTCGGGCTGGTGGTCTCCGACCAATTGGTGGTGCAGGCGCTCGACACGTTGAGGCGAACCAGCGTCGGCGCCGGCCCACTCGACGAGTTGCTGGCGCTCGACGGGGTCACCGATGTGCTCGTCAACGGAGCGGACAGCGTGTGGATCGACCGCGGCGCTGGTCTCGAACTCACCGACGTGAGCTTCACCGATGAGGACGAGGTGCGCCAGCTGGCGGTGAGGCTCGCCGCGAGCACGGGTCGGCGGCTGGACGAGGCAACCCCGTGGGTGGACGCCCGGATGCCCGACGGCGTCCGGGTGCATGCCGTGCTCTCGACCCTCAGCGATCCGGGCACCTGCATCTCGCTGCGTGTTCCGGCCCGGCGGTCCTTCGGGTTCGAGGAACTGGTTGCTGCCGGATCACTCACGCCGTTGGCCGAGCGGGTGCTGAGGGAGGTGATCGTTCGCCGGGTGCCCTTCCTGGTCACCGGCGGCACCGGCAGCGGCAAGACCACGCTGCTCTCCGCGCTGTTGGGCCTGGTCGACCCCGGTGAGCGGGTCGTGGTGATCGAGGACTCCCGGGAGCTGTCGCCGCGGCATCCGCACGTGATCCGGCTCGAGGGGCGGGCGGCGAACGCCGAGGGGGCCGGGCGGGTCAGCCTCACCGATCTGGTGCGGCAGTCACTGCGGATGCGTCCCGACCGGGTCGTGCTGGGCGAGGTGCGGGGGCCAGAACTCGTCGACCTGTTGATGGCGATGAACACCGGCCACGAAGGTGGCTGCGGCACGGTGCACGCGAACTCGGTGGCCGACCTCCCGGCACGGTTGGAGGCGCTCGCGGCGCTCGGGGGTCTGGGGCGTGATGCCTGCCATGCCCAGGTCGCCTCGGCGCTGCGCGTGGTCGTGCACGTGGCCAGGGTCGGAGGGCTGCGCCGGGTGGCCGAGATCGGCGTGTTGCGGCGGACGGGGGGACTCGTCGAGGTGGCATCCGGCTTGGTCGTCGACGAGGAGGGGGCGGAGTCCACGGCCAGCGGGTGGGCGGAATTGGCGGCGATGTGCGGCATAGCCCGATTCGCCCAGGTGGCCGCATGAGTTGGGTGGCCGCATGACCTGGGTGGTCGCAGGCTGCCTGGCTATGGCGGCTGGGCTGCTGGTGCCGGGGAGCCCGGTCGGGATCAGCCGTTTGGTCGAGCGGCAACCGGCGGCGGCGATGGGCATGGCCCGTCGGCTGGCAGCGGTGATCGGCGTGATGGCCGGGGTGTGGGGGGTCGGCGCCGTCGTCGGACCCGAGATCGCGTTGTGGCTGCTGGTGCTCGGCATGTCCACCGGTCTTGGGGTGTGGCTGGTTCGTCGTTCCCGGCTGCGCAGGCTGGCCCGTGTCACCCGACAACAGGTGGCCGAGGCGTGCCAGGTGGTGGCGGGACAACTCACGATTGGTCTCCTGCCCCAGCGGGCTCTCGAGGCCGCGGCGGAGGACTGTGACGTCGTTCGTCCGGTCCTGGCTGCCGTCCGGGTGGGAGGATCTGCCCCCGAGGCCCTGCGCAGGGCAGGTGCGTCGGCAGGTGCTGGAGGGCTGGTCGAGTTGGCCGCTGCGTGGGAGTTGTCCACCCGGCTGGGGGCGCCCGCCGCCTCGCTCGCCCAGGCCGTCGCCGACGGTCTGGCCCGGGAGGAGCGTCTGCGCGAGACCGTGGCCACGGAGCTGTCGGCCGTGCGCGCGACCAGCACGATGCTTGCGTTCCTGCCGGTGGTGGGGGTGCTGATGGCGGCCCTGGTGGGTGCCGACCCGGCTCACTTCCTGCTCACGACCTGGCCGGGACGACTGTGTGTGCTGGTCGCCACGTCGTTGACGGCTGCTGGGATCGTGTGGACGGAGCGGTTGGCCGAGCGGTCGGGTGGGGGTCTGTGATGGTGATGATCTGCGCCGTGGCCGCTGCGACCGGCGTGTGGCTGGCGATGTCGGGGCTGCCCGACCCGAGACGGATCGGGGCGTGGTCCGTCCCTGGGAGATCACGCCGGGGGCGCTTCGGACGCCTGCTCGCCGGACGAACCGATGCCCTGTCCTTGCCGATCCGCGCGGTGGCCGGGTTGCTGGTCTGCGCCGTGGTGGCACTCGCGCTGCCCGACCTGGGTCAGGTACCGGTCTGGCGAGTGGCACCCGGGGCCGTCCTGGGGGTGGGGGTGCTCCTTGGGCTCGGCTGGATCGAACCGCCGTCGACCCGACACGACCGGGAACGTCAACGCTCGCAGCTCCCGGGCACCCTCGACCTGCTCGCCGCGGCCCTGGCTGCGGGCTGCGCGGCCAGGGTGGCTGCCGCGGAGGTGGCGGCCGTCTCGCCCGAACCCAGCCGGACGGCGTTGTCGTCGGTGGTCGCCGAGACGGGGGTCGGGCGCAGCGATGCCGACGCCTGGCGCAGTCTGGCCTCCTCCACGAGGTGGCAGGAGGTGTGGGGCCCTGTCGGGCGGGACCTCGCCCGCAGTGCCCGCGACGGGGTGCCGGTGGAGGAGGTGCTGCGTGTCCAGGCGCGCAGGGCTCGACAGTCGAGGCAGGCGGCACTGGAGAGGCGAGCACGAGCAGTGGGTGTGAGTTCCGTCCTCCCGCTGATGGTGTGCTTCCTACCCGCGTTCATCGCGGTGGGCGTGGTGCCGATCGTGTTGGGGCTAGCCCTCCACTACCTGTGAGGTGCGAGGGCTGAGGCGCAACGGCGGCGGGAGGTGGACGCAGCCCGGTCGGGGATCAATGGTCCTCGGCCGGGCTCCTTCGCGTCGTCGCCGGGTGGTTGTCCACAGGCGGGGTGCGATCGAACCGTTGTCCACAGCCGCGGGAACCGGGCGGTGCACGACGAGCCCTCGTGACCACAGTGCAGATGAACCCACGGGGTGGGTCACCAACCGAAAGGGAAACAGCATGTCCAACCAGATCGATCTGCTCGACACCAGCACCCATGCTCCGGCGGGGACGTCCGGTGACGGTGCTCTCACCAGGCTGGCCCAGCGGGGCCTGGCCACGGCCGAGTACGCCGTGGGCATCCTCGGGGTGATCGCGTTCGCGCTGATCGTGTACACGACCATCTCCAACAACAAGATCGCTGACTTCATCCTCGCCAAGGTGCTCGATGGCATCAAGTACTTCGCCGGAAAGATGAACTGAGTCACGCCCACCGACAGAACGGGGACCCCGGGATGCGGTTGGCCGACTCCGGTCGACCGCGCCCCGCGGGTCCCCACCCGCAATCCCGCCACATCGCGAGAGGGGAACCGGAGATGTCCACATCAATCAGGCCTGCCCAGATCCGAAGATCGGGTCGACCAGCCCAGCGGGGCATGGTCACCGTCGAGTTGGCCATCGGTCTCATCTTCGCCGCCTTGGTGTTGTTCGCCTGCAGTGCCGTGATCGGGCTGGCGATCCTGCAGGGGCAGTGCGAGGACACCGCGACCCAGGTGGCACGGCAGGAGTCCCGAGGGGACGAGTCAGCCGCCCGCCGGTCTCGCCAGGCCGCTCCCCGGGCGGCGACGATCACCACCACCACCAAGGACGGTTGGGTGACAGTCGTGGTGAGTGCACAACGTGGCTGGGGGACCATCGGTCCGGTCACGATCAGTGGTGAGGCCAGCCTGCCGCTCGAGCCGAACGCCCAGCCATGAGGGGGCGAGGCCGTGAACGCGGCGTGGGAACGATTCTGATTGCAGCGCTGATGCTGCTGGTGGTGCTCGGGACGTTGGCCGGGGTGTGGGTGCTGGGGTGGTGGCGGGCCCATGCCCGCGCCGCCGACGCGGCTGATCTGGCGGCGATCGCTGGCGGTGAGGCGTACGCCGCGACCGGCGAGGCCTGTTCCCGGGCACGACACACGGTGGCCAGGAACGGGGCCGAGCTGGTCTCGTGCTCGGTGGCAGGCGATGCCACCAGCTTCGTCGTCACCGTCACGGCGGAGACGAGGCTGTGGCCACCCGTGCACCTGCCCGGGGCCCCACGCAGCGTCCGGGCCACGGCCCTTGCCGGGTCGTCCAACGCATTGCCGTGAATGTCGGCGCTCGTCCCTAGCCTTGGGCCATGCTCACCCTTCTGGCCGTGCACGGCTATCGCTCCCTGCGCGAGGTCGTGCTGCCGTTGGCACCGGTGACCGTGATCACCGGCGCCAACGGAGTGGGCAAGTCGAGCCTCTACCAGTCGCTTCGGCTGCTCGCCGACACCGGGCGCGGATCACTGGTCGGGGCGCTGGCCGGGCAAGGGGGCCTGTCCCGGGTGATGTGGGCCGGGCCCGAGGAGATCTCCGGCGCCATGAAACGCGGCGAGGTCCCGGTCCAGGGAACCGGCTCACGGCGTCGTCCCATCAGCCTCGCCCTCGGCTTCGCCACCGACACCTTCGGATACCTGGTGGACGTCGGCCTTCCGACGCCGAGGACGACGGCCTTCGTCCGTGACCCCGTGATCAAGCGGGAGGCCATCTTCGCGGCGCCGCTGTACCGACCGGCGTCATCCCTGGTGGAGCGGAAGAACCACACGCTGCGGGTCAACGCGGGCCCTGGGTGGCGAGTGGTCGCCGAGGACCTGGACGATCGTGCCAGCATGCTGGCCGAACTCGGAGACCCGCAGGAGTACCCCGAGGTGTTGGCGGTGCGGCGAGAGGTCAACAGTTGGCGCTTCTATGACGGGTTCCGCACCGATGCCGATGCACCCGCCCGTCAACCCCACGTGGGCACCTGGACACCTGTGCTCAGTGACGACGGGGCCGACCTCGCCCCCGCGGTGCAGTCGATCCTGGAGTCGAGTTGGGAGCGGCCGTTCAGGCAGGCCATCGCGGAAGCCTTCCCCGGCGGCCGGATCGCGGTCACCGACCATGACGGGCGCTTCGAGATCGAGTTCGACCAGTCGGGACTGTTGCGCAGCCTGAACGCTGCTGAACTCTCCGACGGAACGCTGCGGTTCCTGCTGCTCGCGACGGCCCTGCTCAGCCCGCGACCCCCAGCGGTGCTGGTGCTCAACGAACCGGAGACGAGCCTCCACCCCGACGTGCTGCCCGTGCTGGCGCGGTTGGTCCAGGGAGCCGCCTCCCGCACGCAGGTGATCGTGGTCAGCCACTCATCCGCGATCGTCGACCACCTGCTGGGCGACCAGGATCCGGGCGACCGGGATCCCGGCGGCCAGGATCCCCTTGGCCCGGGCGATGACGATGCTCCCCGCGACGGCGGGGCCACCGTGCTCCACCACCGCCTCACCAAGAACCTCGGCGAGACGGTTGTGGAGGGCCAGGGGCTGCTCAGTCGTCCCCCGTGGAATTGGGGTGCCCGCTGAGCGACGGGCCACCCGCCTCGGCCACCGGCGACTGCCGCTGGCTGGTGTCGGGGTGCAGCGCCACGAACAACGACCATGGCTCGCCGTCGGGGTCGCGGGGTCGGTCGTGGTACTCGGCGAACAAGGCGTTCAGCCGCTCCCGGAACTCTTCGAGATCGTCGGGGCGGAGCCTCAGTCCCAACCTGGTCATGCCCCGGTACTCAGGGGAGACCTCCTTGATCTCGGCGAGGAAGGCCTCCAGCAGCGAGGCACCCGTCACGGGGGTGTCCATGTACCAGGACTTCCCCGTGGTCCGGTAGGGAATCTCCCGGGAGCCACGTCGTCCGCGACGTGCCTGCAGGGCCTCGAGGAAGCCGGTGTCGACCAAGGTGCGCACGTGGTGCAGGGAGGTCGCCGGGTTGAGACCCAGGGTGTCGGCGATCTCGCGATTGGTGGCGGGCTCATCCAGGCACAACCTCAGGATGCGCAGACGCAGACCCGAGGCGAGCGCCCTGGCCTCGGCGTCGGTGGCCATCCGCCTCACGAAGGGTTCGTTCCGCCCTGATACCCCGCCCAGGTCTGATGACTCGCCCAGGTCTGATGACTCGCCCAGGGCTGGCGACTGGCCCGCTGGTGGCACGTCCATGCACGTGACACTACTGGCTCGACCCAGGAGATATCAGCAGAGTGATTGACTTTTCCCAATCAGTCGTTCAGGATCGTCCCGTGAGCACCGAGACACCCCTCGTCGCATCGCCGGACAAGACCCGCCGCGACCTCTTCTTCCATCACGACTTCCGTCAGTTGTGGGTGGGAGACACCGTCTCGGTGTTCGGCGCCCAGTTCGTCCTGTTCGCGATGCCGCTGCTTGCCGTCCAACTCCTGCACGCCGGGGCCTTCGAGATGGGCATTCTGTCCATGCTGGAGTCGTTGGCGTTCCTGCTGATCAGTCTCCCCGCCGGTGCGTGGGTCGACCGCTGGCGCAAGAAGCGGGTGATCGTGCTCGGCGACCTCTCCAGGGCTGCCCTGCTGATCACCCTGCCGGTCGCGTGGCTGACGGGCTGGTTGTCGATGGGCCAGCTCTACCTGGTCGCCTTCCTGGTGGGATGCATCACCGTCTTCTTCGACGTGGCCAACCAGTCCTACCTGCCCGAGATCGTCGAGGGTGACCAGATCAGCGAGGGCAACGGCAAGCTCCAGGCCAGCCAGCAGACCGCCCAGGTCGTGGGCCCCGCGGCCGCCTCGGCCCTCGTGAGGCTGATCGGATCGCCCCTCACCATCGGCGTCACCGCCGTCTTCATGGCCCTCTCGTCGTTGTCGGTCAGCCTGATCCGGCACCGTGAGACCCCGCACGACCCGACCACCCGACGCCCGCTGGCGCACGAGATCCGTGAGGGACTGGACTTCGTCCTCAAGCATCCCCTGCTGCGGCGGATCGTGGCCTACACCGGCGGTTCCAACCTGGCCTCCTCGGCCGTCTTCGCATTGTTCGTGCTCTACGTCATCAAGACCCTCGGCTTCTCCGAGACGACCCTGGGTCTGGTCATGTCCGTCGGCGCCATCGGTGGCCTGCTGGGTGCGGTCTCGTCCGCCAGGTTCAGCCGGCTCGTGGGCGAGGGCCGGGCCATCCCGCTGTCGGCGCTGATGGGGGCGATCTTCATCGCGGCGATCCCGCTCGCCTCCGTGCTCCCGGCAGTGCCCACGCTGATGGTGGGCCAGTTCTTCACCTCGTGGGCGGTGGTCGTCTACAACATCACCCAGGTGAGCTTCCGTCAGCGCCTGTGCCCCAAACCCCTGTTGGGTCGCATGAACGCCTCGATCCGCTTCCTGGTCTGGGGGCCAATGCCCATCGGCGCCTTCCTGGGCGGCCTGGTCGGACGACACCTCGGCATCGTGCCGACCATGTGGATCTTCGTCGCGGTCTCCCTGTGCGCCGCCCTGCCGGTGGTGTTCTCGCCGCTCATCACCATGCGCGACCTGCCCCGTTCGCTGGACGCCCTCGCCGACAGCCACGTCGTCGGGGAGAAGCCGTCGGACGAACCCGACGACGTGCGCTGATCGACCTTCGTCGACCCGGTCTCGGGTTAGCGTCGGGGAGTCGACCGAGGCTCCCGGCCGAGTCGACCGAGGAGGCCACCATGGACGCCCAGCCGAACCCGAACCGACCAGACCTGAACCAGGACCAGCCCGACCAGGACCAGTCGGACCGAACCGCGCCCCTGACCGGACGGGAGTTCCAGCGCACCCCGGGTACCGAGCAGTGGCGCGTGCTGGGCGACGGTGCGGCAGCCTTCTTCACCGGCCCCCCAGGTTCACCGAACCATGCGCTCGGTGCGGCCCTGGCCCGGGACATCCTCACCGATGCCGCCGAAGGCGGTCATCGCGCCCCAGACCTCGACCTGCGCGGGCACGGGCTGAGGGTGGGTCTTCCGTGGCGACCTCCCGGTTTCACCCCCGAGCAGGTCGCCCTCGCGGCGGCCGTGACGGCCCGGGCGACACCTCTGAGGCTGCGGGCCGATCCCTCGGCACTCCAGGACCTGCAGCTGACCTTCGACGCGGTCGACACGGATTCCCTGATGGCCTTCTGGCACGAGGTCACCGGCCACCGCCGGGACGAGGAAGACCTGCGCGACCCGCACCGGCTGCTCAGCCCCATCTGGTTCCAGCCCATGGACGAGCCCCGTCCCCTGCGCAACCGCCTGCACCTGGACCTGCTCGCCACCGTCGAGGAGGTCGCCCGAACACTCGAGGTGATCCCCGAACTCGGTGCCGCCACCACCGACGCCGGCCCCTACGGTGCCCTGGTCACCGACGCTGAGGGCAACGAGGCCGACCTGCTGTGGCGCGAGGAGGGGCAGGATCGTTGGCTGGCCGACGGTCTCGACCTGTCCGACTGGCGCCAGGTCTTCGACGCCCAGGCCTGGTACCCCTGTGATGACACGGGGACGGTCGTCCGGTTCGTGACCGCCGTCGCCGAGCTCGCCGACACGGCCGCCCAGCCACTGCGGGTGGCGGTTCGACCGGGTTGGGTGGTGGTCTCGACCGGCAAGGACGGCTGGGAGAACACCGACCTGGCACCGCTCGCCGCCGCCGTCCAGGCCTCGGCACGCGGCCTGGGGCTGCGGGCAGCGAGTGAGCGAGCCCGGTTCCTGCAGCTGGGCATCGATGCTGCCGACGTGGAGGGTTTGCGCAGGTTCTGGTGCGCCACACTCCACTACGAGCCCGACCCGCGTGAGCACGTGACCGACATCATCGACCCCCGCGGCATCGGCATGCCGCTGTTCTTCCAGGAGATCGACGGCGGCGACCAGCCCAGACGGGCCCAGCGCAACCGCATCCACGTGGACCTGTTCCTACCCGACGACGAGGTCGAGGCACGGGTGGCGGTCGCGGTCGCCGCAGGCGGCCGGGTGCTGCGCGACCGGGCGCCCTTCTGGTGGACGATCGCCGACCCCGAGGGAAACGAGATCGACCTGTCGACCAGCATTGGCCGCGAGGAGGCGTGGGGCGACTGACCCGGGAGAGCTCCACGCCTCCGAAACCGTCCGTGGGTCCAAGCGTCAGTGGGTGGGTGCCTCGAGCACGCTGCCGCTCAGCACGAGTTCAAGCAGGTGTCGGGCTGCTGACTTGTCCAGCATCTGATTGGCGTTGCCGCACTTGGGTGAGACCACACAGGCGGGACAACCCACCTCGCACCCGCACCGCACCAGTCGGTTCCACGTCGCCTCCAGCCACGACTCCGCCGTCTCGAAGCCGCGTTCGGAGAAACCCGAGCCTCCGCGAAGTCCGTCGTGGACGAAGATGGTCGCTGTTCCCGTGTCGGGGTGCATGGGTGTCGAGAGACCGCCCAGGTCCCACCGGTCGCAGGCGGCGAACATGGGCAGCAGACCGATCCCGCAGTGTTCGACGGCGTGCAGGGCCGAGGCCAGCCGCAGGTCGTTGAAGCCCAGTTCGGCGACCACTTCGTCGGGGAAGGTGAACCAGACCGCCCGGGTCTGGAAGGAGTGTCGGGGGAGGTCGAGCGGCGACTGGTCCCACACCTGTCCCGTCACCTCATCACGGCGCAGGTAGCCCGTGACCTGCGACGACATCAACACGGTGCCCGCGTTCACGGTGGCCGCGGTGGGGCCGAACGAGCGGGTGTGCTGCCATCGCCGGATCGCCACCTCGGAGCTGTCCAGGGCCTGGGTGGAATACCCGGGACGGGCCTGCCGCACCACGGCCTGCCCGTCCTCGGGGGCGTAGGAGCTCACCACCCACTGGTCGCCCTGGTGCAGGTAGACGGCACCCTCGAACAGCTCGCGGTCGGAGGCCGTACGGTCGACCGAGCCGACCACTCGTCCGGTCTCGACGTCGACGATCTCGACGGCGTGCCCGCCGGCGGCCCTGATGTCGATGTGGTCGACGGCGCGGTCGGGCCGGGTCCAGTACCACCCGGTGGGGCGTTTGCGCAGTGCCCCCAACGACGCCAACTGATCGGCCAACTGCTCCATGCTGGGGCCGAACCAGCGGGCGTCCTCGCTCGTCAGCGCCGACTCCTGGGCAGCCGCGGTGAGGTGTTGGCCCAGGACGGGCGGATGGTCGGCGTGCAGCACGGTCCGTTCGACGGGCGCGTCGAAGATCAGCTCCGGATGGGAGAACAGGTAGGCATCCAGAGGGTCCTCGCGGGCGATCAGCACCGCCAGACCGTCACGGTCGCGACGACCGGCTCGTCCGACCTGTTGCCACAGTGCGGCCAGCGTCCCGGGGAAGCCCGTCACGACCACCGCGTCCATTCCTGAGACATCGACCCCCAACTCGAGGGCGTTGGTGGCGGCCACCCCCGTCAGGGAACCCGTCTGAAGACCCGCCTCGAGGTCGCGCCGGTCCTGGGCCAGGTAGCCCGCCCGGTAGCTCGCCACCCGTCCCTCGCCCTTGACCTGGTCGGCGGCTCGCAGTGCCACCACCTCCGACAGCCGCCTCGAGGGCACGAAGGCGATGGTCTGCAACTGGGCGTCCACGAGTCTGGCCAGCAGCCAGGCCGCATCGTCGGTGGGGGCGCCGGTCGGCTGCCACAGCACCACGTCACGGGCCGGACGAGGGGAGGCGTCATCGTCGATGACGGTGATCGATGGCTCGCCGATCAACGTGGCACCCGACCGGTCGGGGTCGGTGGGGGTGGCTGAGGCCAGGACGAACGTGGGGTGGGCGCCGTAGCGGGCGCACAGCCGACGCAACCGCCTCAGCACCAGCGCCACGTGGGTGCCGAAGGTGCCGTGGTAGCGGTGCGCCTCGTCGACCACGACGTAGCGCAGGTTCGCCAGCAACCTCGTGTAGCGCTCATGGTTGGGCAGGATCGACAGGTGCAGCATGTCGGGATTCGTGAGCACGTAGCGGGCATGGTCACGCGCGAACCGCCGCTCAGCCTCGTCGGAGTCACCGTCGAGAGTGCCCACCTTGAAACCTGCGGGCGCCAATGACCGGGCCACCCGGTACTGGTCGTGGGCCAAGGCCTTGGTCGGGGCGAGGTAGAGCGCGGTGTGGGTGGGTGCCAACAACTGCCCTCGCCGTGCCGGCACGTCCACCCCGATCAGGGGGGAGCCCGACGCAGTCGCCGCCAGGATCGGCAACAGGTAGCCCAAGGTCTTTCCCGACGCCGTCGACGTGGTGATGGCGGCGTGGTCACCGGCGAACAGGGCATCGGCGAGGTCACGCTGGTGGGCCCACGGCCGGGGTATGCCGGTGGCCTCGATGGAGGAACGGATGTCATCGGGGAGCCACGTCGGCCAGTCCGTGGTTCGTCCGACGCTGGGGGCACGGTGGTGGAAACCGACGGCACGCGCATCGGTACCCAACCACTCAGGAATCGCCACCGCTCCAGCATGACGCACGCCTACGACAGTTCCCCCATCAGGTCCATCCGACCGTCGGCTCGTACCCGGGGCTGGCTCGGGGCTGGACCAGCGGTCGCGCGTTGGGGGCATGCTTGGGGCATGGCCACCCCCTCGCTGCCTCCGTTGCTGACCGACGACCGCGCCGACCAGTTGCGTCGCGCACTCGAGGCGGCGCACTACACCGTCGACCGGGTGATCGAGCGAGTGGGCGAGGAGGGTCAGTCGGGACTGCAGCGCAACTC
Source organism: Aestuariimicrobium kwangyangense DSM 21549 (assembly GCF_000421525.1). Classification (GTDB taxonomy): domain Bacteria; phylum Actinomycetota; class Actinomycetes; order Propionibacteriales; family Propionibacteriaceae; genus Aestuariimicrobium; species Aestuariimicrobium kwangyangense. The sequence continues at coordinate 330,442 of NZ_ATXE01000004.1, read as the reverse complement.
CACGATGGCTGCCCTGCACCACCTCGGCGACGCCCGCGACCCACTGGCCTGCCTGGTGCGGCTCTTCGTGCTCCAACAACCCCTGCCCGAGGTGTTGGCGCACTCACCCTTCGACGGACCGCTGTTCGACGCCCTGCTCGCGGCCGGCATCGTGGAGCGCACCGGAGCCGGCGACAAGGTGCGCGCCGGCGTCGACGTCAGACCCTTCTCGAGCCCGGACGACGGGGCCACGGGTTGGGTCGTCTCCGACCTGCATCCCGGTCTCGACCAACGGGTGGCGCCGATGCGTCCCGACTATGTGCTGGGGCTGTCACCTGCGAGCACGACGCTCGCCCAGCTGGTCAACCGCGCACCGGTCGCGACGGCCCTCGACCTCGGAACCGGCTCGGGTGTGCAGTCTCTCCACCTCGCCAGCCATGCCGACCGGGTCGTCGCCACCGACCTCAACCCTCGTGCCCTGCAGCACGCCCGACTCACCATGCAACTGGCCGGGCTCGACCAGAGCCGGGTCGAGTTGCGGGAGGGGTCGCTGTACGAGCCCGTCGCCGAGCAGCGGTTCGACCTGATCGTCACCAACCCTCCGTACGTGATGAGCCCACCCACCGGGGAGCGGCTGGTCTACCGCGAGGGCTCCTTCACCAGCGACGGCCTGGTCGAGGCCGTGGTCAGGCAGGCACCCGCCCACCTCACCGAGGGCGGCAGCCTGCAGGTGCTCGGCAACTGGGCCAACCTGGCCGGCCGCGACACCACCGAACGCCTCGCCGACTGGGTCGCGGGTTCGCGTGCAGACCTGTGGGTGATCGAGCGGGAGCGTCTCGACCTCTTCGAGTACATCGAACTCTGGCTTGCCGACGCGGGTCTGTCGACCAGCCACCACTACGGGCAGCGGTACCGCGAGTGGCTGGGGTACTTCAGCGAGCTGGGCATCGAATCGGTGTCGATGGGCTGGATCACGCTCACCCTCAGCGGTCGCGAGCAACCCGACGTCACCGTGGAGTCGTGGCCCTGGCAGGTCGAACAGCCCGTCGGGCAGGCGCTCGGACGACGCAGCAGCGACCTGACCGCCAGTCGCGTCGACGCCGGAGCGCTCCTGACCCGGGCGTGGCGGCTGCGTGACGATGTCATCGAGGAGACCACCGGACGACCCGGTGCCGAGGGTCCCGAACATCTGGTGCTGCGCCAGACCAGTGGGCTGCGTCGGGCCATCGAGTGCGACACGGCGCTCGCGGCGGTGCTCGGTGCCAGCGACGGCGACCTGACCCTCGGCCAGATCCTGGCAGCCGTGGCCCATCTGCTGGAGGTCGACGAGGACGACCTCACGGCCGACCTGCTTCCCCGATTCCGCCTTGCCGTCGAGCAGGGATTCCTGGAGTGAGTTGTCGTAGGCGGGGGGCGACCCCCGCGGGGACGACCCGGCGGGCCTCAGGAGAGGGCGTCGACCCCTTGCCAGTTCTTCCCGATCTTGTGACCGACGCTGAAGGTCCCGTTGCCGCGTGAGAACCACGCGTACAGGGTGCCGTCCGAGGCGATGCCGATCATGTCGAAGAGCTGGTCACCGTTCAGGTCTCCCGGGGAGGAGACCGTGCGGATGCCGCCCCAGCCCCGTCCGACCTTGGCCGAGTTCCAGATGCTGCCCGTGCCGTTGAGGGCGTAGCGGAACAGGCCACCGTCCTTCCTCACGGCGAGCAGGTCCGCGATGCCGTCACCGGTCAGGTCACCGATGCTGAACAGGGAGCGGATCTCGCTCCATCCGGTGCCCACCACCCGGCCGGAGGTGAGCCCCCGCGCCGACAGGGAGTAGCGCAAGAGCTGACCCGAACTGTTCCGGGCGAACAGCTGGGTCGGCGCCCCGGGTGCCGTGCGGGGGGTGACAGCGAACAGCGACGAACTGGCCCAGCCCCGTCCGATCTCGATGGGCAGCGCGATGCGACCCTGTTCCATCACCCGCAGGTACAGGATCCGCCCGTCAGTGGTCGACGCCACCAGGTCGGCATACCCGTTGCCGTCGAGGTCGGGGGTGCGCGAGATCCAGCGGTAGGCGATCTCACTGGTGCCCCCCAGCCTCCAACCGCTCAGTGCCGGACCGGGGACGGTGCGGTAGATCTGGGTGAGCAAACCCTGCTGACCGTAGACGTCGGCGACCCGGTCACCGGTCACGTCGCCGTGCACCCCCGTCGCGCCGGGTGACACGGGGCGGGCGGCGGGCTCGTACGACGGCTTGCCGGCCTGGACCACATCGATGGTCAGGCCCTGCTTGAGGTCGTGGAAGGCCACCTGCTGGGGAAGGGTGGTGGTCGACAGGCCACCGGACGCGCACCCACCCGGCTTCAACTGGAAGCTGCCGAGCTCCGGGCCCAGGGTGGTTCTCCCGACCGTGAACCACGTGGAGCGGGTGGCCGAGGTCGACCAACTGAAGGTCTCGGGCCCGACGGGGATGGTGCGGGTGGTCCGGTTGCACAGGGCGACCGACAGTTCCCATCGCTGCTGCCCGTCGACCTGACGGGGGTACCCCACCTGGAGGTCGATGCCCTGGCTCGAGGCCACGACACCGAAGGTGACCTGGGGGCCGACGGCCTCTGCCCGAGCGGGCAGCGCGCCCATCAGGGAGGTACTGGCGGTGATGACGACGGCGAGCGCAGCGAGGGCGCCGGTGCGCAACGTGGAGAACATGACAGACCTCGACACGGGTTGGGGGATGCCGTCATCCTGCCACGCGAGGGTCCCCAGACCCGAAACTCCGGGGGTGAGGTCTCGACCTCAGGCGGAGGCTCCGGTGTAGTGGCGCAGGGCGTGCCGCCAGAACAACCGCGAGCCGGTCAGGAAGAGCACGGCGACCCCCACTGCGGCCGCCAGGGTGGCCCCGTCGACCCCGAGGACGATGGCCTGGGCCGGCACCGTCACCGCGAACGAGACCGGCACCACGAACGTCAGCACCAGGCGCAGCCATGGCGGGAAGATGCTCACGGGCCAGCGACCCGCCGACTGGAACAGGCCCTCGAAGACGACCAGGATGTTGTCGAGCTTGACGAACCAGAAGCTGAACGTCGACAGCATCAGCAGGAAGCTGTAGATGATCGCCAGCCCGCAAGCCAGGGCGACCAGGAAGGCACCCACCTGCCAGGGGTGCAGTCCCTGGCCGTCGGAGACCAGAGTCCAGGCGATGACGCCCACGCCGACCAGCAGGTCGGTCGCCGCCTGCGGTGCGACCGTCTGCACGCTGGCCAACACCTGGGAGTCGGCGGGCTTGGTGAGCGTGAAGTCGAAGGTGCCGAGCCTGATCGCCTCCATCAGCGTCTGCATCGATGGTCGGATCACCAGCCCGAGCAGTCCCGAACAGATGAAGAAGACGCCGACCAGCACCAGCAGCCCCGAGTGGTCCCACCCGTTGAGTTGTGTGGTCTGGCCGAAGATGACCGCCAGGCCGATCACCTGCGTGACCAGCCCGACCAGCGCATTCGCCACGGCGACGGCGAAGTCGGTGCGGTACTGCACGAAGTTGAGCAGCCCCACCCTGAGGTAGGAGCCGACCACGGCCAGATGGTGCCGCACGGCATTCACCACCCCCTTCATGAGCCGACCGCCGAGTAGGTGCGGACGGCTCGCGCCCACACCAGTTTCAGCACCACCAACGCCACCGCGATCCACGCCAGTTGGGCGAGGTAACCCCGCACCAGGTCGACGCCGACCGCACGACCGGTGACCACCTGGTTGACCCAGGCGATGTTGCCCCACGGGAAGGGGGTCCACCAGGCCAGCGTCTGCGCGGCCCCGGGCAGCACGGCCAGGGGTGCGAAGCCACCGCCCAGGAAGGCGATCAGCGAGAAGTAGACGGAATTGATGGCCGACACCTTGGTCACCCAGAAGGCCGCCAGCGACAACGTCCACTCGACCATGAACCGCAGCACCATCGCGAGTGCGGTCGCCAGCAGCCCGGCCAGCACCGACCCGGTGGTGAACACCGAGAGGTCGCCACCGAACAGCAGCACCAGCAGGACGGCGGCGGGCAGGATGCCGACCAGCCCGAGCAGTTTGTAGGCCAGGTTCTGGCAGATGTCGGTGTGGATCGGGTGCACCGGGCGCACCAGCAGCGGTGAGTAGGCGCCCGTGCGGATGCGCCACTCCATCTCCCACATGATCCACACGAAGGTCACGTGGTTGACGACCATCTCGAGGGCGAAGTAGGTGACGAAGCCGCTGGCGTCGTAACCGGCGACCCGGCCGCCACCCGCCACGGACCGCCACACCACGATCGAGACCAGCGGGTGCACGATCGAGGTGAACACCCAGATCAGGGTCGCTCCCCGGTAGGCGACCTGGGTGGCCAGGGCCGTGGCGAACTGACCCCGGTACATCTGCCAGAAGAACGACCAGCCACCTCGGGGGGCGAGCCGCCCGGCTGGCAGTCCCAGGCCGGTGCTCACGCCTCGTCCTGACTCGTGAAGACGCGCTCGATGACACCCTCGATGGGTGGCTCCTCCACCGTCAGGTCTGCCACCGGCAGCGTCGACAGCATCCGGGCCGCCACCTGCGGGGCGCGATCCTTGGGCACCTCGACGGTCAACCCGTGTGCCGACTGGTCGGTGATGGTGACGTCGTCGTGGTCACGCAGGCCACCGAGGTCAGCCGCGACGTCGGCGTCGGCGTCGAACTCGACGGTGATCGTCTTCGTGGCCGAGAAGGTCCGAACCAGTCCCGCCAGGTCACCGTCGTGCAGCAGCCGGCCGTGGTGGATCACGATCACCCGCTGGCAGAGGGCCTCGACATCTCCCATGTAGTGGCTGGTCAGCATCACCGACGCGCCGGTGCGCCGGTTGTACTCGGCGATGAACGACCGGATGCGGCGCTGCATGGCCACGTCGAGCCCGATGGTGGGCTCGTCGAGGAAGACGGTCATGGGCTGGTGCAACAGCGACCCCGCGACCTCGCACTTCATGCGCTCCCCCAGTGAGAGGTTGCGCACCGGCTTGTCGAGCAGCGAGCCGAGGTCGAGCAGGTCGGTGAGTTCGTCGAGACGTGAGGAGAAGTCGGCGTCGGCGATGCGGTACACCGCGCGGTTGAGCCGATAGCTGTCGATCACCGGGATGTCCCACTGCAGCTGGTTGCGCTGTCCCATGATCAGGGCCATGCTGCGCAGGTATCCGTGGTCCCGGCGCCACGGCACGTGCCCACCGACCGAGGCCTCCCCCGAGGTGGGGTGCAGCAACCCGGCCAGCATCTTCAGCGTGGTGGTCTTGCCGGCCCCGTTCGGGCCCAGGAAGCCGACCACCTCTCCCTCGGCGATGTCGAAGCTGATCCGTTGAACCGCCTCCACCTCACGCGTGCGCCGGCGGACGAGGGCACCCAGGGCCGCCTTCACCCCACCCTCGCGCACCGGCACCACATAGGTCTTGCGCAGGTCTCGCACGGTGATCGTGCTCATGGGCCGCCTCTCTGCGAACGCCACGTCCAGCTCCCCCGGACGGAGGATGCCTGCGTCAGCACACCCTCTCAGGACGACCTCGCAGATACCAGTGGTTCACGAGAAGCCACCTGCCCGACCGGTGCCGTCGCATCGGTCGGGCAGCTTCACGAGGCCCGCGAATGAACGCGTCCGGGGGCGCTGACGCACTCAGGCGAGGGAGGAGACGGACTGCCAGTTCTGGCCGATCTTCTTGCCCACGGTGAAGGTCCCGTTGCCCCAGCCCAGATAGGCGTACAGCGTCCCGTCAGAGCGCACGGCGAGGATGTCGCCCTTGCCGTTGAGGTTGATGTCGCCGGGAGAGGTGGCGAGACGCATCGACTGCCAGCCGCCACCGATACGGGCTGCGGAGGTGATCTGCCCGTTCGAGTCGACCTGGTAGCGATACAGCGTGCCGTCGGCGCGAACAGCGATCAGATCGGGATCCCCGTCGCCGGTCACGTCTCCGACACCGAGCATCTGGGTCATGGCGCCCCACCCCGTTCCGACCTTCCGCGGCCACTCGAGTCCTCGTTCGGTCAGGCGGTAGCGCATCAGGTCACCGGACTTGGTTCGGGCGAACAGGAACGTCTGTCGAGTGCTGTCATTGCCGGGAAGGATGGTGACCAAGGAGGTGGAGGCCCAGCCTCGGCCGATCTCATAGGGGACACCGAGTCGGCCACCCTCCATCGCGCGGAGCACCAACAGTCGTCCGTCGACGGTGCCGACGATGAGGTCGGTCATGCCGTTGGAATCGAGATCCACCGCCTTGGTGATGCGCCCGTTGACGACCACGCTGGCGATCGGGGTGTACACGGACCGCTGCAGGGTCAGGCCCGTCGACGTGGGGCGGTACAGATTGATGCCACCGGTCGCAGTGAGTGCGTACACGTCGGCTGCGTGGTCCCCGACGTAGTCGTTCGGGTGGAAGGTGGCGCCGATCGCCTGGGGGAAGCGCGTCGGTTCGTAGGTGCCCTCGAACTCGGTCGCGGGGACGATGTCGACGTTCAAGCCCAGCTTGTGCTGGTGGAATGCGAGTTGGTAGGGCTGGAACGCAGCGGTCGCGAGCGCTCCCGACACGCACGCTGTGGGGGCCAGCTGCACCGAGGGGAGCGGGGCGTGCACCGGGGTGTCCCGCTTGGCGAAGTAGTAGGAGATGTTGGCATCGCGGGAGAAGGAGAAGTTCTCGGGTCCGACCGGTATGGAACCCACGCTGTGGTTGCAGACCTTCACCGAGGTCTCCCAGACGCCTGACTCGCCGGCGGGCTGCGGCATCGTGGCCTGCACCTGGATGCCCTGGAAGGTCCTGGCGTAGCCGAACGAGATGAAGGGGCCCTCCACCCCGACTGCGTGGGCGGGGGTCGCGACCGCGATCGAGCCGACCGCAGCGGCGGCAAGGGCGAGCAGGGGTGCGAGGCGGGTGCGGTGCCTCGCCCAGGACGACCCGCCTGTTGGCGAGGATGCTGGCTGGACGGGTGCTGGCTGGACGGATTCTGGCTGGAGTGGTGTTGGCTGGACTGCTGTTGGCATGGCTGGCTCCTGGGTGGTGACGACACCCCGGATACGCCCACCATGACCGGCTCGGTTGCCCGGGTCGACGAAACTTCAGCTGAGGATCCTCACCTCGCCCACACCCGAACCCCACGCCCGGAACCCGGAGGACGACGGTTTCGCGGGCGGCGGCTACCATGCACACGAGCGGCGCCTCGTGACCACGGTCGCGTGATGGGCGCCACGCACCCGTTGTTCGAGCAAAGGCAGACATGTCGAAGACCCTCGTGATCGTTGAGTCGCCCACCAAGGCGACCAAGATCGCCAGCTACCTGGGCGATGGCTACATCGTCGAGTCCTCCCGCGGTCACGTCCGTGACCTGCCGCAGGGAGCCTCGGAGGTGCCCGCCAAGTACAAGGGTGAGAAGTGGGCTCGCACCGGGGTCGACGTCGAGCACGACTTCGAACCGCTGTACGTGGTGCAGGCCGACAAGAAGGCCACCATCCGCACCCTCAAGGACCACCTCAAGGATGCCGACGAACTGCTGCTGGCCACCGACGGCGACCGCGAGGGGGAGGCCATCGCGTGGCACCTGCTGCAGGAACTGAAGCCCAAGGTGCCCGCCAAGCGGATGGTCTTCCACGAGATCACCAAGCCCGCGATCCTCGACGCCGTCGCCCATCCCCGCGAGCTCGACCTCGACCTGGTCGATGCGCAGGAGACCCGCCGCATCCTCGACCGGCTCTACGGTTTCGAGGTCTCGCCGGTGCTCTGGAAGAAGGTGAAGCCGAGGCTCTCCGCGGGACGCGTGCAGTCGGTCGCGACCCGGTTGGTGGTCGATCGCGAACGGGAGCGGATGGCCTTCACGTCGGCCTCGTACTGGGACATCGACGCCACTCTGGTGGGCTCGGGTGAGGTCGCCGACTTCGGCTCGCGACTTGTCTCACTGGACGACGCGAAGGTGGCCCAGGGTGGCGACTTCGACTCCCACGGCAGGCTGAAGTCGGCCAAGGCCGTCGCCCTGGACGAGACCTCGGCGACCGCCATCGCGACGGCCCTGACCGGGCGGGAGTTCGTCGTCGCCAGCGTCGAGTCGAAGCCCTACACCCGGCGTCCGTACGCGCCCTTCCGCACCACCACCCTGCAACAGGACGCCGGACGACGACTGCGGATGTCGGCCGAGGAGACCATGCGCGTGGCCCAGTCGCTGTACGAGGGCGGCCACATCACCTACATGCGTACCGACTCGACCACCCTGAGTTCGTCGGCCATCACCGCCGCGCGGGCCCAGGCCGTGCAGTTGTTCGGACCCGAGGCGATCCCGGATCGTCCCCGTGTGTATGCCTCCAAGGTCAAGAACGCCCAGGAGGCGCACGAGGCCATTCGTCCGGCCGGTGAGCACTTCCGGACCCCGGCCCAGACCGGTCTGACAGGAGCCCAGTTCCGGCTCTACGAACTGATCTGGCAGCGCACCATCGCCTCCCAGATGGTCGACGCCCAAGGACAGACCCTGACGGTCAAGTTCGAGGCCCGCCCCGAGACGCCGGTCGCCATCAGCCAGTCGAGCAAGCCCGTCGAGGTGGCCCACTTCACCAGTTCGGGCCGCACCATCACCAAGCCGGGCTTCCTGCGCGCCTACGTCGCCGGGGTCGAGGAGGACGAGAGCTCGGACGATGCCCAGGCGCGCCTTCCCCAACTGAAGCAGGGGCAGGCGGTGGCCGCCCGCGAGGTGGTGCCCGCCGGGCACGCCACCAAGCCGCCGTCGCGCTACACCGAACCGACCCTGGTCGCCAAGCTCGAGGAACTCGAGATCGGACGGCCCTCGACCTACGCCTCGATCCTGCGCACCATCACCGCTCGTGACTACGTGTTCAAGCGCGGCTCGGCGCTGGTTCCCACGTGGCTGGCGTTCGCTGTGACCCGACTGCTCGAGGAGCGCTTCGCCCATCTGGTCGACTACCAGTTCACCGCCGACATGGAGGGTGTGCTCGACGAGATCGCCCGCGGCAACGCGAAGCGACTGGGCGTGCTGACCGACTTCTACTTCGGCGACGCCGACGGGTCGTCGTCCCCCTCGGGACGCGAGGGGCTGCACCGGTTGGTGAACGAACTCGGCGAGATCGACGCCCGCGAGATCTCCACCTTCCCGATCGGCACCGGCCAGCTGGGCGAGGAGTCGGGCATCGTGGTGCGGGTGGGCAAGTTCGGCACCTACCTGGAGGACTCCGAGGGTCGGCGTGCCAACGTCGACGACGACCTGGCCCCCGACGAACTCACCGTCGACAAGGCACTGGAACTGCTCGCCACACCCACGGGCGAGGAGCGCGAGATCGGGGTCGACCCGCAGACGCACACCCCCATCGTGGCTCGCAACGGACGCTTCGGACCCTATGTCACCGAGGTGCTGCCCGAGGATGCGCCGAAGTCGGCCAAGCCGCGCACCGGCAGCCTGTTCGCCTCGATGGACCTGGCCACGATCACCCTCGACCAGGCACTGCAGCTGATGAGCCTGCCCCGGGTGGTCGGATCCGACGACGACGGTGCCGAGATCACCGCGCAGAACGGCCGCTACGGCCCCTACCTGAAGAAGGGCACCGATTCGCGTTCGTTGACCAGCGAGGAGCAGATCTTCTCGATCGGTCTCGACGAGGCGAAGCAGATCTTCGCCGCCCCCAAGACCCGCGGTCGGGCAGCGGCCCGTGGTCCGCTCAAGGAACTCGGCGCCGACCCGGTCAGCGGCAAGCCGGTCGAGGTCAAGGACGGACGGTTCGGCCCCTACGTCACCGACGGCGAGTTCAACGCCACCCTGCGCAAGGACGACTCCGTCGAGGAGATCACCCTCGAACGGGCCGCGGAACTGCTCGCCGAGAAGCGTGCGAAGGGTCCTGCTCACAAGCGGACGACCACCCGACGGGCGACCACCACCAAGAAGGCGCCGGCCAGGAAGGCCCCCGCCAAGAAGGCCCCGGCCAAGACCACTGCGGCCAAGACAACTGCGGCCAAGACCACTGCGGCCAAGACCACTGCGGCCGGGACGACTGGCTCCAAGCGCACCACCACCCGCTCGGCCTCGCAGGGCTGACCATGGCCAAGAAGCGCAAGGAGTTCTTCGAACTGCCCTTCACCGTCGACGCTCCTCGGCTGGTCAACCCAGCCCTGGGTGTTGACCGGCTGACGATGAGCCCCAAGCAGAGCTTCGAACTGGGAACCACCCTGCTGGATGCCGCCGACCACCGGCTGCTGCGGGCCGGCGTGATGCTGGCCCACCGGGTGCAGGCAGGCCTGGGGGAGTGGTACCTCGACGCCCCCGGATGGCAGCCCTGGCTGCCCGTCGACCATGTCGTCGAACTGGGTGCCGCCGGTGACCTGCCGGCAGACCTGGCTGAGTTGGTCCGCCCCTTCAGGCGGTTGGCGACGTTGGGGCCGGTTGCCGCGATCAACCAGGAACGTCACGTCTTCACGATCAAGGACTCCGACGACGTCACCTTGGGCAGCCTGCGCGACGAGAAGATCACCATCCGTCGGGGCGGCCTGACCACGGCGAGGTTCCGCGAGGCGACCCTCGAGTGCGGACCCGCCATGACGACCGGGCAACGACGCTTCCTCGCCGAGGGACTGTTGTCGGTGGGCGGGGTACGGGTCGACGAGTTCCCCGATGCCATGCACCGGCTCGGTGCTCCCGGGACGGGGCTCAGCGATTTCCCGGAGCCGCGCGAGTACGACTCGTCCACCTCGCTCGAGGTCTTCGTCTCGAGTCTGTTCGCCGAACGGCTGCGATCGGTGATGCGCGCCGACCTGGCCCTGCGGGCCAGTGATCTGGCACGGCAGGCGCGGGCCACGTCCGACCCCGATCTCGCTCCCGGGCAGATGCTCTCGGCCGAACCTGTCTTCTCGGAACTGGAGACCCTGGCAGTGCAACTGCGCGCCCTCGCCGGCGTGCTCGAGCCAGCCTGGCGGGAGAAGCTCGAGAACGAACTGGTCAGCCTCGTGCACGGCGAGCGCGACCTGCCGATCTCACGACTGGACGATCGCTACTACGGGGTGCTCGACGCCCTGGTGCAGGCAGTCCGGGCCCCCCAACTAGGCGACTGGTCACAACGCAAGGCCCGGGAGGTGCTGCAGCAACAGGCGCAGTCAGGGCTGAGCATCCTGGCCACCCGCATCACCCGGCTGACCCCCGAGGCCCCGCTCGACCAGTGGCAGGCCGTGCAGGCGGCCGCCACCCAGCTGCTGGTGGGTGTCGAAGGGGTCGGCGGCCTGTTCGGCAAGCGCGGCAAGCAGTTGCGCAAGCGGCTCAAGCAGTTGCTGGCCGCACTCGAGCCCTGTGTCGTGCCGGTCGAGGAGCCCGACGCGGACGAACTGGCGGCGCTCGACGGGCCAACCGCGTACCGACGTGGGCTCGAGGCGGCCGACGCCACCCGAGCACGCCGGCAGGCGCGCACCGAGTTCATCCAGGCGTGGCCCAAGCTGCGCTCCAGGATCTCGGAGGGTGGACTGTGACCGTCACCATCGATGGAGGCCTGTTCGTCGTCTTCGAGGGCGGCGACGGGGCCGGGAAGTCGACCCAGGTGCGTGAACTGGCCGGATGGCTGGCAGAACGCGACGTGCCCCACGTGGTCACCCGGGAACCGGGCGGGACCGAGGCCGGCCAGAAGATGCGCGCCATCCTGCTCGACCCCGCCACCGGACACCTCGCCCCCCGGGCAGAAGCCCTGCTGTACATCGCTGACAAGGCCCAACACGTCGACGAGGTGGTTCGTCCCGCCCTGGGTGCCGGGCAGGTGGTGGTCTGCGACCGCTACACCGACTCGCTGTTGGCCTACCAGGGGGCTGGTCGCGCACTGGCCGTCGACGAGGTCGACACCATCTCGCGTTGGGGCACCCACAACCTGCGCCCCCACCTCACGGTGCTGCTGGATGTCGACCCGGCCGTCGCGGTGCACACCAAGGACGAGCAGGACCGACTCGAGGCCGCCGGGGTGGAGTTCCACCAGCGGGTCCGCGAGGGGTTCCTGGGTCTGGCCGCCGCCGACCCGGACCACTACCTGGTGCTGCCGGCCCGTGAACCCCGCGAGTGGATCGCCCGGCAGGTGCGGGCCAGGGTCGCCGACCTGCTGGGCCTCGAACTGCGCGGCTGTGGGGGGACAATGGCACCACCATGACCCCACCCACCCTGGCCGACCGCCTGCCCGACCACGCCGACGCCGACACCCTCCACTCGTTGTTCGTCGACTGGGCCGCGGAGCGAGGGCTGAACCTCTACCCGCACCAGGAGGAGGCATTCCTGGAGATCCTGCAGGGGTCGAACGTGGTGATGGCGACCCCGACCGGGTCGGGCAAGACGATGGTGGCACTGGCGGCCCACCTGGCTGCTCTCGCGGACGACCGGGTGAGCTTCTACACCGCACCCATCAAGGCCCTGGTGAGTGAGAAGTTCTTCGCCCTGTGTGAGATCTTCGGTGCCGACAACGTGGGCATGGTCACGGGTGATGCCTCGGTCAACGCCGACGCCCCGATCATCTGCTGTACCGCCGAGATCCTGGCCAACATCGCCTTGCGCGAGGGCGACCAGGCCGATGTCGGCATGGTGGTGATGGACGAGTTCCACTTCTACGCCGAGCCGGACCGCGGTTGGGCGTGGCAGGTGCCACTGCTCGAACTCCCGCAGGCCCAGTTCGTGCTGATGTCGGCCACCCTCGGCGACATGACCACCCTCGCCGACGACCTGACCCGGCGCACGGGTCGTCCGACCGCGGTGATCAGCAGCGCCGCCCGCCCGGTGCCGCTGCAGTTCAGCTGGTCGATGAAGACCATCCCCGAGACGATCGCCGAACTGATCCGGGACGACAAGGCGCCGGTCTACATCGTCCACTTCACGCAGGTCGCCGCCCTGGAGCGGGCGCAGGCGCTGTTGAGCGTGGTCACCATCACCAAGGACCGCAAGGACCGGATCAGCGAGCGGATCGGTCACTTCCGGTTCGGCACCGGGTTCGGACGCCAACTCTCCAAGTTGGTCAGGTCGGGCATCGGGGTGCACCACGCGGGCATGTTGCCCAAGTACCGCCGGCTGGTCGAGCAACTCGCCCAGGACGGCCTGCTGGTGGCCATCTGCGGTACCGACACCCTCGGGGTGGGCATCAACGTCCCGATCAGGTCGGTGCTGCTCACCAGCCTCACCAAGTTCGACGGCACCAAGCAGCGGTTGCTGCGGGCGCGCGAGTTCCACCAGATCGTCGGACGAGCCGGTCGCGCCGGGTTCGACACCGTCGGCTGGGTCATCGTGCAGGCCCCCGATCACGTGATCGAGAACGCCAGACTGGTGGCGAAGGCGGGGGACGACCCCAAGAAGCTGCGGCGCGTGCAACGAGTCAAGCCACCGGAGGGCCAAGTGAGCTGGACCGAGGAGACCTACCAGCGGTTGGTCAACGCCGAACCGGAGCCCCTGCAACCGCGGCTGCGGGTGAGCCACTCGATGCTGGTCAACCTGCTGGCACGGCGGGGCAATCCCGTGGCGGCCGCGGCCAAACTGCTGGGCGACAACCACCACGACGAGGTGGCCCGGCGCAGGCTCCGCAGGCGGGCGGTCACGCTGGCGCGGGAACTGCTCAACTCCGGGGCCATCCGCAGGCTCGACGTCGCCGGCGCCGACGGACGCCGCCACGAGCTGACCGTCGACCTGCAACGCGACTTCGCGCTCAACCAGCCCCTGGCCCCCTTCGCGTTGGCCGTGCTCGAGACCCTCGGCCCCGAGGCGCCCGAACACGCCCGCGACGTGGTGTCGGTCGTCGAGGCCATCCTCGAGGACCCCCGTGCGGTGCTGTACGCGCAGCAGAAGCGCGAACGTGGTGAGGCGGTGGCGGCGCTCAAGGCCGAGGGTTACGACTACGAGGAACGCCTGGAGTTGCTCGAGGGCATCAGCTGGCCCACCCCGCTGTCGGAACTGCTCGAGCACACGCTGGGCCTCTACCGTCAGTCCCATCCGTGGGTCGACCCCGAACAGCTGTCGCCGAAGTCGGTCGTCCGGGAGATGTACGAGCGCGGCCAGACCTTCGGCGAGTTCGTGGCGGCGTTGGGGCTGGCGCGCAGCGAGGGTCTGGTGCTGCGCTACCTCTCCGACGCCTACCGCACCCTGCGCCACACCGTGCCCGAGGCAGTGCGCACCGAGGAACTGGACGACCTGATCGCCTGGCTGGGAGAGATGATCCGCCAGACCGACTCCAGCCTGCTGGACGAGTGGGACGCCCTCGCCAACCCGGCCGATGCGTTGGCGCCCTCCGACCTGCCGGAGCAGCCTCGTCCGTTGACCGGCAACGAACGAGCCTTCCGGGTGCTCGTGCGCAACGCCATGTTCCACAAGGTGGAGTTGGCCGCGCGGGAGAAGGCTCGCGAGCTGGCCGAGGTCGAACAGCGGACGGCACAGCTCACCGACCCGCCGGCCAAGGTGGTGATGGACACCGATGCCTGGGACGACGCCCTCGACGCCTACTTCGACGACCACACCGACATCGGCATCGACCAGGGCGCGCGGTCTCCGGCCCTGCTCCAGGTGACGGTCCGCGGGCGTGTGTGGCAGGTACGCCAGGTGATCGACGATCCTGACCACGACCACGACTGGGCCATCGAGGCCGAGGTCGACCTCGATGCCAGTGATGAGGTGGGAGCGGCGGTGCTGGTGTCGACCGCCATGCGCCGGATGGACTGACTGTCGGGGCTGCATGCCACGATGGGCGGGATGCCACGATGGGCGGGATGAAGGAGGAGCCAGGGATGGGAAAGGGATGAGCACCGTGTCGAGATCCACGAGCCCAGCACCGATGAGCTCAGCACCGACGAGCCCAGCAGCGACGACGACCCCAGCTCTCGGGGGAGTCTGGGCCGACCTCGTCGGGCAGTCCCACGCCGTCGACACCCTGCGCCGTGCGGTGGCGGCTGCCCATCACCGCGAGGGCTCGGCCAGACATGCGATGACCCACGCGTGGTTGGTCACGGGGCCACCGGGATCGGGTCGGTCGAACGCGGCCGTCGCCTTCGCCGCCGCCCTGCAGTGTTCGAGGGGCGGCTGTGGGGAGTGCAACGACTGCCGGACGACCATGGCGCGCGCCCACCCCGATGTCACGGTGGTGCGTACCGAGAAGTTGTCGATCGGGGTCGACGAGGTGCGCTCGCTGGTGCGTGCGGCCGCGATGAACCCGTCCGCGGGGCGTCACCAGATCGTGATCGTCGAGGACGCCGACCGGGTCACCGAGCGCGGCGCCGACGCGCTGCTCAAGTCGATCGAGGAGCCCGCCCCTCGGACGGTCTGGGTGTTGTGCGCCCCCACGCCGGACGACGTGGTCGTCACCATCCGTAGCCGCTGCCGCTCCCTGCACCTCGCGACCCCCTCGGACGAGGCCGTCGCCACCTTGTTGCAGACCCGCGACGGCATCGACGCGGCGGTCGCCGCCTATGCCGCCCGCGCCGCACAGGGCCACATCGGACGAGCCCGTGCCCTGGCCCGCAACGAGGATGCCCGCAACCGCCGCAACGAGGTCCTGCGGTTGCCGGGGTCGTTGACCTCGGTCGGGGCCTGCCTGATCGCGGCCGACAACCTGGTCAAGGCAACCGCCGAGGACGCCGCCCAGGCGACCTCGGGCTGGGATGCCAAGGAGAGGGCCGAACT
Source organism: Aestuariimicrobium kwangyangense DSM 21549 (assembly GCF_000421525.1). Lineage (GTDB taxonomy): Bacteria > Actinomycetota > Actinomycetes > Propionibacteriales > Propionibacteriaceae > Aestuariimicrobium > Aestuariimicrobium kwangyangense. The sequence goes on along the minus strand of NZ_ATXE01000004.1, from coordinate 314,854 downwards.
GGAGCTGAGTCTGGGCTTCGGAACCAAGGGGGCCAGACCCAAGCACGCAGCGGCGGCACTGAAGGAACTCGAGGACCAGCAGAAGGCGCGGGCCAAACGCATCCAGCGTGACTCCCTCGATCGGGTGCTCACCGAGCTCACCGGCTACTACCGCGACGTGCTGGGGCTGCAGACCGGGGCGTTGTCGGCCCACTTGGAGACGGACGCCAACTACGTGGGTGCGAACGGGGCACACCTGATCAATGCCGAGCACCGCGACCAGTTGGCTGGCCTGGCGCGAAGTTCGACCCCCGAACAGACCCTGCGCCGCATCGACGCCATCCTCGCGTGCCGGGAGGCTCTCGAGGCCAATGTCTCGGCCCTGTTGGCGCTCGAGGCGATGATGGTGCAACTGGCCAACCCTCGCTGACCACGCGTGTTCTCCCGTGACGTCGCGAGGGCAGGTGTTTCAATGACTCGGAGTGTCGGCACCTTCAGCCGACGCGTGCACCCACGCCGACCACGGAGGACACGATGACCGACCACGAGAAGGACCGTCCGTCCTACGACAGCGAACCCCGGCCCACCCTGGCCGACGAACTCGCCGACGCACCGCTGGGGGAGAACCTCGCTCGCGAGGAGTCCGTTCGCCGGGGGACGGAACAGGAGGGCACCGAGCCCTCGGGAGCGGGGCAGCAGGTGCATCCGCACGAGCAGCCGGTCGTTGCCGAGGATGCCGATCGGACCGCTGACGACGGCGAGGCCACTCAGCAGTTCGCGGCGGTGCCGCCCGAGAACGCAATCAACACCGAGAACGCCATCAACACCGAGACCGAGCACGGTGAGCGGGAGCCGTACGACCAGTACGCCGACGAGCCCACCCAGCAGTTCGATGCGGGACGCCAGTTCGACTCCAGCCACGAGCCGACCCAGCTGATGGCCCCGGTGATCGACCCGGAGGCGGAGCGTCGTGCAGCCCTGGATCGTCGTCGCGAGGAACTGGCTGCCAGGGACCGCGCCCTGGGCAACATCAATCGCGAGGAGTCGGTCGACCAGACCGGCGAGGTGGCTCCGTACGCCTTCACCAAGCGCTCGACCGACAAGTTCCTGGGGGCCTTCGGACTGTTCGTGCTGCGCCTGGTCGTGGCCGGCATCCTGGCCGTGCACGGCTACCAGAAGGTGACTGACATCAACGCCAGCATCAGCTTCTTCGAGCAGATCGGCCTGCCGTACCCCACCTACGCCGCCTGGGTGGTCGGCATCGCCGAGCTCGTGGGTGCGCTGGCCCTGGTCTTCGGGTTTCTGGTGCGCATCGTCGGTCTCGGGGTGATGGCCATCTCGATCGGCGCACTCGTCTTCGTCCGATGGGGTTCACAGAACCCGTTCCGCGCCGGGGAATCCGGGTTCGTCGGTGAGTTCGAACTGCTGCTCGCCGCCGTGGGCCTGGTGCTGTTCTGCCTCGGTGGCGGTGGTTGGGGCATCGACGGTGGCATCCGCCGTGGGCGGGCCCGCCGCAAGGCCGGTCTCTGAGCCGGCACTAGGCTGGGCGGCATGACCCAGCCGCAGTCGCCAGCGAGTCAGACGCCCGCAGCGCGGACGCGGAGGCTGGCGGTTGCGCTGCTGGGGGTGGTGGTCGCAGCGGCGGGTTGCAGCCTCGTCCAGCCCAGGGCCACCGCCCCGTTGCCGTCACCGGCCCGAGCCTCCCAGGCGATCCCGACGGGTCGGTCGGCGACCTTCAGCGAGTTCGACCCCGCCCAGCACGAGACCTGGACGAAGAACACCTCCCCCGACCGCCTGTCCACGGGCCCGGCTGCGACCTCGGGTGCCACCCCTGAGGGGTTCGCCGAGCCGCCGGCCGGTCATGGCCTGCAGCGATACGCCGACCAAGCCCCGGCCTGGTCGCCCTGCCCCGAACATCCCGGGGTGGACTGTGCCAGTGTCCTGGTCCCCCTCGACTGGGACGAACCCGATGGGCAGGCCATCACGTTGGCGATCGCCCGCAAGCAGGGGACAGGCACCCACCGTGCCACCCTCTTCGTGAACCCCGGCGGTCCGGGGGTCTCGGGCACCTCGATGGCCGCCAACTTCGACCTGGGCCCCTACCCGGGCCACGACGTGGTCGGATGGGATCCCCGCGGGTCCGGCGGTTCCACTCCCGTTGTCTGTGGCTCCACGGCCCAGACCGACGCGTTCAACGCCGCCGACCCCACCCCCCGCAACGACGCCGAACTGGAGAGGTTGAAGGCCGCCAGCGAAGCCTTCGCGCGGCAGTGTCGCGCGTCGTCCGGGGTGCTGCTCGACCACATCTCGACGATCGACACCGCCCGTGACCTCGACTACCTGCGCTGGCTGGTGGGCGACGACAAGCTCAGCTACCTCGGCATCAGCTACGGCACGTTCATCGGCGCCACCTACGCGGAGTTGTATCCCAAGCGGGTCGGTCGGATGGTGCTCGACTCGGCGGTCAACATCACCGACAACGAATCCGTCATCCAGGCGATGGGGTTCGACGCGTCACTGAAGGACTTCGCGGCCTGGTGCGTGCGACTGGGCGATTGCGCCCTCGGGGCGAACGAGAAGGCCGTCATCACGACCATCAACTCCTGGGTCGCAGGGCTCGACACCAAGCCGCTCACGGTGAACGGGCACGCCTTCGGTTCGATCGCCGCCATCACCGGTGTCGCCGCCTTCATGTACGCCGGCGTTCCGGGGTACCGCAACCTCTACAACTCCCTGCAGTGGGCGGTGCTGAGCCATGAGCCGCGCTACATCGCCCAGGCCGGTGACACCATGATCGGGCGCCGCACCGACGGCTCCTACTCGAGTCTGGCCTACGCCTTCCCTGCGATCAGTTGCGTCGACTGGGCCGACGCGGGCGTGGCCGGCGCCCGACGCCAATGGGTGGTCGACCGCGGACGCGCACCGATCTTCGGCTTCTGGTTCGGGGTGAACCTGACCTGTCCGGTCTGGACGGCCCGTCCGGCCCCACAGTTGCGGTTGACCGCCAAGGGATCGGCGCCGATCGTGGTGCTGGGGTCGACCATCGACCCGGCGACCCCCTACCAGCAGGCGGTGTGGATGTCTGAGCAACTCGACCATGCCGTGCTGATCACCCGCGAGGGTGCGGGGCACTCCGCCTACGAGTTGGGTGGGGCCTGCGTCCGGGGGCCGGTGGAGGCCTACCTGAACGAGGGGACGGTGCCGAAGGCCATCACCTGCAGGGGCTGACGTCGGCACCTGCAGGGGCTGACGCCGACACCTGGAACGGCTGACTTCGGCCTGAGGTGCGCGGCTCGGTCCTGCGTTGGTAAGGTTTCCCGCGCTGGTTGCTCAGCATGCCGCCTTAGCTCAGATGGTAGAGCGACGCTCTCGTAAAGCGTAGGTCACGGGTTCGATTCCCGTAGGCGGCTCTCACGCTGCCCAGGGGTCTCAATGGGCACCCCCAGGGGTCGGGCCGGTGGCCGGGGCGCGTAGGGTCAACTCCGCACTGAGATGTGGCATCCGCCACGCTCCGACCCACGGAAAGGACCCCGCATGCTCGACTGCATCGTGCTGGGAGCTGGTCTCGCGGGGCTGAGCGCCGCCACCGAACTCGTCGCCAAGGGCCGCTCCGTCGTGGTCGTGGAGGCTCGCGACCGCATCGGCGGCCGGGTCGAGGCCGGGGTGCTCGGCGACGGACAGGTGGTCGACTTCGGCGGGCAGTGGATCGCCGACGGCCACACCCGCATGCACGAACTGGTGGCTCGGCTGCACCTGGAACTCGTCGCACCCAGCGCCGGCGACGTCGCCGTGCGCATGGGTGGGAATGTCTCGAAGCTGCCCACCCGCGACGAACTGGCAGCCAGCCTGAACCCCTTCGAGCTGGCCGATCTGGGCGAGGGCCTGGCCCGGTTCCGTCACCTGGCCGAGCGCATCGCCGATGACCCCGCGTGGGCCGAGGGCAACGTGAAGTGGTTGTCGCGGGCGCTCGTCCGATGGGTCAACTCCAACCTGCGCACGCCCGCCGCGCAGCAGTGGTTCCTGCGCGTCTTCCGGGCCAGCTTCCGCGTGGAGCCCGACCAGATCTCGCTGACCGAGGCCCTCCACCGGGCCAACTCGGGCACCGACATGGAGACGATGATCGCCGTCAACGGCGGTGTCAGGCAGCGGCGGGTCGCCGGCGGTGCTGCCGCCATCTGTGAGCGCCTCGCCTCCGATCTGGGGGACGCCATCCGACTCGGCTGCGTCGTCACCGGTGTCGCCCAGTCCGACGAATGGGTCACCGTCACCCTCGCCTCGGGCGAGCAGTTGCAGGCCCGTTCGGTGGTCAACTGCCTTCCGCCCAAGCTCGCGGTGGGTCTCGTCCACGAACCCGCGCTGCCCGAGTGGCGCCTCGACCTGGCGGCCAAGGTGCCAGCGGGCAATGTCATCAAGGCCTTCCTCGTCTACCCCACGCCGTGGTGGCGCGAGCGCGGTCACTCGGGGCAGATGGGCTCCGACGCCGGCCCCGTGCGGGTGAGCTTCGACTCCAGCCAGGAGGGTGGACGAGGAGTGCTGCTCGGCTTCTTCTCCGGCCCCGACGCCGACGGCTGGGGCACCAAGAGCGTCTACCTGCGCCAGCGAGCCTTCACCGATGCCGTCACCGCCGCCTTCGGACCCGCCCCCGACGAGCCGCTGGAGTACGTCGACCGTGACTGGTCGTCGGAGGAGTTCACCCGAGGCTGCCACGGGGCCCACTTCGCCCCCGGTGTCTGGACGGCCTCCGGGCCCGCCCTGGCGGAGCCGAATGGACGCGAGTTCTTCGCGGGCGCCGAGTTCGCCACCACCTTCAACGGCTACATGGAGGGCGCGGTGCGCTCGGGTCTGGCCGGGGCTGCCCAGGTGCTGCAGGCGCTCGCCTGACCCAAGATCACGCAACAGGGCCCCGACCACACCTGGCCGGGGCCCTGCTTTACGGGGACGTACCGTCACATCGGGTACAAGGGTCCGCTCAGATGGCGTCGTCCCCGGTCTCTGAGGTGCGGATGCGCACGACCTGGTCGAGTGTGCTGACCCAGACCTTGCCGTCGCCGACCGAACCGGTGCGGGCGGCGTCACAGATCACCTGGACGATGCGGTCGGCCTTCTCGTCGGTGGCCAGCACCTCGATGCGGGCCTTGGAGATGAAGTCGATGGTGTACTCGGTGCCGCGGTACACCTCGGTGTGGCCCCGCTGGCGGGCGAACCCGCTGGCCTCCGAGACGGTCATGCCGGTCACTCCGTACTGGGCCAGGGCCACCTGCACGGTCTGCAGGATGGTGGGCTGGACGATCGCGGTGATCAGCTTCACTTGACCTCCTCCTTGATGCGGGCCGGGGCGTCGGTGGTCTCGAAATCGACGGGGCTGACCGGGGCGGCGGGGATCACCAGGGTCTGCTGCACTCGGTAGGACGAGTAGCCCACCCGGCTGAAGTCGTAGCCGTTCTCGGCATGCTCGGTGATGTCGACGCCGCTGACCTCGTCATCGGTCGAGACACGCAGGCCGATCGTGTACTTGATGGCGAGCGCGATCAGCAGGGTGACCAGACCCGAGTACGCCATCACGGCGAAGGCGCCGATCGCCTGGCGTCCGAGCTGCTCGAAGCCGCCCCCGTAGAACAGGCCAGCCACACCACCGGTGAGCGATCCCTTGGCGAACAGTCCGATGGCGAGGGTGCCGACGAGGCCACCGACCAGGTGGACGCCGACCACGTCGAGCGCATCGTCATAGCCGAAGCGGGTCTTCAGGCTGAGCGCCAGCGGGCAGGCGATACCGGCCAGCGCGCCGATGGCGATGGCCCCCAGCGGGGTGACGGTGGCGCACGCCGGAGTGATGGCGACCAGACCGGCCACGATGCCCGAGGCGGCACCGAGCGAGGTGGGGTGACCGTCGCGGACCTTCTCGACGACGAGCCAGGCGAGCATGGCGCCCGCAGTGGCGACCAGGGTGTTGATCCACGCCAGGCCGGCCAGTCCGTTGGCTCCGAGAGCGGAACCGGCGTTGAAGCCGAACCAGCCGAACCACAGCAGGCCCGCCCCCAGCATCACCAGGGTCAGGTTGTGGGGGCGCATCGGCTTGGTGCCGAATCCCAGTCGCTTGCCCAGTACAAGCGCGAGCACCAGCGCGGCGGCGCCAGCGTTGATGTGGATGGCGGTCCCGCCGGCGAAGTCGAAGGCCTTCACCTGGTTGGCGATCCATCCGCCGCGCTCGGCCACGAAGCCGTCGAACGCGAAGACCCAGTGGGCGGCCGGGAAGTAGACGAGCACCGCCCAGAGGGTGGCGAAGACGATCCAGGCCGAGAACTTCATGCGGTCGGCGACGGCGCCCGAGACCAGGGCGACGGCGATGATGGCGAAGGCAGCCTGGAAACCGACGAAGACCAGCAAGGGGATCTGGTGCCCCTCCGGACCGACGAGGGTGTCGAAGGTACCCTTCATGCCGGCGAACTGCAGCGGGTTTCCGACGAACCCGTGCCAGGAGTTGCCGAACGACATCGAGAAACCGAAGAGCACCCACAGGATGCTGACGATGCCCATGGTGACGATCGACATCATCATCATGTTCAGCACGCTCTTGGAGCGCACCATGCCGCCGTAGAAGAAGGCGAGGGCGGGGGTCATCAACAGCACGAGCGCAGCTGAGATGAGCACCCAGGCCGTGTCGCCGGTGTTGAGCTCGAGAATGGTCATGCCAGTACTCTGACTGGCGGGTTTTTCACTCGAGTCGCGTCCGGGTCACAGTCATGTGACGAGATCGTGGTCTGTGTTACGAGCAGATGTCGCCCCGCTGCGTGCGGACCGGGCACGTAGGGTCGGCGAAGGAGGTGTGAATGTTCTGCAGCCAGTGCGGTGGTCCCATCCCGGCGACCGCCGACCACTGCCCCCGGTGCGGTGCCGACCTGCGCAGCTCGGGCGCGGTCCGACTCACCCCTCCGATGACCCGCGCCGAGATCGTCCGCGAGCTGCCCGAGGAGCTGGTCGAGACGGCGATCCGTCCACCCCTGCCCCTCGATCACGAAGCATCGACGCCACCTCCTCCGCCCGCCGACCACCGGGTGGGGTCCGCCACGGCCGCAGCTCCCTCGACGCCCACCGATGCCACCCATGAGCTCCCGATCGACCCCCGGTTGTTCGACGAACGCGCCCAGCAGGTGCGCGCCGACGCGGCCCAACGACATGTGCGGGCGGCCTCGTCCAGACAACACACCCGACGCAACCGCATCGCCTTGGTCGTGCTGGCGATGGCGCTGCTGGTGGCGGTGGTGCCGATCGTGATCGTGTCGTGGTCGTTGTTCAACCTCGGCCCCTCGGCCGATCCGAGCCCGTCCGCCTCCGTGACCACTTCCCCCACGGTGCCGTCAGCTGCCCCGTCGTCCACCACCAAGGCCAGTTCTGCGCCGTCCATCTCGACCAGCCGGAAGCCCACGCCCACACCCAGGCCCACGCCCACCCGGTTGCCGTGGCCCGCGTCGGCCACCCCCTGCGGCGCCGACGTGGCCGTCAACCGCCAGACCTCGTGTGCCTTCGCCCGGACGGTGCTCGCCCAGGTCGACCGCACCCGCACCGGGCCGTTCACCGTGGTGGCCACCAGCCCGGTGACCAAGCAGACCTACACCCTGTCGTGCACCCGCCCGGACTTCATCGTGTGCACCGGCGGCAGATCAGTCCGCATCCTGCTGCAGCCCCTGTGAGAGGGCTTTGTCCGACGCTCAGACGTCTCGGGGACGATGCACGGCCGCCAACCTGGCCCTTTCCAGATCCCGCCAGGTGCCCTCGAAGGTGATCTCGGCCCACGCAGCCGTCGGGAAGCTGCATGCCAATTGGTCGGCCTCGCGCGGCTGCGCGGCCCACACCAGTTCGGCCGCGGCTGCAGGGATGGTGGGGGAGTGGCCCACCACGAGCAGGTGCGACACCGAGTCTTCGGTCTCGCCGATGCGCTGCAGCATCGTCTCGACATCGCAGTTGTAGAGCGCGTCCATGGTCTCGACCCGGGCGTCGAGCCCCAGTTCCTGCACGGTCTGACGGGTGCGCACCGCCGAGGAGCACAGCACCAGGTCGATGCCGCGCCGGCGCAGCTGGGCACCCACGGCACGGGCGTCCGCGCGTCCCCGATCGGTGAGCTCGCGGGCCTTGTCGCCCCCGGAATGCGCGGCCTCGGTCTTCGCGTGTCTGAGCAGGAACAGGGTGGGCACCCTCCCAGCTTAGGGACGATGGTCGCCGCCGGTCCCCGGCAGCATAGGATTCGGCGCATGGCCTTGTTTGACCTTCCCCTCGAGGAACTGCAGTCGTACCGCCCCGACGTCTCCGAACCGGGAGACTTCGACGATTTCTGGCAGCGCACCCTCGACGAGGCCAGACGGCACGACCTCAACCTCAGGCTCGAGCCGATCGACGCCCGTGCCACCCTCCACGACACCTATGACGTGACCTTCGCCGGTTTCGGCGGGCAGGACGTGAAGGCCTGGTTGTTCGTGCCCGCCGACCACGACAACGTCCCGGTCGTCGTGCAGTACCACGGCTACTCCGGCGGTCGCGGGATGCCCTTCCCAGGCGAGTACGTGAATGCCGGCTACGCCCACCTGGTGCTCGACACCCGCGGTCAGGGCTGGTCGACGGCCAGCATCTTCGAGGGCACCCCGGACTCGTCCGAATTCGCAGGCGGGAACGTCCCCGGCGTCATGACCACCGGACTGGACGATCCCGACCGCTACTACTACCGGCGTCTCTACGTCGACGTGGTGCGCCTGCTCGAGGTCGCCCAACAGGTGCCCCAGATCGACCCCGACCTGGTCTTCGTCGCGGGCGGGTCCCAAGGTGGGGCGATGACGATCGCGGCGGCTGGGCTGGCCCCGATGGCGGGTATCACCCTGGCCGGCGCCCTGCCCGACGTGCCCTTCCTGTGCCACTTCGAACGCGCCCTCACGCTCACCGACTCGCGGCCCTACAAGGAGATCGGCGAGTACTTCTGCACCCGTCCCCGAGACATCGAGCAGTCGATGCGCACCCTCAGCTACTTCGACGGGGTCAACCTCGCTCGCCGGGCCACCTGCCCGACCCTGTTCTCGGTGGCGCTGATGGACCAGGTCTGCCCGCCGAGCACGGTCTACGCCGCCTTCAACCAGTGGGGCCAGAAGGCAGACACGGCCCCAGAGTCGGCCATCAATGTCTACCCCTACAACGGGCACGAGGGTGGTCAGCAGATCCAGCGCTGGGAACAGTTGGGCTGGTTGCGCGACCGGGTGCAGCTGCAGGCCAAGCCGGCCAAGGCACCCCGCCGGGGCCGCCGCTCGGCCTCCTGAGGCTGCTCGGGGGCGCTGGGTCAGAGCTTGACGGCCACCATCAGGTCGCGCTGGATGCTCGAGTCGACGCGGTGGTTGAAGCCCTGCCACTCCTCGCCCTCGCACACGGTCAGACCCGCCGACTCCATCACCTCGGCCAGGTTCTCGTAGCTGAGCCCGTGGGTGTTCCACGACAGTCCGAGTGCACCGCCGGGCTTCAGCTGTCCGGCCCAGACTGGCACGGCCTCTCCCAGCAGGCCCGCGGGGGAGCGATCCCGCTTGCCCGTGACCCCGCGCACGTCGGTGGACGAGCCGTGCACCACTCCGTAGGGAGCATCGGTGATGATCGCGTCGAAGGTCTTCCTGCCCCAGAGCTCGCGGCTGGTGCGGGTGTCACCCGTGAACACGCCGAGGTTCAGGGCGGGACGATCCGGGAGCCGGAGTTCGGCGTCGAACCTCTTTCCGATCGCCTTGCCCTCGCGGCGCACGGGCGACACCTCAGCGGTGTGCTTGAGGCGCTTGCGGCGCAGCCACGTCTTCAGGTAGGCCGCCATCTGCTCGACGGCCTTGGTGTCGCCCTCGACGCCGTAACCGTGGTGGCCGAGCAGCCAGGCGGTGAACAGGGTGGTGCCTCGTCCACAGAGGGGATCAAGGATGCTCAGGGGCTGGCCGGGCTCGGACTCACGCACCATCGCGGCGAGGGTGACGTTGACCAGCAGCCGGGTGAACTGTTCGTTGGTCTTGCCGGGATACTTGGGAATGGTGACGAGATCGTCGTCGAGCCAGTCACGGCGCGGCAACGCCACCGGTCGCAGCAAGGGCTGGTCTGCGTTGGCGGGATCGTCCACCAGGTCGAACACCGCCAGGGTCGCCGACAGCCCCGCGATTGCCCCCGCCAGGTCGTCCGGCCAGCCGCCCGTTGGCGCATCGGGGTGCTCGAAGGTGAGGTAGTCGACGCCGGCGATGGTCGAGGTGGCCACCTCACGACCCTCCGGCACGCAGATGCGCAGTTCCCCCGCGGCCAGGGCGGCGGCCTCGCCGGCGTAGACGCGGTTGGCGGAGGGTGAGAGCAGCAGTGCGGATCGGGTCACCGCACCAGTGTCCCCCGGGGATGCGGGCCCAGTCGAGTCAGGCCCAGTCGAGTCAGGCCTAGTCGAGTCAGGGCCAGTCGAGTCAGTGCCCGCGGCTCAATCGTGCGGATCGTGTGCCGTCACAGCGATCGTGGCCCCCGGGAGGGAACATCTGGTGCAGGAGCACACGATCGACACGTTTGGCCGCCGAGCAACCGGCTCCACACGCAAGAACCCCCGCACCAGGGCGGGGGTTCGGGCTTGGCCGCGAGGGCCAACGGTGCCGGATCAGGAACTGGCCGAGATCAGTGCAGGTTCACGTGGTGGTGCTCGAAGGGGGTTCCCTTGGCCCGCTCGAACGAGTTGTGGATCTCCGCCTCCGCGGCGGGGCGACCGGTCCAGGTGGCGCCCTCGACCGACTTGCCCGGCTCGAGGTCCTTGTAGACGGTGAAGAAGTGCTCGATCTCGAGCAACATCAACTCCGAGACGTCCTCGATCTCGACCAGGGAATCGCGACGGTGGTCGGCAACCGGCACGCACAGCACCTTGTCGTCGCCGCCCATTTCGTCCTTCATGCGGAACATCGCGACGGCGCGGCACTCGATCAGGCAACCGGGGAAGGTGGGCTCGGGAACGAGCACGAGCGCGTCGAGCGGGTCACCGTCCTCACCGAGGGTTCCCTCGACGAAGCCGTAGTCGTAGGGGTACTGGGTCGAGGTGAACAAGGTCCGATCGAGGCGAATGCGACCCGTGGTGTGATCCATCTCGTACTTGTTCTTGGTGCCCTTGGGAATCTCGATGGTGACATCAAAGGTCAGACCTGCCGGGGGAGCGGACAGCTCTACCCGCTGGAACTCGTCGGTCACGCGCGCACTCTCTCTATGATTGGGGCACCGTTGCGCGCTCAAGAATAGCGCCTGAACAGGGGGAATGGATGCGGCGCAGCTCGGGCACCGTGATGGGGCTCTCCCTGGCCGGGCTCGTCGTCGGCATCGTCATCACCGCCCTGATCGCCTTCGCCTCGCCCATCGCCCGCTCCACGGGCCTCCGCAGCTCCGGTCTGCAGCCCAGCACCATCGCTCCCTCGATCTTCGCCCCGCCCACCCCCTCGCAGGCGGCGGGTCAGCAGTCCGGTGACGGCGTGGTCGCCGAGCCCGACCCGATCACCCCCAGCGCGACCCTCGCCTCGTCCGGCCTGCTCACACGCATCGACGCGCTCAAGCCGAACTTCAAGGGACGATCCTCCGTGCTGGTGGTCGACCACGCGACCGGTCGGGTGCTCGTCGATCGGGGCGGTGACACCCTGATGATCCCTGCCTCGAACCTGAAGACCCTGGTGATGCTGGCCACGCTGCAGGCGTGGGGTCCCGACCACAGGTTCACGACCACCGTCGCCTCGTCCTCGCCGGGTCACCTCGTGCTGGTGGGTGGCGGTGACCCCTACCTTGAACGGGTTGCCAACCCGAACCGCCCCCGGGCGGCGACCACCGCCCAACTGGCCGCAGCGACCGCCGCCCGCCTCAAGCAGCAGGGCGTCACCAGCGTCACCCTGGGCTACGACGCCAGCCTGTTCAGCGGGCCCGCCTGGCACCCCACCTGGCCAGCCGACTACTCCGACCAGGTCGCGCGCATCTCGGCGCTCTCCCTCGGTGCCGGACGCACCCTCGACGCCACCGGGGCGAGGGTGCCGGGCACCCCATTGGCGCAGGACCCGGCACGGCAGGCAGCAACGGCCTTCACCCAGCAACTGAAGGCGGCCGGCATCACCGTCACCGGCACCATCGCACCCACCCCCGCCCCCACGGCCGGCACCGGCGAGGTGGTCGCCTCGGTCAGCTCGATGCCGCTGATCGACATCGCCACCGAGGTGATGGTGCACTCCGACAACTTCGGGGCCGAGGTGCTGTTTCGCCAACTGGCCCTCGCCCAGCATCGTCCAGCCTCCTTCGCCGGGGGGGCGCAGGCCCTGCGCGCCGTGCTCACCAGCGACGGACTGTGGCGCACCGGGGCCGTCGCCACCGATGGCTCGGGTCTCTCGCGCTCCAACCGGGTCAGCGCTCGCATGCTGGCCCTCGCCTGGCAGCGCATCTCGAGCGACCAGCAGTTGCAGGGCCTGCTCGTCTCGACCCCCATCGCCGGGGTCAGCGGCACCCTGACCGACCGGTTCAGCTTCGCCCAGGGGGCCCAGGCCGGGCGCGGCTGGGTGCACGGCAAGACGGGCACGTTGACCGGTGTCTCGTCACTGTCGGGCTGGACGGTGACGGCCGATGGTCAACCCGTCGTGCTGGCCGTGATGGTCAATGACTCCAAGAACGACTGGTTCGCCCGGGTCTGGATCGACCAGGTCGCCGCCACCGTCACCGGCTGCGGATGCCGCTGATGCTCGACTGGATCGATGCCTCCGCCGCCGAGAAGGTCGGACGAAGCCTGACCGGCGCCGGTCCGCAGGCCTCGGCCACGGAGCGGGACGACCTCGTGGCGGAACTGCGCGCGGCGGCTCACCGCGCCCCCGCCCTGATCGCCCGCGCGGCCGACCTGCCCCTGACCGCCGCCACCGACGCCATGCGCGTCCTGGTGGTCGACCGCCGCACCTGGGTCACCAACAACACCCGGATGGCGATGACGGTGCTGGGCCGACTGGGGCACCCCGATCGTCCGAGGAATCTCGCCGACCGAGCCGCCGGTGGAGCCCGCGCCGTGCAGTTGGGTGGGGTGCTGGGGTTGGTGAGTCGTCGGGTGCTGGGGCAGTACGACCCGTTCTCGGATCGTCCCGGGTTGTTGCTGGTCGCCCCGAACGTGCTCGAGGTGGAGCGCTCGCTGGGGCTCGACCCGGCTGACTTCAGGCTGTGGGTGTGTCTGCACGAGCAGACCCACCGGGCCCAGTTCCTGGCCGCCCCCTGGCTGGTCGACCACGTCATCGGCCTGGTGGGCGACGTGTTGGCCGCAGAAGGGGAGCAGAACCTGACCGCCATGCTGCAGCGCGGGCGCGCTCGGCTGTCGGGTCGCGACAACCAGCCCAGCAATGGGGTCGTGCTCGACATCACCTCGAGCCCCGAGGCACGCCGCCTCGTCGACCAGATCACGGCTGTCATGTCGCTGCTCGAGGGCCACGCCGACGTGATGATGGACGAGGCTGCCGCGGGCCTGGTCAACAGCCTGCCTCGGATTCGCGAGCGTTTCGAGGGACGACGGGCGGCGACCGGGGCCAGTGCCGCCTTCGGACGCCTGCTCGGCATGGACGCGAAACTCGCCCAGTACCGCGACGGTGCCTCGTTCTGTCGTGCGGTGATCTCCTCGGCCGGACTGCCCGGGCTCAACCTGGTCTGGCAGCAGGCGCGCAACCTTCCCCGGCGCCACGAACTCGCCGACCCGATGGGATGGCTGCGCCGGGTGGGCGGCTGATGGCGGCCCGTGACCTCACTGCCGCCCAGTTGGCCGTGGTGCGCGCCGTCCGTCCGCCCCTGGGACGAGAGGCGGGGGCACGAGAGGCGGGGGGCCGGGTGGTGCTTGCGGTCAGCGGTGGAGCCGACTCGCTCGCCATGGCGGCAGCCGTGGGCTGGGAGATGGCATCCCGGACCCGTCGCCGGGCGGCCCTCCCCCGGGTGGCGGCCGTGGTGGTCGACCACGGCCTGCAGGAGGGCTCTGACCTCGTCGCGGAGGCGACCGTTGCCGCGCTTGCCGGGCTCGGCCTGCCGGCGCGAGCCCTGCGCGGGTCGGTGAGGCCCGACTCCTCCGGTGGACCAGAATCGGTCGCGCGTGACCTGCGGCTGAGGCTGCTGGCAGAGGCGGCGGGGGGAGCCCCGGTCTGGCTGGCGCACACCCGTGACGACGTCGCCGAACAGGTGTTGCTGGGGCTGGCCCGCGGCTCGGGTGCTCGCTCGCTCGCGGGTATCCCTCCCGACCAGACGTGGTCCGAGGGTGACGAGCGCGGGCTGCGGATGGTTCGTCCCCTGCTCGGGGTGGCCCGCGCCGAGACCCGGCAGGCATGCACCGACTGGGGGTTGAGCCCGTGGGATGACCCGCACAACGACGACCCGAAGTTCCTTCGTTCCCGTGTCCGGCGGCGGGTGATGCCGGTGCTCGAGGCCGAACTCGGGCCAGGGGTGGCGGCTGCCCTGGCCCGGACGGCCGACCTGCTGCGCGAGGACGCAGACCTGCTCGACAGCCTCACCGGTGAGTGGCTCGCGGAGGCGACCGACGGGGACGACTTGGTGGTGTCCTCGCTGGTCGGGGTCCCGATCGCCCGCGCCACCCGGGTCATCCGTGCCTGGCTGGTCGGCCGGGGGGTCACACCGTCGAGGGAGCAGGTGCTGGCCGTGCATGACCTCGTGGTCGACTGGCACGGACAGGCCGGTGTCGACCTTCCGGGGGCCAGCGTCCGCCGGCGAGGAGGCGCCAGCGGGCCGGCCGCCCTGGTGATCGTGCGACCGTGAGCCCCACCTGCAACCCGCGCACCTGAACGGCACCTCGCATCCCGATCGAGCCGCGATCGGGCATTCGGGTGCACGTTCTGCAGGGCGGGGGCGCGGTAGAGTCGCCGCGTGGATGCCGCTGATCTCTCCTCCGAACTGACCGAGGTGCTGCACACCAGCGCCGACATCGAAGCCCGCCTCGCCGAGGTGGCCGCGCAGATCGACGCCGACTACGTCGGCAAGGAGCTGCTGCTGATCGGGGTGCTCAACGGCGCCGTGATGGTGATGAGCGACCTGAGTCGGGCGCTCAAGAGCCACTGCACGATGGACTGGATGGCCATCTCGAGCTACGGCTCGGGCACGAAGAGTTCCGGTGTGGTGCGCATCCTCAAGGACCTCACGACCGACATCTCGGGCAAGCACGTGCTGATCGTCGAGGACATCGTCGACACCGGCCTGACCCTCAGCTATCTCGTGCAGAACCTGCAGAGCCGCGAGCCGGCCAGCCTCGAGATCATGACCATGTTCCGCAAGCCCGAGGCGCTGACCGTCGACGTGGCCGTCAAGTACGTCGGCTTCGACATCCCCAACCAGTTCGTGGTCGGCTACGGCCTCGACTACGCCGGCCGCTACCGCAACTTGCGAGACGTGGGCGTGCTCAGCCCGTCTGTCTACAACTGAGCCGCTCCCAGGCCCAGGGCCTGCACCACCAGTGCGGCCAGGGCGGTGAGGCCCGTCAGCAACACGGTCAGCATCACCATCAGCAGCCCGCGCCCACTGGGCAGTCGCGGTACGTCCTCGGTGGTGAGGGTGGTGTGAGCGCGTCGATAGCGGTGCAGTGACTGGTGCAGCGCGACCACTCCCACGACCAGCGCGCACAGTCCGGCCGGGATCGACCACGCGCCCAGGCTCGGCCAGGTCAGTCGGGGCACCGCCAGGCCCACCCCGATGACAGCCAGCCCGATCCGGCGCCAGGCCAGGGCGGTCCGTTCGGGTTGCAGGCCGGCGTCCCAGACGCGTTCGGTCGTCATGGTCAGGCCGTCACGATGCCGATCAGCACCAGCACACCGGCCACCGACAGCCCGATCGCCAGCACCAGTCCGTTGGCCATGGAGGGGAGCGGACGGTGGTCGCGCATCGACGACTCCACCCGCATCCAGTTGAACCAGGCATGCACCGTCGTGGCGATCCCCAGACAGACCAGCAACGCCGACGTGGCCAACCTGAACCCGTGCTGCAGCGACAGCCCGAAGGCCTCCAGTCCGACCCCCACCGAGACCAGTGCCAGACCAGTGCTCACCCACGCCAGGAAGGTGCGCTCGTTGGCCAGGCTGAACCGGGCGTCGGGTTCGCTGCCGTGGGAGTAGACCCGGGTGGGGAACCGCTTGTCGTCCATGGGGGCGTGCCTGTCTGGGGGTGGAAGGGCCTCTTCGCTGTCAGCGACAACCTACACAGCGCGGCCCTCCGGAGCCGGATTAGGGTGTCCGCATGACCACCTTCGAGGTGCTCGACCCGGCCACCGGCCGGGTGCTGCATCGACTCGACGACCAGACCCCGGACGACGCGACAGCAGCCGTGGACGCGGCGGCCGCCGCCCTGCCCGGGTGGCGCGCGACACCGCCACGACAGCGCGCGGAGGTGCTGCGACGGGTCTTCGACCTGATGCTGCGCGACAAGGATCGCCTGGCAGACCTGATCTCGTCCGAGAACGGCAAGTCGACAGCCGATGCCGTCGCCGAGGTCACCTACGCCGCCGAATTCTTCCGCTGGTTCTCCGAGGAGGCGGTGCGCTCCGAGGGTGACTACACCGAGTCCCCCGCGGGGGGCACCAGGACGATCGTCCGACACGTGCCCGTGGGCGTTGCGGCGCTCGTGACCCCGTGGAACTTCCCCGCGGCGATGGCCACCCGCAAGCTCGCGCCCGCCCTGGCGGCAGGCTGCACCGTCGTGCTCAAGCCGGCCGCGGAGACCCCGCTCACCGCCCTGGCCGTGGCCGCCCTGCTGTCCGAGGCGGGTCTGCCCGACGGAGTCGTCAGTCTGGTCACCACCACCGACGCCGACGGAGTGGTCGGCACCTGGCTGCGGGACCGGCGGGTGCGCAAACTGTCGTTCACGGGGTCGACCGCGGTGGGCAGGCACCTGCTGCGGCAGGCCGCCGACCGGGTGGTGAACACCTCCTTGGAACTGGGCGGCAATGCACCGGTGGTGGTCTGCGCCGACGCCGATCTCGACGTCGCGGTCGAGGGCACGATGACCGCGAAGTTCCGTGGGGGCGGTCAGGCCTGCACCGCAGCCAACCGCATCTTCGTGCACGAGTCCGTCGCCGACGCGTTCGTGGCGCGGTTGTCGGTCGAGGTCGGACGACTGACCGTGGGCCCCGCATCGTCCGGGTGCGCCATCGGCCCCGTGATCACCCCGGCGGCGCGTGACCGCATCACCAGGGTGGTCGACGAGGCGGTTGCGGCCGGAGCGGTGGTCGTGGGCGAGGGTGCAGAGCCACCCGCCCAGGGCTGGTTCGTTCGTCCGCTGGTGCTCGACCACGTGCCCGCCGACTCCCGCCTGCTCGCCGAGGAGGTGTTCGGACCGGTCGCCTCCGTGACGCGATGGAGCGATGAGGATGATCTGGTCGCCCGCGTCAACGACACCGAGTTCGGGCTCAGCGCCTACGTCTTCGCCGAACTCGGCCACGCCCTCCACCTGGCGGAGCGGATCGAGGCGGGCATGGTCGGCATCAACCGGGGTCTCGTCTCTGACCCGGCCGCACCCTTCGGCGGGTTCAAGCAGTCCGGGCTTGGTCGCGAGGGAGCCCGCGAGGGGCTGCGCGAGTTCCAGGAGACCCAGTACTTCTCCGTTGCCTGGTGAGCGGGGGCCTGGTGAGGGTTCCTTCCTCCGCCCGCGAACATCGCTCCCCGGGGTGACTGAAACCCCGCTGGTAGGCTCGTCCCGCCCCGTCATCTCGCGTCAGCGAGCCCTTTGGTTGCAAGGCAGGCAATGAAGAATCTCCAGAAGGTGTTCCGCGGTCCGCTCGTGTGGATCATGATCGCCGTGATGCTGATCGTGCTCGCGGTCAACGTCGCGAGTCGCGCCACGGGCGAGGAGGAGATCCCCACCTCGCAGGCCGTCGCCATGATCAACGGCACGACCAAGCTGAAGGAGGTCGTGCTCACCGACGGGGAGCAGTCGATCCAGATCACCGGCAGCGACAACAAGAAGTACCGGTCGGTGTGGGTCGGCAACCAGTCCGACCAATTGGTGCAACGGCTCAACCAGCGCGTGGCCGACAAGACCCTCGAGACCTGGCAGGGCCGCAACCCCCAGCCCAGCCTGTGGACCTCACTGCTCTACAACTTCCTGCCCTTCCTGCTGCTGATCATCGGTTTCTTCGTCGTCATGAACCTGGTGCAGGGTGCCGGCGGTGGCCGCGGGGTGATGGGCTTCGGCAAGTCCCGCGCGAAGGTCGCCAACAAGGACACCCCGCAGACCACCTTCAGCGACGTCGCCGGCTGTGAGGAGGCGATCGAGGAACTCGAGGAGATCCGCGACTTCCTCGCCGACCCGCCCAAGTTCCAGCGCGTGGGAGCCAAGATCCCCAAGGGCGTGCTGCTCTACGGGCCGCCCGGAACCGGCAAGACCCTGCTCGCCCGTGCGGTGGCAGGTGAGGCCGGGGTGCCGTTCTTCTCGATCTCGGGTTCGGACTTCGTCGAGATGTTCGTCGGCGTCGGGGCGAGCCGCGTGCGCGACCTGTTCGAGCAGGCCAAGGCCGCCGCCCCCGCCATCGTCTTCATCGACGAAATCGACGCCGTCGGACGCCACCGCGGCGCCGGTATGGGTGGCGGGCACGACGAGCGCGAGCAGACCCTCAACCAGTTGCTGGTCGAGATGGACGGCTTCGACGTGCGCGGTGGGGTCATCCTGATCGCCGCCACGAACCGTCCCGACGTGCTCGACCCGGCCCTGCTTCGCCCCGGACGCTTCGATCGCCAGATCGGCGTCGAGGCACCCGACATGAAGGGCCGTGCCCAGATCCTCAAGGTGCACGCCAAGGGCAAGCCGATGGACGACAACGTCGACCTCGAGTCGGTGGCCCGGCGCACACCCGGGTTCACCGGTGCCGACCTGGCCAATGTGCTCAACGAGGCGGCGCTGCTGACGGCCCGCCTGAACCTGCCGTTGATCGGCAATGGGCAATTGGACGAGGCGATCGACCGCGTGCTGATGGGTCCCCAGAAGCGCACCCGGCTGATGAACGAACACGAACGGCTGGTCACCGCCTACCACGAGGGCGGTCACGCGCTGGTCGCGGCTGCCATGCCGGCGACCCGCAACAACGTGCAGAAGCTGACCATCCTCCCTCGTGGGCGGGCCCTCGGCTACGCCATGGTGATGCCCGACCAGGACAAGTACTCCCAGTCCCGCGGCGAACTGCTCGACCAGATGGCCTACATGATGGGTGGCCGCGCCGCCGAGGAACTGATCTTCGGTGACCCGACCACCGGTGCCGGCAATGACATCGAGAAGGCCACCAAGGTGGCCCGGGCGATGGTCACCCAGTACGGCTTCAGCGACAAGTTGGGTGCGATCACCCTGGGTGGCGGTGAGCAGGAACCCTTCCTGGGCATGGCCGGAACCGGACGCAACGTGGACTACTCCGACGCGACCGCGCGGACCATCGACGAGGAGATGAACGCCCTTCTCGAGGAGGCCCACCAGGAGGCCTTCGAGGCGCTGCGTGAGAACCGCGACGTGCTCGATGTGCTCGTCCGGGAGGTGTTCGAGAAGGAGACCCTGCAGAAGGCCGAGGTCGAGCGCATCTTCGCCAACCTGCGTCGCCGATCCGAGCGCGGCACCTGGACCGGATCCGATCGGCGCGTGCCCTCCGACGTGCCGCCGATCGACCCCCCGAAGTCGCCCGAGATCGAGGCGGGAGACGAGGGCGACGTCGTCCCCCCCGGCGGTATCCAGCTGCCCCCGGGCCAACCCGGTTCGACCGAACTGCCCCCCGGCGCCCACGGCGACGGGCACGGTGGCTGGGAGGCACCGGGATGGCAGGGCCCCCAGGGACCCACCCCCGCCCAGTGGAGCTGAGTCCGCGATGACCGCCGAGGTTGACCACCCACGCATCGAGGCAGCCGTCCGCGAGATCCTGCTCGCCGTCGGCGAGGACCCCGACCGCGACGGGCTCCGTGAGACCCCCGCCCGCGTGGCCCGCGCCTACGCCGAGATCTTCGCCGGCATGCACTGCGACCCGGCCGACCTGCTGGCCACCACCTTCGCCGTCGACCACGACGAGATGGTGATGGTGCGTGACATCGAGTTGTGGAGCGTCTGCGAGCACCACCTGCTGCCCTTCACCGGGGTGGCGCACGTCGCCTACCTCCCGGCTGGTGACGGTCGCGTCACCGGGCTCAGCAAGCTGGCCCGACTGGTCGACCTGTTCGCCAAGCGTCCGCAGGTGCAGGAGCGGTTGACGGCCCAGATCGCCGACGCGCTGGTCACCCATCTGGGGGTCAACGGCGCGCTGGTGGTGATCGAGGCCGAGCACCAGTGCATGACCATGCGTGGGGTGCGCAAGCCCGGTGCCCGGACGATCACCTCGGCGGTCCGCGGACGGATGCGCGAACCCGCCACCCGCGCCGAGGCCATGAGCTTGATCAACTCCGGCCGCTCGTGACCCGCACACCCGCTCGGACCCTGGTGATGGGGATCCTCAACGTCACCCCCGACTCCTTCAGCGATGGCGGACGATGGGCCTCCCCGACCCGAGCTGTCGAGCATGCCCGGGCCATGGTCGACGACGGGGCCGACCTGATCGACGTCGGCGGGGAGTCGACCCGGCCCGGCTCGACCCGCCCCTCGGTGGACGAGGAACTGCACCGGGTCGTGCCCGTGGTCGAGGCCATCGCCGGCCTCGGCGTCCCGATCTCGGTCGACACCATGCGTGCCGAGGTGGCCCGCGTGGCGATCGGGGCGGGCGCCAGCATCGTCAACGACGTCTCGGGGGGACTGGCCGACGATTCAATGCTGGCCACCGTCGCTGCCCACGCCGACGTCGACTACGTGGCCATGCACTGGCGGGCACACGGATCGGTGATGAACGCCGAGGCCCACTACGACGACGTGGTCGCCGACGTGACCCGCGAGTTGCTCCAGCGCCGCGACGCCGCCCTGGCCGCGGGCATCGCGGCCGATCGGCTCGTGCTCGACCCCGGCTACGGGTTCTCGAAGACCGGCGAGCAGAACTGGCAGTTGTTCGCCGACAACGGGTCCTTCCTCCAGCACGGGCACCGAGTGCTGGTGGGCGTGAGCCGCAAGCGCTTCCTGGGTGAACTGCTGGCCGCCGATGGTGTCCCTCGTCCGGCTGAACGGCGCGATGCCGCAACCCAGGCGCTGACCACCCTGTGCGCCCTGCAGGGGGTGTGGGCGGTTCGCACCCACGAGGTTCGCGGCCAGCGGGACGCCGTGGAGGTGGTCGCGCGGCTGCGTTCCACGTCGACCACCCGCCCCGCGAGGGGTACTGACGACTCCGGTAGTCTCACTGGCGCAGCACCCGACCCCGGGAGGTGATCGTGACCGAGCCAGTGACCATCCGACTCAGCGGTGTCTCCGCCACGGGACGACACGGCTGGTTCGACTTCGAACGCGACCAACCGCAGGTCTTCACCGCCGACGCCGTCCTGGTCGTCGACTGCGACACCAACTCGGACGACCTCGCCGGCACCGTCGACTACGGGCAGGTCGCCACCCGTATCGAGCACCGGCTCGGGGGTGACGCCGTGAACCTGATCGAGACCTTGGCCAGCCGCATCGCCGACGACCTGGCCGCCCTGCCCCGAGTGCGCGAGGCGCAGGTGACGGTGCACAAGCCGCACGCCCCCCTATCGACCCCCTTCACCGATGTCTCGGTGACCGTCACGAGGAGTACCCATGGTGATTGACGTCGACACGCTGGGAAACCTGCGACCCATATCCAAAGTGGTGTTCAGCCTCGGATCGAACGTGGGCGACAGCCTCGAGATCCTGCAGTCGGCCATCAACGAACTGGCCACCACACCCGACCTGATCCCGGTCGACCTCAGCTCGGTCTACCTCACCGCCCCCGTGGGTGACGTGCGTGACCAGGACGACTTCTACAACCTCGTCTTCGTCGCTGAGACCACCCTCGAACCGCTGACCCTGCTCGAACGGGCCGAAGCCCTCGAGAGCGCGTTCGGGCGGGTGCGCGAGCAGCCGGGGGGCCCACGCACCCTCGACATCGACCTGATCATGGTCGGCAAGCGCGAACGGGCCGACGACCGGCTGGTGCTGCCGCACCCGCGTGCACACGAGCGTGCCTTCGTGCTGGTGCCCTGGCTCGAGGCCGACCCGTTGGGCGAGTTGGCCGGTCACGGCACCCTCGTCGACCTGGTGGCCGGACTCGACACCAGCGGGGTCACCAGGATCGACGAGCGCATCGACCTGCCGTGACCCGCGTCTTCGACGACGAGCCGGACGAGAGACCTGCCTCGTCCCCCGACAGCCCGGAACCCCCCAGCCAGCACTCGCCGGGTCTGGGCCCCACGACGTGGTTCCAGTTCGCCGTTGCCTGCCTGGTCGGAGTGGTGGTGGGGTGGTTCGTCGTCGAGACGATGCGATCCCTCGACCAGGTCGTGCCGGTGACCCCGTTGGCCATGTCGGTGCTGATGGCCCTCGTCGGGCTCGTCGTCGGCTGGCGTGCCCGGGTGCAGGTGAAGGGCTACCTGCGTCGACATCCCGACCAGGCGGCCAGCGCAGGGGTGTTCATGCTGGCCCTGGGCAAGACCATGATCTTCACCGGCGCCCTGCTCGCCGGGGGGCACCTCACCTACGTGCTGCTCAACGTGGGTCAGTGGGCGATCCCGATGCCACGGCAGCGGGTCATCTTCGGATCCATCGCCGTGGTGTCGTCGCTGCTCCTGGCGGCCGGCGGCTGGCTGGCGGAACGGTCGGCCCGGGTGGAGTGACCCGAGCCTGAGATTGTGCCAAGACTCGGCTGGTCGGCTGGGGATTCCCCCAGTCGGACCGTATCCTCGACCCCGTGAGTGCAAAGCATCAAGCCGTCATGTCCCGAGAGCGCAAGGCCGCTCTCATCGTGCTGATCGTCGGGGCCGTCATCGCCCTGGCGTGTGCGTTCGGACCCATCTGGGTCGTCCGCGCCGGGTTGGTGGTCTCCGTGCTCGGTGCCGTCGGTTCGGTCTGGTTCGCGTTCCGTGAGCTGTCGCGCATGGAGGTGCTGCACCACACGGAACTGAAGACCGAGCGCCTCGCACGCGCCGCGGCCGACCGCGCCCACCACGCCGAGTCGATGGAACTCATCCACACCTTCAAGACCCGCTACCTCGCCCACGCCACCCAGGTCGACGACCTGCGCGGTGACATGGCCGGTCTGCAGCAGGAGCTGTCGACCGTTCGCGGCAACCTGGTCTCGGCACGGGCCGAGGCCGTCGCGAAGGGTCGCACCATCGCCGACCTGCAGGCCCAGCTGAGCGCCCTGCAGGAGAGGCTGGAGCACCTCGAGGCGCTGACCGCGGACGAGTCCGAGGTGGTCACCCTTCCCAGCCGCGGTATCGCCCGCAAGACCATGGCCGAGCGGGTGCCCACCGCCGCCGAGTTGTGGACGAACGGGGAGCACCCCACCGACGTCGACCTCGAGGCCCTCGACGTCGCGCTGCTGGCCGGGGGCCGGCCCGTGCGCCGTCAGGCGATCTGACCGAAGGACCGCCACCGACCTCCCTGACCAGCCCCGCTCCGAGCACTCCGGAGCGGGGTTGTCATTTGTCCAGGTCGCCGACGGTGTAGCCCATGCTGGCGACGACCACCGCCACCCGGTCGAGGGGCACCCCCACCAGCAACGTGTGCAGGGCATTCACCTGGGCGAACGAGGGAGTGCGCAACTTGAGCCGCCAGGGTGTGGTGCCGCCGCGCGAGACGAGATGGAATCCGGCCACGCCCAAGGGAGCCTCGAGTTCCATCCATTCCTCGGCTTCGGGCAGCTTGATGATCTTCGACAGGGGCACATTCACGGGGCCGGTGACCTCACGTGCGCGCATGCTGGAACGTCTGACCAACTGCGCCGACTGACCCAATTCGACGAGCCATTGTCGGAATCTGTCCGAAGCCGTTACCTGTCGTTGGGCGTTGGTCCGCGCGTCGGGGATCACCGCGAGAACCTCGCCGGCATCGATCTGGGCATAATCCAGCATGGTGGTCGTGGTGCGCAAATCCAGGACGATTCCGGCAGCACGAACTGTCGGCCCCGACAGTCCGTACCTTCTCGCGATGTCGCCATCAACGGGCGCGATGGCAGCAACCGACTGCCAGGAATCCTCGTCCATCAGGCCGGTCATTCGATTCATCACCCGGTCGAGCAGCGCCAGCCACTCGTCGAGGGACTGGAACCACCCGGGTCCGACATCGCTGGCCAGACCGCCCAACCGATTGATCATCGGGTGCAACCGATTCCCCGTCCACATCATCATCAGGTCGCGCACGCGGTCGCGGGCCTCGCGCACCAATGCGGCGACCTCGGTGGAGCGCTGGTGGAAGGGCACGAAGGTCAGATATCCCAGATGGGACTGCAGCCGCGCCACCTCGGCGAGCAACGTGCGAAGCACCGTGGCCCGGGTGGGCGGTACGAGTCCCAGCAGGCGCTCACAGGTCAGTGCCACCCCCAGTTCCCCCATGAACGGGGCCTGCCAGTCATGGCGGTCGGCCAGCATGAGCACCTGCCGGTAGTCACGCACCTCGAAGAGCTTCTCGGCGCCACGGTGCATCAGGCCCGGTTGGATGTCGACGCGGGTGATCAGGGCCTGCGGCCCGCGCCCTTCGGTGGTCACGTCGAAGCGGACCAGCCCGGCCCGGCTGGGGTGTTCGGGGCCGAGATCGACAGCGCGATCGGCAGCGGCCAGGGCGCCGATTTCGAGGAGGGCCATGGTCCAAGTGTGACAGTCCCGGCGATGGCATGAATCCCCATGCTCGGGAGAAAAGTGGAAAACGTTGGCCGTGCACATTGCTGAAGGTTCGCCGCTGATTACTTGAATATGCGCGCCCCCTTTGTCACAGTTGAGCCTGCGAACCCGCAAATCCCAACCGAGAGGACAAATCCCATGGCACAGCGAGTGCACGTGGTGCTGGAAGACGACATCGATGGTTCTCCGGCCGCCTCGACCATCAGCTTTGATTTTGACGGCGCCAGCTACGAGATCGATCTCAATGAGGCCAACGCCAAGAAGTTCCGCGACGCAGTGGCGCCGTGGGTCTCCCACGCCCGCAGGAAGGCCAAGGCTCCTCGGGCCCGTGGTCCTCGCCGCGGCAGTGGATCAACCAACGAGGTCCGCGAGTGGGCTCGTGCCCAGGGCATGAAGGTTTCGGATCGCGGACGGGTTTCGTCCGAGGTTCGTGACGCCTACGAGCGCGCACACTGAGGCATCTGAACCAGAAACAGGGTTTCGGGGCATTCGACGGGAGTCGGGTGCCTCGATTCCTGTGTGTGGAGGCCCTTTGTGGTCATTCCCGACGGCCGGGCAACAGGCGACTGCTGATCACGGCCACGGCCACCACGGTGATCACCAGCCAGACCCAGCCGCGTGGCACCGCGGACTCTGGCACCGCGACGACGGCCAGGACCAGGCCGAGACCGACGACCACCGCCATCAGGTAACCCAGGGCGGTTTGGGCCATCGGCCGGGCCAGCCGGCGTCGTCCCACGCCGTGGCTCGGACCCAGCGCTGCCCACGCCGCAGCTTGGTGCAGCACCGCGATCACGACGGCCACGACCGCTGCCTGCCACAACGGAGCGGCAAAGCCACCCATCAGCCACCACCCGACCACCACCACCATGAAGGCGGCCGGTGCCGGCGAATCTGGGAAGAGCATGGCGGCCACCAGCACGAGCGCCCCGATCGCGAAGAGGGCCGGCCCGAAGAACACGTGCAGCCACTGCCACGACAGCAGCAGTACCCCCAGCCCGCTGAGCAGCACGAGCCCGCGCAGCGTCCACTGCAGGGGTGAGGTGCGCGCCGCCCTCAGCAGTTGCTCGGCGATCCACTCGGCGAGGCCCCTCATCGTCCGACCGTCCGACGGGGGGCGCTGCGAGCGGCCTCCATGGCCAACAACACCGAACCGAGGCTGGTTGGTCCACGCCAGGCGGTGACGGGGATGCCGAGCCGCTCGATGCCCGCCAGCACCTCGTCGCGCTGCAGCCGCCGGAGCACCCAGGCCTCGTCCAGGAAGGCACGGTTGCGGCTGCCTCGCAGCGTCTCGACGGTTCCCAGGGCAGCCGGCATGGTGTCGACGGCGATCACCTCGCCGCCCAGCTGACGCAGCCGTACCAGCTGGTCGATGATCCGGTCGTCGAGCAGGGGTGAGCAGAAGAAGACGAGCGTCCCCGAGCGCACCGAGGCGACCGGTCGCAGGGCGACGTGGTCGGGCAGTTCGCGGACGGTACGCGACAACACCTCGAGGATGAGTCGCATCTGTCGCGGTCCGGTCGCGGCGCGCACGTGTCCGAGGCGGCGTCCGAGGTCGTGCACCGCCACCCGGTCGCCGAAACCGATGTAGTGCTGGCTGATGGCCGCCACCGCTCGCACGGTGGCGTCGAGGCTGGTGGAGGTCTGGTGTGGGTCGGGCAGGTCGCGCAGGGTGTCGGTGACCACCACCACGTCGGTGTCACGTTCGGTGAACGTCGAGGTCACGTGCAGGCGCTGGGTGCGTGAGGTCACCCGCCAGTTGATGCGCCGCAACCGGTCGCCGGTGCGGTACTCGCGGATGTCAGCCAGTTGGGTGCCGTCCCCTCGCACCGATGACGTGTGCGCCCCCGTCAACCCGATCGGACGAGCGACCCCGCTCGCACCGTGCAGGGTCGCAGCCAGCGGCCGTACGGTCACCAACGACGAGGCAGGACGAAGCTCGGCCCGCCAACTTCCCGAGGAGTCCACCACCTGCAGTCCCGGGTGACCCGTCTCGTACCGCCCCCAGCGAGCGGGTTCGAGACCGACCGTCACGATTCCATCGGGTGCCGAGTCGACGACCGCACCCAGGGGTGGGTCCCAGGTGGTCTGCACCAGCCCGGTCCACTGGGCGCTCAGCCAGTGGTGTGCGGGCAGGTCGGGTACGTGCAACCCCAGGTCGACGACCTCACCCTCGGTGATGCCGACCCGTTGCGGCACGGTCACGACGGTCAGGTCGGGCAGGGAGGCGTCCGGTCGCCTCCACCAGCCCCAGGCTGCGTGCACCACCAGGGGTACCGCGAGCAGGGCCAGGTCGGGACGGGCCAGGGCGGCAGCCAGCAGCAGCACCAGCAGGGAGAGGCCCGTGGAGCGGGCGAAGGCACTGGTGGGGTCGAACGCGGTCGAGTGGGGGCCTCCCCCTGAGGAACCGACAGGACTGCTGGGCGGGGACATGGTGGTCGTCCGTTCCCTCAGCGGCCCGACGGCCGCACGTCGGAGGCGTCCGGCACCGGAACCTGCTCGACCACGGAGCCGACGATCGCCTCGGAGGTGACGTTGTTGAGCCACAACTCCGGACGCACGCTCACCCGGTGGGCCAGGGCCGGGACGGCGAGTGCCTTCACGTCCTCGGGAATGACGAAGTCCCGCCCGTCGAGCAGGGCCATGGCGCGGGCCACCGTGACGAGTGCCAACGAGCCACGGGGCGAGGCGCCCACCAGCGCGGAGGCGTGGTGCCGGGTGGCCGAGGCCAGGGAGACGGCGTACCGCCCCACTGATTCCGCGACGTGCACCCCCTCGACGGTCGCCTGCACGGCGAGCAGTCCTTCGGCGTCGAGCACGGCGTCGACATGCTGGTCCTCGGTGCGGCGGGCGATCCGTCGCTGCACGACCTCCCACTCCTCGTCGATGCTGGGGTGGCCGAAGCTCAGCCGCAGCAGGAAGCGGTCGAGTTGGGCCTCGGGCAGGGGATAGGTGCCCTCGTGCTCGATGGGGTTGGCGGTGGCCAACACGTGGAACGGACGAGGCAGGCCGAAGGTGTGGCCCTCGACGGTGACCTGGTGTTCCTGCATCGCCTCGAGCAACGCCGACTGGGTCTTGGGAGGGGTGCGGTTGATCTCGTCTGCCAGCAGCAGACCGGTGAAGATCGGTCCCTCGCGGAAGGTGAACTCGCCCGTGTTCTGGTTGAACAGGTACGACCCCGTCAGGTCGCTGGGTAGCAGGTCGGGGGTGAACTGGGCGCGGGTGAACCTCAGCCCCAACGCCTGTGAGAGCGAGCGTGCAGCCAGCGTCTTGCCCAACCCGGGCAGGTCCTCGAGCAGCACGTGGCCGCCGGCCAGTACCCCGGCGAGCACTTGCGTCAGCTGGGCCCGCTTGCCGACAACGGCGCGCTCGACCTGGTCGAGGACCCGGTGGGCGGCTTCGGTGGCCTCGGTCACGGACATCGTGTTCACAGTTCGGAGATCTCCTTCAGGAATCGGTGCACCGTCGAGCGGGTGACCGTGGGGCTGTGGTCGTGATCTGCGGTGGCCAGGTAGGCGAGCAGGGTCGGGCTGAGCAGGCCCTCGGCACCATCGAAGGGGTGTTCGGGATCGGCCCCGTGCTTGCGTACGAGGCGTTGGGCGGTCACCTCGTGCAGGGCCCCGACCAGGGTGCGGGTGGTGAACGCGCGCCCGGGTTGGGCCGAGCTGATGGCGTCGGCCAGGCGCGAGGTGCGCAGGTCGGCCTGCGGACGAGCCGTGCCGACCTCGGCCTGGTGTTCCACCCAGGTGGGATGGGGTGCGGGGTCCCATCCCCGCCGCAACAACCAGGCACCGACCCCACCGACCAGCGCGATCACCAGCCAGGGCAGCACCTCGAGGCGCAGCCCCATCAGGGGGCTGGCGGCGATCAGCAGTCCGACGGCCAGCAGCGCCACCACGAGGTGGGTGACGAGTCCCTCGAAGGCGCTGGTCACGGGGTCACCGCCGGCTCGACGGGTTGAGGAGCGGGGCGCAGGGCGTGGCTGAGCCGGTCGAGGCAGGCGATGGCCCGGGCGCGGTCGTGCTCGGTGCGGGGATGGGTCGAGAACATGGCCAGCCGGTAGAGGCGGGCCAGTTCGTCCAGCGCGTCGGCGGGTGCCGTGGTACCCGCCAACAAGTCGGTGACGAACTCTCCCGCTGTCTGTTCGGGACGCCGTTCCACGCCCTGGCGGGCGGCCACCCGTTCGAGTCTTCGCCAGCACTCGAGAATGGCATCGTCCACCCCGACACCCGAGCGCAGCTGGTCGAGCGCCTCGTCCAGTTCGCTGGCCACCTGGTCGGCGTCCAGTTGGGGGATCGGCACGCCGCTGGTGTGGACCCCCCCGGCCTTGTGCAGGGCCTTGCCCCGCAGGTTGCCCGCGACCAACCGCACCAGTACCGCGATGGCCACCAGCGCGGCGGCTGCGATCAGGAAGGGGATGGCGTTGCGGGCCCACTCGGGCAGCTGGACCGGCGGGCCTTGGTCGGGCATCTGGAACGGTGAGGCCGACACCGTCGGTCGGGTCTGCGGTGTCTGGGTGGGGAGCGTGATGCTGATCGGCGCCGCGGGCAGGATCTCACCGAGTCGTCCGAGGCTGCTGGTCGAGGCGAACCCGACCACGACCAGCAGGC
Source organism: Aestuariimicrobium kwangyangense DSM 21549 (assembly GCF_000421525.1). Taxonomy (GTDB): domain Bacteria; phylum Actinomycetota; class Actinomycetes; order Propionibacteriales; family Propionibacteriaceae; genus Aestuariimicrobium; species Aestuariimicrobium kwangyangense. Next base: position 285,525 of record NZ_ATXE01000004.1, on the reverse strand, counting down.
CGACGACCAGTCCCGCGATCACCAGCAGGGGGCGCAATCCGTCACCTCGAGGGGTCGGATCGGCGTCGGTCACGGCTCCACCCTAGTCGGGCCGGGTGGCGGTCGATTGCCGGGCTCACAAGCCGGTGCGCAATGTCGTTGCCCGCGTTGTGCTCTCAGCGGATGATGGAAGCTGGGGAGTGACGTGGGCGCTCACTAGACTGGGTCCACTGGTGGATTCACCAACGAAGGAGATTCATGTTCGAGCGATTCACTGACCGTGCGCGGCGCGTGATTGTGCTGGCGCAGGACGAAGCCAAGTTGCTCAACCACAACTACATCGGCACCGAGCACATCCTGCTCGGCCTCATCCATGAGGGCGACGGGGTCGCTGCCAAGGCGCTCGACCAGATGGACATCTCGCTCGAGGCCGTGCGTGAGCAGGTGGAGGAGATGATCGGCCCGGGGCAGACCGCCCCCACCGCCCACATCCCGTTCACCCCGCGCGCCAAGAAGGTGCTGGAGCTGTCGCTGCGCGAGGCCCTGCAGATGAACCACTCCTACATCGGAACCGAGCACATCCTGCTCGGGCTGGTGCGTGAGGGCGAGGGTGTCGCGGCGCAGGTGTTGATCAAGTTGGGCGCCGAGCAGAACCGGGTGCGCAACACGGTGCTGCAGTTGCTGAGCGGCTACCAGGGCAAGGAGTCGGCCACCTCCGGTGCGCCGGAGACCGGTCCCTCGCCGACCTCGGGCACCGTGCTCGACCAGTTCGGCCGCAACCTCACCCAAGCGGCCCGCGAGGGCAAGCTCGACCCGGTGATCGGTCGCGAGAAGGAGATCGAGCGCGTGATGACCGTGCTCAGCCGTCGCACCAAGAACAACCCGGTGCTGATCGGTGAGCCCGGCGTGGGCAAGACCGCCGTCGTCGAGGGTCTGAGCCAGGCCATCGTCCGTGGTGACGTGCCCGAGACGCTGCGCGACAAGCAGATCTACACCCTCGACCTCGGTGCGCTGGTGGCCGGTTCCCGGTACCGCGGTGACTTCGAGGAGCGCCTCAAGAAGGTGCTGAAGGAGATCAAGACCCGCGGCGACATCATGTTGTTCATCGACGAGATCCACACCTTGGTGGGTGCGGGTGCCGCCGAGGGCGCCATCGATGCGGCGAGCATCCTCAAGCCCATGCTGGCGCGCGGTGAGCTGCAGACGATCGGTGCGACCACGCTCGACGAGTACCGCAAGAACATCGAGAAGGACGCAGCGCTGGAGCGTCGCTTCCAGCCGATCCAGGTGGCCGAGCCGTCGATCGCGATGACCATCGACATCCTCAAGGGTCTGCGCGACCGTTACGAGGCACACCACCGCATCACCATCACCGACGAGGCCTTGGCTGCGGCGTCCAACCTGGCCGACCGCTACATCCAGGACCGCTTCCTGCCCGACAAGGCGATCGACCTGATCGACGAGGCCGGTGCCCGGTTGCGCATCAAGCGCATGACGGCCCCGCCGGATCTGCGCGAGTTCGACGACAAGATCGCTGCCGTGCGGCTCGAGAAGGAAGCCGCCATCGACGCCCAGGACTTCGAGCGCGCCGCCTCGCTGCGGGACGACGAGCAGAAACTGCTCAGCCAGCGCGAGAAGGCCGAGGAGGAGTGGCGCGCGGGCGACGACTCGGTTCCCGCCGAGGTCGGTGAGGAGGAGATCGCCGAGGTGCTCTCCAGCGCCACCGGTATCCCGGTGTTCAAGCTCACCGAGGAGGAGTCGGCTCGACTGCTCCACATGGAGGAGGAGCTGGGCAAGCGCTACATCGGCCAGCACGACGCGGTGAAGGCGCTCTCGCGTTCGATCCGTCGCACCCGTGCCGGACTGAAGGACCCGAAGCGTCCCTCCGGTTCGTTCATCTTCGCCGGCCCCTCGGGCGTCGGCAAGACCGAGCTGACCAAGGCGCTCACCGAGTTCCTGTTCGGCGACGAGGACGCCCTGATCACCCTGGACATGTCGGAGTACTCCGAGAAGCACACCGCTTCGCGCATGTTCGGTTCGCCGCCCGGGTACGTGGGCTACGAAGAGGGTGGACAGCTGACCGAGAAGGTTCGGCGCAAGCCGTTCTCAGTGGTGCTGTTCGACGAGATCGAGAAGGCCCACCCCGACATCTTCAACTCGCTGTTGCAGATCCTCGACGAGGGTCGCCTCACCGACGCGCAGGGCCGGGTGGTCGACTTCAAGAACACGGTGATCGTGATGACCACGAACCTGGGGTCGCGCGACATCTCGAAGTCGGTGAACCTGGGCTTCAGCCGCTCCGGTGACGAGGCGACGAGCTACGAGCGGATGAAGGCGAAGGTTGCCGACGAGCTGAAGCAGCACTTCCGTCCTGAGTTCCTCAACCGTGTCGACGAGATCGTCGTGTTCCACCAGCTGACGCAGGAGGACATCGAGCGGATCGTCGACCTGATGGTCGCCCAGATCGAGGGCCGCCTGAAGGACAAGGACATGGGCATCGAGTTGACTCCCGCTGCCAAGTCGTTGATCGCCAAGCGCGGTTTCGACCCGGTGCTGGGTGCTCGTCCGCTGCGTCGTGCGCTCCAGCGCGACATCGAGGACATCCTCGCCGAGAAGATCCTGTTCGGCGAGCTCAAGGCCGGCGAGGTGGTGGTGGTCGACGTCGCTCCCGAGGGAGCAGAACTGCCCTTCACCTTCACCGGGAACCAGAAGTCCGTGGTGCCCGACACCGCCGAGTTGGCGATGGACGGCCAGGCCTGAGCACGGCTCCTGCTGCCTGACGACAGAAGGGCGCGACCCCCGCGGGGGTCGCGCCCTTCTTCTGTCAGCGGGTCGGGTCGAGCACCACCTTGATGCAGCCGTCCTGCTTGCTGCGGAACAGTTCGTAGGCGGCGGGCGCCTCGGAGAGTCCGAGATGGTGCGTGGCCAACTTCTCCACCCCCAGCACGTCCTCGTCTTGGAAGAGGATGTTGCTGAGTTCGTCGGTCCATTGGCGCACGTGACACTGGCCCATGCGCACGGTGAGTCCCTTGTCGAACATGTCGAAGAGGGGAAGCACGTCGCGGTTGCCCCCGTAGACGCCGCTGATCGACACCGTTCCGGATCGGCGCACGGCATCGACCGCACTGAGCAGGGCTGCCGTGCGGTCCATGCCCGCGTGCTTCAGCAACGGACGACCAACCGGCCCCGGCAGGTGGTTGACGGCAGCGATCATGGCGGCCGTGACCGGGTTGCCGTGGGCCTCCATGCCGACGGCATCGAGCACCGAGTCGGCACCGCGTCCGTCGGTCAGGTCGCGCACGGCGTCGCCCACGGAGTCGACCTGACGCAGGTCGATGGTCTCGGCCCCCCACTCGCGGGCCAGGGCGAGGCGTTCGTCGACCAGGTCGACGACGATGATCCGGGACGCCCGCTGCTGGTGGCGCGCCACCCGGGTTGCGAGTTGGCCGACCGGGCCGGCGCCGACGATCGCGATCGAGCCGTCCTGGGGAACATCGGCCCAGGTCACTCCCTGCCAGGCGGTCGGCAGGATGTCGGACAGGTACAGGGCCCGCTCGTCGGCGAAACCCTCGGGTACGAGCACCGGTCCGAAGTCGGCGTGTGGCACCCGGACGAACTCGGCCTGGCCGCCGGGCACCTCGCCGTACAGGGTGCTGTAGCCGAACAGGGACGCCCCCGTGCCCTGATCGGTGTTCTGGGTGGTCTCGCACTGGCTGTAGAAGCCGCGATCGCACATCCAGCAGTGCCCGCACGAGATGTTGAAGGGGACGACGACCCGGTCGCCGACCTTGAGGCGGGTGACCTCGGAACCGACCTCGTCGACCACCCCCATGAACTCGTGGCCGAGCACGTCACCGTTGCGCATCGCCGGGCCGAGGGCGTCGTACAGATGAAGGTCGGATCCGCAGATGGCGGTCGAGGTGACGCGGACGATGGCATCCGTCGGGTGAACCAGGGTGGGTCGGGGCACGTCGATGACGGCGACGGTGGCGGCTGACTGCCACGTGAGTGCTCGCATGTCTGTCTCCTGACAAGGCTTGATGGGGCCGCTGCGCGGCCACCGCTCGCGTGTGCGGCGGCAGCTTCGAGCCTAGGTCGGGGTTGGGCGGGGTGTCGTGATCGTGGGATCTTCCAGCCTTCGGGGTGGGACCGGGCATAGGCTCTCCGCGGCAGGATCGTCTCTCGGCAGGCTCGAGTCTCACAGTCAGGTGGTCAGGGTGAAGGTGTTGTTCGGCGTCGTACTCGGGTTCGTGGTGGTCTCGTTGGTCGTGATGATCGTGATCGGACTGGTGTCGTGAAGAGGCTTCGCAACCACGGATTGACCCTGTTCTTCTTCCTGCTGTTCCTCGCGACCCTGGTCGGGCAGGCGCTGGTGGGACATGCCGCCTACAACCAGGAACAGCAGATGAGTGGCAGCCCCACGGTGCCGCTGGCGAGCTACCTCGTCGGGCCGGACTTCTCCGCCGACGTCGCCGAGAACTGGCAGAGCGAGTACCTGCAGTTCTTCCTGTTGATCATGCTGACGGTCTGGCTGGTGCAGAAGGGTTCGTCGGAGTCGAAGAAGCCCGGGGACGAGGGTTTCGAGTCGGACGAGGAGCAGAAGGTCGGCCGGTTCGCCGGCCCGGACTCGCCCCGTTGGGCTCGAGCGGCCGGGTGGCGACTGGGGCTGTACTCGCACTCGCTGGGGTTGCTGATGGGTGTGTTGTTCCTGGGATCGTGGTTCGCCCAGTCGGTGGCCGGGCACGCCGCCTACAACGCCCAGCGCGAGGAGGCGGGGATGCAGGCCTGGTCGTGGCTGAAGTACGTGAGCGAACCGGACTTCTGGAACCGCAGCCTGCAGAACTGGCAGTCGGAGTTCCTCGCGGTCACCTCGATGACGGTGTTCGCGATCTTCCTGCGGGAGCGCGGCTCGTCGGAGAGCAAGAAGGTCGGCTCACCGCATGAGGCGCACGAGTGAGGCTCGACCTCAACCAATGACCGGACCGGTGCCGTCGTCGACCAGCACCTGGCCATCGCGCAGACCCCAGTAGGACGACTGGTCGGGCCTGGCCATGATCAGGCCATCAAGCGTAGGCCAGCTGCGCGCGTCATGGCCAACCGGGGGTACCCCCACGAGCCGAGCCGATTCTCGTAAACATAGACGTTGCCCGTCAACGATTGCCCCATGAGGTCATCTCTGGCGGTGGTGTACTGCATGAGGGTTGTGACATTGCCAGGAACCCATGCTTGTCGGAAGGTGTTCCAGCCCCGTCCCGTCACTCGGGCGCCTCCGATCGTGCCGTCGGGTGCCACACGGTAGGTCAGTAGGGTGCCGTCCTTGCGGATGGCCACGAGGTCTGCGTCTCCCTCACCAGTAACGTCGATGGCGACGATCTGCTTGATGGCGCTCCACCCTCGCCCCACCCGGCCACGGTTGGTCAGGTCTTCGGCGTTGGGGTTGTAGTCAAACAGGAACAGATCGCCCGTGCTTGCCTGACGGGCGTAGACGTGGAGGCTAGTCGCCACGATGAGGTCCATACCACCCCACTTCGTGCCGATCTTGGTGGTGCGAACGATGTAGCCGCCCATGCTGGTCTCATAGCTGTACAAGCCATCGTCGACAGCACGCCGAGCGATCAGGGCGCCGTCGCCCTGTCTGGCCCGAGGCGTCTGGGTGAGGGTCGTCAAGTCGCCCATGTTGGTGCCCACAACCGTGGGGTTCTGGAATCGGCCGACAGTCGTCCCGGGATACATCAGCAGGCGTTGTCCGGCATCGATACCGTACGTGTCGGACACGCCGTCGCCCGTGTGGTCTCCAAAGGGCCTCAAGTGATATTCGAGGGGGAAGGGCGTGGGCGTGAACTGCGGAGCTTTGGGGTCTGTGACGCGCTGTGTGATCTTCAGGGAGAATCGACCGGTCCTGGCGCCGAGGATGTAGGCGTAATCACCCGGTTCTTGATAAGTGATGCTCTTCCCGTCGACAACAGCGAGGACATTGGTGGTCTGTAAGGGTTGGCCCGTCCGATCGGTCGAAGGGAATGGGTAGGGGGTGCGCTGTGGCCAGTCGGGGAAGGGTGCGGGAGTCTGGCCGTACATCCAGACGTCCGTGAGGGCAGGCACCCCGGTGACATCCGCCACAGCCAAGATGCGGTTCTCATTGAGCAACAGGGTCTTCAGCGAGGTCAGCCCCGTGGGCAACCTGAGGCCACCAAGGTAGGTCCGGGTCACCGTGAGAGTTTCGAGTTTGGCCAAGGTTGAAGGCAGATTCACGACTGTGACCTCGCCCCCGTAAATGGCCAAGACCTGGAGGTCCTTCAGGCTGGCTGGGATGGAGAATGTCGGACTGTTCACGTTGTAGAACGAGAGATCACGCAGAGCCGTCAGTGCCTCGAGCCCAGTGAGGTCGTTCGGAGCGCCGCAGGACAGCACGGTGATGCTCTCCGCCTGGGCTGTGGTCACCGAGGAGGTGGCGGGCTGGCCGAGTCTGCCATTCACGCACTTCTGCAGGACAGCGTCAGGAATGTTGACCGTGCCCCCCTCAGCGCGCGCCATGGGTCCGCCAGCCAGTGCCAGCATCAGAGTCAACGCAAGAGCGCTGCCGATCATTCGCATCGAAGCCACGGCTCGTCCCCCTGTCTTGGTTCGCTCCATCGCGAACGTTGTGTTCACTTCTCATCCTCCACCCGCGGGGGCGCAACCAAGAGACTCGGGCGTGCTTTGAGGTGGTCCGCCCTCAGAAATGGCCGGTCCTCTCCCGGCTCGTTGCTTGGGCTGTTCGGGACGACCGCCCGCACCACGTTTCAGGCCAGCAGACGGAAGCCCTGGGTGCCGCTCATGACGACACGGGGGTAGGACCACGTGCCGACCAGATTGTTGTAGACGTACACGGTGCCGTCGTCGCGTTGGCCGAACAGGTCAGGGCGCCCGTCGCCGGAGATGTCGCCGGCGGAGAAGGCCTGGCGGAATCCCGTCCATCCTCGTCCGACCTGTTTGCCCGCACCGATGGTGGCCTGCGTGGTGCCCTGGTAGGCCCACAGGGTGCCATCGGTGCGGATGGCAAGAACATCGGCTCGTCCGTCTCCGGTGAAGTCGCCCAACCCGATGATCTGGCGCATGCCGTTCCAGTTGCGTCCGATCTGGGTGATGCCGGTCAGGCCCGTCGGGGTGAGCGTGTAGCGGTAGAGGGCCCCGGTGGAGGCCTGTCGTCCGACCACGTACTGGGTGGCGGTGCCGGCGAGGTTCGCGACGGGGACGATCTGGTCGATGCCTCCCCAGTTCCGTCCGATCTGCACGGCTCCGGAGATGTGGCCACCCGCCCCCGCCTTGTAGAGCCACAGGGAGTTGTCGCTGCGGCGGCGGGCGATCAGATCGGACCACCCGTCGCCGGAGACGTCGCCGACCTGGGTCAGGTAGCTCATGCCCGACCAGCCACTCCCGCGGGAGCCGACCAAGGTGAGACCGGACGAGGTGCTGCCCCGGTAGAACTGCAGGGCGCCGGAGGAGTCCACGGCATAGACGTCGGCGATCCGATCGCCCGTGTGGTCACCCTTGGCGCCGCTGGGTGCGGTGGTCGAGGTGGTGGTCACCCGCTGCACGAACCGCCCGTCGAAACTGGTGGTCCAGTGGGTCTCGTCGTCGCCGTTGAAGCTGATCGAGTAGCTACCGGCCTTCGCGTACACCAGACCGGACGGGGTGCGGGTGACACCGGCTGGGAGGCTGAGTGAGGTGGTGCTGCCGTCGCGGCGGCGACTGACCAGTGGATAGGCGGTACCCGTGGTCCAGGCGGGCAGTTCGACGACCTGGCCGAACGCCCACACCTGGGTCTCGCGGGGCAGCCAGCTGAGTTGGTGCAGGCTGCCGATGTGGTTGCCCGACACGTCGATCTGCTGCACCTGCACCAAGGTGTTGGGCAGGGTGAAGGAGGTGAGGTCATTGGACGACAGGTCGATCTCACGCAGGCTGGTGAGTGTGCCGGGGATGGTCACCTGGGTGAGCCGGTTGCCCCACATTCTGAGCGACTTCAGTTTTGTCCACTGCTTCGGCACCGTGAGCGATCCCGAGAGGTCGCCCAATGCCAGGTCGAGGGTGACCAGGTTGGTGGCGTACTGCAGTCCGGTGATGCTGGAGAAAGCGCCGAAGCAGTCGAGGGTGGTGAGGGTGCGCATCTGTGCGTCGGTGATGGGTGCGTTCGCGGCCTGCCCGAGAGTGTCATTGACACAGGTGCGCAATTCGATGTCAGGGACGCTGACAGTGGTTGCGGCGGCGGGGAGAGGTTGGGCCAGGAGGGCGAGGCTGAGCAGTGCGGAGGTCAGGAGGCCTGCGAGGGGGCGCATGGGGGATTCCATTCGGGGGCGAATGCGATGAGGGCGGCACGGCAAACGATAGCTGCCCGCCATCGGGGTAGAAATTCCGCCCATGCTCCATTGCGAGAGCTTGGTAACGGACACGACTCTCACGATGCGGTGACTGATGCCTCGCGGAACACATCCGCGGGCATTCCGCGGTCCAGGTGATAGGTGATCGCGATGGGCTTCTCACCCTTGTGGGAGACGTATTCGGCGGTCCCCAAGCATGTATAGGGTGCACCCTTACCCATCTCGTTCGCCCCAGACGTGCGGGTGAAGAGGACCACGTTTGTCCCTGCCTTAGCTTGGTTGATGTAACGCTGACCGGTGGTGGAGGCGATCGAGGTACCCGACTGGCTCTCCCAGTGGAAGATGCCGGGGGCGAGCGCGTAGTCGCGATACATGGTGGTGGGGGAGAACTGCTTCTCATCCTTGTGCAGCGTGATGAGGAAGGCGTCCGTTTGGAGCTCTGGAATCCAGACCACGCCCTCGCGAAAATTCCCGGGCAGACGTTGCGGGGTTGCATGGCCCAGAGCCGAGAGCAGTTCCTCTCGAAGGTATCTGGCGTGCGAGCGCAGCGGACTGAAGGCCAGCGTCCCTGAAAGTCGGAGCGCCTCATGTTGCACCAGGGACCAACTGTGGTTGAGGACCTCAACCGCCTCGCTTCGGAAGCTGAGCTCAGGGAGCAGGCTGCCCAAGGCGTCGGCGTAAGAAGAGAACGGCAGCGTCGGCCACAGCGTGAAGATCAGCATGCGCGCGAACGCTTGGTCTGTCGGACTCAGTTGGGCGTAGTCGAGGTCGCCCTGCAGGATCCGGCGGTACGCGCCGTAGCGGTCGGCGTCATCCACATGCGCCAGCGCCCCGACTCGTCCCAGCAGAGACGTCTCTGAAGGTCCACCGAGTGGCAGTTCACGCCCCGCGTCCCGTTGCAGGACAGTCCATCCGGGGGGCCCACTCTGCCCCTTCCGGATAACGTCCGACAGTTCCAGTCCCTGTTCCTCGAGGAACTGGCTGAGTGTGTCCGCCGTGCTGGTGCGCAGCGCCTTCACCATGGCAGCGCGGTTCCCTCCCACTTGGCGCTTGAGGTTCTCCAGCACCAGGGACGTCGCTTTGCGGTCAAGCAAGATCTGACAGCCGGAGGGCAATGTGGGGAATCCATGCTCGAGTTCCGCGCGGAGGTGCCCACGCGGGATGCCCGTGATGGCCGTGAAGCGTTCGTCATACCGGAACTCGGCCCTGTGATGGCCCACAAAGTCCAGAACTGTCAGGACAGCCTTGTCCTGGGTGCGGCGGAGTCCTCGGCCGAGCTGCTGCAGAAATATCGTGGCGCTCTCGGTTGGGCGGAGGAACATCACGGTATCCACGTCGGGAAGGTCCACGCCCTCGTTGTAGAGGTCCGCAGAGAAGATCACATTGATGCGACGGGCCAACAGGTCGTCCAGAACCTTGCGGCGATCATGACTGCTCATGGAACCCGTCGCGGCAGCCGACGGAACTCCGGCTTCGTTGAAGGCTCGGGCCATGAACTCCGCATGCTTCACGCCCGCACAGAACCCGAGGGCGCGCATGCGTCCGAGATCTGGAGTCTTGTCTTCAAGCTCCTTCAGCACGAGTCTGGCTCGTGCACCGTTGCCGGTGAAGAGGCTGTCGAGGCTGGCTTGGTCGTAGGCCCCGCGCTTCCACTCGACGGTCCTCAGATCGACGTTGTCATGGACGCCGAAGTAGTGAAAGGGGCTGAGGAGTTCGGCCTCGAGGGCGTCCCACAACCGGATTTCGGCAGCAGTATTTCCGTCGAAGAACGTGCGTACGTCGAAGCCATCTGTTCGCTCTGGCGTGGCCGTCAGCCCCAGTAGTTCGATGGGTTGCAGCCTGCTCAGCAGCTGTCGGTAACTGGCGGCGGCAGCGTGATGGAACTCGTCGATCACGACCACATCGAAGGCATCGGCGGGCATCGAGGCGAGAGCGCCTGCGTTCAGACTCTGGATAGACGCGAAGACGTGAGCCCACGTCTCGGGCTTGGTACCAGCGACGTAGGTTTCGCCGAAGTTCGGGTCGTTGAGCACTTCACGGTACGTGCGTTGTGCCTGCAGCAGGATCTCTTGCCGGTGGGCCACGAAGAGCAGGCTTGGGCGTCGGCCGGCGTCCTGCGCCAAGCGGCGGTAGTCGAGTGCGGCGATGACGGTCTTGCCCGTGCCCGTCGCCGCGACCACCAGGTTCCGGTGGCGATCGAAGACGTGCCGCTCCACAGACAGCTTCTCCAGGATCTGTGTCTGATGTGGGTAGGGGCGCACTTCGAGTCCCGACAGCGAGATCGTCACTCGGTCGGAGCGCTGTCCGCTCGCTTCGGCTATGGCTTGATCGAAGCGATCCGCGTCCACGTCCGGGTCGTAGCTCTCGAACGCCGGATCGTGCCAGTAGGACTCGAAGGTGGCGTCGAACTTTCGCAGCAGAGCGGGTGCCGCAGGTTCTGTGAGGCGCACGTTCCATTCGACTCCGTCGAGGAGAGCCGTCTTGGAGAGGTTGCTGCTTCCCACGTAGGCGGTGTGGAAACCAGTGTTTCGCTCAAACATCCACGCCTTGGCGTGAAGGCGAGTCCGCTCGATCTCATAGTGGACCTTGACCTGAGCGCCAAACTCACGCACCAGCTGATCAAGTGCCTTGCGGTCAGTGGACCCCAGATAAGTAGTTGTGATCACCCGGAACGGAATGCCCCGTGCAGCGTTTCGCTCCAATTGTTTCGAGAGGGTGCGCAAGCCGTACCACTTGATGAACGCACAGATGAGTCGGACCGAGTTGGCACTGGCCAACTCTCCCCGAATCTCGTGACCCACGGCTGGTTCGTCTGGGCCGTTCGTCAGCAATGCCATCTCGCCCACTGGAAGCACAGGCTCGTTGCTGAAGCCAGGTTCTGGAGCCCTCAAGGCGATCAGGCGTTGCAGCTTGTCGGGCAGCAGTTCGGTGTCACCACTGAGGGTGCGAAGCACCTCATTCGCGGCAGAAATCCGCTCTGCTTCCTTCAGTTGGCTGAACACGGTGAGCGCCTGCCGTTGCACATGCCGTGACAGTGCGTCGGGTGCCTCAGCGTTGCCCACCTCTCGGTACTCCGCGCTCATGTGCCCGCCCAGAAGCCGGGCGAGATCGCGCTCGACTTTCGACGTCACAAGCTCGTCATAGAGGCCCTCCGGGCGGGAATTGTCGTCCATCCCAGCAGTGTTCCAGGTGGGTGTGTCAGAACCAACGCGCCTGGCGCGAACGATGGGAAAAGGAGGAGCCATTTCTCACCTAACGGGTCGCACTCACGTCCGCAGCAACGCCACCAGCATCCGCTCCACCCACGACTGTGCATCAGGATCCTTCACCATGGAGGTGTGATCCGGAGTGCGCATGTAGCGATAGCCCAGAGGCGACTCCCACTCGAACACCCCGGGACTCGTCTGGGTGACCCGCCACCCGCCGAGGGTCTTGGCTCGATGCTCGCGGCGGGTGAGTGGCCCCAGGTTGTCGGGGCGGGTCTGCCCCGCAGGCCCACTCGTCGAATAGGGCACGGTGTGATCCTGATCGAGGCGCCTCGATCGTCTGGTCGAATGGGGGAACACTGAGGTCGGGTTCCGAAGATCGAGCAACTCGCGCATCCGTCCGGGCACCTCGTAGGCACTGGACGGCAGCACCGACGCCGTGTCCAGTACCGGGCGGACGGTGACCCGGCCGTGGCCCAGCCACTGTCGCACGGTCGCGGCCGACTGCGGTCCGAAGTGTGACGTGCGCGCCACCGCGGAGTCCCCGCTCGTCAGCGCGTCCTGGGCGATGTGCACCACGAGCTCCATCGTGGGGAGCAGACGGTCGGGATCAACTGTCACCTGTCCGCACAGATGACCCCGGAAGCCTGTCGACGGGCACTCCCGCTGTTCCTCGGTCTCGAGCCCCGACGGCAGGACGTCGGTCTCGTCAGCGATCGCGCCCTGAAGGATCTGCAGGGCGCGCGCCGGCGTGGCCAGCAGCCCCAAGGACTTCGAGAGTCGCACCGCTCGACTGCTGGTGTCGCCGGCGCGTCCAAGTTCGGTCGCCAACCTGTTGAGCTGTGCGTCCAGGAAGGCAGCGTCGGCCTTCGAGAGTCGCGCGTGCAGCTCGGTCGTGTGCTGATTCTGGACGAAGGCGACGCCGCGACTCGCCAACTCCTGGTCGCCGGCCGCCACCTCGCGCGGGGCCTGGAGCATGAGTACGCAGGCTTTGACGTGCTCGATGAAGGCCGTGGGGGACAGCCGTCGCCACTCGGCCGGCAACGTGGCCGACAGGCGCCGCGCTTGGTCCAGCGGCAATTCGGTGGTGGCGTGGGCCACCTTCTTCGCCACCCAGACGGGCATGCTCAGACGGTGGACGAGATCCCACACCTCGGGGAAGCGATGGTGCAGGTCCAGGGCAATGGCGATGACCGAGAATCCCGACTCCGGACGCATTCCCAGTCGCGCCGCGTATTCCAGGTGGCAGAACTCAGGCACCTCGGGCGTGCCATCGCTGGCCAACCGCGTTCGGCGCTCGCGGTCCTCGTCCCCCTTCCGACGTGAGGCGCAGGCTTCGGCGAAGTGAAGGGCGTGGACCAGCTCGTCCGCCTCGGCGCGACGTCGTCGATTCGAGGCGACGACCGCTTCGTCCAGAATGCCGCGAAGCATCTGGTCGGTGAGTTCGTCGTCGGTGGCCATCCCCATGACCTCATTCTGCGCGCAGCCTCTGACATTTTCTGTGGCACAGGAGACTCGAATCACCGCCGCATGGCAGCCATCATTCGGTCGCAGCCAGCCGCGCAACTCCATCAAGGATCAGGGTGAGGGCGAACTCGAATTCGAATTCCTCGTCGCACCCCTTTCCGGGACGCCGCTCCTGCGCGTCCATGGCCACCGCCATGATGCCCGGGAACTCCGAGGGGTCAGGTGGTGGCCCGGCCTGCTTGGACGTGGGTTGACGGGTCTCGTCGAACATCTCAGGGCTGAACCCCCAGATGCGGTTCCCGAGTGTGTGCATGGCGTGGTGCACCAGATTCGCGTCCATCCCGCCGGCCAACATCGCCGAGGTCAGTGCCTCCATGTGTCTGAGCACTGCGATCGTCCGGGTGGTGCGCGTCTCGATCGCGCGGCGCAGCCACGGGTGTGCCAGCACCGCGGCGCGGGCAGCCATCGTCCGCTCTCTGACCACGCCTTGCCAGTCATCGGAGGCAGGCTCCGACGCCGTAAATACCTCGATGACGGTGTCGACCATGCCGTTGACCAGGTCTTCCTTGTCGGCGACGTGCTTGTAGAGGGCCATGGGGACGACCGACAGCGTCTCCGCGAGCCGGCGCATGCTGACGGCCTCGAGTCCCTCGGCGTCAGCCAGCGTGATGGCGGACGCGAGCACGCGGGATCGGGTGAGGGGGACGCGTGGGGTGGGCATGGTGCTCTCTGTCTCCTGGGGGCGACATGCGCGATGGGACTGCAGCCAGATGGCTGTTGACGTGGTGGACACCGTACACCTACCCTCGATCCATCAAAGGTGTACGCCGTACACCCGACACGCACAGGGAGACACCATGCCATCGCGACGCCTTGAGGTTCTGACCGGTCTGCTGTACTTCCTCACCCACGTGACCTCGGTGGCCGCCGTGTTCCTCTACGGGGGATCGACGACCGACCCGACTGAGGCCCTCGCCGGACGAACCAGCGTGCTCCTCGGTGCAGCGCTCGAGATCCTGCTGGCTCTTGGCGTGACCGGCACGGGCATCACCATCTTCGCCCTGTTGCGTCGGCGGTCGTCCGTGGTCGGCGCCGGCTATCTGGCGCTGCGAACGTTGGAGGCGTCGGTGATCCTGGTCGGCGTGGTGGTGCTGCTCCCGATCGTGGCACTACCGGCCACCACCGCCGCGCCCCCGCTGTCGTCCGAGATCAGCACTGCGTTGAAGGCAGTGCACGGTTGGACGTTCCTGGTCGGGCCCGGACTGATGGTTCCCTTCCACACGGCGCTGCTGGCTGGGTGGTTGTGGCGCACCCGGTTGGCGCCCCGATGGATCGCTGCGCTCGGGATTGTCGGGGGTCCACTGGTGGGGCTCGCGAACCTGGCAGTCATGTTCGGGCTGCCGCAAGCGGCGGCAGCGGCGGTCCCGGTGTTCGCGTGGGAGATCTCGTGGGCCGTCTGGCTGGTCGCCAAGGGGCTCCGAATCCCCGCTACCCAGGCAGCGTGAGTCTCCGGCAGGGAGGGCCGGGGTCAGCCGAGTTGCGCCTCGACCGCCGTCACCACGGCCGGGTCGTCCGGGGTGGTGCCGGGACGGAAGCGCGCGACCACGTCACCTGACCTGCTGACTAGGAACTTCTCGAAGTTCCACTGGATGTCGCCGGCCTCGCCCTCGGCGTCTTTGGTCTCGGTGAGCACCTGGTAGACGGGATGACGGTCTGGGCCGTTGACCTCGATCTTGCTCATCATCGGGAAGGTCACGCCGTAGGTGAGCGAGCAGAACTCCTCGATCTCCTCCGCAGTGCCCGGCTCCTGCCCACCGAACTGGTTGCAGGGGAAGCCGACCACGGTGAGACCGCGGTCGGCGTACTCCTCCTGCAACTTCTCCAGCGCCCCGTACTGAGGGGTCAGCCCGCACTTCGAGGCAACGTTGACCAGCAGCAGCACCCGTCCGGAGTAGTCGGCCAGGCTGGTCGGCTCACCCGAGAGGCGGGTGAGGGGGATGTCGTAAAGGCTCATGCTGTGAGGCTACGCGGGGTCGACGGGGCCACTCTCGTCCGTTCGCCAGAGGATGAAGCCTCACTCGTGCTCGAGCTTGTTGCCCTCCAGGCCCTGGTCCTCGATCACGGGAACGCCGTCGCGGTCGACCCAGACCCCGCACGAGCCGCCGCCCTCGGAGATGCCGATGGAGTACTCGGACCCGTCACGGCGCAGCATGGGGGAGTAGAACTTCGACACCTTCTCGGCGTCGCCCTGGATGTAGTGGCCGATCAGCGAACGGCGGAACCGGTCGTCCGTCGAGTTGGGGGTGGAGCCGTGCACCACCTGACCGTTGAAGAACAACATGTCGCCGGGCTGCATCGTCATCGTGACCGGGCTGACCCCGTCTGGCAGCGGCACCGTCACATCGGTGAACGAGGCGGACGTGTCGGCCTTCACCGTGCACAGCAGCGGCCAGGTCTGCGACCCCGGCACCACCATCAGGGCCCCGTTGTCGGCATCGCACACGTCGAGCGCGAGCCACGCCGCGCAACAGGTGCTGGGCTCGGCGCGCAGGTAGAAGTTGTCCTGGTGCACCGCCTGACCGCGAGCGCCCGGGGGCTTGAAGTAGAGCATCGTCTGAACGGCGTACGGATCGCCGCCCAGCAGCGCGTTGAGTGCATCGAACACACGCGGGTCGAGCAGGAACTCTCGCGACAGGTCGTCCCAGCGGTGCATGTGGATCATTCGGGGGTACTGCTTCAGCGGGTCGAACTCACCACCGCCCTCGACCCCTGCGTAGTCGCCGTCGTGGGTGCCCTCGGCATTGAGCTGCATGTAGTGCTCGCGGAAGCGCTCGATCTCTTCGGCATCGAAGAGTCCCCGCGCGATCGTGTATCCGTCGCGGTTGAACTGGTCGAGTTCTGCCTGCGAGATTCCCCGCACGATCTGCTGCTCCATGGTGTCTGTCATGCCGTCAACGCTAGTCGAGTGAAAGAGGTCACACATGGACGATCCGACGGGGCGGCCGGGTGAATGGCCGACTCGTCAGCGCATCTCGAAGACGCGGAACGCGACCGCATGGTCGGCTCCGACGATCTGCCCGGCACCCGCCAGCGCCTCGGGGATGAACTCCGACGGCACGGGGTGGTTCGGCAGGTCTGCGAGATAGGCCGTGTGGCACTGGAGGGACGCCACTGCGCGGTCGACGTCGGCTCGGTCGACCACCACGGCGTGCGTGGGGGTGGAACCGGTGACCATCAGCCGGGTGACCGCGTGGGGCTGGAAGCCTTCGGTGATCAGTTCTGGGAAGATCCACCTGTTGCCTGCGGCAGCGATCGCGTCGACGACGCTCAGCCCGGCGACGCGGTGGTCGGCCTGGTTGAGGCCTCCCCACGTCGGTTCCACGTCCCACGTGCTCGTCAGCACGGTGTCCGGTTCGAACCGCCGGATCTCGCGCGCGATGTCACGGCGCAGGTCGAGTGTCATCTCGAGCACGCCATCGGGGTGGTCGAGGATGGTGAGTTGGTCCACCCCGACGGTGGCGCAGGCCGCGCGTTGCTCCTCGGGACGAACCCGGGCCGCCTCGTCCGGGGAGCGCTGCATACCCGCCTCGCCGTGGGTGAGCAGCAGGTAGGCGACGTGAGCGCCGGAGTTCGTCCAGTGTGCCACCGCCGCTGAGGCGCCGTACTCCATGTCGTCGGGATGGGCCACCACGCACAAAACGCGCTTGACCTCGGCGGTGAAGGTCTCGATCTGCATGCGGTGGACGCTACGCGACCCAGAACCGTGATGGGTCGGGATTTGTTGCTCGTGGCGGACCACAAACCGCGCCACGGCACGGGTCTGGATCGATCACCGGCTGGACACGAACCGACAAGGAGGTCAAGCCCTGGGTGGGAGGCACCCACAGGGGCACTGTCCACAGCCTGAGCCGCCCGCGGAGCACGAGGCCCTTCTCATCCGCACAGTCGGGGCATGGTGAATCGTGAACCGGAGATCGTCTCGGAGTTGCGGCGGCGCGGGGGCTGTCTGCGGTTGGCTGACGCGCCACACCTCGCCCAACAGGCGCGTCGCCTGGTGAGGTCCGGCGAGTGCAAGCGACCGTTCCCGGGAGTGGTTGTCGCGTCAGCCCTGGCCGACGATCCTGCCACCCTCACTCGTGCCCTCGCGCTGTGGCAGCCGAACGCGGTCCTGCTCGGCCGGTCTGCCGCGCGCCTGACCCACTGGCCATCCGTCCCGATCAGCGACGTCGAGGCGACCTTGCCCCGACTCCACCGGACCGCTCCTGCTGGCGTCACCCTCTCGAGCATGCGATGGCCCGATGGTCTACTGCAGTCCGACACCGTGGTTCGGACGTTGACCCCGCCTGCGGGGGCTCTCTGGTCGGGCACGCGAGGCGACCTGGAGTTGGCATTCCGAGGTTTCCGCGACAGGGTCTTCCAGCCCTCCGACCTGCGCACAGCGGCGGCGATCGCACCGTACGGGTTGAGGAAGGAGTGGGAGCGGCTTGCGCTGGAGCTCAGGTCGTTCCCGTGGTCACACCCCGAACTCGAGTTGCACCGCATGTTTCGAAGGTGGGGCCTGCGTGGGTGGCGGGGCAATCACCGCTTGCTGATCGACGGCAGCACGTACTTCGGCGATGCGGTCTTCGTCAGAGTTCGCAGGATCGTGGAGGTGGCCAGTGACGAGTGGCACTCCTCTGATCATGCCATTGCGATGGACTATCGCCGCCACAACGCCCTGGAGGGCGCGGGTTGGAGAGTCATCTACGTGACGCCCACGCGCATCAGGACCGAACCCGCTCTGGTGATGAGGGAGGTCCTGGCCCTGCTCAACCGCCAGCGCGAGCGCGGCGTGCGGGTCATCTGACGGGGCGGGCGATCCAGAACCGTCGTTGACCGCCAGATGTGGCACGTGGCGGCTCACGTTCATCGCCGCGGCACGGTTTTGGATCGCCTTGGTTCAGTGACCTGCACGAACCCGAGCCTGGCTAGCCGCGGGCCTGGTCGCGACCGTGCTTCCCGGCCCCTTCCTTGGCGGCCCGACGCCTGCCGGCGTCCTCCTTCTCCAGACGATCCTTCTCGGCCTGGTCCCGCTCGAGTTCGGCGACCTGCTCGTGGTAGCGGTGATGGGTCAGTTGCAGGCGATGAGCGGTGATCACCAGCGCCAGCCATGCCGACCCGATCAGCCATCCAGCCATCACGTCCGAGGCCCAGTGGTGGCCGAGGTAGACGCGGCTGAACCCCATGGCCGCCGCGTAGAGCACGGCCAGCACGATGATCAGCACGCGCGTCGTCTTGCGGCTGGCACGGGTCAGCAGCACGTACGCGATGATCCCTCCGATCACCACCGCGTTGGTGGCGTGCCCGCTGGGGAAGCTGAAGGATCGCTCGTAGGGAGGCACCGCGTCGACCAAGGGGGGACGGGCTCGTCCGACCGAGAGCTTGCCGCCGAGCGTGATCGCCAACGACCCGGCGCCGGCCAGCAGCCCAAGCACGATCGGGGTGGGGGTGCGCCACCTCCAGGTCATCAGCCCCAGCGCCACCACGGCCACGACGGGGGTGACGATCGGTCCGCCGATGTCGGTGAACCACGTGACTGCCTGGGCAACGCCGCTGGGCCGGTGGTGCACCGCCCAGTGCAGCATCGGCTGGTCGAGCGGCGAGAAGGCCCCGACCCCCTTGATCTGCTCGTAGACCTCGCTGGCCAACCAGACGAGTCCCAGGACGAGCACCGTCCCGCCGATCGCCAGGGCCCATGCCACCAGCCGCCACGTCGTCAGCTGGCCGGCCCTCATCACCAGCCGGGCGAGCCATCGGCCCATGGGGGTGCGCCAATGGGTGAGGTCACGTGCGCCGATGGACTGTTCGAACGGCCGGTTGGTCAACTCCATCGCACCAGTATCGACCGAACGGGCAACCTAGGATCGGCTCATGGCGACCAAGATTGCAGACCAACTCGTGCAGCAACTCGTCGGGGCCGGGGTGCGGCGCATCTACGGCATCGTCGGTGACTCACTGAATCCGGTGGTCGACGCCGTGCGTCGCACCGGCGGTTCGGCGAAGGGCGGCATCGACTGGATCCACGTGCGGCACGAGGAGGCGGCCGCCTTCGCGGCGGCCGCGGATGCCCAACTGACGGGGGAACTGGCCGTGTGCGCCGGCTCCTGCGGGCCCGGCAACCTGCACCTGATCAACGGTCTCTACGACGCCAACCGCAGCCATGCCCCCGTGCTCGCCATCGCCTCGCACATCCCCAGCCAGCAGATCGGCATGAGCTATTTCCAGGAGACCCACCCCGACCGACTGTTCAACGAGTGCTCGGTCTACTCCGAGATGATCTCGTCCGCCCAGCAGTCCCCCCGGGTGGTGGCATCGGCCATCCGCCACGCCGTCACCCTGCGCGGGGTATCGGTGATCACCCTCCCGGGCGATCTCGCCGACCGTGACAGCGTCGGCGTCGCCCCCAAGTACGTGCCGGCGGCGCGTCCCACACTGGTGCCTGGTGACGAGGTCGTCCACGAACTGGTGACCATGATCAACAAGGCCAGGAAGGTGGCGATCTTCGCCGGGGCCGGCGTCGAAGGGGCCCACGACGAGGTGATCGCCCTCGCGGCCAAGCTCAACGCCCCCATCGGGCACTCGCTGCGCGGCAAGGACTTCATCCAGTACGACAATCCGTTCGACGTCGGCATGACCGGGCTGCTCGGCTACGGGGCGGCCGCCGAGGGCATGCAGGAGGCCGACCTGCTGCTGCTGCTCGGAACTGACTTCCCCTACGAGCAGTTCCTGCCCGACGTGGCCACCGTGCAGGTCGACTGCCACGGCGAGGTGTTGGGTCGTCGCACCGGGGTCGACCTTCCCATCCACGCCGACGTGCTGCCGACCGTCACGTCGGTGCTGCCCCTGGTCGACAGCAAGGACGACCGGTTCCTCAAGTCCACGCTCAAGCGGCACGACAAGTTGATGACCAAGGCGGTCGGTGCCTACACCCGCAATGTCGAGCGCCACAAGCCCATCCACCCGGAATGGGTGGCCTCCATCCTCGACGAGCTGGCCGACGACGACGCCATCTTCACCGCCGACACCGGCATGTGCAATGTCTGGACGGCCCGCTACATCAATCCCAACGGACGCCGCCGCCTGATCGGCTCGTTCCTGCACGGGTCGATGGCCAACGCCCTGCCCCACGCCATCGGCGCTGCCGTGTCGCACCCCGGGCGACAGGTCATCTCGGTCTCGGGTGACGGCGGACTGGCCATGTTGCTCGGAGAGCTGGTGGCGGTGGCCGCCTACGACCTCCCGGTCACCGTGGTGGTCTTCAACAACTCCACCCTCGGCATGGTCAAGCTCGAGATGTTGGTCGACGGCCTGCCCGACTTCGGCACCGACGTGCCGATGGTCGACTACTCCAAGGTGGGTGAGGCGATCGGCTTCCAGGCGCAACGGGTGGACGATCCCCGTCAGGTGCGCGAAGCACTCGCCAAGGCGCTCAAGCACCATGGGCCGAGTCTGGTCGAGGTGATCACCGATCCCAACGCGCTGTCGGTGCCGCCGGGCGTGACGGGCGAGCAGTTGTTCGGGTTCGCCACGGCCATGAGCAAGATCGTGCTCAATCGTGGCGCCGGTGAGGCGGTCGCGATGGCCAAGTCGAACCTGCGCAACATCCCCCGCTGAGGCCGCCCACGGGCTGATTACAGTGGGCGGCATGCGCATCGCCATCGCCGGTTCCCACGGACTCATCGGTCACGCCCTCACCCAGCGCCTGCGTTGGAGCGGACATGAGGTCGTGCGGTTGGTGCGATCGCAACCCATCTCACCTGACCAGCGCGCGTGGAACCCGTCCGGGGGAACCATCGAGGGCCCGGGCCTCACCGACGTCGACGCGGTGGTGAACCTGGCTGGGGCGGGCATCGCCGATGCCCGTTGGACGCAGTCCCGCAAGCGCGACCTGCGCAGCTCCAGGATCGACACCACCCGCACCATCACCGCGGCTCTGACCGAGTCCGAGCGGTGCCGGGTCTTCCTGGCTGGCTCCGCCATCGGCATCTACGGCGATTGCGGTGACCGTGAACTCGACGAGAGCAGCCCGGCTGGCGACGACTTCCTCGCCGAACTGTGCCGTGACTGGGAGGCCGAGGCCGACCGCGCTCCCGAGCACGTCCGGGTGGTCAACCTGCGCACCGGGCACGTGCTCGCCTCCACCGGTGGCCTGATCGGCAAGCAGGCGCTCATCTATCGCCTGGGTCTCGGCGGGCGGATCGGCGACGGCCAGCAGTGGGTGAGTTGGATCTCGCTGCGTGACCACGTCGCCGCCACGGAGGCGCTGCTCACCGCCGACCACCACGGTCCGGCGAACCTGGTCGGCCCCGACCCCGTCCGCAACATCGAGTTCACCAAGGCCTTGGGGCGGGTGTTCCATCGTCCGACCGTGCTGCCCCTTCCGCTACCCGTGGCGCGCGCGGTGTTCGGACAGGAGATGGTGACCACGGCCATGCTGGCGAGCCAGCGCGTTCGTCCGGCGGTTCTCGGGCGGATCGGCCACCAGTTCCAGGACACCACCGTCGACCGGGCCCTGACCCACCTGTTCGGCTGACTCCTCACACCTCGGGGGGCTCAGAAGGGGCGGGGACGAACCCAGGCGTCCTTGACCGCGGGAATGACGCAACACAGGAAGCTGGCCAGGGCGCCGACCGGAACGGCCATCGCGCCCAGCCCCGCGCTCGCCCCGTCGGTGGCGCTGAGCCCGATCAGCAACAGCCCGGACCAGCCGGCCAGCAGCACACTGCAGATGATCATGAGCACCCACAACACCTGCCCGACGAGCCTGGCCAGCCCGGCCAGCAGCACCAGCGACATGCCGGTCAGGGCGAGGAACATGGCCACGTAGACGACCACCGGTCCGGCCTTGTCGCCCAGCAGGTGGGGGCGGAACTGCGACAGGGTGGGGCCGCCCGACCAACGACTGGTGGCCGAGGGTGGCTGCACGAACGGAAGGACGAGCCCTCCGACGAGGACCAGGATGCTGACGCAGACCCACGCGACACCGAAGACCCGCAGCGGACGTGACCGGGGTCGGGGCATGGCCGGACGAGGTGCCCACGAGCCCTGCTGGGGCCCCCCGCCACCCACGTGCGGCGGAGGCAGCTCCCCGAGGGGCACCGGTGGGGGAGGTTGGGTTGCACTCATCGTGCCCTCCACTCTAGGGCCGTCCCCAACCCGCCTCAGGCCGGCATCGGGAGCACCAGCCGGGCCAGCCGCCACGGCTGGTGCCTGCGCCAGTGGTCATGTTCCTGGTCGGCCCAGACATCCCACCATGGACGAAACCCGTCCCCGTCCCGCTCGAGTGCCCGCCGCTTGCGGGTATGGGCGTCCAGTTCGCACCAGAGCGTGGCGGTGGACAGGGCCGCGCTGGCCGGAGTGAGGGCACCGCACCCCTCGATCACCAGGTCGCCGTCGGCGGGCACGTCGACCCATCCCGAGCGGCAGTGGTGCTCCCAGTCCCACGTGGGGTGCCCCTCGCCGGCGATGATGCCCGGCAGCCACTGCTGCGCCGCCGCCAACCCGTGCCAGCCGGGGTAGACCGCGTCGAGGCTCACCAGCTGCGCCCCGAGGTCGTCCGCCAGTCGGCTCGCCAGGCTGGTCTTGCCGGCTCCGGAGCCGCCGTCGATGATCGCCACGGTTCGTCCACCGGTCGGACGGCGGGACTCCACCCAGGCGGCCAGTCCCGGCCAGGGCGCTGCGCCGGACATCAGTAGACCCACGCCGTACCGAACCCGACAGCGGCGACGACAGCGAGGATCGCGACCAGCAGCGCCAGACCGAAGGCGATGGCATCGATCCGGCCCAACCGGGAGGGACGGGCCCAGGTACGCGGCGCGCCGCCGAAGCCGCGGGCCTCCATCGCGGTGGCGAGCACGCTGCCCCGGCGGACCGCGAAGACCAGCAGGGCGAAGGACACGGTGAACCAGCGGCGCAGGCGGCCCGCGTCACCCAGTCCCCGGGCGCGCCGGGCGTGGGCGAGGGCCTGCCAGTCCTCGGTGAACAGGCCCACCATGCGCGCTCCGGCGACGGTGCCGAGCACGAATCGCGGCGGCAACCGCAGTACCTGTGAGAGGGCGTCCGCGAGCCGGGTGGCGTCCATGGCTGAGCCGAGCACGATCGCCGACCAACCCAGTGCGAAGACGCGAAGCACCACCGCGGCGGCGAGCACCAGCGACTGGTCGGAGACGACGGCCGGTCCCAGACGCCACCAGACGTGTCCCCCGACCTGTCCGTAGAGAGCCATCGAGGTCGCACCGATCGGGGCCACGACCAGCAGGGGAACGCTTCGGCGCAGCAGGGGCACGATGGGCACCCGTGCCGCGACCACCGTCACCACGAGTGCTGCCAGCACGACGGTCGCCGAGAGCCAGTCAATGGTGACCACCAACGGCAGCAGCAGCACCAGCCCGATGGCCAGCGAGGTGACGGGATTGAGCTTCTCGAGCACCGGGGACCTCATGGTGCCGACACCCGCTCCCGGTTGCGGAGGTCGATGCGCCGCTGCCCCATCACGTCGATGAAGGGCTGGTCGTGGGTCACCTGCACGAGGGCGTGGCCGTCGTGGGCGAGCCCCATCAGCAGACGCACCAGGTCGTGCCAGGTGGTGCGGTCCTGCCCGAAGGTCGGCTCGTCGACCATGATCACCTGCGGACGAGCGCCCAACACCACCCCCACCGAGAGCCTCCTCTTCTCACCACCCGACAACGAGAACGGATTGGCCGCGGCCAGGTGGTCGAGATGCAGTCGTGCCAGCAGCTCGTCGACCTCGGCCCCGGTCGTGGCGGCCAGGGCCAGTTCCTCTCGCACCGTCGAGGTGACGAACATGTGTTCCGGCTCCTGGAACACGTAACCGATCCGACCGGCCAGTTGCCGCGACTTCCAGCGCAGCGGGTCGGGGGAGAGGCTGCCGCGCAGCTGCGGGTCTGCGCGAACGCTGCCCGAGATGGGACGAAGCAGTCCCGCCAAGGTCAGCGCCAGGGTCGACTTGCCGACGCCATTGGGTCCGGTGACCACGGTCGAGAGCCGTTCGACAGCGACCGTCATGGGCTCCCGCAAAGCGGTGTCGCGGCCGATCACCAGGTCGTCGGCCAGCAGGGGGGCGGGTCCCGATGCGGGGCGGTCATGGTCGAGCGGGTCCACGTCGATGGGCACACCCGGCACCCAGACCCCGGCCGCCAGCAGCGACTGTCGCTGGTCGGCGAGCACTCGGCCGATGGGCCCGTCGGCCAGCAGGGTGCCCTCGGACGACAACACGATCACCCGGTCGACCAGCCCCGCCCAGGCCTCGACCCGGTGTTCGACGACCACCAGGGTGCGATGCCGGTCGGCGACCAGGGCCGCCACTGCGTCGACCACCTCGTCGACCCCGTCGGGATCGAGGTTGGCCGTGGGTTCGTCCAGCAGGACGATGTCGGAGCGCATCGCTATGGCCCCGGCCAACGCCAGCCGCTGCTTCTGACCGCCCGACAGGTGGGCGGTGGGATGGTCCCGTCCGACGTCGAGACCGACCCGGACGAGCGCATCGTCGACGCGGGGCCAGATCTGCTCGGCCGGAACCCTGAGGTTCTCGCAGCCGAAGGCCACGTCATCGCCCACCCGAGCGAGCACGATCTGGGAGTCAGGGTCCTGCTGCACGAGCGCCTGGTGACCGATGGTGCGGGTCGGGTGGCGTCCGTCGATCAGCAGTTGACCGGCCGATTCACCATCGTCACTGTCACCGAGCACCCCCGCGAGGGCACGCAGCACGGTGGACTTGCCCGACCCGGACGGGCCCAGCAGCAGTACCCGCTCGCCGGCCTCGATGGTGAAGGTGAGGTCGCGTACCGCCCAGGTCCGGCGGGCGGCATGCCGCCAGCCGAACCCTCGCGCCTCGATCACTGCGGTCATGTCCGTGTGCTCATGTCAGGGCACTCATGGGTGTGGGATCAGACCCTCGCCCGGTGCTCGCGTCCGGCAGCGAAACGGTTCAGGGCACCCGATGCCGCCAAGGCTCGGGTGAGGGCCCAACCGAGGGCGCCGGCGAGGACGGCACCCGAGACCAGCAGGCAGCCCAGGTAGGTGAGGTTGAAGACAGCCGACTTGGCTCGGTTGCCGAAGAAGATGAACTCGTTGAGCCAGGCACCGGCTCCAGCGGCCGCGCCGGCCAGGGCGGCAACCGGCAGCGTGAAGCGGCGGTAGAGGAAGGCCAGGAAGACCAGTTCGGCGCCAAGACCCTGGAAGAGGCCCGAGACGACGGTCGACCAGCCCCACTGGTTGCCGATGGCGGCGCTGACGATGGCCGCGACCAGTTCGACCAGCAGCGCGGCACCGGGGCGGCGGATGATCAGGCCACCCAGCACACCGCCGAGCAGCCAGGGTCCGACGACCAGCCCGCCGACTCCGGGCGTGATCGCGTCGAGGGTGCCGAAGAGGGCCCCTCCGATGGAGTTCCAGATCCAGAAGACCAGCCCGATGGCCACGCCGAGGACGGCGGCGACGACGATGTCGACGACCCGCCAGCCCCGCTGGGTGACCGGGGTGGTCTCGTCCACCGCCGGGGGCTGGGTGGCGCCCGGGTTGATGTCGTCGGGGTGGGTGATGGGATTGGTGTGGGGGTTGGACATGTGTGCCTCCGATTCATCAGGGCACGGGTGGCGCCGACCTTCGGCGCGGCGAGATCATCTCCCTGCGCTGGCATGACCCAGATCAGGTTCGACGGTCGAGGGCGGCAGCCCTCCTCTCAGTCCGGTTCCCCGGACTCCCGTGTTGCTGAGGAGAGCATACCGCCGAACCGCCAGCGGGTCAGCCGAGCTTCGGCTTGACCTCCTTGGTGTAGATGCCCTCGAGAGTGGTCTTGAGCTGGTCGAACCGAGCCTGCGGCTCAGCCTTGCCGGTCATGACGTCGGAGTTGGCCATGCCGATCTCACGGTCGCCGCCGGGCAGGAACACGCGGGCGGTGTCCTGCACGCGGGTGTGCGCGAGCTGCTTGATGGCCTCCTGCGCCTGCGGACGCTCCTTGAAGACCGACGACATGTCGGCCGACTTGCGCACAGGCATGTAGCCGGTGGCCTGCGCGAACTTGGCGGCATTCTCGGGCTGGCCCATGAACTTCAGGAAGTTGGCGGCCGCCAACTGCTGCTCGGGCTTGAGGTTCTTCGGGATGCCGAGGCCGGCACCACCAGTGGGGCAGACCTGGTCGGTGGCCTTGGGGCCACCGGGCAGGAAGGCGACCCCGACCTCGAACTGGGCGGCCTCGAGGATGCCCACCAGGGAACCGGTCGAACCCACGGTGCAGGCGACGGCCTTCGCCGAGAAGTCGGCGGTGGCATCCTTGGCCGAGACCCCGGCCCACGTGCCGACGGAGTTCTTCGAGAAGGTGACGGCGTCGATCACGGCCTGGCTG
This sequence comes from Aestuariimicrobium kwangyangense DSM 21549, assembly GCF_000421525.1. Lineage (GTDB taxonomy): Bacteria > Actinomycetota > Actinomycetes > Propionibacteriales > Propionibacteriaceae > Aestuariimicrobium > Aestuariimicrobium kwangyangense. The sequence goes on along the minus strand of NZ_ATXE01000004.1, from coordinate 259,117 downwards.
TTGCAGGTGATGTCGAAGTCCTTCGACAGCTCGCCGCCCCAGGCCCAGATCTTGTTCTGCAGGGTCCAGGAGTCGTAGTCGGCGGGGGCCGGGTGCTGGTAGACCGACTGGATGCCCGAGTTGGCCGACTTGATCTTGGTCGACATCTCCTCGAGTTCCTGCCAGGTCTTGGGGGCCTGCACGCGGGCAGCCTTGAACATCTCGGCGTTGTAGTAGAACAGCGGGGTCGAGCGGGCGTAGGGAACGCCCCACTGCTTGTCGCCGTACTGGTAGTCCTTGACCAGCGAGTCCTGGTAGTCGGTGGCGTCGAACTCAATGGCCTTCATCAGGTCGTCGAGGGGGATGATCAGCTCGTTGATCATGTTGCGGAACCACCAGACGTCCGACTGCAGGATCACGCCCGGCAGCTGACCGCCGGTCTGGGCGGTCTGGAACTTCTGGGCGACCTCTTCGTAGGAGGCACCCGCCGTGACCAGGCTGACCTTGGTCTCGGACTGCGAGGAGTTGAACGCGTTCACGATCGCGGTCTCGACGTCCTTGGACTTGCCTGGGTGGTTCGACCAGAACTGGATCTCCTTGGCCGGCTTGACCGACTTCCAGTCGACCGACTCGCTCGACGACGACGCCGAGGCGCCGCCCGAGGTCGAGGGGCCACCGCACGCGGCCAGCGCGGTGACTCCGGCGGCAGCACCGGCGAGGCCGATGAAGCCGCGACGGTTGAGGTTCGCAAACTCGGGGAGGGACATGACGGACCTTTCGATGGTTTGACTCACGTGGTTGGTGCAGGGGTGGGTTTGTGGGTGGTGGGTGGGCTCAGTTGGAGAGGGAGCCCTGGGTGAGGCCCGCGACGATGTAGCGCTGCAGCATCGAGAAGACGACCAGCACGGGCAGGATCACCAGCACCGAGCCGGCCATCATCACGCCCCAGCCCTGCGGTCCGGACTCGTTCGAGGCGAGCAGAGTCAGTCCGACCGGGAGGGTCATCTTGTTGGGGTCGGTCGTGATGATCAGCGGCCAGATGTACTCGTTCCACTCGCTGACGATGGTGACGAGCGCCACGGTGGCGATGCTGGGCCCCGACACGGGGACAACGATCTGCCACAGCCTTCGCCAGTGACCTGCACCGTCCACCTCGGCGGCCTCGAGCATGCTGGTGGGCAGGGTCTTGAAGTGCTGGCGCAGCAGGAAGGTACCGAAGGCGGTGCCGAGCCCCGGGAGCAGGATTCCCCAGTAGGTGTTCTCGCCCCCCATGGAGGCGATCAGCACGTAGTTCGGCAGGATCGAGACCTGGCTGGGCACCATCAGGGCGACCAGCACCAGCACGAAGATCACGTTCTTGAACGGGAATCGCACGAACACCAGTGCGTAGGCGGTGAGCAGGGCGAGCACGACCTTGATGGACGACCCGACCGTGGTCAACATCACCGAGTTCAGGAAGATGCGCCCGAAGGGGACGTTGCGCATCGCCTCGGAGTAGTTGGTGAACGCCCAGTGGTCGGGCAGCAGTTTCGGCGTGAGGGTGACGATCTCGTGCACCGTCTTGAAGCTCGACAACACCATGTAGAGCAGCGGCAGGGCGACCACGAGGGTGGCCAGCAGCAGCGGCAGGGCACCACCGAGCAGGGTGGCGACGAGGTTCTTCCGCGTCCACATGCCGGGGAGTGGTTGCTCGACCAGCGCGCGACGGTCGACGACGGGGGTGCTGGTCATGCGTAGTGCACCTTCTTCTCGACCCAGGCGAGCTGGATGACGGTGAGCGCCAGCAGGATGACGAACAGGATCACGGAGATGGCAGCGGAGTAACCGGCCCGTTGGTAGGCGCCGAAGGCCTGCAGGTAGGCCTCGTAGATGAGCACGCGGGTGCCGTCCGAGGCGGGGGTCATGATCTTGATCAGGTCGAAGGCCTGCAGGGAGTTGAGGATCGTGGTGATCGTCAGGAACAGGGTGGTGGGGCCCAGCAGCGGCAGGGTCATGTGGCGGAACCGTGACCATCCCGAGGCACCGTCGATGGACGCGGCCTCCATCACGTCGGAGGGCATCGACTGCAGCCCGGCGAGGTAGACGACGGCGCAGTAGCCGAGGTTCTTCCAGACGTAGACGATGATCACCATCACCAGCGACAAGCCGGGGTCGGAGAACCACTGCGGGCTGCTCAGCCCCATCCCGCGCAGGTAGAACGACAGCACGCCATAGGTGGGGTCGAAGATGAACGACCAGATCAGGCCGACCCCGACACCCGAGAGCACGTAGGGGGCGAAGACGGTGGCCCGCGCGAAGGTTCGTCCCGGCACGGCCGTGTTGAGGGCGAGGGCCACCAGCAGGCCCAGCAGCATCGAACCGCCGACCGTGGCCAGGGCGAACAGGCCGGTGGTGCGCAGCACCAGGGCAGCGTCCCCACTGGTGAACCACTCGACGTAGTTGTTGAGGCCGATCACCGTGGCCGTGCGGGAGCCCAGCTGCCAGTCGAGAGTGGAGTACTGCAGGTTCACGATCAGCGGGCGGTAGGTGAAGGCTGCGATCAGCGCCACATTGGGCAGAGCCATCATGGTGAAGATCAACGCGTCGCGGCGATTGCGCGGGCTGGCGAAATACGGCCGCTTGTGGGCGGTGGTCGGTGCGGGTGCAGCGACAGTCATCGAGGGGCAACCTTCCGGACCCACCCGGTGGCGAGTCCTCGGTGAGTCCACCAACCCCCCATGGGCGCGACAAGACGACAAACGATTTCCGTGGGCAAGGTTCGCCGAGGGTTCACCGAAGGTGGGTCGGGTGTCCCGGAACTGTCACGCGGGCGACACCTGGCGGTCAGGTTCGGCGCCGACCCCGCATCTCAGGCGTCACGACCGGTCACAGGGTCCAGCCGTCGACGCCCCGTCGGGCCAACCCGTCGGCCGCCAGCGAGTCCAGGCAGCGCCGGGCCTGGTCGGCATCGCGGGTCCACAGGGCCAGCAACTCGTCGGTGCCGAGCGGACGAGGACTCTCGCGCAGTTCGGCCAGCATCACCCCACGGCACTGCCGATCGGTGCCGTGCCAGGCCTGACCGCGGCGCGGTTTGCCCTGGTGGGCTGGCCGGCCAGCCAGGAACCAGCGGCAGGACGAACTCACGGGGCAGCGATCGCAGGCGGGGGCCTTCGCGGTGCAGACCAGCGCTCCCAGTTCCATCGCCGCGACGGCCCAGGTGGACGCGACCCGCGGGTCGTCCGGGGTCCAGGCGGCCGCGAGGTCGCGTTCGGCACGGGTGAGGTGGTCGGCGGGGAACTCCACCCCACCGGCGAGCCGCGCCAACACCCGGCGCACGTTGGTGTCGAGCACCACGGCGCGCTGTCCGAACGCGAACGAGGCCACCGCGGCGGCGGTGTACTCGCCGACACCGGGGAGCGTGCGCAGGGTGGCCAGGTCTGGGGGAACCCGTCCCTCGTGGTCGGTGGCGATGGCGGTGGCAGCCGCGTGCAGCCGCAGGGCTCGGCGGGGGTAGCCGAGTCGTCCCCAGGCCGCCACGGCCGATGAACTGGGGTCCGAGGCCAGGTCGGCGGGTTCGGGCCAGCGGGCCATCCACTCCAGCCAGACCGGCAGGACCCGCACGACCGGCGTCTGCTGCAGCATCACCTCGCTGACCAGCACGCCCCACGGGGTGCGCTCGGCGCTCCGCCACGGCAGGTCGCGCCGGTGCTCGGTGTACCAATGCAGCACGATGTCGACCACGAGATCGGGGTCGGCGGGCTGTGGTGGGGGCTCGTCCATCGTGAAAAGCCTAGTCGGCTGGCTGCGGCTCGGCGTGTACTGACACCTCGCACGGGTCGGCTGCCTAGCATGCGGTCATGAACCCATGGCTTCACCCCCAAGGGCCGGAGTCGTCGCGGACCTACTGGCTCCGACGTGGCCTCGCCGTGGTGGTTGCCCTGGTGGTGCTGGCGTTGGCCGTCCGTGTGGTCGACGTCATCGCCGGACGAGGGGACTCCTCGGCCACGATCCGGGCCAACGCGCCTGTCTCCTCCGCCACGACCGCGAGCCGGTCAGCGACCCGCACGTCCGCCACGGCTTCGGGTGCGGAGCCCACCACCAGCGCCGCGAGTGTCAGCCCCGCTGCCGCCCGCAGTTCCACACCCGGGCCCGCCGGCACCTCCGCCAGCCCCAGTGCGAAGCCGACCTCCCAGCCAACGCCGACCAACCCCACCCCGATCAGGCCGACCTGTTCCGTCGACGACCTGCGGGTCGCCTTGGCCGGAGCACGCCAGGTGAAGTCGGGTGCGACGACCACCTATCGCATCCGGGTGGTCAACACCTCGGAAGCCGACTGCGCGGTCCCCCTGGCCGGACAGCCGATCACCCTGGCCATCACTTCGGGCACCGACAAGATCTGGACGACCGCTGACTGTGCGACCTGGGGTCCGCACGGCACCCTGCGCATCAAGGCCGGTGCCGAGCGGGTCTTCCCGATCACGTGGACGACCCAACGGTCCAGTTCGGGATGCTCACTGGTCAAGCAGCAGTTGCGTGGCGGCACCTACTGGGCGAAGGCCACCCTCGGCAGCCAGAGCGCCAGCTACCGGACGGTGCTCTACCTGGGCTGACCCCGTCAGCCCCGGCGGGAGTCCTGCAGGGCGTGTTCTGCGATCCTGAGCACACCCTCGCGGATGAGTCTGGCCCGTTGGTCGCCGATGCCGTCGACCTCGAGCAGATCGGGGATGGTGGCACCGATGATGGCCTGCAGCGAGCCGAAGTGCTCGACCACGCGGTGCACCACGGACTGGGGCAGTCGTGGGATCGCCTGCACCTGGCGGTACCCGCGAGGCGTGACGCCGGTGTCGAGTTGGTCGGCGCTGAAACCGAACACTCGCGCCACCTCCAGCACGTCGAACAGTCCGTCGGTGTGCAGCGCTCCCAGCCCCGCCCACCCGAACGGGGCGTCGCTCTCGGCTGGCCGATAGTCCTCGGCGAGGGCATCGGCCAACTCGTCCAGACCCTGGTTCTGTTCGCGAACCTGCAGTTCGAGCAGGCGTCCCTCGATACCCAGGGCGGTCACGTACCCCGACAGTTCGGTTCCCAGCCGCCGCAGCATGGCGAGTCGTTGGGCCACCAGGGTGACGTCGCGCACGGTCACCTGGTCAGCGACCTCCAGCGAGGTCAGTTGGGCGGTCAGTTCGTTGAGCCGCTGACGGTAGGAGGCATGGGCCGCCAGCGCCTGCGAGGCGCGGCTGATGATCTGCTCGGGCCGTTCGACCGGGTGCCGCTGGCCGTCCATGAACAGGGCGATCGTCGACATCGATGCCGACACCGTCACCACCGGGACGCCGGTCTGTTGTGCCATCCGGTCGGCCGAGCGGTGCCGGGTGCCGGTCTCTGCCGTGGGCAGGGATCCCTCGGGCACGAAGTGCACCCCGGCCCGGACGATGCGGTCGAGATCGGTCGACATGATGATGCCGCCGTCGAGCTTCGACAGTTCCCGCAGCGCCTGGGGAGTGAAGTCGACGTCGATCTCGAACCCGCCCGACGATGCGTTCAACACGCTCCGACCGTTGCCCAGCACGATCAGGGCACCGGTTCGCCCGTGCAGGATGCGTTCCAACCCGTCACGCATCGCGCTGCCCGGTGCCAGGAGGGCCTGGTACTTGCGCAGGCGGGTGTCGTCAGCCACGGCGACCACTGTAGTCGGACGAATCCGAACCGCTGCGGCGAAGATCGAGCACCCCCAACGCGTCGGCCAAGGTGGCGCACTCGACCACCTTGAGCCCGTGCATGCGCGGGATCTTCTGGGACGAATCGCGGGAGTTGGCCGGGACGATCGCCAGTTCGAACCCCAACCGGGCGGCCTCGCCGACGCGGCGTTCCAGCCCCGGCACCCGGCGCAGGTCGCCGGCGAGACCGATCTCACCCAAGGCCACCACCCGTTGCGGGAAGTTCCGGTCGACCGCCGCGGAGGCCACCGCAATCGCCACCGCAAGGTCGACCGAGGGGTCGCCGACCCGGGCCCCGCCCACGGTGGACACGTAGACGTCGTGCTGGGAGAGGGGCACCCTGGCCTTGCGTTCGAGCACCGCCAGGATCATCGCCACCCGCGAGGACTCGATGCCCGAGGTCGTCCGGCGCGGAGAGGTCTGGTACGGGGAGGGTGCCACCAGCGCCTGCACCTCGGCGAGCAGCGGTCGACGGCCCTCGACCGTGACCGTGACGCAGGTGCCGGGCACGGGTTCGGTGTGGTGGCTGGTGAACAGCCCCGAGGGGTCGGTGACCTCGTTGATGCCGGTCTCGGACATCTCGAAGCAGCCCACCTCGTCGGCAGGCCCGTAGCGGTTCTTGGCGGCCCGCACCATCCGGAAACCGGAGTGTCGGTCGCCCTCGAAGGCCAGCACCACGTCGACCAGGTGCTCGAGCAGTCGGGGTCCGGCGATGCTCCCGTCCTTGGTGACGTGCCCGATGATCACGACAGCCATCCCCCGCCGTTTGGCGACCCGCACCAGGGCGCCCGTCACCTCACGGACCTGGGTGATGCCGCCGGGCGAACCGTCGGCCTCGGCCGTGCCGATGGTCTGCACCGAGTCGACCACCAGAAGGCTGGGTTCCACCTCTTCGATGTGACCCAGGACGGTGCCCAGGTCGGTCTCGGCCGCCAGGTAGAGGTCGTCGGCCAGGGCGTCGGTGCGGGTGGCCCGCAACCGCACCTGGGCGGCTGACTCCTCGCCCGTCACATAGAGGGTGGGACGACCGGCCCGACCATCGCCTGCCGTGGCTGCTTCACCGCGGGCCCACTTCGCGGCCACCTCCAGCAGCAGGGTGGACTTGCCCACCCCGGGCTCGCCGGCGAGCAGGACGACGACTCCCGGCACCAACCCGCCGCCGAGCACCCGGTCGAGTTCACCGATGCCGGTCAGTTGCCGGTCGGCCTGGCCGGCGGGCACCTGGGAGATCCGGATGGCCTTGGTCGCAGGCACGCTGCTGGTGACCTGTTGCAGTTTCGGGGCGCCACGCTCGGCCACCGAACCCCAGGCCTGGCACTCGCCGCATCGACCCACCCAGCGCACGCTCGTCCAGCCGCACTCGGTGCACTGGAACGCGTCCTGGGTCTTCGCCTTGGCCATGCCGATGACTGTAGGGGAGGGCGCCGACAATTCAGCGTCGGTGGTTGATCGGCCACCGCGGACCTCAGATGCGGACGAGTCCCTTGCCGGGCACCTCGAAGGTCACCGACTGGATACCGGGCTGGCCATTCTCACTGGTGAAGTTCAGGTTCACCCCGTCGAGATCGGAGCCGAGTTCCTCGCCGATCCACTCGTCGACTCGATCCTTGGAGCCGGCGAGTTCCAGACCACGCAGCGCGATGTCGCCCTGCAGGGCGCTCGGCAACAGGTCGGGGGTCGACTGCCACTTCAGGAAGTAGGGCAGCTGCGGGTCGGCCATCAGGCCCTTGATGCCGATCTGCTCCCACTCGAGCAGGCGACCGTCCGGGAAGTGACGCGATCCCGGCACGGCCTTGCGGTCGAGGCGTTGTTCGTAGGGTGCGAGGTCGTCAACGCTGATGACCCAGCCGAGCCAGCCACCGCCCATCTCGGAGCGGGCGCGCACGGCCTGGCCGAAGACGGCCTTCTCGCTGGCCGGGTGGTCGAGCACCTCGACCACCTCGAGGTAGCGACCGTCGGTCAACGGCAGGATGTGGTTACGGGTGCCAAAACGGGGATGGAAGCCACCGTCCTTGAACTTCTCGCCCAGCACCTCACTGAGCTGTTCGACGCGGGCATGCAGCCCCTCGGGTCCGCAGGCAAAGATCAAGTGGTCGACGTGCATGGGATCATCATGGACCGACCCGCCGACAAACGTGAAACCGGCCCCCTCCAAGCCGTCCAGCGGCGCCACAGCAGTGGGGATTCGGGTCCGTGAGTGTCGCGCTGGGAGTAGCGTGGCACGGGTGAATGGCACTCCAGCAAGCCAGTCCAAGGTGGTGTTGTCCACCACATCCGTCTATCCCGACGGCGTCGAAGCGGGCTTCGAGGTCGCCGCTGCACTCGGTTTCGACGGCATCGAACTGATGGTGGGCATCGACCCGCTCGCCGCGGACGTCGACGCCGTCGAGCGGCTGCGTGACACCCACCAGGTTCCCGTCACCTCGGTGCATGCACCATGCCTGCTGGTGACCCAGAAGACCTGGGGGCGCGACCCCTGGACGAAACTGCAGCGCTCCGGTAAAGCCGCGGAGCGGCTGGGGGCGACCACCGTCGTCGTCCACCCGCCCTTCAGGTGGCAGAAGACCTACGCCACCGGCTTCGTGAAGGGCATCGCCCGGCTGAACCACGAGTTCCCCGGGGTCACCTTCGCGGTCGAGAACATGTACCCGTGGCGCTCGTTCGCACGTCCGTTCCAGGCCTACCTGCCGGCCTACGACCCCAGCGAGCTGCCCTACAACCACCTGGTGCTCGACTGCTCCCACGCCTCGACGGCGCAGATGCGCTCGCGCGACCTGGCCGCCCAGTGGGGTGACCGGTTGCACCATGTGCACCTCACCGACGGGGTCGGCTCCATCAAGGACGACCACCTCTTCCCGGGGGAGGGAACCCAGGAATCCCTCGAACTCCTGGACGACCTGCGGCTGGCCGGGTTCACCGGTGACATCGTGCTCGAGGTCAACTCGCGACGCTCCGGTGGCCGGGCGGGACGAGAGGCCAGGCTCGGCGACTCCTTGATCGCGATGCGCGAGCGTCTGGGCGAGCCGGTGTCGGAGACCACCGAGACGGAGACGCGCCACGCCCACGAAGAGGAGCAGACGGCTCCGCACGACCTGGTGGCAGGTGACCTGCCCTTCACCGATGGTCCCCACTTCGACCTCAGCCGCTCCGGTGGCGTGAAACACTGACGACCGACGCCGGACGGACCGGGCGACGACCCGGGGTGGGCGTCCCCGCTTGTGAGGGAGAGCAATGCTGCGACGAAGCCTGCTGCGCATGGCCAACGACCCGAGGGTGCGCTCACGTGTCGAGTCCGCCCCGGGAACCGATGAGTTGGTGTCCAGGTTCGTGGCCGGACGGACCGCTCCCGAGGTGGTCGCCGTGGCCGACGACCTGACCAGCAAGGGTCTGCAGGTGACCTTCGACCGGTTGGGCGAGAACGCGACCGACGAGGACGAGGCAGCCGAGTGCACCCAGGGCTATCTCGACCTGCTGGCCCTGGTGGCGCAGGAGCCATGGGCCGACCAGGTCGACGTCTCGGTCAAGTTGTCGGCCGTGGGACTGCAGCTGGGGCGCGCCGGTGAGCAGCTTGCCCACGACTTCACCCGCCGCATCTGCGAGGCCGCTGCCGGGATCGGCGCGACCGTGACGGTCGACATGGAGGACCACACCACCACCGATGCCACACTCGCCGTCGTCGAGCGACTGCGGCAGGACTTCCCCTCGACGGGTGCCGTGCTGCAGGCCTACCTCCGGCGCACCGAGTCCGACTGTCGAGCCCTGGCGACCGAAGAGTCGCGGGTACGACTGTGCAAGGGCGCCTACTCCGAGCCCGCCGGTGTCGCCCTGCAGTCGCGCCACGAGATCGACCTCTCCTATGCCAGGTGCCTCCGGGTACTGATGGAGGGTCCCGGACATCCGATGATCGCCACCCATGACCCGCGGCTGGTCGAGATCGGGGTGGCGCTGGCCCGCAAACTCGGCCGTGACCCGGGGTCGTTCGAGTTCCAGATGTTGTTCGGTGTGCGCCCGATCGAGCAGCGCAGACTGGTCGACATCGGTCACCAGTGCCGGGTCTACCTGCCCTACGGCACGGACTGGTACGGCTACTTCACCCGACGGGTGGCCGAGAAGCCCGCCACGGTGTCGTTGTTCGCACGCCAGTTGATCGGACGGCGCTGACCACCGTGACCGGTGTCCCGGTCCTCGAGGTTCTGGCCACCAATCGGCGCCGACGCACCCTGCTGGTCGAGACCGCGATCGTGCTCGCCATCTCGCTGGGGCAGTCGGCGGTCTACTCCGTGCTCAGCATCATCGAGCGCCTCACCCGGGCGGTGCCGCTGGCACAGCAGACCTCCCAGCTCAACACCTCGGCCACCCCTGATCGTCCGTGGTTGGACCTCGCCTACCAACTGGCCAATGTCGGCTTCGGCATCGTGCCCGCGTTGTTGGCCGTCCACCTGCTGGCCAGCCGGTTCGTCCCCCGAGGCGGCGTCGCCGCGGCGCTGGGTACCTCTCCGAGGAGAGTCGGACGGGACCTCGTGTGGGGAGTGGGTGTGGCCGCTGGCATCGGAATCCCGGGGCTCGGCCTCTACCTGGGTGCACGCGCCCTGGGGATCAACACCACCGTGCAGGCGGCCAACCTGGGCGAGAACTGGTGGACGGTGCCGGTGCTGGTGCTGGCCGCCGCGATGAACGGGGTGCTCGAGGAAGTCGTCATGATCGGCTACCTGGTGACCCGGTGGCTGCAGGCCGGCTGGCGCACGTGGGTGGTGGTGGCCTGCTCGGCCCTGATCCGAGGGGCCTACCACCTCTACCAGGGCTTCGGCGGATTCGTCGGCAACCTGGTGATGGGGCTGATCTTCGGGGTCTTCTTCGTCAAGGTCAGGCGCATCTGGCCGCTGGTCATCGCGCACACCCTGCTCGACGTCGCCAGTTTCGTGGGCTACTCCTTCCTCGCCGGACGAGTCAGCTGGCTGTGATTGCGCCCATTGGGGGGTGTGCCCGGGTGGTTCGCGTGCCTAGGGTGGAGGAGAAGAACAGCCGGACCACCCCACTTCGAGGAGACCACCGTGCCTGATCAGCCCACCACCCCCGACCTTCCCGACCCGCGTACCCAGTACCACTCGGGTGAATTCCCCGAGCAGACCCATGAATGGCCGGGATTCGACCACAAACTGGACCCCAAGGCGGACCACGGTGAGTCCACCTACCGCGGCAGTGGCAGGTTGCTGGGGCGCAAGGCCTTGATCACGGGTGCCGACTCCGGGATCGGACGAGCAGTCGCCATCGCCTTCGCCCGCGAGGGTGCAGACGTGGCCCTCAACTACGTCCCCTCGGAGCAGGACGATGCCGAAGAGGTGGCTGCCCTGATCGAGCAGACCGGGCGCAAGGCCGTGCTGCTGCCGGCCGACATCAGCTTCGAGGAGCCAGCGCGTGGACTCGTCCGCGATGCGGTCAGCGCCCTGGGCGGTCTCGACATCCTGGTCAACAACGCCGGCTACCAGCAGTCCTGCGAGGACCTCTCCGAGCTGACCAGCGACCAGTTCGACAAGACGCTGCGCACCAATGTCTATGCCATGTTCTGGATCACCCAGGAGGCCCTCCCGCACCTGTCGGAAGGCGCCTCCATCATCAACACCACCTCGATCCAGGCCTATGACCCCAGCCCTCATCTGCTCGACTACGCGACCACCAAGGCCGCGATCAACAATTTCACCAAGGGCCTGGCCGCCCAATTGGCACCCAAGGGAATTCGGGTGAATGCCGTTGCCCCCGGGCCGATCTGGACGCCGCTGCAGGTCTCGGGCGGACAGCCGCCGCAAGCAGTGCCGAAGTTCGGTCAGAAGACTCCTCTGGGCAGGGCCGGGCAACCCGCCGAACTGGCCCCCGCCTATGTTTACCTGGCATCGGCCGAGTCGAGTTACGTCGTCGGTTCGACCCTGCACGTCAACGGGGGCGAGACCAGCCCCTGACCGGCGATCGGGTGGGCGTCACGTCAGGTGGCGCTCCACCCGCGCCAGGGTTTCCGGGTCGCGGGCGACGATGAGCGCCCGCTCCACCCTGGTCGGGTTCGACGAGATGGTCTCCACGGCCACGGCGATGGCATCGTCCAAGGGCCACCCGTAGATCCCTGCGCTGACCAAGGGGAAGGCGATGGAGCGCGCCCCCAGTTCGTCGGCCACCTCGAGGCAACGCCGGTAGCAGGATTCCAACAGCGTGCGGTCGGTCTCGCCGGCCGCGTGGTTGGGGCCGACGGTGTGGATCACCCAGCGGGCGGGCATGCGTCCGGCGCTCGTGGCCCCCGCGTCACCGGTGGCGAGGCCGTGGGGGAACTGCTCGATGCACTCCGCCAGGATGGACGGCCCGCCCGCGCGATGGATGGCTCCGTCGACGCCTCCTCCGCCACGCATGGCTCGGTTGGCGGCGTTGACGATCGCGTCGGTGGTCTGGGTGGTGATGTCGCCGAGGACTGCGCTGAGCTGCACCATGGATCCAGTCTGCACCCCGTCGGCGGCTGGGTGGGGGAGTGGCCTCCGGTTGGTCGGGTGGGGAACGAAGGGGCCGTGTCGAAAATCCATGGCCGAACCAAAGCCGACCGCAATGCTCCCCGCACATCAATTCCAGCGAAGAATTCAACATTTGTGGTCAATCGGTCTATTGCTGACCCGCCATCGTGCGTAACATTTCTGCTGTCACCATTCAATGATGAATGGTGCACGATCAGAGCCTGCGGAATGCGCACGATGGGGGAATGTCAATGTCACAACAGAATGGGCCCGTCTGGGGTCCTCAGAATCCTGCACCCGCCTGGGTTGCCCCGCCCGTTCCGGTGAAGCGTCCCGGGCACTGGTACACGTCGAGGTTCGCCGTCGCAGTGGCGGCCGGCGTGGTGGGGCTGGCGGTGGGTGCCTCCGCCGGCGGGGGCGGTTCCTCGTCCGGGGTTGCGGCTGCCGGGCCCACGACGACCGCCACCACCACGGTGACCGCGACGAAGGCCGTGACCCAGCCGGGTGCGCCCGGTGCCACCGTCACGGCCACCGCGACCGTTGAGACGACCAGAACCGTCAAGACCACCGTGACGGCGAAACCTGCACCGCCAGCCGCTGCCATCGAGGAGGACGGGATCTACGAGATCGGGGTGGACCTCCAGGCCGGCACCTACCGGGGGACCGGCTCGACCTGCTACTGGGCCAGGTTGAGCAATGCGAGCGGCGATCTCGAGGCGATCGTGGCCAATGGCAACGGCCCCGCGATCGTGACGATCGCGAAGAGCGACAAGTACTTCGAGTCGCGTCGGTGCACGTGGACGAAGAGGTGAGCCCCCGCTGACCGACCCAGCCCGCGGGACCGGCCGGGCGGTCGGGCGGCCCGCCCGTAGAATCACCCCATGCGAGTTGGAGTCTTCGGAGCCACCGGCCAGGTCGGTGGAGTCATGCGAACCCTGTTGTTGGAGCGCCAGTTCCCGCTGGACGAGGTGCGGTTCTTCGCCTCGGCCCGCTCGGCGGGCACGGTGATCGAGTTCGGTGACAAGCAGGTGACCGTCGAGGACGCCGCCACCGCGGACTTCGCCGGCCTCGACATCGCCCTCTTCTCCGCGGGCAAGGGAACCTCCCTCGAACTGGCACCCAAGGTTGCGGCCGCGGGCGCCGTCGTGGTCGACAACTCGTCCGCGTGGCGGATGGACCCCGAGGTGCCGCTGGTGGTCAGCGAGGTGAACCCCGAGGACATCTCCCAGCGCCCCAAGGGGATCATCGCCAACCCCAACTGCACCACCATGGCCGCGATGCCGGTGCTTCGTCCGCTGCACGACAAGGCCGGACTCACCCGGCTGGTGGTCGCCACCTACCAAGCCGTCTCGGGTTCGGGTGTGAAGGGAGTCGACGCGCTGGCCCGCCAGATCGCGAACACCCCCAATCCCGAGCGACTCGCCCACGACGGAACGGTCTTCGCCGATGGCGACACCTCCCCCTACGTGAAGCCCATCGCCCACAACGTGGTGCCGCTGGCAGGGGCGCTCGTCGACGACGGTTCCGAGGAGACCGACGAGGAGCAGAAGCTCCGCAACGAGTCACGCAAGATCCTGCACGTGCCGAACCTGGCCGTCGCCGGCACCTGTGTGCGGGTGCCCGTGTTCTCGGGACACAGCCTCGCCATCCACGCCGAGTTCTCGAAGCCGATCACCCCGGACGAGGCCCGCGCGCTGTTGGCGGAGGCCCCCGGGGTCGAACTCAGCGACGTCCCCACCCCCCGCCAGGCCGCCGGCGCCGATCCCAGCTTCGTGGGACGCATCCGGGTCGACCAGTCGGTGCCCGACGGCAAGGGGCTCGTCCTGTTCGTCTCGAACGACAACCTGCGCAAGGGCGCGGCCTTGAACGCCATCCAGATCGCCGAGTTGGTGGCCCGCTCGTGACCTCCTCGGACGAGGTGACCCCGGCCCGTCCGCAGCGTCTGGCCATCCTGGGCGTCGGTGTGATGGGCGAGACGATCCTGTCCGGGCTCATCGACGCAGGTTGGGACCGTTCCACCATCGTCGGCACGGATCGCCGCGCCGCCCGACGGTCGGAACTGTCGTCCCGCTACGGCATCGTCTGCCTCGAGAACACCGAGGCGGTGAGGGGCGCCGACACCGTCGTCCTCGTCGTCAAGCCGCAGGACCTGCCGGAGTTGCTGCTCGAGATCCGTCCGGTGCTGGCCCCCGATGCACTGGTGATCACGGTCGCCGCCGGGGTCACCACCGACCTGGTCGAGTCGAAGCTGCCCGAGGGCGCCCCCGTCGTCCGCGTGATGCCGAACACCCCGGCCATGGTCGGCGAGGGGATGGCGGCCATCTCGGGTGGGGTGCACGCCTCGGCCGAGCACGTCGGGCGCGCTGTCGACCTGATGCGGGCAGTCGGCAAGGCGATCGTCGTCCCCGAGAAGTACCAGGACGCCGTCACCGCCATCTCGGGATCGGGCCCGGCCTACCTGTTCTTCGTGGTGGAGGCCATGATCGAGGCCGGTGTGCACCTCGGCCTGCCGCGCGACGTCTCGACCGAACTCGTGGTGCAGACCATGCTCGGCTCGGCAACCCTGCTGCGCGACTCGGGCACCCACCCGACAGTGCTGCGCGAGCAGGTGACCTCTCCAGGTGGGACGACCGCCGCGGCCATCCGCGAGCTCGAGGACCACAAGGTGCGCGCCGCGTTCATGACCGCCATGGAGGCCGCCCGCAACCGCAGTCAGGCCCTCGCCGAGAACCTCCGCGACCAGCACTGAGGGCGACGGCCGGGCGCCACGTGCCGGACGACCCGACCGGGCGCCTGGCCGCTCGCCTTGCCCTCGTTCCTCAGCAGTTGCCCTCGTTCCGCACCAGTTGCCCTGATTGGGAGCAGTTGCCACCGGACAGGGATAGGGCAGATGCGCGATAGGGGGGCAGCCTGTCCCGAAGGGGGGCAGGTGCGCCGAAGCCGGGCAGATTCGACCACGCCCCGAAGGCGAGCCCACCCGAGGGCTCGCTCCCTGTCTCAGCGGCGTCCCAACTCGCGACGGCGCTGGCGCCGTCTGGCCCGCAGGCTCCGTCGGCGAGCGCGGTGGTGCTCCCGGTTGACCTGGTCCTGCTCGGTGTCGGTGGCACCGCGCACCATCAGCAACACCGCCACCGGGATGGCCATGGCCAGGGCAACCCAGACCGGCCAGAAGTAGAGGTGCACCCAGTTCGACCCCAGGTTGAGCGCGACCAACGCCCAGATCGCCACGTTGATCCCGACCACGCCGGCGCCCACCATCGCCACCACGTCCACCGCCACGTCGAGCCCTCGACGCCGCCCGGTCGCCTGCGGCTCCGCGAACACCGGTTCGGACGACCTCGTCTGTGGGCCCGACGAGACCATCGTCAGGTCGCCGACCAGGGGCATCAGCTCGCCGAAGGTGCTCGCGACGCTGGCCTGGTCGAGGCGCTGCAGGTACTCCTCGTGGTTCAGCTGGCCGTCCGCGTAACCACTGGCCAGCACCTCGCGGGCGACATCACGATCACGGTCGGCCAGCCGCATCTGCGGGGCCTGGCGGGGATCGATCCGGAACTGCGTCCAGACGGGGTGGTGAGGGAGGTCGGGAAGGCTCACGGGGTTCAGTCTGCCGCATGGTGTCGATTTCCCCGCAGCAGAGTCGTGCGGGTACAGTGACGTGTCTGCGCCGGGCCGTGTCCCGGTGTGTCCGGACCCTGTCGCTGCTGCGACGGGATCCGCCCCAACATTTCATTGAAAGGCCTGACGTGGGTTCTGTCATCAAGAAGCGTCGCAAGCGCATGGCGAAGAAGAAGCACCGCAAGCTGCTGAAGAAGACGCGCATCCAGCGTCGTCGCGCCGGCAAGTGATCGACGCCGGGGGCGACGGCTGTGGGTTGGTGGCGCCGACTCCTCGGCGCTGACCGCTCCCGCGAAGCTGGCCCCGCGCCCACCTCGGTGGGTGCGGGTTCTGGAGTTCCCGGGGCTCTCTCGTCAACCCCCGACCGGACCCACCCGGAACCACCCACCACCGGGGCGCTCGCCCATGAGGCGCCCCTGCCCGCCCCCGTGCTGGCCGCCAGCCGCGACCATCGCGTCGTCCTGCTGACACGGGAGGGCTGCCACCTGTGCGATGAGGCCGAACAGGTCGTCCGGCAGGTGGTCACCGACTTGGGTGTCGGCCATGCCCGAGTCACCATCGATGACGACCGCGAAACCCGCGATCGTTTCACCACCGAGGTACCCGTGGTGATCGTCGACGGCCGCATCATCGCCCGCTGGAGGCTCACCCCAGGTGATCTCACCAGCGCCTTGGTGCACCGTGCTGAGGAGGAGCAACAGTGAACCTGTTGACACTGTCGATCTCGCACCGCACCGCCCCCATCTCGACCGTCGAGCAGGTCGCGCTCGACGGCCGCGCCGCCGACCTGGTGCAGGCCCGCCTGCTGACCAACCCCGGGATCAGCGAGGCCCTGGTGCTGTCGACGTGCAACCGGACCGAGGTGCACCTGATCAGTGACCGCTTCCACACTGGCCTCGACGCCATCGCCGACGCCCTGGGCTCCCAGACCGGCCTCGATCGCGAGTCGCTCGGCGAGATCTGCGACGTCGCATGGGACGAGGCGGCTGTGCACCACGTCTTCAACCTGGTCGCGGGACTGGAATCACTCGTGGTCGGGGAGAGCCAGGTCATCGGACAGGTACGCGAGGCGCTGCTGCGGGGCCAACGCCGCCACGCGGTCGGCCGCGAACTCAACTCGCTTTTCCAGAACGCCCTGCGGGTGGGCAAGCGGGTGCAGTCCGAGACCGCGATCGGTCACGCCGGACGATCCGTGTTCACCGCGGCCCTCGACCTGGCGCAGGCACAGGGCATCTCGCTCGACCGCCGGCGCACGCTCGTGATCGGCGCCGGCCAGATGGCGGGGCTCACCGCCCGAGGGATGCATGCCCGGCGCGCGGACCTGGTCTGCATCAACCGCACCCGGCAGAAGGCCGACCGGCTGGCCGGCGAGGTCGGGGGACGCGCGGCGAACCTGTCCGACCTGCCGGAGCTGCTGGGCTGGGCCGAGGTCGTCATCACCTGCACCGGGGCCGCCCACAGCCTGATCGATCCCCGCCTGTTGGCCGGGCTCGAGCATCGTCCCGACGTGATCATCGACCTCGCACTGCCAGCCGACGTCGACGACGCGGTGGCCGAGCACACCACCCTGGTGAACCTCACCACCCTGGCAGCAGCCTCGGAGGGCGATCACAGCCACGACACCGAGGTGGCCGCCGCCCGCGCCCTGGTGGCCGAGGAGGTCGCCGACCAGTTGCGCGCCGACCGGTCCAAGGCGGTCACTCCGGCCGTCGTCGCCCTGCGGGCCATGGCCGACCAGGTGGTCGAGGCCGAACGGGCCAGACTCGTGCGGCGCAGCCAGTCGGCTGGGCAACCCCTGTCGGAGCGCCAACTCGACGAGGTCTCCCAGGCCCTGCAGCGGGTGGCCGAGAAGCTGGTGCACGCACCCTCCGTCGAAGCCCGCCAACTGGCCGGCACCGATGTGGCCACCGACTACGCCGACATGTTGCGCCGCCTCTTCCGGCTCGACCTCGACGAGGTGGCCGACCCCGACGCCGCCGCCCCCGAGCACTGTGACACCCATGCGGCGCTGATCGTGGCCTCACCGCGCCTGGGCCTCACCGACCCGATCGCGGAGCAGCTGTCATGATCCACCTGGGTGCCCGTCGTTCCCCGCTGGCCGTGGTGCAGGCCGAGTACATCGCCGGGCTGCTGCGCGGCCGAGGACACGAGGTCACCCTCGTCGGCATCACCTCGGAGGGCGACACCGACCGCCGAGCCCTCACCGAGATCGGTGGCACGGGAGTGTTCGCCGCCGCCGTGCGTGCCCGGCTGCTGGACGGCTCCATCGACCTGGCGGTGCACTCGCTGAAGGACCTACCGGTGGCCCCCCACCCCGGCCTGGTGGTGGCCGCCACCCCGACCCGTGAACGGGTCAACGACGTGCTCGTGGGTCGTCCGATCGACGAGTGGGACGACGCCACCGTCGTCGGCACCGGGTCACCCCGTCGGCAGGCCCAACTGGCCGCCCTGGCGGCCGACCGGGGAATCGCCCCGACCTTCGTGTCGGTGCGCGGCAATGTCGACACCCGACTCAACCTCGTCACCGTCGACGACGACCACGCACCGGCGACGGGGCAGCCGGCCGTGCATGCGACCGTCCTGGCGCGGGCTGGTCTGGCCCGGTTGGGCAAGGTGCCGGCCGAAGGCCCGCTGCCCGCCGACCTGGGCACCACGTCGGGAGCCACGGTGCGGCTGACCGAACTCGGCCTCGACCAGGTGCTGCCGGCCCCGGGGCAGGGCGCCCTGGGGGTGGAGTGTCGCGAGTCGGACGAACGGATCCGCCGGCTGCTCGCCGATCTCGACGACCCTGCCACGCGGGCGGCGGTCACCGCCGAACGCGAGTTCCTCGCCACGCTGGAGGCAGGTTGTCTGGCGCCGGTGGGGGCGTGGGCGCACGTCGATGGCGAAGAACTCGAGCTGCAGGTCTGCGTGGCCGACAACGGAGGCCTCGTCCGACTGCAGGGACGGGCACCCTGGCGCGACTCGACCCGGCATCGTCACCTCGGTCAGGACTTGGCCGAAACGGTGTTGTCGCGGTTGGATGGGTCTCGTCCGGGGGTACTCGAAGGCCCCTCACAGGACTCACGGAGGTGAGGTGATGGGCATGCATCGCGGACGAATCGCCTTCGTCGGCGCCGGGCCCGGGGTGCCCGCGTTGCTGACGCTGGCTGCCGTGGAGGTGTTGCAGCGAGCCGACACGGTGCTCCTCGCCCACGAGGAACAGCGTGAACTGCTGCGCGACCTCGATCTCGGGGACGCCTCCGTCACCCTGATGGCCGAGGGATCAACCCTGCTCGACCACGTGGTGGACGACGGCTTGGTGGCCGTGATGGTCGACGGGGACCCCCTGATGGACGCCCGGGCCACCGCGCTGGCCCGCGAGTGCACCAAGGCCGGCTACGACATCGACGTCATCCCCGGGATCCCCCGCAAGACAGCGATGGCGGAGTTCGCCGGTGTCTCGCTCTCCGATGCCCAGGTCCAGCTGATCACGCTGCACGACCAGGTCGACGAGGACTCCCACTGGGCCCCCGAGGGAACCCTCGTGGTGATCGGTGCCGCCTCCCACATGCCCGAGGTGGAGCGCATCGCCCTCGCCTCCAGGCCCAGCGCCGACGAGCCAGCCCTCGTCACCGTGCGGGCAGGATCCACCTCGCAGACCAGCCGGGGCACGACGGTGGGCAGCATCGCCGCCACCGTGACGGCGCTCGCCGTCGCCGACGACACCACCGTGGTGGTGGTGATCGGACGATCGGCCGGCGGCCAGGAACGTGCCCAACTCGACTGGTTCGAGTCGAAGCCCTTGTTCGGCTGGAAGGTGCTCGTTCCCCGCACCCAGGACCAGGCCGGCCCGCTGGTACGTCGGCTGGCCACCTACGGCGCCGACACCCACCTGGTTCCCACCATCGCCGTCGAACCGCCGCGCACCCCCCAGCAGATGGACAAGGCGGTGCAGGGCATCGTCGAGGGCCGCTACCAGTGGATCGCGTTCACCTCGGCCAACGCCGTCCGAGCCCTGCGCGAGAAGGTCATCTCGTGGGGACTGGACGCCCGTGTCTTCTCCGGGCTGCGGTTGGCCGCCGTGGGTCCCGCCACGGCCGAGGCGCTGCTCCAGTGGGGGCTCAAGGCCGACCTGCTGCCCGTCGAGGACCAGTCAGCCGCCGGGCTCGCTGCGGAGTTCCCCGCGTTCGACGAACTCTTCGACCCGATCAACCGGGTGCTGGTGCCCAAGGCCGACATCGCCACCGACGCCCTCGCCCACGGTCTGGTCGACCTGGGCTGGGAGGTCGAGGACGTGGTCGCCTACCGCACCGTGCGGGCCGCCCCGCCGCCGCTGGACACCCGCGAGATGATCAAGACGGGACAGTTCGACGCCGTGGTCTTCACCTCGTCATCGACCGTCCGCAATTTGGTCGGCATCGCCGGCAAGCCGCACAATGCCAGCGTGATCGCCGTCATCGGCCCGCAGACCGCCGCCACCTGTCGCGAGCACGGACTGCGGGTGGACGTGCAGGCCGAGCACCCCAGTGCCATCGAGTTGGCCGACGCGCTGGCCCGGTTCGCCGAGGAGCGCCGTGACCAACTGGCTGCCAAGGGCAAGCCCAACGTCCGACCCTCCCTGAAGCCCCGCCGCGGGCGTCAACCCGCGGCCCTGCGGAGGCTCCAGGAGAATTCCTGACCCCCTTCCGCCCGACCGCACCCCACCGATTGGCCGTCCTCCTGTGCCCGCTGACCAGTTCACCGATCCCCACCAGTTCGCCCTCGAACTGGCCCATCGTCCGCGGCGCCTGCGCAGCAACCCGGTGGTGCGAGGCATGGTGCGCGAGCACCGGGTGCATCCTGCGCAGCTGATCCTCCCGGTATTCGTCGCCGAGGGCATCACCGACGACCGGCCCATCTCCTCGATGCCGGGAGTGGTGCAGCACACCCTCGACTCGCTCAAGGCCACCGCGGAGCGGGCGGCAGCGGCCGGCCTGGCCGGGGTGATGCTGTTCGGCGTGCCCGAACACAAGGACGCCCGGGGCAGCGGGGCTGTGGACGAGAACGGCATCCTCACCCGGGCGGTCAGGGCCGTCCGAGCGGAGGTCGGCGACCAGACCCTGGTGATGACCGACGTCTGTCTCGACGAGTTCACCGACCACGGCCACTGCGGTGTTCTCGACCGCGCCGGGGTGGTCGACAACGACTCCACGGTGCAGATCTACGCGGCGATGGCCACCCTGCACGCCGAGGCCGGTGCCCACGTCGTCGCTCCCAGCGGCATGATGGACGGCCAGGTCGGCGCGATCCGGCAGGCCCTTGAGGCCAGCGGGCACACCGACACCATCATCCTCGCCTACGCGGCGAAGTTCGCCAGCGCCTTCTACGGGCCCTTCCGGGAAGCGGTCTCGTCGTCCCTGACCGGCGACCGGCTCACCTACCAGCAGGACCCCGCGAACACCCGGGAGGCCCTGCGCGAGGTCTTCGCCGACATCGCCGAGGGGGCCGACATGATCATGGTCAAGCCGGCCCTGCCCTACCTCGACGTGCTGGCCAGGGTGCGCGACTCCGTCGAGGGGCCGGTGGCCGCCTACAACGTGTCGGGGGAGTACGCCATGGTCGAGGCCGCCGCCCGGAACGGGTGGCTCGACCGTGGTCGCGCCATCGACGAGACCCTGCTGTCGATCGTTCGCGCCGGGGCGGACGCCGTGCTCAGCTACTGGGCGCTGGAGTGGGCCGAGCAGTACTGGCACCGCAACCACCGCTGACCCGAAGGGACACCACCATGATCGACTCCACCTCGGCCGAACTCTTCGCCCGTGCCCAGCGTGTCATCCCGGGCGGGGTGAACTCGCCCGTGCGGGCCTTCCGCTCCGTCGGTGGCACCCCGCGCTTCATGGCCTCCGCGAAGGGTGCCTACGTCACCGATGAGGACGGCAACCGCCTCGTCGACCTCGTCTGCTCCTGGGGGCCGATGCTGCTCGGCCACGCCCACCCCGAGGTGTTGGCCGCCGTCGGACGGGCCGCCGCGCACGGCACGAGCTTCGGCGCCCCCACCCGGGCGGAGGTGGAGTTGGCCGAACTGATCGTCGAACGCACCCCCGTCGAACAGGTGCGCCTGGTGAACTCGGGCACCGAGGCCACCATGAGCGTGCTCCGGCTCGCCCGGGGCGTGACCGGCCGGGCCAAGATCATCAAGTTCGCCGGCTGCTACCACGGTCACGTCGACTCCCTGCTGGTGCAGGCGGGTTCGGGTCTGCTGACCCTGCGAGAGGCCGGCGACCAGACCGTGCCCTCGTCCCCCGGGGTCACCGAGGCCACGACCCACGACACCATCGTGGTCACCTACAACGACCGCGCCGGGGTCGAGGCAGCGTTCGCGGCCCACCCGGGCCAGGTCGCCGCCGTGATCACCGAGGCGGCTCCCGGCAACACCGGCTGCCTGCCCCCGTCGACCGCTCCCGGACCCGATGGCAGCCCGGAGCCCTTCAACGCCTTCCTCGCCCGGGTCGCCCGCGCCAACGGTGCGCTGTTCATCTCCGACGAGGTGATGACCGGCTTCCGGGTGAGCAGCCAGGGCCAGTACGGCCTCGACCACGTGGTGCCCGACCTGATGACCTTCGGCAAGGTGATGGGTGGCGGATTCCCGGCCGCTGCGTTCGGGGGCCGAGCCGACGTGATGGCCCACCTCTCCCCGGTCGGTGGCGTCTACCAGGCGGGCACCCTGTCGGGCAACCCAGTGGCCTGCGCCGCCGGTGCGACCACCCTGCGGCTGGCCACCGACGAGGTCTACCAGCACCTCGACCGCACCGCCGACACCCTGCGTGCCGCAGCCTCACAGGCCCTGACCGCGGCGGGGGTGCAGCACACCATCAACTCGGCCGGGTCGATGTTCTCGGTCTTCCTGTTCGACGGTGAGGTGGGCACCGAGCGGCCCGTCACCAACCACGTCCAGGCCGGCGAACAGTCGTCCGAGGCCTTCGCCGCGTTCTTCCATTCCATGCTCGACCAAGGGGTCTACCTGCCCCCCAGCGGCTACGAGTGCTGGTTCCTGAGCGCTGCTCATGACGATTCGGCGGTGGCACGTATCGTGGGGGCACTGCCGGCGGCCGCAGCCGCAGCCCGGCACGCCATCGACCAGAAGGGACGGCGACAGCAGTGAAGGTGGCTCCGCCCACGGACACACTGGTGCACCTGGTGCGCCACGGCGAGGTGTTCAACCCGACCGGTGTGTTGTACGGGCGCCTGCCCGATTTCCACCTCTCCGACAATGGACGAGCCATGGCCGACCGGCTCGGGGAGTGGTTCGCCGACGTCCCCCTGACCGCGCTGCGCTGTTCACCGCTGGAGCGTGCCCGCGAGACGATCGCCCCGATCGCGGCTGCCCACCCCGAACTCGAGGTGGTCGCGGAGCCCGGTGTCATCGAGGCCGTCAACGACTTCGAGGGGCAGGTCTTCGGCGCTGGCAACCAGGCACTGCGCAAGCCCGCCAACTGGTGGAAGCTGCGCAACCCACTGCGTCCCAGCTGGGGTGAACCCTTCACCCACGTGCGCGACCGCATGGTCGAGGCGGTGGCCGAGGCCGCGGTCGCGGCCGGCGAGGCGGGACAGGCGGTCGTGGTCAGCCACCAGTTGCCGATCTGGATCGCACGACTCGACGCCGAGGGTCGCCGCCTGGTGCACGACCCCCGCAAGCGCCAGTGCAATGTCGCCTCGGTGACCACGCTGCACCTGCGCGAGGGGCGCGTCGTCCGGGTCTCGTACACCGAGCCCGCGGGCGACCTGGTCAAGGCCAAGGACCGCGGCAAGAGCTTCAGCTCGGGATCGTGACCATGGTCGAACCACTCCGGGCGCCCCGGCCCGGTGCCGCGCGCTCCCTGTCGCGTCGAGGTCTGCTGAGCGGTCTGGCCGCTGCCTCCTCGCTCGGCCTGGTGGCGTGCTCCTCGAATCCGTCGGCGAGCTCCGACACCGGCTTCGCGCAGGGCGACGGCAGCTTCACCCGGGTGGCGGTGGGCCAACGCAAGCAGTTGCCCGTGCTGTCGGGGCACGACCTCGACCAGTTGGCGCTCACCACACAGGGCCGCAAGGGTCGGGTAATGGTGATCAACGTGTGGGGGTCGTGGTGCTCGCCCTGCCGGGCCGAGGCCGGTCACCTGCTCGAAGCGGCCAGGAAGACCGCCGACGTCGCCGACTTCATCGGCATCAACACCCGCGACCTCGACCGGGCGCCCGCGCAGAGCTTCGTCCGTTCGTTCGGGCTCACGTGGCCCAGCTTCTACGACCCCGACGGTGCGCTGTTGATGAAGCTGACCGATCTGCCACCCAAGGCCATCCCCTCGACCCTGCTCGTCGACCCCAGCGGCGGAATTGCCGGACGAGTGCTCGGTCAGGTGTCCACCTCGACCCTGGTGACGGCCATCGGTGACCTGGTGGCGGGCAAGTGACGCCGCTCCAGGTGCTCGTTCCCCTGCAGGGGTGGATCGAGAGTTCCATCCAGGGTGGGCTGCTGCTCGCCCTGCCCGTCGCCCTGCTGGCCGGGTTGGTCAGCTTCTTCTCGCCGTGCTGCCTGCCCCTTTTGCCGGGCTACCTGTCGTACGCCACCGGTCTGGGCGTCAGTGAGATCTCGGCCGGACGAACCCCCCGCGGCCGGATGGTGGCGGGCACCGCCCTGTTCGTGCTCGGCTTCGCGGTCGTCTTCACGCTCACCGGGGCGACCGTCGGCGGCCTCGGCGGAACCCTGTTGGTGCACCAGCGCCTGATCTCGGTCATCGCCGGGGTCGTGATCATCGGGTTGGGTCTGTTGTTCGCCGGCTGGCTGCCGATCGGGCAGGGCACGATCAAACTGAGCCGCGCCCCCAAGGTGGGGGTCGCGATGGCCCCCGTGCTGGGACTGGTCTTCGCGATCGGGTGGACACCCTGCATCGGCCCGGCGCTGTCGGTGGTGCTCTCCCTGGCCTTCACCGAGGGCTCCGCCGGACGCGGTGCCCTGCTCGCCTTCGTCTACGCACTGGGGCTGGGCATCCCGTTCCTGCTGGCCGCCGTGGCCTTCGGCTCCTTCGGCCGGCTCGTCGGTTTCGTCCAGCGGCACCAACGGGTCTTCCAAGTCGTGGGAGCAGCGCTGATGGTGCTGGTCGGGATCGCCCTGATGAGTGGGGTGTGGGACCGAGCCATGGCCGAACTACGGCAGGTCGTCGTCAACTGGGGGACACCGATCTGATGAGTGACCAAGCACCCGAGATCGGCTTCGTCGGCATGGCCCGCTGGCTGTGGACCCAACTCACCAGCATGCGCACGGCCCTGGTGTTGCTGTTCCTGCTGGCCTTCGCCGCGATCCCCGGATCGCTGGTGCCGCAGTCGTCGACCTCGCCCTCGCGCGTCGCCCAGATCGCGCGTGACCAGCCGGGGCTCGACAAGGTCTACCGCTTCCTGGGCATGTACGACGTGTTCACCTCGGTGTGGTTCTCCGCCATCTACCTGCTGCTGTTCGTCAGCCTCGTCGGCTGCATCCTGCCGCGCGTCATGGTCTACGCCCGCGCCCTGCGCAACCCCCCTCCGGCGCTGCCCAGCCGACTCGACCGGCTGCCGGAGTGGGGACGCGGGGAGCTGACCGGCGTCGAGGCGGACGAGGTCGTGGCCGCGGCCGAGGGGTGGCTGCGCCGCAAGCGTTTCCGCACGCGCAGGACCGACCTGCCCGACGGCACCGTCGGACTGAGCGCCGAGCGCGGCTACCTGCGCGAGTTCGGCAACCTGCTCTTCCACGTGAGCCTGGTGGTGGTGCTGGTCGGCGTCGCCTGGAACACCCTGTGGGGATCGAAGGGATCGGCCATCGTGGTCGAGGGACAAGGCTTCTCGAACAACATCACCCAGTACGACGAGTTCCACGCCGGGGCCGCCGTGAACACCGACCACCTGCCCCCCTTCTCACTGGTGCTCAACCGGTTCACCGCCACCTTCGAGACCGGACCGGTGCAGACCGGGGCCGCCCGCGAGTTCCGCGCCGACGTCACCGTCACCGAGCAGTCGGCCAGCGGTGACGCCTCGAGCAGCAGACGCACCATCGAGGTGAACCACCCCCTGAACGTGCACGGCACCACGATCCACCTGATCAGCCATGGCTATGCGGCCAACGTCGAGGTGCGCGACGGCTCGGGCAACCTGGCGTTCGCGGGCCCGGTGGTGTTCCTGCCCCAGGATGGCAACTTCAAGTCGGCAGGAGTCATCAAGGCCCCTGACGCCCGGCCCGAGCGGCTCGCCTTCGAGGGCTGGTTGCTGCCGACCGCGACGGTCGACGCCGCCGGCCCGCGCTCACTGTTCCCCGACGCCCTGAACCCCGAACTCTTCCTCAACGCCTGGTCGGGCAAGCCGAAGCAGGAGACGGGTCGTCCCGAGAACGTCTACGTGCTCGACACCACCGGCCTCACCCAGATCAAGAACGGCAACGACCTGCTCCGGCTGCGGCTCAAGCCCGGCGACACCTACCAGCTGCCGGACCAGCAGGGTTCGATCACCTTCCGCGGCTACCAGCGCTGGACGAAGATGCAGTTCTCCCGCGCGCCGGGGCTGCCCTTGGTCTTCGGATCGCTCGCCCTGGGGGTGTTCGGCATCTGCCTCAGCCTGTTCGTCCGACCCCGTCGACTGTTCGTGAAGCTGCGCCGCGAAGCCGATACGGGCACACTGCTGGTGGAGGCGGCTGGTCTCGACCGCGCCGACTCCCGCCTGGGACTCTCCGACGACGTGGCCGACCTGTTGGTCGCCACCGGCGCCGACCCCGACAACCCGACCGATCAGGAGGCCACGCCATGACGTTGACCAACTACTCCGCGCTCGCGATCGTCACCTCCGCAGTGCTCTACCTGGTCGCCTTCCTCTGCCACGCGGCCGAGTGGGCCTTCCTGCGGGGGGTGCCCGTTGCCGGGAACGCCGACCAGGCCGACGACCACGACCCGGCCCGCCTGCGCGGTGACCAGGCCGGGCGGTTCGGTATCTCGTTGACGGTGCTGGCGGCTGCCGCACACCTGTTCGGGGTCGTCACGCGCGGGCTGGCGGCCGGTCGGGCGCCGTGGGGCAACATGTACGAGTTCGTGATCTCGGCGCTGGCCTTCGTGGTGATGGCCTTCCTGGTGGGGGTGTGGCGTTTCGGGCTGCGGTGGCTCGGCGGCCCCGTCACCCTGCTGCTGGCGATCGGGCAGGGCCTTGCCGCCACCGTCTTCTACGTGGCCGTGGCCCCGCTTGTACCCGCCCTGCACTCCATCTGGTTCGTGATCCACATCGTCGCCGCCTGCATCTCCGCGGCCGCTTTCAACGTCGGCGGACTGGCCTCCCTGGTCTACCTGCTCAAGTCGCGGGCCGTGAACCGGGCGACGCCCACCGCACCCGTCGTGAGCGACGAGGGCGGCGAGCCGGGGTCGTCGCTCCCGGCCTCGCACACCGAGGTAGTGCCCACCGGTGGCACCACGGCGGTGCTCACCCGCAGCCGTCGTCGCCAGCGGACCGACCCGGTGCTCACCGGCTTCCTGGCCCGGGTGCCCTCCCTCGACAGGCTCGACACCCTCGCCTACCGGCTGCACGCGTTCGGCTTCCCCGTGTGGACCTTCACCGTCGCAGCCGGGTCGATCTGGGCCGAGTACGCCTGGGGGCGGTACTGGGGGTGGGACCCCAAGGAGACCTGGGCCCTGATCACCTGGGTGGTCTACGCCGGCTACCTGCACGCGCGGGCCACTGCCGGGTGGAAGGGCCGCAATGCGGCCATCATCGCCCTGGTGGGCATGGCCTCGTTCTGGTTCAACTTCATCGGCGTCAACCTGTTCATCAACGGGTTGCACTCGTACGCGGGGATCTGAGCGCGACCGACCGGTTGCACGAACCCCCCAACTGGAAAACTCCTCCCGATGACAACCGCAGCCGTGTCCCGGACGTTGCCGGGGTGTGACGATCCTGCTGGAACGACCGGTGACGACCACCGTGTGGACGAGGCGTCCGATGGATCGTGACACCACCGGCGAGGTCTGGCTGCGCGACCTCTACACCGCCCACTGGGCTGGCATGGTGCGCCTGGCCTCGTTGCTGCTCGGCTCGTCCGACCAGGCCGAGGAAGTGGTGCAGGACGGCCTGGTTGCGGTGCACCACCGGCGGGAACAGTTCGACTCGATGGAACACGCCGCCGCCTACCTGCGGATGACCGTGGTCAACCGCTGCCGGTCGGTGCACCGCCACCGGGCCGTGGTGAACCGGTATCGTCCCGACCCACGGGCCGGGGTCGAGACCCCCGAGGCAGCCCTCGACCGAGGCGAGACCCATGACGAGGTGATGATGGCTCTGCGAACGCTCCCCCAACGCCAGCGAGAGGTGTTGATCCTTCGCTTCTACTCCCAGGCCAGCGAGGCCGAGATCGCGGAGACCCTCGGCATCTCGAAGGGCGCCGTCAAGTCACACGCCCACCGCGGCATGCAGGCATTGCGCCAGTCCCTGGCGCCGGTCGTGAGGGAGGGGCGGTGATGGACGAACCGATGCCTCTGGGCGACTTGCCGGAGGACGAGTACACCCAACTGTTGCGCCAGGTGCTGCGGCGCGAGGGTGACAGGGTGCGCCCCTCGGACCGCTTCGCGGACCTGTGGGCGGTCGCCGAGGAGTCACGCATCGAGGACGAGCGCCCGCGTTCGGGAACCTTCCGCTGGCTGGCCGCCGTGGCCGTCGCCGCCGTGGCGGTCGGGGTGGCGCTGCCGCTGCTGGCGCCGGGGTTGCTGCCCAACCCGGCCGCGTCCAGCGCGACCTCACCCGCGTCCTCGCCGTCGATGACCTCGCAGGCCCCCACCGGCCCCCCGTCCATCCCCACCATCAACCGCGAGGTGGCCGTCTACTACGTCGACTCCCACGGCTCACTGGCCCGCGAGTTCCGTGACCTGCCGACCCAGACCGACCGGCTGACCACCGCCGTCGCCGCCGTGCTCAACGTGGCACCGCTCGATCCCAGCTACAGCTCGCGATGGTCGGGTGGACAGGTGAACTCGGCCCAGGTGGCGGGCAACCGGATCACGCTCGACCTGTCGAAGACAGCTTTCGGGTCGATGCAGACCAGGGCGCAGGTGCTGCAGGGCATCAACCAGGTGACCTACACCGCCACCGCCGCCGTCGGCGATCGCAACGGACAGAAGGTGGTGCGCATCCTGGTGGACGGTTCACCCAACCTGCCGCTGATCGGTGCCCCCAGTACCGACTTCACCCGCTCCGGGGTCGAGCCGCTCACCGACGTCATCGTCGACTCCTTCGAGTACGGAGAGGCGATCACCTCGCCGGTGACGATCACCGGTCAGGTCAAGACGACGGCCCTGACCGGCACGGACGGACTGTCGTGGTCGATCGTCGCCAAGGGTGCCTCCGCGTCGGGATGGAAGGCGGTGACCTTCGGCAAACCCGCGGGTGGCTACACGCCGTTCACCATCCAGGGTCCCGACCTGGCGGCCGGATCGTACGCCCTGCACCTGGAGTACACCTCGCCCAAGGACGGCCAGTTGCAGGTCGTGAAACTGTTCCTGGTGCGCTGAGGTCCTTGGTGCGCTGAGGGCCCTGCCGGCGCGGACCGGCGTCAGCGCTGCTGCATCACCCGGTGGGAGATGGCCAGCCCCAGCCTCGTCGGGGCCAACCGGCCCGCCACGGCCTGGGCCAGGTTGAGCGGGCCGTCCACCACGGTGGGCAGGCCACGCCCGAGGCCACGGAAACAGGTCTCGACCACCTGCTCGGGAGTACGGCGCCACCCCAGCGCCTTCGAGTCACCGGCCACCTCGAAGAACCCGGTCTCGGTCGGGCCGGGGCACAGGGTCACCACCTTGACCCCGGTGCCCTTGAGCTCATGCCACAGTGCCTCCGAGAAGGAGCGCACATAGGCCTTGGTGGCGGCGTAGACGGCCATCCCCGGCAGGGGCTGGAAGCTGGCGGTCGACGAGACGTTGATGATGGTGCCGCGATGCTGCTGCAGCATGCCCGGCAGGTAGCGCTGGGTGAGGTCGGTGAGCGCCTCACAGTTCACGCGCACCTTCTCGAGGTGGCGTGCCGGGTCACCGGCGGCGAAATCACCGATGGTGCCGAAGCCGGCGTTGTTCACCAGCGTCTGCACCCGCAGCCCGCGCCGCGAGATCTCGGCGACGAGTTCGTCGCGTTCCTCCTTGACGCCGAGGTCGCACGTCAGCACCACCGCCTCGACACCCTTCGCCCGCGCCCGCTGGGCCGTCCGCTCGAGTGCGTCGGCGCGTCGGCCGGTCACGACCACGTTGACGCCCTTGGTGGCCAAGTGGTCGACGAAGGCCTCACCGAGTCCGCCGGAGGCGCCCGTGACCAACGCCCAACTGCCGGGTTCTGGTGCGCCGGGTTCTCGGCTGCCGGTTCCTGGGGTGTTCATGGGCCGATTCTAGGGCGTGCAAGACTGGCGCCATGACTCCTGTTCCGGCGCAGCAGCAGCCCGCCCCGTACGACCTGTGCGTGATCGGTTCGGGGTCGGGCAACTCCCTGCTCGACGAGCGTTTCTCGGGCTTGCGGGTGGCCTTGGTCGACGAGGGTGTGAACGCCGAACTCGGGGCCCCGGTGTTCGGTGGCACCTGCCTCAACGTCGGCTGCATCCCCACCAAGATGTTCGTGCTGCCCGCCGACCTGGCCGCCAGCCCGCACGAGGCGCACCGGCTGGGGGTCGACCTCGACCTGCGGAGAGTGCGGTTCGACCAGGTGCGCGATCGCATCTTCGGTCGCATCGACGCCATCTCGACCGGCGGGCTGCAGTGGCGCGAGCAGCAGCCCTGGGTGGACGTGTACCGCCAGCACGCCACCTTCGTCGACGGGCACACCCTGCGGCTGGCCGACGGTACCCAGGTGCGGGCCGAGCAGTTCGTGCTCGCCGCCGGTTCACGTCCCCACCAACTCGAGGTGCCGGGCTTCGACGAGGCCGTGCAGGCGGGACTGGTGCACACCTCGAACACGGTGATGCGCATCCCGGCCCTGCCTCGACGGATCGTGATCCTCGGCGCAGGCTTCGTCGCCGCCGAGTTCGCCCACGTCTTCGCCTCCTTCGGGGCGGAGGTCACCCTCGTCCACCGCGGTGACCGGTTGCTGAAGAAGGCAGACGAGACCATCTCGCGTCGGTTCACCGCCGCCCTCGGCGAGCGGGTCACCCTGCAGCTCAACCAACAGGTGGTGCGTCTGGAGCGGGTGGCCGCCTCCGCCACGCAAGCCGGGACCGTCGTCGTCGTGACCACCACCGCCGATGGCACCGAACTGCGCCACGAGGCCGACCTGGTGCTCAACTCGACTGGCCGGGTCTCGAACTCCGACAGCCTCGAGGTCGGCCGCGCGGGTGTCGACGTCGACGCCGCCGGATACGTGGTCGTCGACGAGTACCAGCGAACCTCCGTCGACCACATCTGGGCACTGGGTGACATCTGTTCGCGCTGGCAGCTCAAGCACGTGGCCAACCACGAGATGCGGGTGGTGCAGCACAATCTCTCCCACCCGAGGGACGAGTGGGTGCGCGCCGACCACCGCTTCGTGCCCTGCGCGGTCTTCTCCGACCCGCAGATCGGCCAGGTGGGCCTGACCCAGGCGCAACTCGAGGCTGCCGGCATCGACCACATCGTCAAGGTGCAGGAGTACGGCGACGTCGCCTTCGGGTGGGCACTGGAGGACCGCACCCATTGTGTGAAACTGCTGGCCGACCCACACACCGGCCAACTGTTGGGCGCGCACGTGATGGGTCCCCAAGCCGCCTCGCTGGTGCAGTTGTGCGTGCAGGCCATGAGCCTGGGCACCGACATCGAGACGATGGCGCGAGGCCAGTACTGGATCCATCCCGCGCTGACCGAGGTGATCGAGAACGCCCTGCTCGGGCTGGTCGAACAACTGCCCCGCCGGAGCCCTCGGACCGACCAGGCACAGGAGGGGTGATGACCCGACGGCTGCGACTCGCTCCCTCGCTGCTGCTGGCAGGCTCCCTCGCCCTCGGCCTGGCGGCCTGCAGCGGGGTGCCCACCACGGAGCCGTCGACCGGGGTCACCGCCACCGGGGGCAGCCGACCTCCCTCCGTGCCGACCCCCGCCACCTCGCAGTCGTCCACCACGTCGGTGGGGCACCAGACCCCGACCCCGGCGTCGAGCCCACCGGGAAGCGCGACCGCCAGCAGGACGAGTTCCCCTTCGACGGCGCACTCCAGCGGTGCCTCCACGCCACCGGCCAGCACCGCGCCCGGGCAGCGACCGACCCCGCCGTCGGCCTGTCGGCAGGTGGTCGACCAGATGACGGCCAGGCAGCAGGCGGGGCAAGTGTTGATGATGGGGGTCAACGGCGCTCCGGTCAGCGATGACCAGCTGGCCGTGATGGAGCGCTACCAGGTGGGTTCGGCCGTGCTGCTCGGCAGCTGGGACGGCGCCTCCCAGGTGCGCGCCTCGACCAGTCGGCTGACGGGTCTCAACATGGCGGTGCCCGTGGTGGTCGCGGCTGACCAGGAGGGCGGAAGCATCCAGCGACTGCAGGGCCCCGGCCTGCCACCGATCCCCAGTGCCCGCGCCCAGGGCACCCTGACGCCCGCGCAGCTGACCTCCAACTGGACGAAGTGGGGAGGACAGATGACGGCGGTGGGGGTGCGCTACGACCTGGCACCGGTTGCCGACGTGGTGCCGACCGACAAGCTGACCACCAACGAACCGATCGGACGACTGGGTCGCAACTACGCCACCACCAGCAGCCAGGCGGCGCCCTTGGTCGCCGGAGTGGTCACCGGTCTCGACCGAGCGGGGGTGGCCAGCAGCCTGAAGCACTTCCCGGGGTTGGGCCAGGTCACCTCCAACACCGACATCGCCGCAGCCACCGACACCACCATCGCCCGCGACGATGCCGGGCTGGCCGTCTTCCGCGCGGGGATCCGGGCAGGGGCCAGTTCGGTGATGATCTCGAGCGCGTTCTACACCCGCATCGACCCCGACAACCAGGCGGTCTTCTCCTCGACCGTCATCACCGGCATGCTGCGGGGCGACCTGGGTTTCCGGGGTGTGGTGATCTCGGACGACCTGGGGGCCGCCGCATCCGTCCAGGGTGTGCCCAGCGGGCAGCGGGCCGTCCGCTTCGTCGAGGCCGGCGGAGACCTGGTGGTCAACGCCAACCCCCAGACCATCGGCACGATGTCGAACGCGCTGGTTGGCCGGGCACAGTCCTCGTACCGGTTCCGGCAGCGCCTGGCCCAGAGCGCCACCCGGGTGGTCGAGCTGAAACAGTCGCTCGGCCTGGTCAGGTGTGGCTGAGCAGGGCTCGGCCGGAACCGGTCGAAGGGGTCAGGTCACCAGTGGTGGGCGACGTCGACCACCACACGGGTCTTGTTGGTGGTGGCGTCGTACAGGGTGAACACTCGGAACGGCAGCCGAGCCCGCACACCCAGACCGAAGGAGGACTGGCCCTCGAAGGAGCCGGCCCAGACCACCTGTCGGAAGGTCGTGTAGCCGCTGACGTTGGGCATGGCGGGACGGGTCCAGGAGGCCGCGCGGACCATGACCTGGAGTTTGGCCCCACCGGCGACGGCGACGGGCATGCCCGAGGCGTCCATGGTGATCTGCGAGACGTAGCGCACGTCGTAGCCGGTGACCCGGCCCTTGATGTCGACGACGAGACGGTCGTAGCAGGGGTGTTCACCGGCACGCAGGCCGGTGACGGTGCTGGTGGTCATCCTCGACGACGACTTGGCCAGGGACCCCCAGTAGATGCCGCAGTACGGGGTTGCGGCGGAGGCACTCGTGGTCGCGAGGGCGACGGGTGCGGCCGTCACAGCGACGCCCAGGGCAAGGGCTGCCGCGCTGCGGCGGAGGGTGGTGCGGAACATGGTTCCTCCTCGGTGTGTTGGTGCCCCGTCAACGCCCCCACCCCGGGGGGCGTTGACCCAGCGTCGACGGGCCGCCAAAACTTCAGGAATCCACCAGCTCCCGGCTCAGCCGAAGCGTCCCGTGATGTAGTCCTCCGTGGCCTGCTTGGTCGGGTTCGAGAAGATCTTCTCGGTGTCGTCCAGCTCCACCAGCTCGCCGGGTTGGCCCTGCGCGGCCAGGTTGAAGAAGGCGGTGCGGTCACTCACCCGCGAGGCCTGCTGCATGTTGTGGGTCACGATCACCACCGTGTACTCGTCCTTGAGTTCGTGGATCAGGTCCTCGATGGCCAGGGTCGAGATCGGGTCGAGGGCCGAGCAGGGTTCGTCCATCAGCAGCACGTCGGGCGAGACGGCGATGGCGCGGGCGATGCAGAGGCGCTGCTGCTGACCCCCCGACAGGCCGATCCCGGGCTTGTCGAGCCGGTCCTTGACCTCCTTCCACAGGTTGGCCCCGCGCAGCGACTTCTCGGCCGCCTCGTCGAGCACCTTCTTCGACTTCACACCGTTGAGCTTGAGGCCGGCGACCACGTTCTCGTAGATCGACATCGACGGGAACGGGTTGGGCCGCTGGAAGACCATGCCCACCTGCCGGCGGACGGCGACGGGGTCCACGTCCTTGCCGTAGAGGTTGATGCCGTCGAGCAGCACCTCGCCCTCGCAGTAGGCGCCGGGGATCACCTCGTGCATGCGGTTGAGGGTGCGCAGCACGGTGGACTTGCCACACCCGGACGGCCCGATGAAGGCGGTCACCGACCTGGGTTCGACCGTCAGGTTGACCGACTGCACGGCGTGGTGGCTGCCGTAGTAGATGTTGAGGTCCTTGACCTCGATGCGCTTGGCCATTGTGTCTTCCTCAGCGGGTCTTCTTGGTGCGGGCACCGATGAACTTGGCGATCAGGTTGAGTCCCATCACCAGCAGGATCAGGGTGAGGGCTGCTCCCCAGCCGCGTTCAGCGCCCGGGTAGTTGGCGGCGGTGTTGGCCGCGCCGGTGATCATCGTCGGCAGCGAGCCCATGTTGGACCCGAACGGGTTGCCGACGAGCCGGGGGCCGTAGTTGAGCAGGATCAGCAGGGGTGCCGTCTCACCCATCACCCGGGCCATGCCCAGGACGACGCCCGTGGCGATACCGGTGAACGAGGTGGGCACCACCACCTGCAGGATGGTGCGCCACTTGGCCACCCCCAGGGCGTAGGAGGCCTCGCGCAACGAGTCGGGCACCAGTTTGAGCATCTCCTCGGTCGAGCGCAGCACCGTCGGCAGCATCAGCAGGACCAGGGCCATGGACGAGGCGAAGGTGGACCGCCCCATGCCGAACACGGTGATCAGCAGCGCGTAGATGAACAGCGCGGCCACGATCGAGGGCACCCCGGTGAGGATGTCGACCATGAAGCTGACCAGCCGGGCGAGCCGCTTGCCACGGCCGTACTCCACCAGGTAGATGGCCCCCAGGATGCCGAGGGGGACGGCGACGATCGAGGTGATCAGGCCGATCTCGAGCGTGCCGACGATGGCGTGCAGCGCACCGCCGTTGGGGCTCGTCTGGTCGGTGCGGGACTGGTCGGTCGTCCACCACTGCAGGCTGAAGGTGCGCACCTTGCCCTGCTTGTCGCCACCGGGGATACCCACCACCTGGGCCTTCTGCTCCGACTGTGTCTGGCCCTTGATGCGGATGGTCGACGTGCGCTGGTTGGGGTCGGACGTCGAGGCGGGGACGGCGTTGTAGTCCACGTACTGGCCGACGGCCGGGTAGGCACCGCCGACGCTCCAGATGTGTGTGGCCTGGGCCTGGCCGGTTCCGGCGGTCTGGTTGCACTGGGACTCGGGCACCCGGCGGTAGTTCTGGTGGGCGCCGTCGGGTGCCTTGGCCTCGACCACGCAGATGCGCGTGTAGTCGGGTTCGGCTGTCACCAGCAGGGCGGCTCCCTTGGTGAACACCGTCGCCAGGATCCACAACAGGGGGATGATCGCGACCACCGCGGCGAACCAGATCAGTACGCGCATCAGGTTGTCGACGAACTGGCGCGAACCCTTGGGTCGTCCCAGGTCGGTCGAACTGGGGGAGTAACTGGTCCCACTGGTGGGTGACTGGTTCGTGGTCTGGGACATCTCAGCCCTTCTTTCCGCCGGCGGCCACGGCGCGGGCGACGCCGTTGACTGCGAACGTCAGCACGAACAGCACCAGACCGGCCG
The DNA here is from genome assembly GCF_000421525.1 of Aestuariimicrobium kwangyangense DSM 21549. Taxonomy (GTDB): domain Bacteria; phylum Actinomycetota; class Actinomycetes; order Propionibacteriales; family Propionibacteriaceae; genus Aestuariimicrobium; species Aestuariimicrobium kwangyangense. The sequence goes on along the minus strand of NZ_ATXE01000004.1, from coordinate 223,306 downwards.
CGATGTAGGCGCCGGCCTTGGTCGGGCTGTCGAACTCCGGGGCCCCGCGGGCGATCAGCGAGGCGAAGGTCTGGCCGCCCGAGAACAGCGACCAGCTGAAACCGGGCACGGTCGACAGGATCAGCATGACGGCGATGGTCTCACCCAGGGCACGTCCGAGACCCAGCATGGCGGCGGCGATCGATCCCGACCGCCCGTAGGGGATGACGGCGATCCGGATCATCTCCCATTTGGTGGCGCCGAGAGCCCAGGCGGCCTCGATGTGGTCGCGGGGGGTCTGGTCGAAGACGTCGCGCGAGATGGCGGTGATGATGGGCAGGATCATGATCGCCAGCACCAGCGATGCCGCGAAGACCGTGCCCGCCGAAGTGACACCCCGCTCGAACAGGGGGATGAAACCGAGGGTGTCCGACAGCCAGTCGCCGAAGGGCTTCAGCCACGGCGCGAACACGCGGGCTCCCCACAGGCCGTAGACGATCGAGGGGACCGCGGCCAGCAGGTCAACCAGGAAGCCGACCACCCGGCCCACCCGGGACGGCGCGTAGTGGGTGATCAGCAGCGCCACGCCCATGGCGACGGGGACGGCGATCACCATGGCCACGATCGAGCTGAGCACGGTCGTCCACAGCAGTGCTGCGATGCCGAAGGCGAGGTTCTGGTCGGAGATGTCCCAGCGGGTCGAGGTCAGGAAGTTGACCTGGTTGCGGCTCAGCGGCCCCACCGCGGACGCCACCAGGAAGATGGCGATGGCGGCGATCATGGCCACGATCACCACTCCCGTGGTCACCGTCAGGCCGGAGAAGAAGCGGTCGGGACCCTTGGTGGGAGGGGCCAGTTCGACGTGGGGGATGGTGATCCGACCACGGGTCTCGGGGGTGAGGTGCTTGCCGACCGGGGACTCGTCCGCAGCGCCCGCCAGGTGGGCGAGCGTGTCGTGGTCCTCCGGTTCGAGCGTGGCCGCCCTGAGCGGCTCAGCTGGCTGGTTCATGGTTCTCCCTGACGAAGGAGGGCCCCCCGCTCATGAGCGGGGGGCCCTCCCGTGGTTGTCTCAGTGTGGATCAGTCTTGCGCATCCACGAGGTGACCCTGGGGGGTCATCGTCACTTGAGCGCCTGGATGGCGGTCGAGACCTTGGTGGCCACGGCCTCGGGGAGCGGGGCGTAGCCGGCGCTCTGCAGGGTGGTGACGGCCTCCGGGGTGGTCATGTAGGTCAGGAAGTCCTTCATGAGCGCGCCCTGGGCCTGGTCGAGACCGGCCGAGCAGACGATCTCGTAGGTCACCATGACCATCGGGTAGACCCCGGCGGGGGTGCCGTCGTACTTGAGCTTCAGGGCCAGGTCGTTGCCGGTGCCGACGATCTTCGCCGACTCCATGGCCTTTCCGGCGTTCTCGGCGGTCAGTTCGACCGCTCCCGAGCCGTTGTCGACCGAGCTGACACCCAGCTGGGCATCCTGCGCGTACTTCCACTCGACGTAGCCGAAGCCACCCTTGGTGGACTTGATGGCATCGGCCACACCCTGGGTGCCCTGCTTGCCCTCGCCGACCTTGGCCGGGAAGGTCTTGCTGGTCTCGGCGGTGAAGTTCTTGGGGGCGGCGGCCTTGAGGTACTTGGTGACGTTCTCGGAGGTGCCCGACTCGTCAGCGCGGAAGAAGGGGGCGATCTTCTCGGCAGGCAGGGTGACGCCGGGGTTGGCGGCGGCCAGGGCCTTGTCGTTCCAGGTGGTGATCTTGCCCGCGTAGATGTCGGCGACGATGGCCGGGGTCACGGTGAGCTTGTCGACACCGTCGAGGTTGTAGGCGAAGGCGACCGGGCCGACGATCATCGGCAGGTTCCAGCCCTCGTTGCCACCGCAGCGGGCCTTGACCTTCTCGGTCTCGACGACGCCGTCCTTGGGTTCGGTCTTCAGTGCGGAGTCGGAACCGGCCCACTGCAGCTGCTTGTTGTAGAAGTCCTTGATGCCCTGGCCCGAACCCGACTTGGTGTAGATCACCTCGGAGCCGTTGGCGGAGCACAGCGAGTTGTACTCCTTGGTCAGCGCCTGCATGGCGATGTCCTGGGCGGACGAGCCGCCACCGTTGATCTTGCCGGCCGGGCAGGTGAGCTCGGTGCCACCGGCCGACTGGCTCGCCGATGCCGAGGTCTCGGTGCTGGAGGCCGAGCTGGCGGCCGAGGAGGCCGCCGACGAGGCGGAGTCGGTGCTGGTGGTCGTGGTGCCACCGCAGGCAGCCAGGCTCAGGGTGCCGATGGCGGCGATGGCGGCCACCTTGGCGAAGCGGGTGAGGATCACAGTCCATTCCTTCGTTAGCGATCGTGGTCCGCGCCGGCGGGAGGTTTCCTGCGGCAGCGTCGAGCGACACGCTAGGGAGCACGGATGACGGGAATCCGCTCAACGCGTGAACAAAACGTGAACGGGGCCGGTACATCTGCGGAGCGCACCGTTGGATCTCGCGCTGACCAGTGGCGATGCCCGTGAGCACGTGGTTCAGAAGCGGGACTTGTGCTGCTCCACGGCGAGGATCTCGCCGCCCTCGGTGACGTGCAGCACCTCGACCTCCCCGGTGAGCATCGGCTCGGTGGGGGCGAAGATGGCCTCGCGCATCTCGGGCAGCACCGGTCGGTGTCCGCAGACCGCGACGGCCCGCCCGGGCACCGACCGCGCATCGGCAAGCAGGGCGCGCATCGTGGTGCGCACGGGCAGGGGGTCGGTCTCGAAGGCCTCCTCCGACAGTTCCGGGGCGAGTTCGAGGTCGATCCCGGCGCCGCGGGTGAAGGGCTCCAAGGTCTGCACACAACGGGTCGACGTCGAACTGACGGCGCGTTCCACCCCGTAGGCCCGCAGCAGGGGCGCCAACCGCTTGGCCTGCCGTCGTCCGCGTCCGGACAAGGGGCGTTTCCAGTCCTTGCCGCCCGACCAGTGTTTGCGGTCCATCGCCTTGCCGTGCCGGACGATCGCCAGCACCGAGGTCGGCACCATCGTCACCGCCCGCTCCAGCACCCTCACCTCGTCGGGGTAGCTGAGCTTGCGACGCGCCCGCGCGAGGCTCATCCACTCCACCCGGTCGACCTCGGCGTCGGGTGGTCGTGGCACCTCGCTGAGCAGGCGCCCCGCCCACCAGGTGACCCGCTTGCGCCCCTTCGAGGTCTCGTAGAACTCATGCCCCAGCGGGGCGCCGATGGCGACCAGACAGCCGGTCTCCTCGAGCACCTCGCGCACGGCCGTCACCGGCAGGTCCTCGTCGGGGGAGGGCTTCCCCTTGGGGAGGCTCCAGTCGTCGTAGGCCGGTCGGTGCACGACGAGCACTTCTGGTTGCCCGTCGTCCCCCTCGCGGATGACGCAGGCCCCGGCCGCCTGCAGCTTGGTCTTCTTGGTCACCCAGGCCTCACTTGGCCGACGCGCGACGCTTGGCCGTCTCGGCCACCAGCAGCGCCTGCATGTCGACCAACGGTTCACCCCGGTCATCGCGGGAGCGCTCGACCCAGGTGGTGTCGTGCAACTGCCAACTGACGGTGTCATCGGCGAAGGCGAGGTCGAAGAGTCGTTCGATCTGGGCGATGTGCGCCTGGTGGGTGATGCTGACCACCACCTCGACCCGCCGGTCGAGGTTGCGGTGCATCAGATCGGACGACCCGAGCCCCACGGTCGGTCGTCCCCCGTTGGCGAACCAGAACAGTCGCGAGTGCTCCAGGAAGCGACCCAGGATGCTGCGCACGCGCATGTTCTCGCTGAGCCCCACCACGCCCGGACGGATGGTGCAGATGCCACGGACCCACAGGTCGACCGGCACCCCGGCGTTCGAGGCCCGGTACAGGGCGTCGGTGATGGCCTCGTCGACCAGGGAGTTGACCTTGATCCGGATCCCGGCCGGCAGACCGGCCTCCTGGTTGTCGATCTCGTTCTGGATGCGTTCGAGCAACCCTTGGCGCACGCCGTGCGGGGCCACCAGCAGGCGGCGGTAGTCGGTGTTGTGGGTGACCCCCGAGAGGTGGTTGAACAGCCGGGCGACGTCCTCGGTGACCACCGGGTTCGAGGTGAGCAGCCCCATGTCCTCGTACTGGCGGGCCGTCTTGGGGTTGTAGTTGCCGGTGCCGATGTGGGCGTAGCGGCGCAGGCTCTCCTGCTCGTCGCGCACCACCAGCGACAACTTGCAGTGGGTCTTCAACCCGACCATGCCGTAGACGACGTGCACACCGTACTTCTCGAGCTTGCGTGCCCACGCGATGTTGTTCTGCTCGTCGAACCGGGCCTTGATCTCGACCACGGCGAGCACCTGCTTGCCGGCCAGCGCTGCCTCGATCAGGGCGTCGACGATGGGGGAGTCGCCCGAGGTGCGGTAGAGGGTCTGCTTGATCGCCAGCACCTGTGGGTCGGCGGCCGCCTGCTCGATGAACCGCTGCACCGAGGTGGCGAACGAGTCGTAGGGGTGCTGCAGCAGCACGTCGCGCTTCCGCAGCGCGGCGAACATGTCAGCGGGCTGCGCTGTCTCGACCTCAGCCAGGTGGGGATGGGTGATGGGCAGGAAGTTCGGATAGCTGAGGTCTTCCCGGTCGATGCCGCCCAACGAGAACAGTCCCGTCAGGTCGAGCGGGGCCGGCATGCGGAAGACCTCCTTCTCGCTGATGTCGAGCTCGGTGATCAGCCGGTCGAGCATCCGCTCGGAGATGTCGTCCTGCACCTCGAGGCGCACCGGCGGACGACCCACCTTGCGGCGCAACAACTCCTTCTCGAGGGCGAACAGCAGGTTCTCGGCATCGTCCTCCTCGACCTCGAGGTCTTCGTTGCGGGTCACCCGGAAGGTCGTGTACTCCACCACTCGCATGCCGATGAACAACTGGTCGAGGTGGCGGCTGATCACCTCCTCCAGCGGCAGGAAGCGGCCACCACCGAGGTTGATGAACCGACTGAGGATCGAGGGCACCTTGATGCGCGCGAACTGGTGCGCCCCTGTCAGGGGGTGCTGCAGTTGCACGGCCAGGTTGATCGACAGCCCCGAGATGTAGGGGAACGGGTGTGAGGGGTCGACGGCCAGGGGGGTGAGCACCGGGAAGATGCGCTCGGCGAACAGACCTCGCATCCGGTCCTTCTCGGCGGCCTCCAGCTCTGGCCAGGTCAGCACCTCGATGCCATTCTCGGCGAGTTCGGGGCGCACCACCTCGTGGAAGGTGCGCGACTGGTCGGCCACCAGTTCCTGGGCTCGGTTGAGGATGGCATCGTGCAGGTCGCGCGGCATCTGGCCGGTGACCGAGGGCACGGCCACGCCTGCGGCGATGCGGCGCTTGAGTCCCGCCACCCTGACCATGAAGAACTCGTCGAGGTTGGACGAGAAGATGGCCAGGAACTTGGCCCGCTCCAGCAGCGGCACCCGGCCCTGGTCCTTGGCCAGGTCGAGCACCCGGTTGTTGAAGGCCAGCCACGACAGTTCGCGGTCGGAGTAGCGGTCGGCAGGCAGCGCACCCTCGGGTACGGCCTCGAGTGCGCGCCTGGCCGCGACCCCGCTCGGGCTGGACGCCATCTGACTCGACTGGGCCACTTCATCCACCTCTCGCCCGCGCTTGTTCACGCGTAGCTGCTGTCGCGGTTGTGCACCTCAAAGCTAGCGGAGTCGTACAGCTGCACCACCCGGGTCTGGTCGGCCTCGACGTAGAGGTGCACGTGCTCCGCCCCACGCGACTGCAGGTGGGCCAGGCCGGCCGCCAGCAGGTGGCGACCCAGACCCCGGGAGTGGACGTCGGGGTGGACCCCGAGCACGTACACCTCGCCCACCGGGGCTCGTCCGGGAACCTCTTCGAGCTTGGTCCAGTGGAACCCGAGGAACTCCTCGGTGCGGGTGTCCCGGGCGAACAGCAGCCCCTCGGGGTCGAACCACGGCTCGGCGACCCGGGCGGCGACGTCGTCAACGGTCATCGCGCCCTGTTCCGGATGGTGGGCGAAGGCGGCGGCGTTGATGCGCACCAGGTCGGCGGTGAGATCGGGGGTGAACGGGACCAGCTCGACACCGGGCAGCGGTTCGGGCGGGGCCTGGGGGTGTGCGATCAAGTCGCGCACCATGATCAACAGCTGGCGCTCCAGGTGGAGCCCGAGGTGGGCGGCCAGGGCCGCGGCGGCCGGCAGGGTGCCGAACGACCACCAGTGGTGGGGGTGGGCGTCGCGGACGACCGCCTCGGCCAGCGCCGTGCCTATCCCCCGCCCACGGTGGTCGGGGTGGACGACGAGTTGTACCGAGGAGTCGGCCGGGTCGAGCCAGGCCCAGCCCAGCACCGCGTGACCCCCGTCGTCCGGCCCGCCCCCGCCCCCGCCCGTGCTGTCACTGGCCAGCCAGTGCACCCCCGCGCGCTTGCCGTGCAGGGCCATCCGTCCGAGTTCGTTGACCGGCGCCACACCGTCGACCAGCACCGCACGTTCGACGATCTCGTGCACCGCCCGGGACCAGGGGCGCAGGGCCTCGCCGTCGGTGTGGGGCAGGCGACGGACCTGCGCGGGAGGGGCTTCGCTCATGGGGTTCCTCGACAGCTTCACGGGTGGTCGTGACTCCATCACACCATGCACGTCGCCGGACGGCGACGAGAGTGCTTCGAGTGTCGGATCGCGCCGTTAGTGTGTGCTCATGCGCACCCCCGGCCCTCGTCGCTGGCCCCTCCGCCGCTGGCGTGCGGGCGGCTGGTCGCGGTTGCGCGGCAGGGCAACGGCCACCCACGAGACGGTGGACGCGCCGCCCGTGCGTACCGACGACGAGGACACCCTGGTGCTGCGGACCCTGGCACCGGACGGCAGCCCCGAGGTGACCACGCAGGAAGCCAGCCCCGACCACGGTTCCCAACCACGCCACCTGCCACCACCACCCAACCCCGAGCTGGCCGCCATGGCCAGGCAACGGGTGCGGATCACCCGCATCGGGGTGGGAGCGGCGCTGCTGGGTGCGGTCGCCATGGTGGCGGCCTCGGTGGTCCGGGTGGACGGGCAGGCCGACCGGCTGTGGTCGACGGCGGCCAACGTCGGCGCCGTCATGGTGTTGTTGGTCTGCCTGCTGCAGTGGCGGCTGTGGGTGCTGGCCTGGTTGGAGTGGAGGGGGGTGCGCTCCGCGCGCCTGTCGCCCTGGTTGGGGCTGTCGAAGCTCGGCGGCTGGATGTCGGTGGTGACCGCACTGGTCGAGGCGTTCGCCGGCTGGCGGGCCACCCTGACCCCGGCAGCGGGCGGGTTGGCGACCATGCTCACCTGGTTGGCCCTGGTGCTCAGCGCCTGCGGGGTGGTGCTGGCCGGACTGCGCGGCTTCAAGCCCTCGGAGGGCGAACCCGTCAGCGAACGGGGCTGAACCGGTAACCCACGTTGCGCACCGTGGTGACGTGCCCCTCGTACTCCGGGCCGAGCTTGGCCCGAAGCCGGCGCACGTGCACGTCGACGGTGCGGGTACCCCCGTAGTAGTCGTAGCCCCACACCTCGCTGAGCAGGTGCTCACGGGTCAGCACCCGACCGGGGTGCACGGCCAGGTACTTGAGCAGTTCGAACTCGGTGTAGGTGAGGTCCAGGGAATGGCCACCCACCGTGACGGTGTAGCCCTCCTCGTCGATCTGGATGGGGCCAGCCTCGATCAGTGACGAGGTGCGCCGCGACTGGGTCAGCAACCGGATGCGTGCCTCGAACTCCGCCGCCTCGGCCGTCTCGAGCACGAAGTCGTCGGCACCCCAGTTGGGTTGCACCACCGACAGGGTCTGGGTACTGGCCAGCAGCAGGATCGGCATCGACGAGCGGGTGCGCACCGCCACGCAGGCATCCCTGGCGCGGGAGAGCTCGGAGCGAGCATCGATCACCACGACGTCGGCATCGATCATGCTGAGCTGGTCGGCCGCATCGGTGACCAACTCGACCGCGTGCGGCAGCAGGGTGAGCGCGGGCGGCAGACCGTCGGCCGACGACTGGGTCGTGACCACGACGAGATCCGCCATGGGCACTCCCTTCTCTGCGCCGTCCCGCCCGGGTCTGCCGGAACGGGTGGTCTCATGGTGCCACGTCCACGCGCTCGTCATCACTCGGGGCGACGGTCACGGACGCCGGGCTACAGTGACGACGATGCCTGACGAGATGCCAGACGACTGGTTCCGCCCGCGGACCAGCCCCGATCGCACGCCCTCCGACGACGCGCCCCCGCGCGGCGCCGGCGGTGGCGCGGGTCGTCCTGCCACCCCCCAACAGCACCCGGAGCCCGGGTTGGGGGGTCAGCCAGCAGACGGCCCGCACGACGGTGCTGCCACCGCTGAGTTCGACTTCACCCAGGAGCGCTACACCACCCAGTTCAAACCCGGCTACGCCCCGCGCTCGCAACCATCGGGGCGGGCTGAGGTCGTCCCGCCCGCTCCCGAGCCGACCGCTCCTGCGATCCCACCCACCCCGGCGCCCACCTGGTCGTCCGGTGCGACGGCGTCCCAGCACGACACCGGGGCCCAGACCCGCGTCGGCGGAGCGCACCCACCGCGCACCTCGTTCATCGGACGCCACCCGGGATGGGTCACCCTGCTCGCAGTGGTGCTGGCGCTGGCCGTGGGGTTGTCCGCCGGGCAGTTGATCCGGGGGGACGAGCAGCGTGACCCGGCCTCGCCCGGGGTCAGTGGTTCGTCGGGTGGTTCGCGCCCGGGCACTCCGAGCACCTCCGCTTCGCCGGTGGTCGCCCCGTGGGCGGGACCGACGGCCCCGCTGAAGGCGGACACCGTGAGCGCGTCCTGCACCGCCCCCGATGCCACCGACGCCGACGGTCGGCGGGTGACCTACCCGGCAGCAGCGGTGCTGGACGACAACCCTGACACGGCCTGGCGGTGCAACGGCGACGGTCTGGGCCAGTCACTGACCTTCACCTTCCCGAACGGGTCAGTGCTGGTCGGGGTCGGGCTGCAGAACGGCTACGTCAAGACCGCGGGCAAGGACCAGCTGTACGACCAGTACCGCAAGGTCACCAGGGTGAGGTGGACGATGGCCGACGGCTCCTGGTTCGTGCAGAGCCTCTCGGACAACAACCCGTCGGTGCAGCAGGTGCTCATTCCGCCCACCACCCTGACCGGTCGGGTCACCCTGACGATCGAGGCCTCGACCCGCCCCGGACGGGTGGGGGAGGCGACCCGCGACGCCGTTCTGTTGTCGTCGGTCTCGTTCCAGACCAAGGTCTGACGCGGGCGGGGCGCAGCGCTCCTCCGGCTCTGCATCAGCCCCAGGACTCGCTGTCCAGGATGATGGTGACCGGACCGTCGTTGACGAGTTCGACCTGCATCTGGGCACCGAACCGGCCCGTCTCGACCCGCGCGCCGAGATCGGTCAGGGCCTGCACGTAGGCCTCGACGAGGGGCTCGGAGACGGGGCCCGGTGCCGCGGCACTCCATGAGGGGCGACGGCCCTTGCGCACGTCGGCGTACAGGGTGAACTGGCTGATCACCAGGATCGGCGCGTGCAGGTCGGAGGCACTGCACTCCGCTTGGACGGTGTCGCCGCCCGTTGGTGCCTCCAGGATGCGCAGGCCCCACGTCTTGGCGGCCATCCTCACCGCCGTCTCGCGGCTGTCGGCGTGGGTGATGCCGACCAGGGCCACCAGACCGGGGCACGACAGTCGTCCGACCACCTCGCCGTCGACGGTGACCTGGGCCCGGGTGGCTCGCTGCAGCACGACACGCATGGGGCTCAGGCTGCCACACTGGCTCGCATGGACACGGGACTGGAGCGCACGGTGGTGCTGCAGGTGCCGATCACGTTCCGCGACCTGCAACGCGACGACGTCGACCCGCAGCGGCTCGGGTGGTCGGGTGGTGAGGTGCACCTGGCGGCCATCGGTGAGGCCCTCGACCTGGCCTGGGCCGGCGAGGTGGACGTGCTGGTGGGGGAGTTGCCGACCGGTCAGCTCGTGGCTTGCGGGGCCGTCGACCATCGCAAACTGCCCAGTGAGTTGTGGATGCTCTCGGTGGACGCCCGCTGGCAGTCCCTGGGTGTGGGCACCGCCCTGATCGGGGCCCTCGAGCACCGCATCGTGGAGCGAGGCCGAGACCACGCCGGTCTCGGCGTGGAGTGGGACAACCCACGGGCCCGGGCGTTGTACTCACGTCTCGGCTACGTCGACTCGGGCCTGGTGCTCGACGGCTGGCCCCAGGACGACGGCACCCGCTACGTGACCTGGTGCACTCAGATGACCAAGAGTGTGGGCGCGACCCAGGGTGTGGGTGCGACCCAGGATGTCGGTGGGACGGGGTCCCTCAGCCCAGACGAGGACGAACGTGCAGACCCACCTCGGGGTCGACCAGGGGCTCCTGGGCAGCGGTGATGTCGCTACCGGGCTGGTCGTCGGTGCCCACGCCCGTGACCACGACGGTCGCCTCGACCGGCAGGTTCCGCTTCACCAGGGCGAGGGCGATCGGGCCCAGTTCGTGGTGCCGGGAGGACGAACCCACGAACCCCACCTCACGACCGTCGGCCCTCACGGGTGACCCGGTCTCGGGAAGCGCGTCGACCGATCCGTCGAGCATCAGCTGCACCAGCCGGCGTGGCGGTCGTCCGAGGGTGTGGACCCGGGCCACCGTCTCCTGCCCTCGGTAGCACCCCTTGTCGAGGTGGGTGCCGAGCAGCCCGATCTCATTGGGGATGGTGCGGTGATCGGTGTCGACGCCGATGCGGGGCTGTCCGGCTGCGATGCGGATCGCCTCCGCGGCCCACACGCCCACGGGCACGCCTTCGGGCAAGGGGGCCTCGCGGGGCCAGAACAGTTCACGGCCGCCCAGCGGGGAGCGGCGGATTGCCAGCGGCTTCGCGTCCCCTGGGGTGTCGACCCCATCGCCCACCCAGACCAGGCCGACCTCGTCGGAACGGTCGGCGACCTCGACGCGGGTCATGAACCGCATCCGGTCGAGCCAGGAGACCAGGTCGGCCACCCGGCCGGGCTCGGTCCAGGCCCAGACCGTCCCACCGTCGTCCACCCCGTGCAGCACGTGCTCGATGTGCCCGGTGGGTGACAGCACCAGCGCGGTGAACGGCTCGCCCGCGCCCAGGCCTTCGAGGTGCTGGGTGGTCAGCGAGTGCAGCCAGGTCAGCCGGTCAGGCCCGGTGACCGTCAGGACACCCCGCCCGACGCCGGGGCTCGGCGACCAGTCGACGACACCGGTGCCCGCTTCGAGGGCGCGCTGTTCGGCGACGGGGCTGCCGTGGTGCCAGACGAGACCGGCATCGGGGCCGGCGAGGACGTGAACGATGGTCATCAGCTCAGGCCCGCTGCAGTCGAGCCCACAGGTACGGCTGCAGGGGTTGCTCGGCGGTGGCCCGGTCGAAGGTCCACAGCAGGTCGCCCTCGACCTGGCCGTAGAGCCGCTGGCCACCGGTGTAGGCGACGGCAGCCCCCTGGGTGCGCATCACGGCATCGGTGACCAGTTCGATCTTGGCCCCCTCGATGCTGCCCGCCCACACCTCGGCCCAGCCCTCGGGGTTGCTCATCACGACCTCGACCGAACCGTCCGGGGCCGGACGCCAGTAGCCGGACTCGCTCCACAGGGGTTGCTCCGGTGCCCCGGCGGCGTCGGTGGTGTAGAGCTGCGAGTGGTAGTGCAGGAAGTCGCCACCGTTCTCGACGATGTCGATCTGTTGGCCGTACTCGAACTGCTCGCCGGGCTTGCCGTCGAGGCCCGGGTGCACCCCGTGGCCGTTGCCCCGCCAGGTACCGATCATCCAGGCGACGCCCATCAGGTTGTTGGACAGGTTCTGGGGGATCTCGAAGGCCATGGGTCAGTTCTCCTCGACGGTTCGGGCGGACGTGTCCGGTTGACTCCTGCGGGCGGGCAGTTCCTCGAAGCTGACCCGTCCGCTGCGCAACATCAACAGCACCACGCCAGCGATCGCGGCCAGGCCGATCAGGCCGACCGCGACGATCAGGATGACCACCAGCACACCCGCAAGGTTCACCCCGTGAGTCTACCCGGCTGAGCGCGGTCACCGAGGGCGCGCGAATCCACGGTCGGGCTGGGACCGATGCCCGGGCGCTGGAAGAGTGGAGCCATGAGCGAGCACTTCACCGCCGTCCTGGTCGACGACCTCGAGAAGGTCTTCCCCAAGCGCGATCCCCGTCCCTTCGACACCTCGGTGCCCTTGACGGGTCATGCCGGCGAACGGATCAGCTTCCAGGTGGCCGTGCGCTATCCGGACCTCGACCGGCTGCCCGCCGACGAGTTCGACCTGACGGTCAGCTGCGCCGGAACCTCGGTGACGTTGCACCGGGCGGCGCTCGTGCCCGCCGACATGCCGATCTTCCCCGTGCACGACGACAACTACATCGATGACGTGCCGGGCCTCTACCCCGACCTGCTGGTGCCGCTGGCCTCGGGTGAGGGGCAGGCGACATCGGCCCTGGACCTGCGCAGCCCCGGCTGGAACTCGTTCTGGGTGGACCTCGGCCTGTCCGGTGTCAGCGCCGGTCCTGTCGCCGTCCGACTGGTGCACCGACCGCGCGCCTGGGGTGACGAGCAGGCCGGCGAGGGAAGGCTTCTGCTCGAGGCCGACCTGCCGTTGGAGGTCACCCCCGTCGAGGCCCCGTCCACGCCGATCCGGCACATCGCCTGGCTGCACAGTGACTCACTGGCTGCCTACTACGAGACTCCCGTGCACTCCGAACTGCACTGGAAGGCGATCGGGTCCCACATCGCATCGGCAGCCGACATGGGCGTGACGGCCGTGCTCACCCCGGTGTGGACTCCCAGCCTCGACACGGCCGTGGGCACCTATCGTCCGAACGTGCAGTTGCTGGGCGTCTGGCACGATGAGGACGGCTACCAGTTCAACACCGACCTGCTCGACCGCTTCCTGGGGCTGCTGCGCGAGCACGGCATCCGTCAGGTCGAGATTGCCCACCTGTTCACCCAGTGGGGTGCCCGCCGCACCCCCCAGGTGTGGGTCGACACGGCCGAGGGACCCCAGATGCGTTTCGGCTGGCACGTCGCCGCCACCGATCCGGCGTGGCGTGAGTTCCTCGCCGAGGCCATCCCCTTCCTGCGCGACCACCTCGAACCGGAGTGGGGTGTCGAGAACGTGCTCTGGCACATCTCGGACGAGCCCAGCGAGCAGCACCTCGAGGCCTACGCGGCCGCCCGTGCGGTGGTGGCCGACCTGCTCGAGGGTGCGGTGATCATCGACGCGCTCTCGTCCCCCGACTTCGCCGACGTGGTCGACCACCCCATCGTGGCCACCGACCACGTGCACGACTTCCTCGAGCGGGGGCTGACCGTGCGCAATGTCTACTACTGCGTCGGACAGGCGCGCGCCGTCTCGAACCGATTCATCGCCCAGCATGCGATCGGCCACCGCCACCTGGCGGCGCAGATGTTCGTCCAGGGCGCCGACACCTTCCTGCACTGGGGCTACAACTTCTACTGGGCCCAGTACGCAGTGCGTCCCATCGATCCGTTCCGGGAGACCTCCGCCGGCGGACGGTTCCCCTCCGGGGACCCCTTCGTCGTCTACCCCGGGCCCGAGGGGGAGTGCTGGCCGAGCCTGCGACACCGCGTGCTGGGCACCATGACCCATGACGCCCGCGTGATGGCCTGGGCCGAGCAGTTGGTCGGACGAGAGGCTGTCCTGGCGATCATGGACCCCGAGGGTTCCTTCGCCGGGGAGCGCGGCTACGAGGCGGCCTGGCCCGACCCCGTGGACTACCGCCGCCGTCGACTCGAACTCGACCGGCGGGTGCGCGCCGCCCTGGGTGGGCGCTGAGCCGGGCCGTCCGACGGCTGCCAGAATGACGGACATGACACTCAGCCGCATCGACAACCCTGCCCTCGACGACGCCCTCGACACCGACCCGGTGCTGACCGAGGTGGTGCGGGGCGACCTGGTGGAGTGCGTGCATCGGGGGCGGGTGGTGGTCACCCGTCCGGGCGGCGAGGTGTCGTTCTCGCTGGGCTCCGTCGACGCCTCGATGTTCCCGCGGTCGTCGATCAAGCCGGTGCAGGCGATCGCCATGCTGCGGGCCGGTCTCGACCTGGACGGGGCCGCGCTGGCCCTCGCCGCGGCATCTCACTCGGGTGAGGCGTTCCATCGCGACCTGGTGGTCGAGGTGCTGGCAGGCGCGGGTCTCGACGTCACCGACCTGCAGACCACGCCCGACTTCCCCCTCGACGAGGATGCTCGCGTGGCCTGGATCCGGGAGGGTCACGACAAGGAACCGTTGGCCATGAACTGCTCGGGCAAGCACGCCGCGATGCTGCGCACCTGCGTACGAGCGGGCTGGCCCACGAGCACCTACCGCGATCCCTCGCACCCCCTGCAGCAGGCGATCGCCGAGGCGGTCACCGAGTTCGCCGGGGAGGCGAGCCACGCCTCCATCGACGGCTGCGGGGCGCCGCTGTTCGGGATGAGCCTGACGGGTCTGGCGCGCGCCTTCGGCCGGATCGCGGGTGCCACCGACGGGCCCGAGCGGCAGGTGGCCGACGCCTACCGCCAGTTCCCGGAGTACGTCTCCGGCACCCACCGCGACGACCTGGCGCTGCATCGCGCCGTGCCGGGGCTGATCTGCAAGGGCGGCGCCGAGGGGTGCCTCGCCATCGGACTGCCCGACGGCACCGGAGTGGCCGTCAAGTCCGACGACGGCAACATGCGCGGCGTCTTCCAGCTCGCGGCGGTGGTGCTCACGGCACTCGGACACGGGTCCGAGGCCCTCACCGAGATCTCGCTGCTGCCGGTGCTGGGTCACGGTGAGCCGGTGGGGGTCACGCAGGTGCGCCGATCGGTCGTCGACCGGGTGGCGGCCGCCCTGGTGTGAGCGGGCCGGCTGTGTGCCGGTCGTATTCTGGTGCGCGTGCCGGTCACCCATCCGCCCACCGCCGAGGCCGTCGAGCGCCTCGCCGGGGTGCTGCGCGGCCGGAACTGGCTGGCACTGACGGGGGCCGGAATCTCCACCGACTCTGGCATCCCCGACTACCGGGGGCCCGACGCCCGTCCCACCAACCCGATCCAGTACCAGGCCTTCGTTCGCGACGAGTCGGCCCGACGTCGCTACTGGTTCCGGTCGATGATGGGTTACCGCAGCTTCAGCCACTCCGGACCCAACCCGGGGCACCGGGCGCTGGTGGCGTTGGGGGCTCCGGTGCTCACCCAGAACGTCGACGGACTGCACAGCCAGGCCGGCAGTGCCGAGGTGATCGACCTGCACGGGCTGATCAGTCGGGTGGTGTGCCTGGACTGCCGCCGGCTCAGCCACCGCGACGACCTGCAGCTCAGGCTGGAACAACTCAACCCGCGGGTCACCGGGCGCATCCCGGCGGGCGAGGCGGAACTTCGTCCCGACGGGGACGCCGACCTGGCCGAACCCGACAGCTTCGTCGTCCCCGAGTGCGTCGACTGTGGCGGCGTGCTGAAGCCCGACGTGGTCTTCTTCGGTGAGTCCGTGCCACCCGAGCGGGTCGACGCCGCGTGGCAGCGCGTGCACGAGGCCGAGGCACTGCTGGTGGTCGGGTCGTCACTGACGGTGATGAGCGGGCTGAGGTTCGTGCGGTGGGCGGCCAAGGCCGGTCGCGACGTGGTGATCGTCAACCACGGACGAACCCGCGCCGACGACCTGGCGACCATGATCATCGACGCGGGCACCTCGCAGACGCTCACCCGACTGGCGGACCAGTTGGCGTGAGGCCTGCGGGGTCAGTGCCCGCGCGGATCAGGACTTCTTGATGCGGTTGCGGTTCTTGGCGCGGGCGTTGGCGTCGAGCTCGACCTTGCGGATGCGCACCGACTCGGGGGTGACCTCGACGCACTCGTCCTCGCGGCAGAACTCGAGGCACTGTTCAAGGCTCAGCTTGCGCGGCGGCACCAACTTCTCGAAGTTGTCGGACGTCGAGGAGCGCACGTTGGTCTGCTGCTTCTCCTTGGTGATGTTGACGTCCATGTCGTCCGCGCGGGAGTTCTCGCCGACGATCATGCCCTCGTAGACCTCGGTGGTGGGCTCGATGAAGAGGGTGCCGCGCTCCTGCAGGTTGGTCATGGCATAGGCCGAGGCCTTGCCGGCGCGGTCGCTCACCAGCGACCCGGACTCACGCGAACGAATCTCGCCGGCCCATGGCTCGTAGCCCTCGCTGACGTGGTGGGCGATGCCCGTGCCGCGGGTCTCGGTCATGAACTGGGTGCGGAACCCGATCAGTCCACGGGCAGGCACGATGAACTCCATGCGCACCCAGCCGGTGCCGTGGTTGGTCATCGACTCCATGCGACCCTTGCGGACGGCGAGCAGCTCGGTGATGGTGCCCAGGAACTCCTCGGGGGCGTCGATGGTGAGGCGCTCGATGGGCTCGTGCACCTTGCCGTCGACCTCACGGGTGACCACCTGCGGCTTGCCGACGGTGAGCTCGTAGCCTTCGCGGCGCATCTGTTCGACCAGGATGGCCAGGGCGAGCTCGCCTCGTCCCTGCACCTCCCACGCGTCGGGACGCTCGGTGTTGAGGATGCGCAGCGACACGTTGCCGACCAGCTCGGAGTCGAGGCGCTCCTTGACCAGACGGGCGGTCACCTTGTGGCCCTTGCCGCCCTTGCCGACCAACGGCGAGGTGTTGGTGCCGATGGTCATCGAGATGGCCGGCTCGTCCACGTGGATGAGCGGCAGCGCGATCGGGTTCTCGGGGTCGGCGAGGGTCTCACCGATGGTGATCTCGGGGATGCCGGCGACGGCCACGATGTCACCGGGGCCGGCGGTCTCACCCGGCTTGCGCTGCAGGCCCTCGGTCACCAGCAGTTCGGTGATGCGGACGTTGTGGGTGGAACCGTCGCGCTTCATCCAGGTGACGGTCTGCCCCTTGTTGAGGTGACCCTGACGCACACGCAGCAGGGCCAGTCGTCCCAGGAAGGGGGACGCGTCGAGGTTGGTGACGTGCGCCTGCAGGGGGGCGCCCTCGTCGTAGGTCGGCGCCGGGATCGTGTCGAGGATGGTGCGGAACAGCGGCTCGAGATCGGGGGAGTCGGGCATGCCGCCGTCGGCCGGCTGCTCGAGCGAGGCGCGGCCGGCGCGGGCCGACGCGAAGATCACCGGGAAGTCGAGGGCCTCCTGGCTGTGGTTCTCGTCGAGCAGGTCCATGAACAGCTCGTAGGTCTCGTCGACCACCTCGCTGATGCGGGCATCGGCGCGGTCGACCTTGTTCACCACGAGGACGACGGGCATGTCGGCGTTGAGCGCCTTGCGCAGCACGAAGCGGGTCTGCGGCAGCGGGCCCTCGGACGCGTCGACCAGCAGGACGATGCCGTCGACCATCGACAGGCCTCGCTCGACCTCGCCACCGAAGTCGGCGTGGCCAGGGGTGTCGATGATGTTGATGGTGATCGGCTGGCCGTCGATCACGTGGTGCACCGCGGTGTTCTTGGCGAGGATCGTGATCCCCTTCTCACGCTCCAGGTCCATCGAGTCCATCACGCGTGCGGTGACATCTGCACCTTCGCGGAAGGCGCCCGACTGCTGGAGCATGGCGTCGACCAAGGTGGTCTTGCCATGGTCGACGTGGGCGACGATCGCGACATTGCGCAGGTCTTGGCGTGAGGGCATGGGCGCTCCAAATCAGGGTGATGGCGCCTGGAAGCGCCGAGCCATCGTAACGCCCCGGCGTGGATGCCCCGAAAACGGCGCTGGGGGGGGGGGGGGGGGGGGGGGGGGGGGAGGGGTGCGCGTTCTGGTGCACCTGCTCGCCTTCCGTCGCACCTGCCCCGGTTACGTCCCAGGTGCCCGCGTTCCGTCCCAGCTGCCCGCGTTCAGTCGTACCTGCCCGCATTCCGTCGCAGCTGCCCCGGTTACGCGCCAGTTGCCCGCGTTCCGTCCAGTTGCCCTGCCCCTGACCGGGGGCAACTGCAACGCACGAGGGCAGGTGGAACCCAACGAGGGCAAAGCCGAGACGCTGGACCCCCACTCAACCGGCGCGCAGCATCGTCCCCCGCCCTGCAGCGATCCTGAAGGCGGCGAGGATCCGGTCCCGCAGCAGGTGTGGGCGCGCCAACTCCTCCTTGCCCCAGCGTGCGAACACCCAGCCCTCGGTCTCCATCGCCTCCTGGCGACGCTTTTCCCGGCGCACCACATCGGCCGGTGACTCACCGGGTCGAGCCAGCTCGCAGTACTTGCCCTCGCCGTCGTACTCGCCCAGCACGCCCTCGCTCTCCCAGGCGAAGTCGCTGGCGCCGATGATGCGTCCGTGCTGGTCGCGGATCTCGAACTGCTGCAGCGGCTCGGGCAGGGCGAGCGTGCGGATCGCGAACAGACTGCGGGTCTCGGCCGGGCTCTGGGAGTAGGCGGACGACAGTCCCTGCGCCTGCCGGGCACGCCCGATGCCCTTGCGCCGACACATGACCGCGATCACGTCGGCGACCTCGGCGTCGAAGGTCTCGAGACGCCCCTCGATCCGAGCCGTCCACCGGGCGGCGTCCCACGTGACCAGCCCCTGCTCCAGACCGCGCAGTCGGGTGAGGTCGACGACCGTGCGCGCTCGACTGGTGACGAGTTGGGACCCGAGGGTCACCAGATGCCGCGGCGGGAGCGGACCACTCAGTTGAAGTTCACGAGGTCGGCCGCGCGAACGTCCGCTGCCGGCGAGCACCGTGTGCACCTGCTCGGGTGTGGAGATCACGGGCAGTCCGTGCGCGAGTGCGGCACTCTCCAAGGCCAGGGCGTGGGTCCGGGACGAGGCCAGGGCCAGGTGTCGGGTCGTCCGGTCAGTGGCGCCCCGCAGGTAGACACCCCGCGCGATGCGGACGAGGTGGCCGCTCTCGCAGAGACGGGCGATGTCGCGTCGGGAGTGGCCCGAGGAGGTCAGTTCGGCAGTGGTGATGGGATCCATGGGCACAGCCAAACTCGCCCGCGGCTCGAATCAGGAGCGGTGGACAAGTCTGTGGACAACTTGGGACCGGTTGACGAAGTTACCCACAGGTGGAACAGGCGCCAGAGTGTCGGCGCTCGCCCGTTGCCCCATTCCGGCCCCAATTGCCCTCTTCCGCTGCACCTGCCCTACCCCTGGACGAGGGCAACTGCGCCGGGCGCGGGCAACTGGTGCCGCACGAGGGCAACTGGGCCGCACGAGGGCAACTGGTGCCGTGCCCCGGCGGTGGGCACCCGCAGACTCAGCGCAGGACGGCCACCACGGCTTCGCGGCGTCCACCGTCAACGGCGAAGTCCACGGTCAGGGTGCCTCGTCCGCGGACGGCGGAGATCTCGTCGATGTTGCGGGCGATCCGCAGTACACCGGACGACTCGGCCGTCGGGTCGACCCATGAGCCCTGGGCGGTCGCCCGGTGTTCCAGCGGTTCGCCGTCGAGTTCGAGTTCGGCCTGGCTGTCGCCCTCGCTGATCACGCGGGTCAACTCCACCTGGTAGACGGGGTCGCCGGGAGCGTCGTAGATGAAGCGCTCGCCGAGCACGGAGTGCTGCATGGTGCCGACCAGCCACCGGTCCGCGCCCTTGAGCGGAGCACCTCGATAGGTGAACGGCACGTGGTAGATCGCACCGTGGGAGCGGACCAGGAAGGTCTCGATGCCCACCTCACCCTCGGGGTCGACGAACCGGAAGGTGTCGAGGATCTCGAGGTCGCCCGCATCCTCGCCCTCGAACCAGTCCTGACGGGGCAGCCAGTCAGCCAGTACCTCGGCCTTGCTGGGCGACAAGGTGGCGCGGTGCAGTTCGGCGGTCCCGGACATGGTGATCCTCCCGATGGGGCGTGCAGACAGGGTTGAGGGGGTGGTGTTCAGCACCGTCCGGGAACGCCGGACGAGGCTGCCGCCCAGCCTACGCTGCCGCCTGCGGACGCGGGATGGGTCTGGCTTAGGCTGTGGTGTCGCATCTCTCACGAAAGGATCGCTGTGCAGTCCGGCTCCGCCCGTGGTTCCTCCGACGAGACGTCGAGACGTGGCTCGGGTGAACCGGGACACGCCAGTGACCACGAGCCCGGGCCCGGCCGAAGGTTCGTCGACGAGATGGTGCTCTCGGCGCGGCGGGCCCAGTTGGCGGCACGACGCGCCCTGGCCTCCGAGGGTGATCCGATCGAGCCCGAGGTGGACGACTCCCCGCCCCCGATGAGGATGGTGCCGGTGGTGGCGAGCCGTCGTGCGCTGCCCGTTGACGGCGACCGGCCCAAGCTTGAGGTGGTGCCGGATCCCGAGCCGGAGCCTGCGCACCTGCTCACCCTCGTCCCGGAACCGGATCCAGATCCTGATCCAATCCCGGAGCCGGAGGCTGACCGTCAGCCCTCACCCGCAGCCACCCTCGTCACCGGCGAGCCGGCGTCCGAGGTGGTGGGTTATCTGGCGGTGCCGTCCGGGACCGCTCCCGCCCCCGTCAGTCCAGAACAGAACAGTCCAGAGCAGATCAGTCCAGGCCAGGCCAGTGCAGCCCAGGGCGTTTCGGGCCAGGTCGGTGCCGGCCCGAACGGTGGGGGCGAGATCGCCGCCACCGTGCTGCCGCCCACCACGTTCGACCTGTCCGCCCCGGCCCCGCTCGATCTCCCGGATGCCACGGTCGACTCCCGCGCCGCCCAGGCGGTGGCAGATCGGCCACGGACGGTCGTGCAGGTGGGAGCCGAGTCGCTCCCGACCAGGACCCCCGAGCAGACACCGCCCAGCCCAGCCACTCCGGCCGCTGGCACGCCGCCCGGCACCGACGCACCGCCCACCGTTGACCCCCACCGGCCTGCCGCACGGCGCGCCATGACCACCGCACCCCGGCGCAGTTGGCGACGGGTGTTGCTCGATCTGGTGGTGCACCGTCGACCCAAGTACTCCACCGTGCGCGGCGACATCGAGGGCCTGCGGGCCATCGCCGTGATCTGGGTGGTCATGTACCACCTGGGTGTCCCGGGGATCAGGGGTGGCTTCAGTGGGGTCGACGTCTTCTTCGTGATCTCGGGATTCCTGATCACCGGGCAACTGATCGGCATGGTCCGACGCCGAGGTCGCCTCGACCTGGCTGACTTCTGGTCACGGCGGCTGCGGCGGCTGATGCCCGCGGCCACCCTCGTGCTCCTCTCCACCCTGCTGCTCGGTTGGTGGCTGCTGCCCACCAGCGAGTGGGACCGGCTCAGCACCGACGGCCAGTTGGCCACCGTCTACGTGCTCAACTGGGGCCTCACGGCCCGCTCCGTCGACTACCTCGCCGAGGACGCCGCACCGTCGGCCTTCCAGCACTACTGGAGCCTGGGTGTCGAGGAGCAGTTCTACATCCTGTGGCCGCTGACCATCATCGTGTGCCTGCTGGTCGCACGGAAATGGGGCAGGCGAGCGCTCCCGACCATCACGGTCGGCCTCGGACTGATCACGGTCGGCTCGGCCCTCTACTCCTGGTGGTACACCGCCCACGATGCCAGTCGGGCCTATTTCTCCACCTTCACCCGACTCTGGGAACTCTCGATCGGCGCCATGGTCGCCTGCGGGGCCGCGGGGATGCGCCGGCTGCCTCGCTGGCTGGCGATGCCGCTCGCCGGCGCCGGGGTGACGGCCGTAGTGGCGTCAGCCTTCGTGATCGGACGAAGTGACCCATGGCCCGGGGTGATGGCGTGGCTCCCGGTGGCGGGCAGTGCCGCGGTCCTGGTCGCCGGCAACATCAACGACACCACGGGGGTCGCGCGTGCCCTCGGCAACCCGGTGATGCGCCAGATCGGCATGCTCAGCTACGCGATCTACCTGTGGCACTGGCCGCTGATCGCGATCTGGACGCTGCGCCACCCCGACGCGGGATGGTTCTCGAGGGTGGTGATCGTGCTGCTGACGCTGGTGTTGTCGATGCTCACCCTGCGGCTGGTGGAGGACCCGATCCGATTCGCCGGTGGATTCCAGAAGCACCCCCGCCGGGTGTTCGCCATGGCAGCGGTCATGCTGCTGGTGACGGTGGCCGTGGCCCAGGTCGTCCGCCACCAGGTGCCGGCGGTGGCGCAGGTCGACGTGTTGGGTGGACAGGCCACCGCCTCGGCGTCGGCCGCCGAACCGAGCACCTCGCCGAGCTCGTCCTCCTCGCCCACCCCGACCCCGACGGCGCCCCTCCCGCCGCTGCCGGTGACCGGCGACTACACCGGCGCCCTGTCGCTGGTCCACAACTCCTCCGTCGAGGGGATGCCCACCCTGCGGACCGACCTCGACGCGGCGATGGCAGTGACGAAGCCGCTGGTACCGGCGGTGGCCGTCGCCGCCAAGGACGTGCCGTGGGTCTATGCCTCGGGCTGTCAGCGGGGCAAGACCCAGGACACCCCGGTACGACCCGACCAGTGCATCGTCGGTGACCCGAACGGCACTGTCCGGGTGGCCCTGGTGGGCGACTCCAAGGTGGACCAGTGGGAGCCTGCGCTGCGGGTGATCGGTGCCCGCCACGGCTGGAGGATCCAGACGCTGGCCAAGTCGGGCTGCGCGTTCGCGTCCACCCCCCAGTACCCGGGGTGCAACCAGTACAACTCGGCCCTGCTCACCCAATTGATGACCGATCCGCCCGACCTGGTGATCACCTCGACCTACGCCGAGACCCAGGGCACCACAGGACCCGGCATGGTCGACCTGCTGTCGAAACTGAAGGCCAAGGGCAGTCAGGTGCTGTTCATCGAGGACAACCCCACCCCGCCCACCCAGGAATCGGTCTACCAGTGCGTGGAGCGCAACAGCGGCCAGAACAACTGCCGATTCGTCCCCAACGACGGCCACGGAACCGCGGACCTGCGCTACGCCGCCCGGCAACTCGACGCCCCCGTGGTCAGCATGAACCCATGGATCTGCCCGCCCGCCCTGCAGTTGTGCCCCGTGGCCCTGGGCAACGTGTTCATCTATCGACAGTCCAGCCACCTCACCAACACCTACGTCACCTCGCTGACCCCGCTGCTGGAGCGCTCGCTGGTCGAGGTCGGGGCACTCCAGCAACCGGTGCTCCCGCTGCAGCCGAAGCGCTGAGCGATAGAGTCCGACCATGGCCACACCCGAGACCCATCCGAACCTGATGGCCGCCTCCGGAATCCCGACGCGGCTGCCCGACGACCCGGCCCTCGACGCGCTCGCCGAGCGTGGACGAGACGGCTTCCTCTCCGTGGTGCGGGAGTACCCGTCCTCGTCCATCGTCTGGGCGTTGTTGGCGGAGGGGTCATTGCTCGCCCACACCGAGGGCGGTGACGTGGCCGCCTACGCCTACGCCCGCACCGGCTACCACCGGGGGCTCGACGCCCTGCGCCGGGCTGGGTGGAAGGGTTCAGGACCGATCCCGTGGGACCACGAACCCAACCAGGGCTTCCTGCGCGCACTGTGGGCCCTGGCCGTTGCCAGCGTCCGGATCGGTGACGTGGACGAGGCCGAACGGTGCTCGCAGTTCCTGCGCGACTCCTCCGAGGAGGCCTGGCAGGAGCTCAACACCCAGGAGTTCTGACCCCGGCGTCGTCGGCCGGTTCGGACGAGGATGGTGGATCACAGTCCGCTAACGGTCGGGCCACGATCATGGTCGCGGACGGGGTCGACGACCGTGGGTGGCCTAGACTCGTGTGGCACGAGCCCCCCGCGACACGGTGACCAGTCCCGTGCCTCGACGACCGGGGCTCGAGCCGTGTCAGGGCACCGCGACAGCGGTTCCGGACGCGCCACGAGAACCAATCCGGAGGAGACACCATGCCGGGCATCATCGTCGTCGGAGCCCAGTGGGGCGATGAGGGCAAGGGGAAGGCCACCGACCAACTCGGTGAGCGCGTCGACTACTGCGTCCGCTATTCAGGCGGCAACAACGCGGGGCACACCATCGTCGTCGGCGGTGAGAAGTTCGTCCTCCACCTGCTCCCCTCGGGCATCCTCAACCCCGAGACCACCACCATCCTCGGCAACGGCGTGGTGATCGACCTGGACGTGCTCGCCACCGAACTCGACGCCCTGTGGAGTCGCGGCGTGAATGTGCCGCACCCGCTGCTGAGCGCCAACGCGCACATCATCACCCCTTACCACTCCACCCTCGACAAGGTCACCGAGCGGTTCCTGGGCAAGCGCAGGATCGGCACCACCGGACGCGGGGTCGGACCCGCCTACTCCGACAAGGTCAACCGCCTGGGCATCCGGGTGCAGGACCTGTTCGACGAGTCGATCCTGAGGCAGAAGGTCGAAGCAGCACTGGAGCAGAAGAACCACCTGCTGCTGAAGGTCTACAACCGCCGCGAGATCGACCCGGTGCAGATCACCGAACTGCTGCTCAGCCACGCCGACAAGCTGCGCCCCTACGTCATCGATGCGGCCCGGGTCATCAACGAGGCCCTCGACGCCGACAAGGTGGTGCTGTTCGAGGGCGCGCAGGCCTCGCACCTCGACGTCGACCACGGCACCTACCCCTACGTCACCTCCTCGAACCCCACCGCCGCCGGCGCCTGCACCGGGACCGGGGTGGGACCCACCCGCATCGACCGCGTGGTCGGTATCGCCAAGGCCTACACCACCCGGGTGGGCGAGGGTCCGTTCCCCACCGAGCTGTTCGACGACGACGGTGACGCCCTGCGCGAGAAGGGTGGCGAGTACGGCGCCACCACCGGACGCAAGCGCCGCTGTGGCTGGTTCGATGCGCTGGTCGTCGAGCACGCCTCGATGGTGAACGCCTTCACCGACGTCTTCCTCACCAAGCTCGACATCCTGTCGGGATGGGAGAAGATCCCCGTGTGCGTCGCCTATGACGTGAATGGGGTGCGGCACGAGACCATGCCCATGACCCAGTCCGACCTGCACCACGCCACGCCCGTCTACGAATACCTCGACGGGTGGTCCGAGGACATCTCCGAGGCACGATCCTTCGACGAGTTGCCCCCTAACTGCCAGGCCTACGTGAAGTTCCTCGAGCAGAAGATCGGGTGCCGCATCTCTGGCATCGGTGTCGGCCCCGGGCGTGAGCAGTCGGTGATGATCAACGACCTGCTCTGAGCAGGCCCTCCACCCGGGGTCGCCAGTCGGCGGCCTCGGCCAGTGGCGACCAGCCGGTCCTCAGCCGGTCAGGGTCTTCAACACCGCGATCGAGTCCTCGCCACCCAGGCCGGCCTCGATCGCGGCGTCGTTGAGGCGCTGACTGGCCGCGACCACGTCGAGGTCGACCCCGACGGAGGCGGCCAGGTCGAGCGCCAGCTGGGCATCCTTGCGCATCAGGGCGACCGAGAAGACGGGGACGAAGTCCCCTGCCACCGCCCGGGGTGCGACATCACGGAACAGGCCCGACACCGTGGCGGCCCCCGAGTCGAGCACCACGTCGACGAAGGTGGCCGGGTCGAGACCGGAGGCCCCGGCGAGCGCCAGCGCTTCGGCGGTGACCGCATTGATGGCCGACAGCATCAGGTTGTTGCACACCTTGAGCGCCGCCGCCGCACCGGGGTCACCCACCCGCACGACCCGCCGCGCCAGCGGTTCGAGCACCTCGCGCGCCGCGCCGAACAGTGACTCGGTGCCTCCGACCGGGATCGTCCACGAGCCGACGCCCGCCGGCCGCCCCAGGATCGGGGTGTCGAGGTGTGGGCCGAGGTCGGCGAGCTCCCGCGCGGTGCCGGGCCCGATGGTCGAGGTGTCACACACCAGCAGGCCGCCGTCGGTCGCCCACAGTTCCCGGGTGACCTGCCGGACGATCGCGTCATTGGGCAGCGAGAGCACCACCGCGCCCACGCGGGCGGCCAGGGCGGCATTGGTCTCGGACACGCTGAAGCCCGCCGCGGCGGCTCGATCCCGTGCGGCGGCGGAGGCATCGGTGACCACCACCTCGCGGCCGGCCTCGCGCAGCTGGTGGGCGATGGGCCACCCCATCGCGCCCAGACCGATGACGCCCACACTCGTCGCACTCATGACAGACCCTCCAGCCATTCCTTGAGCACGACCGCCTGGTTGTGCTCGGTGTCGTGGGCAGAGTAGAGCAGCATCACCGTGGGCAGGCCCACCAGTTCACGGGCGACGCGCCCGGCCTCGTCCGAGTGCTGCAGTTCGGCGAGGTAGTCGGTGCGGAAGTCCGCGAACTTGTCGGGGTCGTGGCCGAACCGCTGGCGCAGCTCGGTGCTGGGAGCCAACTCCTTGGCCCACCGGTCATGGTCCAGGTCGTGCTTCCTCACCCCGCGGGGCCACAAGCGGTCGACCAGCACTCGGAACCCGTCGTCCGGCCCGGCCTTCTTCGCGTCCTGGACGCGAGCGATCGTGCACTTCATGCCTGGAGTCTCTCCTCTGTGGGCCCCGGGCGTGCCAGAGTCGAGCGCATGCAGGTGAACCTTCAGTACGGCGACGGTGACGTGGCCGTCGAGATCCCCGACGACTCAGTGGTGATCCGGGAGGGGATCGTGCACGAACCGACCCCGCTGGCTGACCCCGATCGGGCCACCCGGGAGGCGATCGCCCGACCGCTGGGCATGCCCCCGATCGGAGACCTGGTCGGCCCCGGGGGAACGGTCACCATCAGCTTCCCCGACCGGGTGAAGGGGGGCTCACACGTCACCGCGCACCGCAGGCTGGCGATCACGGCGGTGCTGGACGAACTGGCTGCCGCCGGTGTGCGCGACCGCGACATCACCCTCGTGTGCGCCATCGGACTGCACCGCAAGAACCGTCCCGAGGAGTGGGCCGAGTACCTGGGTGCCGACCTGCTCGAGCGCTGTGCCGGCATGAGGGTCGTCAACCATGACGCCGAGGACCCCGAGGGCATGATCGACCTGGGGGAGTCGTCCCTGGGAGACCCGGTGCAGGTCAACCGGGCCGCGGTCGAAGCCGACCTCTCGGTGCTGGTGGGGCACGCCTCGGGCAACCCGTACGGCGGGTACTCGGGCGGCTGGAAGATGCC
This sequence comes from Aestuariimicrobium kwangyangense DSM 21549, assembly GCF_000421525.1. Taxonomy (GTDB): domain Bacteria; phylum Actinomycetota; class Actinomycetes; order Propionibacteriales; family Propionibacteriaceae; genus Aestuariimicrobium; species Aestuariimicrobium kwangyangense. Next base: position 196,559 of record NZ_ATXE01000004.1, on the reverse strand, counting down.
CGCCACCGGACTGACCTCGTGGCGCTCGATCGCGGCCCACCACGCCCCGCGGACGATGTACCGCCCCGACTTCGTACCCGCCACCCCCCATGGACGCTTCCGCGAACAGCTGCGGGCCATCGGCGAGCGCATGGAGGAACACTTGGGCGGTCGGTTCCTGGCCGTCGACGCGGTGCTCGACTCCCGATCGCGACAGCTGGCGGTGGCAGCCGGGGCGATCAGCGAGGTCGAGCGCGCCAGTTGGCCACTGGCGGCCCAGCGCACCGACGTCGAGCTCGACGGTGACCCCTTCGACGTCCTGTTGCTGGGCATGCCGCGCACCTTCCACTACGGGCCCGGGATGGGCTCGAACCCGATCCTGATGATGCAGGCGTGTGGCGCTGCGATCGTCCGGGCCAAGGCGGCTCTGGTGCGCGCCCCCATCGTGATCGCCGCCAGCATCTGCGACGGCTGGTTCAACGACGCCGACTTCCCGAGCTACCGGCCGGCCTTCGACCTGCTGCAGGCCGTCGACCACCCCCGCGACATGGTGCAGTTCCATGATCAACTCTCCACCGACGAGGGCCTGGTCTCCCGGTACCGTGAGGACTACGGCTACCACCCGTTCCACGCGTTCTCGATGGTCTACATGGGTGGGGTCGCCCTCGACCAGACCCAGGCGGTGGTCATCGCCGGCGCCGAGCGCCCCGACCTCGCCCGGGCGATGGGCGCGCGCACCGCTCCCGACGTGGAGTCGGCACTCGGTCACGCCGCCGCCTTGCTCGGACGAACCCCGCGGGTGCTGTGTGTACCCCAGTTGACGGCACCTGCGTTCCACCCGCGGATGGCGGGCTGAGGCTGCCCGGCCCGGGGCAAGCCCTGGCAACGCCTGCTGCGGGGGTGGGCCCGCTGCCAGACTGCGACCATGACCAGGGTTGCGCTCGTGGGTACGGGTTTCATCGCCGCGGTGCACGCCGAGGCGATCTTGGCCGCCCGGGGAATCGAACTGGCCTGCGTCGTCGAACGCACCCCCCGCCATCCTGCGTGGGGTGACCGCTACGGGGTGCCGACCTTCCGCACCCTGTCCGAGGCGGCCCGAGTGGTGTCCTTCGACCTGGTCGCGGTCACCGTGCCGACGGGAGCCCACGTCGCGGTCGCCCTCGAAGCGCTCGACCTCGACAAGCACGTGGTGATCGAGAAGCCCGCCGACATCACCCTGGAGCGGATCGACTCCCTGCTTGCCGCCGAGGCGGACGCCGGCCGGACGGTCTCGGTGATCAGCCAGCACCGGTTCGACCCCGCGACCTCCCTGGTGGCCGAGTTGATCGAGGCAGGTTCGCTGGGGAGGATCACCTCGGCCATCGCGTCCACGCCGTGGTGGCGTCCCCAGTCCTACTTCGAGGGCAGCAACTGGCGGGGCACTTGGCAGCACGACGGCGGAGGGGCCCTGATCAACCAGGGCATCCACGCCCTCGACGAACTGGTGCACCTGCTCGGCCGACCCGTGGAGGTCTTCGCCTGGACGGCCACTCTCGCCCACCACATCGAGGTGGAGGACACAGCGGTGGGCGTGGTGAGGTTCGAGAGTGGTGCCCTCGCTGCGCTGCACGCCACCACCGCCGCCAACCCCGGACTGAACGTCAGCCTCTCGGTGATGGGCTCCGAAGGGTCGGCGCTCATCGAGAACCACCGGCTCCGCTACCTCCACCGCTCGGTCCCGGCCGAGGACGACTCCGAGGTGCGCGAGCGCCCCTTGTCGAGCACCAACCAGGTGGACGACCTGCCCGCCGGCCTCCGTGAGGCCGTGACCAGGGAGGAACCCCTGGGAGTGGGCCACACCCGCCAGTACGAAGCCATCGCCGACGCCCTGACCGGGCTCGGGGTGGGGGAGGGGGTTCGTCCGCCGGTGCCGTTGGTCGAGCACCGCAGCTCTCTGGCGTTGGTGCTGGGGCTCTACCGGTCAGCGCGCACCGGAGTGGTGGTCCCCCTCTGAACGGGGGCCCGAAGGCCGGATCTAGGCTGGATGCATGGGCAAGCAGAAGCGCCCGCTCACCGCGGGGGAGAAGGTGGTCCTCGGCATCGCTGCCGGGGTCGAGTTCAGTGCCAAGGTCGCCATGTGGCGCGATCTCAAGAAGCGCCCGGCCGAGCAGATCCGGGGTCCGAAATGGGCCTGGGTGTTGGGGTCCTTCGTGAACACGATCGGTCCGGTCGCCTACTTCGGCTGGGGACGTCGCCGCCACCGCCACCGCTGACGCCGCCGCCACCGTTGACGCCACGGGGAGATGTTCGCGCACCGGCGCTGGACGGCCGCGGCGGGACCAGCAACTAGGCTGGCCCCGTGAACCCCCAGCGACCCGGTGTGCCCCCCTTCAGCGTGCTGGTCGTGGGCGCCGGCGGACGCGAGCATGCGCTCGCCCGTGCCATCGCCCAGGACCCGCAGGTGATCGCGGTGCACGTCGCCCCGGGCAATCCCGGCACGGCCACCATCGCCACGAACCACCCCGTTGACCAGCTCGACGGCGCTGCGGTCGCCGCCCTCGCGGTGGAGCTGGGCGTCGGCCTGGTGGTCGTGGGGCCGGAGGCGCCCTTGGTCGCGGGGGTCGCCGACGCGGTGCGCACCGCGGGCATCCCCTGCTTCGGTCCGAGCGCCGAGGCCGCCCGACTCGAGGGCTCCAAGTCCTTCGCGAAGGACGTGATGGCCTCCGCGGGGGTGCCGACGGCGGACGCGCGGGTCTGCACCACCGCCGACGAGGTCGCGGCCGCCCTGGACGAGTTCGGTGCCCCCTACGTGGTGAAGGCCGACGGACTTGCTGCCGGAAAGGGAGTCATCGTCACCCACGACCGGCAGGCGGCGGTCGACCACGCTGCCGGCTGCGACCGGGTGGTCATCGAGGAGTACCTGGACGGTGAGGAGATCAGCCTCTTCGTCATCACCGACGGAACCACCTGCGTGGGACTGCAGCCGGCCCAGGACTTCAAACGGGTCGGTGAGGGTGACACCGGGCCCAACACCGGCGGCATGGGCGCCTACTCACCCCTGCCCTGGGCTCCCGACGACATCATCGAACAGGTGCTGGCCACGGTGGCGCGCCCGACCCTCGACGAGCTCAACCTTCGGGGCATCGAGTTCTCGGGCCTGCTCTACTGCGGTCTGGCGATGACCAGCCGCGGACTGAGGGTGGTCGAGTTCAACGCCCGATTCGGCGACCCCGAGACCCAAGCCCTGATGGGACTGGTGGAGACCCCCGTCGGCCAACTCCTGCTGGCCGCCGCCACCGGCACCCTCGCCGACTTCGGCGAGGTCCGCTGGCACCCGGGAGCCGCCGTCGTGGTGGTGATGGCCGCCGACGGTTACCCCGGCACCCCGGCGAAGGGCGGGGCGATCATGCTGCCCCCCGACCGCGAGGACGCCTGGGTGATCCACGCCGGCACCGCCCTCGACCCAGACCATGATCAACTCGTGGCCGCCGGTGGTCGGGTGCTCACCGTCGTCGGACGAGGGCCCGACCTCGCCGCCGCCCGTCACCAGGCCTATGCCCTGGTCGACGAGATCGACTTCCCGACCGGATTCGTCCGCCGTGACATCGCCGCGCGGGTGCTCGCCGGCGACCCCGCCTGAGGAGGCACCATGTCCGTCACCCGCCCGCCTGTCACCCCCGCTTCCGCAAACCCCGCGCCCGTTCCGAACGTGCTCGCCAATCGGTACGCGTCCACCTCGATGCGCACCATCTGGAGTCCCGAACACAAGATCATCGCCGAACGGCGGTTGTGGCTGGCGGTGATCGAGGCCCAACGCGACCTCGGGGTCACCTTCGCCGGCGAGAAGGGTGCCGCCGAGGACGTCGACCGGGTGCTCGCCGACTACCGGGCGGTCGTCGAGCGAGTCGATCTTGGTTCCATCGCTGCCCGCGAGCGGGTCACCAAGCACGACGTGAAGGCACGCATCGAGGAGTTCAACGCCCTGGCCGGGCATGAACACGTGCACAAGGGCATGACCAGCCGTGACCTCACCGAGAACGTCGAGCAGTTGCAGGTGCTCGCCTCGCTGCGCATCGTGCGCGACCGGATCGTGGCGGCGCTGGCAATGCTCGCCGACCTGGCGGCGCGGTACAGCGACCAGCCCATTGCCGGTCGCTCCCACAACGTCGCCGCCCAGATCACCACCCTGGGCAAGCGGTTCGCCACCGTCGCGGACGAGTTGCTGGTGGCGCACCGCCGCATCGACGAACTGATCGAACGCTACCCCGCCCGCGGCATCAAGGGACCGGTCGGCACCAGCCAGGACATGCTCGACCTCTTGGGGGGCGACGAGGCGAAGCTCGCCGACCTCGAGCAGCGGATCGCGACCCACCTGGGGTTCCGGCAGGTGTTCACCTCGACCGGGCAGGTCTACCCCCGCTCCCTCGACTACGACGTGGTCACCGCTCTCGCCCAGGTCGCCGCGGCGCCTTCGAACCTGGCCACCTCGATCCGCCTGATGGCCGGGCACGAACTGGTCACCGAGGGGTTCAAGCCGGGTCAGGTGGGCTCGTCCGCCATGCCCCACAAGATGAACACGCGCTCCTGCGAGCGGGTGAACGGGCTGGCGGTGGTCGTTCGCGGTTATGTGTCCATGGTCGGCGAGTTGGCCGGCGACCAGTGGAACGAGGGTGACGTCTCGTGCTCGGTGGTGCGCCGCGTCGCGCTGCCCGATGCCTTCTTCGCCCTCGACGGACTCTTCGAGACCTTCCTGACCGTGCTGACCGACTTCGGGGCCTTCCCTGCCGTCATCGAGGCCGAGCTGGCTCGTTACCTGCCGTTCCTCACCACCACCAAGATCCTGATGGGAGCGGTGCGCGCCGGCGTGGGACGAGAGACCGCACACGAGGCCATCAAGGAGAACGCGGTGGCCGTGGCGCTGGGCATGCGCGAGTCGGGCGCCCGCACGAACGACCTGCTCGACCGGCTGGGTGCAGACTCGCGGCTGGGTCTGTCGAAGCAACAGCTCGAGGCCATGGTCACCGATCCGCTGGAGCTGTCGGGGGCCGCCCGGTCCCAGGTGGCCAACCTCGTGGCCCGCATCGGCGAGTTGGCGGCCGCCCACCCCGAGGCGGCGTCGTACCGCCCCGGGGAGGTGCTCTGAGTCAGGCCCGGCCGATCCGCAGGGTGACGATCTCGAACGGCCGCAGCTCCAGCCGGTCCTGACCCACCAGCGGGCTCCGGGTCCCGGTGGCCAGCGGTCGCTCCAGCAGGTCGGTGGCGACGACCGGGCCGTGCTCGAAACCGACGCCGAGGACGGCGGCCGCTCGTCCCCCACGCGACTCGTAGAGCCTCACGACCACGTCACCGGAGCCGTCCTCGGCGAGCTTCACGGCCTCCACCACCACGGCGGGATTGTCGATGGTGACCAGCGGGTCGACCCCGTGGGCACCCGCCAGTACCCGCGTGGGCAGGTTCTCGGCGTAACCGGCCTCGACCGCGTCACCCACCTCGGCGCCGGGCACCAGCAGGAAGGACAGCTGGTGATGACCCTGGTCGGCATCCGGATCGGGGAACATCGGGGCCCGCAGCAGGGATGGACGGACGGTGGTGACCGAGTTGCCGTCACCATCGGTCGTGCGCAGGGTGTCGTAGCCGTAGGTGCAGGAGTTGGCGAGCGCCACCCCGTACCCGGGCTCGGACACGTGCAGCCAGCGGTGGGCGACGGTCTCGAAGCGGGCCGCATCCCACGACGTGTTCACCGAGGTCGGACGGGCCAGGTGCCCGAACTGGATCTCACTGGTGGCCTCGCGTGCGTGCAGGGCGAACGGCAGGGTGAGCTTGAGCAGCTTCTGCCGGTCGTGCCAGTCGATGTCGAAGTCGAGGTGCAACCCTGCCTCGTCCAGCGTCACCGTCTCGGTGATGGACGAGGCTCCGGTGCTCCGCTCGATCACCACACCGCCCGGAACCGTCGCGATCGACACCACCTCGGTGAGGTCGCGGGTCACCTGCTTGTAGTGGGAGTTGATGTCCCAGGCGTCCCACTCGTTGGGGATGTCGCGGTGCAACTGCAGCAGGTTCGAGACCTGGCCCGGGGGGAGCAGGTCGCGGCCGGCACGCCTGTCGAACAGCCGGGTCACCAATCCGTTGGCGTCCAGTTCGACCAGCAGCGCCTCGTTGCTGAGCGTGAACCCGTCACCGGACGACGCGACCTCCGCGATGCGCGGTTCGGTGGCCGCGGCGACGCCGAGCGCCGGCACACCGTGGTCGGCGAACGGGCGAGCGTTCAGCACGAACGGGGTCTCACCGGCGCCCAGCAGGATGCGACCGGCCTCGGCGATCAGTTCCTCCAGTTCGGCGGCGATCGCCCCGTAGTGCTGCTCGGCCTCGTGGTGCACCCAGGCGATGGACGACCCGGGAAGGATGTCATGGAACTGCTGCAACAGCACCTGCTTCCAGAGCCGGTCGAACTGTTCCTTGGGCCACGTCGCACCCTCACGGACGACAGCGGTCGTCCACCAGAGTTCGGCCTCGCGCAGCAGGTGCTCCGAGCGCCGGTTGCCGGCCTTGGTGCGGTGCTGCGAGGTGTAGGTGCCGCGGTGGTACTCGAGGTACATCTCCCCGGTCCACGTGTCGAGGTGGCCGTGCTCGGCCTTGGCGGCCGCGAAGAACTCGGCGGGGGTGTCGACCACCACCTTGGGTGACCCCTCCAGATCGGCCTTGCGCCGGGCGGCAGCCATCATCTCTCGGGTGGGGCCACCACCCCCGTCCCCCCAACCGAAGGGGACGAGTGCGTGGGTGGCTCGTCCCTTCTCACGGAACTGCCGCTCCGAGCGGGCCAGTTCCTCGGCGGAGAGGTGGGAGTTGTAGGTGTCGGAGGGCGGGAAGTGGGTGAAGATGCGCGAGCCGTCGATCCCCTCCCACCAGAACGTGTGGTGCGGGAAGGTGTTCGTGTCGTTCCAGCTGATCTTCTGGGTGAGGAAGGAGTCCTTGCCGGCAGCCCGGGCGATCTGCGGCATCGCACCGGAGTAGCCGAAGCTGTCTGGCAGCCAGACGTCCTTGGGCTCGAACCCGAACTCGTCGATGAAGAAGCGGGTGCCGAGCACGAACTGGCGGACCATCGCCTCGGAACCCGGCATGTTGGTGTCGGACTCGACCCACATGCCGCCGACCGGCACGAATCGTCCCTCGGCCACCTTCTCGCGGATGCGCTCGAACAATTCGGGGTAGTGGTCGCGCACCCACTCGTACTGCTGGGCGGACGAGCAGGCGAAGGTGAGGTCGGGGTCCTCGTCCATCAGGGCGATGACGTTCGAGAACGTACGTGAACACTTGCGGATGGTCTCGCGCACCGGCCACAACCAGGCCGAGTCGATGTGCGCATGGCCGGTGGCGTGCACGACGTGGGAACTGCGCCCGGCCGGTGACTCGAGGGCGGGACGGAGCACCTCCCGCCCGCGGGCAGCGGTGCCGGCCAGGTCGTGCGGGTCGACGGCGTCCATCATGTCTTCGAGGGCTGACAGGATCTGGTGGCGGCGGGTCGACTCGGCCGGCAGCACCAGCATCAGCCCGCGCAGGGCGTCGACGTCCTGCGACAACTCCCACACGCCGGTGTCGAGCAGGGCCACCTCGAGGGTGTTCACCACGTAGATGGGGTCAGTGCCAGCAGTGGCCTTGTCGCCGACCGGGGTGGGTTGGTACCAGTTGAACGAGGGGACGACGGGGTTGGCGGCAGCCTCGATGAACAGTTCGAACGACTCCCCGGGGCCGGCATCGAGGGTGACGTAGCGGTTCATCGGCTCGAGCGCCTTGATCAGGGTGCCTTGGGCCGACCACGCGTTGGCCTCGCAGGTGAACCCCGTTCCCCCGCCGGCGAAACCGAGGTCGACGTGCAGTTCGGGCCGCGTGTCGGCCTCCTTGCCCCACCCGACTGACACGGTGCCGGTGACGTGGAACCAGACGGTTCCCCACGGAGGCCCCCAGGGGGTGCCCACCTCGAAGGGGGCGAACGTCTGGGCAGTGGCCTCGGCGAAACTGACCGGTTCGTCGGGTGCCTCCCAGTGGGTGACCTCGACCCGGGCCCGGTCCCGGTACAACTGCTGGCGCAGACGCTCGTTGATGAAGCGGGTGAGGCGGTGTTCGGTGCGGGCGACGAAGTCGTGCATGAGGAACCAATCCTGTTTCTGCCGGGGCAGGGGAGCAACGGTGCTCGTTTAATCCAAGTCTTGGAGTAATCTCCTGTCAAGGTGTTCGGCAAGACTGGTCACCGCGGCGAGGACCTACGTCAGGGGCGGCGCCGGGCGTGCCAGGTGGCACGCACGCGGGCCCACAGGCGTTGCTGCACGACCAGGGTCAACCAGCCCGCCACGGTCATGGCCGTGAGGTTGATCGCCAACTGCAAACCACTGCCGATCACCTCCGGCCAGGCGCCGAAGACCAGACCGAGCGCCACGTTGGCGGCCGCGGGGATGGTCGTCACCGACACGAACGCACCCGAGAGGCCGTCGCGCTTGCCCGAGGTGATGGCGAGCACACCCGCCGAGGCCGCGATCAGTCCCACGATGATCGACCACTTGTCGGGGGAGTAGATGAAGGCGGTCGCCGGACGAGCACCCGTCACCTGGTCGGAGGTGATCCAGCCCAACCCGCGGCAGATCACGCCGAACAACGCCGTGACGGCCATGGCCAGGCCGAACCCGCCCAGCAGGGTGGCCACTGCTCGTCCGACCATGCCGCGTCGACCGCGCAGCAACCCCACCGCGGTTCCGGCGATGGCCCCGAACTCGGGGCCGAGGATCATCGCGCCGACCACCAGGATCGGGGAGTCGAGCACGATCGCGACAGCGGCCAGCAGGGTGGCCATGCAGATGGTGGTGGCGAACACCCAGGTGAACTGGGAGTCGGCACGCAGCCCCTGCACCACCTCGGCCCACAGCACCGCGTCGGTGCCGTCGCCGGGGGCGGCCCGCTCAGACCTCAGCCCCCGGCTCGAGAGCCACGTCGCCACGGGCTGCACGAGCACGGTGCCGTGTTGGGGCACCTGCGCCTCCCGCAGTCTCTGCAGCAGTCCGTCCCCAGCCTCGCGGGCGATGTCGATGGTGATCACGTCGCCGGGTGGCATGACGGTCTGGCCGCGGGCGACCGCCACCGACGAGATGGCGACGTCGCCCTCACACAGTCCCAGCACGACCTCAGTGAGGTCACTGGGCACCTTGACGGTCACGGTCAGCACGGCGTCAGTGTGTCACGGCCCACCGGCGGGTCAGCCCTTGATGCCGGAGCCCGCCACCCCTTCGACGACCTGTCGCTGGAAGATCAGGAACAGGATGATCAGCGGCAGTGCGCCCAGGATGGACGATGCCTGGATGTCGGCGTAGCGCTGACCGAAGGATCCCTGCACGGTGGCCAGGCCCACGGGGATGGTCATCAGCTTCGGGTTGGTCAGCACGAACAGCGGCAGCAGCAGGTTGTTCCAGACGCCGACGAAGGTGACGATCGACATGGCCGCGATCACCGGCCGTGACAGCGGCAACAGGATGCGGGTGTAGGTCTGCCAGTAGCCGGCACCGTCGATGCGGGCAGCCTCCTCGAAGTCCTTGGGCAGGGAGTCGAAGAAGTGCTTGAAGACGAACACGGCCAGCACCTGCGGAACCTGCGGGAGGATCACCGACCAGTAGGTGCCCAGGATGCCCAGCTGGTTGAGCAGGGCGAACAGCGGGACGATCAGCACCTGGCCGGGGATCATCACGCCGAGCACGATCAGGCCCATCATCACCGCTGACCCCTTGAACTTCATGCGCGACAGGGCATAACCCGCCATGGTGCACACGAGCATGCTCAGGAAGACCGTGACGACGCCGGTCACGGCGCTGGCGAGGTACCACTGCCAGATGTCGCCGCCCTTCAGCAGGGTCTGGTACGAGGCGGTGGTGAGATGCCAGTCCTTGACGATGGGGATGGCGCCGAGCGATGCGGTGGAGTTCGCCGTCAGAGAGGTCTTGATCGCCCAGAAGCTGGGGATCAGCCAGATGATCGAGAAGATGATGAGCACGGTCCAGGCGATGATGCCGAAGCTTCGTCCCGAGCCCTTCGAGCCGGGTTGCCGAGCCGGGGGAGCTGCCGCCGAGACACCGCGGGTCCGGCGGGGTGCGGATGTGGTGGACATCAGGCTTCCTTCCTCGAACGGATCCGGTCGATGGCGACACGGACGAGGGCCACGATCAGGATGACGAGGAACAACAGCACCGAGGCGGCCGATGCGGCACCGACGCGGTAGTCGGTGAAGGCAGTGTTGGTGACCAGCTGCAGCACCACCTCTGTCGAGATGCCCGGGCCGCCCCCGGTCATCAGGTACACTTGGTCGAAGATCTTCAGGCTGGCGATGATCTGCAGCAGCACCACCAGTTGGGTGGTCGGGCTCAACATGGGCACCGTGATGCTGCGGATCTGCTGCCACGGGGTCGCCCCGTCGACGGCTGCGGCCTCGTAGAGCTCTCGGGGGATGTCCTGCAGACCGGCGAGGTAGAGCACGAAGTTGAACCCGATCGTCCACCAGATGGTGGCGATGGCGATGCCGATCATGGCCAGGTGCGGGGTGGCCAGGACCGGTGACGGTGAGTCATTGCCGAACCACTTCTGCACCTGGTTCCACAACCCACTGTCGGGGGTGTAGATGAAGTTCCAGATGATGCCGATCGCCGCGCTGGGCAGGATGAACGGCAGGAAGAAGGCCAGCCGGAAGAACCACTGGCCCCGGCGCACCCGATTGGCGAGAATGGCCAGCACGAACGCCAGCAGGACCAACGGGACGACGGTCAGGATGGTGAACCAGATGGTGTTCCACATGGCCACCCAGAATTCGTGCTTCGAGAGCATCTCGGCGTAGTTGGCGCCGCCGGCGAATGAGCCGAGACCCTTGTGCACGAGAGTGGTGTTGAAGAAGCTCGAGATGACCATGTAGATGACGGGCCAGATCAGGAACAGCACGTACAGGACGGCGAACGGGGCCAGGAAGGCCCAGGCGATCCTGGTCTCCCTGGGGGCGGCCTCGCCCGTCTTCCCCCTACCGGTCTCCTCCGACCGGGCAACAGCGGTGGTGGTGCTCATTGGTGGTCCTCCTCTCAGCCCAGCGGGTCTGCGGTCTTGGCGTAGGTGGACAGTTGACTCCGGGCGGAGTCGAGGGCCCGTTGGGGGCTCGTGAGTCCCTGTTCGACCAGTCCGATCTGTGCGCCGATGATGTTCTCGAAGGTCGAGCCGGAACCCGAGTACCAGGCCTGTGCGTCGTAGGTGACCGTCTTGACCACGTCGGCGTAGTTCTTCTGCGGCTCGAGGCTGGTGAACTCCTTCGACTGCACGGCCGGCACGTAGGCGGGCACGTGGCCACCCTTGGCCCAGGCGATGGACTGGTCGAGCATCGCCTTCACGAAGCCCATCGCTCGCTTGAGCTGCGCCTCGTCCCGGTTCATCCTCGGCAGCACGAAGGTGTGCGAGTCGCCCTGGGTGGCGGCCTTGTCGAACAGGGTGGGGATGGCTGTCATGCCGAACTTCAGTCCCTTGATGGACTGCGCCGTCGTGATCTCCCAGACGCCCATCAGGTAGAACCCAGCCTTGCCCGTGAACATCAGCGTCTGCGCTCCCGGGTAGTCGGTGTTCTTGGGCATCAGCCCCGCCTTCGTCCACTTCTGCATGAGCGTCAGGGTCTTCAGCGCCAGGTCCTCGTTCCACGACAGGTCGCGACCCCCGTCTGAGAGGAAGGGGGTGGCGCCTTCCTGCTGGTGGTAGAGCGTGGTGAGCCAACGCCAGCAGCTCGCGGTGTCGCCGATCGTCGGCACCGCGCAGCCGAACTGTCCGGTCACCTTCTTGGCGGCCGTGAGCGCGGCCTCCCACTGGTCGAGTCCGACGATGGGCTTGAGCTTGTCACCGTCCATCAGGCCCGCCTTCTGGCAGACGTCCACGTTGTAGTAGAGGACGAAGGGGTGCGTGTCGAGGGGGATCGTGTACTGCTGGCCGTCGACCTGGCCCGCCTTCCACGGGATCTCGCTGAAGTCGGTCGGCTTCAGCCCCGCCAGGGCGAGCATGTCGTCGGTGATCGGCTCGAGCAGGCCGCCGCGGGCCAGGTTGACCGCGCGGGTGGCGTGCGAGATGGCCACGTCACTCGGATGCCCGCCCAACGTGGCGAGGGTGACCTTCGTGTAGTACGGGTTGCCCCAGCTGAAGGTCGCCGCTTCGAGCGAGTTGGGCCCGTGGGCCTTGCGGTAGACGTCGAGCATGCCCTGCAGGCGAGCGCCGTCGCCGCCGCCGAACAGGTTCCAGAACTGGACGGTGCCGGGGGCGACCTCGCCGCCGGCGAGGCCGGCTGACAAGGTGCTGCAACCGGCCAGTGAGCCGGACAGGCCGACGGTCGCGGCACCTGCGAGCAGACCGCGACGACTGAGGTGTGGGAAGCCACCGGATGGACTCATCAAACGTGGCTGTGGATCGGGCACGTGCATGGTTCTGACCCTCCTTTGGGTCTCGGTGCACCCAAAACGAAACATCTTCCCCCGGGCCGTGTCAAGGGATTCCGGGCAAAATTGTGAGCGTTCACATCGATGGGCCGTCCTCCTTGACAAGCACTGTCCGAGCGGGGGAGTGTCGTCGCACAGGAATGCACACCAAGGGCCACCGATGCGGACCACCCCACGCGGACGCATCCAGCCCATCCGGAAGGAGCACGACCATGGCGGTCGCCAGCCTCGTCATCGACCCTGCGTTCACCGTTGCCCCGGTGCGCCGCCGCACCTTCGGCTCCTTCGTCGAGCACCTGGGTCGCTGTGTCTACACCGGCATCCATGAGCCCGACCACCCCACTGCCGTGGCCGGGGGGTGGCGCGGCGACGTGCTCGACCTGGTGCGTGAACTGGGGGTCACCCTGATCCGCTACCCCGGGGGCAATTTCGTCTCGGGGTACCGCTGGGAGGACGGTGTCGGTCCGGTCGACCGACGTCCCTCCCGGCTCGACCTCGCCTGGCACTCGATGGAGCCCAACCGTGTCGGCGTCGATGAGTTCATGGCGTGGTGCGAACTGGCCCACGTCGAACCCCAGATGGCCATCAACCTCGGTACCCGGGGGGTGCAGGAGGCGCTCGACCTGCTGGAGTACACCAACGTGCCTGCCGGTTCGCACTTCGCCGAGCAGCGTCGGGCCAACGGCGTGGCCGACCCGTACCGGATCAAGCTGTGGTGTCTCGGCAACGAGATGGACGGCCCCTGGCAGATCGGCCACAAGACCGCCGAGGAGTACGGACGGATCGCGGCGGAGGCCGGCCGGGCCATGCGCATGATCGACCCGGACCTGGAACTGGTGGCCTGTGGCTCCTCGTCGCGGGCGATGCCCACCTTCGGTGAGTGGGAGCGGGTCGTCCTGGAGGAGTGCTGGGAGCAGGTCGACATGGTCTCGGCCCACGCCTACTACTACGAGGACGAGTCCGGTGACCTGGCCAGCTTCCTGGCCAGTGCCGTCGACATGGACCGGTTCATCGAGTCGGTCGCGGCGACGGCGGACGCCGTGGCGGCGGCGCGCAAGAGCGACAAGGTGGTCGGGATCAGCTTCGACGAGTGGAATGTCTGGTACCAGCAGCGTGCGGAGTCCCGTCCGCCCACGGGTGACGAGTGGCCGATCGCACCGGTGCTGCTCGAGGACCACTACACCGTGGCCGACGCCGTCGTTGTCGGAGACCTGCTGATCTCGCTGCTGCGCCACTCCGATCGGGTGTTCTCGGCGAACCTGGCCCAACTCGTCAACGTGATCGCGCCGATCATGACCGAACCCGGTGGCGCCGCCTGGCGGCAGACGACCTTCCACCCGTTCGCCCTGACTGCGCGCCACGCCAAGGGTGACGTGCTGCGGGTGGCGCTCGACTCACCCCGGGTCAAGACAGCGAAGTTCGGTGAGGTCGACATGGTCGATGCCGTCGCGACCCACGACCCGGACACGGGGGCGACGGTCGTCTTCCTCGTCAATCGATCCGTCGACCAGACGGTGAACCTCGAGGCGGCCGTGCGCTCGGGGGCGGCGACCCTGTCGGAGGCGCTCACCTACACCTCCGACGACCCCTACTGGACGGCCCGTGCCGACGACCAGAGCGTGCTGCCGAGCGCCAATGACTCCGCCCAGTGGGAGAACGGCACCCTGGCGATCGAGCTTCCCCCCGTGTCGTGGACGATGGTGAGGCTCGCCGGCTGAGACCGGGCCCGTCCGGGGCCGCGTGACGGGCAGTGAGGGAGGAGCCACGCATGAGGAACGGGCGTGCCGTGTCGATGGCCCAGGTGGCGCAGCGGGCGGGGGTCTCGCACCAGACCGTTTCGCGGGTGTTGAACGCTCCCGAGCTGGTGCGCGAACCGACCCGGCTGCGCGTGCAGGAGGCGATCCGCGAGCTCGGGTTCCGACCCAACCTTGCGGCGCGCGCCCTCGTCCGGGGTACGACGACCAGCCTGATCGGCGCGGTCTCACCCGGCAATGCGTTGTTCGGCCCCAACCACCTGCTCGCAGCGATCGACCGGGCCGCCCACGCCCATTCCTTCGCCACCGTCATCGGCACCCTGCCGGAGGCCGACCTCGAGGCGGCCCACGCCACCTCGGAGCGGTTCAGGGTGATGGGCGTGCAAGGTGTCGTCTTCATCGCCGTCGGACCACCCACCGCTGCGCTGGCCTCGACCCTCGCCGACGACCTGCCGGTGTGCGTCATCGCCCCGCACTTCGACGACCCACGCGTGTCGGTGATCGGCGTCGACCACGCCGCCGGCGCACGAATGGCGGTCGAGGAGTTGGTCGCGGAGGGACGGCGCCGGGTGACCCACGTGGCCGGTCCCCAGGGCTGGTTCGACTCGGACGTGCGTGCCGCTGCTTGGCAGGAGGAGACAGCGCGACTGGGAGTCCGCGGTGACCTGCTGCCCGGGGGATGGTCTGCTGGTGACGGCTACGCCGCTGCCGCGGCGGTGCTCGCGGCTCACCCACGACCCGACGCCGTGTTCTGTGCCAACGACCAGGTGGCGCTCGGGCTGATGAGGGGTCTGGCCCATGCCGGGGTCAGCGTGCCGGACGACATCGCCGTGGTGGGGTTTGACGACGTCGACGGGGCCGACCACTTCTCCCCCTCGCTGACGACCATCCGGCAACCCTTCGCCGAGGTGGGGGAGCGGAGCATCGAGGTGTTGTGGGCGATGATCGGCGGTGCCCCGCCGGTGCGCGAGCTGCTGGCGCCCACCTTGGTCGTCCGTTCCTCGAGTCGAGCCAGGCAGGCGGCGCTCAGCGGGCCGCGGCTGCAACCCTGAGCGTCGAGGGCCGCGGGCCGGTGGACTCACGGAAGACCGCCGTCGAGTCCAGCGTCTCGTTGGCCCGGGTGAGCCCCTCGTCGGCCAGGAGCCTTCGGATCGCCCGCTGGCCCAGTTCGATGGCGTGACCGTGGATGGTGGTCAGCGCCGGTACTGACATGCGCGTCAGCTCATTGTCATGGCCGACGACCGAGAGATGTCGTGGGACCCGAAGGTCGAGTTGGTGCAAACCCACCACCACGCCCTGGGCCATCATGTCGTTGAAGCAGAGTGCGGCCGTCGCCCCGGTCTCGAGCACGGCTGTCGTCAGGTCACGTGCGGCGGCCAACTCGGGTGGCGAGTGAGGCATGACCACGAGCTCTGCACCCAACTCCGCACACACCGCACGGAGGGTGGCCAGTCGGTGCCGGGAGATCCAGAACTGCTCGGGGCCCGGCAGGTAGGCCAGTCGTTCGTGCCCCAGGTGCAGCAGGTGCTCGACGACCTGCACCTGCCCCGGCCGCGACTCCTGGCGCAGGCTGGCGACGCCGCTGACCTCACGCTGGAGCAACACCAGCGGGGCCTGATCGGCGATGCGTCGGAGGGTTTCGTCGTCCGAGCCGGCTCCGACCAGGATCAGGCCCTGCGCGAGGCCGGACATGGTCTGGGACCACTCATCCTCGTGGCTGGGCTGGTTGTCGGTGTCACCGACCGCGAGCCACAAGCCATGGTCGTACGCCTCGGCCTGGGCCGCCTTGATCACCGAAGTCATGAACGGCGCGGTGATGTTGGTCACGAGCATCCCGATGATGGGAGACCTGCCGGTGATGAGCGCCTTGGCGAGCGGATTGACCTGGTAGTTGAGTTGCAGGGCGACTTCCCTCACCCGAGCCACGGTGTCACGGTTGAGTCGCTCCGGATGGGTGAAGGCGCGCGACACGGTTGACACCGCCACCCCCGCCTCCCGGGCGACGTCCTTCAGTGTTGACAATCCTTCTCCTAGCGCCAGAGCCCCCTGTGGCCTGGCCACATCCTACCCCTGGGGGTGAGGTGGAGTGCCATGGGCCGGGGGGCGGCGCGCGCTTCTGTTCACCCACCGGACGGACTGCAACAACACGGGTTCCGCGATTCAATTCTGATGCGCACCTGAGGCATAGTTCTCGCCATGGACACCCCCGAGTCCGAACGCTTGCGCGCGCTTCGCGCGATGAATGTGTTGGACACCCCCCGCGAGGAACGATTCGATCGCGTCGTGCGCCTCGCCCGCACCCTTTTCCACGTGCCGATGGCTGCCATCACGCTCGTCGACGAAGACCGCCAGTGGCACAAGGCCAACGCCGGATTCGCCCGCGAATTCACCGAGGGCCCACGCGAGCAGTCGTTCTGCCACCACACCATCCAGCGATCGTCCGTGATGAAGGTCAAGGACGCCACGAACGACGCCCGGTTCGCCGACAACCCGGCGGTCACCGGAGACACCCAAGTGCGTTTCTACGCCGGCCAACCCCTGCACGCTCCCGACGGCGCACGCATCGGCGCGTTGTGCATCGTCGACACCAAGCCCCGTGACCTCACCCCGGACGAGGAGGAGGTGCTGGTCGAGATGGCCCGCTGGGTCGAGGGTGAGCTCTCGTTCCAGCGCGACATCGCCAAGGCAGCCGAGATCCAGCAACTCCTGATGCCGAACCAGGCGCCGACCTGCGAGGGCTACGACCTGGCAGCACTGTGCCTGCCGGCCCAACAGGTGGGTGGTGACTTCTTCGACTGGTACGCACTCGACCACGGTCTGCAGATCCACGTCGCCGATGTCATGGGCAAGGGAGTGGGGGCCGCCCTGATCGCGGCCTCGGTGCGGTCGATGTTCCGCGGAGCCTCGCAGTTCAACGACCAGGAGGCCACCATCAACAAGGCGGGCCGGGCACTCGAGCCAGACCTGTCGAGCGTGGACGCGTTCGTGACGGTCTTCAGCGCCCGCCTCGAACCGGAGTCGGGACGACTCAGCTACGTCGACGCCGGGCACGGACTGGGGGGCATCGCCGGCCCCGGGGGCAGCTACCGCACGTTGAAGACCTCGGGGCTGCCCTTGGGGGTGCTTCGCGACGCCCACTGGCGCGCACACGAGACCACGCTGGCGCCCGGCGAGACCCTGGTCATCGTCAGCGACGGTTTCCTCGACCACTTCGCCACGGTCGATGCGGCCATGGAACGTGCGGCGGAGGCCGTCCACGCGGGCGGCAGCGCCCAGGTCATCGTCGATCGATTCCGTTCCTTCGCCAGCACCCACGCCATGACCGATGACGCCACGGTGGTCGTCCTCCGACGGGAGCCCACATGACCCGCCTTCTGCTGACCAGGATCATGGTCGTCCTCACGCTCACCTTCGGCACCGTCTACGTGGGCTGGAGGTGGCTGTTCTCGGTCAACTGGCACAACTGGTGGATCGCGGTACCGCTGGTGCTGGCCGAGACCTATGCGCTGATCGACGCCTACCTGTTCGGCCTCACGGTCTGGCGGCTCCGGCTGCGCGGGGAACCCGACCCGGCCCCGGCCGGGGCGACGGTCGACGTGCTGATCACGACCTACAACGAGCCCGTCGAGATGGTGATGGCGACCGCTCGGGCCGCCCAGAAGATCAGCCACCCGCACCAGACCTGGGTGCTGGACGACGGTGCCCGCCCCGAGATGCAGCGAGCCGCGGAGGTGGCCGGGGTCGGCTACATCACCCGCAGTGACGACTGGATCGACCGCCCGCGCCACGCGAAGGCCGGAAACCTCAACAATGCGCTGTTCGTGACCGAGGGCGAGTTCCTGCTCATCCTCGACGCCGACCAGGTGCCCGACCCCCAGATCCTCGATCGCACGCTCGGCTACTTCGACGACCCCAAGGTCGCGCTCGTACAGACCCCGCAGTGGTTCTCCAACGTCACCGACTGCGACCCACTCGGCAGCCAGGCGCCGTTGTTCTACGGCCCCATCCAGCAGGGCAAGGACGGCTGGAACGCCGCCTTCTTCTGCGGCTCGAATGCCGTCATCCGTCGTGAGGCCCTGATGCAGCTCGGCATCGTCGGCTACGTCAAGGAGGTCGAGACGGGGGTGCGGCAGGCCATGCGTGCCGCCCAGCGCATCCTCCGGCGCACGGCGCGCACTGCCGGCCGCTACGGCGCGCCCACGGTACGCGCCGTCGAGTCGGTGAGCGCGGCCCTCAACGTCGCCCACAAGCGGCTCTCCGACGGGGATGACCTCTCGTCGCTCACCTGGGACTTCCACCGGGCCGTCGACGTCGCCTCGCGTTCGGTGGTGCAGGAGGACCTGGCCGCCATCGAGGCCGACCTGAAGGCGCTGACCGATCTGCCGGTCGAGATGGACGGCGAGCTGGGTGGGGTGATCGTCGACGAGGTGGCCCTGGACGAGTTGTCGAGGCGCGAGTTCTCCCCACTGGGCGCACTGGAATCGGTCAAGGCCCTCGTCGGGGCGGTCGACGTCGATCGTGGTCACGAGGCCCAACCCCTGCTGCCACTGGCGACCATCTCGGTGACCGAGGACATGGCCACCTGCATGCGGCTCCACGCTGCCGGCTGGTCGTCGGTGTACCACCACGAGACGCTGGCCCGGGGGCTCGCACCGGAGGACCTGGGGACCATGCTGACCCAGCGCCTGCGGTGGGCACAGGGCACCATCCAGGTGATGGTGCGCGAGAACCCCCTGGTGCAGCGCGGACTGTCGCTGGGTCAGCGGCTGATGTACTTCGCGACCATGTGGAGCTACCTGTCGGGATTCGCGGCGGTCGTCTTCATGCTCGCGCCGGTGCTCTACCTGGTCGCCGGGGTGCTGCCGGTGCAGGCGTTCGGAATGGAGTTCCTGCAGCGCTTCCTGCCCTACATCATCGCCAACCAGTTGCTCTTCGCCGTGGTGGGTTACGGGGTGAAGACCTGGCGCGGGCAGCAGTACAGCTTTGCGCTCTTCCCCGTCTGGATCCGCGCCTGCTGGACCGCGACAGCCAACGTGCTGTGGGGTCGTCCGCTGGGCTTCGCCGTGACGCCGAAGACCCGCCAGGGTGGAGACTCGTTCCCGTGGCGGCTGGTGCTGCCTCAGCTGATCGCGACCGTGGTGCTGGTCGTCGCCTGCGTCATCGGCGTCGTGAGGCTGTGGACCGGTTCGGCCTCGAGCATCGTCGGCACCGGTGTCAACGTCGCGTGGGTCGCCTACGACCTGCTCGTCATGAGTGTCATCTTCAAGGCGGCGCTGTACCGCCCGGCACCGTCATCACCCGCAACGTCGTCATCGTAAGCGCAATCATCCGGACCCCAACCATCCACCCCCGACTCACAGGAGGACTGACATGGACATCCACAAGGACCATCGCGACGGAGTTGCCGTCATCGGCTGCGACGGACGACTGAACATGGTCTCGGCGCCATCGTTGCGGGCCGCATTGAAGTCCACCATCGCCGAGGGCGGTACCAGGGTCGTCATCGACCTCGCTGACACCTCGTTCATCGACTCGTCCGGTCTGGGTGCGCTCGTCGGTGGACTCAAGGACGCCCGACAGGCCGGGGGCGACCTGCGGATCGCCGGACCCTCCCAGCAGGTGCTCACGGTGCTGCAGCTCACGAACCTCAACCGGGTGCTGCGCCCGTACGCCACGGTCAAGGAGGCCACGGATGGCTGGTCACATGCCTGACGACTACGAGATGGCCGGACTGGCGGTCCCGGAGTCCATCAACGAGTTGCACGACCTGCTCGAGCGCGTGGCCGCGGACCACCCGCACCTCGACCCGGGCGACCTGATGATGTTCGAGACCGCCGTCATCGAGGTCGCCGGCAACGTCGTCGAGCACGGTCGTCCGAAGGGCAAGGTGGTCTACCGCTTCACGCTGGGCGTCCGCCCCGACCGCATCGTCGCCCACATGCGGGAGGCGAGCGACGCCATCCCGCAGTTCTCCCAGGACTCGGCCGACCAGCTGGACGAGAGTGGTCGTGGGCTGGCGCTCTCCCGGGCGGTGCTGGACGAGATGAGCTACCGTCGTGCCGACGGCGAGAACATCTGGACGCTGGTGCGCAACCTGGCGTGAGCGGCGCCGCCCTGTCGGTCGGGCGATTCCCTCAGTCTCTGACGAGACCCGCCTGCTGATCGGCGAATCGGGCGTAGCGTGCGCGAATCGTGGCGCCCCGCTCCCTCGCCTCGTCGTCGGGGCTCAGCGTGGTGGTCCCCGGGATCGTCCAGCGGGGCGGTTGGTCCTGTGCGGAGAGCACCCAGGCGGCCTGTCTGGCCGCCCCCAGCGCCACGTACTCGGCCGTGGGTGGCAGGTCCACCGGCACCCCGAGCACCTCGGGTGCCAGCTGCCGGACGGCCTGCGACTTCGCGCCGCCGCCGATCAGGCTCACCCGGTCCACGTCGACACCCTGGGCGCGGACGGCCTCGATGCCCGCACCCATCAGGCACAGCACCCCTTCGACGGCGGCGCGCGCGTAGTTCTCGCGCGTCGTCGAGGCGAGGGTCATGCCGTGCAGGCTCGCCGTGGCCGTGGGCAGGTTGGGGGTGCGCTCACCGTCGAACCACGGCACCAGCACCAACCCACCCGCTCCGGGGGACGCCGCCAGGGCTAGGTCTGACAGCTCGTCATGGGTCACCCCCAGCAGCCCGCACACGTGGTCGAGCACCCGGGAACCGTTCAGGGTGCAGGCGAGCGGGAGGAACCCGCCCGAGGCGTCGGCGAAGCCGGTCACGAGCCCGCTGGCATCGTGGGTGGGACGGGCCGACACGGCGGCCACCACACCCGAGGTGCCCAGTGAGACGCTGGTCGCTCCCGGCTCGAGGCCGAGTCCCAGCGCGGCTCCGGCATTGTCACCGCAGCCCGGGCCCACGACCGCTCCCGGGGCCACCAGGCGAGCGCGTCCCGCGGATGCGTGCGGGCCCAGCACCCTCGGCAGGGCCAGTCGCCGCGCGGCATCCTCGTCGCGCAGGGCCAACGCCACCAGGTCTCGTCGGTACTCATTGGTCACCGGGTCGAACCAGCCCATGCCCGAGGCATCCGAGCGATCCGTGACCAACGCGTCGAACGGGCCCTCGTGCTGCACGGTGGCACCCAGGAGCTTCCAGGTGAGCCAGTCATGGGGCAGGCAGACCGCGGCCGTGCGGGCAGCGTTGTCGGGTTCCGCGTCAGCCAGCCAGCGCAGTTTCGAGATCGTCAGGCTGGCCACTGGGACCGAGCCCACCGCGGAGGCCCAGGCAGCCCCGCCGCCCAGATCGTCCACCAGGTCACGAGCAGCGTCGGCGGAGCGGGTGTCGTTCCACAAGAGGGCCTCGCGGACGACCTCGCCGTGCCCGTCGAGGGCCACCAGACCGTGCTGCTGCCCCCCGACCGAGATGGCCGCCACGTCGTCCAGCCCCCCGGCCCGTGCCGCGGCCAGCTCGAGTGCCGCCCACCAGGCGTCGGGGTGCACCGCCGTGCCGTCGGGATGGTCGGCACGACCCTCCCGGACGACCTCACCGGTGGCGGCATCGCAGACCAGCACCTTGCACGACTGGGTCGAGGAGTCGACCCCTGCCACGAGCGTGCGGACAGCGGGGTGACGGGACGTGACGGCCATCGACGTTCAGCCGATCAGGTGGCGCAGGGCCAACTGGTGCAACTGCACGTAGTGGTACTCGCGTTCGCCCTTGGCGGCAGCGTCGAACGGCTCAACGGCGGCCAGGAAGGTGGCCACGTCCTCGTCACTGCCCAACGTGGGCTCGGCCAACTCGAAGATGCTGGCCTCACGCATGAGCGCCTGCACCTCGGGGTCGGCTCGGAAGGCCTGGGCCTTCTTCTTGAGCATCAGGAAGGTCTCCATGTTGGCCTTCGCCGAGTCCCAGATGCCCTCCATGCCCTCGGTGCGGCTCGGCTTGTAGTCGAAGTGGATCGGGCCCTCGTAGCGCGGCGCGTCGGGAGAGGCGGCGAAGCCGTTCACGAGCAGGTCGACGGTGAAGAAGGCGCTCAGCAGGTCGCCGTGCCCGAACACCAGGTCCTGGTCGTACTTCAGGCCCTTCTGGCCGTTCAGGTCGATGTGGAAGAGCTTGCCGCACTGCAGCGCCTGGGCCAGACCGTGGGTGTAGTTGAGGTTGGCCATCTGCTCGTGACCCACCTCGGGGTTGAGCCCGACGATGTCGCCGTGCTCGAGCACCGAGATCATCGCCAGCGCGTGCCCGATGGTGGGCAGGAAGATGTCGCCGCGGGGCTCGTTCGGCTTGGGTTCCAGCCCGATGCGCAGGTCGTAGCCCTGGCTCTTGATGTAGCCGGCCACCGTGTCGAGACCCTCGCGGTAGCGCTCGTGGGCGGCGAACAGGTCCTTGGACGAGTCGTACTCGGCGCCCTCACGGCCACCCCACATGACGAAGGTCGAGGCGCCCAGTTCGGCGGCGAGGTCGACATTGCGCAGCACCTTGCGCAGCCCGAAGCGGCGCACGGAGCGGTCGTTCGAGGTGAAGCCACCGTCCTTGAACACCGGGTGGCTGAAGGTGTTGGTGGTGACCATCTCGATCACCAGGCCGGCGGCGTCCGCCGCCGACTTCAGCTTGGCGACGCGGTCGCTGCGCTCCTCGTCGGTGGCGTCGAAGTCCCAGACGTCGTTGTCGTGGAAGGTGATGCCCCAGGCCCCGAGCTCGGCCAGCTTGTCGGCGTACTCCCAGGGGTCGAGGGCGCGTCGGGTGCTGGTGCCGAAGGGGTCGGTCCCCGTCCAGCCGACGGTCCAGAGGCCGAAGCTGAACTTGTCTTCGCGGGTGGGGGTGAGCGTCATGGGGTCTCCTCGTCGAGAATTTGTTATGTGGAAAAACTTATGAACCGCGAGGTCCGCTGTCAAGGCGGATGGGCTCGGGTATCGTCACGCTCGTGATCCAGCCCGCCAGCCCCGGCCAAGGGGCTCACCAGTCGAGGCTGCGTGAACTGAACCTGGCCACCGTGGTCCGCGCGCTGTTCGCCGAATCGCCCCTGTCCCGGGCCGAGGTGGCGGTCAGGACCGGTCTCACCCGTTCGACGGTGTCGAGGTTGGTGGACGACCTCATCGCCGGTGGGCTGGTGGCCGAACTGGCCCCGACCGGTACCGGCGGCCGTGGTCGTCCGGGGGTACCCATCGTGCCCGCGCGGGGCACCTGGGTGGGCGTGGGGCTGGAGGTGAACATCGGCCACAGTGCCGTGCGGCTGATCGACCTGGCCGGGGACGTCGTCGCCGAACACGTCGTGCAGGCCGACCACACCGGATCGGACCCGCACCGCACGCTGTCCGAGGTGAGCGAACTCGCCCGCGACCTGCTCGCCGGCACCTCGACCACGGCCGCGGTGGCGGGAGTGGGACTGGCGCTCCCCGGTCTGGTCGACACCGAACGGGGTGAGTTGTTGCGCGCGCCGAACCTCGGGTGGGGGGTGGTTCCTGCCGCCCAGATCGTGTCGGCGAGTTTCGGCGGCGACCGCCCGGTCCGCGTCGGCAACGAGGCCGACTTCGCCGCCCTCACCGTGGCCAGGCTGGCGCCAGGGCGTCCCTCCCAACGCTCGGACTTCCTCTACGTCTCGGGTGAGGTCGGCATCGGTTCGGCCCTGGTACGGGGGAGTGAATGGGTGGCGGGCAGGCACGGCTGGGCCGGCGAGGTCGGCCACATCTGTGTCGACCCCGACGGGCTCACCTGTGGCTGCGGGGCGCGAGGCTGCCTCGAGACCGTCGCGGGTCAGCGGGCGCTCCATGCGGCAGCCGGGGTCGAGAGCCGGGAGGAGCTGCTGGCTCGTCTCGCGGCAGGGGACCGAACCGCGATCGCTGCCGTCGAAGCGGCCGGACACGCCCTGGGGCTGGCGCTCTCGGGTGCCCTGAACCTGCTCGACATCTCGGTGGTGGTGCTGGGCGGTCACCTCGGGGAACTGTCGGCGCAGTTGATGCCCACGCTGTCCCAGGAACTGGAGCTGAGGGTGCTGGCCTCCCCCTTCGACCCGCCGCAGGTCGAACCGCTGGTCATCGACCGTTCGCCCGCGGCGACGGGGGCGGCCCTGGCTGCCCTCGAGGGCGTGCTCCGCGACCCCGCGAGCTGGATCTCGGTGCCGTCGGTCGGCGCCGGGGGCGCCTGATGGCAACCCCCCCAGTCGCCCCCGGGAGTCCTGGATGCCCCCACTACGTGCCAGTTGCCTCCGTTGTGTGCAATTGCCCCACGCCTCCCCGGGGGCAAGTGCACCGGACGGGGGCATGATGGACGGGAGGGGGGCAGGTGGTCCGGCGCGCGGTGCCTCAATCAGTCCCTTCGGTGTCGTGGCTGCCACCCCATGATTGCCTCCCCGATCTTCTTCAGCCTGTTCGAACGACGCATCGTCGGCGGGCTCACCGGCGCCGTCAAGGGCTGAGAAAGGACCTCCCATGTCACTGCCCCCTGAGACCCCACGAGCCCAAGAGACGTCGCGAGCCCGACAAACCTCGCGGGCCGACGAGCTGCTCGCCCTGATGACGGTCGACGAGAAGGTCGCCCAGTTGGGCTCGGTCTGGCTGCAGACCGGTGACGGCGGCGAGGTGGCGCCGATGTCGGGCGAGTTCGCCCGGTCGGCCACCGGCTTCGATGACGCCATCGTCAACGGACTCGGCCAACTCACCCGCACTTGGGGCACGGTGCCCCTCTCGGTCGACGAGGGAATCGCCGCCATGAGGGAGCGGCAGCGGGCGGTGGTGGCAGCCTCGCGGTTCGCCATCCCGGCGGTTGCCCACGAGGAGTGCCTCACCGGCTTCACCGCCTTCGGGGCCACGGTGTATCCCACCGCCCTCGCGTGGGGAGCGACGTTCGACCCAGACCTGGTCGAGCGGATGTCCGCGGCGATCGGTTCCGACATGGCTGCCGTGGGCGTGCACCAAGCCCTGTCACCCGTCCTCGACGTCGTGCACGACTACCGCTGGGGCAGGGTGGAGGAGACGATCGGTGAGGACCCCTACCTGGTGGGGACGATCGGGTCGGCCTACGTGCGCGGCCTCGAGCAGGCAGGCATCGTGGCCACCCTCAAGCACTTCGCGGGCTACTCGGCCTCGGTGGCGGCCATGAACCACGGACCCGTCCGGCTCGGGCGCAGGCATCTGCGCGATGTCGTCCTCGTCCCCTTCGAGATGGCGCTCACCATCGGTGGGGCGCGCTCGGTGATGAACTCCTACACCGATGTCGACGGTGTTCCCTGCGCGGCCGACAGGTGGTTGCTCACCGACCTGCTGCGCGGGGAATGGGGGTTCACTGGCACGGTGGTGTCGGACTACTTCGCCGTCAACTTCCTGCACCAGGCCCACCACGTCGCCGAGACCCCCCTTGACGCGGCCATGATGGCCCTCAGGGCCGGGCTCGACGTCGAACTCCCGCAGACCCACGCCTTCAGCGGGCTGGCGGAGGCCGTCACCTCCGGGAGGTTCCCGGTCGAGGTGCTCGACACGGCGGTGCGTCGAGTGCTGGAGCAGAAGGAGGAACTGGGACTGCTGGAGCCCGACTGGCAGCCACGGCTGGACGACGTGGCCAGCATCGACCTCGACAGCCCCAAGAACCGAGCCATCGCCCGCGAGCTCGCGGAGGAGTCGGTGGTGCTCCTCACCAACCAGGGCCGACTGCCACTGCCTCCGCGCAGTCCGATCGCGGTGATCGGCCCGTCGGCGCACGACCCGCTCACCATGATGGGCTGCTATTCCTTCCCCAACCACGTGCTGAAGCACCATCCCGACCTGCCCATGGGCATCGAGGTTCCCTCCATTCTCGATGCCCTGGCCGGGGAGTTCGAGGTGGTGGGGCACGAGAGGGGGTGCCTGATCGAGTCGGACGACACCTCGGGGTTCGATGCGGCGGCCGAGCTGGCGGGTCGGAGCGAGGTGACGGTGGTGACCGTCGGTGACATCGCAGGGCTGTTCGGGCACGGCACCTCCGGCGAGGGCATCGACGTGACCGATCTCAGGCTGCCGGGAGTCCAGCACGACCTGGTCGAAAGGGTGCTCGAGACCGGCACCCAGGTGGTGCTGGTCGTCGTCAGTGGGAGGCCCTACGCGTTGGGTGGGTTGGCCGAGCGCTGCGCGGCGGTCGTCCAGGCCTTCTTCCCGGGGGAGGAGGGCGCGGCTGCGGTGGCCGGGGTGCTCAGTGGACGACTGAACCCGTCGGGACGCCTGCCGGTCGGCGTGCCCGCCGTCGCCGGGGGCCAACCCTGGACCTACCTGCTGCCGCCACTGGGCCACTCCGGCAACGGGGCGACCGGGCTGGTGCCAGAGCCGATGTTCCCGTTCGGCCACGGCCTGTCGTACACCACCTTCGAGCTCGATCAGTTGGACCTGTCGGGTGAGGTGATTGCCTCGGACGGAACCCTCACGGTCACGGCCAGGGTCACCAACCCCGGCCCGGTGGCGGGCACGCACGTCGTGCAGCTCTACCTGCGCGACGAGGTGGCCCAGGTCACCAGCCCCGTGCGAAGGCTCCTCGGCTACGCGCGCGTGCCTCTGGCCGCGGGGGAGAGCAGGCGGGTGAGCTTCCACGTCCACGCCGATCGCACGGCGTTCACCGGGGTGTCTATGGAGCGCATCGTCGAGCCCGGATGGTTCACGCTGTGGGTCGGGTCCAGCTCGACCGACCTGCCACTGCAGGCTCGTTTCCGGGTCGAGGGACCCGTCCGTGTGGTCGGGCATGATCGGGTGCTGACGACCCCGACGCAGATCGGGCCCTCCGAGGAAGGCCAGGGATCCTGATGGGCGTGACCCGGTTCGGGATCGTCGGATCGGGGTGGCGCACCCGCTTCCTGTTGAGGGTGGCCGCCGCATCCGCTGGCCGACTGGTGCCGGTGGGGGTGGTGGTACGCAACCCGGCGAAGCGCGAGCAGCTCACCGGCTGGGGAGTGCCCATCGTGGCAGGTGTCGGTGACCTCGCCGATCTCGGCTGCGAGTTCGTCGTGGCGGCCGTCGACTGGGCCAGCATGCCGTCCATGATCGAGCAGCTCCTCGGGCTCGGGCACCACGTGCTGGCCGAGACACCGCCCGCCCCCGACCTCGATGGCCTGCGCGGCCTGTGGGCCTCAGTGGGCAACGAGCCATGGGTACAGGTTGCCGAGCAGTACCTGCTGATGCCGGGGCACGCCGCACGGCTGGCGATTGCCCGAAGCGGCGCCATCGGGCAGGTCACCGGGGTTGAGGTCTCGTCCACGCACATGTACCACGCCGTCTCGATGATCCGGGGCCTGCTCGGCTCGGGGGACGCCTGCCCCAGTGTGACGGCCCTGCGTCACTGGGCACCGTTGGCCGACCCGTTGGGCCCCGAGGGTGCGCGCCCCCTTCAGCCAGAGCCACGCAGCACCACGCTTGCCATGCTCGACTTCGGCGCGGGCGTCGGCCTCTACGACTTCGTCGAGAACCAATGGTGGAACCGCCTGCGCGGGCGGCCGATCGTGGTGCGTGGCAGTCTCGGCGAGATCAGTGACGACGTGGTCACACGCCTCGTCGACGGCGAGGTGGTCACATCGAGACTGGAGTACCAGCGGATGGGTGCCGATCTTGACCTTGAGCAGCTCGACCTGCGTCACGTCTCGTTCGACGGCTCGGTGCTCTGGCGCAATCGGTGGCAGGGAGGTCATTTGTCGGACGATGACCTCGCCGTGGCCGACCTGCTGGCTGCGGCTGGGGCCCACGCTCGCGGCGAGGGTCCCGCGCCCTATCCGCTGGCCCAGGCCTGCCACGACCACGCCATCGCGCTGGCGATCGAGCAGTCGGCTGACCGTGGCGAGACGGTCAGCGTGGACGACGACCTGCCCTGGCTGGGAGCCCTCGGGCCGGGTCGTGACATGAGGGACTGAGCAGCGAACTGAGCCGTGGCAGTGGCCCGATCGACATGAGGATTCTCACAGCCGAATGCCGAATCCGACGCTAGTGGTCGCATACCCTCAGGGGTATCGTCAAGACATGAAGCGGGTTCTGATCCTGGGTGCCGGGACGGCTGGCACCATGCTGGCGAACCACCTGCGGCGCGAGCTGTCAGGCGACGAGTGGTCCATCACGGTCGTGGACCGCGACAATGACCACCACTACCAACCCGGCTACCTGTTCATCCCGTTCGGGATGTACCAGCCGGACCGGGTGCGCAAGCCACGCACGCGCTACCTGCCGCCGGGTGTGGACTTCATCGAGAGTGCTGTGCTCAGGGTGCGGGCCGACGATTCGGAGGTCGACCTCGAGAACGGACGGGTGCTCGGCTACGACTGGTTGCTGGTGGCCTCCGGTACCCGACCACGTCCCGACCTCACCCCGGGAATGGCCGACGGACAGCTGTGGCACACCAAGGTGTTCGACTTCTACACGCTCGAGGGAGCCACCCGGCTGCACGAGGCACTCGAGGCGTTCACGGGCGGCAGGCTGCTCGTCCACCTGACAGACATGCCGATCAAGTGCCCGGTCGCACCGCTCGAGTTCGTCTTCCTCGCCGAGGACTGGTTCCGCAAGCGGGGCATCAGGCACAAGGTCGACATCACCTACGTCACCCCGCTCGACGGTGCGTTCACCAAGCCTGTCGCCTCCCACGAGCTCGGCAGCCTGCTGACCGATCGGTCCATCAGGTTGGCCTCCGACTTCGCCCTGGAGCGGATCGACAACGAGCGGCAGGTGATCGTCTCGTACGACGGGCGGGAGTTGCCCTTCGACCTGTTGGTGACGATCCCGTTGAACACCGGGCAGCAGTTCGTCATCGACTCCGGACTGGGCGACGAGAACGGCTTCATCCCGGTCGACAAGGCGACGCTGCGCTCGATCGCGCACGAGAACATCTTCGTGCTGGGCGATGCCAGCAACATCCCGACCTCGAAGGCGGGGTCGGTGGCCCACTTCTCCGTCGAGACCTTCGTCCCCAACTTCCTGGAGGTCGTCAACGGCAAGCCGATGACCCACTCGTTCGACGGGCACGCGAACTGCTTCATCGAATCCGGCCGCGGTCAGGCCCTGCTGCTCGACTTCAACTACGACACCCAACCCCTCACCGGCAGCTATCCGCTGCCCGCCGTGGGGCCGATGAAGCTGTTGGGCCGCTCCCGGCTCAACCACCTGGGCAAGCTCGCCTTCGAGCAGATGTACTGGCGGCTGCTCCTGCCCGGGCACAAACTGCCCGTCCCGACGCTGATGTCGATGGCCGGCAAGCACGAGGAGGAATGACGTGCCCACCAACACCCTGAACGGCCGCAGCTTCCAGGTCAACGACGAGGGGTTCCTGACCCGTCGCGACGAATGGGACGAGGACCTCGCCCTCGACCTGGCCGCCCTCATCGGCGTCGAACTGGACGAGGCCCACTGGGCCCCGCTGCGGTTCATGCGGGAGGACTCGGCAACCAGCGGCATCACCCCCACGCTCCGGCGGATGCAGACCGTGGGCGGCTTCGACATCAAGGAGCTGTACCGCCTCTACCCCGGCAAGCCCGCCAAGAAGATGGCCTGGCTGGCCGGGCTGCCCAAGCCCGTCGGCTGCGTCTAGAACCGTGAACCAGGAGAACTGTCATGAACGCCACGACTGAGGCACCTGCCCCGACCGGGTCCCGCACCGCCGTGAGGGTGCCCGACGGCTTCATCATGCCCGACTTCGGCCCTCGCCCCGGTGGTGCTGCTGCCGCCCCCGCTACGGGTGAAGGGGTCGTCGGCAGCGTGCCCACGTACGCCGGTCCGCGCAAGATCGCCTTCATCTGCTCGAAGGGCAACCTCGACATGGCCTACCCCGCGCTGATCATGGGCAACGCCGCCCTCAGCGAGGGCTGCGAGGTGCACATCTTCTTCACCTTCTGGGGCCTGGACATCCTCAACACCAAGCTCAACCACAAGCTGCGCTACACCATGACCGGGAACACGGCAATGCACATGCCCGAGCTCGGGCGGCTGCGGCCGGGCGCCGAGCACCTCTCGCTGCCTCAGCAGCTCGGATCGCTGCCCGGCATGACGACCTACGCCACCCGCACCATGAAGAAGATGATGGAGGCCGAGGACATCCCCGAGATACCGGAGTTCCTCGACATGATCGCGGCTGCGGGTGCCCACCTGTATGCCTGCAAGCTCACCTTCGACATGTACAAGATGCTCGAGGCCGACCTCCACCCGGCCTGCGAAGGAGTGATCTCGGCAGCCGACTTCATCGTCATCTCCGAGGGCGCGCAAGTGATCTTCGTGTAGGGGTGCCGCTCGTGCAGGGTGATCGTCGCTCGGCCTCCTTGTCCTCCAGGGTCAGCGGCGAGTTGCTGCAGCCAGTGCATCTGAACGGCCGATCGCGTCCCGAACGGGACGCGATCGGCCGTTCAGGTCCACCACCTGCACACTCCGCGGCGGAGCCGCGAGGATGGGGTCATGACTCCCCATCAGTTCGTGCGTCGTGACCACCAGCAGTTGCTCGGCCCCGACGGTCGGCCCCGCCATTTCCGCGGTGTCGGGATCGGCAACTGGTTGCTGGTCGAGGGTTACATGTGGGGCTTCTTCGAGGGGGCGACCAGACCGCGGCTGATGGAGGCCGAGCTGGCCTCGCTGGCCGGTGAGGGGTGGGCGGGCGAGTTCTGGCCCCGCTTCCGTGACGCCTTCTTCACCGAGGCCGACGTCGCCGCGATCGCCGATGCAGGGTTCGACCACCTGCGGGTGCCCTTCAACTGGCGGTTGTTCATGGACGAATCGCGCCAACTGGACGATCCCGAAGTCTGGCTCGACGAAGGATTCACGCGGCTGCAGCAGGTCGTTGCCTGGTGCGGCCACCACGGACTGCTGGTGCTGTTCGACCTGCACGGCGCCCCCGGCGGTCAGACGGGGTCGAACATCGACGACTCCGAGCACGATCGCCCGGAGGTGTTCGAGGAGCCTCACCGCAGCCGTTGCATCGCGTTGTGGACCGAGATCGCCCGCCGCTTCGCCGACGAGCCCGTCGTGATGGGTTATGACCTGCTCAACGAACCGTGCCGCGACGAGTTCCAGCACCAGCACGCCGGCGACCTCGTCTCCCTCTACCGCGACCTGACGGCGGCCATTCGCAGCGTCGACCGGAACCACCTGCTGATGTACGAGGGTTCGCACTGGGCGACGAACTTCTCGATCTTCGACGAGGTCTGGGACGACAACTCCTGCCTCCAGTTCCACCGCTACTGGGAGGAGCCCGACCTGGCCGGGCTCGACAAGTTCCGCCAGCCGGCAGCCAGGCTCGACCTACCGCTGTACATGGGCGAGGGAGGCGAGAACACCCCCGAGTGGCTGCGGCAGGCCTTCGGCGGCTATGACGAGCTGGGCATCTCCTGGAACTTCTGGCCGTGGAAGAAACTCGCCACCCAGACCTCACCCGCCGATGCTCCGGCCCCGCCGGGGTGGGACGAGATCGTGTCCACCTTCTCCGCGGTGACCAGCCAGACCAGCTCCAGCCAGACCAGCCCCAGCGCCCCGGTGCCAGACCGGCAGACGACCCGGATGCTGTTCGACCAGGCTCTGGAGGCCTTCCGCCTCGAGAACTGTCGGTGGCGTCCCGAGATCATCGAGGCCCTGCTGCCGGGCTCGGCGGTCATCCCGGCAGCCTCAGCCGAGTGACTCCAGCTTCCACAGCATCGCCGAACCCTCCACCGTGACCTCGAGGGGTCCCGATCCCGGGGGCAGTGGCAGGTCGATCGTGTGCCACCCGGGCTCGGTCGGTAGCTGCACCTCGCGTCTGCCGTCGAAGCTGACGAACAGCCGGGCTCGACCTCGGCCTCGTCCGACGTGGAGTCGTACCGGGCCGTTGACGGTGACCTCACGCCAGGACATGCCGCCCACCCCGGGGCCGACCGCGCGGACGGCCGTGCCGCGCTCTGCCGGTGCCGCCACGAACTCGACGCCCTGGTGGTCATCCGCCGTCCAGCCCAACAACGGCCACGTCACCGGTGGCGGGTCGTCGGCTTCGATGGCCAGCTCCGCCGACACCACGGGGGTGAGGCAGTCGCGGCCCACGTAGAGGCGCCACCGGGACCGTTCCACGCGCCACGACCCGCTGCGCACCGACCACGTCGCCAGCCGCTGGCTCGACACCGGCAGGCTGACGCGCACCGATTCGCCGGGGTGGAGCCGAACCCATCGGTGCGCGACCAGCACCCGCAGGGGTGCCGACAGCAGGTGTTCCAACGCCGAGGCGTAGACCTGCACGAGTTCGTCGACGACCCGCTCACCCACATTCGTGACCGTCACCGTGGCGGTGGTCAGCTCGATGTCCGGCGGCAGACCCAGCGCCGGTTCCCCCGGCTGGGTCACCCGGACGCGCTGGTTCTTCAGGTCGAGGTCCGAGAACTCGGTGCGGGAGTAGCCCAGTCCGTGCCCGAACGCGAACTCGGGCGTCGCCCGGCTCCACTGGTAGGTCAGCCCGGAGCCGATCACGTCGTAGTCGAACAGCCCACCGGCGTCGACCTCGTCGGCCCACCAGGTCTGGGCCAGGCGGGCCCTCGGTCCCACGGCGCCCGTCAGCACGTCGACCACACCATGGCCGAGTTCCTGACCGGCGTGGGAGGTCCACACGACGGCGTCGGCCTGTTCGGCGATCGAGCCCAGCGCGTAGGGGTAGCTCGAGACCAGGACCAGCACCCGGGGGCCGGACGAGCTGGCGGTGGCCGACCAGAGCGCCACCTGCGAACCCGGCAGTGACAAGCCCGGACGATCCTGCGTCTCGCGCCCCTGCAGATGCGGGTCATTGCCCAGCACCACCCAGACCTCGTCGTGTCCGGAGGCCAGCTGCGCGGCTCTGTCGACCCCCGACGAGACCACCTGGCGGTGCCAGCGGTCGGCCTGGGCCAGTGTGGGGGCGGTGGCACTGACCAGGCCACCGAAGTGCTCGTGGCGCAGCCATCGTCCCGAACCGACGTGCTGCAGTGACCAGCTGCCGTCGTCGTGGCGGTGTTCGCGGAACTCCTCGCGGGCCACCCATCCCCCTGGGCGGGTCGAGTCGATCATCACCATGCCGTTGTCCTGGCCGCTCCACAACAGCCCGGTGGCGTGGTCGGCGATCGTGACCGAGTCCTCACCCCAGCCGATCACCCGGTGCACGGCTGGGTCGCCCAGTGGTTCGGCCAGCACGAGGGCCCCATCCTCGTCGCGCGTCAGGGCTTGGCCGGGGAAACGGGGGTCGAGTGAGGTGAACGCGACGTGGTCGGAGCCGTCGTCGCTGGTGACCAGCCAACCCGCCTCCCGGGCGGCGTCGGCGATGGTGACCGAGTAGGGCGGGGTGCCGGAGTACCAGTCGTGCTTGACCACCTCGGACTGGGGACCGACCACCGCCAGGCGGCGTGGGCCCCCGTCGGCCGCGGGGGTCGAGGGATTCGTGGGCAGCGCCCCCCGATTCTCGAGCACCACCACCTGACCGGCGGCCGCGCGGCGGGCGAGCGAGCGGTGTGCGGGGGTGTCGACCTGCTCGGCGCCGATGCCGGTCCACGGGTCGTCGTCGGGGGAGAACTCACCCGTCCGCGCCCTGAGCAGCAGCAGCCGACGGGCGGCCGTCCGCACCAGGTCGACACCCAGCAGCCCGGCGTCGAGGGCGGTACGCAGGGCGTCGACCATGGGTGCCGGGTTGCGGTCGCCATCGGTGAAGGAGTCGAGGCCGGCCCTGACAGCTGCGGCGTGCGAGGCTGGCCGCGAGTCGAAGGCGCGCTCGGCGCCACTGAGGTTGGTGGGTGCCCAGGCATCAGAGACCGTGACCACCTCGGGGTCGAACCGGCGCACCTCGTCCATCAGCTCGGCATGCACGTGGCAAGGCCGCCCGTTGACCAGGTTGTAGGCAGGCATCACGGCCCCCACGGCCCGGGCCGCCAACGGCAGCTGGAAGGCGGGCAGGTCGTACTCGTGCAGCACGCGCGGTGACAGGGACGACGAGCTGGTGCACCGATCGGTCTCGTTGTTGTAGGCGAGCAGGTGCTTCAACGTCGGCACGACCCGCCAGTGGGTCGGATGCTGGCCGCGCATGCCTGAGGCGTAGGCCGCCGCCATCGCACCGGTCAGGTGGGGGTCCTCGGACCAGCCCTCCTCGTTGCGGCCCCACAAGGGGTTGCGCAGGGGGTTGACCACCGGAGCCCACGCGTTGAGCGAGTTCTGCTCGGGGTCGCGGACGTGCATGGCCCTCAGTTCGACGCCCACGGCCGCGCCGATGTCGGTGACCAGCTCCGGGTCGAAGCTGGCGGCCAGACCCACGGGCTGGGGGAACACCGTGGCGATCCCTCGCCAGGCAACTCCGTGGGCCGCCTCCTGTCCGGTGTGGAAGCCGGCCAGTCCCAGACGGGGGATCGCGGGCTGGTCCTGGTGCAGCAGGGTCACGAGTTCGTCGTCGGTCAGTTCTGCCAGCAGGCGGTCGACGATGGCCTCGAAGGTGGGGCTGGGGTCAGTCACAGGACCCATCCTCGCCTGCCCGGGCACGTCCACGCCATGTTTTGGGTGTCGAAGAAACAAAAGTGTCGAAGCGCTTCACTTTTGGACCGACTGTCGTCTACTGTCAGCCTGTCGAATCGCTTCGACAGTGGGCGGCCGCGATGCCGGTGGCCCCTCAGCTGGCTCTCTCACAAGGAAGTGACACTGCTCATGTCGATTGATCTGTCCCGCCGAAGGTTTCTGGGTGCGCTCGGTCTGGGCGCCGCCGCCGTGGTCGGCCCCACCGTGCTCGCTGGCTGCCGTACCCAAGGGGCGGGTGCACCTGCCGGTGACCCCTCGCAGGCGGCCAACGCCCTCGTCCCCGACTACGCCGTCAAGCAGTACGCGAAGCCCGACTACCCGCCGCCGGCCAACGGCTTCGAGAAGATCCCCGACTCGTTCGTGAAGGCCTACGACAAGCCCCCGGGTTCGGGCAGCACCATCGCCGTGATGACCCCGCTGTGGGGCGCCATCCCACGCACGAGCGGCAACAAGTACTTCGACGGGCTCAACGCCCGCATCGGGTCGACGCTGAAGTTCTCGATCTCCGACGGCAACACCTACGGCGACAAGATGGCCACGGTGATGGCATCGAAGAAGGACCTGCCCGACTGGCTGTGCCTCACCACCTGGAACCTGCCGGCGCGGTTCTCGGACACCGCGGCCGACCTGTTCGAGGACCTGTCCCCCTACATCGCCGGTGACAAGGTCAAGGACTATCCGAACCTCGCCTCGGTGCCCACCGACTCGTGGCGGTACTGCGTCTACAACGGCACCCTGGTCGGCATCCCGATGCCCGACGCCGGCATCCCGAACCCGCTGTTCTACCGGGCCGACCTGTTCAAGAAGTACGGGGTCACCCAGCTGCCCACCACTCCTGATGAGGTGATCGAGGTCGCCAAGCAGCTCACCGACGCCAAGGCGGGCCGCTACGGCTGTGACGACCTGTGGAACCAGGCCGTGAACTTCTTCCACGTGCCGCCGAAGTGGCAGAAGGACGACTCCGGCAACCTCGTGCACCGGGTCGAGACCCAGGAGTACAGGCAGGCGCTGGAGTGGACCGCGAAGCTGTTCAAGGCCGGGGTCGTGCACCCCGATGCCGTGGCGGGCAACGGTGGCGACGCCAAGCAGCGCTTCGAGTCGGGCAAGACGCTGATGCTCTCCGACGGCATCGGTGGCTGGGCCGAGGCGCTGCAGCGGCAACTGCCCTCGAACCCTGACTACAGCCAGTTGCCCATGCCGGTGATCGGCAACGGCTCGGGTGACCCCGTGGTCTGGAAGGGCCCCGCCATGGGCATCTTCTCGGCCATCAAGAAGGGCTTGGGTGAGGCCAAGGTCAAGGAGATCCTGAAGGTCGCCGACTTCCTGGCTGCTCCGTTCGGCACCGAGGAGTACAACCTCGTCAACTACGGCGTCGAGGGCACCCACTACACCCTGGACGAGAACCGGATGCCCAAGCTCACCGACCTGGGTGCCGCCGAGGTCCAGCCCACCTACATCTTCCTGGCCTCACCCGCACCGTCGGTCGCCAAGGTGCAGTACCCCGGCTATGTCAAGGCCTACTCCGAGTGGGTCAACACCACGGCCACCTTCTTCAAGGAGCCGTTGTTCTACGGCATGAACATCACCGAGCCCACCCGCCTGGCCTCGATCGGGGCACCCTTCGCCGATCTCGAGAAGGACATCGTGCGTGGCCGCAAGACCATGGCCGACCTCGACAAGGCGATCGCGACCTGGAAGAAGGCCGGGGGCGAGGAATTGCGCACCATGTACAAGAAGGTGCTGGACGAGGCGACGCCCAAGTGAGCGCTGTCACTGCAGACCGTGAGCGTGAGGCCGGTTCGCCGGCCTCGCGCCGCCGGCGCCCCGTTGGCGGGACGACGGTGACCCGGCCACCCGTGCCGGTGCGCAAGCTCAGCGTGTGGACGAGGCTCAGGAAGGACCGTCCGCTGATCCTGATGACACTGCCGGGGGTGATCCTGCTGGTCGTGTTCGCCTACGTGCCGATGCTGGGCAACATCATCGCGTGGCAGGAGTACAACCCGGTGCGGGGCTTCGTCGACAGCCCGTTCGTCGCCTGGGACAACTTCGTCCGCGTCTTCCAGAACCCCAGCTTCGCCCTGGCGGTGAAGAACACGCTGGTGATCACGGCCTTCCAGTTGGTCTTCTACTTCCCCGTGCCGGTCGGGTTGGCACTGCTGCTGAACAGCGTGCTGTCGGTGAAGGTGAGAACCTTCATCCAGTCGGTGGTCTACCTGCCCCACTTCTTCAGTTGGGTGATCGTGGTGACCGTCTTCCAGCAGATGTTCGGCGGGGCCGGACTGGTGAACCGGGTGCTGATCGACCATGGCATGCAGCCGTTCGACCTGATGACCAACCCCAACACCTTCCTGGTGCTGATCACCTCACAGGCGATCTGGAAGGACGCCGGGTGGGGGATCATCATCTTCTTGGCCGCCCTGTCGACCGTTGACCCGGCGCTCTACGAGGCGGTCGCGATCGACGGCGGCAACGGGTGGCGGCGCATGTGGCACGTCACGCTGCCGGCCCTGCGCTCGGTGGTGGTGCTGCTGCTGATCCTGAGGCTGGGCGATGCCCTCAACGTCGGCTTCGAACAGCTGATCCTGCAGCGGGCCGCCGTGGGAACCGACGTCTCCGAGGTGATCGACACCTATGTGTACTACCAAGGCGTGATCGCCGGTGACTGGGGCTTCGCCACGGCTGCCGGCCTGATGAAAGGCGTGGTGAGTCTGTTGCTCGTCCTCGGTGCGAACAAGATCGCCCACATGGTCGGTGAGGCGGGGGTGTACCAGAAAGCATGAGTACCCAAGCAGCCGTTCCCGGCCTCGACGCCGCCCAGGCGCCGATCACCCTGCAGCCCAACCCCCTCCAGGCAGGTGCCGGGACCCCCCGGCGCATGAGGCGCAACCCCAACCGGCCCGTCTACCAGGAGCCCCCGACCTTCCTAGGCACCACCCTCAGGGTGCTGGTGCTGGTGTTGATCACGCTGGCGGTGCTCTTCCCGTTGTGGTCGATCCTGGTCACCTCGTTCTCGACCAACGACTCCGTCACCCGGTCGGGAGGCATGGTCACCCTGCCCCGAGGTCTGACCCTGTCGGCCTACAAGCAGATCCTGGCTGGGGGCATCGTCACCCGTGCCGCCCTGGTGTCGGTCTTCGTCACGGTCGTGGGCGTGGCCATCTCGACGACGGTCTCGGTGCTGGCCGCCTGGGGGCTGTCGAAGCCGACCTCCTTCGGTCATCGTCCCTTGCTGTTCGTCTTCCTGATCACCATGTTCTTCGGGGCGGGCATGATCCCCAGCTACCTGCTGGTGAGCGAGTTGGGACTGCTGGACAGCCTCTGGTCGCTGATCCTGCCGGGCTGTGTGTCGGCGTTCAACGTCTTGATCCTGCGCAACTTCTTCATGGCGATCGAGCCCGCGATCATCGAGGCTGCCCGGATCGACGGTGCGGGCGAGTGGCGCATCCTCACCAGGATCGTGCTGCCGCTGTCGGCCGCCGTGATCGCGGTGGTCGCCCTGTTCTACGGGGTCGGCTACTGGAACGCCTTCTTCAACGCGATGCTCTACATCAACGACAACACCAAGTGGCCGCTGCAACTGGTGCTGCGCTCCTACGTGTTGCAGGGGGTCTCGTTGCCGGGTGCCGACCCGGGCCAGATCGACGTGCGCGAGGGCCAGGTCACCGGTCTTCCCATCAAGATGGCCGTCGTGGTGCTGGCGATCATCCCGATCCTGGTGGTCTACCCCTTCGTGCAGAAGCACTTCACCAAGGGCGTCATCTTCGGCGCCGTGAAGGGCTGATCGTCGTGGGACGTGGTGACTCGTCAGGGCTGGGAACTGTCGGACTCGAGCCGGGGTGCGATCAGTCTCACCTCGGCCGGGTGCTCCGACGACCCGAGCGCTGCCATCGCCATGTCGACGGCGGTCGACCCGATCAGTCGTCCGGGGATGTCGATGGTGGCCACCGCCACACCGTGGCGAGCGACCATCTCGCGGGGGCCCACGACCACCACGGGGGTGTCGTCACCAATCTTCCGGCCAGCCCGGGCGAGAGCGGTGAGCACCCCGTCGGTCGCTGCCTCGTTGTGCACCACCACCCCGTCGAGGTCGGGGTGTTCTGCCAACAGTGCTGCCATCTGGTCGCTGCCGGCCGCGAACGAGGCCTCGCTGCTGCGGGTGATCATCCCAAGGCCCAACTCGGAGGCCTCGTCGGTCACACCCCGCACCATCCGGTCGGCATAGCTGGTGTGCCGCTCGAGAACGGCGGACGGCGATCCCACCAGAGCCAGGCGCCGGGCACCCGTGGCAGCCAGATGGCGGACGGCCAGCCGGCCGGCCTGCTCGAAGTCGAAGTCGATGCACGACAAACCGTGGGGGTCATCCGGCACCCCGATCAGGATGCAGGGTTGGGCCATCCGGCTCATCGCGGGAAGACGCCAGTCCGACGACTCCACGTCCATCACGATCAGGGCATCGACCAGCCCCGCCGCCACGCGCTCGACACCGTCGGGATCGTCATTGGTGAGCATCAGCACGTCATGGCCGTGGGAACGCGACCGGGTGACCACCCCGGCCACGAACTGCATGATGACGCTGACGTCGACATCCGGACGAAGGGGTGCGATCAGCCCGATCACATGGGTGCGCTGGGAGGCCAGCGCCCGGGCCCCCGCATGGGGGCGGTAGTTGAGCGCGTTGATCGCCTCGTGCACGCGCTGCCGGGTCGGTTCCGAGATGGTACGACGACCCGAGAGCACGTACGACACCGTGCTCGCCGACACTCCGGCCCGCTTGGCCACGTCCTCGATCCGAGCCATGTGGCAGCCCCCCTCGACCTCCCCGTGCAGTGATCCTCGCGAATCCACCCCACCAACCATCCCGCAGAACGGGTATGCGCCCAGCCTAGTGTTGAAGCGCTTCGACAGACCAGACTCACCCTCGGAAGGTGTCACCACAGATGAAATTCTCAGACGGCTACTGGATGCTCCCGGCCGGCGTCGAAGCCCTGCGTGCCAGGGTCGTCGTCGACACCGAGGTGGAGCCGACCCGTGTGGTCGCCCATGTCGCCGACCAGCCCATGCGGCACCGCGGTGACACCCTGAACCGCCCGCTCATCAGCGTGGCGCTCGACTCCCCGGCCGAGGGCATCATCGGCGTCACCATCGAGCACTTCTCGGGCAGTGCCAGGCGCGAGCCCGCCCTCGGCCTCTCGTCCGGCGACACGACGGCGGTGACGGAGCGCACCGACTCCCACCTCGTCCTCACCTCGGGAAGCCTGCGAGCGCGGATCGCCACCACCGGCGAGTGGCACCTGGTCTTCGAGCGGGCCGTCGGAGACCAGTGGCAGCAGATCACCTCGTCGACGGCGCGCTCGATCGCCCTGCACACGGTGACCGGCCGGGGAGACGACGACGGCAGCCATGTCAAGGAACAGCTGTCGATCGCGGTGGGCGAGCACTTCTACGGGTTGGGTGAACGCTTCGGCCCGCTGGTCAAGAACGGGCAATCGGTCGACAACTGGAACGCCGACGGAGGCACCTCGTCCGAACAGGCCTACAAGAACGTGCCCTTCCTGCTCTCGGACCGCGGCTACGGGATCCTGGTCGAGTCCACAGACCGGGTCTCGTGGGAGGTCGCCAGCGAGGCGGTGTCGCGGGTGCAGTTCTCCGTGCCGGGGCAGCGACTGCGCTACCTGCTCGTCGACGGTCCCACCCCCGCCGAGGCGCTGGTGCGCTACACGGGACTGGCCGGTCGTCCGTCGCAGGTGCCGGCGTGGTCATACGGGTTGTGGCTGTCGACCTCGTTCACCACCAACTACGACGAGCAGACCGTGCTCTCGTTCGTCGACGGCATGGCCGAGCGGGGCATCCCCCTCAGCGTCTTCCACTTCGACTGCTTCTGGATGCGCGCGTTCCACTGGAGCGACTTCATCTGGGACCCGGCCACCTTCCCCGACCCCCGCGGACTGCTGGCTAAACTGCACGAGCGTGGGCTCAAGGTCTGCGTCTGGATCAACCCCTACATCGCCCAGCGATCCGAACTCTTCGCCGAGGGGTCAGAGCTGGGGTACCTGGTGCGCACTCCTTCCGGTGACGTCTGGCAGACCGACCAGTGGCAGGCCGGGATGGGTCTGGTCGACTTCACCAACCCCTCGGCTGCCGCCTGGTTCTCGGGGAAGCTGAAGGCCCTGCTCGACGACGGGGTCGACTGTTTCAAGACGGACTTCGGCGAGCGCATCCCCACCGAGGTGGTCTGGCACGACGGCACCGACCCCCAGCTGATGCACAACTGGTACGCCACCCTCTACAACCGCAGTGTGCACGACCTGCTCGTGCGCGAGCGCGGCCAGGGCGAGGCGGTGTTGTTCGCACGGTCCGCCTCGCTGGGCGGGCAGCAGTACCCGGTGCACTGGGGCGGTGACTGCGAGTCCACCTTCGTGTCGATGGCCGAGTCGCTGCGCGGTGGGCTGTCGCTGGCCTCGTCCGGTTTCGGGTTCTGGAGCCACGACATCGGCGGGTTCGAGGGCACTCCCGACCCCGCCGTGTTCAAGCGTTGGGTGGCCTTCGGGCTGCTCAGTTCGCACTCGCGGCTGCATGGTTCGAGTTCCTACCGGGTGCCCTGGGCCTTCGACGACGAGGCCGTCGAGATCACCCGGGCCTTCACCAGGCTGAAGCTCTCGCTGATGCCCTACCTGGGGTCGTCGGGCCTGGTGGCGCACCGCACCGGACTGCCGGTGATGCGTCCACTGGTGGTCGACTTCGCCCACGACAGATCGGCCGCCCTCGTCGACACCCAGTACCTGCTGGGCGACGCCCTGCTGGTCGCTCCGGTCTTCTCGGCCGAGGGGGACACCGAGTTCTACCTGCCCGCGGCGCTCGGCGGTGCCCGCTGGACGAACTGGTGGGACGGTTCGACCCTGCCGGGTGGCACCTGGCACCGCGAGACCCACGGGTTCGACACCCTTCCTCTCTACGTGCGCCCCGGTTCGGTGGTCCCGGTCGGCGGCCGGGACGATCGTCCCGACTACGACTGGGCCGAGGGCGTGGTGCTGCGAGTCTTCGAACCCGGCGACGGTTTGCAGCGCGACCTGAGCCTCGCCCGCCCCGACGGTAGCGAGGTCGGCTACCGCGTCGAGCGCCATGGCGACACCCTCACCATCAGCTCGGACGACGCTCCCGCGGGTTGGGGCGCGGCCCTGGGATGCAACGAGGCCGTCCGTGAGAGTGGCGGCCGGGTGACGATCAGCCTCGCGCTCGCCGACCGTGGCGACGTGCCGGCTCGGACGACGGACGAGGAAGGGGCATGAGCATGAACCAGCTCGACCTGCAGCAAGGCAGCGCCAGCCCAGCCGTCGCCAACCCGACCAACCCGTTGGCGGCCATGGCCGGTGGCGCCCTGTTGTTCGGTGGCGACTACAACCCCGAACAGTGGGAACCCTCGGTCTGGCGTGAGGACGTCGCCCTGATGGTCGAGGCGGGGGTGAACATCGCCACCGTCGGCGTGTTCAGCTGGAGCCGCCTGCAGCCGACCGCCGACAGTTGGCAGGTCGACTGGCTCGACGAGGTGATCGACCTGCTGTGGTCGAACGGGATCGCCGTCGACCTGGCCACCCCCACCGCGTCACCCCCGCCATGGATGGGACTCGCCCACCCCGAGATCTTGTCGGTCAGCCCCGAGGGGAGGCGGAGCCGCCACGGTGGCCGCGCCCACTTCTGCCCCAGCTCGCCGGTGTTCAGGGCGGCCTGCCGAGAGGTGGCGTCCCGACTGGGGGAGCGCTACGGCGACCATCCGGCCGTGAAGCTCTGGCACATCGGCAACGAGTACGGCCACGGCTGCTGGTGTGACCTGTGTCGCTCGGAGTTCCAGGCCTTCCTCGAGCGCAGGCACGGCACCATCGAGGCGCTCAACCACGCCTGGGGAACGGCGTTCTGGAGCCAGCACCATGCCAGCTTCGACGAAGTGGTGTTGCCCCTGCGTGGCATGAACCCCGGCGCTGTCCTCGACCACCGACGCTTCATCTCATCCCAACTGCACCGGCTCTACCTCGACCAGCGAGAGGTGCTGACCCCGCTGGTGGGAGGCACCCCCATCACCACGAACCTGATGGGGTTCTACGAGCACGTGGACGCGCAGCGATGGGCTCCCGACCTCGACGTGATCGCCGACGACGAGTATCCCGACCCGTCCGACCCGCAGGCTCGCTCGCGGGTCGCACTGGTGCAGGACCAGCTCCGCTCACTGCGCGGCGGGCAGCCGTGGCTGCTGATGGAGCAGGCGATGGGTGCCGTCAACTGGCGACCGCACAATGTGCCCAAGACCTCCCGTCAGCGCATCGGTGACGCCGTGCGAGCCATCGGCCATGGTG
Source organism: Aestuariimicrobium kwangyangense DSM 21549 (assembly GCF_000421525.1). Lineage (GTDB taxonomy): Bacteria > Actinomycetota > Actinomycetes > Propionibacteriales > Propionibacteriaceae > Aestuariimicrobium > Aestuariimicrobium kwangyangense. Next base: position 153,582 of record NZ_ATXE01000004.1, on the reverse strand, counting down.
CCGACGGGGTGCTCAGCTTCCAGTGGCGGCAGGCCGCCTCGGGATCAGAACGGTTCCACTCGGCGATGTTGCCCAACTCCGGCCCCGACACCTTGTTGCACCGTGACGTGCGCCGCATCGGTGCCCTGCTGCGGGAGCTCCGTCCCGTCGCGGGCACGCGGGTGAGCACCCCGCTCGCGCTCGTGCTCGACTGGGAGTCACGGTGGTCGGCCGAGGAACCCGACTCGCCGTCGAATCTGAGGACGGTGCTGGAACAGGCGGAGCGGTGGCATCGGGTGCTGTGGGAGCGGGGTTGGCAGGTCGACGTGCGCGCGCCGTGGGACGACCTCAGTTCCTATCCGGTGGTGCTGGCGCCGTGCGCCCACCTGCTCGACCAGGACTCCGTCGCCAACCTGCGAGCCCATGTCGACGCCGGTGGGACGCTGGTGATGGGCCCGTTCAGCGCCGTCGAGGACGAGACCGCCCGGCTCTTCCCCGGTCCCTTCCCGGGCGGGTTCACCGACCTGCTGGGTGCCCGGGGTGAGCAGTGGTGGCCGCTGCCCGACGCGGGCGTGGGGCTGGTGTCGGCGAGCCTGGGCGATGGACGCGTCGACCACTGGGCCGAACGGTTGGTGCTCGACGATCAGCACCCGGGCGAGGTGGTCGCAGCCTTCGACCCGGCCGATCCCGCTGGGGTGGACCTCGGCCCGGCCGTGGTGAAGTCACCGGGGCATGAGTTCTACTACCTCGGCGCCACGTTGGCGAGCGAGCAACTGGCGTCGCTGTTCGGCCTGGTGCTGGGGCGCAAGGGTCTGCGTCCCGACCTCGGCGTGTTGGCGACCTCGCCCATTTCCGAGGTGTCCAGTGTCGAGGTGTCCGGTGTCGAGGTGCCGGGTGTCGAGATCATGGTGCGAGGAGGTCACACCTTCGTGGTGAACCACGACGCCGACGAGATCGAGCTCACCACCACGGTGCCCTGTCTCGACCTGGTCTCGGGTGAGCAGGGCAGCACGTTCCGCTTGGTGCCGCAGCAGGCGGGGGTGCTGCGTCCCCTCACCTGACAGGGGGGTCGGCCGGCCCGGGTCAGGTCAGGGCGTCGGCGTCGATGATGGGCACGCCCTGGGGCAGGTACTTCACCAGGGCGCAGTTGCGCTTGACGAGTTCCTCGCCCACTCGGTCGCCGGTGCGCCGATCGATGAGTTCGCGCCAGATCTCGTTGCGCCGGAAGTACTCGTCCCCCCGCTTGAGGAACTCCTCGTGGCGGGCGGAGACCCGGTAGCTGAAGGCCTGCTCCCGGTCGGCGTGCAGTTCGCCCTCGAGATGCCGCTCGCCGACGCGGACGCCCATGCGGAACGTCGATTCGGTGTCGTTGCGCACGACGAGGTCGACGTAGTTCCACACGATGGAGCAGCCGACCCCCCACGGCAGCACGCGACCGTTGTCGGGGAAGGGGTCGAACGAGTGCTCGGAGCGCTCGACCACGGTGAGGGCCGAGTGCAGCACCATCCAGTGCAGCAGGTTGGCCAGCTGGCAGATGCCCCCGCCGACCCCGGGGCGAGCCTCACCGTTCGACAAGCGCATGCCCTCGACGAACCCTCGCCGTCGGGTGCAGTTGCCCACCACCTTGTTGAACGAGAACGACTCCCCGGGGCGGATCACGAGGCCGTCCACCTCACGGGCCGCCAGCCGCAGGTTGGTCACCTTGTTGTGCTGCAACCACATCTCGGACTCACCCAGGCTCCGGAGCAGAAGCGATTTGTGGTGCTTCACCTTGACGGGCAGGTCGTCCTCGGACTTCTCGGCGGCCCACGGGGTGCCGGAGCTCTGCCACGCGATCCACCGGCGGGTCTGGTGGTACTTCACCGCGAGCGGGTAGAGCCAGGGATGGCGCTCGCTCAGGGGCGCACCGACCTGGAGGCGGGTGGGCAGGTCGAGGGTTGCGGTCCCGGCATGGGGACCAGCGGCGGCCTGGGGGCTGGCCATGGTGTGCGGATTCGTCATGGTGTCCTCGGGGAGTGGGGGCGGTCGTGGAGTTCACGCCTGCTGCGCCGGGTGGGTTGTCGTCCTCAGGGAATCTTCACCCTCGGGCTCCACCCGTCGACCGCTCCCCACCCCCGGGGACCACTGTTCATGACATCGAGGACGGAATCACTTCTCGTACTCGGGACGGTCGGGCGAGCGGGTGGCGGTGATCGAGGGATCGTCGGTCACGACCGGCTTGACGATCTCGTCGATCTTCGCCATCGCGTCGGCCGGGATCTTGACCCCTGCGGCGGCAGCGCTGTCCTTCAACTGCTCGGGGCGCGAGGCACCGACGATGGCGCAGCCGACGTTCGGGTTCTGCAGCACCCAGGCGATGGCCAGGGTGGGCATCGACAGGCCCAGGTCGGAGGCGATCGGCTTGAGCTGCTGCACCCGGGTGAGCAGGTCCTCGTTCTCGAGCCAACGGGCGACCATGTTCTTGCCACCCTTCTCGTCGGTGGCGCGGGACCCCTCCGGAGCAGCCTGGCCGGGCAGGTACTTGCCCGAGAGCACACCTTGGGCCATCGGCGACCAGACCACCTGCGAGATGCCCAGCTCGGTCGAGGTGGGGACCACCTCTGCCTCGATGACGCGCTGCAGGATCGAGTACTCCGGCTGGTTCGAGATCAGCTGGATGCCCAACTGCACGGCCAGTCCGTGGGCCTCGCGGAGCTGGTCGGCCGTCCACTCCGAGACGCCGATGTAGAGCGCCTTGCCGGCCCGGACGACGTCAGCGAAGGCCTGCATCGTCTCTTCCAGCGGAGTGAAGTGGTCGTAGCGGTGTGCCTGGTAGAGATCGACGTGGTCGGTCTGCAGGCGCTTCAGCGAACCGTTGATGGCCTCGGTGATGTGCTTGCGGCTCAGACCCCGGTCGTTGTGGCCCTTGGGTCCGGTGGGACCGAAGACCTTCGTGAAGATCTCGAGCGACTCGCGCCGCTCACCCTTGAGGGCCTCGCCCAGCACGGTCTCGGCTGCGGTGTTGGCATAGACGTCTGCGGTGTCGAAGGTCGAGATGCCCAGGTCCAGGGCGGCACGCACGCACGCCGTGGCCTGGTCGGCCTCGATCTGGGAGCCGTGGGTCAGCCAGTTGCCGTAACAGACCTCAGAGATGAGCATTCCGGACTTGCCGAGGTTGCGAAACTCCATGATCGCGTTCCCTTTCGTTCGTTGGCATCGGGGGACGATGCCGCGGTCGCCTTCCATCTTGGCGGCTGGCGGTGTGCTGCGTGCCCGGTCTCGCAATAGGCTCCACGGCATGTGCGCGAATCCCCGGGCGACGACGCCGGAACCGCTTCTGTTGACCTACTCCCAGCCGGCTCCGCTCGATGCCTGGGAGACCCACTCCCTGCCGATCGGCAACGGGGCACTGGGAGCCAGCGTCTTCGGAGGCATCAACGACGACCACGTGGTGCTCAACGAGAAGTCCCTGTGGTCGGGAGGTCCCGGAACCGAGGGTTGGACCCACGGCAACTACCCGGACGACGAGGTCGCCTGGCGACACCAGCGCCTGGCCGAACTGCGCACCAGACTTGCCCGGGGCGAGGAACTGGATCCCGAACTGGTGATGGCCCATGACCAGCTGGGGCAGGCCAAGGTCGGCTACGGATCGATGCAGACGTTCGGGCGCCTGGAGTTCTCCTTCGACCCGGTCGAGCCGGCTCCGGGACTCCCGCCCGCCGGGGACTACCGTCGCACGCTCGACCTGACGACCGGCATCGCCAAGGTCGCCGGCGAGAGCGGCAGCTTTGTCCGGGAGTACTTCGCCTCCCACCCCGACCGGGTGGTCGCGATCCGCCTGACCGGGGTCGCGCCCGTCGCCGTGACGATCGGGTGGGACCCCTGCGCGGCGCCGGACGACCTGTTGGGCGCCGCCACGCTGACGGCCGAACGGGCCGGCGGCGTCGGGCTGCTGACCTGTTCTGGCTCCGGTGTCGACAACGGCCTTCGCTACTTCGGCCAGGTGCGCGTGCAGGTCACCGGGGGGACGATCACCCGTGTGGGCTCGTCCGAGGGCGGTCGGCTGCGGGTCGAGGGGGCCTCGGAGGTGCTGCTGGTCTGGTCCGGCGCCACCGACCATGCCAGCGTGCACCCCCACTACCGCTCCGGACTGGATCCTCGCGGGAGGGTGGAGTCCGATCTGGCCTCCGCACTCGAGCGGGGTTGGGCACAGCTGCGAGAGCGCCACGTCACCGACCACGACGCCCTCTTCTCCCGAGTGAGCCTCGAACTGGGGGGTGCCCCCGGGCAGGGCGACACCTCTGACTGGGTTGAGCAGTACGGCACCAACGCGTCCGCCGATCGTCACCTCGAGGTGCTGCACGCCCAGTACGGGCGTTACCTGTTGATCGCGTCGTCTCGTCCGGGGTCGCTGCCTGCCAACCTGCAGGGGGTCTGGACGAACGTCAACAACCCGCCGTGGGGTGCCGACTACCACCCGAACATCAACGTGCAGATGAACTACTGGCCGGCATGGGTCGCCGGTCTGGACGAATGCGCCATTCCCTACCTCGACTGGGTGCACAGTCTGGTCGCTCCCGGTACGGAGTCCGCGGCGAACGTGGTCGGTGCCCGCGGGTGGATGGTCAACAACGAGACCAATCCCTACGCCTTCACGGGGGTCTTCGACTGGCCCACGGCCGCTTGGTTCCCCGAGGCGGGGGCCTGGCTGGCGCAGGCCTTCTGGTGGCACCACCGCCACACCGCGGACGTCGAGGTCCTGCGCCGTCAGGGCTGGCCGGTGCTGTCGGGCGCCTGCGAGCTGTGGCTCGACACCCTGCAGCCCTCCGAGGTCGCGGCCGACCAGGGGAAGCTGCTGGCGAACCCCTCGTTCAGTCCCGAGCAGGGGTGGTTCACCGCCGGGGCTGCCATGAGTCAGCAGATCGTCACGGAATTGTTCGTGACCACCCTGGAGGCGGCCGCGGTGCTGGGCATCGAGGACGATCTGGTCGCCCGGGTCCGCGCGACGCTGCCCCTGCTCGCGGACGGGATGGACGTGCGCGATGGTGCCGTGGCCGAGTGGCGGGTCGAGCACGTCTCGGGCACCGAACCCCACCATCGCCACACCTCGCACCTCTACGCCCTGCACCCCGGGCGCGCGATGGCGACCAGCCCACGCGCGGACGAGTTGCTGACCGCCGCTCGCGAGACCCTCGAGCGGCGCGGTGACCGGTCCACCGGATGGTCGATGGCGTGGAAGATCAACTTCTGGTCGCGGCTGGGTGACGGTGACCGCGCCCACCGACTGCTGGGTGAGCTGTTGCGCTCCTCGACCCTGCCGAATCTCTGGGACACCCACCCTCCCTTCCAGATCGACGGCAACTTCGGCGCCACCGCGGGTGTGCTCGGCATGCTCGTGCGCAGTGACCTCGGTCCCGCCCTGACCCCGGACTCACCCGAACGGGTGCTGCTGGAGCTGCTGCCGGCGCTGCCGCCGGCCTGGCCGACCGGCTCGGTGGCCGGGGTGCGCACGTGGGGCGGGCTCAGCGTCGACCTCGTCTGGGACGAGGGGGTGCCCACGCGGGTGATCCTCACCGCCGAGCGCCCCGTCGAGGTGGAGGTCGTCGGGTCGGACCTGCGCGAACTGGTCTCGTTGTCCGCTGGTGAGGTCTGGGAGTGGGGTCGCCGGGACGGCTGATCACACCTGCCCTCGTCCAGAATCGGTTGCCCACCTCGCGCGCCTGCCCTCGTCCCTGCCAGGTTGCCCTCGTTGGGCACGCCTGCCCTCGAACCGATCCAGCTGCCCTCGTTGCGCACACCTGCCCTGTCCCTGGACGGGGGCAACTGCGCCGGACGCGGGCAACTGGTTCGTAACGCGGGCAACGGGTTCGTAACGGGAGCAACTGCGCCGGCCGAGGGCAACTGGCTCGATGCTCCTGGCGCCACACCTGACCCTCCGGCTGAAGGATCGCGTTTCGCGGCGCAGATCTACTACGAGCGGTAGTATTGAGTCACACCAGGCCCGGGCGGGCCGGGCTGGCGTTCCCCGAAGGGGGTGGGAACGATGGCTGCGTTGAGCAGGTCCCGACTGGCCACCACGGCGATGTGGTTGCTGGGTCTGGCGGCGGTGCTGCTGGTCGTGTCGGTGATCCCGGGGCCGGAGATGGTGCGCGCCTCTGTGTACACGGTCGCCTTCTGGGTGGCCCTCGGCGGTCTGGGTGTGCTCCTGGCCGACCGGCTGCACGTGCGCCGGGAACGGCCCACGCTTCTTCCCGTCACGTCGCTGGGCTGGTGGTCGCTCGGTCTGATGGTGGCCGGCGTCCTCGTGTTCGTGGTGATGGGACTCTCGTCGCGTGGCGGCAGGGGACCCGGCATCCCGTTGTTCGTGTTCACGGTGACCGCATTCACGGCGATGGCAGCGGCGGGAGTGATGGCACTGGCCGCTTGGGTGAAGCGGCGCGAACGCTCGCTGTTGGTCGCCCTGGCCATCGTCCCGGCGTTGTTCGCCATCTACTTCGTGGCGGGGGAGTTCGCCTTCCCGCACTGAGGCCATGGCATGGGAGACGTCCCGCCCGGAGGCACGGAGCGGGCACGAATGGGGGGAGCCCAAGCGGGCGCGGATGGCGCGCTTGTGGCGCGGTAACCGACAACTCGTCGCTGGAGGCCCAGGAAATCCTGGGCGGGATCACCCGGACGATCCGGCGACGAGTTCTCGGGTCCTTGCTGCAGGGACGACCGGTGGCACCGGTTTCCGCCCCGGCCTCACCGTCCGACCATGCCGACGCCCTTCGTCAGCCGCGCGAGACCCTGGTCGAGCACGGCTGCCTGCCTGGCCAGCAACTGGAGGTGGGACTCGACCAGGAAGAACTCCGCAGGCGTGGTCCAGCCCGGGCGGCGCCAGACCGGGATCAGCTCCTTGATGGACTCCTGGTGGTCCGAGAGGCGGGAGAGCACCCCGATCAGGGTGTCTGCCCGCTCGTCGAGCAGGTCGAAATCGTGGTTGAGCTTCTCCCCGAATTCGGGGTCGAGCTTCGTGGACATGCTGGTCACCTTTCGTGGAGGAGGGTGCCCGGATGGGCTACCCACCCAACAAGAGGCGTGACCGCTCGCGCCGATACGTGGAACCACTCAGGATGCGGCCGGGCCCTCCTCGAGCACTCGCTGCAGGAACTGCCTCGTCCGTTCCTGGCGAGGGTTGTTGATCACCTCGCGAGCGGGGCCCTCCTCGACGACCACACCGTCGTCCATGAAGACCACCCGGTCGGCGACGTCACGGGCGAAGGCGATCTCGTGGGTGACCACGATCATGGTGGTGCCCTGTTCGGCCAGTTCGCGCATCACGCGCAGCACCTCCCCGACCAGCTCGGGGTCGAGGGCCGAGGTGGGCTCGTCGAAGAGCATGAGCTTGGGCTTCATCGCCAGGGCGCGGGCGATGGCCACGCGCTGCTGCTGACCCCCCGACAGTTGCGAGGGGTAGTGGTGCGGCTTGTCCGCCAGTCCGACCTGGTCGAGCAACTGTTCGGCCTCGGCGACGGCCTGCGCCTTCGACACCCGCTTCACCTGCATCGGTGCCTCGATGATGTTCTCGAGTGCAGTCTTGTGCGGGAACAGGTTGAACCGCTGGAAGACCATGCCGATCTCGCGGCGTTGCGCGGCCTTCTGCTGGTCACCGAGATGGCGGAGCCTGCCAGGAGCGGTCTCCTCGAGGCCCATCAGCTCGCCGTCGACGAAGATGCGCCCGCCGTCGAGGTTCTCCAACATGTTGATGCACCGCAGGAAGGTCGTCTTGCCCGACCCCGAGGGTCCGAGCAGGCACACCACCTCGCCGGGGTGCACCACCAGGTCGATCCCCTTCAGCACGTGGTGCCGGTGGAAGGACTTGTGCACGTTGATCGCCTCGACCAGGGGATCGCGCGCGGAGTCACCCTCGGCCCGTGCCGGCGGCCGATCCAACTGGCCCATCTCGCTCATCAGTGTTCCCCGACCTTGTCCAGCAACCGTTGCGCCTTCGGGTTGACGGTGCCGAAGCCTCGTCCGAAATGGCGCTCGAGAAGGCTCTGGAAGACCATCAACACCGAGCAGACGATGATGTACCACAGGGTCGCCGCCACGTAGGCGGGCATGATCTTGTAGGTGCGGTTGGCCACGATGGTGGCCTGGTTGAACAGCTCCAGCCCCACGGGCACGGCGATCAGCAGCGAGGTGTCCTTGACCATCGCGATGGTCTCGTTGCCCGTCGGTGGCACGATCACGCGCATGGCCTGTGGCAGGACGATCCGGCGCATCGTCCTCGACGAGCTCATGCCGAGGGCTGAGGCTGCCTCACGCTGGCCGGTGTCGACGCTCAGGATGCCGGCGCGGGCAATCTCTGCCATGTAGGCGGCCTCCGACAGGCCCAGCCCGACGGCGCCGATGACGATGCCCTGGCTCAGCCGCCGGGTGTCGATCTGCCAGGGCGACAACGTGTTCAGGTCGAGCCCCAGCAGCCGTGACACCTGCTGCCCGAACGGCAGACCGAGGTCGAGGTGCGGGTACAGGTAGATCACCCCCACGCCGAGGATGGTCAGCAATACGTAGCGGGGCACCGACCGGAAGAACCACGTGTACACGGCGGCGACAGTGCTGAGCACGGGGTTGGACGACAACCTCATCACGGCGAGCAGAACACCGAGGGTGACGCCGACGATCATCGCCAGCAGCGTGCCCAACAGGGTGCCCACCAGCAGTCCCTGCAGGATGGGCCGGTAGTTCATCACCGAGAAGACGTAGCTCCACTCCCAGCGCGGGTTCGTGATGAAGGAACGGACCATCATCGCGGCCACCACGAGGATCAGGAAGACCAGGACCCACCGCCACGGGTGACGCACCGGGGCGGCCCTCAGGTCGCCCGGACGTTCCGCTCGGGAGCGCTCCAACAGGGAACTGCTCATCGGCTGTCCTTCCGGTCCGGTCGTGGGGTGCGTCAACCCCCGGCGCTCCGGAATCGTAGCGCCGGGGGAGAGGACGCTCAGGGGTTGACGGGGAACTCGGCCACGGCTCCGTCGGAGTTGTTCCACTTCGACAGGATCGCCTCGTAGGTGCCATCCGCCTTGAGCTTGGCCAGTGCCTCACCGATCACCGCGGCGAACTCGGCGTTCTGCTTCGAGACGACGATGCCGTAGGGGGCTGCGTCGTACATCGTGCCCACCTGCTCGAGTTGCCCATTGGTCTGGCCGATCGCGTAGGCCACCACGGGGGAGTCGGCCAACATGGCGTCGGCCTTGCCCGAGATGACGTCAGCGGTCGCCTTCGACTGCTCCCCCTCGACCACGATGGTGATCTTGGGCTTGCCGGCCCCGGTGCAGGCCTTGTCGCGGGCCTGGATGTCGTCCACCTGCACCGTGCCCTTCTGCACGGCGACGGTCTTGCCACACATGTCGTCGGGATTGAGGTTCGACCCGGGCTTGGCCGCCCACGAGGTGCCGGCGTTGAAGTACTGCACCATCGAGACCTGCTTCTTGCGCTGGTCGTTGATGGTGAACGAGCTGACGGCGATGTCGTACTTGCCGCTCGTCACCCCCAGGATGATGGTGTCGAAACCGGCGTTGTTGTACTGCACCTTGAGGCCCAGGGTGGTGGCGACAGCGTTCATCAGGTCGACGTCCATGCCGATGATGGTCTTGCCGTCGGTGTCCATGAACTCGTTGGGCGCGTACGAGGCGTCGCTGCCGTCGATCAGGGTGCCCTTCTGCTTGATCGCGGCGGGAACCTTCGCAGCCAGCGCATCGTCGAGGGTGCCGGTGATCGGCTTGGACGAGGCAGACGCCGAGGCGCTGGCGGACGATCCCGTGCTGGCAGCGCTCGAGGGCTCGCCACCGGGCAGCTGGGTGGACCCGCAGGCCGTCAGGGTGAGGCTGAGCAGTCCCACGCCGACCAGGGCTGTCCGCAGGGTCGAGGGCCGCAGGGTCGAGGGCCGCTGGGTCCAGCGGCGGAGCTTGGTGTGAACCGGCATCGTGTCAGGCCTCTTTCATCGGGTCTCGTGCCCCACGATCATTCCACCGACGGACGCTCGGGCCGTCCACGTCTGGGGGTCGGACGCCGATCGCCACCAGTTGGGCATGACCGCTGGCCGTAGGGTGTGGGGGTGAGCTTCGACGAATCCGACCTCGGCGCCCTCGACGTCCCCCAGATCCACGCCGGCAAGGTGCGGCGGTTGTACGCATGGCCGGCGGACGAATCCGGGCGTGGCCGTCTGCTGATGGTCGCCACCGATGCCGTCAGCGCCTACGACCACGTGCTGTCGCGGCCGATCCCCGACAAGGGTGCCGTGCTCACCCAGTTGTCGCAGTGGTGGTTCGCCCAGCTGGACGAGGTGGTCGACAACCATGTGCTGTCGACCGACGTGCCTGCCGTGGTCGAAGGGCGGGCGGTGATCTGCGAGGCGCTGGAGATGTTCCCCGTCGAGTGCGTCGCCCGTGGCTACCTGACGGGTTCGGGCTGGGCCGAGTACCAGGCCTCCCGCACGGTCTGCGGTATCGACCTGCCCGAGGGACTGCACGACGGGTCGCGGCTGCCGGAGCCGATCTTCACCCCCGCCACCAAGGCCGAACTGGGCGAGCACGACGAGAACATCGACTTCGCGCGCATGGTCGACATCGTCGGTGCCGAGGCGGCTGAGCGGCTGCGCACCCTGACACTGGCCATCTACGCCCGCGCCGAGCAGATCGCCCGCGAGCGGGGCATCATCCTGGCCGACACCAAGGTCGAGTTCGGACGCCGACCCGACGGCACCATCGTGTTGGCCGACGAGGTGCTGACCCCCGACTCGTCCCGGTTCTGGGACGCCACCGCCTGGCAGGAGGGCAGCCTGGAGTCCTTCGACAAGCAGTACCTGCGCGACTGGCTGACCCGCGAATCGGGCTGGGACAAGGGCTCTGACGCGCCACCGCCGCCGCTGCCCGACGACGTGGTGACGGCCACCCGGGAGCGCTACCTCGAGGCCTACCAGCGGCTCACCGGGAGCGCCTTCGTCCCCGCCGGAGCCGGTAGGATCTCGCCCATGGCCAAGATCGTGGTGGACGTCATGCCCAAGCCCGAGATCCTCGACCCCCAGGGCAAGGCGGTGACGGGTGCGCTGCAACGGCTGGGGCACTCCGGGCTCACCGTTCGGCAGGGCAAGCGCTTCGAGATCGAGGTCGACGGTGAGATCACCGATGCCCGGCTCGACGAGGTGCGCCAAGCGGCCGAGACGCTGCTCGCCAACACCGTGATCGAGCAGTTCGACGTGCGCGTCGAGGAGGCCTGAGCATGGCCACCCGCATCGGCGTGGTGACCTTCCCCGGTTCACTGGACGACCACGACGCCTCCCGGGCCGTGCGGCTGTCGGGTGCCGAGCCGGTGTCGCTGTGGCACGCGTCGGACTCGCTCGAGGGTGTCGACGCCGTCATCCTGCCCGGTGGATTCTCCTACGGCGACTACCTCAGGTGCGGGGCCATCGCCCGGTTCTCGCCCGTCATGGGATCGGTGATCGACGCGGCCAACGCCGGCATGCCGGTGCTCGGCATCTGCAACGGGTTCCAGGTGCTCTGCGAGACCCATCTGCTGCCAGGGGCCATGATCCGCAACGAATCGCGCCACTTCATCTGCCGCGACCAGCGCCTGCGCGTGGAGTCGGCCGACACCGTCTGGACCTGCGACTTCGAGTCCGGCCAGGAGATCACCATCGTGCTGAAGAACGGCGAGGGCAACTACCAGGCCGATGCCGAGACCCTGAAGCGACTCGAGGGCAACAACCAGGTCGTCTTCCGCTACCTCGACAACCCCAACGGCTCGGTCAACGACATCGCGGGCATCACCAACGAGCGCGGCAACGTGGTCGGCCTGATGCCGCACCCGGAGCACAACATGGAGGAGTTGACCTCACCGTCGCTGGACGGGCGGCCCTTCTTCTCGTCGGTGCAGCGCTTCCTGGCCGCCCACGTCTGAGCCGCCGGTGATCACGGCGAAGTCGCTGCTGCTGTTCGTGGCCGCGGCGATCTGCGAGATCGGTGGGGCCTGGCTGGTCTGGCAGGGAGTGCGCGAGCACAAGGGCTGGCTGTGGGCCGGGGCCGGGGTGATCGCCCTGGGCATCTACGGGTTCGTGGCCACCCTGCAGCCCGACGCCCACTTCGGACGCATCCTGGCCGCCTACGGCGGGGTCTTCGTGGCGGGCTCACTGCTGTGGGCGATGGTCGTCGACGGGTTCCGTCCCGATCGCTGGGACGTGATCGGTGCCATCGTGTGTCTGGTCGGGGTGGCCGTGATCATGTACGCCCCCCGCGCCGCCTGACCCCCGGTTCCCCCGACAGCCCTGGGCCGCCGTGCCCCCGGCGTGCAGACGCAGCTGGGTACCCCCCTCTCGGCGAACCGTCGCTGGCTCTCGCTCCTGGTCCGCTTGCCCTCGGGATCGGGCTCGCTGGCTTCCCCGCGTGGTCTCACGCCACTTCCGGACTCGTCCCGCTGAACCTCCGCCAGGATCACCACCGTGGCTCGACCAACCCTCCGAAACCGGCGGTTGGTCGAGCCCGCGTGGTGATCCTGGCGTGATCGGAGGTCGCCGTGACGTGGCCGGGCTCCTAGGCCGGGCGTCGGGCGTGGTCGTTGGGCGAAATCAGGCTGATCGGGGCAGATGCCGACGACGGCTCACTCGTCCCGGACCTCGACGGTGCACGCCCAGCCTGAGGGCGGCGGTGATCTCGTGCACGACCTCGTCCCAGTCGAGCATGACCGACTCCCACGTCAGCCGCATCGGGGTGTAGCCGAGGGCCACCAGTCGCCTGTCGCGGCGGCGATCGCTGTTGTGCCCCGTGGGGGTGGCATGGGTCTCGCGCCCGTCCACCTCGAGGGCCAGGCAGTCGCCCACCAGCAGATCGATCCGACCCACCCCGGGTATGAAGACCTGACTGCGTACTCGATGTCCCAGAGCCACCAGCCGCACTCGCGTCAGTGACTCGATGCCCGACTCCGCGCGGGCGCACCGCCGAAGCAGTGCACGGACGTGGTCGGGTTCGTCGGTCAGGAGGTCGGCCAGGTCGTCCCATCCCGCGAGCCCGAGATGGACAACATTGTCGAGGATGGCGACGAACTCCTCCGAGGTGCAGCAGTGGGCGGCGCACCGGACCGCGATTGGCCATGGGTCAAGGGCCCGTCTGGGCCAGCCCGGTCGGCCCGAAGGCTTGCACACCTTCAGTCCACCGCTGTTCCACCTGCGCCTGTGGTGCTCCGAGCGTCGGATGTGGAGAGTGCGATCCAGCGGCGTCCAGATGCCATGGAGGCGCAGCGCCGACACGCACGACAGGACGCCACCGCTCGAGACGGCCCGGACCACCGCGGGGTCGGCACCTGCCGTGGCGAACCATCCCGGACGAAGCCGCCGCAACGCACCGGTGACCACCGCCTGCTTGATCGCGTGGTCCGTTGCGCCCAGAGTGTGCAGTTCGCGACGGGTGAGCACCCCGCTGGGCTGGAGCCGCTGGATCTCGAAGTGCCAGGCATGGGAGGACATGCCCATCACGGTGAACCTTGCGGTGCCGCGGGGACGGCGCCCCGATGCGACGGACAACACCCGGACAACACTTCTTGGCCCCGGAGAACCAATGGGGGAGCCGCAAAAACCGTTGCCAAGCCCGGCGCCCGCCGAAGATGACGCCACGATCACCACCGTGGCTCGACCAACCCTCGAAAACCAGCGGTTGGTCGAGCCACCGTGGTGATCCTGGCCCAGCAGCGGCAGCACCGTCCCGAGGGTGGCGACCCCCGCCCGTCCTAGACTCGCTCCCGCCCCGACCACACGAGGAGACCGCATGCTGCAGGAGTCGATGGACGCCTACTCAGCGCTCAGCGACGGCCAGTTCGGCATCGACGACGCCACCTCGGTGGCGGGGCTGGGAATGTCTGCCCTCGGCGCCTTCCTCGACCCGGCCGGCGCCCTGGTGGGTGCGATCCTGGGCCCGCTGCTCGACTGGGTGGCCGCCAACGTCTCGTTCGTCAAGGAACCGCTCGACCTGCTGCTGGGCGACCCCGGCGAGGTCATGCAGTACAGCCAGCGGTGGCAGGCTGCCGCCCAACAGCTCACCCTGGCCTCGCAGCAGCAGGTGCAGGACGTGCAGAACAACCTGCAGCACTGGTCGGGGCAGGCCTACGAGGCGTTCATCAAGGTGCAGGTCAACGTCAACAAGGCCTTCACCTCCTCGGCCCAGCTGTGCCAGAGCATGGGCAACGCCGTCCAGGTCGCCGGCACCATCGTCGGCGTCCTGCGCGAACTCGTCTGGGGCCTGGTCAAGGAACTGGTGATCAGCCTCGTCACCAACGCCGTGATCGCCGCAGCGGCGGCCATCCCTTCGTTCGGGGCCTCGCTCGGCGCCTACACCGCCTGGGCCTCCGGCAAGGTGGCGATGGTGATGGGCAAGATCTCGATGGGCATCAGCAAGGTCTTCTCCAAGCTGTCCCGCCTGACCACCAGGATCGGCCCGCTGAGTCGCATGTTCGACCAGGCGGGTGCCGCCTTCGCACGCATGGCCGCCCGGTTCGACGTGCCCGCCGGCACCACCCCTCCGGGGGGACGACGGACCCACGACCCCGACGCCCCCAACCCGGCTCCGCACCCGCCGTTCGGTGACCCGGAGCCGCTGGGCACTCGTCCCGACCAACCCCTGTCGGCGACCGACCACCCCTACCTGCAGCCCAACGGCACCACCCCCGAGACCCAGGCCCTGCCCGGTGCCCCCCAGCCGACCGCCGTCACGCCGGCCGACGTGCCCGTCCCCGACGGGTGGCCCCCGCTCGACCAGAGCGCCCTCAACACCTTCGACGGAGCTCCCACTCCCGAGACGTGGCCCGCGGGTGAGACCCGTTACCGCGTGGTCGGTGACGGCCAGTACCCCTCCGGTTCGTTCTGGACGCGTGAACCCCCGGCTTCGGACGACGTGCTGCGCGGCGACCTCGCGGTGTTGAACGAGTGGAACGGCAACCACGGGGTGGTCGCCTACACCCCCTCGCAGGACCTCAATGTCTGGGTGGGACCCGCGGGGGCCCAGCCCACCACCGGTTACGATCCCCTCAACCCGACCCACCTTCCCGGTGGCGGCGAACAGATCTACGTGCAGCGAGGCGGGTTCCCGTCCGGTGACCTGGACGATCCCGGTCGCTGGCACGTGCAGAGCACTCCTTGGAGCAACTGATGAACGCCTTCGACGACCTGTTCGGCGCGCTCGACTCGCACCTGGCCTGGGTGCGCGGGCTCGACCCCCGTGGGCCCGACGCCGAGCGCAACGGGCGCAAGCACTTCATCTTCGCGACGGAGTCACCGACCTCGGCGTGGGCGATCTACTACTGCCACCAGTGCCTCACCCAGACGATGAACTCCGGGTCGTGGATGTTCGCCGCCGACGCGGAGCAAGCGCTCCGGCCGCCCACGGATGCGGGACTGACGACGGTCCGCGGGCTGTCACCCTCGGCAGAGCTCGACGCCGAGCTGGCCGACTGGCAGCGACGCCATGCGGTGGCGGCCAAGCCCTACCCGGGCGAGGCCCCGCGCATCAACTGACCCCCACCGCCCGAACAGGCCACCGCCTGAACAGGCCACCGCCCGAACTCAGTCGAGGATGCGCCGGGCAGCGTCCACGTTCTTCTGCTCGGTCTCGCGATACCGCCTGGCGGTCTGGCGCATCGACTGCGAGGTGGTCTCGATCGCCTGGGCAGCGCCGTTGAGGTAACGGCCCGCTGCGGCCGTCACACCCGTCATCACCGGCACCAGCACCGGACCCATCATCAGGCCGTACATCAGCGGGCTGGGTTGGGTCTGGGCCTGACTGACCGTGGTCCGCACCTGCGCCGCCAGACCGTCGAGTGACTGCACGTGCTGGTCGAGTTCGGGCAGGGAGAAGCTCAGGTCAGGCATGGCGGTCTCCTTCGGAGATCAGTGGAGCGTCCATCGTAGGCAACGGGCAGTTCACCAGCGGGGACGATCGCGGCCGGCCCGCCCGCTCCAGAGACCGGGATCGGTCGCCGGTGACCACGACCCCGCCAACCCCGAGTCGGCGATCGCCACCTGCAACCGCTGCTGGGCGTCCTCGGCGGCGGCCCGGTAGCCCTCGACCACGGCCCGGGAGAGTTCGTCATGAGTGGCATCTGCCGCCGGGGCATGGAAGACCACCCGATCGACCTTGCCGCCGTTGAACACCGCGAGGGTCACCAGCTTGTCGCGGTGCTCGCCGACGATGGTGGCGGCCAGCTCGGTCAGCTCGGCGGTGTGCGCGGTGAGCTCGGCCACCTGCTGCTCGAGCTCCTGCTGCCAACTGGCCGGGTCACTGGTCGGCACGAGCCGCTGGAACAGGGGGTCGTTGACGAAGGCCGAGAGGTCCTCTGGTTCACCCTCGTCCAAGGTGGCGAGCAACCGGTCGAAATCGTCGTCGACGGGCAGCCCCGCGGGCGGATCGACGGGCACCTGCCCGGGTACCCCTGATGACGACTCCTCGCTGCCCGCATCGGCAGCGCCCTCGTCCACGCCGTGCAGGGAACCGACCACCGGACGCCCGATCGTCGGTTGTTCGGGGGTGGGGGCCAGTTCGCCAATGGATGCGTCGAGGCCACCGGAGTCCCGGGCGAGCGCGCGGGTGATGAGGGCGCACGCCTCGTGGTAGGCCTGGCGGAATGCCGTGCACAGCTGCGCTGGGCTGGGCACGGGCTCGTCCGGGTCGAGGGTGAATCCGACCAGTCGTCCGCCGGGGCCGACCTTCACGCTCACGGCGGCGCTGGTGGCCTCGGCCGACAGTGCCGCCAACGCGGCGCTGCGACGCTGCGCGTCGGCGTACATCGCCTGGGCCTGCGACATCAGCTGCTCGGCGTACGCCAAGGGGTCGGTCGCTGCGGGGGACTTGGCTCGCTCGCTCACTTCTCGACCCTACGACAGGTCGGTGCCAGCCCCCGCTCGCAGGATCGAGCTGGCCAGCGCTTCGTCGGCGGTGACCTCGGCCAGCAGCGCAGCCCCGTCGAGGCCCGTGCCGCGGGGGGCAGGGAACTCGGCCCGGGGCAAGTGGGCGCGCACGTGCTGGACGAAGGACTCCCGCACCAGCGTCGAGCCGAAGACATTGCCCAGCATGCTGACGGCGGGATCCTCGGCGGCGACACCGACCGCCCGCAGCCCCGACACGGCCGAGTGCGCCAACTCGGCACCCGCCCGGACCACGATCTCCCGCGACACCGCGTCACTGGCGGCGGCGTGCTCGGCGACCACGCGGGCGTACGAGGCGATGCGACGCACGCGGCCCTCGTCCTGTTGCAGGTCGAGGTAGAGCTCGGGCAGCGAGGGGAAGTCGGCCAGCACGACAGCCGTCAGGGAGGTCTGGGGGCCCCGCCGGTCGAAGGCGCGCATGACCGCGTCGAGCCCCGCCCGACCGATCCAGAAGCCCGACCCTGCGTCACCGATGAGGTATCCCCAACCGTCGACCCGCAACACCTCGGACGGCCCGACCGCCAGCGTCACGACACCCGTGCCGGCCGCCGTCACCGCGCCCTGCCGGTGCCCCAGCGCGCCCAGGTAGCTGGTGATCGAGTCGTGGGCCAGATTGACCTGCCGCACCCCGAGGTCGGCGACCTGGACGAGGAACTGTTCGGCCGACTCGTCGGCGCCCAGACCTGTCGACCCGACCCCGATCACCTCGATGGGCGATTCGGGCGTTGCCCAGAGGGCAGCAGCCTCGTGCGCGACCGCAGCCAGTTGGGGCACCACCGGGCGATCGGTGAGCATGCCACGGTGCTCGGTCTGCAGCACCTCGGTTCCGTTGACGCGGATCGAGGCACGCATGCCGGACTGGCCGGCGTCCAGGGCCATCAGGGTCGCCATGTCACACCTTCGGGTTTGGTACGGGCGGGGTGGTTCGGGGGTCAACGAGGATCGGTGACCAGGTCGTTCAGGCAGGCCAGCGCACGTTCGGCCGAAGCGGTGTCGAGCACCCCCGTCACCTTGAAGGCGTGGGTCTCCCCGGGCAGCAGGGTGACCATTCCGGAGTCGACGGAGGCGGTCGGGTTGGCCTTGTCGACCAGCAGGGTCAGGTCTCGCACCAGTGTCTCTGCGGTGACGATCACCTGACTGGCGACCTCGTCGGCCGCCACCTCGACGCGGTAGCGGGCACGGGGCAAGTTGCTGGCCCGCGGGGTGGCGAAGAACCACAGGGCGCGCAGGTACCCGCGGTCGTCCGGTCGTCCGATGCTGGCCACCAGCATTTCGTCGCTGGCAGGATCGGGGTGCTCGCCCTCGCGCGACGCGGATGCCTCCGAGGGCGCACTGAACGCACGACCCAGTTCGACCGTGGCGGCGGCTCGGGCCTCGACCCGCAGCGGGTACTCGGCGTCGTCCAGCACCTCGCCCGAGAGCGAGAGACGCCTCACCACCAGCGGCCCCTCGACGGGACTGTCGGTGTCGTTGACGAGGGTGGCGCGCAGTCCTTGGCTGAGGTCGGTGCCGCCGATCGGCTGCAGGGTGAGCAGGCGAGGGGAGTTGGCCTGCGCCATGGCGTGCAGGAGCGGCTTCGCCCGTCCGTGCCCGTCGACCGCGGACCAGGAGATGACCGGCCAGCAGTCGTTGAGCTGCCACACGATGTTGCCCGTGCAGATGGGGTACAGCGAACGGAACCACCCGATGGCCAACCGGATCGCCTCGGCCTGGTTCCACTGCAACGCCCAGTGCCAGGCCTCCAGGTCCGTCGGCAGCGCCAGGTTCGGCAGCAGCCCACGGGTGAGGTTGTTGTTGCCCGACATCGCCTTCTGGTGCACGAAGGTGCCAGGAGAGGTGGGGGTGATCTCGTCGTCGAAGACCTGCATGGTGGTCCAGGCCGGGGGTGCCTGCCAGCCGTACTCGGCGACGAACCGCGCGCGGAAGCGGCGGTACTCCGTGGCCGGCAGGCGGTTCCAGGTGGCCCAGGAGTGCATCGAGCCACGGGTGGGTTCGTTGGGGGAGAGGCTCAGGTCGGACGAGATCCCGTCCCCGCTGGGGGTCCACGGCGAACCCGGCAGGTAGCCGACGGTGGGCGCGAGTTCAGCGACGATGGCGGGGAACTCGGTGTAGTAGTAGCGCTCACCCCAGGTGTGACCGTCAAGGGTCGACGACCAGCCCCAGTCCTGGGCTCCCTCCAGGTTCTCGTTGTTGCCGTTGAACAGCACCAGGCTGGCCCGGTGGCCCAACCGGGCGACGTTGTCGCGGGCCTCGGCGATGATCGACGAGAACAGCGGCTCCTCCTCGGCGTAGGCGGCGCAGGCGAAGGTGAAGTCCTGCCAGACCAGCAGCCCCAACTCGTCGGCCAGGTCGTAGAAGTCCTCGGACTCGTAGACGCCACCACCCCAGATGCGGACGAGGTTGAGGTTCGCCGCCAGGGCGTGCCCGAACTGGGCGGCCAGTTGGCCGCGGGTGGTGCGGTGCGGGAATGGGTCGTCGGGAATCCAGTTGACCCCCCGCACCTCGACCAGTCGGCCGTTGACGTGCAAGGCCATGCCGATGCCGTGCTCATCAGGGGTGATGCGCCACTCGGCGGTGCGGAAGCCGAGCCGGCGCTCGTCCCGATCTAGTTCTCGATCCGGTCGGGCGTCCGACCCGGTGTCGGCGCGGTGCAGGGTGATGGTGGAGTCGTACAGGGCGGGATCGCCGTGGCCCACGGGCCACCACAGGGCGACCTCGTCGAGGGTGACGGTCAGGCTGGCTTCGTTGTGTCCGGCCGGGATGGTGGCCTCACTGGTGAATGCGCCGACGGTGGCCCGCACCAGCAGGTCGGTGTCGTCACCGGCGCGTTCCACCTGGACCCGCACGGTGACCTCACCCGGGCATCCCTGCCGACCCGGGGCAGACGGGTCACCCACGGGGCGGGCGTCGGTGAGCACCCGCGCCAGACGAGCGGTGGACCAGGCCTCCAGCCTGATGTCGCGCCAGATGCCGGACGTCGCCGTGGCGATGCCCCAGTCCCAGCCGAAGCTGCAGGCCATCTTGCGGATCGCGTTGTACGGGTGCGGGTAGTCGTGGTGGCGCGGGCGCAACTGTTGGGCCATCCGGTTGGCGGCGCGCACGGGCGACTCGAAGGCGATCGACAAGACCTCGCCCTCGTGGCCGGTCACGTCGAACCGGTGGCGCCGGTGCATGTTGGCGACCCGGCCAAGGCTTGCCCCCTCCGATGCGGGGTCGCCCACCGCGAGCGAGGCCACGGTGTCGAGCCCGTCACAGACGAGGTCGACCCGGTCGTGGGGGTTGCCGTCGGCGTCGAGCGGGAACGAGGGCAGGGTGCTGCGATAGGTCCAGTCACTCTCGCCGATCCAGAACTGCCCCAGCTCGTTCTGGCCGACCATCGGGTCGGGAATGAGGTCGGCGGCCAGCAGGTCGGTGTGCACCGACCCGGGCACCGTCGCCGGGATCTCGTCGGGCAACGTGATCTCACCCTGGGGTCCCTTGGCGAGTCGCGCGGGGTGCAGGGTCCAGTCGGGCAGTGACAGCTTCATCATCGAAGGCTCCTTGAGGTCTCCGGCTCAGGGTATCGGCTGTGGCATCGGAGCAGAACCGGTTCTGCCCTGTTACGGACGGTCGGTGGCAGGGCGGGTCAGCACCGCTCCCGCCCGGGTGCCCAGGTGCTCGCCGCCACGGACCGTCTCCTGCCCCGAGACCCACACGCGTTCGATGCCGGCGGGGAAGACCTGCGGGTCGGTGTAGCTGGCCCGATCGGCGATCAGCAGTGGGTCGAAGGCGACCAGGTCGGCAGGCAACCCGGCGGCGATCCGGCCCCGGTCGACCAGGCCGACCCGGTCGGCCGGCGCCGAGGTGCAGCGTCGGATCGCCTCGGGCAGCGACAACCCCAGGTCGTCGAGGAATGATGCCGCGAGGAAGTGTGGGAAGCAGCCATAGCTGCGCGGATGAGGCTGCTGGTGACCGGTCGGGCCGTCCGGGTCGATCGCCTGGCCGTCGGAGGCCACGATGCAGGCGGGGTGCGCCAGCGTGCCGCGCAGCACCTCGGGGGAGCGTCCGAAGGCGGTCATCAGCACCTCGGTACCGTGCTCGGCGATCAGGTCGAGGGCGGCGTCGACGGGTTCTCGTCCGCGGTCGGTGGCGATCCAGTCGACGGTGCGTCCCACGACGGACGGGTCGGGTGCGGACGCGATCAGGACCTCGTCCCAGCCGAAGGCCATGCCGGGCTCGCTCAGCAGTTCCGCACGCACCCGGGCGCGCGAGTCGGCGCGCACCAGCGCCCTGCGCACCCCCACGTCGCCTCCCGACTGGACCCAACTCGGCAGCACCTGGGTGAGCATGGAATTGCCGGCCAGGTAGGGATACATGTCGAAGGCAACGTCGAGCCCGGCGACGCGGGCCTCGTCGATCATGGCGATGGCAGCGCCGAACGCCGACCAGTTGCGGCGACCCACCACCTGCAGGTGGCTGATCTGCAGGCGGCAACCGGTCAGCCTGGCCACCCGCAGCGCCTGCTCCAGACTCGGCAACAGGTCGTCGATGTAGTCGCGGATGTGCCAGGCGAACACCACCCCACGATCGGCGGCGACCCGACCCAGGGCCAGCAGTTCGTCCTCGAGCGCGAAACAGAGCGGGCTGTACACGAGACCCGTTGAGAGCCCGACCGCGCCGTCGTCGATGGCCTGGTGGGCGAGTCCGGCCATCGCCTCGACCTGGCCGGCATCAGCGGGCTGGTCGGCCAGACCGGCGGTGGCGGCGTGCAGCGGGATGTGCGCCGCGAGCGTCGCCACGTTGATCGAGGTCCGGGCCGCGCGCCAGGCCTGCAGTTCGTCGGCCAGCCGTTGCCAGTGGGTGTCCACGGTGGGGTCGTGGTCGAGATAGGAGTTCACACCGCGCAGGTCGTCGTGGCTGGTCACCGCTGACTGGGGGCTCATCCCGAGCCCGCAGTTGCCGACCACCTGGGTGGTCACCCCCTGTCTGACGGCCGAATGGGCCAGCGGGCTCGACAACAGCGTGAGGTCGGAATGGGTGTGGATGTCGACGAACCCGGGGGCGAGCACCAGGCCCGAGAGGTCGACCCGGGGCCAGGTGTCGTCCGTCTGCTCGAGGGGCACCACGAGACCGTCGGCCACCGCGACGTCACGGAGCTCGAGCGGGTTGCCGAGGCCGTCGGCCACCGAGGCTTTCGTCAGCACGAATCGGCTCGTCGGCCCGAGAGGTTGAGCGGAGGGGGTGGCTGTCACCACTCCACCCAACCGCCCGCCCCCGGGGCTGTCAACGGATGCGCAGTGGGCTGTGCTTGGATCGAACCGTGACCACAGCGAACCTCACCCGCGCCGAGGCGCGCTCCCGCACCGCGGCCCTCACCGTCGACACCTACGACGTCACCCTCGACGTCACCGGGGCCGAGGAGCCGGGGAATGCGTGGTTCGACACCACGACCACCATCACCTTCACGTCGTCGGCACCCACCACCTTCCTCGACTTCCTCGACGGCCAGGTGCAGCGGGTGGTCGTCAACGGGGCCGACCTGCCCAGTGCCGCCTACGACGGTGCCAGGGTCGCGCTCGGCGAGCTGTCGACCGAGGCCATCAACACCGTCACCGTCGTCGGGCGAGGCCGCTACTCGACCTCGGGCCAGGGCTTGCACCGGTTCACCGACCCGGCCGACGGCAACACCTACCTCTACACCCAGTACGAGCCGTCCGATTCGAGGCGGGTCTACGCGCAGTTCGACCAGCCCGACCTGAAGGCGCACCACACCTTCCACATCGCGGCGCCCGAGGGTTGGCTCGTGTGGTCGAACCAGCCCGAGGTCGCCACGGGTCCGGGTCCGGTCGAGGGCACGAGCTGGCACCACTTCGCCCCCACGCCACCGCTGTCGACCTACCTGTCCGCCGTGATGGCGGGCCCCTACCACCGGGTCAGTGACCAGTGGACCTCCGAGGACGGCTCCCTCACGGTCGACCTGGGCCTGGCCTGTCGTCCCGACCGTGCCAAGCACCTCGACGCCGAGGTGCTGTTCGACCTGACCAAGCGCGGGCTGGAGTTCTTCAACCGCGAGTTCGGGTACCCCTATCCGTGGGGGAAGTACGACCAGATCTTCGTGCCCGAGTACAACCTCGGAGCCATGGAGAACCCCGGCTGCGTGACCTTCACCGAGCAGTACCTCTTCCGCGAGGCGGCCACCCGGTCGCAGTACGCCGGGCGGTGCAACACGCTGCTGCACGAGATGAGCCACATGTGGTTCGGCGATCTGGTCACCCCGCGCTGGTGGGACGACCTGTGGCTCAAGGAGTCGTTCGCGGAGTTCATGGGCACCCACGCCAGCATCGCGATCGACGCGTTCGCCGAGGCGTGGGTGGGTTTCGCGGGGCGCCGCAAGGCGTGGGCCTACAGCCAGGACCAGTTGCCGACCACCCACCCGATCGTCGCGGACATCCCCGACGTCGAGGCCGCCAGGCAGAACTTCGACGGGATCACCTACGCCAAGGGCGCCTCGGTGCTCAAGCAACTTGTCCACTACGTCGGGCTGCAGCCGTTCTTCGCAGGCGCCCGCAGCTATTTCGCCGCCCACGCCTACGGGTCGACCAGCCTGGCCGATCTGCTGGTCGAACTCGAGCGGTCGTCCGGTCGAGACCTGGGGCCGTGGACGAAGGCGTGGCTCGAGACGGCCGGCCCCGACGAGCTGGCGGCCCGGGTCACGACCGCTGACGACGGGACCATGGCCGAACTTCGCATCGAGCAGACCTCCCTCGACGCCATCAGTGGGCAGCGGGTTCACCGTCCCCACGTGATCGCCGTGGGCCTGTACGACCTGGTCGAGTCCGAAGGCGGGGGCGAGCCCCGTCTGGTGCGCCGAGGTGCGCCGATCGAGGTGGAACTGGCAGGTGAAGGGGCCGTGGTCGAAGCCGCCTCGGGCCAACTCCTGCCGGCACTGGTGCTCGTCAATGACGGCGACTGGACCTACGCGAAGGTGCGCCTGGACGAGCGATCGGCGAGAGCTGCCGTCGACCACGTGGGGCACGTGGACGATCCGCTGGCCAGGGCGTTGCTCTGGTCGCAACTGTGGTCGATGACCCGCGACGGTGACCTGCTGGTGCGTGACTACCTGCGGGCTGTCACCACCCATGCTGCCGCCGAGGACGATGCCGCCACCCTGGGTTCCCTGCTCAGCCAGGCCCAGTCGGCCATCGAGTCCTTCGAGCATCCCGACCGGGTGCCCACCGCCCGCCGCGAGTGGGTGTCGGCGGTGCGCTCCCTGCTCGGCTCCGATGCGATCTCCGACGACCAGCGGCTGCTCCTGGCGCGTGCGTTCGCCGTGGCAGCGGCCACGGTTGCCGACCCCGAGGTGGTCGACGACGTGCGCGACCTGCTCAAGGTGCCGCAGGTGGTGGTCCCGGCGCTGGAGGTGGGGCAGGACCTGCGTTGGTCGCTGGTGTCGGCCCTGGTCGCCACCGGTTCCGAGACGACCGGGGTCGCCGAGGAGGAACTCGTCCGTGACAACTCCATGGACGGACGGACTCGGCTCCGTCAGGTGTTGGCGTCCAGTCCCGAGGCCGACCCACGGGCCCTCGTCGACGGACTGCTCACGCCCGGGGCCCTGTCGAACGACCACGTCGATGCCGTCATCGCCGGACTGCGGACCCCCCTGCGCGAGGAGGCCACCGATGGGGCCGTGGGCGACCTGTTCGCCAGGGCCACCGCCATCTGGGCCGATCACTCGATCGAGATCGCACAGCGTCTGGTGCGCGGCCTGTTCCCGACCGCCCGCCCGGCCGAGACCGCCGATCGGGGTCGGGCCTGGCTCGCGGGTGAGGGGGCCGAGGCCCCGGCGGCGCTGCGGCGGATCGTGCTCGAACAGGTCGACTTCTGCGAGCGGCGCGCGAGGGTGCAGTCCGCCAACGCCTGATCGGGGCGAGTCGGGCGATGTGCATGGACGTCGAGGATCTCGAATTCGGCCCGAGGTCTTGACGACGTACAACCAAACGGTTGTATGTTGGGGACATGGGTGAGACCAGCGAGGACCGCGCGGACGCGATGTTCCACGCGCTCTCCGACCGCACCAGGCGCGACATCCTGCGCCGGGTGCTGGCGGGGGAGCACTCGGTCTCGACCCTGGCGGCGAACTACGACATGTCCTTCGCCGCGGTTCAGAAGCACGTCGCCGTGCTCGAGCGAGCGGGGCTGTTGACCAAACGTCGCAGCGGCCGTGAGCAACTCGCGAGCGGTGATGTGGAAGCCGTCCGTTCCGTCACCTCACTGCTCGAGGAGATCGAGCAGGTCTGGCGGGGACGCATTGACCGCATCGACGCACTACTGAAGGAGACCTGACATGCCCGTCACCGATTTCACCTCCAACCCCGACACCCGCACCATCACCATCACGGCCGAGTTCGATGCTCCCGTCGAGCGGGTGTGGGCCCTCTACGCCGACCCGCGCCAACTGGAGCGCGTCTTCGGCCCGCCCTCCCACCCGGCCACCTTCGTCCAGCACGACCTCACGGTCGGGGCCGAGACCAGGTACTACATGACCTCCCCTGAGGGGGAGAAGTACCCGGGCGTGTGGACCATCACCGCCGTGGACGAGCCCCACAGCTTCTCGTTCGAGGACGCCTTCGCCGACGAGCAGTTCCGGGTCAACGCCGACCTGCCGGTCTGCATGAGCACCTACTCCTTCGAGCCCCAGGGGGAGCGGACGAGAGCCGTCTTCGTCTCGACCTTCGCCTCGGCCGAGGCGCTGCAGCAGGTGATCGACATGGGCGTCGAGGAGGGCTCAATCAGCGCCATCAACCAGATCGACGGCGTCCTGGCCGCCTGACCGACGAGCGGCGCCACCGGCCGACCGCCGGCGGTGGGCGGCCACCCCTGCCGGGGGCGCCGCTCCGGTAGATTGAGCCCGTGGCCGACACCGTTGAGCATGCAAGCCAGACCCCCGACGTCGAGCAGCCCTGGGCCGAACTGGGCCTGAAGGCGGACGAGTACACCCGCATCCGCGAGATCCTCGGACGCCGACCGACAGGCGCCGAACTCGCCATGTACTCGGTGATGTGGTCGGAGCACTGCTCCTACAAGTCGTCGAAGGTGCACCTGAAGCGGTTCGGGGTGCTCGAGCAGACGACCCCCCGCGGGCCGCTGCTGGCCGGGATCGGCGAGAACGCCGGTGTGGTCGACATCGGTCAGGGCTACGCCGTCACGTTCAAGGCGGAGTCGCACAACCACCCCAGCTACGTCGAACCCCATCAGGGGGCGGCGACCGGGGTCGGTGGCATCGTCCGCGACATCCTGGCGATGGGTGCGCGTCCGATCGGGGTGATGGACCCGCTCAGGTTCGGGCCCCTCGACGCCCCCGACACCCAACGGGTGCTGCCTGGAGTGGTGTCGGGGGTGAGCAGCTACGGCAACTGTCTCGGTCTGCCCAACATCGGCGGTGAGGTGGTCTTCGATGCCACCTACGCAGGCAACCCCCTCGTCAACGCGCTCTGCGTCGGCCTGCTGCGCCACGAGGACCTGCACACGGCCCACGCCTCGGGTGTCGGCAACCAGGTGATCATGTACGGCGCCGCAACCGGTGGTGACGGCATCGGTGGTGCCTCGATCCTGGCCAGCGAGACCTTCGCCGATGCCGACGGCAAGCCCGCCAAGCGTCCCGCCGTCCAGGTCGGCGACCCGTTCATGGAGAAACTGCTGATCGAGTGCACCCTGGAGTTGTTCTCCGAGGGCCTCGTCAACGGCATCCAGGACTTCGGGGCTGCCGGGATCTCGTGCGCCACCAGCGAGTTGGCGAGCGCCGGCGACGGAGGCATGCACGTCGACCTCGACCGGGTGGCATTGCGTGACCACACCCTGGCCCCCGAGGAGATCCTGATGTCGGAGTCGCAGGAACGCATGATGGCGGTCGTCGAACCGGCCAAGGTCGAACGCTTCCTCGAGGTCTGCGCCAAGTGGGACGTGCTCGCGACCGTCGTCGGAGAGGTGATCGAGGGTGACCGCCTGATCATCGACTGGCACGGCGAGACCATCGTCGACGTCGACCCGCGCACCGTCGCCCACGAGGGACCGGTGTACGAGCGCCCCCTGGCCCGTCCGGAGTGGCTCGACGAGGTGCAGGCCGACGCCGCGGAGCGACTGCCGCGCGCCACCTCGTCCGACGACCTGCGTGCGCAGGTGTTGGCGCTGGTGGGCTCGCCGAACCTCTGTGACAAGTCTTGGGTCACCGACCAGTACGACCGCTACGTGCGCGGCAACACCGTGCTGGCCCAGCCCGAGGACTCGGGCATGTTGCGCATCGATGAGGAGTCGGGCCTGGGCATCGCGCTGTCGACCGACGCCAACGGACGCTTCTGCTACCTCGACCCC
The DNA here is from genome assembly GCF_000421525.1 of Aestuariimicrobium kwangyangense DSM 21549. GTDB lineage: Bacteria > Actinomycetota > Actinomycetes > Propionibacteriales > Propionibacteriaceae > Aestuariimicrobium > Aestuariimicrobium kwangyangense. The sequence goes on along the minus strand of NZ_ATXE01000004.1, from coordinate 126,329 downwards.
TACCAGGGTGCCCAGTTGGCGCTGGCCGAGAGCTACCGCAACGTCGCCACCTCGGGTGCCGAACCGGTGGCCATCACCGACTGCCTGAACTTCGGTTCGCCCGAGGACCCCGCCGTGATGTGGACCTTCGTGGAGGCCATCAAGGGACTGGTCGACGGCTGCCAGGCCCTCGGGACCCCGGTCACCGGTGGCAACGTGAGCTTCTACAACCAGACCGGTGACGTCGCGATCCTGCCCACCCCCACCGTGGGCATGCTGGGTGTGATCGATGACGTCTCCACCCGCAACCCCAGCGGATTCCGTCACGCGGGCGACGCGGTGGTGCTGCTCGGAACCACCCGCGAGGAACTGTCGGGTTCGGCGTGGGCCGAGGTCGTCCACGCCGGGCACCTGGGTGGACGACCGCCGGTGGTCGACTTCGAGGCCGAGAAGGCACTCGGACGCGTGTTGATCAGCTCCGCCGTCGAGGGACTGTTGAGTTCGGCCCATGACCTGGCCGACGGGGGCCTGGCGCAGGCGCTGGTCGAGTCGTCCCTGCACCACAACCTCGGTGTGGCCGTCACCCTGCCCCAGGGCGGTGGTGACGCGACGGTGCAGTTGTTCTCGGAGTCCGCGGGCCGCGCCCTGGTGTCGTTGCCCGGTTCGTCCCTGGGTCGTCTGCAGGAGCTGTGCGCCGAACACGGTGTCGCCTGGGAGCGGATCGGTGAGGTCACCGGTGAGGGGTCGCTCGAGGTGATCGGCGGCTTCGAGGGCGGACGGTTCGACATCGGGCTGGACGAACTCCGCACCGCATGGACGGCACCCATCCCTGACGCCATGAACGCCCCGGCTGCCCAACTGGCCCCGGTCGGCTGAGCCGGCCGCGAAGCAAGGAGAGGTGCGGCCATGTCCGACAACACCCACGACCCGTCGTCCGAGGTCGAGGCGCCACAGACCGCGCAGTGGCGTCCGAGTCTGCACTTCACGGCTCGCGACACGTGGCTCAACGACCCCAACGGGCTGATCACCCACCACGGTGTGCACCACCTGTTCTTCCAGAACAACCCGCACGGGCGTGAGTGGGGGAACATGTCGTGGGGGCACGCCACCTCGTCCGACTACCTCTCCTGGACCGAAAAACCGGTGGCGATCGTGGGCACCCCGACCGAGGGCATCTTCTCGGGCAGCGTCGTCTTCGACCAGCTGAACACCTCGGGATTCGGCACCGCCGAGAACCCACCGCTGGTGGCGATCCACACCAGCGCCTTCCAGTCCGACCCCACCTGGGGCAACCAGCAGGGCCAGTCGTTGGCCTTCAGTCTCGATGACGGCCAGACCTGGACGCGGTTCGCGGGCAATCCCGTTCTCATGCGTGGTTCGGAGAACTTCCGCGACCCGAAGGTGTTCTGGCACACGCCGACCCAGCGTTGGGTGATGGTCGCCGTCGAGGCCCACGAACGGCAGGTGCTGGTGCACACCTCGACCAACTTGGTCGAGTGGACGCTCGCCAGCAGCTTCGGGCCCGAGGGTTCGACCTTCGGCATCTGGGAATGCCCCGACCTGTTCGAGATGCCCGTCGAGGGGACGTCCGAGAGCCGCTGGGTGATGCTGGTGAGCGTCGGCGACGGGGCACCAGCCGGAGGCTCCGGCATGCAATGGTTCGTCGGGGGCTTCGACGGCGAGGTCTTCACCAGCCAGCAGGAGTCACGCTGGCTCGACCACGGCCCCGACCTGTACGCCGGCGTGACCTTCTCGGGTGAGTCCGAGACCACCCTGATCGGATGGATGAGCAACTGGCTCTACGCGCGCGACAGCCCCACCCGCCCTTGGGCGTCGGCGATGACCCTGCCCAGGCGACTGCGCCTTCGACGTGACGGGGACGAGTTGGCGCTGGCCCACCTACCCCTGCTGCCCAGCCTGTTCACAGAACTCCACCCCGCTCCCGGAGGGGCCCTGGCCACGGCCGCCGCCTACCGGATCACGACGGGTCTGGACGACGGCGGAGCCCTCACCCTGCGGCGGGTGGGCGACAGCGCTGGCGGCGAACCGGCCAGCAGCGAACTGGTCATCAGGCGGCCCGGCGACCGGCTCGAGATCGATCGCTCCCGTGCGTCGGTCATCGCCGTGCATCCCGAGGCGCCGATCGTGGTGCCTCTGGGGCGTGCGGGTTCGGCAACCAGCGACCCGGTCGACCTGGTCGTGATCGAGGACCACGGGCTGGTCGAGGTCTTCACCGCCGACGGGCTGGTCAGCGCCAGCCTGCAGACCTTCCCGGTCGACGGCCCGCTGCGGGTCGAGACCACCGGACCCGTCCGGGTGGAAGGCCTGTCCGCCTGACTCCAGCGGCTCGCTGAGGTCGCCTATCGCCCGACGGTGATCGCCACGACCGACCCGGCCGGGACCGGGGTGACCAGCAGTCCGTCCTTCACCTGCACCGTGGACGCGCACCCGTCCGCCAGGTTGCAGTGGTCACCGTCGGCCAGCCCGGTCTGTCGCTGTGAGGTGGCCGCGGTCTCGCCGGCGTTGATGGCCACGAAGCCCACCCCGCCACCCGCGCCTGCCCCGTCGGCCCTGCGGACGATGGTGGCCAGGTTGCCGTCGGCGGCCACCTCGGCCGGCGCGTCGCCGACGGCTCGGTGGAAGGCCATCATGCCGATCACGAGTCGGTCGCGGTGGTTGCAGCTGAACCCCTCGTCCCGGGGCTGGGTCACGCCCGTGCAGGTGGCGGGAAGTACCTGACCGGACGAGTCACGGGCCGGCCCCTGGTCGGTGGCCCCCACTTCGAATCGGTACCCGGAGTAGACCACGGGGGTGCCGTAGCCGTAGCCGAGCAGGAAGGCCTCCCCGAACCGGTACTCGTCCAGTCGTTGGATCGAGAGGGTCTCGCCGTTGCGCTCGGTGTCGTGGTTGTCGACGAAGGTGATGGCGTTGACCGAGGGCAGCCACGAGGCGGTGTTGAAGTCGTTGAGGGAGTCGAACGAATAGTTGCCGAAGATGTTCTGCAGGGCGCGGGCGTAGCCGAACTCCTGCACCCGACCGATGCCGGCGTACTGCTCGGGGGCGATCGGTTCGTCGTCCCCGCCCCGGATCACCTCGAGCACCAACCGCGGACGCTTCGGCAAGGGGTCGAGAATGGCGGCCAGGTCGGCCGGCGAGATGTGCTTCGCGGCGTCGACGCGGAAACCGTCCACCCCCAGCGACTGGAGGTCGGCGAGATAGGCGGTGAGGGTGCGTCGCACCTTGGGGGAGCCGGTGTCGAGGTCGGCGAGGTTGACCAGTTCGCAGGTCTGCACCTCGGTGGCGTTGGTGTAGTCGACGATCTCGTCGCCGGCCGTGAGCCCGCAGTGGTGGAAATCCGCCCGTCCGTAGAGGCCCGGGTAGTCGTAGTGGTCGTAGTGGGAGCCCGCGGTGCCGACCCCGGGCGTGTCCTGACCCGTCATGTGGTTGATGACGGCATCGACCAGCACCTCGACGCCTGCCGCGTGGCAGGCCTTCACCATCGCGGCGAACTCGGCGCGGGTGCCGAGGGTTGACTCGAGCTTGTACGAGACGGGCTGGTAGACGATCCACCACGGAGCCAGCGAGGCAGGATCCCCGGTGATCGACTCCTGTGGGGGAGAGGTCTGGACGAACGCGTAGCCGTCCTTGGCCAGGGCGGGGCACTCGGCGCCGATCGAGGTCCACGGCCACTGGAAGAGTTGGACGCCGACCGGCTGCGCCGGACCGGTCGGAGTGCGGGCGCCGCTGGGGCTGGTGGCGCTGGTGGGCGACGGGGACGAGCCCGTACCCCGCGGCTGGATCGCGACCAGGGCAGCGATCACGACCAGGCCCAGGAGCAGCACGGCCAGGGGTGCGAAGGCCCTCGCACGGTGTCTCGTGGGGCGAGGGTTCGTGGGGTCCTGCGTCATGAGGTCACTGTGTCAGGTGAGGACGAGGATGGGCACCCCCCATCGTGCGGCCCGTCCAAGCTGCCCCGTTCCAGCCCGGGGCCACCTGCCCCGGAGGCAACCCCTCGCCGCCTCACGCCCAGGTGAAGACGGCAGCCTTGCGTCCAGAACTGGTGCCCTGCGAGGTGGTCACGTGCACGATCCCCCGACGACCGGACGACCCTGCCGGGATCCTGACCAGTGCCGAGGTGGGCGACTCGACCTTGGTGACCACGGCCGCCACCCCACCGACATCGGCCGTCATCCCGGGCAGGAACCCTCGTCCGGTCACCCGGATCACGATGCCGGAGGACCCCCTGGTGGTCGACAGCGACGAGATCACGGGTTGGGCGACGTAGGTCGCTCGTCCGACCATGGTGGTCCCGGCCGCTCCGACCATCCGGATCGGGTAGGCGCCCGGCGACACGTGGGCGGGCATGACGCCGCTGAGTTCGGTGTCGGAGCTGACCACCAGGTCAGCCAGTCGCACCCCTCCCACGGTGACCGCGGTGACGCCTGTGAACCCGGTGCCGCGGAACGAGACCCGGGTACCACCGTCGAGTCCGGTGGCCGCCCAGACCTGCGAGCTGAGGGTCGGGGTCAGGGTGCGGGAGGCGTCCACGATGCCGCTGCCGCAACCCGAGCAGGTTGCTGCCGGGCGGGCCCTGCTCGTGAGTGCTGCCTCGACCTGGGCGACCGTCAGCGTCGGCTGCTGCTGCCACAACATCGCGGCCACCCCGGCGACCTGTGGCGCTGCGAACGAGGTGCCCGCCCCCAGGACGTCGGTGTAGGAGCCATTGTTCGTGGTGCCGGCATTCACGCCCAGCAGCATGAGGGGGGCCGACTGGTCGCCGCCCGGCGCTGCGAGATCGACCGGACCGCCGTAGTTCGAATAGACCGCACGCGCCTGGGTCGAGGTGCTCGCGGCCACGTCGAGCACTCCCGGGCAGTTGCCGGGCGCGAAGTTCTGGGCGGCCGCGCCGGCGTTGCCGGCCGCCGTCACCACCAGGGACCCCTGGGCCCTGGCGGCCTGGACGGCCTGCTGCCAGTCAGCGGTGCAGCTCGAAGGGTCGAGGGTGCTGAGGGAGAGGTTGATCACCTTCGCCGGATGGGTGTTGGTGGGCACTCCCGGCACGGGGATGCCACTGGCCCAGCCGATGGCGTCGATCACGTCGGACTCCAGCCCGCCGCAGCGGCCGAGCACGCGCAGGGGCACGATCTTCGCCCCGGGCGCCACCCCGGCGATGTTTCGTCCGTTGTCACGCAGGGCGGCGATGGTGCCGGCCACCGCGGTGCCGTGCCACGAGGACGAGTCACCCGTCGAGCTGCAGAAGTCACCCACGTCGGTGGGGTCACCGTCGCGGCCGTTGCCGTCGCCGGCGGCCGTCGGGTCGGCGATGAAGTCATACCCCCCGAGGTACTGCCCCGCCAGATCGGGGTGGGCGGTCCGGCCGGTGTCGAGCACCGCCACGTTGACCCCGGTCCCCGTCCACTGCCAGACGGGCTCGACGTTGATGCTCGCGGGCCCCTTGAGGTTCCACTGCTTGGCGAAGTCGGGATCGTTGCTGACCGCGGTGACCCGACGGTTGGGCACGGCGTACTCCACGTCGGAGCGGGCTCGCAGGGCGGCGATCACGGCCTGCGGATCGCCGGCGCCATCGACCACGACGGTTCCGGTGAACAGTTGCCTCTTCTCCACGGGGGTCCTGGTGAGTCGCTTCGTCGACTGGGCCGCCTTCAGCACCTGGGTGCGGTGGACACGGTCGGCCGAGGGCGCGAAACGCACCAGGACCTCGCTCGACCAACCCGCCGGCAGGCCAGGTGCGGCCTCGGCGGGCAGCGGCGGGGTCGACGCCGCCAGCACTCCGGTGACCACGAGCAGGGGAAGGACCCATCTGCGGGCCTGAGGGGTGCACGTCACCCGAGCATCCTAGGCACCCGGCCTGACCGGTCGGGGTCGGCTCGCGGCCCACGGGTGAACTGCGTAGGGTCGAACCATGGCTTTCGACGATGCTGAGCTGCGGGCCCGCGTTGAAGCGGTGCTGCCCGCCACCCTCGACTCCCTCAAGGAACACTGCGCCATCGCGTCGGTGAGTTCGCTGCCCGACCACGCCGACCAGGTCGACCGGTCGGCGGCCTGGGTGGTCGCCCAACTCGAGGCCCTCGGTTGCCCCGACGTGCGCATCGTCAGTGAGGACGGTGGCAAGCCCGCCGTCATCGCCCACTTCCCTGCCCCCTCGGGTCAGCCCACCGTCTGCCTCTACGCCCACCACGACGTGCAGCCCACCGGCGACGAGTCCCTGTGGACGAGTGAGCCGTTCGTCGCCACCGAGCGCACCGACGCGGTGGGGGAGGACCGACTGTTCGGCCGCGGCACCTCAGACGACAAGGGTGGACTGGCCGTCCACCTGGCAGCCCTGCGGGCCTACGAGGGCCAGCCGCCCGTCGGCGTCACCCTGTTCATCGAGGGTGAGGAGGAGATCGGCTCGCCGAGCCTCGCCACCATCATCGAGCGCCACCACGAAGCGCTGGCGGCCGACGTGTTCGTGATCGCCGACTCCGGCAACTGGCAGGTCGGGGTGCCCGCCTTCACCACCACCCTGCGGGGCCTCGCGGACTGCGTCGTCGAGGTCGAGACCCTCGACCACGCTCTGCACTCCGGGTCGTTCGGTGGGGTCGTCCCCGACGCACTGACCACCCTCTGCCGCCTGCTCGCGACCCTGCACGACGACCGCGGACGAGTGGCCGTCGCCGGCCTCGGCAGCACCGACGCGCCCGACCTGGACTACCCGGAGGACCGGTTGCGGTCGGAGACCGGGCTGCTCGACGGGGTCGACTGGATCGGTGACGGCTCGGTGGTGAGCCGGCTGTGGGCCCAGCCATCGGTCTCCGTCCTCGCCATTGATGCCCCCTCGGTCGCGAACGCGTCGAACACGCTGCAGCCGAAGGCGCGCGCCAAGGTCTCGTTGCGGGTGGCGCCCGGTGACGACGCCCACCGTGCCACCCAGGCCCTGCGGGCCCACCTCGAGAGCCACGCACCGTTCGGCGCCCACGTCACGGTCCGTGACGGCGACGCCGGCCAGCCGGGACTGATCCCGTTCGAGGGCGCCGTCGCCGAGGCCGCCACCGACGCCTTCCGGGAGGCTTGGGGGGTCGATCCGGTCCAGGTCGGCCAGGGAGGCTCGATCCCGATGGTGGCTGACTTCCAGCGGCAGTTCCCCCAGGCGGACGTGCTGGTGACCGCCGTCGGTGACCCCGACAGCCGAGCCCACGGCATTGATGAGTCATTGCACCTCGGCGACTGGCGCAAGGCCTGCCTGGCCGAGACCCTGCTGCTGGCCCGACTGGCTCGCTGACCGCAAGGAAGGGTGGGGGCATGGGATTCGAGAACTGGATCGACCGCCAGATCCGGGAGGCCACCGAGCGGGGGGAGTTCTCGAACCTGCCCGGTGAGGGCAAGCCGGTCGACCTGGGTCGACCCGGTGATGACGAGTGGTGGATCCGCCGCAAGCTCGAGAAGGAAGACCTGCGCGGTGCGATGCCGACCTCCTTGGCGCTGCGCCGCGAGAAGCAGGACATCCAGCAGACCCTGGCCGACGTCCGCGGCATCGAAGCCGCTCGCGAGATCATCGCCGACCTGAACGACCGCATCCGTGACGCCAACGTGCGCCAGACCGAGCGGGTGCCGATCTTCACCCGCGAACTCGACGTCGAGGAAGTCCTGGCCGAATGGATGCGGCGGCGAGGGCTGTCATGACGCTCGCCACGCGCGACCCCGCGACCCGCGAACGCATCCTCGGCTGCGCCCGGGCCGCCGGCATCGGAGCCGACGAGCTCGGCGAGATCGTGCCGAGTTGGTCGCAGCACACCGTGATGGTCGGCGATGACCGGGTGCTACGAGTGTGTTGGTTGGGCAACACCGACCGGCTGCTGGCCGAGTCGCTCCTGCTACGTGAGCTGCCGGTGTCGCTGGGGTCTCCCACGGTGCTCGCCTTCGGACGACTGGACGGCCTCACCTGGGCCGTCTCGAGCCGCATGCCGGGGCGCACCCTGGCTGCAGTGTGGCCCGACCTGACCCTCAAGCAACGTGACGCCGCGGCCGTGGCCACCGCCGACCTGGTCGCCCAGCTCTACGAACACCGCCCCAGCGCCGAGGTCACCCGCGCCGTGTTGTCGGTCCCCAACTACCAAGACCTGCTGGGCCACGGCGACCTGTTGGGCGGTGCCATGCTCGGCTGGCCGCTCCCGCGCGTGCGAGGACTGCTCGCCGACCCACGCTCCGTGCTGAGGGACGACCAGAAGCAGCGCATCCTCGACGGACTGGTGGCCCACCCCGACCTGGTACCCCGGGTCGACAGCCCCGAGTTGCCGGTGATCCACGGCGACCTGCATGCCAGCAACATCTGGTGGCAGGACGACCCCGGCGAGCGCTTCGACGGCGTCTCCGGTCGGGTGACCGGACTGTTCGACCTGGAATGGGCGCGTTTCGCCGAACCCTGGGCCGACTACGGACGATCCCACGAGCGAGCACTGGCCGACGTCGCCGATGGCCGTGACTGCCACCAGCACCTGGTTCCCGCTGTCCAACGGTCCCTGCCGGCCTGGCAGGTCTCGGACGAGCGCCTGCTGGTGTCGACCCTCGGCTACACCGTTCGTGAGGCGCTGCTGTGGGAGCCACTGGGACCGGATTCCCCCGGTGACCACGTGGTGCCCATGGTGGACAGGTTGCTGGCCCAGCTGGGGTGGTGACGGGCGGCTTCCGCGCCCGAGCGGAGCCAGCCCCGGACGAGCCGGTCCGTCCGGTCGTGCCCCTGTAGGGTGACCGTGTGCCTCGTCCCGACGGTCTGCTCACCCATGAACTCGATCCGCTCGACCGCGGCCCGCAGGACCACTGCGGGGTGTTCGGGGTGTTGGCCCGCGAGGAGGAAGTCGCCAAGCTGACCTTCTTCGGTCTGTTCGCGCTGCAGCACCGCGGGCAGGAGTCCGCCGGCATCGCCGTCAGCAACGGTGAACGGATCATGGTCTTCAAGGACATGGGGCTGGTCAGCCAGGTCTTCGACGAGGCGGCCCTCAACTCCCTTCCGGGACACCTCGCCATCGGTCACACCCGCTACTCGACCACCGGTGCCTCGGTGTGGGGCAATGCCCAGCCGACCTTCCGTCCCACCGGGCGTGGCGGGCTGGCGCTGGCCCACAACGGCAACCTGACCAACACCGACGAACTCGAGGCCATCCTCGCCACCCGGATGCCACCCAGCCAGGTGCCGCACAAGAATCGGATGGACTCCACCAACGACACCTCCATCCTGACGGCGCTGCTGGCCACCTATGAAGACCTCACTGTCGAACAGGCCGCCCTCGAGGTGCTGCCCCAGCTGCGTGGCGCCTTCTGCCTCACGTTCATGGACGAGAACACCCTGTTCGCGGCGCGTGACCCGCAGGGCATCCGTCCGTTGGCACTCGGCAAGCTGCCCTCCGGCGGCTGGGTGGTGGCCAGCGAGACGGCAGCCCTCGACATCGTCGGGGCCGAGATCGTCCGCGACGTCGCTCCCGGCGAACTGGTGATCATCACCGAGCAGGAGGGCCTGCGCTCGGTCAGGTTCGCCGAGCCCGCCCCGAAGCACTGCCTGTTCGAGTACGTCTACCTCGCGCGACCCGACACCCTCGTCGAGGGCCGACGCATCCACAACGTGAGGGTCAAGGTCGGCAAGACACTGGCCAAGGAGCACCCTGTCGAGGCCGACCTGGTCATCCCCACCCCCGAGTCGGGAACGCCCGCGGCGATCGGGTTCGCGGCGGAGTCGAAGATCCCCTACGGGCAGGGTCTGGTGCGCAACGCCTACGTCGGACGAACCTTCATCCAGCCCTCGCAGACCATGCGGCAGATGGGCATCAGACTGAAGCTGAACCCGTTGCGCGACGTGGTGAAGGGCAAGCGCCTGGTGGTGGTCGACGACACCATCGTCCGCGGCAACACCCAGCGCCAGGTGGTGGCCATGTTGCGCCATGCCGGCGCCACCGAGGTGCACGTGCGCATCTCGGCGCCCCCGGTGCAGTGGCCCTGCTTCTACGGCATCGACTTCGCCACCCGCGAGGAGCTGCTGGCGCCCCAGATGACCATCGACGAGATGTGCGCCGCCATCGGCGCCGATTCGCTCGGATTCGTCTCGTTGGAGGGTCTGGTGAAGACCACCCACCAGCCCATGGAGAACCTGTGTCGGGCCTGTTTCGACGGGGTCTACCCCGTGCCCGTCCCCACCGGATACCACCCCCAGGAGTGTTGATGAGCCAGTCCGCCTACGCCCGAGCGGGAGTCGACATCGAGGCCGGTGATCGCGCGGTCGAGCTCATGAAGGCCCACGTGGCGCGCACCCGCCGTCCCGAGGTGCTGGGTGGCTTGGGCGGGTTCGCCGGCTTCTTCGACGCCTCGGCGCTCAAGAACTTCCGCCAGCCGGTGCTGGCCACCTCCACCGACGGTGTCGGCACCAAGGTCGCGATCGCGCAGGCCCTCGACAAGCACGACACCATCGGGTTCGACCTGATCGGCATGCTCGTCGACGACCTCGTCGTCACCGGTGCCGAGCCCCTCTTCGTGACCGACTACATCGCCTGCGGCAAGGTCGTCCCCGAGCGGATCGCGGCCATCGTCGGCGGTATCGCCGCCGCCTGTGAGGTCGCTGGCGCGGCCCTGCTGGGTGGGGAGACCGCCGAGCACCCGGGACTGTTGTCGCCCGACGAGTACGACATCGCCGGTGCCACCACGGGCGTGGTGGAGCGCGACCAGATCCTGGGTGCCGATCGCATCGTCGCCGGCGACGTGGTGCTCGCGCTGGCCTCGTCGGGTCTGCACTCCAACGGTTACTCGCTGGTGCGCCACGTCCTGCTCACCGAAGCGGGCTGGTCGCTCGACCGACAGGTCGACGAGTTGGGCACCTCGCTGGGCGAGGCGTTGTTGACGCCGACCAAGGTCTACGCCACCGACATCCTCGCGATGATCGAGGCCGCCCGCGGTGACCAGCCCGGCGACGGGATCCATGCGATCAGCCACATCACCGGTGGTGGGTTCGCCAACAACCTGGCCCGCATCTTCCCGTCCGGTCTGGGGGCGGTGGTCGAGCGCTCGACCTGGACCCCGCCGGCGATCTTCCAGCTCGTGCAGGGCGTGGGCAAGGTCTCCCGGGCCGATCTCGAGGCCACCCTCAACCAAGGGGTCGGTATGGCTGTCGTGTTGCCGGAATCGGCCGTCGACGCCGCCCGGACGAGCCTGGCGTCCCGCGGGGTGGAGTCGTGGGTCTGTGGTCGGGTCGAGTCCCGGGACGGGGTCGAACTGGTCGGCGAACACGCCTGATCGGCGCCCGGTCAGCCGATCGGTCCCGATGGTCGCAGGCGGCGCCCGCCACGGGCGACCCGCCCGGCACTCGCTGGGGGCGGAATCACTTTGGATGGGGCAGGTGGCTCCGCTACCCTTGCACTCACGACAGTTGACACACATTTCCGCGGGCACGCCCGCGAGGGACACAGCGAGGGGGTCGACCCATATGGGGCGCGGCCGTGCAAAGGCGAAGCAGACCAAGGTTGCCCGCGATCTGAAATATCGCTCGGTTGACACAGATTTTGCTTCCTTGGAGCGTGAGCTCCGCAGTGATTCGCCGGACGACAGCAGGTTTGTCGATCTGGACGACGACCAGTACGCAGATCTCGCTGCGCAGTACGTGGACGGCGAGGACGACGACCCGGACGGTCGCTGACCGGATCCAGGGGTGACCCCAATGGTTGACTCGTACCCCGTGGCTGACTCGTACCCCGTGGCTGACTGGTACCCCGACGAGTTGTTGCCCGGCTACGAGTGTCTCCGGCTTGAGTTGCACGACCCGGCGGTGGCCGACGGTGAACCCGAGGACACCGACCTCTGCGCCACGTTGGTCAGGCAGCACCCACCCCGTCATCGACGGGCAGTGCTGTACCTGCACGGCTGGTCGGACTACTTCTTCCAGACCCATCTGGCCGAGTTCTTCGATGGGTTGGGATTCGACTTCCATGCCATCGAGCTGAGGCGCTACGGACGGTCGCTGCGCGAGGGGCAACTGGGCGGGTTCGTCACCGACCTGCACGAGTACTTCGACGAGTTGGACGAAGCCTTCGCGGTGATCGCGGCCGACCACGACGACATCACGCTGATGGGCCACTCGACCGGCGGTCTGACCGCCTCGCTGTGGGCGAACGAGCGTCCCGGACGGTTCAACGGTGTCGTCCTGAACTCCCCGTGGATCGACCTGCAGGGTGCGCCCGTGCTGAAGGCGGTGACCGCCCCCATGATGAAGACCCTCGGCCAGCGCTACCCGACCACGGTGCTGCCCCTGACCGACGCCGGTATCTACGCACGTTCGATCCATGCCTCCCAGGACGGCGAGTGGGACTTCGACCTTGGTCTGAAGCAGCACCCGTCCTTCGCCATCAGGGTGGGCTGGATGCGGGCCATCATGGCTGGCCACGCCGAGGTCAAGGCCGGTCTGCACATCGACACCCCGGTGATCAGCATGCTGAGCCACAAGACGAGTTTTCGGCGCACCTACGGCCCGCTGGCCCAGACCACCGACACGGTGCTCGACGTCGACAAGCTGGCACGCGGCTCGGTTCGTCTGGGCCCCCACGTGACCGTGGTGCGCATCACCGACGGCATGCACGACCTCGTGCTGTCGGGTGAGAGGGCGCGTGCAGACGTCTTCGAGCACCTGCGGCGATGGCTGTCGGCCTACGTCCTCTGAGCGGCCGCAGTCGTTCCTCGATGCCGGTCGAGGGGCCGTCCGGTGAGAGAATGGTCACATGCCGCATCGTGATCAGCATGTCGTCGTCGTGGGTGGCGGGTTCGCCGGACTGAACGCCAGCACCCAGCTGGCCAAGGCCGGGTTCCGGGTCACCCTGGTCGACCGCCACCCCTACACCACCTTCCAGCCCCTGCTCTACCAGGTGGCCACCGGGGGCCTGAATCCGGGCGACATCACCTACTCCCTGCGACGGTTCGCGTCCAACCATGCCGTCGGACGGGTCAGCTTCCGCCGGGCCACCGTCAACGCCATCGACACCGAGAACCAGCAGGTGGTCGTCAGCCGCGGCGAGCCGATCGCGTACGACCACCTGGTGCTGAGCCCCGGGGTGGGGGTCAACTTCTTCGGCATCGAGGGAGCCTCCGAGAACGCACGCTCCATCTACACCCGGGGCGAGGCCATCGAGGTACGAGACATCATCTACTCCGGCCTGGAGCAGTTGACGGCCGAGCGCGACCCAGATCGCCGGTTCACCGTGGTGGTGGTCGGAGGCGGACCCACCGGAGTCGAGATGGCCGGCACCCTCGCCGAGATGAAGTCCGAGGCCCTGCCGGTGGTCTACCCCGAGATCCACATCGACAACTTCCGGGTGGTGCTGGTCGAGATGGGGCCCGCCCTGCTGGCCCCCTTCGAACCCGGACTGCGCGACTACACCCTCGCCGAACTGCGCAAGCGCGGGGTCGACGTGAGGCTCAACACGACGATCTCGAAGGTGGCCTACAACCAGGTGACCTTCGCCAACGGCGGCACCCTCGACGTCGACGTGGTCGTCTGGGCGGCGGGCGTGGGCGCCCACTCCGTGGTCAACGGGTGGGGCATGCCGCAGGGCAGGGGAGGCAGGATCCTGGTCGACCGCGACCTCACGGTGAAGGGGTTCACCAACGTCTACGCCATCGGCGACGCCGCCCTGATCGAGGACGACCCGCTGCCGCAGCTGGCGCAGCCCGCCATCCAGGAGGGCGCCCACGTGGCCCAGACGATCCTGGCGCGGATCGAGGGCCGGGCCACGCGTCCGTTCGAGTACACCGACAAGGGGACGATGGCCACCATCGGCCGCCTCGACGCCGTGCTCCAGTTCCCCAACCGCAAGGACGGGAAGCCCGGCTACACGCTGCGCTCCGGGCCGGCCTGGGTGCTGTGGGTGGCCGTCCACCTGCGGTCGCTGCTGGGTGGACGAAACCGACTCCAGGCCATGATCAACATGGGGGTGCGGTTCGTGACCTGGCCGAAGTCGGCGACCGGCATCATGGGCGACATCACCGCCTCCCCTGCGGAGTTGGGTCGCGAGCACGAGTGAGGCCCGTGGCCGTCCCGGGGGCTGTCCGGACAGACAAAAAAGCCCCGGCGGACCGGGGCTGTGGTGGCCAGGACCGGGATCGAACCGGTGACCTTTCACTTTTCAGGCGAACGCTCTACCAACTGAGCTACCTGGCCATCCCTCGCGAGCATGCTCACTGAGAGACAAAAGCGATGATGTGCGAGACATCATCGCTTCAGCGACCCCGACGGGACTCGAACCCGCGACCTCCGCCGTGACAGGGCGGCGCGCTAACCAACTGCGCTACGGGGCCTGGCGGCCCTCGAACCTTGCGATTCGGTGAGCTGCTACCCGAAACAGGCAGCTAGAGAAGAATAGCCACAACCCCGCGGGGTTCGCCAATCGAGCCAGACGCGGCCGGCTGGTGGCGCGGCCATGGCGTGCGGTCTCGGTCTGAGGCTCTCGCCCCAATCGTGCGGATTGTGTCCCCTGGCGGCAATCCGGTCCTCCTGGGCGCAACAATCGGTGTGAGAGCGCACGATCCGCACGATTCGCCGCGGAGACGCTGGCTGCCCCCTTGGTGAAGCGGCCGCCCCGAGCTTGCACGTCACTGCTTTCCGCCTCGGGAAGGGAACGACGAACCCCGCCGAGCTGGGCTCGGCGGGGTTCGTGGTCTGGTATCCCCAACGGGATTCGAACCCGCGCTGCCGCCTTGAAAGGGCGGTGTCCTGGGCCGCTAGACGATGGGGACCCGGCTGGGCAAGTCTAGGACCTGCCGTTGACCGTGGGCCAATCGGGCGCGGCCGCGGATCCTCAGAACCGCGTCGTGATGTGCACGTGGTCGCGGTGGTTGGCTGTCGCTCCACCACGGTCGGCCATCAGGCGCCATCCCTCGGCGTCCCGATCACGGTTCCAGATGTGCTGGTCGAAGATGACGTACTGGATGTCGAGTCGATCGGCATTGGCCCGGGCCCACTTCGCGATCTGCCACCCCTGCGCGTTGCCGGACGTCGTGCCCCAGCTGGGGAGCATCAGGTCGAGGGCGTGACCACTTGGGTGGTCGGGGATGGAGTCGGGACGGATGCCGTAGATCGTCTTGATCTGGGGCCAAGTCGACCGCACGTTCACCAGCAGCGTGTAGGTGTTGCTGGGCAGTCCGACCAGACCCGAGGATCCGCCGTAGGTCGGGTCCATGTTGGAGCCAGGCTTGGTCGAGCTCAGGTACAGGGCGGTCACCCAGCGCACGGCGCCCTGGTAGACGATCTGGGCTCGTCCGTTCTGCACCACACCGGTCACGCTGAGCGCGGTGCCCGCGGGCACCTCGCCCACGGTGACCGCATCGGTCCCGGAGGTGGTGCGGATGTCGAGCGCAGCGGTGGCGTACTGGATTCCGATCACCTTGGGAAGCGTCGGTGTGATGACCACCGGCGCGCCATCGACGGGTGCCACGTAGGCGGCGTTGACCCAGCGCAGGCTGCCCTGCCAGATGATCTCGACGACGCCGGTGCCGGTCTTGCCGGTGAGGTTCAGGATCGTCCCCTTGGGGATGTCGCCGAGCGAGGTGAACGAGGCGTCCGCCGAGGTGCGAATCATCAGGTCGGCGGTGGCACGTCCCTGGCTCTTGGCCACCAGCGTGGTGTCGGCCGACCCGGAGGTGCCCAGCCAGGCCGTCGCGACCCAGGCCCGGCCGTCCTTCCAGATGATCTGGGTGTAGGAGGCGTTGACGAGGCCTGTCAGCGTGACGGTCGCGCCCTTCGGCAGCAGACCCACGGCGCGTGCGGTGACGGTGGGCCCGGTGCGCACGTTGAGCGCCTCGGTGACGGTTCGGCTACCGATGGAGCCCGACTGGCTGACGGGGGCCGACTCGGTCGCGCGGACGCCGGTGAGGTAGTTGGACGACACCCAGGCGGAGCGTCCGTTCCAGGTGACGGGCACCCAGCCGTTGTTGACGGGTCCGGTCTGCTTGACGGTGCCGCCCAGGTAGAGCACCCCGATGATGGGGCCTCTCGGGCTCGGCACCGACCGCACGTTGACGGCGGTGGTGGCGCGCAGGGTGGTGTAGTTCGCGATGGCGCTCGGACCGATCGCAACACCGGAGGCGACGATCGCTCCGGCGAGGCCAGCAGCGGTAGCGCCGATGCGCAGGCTGACCAAGAGGCGCAGCATGGGGGGCTCCTTCCGTGCGGCCTTCCCTGCCGCAGGTCGACAGCCGTCGATCGAAGGGCGTCTTCCCCGGTGCAGGGCACACCCCATCGGTTGGGGGGTACGCCAACACCACGCCCATCACCCGGTCACCCGCGTGAGCTCGATCGTCGACGCCAGAAAAGTAAGCCGACGCGCCTACGTCCACAAGCCGTCCGAAGTGGTCTGCCCTACGACTGCAAGCCGACATGCCGGTCAGGGGTCAAAAACCACAATCGTGTGATTCAGGTGCTCCCCGGGAGGGTGGCGAGGTCCTCGGAATGCGCGCTGGCTAGGCCGAACGATCGTCCAGGGAGGACGAATGGAGGGCTGTGAGCTGAGCCTGGGCTGAGAGTCCGGGTGGCAACTCACAGGCAAACGATGACCGCGGCTTCAGGGTCAAGTCTTGATTGACAGTTCAGGCTTCGGTTGAGGGTCCGTCATCGCTGGTCAGCGCGACGATGGTGGTGTGCTCGGCATCGGCCGTCACCCACGCCGCTCGTCCATAGGCGGAGTGCGGCACGTAGCCGGCCTGCAGGTCGGCCCGGCTGAGGGCGGTGGCACCCGTCGCCGCGGCGAGGCTTTCGAGGGCCTCCCGGGGCAGCACGAGGGTGCCAGCGTTGATCACTCCCTGCTGCGCGTTGACGCTCACCAGGTCAACCACCTCGGGGTCGATGGCGAGCGAGGCGAGCACGATCGCCTCATTCCCGCGAGCAGCCCGGTCCAGTGTCTGCAGCACTTCCTGCGGCGAGCCGATGCCATCGCTCACGACCAGCACGAGAGGTCCGTTGAGCACCAGCCGCTCGGGGTCGCTGCGGTTGGCCTGGCGAGGGTCGACCAGACCGTGGTCGAAATGCAGGGTGGACGGCTCGGCCTCAGCCGATGCGAGGACCTCCGCCTCGTCCGGCGTGACCGCTTCGGGTGCCTTCGCCGTCTTCTGCAGTGTCTCGGGGGTCAGGTAGTCAGGGACGGGGACGGGTTCGCCCGCGATGGTCTCGCTGGTGGGCGCGGCGAGGATCGTCTCCGCCCGGCGCTTGCTGCGCCAGTCGAGCAGGGCGGCCACCGCCAGCACCAGGACCCCGATGGCGATGATCGTGACGACGCCCTGGACGGTGCTGGTGGTCATGCCCCGAGCCTAGGCGCTGGGGGACCCGGCCCCCCACTCAACCGACGTGGCTCAGGTGCCTCGCACGTAGGCCTTGACCGTCCCCCAACGGTCACCCTCCCCGAGCGGCCGGATCGTGTAGCGACCCACCGCCGCCGGGACGATGAAGGTCTCGGCGTAGTGCACCTCGAACGGCGCGAAGGCCCCGCTGGGTGACTCCACCACCGCAGCATCCCCCTCCACGAGGTTGAGCACGTTCACCGTGCCGGCCGTGTCGTGCTCGACGGGACCGGTGAACCAGTGCCGCCTGGTCTCGATGAACTCCAGTTCGTGCAGTCCGGTGCGCTCCTCACTCCAGCCCTCCCCGGACGACACCTGCTCCACCCGATCCACCAGGTTCTGCCCGACCCAGTCCGTCCGCCGCTCCCAGGCGATGTTGGCTTCGGCATGGTCGAGATGCACCGGACGCGGCCGTCCGTCGAGCCCGACCCGGCCCCAGTCCCACATCTTGAAGGTGAAGATGAAGGGGGTGGCCGAGATCTCCAGCACCATCGAGTCGGCACCCGAACAGTGCACCGTCCCGGCCGGGATGAGGAAGTGGTCGTGGGTGCGCGCGGGGAACGTGTTGACGTACCGCTCCGCCGGGAACGGCTCGTCCCCGGCCTCGGCCCGCCGCAGGGCCGCCACCATCTCGTCGGGGTCGACGCCGTCCTTGATGCCCAGGTACACGACCGCGTCGGGTCCGGCATCGAGCAGGTAGTAGCTCTCGTCCTGGGTGTAGTGCATGCCGAACGTGCGCTGGATGTAGTCGGTCAACGGGTGCACCTGCAGGCTGAGGTTGCCGCCCTCCATCGTGTCGAGGAAGTCGAACCTGATCGGGAACTCGGCACCGAACCGGGCGAACGTGCGCTCGCCGAGCAGTTCGCGCGGGTGATTCAGCACGAGGTCCATCGCCGGCACCTGCGTCACCACCCCGTCGCGTTCGAGCAGCAGCGAGTTCTCCTCGGGTACGCAGTCGAAGCACCAGGCGAACTTCTCCACCGTCCGGTCGAGGCCCACCACCTCCTTCATCCACTGGCCGCCCCAGACCCCGGGGTCGAAGAAGGGCACCACGCGGAAGGGACGCGATGCCGCCTCGGACAGCCCGGCGCGGAACCCCGTCCCGTCGAGCAGGTGCGGCTCGGCGGAGTTGGTGTCGAGGACGAAGTCCAGGCGGTCGAAGAGGCGGCGCTTGTGGCGGTCGGCCACCCGCCACTCCACGAAGAAGCCACGCTTGTAGGCGCGCAGGATGTCGTCCTCGGGCTCGGAGCAGCGCCAGTTGGGCATGCCGGCTCGCAGCCGCTGCTGGATCTCCCAGCGGGCCAGGTCGGCCAGCACCAGCAGGGCCCGTTCCGGGGCCACCAGAGCAGCACCCCAGCCCACCACCAGGGTCGGGCGGACGGCGTTCTCGACCCTGTCGCTCACCGCCGCGAGCCGGTGGTGGTCGTAGAAGTCCTCGAGGCGGTGATGGCTGAGCACGCCGAACACCCGGTCGTCGGTGAGGTTGGCCTGGACCATCTGGTCGATCTCGGCGATCGGCAGTGCGGCCTCGTCCTCGACGTCGACGACATCGTGGTCGCCCCACACCCGCCCCACCTGCTGGCGCAGCAGGTCGAGGTCGACCCCGGGGTAGGTGTCAACCACCAGCACCGGACGACCTCCGTCACGTTCGCCGGCCGCGGCGACCAGGGTCGTCCACACCTCCGCCCCGCTGGTGGCGGCGCCATCGGGCACCTCGACCACCGGCCACCGGTCGTAGTTGCGGGGGTGGTCGTCGCGGTAGGTCATGCTGCTCCCGTGGGTTGGGTGGTGGTGCCGGGCCGGATGGCGCGGCGGGCGAGGTGGTCGAGGCCCAGCAGCACCGAGGAGGCCGGGTCGGTGGCCCGGAGGGCGGTTGGCCGGTGGCTGGACGGGTAGAGGCGGCGGTGCACGTCGTCCATCAGGGCGGGGACGTCGACCATGGGGTGCTGGAGGGGGCCGCCGGAGAAGATCACCACGTCGGGGTCATGGGCGTGGCACAGGTCGACGACGAGCGCCACCAGCACGTCTCTCACGGCGGTCCACACGGCTGCGGCCGCAGCGTCACCGGCAGCGGCAGCATCGAGCAGTCCGCGGTAGCCCAGCGGGACGAGGTGGGCCGGCGGCGGTTCGCCGACGACTGTCTGCCAGGTGCGACCCAGGGCCCAACTGCCGGCGATCGCCTCGGCGCAACCGAGGTTGCCGCAGGTGCAGGGTGGGCCGCCCACGGCCACGGTCAGGTGGCCCCCCAGCACACCTGCGTGGCCGTGGGCTCCCACCAGCAGTTGCCCGTCGTGGGCGACAGCGGTGCCGACACCGGTGCCCAGGATGACGAGAACTGCGTCCTTGACCCCCACCGCGCAGCCGGCGGCCAGTTCGCCGAGCAGTGCGGAGCGGGCGTCATTCTCGACGACCACGCACGACTCGGGGAGTCCTGTCGTGGTCGCCAGCCAACCGCGGAGGTCGACTCCGGCGAAGCCGTCGTACTTGGCATTGGACGCCACCAGTCCTCGCTCGTTGACGATGCCGGGCAGCGCCAACCCGGCGGCCCCCAGCCGGTCGTCCGTCGAGCTTCGGCCCAGCCCGACCAGCGCCGCCGCCAGCGGGCCGAGGTCTTCGGGGGAGGACGGCACCGACAACACCGGGCCGAGGGTGAGTCGGCCGTCAGCCGAGACCCGGGCCAGCTTGACGCTCGACCCGCCCAGGTCGACGCAGATCGTGTCAGGCACGGCTCAGCTCCCGGCCAGCACCATCGCGCCCCAGGCGGGCAGCGTCACCTCGTCCCCGTCCGTGACCTGGGACGGCAGGCCGTCCTGCCCGGTGACCTCGTGCCACGGACCGGCCACGGGCAGCACCACTCGGCTGGTCGCCGGCCGGTCGGAGAGGTTCACGAGAACAGCCACCGGTTCGTCCGCGTGGTGGTGGAGCACGGAGAAGACGCTCGGTGCGTCGGGTGCGAGGACGACGAAGTCGGGTCGTCCCTCACGGAGGGCCGCATGCTCGCGCTTGAGCCGGTTGACCACCGGCAGCCAGTCCTCCAGCCCCACCTCGCCGCCGACGAACATCATGTAGGGGCTGCCCAACAGCAGGTTGACGGTCGCGATCGCGCGGGTCGCGGGCAGGCCGAACTGTTCACGCCGCCACTTGTCGCCCCACAGCGGCCACCAGAAGGTGTCGTGGGAGTCGATGTGGTGAGCGGTGAGGCTGCCCGGCGGGAGGGCGGCGTCGCGGTCGTGGTACCAGGCCACCAGGTCATGCCCGGTGCGGACTTGGTGGGCCGAGCCGTGCTCGCTGTCGAGGACGATCGAGGCGAGCAGCCACTGCTCGTCGTAGTTGTAGTTGAGATCCATCGACTCGCGCAGCAGGACCCCGGACGGCTCGGTGTAGAGCAGCACGTCGTCGCGGATGGCGCGCAGCCGCGGACGCAGGCGCCGGAACAGCGAGGTGCACGCCAGTTGCGAGGCGCTGGCACGGTGCCGGGTCTCGGGTGACCAGTTGGGGAAGTCGTTGTAGGTCGGGGCGTCGAAGCGGAAGCCGTCGATGCCGAGTGTCTGGACCATGGCGCAGCAGGCATCGATGAACGCATCCGCGAATCCGGTCCTGGCGTCCAGGGCCTTGGTGTAGATGCCGGTGACGTGCCCGTCGCTCGCGCGGAAGAACCAGTCCGGGTGCTCGTCCAGCAGGTGGTGGTGGACCGGGCTGCCCTGCTTCCAGGCCTGTTCGAAGTCGAGGATGTGCCGCGACCACGCGACCGGGTAGAAGACGCCCTCCTCGTCGAAGGCCTGACCGCGCAGGGTTTCCAGCGACGCAGCCAGCGGACCTCCGCGGACGCCGACCGCGGCCTCGTCGATCGACTCGTTGTCGAGCACCCCGTGCATGAGGATGTCGAGGATGATGTGCATGCCGCGGGCATGGCAGTCATCGACCAGGGCGCGGAGTTCGTCGGCGGGGGCGTAGCTGGTGTCGACGTCCCCGACCTCATGCAGGTTGTAGCTGGGATAGGGCTGGCGCGGCATCAGCTGGATGACGTCGAACCCGAGTTGCTGCACCCGGTCGAGGTCGGCGCGCAGGGCGGCGACATCGGGGTAGGCGGTGTAGCTGTGCCCGCCCCAGAAGAGCGAGGTGCCCAGTTGCACCTCGAAGATGCTGGCGGCGCGCAGCCACGGGGGAGGGCTCTGGGGCGTGGTCAGGGCCAGCCCGGCGTACCACTGCGGCAACAGGGCGAGCAGGTGGTCCCAGCCGGTGTGCGGCGCGAGGTGCAGCAGCAGTGGTTCGATCACCAACGACTCGTCGGCTGCCACCTCACCGGCCAGGGACGTGGCGTAGGTGACCTCGCAGCCCCCCGTGACCGGGCTCAGGGTGATGGAGCCGAGTTCGGTGCGGCAGAACGGCCAGGCCACCATGGTCGCGCCCTCGGTCTCGAACCCGAACAGGGCGGACGACCCGGGCACGCCCCCCGCGGACGCCACCTGCACCACTGCCGGCAGGTCACGCACCTCGAGTGAGGGACGCAGCTGTGCCCCCGGCACGTGGACGACGGCGTCGTACGGCAGCTGGGGCGTGACCCGGACGATGAGGTCGCGCAGCACCCGCTCCCCGGTCGTCGGCGGGGTCAGGGTGAGGCCGAGCCCCAGGGCGGGCCCCTCGGAGGGATGGAGGGTCCAGGTCCACTCGACCGTCCAGCCCTGCAGGTCGGTGGTGACGACCACCTGGTCGTCCAGACCCGTCGATCGACGACGAGCCGGTGCTGTGGCGGTGGTGCCCGTCAGTGTGGTCGTGTCGCGGTAGTGCAGGCCACCCTGCACGCCTCGTTCCTCCACGCCACCGACGACGAGGTCGAGGGTCACGGCGAGATCGAGCTCCACGTCGCCGCTACGCAGCGAGGTGGGGCAACCGGTGGTGTCGTCCAGGGTGAGGGCCACGTCGCGGGCCCGGTTCATCAGCAGCACGCTGATAACGTTATCAGACCTTCCCGGGAAGTCGAGGGGTTCCTGCCCACACGACTTGGGCGGGCATCTGCACCGTACGAAGCGGTACCTCGGGGGGTTCGTGGTCGCGGGCATCTTCCCCCCGCTCGAGTCGGTCGAGCAGCATCCGTCCGGCGATCCGGCCGACCTCGCGCGCGTCGTGTTCGACGACCGCGATGGGCCAGGGGACGAACTCGGCCAGGTCGAACTGGTCGAACACAGCCAGGCCGGGTACGGCTCCGTTGACGAGGTCGTCCGTGCGGTGCCGTGCCAGTGCGGTGAGCAGGCCGACGGCGTTGCGGTTGTTGGCGGCGAAGAAGGCATCGGGTGGCTGGGGAAGTGCCAACAGGTCGAGTGCGGTCTCGCACGCCTGCTCGACTGAGTGTGCTCCGCGCCTGACCAGGGTCTGGTCGACGGGTACACCGGCGTCCTCGTGCGCCAGCAGGAAGCCCTCCAGGCGTCTGCTGCTGGTCGAGACCGATTCGGCGTTGCCGAGGAAGGCGAGCCGCCGGTAGCCCTGCTCGAACAGGGCGAGTGTCGCCTCATGGGATCCGTTGACGTCGTCCACGAGCACCGTGTCGGCCCTCACGCCGGGCACGGCCCGCGAGGCGAGCACCAGCGGACGGCCCGCCAGCGCGGCCGGGCGGAGGTGTGCCCGAGCGCCACTGGGTACCAGCACGATGCCCTCGACCTGACGACCGACGAAGTCAGCCACCACGGTGGCCTCACGCTCGGGGTCCTCGGCGGTGGTGCCGAGCAGGATGCGGCGGCCGCTGGCCCGGATGGCGTCCTCGACACCCAGCACCACCTGCGCGTAGTACGGGTTGTCGATGTTGGTGATGGCCACCCCGACCAGTCCGCTGCCGCGTTGGCTACGGAGTCTGCTCGCGACGTCGTTGCGGCGGTAGCCCAGTTCGCTGACCGCGGCGAGCACTCGTTCGCTGACCTCGGCGCTGACGTGGTGACCACCCGCCAGCACACGCGAGACGGTCATGGGGCTGACGCCCGCCCGCTCGGCCACCTGCTTGAGGGTGGGCGACTTCTGGCCTGCCGTCATGGCAGCGGGGGCACTTGTCGCTGGTTGGGGGAGGGGGCTAGGCTCGGCATTCTGGTAACGATACCAAGAGGAGGGGTCTGAGTGGAGTACCACCCGGGTTTCGACATCGAGCTGACCCACGACCCGCTGGGGTTCAGTCACGGGGCCGATGTCATGGCGCCCCCGCTCGAACTGCGCCGACTGGACGATGTGCGTGCCACGCTCCGTGACCCGGAGGCCTCGGGACCGGACGTGCTCTACGCCATTGCGATGGACATCGGTCCCGCGGTCGACCGGCCGCGGCAGGTCGACCAGAACATCCTGTTCGGGGCCTGCGCCTATGCCGGCGGCACGGTGGGTGAGGAGCCGGTCAGGTCGCAGGGACATGTGCACGCCGTGTCGGCATCGTGCGGCACCTCCACCGGTGAGTTGTACGAGTTCTGGGAGGGGGTCGGGATCGTCTACATGCAGGAGTTCGCAGCCGACGATCCCGGCCGTTGCTTCGCGGTGCGCGCGGAGCCGGGCGAGAAGGTGCTCGTCCCACCGGGTTGGGCCCATTGCACCGTGAATGCGGACCCGAGTCGGCCGATGGCCTTCGGTGCCTGGTGCGTGCGCGACTACGGCTTCGACTACGCCGACCTGCGGGCCAGACGTGGCCTCGCCTGGTATCCCGTGCTGGAGGGGGGCGAGCTGCGCTGGCTCCCCAACGAGCACTACCAGCACAGCTCAGCCCTGGTCGAGAAGGCGCCGGGTGACCTGACCGAGTTCGGCGTCGACGGCGCCGGACCCATTCATCGGCAGTGGCAGCAGCGTCCGCACGACTTCGACTTCATCCCCCGGCCGCGGATGGACGATCCCCGCTGGCAGTCCTTCATCCCCTGACCCTTCACTGAACCTCGACCACCCTGGAGCAGCACGTGACCATCACCCCAGCACCCTTGGCCCTCGCACTGGCCGGACTGACCATCACCGGCGAGAGCGTCGTGCACTCCCGCAAGACACTGGGCGAGGTGGCGGGCGCCTTCACCGACGCCACCGGGGTCGATCCGGACCGGGTGCTCTACGAGGTGGACGTGTTCCACCGCGGCGAGCCTGCGGTTCCGGGCAACCTCTACGTCGGCATGACCACGATCCACCCCGGCGACGTCAACGGCGAGTTCCACATGACGCGCGGGCACGTGCACCAGGACCGGCGTGCGGCCGAGATCTACGTCGGCGTGGCGGGGCGCGGGCTGCTCCTGTTGATGGACGAGCAGGGCCACACGCGCCTGGAAGAGGTGGAGCCCGGGTCGATCCACGCGATCCAAGGGTCCGAGGGGCACCGGCTGGTCAACACCGGCGACGAGAGCCTGAAGGTCTTTGCGGTGTGGCCCACGACCGCTGGGTATGACTACGCCGCCATTGACGGGCAGGGTTTTGGGGTGCGGGTCACGACCGAGGGGATTGTCACGGCGGGGTGACCTCGGCGCTGGGATCCGTAGTGGACTGGTGCCTCACGCACCACACCTGAGTCGCGAGGTTGGGCGTGGTGGCGCTGGATGGTTGACGGCGACCGCTGGCACCAAGCCTCCAAGTGGGTGCAACACAGCTTGGCTTCCGGTTGACTCCCGGCGCTGATCAATGACTGAAATCTACTGGAATATTGTTACAGTAGGATCATGTATCCCGGAGACGTCGAGCGTGTGCTCGCACTGCCCCCCAGCGACGCGATCGAGCGCCTGGCGCGGCTACAGGAGGGACAGTGGTTTGAGCGCAAGGCGGGTCGGATCAGTGCCCGAGACCTGGCCGTCCCATTGGTGGCATTGGCGAACGCGGAGGGTGGGTACGTCGTCGTCGGGATTCATGACGGGTCGGTGGAGGGAGTGGCTGAGACTCATCGCAACGCACTGCGGCAGGCAGCTCAGGACTTCACCGCCCCAGTGGTGCGCTCCACTGCCTTCGAGTTGGCCACAACCGATGGAAGGGTCGTGATCGTACTGCGCGTCGATCCGGGCGAGCATGTTCACGAGACGAGCAAGGGTGAGGTTTACCTCCGGGTCGGCGATGAGTCACGCAAGCTTGGCTACACCCAGCGCCGAGAATTGGAGTTCGATCGCGGAAGCGCTCCCTTCGACGGAACACCCGTCGACGTTGCCGTCAAGGATCTCGACCGAGGACAGGTCTCGTCCTACCAAGAGTCGATCGGGTCTGAGACGCCGGCTGGAATGCTGTCGGCGCGTGACCTGCTCACGCGCGACGGCCGCCTCACAGTTGCGGGCTGGCTTCTCTTCGCTGAGCGACCACAGACGCTGTTTCCCAGTGCAGTCGTCCGAGTTCTCCAGTACGCGGGCATCGACCGGGGCACCGGGGCGAACATGTCACTCCTCGAAGGCCGAGATGTCCGTTTCGAAGGCTCCATCCCAGTGCAGATCACTCGAGCAGCAGCAGCGATCGAACAATGGGCTCCCAAGGTTCAGGCGCTGGCGCCCAGCGGACACTTCGAGGCGCGCCCGATCATCCCCCGCGACGTGTGGCTCGAGGGGCTGGTCAATGCGGTCTTGCATCGTTCGTACTCGATCGCGGGGGACCACGTCCGTGTTGAGATCTTCCCCAACCGCATCGAGATCGAGAACCCCGGACGCTTCCCAGGTCTGGCGGATCCGTCCAGGCCGTTGGCGATCAGTCGCTATGCACGCAACCCTCGTATCGTCCGCGTTTGCTCTGACCTCGGGATTGCCCGAGAACTTGGTGAGGGCATCAAGCGGATCTTCACCCAGATGAGATCCCTCGGTCTCACTGATCCGATCTACTCGCAAGGCACTGGCTCGGTGCGGCTTGTCTTGTCGTCTGCTGATGCCCTCGATGAGGATGTGCGAGCGAGTCTGCCGAAGGCCGCACGGCGTATCCTCGATGTCCTGCGGTTGGAGGGGAGGCCACTGAGCACCGGTCAGGTTGCGGAACTCGCTGGCGTTGCCCGCCCAACCGCCTCTCGTCATCTGCAGAGTCTTCGCGCGCTCGGGCTTGTCACGTGGGACGGTCAGTCGCCCCGTGATCCCCGAGCTTCGTGGAGCCTGCCGTGAAGTTACTGAAACATCTACTGCAACATAGATGTTTCAGTAGGTTGCACCAGTGCGTTGGCTGTCCGCCCGAAGGCTGGAGGGGGGGTTCGGGCGGCGGGCGGCGCCCACAGCAGAGCAGCAGTGATCAGCAGTTGAGTTCCGACTCTGCTCACCTCGCGACATTCGCTCCATGGTGCTCTCCAACCGCAGTTCGTGGCGACGACGTCATCCAGCCTCACTCCTGAACTCCTCATAGGTGTCCGCCAGGTAGCTCAACACCCGCTCCTGCACCTCCGGCTGGCTGAAGAACAGGTCGAACAACACCTGGTTCTGCCCGTGCCGATCCACCAGCATCCGCTTGACCCGCTCGTTGAGCATCAGGATGTACTGGGTCTTGTCGTTGTTCAGGGCCACCGTGCGCATCTCATCGTCGGTCTTGACGACGACGCGCTGCTGCTCGAACCACACGAGGTCGGCCTCGCCCAGATCGGCTCCGAACCTCTCGTTCATGGCGGCGATCAGCGCCGACAGCTTGTCCACCACGGGCTCGGCCTGTCGACCCTTGCCTTCTCCGGTGAACGCTTTGCCCGGCTCGTCGGCGGCCGAGAGACCAATCGTTCCCTCCGAGGTGACCGCCAACCGCAGGTGGGTCAGCTGCACCGACCGTGACAATTGGGGTACGGGGTCGTCCCCGCCAGCCGGCAACTCAGCCAGCAGCACTCGTCCGTAGAGGAACAGTTCTTCGAGATCGGGGTCCGCCCACGGCATCACCTGCGCCACGAAGCCATAAGCCCGACAGAAGTGGTTGAGCTTCGCCCGGAACTCGTCGCGGTCGTCGTCCTCCTCGAGCAGCGAGAATCGCCCCACCGCTGGAGTCACGGCAGCGTAAACCGCCGCCTGCTGTCCCGGATCGTCCGACAACAACGCCAGCGCACCAGCCCGAATCTCGTCAGCAGCCATGACCCCCGCTGATCGCAGATCGTGCTCCATCGTGTAGAGCATCTGCGGTTCGGTGGGAACGGCCAGGGTCTCCTCGTAGAACGGCGCGAACGAGTCCTTGATCTCCTCGGCCGAGTTGGCGAAGTCGAGCACGAAGGTCTCGGTCTTCCCTGGATGCGTCCGGTTCAACCGCGACAGCGTCTGGACCGCCTTGACACCTGACAGCTTCTTGTCGACGTACATGGTGTGCAGCAGCGGCTCGTCGAAACCGGTCTGGTACTTCTCGGCCACCACCAAGACCTGGAACTCGTCCTCGTGGAAGTTCTTCGGCAGCTGCGTCTCGGGGAATCCGTTGATGCCGGCCTCGGTGAACGCCACCTCCGGCATGTCCGGGTCGGTGACGGCACCCGAGAACGCCACCAAGGTCTTCAGTGCACCTGCCCCGCGGTCGTAGCCCTTCTTGGTGATGTAGGCGTCGAGCGCCTGCTTGGTGCGCACCGCGTGCAGCCGCGACCGCGTCACCACCATGGCCTTGGCGCGCCCGTCGATCTTCGAGGCGGTCTTCTGGCGGAAGTGCTCGACGATCACCTCGGCCTTCTGCTCCAACTGGTACGGATGAAGCGACACGAACCGTGCCAAGGCAGCCTTCGCCTTCGACTGGTTCAGCTCCGGATCGGTGCGCGGTTCGGCATTGGCGAGCTTGTAGTAGGTCGCGTAAGTCGTGTAGTTCGCCAACACGTCGAGAATGAAGCCCTCTTCGATGGCCTGCCGCATCGAGTACGTGTGGAACGGCTGCCGGTTGCCCTCGGAGTCGAGTTGCCCGAACAGGTCGAGCGTCTTCGGCTTGGGAGTGGCCGTGAACGCGAAGAACGACAGGTTCTTCTGCCTGCCCCGCGCCTGGGCACTCGCCAGCACCGGGTCGTCGTTCTCGGCCTTCTGCTCCGCGCTGGCCTCGATCGATTCAGCCGCCGCCAGCAGCGCCTCGTCGTCATCGCTGCCGAGCACGGTCTTCAGCTTCTTCATCGAGTCACCACTGGACGAGGAGTGAGCCTCGTCGACGATCACCGCGAACCGATGCCCGGCCACCTCCTTGCCCTCGCCGGCCGCCGCTTCCTGCGCGGCGAACTGAGCCACAACCGGGAACTTCTGCAGCGTCGTGATGATCACCCGGGCCGCGTTCCCCTCCAGCGCCGCCTTCAACTGGTTGGAGTGCTGGTCAACCCGCGCGATGGTGCCAGGCGTGTGGTCGAGCCCCGCCACCGTCTGCTGCAACTGCCGGTCGAGCACCTTGCGGTCGGTGATCACCACGACCTTGTCGAAGATCGGACGATCGTCAGCCCCATGCAGCCTCGACAAGGAATGCGCGGTCCAAGCGATGGTGTTGGACTTGCCCGACCCCGCCGAGTGCTGGACCAAGCGATCGACTCCGGCGCCGGACTCCCGCGTAGCCGCGACCAGCGAGCGGACTGCATGCCACTGGTGGAAGCGGGGGAACAGCACCACTCCGTTCTCGACGTGGACGAACGAGTGCAGCAGGTCGAGCCAGTTGTCGCGCTGCCACACCTGCTCCCACAGGTACGAAGTCTGGTAGCCGTCGGAGGCGGGGTTTCCCGCCGCCCCCGGACGCCCCGGACCCGCCGTGCCTTGGTTGAACGGCAGGAACCGCGTAGCGTCGCCCGCCAGCTTGGTCGCCATCATCACCTGGTGCGGGTCGACGGCGAAGTGCACCAAGGTGCGCTTGGCGAAGATGCGGTCGTTCGGGTGCCGATCGGTGCGGTACTGCGCCATCGCGTGCTCGACCGTCTGGTGGGTGATCGGATTCTTCAGCTCCGCCGTGGCCACCGGGATGCCGTTGACGACCAGGGTCAGGTCTACCGAATCGGACGGGTTCGACTCCGAGTGGTGCAACTGCCGGACGATGCCGAGCCGGTTCTTCGAGTAGCGCTGCTCGAGTTCCGGGGTGAGCCCACTCGCCGGCTTGATCGGGCACAGGTGGAACTCGACACCGGAGTCCTTGAGGGTGCCGCGCAGCACGCTGATGGTGCCGCGGTGGTCGATCGTCTGGGCGACGACGGTGAGGAACTTGTGCCGCGCGGAGGATTCGCCGCCGTGGCGCTGGACGAGTGTGGCCCACTGCTTGGGCTGTGATTCCCGGACGAACGCCAGCATCTCCTCGGGGAAGAGGCCGAGGGTGCGGTCGTACCCGGTGGCAGGCAGCGACGTCCACCCGTGCTGGACGAGGTGGGCCTCGATGTTGGCCTCGAACGACGACTCCAGATGGACGCTCATGGTCACTCCCCGGGGATGCGGCGGCTGGCGGTGGTCACGTCGAGTTCGCCGGTGGCGGCGGCGGTGATCAGAGACGACTTGTACTCGCTGAGCCTGGCGATCTGGTTTGTCAGCAGTTTCTCCGCGCTCAGGGCGACCGAGGACGCATGGCGGACCCGTTCGACGGCCGCCTGCTGAGCGCCGAGACTCGGCAGGGGGACCTCAAGGTCTTGGAGATCGGGGAAGTAGATGGTCTTGTGAGTCGAGCCAGTTGCAAGGTATTTGAGTAAGTACGAACGCATCACGCGCAGCGTCTCCAAGAGGTATGCCGGAATGATCTCGGGGCCACAGGTCCACGTGAAGTAGTCCTGGCTGGTCGCCATATCCTTGCCAAGGATGACCGGGAAGCCTGCGGAGGCCGTGCGACTCAGGGCTACTGTGTTTGCCGGGTGGAGCACGGCCGCGCTGTTCGCGAGACCAAGCTCGCTGATCTGCAGCTCAGTCTGGTCGATGACGTCGATCTGGTCGTACCGAAACTTGTGCACGTCTGCTGTGGTAAGCCACGGGATCGTGCAGTTCTCCCAGTACTCGGGGACCGACCGACTCGGGGTATGACCCGTACCGATCCTCGTGACTTGGAAGAGGCGGCGCAGCGGGCGTCCGGCGCCGACGTGAGTCGCCCAGGGCAGTGGCGTCGCAACCTGACCATCGCGCAAGCCAAGCACTTCGTGCCGGCGCTCG
The DNA here is from genome assembly GCF_000421525.1 of Aestuariimicrobium kwangyangense DSM 21549. GTDB lineage: Bacteria > Actinomycetota > Actinomycetes > Propionibacteriales > Propionibacteriaceae > Aestuariimicrobium > Aestuariimicrobium kwangyangense. The sequence continues at coordinate 96,009 of NZ_ATXE01000004.1, read as the reverse complement.
GCTTGCAGGCACTCCTTCACGTGCTGGATCTGCTGGCGGCGGGCGGCGATGATGCGGTCGATCCTGTCCACACGGTCGTCGAGGAAGGCCGCGATCCTCCGTTGCTCCTCGAGAGACAGGTCAGGAAACGGGAAGTTGGCGACCTGGTCGGCATTGAGGTTGGCCTGTGTAGCTGACCTGGCTTGTGCGACTGCTTGTGGCGCGTAGTGCTCTAGCCAGTAGGCGAGGAAGCGTTGATCCGCGAGATCGCTCGCCTCTAGGCCCAACAGTGCCTGATTCCAAGTCGCTTTCACCCCCAATGCGGAGACCGCTCCGACGCTGGCGTACATGGCGAAGAGCACTGTCCCGGCCTGCCCCACGGGGAGGCCTTTTGACGAAGCTCCGGACAGGGACACCAGCTTGTTGGTTCCCGCAACCAATCGGGTTCCGCTCATGTCGCCGATCGCCACCCAGGGGATTCCCTCGGTTGCGTCATCAGTCCACATGGCTTCATCGCTCGTGTCTGGGGTTCCCCCCGCCCTGAGCCTGGCTACGTGCTTGAGCTTCACAGCCCCAACCCCGCCATCCACTCCTGAATCTGACCTTCCAACGCCTTGATCTCCGCGGCGATCTCCTCCACCGCTCGCGGCTGCTCATACACGTAGAACTGCCGCGTGAAGGGGATCTCCACCCCCAACTTGGTCTTCTTGTGGTCGAGCCAGGCGTCGGCCACGTAGGGGTGGATCTCCTCGTGAAGGTGCTTCTCGGCCGACTCGATCAACACCTGCTCGCGCTGACTGGCGTCCAGCTCGAAGAAGCCGGCGGGCAGGGGGACGTTCTCCTGGTCGCGCAGGCTTGCGTCCGCCACGGGCTTGCCGCGCTTGAGGATGGGCCTGCCGTCCTCGTCCTTGGTGGGGCGCTCGACGGTGATGCGCTGGAACCCGAACTCCTCGCGGGGGAGCACCCGCACTCGGGGATCGTCCGCGAATTCGCCCATTGCACCCCCGTACAGACGCACGAGGTCGGCGATGGCGTCACCGGTGAGTTCCTTGCGCTTGTCGCCGAGGGATTTGCGCATCTTGGAGCCGGATTCGCGGCCGTCGATGAGGCGCACCAGACCGCGGGAGGGGTCGTCCTTGCGGTTGGTGAGGATCCACACGTAGGTCGAGATGCCGGTGTTGTAGAACATCTGGTCGGGCAGGGCGACGATGCCCTCGAGCCAGTCGTTCTCGAGAATCCAGCGGCGAATCTCCGACTCGCCCGACCCGGCCTGGCCGGAGAACAGGGGCGAGCCCGACAACACGATGCCGACGCGGGATCCGTCCGGCTTCATCTTCGACAGCATGTGCTGCAGGAACAGCAGCGAGCCGTCGCTGACGCGGGGGAGGCCGGCGCCGAAGCGTCCGTGGAAGCCGAGCAACTCATGCTCGTCCTTGATGGGGCCGGCGTATCCCTTCCAGTCGACCCCATAGGGCGGGTTCGCGAGGATGAAGTCGAACTTGTGGGTGGGGAAGTGGTCCTGGGTGAGGGTGTTGCCATTGGCCATCTGGTCAGGGGAGATGTCCTGCATCATCAGGTCGGACTGGGCGATGGCCCACGTCTCGTCGTTGAGTTCCTGACCGTAGACCTGCACCACGGCGCTGTGGTTGGCCTCGCGGATCTTGTCGAGCGCACCCATCAACATGCCGCCGGTGCCCGCGGCCGGGTCGTAGACGGTGCGGACGGGCTTGGGGTTCTCGACGAGTTCGGTGAGCGTCTGGCCGGTGAGCAGCAGGTCGACCATCAGCGAGATCACCTCACGCGGGGTGTAGTGCTCCCCGGCGGTCTCGTTGCTCATTTCGGAGAACTTCCGCAGCAGTTCTTCGAAGATGTAGCCCATCGCCTCGTTGCTGACCTGGCTCGGACGAAGATCGAGGTCAGCGAAATCGGAGACGACACCGTAGAGAATGCCGGCGCGTTCCATGCGGGAGAGCTTCTCGTCGAGGTTGTAGGCCTCCATCACGCGGTAGGCATCGCGGGAGAGACGGCGGATGTAGCCACCCATGTGCAGGGCGAGGTTCTTGTCGTCGTGCAGCATGCTCGAGAAGGTCAGTGGCGAGGTGTTGTAGAAGCGCTGCTTGGCGATGGACTTGAGCATGTAGTCCTGGCCCTCGTTGATGTCGGTCCAGCCCTCGGCCGCGGCGACGACGGCGTCCTTGGTGTCCGCGAGCACGGCGTCCATGCGGCGCAGCACGAGGAGGGGGAGCATCACCGAGCCGTACTCGTGCTGCTTGAAGGTGCCCCGGAGCTTGTCGGCGACGCGCCACACGAACGCGACCTTGTCGGCAAAGCCTTGTGGGGGCATGGATCTCCTTCGATGGTGGGGGTTGCTGATCAACCTATCCAGTGGGGGTTGCAGGGGGACGCGAAGGGGGTGCCAGTCGGGGCGGCGTGAGGAACTCTGACTCGGGGTGAAGGCGAACGCCCATGTCAGTTCTGGTTGTGATCTCGCAGATTGGAGCTTCCTCCAAGCGCGGCTGAGGCCAGGCCGATGGCGACCACGATGGCGGCTGAGCCGGTAGTGGCCAAGAAGGCCAGAAACTTCTTGTTCTCGCTGTCCTTGGCGGCCTCGTCGTCCACCACCTTCTTGAACAGCTCGAGGATGTGGAGCCGGGCCTCCGGGGATTGGTCGTCACGGTCGAGTTCCCTGTCGAGCACGCGTCGGTAGTCCGCGTAGCCCTCGTGGGCCTTCTTCTGGCTCCTCCAGTTGAAGCGATGGGCCTCTTTGGCCTGGTTCTCCACCTGTTGGAGCGCGCCATTCACGAGTTCCTTGAGGTTGGGGAACTGCCCGACGACCTGCAGGGCCACCTCCTTGTCGAGGTCTGGGAGGGCGGAGGCGAACTCGAGCACCTTGTCTTTGGACAGATTGCGCCAAGAATCGATGTTCAGCTTCTTCATCAGCTCGATCTCGGTCGTGCTGTCATTGATTTCGCTCACGCTTCTCCTTTGGCCCCAGTGCCACAAGCACGCCAGCGACTCTACAAGGAGACTTGCGGGGAAGGTGCCGGCAGGCCGTGCGTGGGGGTTGCGGTGATTGTGAGCCGATCTTTGAACGCCAGCTCCCACGATGGGAGGAGCCGCCACTGCGCCGACCACCACGTGGGAGCAGCGGCGAACCAAGAGGAGTTGTGGTGATCCACGACCGCACGTGACCCTTCGGTGGCTGGGGCGAGTCACTCAGCGGCGCTGATGAAAGGATTCGTCCGTGAGAGCTGTGCGATACGCCGCCTTCGGTCAGCTGCCGGCGGTCGAGGATGTCCCGGACCCTGAGCCGACCGACGGGGGCGTGGTCATCGAGGTTCGCGCGACGGGTCTGTGCCGTTCGGACTGGCATGGCTGGGCCGGTCACGACGCGGACATCACGCCGCCGCACATCCCGGGGCACGAGTTCGCTGGCGTCGTCCGTTCGGTGGGCGCAGGCGTGAAGCGGGTGCGCATCGGCGACCGGGTCGTCGTCCCGTTCGTGCTGGGCTGCGGCGACTGCGACACCTGCCGGGCCGGTGCGGCCCAGGTCTGCCCGAACCAGTGGCAGCCCGGCTTCAACGGGCCGGGATCGTTCGCCGAACTCGTGGCCGTGCCGGCCGCAGACTTCAACGCGGTGACGCTGCCGCCCGAGGTGAGCTTCGAGGTGGCGGCGGGACTCGGCTGCCGGTTCGCGACGGCCTACCGGGGCGTCGTCGACGTCGCGAAGGTGCAGGCGGGGGAGCGCGTCGTCGTCGTGGGGTGCGGTGGCGTGGGACTCGCGGCGGTGATGGTCGCCGCCTCGCTCGGTGCAGAAGTGCTCGCGGTGGACGTGTCGTCCGGGGCGCTGGAGGTCGCTGCATCGGTCGGCGCGACGCATCTGGTCGACGCCGCAGAGTCCATAGCTGACGAGGTGAGACTCGTGTGGTCCGGCGGCGCCGACGTCGCGATCGACGCCCTCGGCAGTATCCCGACCGCCCGCGCCGCAAGCGAGACGTTGGGGGTGCATGGTCGGCATCTGCAGATCGGCCTGCTCCCGCCCGCCGTCGTCGCGGACCGGGCCAGCGTGCCGATGCATCTGGTGATCGCCCGCGAACTGCGGGTGCTCGGCAGCCACGGGATGGCTGCCGCCGACTACCCGCGGATGCTGGCCGACATTGCTGCTGGGCGGCTGCAGCCGGAGCGGCTGCTGGGTCGCACGATCAGTCTGGACGAGGCGCCCGCGGCGCTGGTGGCCATGGGGGACGGATCCATGGCTGTGCCAGGGGTGACGATCATCAGGCCGTGATCACTGGGCGAAGATTCCCCGTTGCGCTGCGAGGCACCTGAGGCGCATTTCGCTCTGCGACGCTCCGTGGTAACGATTTCGACTCGATCGTGGACAAATGCACCACCCCCGGCTGCGCGCTGAACCGGCCCGTGGGTTACCGTGCACGCGTCCGAGTGCTCACCGTCGGTGAGGCGGACCTTTCGAGAAAGAATGAGCCATGGGGGCTACAAGAATTGCGCGGATCGCGCTCGCGACAATGTTGGTCGTCGGGCTGGGACTCGCCGGAGGGGTGGCACACGCCGCCGATGACTTCGCCGCTCCGGTGGTGACCGCATCAACGGTCACCCCGATGGAGGTCGATGTCACCACGGACGCCCAGCAGGTGACCATCGCCGTGACGATCACGGACGAGACGGGAACCGAGGCTCCCACGGCGGTGGTCTCCTCGCCCGACACCCCCAGTGTCGGCAGTGTCGCCCTCGCCCTCTCGTCCGGTACTCCGCAGTCGGGCACCTGGACGGGAACCTACTCAGTGGCGGCTCGTGCGAAGGCCGGCCAGTGGACGGTGAACGTCGGGCCTGTGCGTGACACGCTCGGGAACCAGAGCGCCAGCGCCATCGCTGTTGCCGGGTTCTCCGTGGTGGTGGCCCCCGACACGATGGCCCCGCAGACGTCCAACGTCTCGACCACCCCGTCGATCATCACCCTGCCGGCGGACTCGAACGTTGTGACCGTGGCCCTCGACCTCGCCGACCCCTCGGGCGTGCTCTCCGGGTCCGTGCACCTGGAAGATCCAGCCGGGAACCCCCAACCCAGCGCCTCGCTGGCCCGCTCGAGCGGCACCGAACTCAACGGCAGATGGGGTGCGACCCTGCGCGTTCCGGCCGATACCGCGGCCTCCGGCACATGGACCGTGGTGCTGTCCGACCTGAAGGACAAGGTCGGGAACGTGGCCGACCCGACCACCGTCGGCAACGTCGGTGTGCGGCTGGCCTCCACCGACACCACGCCACCGACCCTGGTCTCGAGCAGCGTCTCCCCGAGCAGTGTCGATGTCACTTCTGCATGGAAGGTGGTGGTGGTGCAGGCCCAGCTCTCCGACCCGTCGGGCGTCAGGCCCCCGATGATCTGTGTGTACGTACAGGGCGGCATCTGTGACCCCGACTACACGATGACGCTCGTCAGCGGCACCGCAGTGTCGGGTACGTGGCGAGCCCAGTACGAGGTACCGGTGCGAGCCCAAGCCGGCACCTGGATCGTCAAGATGGGTCCGGCCAGCGACGCGGTCGGGAACACGTGGACCGCGGTCAAGGAGCTCGCACGCTTCACCGTCGTCAACACCCCCGACGTGGCGGCGCCCGTGGTGGTCGACTCCTTCGTCAGCCCCAGCTCGATCGACGCCTCCCTCACCGACGCCCAGGTGGTCGTCCTGGTGCGCATCAAGGACGCCAGCGGCACCAACCCGCCCACCCTGGCCTTGTACGACAGCCAAGGATTCGTCACCAGCGAGGCGATGGAGCTCTACCAGGGCACCCCCCTGGACGGTTGGTGGATCATGGGTTGGACCATCCCCAAGGGCACCACCCCGTGGGCTCTGACCTTCCGCTTCGACCCTGCGGACCTGTCCGACATCATGGGCAACAACAGCACCACCACCAAGGTGGTGGGCACCGCCAAGGTGATGCCGACCTTCGCCGCGACGGGCAGGTTTGGTGAGCACACGGGTGATTCGTTCGCCGACATCTACGCGGCCGATCAGTACGGCTACTTGTCGTTGTTCCGGACGACCTCGACGGGGTTGTCGCGGTTGGCGTCGTTCGATGCGATGGTCGATGGCGCGACCTACCTCGTGCAGATCGGTGACTGGTCCGGTGATCGTCGCTCAGACACGCTGGTGCGTCGTGCGGACAACAGTCTGTGGATCTACCGGTCGTCGGCTTCGGGTGGTTTGTACCCGTGGCGGAAGGTGGGCCAGAACTGGGGCGGTATGGACAAGATCGTGTTCGCGGGCAAGCTGAGTGGTTCCTCGACGCAGTATGTGGTGGCCAGGCAGAAGTCGACGGGTTTGTTGTACCGGTACCAGATGTCGTCGACGGGTCTGTCGAGTGGAGTGAAGATCGGCAGCGGGTGGAGCGGGATGCGTTTCTTCTTCTCGGTCGGCGACTTCAACGGTGACGGGCGGGGCGACATCATTGGTGTCCGTTCCAGCGACGGGACGATGTGGTTTTATGCGGGTCGTACGAATGGCACCTTGGCCGGCGGCGTTCAGGTGGGGCGCGGATGGGGCGGTTTCGCCCATGCGTTCTCCCCGGGTGACATGTCGGGTGATGGTCGCTTCGACCTGGTGGGTGTGAACTCATCGGGTGTGCTGTACGGCTACAAGAACAACGGACGCGGCGGCTGGTCGGCAGCCACCCAGTTGGGTACCGGGTTCAAGGGCTACACCCTGCTCGCCTGAGCGGGGGACTCCCGGGTCCGGAGCACAAGGGCGCCCGATCCCTCCACGGGGAGGTTTTCGGGCGCCCTCAGCCCATCGCCCCCAAGAAGGTTCGCAGCGCCTCCAGCCCTTCGGGGCGCGGCGTGAAGTGGGCCCATCGTCCCCGCATCTCACGGTTCACCAGGCCAGCCTCCACCAGCTTCTTCAGGTGGTGGGACAAGGTCGGCTGTCCGACCCCGAACACCTCGGGCAGGTGACAGGCGCACACACTGGAACACCTGCTGGCCGCGATGTGGTGGAAGATCCTCAGCCGGACCGGGTCGGCCAGCGCCTTGGCCACCACTGCCAGCGCCTCGGCCTCGGGCACGTCGATCGTCTCCGCAGCCGGTGCGCACAGTTCGACCACCGGGAGGGTCTCTGTGCGGAAGTTCATGGGATCACCCTACCCCGACGTATTGACACTCGTCGATATGAGGACGAGGATCGATGCATCGACACTCGTCAATACGTCCGGAGGTCCCCATGCCCACCATTCGCGTCTTCGAACCCGCCCTGTGCTGCAACACCGGGGTCTGCGGACCGGATGTCGACCAGTCCTTGGTGACTTTCACCGCTGACCTCGATGCGGTCAAAACCCAAGGTGTCGACATCCAACGAGCGAACCTTGCCAGCGACCCGGCCCTGTTCGCCGAGAATCCCGTGGTGGTGAGCTTCCTCCACGCCGCCGGTTCCGCCGGCCTGCCCCTCACCTTGGTCGACGATGTGACCGTGCTGACGGGACGCCACCCCAGTCGCGAGGAACTGCTGCGCTTCGCCGGGTTGGACCCCGTTCCCGCCACTGCCAACCCTCTTCCGATGGCGTCGTCGGGATGCTGCGGGGGGTCGTCCGCTTCGTCGGGCAGTTCGTGCTGCAGTTCATCGGACTCGTCCACCGCCGGGTCGTCCACCGCCGGGTCCTCCACCACCAACGCCTGCTGCTGAATCGGCCGGTACGCATCATGCACTTCCTCGAGAACCCGCCGCGCCACTTCTTCTTCACGGGCAAGGGTGGAGTGGGCAAGACCAGCGTGGCCTGCGCCACCGCCCTCCACCTCGCGCGTTCCGGCAAGCGGGTACTGCTGGTCAGCACCGACCCGGCCAGCAACGTGGGTCAGGTGTTGAAGACCCGGATCGGGGATGCGATCACGCCCATCGAGTCCGTGCCCGGGCTCGACGCCATCGAGATCGACCCCGACGAGGCCGCGCGCGCCTATCGGGAGAAGATCATCGCCCCGGTGCGCCTGATCCTTCCCGCCCGCGAGATCGAGGCGATCACCGAGCAGTTGTCGGGGTCGTGCACCACCGAGATCGCCTCCTTCAACGAGTTCACCGACCTGCTGGCCGACCCGTCGTCCACCGCCGCCTACGACCACGTCATCTTCGACACGGCTCCCACCGGCCACACGATCCGCCTGCTGCAGTTGCCGGGGAGTTGGACGAGCTACCTCGACGACGGCTTGGGGGACGCGTCCTGCCTGGGGCCCATGGCCGGTCTCGAGAAGAGCAGGACCACGTATCGCGCCGCTGTCGAGCGGCTCACCGACCGCGAGGCCACGCGGATCGTCCTGGTCGCGCGGGCGCAAGGCTCCACGCTCGACGAGGTGGCCCGAACCGTGGACGAACTCAGCGAGCTCGGCATCCGGCCCAGTCATCTCGTGGTCAACGGGGTGATGCCGCCCGGGGACTCGGACGACCTTCTGCGCCATGCGATCCAGGAGCGAGAGGCGTCGGCGCTGGCCGAGCTGCCCGCGTGCCTGGCCGAGCTGGAGTGCGACCGGATCGGACTGAAGGTCGAGAACATGGTCGGCCTCCCCGCGCTCGACCTTCTGTTGGCCGAACACGACACTGCGCCTGCCCCGGATGCCCCACTCCTGCCTGACCTGATGCTGCCGTCCCTGGCCGAACTCGTCGACGACCTCGCCACCGAGGACCGCGGTCTGGTGATGACCATGGGCAAGGGCGGCGTGGGCAAGACCACCATCGCGGCCGCCCTGGCCGTCGCGCTCATCGCCCGCGGAAAGCGGGTGCTGCTGACCACGACCGACCCGGCTGCCCACCTTTCGGAGGCGCTGGGTGGCGGACTACCCGGCCTCGAGGTGACCTCCATCGACCCGCACCAAGCCACGTCGGACTATCGCGAGCACGTCATGCGCACCAAGGGGGCAGCGCTGGACGAGGCCGGCCGAGCTGCGTTGGCCGAGGACCTGATGAGTCCGTGCACGGAGGAGATAGCCGTCTTCCAGCAGTTCAGTCGTGCCGTGAACCGGGCCCGCGACCAGTTCGTGATCATGGACACGGCGCCCACCGGTCACACCCTCCTGCTGATGGACGCGACGGGTTCGTACCACCGGGACATCACCCGTCACCTCGACCAGGCACAACTGGCGCGGGTGACCACCCCGCTGATGCGACTGCAGAACCCGGACTACACCAAGATCATCGTCGTCACCTTGGCCGAGACGACGCCGGTGCTCGAGGCGAAAGGGCTGGTGGACGATCTCGCCCGAGCCGAGATCACACCCTGGGCCTGGGTGGTGAACGCCTCGCTGGCTGCCGCTCGTCCCTCCGACCCGTTCCTGGTGCGGCGCGCTCGGCGGGAACTTGAGCAACTGGCCGCCGTGCAGGAGGTCGCGCCGCGGATGGCGGTCGTCCCCATGCAGGTCGAGGAGCCCGTGGGGGTCGAGCTCTTGGCCGGTCTCACCCAGGACGCCTCGTTGGCGGCGATCTGAGCAGGGAGGTCGAGCTGTGGGGTGCTGGGCCCCGGGCTCGGAAGCCCCACTAGGGTGAACCTGTGGACACCGACACCAGCAGCTCGACCCGGATCGCCGTTCTGATCGACTGCGACAACGTCTCCTCCAAGCACATAGCGGCCGTGCTCGAGGAGCTGGCCACCTATGGGGTGCCGACCGTCAAGCGCGCCTACGGCGACTGGACGACAAGCCAGCTCACCGGCTGGAAGCAGGAACTGCTGCGCAACGCCATCCAGCCGGTGCAGCAGTTCGCGAACACGGTGGGCAAGAACAGCACCGACTCCGCCCTGATCATCGACGCGATGGACCTGCTGTGGCAGGGCAACGTCGAGGCCTTCGCCATCGTCTCGTCCGATTCGGACTTCACCCGGTTGGCCACCCGCCTGCGCGAGTCAGGCAAGCGGGTGTTCGGGCTCGGACGCCGCAAGACACCCGAGTCGCTGCGCCGGGCCGTCGACCAGTTCATCTTCCTCGAGGTGCTGCAGGAGCAGGAGCGGCAGGCCGAGGCCGACACCGAGCAGGACTCCGTCGCAACCGACCGCGCAGCAGCAACTGCCTCGGCGACCACGGCTGTCGCGCCCACTTCCCCGGAGTCGGCCGACCGCGGCTCGTCCGGTGCGGACGCTGCGCCCGAGGGGCCGACCATCAACCTGCAGAGCGTGCTCACCAAGGCGATCAACGCCACCTCGGGGGACGACGGGTGGGCCAAGTTGAGCCAGGTGGGCCAGCACCTGAGCCGCGCCCATGCCGACTTCGACCCCCGCGACTTCGGGCATGCCAAGCTCAGCTCCCTGGTCGACGAACAGCCCTATCTCGACACCCGCACCCATGGCAGCGGACGACAGGTGCGCCTGCGCCAGAGGCGCGCCGCCAAGGCCCCAGCGAAAACCACGGCTACGAAGGCTGCGGTCGCGAAGGCTGCGGCCCCGAAAGCCACGGTCGCGAAGGCGACGGCTGGTGAGCCGGCCGATCAGACCGCGCAACGTCCCAAGCGAGCGAGCCGGGCGAAGGCCAAGCCCGAGGCCTCCTGAACGGCAGGCATCACAGGGGAGCCCATCCCGCGCGAACCGGGAACCAGCGGCCGCCCCGTCCGCGCCTGAGGGTCCATCGTCCGCAGTGGGCGACCCGGTCGAGTTCGGTGACGACGGCTCGCACGACGGCCTCGGCGTCCTCGTCCTCGGACCGGTCGTTCGAGGCGGCCACGCCGAATCTCAGGTGGATCTGGGGCTGCCCGCCGATGACCTGGATGCTGCGGTCCTCCACCCGGTGAGTGCGGGAAACCGTTGCCTCCGCCGCGGGGAGCACGCTCTCGTGCGCCACGCCCGGCCTCGTCGCCAGGATGTCGACACTGACGCGGTAGGACGGCACTCGACCACCCTAGGGGCGAGCTGGTGCCCCCAGCGGGGATCGAACCCGCGACCCATGGATTAAAAGTCCACTGCTCTGCCAACTGAGCTATAGGGGCCCGCCAATCCTAGCGGGCACGCACGGCTGGTCATTGCGCGAGGGTGCACCGATCCGGCTGCTCGATGGCACTGAGCCCCCGCAACCTGCCGCTGGGGCGATCCGGAAGCCGGAATGGGTCACCGACCCCCACTGACCCCGCCCGCGCAAGATGAGCCAGGGACGTCGCGGGCCACGCGCCTCGGGCGTGGCAGCCCACCGCCGCTCAGCTCCTGCGGCCCGCCGCACTCAACCACGGTGGACGCCGCGTCGGCTGGGAGGGATGCTGCTCCCACTCGCTGGCCCACCGCTCGTGGCCCTCGGGAAGGGCCTCGTGTCGTGCGTGACCGATGGCGTCGGCGATCTCGAGCTTCACCGCGGTCAGGGCGCGCAACTGGTCCTCGGTCGGCCTTGAACGCTCGCCCCGCCTCCTGACGAAGTGCTCCGCCTCAAGTCGGTGCGCCTCGCACCTCAACTCGATCAGCCTGCGGTGGGTGTTCCGCTGAGCCAGCGGCACGTCGAGATGCGCCTCGGCGGCACGCATCCAGCCGTAGTCCCGGTTGATCCGGATCAGCCCCGGGTCGACCTGCAACGGCTGGTGCACCGGAACCTCCGGTTCGATCACCCGCATGCCCGCCGAGCGGGCATAGGCGATTTCGTCGCGCTCGATCTCGTCCGCCATGATCTCGGTGGCACGCGAGGCGATCAGGGCGATCGAGGAGACGGCGAAGCTGTGCTTGGGAGGGTTGTCGACCGCGGCCGAGCTGACCACCCAGCAGCGATCCACCCCCAGCTTGGCTGCCATTTCGGCGGGGATGTTCTCCCGGACACCCCCGTCGACGTAGTACTCGCCCTCCAACTCCACCGGGGCGAACACCGCCGGGATCGAGCAGGAGGCCAGTACCCCGCGGGAGAAGTCGTGCACCTCGTGGCCGACCACTTCGTCGTCGCGATCGACGAGCCGCCCGTCCTGACGCATGAATCGCAGCTCGCCCGACTCCAGACAGACGGTCGAGATCCGCACCGTCATGCCCGACGAGGCGACCTTGTCGGAGCGGTACGTCTGCTCGTCCAACAACCGCTCGAGCAGGGGACCTGGACGGTACATCGAGCGGGTCGCCTCAGCTCCCCGCAGGATGGTGCCGAGATCCGAAGGCGCCCCCCGTAACCGCGGCAGGCTCGACATCAGTTGCATCACCACCGAGGGCGACCAGCCGCTGGTCTCGGGGGTGTTCTCGGCCATCGCGATCCGGAGGGTCTCCGCCTGGCCGGACAGCTGTTCCTCATCCGCGAGCGGGGGATCGTCGTCCGTGGCGCGCTTCCTGGTCGCTCCCAGCTTGGGCGCGGACGGCATCGGACGCTCGGTGGAGAGCAGCGCGACCCACTCCTGGCCCCGCGCCTGCAGGGTGGTGAACCAAGGCCGCTCGGTGAACATGTCTGACTGACGGCGCAGTTCGTACAAGAGCCCCTCCAGCTGCCTGACTCCGGCGGCCTGCTCCTCTGGGTCGGTGCTCTGTCCGATCATGGCAGACAGGATCGAACCGGAGGACGTGCCCACCACCACACTCGGCCGGATCCCCACCACCTCGTAGAGGTAACGCAGGGCACCCAGCTGGAAGCTCACCTTGGAGCCCCCTCCCGAGAGGACGAGGCCCTCGACGGGGTTGGCGCCGTGCGACCACGGCAAGGTGGGCAGTCCACTCCACGAGAACCGCGACATGGCCTCAGCCTAGGTGACATGCGACTGCCCCCCGTGGGAGGGGAGCCGCCATTCGCGGTCATCCTTCCCCCGGGGGGCAGGTTGTTGTCACCGATGGCCCCAGCCTCGTCACTCGGCCGCGGGGCGCTCCCCACCCTGGAGCTCGACGTGGGGGAGCAGGAAGGTCACCAACCAACCCACGAACATGACGCAGGCACCCACCAGGAAGACGAGGTTCATCGAGTTCGAGAAGCCCTCGAGGAAGGGCCTGGCCAGACGCGGGTCCAAGTGCTGGATGAACGAACTGTCGCTCAACGGGTTGAGCCCGCCCCGGTCGCCGGACTGCAGCGCCTTGACGAAGGCCTGGTTGACCGGGTTCTGCATCACCTGGGGATCCTTGACGGCCGCCTGGAACTCGGCCGTGGGCACCCATCTGGTGAATGCCTCTGCCAACTTGGTCGGCACCACCGAGAAGAGGATCGACAGGAAGACCGCGGTACCCAGGGTGCCTCCGATCTGGCGGGTGAACGTGGCCGACGAGGTGGCCACTCCCATGTCCTTGCGGTCGGCGGAGTTCTGCACCGCCAGCATCAGGGGCTGCATCATGAAGCCCAGCCCCAGCCCGAACACGATCATGGGAAGCATCACCTTCCACATGGCCGTGTCGTAGCGCAGGAAGCTGAAGAGCACCAGCCCCACGGTCAGCAGCAACCCGCCCATGCGGATGAAGCGGCGGTAGCGTCCGAACTTGCTGATCAGCTGTCCAGCCAACACCGAACCGGTCATGATGCCCAAGGTGAGCGGCAGCATCAGCAGGCCGGCCTTGGTGGGGGAGGCGCCGCGGACGATCTGGAGGTACAGCGGCAGCATGGCCAGACCACCGAACATGCCGATGCCGATCACCACCGAGATGATGGACGAGATGCCGATCGTGCGGTTGCGGAACAGGTGAAAGGGCAACAGAGCCTCGTCGCCCATGCGCCTCTCGATGAGGGCGAACGAGACGATTCCGACCAGGCCGACGGCGTAGCAGAGGATCGAGTCCAATGAACCCCAGCCCCACGTGCGGCCCTGCTCGGCCACCAGCAGCAGCGGGACCGCGGCGACGGAGAGCGCCGCAGCACCCCACCAGTCGATGCGGTGGTCGAGGCGTCGATGACGCAGGTGCAGGGTTCGTGCCACCACGAGGAAGGCAATCAGTCCGAGAGGCACGTTCACCAGGAAGACCCAGCGCCAGCCCGAGACCCCGAGGATGGATGACTGGCCAGCCAGGAACCCACCGACCACCGGGCCCAGCACCGACGAGGTGCCGAAGACGGCGAGGAAGAAGCCCTGATAGCGGGCGCGCTCCCGCGGGGGGACGATGTCACCGAGGATCGCCAGCGCCAAGGAGAACAGGCCTCCGGCGCCGAGTCCCTGGACGGCGCGGAAGACCGCCAACTGGTACATCGACCCCGCCAGCGAGCACAGCGCCGACCCGAAGACGAAGATGGTGATGGCGGAGAGGAAGAAGCGCTTGCGCCCGTAGATGTCCGACAGCTTGCCGTACAAGGGCGTGACGATGGTCGAGGTGATCAGGTAGGCGGTGGTGGCCCAAGCCTGCTGGCTCAGACCGTCCAGATCGTCGGCGATCGTGCGGATGGCCGTGGCGACGATGGTCTGGTCGAGCGCGGCCAGGAACATGCCGGTCATCAGGCCGATCAGGATGGTGACGATCTGCGCGTGGGTGAGGCCGGCGTCGGCCTGGGCGCTGGCTGGTGCCGATTCGGCGGTGGCGTGGGAGGTCATGTCAGCACTCCTGCTGGTCGGTGGTGGGCTGGGACGATGCTGGAACCGAGGACTTGGCTTCGCGGAGCCGCTGCAGCCCGACCTCGAGGTCGTCGAGGAAGCGGGCGAGCAGGTGGGTGAACTGGTCCCGGTCCTCCGCGGACCAGCCAGCCATCACCTCGTCCAACTGCTGGTTGCGGGAGGCGCGGAGGGCGAGGACGAAGGCCTTGCCCTGCTCGGTGATGCCCAGTTGGGCCGCGCGGCGGTCCTGCGGGTCGGGCACCTTCTCGATCAGCCCCAGTTGGGTGAGGTGGCTGACCTGTCGGCTGGTGGTCGAGACGTCGGCGTGCAGGGCCTGGGCCAGGTCGCTGAGTCTCTGGGGTTCGGCCCAGACCCGGAACAGGATGGGGTAGTGGAAGGGATCCACGTCGGGGTGGGGCACCTGCATCAGGTGCTTGCCGGCCTGGATCAGCTTGACGAGTCGCATCAAGTGGTCACCCAAGGTGCGGGCGGGAGGCGTGGGCACGGCGGTTCCTTCGAGCGGATCATGGATCGGAGCGGCCAGTGCCGCTCAGGAGCGTTGATTGCACCCCGCAATTAGTTTGCGCCGGGTGTTTGCAGGATGCAAACGAAATCTGTTCGCCCTCGGCTGAGGGGTGGGGGAGTGGTCTGCCGCAGGTGGGTCTCTCGTCGGCGACCCCCGCGAGGGTCCCGGCCCGCGAGTTCTGGGAGAATGCTGACGTGACCACGCCTGTCGACTCCATCCACCACCGCGCCGCTCCCGAAGACCTGAGTCGGTTCGCCTGGCTCTCGATCGCGGCTGCGATCGTCACGATCGCCCTCAAGACCGGTGCCTGGTTGATGACCGGATCGGTCGGTCTGCTCTCGGACGCGGCCGAGTCGATCGTCAACCTGGTGGCGGCCATCGTCGCCCTGGTCGCGCTCAAGGTGGCCATTCGTCCGCCCAGCAAGTCCTTCCAGTACGGCCACTCGAAGGCTGAGTACTTCTCGGCTGCGGTCGAGGGGATCATGATCTTCGTCGCCGCGGCGGTGATCATGTACTCGGCCATCACCCGCTTCTTCTCACCGCAGCCCCTGGAGAACATCGGCGTCGGTCTGGCCGTCTCGGCGCTGGCCTCGGTGATCAACGGGCTGGTGGCGTGGGTGCTGATCCGGGCCGGACGCAACCACCGCTCGGTCACCCTTCGGGCCGACGGCCACCACCTGCTGACCGACGTGTGGACCTCGGTCGGCGTCATCGTCGGTGTCGGGCTCGTCGTGATCACTCACTGGACGCGGCTGGATGCCATCGTCGCCTTCGCGGTGGGCATCAACATCCTGGTGACCGGGTGGCGCCTGATCGCCGAGTCGACCGCTGGCCTGATGGACGCCTCGCTGTCGAAGGACGACAACGAGGCCATCGTGGCGCTGCTCGACCGCTTCAGCTCCGAGGAGATCATCTTCCACGCCCTGCGCACCCGCGAGTCAGGGCGGCGACAGTTCATGGCGGTGCACATGTTGGTGCCCGGCGACTGGAGCGTGCAGCAGGGTCACGACGCCGTCGAGGACGTCACCGAGGAACTGCTGAAGCTGATGCCCGAACTGAGGATCACGATGCACCTGGAGCCGATCGAGGATCCTCGATCCTATGAGGACATGGACATCTGAGACCGACCTTGCAGGCAGCCGTGCTCAGCCGATGGCGACGGGCCGAGCCGGGTCACCCGGGCGGGTGACCAACGTGGTCGCGCGGGCACCGGCGTCCGGGAACTGCGCGCGGTACTCGGCCAGCCAGCCGGCGGCGAACTCCTCGGCGTCGACCGTGGGGACAAGCGCCCACACCGAACCACCGAAGCCTGCCCCGAAGGCCGAGGCAGCCAGCGCGCCGCGCTCGCGTGCCAACCGGGCCAGGGCGACGGTCTCGTCCACCTGGTTGCCCAGGTCGGTGGTGGTCAACCGCTGCGACTGGTCGACGAGTCGTCCGAACCCGACGAGGTCACCTGCCGCCAAGGCCGCCGCAGCGGCGGGGACGATGCGGTCGGACTCCTCGAGGAATTGGTGCAACCGCTTCGCAAGACGGTCGTCGCCGGCCACCAGGGCCCGTAGCCGGTCGGGAGCATCGGGTGAGGAGGCGACGGCGTCGGCGAGCACCACGTCGGAGCGCCCGGTCTGGGCGTTCCAGCGGTCGACGATCTCGAGGGTCGACAGTGAGGCCCGGTTGTAGAGGTCACGGGCGGCACCGGTCTTCTCGGCGGCCACCCCCGAGACGGCCACGACGAACGACAGGTCGTCGGGGAAGGGGATCTGGGCCTCCTCCCGGATGGGGCAGAACGAGAACTGACCGAGGTGGCCGGTGACGCCGCAGAGCATGCCGGTGTGGTCCTCGGATCCACCGAAGGTTCCGACCCCCCGATGTCCCGCCAGGCTGCCGAAAGACATGCCGTTCTCGATGCAGGCCACGTAGCCGGCCAGGTCGATACGGGTGGCGATGTTCTCACGCCACGCCGGGTGGTCGGTGATCGAGTTGAGGTCGACCAGCGCCAAGGCGATCGCGGTGATGAGGGCCGATGACGACGACATGCCACTGGCCAGTGGAAGGTCCGAGCTGACCTCGATCTCGGCCGGGGGCAGGGCACCGAAATTGGAGCCGAGACGGTCGACGACAGTGGCCAGGTAGTGGCCCCAGTGGCCCTCGGGCAGGGATGCTCCATGGCCCGAGCGGGGTGCCTCACCGGTACGCATCAGCACCACCTCGCCCGGGGTGGCGTCGGTTCGTCCGATGAACTCGTCGCCCGACGCGAACCTCGCCTCGACGGTCACACCCCGGTCGACGGCGGCCAGCAGCGAGCGGCCGCCGGCGTAGTCGGTGTGCTTGCCCAACACCTCGATGCGCCCGGGCACGAACCACCGCACGACGGCGTCGACCCGTCGGCCGGTCTGGGCGCTCACAGGGTGCACGGACGATCTGCGAGGGCCTCGACGACCGAGGCGATGTCGCCGCGGTTCGACATGTCGAGCACCCCGGCCCGCACGGGCACCAGGGTGACGGTCTCACCGGACTCGATGGCTGCCCGCACGGCGTCCACGATCTCGTACTCGCCGCGCGCCGACAGCGGCACGTGGCGGGCGGCCTCGAGCACGGCGGGCCCGAGCAGCCAGCAGTTCATCGACACCAGCGGCGACTCACCGGCAGCGGCCACCTGGTCGGGGGAGGGCTTCTCGATCAGCGAGGTCAGGTGTCCCTGGTCGTCCGCGGTGACCAGGGCGAAGGCGGCGACCCGGTCGGCAGGGATGTTCGACTGCTCGATCATGGCGCGGGAGTCGAATCCCAGCAGCCCGGAGGTGGTCAGCCCGTTGAGCAGCGCCACCGCCTCGGCGGGGTAGTAGTTGTCGGAGTTCACCAGCAGCACCCGGTCGTCACCCGCGAAGTCCGCGGCGGCGAGGTAGGCGTTGGCGGTACCGAGCGGCTCCTCCTGCACGGCGTAGCTGATCGTCACGCGGGTCTTCTCGACGCTGTCGTAGTGGTCGCGGATCACCTGGTGCTCGGGCCCGATCACCAAGCAGATATCGGTGAAACCGGCATCGGCCAGGGCCGAGATGACATGGTCGAGGAAGGGGCGTCCGACCGAGATCATCGCCTTCACGCCGGAATCGGCGGCGGCCTGTTGCTGCTCGGTGAGCGCGACCCCGTCGGCCTGCTTGCGCATGCGCGAGCCGAGCCCGCGCGCCATGATCACTGCCTTGGTGTTCGCCATGACGGCAGCCTAGTGAGCGGGTGACGCGCGCTGCGCCAGATGCGCACCCCCCTGAGCGTCGTGCCGCCGGTTCAGGAGGCGGGCGTGTCGGGGGCGACGGGCACCACCTGACCGTCGGCGGTCAGCACGGGCTCCTCCAGCCCCTCCGACTCATGGGGTGCGGTGTCCCGGTCGCCGTCGCTGCGGGGCACGTCCTCGTCGCCGTCGATCTCCTCGATGATGGCTGCTTCCTCGATGGCGTCGAGCGGGTCGAAGTCACTGGGTGGCTCGGTCATGGCCCCAACCTAGTCACGCTCCCGATGCAGGGGACAGGTTCACGCGCAAGGGGGCTCGGTCGCCGCCGTGGGACTGGTCAGGCCTCCCGCACGGACTGCTTGACCAGCGCCACCATCGAGGGGCGCACGCTCAACTCGGTCACCCCTGCGCGGATCAGTCGCGGTACCGCGTCGAGGTCACTGGCGAGGTCACCGCAGACACTGACCGGCAGGCCCATCAGTCCCAGGCAGGTCATGGTGATCAGGTCGAAGACCGCTTCGGACGAGTCCCGGGCGAGCCGTTGGACCGAGGCGTTGCCCCGGTCGACGGCGGCCGTGTACTGGGTGAGGTCGTTGGTGCCGATGCTCGCGAAGTCGACCAGGTCGACGAAGTCGCCGGCGCGGATGGCTGCGGCTGGCACCTCGACCATCATGCCGAGCGGCACGGGATCGGAGTGGAGTTCCCGACACACTGCCTCGAGTCGCCGCCGCGCCCACAGCACCTCGTCGGTGGTGGTGACCATCGGCAGCATCACCTTCACCGGGGTCTGGCGGTTGGCGAGCACGACCGCCCGCAACTGCTCGTCGAAGACCTCGGGCACCCGCCTCATCGTCCGCACGCCGCGTTCGCCGAGGAAGGGGTTCAGTTCGGCGACCTGGTCGATGAAGCGCAGCGGCTTGTCAGCGCCGGCGTCCCAGGTGCGCACGGTGATCGGACGACCGCCCAGGGCCCGGCCCACGGCGATGAACACCTCCGCCTGTTCCTCAGCCGAGGGCGCCGTTGCGCGGTCCCCGAACAGCAGTTCGGTGCGCACCAGACCTGATCCGTCCGCACCTTGGTCGGATGCGACCTGCGCATCGGTCAGGTTGGAGATGTTGGCCTTCACCACGATCAGGGCGCCCTGGCGGGTCATGGCCTCCTCGTGGCCGTGCTGGCGGGCCTCGACCTCGGCCTGGGTCCGCTCGGCGCCGCGGCGCCGCAGGTCGTCCAACTCGGCTGGTGACGGGTTGACCCACACCCGCTGTTCGACGGGGTCGACAGCGACGAGGTCCCCGGTCACGACCGACAACTCAGCCTGGCCGGTCACCACGGGTATGCCCCGCGAACCGGCCACCAGGGCCCCGTGCCCGGTCGCCCCACCGGCACGGGTCAGCACGGCGAGGGTGAGGGACGCGTCGAGCGAGGAGGCGGTGAGGGCGTCGAGTTCCTGCACCACCAGCACGTGCTCGCCCTCGGTCACGGGGCTGTCGTCCGAGGGGCGCAGCAGGGCTTCGAGCAGTTGGCGGCGCAGGGAGCGAAGGTCCTGCGCGCGATCGCGCAGGTGGGGGTCGGCGAGTTGGTCGAATTCGGCGGCCACCTGCCCGAAGACGGTGTCGACCGCCTCCACGACCCCGGAACCGGCGGCGACGCGGTCTCGTACCGAGGTCGCCAACTCGTCGAGCAGGGCCAGTTGTGCGGCGAAGATGTCGCCGTGTGAGCGCTGGGATCGGGCCTGCAGGTCGGCGACGAGGTCCGTGAGCACCCGGTCAGCCCTGGCGGGCTCGTCGGTCGACGGCGTGTGGGTCGAGAGGTCGAGGTCGTCGGAGACCACCACGGCCGGGCCGACGACGACCTGCCGCCCGGTGAGGTGGCTCCCGGCAGGGCCACCTCCGGGGGTTCCACCCGACGCCATCCCGGCGCTGGCCGCCGAGGTGTCGGGCTCGCGCTCGCCGAACTGGTCGGACACGAGTTCGGCCAGGCGGTCGATCGCCTGCTGCGCCTGCGGGCCGACGGCTGCCGCGGCCAGGTGCTGGCCGTGGGCGACACCCAGCGTGGCCACCTTGGTGACCGAGGTCGCGGGTACCGGACCTCGTCCGGTGGTGGCATTCGACAGCACCACCTCGGCATCGAAGGCGCGCAGTGCGCTGACCAACTGGGCGACGGGTCGGGCGTGGAGCCCATGCTGCATGGTGATCTCGAACTCCGCGGTCACCGGATCACCGGCTGCCGCGGTGGTGGGGCCGGGGGAGGGAGCTGGCTGCCCTTGGTCGTCATCGACTGCGCCCAGGTGGTCACGCTTGGCCGACAGGGCCGACAGCGCCTCATCGGCGACCTCGTCGAGACTGGCTCCCGAGGCCGCACTGACGGCCGCCACCAGCAGGCCCTCCACCAGTGGGGCGGGGGAGAGCCTCACTCGTGCTGACTGGTCGGGGTCGAGGAACTCACAGGCCATCTCGGCCGACAGCACCGCGGATCCGAGATCCATCAGCACGAGCACGCCCTCACCCGAGTCTGCCCGCTGGATGGCGTCGGCGATGGCCACGGCGTCGGTGCCGAACCCGCCGTCCGCGGTACCCGCGGCACGTTCAAGGCGTACCCCCGAGTCGGCGGGCACCATCTCGCGGGCGAGCGAGGCAGCGGCCTCGGCCACGGCGGTGCTGTGCGAGACGACCACCACCCCGATCATCGGTTCACCTCGAACCCATCCCCCATGCCCAACACCCCCATGCCCAAAACCCCCAGCACCGGGCTCAGTGCAGCGTGCGGGCGGCGCTCTCGATCAACAGCGCCACACTGGTCGCACCGGGATCCTGCACCCCCCGGGAGCGCTCGCCCAGATAGCTGGCCCGGCCCTTGCGGGCGATCAGCGGCACGGTCGCGTCGCGGCCGGCTGCGGCGGCCTCGGCTGCCTTGTGCAGCGCGTCCGCCAAGGAGTCGCCCCCGGCTATCGCCTCCTGGCAAGCCCGGACGGCCGGTGCGAGAGAGTCGATCATGGTCTTGTCGCCCTCTGAGGCCTTGCCACGGGCGACCACCCCGGCCAGCCCTGCCTCGAGACCCGCCGCGAACTCGGCCGGGGACATGTCAGGCCCCGTGGCCGCCGTCGCCAGCCTCAGGAAGAAGGTGCCGAACAACGGTCCGGACGCCCCACCCACCGTGCTGACCAAGGTCATGCCGGCGGCCTTCAACAGCGCCGCCGGTTCGGGGTACTGGCCCGGATCCAGGGCGGCCACCGCCGTCATGCCCCGTTCCATGTTCGACCCGTGATCGGCATCGCCGATCTGGCGGTCGAGGTCGGTCAGAAGGTTGGCGTTCTCGTGCACCAGAGCAGCGAAATCGGCCAACCAGGTGGCCACGGCGGCGGTGTCAGTCATTCAGGCTCCCCAACGAAGTCCCGGCGTGTTCACCGGTGCGTCCCACAGCTTCAGCAGATCGTCGTCCGCCTTCAGCACGGTCACGGAACAGCCTGCCATCTCCAGCGAGGTGATGTAGTTCCCGACGAGGTTGCGGACGATGGTGACGCCTCGGCTCTCGAGCAGCGCCTTCACCTCGGCGTAGACGATGTAGAGCTCGATCAGTGGGGTGCCACCCATGGCGTTGACCATCACGATGGCGTCGCCGGCGAAGTCGAGGTCGGCCAGGATCGGCTCGACCAGTTGCGCGGCCACCTCCTTGGCGCTGCCCAGCGGGAGTCGCTCGCGGCCCGGTTCGCCGTGGATGCCGATGCCGAGCTCCATCTCGCCCTCGCCGAGGTCGAAGGTGGGCTTGCCAGCCGCCGGAACCGTGCAGCTGGTCAGGGCCATGCCCATCGACCGGCCGGTGGCCACGACCTGCTGGGCGACCTTCAGGCAGGAGTCGAGGTCGCGTCCCTCCTCGGCGGCGGCTCCGACGATCTTCTCGAGCAGCACCGTCAGACCGACACCGCGGCGACCGGCGGTGTAGAGGGAGTCCTGCACGGCGACGTCGTCGTCGACGACGACAGCCGCCACCCGCACCCCCGATTCGGCATCGGCCAGTTCGGCGGCCATCTCGAAGTTCATGATGTCGCCGGTGTAGTTCTTGACGACGTGCAGCACCCCCGCACCGGCGTCGACGGCCGTGGTGGCGGCCATGATCTGGTCGGGTGTCGGTGAGGTGAAGACCTCACCGCAGACGGCGGCATCGAGCATGCCGATACCGACGAAACCCCCGTGCAGGGGTTCGTGGCCGGAGCCTCCGCCCGAGATGACGGCCACCTTGCCCTGGCGGGTGGGTTCGCGGCGCAGGATGACCCGGTGCTCATGGTCGACACGCACACGGTCAGCATGTGCGGCCTCCACTCCGAGCAGGGAATCGCGGACGACGGCGCCGGCGTCGTTGATGAGCTTCTTCATGGCCTCAGTCTGGCACCGAGCCCACCCCGACGGGTGGGGAAGTGAAGGAACCCTCAGCCGCCGATGGGCCCGTCGTCCGAGGCCTCGGCGAGGGCCCTCTCCCACAGGGGCCACAGCTTCTCGGCGGCACCCGGAGCGGCCACCAGCATGCCTCCGTGAGAGGGGAACAGTGAGTCGCCACCGTCGGAGTTGACGATGCGGGCTCCTGCCTCGGAGGCGATCAGCACCCCTGCCAGATGGTCGATGGCGTGGAACTCGTGCACCAACCCACCGATGCCTGACTGGCTGGCGATGCGGGTCATCGTCAGCGTGCCCGAACCCATCACCCTGGTGGTGACGTGCTCGTCGGCCAGACTGGCCAGGAAGGGTTGCATGCCGGGCCAGAACTCGTGGCCGGCCAGTTCGGTGAGCAGCGCCGTCCCGGCCAGCTGCCGCACCGCCCCGATCTGCAGGGGCTCACCGTTGCGCACGGCACCGAGTCCCCGCACCGCCAGGAAGATCTCACCCGACCACGGCTGGGCCACGACGGCGACGACGGGTTGGTCGTCCACCGCGAGGGCCAGGCTCATCGAGGTCCAGGGCAGGTGGTTGGCGAGGTTGGTGGTGCCGTCGACCGGGTCGAGGTACCAGGTCGGACGACCGGGTTGGGTCTGCCCGCCCAGCTCCTCGCCGACGACCAGGTGGTCGGGGAACTCGGCGGCGATGATGGCGCGCACACGCTCCTCGACGGCGACGTCGACGGCAGTCACGATGTCTGCGGCGTGCTTCTTGGTGGTGATCCGGCCCAGGGTGGCCGTGCGGGTGTGGGCGATGGTCCACTCGGCGATCTGTCTGGCCACGCACACCCAGCGGGCCACCTCGACGGTGAGCCCGGAAGCCCCGGCGAGCGCATCGGCGTCGGCCCAGGCCAGCGCCAGGGGGCTTGAACCGGCCACCATCAGGTTCTCGCCGGTGTTGACCGGCACCAGGCTTCGCAACACCCGCGGGCGGTTCGTGGTGATCTGGTCGACGCCCAGCGCCAGCAGCCAGGTCATCTCCTCGGCGGAGTCGACCGTCCACGTGGCGCAGCGCAGACCGAGCTGGTGGATCTCGGTGACGAGGTCGCGGGTGAGCAGGGTCCACTCGACGTTGACGGTGTCCGGGCGCTGTCGTCGCAGCAGGTCATGGTCGAGCGCCCCTCCCAAGTGGTTGTGCGCGAGCGTGGCCGATGGGTCGAGTTCTCGGATCCGCCGCATGGCCTGCGCGTCACCACACCACTCGATGGCCACCGTGCCCCGCCCCGCCGTGGTCTGCCCCGTCGTGCCGTTCCCCGGCTCCGTCTCCTTCACCGTGTGCGGGTGGTCACGCAGCACCCGCCAGGCGACCTCGGCGTCATCGGCATCGACGGTGTCGACCAGCACCGTGGGTCGTCCGAAACCGGGGCGTGGTGACGTGGCCGCCACCAGGTCGATGGTCTCGGCCAGGGTGGGGATGCGAATGGGTCCGACGCCCAGTTCCCGGATCTCGGCCAGCGTCTGCTCGCCGACTGGCCTGGCCCGACCCCACAGTCGCAAGGTCGTGGGGTCGTGGAGCACGATGCTGACCCCGTCGGACGTGGTGCGCACGTCGAGTTCGATCACGTCCACCCCCGCCTCGATCGCCGCGGCGAAGGCATCGAGGGTGTTCTCGCGAGCCGACTCCGGATCGCCTCGGTGGCCGACGACGCGGCAGACATTCATGGGCACGGGTTGCTCCTGGGTGGTGGGCGTTCAGGTTGTGGCAGTTCTGTGGTGGGCGGGTGAGGGTGTGGTCAGTCGTGCAGCAGGAAGTCGAGTTCCCCGGTCAGGTTCGACCGCGCCTGGGCCTCCCACAGTTCGAGTCCCCGGTCGGTGTGGAAGATGCGTTCGGACTCGAGGAATCCCTGCAGCACCTGGGCACGTCCGCGGCGGAAGGCGGCGTCGTCGACGTGGGCGTACTCCATCCGGATGGCCCGGGCGTACATCCAGTACCGTCCCTCGGGTCCAGCCAGGGTCGACAGGTCGGCATCGCTGAGCGCCTGACCCGCCTCGTCGTGCCGGCTTGGTGCGTGGGTGATCGTCAGTCGGACGAGTCTGGCCACCTCGGCGACCGTGCTGGTGGGCACCAATCCGGCCAGGGCATGCTCGGCCCAGGCGGCGCTGGCCTCCTCGTCCTGCACCGGGATGCCGTCGTAGATGGCGTCGTGGAACCAGGTGGCCAGCTGCAGTTCGGGGGTGGCGGCCCCCAGTTCGTCGAGCGCCGCCAGCATCATCCACAGGTGGCGGGGGTCGTGGTAGTGGCGGCCCGGTGCCGACCAGGCGTCGACCAGCCGATCACCGAGGGCCGGATCGGAGGGCACCAGGTTCGTCCACTGGTACCTCAACGGTTCGACCAGGCTGCCAGCCGGTGGCAACTTGTCGGGACGACGGACCCGCAGTCCCGACCCGGAGAGCCGCGCGACGAGTTCGCGGGAGGAGATGTGCTGGGCCCCTGCGTCGACCAACCGGTCGAAGTGGTGCTCGGCGACGTCGAAGTGGTCGTGGTCGAAGGCCCGGATGTCGAGGGCGTTGGCGCGGGCGAAGCGGTGCAGTGCCGTCAGGGAGTGATCGCTGACGAGGTGCCCGAAGACCGTGCCGTGGGCCGGCCAGCGGGGGGTGTCGATCAGGATCGCCATGGGTCCATTCTTGCCACACATCCGCGGATCACGGTCTCCGGCCAACGCCCGCGGTCACCGTCCGAGTTGAACGTCCTCGGTGACCTGGCCGCGCACCAACCGGAGCCACGGGGCCCGCTTGTTGCGGTCGACCACCACCGACAACTGGTCGGTGCGCATGATCCACATGGTCACCAGCACGAACGTGATCCCGATCGGGATGCCCTGCACCGCCACCGTCCAGCGGGGGCCGAAGGTGTCCCCGATCCAGCCGATCACCGGGCTGACGAACGGCACACCGCCCAGGATCACGGCACCCCACAGGCTCATCACCCGTCCGCGCATGGCGGGCTCCGTGCTCATCTGCACCAGCGAGTTGGCCGTGATGATGCAGGTGATCGAGGTGAAACCGACCCCCACCAGCAGGGCCGCGAACGACCAGTAGTTGGGAGCGATCGCCGAGATGCACATCACGATGGCGAACCCGGCCATCGCCTCGAGCACGTAGCGCAGTCGGGGCCGCGGGCGACGGGCCGAGGCCAGGGCGCCAGTCAGGGCGCCGAGTCCCATCCAGGAGCCCAACATGCCGTACTCGCTGGGGCCCTTGCCGAACGCCTCGGTTGCCATCACCGCATTGGAGATCGCACCGTTGAAGCCGAAGGTGCCGAACATGAACGCGATGAACAACAACACCTTGAGGTCAGCGCGTTCGCGGACATAGCGCACCCCCTCGATCAGTCCCCCCTTGCCCTTGGCGCGAGCGGGGTGGAGTTCGGCCCGGTTGAGGCTCGACAACGACACGATCAGAGCGGCGAAGCTGAGCACGTTGAGGGCGAGCACCGGGCCGGTGTCGATGGCGGCGATCAGCACCCCGGCGATACCGGGGCCCAGCAGGCGGGCACCGTTGAAGCTCGCCGAGTTGAGGCTGATCGCGTTCGGCAGCATCGACAACGGCACCACCTCACTGACGAAGGCCTGCCGGGCCGGCCCGTCGAACGCCGCAGCGGTGCCGTCCAGACCGGCCAACAGGAACACGTGCCACAACTGCACGTGCCCAGTCAGCACCAGTGTCGACAGCGCGATCGCGTCGATGGCCATCATCGAGGCGGCCGCGTTCATGATCGTCCGCTTGCTGACCCGGTCGGCGATCGACCCTGCGATGGGCGCCAGCAACAGGGTCGGCGCGAAGCTGAGCGTGGTCAGCCAACCCAACATGCTGGCGTTGCCGCCGGTGAGGGTCACCAGCACCAGCCAGGCCTGGGCGGTGCGGGCCATCCACTGGCCGATGTTGGAGGTGGTGAGACCGATGAAGTAGCGCTTGTAGTTGCGGTTGGACAGGCTCGCGAACGTGACGCTCATCGACTGTCGTCCTCCAGAAGGCGGTTGAGGATGAGGGTGGCTTCGTACAGGACTTTCTGCTCCTGCGGGGTGCAGCTGCGCACGCGTTCGACCATCCAGTGGTCCCGGCTGCGGCGGCCGTCGTGGAGTTCACGCAGGCCGGCCTCGGTGAGGGTGAGGATGCGTGAGCGGCGGTCGTCCGGGTCGGTGGTGCGTGAGACGAGACCGCGGTCCTCGAGTTCCTTCAGGGTGCGGCTCATGCTCGGGGCCGACACGTGCTCCCGCTCGGCGAGTTCCGTCGCCGTCTTCACCCCCCGGTCGAGGGCGGCCAACACGGTGAACCAGTGCGGGGGGATGCGGGTCGCCTGCAGCCGCACGCGTCGGGTGATGCGCATGCAGGCGGCGCGTAGGTCGTGGGCGATGGTGGAGGTGGCAGGAAGCACGGCCGAGGTCCCGGGGGTACGTCCCACGACCAGCGGCGGCGGGGTGCGCGACGCAGGCGTGAGGAGCAATGTTTACGTGGGCTAACCATATCCCCCCAACTCGCCGGGACTAGGCTGCCCAGCATGATTGGACCAGCATGATTGGACCAGCATGACCGGGACGATCCGGGTGTGCCGGCCCGAAGAGTTGCCACGGCTGATCGATCGCGCCCTCGACGAGGAGGAATGGCTGGTCCCGCTCGACCCCGGTCACCACGGTGGGGCAACTGCGCGGCTCGACTGGCTCGCCCCCGATCGTCCCGAGACGAGCGCCGGCGGTGGAGTCATCGTCACGACCTCGGGTTCGACCGGGGCTCCCAAGGGTGTCTGTCTTCCCGGATCCGCTCTCCGGGCGGGTGGCCTGGCCACCCAACAGGTCGTCGGCCCGGCCGACTGGGTGTGCGCCCTTCCGCTGCAGTACGTCGCCGGACTGATGACGCTGGTCAGGGCGAGGATCGCCGGTCATCGGTTCACGGAGGTCGACGCGTCGTTGTCGGGCCTGGCCGAGGTGGTGGCGGGACGGCCCGCGGCCCTGTCGGTGGTCGCCACCCAACTGCACCGCGCCGTCGCGCTCGCCGACGAGGGGGTGTTCGAGGTGGTGCGCAGCATGGCTTCGTGTCGGATGGTGCTGGTGGGCGGTTCGGCGGTCGAGGCAGGCCTGTTGGCACGCGCCCGCGGCATGGGCATCAAGGCCGTGACCACCTACGGCATGAGCGAGACCGCCGGAGGCTGCGTCTACGACGGCTCACCGCTGCCCGGGGTGGGCATCCACCTGCTGGGGCTGCACGAGTTCCCCGGTGTGCTCGGCAGTGGCGACGCTCCTGAGATCGATGAGGGACGGATCGCCATCAGCGGGCCGATGCTCTTCTCGGGCTACCGGAACCGGCCCGACCTGACCGCCGAGACGTTGGTCGACGGTCGAGTGGTCACCCAGGACCGGGGACGCTGGCGCCAGGGCCGGCTGCGGGTGCTGGGCCGCTACGACGACGTCATCATCTCCGGCGGGGTCAACGTCGACCTCGCCGAGGTGCAGCAGGCTGTCGAGCGGGTCGCGCCGGGCCGCGCTGCCGTGGTGGCGGCCCCCGATCCCGAGTGGGGGGCCAGCGTCTGCCTCGTCGTCGAGGGGGATGAGCCACTGGGGTGGTGGCGCGGCCAACTGCGGGACGAGGGGCTCCAGGCCCCCGCGCTGCCCAAGCGGCTGGCCCGCGTCGACACGCTGCCCCGCACCGTTTCTGGGAAGATCGACCGGCAAGGTCTGCGCGTCCACTTCGGTTGACGGCCCCGCCCGGGGTCGGTGGAGCGCGGCCGCTGACCAGGAGTGAGTGCATGGCCACGTTCAGCCAATGGGTGGAGGGCGCTCGTCCACGGACCCTGCCAGCCGCCACCGCACCCGTGATGGCGGGCACGGCCACCGCCTTGTTCTCCCTCGACCGGGGATCGTTCGGGGGTCGCGAGTGGCTGGTGGTGCTCCTCTGCTTCGTCGTCGCGCTCGCCCTGCAGGTGGGGGTGAACTACGCCAATGACTACTCCGACGGTGTCCGCGGCACCGATGACGACCGGGTGGGCCCGATGAGGCTGGTGGGGTCGAGGGCCGCTCGCGCACGGGAGGTCAAGGCGGCCGCCTTCGCCTGCTTCGGGGTGGGCGCGCTGGCGGGTCTCGGGCTCGTGCTGGTGACCCACCACTGGTGGCTGGTGGCAGTCGGGGTGGCGTGCATCCTCGCGGCCTGGTTCTACACCGGTGGCAGTCACCCGTACGGGTACGCGGGGCTCGGGGAGTTGATGGTCTTCATCTTCTTCGGACTGGTTGCGGTGGGCGGCACCCACTACCTGCTGACCGGCACCATCGACGCGGCGGCGGTGATCGCAGCGGTGGCCATCGGAGCACTCGCCTGCGCCCTGCTGGTGGCCAACAACCTGCGCGACATCGTCGGCGACCGCGAAGTCGGCAAACGGACCCTGGCCACGCGCCTCGGCGACGCCTCCACGCGCCGTTTCTACCTCCTGCTCGCCGTGGTGGCCGCCCTGGGATGTGTGGCCGTCTCGGTGCTCACCAGCGTCTGGTTGCTGGCTGGCCTGGTGTGTCTGGTGGGGCTGGTGCCGGCCCTGCGCCGGGTCCGCGGCGGTGCGCTGGGGCGTGACCTGATCCCCGTGCTGAAATTCACCGGTCAGGCCGAACTGTTGCTCGGCATCGGACTCGTGCTCGGCGCCGTCCTCGCCCGCTGGTGACCCCACCAGTCCTTGGTTCGACGGGAGAGGGGGCCGGGGAAGGGGCAGGTCACGGGAGGGTGACGAACTGGCACCCCGCTTGAGCGCCGCCCCTGGTCAGTGGTGAAGTGGGAGCACGCTTCGGCTCGGGCTGATGCAGTTGGCAGGAGTCGTCCGAGCGAGTCAGTCCGGCCTTCCAAGAAACGGAGCTCCCGTGAATCCCAGGCTCAAGACCCGGCACAAGGTGCTGATCGCATCGGCGGCTGCGACCGCCGGCGTGGTCGCCCTCGCCGGGAGCATCGACCAGGGATCGTTGGCCAGGACCCTGCTGCCGACCCCGGGGAGCCGTCGGTTGCCCGCCGGACTGGCCGGTGACGTGAAGTACCTGCGCCGCGCCGTCCGCCGCCTGGAACTGGGGGCGACCCGCCAGGAATGGCTCGCGTTCTCGGAGGTGCTGGCGACCCGCCCGTCCGGCAGCGTCGACGACCTCACGCTGACCACCTCGGAGGCGCTGGCCCAGTTCCACAACGCGGCCACCAGCCTGTTGACCACCAGCGCCCATCGCCTGCCGGTGCGTTTCAGCTGGATGGCGGACGACCTGGTGGTGGTGAAGGCCCGGCCCGAGCACGCCGAGCTGGTCGGGCAACGCGTGCTCAGGATCGGTGGTGGCCAACCCCACGACGTGTGGCCCGGGTTCGTCCGATTCATCGGTGGCGGGACCCGCGCCTGGCAGCGCAACCGAAGCGCCTGGTTCTTCACGGTGCCAGCGGCACTGCAGCGGATCGGGCAACTCACCGACCAACGGGTCCCGGTCCGCCTCGAGACCGAGGCCGTCGATGGCACCGTCACGGTGACCCACCTCACCGCAGATGTCGAGGCCCTCCCCGGCGGTCCGCTCGCCGACTTCCGTGACCGCTTCCCCGGTGACGCGGGGCTGGGCACCCGCGGCTGGGTGACCGCCCTCGACCAGTTGGACGAGGAAAGGCTGCCGGTCTCCCAGCGCCGACTCAACGACCTGGTCTGGCACACCCGGCTGGGCGACGCCAGCTACATCCGGCTGCTCAGCAGCGCCGACGGTCGCGACCCCTCGTCCCAGGTGGTCGAGCGGGCGGTCGCCGATCTGGCCGACGACGAACCCTCCCGGTACGTGGTCGACGTGCGCTACGCCGCCGGCGGTGACTACCGCGCCGTGCTGCCGTTGGTGCGGGCGGTCGCCGAGCGTGCCCGCACCCTGAGCGTGCCAATTCGTGTCGTGATCGGCCCCAACACCGTCGGGGGAGGGTTGATCGCCGCCAGCCAGGTGCTGGCCCATGCCCCCGAGCGCACCCTGTTGGTGGGCAATGAGGTCGGCGACGAGTTGAAGTTCCGTGGTCAGGGACGACTGGTGGTGTTGCCCCGCTCAGGGCTGACGGTGCAGCTGTGCCATGACTGGCACGACCTCTCCCACGACGCTGGGCTGTGGGGTGACGTGTGGTTGCCCGACAAGTTCCTGCTGCAGGGGGTGGGGCAGTTCCGCCCCGACGTGGCGGTGCAGAACACGTGGCGGGACTACCTGGCCGGAACCGACCGCATGCTCGACGCCGCCCTCACCAGCTGACCCGGCGCCGTGACGACGACAGCTTGGCTGGAGGCGACAGCCACCGAGATCCACTCCTACGGGATCGACCTGCGGATGCGCTTCCGCGGCATCCAGCGACGAGAGGGGCTGGTGCTCCGCGGCCCCGCAGGATGGGGCGAGTTCAGCCCCTTCCTCGACTACTCGGGCAGCGAGCTGGTGGGCTGGTGGCTGGCCTGCGAGGAGGCCTGCACGCAGGGCTTCCCGGCGCCCGTGCGCACCAGGGTCGCGGTGAACAGCACGGTGCCGGTGATCCCCCCCGACCAGGCCCAGCGGTGGGTGCTCGCCCAGGGCTGTCGGACGGCGAAGGTGAAGGTGGCCGATCCGCGATCCGACCTGTCCAGTGACCATGATCGACTCGCCGCCGTGAGGGAGGCATTGGGTGCCGACGGCCGGGTGCGGATCGACGCCAACGGTGCCTGGAGCGTGGACGAGGCCGTCGAGGCCATCACCCGCTTCCGTTCCATCGGGCTGGAGTACGTGGAGCAGCCCTGTGCGACCACAGAGGAGTTGGCCAGTCTGCGCGTTCGTCTGGCGCGGGCGGGAATCGACGTGCCGATCGCAGCCGACGAGTCAATCCGCCGCTCCGGTGACCCCGAACGGGTGGTGGCCCTCGAAGCGGCCGACATCGCCGTGCTCAAGGTGCAGCCACTGGGTGGGGTGCGGCGCTGCCTCGAGTTGGCCGAACGGCTCGGACTGCCGGTCGTGGTGTCGAGCGCACTGGAGACATCGCTGGGACTGCGGATGGGCATCGCCCTGGCTGCTGCGCTCCCGGAATTGCCCTACGACTGCGGACTGAACACGTCGACCCTGCTCACCTCAGACCTCGTGGACGAACCGCTGGTCGCCGTCGGGGGCGCCATCGAGGTGCGCGAGGTGTCGGCCGATGAGGTGCTGCTCGGGCGGCACGCGCCATCGCAGGAGCGCGAGCGCTGGTGGCTCGAGCGGCTGGCGACGACCCGACGACTGGCCGAGGCCGGCGCTCGTGGGACAGTGGGCCAGTGAACGCACCCCTGCTGGCTCGCACCGTCGTGCAGACCCTGATCGCTGCTGGAGTGCGCGAGGTGGTGCTGAGTCCCGGGTCGCGCAACGCCGGTCTCGCGCTGGCCCTCGCCACGGCCCACGAGGCCGGACGACTGCGTCTGCACGTGCGCGTGGACGAACGCTCCGCCGGGTTCCTCGCACTCGGTCTGGCCAAGGCCAGCGGGGGGCTGGTGGGTGTGGTCACCACCTCGGGCACTGCCGTGGCCAACCTGCACCCTGCGGTCGCCGAGGCCCACCACTCGGGGCTGTCCCTGGTCGTCATGTCAGCCGATCGTCCCTTGTCGTTGCGTGATTCGGGGTCGAACCAGACGACCCGGCAGGTGGGCCTCTTCGGGCCCCACGTGCTCGACAGCGTCGACCTGGCCGACGAGTCGGGCCGCCCGCAGACCTGGCGGGGGCAACTCGTCCGTGCGCTCACCCTGGCGGCGGGGACCCGCACCCGCGAGCCCCGGCCGGTGCACGTCAACCTTGGCCTGGCCACCCCGTTGGTCGATCCCTCCCTGATGGAGTCCCGGTGGCTGGACGAGACGCCCGCACCACGATCGGTGGCAGCGGCGCGCCCAGCCGAGCCGACCATGATCAATCCCGGACCTCGCACCGTCGTGGTGGCCGGCGACGCCACCCCCCAGCACGGACGGGCCGCCCGCGCCTTCGCCGAGCAACTGGGGGTGCCGCTGCTGGCCGAGCCTTCGTCCAATGCGCGCAGCGGGGGGTTCGCCGTCGGTCGGGTGGCCGACCTGTTGACGAGCGACCTGGTCGGCGACATCGAACGGGTCATCGTGTTCGGCCATCCCACCCTGTCGCGCCCCATGACGCGGCTGTTGGGCCGCTCGGACTGCGAAGTGATCATGGTCTCCGACCGGGCCAGCTGGGTCGACCCGGGCTGGGCCGCGACCTCGGTGGTCGACGCGGTGATCGCCGGGGGCACCGCTGATTCAGCCTGGCTGCGGCGGTGGCTCGACCACCCCGCCGACGTCGAGGCGCCCGATGACGGGTGGACGTCGAGGTCGGTGACGGAGCGGGTGCTGTTGTCGGTCACCCCGGGGGAGGCGCTCGTGCTGGGTTCCTCGGCTCCCATCCGTTGGGCTGACGGCGCTCCCGTGCCCAACGAAGGGCCCATCGTGTTCGCCAACCGGGGTCTGGCGGGCATTGACGGCACCCTGTCGACCGCGCTCGGCACCCGCTTGGTCACCGGTCTGCGCACCACCGTGCTGCTCGGTGACCTGACGACGGTCCATGACCTGACGGCGGTGGTGGGCGGCGACCTCGAGCAGGAGCCGGGCATTCGGGTGGTGGTCGTCGATGACCACGGAGGAGCGATCTTCGCCGGTCTCGAACAGGGAGCAGAGGTCTACGGCCGCCACTTCGCTCGGGTCTTCGGCACCCCCCAGCGGGTCGACCTGGTCGCCGCGGCGAGCGGGTTGGGCGCCGATGCTCGCGCGGTTCGTTCGCTCGGCGAACTGGACGAGGCGCTCGCCTCCCCCCACCCCGAGCACGGCTGGCAGGTCATCGTCGCCCGACTCACGGGTACCGCGCCGGTCGAGTAGGTAGCCTCGTGCTGGATCTCAACGACGAGGTCAAGGAGGGCGAGGGCAAGCCTGCGTGGAGCGAGGAGCCGGCCACCGAGCGGTCGCGCACAGGACGAGCGGGAATTTCCGGGAGGCATCATGTGGTGGGCGTTGTTCTGGGGAGCGGTCGCCGGCGGAGCCGTGCTGCTCGGTGCAGTGC
The DNA here is from genome assembly GCF_000421525.1 of Aestuariimicrobium kwangyangense DSM 21549. Lineage (GTDB taxonomy): Bacteria > Actinomycetota > Actinomycetes > Propionibacteriales > Propionibacteriaceae > Aestuariimicrobium > Aestuariimicrobium kwangyangense. Next base: position 62,423 of record NZ_ATXE01000004.1, on the reverse strand, counting down.
TGGGGGTGTACGTGAAGGGATCGCCACGCCTCATCGGAGGCGTGATGGCCTTCGGCTCCGGCGTGCTGATCAGTGCCCTGGCCTTCTCCCTGACTGCTGAGGCGTTCGACAAAGGCGGCTACCTCGCCGTGACGATCGGACTGGCGCTCGGGGCGGGGGCCTTCTTCCTGGGAAGCGTCATCCTGGAGCGGCACGGCGCCCACGATCGCAAACGCTCCGGAGGGCAGCGAGGCGTCCGCCAGAAGGGCGCGAGCGACAACAAGGGAATGATGCTGGCGCTGGGAGCGCTTCTCGACGGCATCCCTGAATCCGCAGCGATAGGCATCAGCCTGCTCGGCGGTGGTTCCGTTGGCGTTCCCGTGGTCGCCGCCGTATTCCTGTCGAACATTCCCGAGGGCTGGTCGTCGTCGGCCGGCATGCGCAAGAACGGGCGCTCGGTGCGCTACATCTTGCTCCTCTGGCTCGCGGTCACCGTGGCTTCAGCCATCTCGGCACTCCTGGGCTTCGTGCTCCTCGCCCAGGCTCCTGACGTCGTCGTCGGCGCCGTCGAGGCGTTCGCGGCCGGGGCGGTCATCACCATGCTCGCGGACACCATGATGCCGGAGGCCTTCGAGCGCGGGGGAGCGACAAGCGGTCTGCTCACGGCGCTCGGTTTCATCCTCTCCTTCTTTCTCAGCCAGTTCTGACGGGCTCTGCCCCAGCACCTCGTCGGGCCGCGCGCGGACCATCTGTTCCAGGCTGCGACCCGAGGGAGCGTCAGTTCCGCCGCAACCACTCCCGGACGGCGAAGGTGGCGCGCACGTCGTCCTCGTTGTACTCGAGCAGTCGGGTGGCCGCGGCACTCCGGACGGCCTCCGTCGCACCGTTGACGGCCTCGTCGAACCATGTCTGCGAGGCGAGGCCAGAGGGATCGACATCGCGCCACGAGAACCCGGGTCCCTCGGCGGCGACCACCTTCAGTCCCAGCCCCTGCGCACCGAACCAGTGGTCACGCACGGTGGTGAACAGGTCGGTGAACAGGGCGTGGTTGGCGGCCAGCGACAAGACACCGGCGTCCTTGGTCATGCCCCCAACCTTGGCGAGGTGCACCAGTTCGTAGTCGGAGTAGTGGTAGACCATGGCGTCCCGGCCGGCGCAGAGGTCGACCAGCCACGCCGCCGCCTGCTTGGCGAGGTCGCCTTCGGTCTGGTCCTCGAGCATTGCGAACTCGGCGAAGGCCTGGTAGTACACCTCACCGCTGGCCCGGTCGTGCACCAGGAATCCCCACAGGTAGATCCGGTCGTCGCGGCTGGTCTCGATGTCGAAGTCGACCTCCAACTCGTGCTCGGGCAACCGCACGGGGATGTCGTTGATCCGATCGAGGGTGACCCCGTCGGCGATCAACCGTGCCCGGCGCTTGGCCAGTTCCAGTCGTCCCGCCCCGCCCGGACGATGCTGCACCTCGGGCAGGTAGCGGGGCATCAGGTCGTCCAGATCGATGCTGACCAAGTCCTGCACCGTGGCCACGCCGAGCTTGCGCAGGGCACCGATCTCGCGCACGTCAAGGGGCGACTTGAGGATCTGCGCGCTGAGGTCGTCGTCGTCGAGGGCGGGCGCACACACCGACCACCACTGACACGAGTTGCACTCGCGGGTCACGATCGGTTGCACCATCAGCCGGCTCGCCGGCGAGGTGTGCTCGCTGGCCATCTGGGCGACCTTCAGGCGGAAGCCGAACTCGTGGTCGTAGCGTTCGATGGCCGAGCGACGCTTCCAGCCCGTCTGGGCGGTGCGCGAGAACGTGCGGAAGGCCTTGTGGATCAGGCTCAGCCAGACCACGCCCCGGTCGTCGTCGAACAGGTCGAGTCGATCCGTGCCGATCAGGGCCCCGACCGGCGGCCCGGGGGAGACCCATTCGATCTCCTCGAGCAGGCGCCAGAAGTGGGCCAACTGCAGGGCATCGGACTCACGACCACTACGGAAGCTGAGTTCGGGCACCACGGCAGAGGTGCGGGCAGGGTCGCCCAGCCGAGAGACCCACACCCACGGCTCCGCCATCTTCTGGCGTTCGAGCACCAGGTGTTTCTTGATCCGCAGCGGAAGGTACCCGGGACGACCGTCCTCGCGGTCGGCGTCACGCACCAAGGCCTCGGGGCTTCCCTTGCGGTGCCCCTCCAACGACCAGGGGAGCCGGGGTCCCAGGATGACGGGAGCGCCTGCCGCCACCGCCTCACGGGTCAGCTGCAGGGCATCGGGGTGGTCGCGCAGGTCGACCGCTCCCGGCACCCCTGCCAGAATCGGGTGGATCTCGTCCTTGAACAGGTTGGCCCCCGCGAAACGCTCCTGCGCGGAGGCGTCGTCGACTGGCGCGTCAGGGGACAGCGGGTCGTACTCGTGCTGCGTCTTGACCGGGCAACTCTGCGCCGCGTACGGCCCCAGCAGGATCATCGGCGGCCCACGTTCAGTCGGCCCAGGCGCGATGCAGGGCGACGATGCCCCCTGAGAGGTTCATCCATCCCGGTGCCCGCCACCCCGCCTCGTCGATCAGGTCGGCCAGCCCCTGCTGGTCCGGCCAGGCGCGGATGGACTCGGCCAGGTAGTCGTAGGCGGCCGGGTTGCTGGCGAACCTTCGCCCGATCGGGAAGACCGTCGACAGATAGGTCTCGTACAGCCGGCGGAAACCGCGGTTGACCGGGGTCGAGAACTCGCAGATCAGCAGACGCCCACCCGGCCGGGTCACCCGCTTCATCTCCCGCAGGGCACCGACCGTGTCCTCGACATTGCGCAGGCCGAAGCTGATGGTGACGGCGTCGAAGGAGTCGTCAGCCCAGGGCAGTTGCAGTGCATCCCCGGCGACGAACGTGAGCTCGGGGTGACGGCGGTGGCCCTCCGCGAGCATGCCGAGCGAGAGGTCGGTGCAGTAGACGCCAGCCCCGCGGTCGGCGATCGGCGCGGACGACGCCCCGGTGCCCGCCGCCAGGTCGAGGACACGCTCACCCGCACGAGGTTCGAGGGCCTCGACGACCTCGTGGCGCCAGTTGGTGTCGACCCCCATGGTCAACATGCGGTTGAGCAGGTCATATCGCTGCGCCACCCCGTCGAACATCGCGCTCACGTCGGCGCGCCGTTTGGACAGGTCAGCTCGAATCTCCACCACGGCCACCACTGTGGCACACCCCTACGACAGGATTCGACCCGGTGGCGTCAGATCGCGCCGTGCGTCGTGGCGAGCCGGAGGCGGTCCGTCGTCCACAGGCTGGCCGGGCCTGGGTCGGGGGCCCGACAAAACCCTTCTACGATGGATGCCATGGCAGCCCGCACCGTCGTCCTCAAGGTGACGAACCTCTCCAAGTCCTACGGACCCAGCGTCATCGTCGAGAACTTCTCCCTCGAAGTACGTGAGGGTGAGGCGGTGGCCCTCACCGGACGAAACGGCGCGGGCAAGTCGACCGTGCTGCGCTGTCTGGTGGGCGCCGACCGCCCCACCGAGGGCACCGTCGAGGTGCTCGGCGAGAAGGTGAGTGAGTCCAACGTCGACATCCGCCGCAACGTCGCCACCGTCATCGACGACCTCGACTTCTTCCCCGACCTGTCAGTGGTCGAACACCTCGACCTGTTGGCGCGAGCCCACGGGCTCGACGACGCCGATGCGTTGGTCGACGAGGTGCTCGAGGAGGTGCAGTTGGTGCCGCAGTCGGGCCAGCTCCCGGGCACCCTGTCGTCCGGGCAGCGCCGCCGCCTCGCACTGGCCACCGCCATGGTTCGCCCCCGCAAGCTGCTGGTGCTCGACGAGCCCGAGCAGCGACTCGACGTCGAGGGCATCCGTTGGCTGGGTGAGCGACTGCGCGCCGAGAAGGAGCGCGGACTGGCCATCGTGCTGGCCTCACACGAACCGTCGCTGGTCGAGGCCCTCGGCTGCCGCATCGTCCAGCTCGGAGGTGCCCGCGGATGAGCCGCCTCAGTCGCAAGAAGTCCGGGCCCAAGGCCACCGCCCCCAAGGCGGGTCAGGCCAGCGAACCCGTGGTGGTGCTCGCGGAGCAGCCGGAAGCCCTGCCCGAACCCGCTCGCCTGGTGGTGCAGCAGGACGTGAACTCCCTGCACCAGCACCAGGTCGACGAGCGACAACTCCAACTGCTGATCAAGGACTGGCGCCGCGGACGAGCCACCCGCAGCGTCGGCCAGATGCTCTCGGACGCCTACGTCGCCCTCTTCTCCGTCGCCGTCATCGCGGCGATGATGATCAGCTCGCTGATCCGGGCCCAGTCCTTGGCCGCCGACTGCTCCGCCGACTCGTGCGGTGCCGCCCGCGGCCTGCTCCCGTGGGCTGCCCTGGCCGGGGTGCTGGGTCTGGCCCTGGGTGCGGCCCGCATGTTCGGCCCGGTCCTGGCCTCTGCCGCCGAGGGATTCTGGCTGATGGAGGCGCCGCTGCGCCGCTCGAAACTGCTGGCCGCACGCCTGCTCGCCGCCATCCTGCTGGCCCTGGTCGGCGGAGCCGCCGTGGGTGCCCTCACCAGCACGCTGACCGGTTCGTCCGGTGACGCCGTGATCGCCTGGACGGTGGCCACCGGGTTGGGCGCAGCAGGTCTGACCGCCATGGCCGCGGCCGAGCAGGGCGCCGAACGCACCTGGATCGTGAAGACAATCCAGGCCATCGTGTCGCTGGTCGGCCTGACCGCGTTGCTGCTGGTGGTGGCGACCGCCTCGGGGTGGATCGACCTGGGCCTCACCGACAACCTCGCCGTCGAACTCGCCGCGATCGTCGCCGCCGCAGGGCTGCTGCTGGCGGTCGGCGCGGGCATCATCGCCCGCACTCGTCTCGACCGCATCCGCCGCTCCCGACTCACGTCCGGTGGTTCGCTGATCAGCGGTATGCAGGGGGCCATGTTCGCCATGGACTTCGGGCTGATGCGCGACATCCTGGTCGAGCGTGAAGCCGTCGACCGGGGGCACGTCCGACCCACCCGCGGACGAGGCACCGGGCTCACCGCCCTGGTGCTGCGCGACGTGCAGCGGATCATCCGCTTCCCGAAGCCCTGGGTGCTGCTCGCGGCCTCGGTGGTCGTCCCCTATTCCGTGCAGGCGCTGGGGCTGGGACGACTGGTCGTCCCGATCGCCGCCATCGTGTTGATGGCTGCGCTCATCCCCTTCTTCACCTCACTTCGCATCCTGTCGCGCACCAAGGGTCTGGCCCGCGCGTTCCCGTTCACCACGGCCCAGATCCGCACCGCCACCTGTGTGGTGCCGGGCGTGCTGGCCCTGGTGTGGGGGATCGCGGTGACCCCTGCATTCGTGGGTGTTGGCGGCACGTCCATGGTCGGCAAGACCCCCGTCGACGCCGCCATGTGGGCCCTCGTCACCGGTTTCGCCGGCATGCTCGCCGCGATGCGCTGGCAGTCGGCCAAGTCGGCGAACTACCAGGCACCGATGGTGGCCACCAGCATGGGGGCCATGCCGCCCGGACTGATGTTCAACCTGGTGCGCGGATTCGACATGGTGGCGCTGATGAGCGTGCCGGCCGTGTTCGGCTGGACGCCGTGGATCTCGGTGGTGCTGGGCATCATCATCTTCAGCTTCCTGCGCGTGGGCGGTATCGACCCCGAAGAGATGCGTGAACTGCAGGAACAGCAGAAGAAGCAGTTGAACGAGTCCCGGCTGGGTCAGGCCGCAGGCAACCCGGCGCCCGGCAAGGGCGCATCGTCCAAGCCGGCTGGCAAGGCCACGACACCCGCCGGTCAGAAGATCAGGATCAAGCGCGGGGAGTGAGGCTGACTGCTTCCGGTCAGCCGGAGAGGGCGTCGCGCATCGGGCGGAACTTGGCGATCGTCTCGGCGAGTTCCTCGGCCGGGTTGGAGTCGCTCATGATGCCCGCCCCGGCATAGATCTGGATCTCGTTGGGCGTGGCCTGGTGGATCTGCCCCGAACGCAGCGCCAACGCCCACTCACCGTCGCCGGCGGTGTCGATCCAGCCGACCGGGCCGGCGTAGCGTCCACGATCGAGGGTCTCGAGTTCGTTGATCAGGTCGAGGGCCACGTGGGTGGGCGACCCGCAGACCGCAGCCGAGGGGTGCACCGCCGCCGCCAGCGCCAGGGCCGTCACGTTGTCGACCACCGCGCCCGTGATGTCGGTCGCCAGGTGCAGCACGTTCGGCAACTCGAGGATCGAGGGGGCCTCGGGCACGTTCATTCCCGAGCAGAACGGGGCGAGTCGCTCTGCCACCGAGCGCACCGCGTACTCGTGCTCGCGCAGGTTCTTGCTGGACGAGCGCAGTGCCTCCGCCAACCGTGAGGCCTCGTCGTCGGTGCCCCGTCGGATGGTGCCGGCGAGCACCCGTGAGGTCGCCAGCCCACCCCGGCGGCGCACCAGCATCTCGGGGGTGGCTCCCAGCAGGCCGTCCAGCAGGAAGGTCCAGGTGTTGGCGTAGCTGATGGTGAGTCGCTCGACGACCCAGCGAGGGTCGATGGGGCCACTCGCCCGGGCGATCAGGTCTCGGGCGAGCACGATCTTCTCGAGTTCGCCCCGGTTGAGCATCTTGACGGCCTCGCCGACCATCAGTTCCCAGTCGACGCCCGACATCGCCCCGTCCGACCACGACAGCTCGCCTGGGGCCTCGGGGGCCGGCTGCCGCTCGGGTGGATCGTCCACCAGGCGCCCGTAGCCCAGCCGTGTGTACCAACTCTGGCCGTCCCGGCGGCCGATGACCACCTCGGGAACGACCAGCACGGAGGGCTCGTTCGAGTGGTCGGGATCGAAGGCGAATGACCCGAGCGCGACCGGTCCGGTGCCGTACTGGCCGTACAGCTCGGTCTCGTGCTCGATGGTGGCTGAGAACTCCGTCCACCAGATGTCGGCTGCGTCGAGGGAATCGGTGGCGAACCTCGCCACCTCGCCGATGCCCACGATCCCGTCGCCCTTGCGCAGGAAGGCGGACGCGCCGTCCCGGGGCAGGTAGGTCTCGAGCGGTCCCGGGTCGGGGATGGCCACGGTACGGGCCCGCAGCCGCGCGGAACCGGGATTGAGGATCACCCTCGCAGCCTAGCCAACAGGCCTCGGGAGGTAGGGACGACCGGCTGGATTGACCCGGCTGGATTGACACAGGGCGCCGTGATGAACCCCCCCTTGGACGACGGTGGACGAGCCATCCGGCAGCCGCCCGGAGGGCAGCGGAATGGCCGTCCCGGCTTCGCCTGCGGCGGGCTGCCATGACACGCTGGGACCAACGCGACAAGGAGGCCGTGATGACGCAGCTGGACGCCAACCTGGCGATCTTCGAAGAGGCGGGGCGCATGTTCGCCGACCTGATCGAGGACCTCGACGAGGATCAGCTGGCTCGGCCAGCCACCGACGAGTGGACGGTGCGCGACCTGGTGGGCCACACCACCCGGGCCCTCACGACCGTCGATGCCTACCTGGACGAGCGGGCCGATCACCCCGACCACCACACGCCCAGCGGGTACTACCACCAGGCGATCCAGACGATCGACAACGCCTCCATCGCCGAACGCGGACGCGAGGCCGGCCAGGCGCTGGGGGACCAGCCTGCGGTCTTCGTGCGCGACCTGCTGGAGCGTGTTCTCGACCGGCTCGAGGCGTTGACCGACGAAGGTGACGGCGACCATCGCGTCGACCCGGTGATCGTCACCCGCGGGGGCTCGATGCACCTGTCGGCCTACCTGCCCACGCGCACCCTCGAACTCGTGCTGCACTGCCTCGACCTGGCCCGCGCGCTGGGTTGCGACCTGATGGTTCCGGTCGACCCGATGCGCCAGACCATCCAGGTGCTCTCGGAACTGGTGCTGCTCGACGGCCACGGGGCCAGCTTGGCGCGGGCACTGTCGGGGCGGGGGAGCCTGCCCGAGGGCTACTCGGTGTTCGCGGGCATCCGCGCCCGCTGAAGCCACGGCGCTCGCGGTCGCGTCCGCCGGCTGACGGCGGGCCTGTGGTGTGAGGCAGTCGCCTGACCAACGCGTCATCCAGCGACGCCTCCCAAGGTCCACGCACGAGCCTCATTGCGGGTCGGGGCCGTGTGGGCCGGCCCTCAAGCGCTCATTAACGCAACCCTGCGATTGCCTAAATCAGAACCGTCGTGGCTTGTCAGCCCGCAGTCTCATGGGGGTGAACGCTGGTTTAGCGCGGTTCGGCAATTCGGCCTAGAGTAAGGCTCGAACCGGGCGGCCCAGGGGTCGCTCGCACTGCTGAGTGGGTGCTGCGAGGCACCCGTGGGAGAAGCGATGAGTGACGCACAGGCCGCCAGCCCGGCAGCCCCTGCACCCACCTCCCTCCCCGAAACCCCCAGCCAGTCACCAGACTCCACCTCGGCCAGCTCGCGCAAGCCGCGGTCCTGCGATGCCATCGTCGTCGGGGGAGGGCCCGCCGGAGCGGCCACCGCCGCCCACCTGGCCCGTCGGGGCCTCGACGTGGTGCTGCTCGAGAAGGCCAGCTACCCCCGCGACAAGATCTGCGGCGACGGCCTCACCCCTCGCGCGGTCAAGCAACTCGTCAACCTGGGCATCGACACCTCCGAGGAGAACGGCTGGCACCGCAACCGTGGCCTGCGGGTCTACGGCGGTCGGGTCGAACCCTTCGACATGCCCTGGCCCGAACTGAAGGACTTCCCCAACTACGGACTCGTCCGCCGCCGGGAGGACTTCGACGCACTGCTGGCGGCGCACGCCGTCGCGCTGGGCGCACACCTGTTCACGGGTGCCCAGGTGACCGCCCCGATCATCGACGAGACCAGCAACCGCATCGTCGGCGTCACCACCAAGGACGGCCGAGAGTTCCGCGCCCCGGTCGTGGTCGCCGCTGACGGGGTCTCGAGCCGCCTGTCCGTGGCCATGGGCATCACCAAGCGCGAGGACCGGCCCATGGGCGTCGCGGTGCGTGCCTACTTCGAGTGCGAGCGCGGCAACGGCGACTGGATGGAGTCGTGGCTCGAACTGTGGGACGGGAAGCCCCACTCCTCGAACCTGCTGCCCGGCTACGGCTGGGCCTTCCCGACGGGGGAGGGGATCGCGAACGTCGGCCTCGGCATGCTCGACACCTCGCCCGCGTTCGCCAAGACCGACTACCGCGAACTGATGCGCACCTGGCTGTCCGCCTGCCCGCCCGAGTGGGGCTTCACCGACGAGAACCTGCGCGGACCGATCCGAGGTGCGGCCCTGCCGATGGGGTTCAACCGCCAGCCCGCCTATGACCGCGGCCTGCTGCTGGTCGGCGACTCCGGCGGCATGGTGAACCCGTTCAACGGTGAGGGCATCGACTACGCGCTGGAGGCGGCGGCACTGGCGGCCGAGGCGATCAGCGAGGCCCGCTCCCGCGGTTTCGGCACACCGAACGCCGAACTGGCACTGCGTGGCTACGTCACCCACCTCAAGTCCGACATGGGCGGCTACTTCCGGCTCGGGACGATCTTCGCCAAGCTGATCGGCCACCCCGAGATCATGAAGCTGTGCGTGCGCCACGGGCTGCCCCGCAAGAACCTGATGAGGTTGGTGCACAAACTGCTCGCCAACCTCACCGACGAACACGACGGCGATGTGATGGACAAGACCATCAACGCCCTGCGCAGAATGGCGCCATCGGCATGATCGCGCCCACCAGCTCAGTTGACCAACACCCGTTCGGCCCAGGAGGGGACTCGTGAACGCCTACATCCCGATCATCGGACTTGCCGCCCTGGCGGCGCTGTTCATCATCGTGTCGATCATCCTGTCGATCAACGTGGGTCCCCAGCGCTACAACCGGGCCAAGTACGACTCCTACGAGTGCGGCATCCAGCCCACCCCCCAGCCCGTCGGCGGCGGACGCTTCCCGGTGAAGTACTACATCACCGCCATGTTGTTCATCGTCTTCGACATCGAGATCGTGTTCCTCTACCCGTGGGCCGTCTCGTTCAACCGTCTCGGCCTGTTCGCGGTCGTCGAGATGGTGCTGTTCATCGTGACCGTGTTCGTCGCCTACTTCTACGTCCTCCGCCGCGGCGGCCTGGACTGGGACTGAGCGGGCGGGCAAGAGAGGAACTGAGTCATGGGTATTGAAGAGAAGCTTCCCAGCGGAGTGCTGTTGACCTCGGTCGAGGCGATCGCCGGCTGGATGCGCCAGGCCTCGTTCTGGCCCGCCACGATGGGTCTCGCCTGTTGTGCCATCGAGATGATGGCCTTCGGCACCCCCCGATTCGACTCCGGCCGCTGGGGCCAGGAGGTCTTCCGCGCCTCACCCCGCCAGGCCGACCTGCTGATCGTCTCGGGACGTGTCTCGCAGAAGATGGCACCTGTCATCCGTCAGGTCTACGACCAGATGCCCAACCCCAAGTGGGTGATCGCGATGGGCGTGTGCGCCAGTTCGGGTGGCATGTTCAACAACTACGCCATCGTGCAGGGTTGCGACCATTTCCTTCCCGTCGACATCTACCTGCCCGGCTGCCCGCCTCGTCCCGACATGTTGATCGACGCGGTCTTCAAGCTCAGGGAGCAGCGGGTCTCGAAGCTGCCGATCGGCGCCGACATGCAGCAGGCCATCGACGACCGCGAGCAGGCGGCCCTCGTGGCACCCGCCACCCATGAGATGAAGGGCCTCATGCGATGACCGACCAGAACCCCCCCTCCCAGAACCCCCCCTCCCAGAACCCCTCAGCACAGAACCCCTCAGGCCAGAACGGGGGAAACCTGAACACGGGCCAGCAGAACCCGGTCCAGCAGGTGCCCGACGAGCTGACCGCCAGCGAGGCGGAACTCACCCCCACCACCCCCGGCGGTGTCACCACCGCGCAGACCCAGGTGCTCGGTATCCGCACGGGCATGTGGGGCAGCAAGGGAGGCTCGGGTGACACCTCGGGCTACGGCGGCATCTCACGCACCAAGCAGATGCCGGGACTGACCGATCGTCCCTACGGTGGCTGGTTCGACGAGGTCGCCGACCGCATCGAGGAACTCGTGCCCGGTTTCGGTACCGGCCGGGTGTACGTGCACCGCGACGAGATCACCTTCTTCGTGCGGCCCGACCGTTTCGTCGAGGTGCTGAAGGTGCTGCGGGACGACGCCCAACTGCGCTTCGAGGTCTGTGTCTCGGTCTCCGGTGTGCACTACCCGGGATCGGTCGGTGAGGAACTGCACGTGGTCTACGAGTTCCTCTCGATCACCCACAACCGGCGCATCCGCATCGAGCTGACCTGCACCGACGAGAACCCGCACCTGCCCAGCGCCGTGGCGGTCTACCCCCACACCGACTGGCACGAGCGCGAGACCTGGGACATGTTCGGCGTGATCTTCGACGGTCACCCCGCCCTCACCCGCATCCTGATGCCGGACGACTGGCAGGGCCACCCCCAGCGCAAGGACTACCCGCTGGGCGGCGTCCCGGTGGAGTACAAGGGCGCGGTCGTGCCGCCCCCGGACGATCGGAGGAGCTACTGATGAGCACCAACACTGCCGGCCAGTCCGCCTCGTCGGCGAACCCGACCGCCTCGCAGCCCGACGCGTTCGGCGCCCAGGAGGGTGTCGTCGACAACGTCTACCTAAGCCAGGGAGGCGACTGGGACGACATCGTCTCCAGCCAGGCCGAGCGTGGCGACGAGACCATCGTGGTGAACATGGGTCCCCAGCACCCCTCCACCCACGGCGTGCTCCGTCTGATCATGGAGATGGACGGGGAGACGTGCACGTCGATCCGTCCGGGTATCGGCTTCCTGCACACCGGTATCGAGAAGAACATGGAGTTCAAGACCTGGACCCAGGGAGTCACCTACGTGACCCGCATGGACTACGTCGCGCCCCTGTTCAACGAGGCCGTCTACTGCCTCGCCGTCGAGAAGCTGCTCGGCATCACCGACGACATCCCCCAGCGCGCCAATGAGATCCGGGTGCTGGTGATGGAGCTCAACCGCATCGCCTCGCACCTGGTGGCCATCGGCACCGGCGGCATGGAGATCGGCGCACTCACGGTCATGACCATCGGCTTCCGTGAGCGCGAGATGATCCTCGACTTCCTCGAGGCGGTCTCCGGCCTGCGCATGAACCACGCCTACATCCGCCCCGGTGGTGTCGCCAACGACCTGCCCGAAGGTGGCCTCGACCAGTTGCGCAACGTGATCGCGTGGCTCGACAAGCACCTGCCCGAGTACGACGCCTTCTGCAATGAGAACCCCATCTTCAAGGGACGCATGCAGAACGTCGCGAACGCCGACCTGGCCACCTGCATGGCCATGGGCATGTCGGGTCCGGTACTGCGCGCCGTCGGTCTGCCGCACGACCTGCGCAAGTCGCAGCCCTACTGCGGCTACGAGACCTACGACTTCGAGGTGCACACCTGGAACACCGGCGACGCCTACGGCCGGTTCCGCGTTCGCCTCGCCGAGATGTACGAGTCGCTCAAGATCGTCAAGCAGTGCGCCGACCGGCTGGAGAAGTCGACCGGACAACCGGTGATGGTGGCCGACGCCAAGATCGCCTGGCCGGCCCAGCTGACCGTCGGACCCGACGGCCAGGGCAACTCGAACGAGCACATCAAGCACATCATGGGCGAGTCGATGGAAGCACTGATCCATCACTTCAAGCTCGTCACCGAGGGCTTCTCCGTGCCGATCGGGCAGGTCTACCAGGCCATCGAGTCGCCCAAGGGTGAACTCGGCTGCCACGTGGTCTCCGACGGCGGTACCCGTCCCTACCGGGTGCACTTCCGTGACCCCGGGTTCAACCACCTCCAGTCCGTTCCCGTGCTCTGCGAGGGCGCGATGATGTCGGACGTCGTGGTGGCCATCGCCTCGCTGGACCCGGTGCTGGGAGGTGTCGACCGATGAACGACTTCGGTCGACAGCTCGCAACGAGCGGAGCGAGTGGTGCGCGAGGTGTCCGGGGGGTGCAGGGGGGATGTCCCTCCGGCCTTCGACAGCTCGCAACGAGCGGAGCGAGTGGTGCGCGAGGTGTTCGGGGGGTGCAGGGGGGCTGTTCCTCCGGCCTTCGACAGCTCGCAACGAGCGGAGCGAGTGGTGCGCGAGGTGTCCGGGGGGTGCAGGGGGGCTGTCCCTCCCTGCCAGAGATGAAAGGTGTTGACCGGTGAGCGGTCACGAGTTCCAGTCCCACTTCGAGACGTCGGGTTCCATCGACATGGACGACACCTCGACCAACATCGACCAGTCGACCCTCGACGAGCTCGCCCAGATCGCGGCCCGCTATCCCCAGAAGCGGTCGGCCCTGCTGCCGATGCTGCACCTGGTGCAGTCGGTCGACGGACGGATCAGCCCCGCCGGGTTGACCGCCTGCGCGGAGATCCTCGAGATCAGCGAGGCGCAGGTCTCGGGAGTGGCCACCTTCTACACCATGTACAAGCGGCGTCCCGCAGGTGAGCACCACGTCGGTGTCTGCACCACGGCCCTGTGCGCGGTGATGGGCGGCGACCTGCTGCTGGAGCGGGCCGAGCAGAAGCTCGGCATCAAGGAGAACCAGACCACCCCCGACGGCAAGATCTCGCTCGAGCGCATCGAGTGCAATGCCGCCTGCGACTTCGCCCCGGTGATGATGGTCAACTGGGAGTTCATGGACAACATGACCCCGGCCAAGGCCGACGACCTGCTCGACAAGCTGGCCGCCGGCGACGAGGTGCACTCCACCCGCGGCGCCCGGATCACCTCATGGCGGCAGGCCGAGCGTGTGCTCGCCGGTTTCCCCGACGGTCTGGCCGACGAGGGCCCGACGGCCGCCGGTGCGTCACTGGTCGGTCTCGAGATCGCCAACGAGCGCGGCTGGCACGCACCCGATCCCAACAACCTGCCGGAACCCGCGCAGTCGGAAGGGGAGAAGAAGTGAGCATCGACACGCTGACCCCGGTCCTCACCTCCAACTGGGGCGACGAGCGCGCCTGGAAGCTGACCAACTACGAACGCCGTGGCGGGTACAAGGCCCTGCGCAAGGCGTTGGGCATGCAGCCGAGCGAGATCATCTCCCAGGTCAAGGACGCCAACCTCCGCGGACGCGGAGGCGCCGGCTTCCCCACCGGCATGAAGTGGAGCTTCCTGCCCAAGGACAACCCGAACCCGGTCTACCTGGTCGTGAACGCGGACGAGTCCGAGCCGGGCACCTGCAAGGACATCCCACTGATGATGGCCTCGCCCCACACCCTGGTGGAGGGGGTGCTGATCTCTGCCTACGCCTGCAACTCCCACCACGCGTTCATCTACTGCCGCGGCGAGGTGCTGCACGTCATCCGTCGCCTGCAGCAGGCCGTCCGTGAGGCCTACTCCGCCGGCTACGCGGGCAAGAACGTGCTCGGTTCCGGCTATGACGTCGAGGTGACGGTCCACGCCGGCGCCGGCGCCTACATCTGCGGTGAGGAGACGGCTCTGCTCGACTCCCTCGAGGGACGCCGTGGCCAGCCCCGGCTTCGTCCGCCGTTCCCCGCCGTCGCGGGTCTGTACGCCTCGCCGACCGTGATCAACAATGTCGAGTCGATCGCCTCGGTGCCCGGCATCATCGGCAACGGTGCGGCCTGGTTCCAGGCGATGGGCACCGAGAAGTCGAAGGGCCACGGGATCTTCTCCCTGTCGGGCCACGTGCGTACCCCCGGCCAGTTCGAGGCCCCCCTGGGCATCACCCTGCGGGAACTGATCGACCTGGGTGGTGGCATGCGTGAGGGCCATGAGCTGAAGTTCTTCACCCCGGGCGGCTCGTCCACCCCCATCCTGACCGCCGAGCACCTCGACACACCGCTCGACTTCGAGGGCATGGCGGCGGCGGGATCGATGCTCGGCACCCGGGCCCTGCAGATCTTCGACGAGACCACCTCGGTGGTGCGCACGACGCTGCGTTGGGTCGAGTTCTACAAGCACGAGTCCTGTGGCAAGTGCACCCCCTGCCGTGAGGGCACGTGGTGGCTGGTGCAGACGCTGCGGAACCTCGAGGCCGGTCACGGTTCCGAGGGTGACGTCGAGAAGTTGCTCGACGTCTGCGACAACATCGGTGGCCGCTCGTTCTGCGCCCTCGCGGATGGTGCCGTCGCTGCCGTGACCAGCGCCATCAAGTACTTCCGCAGCGAGTTCGAGGCCGGCTACACCACGCCCGCGCGCGAACTGTTCCCCTACGAGAAGTCCGCGCTTTTCGGCTCCGCGGAGGATGACTCCCGGACCACCACGACCACCTCCGACACCGCGGGAGTGCACGCATGAGCGTAGACACGAAGAACGACACCGGCGCCAAGGTCGAGACCAAGCCCGAGGAAGTCACCCTCACCATCGACGGCATCGAGGTCAGCGTTCCCAAGGGCACCCTGGTCATCCGGGCCGCCGAGAAGATCGGTGTGGCCATCCCCAGGTTCTGTGACCACCCCCTGCTCGACCCGGTGGGTGCCTGCCGCCAGTGCATGGTCGAGATCCCCGACATGGGCAACGGACGGGGCATGCCCAAGCCGCAGGCCTCGTGCACGCTCGAGGCGATGCCCGGCATGAAGGTCTCGACCCAGGTCAGTTCGCCGGTGGCCGAGAAGGCCCAGGCGGGCATGCTCGAGTTCCTGCTGATCAACCACCCCCTCGACTGCCCGATCTGCGACAAGGGCGGCGAGTGCCCCCTGCAGAACCAGTCGTTGGCCAATGGCTACGGCGAGTCCCGCTACGAAGGTCTCAAGCGCACCTTCCCGAAGCCCGTCAACATCTCCGCAGAGGTGCTCCTCGACCGCGAGCGCTGCGTGCTCTGCGCGCGTTGCACGCGCTTCTCGGAGCAGATCTCGGGCGACCCGTTCATCGCACTGGTGGAGCGCGGCGCGTTGCAGCAGGTGGGCATCTACGAGGACAAGCCCTACGACTCGTACTTCTCGGGCAATGTCATCCAGATCTGTCCCGTGGGTGCACTCACCAGCGTGGCCTACCGCTTCCAGTCGCGCCCGTTCGACCTGGTCAGCACCGCGACCACGTGCGAGCACTGCGCCTCCGGCTGCCAGCTGCGCAGCGACCACCGTCACTTCCAGGTGAAGCGCCGGCTCGCGGGCAACACTCCCGAGGTCAACGAGGAGTGGAACTGCGACAAGGGTCGCTTCGGATTCATGAGTGGACGAGGCGCTGATCGCCTCACCACGCCGCTCGTCCGCCGCAACGGGGTGCTCGAGCCCGCCGGTTGGCACGAGGCCATCGACGCCGCGGTCGCCGGACTGAGGGCGGCCGATGGTCGGGTGGGGGTGCTCCCCGGAGGTCGCCTGACCACCGAGGCGGCCTACGGCTACTCCCGCTTCGCCCGGGCCGTGCTGGGCACCAACAACATCGACTTCCGCTCCCGCCCCTATGGGGCCGGTGAGGCCGACTTCCTGGCCGCCCACGTGGCCGGTCGCACTCTTTCGGACTCGGTGACCTACGCCGACCTCGAGACGGCCAACACCGTCGTGCTGGTCGACTTCGAACCCGAGGACGAGTCGCCGATCGTCTTCCTGCGACTGCGCAAGGCCGTCCGCAAGAGGAAGCTGAAGGTCGTCACGATCGCACCGTTCCGCAGCCGCGGGTCGGCCAAGCTCGACGCGACCCTGGTCGCCACCGCCCCCGGCCTGCAGGCCCAGGCGGTCGCCGGACTGCAGGGCCTCGACTCCGGTTCGGTGATCCTGGTGGGGGAGCGGGCGGCCCTGTCGTCCGGAACCCTCGCCGCGGTGGCCGAACTCGCCGCCACGTCCGGGGCCAGGCTTGCCTGGATCCCGCGCCGCGCCGGGGACATGGGCGCGGTCGAGGCGGGCTGTCTGCCCAACCTGCTGCCGGGTGGACGCGGGGTCGGCGACGCGTCGGCACGGGTCGACGTCGCAGCCGCCTGGGGTGTCCAGTCCCTGCCCGAGGAGGTCGGGCTCGATGCCTCGGCCATGCTCGCGGCAGCCGGTGAGGGACGACTGGGCGCGCTGGTCACCGCGGGTATCGAACCCCGCGACTTCAGCGATCCTGCCGTGATGGTCGAGGCGCTCGAGAAGGTTGACTTCCTCGTCTCGATCGAGACCCGCCTCTCCGAGGTCGCGGAACACGCAGACGTCGTCTTCCCGGTCGCCCTGATCGAGGAGCACGCCGGTTCGTTCCTGAACTGGGAGCACCGCTCGGGACGGGTCAACACCGTGATCCGTCAGTCGACGGCCCCCATGACCGACCTGAGGGTGCTGGCCGCGCTGGCCGACGCCATGGGTGCCGACCTCGGCTTCCGCGGCGCCAAGGGTGCCGCCGAGTCGCTGGCCGACCTCGGGGTGTGGGAGGGCGCTCGTCCGCGCTTCACCCACGAGCCCCACGTCGAGCGGCCCGCCAGCGAGGGTCTCACCCTCGCCACCTGGCGCCAGCTGCTGGACGACTCCGCCGGTGTCGACCACGAACCCGACCTGCAGGCGACCGCACCGGTGGCCGTCGCCAGGCTGTCCGTCAAGACCGCTGCCGACCTGGGGATCGCCCACGGCGAGACTCTCACGGTCAGCGGCCCCTCGGGAGCCCTCAGCCTCCCGACCGAGATCGTCGCCGACATGGTCGACCAGGTGGTCTGGGTGCCCGCCAACTCCGGCACCCCCGTGACCGCCCTGGGCGTCCTGGCCGGTGACCGGGTGACCGTGACCAAGGGAGCAGCGGCATGAACATCCTGGAGAACCAGATCTTCGGGGCCGATCCGTGGTGGATCGTGCTCATCAAGGTCGTGATGATCTTCGTCCTGCTGTTGGTGTGGACGATCTTCAACGTCTGGTACGAGCGACGCGTGGTTGCCAAGATGCAGCACCGCCTCGGCCCGATCATGAACGGACCCTTCGGTCTGGGGCAGGCGCTCGCCGACGGCGCGAAGCTGATCCTCAAGGAGGACTTCCGTCCGACCAAGACCGACCGGTGGATCTTCAACCTGGCCCCGCTGCTCACGGGCACGGCGGCCTTCACGGCATGGGCCGTGATCCCCTTCGGCGGTGAGGTGCGGATGTTCGGGCACACCACCCGACTGCAGCTCACCGACCTGCCGGTGGCGGTTCTGTTCGTGCTCGCGATCGCGTCGATCGGCATCTACGGAATCGTGCTGGCCGGCTGGGCGTCGAACTCGACCTACTCGCTGCTGGGTTCGATCCGCTCGACCGCGCAGATGATCTCCTACGAGGTCGCCATGGGCCTGGCCCTGGTCGCGGTCTTCATGTTCTCGTCGTCGATGTCGACCTCACAGATCGTCGAGGCGCAGGCGCTGCCGATCCGGCTGGGTGACTTCAACACCGGCATCCCCGGCTGGTACGCCCTGCTGCTGTTCCCGAGCTTCATCATCTACGCCATCTCGATGGTGGGCGAGACGAACCGGGCGCCGTTCGACCTCCCCGAGTGTGAGTCCGAACTGGTCTCCGGTTACCTCACCGAGTACTCGGGCTTCCGCTACGCCATGTACTTCCTGGCGGAGTACATCAACATGGCCACCGTCTCGGCTGTCGCCACCACCTTGTTCCTGGGTGGCTACCGCGCCCCCTGGCCGTTCAACCAGATCGCCTTCCTCGACTCGGGCTGGTTCGGCGTCCTCTGGTTCGTGATCAAGGTGCAGTTGCTGATCACGGTCTTCGTGTGGCTGCGAGGCACCCTGCCCCGCTTCCGCTACGACCAGTTCATGCACCTCGGGTGGAAGTGGCTCATCCCGATCTCGCTGGTGTGGATCGTCGCGATCTCGCTGTTGCGCGCCGGCCAGAACGAGGGTTGGTTCCGGGGACCGGTCTTCTTCGTGGTGCTCGGGGTGATCATCGTCGGGTTGTTGGCGTTCATCCTGTTCGGCGGCCGCAAGGACGACGAACCCGAGGGTGTCAGTGAGGTCACCGAGGGTGACTTCGACGCCTTCGCCGGTGGCTACCCGGTGCCTCCGATGCCCGGGCAGCAGCTGCCCGAACTGGTGAGTGTGGTCCCCTCGACCCTCGCCTACCCCGATGACAACCCGGCGGACGAACGAGCCGCCACCACGAATGGAGCTGATTCCTGATGGGTGTGCTCGATGCATGGGCGGGCTTCGGCATCACGTTCAAGACGATGTTCCGCAAGACCTTCACCCAGGACTACCCGCACAAGGATTCCGAGAAGGTCACGATGCCCCGCTTCCACGGGCGTCACCAGCTGAACCGCTGGCCAGATGGCCTCGAGAAGTGCGTCGGGTGCGAGTTGTGCGCCTGGGCCTGCCCCGCCGACGCCATCTACGTCGAGGGCGCCGACAACACCGACGAGGAACGCTTCTCGCCCGGCGAGCGCTACGGCCGCGTCTACCAGATCAACTACCTGCGCTGCATCCTGTGCGGGCTGTGCATCGAGGCGTGCCCCACCCGGGCCCTGACGATGACCAACGAGTTCAAGCTGGCAGACTTCACCCGCGCCGACCTCATCTACGAGAAGCAGGAACTGCTGGCGCCGCTGCTGTCGGGCATGGAGGAACCCCCCCACGCCCGCCGCCTCGGCGACGACGAGGAGGCCTACTTCCTCGGGCTTCCCGCCACTGGTCAGCCCGACACCCGTACCGCCTCCTACTCCCAGGAAGCCAGCCGTCCCGGACAGGCCACGGCGGCACCAGCCATGAACACCCCGAGCTCCCGGACTGCGGTCCGGACGACGACGACAGAGGGGACGAAGCGATGATCGCCCTCGTGACGGCCGCCCAGGTGGCCTTCTGGGCACTGGCCCCGCTGATGGTGCTGTGCGCCATCGGCATGGTGGTGAGCCGCAAGCCCGTGCACTCGGCGGTCTTCCTCGCCGGGATGATGGTGATGCTGGCCGTGCAGTACGCCGCGCTCGACGCACCCTTCCTGTTCGTGGTGCAGATCATCGTCTACACCGGCGCCATCATGATGCTGTTCCTGTTCGTGATGATGCTGGTGGGCGTGGACTCGTCCGACTCGGTGGTCGAGACCATCAAGGGCCACCGGCTCGCCTCGGTGCTGGCCGTGCTCGGCTTCGCCGGGCTGCTGCTGTTCGGCATCGGCAACGCCATCAAGGGTCCGGCCGCCGGGCTCGAGCAGGCGAACGCCGCGGGCGGTGGCAACGTGCCCAGCGTCGCGGAGTTGATCTTCGTCCGCTACGTGTTCGTGTTCGAGGCCACCTCGGCCCTGCTGATCACCGCCGCCGTCGGCGCCATGGTGTTGGCCCACGGCGAGCAGGTGTTCCCCAAGATCGGCCAGAAGCTGACAGCGGCTCGCAAGATGCGTGCCTACGCCGAGACCGGGCAGCACATCGGTCCTCGTCCGAACTCGGGTGTATTCGCCCGCCACAACGCCATCCATGTGCCGGCGCTGCTCCCCGACGGCTCGGTCGCCGAGAGTTCGCTCTCGCAGACCCTGTCGAGCCGCGGCGCCTACATCGATGCCGGTGAGCTGCGTGCGCCCACCGACGCCGCCTTCGCCGAGATCAGCAAGGTCACCGACAACGCTGGAGAACTGGAATGAACCCCAACTACTACCTGGTGCTGTCGGCCATCCTGTTCTGCATCGGCGTGCTCGGCTTCCTGCTGCGCCGCAACGCGATCGTGGCCTTCATGAGCATCGAGATGATGCTCAACGCCTCGAACCTGGCCATGGTCAACTTCGCCCACGTGCACGGCGGACTCGACGGACAGATCGCGGCCTTCTTCGTGATGATCGTCGCCGCGGCAGAAGTCGTGGTCGGTCTGGCCATCATCGTGACCATCTACAAGACGCGCCGGTCGGCCTCGGTCGACGACGCGAACCTGCTGAAGTTCTGAGGGGTAGGACGTGACTCTTCTCGAAACGGGAGCCGCTCCCGTGGCGGCAAGCGGGCTGTTCAGCCTCGCCTGGCTGATGATCGCGATTCCGCTGGTCGTCGCCGGGTTCCTGCTGGTGGCCGGCAGACTCACCGACGCGTGGGGCCACCTGCTGGCCACGCTGGCGGTGATCGCATCGTTCCTGATCGGCCTCGTGCTGTTCATCGACCTGCTCGGACGGGACGCCTCGCAGCGCTCGGTCTCGAACTCGCTCTACGAGCTGTTCTCGGTGGGGCGATGGAAGTTCGACGTCGCCCTGCAGATCGACCAGTTGTCGATCCTGTTCGTGCTGCTGATCACCGGTGTCGGGTCGCTGATCCACGTCTACTCGATCGGCTACATGGCCCACGACGAGCGCCGCCGCCGCTTCTTCGCCTACCTCAACCTGTTCATCGCCGCCATGCTGACGCTGGTGCTGGCCGACAACTACCTGCTGCTGTTCTTCGGCTGGGAGGGCGTGGGTCTGGCCTCGTACCTGCTGATCGGCTTCTGGCAGCACCGCAACTCGGCCGCCGTCGCAGCCAAGAAGGCCTTCGTGGTGAACCGTGTCGGTGACCTGGGCATGACGATGGGCATCTTCGCCCTGCTGGCCCAGCTCGGCACCGTCAACTTCACCCAGGTCAACGAGCGGGCCGCCGGGCTCAGCCCCTTCTGGGCGACCCTGATCGGCTTCCTGTTCCTGCTCGGGGCCTGCGGCAAGTCGGCGCAGGTGCCGCTGCAGTCCTGGCTGCTCGACGCCATGGAGGGCCCGACCCCCGTGTCGGCCCTCATCCACGCCGCCACCATGGTC
Organism: Aestuariimicrobium kwangyangense DSM 21549; assembly: GCF_000421525.1. Classification (GTDB taxonomy): domain Bacteria; phylum Actinomycetota; class Actinomycetes; order Propionibacteriales; family Propionibacteriaceae; genus Aestuariimicrobium; species Aestuariimicrobium kwangyangense. The sequence goes on along the minus strand of NZ_ATXE01000004.1, from coordinate 40,954 downwards.
ACCGCGGGTGTCTACCTGGTCGTCCGCTCCCACGCGCTCTACGCCCAGACCGAGGCAGCCTCGCTCGCCGTCGCCATCGTCGGCACCGTGACCCTGCTGGTCGGTGCCTGGATCGGTACCAGCAAGGACGACATCAAGAAGGTGCTGGCCGGCTCCACCATGAGCCAGATCGGCTACATGATGCTGGCCGCCGGGCTGGGACCGATCGGTGCAGCCTTCGCGATCTTCCACCTGATCACCCACGGCTTCTTCAAGGCCAACATGTTCCTCGGGGCCGGCTCGGTGATGCACGGCATGGACGACGACGTCGACATGCGCCACTACGGCGCCCTCGCCAAGGCCATGCCGATCACCTTCATCACCTTCGCGATGGGCTACCTGGCCATCATCGGGTTCCCGTTCACCTCGGGCTTCTACTCCAAGGACCACATCATCGAGGCTGCGTTCGAGAAGAACACGGTGCTCGGAGTACTGGCCCTGCTGGGCGCCGGTGTGACCGCGTACTACATGACGCGACTGATGATGATGACCTACTTCTCGCAGAAGCGCTGGCGCCAGGGCGTGCACCCGCACGAGTCCCCGCTGGTGATGACCATCCCGCTGATGGTGCTGGCTGTGTTCAGCGTGATCGGTGGCGCCTTGATGCTGGGTTGGATCACGGGCTGGTTGGCTCCCGCCACGGGCGGCGAGGAGGAGCACCTCAGCCTCGTCCACTTCTCCGGCATCGGACTGCTGACCATGGCCGTCGTGGCCGTCGGGGTCGTGATCGGCTGGTGGCTGCACCGCCGCGACGTTCCCGACACGGCACCCGCCACCCGCAACCCGCTCGTCATCGCCGGTCGTCGTGACCTCTATGGCGACGCCCTCAACGAAGCACTGCTGATGCGCCCCGGCCAGCACCTGGTCGCCGGGCTCGACAGCTTCGACCGCGGTGTCGTCGACGGCGCCGTGATGGGCTCCGCCGGGGTGTTCGGCGGCCTGTCGAGCGCCGTGCGTCGCCTGCAGAACGGTTTCGTCCGCTCCTACGGGCTGACCATGGTCGTCGGCGTGGTGCTGGTCGGTGTCGTCTTGATCCTCGGCCAGCTGGCCTGAAGACAGGAGTTGGAATGAATCTCCCCGTGCTCAGCCTGCTGGGCCTGCTGCCGCTGGTCGGTGCGCTCGTCACCTTCGTGCTGAGGGGACACCTCGCCAAGCTGGTCGGTTTCGCCTTCTCGCTGGCGACCCTGGTGCTCGGCGTGGTGGTCTACATCGTCTCGCGTGGCACCGACCTGTCCGAGGACGTCGTCTGGATGAGGACGATCGGTGCCCACTGGGCGCTCAGTTCCGGTGGTCTGGCCATGGTGATGGTGCTGCTCACCGTGATCGTGGTGCCGATCGTGCTGCTCGCCGAGTGGAAGGTGGGTGACTCCACCGACAGCGGACGATCCTCGACCGGACTGTTCTTCGCGCTGGCGTTGATGCTCGAGAGCTTCGCGCTGCTGTGCTTCATGGCCAGCGACGTGCTGCTGTTCTACATCTTCTTCGAGGCCACCCTGATCCCGATGTACTTCCTGATCGGCGGCTGGGGCGGACCCCGTCGCGGGCCTGCCGCGATGAAGTTCCTGCTGTACTCGCTGGCCGGCGGTCTGGTGATGCTCTTCGGCGTCATCGGTGCCGGAGCCCAGGGCGCCTCGGCCGGCAAGGCCAGCTTCCTGATCAGCGACCTGGCTGCTGCCGGGATCGACACGGGCACGATGGGACGGCTGATGTTCCTCGCCTTCTTCATCGCGTTCGCGATCAAGGCCCCCATGGTGCCGGTGCACACGTGGCTGCCGGACACCGCCGAACAGGCGACCGCCGGATCGTCCACCCTGCTGGTCGGCATCCTCGACAAGATCGGCACCTTCGGGATGATCCGCCTCTGCCTCGAGATCTTCCCCGACTCGTCGAAGTGGGCCACTCCCGTCGTGCTGGTGCTGGCCCTGGTCTCGATCATCTACGGCGCGCTGATGGCGATCACCGCCCGCGACCTGCTGCGGTTGATCAGCTACACCTCGATCAGCCACTTCGGGTTCATGGTGCTCGGCATCTTCGCCTTCACCTCGACCTCGATCCAGGGATCGATCTTCTACATGCTCAACCACGGATTCTCGACCGCCGCGATGTTCCTGGTGATCGGCTTCCTGGTGAAGCGTCGTGGGTCGGCGCTGGTCGCCGACTTCGGGGGCGTGCAGAAGGTGGCACCGGTGTTGGCCGGTACCTTCCTGGTGGCTGGCCTGTCGGCCCTGTCGCTGCCCGGAACGTCGAGCTTCCTGGGCGAGTTCATGGTGCTGGCCGGCTCGTGGTCGCGGCACCCCGTGTACGCCGCCATCGCCTGCATCGGCATGGTGCTGTCGGCGCTGTACGTGCTGCTCGCCTACCAGCGGACGATGACCGGCCCCGTCACCGACCAGGTGGCCACCCATGTCACCACTGACCTCAACCTGCGCGAGAAGGCCGTGATGGCCCCTCTGATCGCACTGCTGTTGGTGTTCGGATTCTTCCCGAAGCCGATCATCTCCGGCCTTGACCAAGCTGTGAAGGACACCATGTCTGCCGTCAAGATGACTGACCCGGCCCCGGCCGTCGAGGGAGGCAAGTGATGTTGCAGACTCTGGCTCCCCTTCAGGGACTGCTCCCCTTCGAGGGCGCCATCACGCCCCCGAAGCTGGACTACACGGCTCTGGCCCCGCTGATCGTCGTCTTCGTGGCGGCATGTCTCGGGGTCGTGGTCGAGGGCGTGCTGCGTCGCCGCATCCGCGACGAGGCCCAGCTGATCGTGGCCGGGCTGGGACTGATCGGTGCGCTGGTCTTCACGGTGCAGGGCTGGACGACCGGCAAGCAGGGCATCCACGCCATGGGGTCGGTCGCCATCGACGGGCCCTCCTACTTCGTGTGGGGCCTGCTGCTGGTGGTCGGACTGCTGGTGGTGCTGATGATGAGCGAGCGCACCCTCAACGGTGGTGCGATGGGCTTCGCCCCGATGGCCGCCGCTGTTCCCGGGTCGCCGATCGAGAGGCGCGCCATCGAACTGAAGGTCGAGCACACCGAGATCTACCCGCTGACGATGTTTGCCATCTTCGGCATGATGCTGTTCGCCTCGTCGAACGACCTGATCACGATGTTCGTGGCGCTCGAGGTCTTCTCGCTGCCCCTCTACCTGCTGAGTGGGCTGGCGCGTCGCCGCCGCCTGCTGAGCCAGGAAGCGGCACTGAAGTACTTCCTGCTCGGGTCGCTGTCGTCCGCCTTCTTCCTCTACGGCACGGCTCTGCTCTACGGCTTCGCCGGGGGCTTCGAACTGCGCACCATCGACGCCGCTGTCGGCGCCAAGGGGCCCAGCTCGCTGCTGTTGCTGGCGGGGCTCGGGCTGGTGGCCGTCGGGCTGTTGTTCAAGGTCGGTGTCGTCCCGTTCCACTCCTGGACGCCCGATGTCTACACCGGCGCCCCGACCCCGATCACGGGGTTCATGGCGATCGCCACCAAGGCGGCCGCTGTGGTGGCGCTGCTGCGCATCCTCTACGTCGGTCTGGGTGCCATGAGGTGGGAGTGGGCCCCGCTGCTCGCCGCCCTCTCGGTGCTCACCATGCTGGTCGGCTCGGTGATCGCGCTGACCCAGTCCGACATGAAGCGACTGCTTGCGTACTCCTCGATCGCCCACGCCGGCTTCCTGTTGGTGCCGATGGCCGCAGCGGTGACGGTGCAGACCGCCACCAGTGGCGCGCTGACCAGCTCGGTGGGGTCGATCCTGTTCTACCTGTCGGCCTACGGCTTCGCCACGCTCGGCGCGTTCGCGCTGATCACGATGGTGCGCAAGGCCGGCGGCGAGTCGACCTCGCTGGCCTCGTGGGCCGGTGTCGGACGACGCCACCCCGTCTTCGGTGCCTGCATGGTGCTGTTCCTGTTGTCGTTCGCAGGCATCCCGTTGACCGGTGGCTTCATGGGCAAGCTGATGATCTTCCTCGCCGGTTGGTCGGGCGGCTACGCCTGGCTGGTGCTGGTGGCGGTGCTGATGAGCCTCGTCGCGGCCTTCTTCTACCTCAAGGTCGTCGTGGTGATGTTCTTCCGCGAGCCCGGTGAGGCCGCCGAGGGCGTCACCGTCGAGAAGGCGTCGTGGTTGACCTGGGTCGCCGTGGTCGTCGGGGTGATCGGCACCCTGCTGCTGGGGCTCTGGAGCGGTCCGCTGGCCGACCTGGCTGCCCGGATGTCGGTGTTCCTGCGGTGACTCGGCGTCGGTGAGACCTGACAGGTCCCCGGAATCGTGACAGCGCCCCCGCCTCTGTGGCGGGGGCGCTGTTGCGTCCGGGTGTGGCGGCCGGTCGTCGAGCCCTCAACCGCAAATTCTCGCTTTCAGGACAGACTCACGCGCTGCAACGCGGCAGTGTTTGACCAGACGGTGAGAGTTTGCGTCGTTCAGCTGACCCGCTCGACCACGCTGTCGCAGAGCTGGTCGAGGGCGTCACGGGCGATCCCGGCGGGCAACTGCCGGACGAGGGCACGTGCCACCTCGGCGCGCCTCCTCACCTCGGCCTTGGCCTCGTCCAGCACCGGGTGGGCCCGCAACCGGTCGAGGGCATCGGTGAGGGCCTCGTCGGTGTCGAGGTCGCCATCGATCAGCGCCAGCAACTCGGCATCGGCCGGGTCGTTGCGTTGCCGCAGCAAGAGTGTGGTGAGGGTGGGGACGCCTTCGCGCAGGTCGGTGCCGGGGGTCTTCCCGGTCACCTCCGAGGTGATGTCGATCAGGTCGTCCGAGAGCTGGAAGATCACACCGATCTCCTCGCCGAACTGCTCCAGCAGGTCGAGGGTCGCGGGTTCGGCGCCCGAGACCATGCCGCCGAACCGGGCGGCTGCGGCGATCAGCGAGCCGGTCTTGTCGGCCACCACCTGCAGGTGGTGCTGCACGGGGTCGTCACCGGGCTGCGGACCGCGGGTCTCCGCAATCTGTCCGTGCACCAGTCGGGCGAAGGTGGCTGCCTGCAGCAGCACGTAGTCGGTGCCGAGGGTGGCGACGGTCGACGAGGCCCGGGCGAACAGGTAGTCCCCGACCAGGATGGCGATCGAGTTGCCGTAGAGGGCGTTGGCGCTGGCCGCACCCCGGCGCTTGTCCGCGGCGTCCATGACGTCGTCGTGGTAGAGCGAGGCCACATGGGTCAACTCGACCACGCAGGCGGCCTTCACCAGCGCCTCGTCCTCGACCGGGCCGCCGAACTGGCTGGCCAGGATCACCAGTTGGGGACGGAATCGCTTGCCGCCCGCCGCGATGATGTGCTGGCTGGCCTCGGTGACGTAGGGATTGCCGGCGATCGCGAGCTCGGCCAGTCGCTCCTCGACAACCTCGAGCCACTCGTTGATCTGTCCGCGGAACGCCTCGGCGGACTCCTCACGCGACGGCTCGCTCACACGCTCTCCCAGGTCTGCAGGGGCCGCACCGTGCGGCAGCCCCAGCCTATCGGTTGGCCCGCCACCCACCCGAATCGCCGAGGGTGCTGCCGTGGACGGTGCCGAGCCGGACGGTGCCGAGCCGGACGGGGCTGGGCCGGACACGGCTCACCAGATCGAGACCCGCTGGTCCTCGGGCAGCCACAGCGCGTCCGCCTCGGAGGTGCCGAACGCCTCGTAGAACGCGTCGACGTTGCGCACGATCTGGTTGCACCTGAACTCCGCGGGGGAGTGGGGGTCGGTGGCCAGCCGCTGCTTCAGCGCCTCGTCGCGGGTCTTCTGCTGCCAGATGGTGGCGTAGCTGAGGAAGAAGCGCTGTTCGCCGGTGAGCCCGTCGATGTCGTCCACGCCCTCGGGGTGGGCCAACCTCCATGCCTTCAGCGCGATCGAGACCCCGCCCAGGTCGCCGATGTTCTCGCCGATGGTCAGGGAACCGTTGACGTGCGGGGGGTTCTCCTCGTCGGCCAGCTGCTCGCACACCAGCGCGTCGTACTGGGCCTTCAGTGAGCCCGTCAGCTGCTCGAAGGCCGTCCGGTCGTCATCGGTCCACCAGTCACGCAGCCGACCATCGCCGTCGCAGGTCGATCCCTGGTCGTCGAAACCGTGCCCGATCTCGTGGCCGATCACCGCACCGATGCCGCCGTAGTTCACGGCGTCGTCGGCGTCGACGTTGAAGAACGGGGGCTGCAGGATGGCGGCGGGGAAGACGATCTCGTTGCGCAGCGGGTGGTAGTAGGCGTTCACGGTCTGGGGGGTCATCAGCCACTCCTCGCGATCGACGGGCTTGCCGATCTTGGCGAGTTCGTGGTCGAGCTCGAAGGACGAGGCCGCCGCCACGTTGGCCACCAGGTCGCCCGGGGTGACCTCCAACGCCGAGTAGTCACGCCACTTGGTGGGGTATCCGATCTTGGGGGTGAACTTCGACAACTTCGACAGTGCCTCGGCCCGGGTGTCCTCGCCCATCCAGTCCAGCGTGCCGATCGAGAGCCGGTAGGCCTCCAGCAGGTTGGCGACCAGTTCGTCCATGCGTTCCTTGGCGGCGGGCGGGAAGTGCCGCTCGACGTAGATCCGACCGATGGCCTCCCCGAGCACACCCTCGATCAGTCCGACGCTGCGCTTCCAGCGTGGACGCTGTTCGGGGATGCCCATCAGCGCCGTGGAGTAGAAGTCGAAGTGCGAGTCGACGAAGGCGCGGGACAGGTAGGGAGACAACGAGCTGATGGCCTTGCGGCGTGCCCAGGCGCGCCAGGCAGGCAGGTCGCCCTCCGTCACGAGCGCGGGCAACTCGGCGAAGAAGCTCGGCTGCTCGTTGACCATCTCCGCGACCAGCTCGGCGCTGATGGCGGCAGCATCCAGGAAGGAGTTCCAGGGCAGCGCAGAGCTGGCGGTGAACTCGTCCCAGGTCTGCAGGTTGTAGGCCTGCTTGAGGTCTCGGGTGCGCACCTTGTCCCAGTGCAGCTTCGCGATCCGGGTCTCGAGATCGACCACCAAGTCGGTCTGCGCCTCGGCGTCGGTGACCCCGGCCAGCTCGAAGCAGCGCAGCACGTAGGCGCGGTACTGCTCGCGCACCCCCGCGTGCTCGTCGGCGCGGTAGTACTCCTCGTCGGGGAGCCCGAGGCCGCCCTGCCAGCAGAACACGACCGGACGATCAGGGTTGCCGGGATCTGACTCGACCCCGAAGCCGACCGCACCCGACATGCCGGTCCGCAGGCTCCATCCCCAGTGACGCAGCAGGTCATCGGCGGTCGAGATGGCGTCGATCCGGGCCAGGATCGGGGTGAGTGGCGCCGCGCCGATCCCTTCGATGGTGTTCTCGTCCATGAAGGTGGAGTGCAGGGTGGCGATCTTCCAGGCCTCGCTGCCCTCGACCAGGCTGCCGTCGTCCAGCCCGGTGACGATGTCGCGCACGGCCTCCTCGGACTCGTCGCGCAGCGAGGTGAAGGCGCCCGCCGAGTGCTTGTCGGCATCGATCGTCGCCCGCCGCAGCCAACTGCCGTTCACGTGGCGGAACAGGTCGTCCTGGGGGCGGATGGTGGGATCGAACTCGGCGACGTTCAGCGCGGCTGTCATGCCGGCGAGCCTAGCGCGGGGAGCTCCCGTCGTGCCGAGGCAGGGGACCGGTGGGCGGCCCACTCAGTTGATCCGCCACTCCAGCCTGATCCCGGTGCTGCTGGAGCCGGTCATGGCGCCCGAGACCGTCGTGTTGACGTTCACGGGTTGGTTCGAGGTGCCGCCACCGCGGTACTCGGTGCGCAGGCGAAGGTTCAGGTTCACCGTCACCTGGGCCACGCTCTGGTCGCTCGCCGAGAGGGCAGGGTTGGCGGCGCCGATGGTGTCGGAGTCGATGCTCCAGCGCGGTGACCCGGGAACCAGCCCGGGGGCGCTCTCGACCGAGAAGGGGCAGTTCGCGGGGCTCAGTTCGCGTCGACTGACGCAGACGTCCAACGACCTTCGGGCTGCCTCGATGAACGCCGACCTGCCCGCCGGGGTGAGCGAGGGAGTGATCTGGTGGTCGGAGCTGTCGGGATAGTTGAGGTGGGGCACCGTCAGGGTGTTGCTGGCCGGGTAGGCCAGATAGGTCAGCCCCGTCGACATCACGTAGCGACCGGGCAGCAACTCCAGGGCGTTCTCCCAGTTGACCGAGACACCGTTCACCAGCAGGGGCAGGTGGTCGACCGCGGTGCCGACGGGGCGGAAGGTGACCGTGGCCTTCGTCAGCAGCCAGGAGCCGTTGTCCTGCTTGGCCACCCGATAGTTGGTGGTGACCCGCGTGCCGCCGAGCGAGTAGCTGGCGGGGATCTCGGTCGCGTTGTCGCCGGCCCGGGGCACGTCGATGTCGGTGATCGGCGCCTGTCGCAGCGACACCGCGTAGGCACGCCTGGTGACCACCCGCTGCGACCCGGTGCCGCTGGACTGGGCCAGTGCGAGCGCCGTGTCGGGATCGCCCGCTGCCAGGGCGGTCAGGTACTGGCGCACGACCTCGTCACCCCGCAGCACCTTCACCTTCGCCGAGGCCGAGTTCTCGGGCACCTTGGTGGCGAGGTCGTCCTGGGTCTGGCGGAACCAGCGCACGTAGACGAAACCGGCGCCCACCCCGACGAGGATGACGGCCATCGCCCAGGCGAGGATGGCGCGCACCGGCACGCCGCCGCGCTGTCGGGGGGTCTGCGGGTCGGGGGCGACGAACCGTTGCTCGGGTGTGTGGAAGCGGGGGCGTCCGCCCTCGGCAGGCATGCCGGGGCGGGCGCGGGGGACGTCGTCGACGCGCACCACCTGGGGCAGTGAGGCAGGTGACCCAGCCGGTGATGTGCCCGTGGGACGACCCGCGAGGTGGGTCGCGCCCTCCTCGTCAGAGGCCAGGGGCGGGGTGGCCCGGGGCCGGTACGTCGTCCGCGTCCCGTCGCCCCCGGAGGTCGCCTCCGGGCGCAGCACGGTCCGGTCCGTGTCGTCCCCCTCGGGCGAGGGACGACCGGTGGCGCCGGGTTCGTCGTTCATGGTCCAACCTTGGCCCACGAGCGGACCAGTGCCGCCGCCCTCAGGCGACGACCCAGACGTCCTTGCCGTCGAGCAGGGTCTGCAGCGCGTCCTCGGGATCGTCGGTGCCCTGCTGGGCCAGTTCGACCTGCTCGCGGGCGAGGTCGTCGTAGGCGGGGCGCTCGACATCGCGGAAGACACCGATCGGCGACTGGTGCATCACGCCCGAGTCGGTCAGCCTGCTCAGTTCGAACGCGAATGCCGGGTCGGCGCGGTGCGCGTCGTGCACGAGGATCTGGTCCTCGTCCACCTCGGCGGTGGCGGCCACGGTGAGCGAACCGGACGGGCCACGCACGATGCACTGCTGGCCGTCTCGCCCGAAGACGAGCTTCTCGCCGTGCACCAACGGGATCAGGGCGTCGGCGGCCGACGGGCCCTTGAGTTCCTCGAACGCACCGTCGTTGAAGATGGGGCAGTTCTGGTAGATCTCGATCAGGGAGGTGCCGCGGTGGTTCGCCGCAGCCTTCATCACCTCGGTCAGGTGCTTGCGGTCTGAGTCGATGGTGCGGGCGACGAAACTCGCCTCGGCACCCAGCGCCAGCGAAACCGGGTTGAACGGCTGGTCGAGCGACCCCAACGGGGTGGACTTGGTGACCTTGCCGATCTCGGAGGTGGGCGAGTACTGCCCCTTGGTGAGCCCGTAGATCCGGTTGTTGAACAGCATGATCGTCATGTTGACGTTGCGCCGCATCGCGTGAATCAGGTGGTTGCCGCCGATCGAGAGGGCGTCGCCGTCACCGGTCACGACCCACACCCCCAGATCGGGACGAGTGGTGGCCACCCCGGTCGCGATGGCGGGTGCTCGTCCGTGGATGGAGTGCATGCCGTAGGAGTCGACGTAGTAGGGGAATCGCGAGGAGCAGCCGATGCCGGAGATGATCACCGTGTTCTCGCGGGTGATGCCGAATTCGGGCATCAGCCCCTGGAACGCGGCCAGGATCGCGTAGTCCCCACAACCCGGGCACCAGCGCACCTCCTGGTCGGAGGTGAAGTCCTTGCGGTTCAGTGGCTCCAGCGACAGGGGCACTCCCGCCAGCCCGCGGTAGGCGGGGCTTGCGGGGTGGCCCGTGGTGGGTTGCGTCGTGTCGGTGCTCATGGCTCTCACTTCTCGGTTGCGAGGCCGTCGATGGCCTCGGTCAGTTCGCCGGCGAGCTCACTCGGCGAGATGGGCAGGCCGCGCACACGCGAGAAGCACTGTGCGTCGACCAGGAACTTGGCGCGCAGCAGCATGGTGAGCTGACCCAGGTTCATCTCGGGCACGATCACCGTGTCGTAGCGCTTGAGGATGTCGCCCAGGTTGGCGGGCATCGGGTTCAGGTGGCGCAGGTGGATCTGCGCGATCCTTCGGTCAGTGGCACGAACGCGGCGGGCGGCTGCGGTGATCGGCCCATAGGTCGACCCCCACCCGACCACGAGCACCTTGGCCTCGCCCGACGGGTCGTCGACGACAAGGTCCGGGATGTCGCGGACGATGCCGTCGACCTTGGCCTGCCGGGTTCGCACCATCAGTTCGTGGTTGGCGGGGTCGTAGCTGACGTTGCCGGTGTCGACGGCCTTCTCGATGCCGCCGATGCGGTGTTCGAGCCCGACGGTGCCGGGGACCGCCCACGGGCGCGCCAGGGTCTCGGGGTCACGCTTGTACGGCTGGAACACCTGCTTGCCCGAGCCGTCGACCGCGTTGGTGCCGGTGGCGAAACCCGGATCGATGGGCGGGATGCTCGCGATCGTGGGGATGCGCCATGGTTCGGCACCGTTCCCGAGGTATCCGTCGGACAACATGATCACCGGGGTGCGGTACTTGACGGCGATCCGTACCGCCTCCACGGCCGTGTCGAAGCAGTCGGCCGGTGAAGCCGCCGCGACCACGGGCACGGGGGACTCGCCGTTTCGTCCGTGGATGACCTGCAGCAGGTCGGCCTGTTCGGTCTTGGTGGGCATCCCGGTGGACGGCCCGGCGCGCTGCACGTCGACCACCACCAAGGGCAATTCGGTCATCAGGGCAAGGCCGATCGTCTCGGCCTTGAGTGCCATGCCCGGCCCCGAGGTCGAGGTGACCCCCAGCGCCCCGGCGAAGGAGGCACCGAGGGCGGCACCGACGGCCGCGATCTCGTCCTCGGCCTGGAAGGTGTAGACGCCGAAGTTCTTGCGCTTGCTCAGCTCGTGCAGCACGTCACTGGCCGGGGTGATCGGGTACGTGCCCAGGAACAGCTTCAGTCCGGCCTTCTGGGCCCCGGTGATCAGGCCGTAGGCGGTCGCGGCGTTGCCCGAGATCTGCCGGTAACGACCGGGGGGCATGGTCGCGGGGGAGACCTCGTAGCGGTGGGCGAACACCTCGGTGGTCTCGCCGAATGCGTACCCGGCCTTGTAGGCGGCGATGTTGGCGTCACGGATCGCGGGCTTCTTGGCGAACTTCTCGGCCAGGAAGCGCTCGGTGCCGCCGTCCTCACGGCTGTAGAGCCAGCTCAGCAGCCCGAGGGCGAACATGTTCTTGGCGCGGGAGGAGTCCTTGCGGCCGAGTCCGAACTGTTCGACGGCACCGATGGTCATGCCCGTCAGGTCGAGGGTGACCACCTGGTAGTTCTGCAGGGAGTCGTTCTCGAGCGGGTTCTCGTCGTAGCCCACCTTGGTCAGGTTGCGCTTGGTGAAGTCGGCGGTGTCGACGATCACCAGGCCACCGTGGGCCAGGTCGCCGATGTTCGCCTTGAGTGCCGCCGGGTTCATCGCCACCAACACGTCGGGGCGGTCGCCCGGGGTGACGATGTCGTAGTTGGCGAAGTGCAGCTGGAAGCTCGACACACCCGGCAGGGTGCCCTGGGGTGCTCGGATCTCGGCGGGGAAGTTGGGCAGCGTCGAGATGTCGTTGCCGAAGGTTGCTGCCTCGGCGGTGAATCGGTCACCGGTCAGCTGCATGCCGTCACCGGAGTCTCCGGCGAACCGGATCACGACGCGGTCGAGGGTCTGGACCTTCGTCACGCTTGCCTCTTGCTTTCCCGGGCTCGGGGGAGCCCTTGACCTGTGGTCCGCCGCGGTGTGCGACGCTGACCGTCGAGCTGGTGGGTGGTGCGCCGCCTGCCGGGGGTCGCCGAAACGCCCTCCCGCGCAGACTCCGCACTGCCGCTCAACCTTACTCCGCAACCGTGCGCGCTCCGGAGTTGTTCCCGCACCGCGGAAGGGTTCCGACATCTGAGATGTCGTTAGTCTGTGCTGGTGACGTCAGCAGTCCAGACCCCGGTGATCGACTGGTTCGGCGACGGTCGGGTGGCCGTGGTCGACCTCTCCTTGGCGTGCTGTGCCGTCGAGTCGGAGTTCGCGGTTCCGGTGGGCGCTCCCAGGCTTGACAGGATCCCGGAGGGCGCGCAGGTGGTCGCCGTCGTCTCCGGGACGCTCACCGATCCGGTGGCCCGCCTGGTCGCCGACCGGGTCGAGGTGCTCCCCGAGTCGAGACGAGTCGTCGCGTTCGGCGCCTGCGCCTGCGCGGGCGGCCCGTACTGGGACTCCTATTCGGTGACCAAGGGGGTCGACCAACTGGTCGCCGTCGACCACTACATCCCGGGTTGCCCGCCTGCGCCGTCAGCCCTGGCCGAATACGTGTCCTCCCTGGTCGGGGGCGTGGCATGAGCGCGTCGGCGGCTGGACCCGGACGAGTCGCCCCGGCAGCCTGGCTGGACGAGGTGCGGGCCGCGGTCGCCGAGGGCTTCGACTGGCTCGACTCCCTGCACGCGGTCGACGAGATCGGACGACCGGAGACCCCCGGTGGCCCCGAGCAGGTGCGCGTGGTCGTCCGGTTGTGGCGGGTTTCCGACGGCCTCTCGAGCGAGGGTCTGTCGGGCGGGGGAGGCCTGCGACGCGACAGCCTGCAGCTGCAGACCCGCGTCGACCGGGTCGGTGGGGTCCTGGACTCCTTGGCCGAGGTGCTGCCCGGGGCGGTGTGGCACGAGCGTGAGGTGCATGACTTCTTCGGGGTGCGGTTCGTCGGCGGCGACGATCGCCCGCTGTTGTGGCACCCCTCCGGGGTCGACGCACCGCCTGGCGCCGAGACACCGTCCGGCGCCATTCAGGCGGAGGGCGAGACCCAGGTGCTGCGCCCGCTGCTGAAGGACTCCGTGCTGGTCTCGCGGGCAGGCCTCCCGTGGCCCGGTGCCAAGGACCCCGAGACCGACGGACGATCCCAGGCCTCCCGCCGGCGCACCCTGCCCGTGGGGGTACCGGACCCCGAGACCTGGGGACCCCTGGCCGCCGCCGACGTCGACCCTGCGGAGGTCGCCGCCACCGTCTCCGGCGGCCGCGTGCGGAGGCGCCGATGACCGGAACCGGCCACGGCCGCATCGAACTGCTCGAGGACCGCTGCACCTCGTGCATGATCTGCGTGCGCGAGTGCCCCACGTGGTGCATCTCGATCGACTCCCACTCCGTGGTGATCGCGGACCAGGAACCGGCGGGCGCCCGTCCTCCGGGGCGACGGCGCGAACGCACCGCCAACGTGCTCGACAGCTTCGACATCGACTTCACCCTGTGCATGTACTGCGGCATCTGCATCGAGGAGTGCCCCTTCGACGCCCTGCAGTGGGCGGGCTCTCACGTGGCTGCAGGTGACTCGCGCGAGGCCTTGGTGCACGGTCGGGATGCGCTGGCCCCCATGGCGACCTCGGCTGCCGACGAGGCGGACGGGACCCCCGCCCCATGACCTTCTGGGGCGAACGCTGGCGGCAGTTGCTCGAGGCCTGGCGGGTCACCGACGTACGCCGGGGCATGTACGGCACGCTGCTGATCGCCGTCGGCTCGCTCACGCCCGCGTACCTGCCGCGCAATTCGCCGTGGTGGCCGATCATGCGCTGGGCCCACCTGGACAATCCTGTCGCCAAGGTCGCGTTCAACATCCTCGTGCTGGCGGGAGTGGCGCTGCTGGTGCAGGCCTGGTTCCGACTCCGTCCGCTGGGAGGAGCGGGGCACGGCATCGCCGAGACGTGGCACGACCTGCGGCACTGGGCCGTGCTGGCGATCTGGGGGGCACCGTTCTTCTTCGCCCCGCCCATCTTCAGTCACGACGCCTATTCCTACGCGGCCCAGGGCTGGATGCTGCACAACGGCGTCGACCCCTACCAGCAGGGCCCCGGCGTGCTGCCCGGCGGCTTCGCCGACCAGGTGGCCTGGGTGTGGCGCTTCACCCCGGCGCCCTACGGCCCGTTCGCGCTGCAGCTGAGCCACCTGCTGGTCGACGTCTCTGGCTACGATCCCTACATCGCCGCCCTGCTCATGCGAATCCCCGCGCTCGTCGGCGTCGGACTGATCGGTCTGTGCATCCCTCGCCTGGCGACCCTGATGCGCGTCGACCCGGCGTTCGCGGCCTGGTTCGCCACCCTCAACCCGGTGCTGGTGATCGACTTCATCGGTGGTGCCCACAACGATTCGCTGATGATGGGGCTGGTGGTCTTCGCCCTCTACGTCGCCCACAAGGTGCGCTGGGGCTGGTTGCCCGCGGCCGTGGTGGTGGCGATCGCCGCCACCATCAAACAGCCCGCTCTGTTGGCGGCCTACGTACTGCCGCTGGTGCGTCGTCCCTGGCGAACCTTCGCACCCTCGGACGGTGCCATCGTGATCTTCCGGGCGGTCGTCGCGCTGGGGCTGGCCACGGGTGTGTTCGCCCTCATCTCGGTGGTGACCGGGCTGTACTTCGGCTGGTACAACGCCGTCAACGTGCCGGGCCTCGTGGTCACGGTGTCACCGTTCACCGTGCTCGGTCAGGGACTGCAGCTGCTCTTCGAATCGGTGGGCTGGCGCCAGGCGGCGGAGGTCTCGGTGCGCTACTCGCGCGCCGTCGGACTGGTGGCCTCCGTGGTGGTCCTGGCCGTCGGCGCCGTCACCGTGGCTCGGCGTCGTCCGATCACCTACTTGGCGTGGTCATACCTGGCGGTCGCGCTCTTCGCTCCCGCGCTGCACTCCTGGTACGTGCTCTGGGGTGGGCTGTTGCTGCCGCTGGCGCGGCCCAGCGCCAAGGTGGTGCGGGCGGCGATCGTGGCCACCATCGTGTTGCTGAGCTATGCCGCCGTGAACCTGTCGATGCGCAACGGCGCCATCGCCCTCGGTGTCGCGGCGCTGGCCGCCTACGGGTTCCAGGTCTGGGCGCACGAGCGCCAGGCCAACGCGGAGGTCGCGAAGGAGACTGCCGATGTCTGACGAGGTGCTGGTCGAGGTACGGGACGGGGTGGGAGTGATCACGCTCAACCGTCCACGGGCCATCAACGCCCTGACCCACGCGATGATCCTGCGGATCGAGCGGGCCCTGACGGAGTGGGCCGAGGACGACCAGGTGCGCAGGATCCGCTTCGAGGGTGCCGGTGAGCGCGGGTTCTGTTCCGGGGCCGACGTCCGGGCGCTGCGCGAGGACGTGCTGGCGGGCGGTGACGGCGCCGTCCAGTTCTTCGCGGACGAGTACCGCGTCAACGCCCTGGTCGCCGACCACCCCAAGCCCACCCACGCGGTGATGTCGGGTGTCTGCATGGGTGGGGGCATGGGGTTGGCTGCCCACTGCACCCAGCGGGAGGGGGACGCCAGCACCCAGTTGGCCATGCCCGAGACGACCATCGGGCTGTTCCCCGACGTGGGCGTGCTGTTCCCGCTCTCGCGCATGCCCGGGCGGACCGGTGAGTGGATGGCGCTGACCGGCGCCTCCGTCGACTGTTCCTCAGCACTGTGGGCGGGGCTGCTCACCGAGGTGGACGAACTGACCGTCCACCCCGACTCGTCATGGTTGGCGAGGGCGCGTGGCTGGATCGATGACTGCTTCGCTGCAGACACCGTCGCCGACGTGCTCGAAGCCCTGACCTCGTCGGACGAACCCGACGCCCGAGCGGCCGCCGAACTGATCTCGACCAAGTCGCCGCTGTCGGTGGCGGTCTCACTCGAGGCGCTCCGGCGGGCCCGCGGGATGGGCACCGTGGGCGAGGTGCTGGCCCAGGACCTGACGCTGGCCAGGAACTTCATGCGTGATTCCGACTTCGTCGAGGGGGTCCGGGCCCAGTTGGTCGACAAGGACCGCGCGCCCGTCTGGAAGCACGCCGTCGGCGGGGTCGGGTCGGTGGGTGCCGACGAGGTGCTCCGCTACTTCGAGGCCTGATCGGGAGTCCTCGACGCGTCTGGGACCACCACAGCCCCGTCGGGAGCGTTGAGGCCTGGCTTCACACGAGCGACTCCCGGTCACTCGTCGCCAGTTCGGGTCAACTGCCCGCCAGCGACGTGGTTGGGTCACCTGGCGACCGCATTCCGGGTTCTGTGCCCAGTGACGGCCCGGTTCCATGGGGGTCCGCGGAAGTCGTGGGAATGCACTCTTGTGGGCCGGGCGTCACGGGTGTCTGATGCAGCCATGGACATCCACAGCCTCGCCGATGCAGAGCTCACGGAAGCTGGCTGGCTCCTTGACATGACCGAACACGTACCGGCGCCTCATCGCGAGGAGTTCGGCATCGTCACGGCCCAGATCCACGGTGGTGTCGTCATTTCGCTCCGCAACGACCCAGCGTTCGGCTGGTGCAGCCGAGCCCTGGGTTTCGGCATCACGGAGCCGATCACCCCAGCCGTGCTCGACGACATCGTCACGGTGTTCCGCGACAACAGGACCGCGGTCGCGCTGGTGCAGGTCGCTCCTCCCGCGGAGCCCCGGCCATGGGGCGAGATGTTCCAGAGCGCGGGGCTGACCCCTGGGGCCACCTGGATCAAACTGCTGCGCGGCATGGAACCCCTCCCCCCGCGCGCCGATGGTTGCCCCGTCACCGACCTCGAGATCAGAGAGATCAAGCCCGCTGAGCGTGAGCGGGCCTACGAGGTCGGGTGCCAGACGCTCGAGATGCCACCCGACATGAAGAAGATGTGGGCCGGCATGGGCCAGGGAGAGAACTTCCACTTCCTGGGCGGGTTCGACGGTGGCCGATTGGTGTCGATCGGCGTGCTGCACCTCAAGGACGGACGAGCCGGCTTCTGCGGCGCCGGCACCCTCCCCTCCCATCGCGGACGAGGTGCCCAAGCGGCCATGTTCGCCCACCGCATCGAACTGGCCCGCCAGGCTGGGGCGCGCGTCTGCGTCGCCGAGACCGGAGCCGAAGGCAAGGGCGAACACAACTCCTCCTTGGCCAACATGCGCCGGGCAGGCTTTCGGGATGCCTACCCGCGGCGGAACCTCATCTGGCGCAACCCCGACCTCCCGCAGGCGGACGCCTGAGCCCACGGGGTCAGATCTGATAGTCCACTGTGACGGGGGAGTGGTCGGAGATCCGCGCCTCGTAACTGACGCTGCGATCCGTGCCGCCGCTGACCCCTGCCTTCGCCAGACGAGGGGTCGCCAGGTGGTAGTCGATCCGCCAGCCGGAATCGTTCGTCCACGACTGCCCGCGCCACGACCACCACGAGTACGGTCCGTCGGTGTCGGGATGCAAGCGGCGGACGACGTCGACCAGGGTGCGCGGGGAGGTGATGGAGCCGAACCACTCGCGTTCCTCGGGCAGGAATCCCTCGGAGCGCTGACTGGTGCGCCAGGTCTTGAGGTCGTGCCGGGTGTGGGCCACGTTGAAGTCGCCGAGCACGATGAACTCCCGACCCGCGGCGAGCGCGGCCCGGCGGGATCGTCCGAGTTGACGGGCGAGTCCGGCCAGGAACCTCATCTTGCGCTGGTACTTGGCCAACGACGCCTCGTCGGAGAAGGGTGTTCCCCCCTTGGGCAGGTAGAGCGAGGCAACGGTGAGCGGTCGATCCGCCAGGTCGACCTCGATGTACCGCCCTTCGTCGGCGAAGTGCCTGAGCTCACGGGCCAGGGTGGAGTGGTCGACCTCGACCGTGAGCGGATGGTCGGAGTCCAGATGGGCCACCAGTGATCCTTCGCCCCACGCCCGCACCGCACCCGGGGCCTCCCGGGTCAGGACCGCCACCCCGTTGCGTCCGGGGATCGTGCCCGGGTGGTAGCTGAGGTGGTGCTCGCCGAAGGCGTCGCGGGGCAACTCGGTGAGGGGGCACCGCATCTCCTGCAGGGCGACGACATCGGGGTCGCGTTCGGTCAGCCACCCGGTGAAGCCGCGGCGCTGCGCGGCGCGGATGCCGTTGACGTTGAACGTGGAGATTCTGAGCACGGCCTCACCCTAGGGGCGGCCCCTGACATTCCCTCGGTGACCTCTGTCAGTCGACGGGCGACAGGTCCGCAGTGGCGGGACCCTCCAACCGGGTGCCGTCGGAGGCGAACCGCGACCCGTGCAGGGGACAGTCCCAGGAGCGCTCCACGTCGTTCCAGGCCAGGACTCCACCCAGGTGCGTGCAGACCGCACTCACGCTGCAGGTGCGGCCGTCGACCGTCGACACGGCCCGCGGGCCGATCGGTCCCTGCTCGACCCGACCCTGTCCCTCGGCGAGGGCGCCCTCGTCCGCCTTGGTCGACCCGACCCGGTCGCGGACGATCCTCTCCAGGGTCTTGGCGACCTGTGCGCCGATCGAGGCAGCGTCATGCCACCCGGTCACGTGACGACGCATGGCCGTCGCATGGCCGGGGCTGTCGCCGAGCAGGTCGGCGGCGATGATCAACCCGGCTCCCGCACCCAGGGCCATGCCCCACTTGTCGTAGCCGGTGGCGGTCAGCAAGGTGCCGTGACTCACCGGCAGGGCACCGATGAACGGCATGGCGGTGGCCAGCAGGTAGTCCTGCGCCGACCACGACCACAGCGGTTCGCCGACGTCGAAGTGCTCACGGGCCCAGGCATCCAGTTCCGCGACGTGGGCCATGGTGGAGCCCCCCTCGCCGACCAGGTGACCGGCGCCGCCGACCAGGAGGACCGGGCCGTCGGATCCCACGGCCGTGCGCAACGAGCGTGCCGAGGCATCGAGCGACAGCGACATCGGGAAGGACTCGGGGTCGGTCCCCGACGGCAACGGGTAGGCGATCGCGTAGGACCGTTTCGCCTGTGACACCGCATTCTGTGCAGCCCCGCGGAAGCCAACCGGTGTCTGGGTGGCCATGATCACGGCATCGGCGCGCAGGTCCCCCGCCGAGGTGTGCACCGTCCACGGGTTCCCGCCGGACAGGCCAGTGACGCGGACCCCCTCGATCAGTTCCCCCTCGTGCGCCTCGAGTTCTGCCCGCAGGGCGTCGACGGCCCCCATGGGGTCGACCTGTGCCTGGTCGGCCAGTGAGATCGCAGCGGTCGTCGTGAAGGGCAGCCCGTGGGCGGGCTCGTCCAGGACCGCCAGACCGGCCTCGCGTGCCACCTCCGCCTCGCGGTGCACACGCTGGGCGCCCTCGTCGGAGACGGCATAGGTCACGGCCAGGCGCGCCTGGACCGGTTCGCCGTGGGCTCGCATCAGGTCGAGCAGCCAGCCCTGGCCGATGCGGTTCACCTCGACGTAGGAGCGCACCGCCTCGGCGCTGGCGTGCTGCCTGATCCGCTGCAGCCTGTCCCCTTGGAGCAGGCTCACCTTCGCGGTGGTGTGGCCAGTGGCTCCGGCGCCGGCCCGCCACGCCTCGACGACCACGGGATGGCGTCCTCCCCGGGCCAGTTCGACGGCGGCGCTCAGCCCCGTGACCCCCGCGCCGATGACGAGCACGTCAACGGCTGAGGGCAGGGCGGAGGAGGGCCCAGAGGTGGGGGTAGGAGCTGGCTGCTCACGCATTGCCCACCACATGGATTCACGGTCAGCAGGGATCGGCTTCACCATGAACGCATGCTACGCGTGGGCCGAGCGCTCCGTCGGGGAGCGTGTGAACCCTGTGGGCGGTGCGTCAGCGATAGTTGGTGAACTGCACCGCGAAGTCGTAGTCGGCTTCCTTGATCATCTTCTGGACGACCTGCAGGTCGTCCCTGCTCTTGGACGAGACCCGGAGTTCGTCCCCCTGGATCAGGCACTTCACGCCCTTGGGCCCCTCGTCGCGCACGAGCTTGGAGATCTTCTTGGCGTTCTCCTGGGTGATGCCCTCCTCGGTCGAGGCGGTCATCTTCCACATCTTCCCCGACAGGCGAGGGTCGTCGGCCTTCACGGCCTTGAGGCTCACGCCACGCTTGATCAACTTCGACTGGAACACGTCCCAGACGGCCTTCACCCGGTCCTCGCCGTTGGACTCCATCTCGATGGTGGTCTCACCGGACCACTTGATCGACGAGTCGGTGTTCTTGAAGTCGAACCGCTGGCCCACCTCGCGGGCGGCCTGTCCGAGGGCGTTGTCGACCTCTTGGCGGTCGATCTTCGAGACGATGTCGAACGAGCTGTCCGAAGCCATGGCTGCCTCCTGGGAAGCGGTGGGGGCGGACGACCTGCTCGTCCACCGGTCAGACCCAACCTATCGAGTGGGCCGCCCATCCAGTTGGTGATGGAGCGTGAGGGTTTGCTATCGTTGCCGATCGCTGGGAAACCAGCACGGCAGGTTGCCCGAGTGGCCAAAGGGAGCGGTCTGTAAAACCGTCGGCGTCGTCCTACGTAGGTTCGAACCCTACACCTGCCACAAAGCCCCGGAATCGGATGGATTCCGGGGCTTTGTGCTTGTCATGGCGGGTTTCGGCGGGTGAGCCGAGGGCCCGTGTTCAGGCCAGGAGTCCGGCGGCGGCGATCGCCAGGGCGCTCCCGAACCGGGTCTCCCGCTCCTCGGGGGACATGTCTCCGGAGCCGTCCTTGAGGTGGTCGGAGACGGTCAGCACGGTGAGGGCTTCGCGGTCGTGCTCGAGCGCGCACTTGTAGAGTCCCGCCGCCTCCATCTCGACCCCGAGGGTGCCCAGCCTGTCGAGAGCCCGGATGATGTCGGTGCGCCCCGAGTAGAACAGGTCGGAGGAGTACACCGGTCCCACGTGCACCGAGGCACCTGCCAGGTCGTCGGCCGACCTGGCCGCGTCCACGGCCGCGCGCAGCATGTCGAAGCTCGCCGCCAGGCTGAGCGTCAGCCCGGGGGCATCGATCGTTGCCACGGGCGAATTGGTGTGCGCGGACGAACCGATGACCACGTCGCGCACCCTGACCTTCGACGAGATGCCACCGCAGGTGCCGACCCGGCAGATGCGCTGCACCCCGTAGTCGCGGTAGAGCTCGGTGGCGTAGATCGACAGCGTCGGGATGCCCATGCCCGAGGCCATCACGGACATCGGGGTGCCCTGGTAGGTGCCGGTGAAACATCCGTTCCCGCGCACCTCGCTGACCAGTTTCGCGTCGGTCAGGAAGGTCTCGGCGATGCGGGCGGCGCGACGCGGGTCCCCGGGCATGAGCAGCAGGGGAGCGATCTCCCCAGGCTGGGCGGAGATGTGAGGAGTGGGCATGGGGTCTCCTGGGTCGAGGTGGCGGTGGGCGAGCGGTGAGGCCCCCCGTGTGCAGGCAGGGAGGGCGCTGGGCCGCCCGTGGGCGCTGCCAGTCTGCCAGCAGCAGCGTCGGCCGGGAGTGGGGCGGTGGGTGACGGCGGGCAATCGTGCCGATCGTGTGCCCTGACAGCGATTGTTGCGGCTGGGGCGCGAGTTTTGCCACCACAGCACACGATCGGCACGATTGAGCCGCGGTGACCTCTACGCCACCGACAACCAGCGCCCGGGCGGCGTCGGGAACAGATGGCGCGCCCGCGACGCCGCCAGGAACCGTTGGCTTGCCCAAGGCCACGGGAACAAACGCTTGCCGGCCGACGTTGAGCCCTCATCCACCGAGGTCAGCCGAGGTGTGACCCGGGGTGCCCGTGGCTCGTTTTGCGCGACCCGCGTCTCGTCCTGTAAGTTTCTTCTTCGGCTGGCCCCTATAGCTCAGTAGGCAGAGCGTCTCCATGGTAAGGAGAAGGTCTGCGGTTCGATTCCGCATGGGGGCTCGATGGAACCGGGTCTCGTGGCTTGCTGCGAGACCCGGACCCACCAGTGGCGGGGTAGCTCAGGGGTAGAGCAAGCGGCTCATAATCGCTGTGTCACGGGTTCAAATCCCGTCCTCGCTACCAACAAGCTCCCAGCACCACCCTTTTGAGAACGAGGACCATCATGGCCAAGAAGTCTTCCCAGGTTCGTCCGAAGATCACGCTTGCTTGCACCGAGTGCAAGGAGCGCAACTACATCTCGATGAAGAACCGCCGCAACGACCCCGATCGTCTCGATCTGAAGAAGTACTGCTCGCGCTGCAACGCGCACACGCTTCACCGCGAGACCCGCTGACCCTCGTTGCTCCGCACCACCCCGCTGGCCCAGCCAGCGGGGTTGTTGCATGTCTGGGCACCCTAGAAGCGCCCATCGACGACCCGCCCACGACCCCGCCCCGCCCGACGTCGGGGCACTAGCCTTGGGGCCATGCCGATCACGCCCGAACATGTCGGTCGCCGCTATCCGGTGACGAAGCCCTACCTCGTCAGCCAGGCCAAGATCGACGAGTTCCGAATGGCCGTGGGCGATCGCACCACGGGTCCGCAGGCCCCCGGGACCTTCGCGATGGTGATCGGGGCGCTCGCGTGGGACGGCCTGTTCGCCGACGCCGAGTTGGGTCTGGGGCTGCACCGCACCATGCACGCCGACCAGCGCTTCGCCTGGAGCCGGCAACTGCGAGCCGGCGACGAGATCAATGCGGTGCTCGTCGTCGACAAGGTGCGCAACCGCGGCAACGTCGACATGATCACGGTCACGGTCGAGCTCAGCACAACCGATGGGGAACAGGTCTGCACCGCCACCTCCACCCTGATCCACACCCGCGAGGAGGCCTGAGATGGCACGTACGCCCCTGACCGAGGGTGACGGTTTCGGACCCGTCGAGGTCCGCGTCACCCGCACCGACCTCGTGCGCTATGCGGGTGCGTCGGGCGACTTCAACCCGATCCACCACTCCGACCGTGCCGCTCGTGAGCTCGGTCTGGACACCCCCATCGCCCACGGCATGTGGACGATGGGCCGGGCCCTCAGCGAGGTCAGCGCCTGGCTGGAGAGCACCGGACGTACCCCCGACGACCTTGCCGGCTACTTCGTCCGATTCACCCGCCCCGTCCCCGTCCCCGACACGGCCGAGGGCACCGCGATCACCATCGCGGGCCGGGTGGTCACGGTGGTCGACGACCTGGCCGTCGTCCAGCTCGAGGTCTCGCTGGACGACCAGACAGTTCTCGGCAACGCGAAGGTTGAGGTGCGCGCATGAACGATGGACCCATCACAGTCACTCCCGCGTCGTCCACCACGGACGAGTTCCGGGACGACACCCTCGAGACCTCGATGCAGGCCGACAGCTGCCGGATCACCGACCAGGTCGACACGCAGGGGCCGGCCACCGACACCTCGTCGAGCCCACGGTTGGCCGACCACACCACCTTCCGGGTCGGGGGCCCGGCGCGGACGTTCGTGCGCGCCACCACCGAGGCGCAGATCATCGAGACGGTCAGCGCGGCCGATCGTGACGGGGTGCCGGTGATGGTGCTCTCGGGCGGCTCCAACCTGCTGGTGGCCGACGAGGGCTTCCCGGGCACCGTCGTCAAGATCGCGTGGCGGGGCATCACGGCCCAGGTGAGTGACTGTGGAGGGGCCTTCGTCACCGTCAACGCCGGTGAGAGCTGGGACGACCTGGTCGCGTTCGCCGTGGCCAAGCAGTGGATCGGCGTCGAGGCGCTCTCGGGCATCCCCGGGCTGGTCGGATCGACACCCATCCAGAACGTCGGCGCCTACGGAACCGAGGTGAGCCAGACGATCGCTCGGGTGCGCACGTGGGACCGCCAGCAGAACAAGGTGGCGAGCTTTGCTGCCTCCGACTGCGACTTCGGCTACCGCACCAGCCGTTTCAAGCGCGAGCCGGAGCGGTACGTGGTGCTGCAGGTGAGCTTCCAGTTCGAACTGGGCGACCTGTCGATGCCCATCCGCTACCCCGAACTCGCCCGTGCCCTGGGGGTGGACGTCGGCCATCGGGCCCCACTGACCCGGGTGCGCGAGGCCGTGCTCGCCATCCGCCGCTCGAAGGGCATGGTCGTCGACCCCGATGACCGCGACTCGTGGAGTGCCGGCTCCTTCTTCACCAACCCCCTGCTCTCACCCGAGCAGGCCGCCGATCTGCCCGAGGACGCACCCCGCTACCCCCAGCTCGACGGCCTCGTCAAGACCTCGGCCGCCTGGCTGATCCAGCACGCCGGGTTCGACAAGGGCTTCGGTGCCGACCTGGGTTCGGGCAGAGCCAGGTTGTCGTCCAAACACACCTTGGCCCTGACCAACCACTCCGATGCCACCGCTGCCGACGTGCTCACCCTCGCCCGCACGGTGCGTGACGGAGTCAGTCAGGCGTTCGGGGTCGTGCTCGTACCCGAACCGGTGCTGGTCGGCTGCAGCCTGTGAGTTGGTGACCCGGGCGACCAGCGAATGGCGATCGTCCGGGTCCCGGTACCCCCCACCCGGGTGCGCCTTCCACGGCCACGGCTTCGTCCCGTCGCCGGTGCGCACTTCTGCGACACTGACGCCATGACCGACAATGGGCGCATGAGCGCATTCGCAGATCTTTCCGCAGACCAGCGGGCCGACCTCGCCGAGCAGCAGTTGTCGCTGTACGAGGAGCTGAAGGCTCGCGGGCTGAAGCTCGACATCACGCGCGGCAAGCCCTCGTCCTCGCAACTCGACCTCTCGAACGCCCTGCTCACCACGCCCATCTCGCCCAAGTCGGCCGACGGCACCGATGTGCGCAACTACGGCGGCCTGAACGGGTTGATCGAACTGCGCCAGATCTTCGCCGAACTGCTCAACACCACCCCTGACCTGCTGCTGGCCGGCGACAACTCCAGCCTGTCGCTGATGCACGACACCATCGCCTTCGCGATGCTGCACGGGCTGGCTGGCGGTGAGCCGTGGGCCCGCCAAAAGGTCAAGTTCATCTGCCCCGTACCCGGCTACGACCGCCACTTCGCGATCTGCCAGGACCTGGGCATCGAGATGATCCCGGTCAACCTGGGTGACCACGGACCCGACCTCGACGAGGTGCGTGAGCTCGCCGCCGACCCGTCGGTCAAGGGCATGTGGGCGGTACCCATGTACGCCAACCCCACGGGCGTCACCTTCGACGAGGCCACCACGCGGGCGCTGTTGTCGATGCCGGCTGCCGACGACTTCCGCATCATGTGGGACAACGCCTATGCCCTGCACCACCTCACCGCGGACGAGCCCGTGCCGCTGGACGTGATCTCCCTGGCCGCCGAGGAGGGCCATCCCGACCGGGTCTTCACCTACGCCTCGACCTCGAAGGTCACCTTCGCCGGCGACGGGGTCGCCTTCATGGGCGGTTCGAGGGCCAACCTCGACTGGTACCTCAGCCACTACGGCAAGCGCGCGATCGGGCCCGACAAGGTCAACCAGCTGCGCCACGCCACCTGGTTCAGGAACGCCGATGGCGTGCGCGCGCTGATGCGCAAGCACCGCGCGCTGATCGAGCCCAAGTTCGCGCTCGTGCTCGAGACCCTGCAACGCCGACTCGGCAAGTACGGGGTCGCCACCTGGACCAAGCCGGCTGGTGGCTATTTCGTCACCCTCGACGTGGTGCCCGGCACCGCCACCCGCGTCGTCGCCCTCGCCAAGGAAGCGGGCATCGCCCTCACTCCGGCGGGTGCCTCCCACCCTCTTGGGCACGACCCGTACGATCGCACCATCCGGATCGCGCCGACCTTCCCCTCGCTGGGCGAGTTGACCGAAGCCATGGACGGACTGGCCACCTGCGTGTTGGTGGCTGCTCTCGAGCAGGACCCCACGCATCAAGCAGCAACCCACGAGGCCGCCCCCAGCCAGTAGGCCCCGAACCCTAAGGACTGAGATGACCAGCCCCGACGACGAACGAGCGCGACTCGCGGACGACGGCACCGCCGAAGAACGATCCGCGGCGCGACACCAGCGGCGCAAGGGGCGCCGGTTCGCGACCGTCTTCTTCTCCGTGTTGCTGGTGCTGTTGCTGGCCGGCGGGGCGGTCTTCGCCTACTACCTGACCCGGGTCAGCCGCGCGATCGACCACGTGAGCCGCAACCCATCGATCATGCCGTCCGAGCAGGGGGTGGACGGGACGCCGCGTCCCGCCGATCCGACGAACAGGACCGCCTCGGGCCAGCCGATGACCTTCGTGCTGATGGGCTCCGACTCGCGGGGATCCGACCAGGGACGCTCCGACTCGCTGATGGTGGCCTACCTGTCGGGTGACCGCAAGGACGTCTACCTGGTCTCCTTCCCCCGTGACATGTGGGTCACCGTCCCGGGGAAGGGGCAGGCCAAGATCAACGCTGCCTACGCGTGGGGAGGTCCGCCGTTGACCATCGCCACGCTCGAGTCGATGCTGGCCGTGCGCATGCAGCACGCAGCCGTGATCGACTTCGAGGGTTTCATCAAGCTCACCGACGTGCTCGGAGGGGTGAGTGTCTACAACAAGCAGGCCTCGAAGTCCGACGGCTTCACCTTCCCCGAGGGGCAGATCACGATCCAGGGCAAGCAGGCACTGGCCTACGTGCGGGAGCGCCACGACCTGCAGCGCGGTGACCTCGACCGTGCGCAGCGGCAGCGAGATGTCGTCCAGGCGATCCTCAAGAAGACGATGACCCCCGAGACGATCGCCAACCCCGTGAAGTTCGGAAAGACGGTCGACACCTTCGCGGCCTGCATGACGGTCAGCGAGGACCTCGACTCCAAGACCATCCGCTCCGTCGCCACGCAGTTGCGGGTCAACCCCGAGACGGGCATCCACTCGCTGCAGGCGCCCATCGACGGCTTCGGCACCTCCAAGGACGGCCAGTCGATCGATGTGGTCGACAAGGTGGGGCTGGCGGAACTGGCGAAGGCCATGCAGACCGACACCATGGACCAGTACGCAGCCAAGTACGGCAGCTGACCGCCACTGCGTCGGTTCGACGGCCCGCACCAATTCGCCTACACTGATCCCTTGGTGGCTCCGCCGGTCCGACCCGTCGGTCAGCGTCGTCACCGAAGGGCAATAGCTCAATTGGCAGAGCAGCGGTCTCCAAAACCGCAGGTTGGGGGTTCAAGTCCCTCTTGCCCTGCGAGGCAGGATCGAGATGATCCTGCTGACCAGTCAGCACCAAGCCGAAAGGCACTACCGAAGGAACATCGTGGCCGACGACACCCCCTCGTCACCGGACGAGCGCGAGCCCGTCGACACCGGTGCACCCGAGGCGGCTGAGCAGCACGGCCCCGATGCCTCCCACGAGGCCCAGGAGCTGACTGTGGCCGACGACGCGGAGCAGCTGACCTCGACTCCTGCTGCGGCCGCCCGCAGTTCTCGTCCGGTTCGCAAGCAGCCCGAGTCGGCCGTGACCGCCAAGAAGGGCACCTCGACCCGCAGGCGTGACGTGGCCGCGGCCGAGAAGTCAGCCCGCACCACTCCCGGCGTGTTCGTCAACCAGTCGGTGGCCGAGCTGCGCAAGGTGCTGTGGCCGACCGGCGACCAGTTGCGTCAGTACTTCGCCGTGGTGCTGGTGTTCGTGCTCATCATCATCGCCTACGTGGGTCTGCTGGACTTCGCCTTCGGGTGGGTCGTGCTGAAGCTCTTCGGCGCTGGCAAACCCTGAATCGGCTGACAACGGAAGAAGACGAGATGACCAACGACCCTGATTTCGCGAACGCCGACTCCCACCAGCCCGAGGCTGCTGAGGAGTCAACCCCTGACTTCGAGATCGACCTGGACCAGTTCGACGCCGACGCATCCGAGGAGGCCGCGTCCGACGACACCGAACTCAACCTCGACTTCGGTGACGACGCCGAGGAGACCGACAGCGGCATCGACCTGAACTTCGGTGAGGACGCCGAACCGTCGGCCGAGGAGACCCAGGACGACGATGACGACGACGAGGACGCCGCCACCGTGGCCGCCCTCGCCGAACTCCGCGAGGAACTGCGCACCAAGGTGGGGGAGTGGTACGTCATCCACACCTACTCGGGTATGGAGAACCGGGTGAAGCAGAACCTCGACGCCCGCGTCACCTCCCTCGAGGTCGAGGACTACATCTACGAGAGCGTCGTGCCGACCGAAGAGGTCGTCGAGATGCGCAACGGCACCAAGAAGACGGTCACCCGCTGCGTGCTGCCCGGCTACGTGCTGGTGCGCATGGACATGACCGACGAGGCCTGGGGCGTCGTCCGCCACACCCCTTCGGTGACCGGTTTCGTCGGCCACGCCACCCAGCCGGTGCCGCTCAGCCTCGACGAGGTCGAGCGCATGCTCACCCCGTCGGTCATCGCTCGCGTGAATGCCGAGCAGTCGGGCAAGCCCTCACGCAAGCAGAAGCGCAAGATCGAGGTCGTCGACTACACCGTCGGTGACTCCGTCGAGGTCGTGGACGGACCGTTCGCCGGCGTCCAGGCCACCATCACCGAGATCAACGTGAACACCCAGCGCCTGAAGGCTCTGGTGGAGATTCTGGGTCGGGAGACTCCGGTCGACCTGACCTTCCCCCAGATCCAGAAGATCTGAGGGTTTCGGAAGAAACTGAGTTCACGCCGGTCGGACCGCCAACCCTTCGGGGATCCGACCACCACCCGACCCGGGCTCTCGTCCGAGTCATCACGGTGTGGGCACCCGTCCACGCCGGCAAGCAAGAAAAGGACCCACAACCATGCCTCCCAAGAAGAAGGTTGCGGCCCTCGTCAAGGTCGCACTCAAGGCTGGCGCAGCCACTCCTGCTCCTCCGGTCGGTACCGCCCTCGGTCCGCACGGTGTCAACATCATGGAGTTCTGCAAGGCCTACAACGCCCAGACCGAGGCCCAGCGCGGCAACGTCATCCCCGTCGAGATCACCATCTACGAGGACCGCACGTTCACCTTCGTGCTGAAGACCCCGCCGGCCGCCGAGCTGATCAAGAAGGCCGCCGGACTCGACAAGGGCTCGCCCACCCCGCACAAGACCAAGGTCGGCAAGCTGACCCAGGCCCAGGTGCGCGAGATCGCCGAGACCAAGATGCCCGACCTGAACGCCAACAACGTTGAGGCCGCCATGAAGGTCGTCGCCGGCACCGCTCGTTCGATGGGCGTGACCGTCGAGGGCTGAGCACTCGCTCAACCCACCCGCACCTTGGACGAGTCCCGGGTGCACCCCACATCCCCCTGGGAGGGCCTCGCGCCCGCACCAGAACTGGTGGATCAGCCCACGAGGCTGACATGAAAGGAACCAGCATGAAGCGAAGCAAGGCTTACAACGCCGCTGCCGAGAAGATTGACGAAGACCAGCTGTACTCCGCGGAGCAGGCTGTTGATCTCGTCAAGCAGGGCGCTGCGGCGAAGTTCGACGAGACCATCGACGTCGCCATGCGACTCGGTGTCGACCCCCGCAAGGCCGACCAGATGGTCCGCGGCACGGTCAACCTTCCGCACGGAACCGGCAAGACGGCACGGGTCCTCGTGTTTGCCACCGGCGAGAAGGCCGAGGACGCTCGCGCCGCGGGCGCCGACGAGGTTGGCGCTGACGAGTTGATCGAGAAGGTGGCTGGCGGCTACCTCGACTTCGACTCCGTCGTGGCGACCCCCGACATGATGGGCAAGGTTGGTCGTCTGGGTCGCGTGCTCGGCCCCCGTGGCCTGATGCCGAACCCCAAGACCGGCACCGTCACCATGGACGTGGCCAAGGCCGTCAGCGACATCAAGGGCGGCAAGATCGAGTTCCGTGTCGATCGCCACGCCAACCTGCACTTCCTGATCGGCAAGGCCTCGTTCACCGCGGAGCAGCTGACCGAGAACTACTTCTCGGCGCTCGACGAGGTGCTGCGTCTGAAGCCGTCGACCTCGAAGGGTCGCTACATCAGGCGGATCACCATCTCGTCGACGATGGGCCCCGGGGTCAACCTGGATCCGTCGAAGATCAAGGCCGAGGACGCTGAGGCCTGAGCCTCTCCTCGTGACCATGTGACAACTCAGCATCCTGACCAGCGGGTCGCCTCCTCCGGGTGGCGGCCCGTTGTTCGTCCCACCGGGCCACGGGTTGTCAGGGGAGCCAGTTAGCCTTCCCATCATGGTCGACACCCACCTCGGACGAGCCCGCCTGCTGGCCCAGGGGCTGGTCACCCGTCCGTACGCCACGCCGACCGAGGCCGTGCGGGCCCATGGCGCGATGCAGGGGCAGGATCTGCCCGGCGCCATCGCGTCAGCTGCCCTGCGCACCCGAGATGGCACCGCCGAGCAGGTGATCGCCGACCTGGACGCCGGCCGCTTGGTGCGGGGTTACCCCATGCGGGGCACCGTCTTCCTGATGGCGGCCGACGACGTTGCCTGGGTCTCACAGTTGTGCAACGCACCGATGCTTCGGGCACAGGCCGCTCGCCGCGGCCAGCTCGACCTGCACGAGGACCACGTCGAGGTGGCCTCCGCACTCACCGCCAAGGTGCTCACCGCACATGAACGTGGCCTACCGCGGGCTGGCCTGATGCAGCACTGGGACGAGGTGGGCGTGCCCACTGACGCGGGGCGCGGTTACCACGTGCTGTCACATCTGATCGGGCGTGGTGAGGTCGTCTACGGCCCCTGGAACGGTGTCGACCAGAACGTGGTGGGG
This sequence comes from Aestuariimicrobium kwangyangense DSM 21549, assembly GCF_000421525.1. GTDB lineage: Bacteria > Actinomycetota > Actinomycetes > Propionibacteriales > Propionibacteriaceae > Aestuariimicrobium > Aestuariimicrobium kwangyangense. Next base: position 10,503 of record NZ_ATXE01000004.1, on the reverse strand, counting down.
CGCGACAAGCTGCCAGCGGGTGGCGACCTCGAGAGTCGATTCAACGGCGACCGCACAGCTGCGACGGCCGAACTGCTGAGGCGCTACCTCACCAGCCACGGTCCGGCGACCCTGCGCGACTTCGCGTGGTGGACGAAGCTGCCGCAGCGCGACATCAGACCCGCCTTCACCCTCATCGAACACGAGGTCGAGAGGTTCACTGGGGCTGGGCCCGAGCAGGACGGCGAGGTCCGCTTTGCGCGCCCGGGACTGGCCGACGAACTGGCCGAACGGCTCGGCGGCCCCGACAGCTCCGACCACCCGGAGAGCACCGGAACGCGACTGCTGCTGCCGGGCTTCGACGAGTTCGTGCTGGGCTACCAGGACCGATTGTTCGCGATGTCTTCGAGCGAGCACCACCTGCTCGTGCCCGGTAACAACGGGGTGTTCAAGAAGTCTCTGGTGGGCGGCGGACGGGTGGTGGGAACCTGGGCGCGCTCCGGTCGTCCTGGGAAGCGAACCCTTGAGCTGGCGCCGTTTGGACGGCTCACCAAGAAGGACCTTGCCGAGTACGAGCGGCTGTTCGAGGAATTCCCTTTTCCCCTGCCCTGAACCCCGGGCGCACCAACAGGTCGTCGTCGCTGGCGGCGGGCACGGCTGCGGCCCACGAGCTGGCTAGGTAGTCGAGCTGACAAGCGCTGACGGTCAAGGCGTGAGATTTTGAGCAATCTGCGCGCGTTGGGTTCGCGTGACCCTCGGGTCGGTGTACGCTTCGTGACTCAGGGGGGTGCCGTGAGGCACACGCTGCCGGGATCTTGATCCGTGGGCGGCATGAAGGTGATCCGGGGGGAACGCCACATGTGGGGACAATTCTGTCGTTGTGTCGCGGGGGCGGCGCAATGACAACGATCAACAGTGCGAGTGCACTTTTCGAAGTCGGGCGTTTGTCGCGCCCGGCGAAGCTTCGGGCCTGGGCCACACCGTTGTCGTGGCCACGTCGCCTGCACCTGGCCGCTCTGGCGGCAGACGCGGGTGCGTTGGCTTTCACCATGACCCTGGCCACGCTGGTGTGGACGAGGGGCCGGGACGGACTCCATCTCGCTCATTCCAGCCTGACGCCGACCATGGTTGCCGTCTTCACGGGACTGGTCTGGCTGCTGGCGCTCGGGCTGGTCGACAGCCGTCGGCTCACGGTGATGGGGGCGGGCCCCCGCGAGTACCGACTTGTCATGGTCGCGTCGGTGCGGGCGCTGGGAGCCGTCGCGATCACGGGCTGGGTGCTCGACCTGGACGTCTCGAGGCTCTTCCTGCTCAACTCGTTCCTCGTCGGCGGCGGGTTGCTGCTCACCGAGAGGTGGCTGTTGCGAGGCAGGCTCGCGCGGTCGAGGGCGCGGGGCGAGAACATGGTGCCCACCGTGGTGGTCGGCGGTCAGGACGACGTCGCCCCCATGCTGAAGCAGCTGGAGTCGAATCCGGCGGCGGGTTACCGTCCCATCGGGGTCTGCCTTCCCAGTGGGGGAGGATCAGGCCTGACGGTGGCTGGGCTGCCGCGGATCCCGGTCGAGGTGCTGGCCGGGATGCTTCGACCCATGCCGCGCGCAGCCGTGGTGGTCGCCGGTGGGGTCTCCGACCCGGAGGTGGCACGCATCACCGGCGCGCTGGAGGGCAGCCCGGTCGAGGTGATGCTGGTTCCCAGACTGCTGGACGTCCCGGGGCAGCGGATGTCGTTCATGCAGGCGGCGGGACTCAACCTCGTGCGCGTCACCCTTCCCCAGTTCGAGGGCTTCAGGTACGTGGTGAAGCGCAGCTTCGACGTGCTCTTCGCCGGCGCTGCGTTGTTGGCGCTCCTGCCGGTGTTCGGGGTGATCGCGCTGCTCATCAAGCTCGAGGACGGTGGCCCGGTCATCTACCGCCAGACCCGGGTCGGGCTGCGCGGTGAGACCTTCACCATCCACAAGTTCCGCAGCATGCACCTGGACGCCGACAAGCGCCTGGCCGAGCTGAGGGCGTTCTCCGTCGGAGCAGGGCCGTTGTTCAAGATGGAGCACGACCCGCGCATCACCCGCACTGGTGCCTTCCTGCGCAAGCACTCGCTCGACGAGTTGCCGCAGTTCTGGACGGTGCTGCGCAGCGGGATGAGCGTCGTGGGACCGCGACCGCACCTGGCCAGCGAACTGGACGCGTTCCCGCAACACGCCCTGCGCAGGTTGCTGATCAAACCGGGCATCACCGGTCTGTGGCAGGTCGGTGGACGCTCCGACCTCTCGCTGGACGACGCCATCCGTCTCGACCTGCGCTATGTCGAGAACTGGACGCTGGGCGAGGACGTGTCCATCATCCTCAAGACCGTGCGCCACGTGCTGCTGCCACAGGGTGCCTACTGAGGGAGTCCCGTCAGGGATTCTGCGACGGGGATCGTCCGGGTCGGGGGGCCCGGACGATCCTCCTTGTTCGGGCCTGGTCAGGCGGGCCGGTTCGTGGGTTGGCTTGGCAAAACTCACATTCACGTAACAACTGGGGGCGGGCGGGGAGAAGGTGAGGTCTGTGATTGCTCGCGGTGTAGGCTCGCGGCGCGGCTGTGGGTGACCACCTCCGCACGGGCTCGGCACGGCGCCATCCCGCATGGCACGAACAGAAGGTGCTGAATGGAGCGTTCAGTCGTCCGCGGAGACACTGTCAAGCGCCGCCGGGGACAACGCCGATGACCGTTGCCCAGTACGTCCATGTTCTGCGTCGCAACCTTCTGCTGATCATTCTCTTGGCCGTGGTCGGGGGCACCGGCGCGTATTTCTACTCCCACACGCTGCCGAAGCAGTATCGCTCCTACGCGTCCGTGATGGTGGTGCCCGTGCGTGGCGAGAACACCAGTGAGGTCGTGCAGGGCGCCAACTACGTCGAGAACATCGTGCAGTCGTACGCGCTGTTGGCCACCACCCCGTACGTGCTGCAACCCGTGGTCGACAAGCTTGACCTGGGGGTGTCGCCCGGGCAGTTGGCGCGGCAGGTGAACGTGGTGACCCCGCTCAACACCGTGGTGATCCAGCTCGCTGTCACCGATTCGTCGCCCCAGCGAGCGCAGAGCATCGCCGGTGCCACCTCGGATTCGCTGATCGCGGCAGTGAACGAACTCTCGCCCAAAATCGGTAGCGAACCTGCGGTGCGTCTGGAGGTCATCTCGCCCGCCACGTTGCCGCAGGGGTATGTCTCGCCCAACAGCAAGACCTATGGCATGGTCGGCGCCCTGGCCGGATTGGTGCTCGCAGTGGGCATCGCGCTGACACGAGAACTCCTGCGCTCCCGGCCCCGCAATGCCGACGACGTCAAGGCCCTGACGGATCTCCCGGTGCTGGGCGAGGTGCCCCAATTGGCGCGTAAGGCCAACCTCGCGAAGAGCGTTCTCATGGCACCCCGGGGCCACGCTGCCGAAGCCCTGCGCGCGGTGGCGGCCAGCCTGAGATTCGTGTCAGTCGACCAGCCCGCGCGGATGATGATCCTCACCTCGGCGCGACCGTTCGACGGCAAGTCCAGCATCTCGGTCGCACTGGGCGTCGCGTTTGCCGAGGCGGGGCGACGCACGTTGGTGATCGACGCCGACCTGCGCAATCCCTCCATCGCCGACCTGACCGGGGTCGAGGGTGGTGTCGGCCTGACGACCGTGCTGGTGCACGACTGTGAATTCGACGAAGCGGTGCAGCCCTGGGGGCACAAGAACCTCAGCATCCTGCCCGGAGGGGTCCTGTCCCCCAATCCCGGTCAGTTGATCTCGTCGGGCCAGTTGAACGAGACATTGGCGCTGGCGAGGGAACAGTTCGATGTCGTGATCATCGACACTGCGCCGGTGCTCGCCGTCAGTGATGCCCTGTGGCTGGCCCCGCACACGGACGGGATGATCCTGGTCACGCGAGCCAAGAAGACCCCCACCAGGGCACTCCTCGCGGCCATTGACACGGTCACCTCGACCCACGCCAGGGTGCTCGGTCTGGTGGTCAACGGGGTGCGCATCCAGCGGGACAGCAAGTACCACAGCAGGGAGTACGGCGCGACCGCCCGACATCGGGAGCTACAAGACGCCAGAGTGGACTAGGGACGGCGGTGTTCAAGGCTCTCTCGGCGCGCGGGCTCACCACCCTCACCTCAGCCATCTTCGGCATCCTGACCGCGCGGCTCATCCTCGGTCATGCTGGGGTCGAGTACTTCGCGCTGTATGCGTTGGTGACGGTTCTCCCGTCCTTGGTGCAATTCCAGGACTTGGGCACTGGGGCTGCGCTGGTCAACACCATCGCCACTGCTGATGCCCCCGACGATGACAGTCACGTCACCGACACACTGACATCGGTGTGGCGGATCATGCTGAAGTTCGCCGTCGTGCTGACGGCGTTGAATGTCGTCCTGTTGGTGTCGGGCGGTTGGATGTGGCTGCTCGGCGAGCCCGGGCTCCTTCCACGAGCGTCGTTGGTCGTGTTCACGTGTCTGTCGGTGTGGGCCGTCGCTGTCCCGCTGGGCATCTGGCAGCGCATTCTTCTTGGCCTCCGCAAGAACCACCTGACCATTCTGATCCAGGGGCTGATGGCGCCCATCAACTTCCTGCTGGTGTGGGTGCTGATCGGTTCGGGATCGGGAGCATTCCCTTTCCTCTCCTTGGCGTCGTATGTCGGCGCCTTCGTGATTGCCACTGTCGGCATGGCGGCTTCGGTCCGGCACCTGGGACGAGCGGTCGGAAGGGCCTGCCGCCAAGTCTTCAAGCCCGCTCACCATCCCGGTGTGCGGGTCATGGACGTGGGTTGGCCGATGATGGCGCAACTGCTGTCGGCGCCACTGTCCATCACCGCACAGCGGTATGTGTTGGCCCGATCCGGGACGACGGGTGAGCTGGCCGAATACACCGCCTCCGCGCAGGTCTACCTAGCCTTTTTGGGAATGATCAGCGCCGCCGGGATAGCCCTGTGGCCCAGCTATGCCCGCCGCCGGGCAGCCGGGCAATTGACCAGTGGCCCATTCCTGCTCAGTGCCCTTCTGGGCGCTGCCAGTCTGGCCGTCATGGTCGTGGTGGGGCTCCTCCGTGGCCCCGTGTTCGCCTTCACCACCAATGGTCAGGTGCCCGTCCATCTCAACACCGTCATGGCCTTCAGTGTGATGATCGTGATCCAGGCCTGCCTCTACCCGTTGGGCATGTTCATCATGGACAAGCCCGGTATTCGTTTCCAGGCGCTCCCCACCGCTGCGATGGCCGTAATGTCTCTCCTGTTGGCCATTGTGGTGACACCACGTCTGGGGGTGGTCGGGCCCATCCTGAGCAACTGCCTGTGCGTCCTGGTCTTCCAGCTCGTGCCCTTCACCCTCTACATCCACCGCCACCGTGCCCGACTGTGGCAGGCGGCCTGAGCCATGGCAGTCATTGCGCATCGCTCCGTCCGGGCATCTGGCGTCAACGCGGGCGGGGCTCGCAGGGTCCACCTCGACTCGCTGGTTGCTGCCGTCACGGCACTGGGAATCGGAGCTCATCTGCCCCTCCCGGGGCCACTGACCTTGACGCTCGTACTCTCGGTCGCCCTACTGCCGGTGTGGCTGCCGCACCTTGCCCGGCACCAATCCGGGGTCGTGGCCCTGACAGGTCTGGGCGCCATCCTGAATGGCCTACTGCTCAATTCGGTCAACGCGTCGACACATCACATCTCGGTCCCACTCACTGAGGCTCAGATCGTCCTGATCCTCGAGTTGCTCCTGGGTTCCGGTGCTCTCGTGTGGGTCAGATCTGTCGTGGGGTCGGGGTGGATGGGGCTCCTGTTCGGGTCCGGAATGCTGCTGTCGGTGCTGCCACGGTTGAGCGCCGACAACCCCTGGAAGTTCAGCCTGTCGCTGCCGGTCACGATCTGCCTGCTGGCCGCTGCCTGGCTGGTCAAGGCACGAACGGGGGAATTGGTCGCGCTCGTCCTGCTCGCACTCGTGTCTGCCTTGAACGACTCGCGCTCTGCCGCCTCGATCCTCGCCACCGCCTTCCTCATCCTGTCCTGGCAGCGGGCCAGGGCTGCGCTCCAGCTCCGGTCGACCGCCCTGCGAGTGGGCGTCAGCATCGTGCTCCTGGGGTTGATGACCTACTTCGTGATGCAGTCGTTCATCCTGCAAGGCTTCCTCGGCGAGGGTGCCCAGCTGCGCAGTGAGGCCCAGATCCGCTCATCAGGGTCGCTGCTCCTGGGTGGGCGCCCCGAGATCGGTGCCACTTTGGCCCTGCTCAGGGCCTCGCCCGGTGGCTACGGGCTGGGAGTCGTACCCAATTTCGCCGACATCTACACCGCGAAGTCGGGGATGGAGCGGCTCAACTACGACGCCAACAATGGCTACGTCGAGCGCTACATGTTCGGTGGCGCCTTTGAGGTCCACTCCGTGATGGGCGATCTGTGGCTTCGGTGCGGACCCATGGGACTCGCGTTCCTGCTTGCCATGCTCGTGCTGGTCCTTCGCAACAGCGCGGCCCGACTGGCGGAGGGTCGCGGCCGGGCGCTGACCACCTTCCTGGCCATCCAGGTGGTCTGGGATGCGTTCTTCAGCCCGTTCTACACCACGGCGGCGCTCGCGCTCACGGTGGCTGTTGGTCTGCTGGTCCGGCTCCCCACCAGGGCAAGGGACGACGCGGCCGGCGTTCCTGAATAGAGCCTGAGCGGTTTCGGCGAGTCTGAGAGCGAATGCTAAGGTGCCCCGCAAGGGGGTCCCTCCCACCATGGGACGGGTCCCCCGAACACCTCCTCCCCCCAAGGAACCCCCCCATGGCTCGTCCACTTTCCAGGCTGACTTCGCGCGCCCTGGTGCTCATCCTCGGCACCACCGCCGCCCTGGTCGCCCTTCCCAAGACCCCCGCTGTCGCGGCGGACACCTACGTCGGTGCCGTGATCGGCACCCGAGGCACGTCGCTCGGCAGCGCTTCGTACACACCTCCAGCCGGTGCCGTCTATGCAAGCAATGCCGGCTCTGACACCAACCCCGGGTCCTTGTCCAGCCCCGTGAAGACCGTTGCCCGGGCACTGGCCCTGGCTCCGTCTGGCGGAACCGTGGTGCTCCGTGCGGGCACCTACCACGAGTCCGTGACTGTCACCAAGCAGGTGACCATTCAGAACTACCCCCGCGAAGTCGTCTGGTTCGACGGCTCGCGCGCCGTCTCCAACTGGACGAAGTCCGGAACGGTCTGGGTGGCCCCCTGGTCGACGTTCTTCGCCTCCAGCGGGGGAGCAACGCGGCCCGGCTATCCGTACGCTCCTTACCCCGCCCAGGTCTTCATCGACGGGGCGGCGCTCGCACAGGTCGGCTCGTTGGCGGAGGTCAAGGTCGGCACCTTCTTCGCTGATTCAGCCAACAAGCGCCTCGTCATCGGAAGCGACCCCACCAGCAAGCGAGTCGTCTCCAGCGATCTCACCCGTGCCATCGGCATCATGACCACCAACGTCAACCTGAAGGGCTTCGGTGTCAGGCGCTACGCGGTCACGGCCGCCTCTCGCGCCGCGATTCTGATGGACCCCGACGGCGGCACCTTTGAGCGCCTGGTGGTTTCCGACAACGCCTACATCGGTCTGGCGCTGAGTGGGTCCAACAAGACCATCCGCAACCTCACGGTGGAGCGCAACGGTCTTATGGGCCTCGGCATGGATCGTGCCGACAACGTGGTGGTGACCAACTCGATCTTCGGCCAGAACAACTTCGAACGGTTCCCCACCCTCCCGGTCGCAGCGGGCGTGAAGATCACCAAGGCCGCGAAGGCCAGGATCACGAACAACCTGTTCAGTGCCAACTACCTCTCCGCCGGTCTGTGGTTCGACAACTACAGCTCCGACGTCCTGATCGCCAACAACTCGATGGTCAATAACGGGGAGCAGGGCATCAATCTCGAGGCCGCCACCCGCGGGATTGTGGCGAACAACGACGTCATCGGCAGCCGCAAGGGTATTGAGCTGCGAGACACCGACACGGTCAAGGTCATGAACAACCACGTCCGTGGCTACACCCTGTTCGGGGTGTACCTGGCGCAGGACGACCGCTGGACGAACCGCCCCAGCAATGCGCCGGCCACCCACAGCCTCCTGGTGAAGAACAACACGGTGGCCAACAACGTCCTTGCTTGTGGTGCCCGCTTCCAGATCTTCGGCAAGGATGACCACACCGGGATCCCGATGGCCGACTTCGACTCCACGATCACCGGGAACCTCTTCAGCCAGTACCGGCAGAGTCCCGAGCTGAACATGGTCGGCTGGGGGGCCCCGGTGTCAGGCGGCACGGAGTTCCTGCAGAGCACCGCGGCCCTGGCGAAGAAGGGCTCCGGCTGGACGAACCTGCAGAGCAGCGCTTGTGTCACCAACCCCGAGAGCTCGGTGGACTTGTCAACGCAGACCACTGCCGCCATGGCCATCCCCTCCGACGTGGCCTCGCTTATCGGGGTGTCGGCTGGTACCAAGAAGATCGGTCTCGTCAACACGACCACCGCTCCCGTCACCACCGTGGCACCGCCGACCACCACCTCGGGTGTGCTCGACTCGGACGCGTTCAACCGCACCCTGTCCGGCACCTGGGGATCGTCCGACGGCGGCAACCCGTGGAGCCTTTCCGGAGGTTCGTCGGCTTTCTCGGTGACCGGCGGCTACGGAATGGTCAGCCTCAACCCGGCCGACAATCGGGTGGCAACACTCCCGAAGATCGCCACCACCTCGACCTCCACCACCACCACGGTGGCAGTCGGCTCGCTGCCCACCGCGGGCGCGGCGAGTGTGACCGTGATCGGACGCCAGGTGAGTGGGTCGGTCTACTCGGCTCGAGTGCGGGTCGGTGCCGACGGATCTGCCCGACTCCTGCTGCTGAGGGACGAGACGCAGCTCGGTGCAGCGTACGGCCTGGCTCAGAAGTACGTGGCGGGCCAACAGCTCAACGTCAAGCTGCAGGTGTCCGGCGCCGCGCCGACCACGGTCAGGGCGAAGATCTGGGCCGCCGGCCAGTCGGAACCTTCCGCCTGGACGCTCACCGCTCAGGACTCCACCGCCGTTCTCCAGTCGGCAGGCACAGTGGGCATCAAGGCCTACCTTTCAGGCACCGCGTCCTCGAACGTGAAGGTGCGGGTCGCCAGTTTCACGGTGGTCAAGCCCTGACGGCACGTAGTACGTAGCGAACTGGGGCGCCCACAAGGCGTCCCAGTTCTGCGTTTCAGGAGAGTTGAGGCCCCCGGCAGGCGAGTCGCGTCGGGCTGGCGACCCTATGCTGATCGGGTGACGGACGCTCGGACTTCAGACCAGCGACCTGCGCAGGTGCTCTTCGTCTGCACGGCGAACATCTGCAGGTCGCCGACGGCGGAGATGACGTTCAGGCGATTGTTGGACGAGCGGGGGATCGGCCCCGTCAGCATCACCAGCGCGGGCGTCGCGGCCACGGATGGTCAAAGGCTCGACTCGACCGTCGCATCCCTCCTTGCGGGGGACGGGATCGACGTGACTGGTTTCGCCTCCCGGCGGCTCGAGGATGATGACGTGATGAGCGCCGACCTGATCCTGACCGCCACGAGGCAACACCGATCGTCTGTGGTCCAGCGGGTGCCCAGGGTCCTGGGCAGGACATTCACCCTGCTGGAGTTCACGACGCTCGCTGCGAACTTGGCGTGCGGATCCTTGCCGAAGGGCCCTGATCGGCTCTTGTGGCTCCGTGACCAAGCCGCTGCCCACCGAAACCTGCTCCTGTTGCCGGATCTCCCCATGGACCTTCCCGATCCCTACATGAGGCGGCGGGCTGTGTATCGCGCCTCGCACAGGCAGATCGGTGAAGCGCTGGAGACCCTGGCCGATCTCCTCGGGGCTGCTCGCTGACGGGGCGCCGCCCTCCCGACATGCGAACACACAAGGGCCCCGGGCAGCTGCCCGGGGCCCCGTGCAGGTGTCGCCACCGATCGATCAGATCGCTGTCACCTTGTAGTTGTCGAAGATGAACCGGGTGCTGGGATTGGTCGACGTCGAACCCACTGTCGCCTTGACCCCCACCGAGCCGGCCACCTGCATGGTGCTGGTCGAGTCGGTCGATGTGATCTGCCATGCGGTGGGTTCGGTGCCGGCGTTCAGCCACGCCTTCACCTTCACCGTGGTGGGATTGGTGCCGCTCACCTCAACCTTGACGTGCACGACGTCGCCAGCCTGGTAGGTGACGTTGGGCAGCAGGTAGCTGCTCCCGAGCGCCGTCTCGTCCCGCAGGGCGTAGAGCCTGAGCGCGCCCGTCGCCTCGAAGCGAACCCGGCCGCCGTAGTACGACGAACCCACTTGGCGTCCGATCACCGTCACGTGGGGGTTGGCGCCCCCCGTCGTCGACGGGTCGGCGACGAGGTCGACCTGACTCAGCGTGGCCGTCGTCGAGACCGAGTTGACCAGTGCCACCCGGTTCTGCGACGGAGCAAGGGTGATGACCCCGGTGCCGCTCGACACCGAGAAGGCGGCGCTGCCACCGTTCAGTGTCCACGGCCCTCCGACGTCCGCGCTGCCCCAGCCGCCGGTCACCGTACGACCGAAGGCA
>NZ_ATXE01000003.1 GCF_000421525.1 Aestuariimicrobium kwangyangense DSM 21549 | reverse complement strand
AAAGTCTGGGGCAGGTTACTCACGTGTTACTCACCCGTTCGCCGCTCGTGTACCCCGAAAGGCCTTACCGCTCGACTTGCATGTGTTAAGCACGCCGCCAGCGTTCGTCCTGAGCCAGGATCAAACTCTCCGTTGAAAACAACAACCACCCCACCAAAAAAAGGCAAGGCAGCCAAGAGTTCCGAATCCCGACAAAAGAAACCATTGCTGGATCTTACTGTCATTCATCAAAGGAATCTCCACCCAAACCAACCCCACAGGGCCAGCCCAGGCACGAGACAAAAAATATCGTCATTACATAGCATTGACTATAAAGCACGCTGTTGAGTTCTCAAGATTCGGGTGCGACCCACACATCCAACCCGAAGGCCATCCGCAAGGGGCAACTCGTGAAACTTTAGTGGGCCGAGATTGTGGAGTCAAATCCGCTTTCCTGGCCCCCCTCCAGGCATCATTCTCGAGGCCGGCGAAGGCCTTCAGGGTGATGCTTGGTGGGTTGTGCCGCTCCGTGGAGCAACCTGAGTTACTCTAGACCTGCTCCACAGGCGAGTCAAATCGGGGTTGTTGGCTGCCTGCTCATCGGCCGGCGACATGGACCTGACTAGCAGTGACGCCTCCCGTTAAGGGCACTCCCCTGGCGGCCACCCATGTTTCCGCTCTCCGACACGGTCACGTCGTCGTCCTCGGTTCGTCGCCCCCGCCCCCTGGAGACTGTCCTCAGCCGGTGTCCGCGACACCAGCTCGAACGCAGGCACGGACTGGGCGGCAACCCCACCCCCCTGCTGCACGTGCACTCTCCTGCGGTCTCACGTCCGAGGCGACCGTCACGGTCGACCGGCGCCCTCCAGACCCGGCATCCTCCGGGCCCCGGGCCGGCGCGACGACGCCGTCGATGGACGGCGACCGGAAGGGACCGTGAACACAACAAGACCGGGGTCGCCCACGAAGGACGACCCCGGTCTGGAGTTCAGAGCAGGTGGAGGCTCAGGCCTCGACGGGCTGCACGTTGATCACGCGACGGCCGCGACGGGTGCCGAACTCGACGGCTCCCTCACGCAGTGCGAACAAGGTGTCGTCGCCACCGCGTCCCACACCCTCACCGGGGTGGAAGTGGGTGCCACGCTGACGAACGATGATCTCGCCGGCGTTGACGACCTGGCCGCCGAAGCGCTTCACGCCGAGGCGCTGCGCGTTCGAGTCACGACCGTTCTTGGACGAGGATGCGCCCTTCTTGTGTGCCATGTCAGTTCTCCCTCAGGCCTTGATGTCCGTGACCTTGACCTGGGTGTACCGCTGGCGGTGCCCCTGGCGCTTCTTGTAGCCGGTCTTGTTCTTGTACTTCACGATGCGGATCTTGGGACCCTTGGTCTCGGCCACCACCTCAGCGGTGATCGAAGCCTTGTCGAGAACGCTCTTGTCAGAGGTGACCTTGTCGCCATCCACCACCAGCAGAGCCTGCAGCTGGACGCTGCTTCCGACCTGGCCTGAAACCTTGTCGATCTCGACGACATCGCCCACGGCAACCTTGTGCTGGCGGCCGCCACTGCGCACGATCGCGTACACGTTGACCTCTTCCATTAGTTCAGTCTTGTCTCGGGTGGCGCTGCGCGCCCACACGTCCCACACGCTTCAGATGAACTGCTTCAACGCACGCGGGAACACCGAGGGACAAGTCTACGGGTGACCCCCCCTGACTGCAAACCCAGCGGCCGGCCACGACCTGTCACACCCACATCCTAGAGTGGAACCATGAGCGAAGACACACTGTTGTTGGGCCCTGCCCCTCGTCCCCAGACCAGCGAAGCACTCACCGCCGCCCTGCGCAGCGCCGTCGCCGCGCTCCTGCCCCGAGGTGTGCAGGGAGTTGACCGGGCGACGATCCAGGCGACGCTCGAGGGGTCGACGATCTCGAACCTCACGGTCGACCTGACGGGGGTCGAGGTGCCCAGCGTGAGCGACGACCTGCTGGACGTGCGCCTCCCTCAGGTGGAGACGAGGTCGTCCGAGCCTGCCACCATCAGCCATGCGACCCTGTCGGCCAACCCCATCACGGTCGCCGGTGCCCGGGTCAGCCTGTCGGGCCAGGTGAACGACCTGCCGGCGTTGTGGGTCGAGACCACGCAGGGGCAGGCCGGTCTGCAGGTGCTCGAACCGAAGGACCCGGCACGACCCGTCTCGGGAGAGGGCCAGGCGTCAGTGGCGAAGGCCGAACTGCAGGCCGCGGCCCTCAGGGTCGGACAGCAGTTCGCCAAGCAGATGGGCGTGACCCTGGACGACCTCACCCTCGACCTGGTGCAGGTCTCGCCGCAGCAGATCAAGTTCGGGGCCGATGCCCGCGTCAAGAAGGGATTCGTGGGCGCAAGCGCGCAGGTGTCCGGTTCCGCCACCCTCGACCAGGCGATGAACGTGACCCTGTCGAACATCGAGGTGGGCTCGAAGAACCCCATCATCAACGCGTTGCTGGGTGCAATGAAGGGTCGCGTCGAGCGCTACAACGGCAAGACCATCAGGATCAACGAGCGGCTGCCCCGGGGGGTACGCCTCACCCATGCCGAGTTCCAGGTCACCGACCAGGTGGTGGTGAAGGGCCGCATCGGCTGACCCTGCCAGAGGGCAAGGACGAGCCACGCAAGGGCGCCCCACCGACATGCATCGGTGGGGCCGCCCATGGTGTCTCACAGCCGCAGGTGGGCGGCCTCAGTCTGCGTCGGATGAACCGCGGCGACGACGACCGCCCCGCCGTCCGTTGGAGCCGGAGTTGCCCGAGGAACCGTTGTTCCCCGATGAACCACGTCGGTCTCCACCGTCGGCCGGCGCCTGGGAGGCCACCGGCTCGTCCGAGCGGTGGTAGCCGCGACCGCCACAGTGCTCGCACTCCTCGGTGAAGGCCTCTGCCAGCCCGGTACCGATCTTCTTGCGGGTCATCTGCACCAGCCCGAGGCTCGTCACCTCCGAGACCTGGTGGCGTGTGCGATCCCGTCCCAGACACTCGACCAGGCGGCGCAGCAGCAGCTCGCGGTTGTTGGGCAACACCATGTCGATGAAGTCGATGACGATGATGCCGCCGATGTCACGCAGGCGCAGCTGACGGACGATCTCCTCGGCCGCCTCCAGGTTGTTGCTGGTGACGGTGGCCTCGAGGTTGCCCTGGGTGCCGGTGAATCGTCCGGTGTTGACGTCGATCACCGTCATGGCCTCGGTACGGTCGATGATCAGCGAGCCACCCGAGGGCAGGAACACCTTGCGCTCGAGCGCCTTGGTGATCTGCTCGTCGATGTGGTGGCTGGCGAAGATGTCGCCGCGCTCGGCGACATCCCAACGGGTGAGTCGTTCTGCCAGGTGTGGCGCCACGTGCGAGACGTAGGCCTCGATGGCGTCATAGGTGTCCTCGCCAGAGCCATTGCCCTGCACCGCCAGCTCCGCGAAGTCCTCGGTGAACAGGTCACGGACGATGCGAACCGTGAGGTCGGGCTCACCGTAGAGGGCTTGGGGCGCGGAGCCCTGCTTGACCTTCTTCTCGATGACGTCCCACTGCGCCTTCAGTCGGTTGACGTCGCGGACCAGTTCGTCCTCAGTCACTCCTTCGGCAGCGGTCCGCACGATGACGGAGGCCTTCTCGTCGATCAGGTGACCCAGGATGTCCTTGAGTCGCTGACGCTCGGTGTCTGCCAGCTTGCGACTGATCCCGGACAGGTGGCCACCCGGCGAGTAGACGATGTAGCGGCCGGGGATCGAGATGTGACTCGTGAGTCGGGCCCCCTTGGCGCCCACGGGGTCCTTGGTGACCTGGACGAGCACCGTCTGGCCCGACTTGAAGACCGTCTCGACCTTGCGCTGGTCACCCTGCGCCCCAAAGGCGTCCCAGTCGACCTCACCGGCGTACAGCACGGCGTTGCGGCCGCGGCCGATGTCGATGAAGGCGGCTTCCATGCCGGGAAGCACGTTCTGGATGCGGCCGAGGTAGATGTTGCCGATCATCGAGGCCGAGGTGTCGCGGTCGACGTAGTGCTCGACCAGCACGCCGTCCTCGAGCACCGCGATCTGGGTGTAGTCGTCCGCCTGACGGATCACCATGCGGCGCTCGACGGCCTCGCGACGGGCCAGGAACTCTGCCTCGCTCAGGATGGGCGCACGCCGACGCCCGGCGGCTCGTCCTTCCTGACGACGCAGGCGCTTGGCAGCCATTCGGGTCGATCCCTCGATCCCGGTGACCTCGTCGGACGACGACGAGCCACGTCCACGGCGCGGTTCACGAACCCGGACGACGACCTCACTGGGGTCGTCCTCGGCGCCGGAGGTGTCCTCGCCGCGACGACGGCGACGGCGACGGCGACGGCGACCGTCGCCCAACTCGTCCGCGCCCTCGTCGGTCGCCTCCGAGTCGTCCGCAGCCTCGCTGTCGGTGGAGTCATCGGCATGGTCGTTGCTGTCGTCGGTGGAGTCGGGGTTCTCGTCCTCGGCGACGTCCTGGTCGTCGTCGGAGTCATCGTCGGCCCCGCGGCGACGCCTGCGGCCCCCGCGGCGACGGCGACGGCGACGGCTGGATCGTTCGCCCTGCTCATCGAGCGCCGCGTCATCCTCGTTCGACTCGTCGTCCTCCGCGACGTCCGCTGGCTCGTCGGCCTGGTCGGTGTCGTCGTCCTGCCCCGTGCCGGCGTCCTCGGCCTCGAGGTCCTGGCCCTCAGGGTTCTGGGCGTCAGGGTTCTGGGCGTCGGGGTTCTGGGCGTTGGGGTTCTGGCCGTCGACGTCTTGGCCCGCACCCTCGGCATCCCCGGTCGGGACGTCCAGCGTCTGGCCGGTGGACGCCGGTGACGGCAGTCCGGCGATGGAGGCCGCGAGCGATTGGAGCGCCAACTCGGGGGACCTGAAGGGATCGGCGATCTCGGGGGCCACCGTGCGCTGGCGACGGCTCGATGCCTGGGCGCGAGCCGCCTCCAGCCGCGAGTCGAGGTCATCGGCGCTTGAGGGTGCTGCGACGACCTCTTCGCGGGCGGGCGCTTCGGTGGTGGCCTCGGACCTGGCCGGGGTGCGTCGGGTTCGCCGGCCACGCGTGGCCCGGGCTGCGGGCGCCGCTGGGGCTGCTTCGACCGGAGCCTCACCTGATTCGGGCGACGCCTCCACCTCGGGGGTGGGCTCGGACACACCGAGATCCGCCCCGGGGACCTCGACAGCGGACGAGCCCGCGGGGGTCGACTCGGCAGCGGGGCTGGTCGCGGTGCCCTGCGCCCTGGTGGCTCGGCGACGGGCCGGACGCTTCGCGGTGGGGGCCTCGGTCACCTCGACCTCCGGGGCAGGGCTCGCCTCGGCGGCGGCCTTCGTCAGGGGTTCCGCGGCGGGGGCGGCAGACTCGACCTGGGGAGCCTTCACGGGGGGGCCGGCGGGGCGGGATGCCGCTCGTCGGCGGCGGGGGGTCTGCCTGTCTCCGGACTGGACCTGAGCAGCCTCGGTCTGACCAGGGTCGGTCTGATCGGGGTGGGTCTGATCGGGGGTGGCCGCCTCCGGCTGCACGGCACCGGGCTGTGCGTCGTTCGGCTGGTTCAGATCATTCTCGTCGAGCATGTGCGCTCCTCTGCATCCACGTCAGGATGCGGCCAAAGGCGCAGCCACGGCCGCGCCAGAAGTCGGTGGGCGGGCGAACACTCCCTGCGCCCCCGCGGTCGATCCCTCGTCGCGGTGTGGCTGGTGAACATCCGGCTCCGTCGAGCACCGGGTCGGTGCTCATCCCTACCGGGAAGTATGGCACAGACACCCCGACGGGGCGGTCAGCCGCGCCTCACCACGGTCGCCGGGCGGCACCTGTCAAGGGGTCCAGCAGCGTGGCGCCCACGCCCTCGCCGGTCAGGGTTCCCTGCATCAGACGGTTCAGCAGGGGCGGACGATCACTGGCCAGCGAGGGGCGCAACTGGCGCAGCGCCTTCACCACGTCGTCCGGTCGCACCAGCGGGGTCTGGTGCAGGCTGATCAGTCTCAGCTGTGCCGTCCCGACCGGGGAATCGTCGATGATGCCCAGTTCGACGACTGCCGATCGGATGTCGAACTCGCGCAGCCCGTTCTTGGTCATTCGCGTGACCAGCAGTGAGTCGGTGGCCAGCAGCTCAGCCACCGCTCCCTCGAGCTCGTGGCGGTCGACCGGACCCAGGTCGATGATCCACGCCGAGCCTGTCAGCCGATCCGGCAACGAGGTGCCCTCGGCCTCCCAGACCTCGAGGATGCGCAACCCCGGCGGCAGCACCTCGTTGAGAGCCGTCAACACTCGCTGCGGGTCACAGGCCTCGCTCAACCCGATCTCGAGGTACTCCGCCTCGGTGGCAGCCGAGGTCGGTGAGGCGTTCGCGTACGAGATGCGTGGGTGAGGGGAGAACCCGGACGAGTAGGCCATCGGCACCCCCGCGCGACGCAGGGCTCGCTCGAACGCCCGCGAGAAGTCACGGTGGCTGGTGAAGCGAGCCGGCCCTCGTTTGGCGTACCGCACCCGCAACCGCTGCACGGGCGGCGCCTGTTGCTCGGGCTGGGAGCGTCGCTTCGAGTACGACTGACTGGCTTCTGACATCAGGCGACATTGAACCACAGGCACCAGGGCGCACCCGCCACGAGCCGGGGCTGCGGAGGGGGGCGCGCAGGTAGACTCCGGCAACTGTGAGCACTCCCACCCCATCCCCCGTTCGAGCTCGGTGGGTCGCCTCCGCGGGCATGGTGGTCGCCATCGCCGTGCTCGCTTTCAACCTCCGCCCGCTGGCCTCGGCCGTCGGGCCGGTACTGCCCCAGTTGCAGGCCGATGTGCACCTGACCGGGGCCACTGCCGGAATCCTGACCAGTCTTCCCACGGCCTGCTTCGCCGTGATCGGGGCCGTGGCGCCCGCCTTGGCCCGCCGGTTCGGCGTGCACCGCATCATCGGGGTGGGACTGGTGGCCATCCTGGTCGGATCGCTCGCCCGCACGCGGGTGTCGGACCCGGTCAGCTTCCTCGCCCTCTCAGCGGTGGGGCTGGCCGGAATGGCGCTGGCCAACGTGCTCGCCCCCAGCGTCGTCCGCCGCCACTTCTCACGCCACGTGGGCCTGATGACGGCCGTCTACTCGTTGACCTTGTCGATCGGTGTCGCGGTGTCGAGCGCGTTCACCGTACCGCTGAGCGAGGCGCTCGGCGGCTGGCGCCCTGCCTTCCTGGTCTGGTGCGTGCCGGTCGTGGTGGCGCTGGTGGCCTGGCTCCCCGCTCTCCCCCACGACCGGGACCATGCCGAGCAACGGGCAAATGCCGGGCGCGGGATCTCACTCGCTGCCGTGGCCCGCACCCGCCTGGGTTGGCTGTTGGGCATCTTCTTCGGATTCCAGTCGGCTCAGGCGTACTCGATCTTCGGCTGGCTGCCCTCGATCTACATCGCTGCGGGGCTGTCCCAGGCCGGCGCCGGTGCCATGCTCGGCATCGCCACCGGTCTGGGGATCCCCCTGGCCTTCCTGTGGCCCGCCTACATGGGGCGCAACCCTCGTCCGAAGGGACTTCTGGTGCTGGTGGTGTGCTCGGGCGCCATCGGATACCTGGGCCTGCTGTTCGCCCCGGCGACGCTGCCCTGGTTGTGGGCCGCACTGATCGCTCTGGGGACCAGCAGTTTCCCGATGATCCTGGCCCTGTTCGGCATGCGCGCCCGCACCGCCGAGGGCACCGCCGCCCTGTCGGGTTTCGCCCAGGCGGTGGGTTACTGCATCGCGATCCTGGGCCCCTTGTCGCTCGGAATCGTCCACGACCTCACCCACGGCTGGTTCTGGCCGGTGGCCCTGCTGGGAACCCTGCTGCTGCCCATGTCGGTGGCCGGTTTCCTGGTCGTCGGTTCCGGCGACATCGAGGACGAGCTACCGTCCCACCCGCACGCCGGGGAATAGCCGAAGGGTCGCACCCGTTGCAGGCAGCACACGCGTCACACATCGAAAGGGGGACGCGCCGTGTTCACCCTGCTCACCCTCGAAATGGCCATCCACGCCTTCGACAGCCGCGACTACAAGAACGCCGCCGAGCGATTCGAGAAGGTGCTCGAAGCCGACCCGACCAACCGCAACGCCCGTGAGTACCTGGCCCGTTCCTACTACCACCGGGCCTCTCTGCCGAAGGCCGAGGCGGTGCTGCGTCAGATCATGGACGAGGACCCGACCAACGACTACGCGCTGCTGCTGATGGCTCGTACCCTCGAGCGCCAGTCGCGCCACGACGAGGCGGCTGCGATCAGGCGCCGTCTCGCCGCGCTCACCGGCGATGAGTCACACCTGGCCGGGTACCGCTCGTTCAGCTGACCCGACCCGCAGCATCCTGCTCAGCAGGTGTGCCTGGCCCCGTCGGGGCCAGGCACACGGCGACCTCTCAGAGAGCGGGGCGCAGCGCGTCTGCGTAGGCGCGCTCCCCCGCGGCATTCGGATGGAAACTGGCCGGCGAGATGACCGGAGCCGAGGTGACTGGGTCGACCCCCAGGATGATCAGCGGGTTGATCCACGCGTCGGCACCTCGACACAGGCCGTGCCCCTCGAACTCGTCGGTCACGTCGACGTACTCCACGTTCGGGTCACCCGCTGCGGTGACGCCGGCTGCGATGGCCCGATTGAGGCCCAGCGCCAGCTGGTCCAGGGGCGCGAGGGCCGCGCTCTGGACGGCGAGTCCGGGAGCGACGGTGCAGGTCGCGGCTGCGGGGTCGAACAACTTCGGGTACCCGGTGACAAGGATCCTGGCGTGCGGTGCGGCCAGCCGGAGTTGCTGGACGGCGGCCGCGGTGCGTGCGGGCTGACTGCTGATGGCCAGCGCGGAGGCCTGGGTCGCCGCACCGCAGGACGGACTGGGGGCCAGACAGGAGCGCAGGACACTCAACCAACCGACGTCGTTGCCGCCGAGCGTGAGGGTGACCTGCTGGGCCCGGAACAGGGTTCGCTGGCCTTGGTCACTGGCGGCGGGCGAGAGGTCGTTCGCCGCTGCGATCTGTGCGGTCAGGGAAGCGGAGGTGGCCCCCGAACAGGCGACCGAGACGGCACGGGTACTGAGCAGTTCGGGGTAGGCGCTGGAAGAAGCCAAGCAGGGACCGCTGGCGTCCCCCACCCCGGTACCGGCTGCGAAGGAGTCACCGAGCGCGACGTATCCGGAGTTCCAGCTGGCGGCACTGGCCGACACGGGCGCGAGGCCGCTCGTGAGCATGAGGACGGCGCCGATGATGGCCAGCCCGAGACGATAGAACATGGTTCCCCCCGTTGGACGCGCTGGCCCGGACGACGCCTGGGTCTGGGCGGGGATCAGGGCTGACCCCCTGCTCATCATCGGCGAGAACTGGGGCCGCCACAAGCCCCAGCTGGGAGGTGACGTGGGCAGCGGGAGCGGTCAGCTGAGGTCGCGGCCCGCCACGCTCAGCGGCAGCAGTTGACGACCGGTGGGGCCGATCTGGATCTCGGTCGACATCTGGGGGCACACCCCGCAGTCGTAGCAGGGGGTCCAGCGGCAGTCATCGACCTCGACCTCGTCGATGGCGTCCTGCCAGTCCTCCCACAACCAGTCGCGGTCGAGACCCGAGTCCAGGTGGTCCCATGGGAGCACCTCGTCGTACTCGCGCTCCCTCGTCGTGTACCAGGCCAGGTCGACCCCGGTGCCCTCGAGGGCGGTCGTGCAGGCTTCAGCCCACCGCTCGTGGCTGAAGTGCTCACTCCACCCGTCGAACTGGCCGCCTTGGCGCCAGACCTCCTCGATCACCTTGCCGATGCGTCGGTCACCCCGGCTCAGCAACCCCTCGATCTGGCCGGGCTTGCCATCGTGATACCTCAGGCCGATGGCCTTCCCGTACTGCTTGTTGGCCCGGATCTTGTCTCGCAACAGCATCAGCCGCCGGTCGATCGTCTCGGGGGAGGCCTGCGCCGCCCATTGGAACGGCGTGTGCGGCTTGGGCACGAAACCGCCGATCGAGACGGTGCAGCGGATGTCGCGGGACCCGGCGGCCTTGCGTCCGGTCTCGATCACCCGCGCCGCCATGTCGGCGATCGCCACCACGTCCTCGTCGGTCTCGGTGGGCAGGCCGCACATGAAGTACAGCTTGACCTGCCGCCAGCCGTTGCCGAAGGCGGTCGCCACGGTGTCGATCAGGTCGTCCTCGGAGACCATCTTGTTGATCACCTTGCGCATCCGCTCCGAACCACCCTCGGGTGCGAACGTGAGCCCGGAGCGGCGTCCGTTGCGCGAGAGTTCGTTGGCGAGGTCGATGTTGAACGCATCCACGCGGGTCGAGGGCAGTGACAATGACACGTTGGTGCCCTCGTACCGGTCGGCCAACTGCTTGGTGACCTCCCCGATCTCGGAGTGGTCGGCGCTCGAGAGCGACAACAGACCGACCTCTTCGAGGCCGGTGTTGCGCAAGCCCTCGGCGACCATGGTGCCGATCGTCTCGATCGAGCGTTCCCTGACCGGACGTGTGATCATGCCCGCCTGGCAGAACCGGCACCCGCGGGTGCAGCCTCGGAAGATCTCGACCGAGTACCGCTCGTGCACCGTCTCGGCCAGTGGCACCAGGGGCTTCTTGGGGTAGGGCCACTCGTCCAGGTTCATCAGCGTGTGCTTGCGCACCTGGAAGGGCACCCCCTCGCGGTTCGGTGCGATCCGCTGGATGCGGCCGTCGGGAAGATAACTGACGTCGTAGAAGGCGGGGACGTAGAACGCGCCGGTCGCTGCCAGGCGCAGCAACAGCCCCTCACGGCCACCGGGACGGTCCTCTGCCTTCCACTCCCGGATGATGTCCGAGATCTGCAGCGACGCCTCCTCTCCGTCGCCGACCACGGCCACGTCGATGAAGTCTGCGATCGGCTCGGGGTTGAACGCCGCGTGGCCGCCGGCCACGACGATCGGGTCGTCGTCGGTGCGCTCGTCCGAGTGGATGGGGATGCCCGCGAGATCGAGGGCATTGACCATGTTCGTGTACCCCAGTTCGGTGGCGAACGAGACACCGAACACGTCGAAGGCACGCACCGGCCGGTGCTGGTCAAGGGTGAACTGCGGCAGACCGTGGGCACGCATGAGGGCCTGCAGGTCGGGCCACAGGGCGTAGGTGCGCTCGGCCAGGATCCACTCCCGCTCGTTGAGGATCTCGTAGAGGATGGCGACGCCCTGATTGGGCTGACCGACCTCGTAGGCGTCGGGGTACATCAGCGCCCACCGGACCGTGGGCTGGCCGACGGTCGTGCCGCAGTCCCAGTCCTTGTGGACGCTATTGTGTTCCCCTCCGACGTACTGGATCGGCTTGCTGACCTGTGCCAGCAGGGGCTCCAGACGAGGGAAGAGCGATTCGGGTGCATTCATCCCGGCCGATTCTACGTGGGGGATGCCCGAAAGTTCACAGCGCCGGACGAGGTCCCGCCTGCTCGAGCACGGGACGGGTCGCCTGCTCGGGGCCGACCACGGCCGGGCGCAGGCGCCGCACGAACACCTCGGCGATGCCCACGGCGAGCACCAGGCACACCATGCCGGGCCACAGGTCGGCGAGGCTGGCCGCCCCCTCCTGACGATCGAACATGTGGCTGATGTCGGTGAACGGCATGCTCAGCTCGCTCGTGACGTTGTTGACCACGTGCACGGCTATGGCCGCCTCGAGTCCTCCGGTGCGCCAGACCAGCCAGGCGGCGACGAGCCCGAAGAAGAGGTAGTAGGCGTTGAGCGAGGCATCCCCGGCGCCGTGGGCAGCCATGAACAGCAAGGCCTGCACCAGCGCCCCGATCGGGATGCCGATCGCGGGCCGGCGGACGAAGCTGGCGAACGTCCGCATCACCCCTCCCCTGAACAGGAACTCCTCACCCGCTGCCTGGAACGGCGTGGTGAGCAGGATGCCGACCAGCAGGAGCCAGGTGTCGGTGGTGACGGAGAGCTCGGCCCGGCCCCACCACAGGTCGAGTCCGGTCATCACCAGCCACGGGAGGCTGATCGCGGCCGCATAGCCCAGCATGAAACGCCACCGGATCCTGCCGATGACGGAGGCGAGATGGCGGCCGGGTTGGCGGAAGAGCCAGCGGCTGATGAGCATCACCACGGGGATCGACAGGCCCAGGGCGACGTTGTTGGCGAGGAAGAAGACCGGGGTGACCGAGAACCGACCCTTCGACAGTTCGTCGAGATAGGTCTTGAGGACGATCCGTCCGGTGGCCACGTCGATGGCCAGTGCCACCACCATCGCCAGCACCTGCAGCAGCAGGAAGCAGCCGAACCCGACGATGAACGCGAGGATCGGGCGCCAGACCGACCATGCCGGAGTACGCCAGAACATGGGATACCGGGTCGGCACCACCGGCATGGACGAGGGTGGGGGCGGCGGCGCCCATCCCCCCTCGGGGAGGTAGGCGGGATTCAGCAGGACGGGCGGAGGCTGGGTCGACCAGTGCTGCTCACCCATCACGCCTCTTCGGGGAACCAGATGCCGATCTCACGGGCTGCGTTCTCGGCTGAGTCCGAGGCGTGCACGAGGTTCCTGTTGTGGAAGACCGACAGGTCACCGCGGATGGTGCCCGGGGCGGCCTTGGCAGAATCGGTCGAACCGTTCAGCAGTCGCACGATCTCGATGGCCCGCTCCGACTCGAGCACCAACGCGACCAGGGGCGCCGAGGTGATGAAGTCGATGAGGGCGGGGTAGTAGTCGCGTCCCTCATGTTCGGCGTAGTGGGCTGCGGCCGTCTCACGGCTGGTGAGCAGGCGCTTGAGGGCGACGATGACGAGCCCCTTGGCCTCGTATCGGGCAAGGATCTGACCAGTCAGCCCACGGGCGACTGCATCGGGCTTGAGCAGCACCAGGGTGCGCTCGACCGGCTGGGCGTTCGACATGCTCACACCCTAGCGAGCGTCGGGAGGGGCCTGCTTCTCGATCCTCTTGCCAAGGACGAAACAGCCGGCCCAGACCAGCGCGAAGATGCCACTGGCGGCGAACATCATCGGGGTGAGGAAGCCCAGCGACAGGCCGGCCAGTTGCGCCAGCCAGCCCAACGGGTGGCCGACCGGACGCCGTAGCGTGGCGGCGGCGGCGAGGGCCAGCACCATGGCCACCGTCGTGGTGGCGACCGCGAGCCCCACCGGCACCCGGTCGAGCAGCAGCATCCCTGGAATCCCGAGACCGAACACGATCACCTCGAAGACCAGCGCCGAGAGGAGCGCCCGGTTCATCGGGTTGGTCGGCGCGAGCCGCAGCGCCCTCACGAGATGACCTCTCCGGGCTCGCCCTCGGGTGAGTCGAAGTCCGAGAAGTCCCACTCCCGGGTGGTGGCACCGGCCAAGGGGTTCGTCAGGCCGGTGGCCGGGCCTCGTCCGATCAGGTGGTCGCGTGCCTCGCCGGCCGCGATGAACGAGCCGACCACCAGGATCCCCGCGCCCTCCCCCGCCTCGTCGGCCAGTTGGATGGCCCGGTCGAGGGCGTCGACCATGCTGTCCCGCTGCTCGACCCGGCCGGGGCCGAAGGCGTCCTCGGCGAGATCGGCCAGTTCGTCGGGGCTGAGGGCTCGGGTGGTCGACTGCACCGTCGTCACGACGACCCGGTCCATGAGCTCGGCGAACAGGTCGAGCACCCCGGCGGAGTCCTTGTCGCGCATCATCGCCACGACCCCGATCAGAGGATCGAAGCCGAAGGCCTCCTGGGTGGCCGCCAGGGTCGCGCGTACCCCATGGGGGTTGTGGGCGGTGTCGAGCACGACCGTCGGTTCCCGGTGCACGACCTCCATCCGTGCGGGGATGGCCGTGGCCGCCAGACCATCGGCGATCACGTCAGGGCTCAAACCCTTGGCGCCGAACAGGGCCTCCGCGGCGGCCACGGCCAGGGCGGCATTGCTGGCCATGTGCAGGCCGTGGAGCGGCAGGTGCAGGTCACCTAGCGGGCCGTCGGCCGTCTCGATCCTGATGACCTGTCCACCCAGGGCGACCTCCCGTTGCAGCAGTCCGAAGCCTGGCCCCTCGAGCACGGGCTGCGCACCCACCTGGGAGCACCGGTCGAGCAACACCTGGGCGACCTCGGGGCTCTGTCCGGCCATCACCGCGATGGCACCGGCCTTGATGATGCCCGCCTTCTCGCGAGCGATCTCGACGGTCGTGGAACCGAGGATGTGGGTGTGGTCGAGGTCGATGGGGGTGATGACGGCAACCTTGGCGTCGGCGACGTTGGTGGCGTCCCAGGAACCACCCATGCCCACCTCGAGGATCATCACGTCGACGGGGGCATCGGCGAAGGCCGCGAACCCGAGGGCGGTGTAGATCTCGAAGGCGGTCATCCTGACGCCGTCGATGAGTTGGGAGTCGACGATCTCGATCAGGGGCGCCAGTTCGGTGTACAGCTCGTCGAAGTCGTCGACGGCCATGGGCTCGCCGTCGATCAGCACCCGCTCGGTCACGTCCTGCAGGTGCGGGGAGGCCATCCGGCCCGTGCGCAGACCGGCGGACCGCAGCAGGGCGTCGATCATGGCCGCCGTGGAGCCCTTGCCGTTCGTCCCGGTGATCTGGATGACGGGAGCGCACCGTTCGGGGTTGCCCATCAGGTCGCAGATGGCGCGCATGCGTCCCAGCGAAGGGGCGATCCGGTGCTCGGGCCAGCGGGCGTAGAGCGCCTCGACGATGGCCTGGTGCTGCTGTTCGTTCATCTCGTCCAGCCTACTGGCACGCACCCGAACGCGTGCCCGCCGAGGATCCGCTTCGCGACGCCCCGTAGACTCATGGCCAGCACCGGTCGTTCAAGGCTCAACCAAGTTGGCGTGACGACCACCGCCCCCACGACCCGCCGATTCCGGAGAGAGCAGATCGTTGAGCAAGAACACCTCCAGCGCTCGCGCAGACCAGACCCGTCGCGAACAACTGCGCGCCCAGCAATTGGCCGACGCCAAGCGGGCTCGCACCCGGATGCGGATCCTCTACGCCGTCGCTGGCTTCATGCTGATCGCCATCGTGGCCACCGTCGGTGTCGTCATCTACAACGACCGCCAGAACAAGCGTGACATCGCCGCGAGGGAGGCCGCGTCCCAGGTGAAGCCGCCGCACCTCAACGCTGACGGCTCGGGCATCGTGGTGAACCCGCAGGTCACCGGTGACGTGCCCACCCTCTCGGTGTACCTCGACTTCCAGTGCCCGGCCTGCAAGAGCGCCAACGACTACTTCGGCGCGACGGTCAACAAGTTGGCCGCCGACGGCAAGCTCAAGCTCGAGTACCGGGTGCTGACCTTCCTCGACACGAACCTGCGCAACGACTCCTCCGAGCGCGCCGCGCGGGCCTCGTTCTGCGCCGACATCGCGGGCTCCTTCGGCGCCTTCCACGACGCGGTCTACGCCAACCAGCCCGCCGAGGGCACCGGCTTCACCGACGAGCAGTTGCGGGTGACCTACCCCACCGCGGCCGGGATCACGGGTGCGAAGCTGACCGCTTACCAGAAGTGCTACGACGACAAGGCCACGGCGCAGGCCGTCCGCGACGAGGAGTCGAAGGCCCGCACCACGTGGCAGGGCTCCACCCCGCAGTACTCGGTCAACGGCAAGAGCCCCAAGGTGAAGAACGAGAAGGGCGAGGACACCGATTGGTGGCGCGTGCTCGAACCCACCGAGCAGTCCTGGGTCGAGGCCATCGACAAGATCAAGTGAGCCCCAACGGCTGGTCCGAGTCGCTGGTTCGGGCCGGTCGTTAGGGTGTGGTCATGTCTGGACGCAAGGTCTCGCCGCCCTCACCGCCCACCAGGCGGGAGCAGCTGAGGGCCGAACGGGAAGCCCAGTTGAGGAGATCCGACCGCCGGATGCGCATCATCTGGCTGGTGGCGGCGGTCGTGGTGGTGGCCATCATCGCGACCGTGGCAACCGTGGTCGTGCGCAACCGGTCAGCCGGGCACCGGCTCACCGACCAGCAACTGGCGGCGCAGGTCTCGCCGCCCAACCTGAATGCCGCCGGGAGCGCGATCGTCGAGAACCCCCGCACCACTGCCGACGTGCCCACCATCACGGTCTACCTCGACTTCCAGTGCCCCGCCTGCAAGAGCTTCAACGAGACCTACGGACCGGTGTTGAACCAACTGGCCGGCGCCAGCGAGATCAAGCTGGAGTTCTCCATCCTGACCGTGATCGGCAAGAGGCTGGGCAACGAGGACGCCTCGGAGCGAGCCGGCAGGGCGGCCATGTGCGCCGACGTGGTCGGGGTGTACCCGACCTACCACGACGCGCTCTTCGCCGGACAACCCGAGCAGGAGGGAGCGGGCTTCACCGACGAACAGTTGCGGGTCACCTTCGCCAACCAGGCGGGGCTGCAGAATCCTGAGCTGGCGAAGTTCCAGCAGTGCTACGACCAGCGGGCAACCGCCAACGCGCTGGCCTCCCAGCAGGAGAAGGCGCTCCCCTCCTTCGACGGGTCGACCCCGCAGGTCAGCATCAACGGCAAGAACCCGATGGTGAACGCCGACGGCAAGCAGGTCGCCTGGTGGCAGGTGCTCGACCCGAGTTCCGCGGCCTGGGAACAGGCCATCGCCCAGTACAAGTGATCCCGCGGCAGTGGTGCCCCCGCCCAATCGTGCGGATCGTGTCGTCCCAGCACGACAGTGGCGCTCGGGGCGCAACAACTGCCACCGGCGCACACGATCTGCACGAATGGTCGTCAGGCCGGCGAACTGGTCGACTGTGAGCCTCCCGCCGTGGATCACTAAGCTGTGGCCCCATGAGCACAGCAGACCACCTCTCGTCCGAGCCCACCGCGACCGCCACCGCGTCGCAGGTACCGGACAAGCCTGTGCTCGAGGGTCTGGAGGCCAAGTGGGCGCAGACCTGGAAGGAACGTCAGACCTACGCCTTCGTGCAACCCGATTCGCGCGACGAGGTGTACTCGATCGACACCCCACCGCCCACGGTGTCGGGTTCCCTGCACGTGGGGCACGTCTTCAGCTACACCCACACCGACCTGATCGCCCGCTACCAGCGCATGCGTGGCAAGCAGGTCTTCTACCCGATGGGCTGGGACGACAACGGGCTGCCCACCGAACGGCGCGTGCAGAACTACTTCGGGGTTCGTTGCGACCCGTCGCTGCCCTACGTGGAGGACTACACGCCTCCGGAGAAGCCCGACCCCAAGAAGCAGCAGCCCATCAGTCGCCGCAACTTCGTCGAGTTGTGCGAGCAGTTGGTCGAGGCCGACGAGCAGGTCTTCGAGTCGCTGTGGCGCACCCTGGGTCTGTCGGTGGACTGGTCTCAGAACTACACGACCATCGGCGCCAAGGCCCAGAAGGTCTCGCAGACTGCGTTCCTGCGCAACCTCGGACGCGGTGAGGCCTACCTGCAGGAGGCACCCACCCTGTGGGACGTGACTTTCCAGACCGCGGTCGCCCAGGCCGAACTGGAGGCCCGCGAGTACCCGGGCGCCTACCACCGGGTCGCCTTCCACGGCGCCGACGGGCCCATCCACATCGAGACCACCCGACCGGAGCTCATTCCCGCGGTGGTGGCCCTGGTCGCCCACCCCGACGACGAGCGCTACCAGCCGTTGTTCGGCACGACGGTGACCTCGCCCATCTTCGGCGTCGAGGTGCCGGTGCTCCCCCATCCTGCTGCCGAACCCGACAAGGGAGCCGGTATCGCCATGTGCTGCACCTTCGGTGACCTCACCGACGTGCAGTGGTGGCGCGAACTCAACCTGCCCGTGCGTACGGTGATCGGTCGCGACGGGCGCCTGTTGCGCGAGGTCCCGGAGTGGTTGGGTGGGGCCGAGTTCTGGACCGAACTGGCAGGCAAGACTACGTTCTCCGCCCGCGAGGCCGTCGTGGCCAAGCTGCGCGAGACCGGCGACCTGGACGGCGAACCGAAGCCGACCCAGCGCATGACCAACTTCTACGAGAAGGGCGACAAGCCCCTCGAGATCGTCTCCACCCGACAGTGGTACATCAGGAACGGGGGGCGCGATGCCGGCGTGCGCGAGCAGATGCTCGACCGTGGCGCCGAGCTGAGCTGGGTGCCCACCCACATGAAGCACCGCTACGACAACTGGGTCAACGGACTCAACGGGGACTGGCTGATCAGCCGCCAGCGCTTCTTCGGCGTCCCCTTCCCGGTCTGGTACGCACTCGACGGCGATGGTGAGCCCGACTACGGCCACCCGCTGCTGCCCAGCGAGAAGCAGTTGCCGGTCGACCCCTCGTCCCAGGCCCCGCAGGGCTACGACGAGAGCCAGCGCGGGGTGCCCGGCGGATTCATCGGTGATCCCGACGTGATGGACACCTGGGCCACGAGCTCGCTCACCCCCCAACTCGCCGGTGGTTGGCTCACCGATGCCCAGCTGTTCGCGTCGGTCTTCCCCTATGACCTGTGCACCCACGCCCACGACATCATCCGCACCTGGCTGTTCAGCCGGGTCGTTCGTGCGCACTTCGAGGAGGGCTCCGCACCCTGGCGGGTGGCCATGATCTCCGGCTTCATCGTCGACCCCGATCGCAAGAAGATGTCGAAGTCGAAGGGCAACGTCGTGGTGCCCACCGAGATCCTCGACAAGTACGGCGCCGACGCGGTGCGGTGGCGTGCCGCCATCGCCCGACCCGGGCTCGACTCCCCATTCGACGAGACCCAGATGAAGGTCGGACGACGCCTGGCCATGAAGGTGCTCAACGCCTCGAAGTTCGTGCTGGCGATGTCGAGCGCCGATGCCACCCGTGACCAGGTCACCAACGCCCTGGACCGGGCGATGCTGGTGGGACTGGCGATGACCGTCGAGCAGGCGACCTCGTCGTTCGAGGACTATGACTACACCGGCGCCCTCGAGGCAACCGAGCAGTTCTTCTGGTCGTTCTGCGACGACTACCTGGAGGTCGTCAAGGAGCGCGCATACGGGGCCCAGGGTGACCAGGCCGCCGCTTCGGCCCGGGCGGCGCTGAGGATCGCCCTGACGGCGATGCTGAAGCTGTTCGCGCCGTTCCTGCCCTTCGTCACCGAAGAGGTGTGGTCGTGGATCTCGGACCAGTCGGTGCACCACCAGCGGTGGCCACGGGTGGACGAGATCGCGGTGGAGGGCGACGCCCAGTTGCTCGCTGACGTGGCGGCGGCCCTGATCGCCATCCGTGGGGCCAAGTCCACGGCCAAGGTCTCGATGAAGACCGAGGTCACCCGGGCAGTCTTCACCGGTGCCGGGGTCGAGCGACTCGCCACCATCGAGGACGACCTGAGAGCCGTCGGACGCATCACCGGTGAGGTCAGCTGGGTCTCGTCCGAGGAGCCGCTGACGGTGGCCGTCGAGCTGGTGCAGCCCGAGGGCTGATCTGCAGCAGAATGGCGCCATGTTCGACCTGACCCCGGCCACCGAGACCGATCTGGCCACCGCCTACGCGCACCCGCAAGGCCCGTGGCTGCGCGCCAACATGGTGATCTCGCTGGACGGTTCCGCCACGGTGGAGGGACGGGTGGGTGGTCTGACCAGCCCGGAGGACCAGGTGCTGCTGCACCTGTTGCGCAGCCTGGCCGACGTGACGCTGGTCGGCGCCGGCACCATCCGCGCCGAGGGCTACGGACCGCTGGGGGTCAGCGCTGAGGTGGCCGCGGCTCGGGCCTCCCGGGGTCAGACGCCCGAACCCGGACTCGCCATCGTCACCCACTCCTGCGACCTCGACCCGACCACTTCGTTGTTCACCGAGGCGACCACCCGTCCGATCGTGATCACCCACGAGGGGGCCGACCCGGGCCGGCGAGCAGCCCTGGCCCGGGTCGCCGACGTGGTGCTCGCGGGCGAGCGGCGGGTCGACCTGGCCGAAGCGGTGCGCGCCCTGCACGCCCGCGGCCTCACCCGGGTGCTCACCGAGGGAGGCCCGAGCCTGCTGGCTGACCTGTTCGACGCCGACCTGGTCGATGAACTGCTGTTCGTGCTGAGTCCACAGTTGGTCGGTGCCGGTGTACCCCTGACGACCGGAGCCCAGACCCCGCGGCGGCTCAGCCTGACGGCCGTCCATCGGGGGGACGACTTCCTGTTCCTGCAGTACCGCCGCGCCTGACGGCACTACCGTGGCACGGACACGAGGAGGCCCCATGCCACGCACCGTCCCGGACTGGGCCCGGGTCAGCTTCGCGTTGGTGGCGATCGGCTGGGGAGCCAACCAGTTCGCCCCGATGGTCCAGGTCTACAGGCAACAGGTCTCGCTCTCGGCGTCCACGGCTACGGCACTGTTCGGGCTGTACGCGGCGGGTCTGGTGCCGACCCTGTTGGTCGCCGGGTGGTGGAGCGCCCACCGGGGCAAGCGCCCCTTCGTCCGGTTCGGGGCGGTCACCTCGCTGGTCAGTTCGCTCGTGCTCGCCGTCAACACCCATCACACGGGCGGACTGTTGCTCGGCCGCATCCTGGCCGGTGTCGCCATCGGCGCCGCGATGGCTCCGGGCACCGCCTGGGTGAAGCAACTGTCGTCCGGTTCGCCGGGGATCGGAGCACGCCGGGCCACGGTGGCACTCTCGACCGGATTCGGGGGTGGTGCGCTGGTCGCGGCGCTGCTCACCGAGCTGCCCCACCCGACGGTGCTGCCCTACCTCGTGCACCTGTTGGTGGCCATGGCCGCAGCGGTTCTCGTCTGGCGCACGCCGGAGCTTGACCAGGCGGCACTGGACCTGACAGAACGACCAGCGCCGCGAGCCGGCACCGTCGTCACGGCCCTGCGCTCGCGCTGGTTCCTGGCCTGGGTGCCCCTCACCGCCCCGTGGGTCTTCGGCTCGGCCACCCTGTCGTTCCTCGCCCTGCCGACGGGCGTCGGCGCAACTGCGGGCCCGCTCGCCGCCCACGTGGTGCTGCTGATCGGTGTCGGCGCCGCTGTCACCCTGGGCACGGGGGTGGCCCTGCAGCCCACCATCAGGCAGGTCGAGGACGCCCACCCGGGCGTCACGCTGCCGACTGGCCTTGCCGTGCTGATTGCCGCGCTGGCGCTGGCTGCTGTCTCGCGTACCCATCACCCGTTGCTCCCGGTGGCCTGGGTGGTGTTCGGCGCGGCCTACGGCCTGCTGCTGGTCGGTGGGCTGCGCACCATCGAGACCCACACCCCCGTCGAAGTGCTGGCGCCGGTGAGCGCCGTCTTCTACGCCCTGACCTACATCGGATTCGCGGCGCCGTGGACAATGACCGTCGCCACCCGAGGACAGGGAGTCGGCCGGTTCAGCTTCGGCGGCGTGCTGGCGGCCGGTGCCGCCGTCGCCCTCCTGGGACTGGTGGTGGGCTGGTCAGTGGCGCGCCTCGATCGGCCAGGAGTCGAGCCGGCCGTCGGGGAAGACAGCCGTCAGACCTGACCACATGTTGACCGTCCCGCAGGCATGGTTGGGCACGATCCTCACCAGGTCACCGACCTCGAGCCCCGACACCTCACCGGTCAGGAAGCCGTGCTCCTCGTTCGCCTGCTCGAAGTGGATCCCCGGCAGGGGTACCAGGTCGGGATCGCAGACGATGCCGCCACCGGTCTGGGGCGTGAAGGCATCGGCAGACATGGCTTTCGTCCCCGCGTCGATGATGACCCGGTCGGCGTGCTTCGAGACGACCGTGGCCAGCACCGACAGGGCGCAGTCGTCGAGCGTGCAGGTACCCCCGCGCACCTGGTTGGCGTCGTAGTAGACGTAGGTGCCGGGGCGGCCCTCGCTCACCCCGGTGGCAAACGGAGCGGTCTGCCAGCCGGGGGTGCTTCCCACCGACACGATGCCCAGATCGATCCCCGCGGCTCGCAGTGACTCAGCCACCTCCGCCATGTCGGAGCCCACCCGCGAGCCCAGGTCCGCCCGGGCCGGCGCCCCGGAGGCGGCACCCACATGCCCCTCGTGGGTCAGGATGCCCACGACCCGGATCCCGGGCAGCGCCGCAATGGCGCTGGCCACCCCGACGGCCTCGCCAGCCGCCACCCCCGTCCGGTGTTGCCCCGAGTCGACCTCCACCATGACAGCGAGGGTCACTCCCGCCTCGACCGCCTTCTGCGAGAGGGGTTGCGCCACGGCCACCGAGTCGGCGATCAGGGTGACCCCCCATTCGCGGCCAGCCCTGACGGCGAAGTCGACCTTCGCCGGGCCGACCGGCTGGTGGGCCCACAGCAGGCCGGTGAAACCGGCACGGGCCAGCCACTCCACCTCGGCAGGGGTGGAGCACGTGTGGCCGATCGCACCGGCGGCGCGCTGCCGGGAGGCAACTTCCAGACACTTCGAGGTCTTCACATGGGGACGAAGGTCGACCCCGGCCTCGGTGAAGCGATGCTGCACCTGGGCGATGTTGCGGTCGAGCCGACCGACGTCGACGAGCAGGATGGGGGTGGGATGCTGGCCGACGAGTCCGGAGAAGTCCATGGCCACCATTCAACCGGGTCCCTCACTAGAGTGGGCAGCATGCCCGCGATCAACCTGCCCGACCAGCCCGCCCCCACTGCACCCCTGAGCCCCGGCTACTCCGCCGGTGGCGTGCTCTACGTCTCGGGACAGGTGGCCAACGCCCCGGACGGAGCGATCCTCGTCGGTGACTTCGAAGCCGAGGTGGAAGGGACGCTGGACAACGTCGAGAAGGTGCTCGCTGCCGGCGGAGCCACCTGGGACGATGTGGTCAAGGTGGGTGTCTACCTGTCCAACTCGCTGCTGTTCGCGCCGTTCAACGAGATCTACGCCCGTCGACTGGGTGACCACCGTCCGGCCCGGACCGCCCTGATCGTCGACTTCGGGCACCCCAATGTCAGGGTCGAGGTCGACGCCGTGGCACACGTGGGCTCGGCCGCCTGAGTTCTGGCTGCGTCAGCCGCCGAGCGTGCCGAACAGCAGGCCGACACCGTAGGTGACGGCCATGGCGGTCGCCCCACCGAGAACGTTGCGCAGCGTCGCGGGAACGGCAGGAGCCTCGCCGAGCTTGGCGCTGCTGGCTCCCGTGATGGCCAGCGCCACGGTGACGGCTAGCACGGTGACCGGAATCTTCCACGAGACGGGCGTGAGCAGCACCGCCGCGAGCGGGAGCAGGGCTCCCAGCGTGAACGACAACATCGACGCCCAGGCAGCATGCCAGGGGTTGGTCAGCTCCTCGGGATCGACCCCGAGGTCTGCTTCGGCGTGGGCTGCGAGGGCGTTGCGACTGGTGAGTTGCTCGGCGACCTGCTCGGCGAGATGGGCGTCCAGCCCCTTGGCGCGATAGAGCGCAGCGAGCCGCTCCAGCTGCCCGTCAGGGTCGGCCTGCAACTCCGATCGCTTGCGGTCGACGAGGCTGCGCTCCCCGTCGCGTTGGGTCGAGACCGACACGTACTCACCGGCTGCCATGCTGAGCGCACCCGCGATGACACCAGCCACACCGGCCACCAGGAGGGCGTGGCTGCTGGTGGTGGCGGCGGCAACGCCGACCACCAGACCAGCAATGCTGACGATCCCGTCGTTGGCGCCGAGCACCGCGGCGCGCAGCCAGTTCAGTCGCGTGTGGAACCCCTGGGTGCCGGAGTCACCCTCAGACGCGAGGGTCCCGAGCGAACTCGTCTGTGTCATGAGCCCACCCTGCACCCGAGTGAGATCTTTCACAAGCTAGCTTAGGCTGCCCTCACTAGGGGTGATGGTGCCGATCGGGGTCTGGTTCAGGAGTAGATCTGCTCGATGACGGGGCTCATCGCGTCGAGGAATTTCTGCCGCTTGAGCTTCATGGTCGGGGTCACGTAACCCGCGTCCTCGCTGACGTCGGCGGCGACTGCCACCCAGTGGCGTACCCGCTCGGCATTGCTGACCTGGGCGTTGGCCCGGTCGACCAGGTGCTCGAGCGCCGTCAGGAGTTGGGGGTCGGTGATCTTCTCCCCGGGCAGTTCCCCCGGCTTGGCCCAACGCGTGGCCAGATCGGGGCGGTTGTTGGCCGATGCCCAGTCCGCCACCCCGGCAGGGTCAATCACCAGCAGGGCGGCGAGGTGGGGCCGCCGGTCACCGATGACGACGGCGTTGGCCACCAGGGCGTCCCGCTCGAGCACGCCCTGCCACTTCTGCGGGGAGACGTTCTTGCCCGAGTCGGTGATGATCATGTCCTTCGCACGGCCCGTGATGAACAGGCGACCGTGGTGGTCGACGCGCCCGAGGTCGCCGGTGCGGAAGAACCCGTCAGCGTCGAACTCGTCGCCGTCGCCATGGTGGTAGCCCGCGAAGACGCCGATGCCCTTCACCAGGATCTCGTCGTCCTCGGCGATCTTCAGCGTCGATCCCGGGACGAGGGTTCCGACACCGCCGATCACGCTGGCCCCCGGACGGTTGACCGTGATGGGAGCCGTCGTCTCGGTGAGCCCGTATCCCTCGAGCACCTCGATGCCGACACCGCGGAAGAAGTAGGCCAGTTGCTGGTCGAGGGGCGCGGCGCCCGAGACGAGGGTGCCGAGGTTGCCGCCGAGGGTCGACCGAATCCTGGCGTAGAACAGCTTGTCGAACAGGGCGTGGCGCAGACGCAGGCTCAGGGGGGTGCGTCCCTTCCGGCCTTCCTGAACGGCCTCGAGATGTCGACCCCACTCGATCGCGGCGTGCTCGGCGCGGTCGAAGGCCTTGCCCAGCTTCTTCTCGGTTGCGCTCTTGCGCACTCCGGCCAGCACCTTGGCCATCACCCGCGGGACGACCACCATCATCGTCGGCCGCGCTGCCGCCAGGATCGGGATCACGCGCGAGGCGTCGCGCACGTGGGTGATGCGGGTGCCGCTCACGTAGGCCCCCAGCTGCACGAACCTGGCCAGGATGTGCGCCAATGGCAGGAGGAGAACGGTGGACGCACCCTCGAACAGGATGTCCTGCAGGGTCTCGATGACGTTGACGGCGAGATGGGCGAGGTTGCGGTGGGTGATGGCTGCCCCACGGGGCTCCGCGGTGGTCCCGGAGGTGTAGACCAGACTGGCGATGGTGTCGGGCGTCGCCAGGTCGGAGCGGGCGAGCAGGTCCTCGTCCGAGACCCCGGCACCCAGCGCGCGCAGGTCGTCGAGGTCGGACGAGCCGTGCATCCTCCAGATGGCGCTGAGCTCGACCCCGGCCTGTGCCGCCGCCTCGGTGACCACCTTCACGTGGCGGCCTCCCTCGGCGAAGGCGGCGACGGCTCCCGAGTCCTGCAGCACGAAGGCGGTCTGGCCCACCGTGTTCGTCTCGTAGACGGGCACCACCACACCGCCGGCGAACAGGATGGCGAAGTCGCACACGGTCCACTCGTACCGAGTGGCCGACATCACGGCGACATGGTCGCCGGGCTGGAGACCGTGGGCGATCAGACCCTTGGCCAGGGACTCGACATCGGCCAGGAACTCGGCCCCGGTCACGTCGACCGTTGCCTCGCCGCGGTGGACCGAGAACGCGACGGCGTCGGGATGCTCGGTGGCTCGACGCCTGACGAGTTGAGGGACGTTGCGCAGGTCGTCGGTGGGAACCGTCTGGGCAACATCAATGACAGGGGTACTCACGGTGGTCGTCCTCGTGGTGGTCTCGGGCGGCGGTGCGCGGATGTCTGCTCCACCCTACCGGCCGACCCACCCGCCCACCGGTAGGCTCGTCCGAGTGCGCGCGCTCTGGGAACTGGTCATCGGCGGCTTCCGCCGATGGGCCAGGTACCGCGTGGCCACGCTCACGGCGCTGCTGGCCAACTCCGTCTTCGGACTGATCCGGGCCAGCCTGCTGCTGGCAGCCGTCCAAGCCGCCGGGGGCACCGTCAACGGGTACACCGCAGCCTCGGCGGCCACCTATGTCTGGGTGACCCAGGCGATGCTGGGTCCCGTCGAACTGTGGGGCAGTTACCCACGTGAGGTCGGATTGCGCATCAAATCCGGAGACTTCGCGGTCGATCTGTTGAGGCCGGCGCATCCCTTGGCCCAGTGGTGGGCGACCGACCTCGGTCGGGGCGCATCGCAACTTCTCCCCCGGTTCATCCCGATGATGCTGGTCGGTGCCGTGACCACGGGTCTGGTGTTGCCCACGCAGCCGTGGCTGTGGCTGGCCTTCCTGTGCTCGATGGTGCTGGCCAACACGCTCTGCCTGTTCTGCTGGCTGGTGGTCAACCTGCTGGGGCTGTGGCTGGTCGACATCCGTGGCTTCCTCGTGTTCTTCATGGTCGTCTTCAACACGTTGTCAGGGTTCCTCGTCCCCGTGCAGTGGTTCCCCGACTGGTTGCGCACCCTCGTCGGACACACCTTCCTGCCCAGCATGTGGCAGACGCCCGCCGACCTGGCGACGGGCCTCGCCCGCGGCCGTGTGCTGGAGGTGCTGACCACCCAACTCGGATGGGTGCTGGTGCTGGGGCTCGTCGTGGCCCTGGTGCTGCGCTGGGGCACCCGCAGCCTGGAGGTGCAGGGTGGCTGAGCCAGTGGTCGGTTCCCGACCACGCACGGTGCTGGGCTTGGGCGACGATCGTCCGGTCACGTGGTTGGCCATGATCAGGGTGCTGGTCGGGTCACGGCTGCGCTCGCAACTGGCCTACCGCACCTCGCTTGCCCTCGACCTGTTCAGTCAGGCCTTCCTGGTGGCCAGCGAGTTCATCGAGATCTGGGTGCTGCTGGTGCACGCCCCGGTGCTGGGCGGTATGACCCTGTCGCAGGCGGCACTGGTCTACGTCTGCAGCCAGTTCGGTTTCGGACTGGCAGACCTGCTGTTCGGGGAACTGGAGAACGCTGGCGACTTCGTCAAGCAGGGCCGGCTCGAGACGCTGCTGGTACGCCCCACCTCGCTGCTGACCCAGTTGGTCACCACCGATTTCCAGTTGCGCCGACTCGGACGAGTGCTGGTCGGCGTGATCGCCTATCCGTGGTTGCTGGTGGCCACGGTGGATGACTGGACCGCCGCCAAGGTCGGTCTCGCGGTGATCGCACCCTTGGGAGGTGCGGGCATCTTCACCGGGCTGCAGGTCTGGGCCGGCGCCTTCACGATGGTGGTGGTCGACGGCAAACAGGCTTCGAACGCCGTCATGTACGGCGGCAAGTTCGCGTCGGGGGTGCCCGGAGGGGCCCTGTTCACCCCCGTTCGCGTGTTCTTCACCTTCGTGGCACCGACCCTGCTGTCGGCCTGGTTGCCGATGGCGGTCGTCTCGGGCGCAGGTCTGCCCCATGGCTGGCCCGCGTGGCTGGGGTGGTTGTCGCCTGTGGCCGCGTTGGTCGTCTGGGCGACGGGACTGGTCGCCTGGGGGCGGGCCATCAGGCACTACACCGGAGCAGGAGGCTGACATGATCATCGAGGCGAAAGAACTGGGCCGCGACTACGTGCTCCACGAGGGTTCACTGTGGCGACGCCGACGCGTGGTCAAGCCTGCACTCGACGGCTTGGACCTCACGGTGGAGGCGGGGGCCGCCGTGGGTTACCTGGGCGCCAACGGGGCTGGGAAGTCGACCACCATCAAGATGCTGACGGGCATCCTCACCCCCACCCGGGGACAGGTGCGCACCTGCGGGCTCGACCCCGTCCCGCGGCGGCGTGAGCTGGCCAGACAGATCGGGGTGGTCTTCGGACAGCGCTCCCAGTTGTGGTGGGACCTGCCGCTCGGGGAGTCATACCCGATCCTGTCGGCCATGCACCGGCTCCCGGGCCGCATCTGGAAGCCGCGATTCGACACCCTCGTGGACGAACTGGACCTGTCAGGCTTCCTCGGCACGCCCGTGCGCCAGCTCTCGCTCGGGCAACGGATGCGCGGTGAGGTGGCCGCCGCCCTGGTGCACTCCCCCGACCTGCTGATCCTCGATGAACCGACCATCGGTCTCGACATGCTGTCGAAGGAGCGGCTGCGCCATTTCCTGGTGAGGGAACGCACGGAACGGGGCACCACGCTGTTCCTGACGACCCACGACCTGTCCGACGTGCAGCGTCTGTGCGAACGCATGGTGATCATCGACCGCGGCCGGGTGGCATTCGACGGCACCGAGGCCGAACTGGCCGCCGTGACCGGGGCTCGCCGCAGGCTTGTCGTCGATGTCGTCGCGGACGACGAGCCGGTGCTGCTCGACCTGCCGGCCGGTGCCGAACAACTGCCCACGGACGACGCCAGCCGCCTGCAGGTGGAGTTCGCCTCACCCCTGACCGCGGCAGGAGTGCTGGCAGCGGTGCAGGCCCAGTGCTCGGTGGTCGACATCGCCCTGACCGAGCCCACCATCGAGGAACTGGTGGGCACGATCTACCGGCGCGCCTCGATTTCGAGCCGCACGTAGTCGACGACGGGCTCGTGCATGGCGCCTCGAACCCGTGAGAGGAAGGGCCGGTGCTCGTCGGCCGGCAGCTCGGCCAGGTACTGCCCGAGGCAGACGGCTCCCAGATAGGTCTCGAGCAGGTCAGGGTCCTCGATCCGCAACGGGTCGGGCCGAAGCTCAACGCGTTCCACCCGCCAGCCGGCTCGGGTCAGCGCCCGCTCGGTCTCGGCGACCCCGGCGAACCGGATCCCCTGCTTGGGTCGTCCGGTGACCTCGACCAAGGCCTCGTCCAGGAACGCCAGCTGGCCCTGCCCGCCGCAGTCACTGACCAGTCGCCCGCCGGGGACGACCGAGCGGGCCAGGTTGGTGAACAGGGCCTCGTGGTCGGCGATCCAGTGGAAGGCCGCCACGCTCATCACCGCGTCGACCGGCTCGATCGGAAGGGGTTCGGTGAGGTCGGCGACGAGCAGTTGGACGTGGCCCCCCAGCCGCTCTCGGGCGGCGCTGATCATGGCGGCCGAGCCGTCCACCCCGACCACCCGGGCGGTGGGCCAGCGTTCCAGCAGGGCGGCGGCGTCGCGTCCGGTACCGCAACCGGCATCGAGTACGCGCTCGTGGCCGGTCAGCGCCAAGTGGTCGAGCACTCGTTGTCCCCACGCCACGTGCGGCAGGGGAAGGGCGTCATAGGTCTGGGCATCCCATTCGCGGGTGGCCATCCGGCAGCCTCGGGCAGCGACTCAGGCGGACAACTCGCCGCGAGGGGCGAGTTTGGCCCGCGGCAGCAGTTCGGGTGCGTCCTCACCACGGACGACGGCTCCCGTGATCCGCACCCCTGCGACGTCTTCGCGGCCGGGCACCTCGTACATGACCTCGAGCAGCGTCTCCTCGAGGATGGCGCGCAAGCCGCGCGCGCCCGTGCCACGCTCCAGCGCCTTGTCGGCGATGGCGTCCACGGCGTCGGGGGTGATCTCCAGTTGCACGCCGTCGAGTTCGAACAGCTTGCGGAACTGCTTGACCAGTGCGTTGCGCGGCTCCACCAGGATGCGCACGAGGGCGCCCCGGTCGAGCGGGGAGACGGTCGAGATCATCGGCAGGCGTCCGATGAACTCGGGGATCAGGCCGAACTTGTGCAGGTCCTCGGGAGAGACGTGGCTGAACAGGTCGGTCTCGACCGCGCGGGAGGCGATCTCCTTGTTGAAACCGAGGGGGCGCTTGCCGATCCGCTGGCCGATGATGTCCTCCAGGCCTGAGAAGGCACCACCCACGATGAACAACACGTTGGTGGTGTCGATCTGCAGGAACTCCTGATGGGGGTGCTTGCGGCCGCCCTGCGGCGGCACGGACGCCTGGGTTCCCTCGAGGATCTTCAGCAACGCCTGCTGCACCCCTTCACCCGAGACGTCGCGCGTGATCGAGGGGTTCTCGGACTTGCGGGCGACCTTGTCGATCTCGTCGATGTAGATGATGCCGGTCTCGGCCTTCTTCAGGTCGAAGTCGGCCGCCTGGATCAGCTTGAGCAGGATGTTCTCGACGTCCTCACCCACGTACCCGGCCTCGGTGAGGGCCGTCGCATCGGCCATGGCGAAGGGCACGTTGAGCATCTTCGCCAAGGTCTGCGCGAGATAGGTCTTGCCACATCCGGTGGGCCCGATCAGCAGGATGTTCGACTTGCCGAGTTCGACCCCGTCGTCCTCGGCCCGACGGGCAGGCGTGCTGCTGGCGGCCTGCGCCTGGACCCGCTTGTAGTGGTTGTAGACGGCCACCGCGAGGGTCTTCTTCGCGGAGTCCTGACCGATCACGTACTCATCGAGGAACGAGCGGATCTCGACGGGCTTGGGGAGGTCGTCCAGCAGACCCACGCTGGGGGTCTCGGCGAACTCCTCCTCGATGATCTCGTTGCACAGGT
Organism: Aestuariimicrobium kwangyangense DSM 21549; assembly: GCF_000421525.1. Taxonomy (GTDB): domain Bacteria; phylum Actinomycetota; class Actinomycetes; order Propionibacteriales; family Propionibacteriaceae; genus Aestuariimicrobium; species Aestuariimicrobium kwangyangense. The sequence goes on along the minus strand of NZ_ATXE01000003.1, from coordinate 404,083 downwards.
CGATGCACTCGTCACAGATGTAGACGTGCGGTCCGGCGATGAGCTTCTTGACCTGCTTCTGACTCTTGCCGCAGAAGGAACACTTGAACAGGTCGCTCGACTCCCCGATGCGTGCCATGTCTCCTCCTCTCGGCGCCGGTCAGCGCTGGTTTCCTTGACTGCTGTTCTCCTTGAGCGGGTGTCAAGGGCGGTTCCATCGGGTCCCGACTCTACCGTGGTGAACTTTTCGCCACCCTAACCCCGGGCCGACAGCGATGTCGGATGCACGGCCGGGACCTGGGGTGGCCGGGGGTTTTGTGTCCATTCCGTGACCTGTCGGCGGGAGGCGGCTGACCCCACGGGCCGGGCCGCCGCCCGTCGACACGAGTCTCAGGAGTCCTTGAGCGAGGGCAGGATCTCGTCGATGATGCCGTACTCGACGGCCTCTGCGGCCGTCAGGTACTTGTCACGCTCGATGTCGTGGCTGACCTTGTCGAGGTCCTGCCCGGTGGCGTCGGCGAGCATCCGTTCCATCAACGAGCGGATGCGCAGGATCTCGTTCGCCTGGATCTCGAGGTCGGAACTCTGCCCGTAGCCGCCTTCGGTGGCCGGCTGGTGGATCAGGATGCGGGAGTTCGGCAGGGCCAGGCGTTTGCCCTTGGTGCCGGCCGCCAGCAGCACGGCGGCGGCCGAGGCAGCCTGGCCGAGGCAGATGGTCTGCACATCGGGCTTGATGTAGCGCATCGTGTCGTAGATGGCCGTCAGCGCGGTGAACGAACCACCGGGTGAGTTGATGTACATGCTGATCGGGCGATCGGCGTCCATCGACTGCAGGCACAGCAACTGGGCCATGACGGCGTTGGCGATGTCGTCGGAGATGGGGGTGCCGAGGAAGATGATGCGATCCTCGAACAGCTTGGTGTAGGGGTCGACGCGACGCACGCCGTAGCTGGTGCGCTCTTCCCACTGCGGGATGTAGTAGTCCATCGAGGGGCCGGCCGGAGCCATCCCCCCGGGGAGTTGCGGGGTGTGCATGGTGTTGATCACTTCAGGCCTCTGGATCACTGGATGGGTGGGATCACTGGTTGGGGGCGTCGGTCTTGATCTGACTGGCCCGCTCGTAGACATGGTCGATGAACCCGTAGTCGAGTGCCTGCGCCGCGGTGAACCAACGGTCACGATCGGAGTCGGCGTTGATCTGCTCGACGGTCTGACCCGTCTGCTGCGCGATCAACTCGGCCATCTCGCGCTTGATGTGCAGCGACTGTTCGGCCTGGATCCGGATGTCGGACGCGGTACCACCGATGCCACCGGAGGGCTGGTGCATCATGATCCGGCTGTGCGGCAGGGCGAACCGCTTGCCCTTGGTGCCGGCGGACAGCAGGAACTGGCCCATGGAGGCAGCCAGGCCCATGGCCACGGTGGCAACGTCGTTCGAGATCCACTGCATGGTGTCGTAGATCGCCATGCCGGCGGTCACCGATCCACCCGGGGAGTTGATGTAGAGGTAGATGTCCTTCTCGGGGTCCTCCGCGTTGAGCAGCAACAGCTGCGCGCAGATGGCGTTGGCATTCTCGTCCTTCACCTCGGAGCCGAGGAAGACGATGCGGTTGACGAGCAGCGACTGGTACACGTTGTCGCTGAGCCCGAACGGCGAGGGACCACCCGCTGCGGCACGGGGGCCCTGCCCGACGGGCGCCGGGATCAGGGGCAGATGCGATGTGTTGTTCACACCGCGAACCTACCGTGCCGACCCGACAAAACCGGAGTGGGTTCCGGTCCTTTCGCTGTTGGCGTTCGCTCAGGCTCGCGCAGTGACCGGCTCGGGATCGACGGCGGTGGCCGGTGACTCCGCGTCCTCGATCCGCGACGAGATCAGGGCATTGGCCCAGCGGGCCGAAGGATCGGCGTCGATCAGCAGCGCCTTCACCAGCAATGAGCTGGGCAGCGCCAACAGGGCGCCGAGCGGCCCCAGCACCCAGGTCCACAGGAGCAGCGAGATGAACGACAGCGTCGGGCCGAGTCCGACGGCGTTCCCGGCGATCTTGGGTTGGATGATCGACTGCACCACGAAGTTCAGCACCGAGTAGGCAACCACCACTGCGATGGCCGACTTGGGGCCGGACTGGAACAGCGCCAGCAGCGCCGGCGGAACCAACCCGATCACGAAGCCGATGTTGGGGATGTAGTTGGTGAGGAAGCTGAACAGGGCCCACACCAGCGCCAACGGAACCCCGAGTCCGAGCAGCACCGCCAGGTCGAGCACCGCGACGATCAGTCCGAACACGGTGGTGACCACCCAGTACTTGCGGATGCCCTCGCAGAAGTGCTCGAGGGCCCCGATGAAGCGGCCGTGGCTCTGGCGGGCCACCGCCATCCTGCGCGCCATGTCGGGGGTGTCCATGACCATGAAGATCATCGCGGTCATGATCACCACCAGCATCGAAAGCACCCCGCTGGTGGAGTTCACCACCGAACCGAGCACGTTGAAGACGCTCTGGGGGTTGATGCCCTTGGCCTGCTGCACCAGCCAGTCCTCGGAGTAACCGAACCGGGCCAACAGGTTGATCCCGTCCTGGTAGAGCTGCACGAACTGGTCCTGGTAGTCGGGCAACTTGGTGACCATCGCAGCGACCGACCAGCTGAAACCGGCCACGAAGAGCAGCAGCACCAGGAAGACGACCAGGCCGGCAACCGTCGCGCTGAGCCAGCTGGGCACCCTCCACTGCACCAGCTTGCGGTGCAGGGGGTAGGCCGTGATCATCAGGTTGAGCCCGAAGAACATGGGAGTGATCAGGGTCTGCAGGTCGCGCATGAACGTGAGCGCCAGCCCGGTCGCCGCGACGCCGATGACGACCATCAGGAAGCGCGGCAGGCCCGGACGACTCCCGACGGTTGACGCCTCACCGGCGTTCGACGCTGCCCGGGCCACCGGTATCTCGACCGAGGACGAGCGTGTCGCCGCAGGTTCGACGGGTGACTGCGCACTGGCCGGCTGCACCGGCTCCAAGCCCTCGGGGTCGGGCATCGCGGTCAATTCCAGCGGCTGCTTCTTCGCTGTCCCGCCACGAGCAGAGCGCACCAGTCGGGTGAGGAAGTTCACGGTCGTCCTTCGGGGAGGGTCGGGATGGCCACCAGCACAGAGGCGCCGCCCCAGCGGGACGGCGCCTCTCAGTATGCCCGGTTCGGGGCCTTCGGCAGATCAGGCCTGCGCGTCGGTGTCGACCTCGGCGTCGGCGGCATCCGCCTCGGCGTCGGCCTTGTCGGACTTCTTGGCGGCAGGCTTCTTGGCAGCAGCCTTCTTGGCGGCAGGCTTCTTGGCCGGCTTCTTCTCGGCAACGGCTTCCTCGGCCGCCTCCTGCACGTCCTCGTTGAGCGACCCATCGGGGTTGAGGGCCGACAGCACGATGACGGCACCCGAGGTGTCGGTCACGGTGGCGGCATCGACCAGCCGGGCGAGGGCCTTGCTGCGACGGATCTCGGCCATCCACTCGGGCAGGTGGTTGTGCTCCATCATGTGCTGCATCTCCTGCTCGGGGCTGGTGCCCGACTGCTGAGCCTTGCGCATGATCAGTTCGGTGAGCTCCTGCTGCTCGACCCCCACCTCGTCGTTCTCGGCGACCTGGTCGAGCACGAGCTGTGCCTTGAGGGCGTCGAGCGAGCGCTGCTCGATGTCGGCCCAGAAGGCCTCCTCATCGGTGGCGGTCTCGTCCTCGGCCTCCTCGAGGTACTGCTCGAGGGTGAGGCCGGCCTGGGTCAGCTGCTGCGTGATCTGGTTGCGACGCGCCTCGAGCTCGGAGTCGGCCAGCCCCTGCGGAAGGGGGATCTCGACCTTGGCCAGCACGGCCTCGAGCACCTTGTCACGGGCAGCGGCGGCCTGCTCCAGGCGGGCCATGCGCACCAAGGAGTCGCGCAGGTCGGCCATCATCTCGTCGATGGTGTCGAACTGGCTGACCATCTGGGCGAACTCGTCGTCGAGGGTGGGGAGCTCCTGCTCCTGCACCTTCTGCACGGTCACCTTGATGTCGGCGTCCTGACCCTTGAGGGGGCCTCCGACCAGGGTCGAGGTGAACTGCTTCGACTCGCCCGCCTTGAGACCGGTGACGGCTTCGTCCAGGCCGTCGAGCATGCCGCCCGCACCGACCTTGTAGCTGATGCCATCGGCGGTGGCGTCCTCCAGGGGCTCGCCGTCGCGGGTGCCCTCGAGGTCGACGACCACGACATCGCCCTCGGCAGCGGCGCGGTCGACCTCCTTGGTGGTGGCGAAACGCTGGCGCAGCATGTCGACGCGCTCGTCGACGGCGGCGTCATCGACCTCGACCGGCTCGACCTCGACCGCGATGTCGTCGGTGGCGGGCACCTCGAACTCGGGGCGGACGTCAACCTCGGCGGTGAACTCGACCAGGTCGTTGTCCTCCAGCTTCGTGACCTCGATGTCGGGCTGACCCAAGGGAACGATCTTGGCCTCGTTCACGGCGTTCCCGTATGCCTCAGGAAGGGCATCGTTGATGGCCTCCTGCAGCACCATGCCTCGCCCGAATCGCTGGTTGATGACCGTGGGGGGAACCTTCCCCTTGCGGAAACCGGGGATGTTCACCTGCTCGGCGATGCTGCTGTAGGCCTTGTCGAGGCTGGGCTGCAGCTCGGCGAACGGGATCTCGACGGTCAGCTTCACCCTGGTCGGGGACAGCTTCTCAACGGTGCTCGGCACTGATTTCTCCTGATGGTGTACTGGGGCAGCGCACACCACCGGGGCGAACGCATTCCTGACAATCCTAGCGATGGCCCCGGTCGCTCACCAACCGGGGCCATCCGCTCACCGGAGCCGGCCACCTCGCCGGTTGTGGTGGGGGGTGCACTGCGAACTCGGCAACGGTGCTTGCGCGGCGACGTAGCCTCGATCCAGTCCCGGCCGTCCCGCCGGACCTGCAGTCGGAGGTGGCGGCGTGACCCGAGTTGAACCCAGTGCTGACATTCCTGAGTCCCTCGAGCAGGGCGGCAACCTGGCGGGTGAGGCCTCCCCCGCCACCGCCGCGCCGGACCGGGCGCTGCCGCCATCCTCGTCCAAGCCTTCCGGCGAGCCGCCCTCTTCGCCCCGGCCCAAGACCGGACCCCGCGCCTTCCTGGGTGTACTCGGGCCGGGGCTGGTCACGGGCGTGGCCGATGACGACCCATCCGGGGTGGCCACGTATTCGCAGGCCGGCGCGGCACTCGGCGTCGGCATGTTGTGGACGGCCCCGGCCAGCCTTCCGCTGATGTACGCCGTGCAGGAAATCTGCGACCGGACGGCCCTCGCCACTGGCGACAGCCTCGGCACCTTGGTGCGTCGGCGATTCCCCACGGCGGCACGCTGGGTGGTCGGCGTCCTGGTCGTGGCGCTGATCGTTGCCAACTGCCTCAATGTCGCGGCCGACCTGGCCGCGATCGGGTCGGGCATGGAACTGCTCCACGCCGGTCGTGACCACGTGTGGGCCGCCGTCGCCGGCGCCGGGCTCACCGCCGCGCTCGCCTGGGGGTCCTTCGAACGACTGGCGAAGGTGTTCAAGTGGTTGTGCCTGGTGCTGTTCGCCTACGTGGGGGTGCTGTTCGTCGCGAACGTTCGCTGGGGCGCCGTGGCCGCCGGCACGCTCGGCCTCCGAATGACGTGGAACTGGACCTCCATCGGGCTGGTGGTGGCGGTCCTGGGAACCACCATCTCGCCGTACATGTTCTTCTGGCAGAGCGGCCACAGGGTCGAGGAGATGCGCGCCGAGTCCGACACGACCCACGCGTCCCAGCCGCTCCCGCAACGGCCGAGGAAGGCCGCCCTGCGCAACCTGTTCCTCGCCCGGATCGACGTCTTCGTCGGAATGCTGGTGAGCACGGCCGCAATGTTCGCCATCATGGTGTCGACGGCCTCCACCATCGGACGCAATGGTCCGGCCACGATCAAGACGGCCTCAGACGCCGCCGCAGCGCTCGCCCCCATCGCGGGACAGTCCGCCTCGATCATCTTCGCCATCGGCTTCGTCTCGACCGGCGTGCTGGCCGTGCCCGTTCTGGCCAGTTCTGGGTCCATCGCGTTGGCGGGGTTACTGGGGAAGCCCTGGGGATTCGACCTGTCGGTGCGCCGGGCGCCGGTGTTCTACAGCCTGATCGGGGCCGGAACCGTGGGAGGGATCGCCATCTCCTACTTCTCCGACAACCCGGTCTCGCTGCTGGTGCTGAGCGCGACGATCAACGGCATCGCGGCGGCCCCCTTCCTGGTCGTGGTGATGCTCATCTCGAACAGTCGGACTTTGATGGGCCAGTACCGCAACGGTCGACTCTCCACCTTCTTCGGCTGGTTCACGGTGGCGGTGATGACCGCCGCCGGCCTGGCCGGCCTCTACGTCACGATCTGGAATCCCCACTAGGCGCCGGTCACCGCACTGCCGGTCAGCGGCTGAGCAGATCGCGTCGCCGGAAGCCGACCAGTCCCCCCGCCAGCAGGACCACGGCGATCACTGTCTCGATGATGACCGGCACCAGGTCGAGCGGGTCGGAGGGCAGCCGTGGCAGATGGCCCCACGGTTGCAGATCGATCAGCCACTCGGGCAGGCCGAACAGGGGCGCCAGCCAACTGCAGAACATCGACCACCCGACCGCCACCCACGCCAGCGAGAACCAGCGCGGCGCCCACCCCAGCAGCGCCATGGCGATGCCGAGCACCAACAACAGACCCGGCAGCAGCACGGCGGCCGCCCCGAGGTAGTCACCGATCATTGACCAGCGGCCGAGCTTCGCCGCCTCAGCCAGCGGCACCAGTACGCCACTGGCGAGCGCCAGCACGACCGGCACGACCAGGGCGATGCCCAGATGACTGCGGGCGAGGGCCCATCGGGAGGTCGCCGTCGAGGCCAGCACCTCGGCGTGTCCGGTGAGCTCCTCGGCATGAAGACGCGAGAGGAACTGCACTGCAGCCAGCGAGACGACGGTCACCATGATCCCGAGCATGGCGATGTAGAACGCGTTCTTCAGTTCGCCCGTTCCGCCGAGCTTCGCCATCATCTCGGCGACCTGCGGGTTGTTCGCCAGCATCGCGTCGATCTGGCTCCCGATCGAACCCATCCCGTAGGAGAAGACCAGCACCCCCAGGCTCCAGCCGATCACCCCCGTGCGGTGCAGGCGTCTGGCCAGACCGGCAGCATCGCCCAGTCCGGGCGCGGCGTCGGCTCGTCCGAGTCGGGTGGCGCGCAACCCGGAACCGAAGTCGCGTCGCGACTCCAACGAGAACGCCACGCCGATCAGCAGGAAGCTCAGCACCATTGGGAGCAGGAGCACCCACCACCGCTCGTCCGCGTAGGGACGCACCAACTGCGGCCACTCGAGGGGGATCAACCACCGCCAGGCCTGCACCCTGACGGACGACGATCCGTCGAGCACGGCCCGGACGAGGAAGAGTCCGCCCAGAACGATGCCCGCCGCCCAGGACCGGGCCGACCTGGCCGATTCGAAGACCTGGGCGCACACTGCCGCCACCCCTGCGAAGACCCAGGAAATGGCGGTCACACCGAGCCCAGCTGCGAGGGAGCCCTTGGCCGGAGTACCAGCACCGACCATGCTGAGGGCGATCAGAACACCGAGGACGAGCGTTGCCACCATCGTCACGAGCAGTGAGCCCCCGAGAATGGCGTGCCGTCCGACGGCACCGGAGCGGACCAGTTCGGTGCGCCCCTCCTCCTCGTCGGCCCGGGTGCCGCGGATCACCCCGAAGGCGGCCACGAAGGCCGCCGTCCATCCGGTGAAGGCGCCCACCCGCCACATGGTGAAGCCACCCGCCGTGGACAGGTCGTGGGGAACACCGAGGATGGCCCGCATGGTGGGGTTCGAGCCCAGCGTGGCCATGAGTTGCTCCGGGCTGGAGCCCGGCGGTACGAGGTCGTGGTACTTCGTGACCGTCAGCGGCATCAGGGTGAGCAGGGCGAGCACCCACAACACCCAGTACAACCGGCTGCGTCGCCACGCGATGGCCGTGGTCGCGCCGATGCCCGACTGTGACATGGGCGACCACCACGGCCGACCCGGCAGCGAGAGGGTGGTCATGCCGACACCCTCCTGCCCGCGTGACGGGGACTCCGCGCACGGTCGGACGTGTGGGGTCCCATCTCCTGGCCGGGAACGGGTGAGGTGTCGTAATGCGCCAGGAAGAGCTCCTCGAGCGAGGGCGGGTTCGAGGTCAGGGCGGTGACCCCAACCTCCCCCAGCGTGGCGAGGAGGGCCGAGAGGGCGTCGTCGTCGACCTGCGCGCGGAATCTCGATCCGTCGATCTCGACGTTGTGCAACCCGGGACGGGCCGAGAGGTCGGCGGGGACGTCGCCGTCAAGGTCGGCCACCACCTCGGTGCGGTGCAGGTGGCGAAGTTCCGACAGGGTTCCGGACTCGACGATCCGGCCCGCCTTGATGATCGAGACCCGATCGCACAGCGCCTCCACCTCGCTGAGGATGTGGGACGAGAGCAGCACCGTTCGACCCTCGGACGCCTCGGAGCGGAGAAGGTCGGTGAACACCCGCTCCATCAGCGGGTCGAGGCCAGAGGTGGGTTCGTCCAGCAGCAGGAGTTCCACGGGGCTGGCCAGGGCCGCGATCAGGGCGACCTTCTGCCTATTGCCCTTGGAGTAGCTGCGGCCCCGCTTGCGGGGATCGAGGTCGAACAGCTCGATCAGGTCGCGCTTGCGGTTGCGGTCGAGCCCGCCCCGGGCGCGTCCGATCAGGTCGATTGCCTCTCCCCCCGTCAGATTGGGCCACAGGTTCACGTCACCGGGCACGTAGGCGAGCCTGCGGTGCAGAACGGGGGCGTCGCGCCAAGGATCGCCCCCCAACAGTCGGGCCGTACCCGAGTCGGCCCGGAGCAGACCGAGCAGCACCCGAATGGTGGTCGACTTGCCCGATCCGTTCGGCCCCAGGAACCCGTGGATGTCGCCGGTGGCGACCACCATGGTGAGTTGGTCGAGGGCGGTGACGGGCCCGAAGGTCTTGGTCAGGTCGGTGATCTCGATGGCTGTGGTCATGCTTGCCTCTCAGGTGGGACGGGACGGGCCTGGTCGAGCAGGTGACTGTCGGTCAGCAGGCCGTGGGTGAACAGCTCGAGGGCGGCCACCGCATAGCGCGGGTAGACGCCGGGGTCAAGCAGGGTGGTGCCGCCCAGTCGGGCAGCAATCAGCGGCCCCAGCACCGAGGCGCCGGTCGAGAAGGCGACCATGGTGGCGATGGCGGCCTCCCGGTCACTGGGCTCACGCATGGTGCCGGCGGCGATCCCTTCGTCCAGCAGTTGCGAGGTGACTGCGCAGAGCCGGTCGAAGACCGAGCCCGCCATCTCCCCACCCTGCTTCAGGGACGCGACGAGGTAGTTCATGATCGGGGCGAGCTCGGGATGGTCGGAGAGGTACACCTGCAGTTGCGGCAGCGAGCCGCCCGAACTGACGATCGACTTCTCGTCGAGGATGACGGCGGTCACCCAGTCGTCACACGCTTGGCGCAGCCCTTCCTTGCTGCCGAAGTGGTGGATCACCAATCCGGCCGACACGCCGGCCCGCTGTGCAACCTGCCGCACGGTGGTGCGGTCGTAGCCCTGGTCACCGAAGAGTTCGAGGGCGGCGTTGCGGATGCGTGCCTGCGGGGTGAGGTCCCCCGGCCGCGTCATTGAACTCATGTTCACCATGTTGAACGCTTGTTCAGCGATGGTCAAGGACCCTCGCCGCAAAAACACAGGATCCCGGAGGCTGTCGGCCTCCGGGATCCTTGCTCAACCCGATCGGAACTTCTCCTGGTCAGGTCTTCCACACCTGAGCGGATGACGGGAATCGAACCCGCGTAGCTAGTTTGGAAGACTAGGGCTCTACCATTGAGCTACATCCGCATGCCCCGAAGGGCGCCGCCCAGCATAGCCGCTGGCGCATCGGGCGGGCCAATCCGAAGCTGTCACCGACGCGTGTCAGCCGACGGTCACCCGAGGGGAACGGTGACGCTCGGGGCCTTGGCCGGAACACCGTCACCAGCGCTGGCCTGGACCCTCAGCACACCCTTCTGACTGAAGACGTCGAACGAGCCGATGTCGGTCGGGTCGATGCCCATCACCGAGGCCGCCTTGGTCAGGCCCTGCTCGATGGCGGCTCCTGACACCTCACTGCGCGCGAAGGTGCCGTCACCGAAGGGCTCGGCCTGGTCGCAGCCTGCCCAGTCCAGGGTGCCCAGCGCCTCGTCGGGGGTGCCGAAGCGGGTGACCGTGACCATGCACGGCTTGCCGTCGACACCGGTCACGGGAGCACCGATGTCCCTCACCAGCAGCTTGCCCCCCACCGTGCCCGACTTGGGCGTGGAGAAGGAGAGGTGACGAGCCTGAGGCCCTTGCACGGCCGCCACGTCCTTCAAGGCCGTGTCGATGCCAACGGCGTCCCACTGCTTGATCGGGGCGAGTTCGGCACCACTCACGGCAGTGCTCACGACCTTCTGGTTGCAGGTCACGAGCGACAACAGGGCACCGGTCGTGGTGGCCCCGACCTGGCCCTGCAGGCCCTGCTGGCACTGCTGCTCGTGCTGGGTCATGGCCTGCTCGAGGTCGGAGACCTTGAGTTCGGCTGGGGCCACCTGCTTCCAGCCGAAGTCGGACGACTCCGTCCCCTGCACCTGGGACGTCTTGCCGGTGAGCGTCGCGGTCTGCCACGCGCCATCCTTGACCGAGCGCACCCACACCTGGTCGGAGGTGACCTGCGCCCAGCCGACCTTCTGGATGCCCAGATCGGACGTCAGTTGCAGAACCCGGTCGGCCCCGGGTTTGCTGCCCCCGGTGGTGCACGAAGCCAGCAGGACCACGGCCGCCAGCGCGGCCCCGACGCGGTGAATGCTCGTCACGCGGTCACGCTAACAGTCGGCAGGGCCCACGGGCTCAGCCGAAGATGCCGCCCTGGTTGTCGAGGTCGATGCCACCGCCGCCGCCCGAGGTCGAGGTGGACGAGTGGGTGTTGCCGCTGGTGCCAGTCTGGTCGTCGACATTGGCATCGCCGGTCACCTGTGCCTTGGGGTCGGGCCACGCGCCGCCCTCCTTGAGGTTCACCACCGAGGAGGTGACCGTGGGAATGTCGGAGGCGACCTGTTGGGCAGACCCGCTCCATTCGCCCCGAGTCGTGATGAACGAGTCGAGCCAGGTGCGCAGTGCCGAGAAGTTGGCCTTGGCCGTCGTCGTCCGCTGGTAGTAGTAGAACGAGACGCAGCCGTTCGAGCTGTCGGACGATCCGGAGTCAGACCAGAACTCGAGGTTCTTGACCGGCTTGCCGGCGGCCTGCTTCACAGCCGTCTCGACCAACACCAAGGACTGGTACACGGCCTCGAAGATGCCTGCATTGACCGCTGCGGAACTGGTGATCACGGTGTCTGCGCGGTAGCAGAGCTCTTCGAGTTCGTACATCGCCTTCTGCTGGGTTGGCAGGGCTGCCTTGAACGTACGGGCGCCCTTGGAGTTCCAGTCGTCGGCCTTGAGGTGTTTGTCGATCGTGGTCTGGTAGCCGTCGAGCGTGGTGCCGACCTGGCTCCACTTCTTGGCCTTCGACATCAGCGCATCGATCGTCTGCGACTTGGTCTCGATGGAGCTGGTGAAGGTCGCCCAGATCGCAGTCAGCAGGCCGTCGGTCTCGGTGACCAGCGCATTGACCTTCTGTTCGAAGTCACCGCGGTCGGCACAGGCGGCCGCGTCCGCACCCTGCTGGGCCTCGGTGTGGTCCTTGCTCTTGCACTCCCCGTAGAGACCGTCGATCCGCTGCAGCACACTGCGGATGGCCGGCACGCCGTGGTACGTCTTGGTCGTCGAGTAACCCTCGGCGAGGGTCACCTCGACGGTCTGGGTCGGGTCAGCCATGCGAACTCCTCAACTGCTGTGCGTCGGCAGGGCCAACGCGTGGATGGCGTCGCCGGAACGTGTCGTAGCACGGACCGGTTTCACTGGTTGATCGTTGACGAAGCCTGTTGGGCCTCGGTGGTGTTGTCGCGGTACCCCTGGGCGTCCTTGGCGAGTTGCTCCGCGATGGTCGCGAAGCTCTTCGAACCGTTGGTCGACCAGCTGGTCATGTCGGACTGCAGCTTGGAGTACTCCGGGCTGACGATGGTTCCCGCGAATCCGAACTCGTCCGAGGTGGCCTGAAGCCCTTGGAGCTGTTGCGACGTCGTGCCCATGTCGGTCGAGAGCTGGTTCCAGCCGCTGGCGGTCTTCGAGATCGAGTCGGGGTCGGCGGTGATGTTCCCACTGCCCGCACCCCCGGACGGGATTGCCCCTCCGCCGGCTCCGCCCAGTCCCCCGCCCGAGCTGAGTCCTGAGCCTGTTCCGGCGCCCGAGATCCCCGACCCGGCCAACCCCGACCCGGACAAGCCGGATGCGGGGCCGGTCACGTCGGACCCGCTCAGCCCGGCACCTGTCGAGCCGGAATCCGCCCAGCCGATGTCTGCGCCGGACCCGGCACCGGTATCGAAGGGAGCGGTGTCCGTGCCGGTCCATCCCGCGCCGGGCACCCCGCTGCCCCCTGCGTCGCCACCGGACAGCCCGGACGAGGTCCACGTGTCATCGACCCCGGTGTTCGGGTACTGGTCGGGAATGCCGTCGCCATCGGTGTCGATGCCACCGTCGGCGAAGGAGTCGGGAATGCCGTCCCCGTCGGTGTCGACGCCGCCGCCTGTGCCGGCCCCGGCCGCTGAGGTGCCCCAGCCGCCGGCCAGGCCTGCGCCGCCAGCACCCAGACCCGCGCCACCACCGAGACCCGAGCCACCGCCGAGACCCGAGGCACCCAACCCACCACCGACCCCTGCGGATCCCAGGCCGGCACCAGCACCGCCGGCACCGAGGCCCGACCCTGCTGCGCCCGCACCGGCGCCGTAGCCGGCGACGCCGGGAACCACCCCTGGGGCACCGGTTCCCGTGCCACCCAGCCCGGCAGCACTCGCGCCACCGGAGCCCGCACCAGCGCGGCCCCCACCGACGGCGCCCGGAGGCATCATCATCGGCGAGCCTCCCGACTGCCCCGGGCCCTTGCCACCGGCGGCTCCATTCGGGTCGATCAGCGCCTCGTAGACGTCGAGTTCGCCGAGTTCGTCGTCGGAATCTGCGCGGTAGCCCTCATGTCCGCTCTGCTGCGCACGCCTGATGTGCTGATCGGCGCCGCGCTCGTCCGGATGGTTCGTCACCTGAATCCTCGTCTCATCATCGCCAATGCCTCATTGCGAAGCCCCTGCAGTTCACCGGTGAGTCGATCGGCCTCCCCGGGCTCGTACTGGGCGGGCTGGAAGTTCGCCAGCGCCGCCGCGTGTGCCTTGACCACCGCATCGGTGACCTCGCGTACCCGGGACTGCGCGAGCTTGCGCTCGTTGAACTGGATGCTGCCGAGATCACCGTTGAGTTCGAGGCGGATGGCGCACAACTTGTCGGGCGACTCCCCCACTGCCTCGGTGCCCCGCCACTGCCCCTCCGCCTCAGGGCCGAGGGCCCCCAGACGTTCGGTCAATTGTTCGGTGCGACGCGCCAACTCGTCGATCTGTTCCCACGAGAAAGGGCGGCTGGCCTCACGCTCGTCCACGGGGAAGAGATCGGTGGGGCTGTCGTCGCGGCCGTTGCTGTTGATGTAGGTGAAGGACGACGCGAAGGCCATCACCAACGGGGTGCGACCCAACTTCTCGCGCCAGCTGGGCGAGAGCCGCACCTTGGTGATCCGCTTGTCGTCGTCCACCCAGACGCGGACGACTCCGTAGCCGTCCGGGAAGCCATGGGAGGGCTCCCAGGGGCCACGCCCCTCGGCGAGCACGTCGACCTCGTCGTCCCCCTGCCAGTCGTCCTGGTCCACCAGGTCCTGGTCGGGTGGGGTGAATCCACTCACCGGCGCCGCCATCGGATCCAGCTCGTCGAACTCCTCGTCGAGACCCAAGTCGTCCACCTCCTGCCACCTCGTCATCGCGCCTCCTGATCGCCCCCATCGTTCCATCCGAGGGGTCCACGTCGGGTCTTCGGGAAGCCTGGACGCGCCTCCGCCGACGCGCACCGGCTTCTTGCGGCGAAGCGCGCGCGAAGACCGCGATTCGGCGAGATGCTGAAGCATGAGTCGCCGAAGCCAGCCCTTGTCAGCCATGACCCTGCAGTTCCTGGGGGCCGCCGGAACCGTCACCGGTTCGAAGTTCCTGCTCAGCCTCGGTCAGCGCCACCTGCTGGTCGACGCGGGCCTGTTCCAGGGCGAGAAGGACTGGCGTCAGCGCAACTGGGAACCCTTCCCCCTCGATCCCTCCCGGATCGGTGACGTGCTCCTGACACACGCCCACGCGGACCACTCGACGTACCTGCCACGGCTCGTCCGAGAGGGGTTCACGGGATCGGTGTGGCTGACGGAGGGCACCGCCAAGCTGGCCGCGATCGTGCTGCGCGACGGGGCCAAGTTGCAGGAGCAGCAGGCCGACGACGCCAACCGGGGAGGCTGGAGCAAGCACCGGCCCGCCGAGCCCCTGTACACCCGCCAGGACGCCGAGCGGGCGATCGCCCTGTTCCGCACGGTGGAGTACGGCAGCCTCGTCGACCTCGGGGACGGCATCGCCGCCACCTGGACCAGGGCCGGCCACATCCTGGGCTCGGCCAGCATCAACGTGTGGGCCGGTGAGTCCGAGGTGCTCGTCTCGGGCGACCTCGGGCGGCACGACCACCCACTGCTGAAGCCCAGGGTGGTACCGGAGGGGGCCCGCTTCGTGCTCTGTGAGTCGACCTACGGGGATCGCGAACACCCCGAGCCCGAGGGGGAGGAGCACGAGGGGTTCGCGGCAGCCATCCGACGGACGATCGACCGCGGTGGGCAAGTGGTCGTGCCGGCCTTCGCCATCGACCGCACCGAGATCGTGCTGCGCGCACTCACCCAGATGTTCGCGACCGGGCGGATCCCGGACGTGCCCGTCTTCGTCGACTCCCCCATGGGCCTGGCCGCGCTCGAGGTGTACTCGACGACCCATCTCGACGAGTTGCGCGAGGGCGTCACGGTCGCCGACTTCAGGGGGCTGCCCAAGTTGAAGGCGTTGCGGTCGTCGACCGAGTCAGCCCAGCTCGACCACTTCCGCAAACCCTGCATCATCGTCTCGTCCTCCGGCATGGCCGAGGGCGGGCGGGTGTTGCACCACCTGGCCAGGTTGCTGCCCTCGGAGCGCAACACGGTCGTGCTCACCGGCTACCAGGCCGTCGGCACCCGCGGCCGTCAGCTGGAGGACGGCCGACCGCAGGTGAAGATCCACGGCCACTACGTGCCGGTGAGGGCCGAGGTGGTGCGCGACCGTGAGTTCTCGGTGCACGCCGACGCGTCCGACCTGATCGACTGGCTGGCCGCGCTCAACCCGCGGCCCACGCAGGTCTTCGTGGTGCACGGCGAGCCCGAGGTGGCATCGGTCTTCGCTCGCCGTATCCGTCGGGAATTGAAGATCGACGCCGTCGTGGCGCGTCACGGAGAGGTCGTCTCCCTGGCTCCGCGGCGCGCGTCCGTGGACCCCCATGACGAGGAACTGGACTTCGAGTCCATCGTCGCCACCGGCCACACGGGCTGACCCTGCTGGCGCTGTGGTGCGGCGCCCACCTCGGGAGTAGCGTGCGACCTGCTCGACCAGCGTTGGCGAGCGAGGCCGTTCGGCGAGGAAGGCTCGACCATGCGCGTGTCAGTGCCCACTGAGGTCAAGAACAACGAGTTCCGAGTGGCCATCACGCCGGTGGGAGTGCACGAGTTGGTGCGCCGCGGCCACGAGGTCATCATCCAGTCCGGAGCCGGCCTGGGGTCGTCCATCGCCGACGAGGAGTACATCGCCCAGGGGGCCCGGCTGGTCGACGACCCGGACGAGGTGTGGGCCCTCGCCGACCTGGTCGTGAAGGTCAAGGAGCCCGTCGCCGAGGAGTACCACCGACTACGCGACGACCTCATGCTGTTCACCTACCTGCACCTGGCAGCGGATCGGGCCGGCACCGACGCCCTGCTGGCGGCCGGCACCACCGCCATCGCCTACGAGACCGTGCAACTGCCGTCGGGTCTGCTTCCCCTGCTCTACCCGATGAGCGAGGTGGCCGGCTGCCTCGCCCCCCAGGTCGGGGCCATGGCGATGACCCGCACCCACGGCGGCCGCGGGCTGCTGATGGGAGGGGTGGGTGGCGTCGCCAACGCCAAGGTGGTCATCCTCGGTGGTGGCACGGCCGGGCAGAACGGGCCAACATCGCGATGGGCATGGGTGCCGACGTCACCATCCTCGACACCGACCTCGACAAGCTGCGGTCGACCTTCTGGCGGTTCCAGAACCGGGTGACCCAACTGGCCAGCTCGGAGTTGGCGGTGCGCCACCAGGTGCTGGAGGCCGACCTCGTGATCGGCACGGTGCTCGTGCCGGGCGCTCGGGCGCCGAAGCTGGTCACCCACGAGATGGTGGCGCAGATGAAGCCGGGGTCGGTGCTCGTCGACGTGGCCATCGACCAAGGGGGCTGCTTCGAGGACTCACGCCCCACGACCCATGCCGACCCCACCTTCACGATCGAGCAGTCGATCTTCTACTGCGTGGCCAACATGCCGGGCGCGGTGCCGCACACGTCGACGTGGGCACTCACCAACGCCACCCTGCCCTACACCGTGAAGCTGGCCGAGCACGGGTGGCAGGAGGCGATGCGTGGTGACCCTGCCCTGGCCGGTGGCCTCAACACCCACGCCGGACGAGTCGTGCACCCGGCAGTTGCCGAGGCCTTCGGCATGGAGCATCGTCCGGTGGCTGAGGTGGTCGGCTGAGGGCCCCCACGCATCGGGAGCGATGGTCGGGGCGACAGGACTCGAACCTGCGGTCTCCTGCTCCCAAAGCAGGCGCGCTAGCCACTACGCTACGCCCCGTTCCGAGCGACCCGGTCGCACGGCGTCGCCCAGTCTATCCAGATCCGCGGACCTCGCTGCGCCACCCGGGACAGCCCGGCAGACTGGAGCCCGGTGAGGCCGGCCCGACCGGCCGTCCACCCCAAGCACCGATCAGAGCCGATTGCAGGAGAACCTCGTGAGCGCACCCACCGTGATGGTCGTCGGAGTCGGCGGCATGGCCCGCCACCACCTCGACACCATGATCGAACTGTCCCGGCTCGACGCCGATCGAGCGCTGGGCAAGGTGGTGCTCGTCGACCCGCTGCCCAGTTCGATCGAGGCTGGCCTGGCCAAGTTCGAGGCCGCCGGACTTCCTGCACCATCGGTGTACACCAGTCTGGACGAGGCCTTGGCCGACCCCGAGCTCGGAGTCGATCTGGCCCTGATCGCGACCCCCCACAACCTGCACCACCGGTTGGCCGTCGCCTGTCTCGAGGCCGGAATCGACGTCTGGCTCGAGAAGCCGATGGTCTGCACCGAGGCGGAAGCCCTCGACCTGATCCGGGTGCGTGACGAGACCGGACGACTGCTGGTGATCAGCTTCAATGGTTCCCTCTCACCGCAGGTGCGCAAGGCCCGTGAGCTGATCGACGCCGGCGCCATCGGCACCGTGACTGGCATCCACGCGTCCGTGTGGCAGGGCTGGAAGGCCGAGCAGACCGGCACGTGGCGCACCGACCCCGAGCAGTCGGGTGGTGGGTTCATGTTCGACACCGGGGCGCACATGCTGAACACCGTCAGCGACCTGGCCGGGGCCGACTTCACCAAGGTCAGCGCCTGGCTGGACGAGACAGACCTTCCCGTCGACGTGCTCGGCTCGATCAGCGCCCGTACCGCGACCGGTGCCATGGTCACCCTGGCCGGGTGCGGAGACACCATCACCGTCTGTGAGTCGGACGTCAAGGTGTTCGGGACGAAGGGGATCCTGACCACCGGCGTCTGGGGCGAACGACTGCTGCTGCAGACCGATCCCCGGGTCCCGGCCGAGGAGGTCGAGGTGCCCCGTGCGGTGGGGCCCTGGCAGACCGTGCTCGAGGTGCGCGAAGGCGTGATCGACAATCCCTCGCCGGCCGAACTGGGGCTGCGCATGTCCCGCCTGTGGGACATGGTGAAGGCATCGGCCGCCCGGGGCGGGGCGCCGGTCGAGCCCACCCGCTGAACCCGGGGTCGTCCGGTTCCGGTCACGTCCGCACGACGGGGAGGGGTGCCTCAGCGCACGGGAAGCGCGTGGAGGGTTCGCGTGAAGCCACGGGCCAGCAGCACCAGCCAGACCATGGTGGGCACCAGCGACAGCAATGACACCACCAGACCGACGGGCCCCACGTTCGGCGGAACCACCATGATGGCGCCCGTGATCAGTCCCACGAGGCCGACTGCCGGGCCGAGCAGGCGGTGACGCCAGATCGGCCACGAGAACAGCAGCGTGCTGGTGGCTCCGAGCAGATAACTGGTGCCGAAGGTCCCGCCGTTGTACAGGGTCAGCAGCAGTTGGCCCGACGCCACCAGCGCAGGGCGCTCCGCCTCGGTCGCGGTCTGGTACTGCGAGGACAGCGCCCACATCGAGAAGGTCGCGTCGCGGGAGACGACGAACAGGGTCACGCTGACCAGACCAGCGATCAGCGCGAGTGTGGCCAGGGTCGGCGCGTGGGGCCGCACGACCAGGAACATGGCGAGGTACAGCGGCACCATCACCAGGTAGTCGAGCGTCAGCAGCAGGTCGAGGTCGAGCATCCCCAGCAGGGGGTTGCGCTGGAACAGCGAGAAGTACTCCAGCACCGTCTGAGGCGGTGGGCTGAGCAGGTAGATGGCGGCCTGGATCGGGATCAGGCACACCACGATCAGCACCGAGACCCTCGCCAGCGCCACCATCGGACGCCACCGCCCCAGATCGTGCACCTGGTCGGATTGGTCGACAGCCATGATCCCCAGCCCCCCGGGGGATGCCGGGCCTCCCCCACCCCTGGCACGCTAACACCGCACGTGCGCCCCGGAGTCGCGCGGAGGAGGTTGCCGACGTGGACTCGTCCACACCTCGTCCTGCCTCGTCAGACGGGGATTCAGGGTGCTCCAGCCGGGGTGGGACGCCCGCCTCTCCTGGCCAACTCGCCCTGAGCCAGCGCCAACCCACCCCGCTCCAGTCCAGCCATGGCCGAGTCGGCGCTCCACACCACCCGTCCCCACTCCCGCACGACCACCCGCAGGTCACCGGTGAGGTGTTCGAGGGCGCCAGCGGTGTTGCGCTGCTCGCGCGGCAGCGGCACCGGGAGCACGTGCGCCTGACCCACCGGGGCGTGGGCGTCGACGTCGATGCGCCAGCGGGAGGATCGTCCGCTCAACTGCCAGCGATCGTCGCCGACGGTCGCCCGCACGGGCGTCACCACGGGGTCCCCCAGCCGCACGACCCTCCCGTCGGGCAATCGGACGACCAGTCCCGTGACCTCGGTGTGCAGGGGGCCGGCGCTGACCTGGCCACCGGCGAACGCCACGCAGGCACCCTCATCGGGGAATCCGTGGGCCTGCCCCCACCACCAGGCCTCGGGGAAGCCGCCGCGGCCCCAGTTCTTCTCCCCGTAGACCTGGGCGTCGGTGAAATCGAACTCGTCATCGGCCACCGTGACACGACCGGTGGCGCGCCCACCCAACAGCCAGGGGTGCCAGTACTGGTTGAGGGCCGGCACGACATGGAAGACGCTCGACCCGCCCCAGACCGGACGCGGCCACCGCAGGTCGGGCTCGATCGTCGCCTCGAGGTGAGCACCAGGCAGGTCGACCCGCAGCAGGCGATCCGTGCCGTGGAAGACGTCACCGCTGTGCGCCCCGAGCCCGTTCGGGTCGGCCCGACCATCCTCGAGGGCAGTGGTCACGAGCCGGCCGGGCACGAAACCCGTCCCCGACCCCAACGAGGAGGTCGCCACACCCACCGTTGACCACGGGCCGCGGGGCCCGCGGTTCACCCCGATCAGTGCCACCACCACCCGTGACGGCGTGGTGATCCGCCAGAAGTACCCCTCCATCGCCACCCCGTGGGCGCGCTCCGGGTTGCCCCAGGGGAGGTCGGCGCCGGTACTGCGATAGCGCCTCAACCAAGCGGGGTCCGGTCCCATGGTCGCCATCATCCGGCCATGTCGGCAGCGACCCTGAAGCCGGTGTGCCCGAGCGATGAGTCCGGGCTGGTGTGGGTTCGAGCCGAGGTGCGGTACCGGTGGCAGTACGAGGCGTGGCACAGGTACGAGCCACCCTTGGTCACCCGGTCGGCGCCCGTGTCGGGTCCGCGGGGGTTGAGTCTCGTCTGGGGACGATCGGGTCGATGCCAGGACGGGGAGAACCAGTCAGCTGTCCATTCCCAGACATTGCCCGAGGTGCAGTACAGGCCGTGCCCGTTGGGCAGGTAGCTGTTCACGGGGGCGGTGGCGAACCAGCCATCGGCCCTGGTGTTGTGGTCGGGGAACTCCCCCTGCCAGACGTTCATGCGATGCTCGCCGCCCGGCTCGAGTTCGGCTCCCCAGGGGAACCGCTGTTGCTCGAGCCCACCCCGGGCCGCCTTCTCCCACTCCGCCTCGGTGGGAAGTCGTCCGCCCACCCAGGCGCAGTAGGCCAGGGCGTCGTTGAACGAGACGTGCACGACCGGATGGTCCCCGAGGCCCTCCAGGTCCGAACCGGGTCCGAAGGGGGCGCTCCAGAGCGCTCCTCGCACCCCCCGCCACCAACCGGCGCTCGGTACCCGTCCCTCGAGCACGTGGGCCCGCGCCGTGGGGTGCACCAGGTCGGCGAAGACGAACGACCAGCCGTACCGCTCCGCCTCGGTGACGAAGCCCGTCGCCTCGACGAACTGCCCGAACTGGTCGTTGGTGACGGTGTGGGCGTCGATCCGGAACGCATCGACGTGCACCCGGCGCGCAGGACCCTCACCATCGACGACGAAGACCTCCCCGGAGTCCGATCCCATCACGAAGTCGCCTGCGGGTACGGTCACCAGACTCGCGGGAAGCTCTCCCGGGCGCGTCCCCACCCCGGGCGAGGACGAGTGAGCCGCCACGGGCCCGGGCCCTGACCCCCCTCGATCGGCGGCTGGGGCGCAACAGTGGTTCACCCGGACGACCCTACGCAGAGCTCGCGGACCGCGTCGACGATCACCTGTGGACGGTCGAGCATCATCAGGTGCCTGGAGTCGGTCACGACCTGGTGGCGGGCTCCCAGCAGCCGGGCCCACCGTGCCTGGGTCTGAACCCACCGCCTCGTCCAGCGACGCAGGTGTGAGTCTTCATGGGCGGCCGTGAGCACGATCGTCGGCAGACCGTCGGGCCAGGCTGCCCGACGCCTCAGCTCGATCAGGTCCCACGCCTGCCAGTCATAGGCGAACGACTCGGCGGTGGCCGCGGCCAAGGTGTCGGGGTCGGCGTAGGTCTGTGAGAGTCGCCCGCCCTGCAGGTTGCGGAACTCACGCGTGCTCTGCACCCAGGTACCCAGGTGCCATGCCAGACTCCCCACGGCCCCCAACGGGGCCGAGCCGGTCGCCGAGCCCACCATCCCCGCGAACCGGGCCGTACCGTCCCTCGGGGGACGCACGGGCCATTCGACGGAGCCGTCGACCATCACCACCCCGGTCACCAGATCGGGACGGGTGCGGGCCACTGCCTCGACGATGAACGAGGCCATCGAGTGGCCCACGAGCACCGCGGGCGAACCCAACCGCTCCAGGAGTGCGACCAGGGTTGCCTGCTCCTCGGCCAGGGTCGGGAGGGTGCCCGGCCAGGGGGTGCCGCCGATCCCTGGCCGGTCGTAGGAAACCAACCATTCGCGGCCGGCGAAGGAGTCGGCGACATCCCGCCAGAACTGCATGGCCAGTCCGCACCCGGCGATCAGCACGATCGGCGGTCCTTCACCGGCCCGCGTCCTCACCTGAACCGTCCTTCCACCCAGGTCGACGACTTCTCCGTGGGGTTCGAGGCCGGCCACGTCAGTCCCCCACCCTCGACCGTGGCCGCACCAGGGGGAACGCGATGGTCTCGCGGATGCTGGTGTCGGTGAGCATCATCACCAGACGGTCCATGCCCATGCCGAGGCCGCCCGAGGGCGGCATCGCGTACTCCAGGGCGGTCAGGAAGTCCTCGTCCAGCTCCATGGCCTCGGGATTGCCCCCGGCGGCCAGCAATGACTGGGCCGTCAACCGCTGGCGCTGGACGACGGGGTCGACGAGTTCGGAGTACGCCGTACCGATCTCGGCCCCGAACGCCACCAGGTCCCATCTCTCGGCCAACCGGTCGTCCTCGCGATGGCCCCGGGTCAGGGGCGAGACGTCGGCAGGGAAGTCGCAGTAGAAGGTGGGCGCCACCGTCTTGTGTTCCACGAGGTGCTCGTACAACTCGAGGACGACCTCACCCCTCGTCCAGCTGGGCGCGGTCGGAATGTCGAGCCTGTCGGCCAGCGAGACGAGTTCTCGCTGGGTGGTGTCAGCCGTCACGGTCTCGCCGATGGCCATCGACAGCGCGTCGTTGACGGTCATCACCCGCCAGGGCTGCGACAGGTCGACCTCACGGCGCACGCCGTGGTGATCGGTACCGCGCACGATGGTGTGTCCGTTGGCCGCCAGGGCGGCCTGGACGATGATCTCCTCGGCGAGCCCACGCATCACGGTGTAGTCGCCGTAGGCCTGGTAGGCCTCGAGCATCGTGAACTCCGGGTTGTGGGTGGCATCGGCGCCTTCGTTGCGGAAGTTGCGCCCGATCTCGAATACGCGGTCGACGCCGCCCACCATCAACCGCTTGAGGAACAGCTCGGGGGCGATCCGCAGGTACAGCTCGAGGTCATAGGCGTTGATGTGGGTCCGGAAGGGCCGGGCGTTGGCGCCACCGTGAATGGTCTGCAGAATGGGCGTCTCGACCTCGAGGTAGCCCCGGTTCTGCAGGGTCTCGCGCACGGCGCGCAGGGCGTGGGAGCGGGCGCGCAACTGGTCGCGGGCAGCCTGGTTGGTGATCAAGTCGAGGTAGCGCTGGCGCACCCTGGTCTCGGCATCGCTGATGCCCGAGTACTTGTCGGGCAGCGGGCGAAGGGCCTTCGCGGTGAGCGTCCAGCTGTCGGCATGGAGCGAGGGGGTCCCCCGTTTCGACGGCGCCACCTCGCCACTGAACCCGACGTGGTCGCCCAGACTGACCACGGCCACCAGTTCCCGAAGCCGCTCGGGCCCCAGCCGGCCTCGGTCGAGCAGCACCTGCGCCTCGCCGTACCAGTCCTGCAGCCGGATGAAGACGACCCCGCCGTGGTCACGGATGGCGAGCACCCGGCCGGCGACCGTGACGTGGGCGCCGCGATTGGCCAGCACCACCGCGGTCGTCGCGGCGTCGGGGACGAACGAGGCCGGGTAGGGCTCGACTCCTCGGTCGAGCAGCCCCGCCCGGGTCCTCATCCGGTGGGAGACCTGGTCGGACACCCTCACCTGGGGCAGTTCGGGAGCCGGCGGCTCGAGTGCAGCAGCGAGCCCGGGATGTTCCGACAAGCGGATGCGGGGTTGAGCCGGGAGCGGCAGAGGGCGAAGGATCCGGGGCGCATCGACATAGCCCTCCGCGATCCCCAGGGCCAGGCCGACCGTACCCAGGTCGACGGTGTCCTCGACTGCCAGGTAGCGGGGTGACCACGTGGGGCTGTACTTCACGTTCGAGCGGTAGAGCTGTTCCAGTTGGAACCACCGGGAGGCCACCAGCAGCATCCGCCGCTTGAACCTCTGCACCGGTGTCGCACCCAGTTGCACTCCCTCCTCGAAAGCGGTGCGGAAGACGGCGAAGTTGAGCGACACCCGAGCGATGTCCTGATCGCGGGCCTGGTGCATCAGGCCCACCACCATGAGCTCGTTGACGCCGTTCTCTGCCTGCGGCGATCGCCTCATCAGGTCGAGTGAGACCCCGTCTCGCCCCCACGGCACGAACGACAGCAGTCCCATGGTGCGTGCAGACCCACCGGAGGCGGCAGGAGCGAGAGCCTCGACCATGAGGCAGTCACCGTCGAGGTCATCCCCCAGCCGACCCAGGGCCATCGAGAATCCGCGTTCCTCACCACCGACCCGCCACTGGTCGGCCAGGTCGGAGAGCTGGCCCAGTTCGCTGCTGGGGATCTGACTGTGTCGACGTACGCGCACCGTCCACCCCTCACGCTGCAGGTGGTGGGCCGCCTGACGAACCCCACGCAGCTCCCGGCTCTCGAGGTCGAAGGTGGAGGGGGTCAGCACCGCTTCGTCCCCCACCCGGATGATGCGCATGCCCGCCTCCTCCCACCGTTGCGCGGCGGTGGATGAGGCACCCACGACCGCCGGCGTCCACCCGAAGGTGCGGGCCTCCTCGACGAAGGCCTTCATGACGGCGGGCCAGTGTTCGACGGCACCGATCGGGTCGCCGGAGGCCAGGCACACCCCCACCTCGACCCGGTAGGCGATGGCTGCACTGCGGTCAGGGGAGAAGACCGCCTGCTTGTCGCGGCGGGTGGCGAAGTACGACAGGGAGTCGCCGCCGTGCCGGGCCAACAGTTGTCGGATGGCGATCTCGTCGTCCAGGGCCAGGGTGGCGCGGGACCGTTGGCTGCGCAGCAGGGTCTGCAGCGCCAGGAAGAAGCTGGCGGCGATCAACGCACCGACGATGGTGGCGACCCACGGTGGCGGGATCGCGCCCTGCGGGGTCGACCCGGTTGCCATCCGGCTGAGCAGGGCGAGCAGGCGGCTTCGGGGCCGCCCCTGGCCACCGCTCAGCCAGGTGAGCACCCAGCCGATCAGCACCGAGGTGACCAGTCCCACCGCCAGCACCAGCCCTGCCTTGCGCAGGTTGCCCCGGGCCGAACGTGCCGAGAAGTCCCGCCGGCGCACGATCAGCACGACCAGGAGGCCACCCAGGGCGACCGCGCTGAGCACCAGTTCGGGGATGGTCTCGATGTCGTGGCGCTCAGGACGGTCGAAGGATGGGAGGTGGAGGGCGGCGACACCGATCAGCGCGACCGCCGTGGCCAGCCACAGCAGACCCAGGTAGCCGACCGCGATCCACCACGCCAGTCGCTTTCGCCTCATCAGCCCGACCCCGAGGACCAGCAGGAAGGCCGCCGCACCCAGTCCGGAGCCGTCGACCGGCACCAGCAGGGTGGAGTAGAGCGAGAGCAGCAACCGCACCCAGGGTGTGTGGCGGAAGAAGGTGTCCAGCACCAGAAGCGTCACACCGACGAAGAAGACGCGGCTGATGAACACGGGGGCGAAGCGGTCGCGCGGAGTCACGCCGTCCAGAATGTCACGCGGTCGATGACTGCGGAGGTGCCCCGCGAGTGCTCACCACGGCTGCCCGAGCATGAGCCATGCGATCACCTCTGGCGAGGGCTCGGCCGCCAGCAACGCGGCGGTGGCCTGCCGGGCACACTCGGCCACCGGCGCGACCCACCTGTTGAGACTGGTGACCTGTTCGGGAACCAACGGGGCCAGTGCCACTGCGACCGCCACTGACAAGGCGTCGGCGTCGACCTCGCCGGGGAGGCCCGAGCCCAGCCGCGCCAACAACCGCAGCGCGCCGGGGGTGGCCCTTCCTGTGATCAGGTCGAGTTCCGGTCCCGGCTCCCCCGCACTCAGGCTCGGGCCCCGGGCAGGATGGCCCACCACCGAGAGGGCCATCAGCGCGTGCAGCCGGGCAACCTCGGAACCCGGCGCCGAAGCCAAGCGCGGCAGGGCGTCGATGATTGCCTCCGACAGGCCGACCGAGCCCGTGTGAGCGAGTTCCCGGGCAGCAGCGGCGAGTGCCAGGGGCCTCACCGACCCGCGTGCGAGGCCCTCCTCGACGGCACCGAGCAGGTCGTCGTCCGTCCATGGTCTCGCCAGACCCGACTGACGTGCTGACTGGGCCAGCACCACGGTCGGGATCGTCAACTGCTCAGCCTCAGTCAAGGCGCGGGTGAGCACGTCGTCCAGGTCGGGCAGCGTCAGCACGGTCAGGACCGTCTCGCCGCGTTCCTCGGGGACGGTGACGTGTTGGGTTGCTCCGGGCGAGGGGGGGAGCTCGGAGCCATCGCCCAGCAGCACGGGCTCCCCGGCGCTCCTGACCAGCCGGTCGGGCCACCAGGCGGGCAGGTGCCGCAGGAGACTGGTCGGGGCGTCGACCCGCTCGACCGCCCACTCGCAGGTGCTCGCGGTGCCGGCCTGGAACAGCGGGAGGCCGGGCTCTGCGTCGGTCAGGGTGAATCCGGCGACCTGCCGGACGACCAGACAGTCGGTGCCGCGGTTGACCAGCAGGAACGCTCGCGCTCCCCCACCCCACCGCTGCACGACCGAGTCGTGGTCGAGACCGAGCCGGATCCCGGGGAGCGCGATGGGATCGCCCGTGGCACGGCCCAGCGGCGCTCCGGTGGCGTCGACCACCCGGACCCGCAGGCGCAATCGTCCACCGACCACCCAGCGCACGGTGGCCACCTCACCTGAACCGGACAGCCAGACGGTTTCCAGTTCGTCGTCGACGGCGAGTTCGGCGACCAAGCTCCAGTTGTCGTCGAAACGGACGCCCAGTCGACGGGCGATGACCCGCTCGCGATCGGCACCGGTCTCGACCAGGTCGACCAGACCCCCTCCGACCGGATGCACCCGGCTGCCACCCCAGGCGAGCGACTCGGTCAGCGGTGCTGACACGTGGGGCACCAGTAGAGGTTGCGTCCGGCGAGCGGTTCGGTGCGCACCTCGCTGCCGCACACGTGGCAGGGCAGTCCGGCCCTTCGATAGACGTACACCTCGCCGCCGTGCCGGTCGATTCGGGGAGGTCGGTCCATCGCCTCGGGGGTGTGGTCAGCCGTCACCGTGTCGATCCGTCCCATCGCCACACCGTCGGCCATCAGCACCACCAGGTCGTCCCAGATGGCACGCCAGATCTCGTGCGGCACCTGGTTGCCGGGCAGGTACGGGTCGATCCGGTGTCGGTACAGCACCTCGGCGCGGTAGATGTTGCCGACCCCGGCGGCGACCTGCTGGTCCATCAGCAGGGCGGCGATCGGCCGGGACGACGCATGCAGCCTCGACCATCCCCGCTCGGGGTCGGCGTCGGGACGGATCGGGTCGGGCCCCAGCTTGGCGATCTCGAGTGCCTGCTGCTCGACGGTGATCAGTCGGCACGTCTGCGGGCCACGCAGGTCGGCCGCAGTCGTCCCGTCGCTGATCCGCAGTCGGACCTGTCCCCAGGGGGCCCGGTCGGGGCCGATCATCAGCTTCCCGATCAGTCCCAGGTGGATCTGCACGACCGAGGGCAGGGGGACGTCGAAGCTCACGAACAGGTGCTTGCCCCACGCTTCGGCGGTGACCAGGTCGTGCCCGTCGAGGTGGGAGGCCTCATCGGCGAAGCGTCCCTGCGGGCTGCTCACCCGCACCGGGCGTCCCCCGAAGTCGGCCGTCAGGGCGTCAGCGAGACGGTGGATGACGTGTCCCTCGGGCACCTCAGGCCTCGATCGAGCCGGTCACCTCGTACGTGGTCAGCATGTCGATGCGGCGCTGGTGGCGCTCCTCGAAGCTGAACGGGGTGGTCAGGAATGCGATGGCGATCTCGAGGGCCAGTTCCTCCGGGGTGAAACGTCCGCCGATGGCCAGGCAGTTCGCGTCATTGTGCTGGCGGGTGAGGCTGGCCAGTTCCACCGTGTTGGCGAAGGCGCAGCGCACACCCTTCACCTTGTTGGCGGCCATCAGTTCGCCGTTGCCGGAGCCACCGAGGACGATTCCGCGGTCACCGGGCTGGGCGGCCACTGCCTCGGCCGCCGCGATGATGAAGGGCGGGTAGTCGTCCTGGGGGTCGAGCACCTCGGCGCCGTGGTCGACGACCTCGAAGCCGGCATCGGCCAGTTTCTCGGCGAGGTACTGCTTGAGCTCGAAAGCGGCATGGTCGGTGGCCAGATGAACGCGCATGTGTCCAGTTTGGCAGCCTCATCTGCCTTTGTCGTGGCCGCTGCCGGTTCGGTAGCGTCCTCGACATGAGCGACCTCGAACTGCGCACGCTGCCCACCACCGACGATCCGACTCCTGAGAACATCGCGTGGCTGCAGGCTGTGGCGCTCGGATTCCACGGCCAATCGCTCACCGACGAGCAGCTGAAGCGTTGGAACTCCGAGGCGCACCGACAGGGCATGCGGGCCCGGGGGGTCTACCGCTCCGACCTCCCCGAAGGCGCCTACCCCGGCCCCGTGGGTACGTTCATGAGCTACGACGCCCTCGTGAACACCGGCGGAGGGCACCTGGAGACCGCCAACCTGATCTCCGACGTGACGGTGCGCGCCAGTCACCGCCGCCGCGGCATCCTGCGCACGATGATGACCGCCGACCTGACCGAGGCGCATGAGCGAGGTCTCGCCTTCGCCTCGCTCACGGTCACCGAGGCGGTCATCTACGGCCGTTTCGGGTTCGGTGTCTCGTCGCTGCACCAACACGTGGAACTGGACGTGACCCACGACTTCGCCCTGCGACACCAGCCGACCGGGCATTGCGAGATCGTCGACGCCCGATCGGAGTGGGTGATGGACCAGCGGGATGCCCTGTTCCGCAAGACGCTCGAACGCACCCGCGGGGCCCATGACCGGCAGCTCTTCTACCGCGACCGGCTCTCGGGCGCCTGGGACTACGACCAGGGTGGCGAGAACCGCAAGTTGCGCACCGTCGCCCACTGGTCGCAGGCCGGCGAGCTGGATGGCATGGCCACCTTCGAGTACGGGGACTGGACCGATCACGAACTGGTGATCAATGACCTGGTCGCACTCACCCCGCAGGCAGAACTCGCCCTGTGGGACCACCTGGGACACCATGACCTCGTCCGCAAGGTGACCTGGCGGGTCGCCAACCCGCACTCCCCCTTGCGGTGGGCACTGGTCGACTCGCGACGACTCGAGGTCAAGGGCCACCGGGACTGCACGTGGCTCCGCGTGCTCGACCCGGTCAGGGCGCTGTCGGTGAGGGGTTGGCGCGACGACGGGACCGTCGTCATCGACGTGGCCGACGACCTCGGCTTCGCCGCTGGCCGGTTCCGCATCACGGTCGAGGGTGGCACCGCCTCGGTCGAGCGGACCCATGACGAACCCGACGCACACCTGGGCGTGCAGGAACTCGGCAGCCTCTACTTCGGAGTGGTCGAGCCGAGCACCCTGGCGGCAGCCGGGCGCGTCCACGGCACGCCCGAGGCGATCGCCCGACTCGACGACCTCTTCGAGGTGGACGACCAGGCGTTCAACAACTCGCACTTCTGAGGACGCTGCCGCACCCGTGCAGGCGTGACCTTCACAGGGCTGAGGGGCCCCCTTCGAGGAGTTGGACGAAGCCGGCCTCGTCGAGGATGGGGCGCCCCAGTTCCTCGGCCTTGGCCGCCTTCGAGCCCGCGTTCTCGCCGATCACCACGAAGTCGGTGTTCTTGCTCACCGATCCCGAAGCCTTGCCGCCCCTGCTGATGATGGCCTCCTTGGCCTCGTCGCGATTGAAGTGCTGCAGGGAGCCGGTGACCACCACGGTCAGGCCTTCGAGTGTGCGCGCGACCGACTCGTCGCGTTCATCGGCCATGCGCACCCCGGCGGCCTCCCAGCGCTCGACCAGGGCCCGGTGCCACTCGACGGAGAACCACTCGGTGATGGCCTCCGCGATCACCTGACCGACCCCGTCGGCCGCAGCCAATTGGTCGGGGGTCGCCTCCCGGATCGCTTCGATGGATCCGAACTGGGTGGCCAAGGAGCGGGCGGCCGTCGGGCCGACGTGCCGGATCGACAGGGCCACCAGCACCCGCCACAGCGGCTGGAGCTTGGCCTTGGCCAGGTTGTCGAGCAGTTTCGCACCGTTGGCGGACAGCACTCTGGGGGTGCCGTCGACAGTCTCACCGCGGCGCGCGGCGCGAGTGAAGAAGTCCACCCTCAGCAGGTCGTCGGCCGTCAGGTCGAACAGACCGGCTTCACTGGTGAGCACGCCCGCCGACAACAGGGCGTTGGCTGCTTCCCAGCCCAGGGCCTCGATGTCGAGGGCACCCCGGGTCGCCAGGGCGAACAACCGTTCGCGCAGCTGGGAGGGGCAGCTCTCGGAATTGGGGCAGCGGATGTCCTTGTCGCCCTCCTTCTCGGGGCGCAACGGACTGCCACAGGCGGGGCAGTGGGTCGGCATCACGAACTCGCGTTCGGTGCCGTCGCGCAGCTCGGCCACGGGTCCGACGATCTCGGGGATGACGTCGCCCGCCTTGCGCAGCACGACGGTGTCCCCGATCAGGACGCCCTTGCGCTTGACCTCCCACCCGTTGTGCAGGGTGGCCATCGACACCGTCGACCCAGCCACGACCACCGGCTCCATCATGCCGAAGGGGGTCACTCGGCCGGTTCGTCCGACATTGACCTGGATGTCGAGCAGCTTGGTGTTGACCTCCTCGGGGGGGTACTTGTAGGCGATGGCCCACCGTGGTGCTCGCGAGGTCGACCCGAGGGCCCGCTGGGAGGCGATCTGGTCGACCTTGACCACCACCCCGTCGATCTCGTGCTCGCCGTCGTGGCGGTGTTCGCCATGGTGTCGGACGAAGGCCTGCACCTCGGCGGCCGTGCTCACCACGGCGGCCGATGTCGGGGTGGGCAGGCCCCAGGCCCGGAGTCGCTCGTAGGCCTCGGACTGGCTGGGCACGTCGAAGCCCTGTCGCGCCCCGATGCCGTGCACCAGCATGCGCAAGGGACGGGTCGCGGTCACTGCGGGATCCTTCTGTCGCAGTGACCCGGCAGCAGCGTTGCGAGGGTTCGCAAAGGGGTTGCGCCCCTGCTCGACCAGCGAGGCGTTGAGGTCGGCGAAGGCCTCGATCGGGAAGAAGATCTCGCCGCGCACCTCGATCAGGTCGGGGATGTCGTCGCCGGTGAGCCGCTGCGGGACGCCCGCGATGGTGCGCACGTTCAGGGTGACGTCCTCACCGACCCGGCCGTCGCCCCGGGTGGCCGCGCTGACGAGGCGCCCCTGTTCGTAGGTGAGGTTGATCGCCAGACCGTCGATCTTGAGTTCGCACAGGAACGAGATCTGGTCGGCACCCAACTGTCGCTGGGCCCGCGCCATCCACTCGTCGAGTTCCTCGGCCGAGAAGACGTTGTCGAGCGATTCCATGCGCTGGCGGTGCTCGATGGGGGTGAACTCCGTGACCCGGGCCGCACCCACGCGCTGGGTCGGGGAGTCGGGGGTGCGCAGGTCGGGATGTCGTTCCTCGAGATCCTGCAGGTCGCGCATCCAGGAGTCGTACTCGGCGTCCGAGACGGTGGGCGAGTCGGTGCCGTAGTAGGCCTCCTGGGCGTCACCGACGCGCTGCGCAAGATCGGTCCACCGGTGGCGATCTTCGGTGCTGGCGGGGTCGAGGTCTGGTGTCTCGGTGCTCACAGGGTGATCCTGCCAGCCACCCCCGACAGATTTGGCCCGGACAGCGCACAGCCGTCCGGATCGACGCCGACGCGACGGGGCGACGTGTCAGGGGTGTGCAGTGGCGAGCAATTCGGCGGCGGGCCCCTGCAGCCGTCGGGCTCCGGCCCACACGGCGTGGAGCGGACGCCTGATGCGCGTCGCCAACGGGACCGCCACCAGGGTGCCCGCCGAGACGGCGTCGGACACGGCGAGCCGACTCAGCACCGCCGGGGCCGCGCCCGAGGCCACCGAGACCCTCACCGCGGCATTGCTGGCCACCTCGAGGAAGGGAGTCACGGGGGCGCCGACGGCCTCGTCCAGCGCGACGCGGGTACCCGACCCCGATTCACGGGTGATCAGCGGGGTCGCGGACAACTCCTCCAGCGACACCGGACGACGTCGCCGGGCCCAGACGTGGTGCGGGGCGACCACCAGCACCATCTCGTCGTGGGCGACGACCAGGCTGTTGACACCCCTGGGGACCGTGGGGTCCTCGATGAAACCGAGGGTCACGCGGCCTGCGCGCAGGTCTGCCACCACGTCGTGGCTGTTGTGGACGTGCACGTCGACAGAGATCTCAGGGTGGTGTTGACGCAGGGCGGCGAGCCACGTGGGGAGCAGGTGCTCGGCGATCGTCTGGCTCGCCCCCACCCGGATCGTGGCGGACGACGGCGACCCGTTCGCGGCGGTCACGTCCACGAGCGCGCGCACCGCGGAGAGCGCCGCCCGGGCATGGTCAAGCACCATGAGACCACTGGGGGTGAGGCTCGATCCACGCGGACCGCGTTCGAGCAAGGTGCACCCCAGGCGACGCTCGAGCCTGGCCAGGGAGCGGGTGGCGTTGGGCTGATCGGTTCCGCGTGACCGAGCCGCAGCGCCGACGCTCCCGTGTTCGGCGACCGCCACCAGCAGGTCAAGGGCCATCAGGTCGGGCCACGTCTGTGCCATGTGCACAGGATATGCCTCCATGGTGAGTTCGCCCCTACCGCCCGGCCAGGCCAGCGGTCAGTCTTGGAGCGTGACCACCTCCACACTTCCCAGTGTCCAGAACCCACGCGCCCTGAACGGTGCACCCGTCCCGACACTGGCCGGGGCCGGACCGGCCTGGTTCGGAGCCGTGATGGGCACCGGCATCCTCGCCACCTTGCTGCACACCTTGTTCGGCCAGCACGGCTTCGCCCGGTACACCTCCCACGCCCTGGTGGTGACGGCCTGGCTGCTGCTGGTCGGACTGTCCGCGGGCTTCGTGGCCCGTGCTGCCAGGAGCTCCTCGGTGATGAGGACGAGCGTGGGCGACCCCACGCAGTTCATGGCGTGGGGCATGGTTTCGATGGGTGTGCTGTCAGTCGGATCGGCGACGGTGACGGTCACTCCGCGTCTGCAGGTCGATGCGCTGCTGTGGACGGTTGGAACCGTGCTGGGTCTCGCGGCGGCGTTGGGCTTCGTCGTCCATGCCGTGCAGGGGTCGCTGCACGGCCGCCCCGCCACCTTCAGTTGGGGCCTGCCGGTGGTGGCGCCCATGGTGTCGGCCACCACGGGGGCGGCACTGGCCGGCCGCGTTCCGGGTGCTCGCAGCCTGATCATGGCCCTGTCGATCGGCTGCTTCGCGATCGCCCTGGGTCTGGGGTTGGTCGTCTTCGCCCTCGCCTACCGCGAGCACTGGGCACGCACTCCCCTGACGACGTCGGCGGCCCCGACCAGTTGGATCCCGCTGGGCATCGTCGGTCAGTCGACGGCAGCCGCGCAGGCGATCGCGAGGGTGGTGGGTGGCAGCGAGTCGTCGGTGGCCCGGCTCGCCCACGCCTATGGGTGGGTGATGCTGGTGCTCGGTGCGCCGCTCGTCGTCTGGGCCATCTGGACGACGGTGCGCGCCTTCGCCCGGGGCCTGGCCTTCACGCCGGCGTGGTGGTCCCTGACCTTCCCCCTCGGCACTCTCTCGCTGGGGACCCACCTGATGGGATGGGAGACCATCGCGCGCGCCTGCTGCCTCGTGCTGGTGGCGACCTGGTCATTGGCGGCCACCGGCAGCTGGCGTGCGGTGGCTCGTCAGCGGGCTCAGTCGAAGATCGGGCCCACGGTCCGCGAGCGCTTGAGTTCGTAGAACCCGTCGTAGGCGGTGACCTTCTCGACCCCGTCGAAGAGGTTCCCTGCCTCCTCGCCCTTGGGCGCCGGGGAGATGACGGGTCCGAACAGCGCCTTGCCGTTGATGTGGACCACGGGGGTGCCGACATCGTTGCCCACGGGTTCCATCCCGGCCGCATGGCTCTCACGCAGCAGGGCGTCCCACTCGTCGGTGGTGGCCCGGTCCGCGATCGACTCGTCCGCCCCCACCTCGGCCAGGGCCGCTCGCACCGTGTCGATGGTCTGGGGCTCCTTGCCGAGGTGGTAGCGAGTACCCAGGGCGGTGTAGAACTCCCGCAACTTCTGCTGGCCGTGGAGCTCCCGCACCCCGATCGCGGCGCGCACGCCCACGAAACCCTGCTGCATGGCCGCCTGGTAGTCGGGGTCGAGGTCGCGACCCTCGTTGAGCACCGAAAGACTCATCACGCCGAACGTCAGGTTCACCTCGCGCACCTGCTCCACCTCGAGCAGCCAGCGAGAGGTCATCCAGGCCCAGGGGCACATCGGGTCGAAGTACATCTCCACATTGGTCGTCATGGCGCAAGCCAAGCCCGAGGTCCGCTGTCGGCACAAGCAATTCCGCTGACGGCGAGTGATTTGCGGCGGGTCGCCGACGGCGCCCCCGCGTCGAAAGCACGTAGTCGCTACGCTCGATGGGTACGTTTCACCAATCTGGAGGATCCAGTGTCGAACCCTGCGAACATGACCCGCGAGACCGCACAGCGGCGGTCGTCCGTGGTCTCCACCCACGCCTACCGCGTGCTGGTGGACCTGACCGGACGCGATGTCAGTGACCCCGAGACATTCATCTCGTCGTCCACGGTCACCTTCCACACCACCGGTCAGCAGACCCACATCGACCTGATCGCAGACCGCGTGCTCTCGGTGGAGCTGGACGGGCAGCACCTCGACCCGGCCGCCTTCGCCGACCACCGCTACCCGATCGAAGCCCCCGAGGGCGAGCACGAACTGACGATCGTGGCGGTGTGCCGCTACAGCCACACGGGCGAGGGACTGCACCGGTTCGTCGACCCCGCCGACGACCGCGTCTACCTCTACACCCAGCTCGAGATCGCCGACGCACGTCGGGTCTACGCCTGCTTCGAGCAGCCCGACCTGAAGGCCACCTTCCAGTTCACGATCGCCGCTCCCGCTCACTGGGTCGTGGTCTCCAATGCGGCCGCCGTCACTCCCGAAGCCTTGGACGACGACACCGAGGGCCACCAGTTCGCCCAGTGGATCTTCGACCCCACTCCCCCGATGAGCACCTACATCACCGCCATCGTCGCCGGTGACTTCCATGTCGTCCACGACACCATCGCATCGACCTCGGGTGAGGTCCCCGCGTCCATCCTGTGTCGGCAGTCGGTGAAGGACTCCCTCGACGCGGAGCGCATCTTCACCACGACCAAGCGCGGGTTCGAGGTCTTCGAGGCGGAGTTCGACCACCCGTACGCCTTCGGGACCTATGACCAGGCGTTCGTGCCCGAGTTCAACGCCGGAGCCATGGAGAACGCGGGCTGCGTGACCATCCGCGACGAGTACCTGTTCCGCTCCCGGGTCACCTCCGCCTCGTACGAGGCTCGCGACAACACGATCCTGCACGAACTGGCGCACATGTGGTTCGGCGACCTGGTCACCATGAAGTGGTGGGACGACCTGTGGCTGAACGAGTCGTTCGCCGAATGGGCGTCCCACTACTGCCAGTCGAAGATCGTCGCGAAGTACGGCGGCGTCGACCCCTGGGTCAGCTTCGCCAATGCCCGCAAGGGCTGGGCCTACACCCAGGACCAGTTGCCCACCACCCACCCGATCGCCGCCGACATGGTCGACCTCGAGACCGTCGAGCAGAACTTCGACGGCATCACCTACGCCAAGGGCGCCTCGACGCTGAAGCAACTGGTGAGCCTCGTCGGCGAGCAGGACTTCATGGCCGGGGTGCGGGCCTACTTCAAGGAGCACGCGTTCGGCAACACCGAACTCAATGACCTGCTCGGCGCCCTCGAGCAGGCTTCTGGACGCGACCTGAGCTGGTTCGCCGGCGAGTGGCTCGAGAGGGCCGGGGTGAACACCCTCCACGCAGACTTCGACGTCGACGACAGCGGCGCCTTCACCCGCTTCGAGATCGTGCAGACCGCTCCTGCCGAGTGGCCGACCCTGCGCACGCACCGGCTGGCCGTCGGACTCTTCGACTCCCGCGAGGGCCGCCTCACCCGACGCGACGGGGTCGAACTCGACATCTCGGGCGAACGCACCTCGGTGGATGCGCTGGTCGGGGCCGTGCAGCCCGACCTGGTGCTGCTCAACGACCGCGACCTGACCTACGCCAAGGTGCGTCTGGACGAGCGCTCGCTGGCCACTGCCGTCGAGCAGATCGACGTGCTCGATGACGACCTGGCCCGCGCACTGATCTGGGGTGCTGCCTGGGACATGTGCCGCGACGCCGAGATGAAGTCCTCCGACTACGTCGCGCTGGTCGCGAGGGGGGTGGGTCGCGAGAGTGACCTCACTGCCGTCGGATCACTGTTGCGGCAGGCACAGTTGGCAGCCACGGGATACACGGCCACCGCTCGTCGGCCCGACGCCCGTTCCACGCTGGTGGCCTCGATCGCGGGCCTGCTGAAGCAGGCAGAGCCGGGCTCAGACCACCAGCTGGCCTTCGCGAACGCCCTGATCGCCTCGGTGCACACCGAGAAGGGCGCCGAACTGCTGCAGGGCTGGTTGCGCGGCGAGGAGGTGCCGGCTGGTCTGACGGTCGACACCGACATGCGCTGGAAGATCATCACCGCCCTGGCCCGGATGGGCGCCGTCGGCGAGGACGAGATCGCCGCCGAGCAGGAACGAGACCACACCATCCAGGGTGCTGAACTGGCGGCCGGGGCCCGCGCAGCGCGTCCCACAGCCGAGGCCAAGGCTGCCGCGTGGGAGCGGGCCGTCAACGAACCGTCCATTCCCAACGGCACCCACCGCACGCTGGCGGCCAACTTCGCCCAGTACGACCAGGACGAGGTCCTGGCCCCCTACTACGAGAAGTACCTGGAGGTGTGCGAGCAGATCAGCCGGGGCGACAACGGATGGCATGACCGCGGGCACGCCTCCACCCAGACGGCCCTCACCTGGTTGTTCCCGATCGACGGGGACGAGGCGTGGGTGGCTCGGGTGGACGAATGGCTGGCCTCGAGCCAGCCTTCGGACCAGGTGCGCCGCACCGTGGTGGAACGCCGTGACGCGACCGCCAGGGCGCTGCGGGTGCAGGCCCAGGGATGACCGGGCCGGCGCTGATCGAGAAGTGGGGGTTGGTCAGCTGGTGATCTCAGCGTGGCGTGCGCCCACGGGGGCCTCGATGGCCTCGTGGGCGGGATCGCCCAGGCCAACGGCTTCTGCCTCGGCCCGGTTGCGCTTCATCATGCGAGGCGCCCAGGCGATGGCTGCGATCACCAGCCCGAACGTCAACGGACCCAGCACGGTGATCAGCAGCAGGTGGAGATCGGAGACGGGTTGGGGCTCCGGCCAGCCGGGCAGCACGCGCAGGAAGATCATGGCTGCACTGTAATGCACGTGGTAGCTTCACTGGCGCGACGAGACGGAGGGCTGCCATGACGGCACCAGACCTTGACCAGTCCCGGCCGAACGGGTCACTCCACCCCTACGGTGAGGGCGAGCTGTTCGGCAAGGGGAAGCATCTGCTGAGCGTCTCTCAGTTCGATCGGCCCACCCTGGTAGACCTGTTCACCCTGGCCGACACGGTCGCCCCCATCGCCCAGCGACAACTGGGGCGCGGCGACCGGCAGTTGGCGACCGGGCAGACCGTCTGCAGCGTGCTCGACGGTGCCGTCCTCGGCAGCCTGTTCTTCGAACCGTCGACCCGCACGCGACTCTCCTTCGAGTCCGCCTTCCTCAGGCTCGGCGGCGAGGTCACCACCACCACGGGCTTCACGTTCTCGTCGATGGCCAAGGGCGAATCCATCGAGGACACCTCCCGCGTCGTCTCGGGGTACTCCGACGTGCTCGTGGTGCGCCACCCAGACGAGGGTTCCGTGGCCCAGTTCGCGGCAGCCAGCGTCGTCCCGGTCATCAACGCCGGCGATGGAGCCGGTGAACATCCCAGTCAGGCCCTGCTGGACCTCTACACCCTCGAGAAGGAACTGGGCCAGCGGGGCGGCACCGTCGACGGGAGCACGATCGCCGTGGTCGGTGACCTGCGTCACGGCCGCACCGTGCACTCCCTGCT
Organism: Aestuariimicrobium kwangyangense DSM 21549; assembly: GCF_000421525.1. GTDB lineage: Bacteria > Actinomycetota > Actinomycetes > Propionibacteriales > Propionibacteriaceae > Aestuariimicrobium > Aestuariimicrobium kwangyangense. The sequence goes on along the minus strand of NZ_ATXE01000003.1, from coordinate 366,480 downwards.
CAAGCTGCTGACCGTCTACCGTGACGTGTCCGTGCGGCTGTTCGCACCCGAGAGCCTGGAACTGCCTGACGAGACGGCCCGCCACCTCACCTCGGCCGGCCACCGCCTGACGGTCTGCGACACCGTGGTCGAGGCACTGCGGGGAGCCGACGCCGTCTACACCACCAGGGTGCAGCGCGAACGGATCACCGGTGAGGTGCCCGCCAGCATCCAGGGCAACCTCATCGACCGGTCGGTGCTGGCGGAGGCCGACGCCCTCGACATCGTGATCATGCATCCGTTGCCGCGTGACTCACGCCACGATGCCTACGACCTCTCCTCCGACGTCGACGACCTGCCCGGGCTGGCGATCTTCCACCAGACCGACAACGGGGTCAACGTGCGGATGGCCATCTTCCTCACGGCCCTCGGCTGCTCGCCCGAGATGGTGAGGGTGACCACCAAGCAGCGCCCCTGGGACGCGACCCTGCACTGGAACCGATGATGGACGAACCCAGCAGCTGGACGTTCACCGGCATCGCCCTGCCCGACGGGCGCCGTCGCGACCTGCACGTGGTCGACGGGCTGATCGCCCCCGAGGCGGGACCGGGCGCACGGGTGGTCGACGCGGACGGCCTGCTGGCGCTGCCGGGACTCGTCGACCTGCACACCCACCTGCGCGAACCCGGCCAGACCGAGGCCGAGACCATCGCCACCGGCACCGCCGCTGCGGCCAGGGGTGGGTACACCGCCACCTTCGCCATGGCGAACACGTCCCCGGTCACCGACTCGGGGGCCCGGGTGCGCGCCCTGCGTGAACTCGCGGCCGCCTCCGGGAAGCATGGTCCGAGCACGGAGGTCGTGGCGATCGGGTCCGTCACCCGCGCGCTGGCGGGTGAGGAACTGGCCGACCTCGACTCGATGCTCGCCGTGGGGGTCCGGGTCTTCTCCGATGACGGATTCTCCGTTCCCACCGCCGACCTTGTGCGTGCCGCGATGGAGGCGCTGCTGCCCTTCGACGCCGTCCTGGCCGAACACTGCCAGGACCCGACCCTGGCCGGGTCGTCCGCCTGTTGCCACGAGGGTGAGGTCTCCCGGGACTTGGGCCTCCATGGCTGGCCCAGCATCGCCGAGTCGGTCGTCATCGCCCGCGACGTGCAGGTGGCCGGTTACCTCGGAGCGCGGCTCCACCTGTGCCACGTGTCGACCGCTGAGGGCGTCGAGGTGCTGCGCTGGGCCAAGGCCCGGGGCGTCCGGGTGACAGCCGAGGTCATGCCGCACCACCTGTTGCTGTCGGTCGACGACCTTCGTCAATCCTTCGAGGGTGGTGCCGGCGACACGACCTACAAGGTCAATCCCCCACTGCGGTCGGCCGACGACGTCGAGGCGGTCCGGCAGGCGCTGGCCGACGGGACGATCGATGCGGTGGCCACCGACCATGCACCACACCGCCCATCCGACAAGGACAAGCCCTTCCCCGAGGCGAAGCCGGGCATGGTCGCGGTGGAGCAGGCGCTGTCGGTGGTGGTCGAGACCATGGTCGACCAGGGACGACTCAGTTGGGCCCAGGTCGCAGATCGGATGAGCCACACCCCGGCGCGGATCGGCGCCCTACGACAGCAGGGTCGTCCGCTCGTGGTCGGCGAACCGGCCAATCTCGTGGTGGTCGATCCCAGCGCGCGCACGGTGGTCGATCGCGACCGGTCACTCTCGCTGGCGCGCAACAACCCCTACCACGGACGATCGCTCCCCGATCCTGTGGTGGCGACCTTCTGGCGCGGGCGCCAGACGTTCACCCGCGGCTGAACCTGCCAGCGAAGTCGGACCCTTTCTTTGGACTGAGTCCAAAGACGCTACCGTGGACCCATGACCACCGATCTTGCCGCCTCTCTGCTCCTGCAGCGCGGCGGACTCCGGGTCACCCGCCAACGGATAGCAGTCATTGAGTCACTGGCCGACCATCGCCACGTCACCGCCGACGAACTCGTCAAGCTGAGTGCGGGGGTGGGCATCAGCCGGCAGGCGGCCTTCGTGATCGTGGCCGACCTGACGAGGGCGCATCTGTTGCGCCGCCTCGACCTGCCGGGCCAGCCAGCCCGATACGAACTCGACCTCGGTGACAACCACCACCACGCGGTCTGCACCTCGTGCGGACGGGTCACCGACGTTGCCTGCGTGGGCACCGAGGTGCCCTGCATCCTCCCACCCCATGACCTCGGCATGTCCATCGAGGTGGCCGAGGTCCTGTACCGAGGCCTGTGCAGCGAGTGCCGCACGAGTCCCCCTGCGAGCCGGCGGGCAACCGCGCCCAGCCGTTCGAGAACTGATCCCGTACCACCAGAAGGAGCATGATGTCCGACGAGACCACCCCGATGAAGTCCGGGTCGACGACCCAGGCCGGTATCCCGGCCGTGAGTGATCGAAACTCGCTGAGCGTCGGAGCCAATGGTCCGATCGTGCTGCACGACCACCACCTGGTCGAGACCCTGCAGCACTTCAACCGCATGAATGTGCCGGAGCGTCGTCCGCACGCCAAGGGCGCCGGCGCCTTCGGCGAGTTCGTCACCACCGAGGACGTCACCGCCCACACCAAGGCCGCCCTGTTCCAGCCGGGGGTGAAGACCCGTGTGCTGCAGCGCTTCTCGACCGTCGCCGGCGAGCTCGGATCGCCCGACACGTGGCGCGATGTGCGGGGCTTCGCGCTGAAGTTCTACACCACCGAGGGCAACTTCGACCTGGTGGGCAACAACACCCCTGTCTTCTTCCTGCGCGACCCCATGAAGTTCCCCCACTTCATCCGCTCGCAGAAGCGCCTGCCCGACTCCGGACTGCGCGATGCCACCATGCAGTGGGACTTCTGGACCCTCAACCCCGAGTCGGCCCACCAGGTCACCTATGTGATGGGTGACCGTGGCCTGCCGAAATCGTGGCGCACCATGAACGGCTACGGCTCCCACACCTACATGTGGGTCAACGCCGCCGGCGAGAAGTTCTGGGTCAAGTACCACTTCATGAGCCAGCAGGGGGTGCACAACTTCTCCGCGGCCGATGCCGAGGCCCTGGCCGGGGCGGACGCAGAGCACCATCGCCGCGACCTGTTCGACGCCATCCGCAACGGTGACTTCCCCAGCTGGGACCTGTACGTGCAGGTGATGCCCTACGACGAGGCGAAGAGCTACCGGTTCAACCCGTTCGACCTGACCAAGACCTGGTCGAAGAAGGACTACCCGCGCATCAAGGTGGGCACACTCACCCTGAACGAGAACCCGACCAACTTCTTCGCCCAGATCGAGCAGGCGGCGTTCGCGCCCTCGAACATGGTGCCGGGCATGGGCATGAGCCCCGACAAGATGCTGCTGGGGCGAAACTTCGCCTACGCAGACGCCCAGCGGTACCGCATCGGCACCAACTTCCAGCAGGTGCCGGTCAACAAGCCGATCACCGAGGTTCACTCCTACAACTTCGAGGGCAACATGACCGTCGACCACCGTGGTGCGGCCTCGGTCTACGCCCCGAACTCGTTCGGCGACTCGTGGTCAGACCAGACCGGCCCGGTGGACAACTCCTTCGCGGCCGACGGCGAACTCGTCCGCTCGGCCTATGAACTGCACCCCGAGGACGACGACTTCGGTCAGGCGGGCACGCTCTACCGCGAGGTCTTCGATGAGGAGCAGCGCGTCCGCTTCCTCAGCACCCTGATCGGGCAGGGCAAGGCAATCGCCAACGAGACGGTCCTGGAGAACTTCTTTGGCTACTGGGGATCGGTGGATGCCGGTCTGGGTACCGCGCTGCGGGCAGCCGTCGCCGCCTGACCCGGAAACGAAAGCGGACGCAGCCGAGGACTTCCGCCCTGAGGGGCAGGGATCCTCGGCTGCGTCGGTTTCTGTCTCGCTGGGTCTGTCGCGCAGGTGGGTCACCTCTTGACGCGGGCGTTGCCCTTCCAGATCGACCACACCTGGTCCTCGTCGGCCGGGGCGCCGTAGTCGGTGATGGAGGTCGCAGCCAGGGCTCCGGTGGCCCAACCGAACTGCATGGCCTTCTCGGCCGGCCAGCCCTTGAGGATGCCGTAGAGCAGGCCGCCGACGAAACCGTCGCCCCCGCCGACACGGTCGTAGACCCCGATCTCGCGCAGGTCGGCGACCGCGAACCGGCCCCCGTCGCCCTCAGTCCGGGCCCACACGACGGCCCCCCAGAGGTGACGGTTCACCGTCTCCACCTCTCGCAGGGTGGTCGCGACATACGAGGCATGCGGGAAGGCCTGGGTGATCCGGCCGATCATCTCCTTGAAGCCATCGATCTTGTCGGTGAGCGCCGCACCACCCTCCTCGGGCCCGGCCACGCCCAGCGCGAGCTGGAAGTCCTCCTCGTTGCCGATCAGGATGTCGGCCTCGGAGGCGATCTCGGTGAAGGCGGCCCGCAACTCGTCCTCTCGTCCCTTCCAGAAGGAAGCCCGGAAGTTGAGGTCGAACGCGATCGCGGTGCCATGCTGCTTGGCCGCGCGTGCCAGGTCGAGACAGAACTGCGAGGTCTCGGGAGACAAGGCGGCGATCAGGCCCGACAGGTGCAACACCTTGACGCCCTCGTCACCGAAGATGCGATCGAGGTCGAAGTCGGCGGCAGTCAGTGACAGACCCACCTCACCGGCGCGGTCGTTCCAGACGCGGGGGCCACGCAGACCGTAGCCGGAGTCTGCGATGTTGAACTGGTGCCGGTAGCCCCAGGCGTCGCCCTGCGGACGATCCGGGCCCTCGTACGACATGCCACGCGCGCGCAGGTTCGACTTGATGAAGGCCGAGATCGGCGATCCCTCGACGAAGGCGGTGAGCACCTTGGTGGGCTCGCCGAGGTAGGACGAGACCGAGGCCACGTTCGACTCGGCCGAGGTGGCCTGCATGAAGAAGTGGTCGGAGGTCTGCACCTGCTGGGCATGGTCCGGGGTGATGCGGATGCCCATCGACGTGGCGACCACGAGGGACCACTGCGCATTGTCTCGAAGCTGCATGATGACTCTTTCCGTATGAGGTGCCTGGTTCTGTGGGGGCAAAGGGGTCATCCCCCGTCTGGTTCCCGTGGGGGTGCAGGGGGTCATCCCCCGCCCCGTTCCCGTGGGGGTGCAGGGGGTCATCCCCCGCCCCGTGATGCTGGTGCTGATTCAGAGCTTGAAGACTCGGGTGGGTTGGTCGACGACCAACTGGTGGGCGACCTCGTGGGCGTCGTCCTCGGTGAGGCGGTGTTCGACCACGAGTTCGGCCAGGTGGCCACAGTCGAGGCGACGCGACATGTCGTGGCGGGCGGGGATCGAGCAGAAGGCCCTCGTGTCGTCGATGAACCCCGAGGTGCGCGAGAAGCCAGCCGTCTCGGTGGTGGCCTTGCGGAACCTACGGATGGCGTCGGGGGCATCGATGAACCACCACGGCACGCCCACGTACACCGAGGGGTAGAAACCGGCGAGAGGGGCGAACTCCCGACTGAACATGGTCTCGTCCAGGGTGAACAGCACCAGGTTGAGGTTCTTGGACGTCCCGTAGGCGTTGAGCAGCGGCTGCAGCGACCGCGTCGCCTCGACCGCGATCGGGATGTCGCAGCCCACATCGGCGCCATAGGTCTCGAAGGTGGGCCGGTGGTGGTTGCGCGCCACCCCGGGGTGCAGGGTCATGGTGAGCCCGTCCTCGGTGGCCATCCGGGCCTGCTCGGTGAGCATGTTGCGGCGCAGCACGGTGGCCTCGTCCTCGGAGATCCGGCCAGCGCGGGCCAGTCGGAACAACCGCTCCGCCTCGGAGGGTTCCAGCACGATGGTGCCCAGGTCGGGGTGGCTGTGGTCGGTCGAGACCGCACCGTTGGCCTTGAAATAAGCGCGCCGGTTCTCCATTGCCGCCACCCAGCCCGCATAGCTGGAGATGTCGACGCCCGAGACCTCGGCGAGACGGTCGGTCAACTCGTTCCAGTCGTCCCGGAACGGCTCCAGGTACTTGTCCGGACGGAAGGTGGGCACCACGCGGCGGGTGAACGACGCGTCGTCCGCGAGCTTTCGGTGGTGGACGAGGTCGTCGCACGGGTCATCGGTGGTGGCCATGAACCTGATGTCGAAGGCGCCCATCAGGGCGCGCGGCCTCGAGGAGTCCTGGGCGATCCAGGCGGCGACGGTGTCGTAGATCTGGTCGGCTGTCTGGGCCGAGGGCACCACGTCGACACCGAAGATGCCGACCAGGGCATCTTCCAGCCAGTACTTCACGGGCGTGCCCCGGAAGTCGTTCCAGTGCTCGCACAGCGCACGGAACGCGGTGCGGGCGGCGGCTTCGTCCAGCTCTCCCTGGTTGACGCCCAGGGTCGAGAGCTCGACACCGTTGGCGTGCAGCATCCGGTTGACGTAGTGGTCGGGGGTGATCAGCAGCGAGGCGGGGTCGCGGAAGGGGATGTCGTCCGCGATCCAGGCCGGCGGCACGTGGCCGTGGGGGCTGATGATGGGCAGATCCTTGACCTGCGCGTAGAGCCGACGCGCCACGTCGCGCGTCGACGGCTCCGCGGGGAAGAGCCGATCCGGGTGAAGGGTGAGGGAGACCATGGCCCCAACTCTCGCGAGCGGGAGGGGTGACTGCCAAGGGTTGCCAAGCTTTGCCGGTCCCCGGCCCCCTGCTTGCCCGCCCGCTCGCAACGGCGTTCACTGGACGCATGAGCGACATCCTGGCGACCAGTGAGACCCCGATCGGGCCCGTCACCTGCGAACTGATCGGCGGTCCCCACCAGCACGTCGCAGAAGAGGAGCTGGAGGAGTTCGTCGCTCGCAAGTTGGGCGAGGTCGACCTCGACGGCAAGAAGGTGGTGCTGGTGGTGCCCGACGGCACGCGCTCGATGCCACTGCCCGAGGTGGCGACGATCCTGCACCGCCACCTGATCGACCGGGTGGCCTCGCTGACCGCGGTGATCGCGCTCGGCACGCACAGCTACATGGAACCCGATGAGATCGAGCGCATGTTCGGGGTTGAACCCGGTGGGCTGGCGCAGCGCTACCCGGGGCTGACCATCGTGAACCACGAATGGGCCGACCCCACCATGCTGGTCAAGGTCGGACGGATCGAGGGTGATCGCATCGGCGAACTGTCCGAGGGCAGGCTCGACGTGGGTGCCGACATCGTGCTCAACCGCCACGTGGTCGAGGCCGACGTGAACATCGTGGTGGGACCCGTCTTTCCCCACGAGGTGGTGGGCATCTCGGGTGGCAACAAGTACTTCATCCCGGGCGTGGCCAGCCAGGAATTCATCGACATGACCCACTGGGTGGGGGCCCTGATCAGTTCCGCGGCGATCATCGGAACCCGCGGCATCACCCCGGTGAGGGCGATGATCAACGAGGGGGCGCGACTGATCCCGGGAGCGCGGCTGGCGCTGAAGCTGGTGGTCGAGTCCGGCACCGGTCTGATCGAGGCCGCCGCCTTCGGCACCACCGAGGATGCCTGGGGGGCCGCCGCCGACGTGGCCGCACAGACCCACGTCACCTACGTCGAGACCCCCTTCCAGCGGGTGGTCTCGTGCATGATGCCTCGCTACGAAGACATCTGGACGGCCGCCAAGGGCTTCTACAAGCTGGAACCGGCCGTCGCCGACGGGGGCGAGGTGATCATCTACGCCCCCCACGTCACAGAGGTCTCGGAGACCCACCCCGAGATCTACGAGATCGGCTACCACTGCCGCGACTTCTTCGTGAAGCAGTGGGACACCTACAAGGACGTCCACTGGGGAGTGCTCGCCCACTCCACCCACCTGCGCGGCGCCGGCAGCTACGACGCCGAGACCGGGGTCGAGAGCTGTCGGGTGAAGGTGACCTTGGCCACGCGGATCCCCCGCGAGGTGTGCGAGTCCATCAACCTGGGCTATCTCGACCCCGACGAGATGGACCTCGAGGCGATGGCGGCCGAGCCCGGCACCGTGGTGATCGAGAACGCCGGAGAGGTGCTCTACCGGCACCGGCCGAGTTGATCCGCGCCGATCCGGGCAGCTGAGCGGCTTCCTCGTCACGCCACGTGACGGCCAGGCCCCTCACGTGCCCCAATTGGCGTGGATTTCGCCCAGCGGCGGCCGCGCGAACCACGGGATGGATCGGACCGGTATGGCCGACTGACGCTCCGGGTCAGCCCGGCTCCCCGCTCGACTCGCGGACGATCAACTGGATCGGCAGGATCTGGGGCTCGACCGGGGGGGTCGAGGGACGCTGGATCATGGTGATCACCAGGGCCGTGGCACGGCGTGACAGTTCCGACAGCGGTGCCGCGACCGTGGTCAGACTGGGGCTCACCAGGTCGGAGGCGAAGGTGTTGTCGAAGCCCACCACGGACAGGTCACCGGGCACGCTCCAGCCCAATTCCTTGGCCCGGCGGATCACCCCGATCGCGGTCAGGTCGTTGAAGCAGACCGCCGCGGTGGCGCCGTTGTCGCGCAAGGTGTCGGTGACACTTGCCCCACCCTTGACCGTGGGGGCAACCGGTCCGACCCGCTGGTCGATCAGGTCGAGTTCGTAGCACCCCTCCCGGAAGGCCCGGTAGCGGGAACCATTGGCCCACGAGGCCTCCGGACCGCTGACATAGGCCACCCGACGGTGGCCGAGCGAGGCGAGGTGCTCCAGGGCCCGGCGCATGGCTCGTCCGTTGTCGGCGATGACACTGGGAAGACCAGTGACGACGCGATTCATCACCACCGTGGGCACCTTCCGGGCTGCGGCCCGCAGGCCGGTGTCGGAGATGCGTGACGAGGCGACGAGCAGGCCGTCGACCTTGTCGAGCGAGCGGTCGAACAGGGCCTGCTCCCGGGTCTGGGACTCCTGGGTGTCGGCCAGCAGCAGTTGGTAGCCACGGGCCGTGGCCTCGTTCTCCGCCCCGCGGATGATGGAGAAGAAGAACGGGTTGGTGACATCGGAGACCGCCAGCGCCAACAGCTGGGTGTGCCGCGTGGACGGGGCCCGGAACACGGCCTCGGCTCGGTATCCCATCGCCTGGGCGACGGCGTGGATGTGGGCTGCGGTCTTGTCCGAGACACGACCGGGCCGCGAGAAGGCTCGGGAGACGGTCGACGGGTTCACCCCAGCCGCGGCCGCCACGTCATAGATGGTCGGGCGCTTCTGCATCCCAGCGGCGAACTGGCGTGCCGTGTCCGAAGCCTCGCTGCTCGTGTCACTCACGTGGTCACCCAATCAGACCGCGCCCGCCACGGCAAGAGTTGGCAACCAGTGGTTGGTCACCGCTGTTCCAGCGCTCGGGCCATGCGGTCGATCATCTCCAGGACGATCGGACGGGCCGTCCCGAAGTTGAGCCGCACGTCACCCACTCCGGCGGCACCGCAGGCCGCTCCATCAGTGAGGGCGACCTTGGCGTCCTCGAGGAAGAATCGCTGTGGGTTCTCGAGGCCCAGGTCGGCCGTCTCGAGCCAGGCCAGGTAGGTGCCCTGGGGGGAGACGTGCCCGACCCCGGGAAGCTTCGACGCGATCGCATCGGCCAGGGCGACGCGGGTGCCGTCGAGGTAGGTCAGCACCTCGTCCAGCCACGGCTGCCCCTGGGTGTAGGCGGCCACGGTGGCCACCACGCCCGGGGTGGCGGTGCCGTGGCTGCGCCCGAAGGCGATCGGCTCCCACAGTTCCCGCAGCGACGGGGAGGTCACGATGAACTGAGCGGCCTTCAGCCCGGGCAGGTTCCAGGCCTTGCTGGCAGCCATCGAGGTGACGGTGTGGCCCGCGGTGACCTCGGAAAGGGCGTGATAGGGCACGTGCACCGCCTCGCCGAACACCAGCGGGGCATGGATCTCGTCGTTGTAGACGAGCCCGTGATGGGCGTCGACGATCTCGCTCAGGCGGGTGAGCTCCTCGCGGGTGGCGACCTTGCCGATGGGGTTGTGCGGGTTGCACAGGATGAGCAGGTCCCCCTGCTCGTAGACCTTGTCGAGTGAGTCGAAGTCGTACTCCCAACCCGTCTCGGTGCGCAGCATGGGCACCTCGACCAGCTCTCGCCTGGCCCTGCCGGGCATGGTCAGGAAGGGCATGTAGGCAGGCGTCGGCAGGATCACCTTGGCACCCTCGGCCAGCATCAGGTCCATGGCGATCTCGAGCCCCGACAACACGTCGGGCAGGGGTGTCACGTGCCGCGGTTCCAGCTGCCATCCATAGCGCCGGACGTAGTGGGCGGTCGCCTCGCACATCTCGTGGGCCAGGGAGTCGGGCAGGTATCCGAAGTTGAAACCGTCCACCATCCGGTGCAGGGCCTCGGCGATGGGGTCGGCCAGTCCGAAGTCGTGCTCGGCCACGAAGGCGCCCAGGGTGCCGGGGAACCTCGTCCACTTGCCCGAGCCGCGGGCCACGAGGTCGTCGGGGGTGAGGGCATCGATCCGGTCAGCGAAACTCATGGGAGCAGCTTCTCACGGGTCAGTCGCGCACCAGTTCGCGGCCCAGCCTGCTGCGCGTGGTGGCGGGTAGTTGCTTGGGTCGTCCCTCGTCATCGGCACAGACGAGCACCGTCCGGGCCCGGACGAGCACCTGGTCCTCCGCCAGGGGGTCGACCACTTCGGCGGCGAAGGTGACCGAGCTGTTGCCCAGCCTCGCCACTCCCGTGTCGACCCGGTAGGGCTCGACCCGATAGGGGATCTGGGCCAGGTACTCCACGTCCTGCCGGGCGACCAACCACAGCGAGTGCTCCTCGGCCGCGTGGGCCGGGTCGAGACTGCTGCCGTGGCGCAGCATCGAGGGGTCCACCCAACTGGACGCCGCGATCCGGGCCTCCTGCACGTAGTCGAACAGGCGCACGTTGTTGACGTGCCCGAAACGGTCCACGTCGGACCATCGGGGACGGAGCGGGTGCGCCACCCCCCTCCCGAGCAGGGCCGGAGCCTGAAGATCCCGGAAGGGCTCGACCTCGATGCGGTGCCGCTCGAACCAGCCCCGCTCCCCCGCGGAGAGCCGCCTCACCTGTTGGGAGGCGAGGTCGAAGGGGCACAGCACCGAGCGGGCCCGGGCGCACTCGACCCCGTCGTGGCTCAGCAGGTAGGCCACCTCGAACCGAGCGCCTCCGATGTGGGTGATGCCCAGGTCGACCACCACCGGCCTGGGCGAGTAGGTGATCGGTGCGAGGTACTCGATCTGGTGTGAGATCACCACCACCCCGGTCTCGAGCATCTCGGTCACGCCCGCGGCGTGCAGGAAGTCGACGCGCGCCTCCTGCAGGTACTCCGCCACCATGCCGTTGTTGACGTGCGCCTGCGCGTCCATGTCACCCCACCGCAGGGGCACCTCGACCCGCATCGTGGTGGTCACAGGTCGGCCGGGTCCTCGTCGTAGAGGCCCGCGATCACGTCGGCGTACTGGGACTCGACCACGTTGCGGCGCACCTTCATGTTGGGGGTGACCCCGCCGTCGTCCACCGAGAACTCGCGCTGCAGCACCTCGAACCGTTTGACCGTCTCCCACCGCTCCAGCGTGGAGTTCGCGTGCGCGATCTGGTCGTCGAGCGTGGCCCGCAGATCGGGGGAGGCCAGCAGGTCGGCGTGGGTGGAACCAGCGTGACCGTGCCGCTCGGCCCAGGTCTTCACGGCCGCCTCGTCGAGGGTCAGCAGGGCAACCACGTACTTGCGGTTCTCGCCGAGGGCGACCACCTGCGAGACCAGTGGGCTCGCGGCCGTGACCGCGCCCTCGACCTTCTGTGGCGCCACGTACTTGCCCCCGGAGGTCTTGATCAGGTCCTTCTTGCGGTCGGTGATGGACAGGTAGCCGTCGTCGTCGAGCACGCCCATGTCGCCCGTGTGGTACCAGCCCTCGTCATCGAACGAGGCTGCGGTGGCGTCGGATCGTCCGTGGTAGCCGCGGGCGATGACGGGGCCGCGCAGCAACAACTCACCGTCATCCGCGATCTGCACCTCCATGCCGGGCGTGACCTTCCCGACGGTGCCGAAGTGGGGCGTGGCAGGGTCGTTGACGAAGGCGATGGCGCTGGTCTCGGTGGCGCCGTAGCCCTCGACCACCGTGATGCCGGCCGAGTAGAACCACGCCTGCACCTTCTCAGAGAGCTTGGCCGAGCCCGACATGAAGAACCGGATCCGGCCACCCATCGTCTTCTTCAGCTTCGAGAACACCAGCCGATCGGCGAGCGCGTACTTCAGCTTCAGTCCGACCGGCAGCCGTCGGCCCGCGAGCCGGTACTGGCGGGAGTCGCGGCCGACCGCGAAGGCCCAGCGCGAGATCTTGTCGACGGTCGAACCGGGGGCGGCCTTGGTCATCACGGCCGAGCGCACCTTCTCGAAGATCCGGGGGGCACCGCACATGAAGGTGGGTCGCACCTCGCCCAAACCGGTCACGATCCGGTCAAGACGACCGTCGACGGCCGAGGCGAACCCGCTGGTCAGCTGGACCGCCAGCAGGCACTTCCCGAAGACGTGGCTGAGCGGCAGCCAGAGGTACTGAAGGTCGTCCTCCCGGACGATGCCTGTGGCCTGCATGGCGACGCCCTCGTAGGTCCAGGATCGGTGGGTGAGCTCGACCCCCTTGGGACGACCGGTGGTGCCCGAGGTGTAGATCAGCGTCGACAGTTGGTCGGGGGCGATGGCCGCGACCGTGCGGGTGACCAGGTCGTGGTCGCCGTGCAGGGCCCTGCGCCCAGCCTCCTCGAGGTCGTCGAAGGTGATCACCCTGTCGTCGGAGTCCTCCAGGGACCGGTCGTCGTCCAGGATCACGATGTGGCGCACGACGTGGTCGAGTTCGGTGGCCTTGCGCAGTTTGTCGAGCTGGGCCGAGTTCTCGACCACCACGATGTGCGAGTCGGAGTCGGCCACGATGTGGGTGACGTCGTCGACGTTGGTGTTGGGGTAGATCGTGGTCGTCGCTCCCCCGGCGCACGCAATCCCCAGGTCGGTGAGCACCCACTCGATGCGGGTGGTCATGGCGATCGCCACCCGGTCCTCCGGTTGGAGCCCGAGCCCGATCAGCCCGGCGGCGATCACATGGGCCCGCTGCTGGGTCTGCGTCCACGTCAGCTCATGCCACTGGTTGACGCCGACGGGGGCCCGGTCGGGCACCAGGAAGGCCACCTTGTGGGGAGTGGCCCGGGTGCGATCGGCCAGCATGGTGCCCAGGTTCTGCGAGCAGGCGGCCAACAACCGGTCCCGCTCGGCCAAGTCTCCGAAGGTGGAGTTGGCTCGTGCTGAGGAGGGTGTCGGCTCGGCGGGCTCGGGGGTCATGTTCTCTCCTCGCGGCGGGGCGGAGTTCGTCAGTCGGCATCCTAGCGTCAGCCGCGCGCCACAACGGGTTTCAGGCGGGGTGCCTGATGGTGACCGGGTCGCCAGCAGATAGCATGCTCGCCATGAGCGAGGCACTGGATCCCAGCGATCCACGCGCGGGGGGCGACGCGGACGTGGTCTGGCTGACCGATGAACAGCAACAGATCTGGCGGGCGTGGTTGCACGGTGTGGCACGGGTCAACGACGAACTGGACGCCCAACTGCGCACGGTCGGTCTCGACCTCGGCGACTACGAGATCCTGGTGTCGCTGGTCGAGGGCGAGAACCGGGAACGCCGGATGTCAGACCTGGCGGCCATGGTTCACCAGTCGCGCAGCCGACTCACCCACGCCATCAACCGGATGGAGACCAACGGGTGGGTGATCCGTCGTCAGGCCAGCGATGACCGGCGGGGAGTGATCGCCTCGCTGACCGACGAGGGCTACGCACTGTTGGAACGGGCAGCACCCGGTCACGTGCGTGAGGTACGTCGGGTGCTGGTCGACGCCGTCGATCCCGATGACTTCGTGGCACTGGGACGCTGCATGCAGGCCATCCTCGCGGTGCCAGACTGAGGCAATGACCGTCACCACCCGCGCCACCGTCCCGCAGACCCTGGCCCGGTTCGACTGCGTCGACGACTCGACCCTCACCCGGGCCCTCTACACCACCGACGCCTCCCTCTACCGAGTCGAGCCCCTCGCGGTGGCCTTCCCACGCACGCGCGACGAACTCGTCGAGGTGGTCAGGGCCGCCCTCGAGGCCGAGGTGTCGGTGACGGTGCGCGGCGCGGGCACCTCCTGCGCCGGCAATGCCGTCGGGCCGGGGCTGGTCGTCGACGTCGCCCGCCACCTCAACCGGGTGGTGTCGATCGACCCGGACGCGGCCACCGCCACCGTGGAACCCGGCGTGGTGCACGCCACCTTGCAGGCTCAGGCGCGGCCACTGGGGCTGCGGTTCGGGCCCGATCCGTCGACCCACACCCGCTGCACCATCGGCGGCATGATCGGCAACAACGCATGCGGTCCACGCGCCCTGGGCTACGGACGAACAGCCGACAACGTGGTCTCGCTTGAGGTGTTGACCGGCTCCGGGGAGATCGTCACGGTCACCTCGGGTGAACCGTCGACGGGTGGTCTGGCCACCGACCTGCGGGCACTCGTGGGCGCCAACCTCGGCCTGGTGCGAACCGAGTTCGGACGATTCGGCCGCCAGGTCTCGGGCTACTCGATGGAGCACCTGCTGCCCGAGCGCAAGTTCGACCTGGCCCGCTTCCTGGCCGGCACCGAGGGCACGCTGGCCGTCATCCTCTCGGCGACCGTGCGGCTGGTCCGCGACCTGCCGCACGCGGCGGTGGTGGCCCTGGGCTACCCGTCGATGGCCGACGCCGCCGACGCGGTGCCGGCGCTGCTGCCCCATCGTCCCGTGGCCGCCGAGGGCATGGACCGGCGGATCGTCGACGTGGTGGCGCGCACCAAGGGGCCGGCCGCCGTCCCCGCACTCCCCGCCGGCGACGGCTGGATGTTCGTCGAACTCGTGGGCGAGGACGAGGCCGAGGTGCGCTCCCGCGCCGAGGCGCTGCTGGCCACCTCGGGCTGTCTCGACGGCTGGGTGGTGGACGACCCGACAGCAGCCGATCGACTGTGGAAGATCCGCGAGGACGGGGCGGGACTGGCCGGGGTCAGCCTCGCCGATCCGGCCTACCCGGGCTGGGAGGACGCTGCGGTGTTGCCCGAACGGCTCGGGGCCTACTTGCGCGAGTTCGACCAGTTGCTGCAGGAGTTCGGCCTGCACGGCTTGCCCTACGGACATTTCGGCGACGGCTGCGTGCACGTCCGCATCGACTTCCCTCTCGAACGAGAGGGTGGGGCGGCCGTCTACCGGCAGTTCGTCGAGCGAGCCGCGGCCCTGGTCGCCAGCCACGGGGGTTCGATGTCGGGTGAGCACGGTGACGGGCGGGCCCGCTCGGCCCTGCTGCCCGCGATGTACTCCCCCGAGGCGATCGCACTGTTCGGGCAGGTCAAGGCCCTGTTCGACCCGCGTGGGTTGCTCAACCCCGGCGTGCTCGTCGACCCCGTCGCCGTCGACGCCGACGTTCGGGTCGCGGCCACCGTCGGCTCACCGCTGCGGCTCAGTGACCCCCACTTCGTGCGCGAGGTGCACCAGTGTTCCGGGGTGGGCAAGTGTGTGACCGCGACCCTGGGACCCGGAGCGGTGATGTGCCCGAGCTACCAGGCCACCCGCAACGAGAAGGACTCCACGCGCGGCCGGGCCCGGGTACTGCAGGAGATGGTCAACGGGTCCCTGGTCGCAGGGGGCTGGCGTTCCCCCGAGGTGCACGAGGCACTCGACCTGTGCCTGTCGTGCAAGGGCTGCGGGCGTGACTGCCCCACCGGCATCGACATGGCCGCCTACAAGTCGAGGGTGCTGCACGAGTCCTACAAGGGTCGACTCCGCCCCCTGTCGCACTACACCCTCGGCCAGTTGCCCCGTTGGCTCTCGCTGGTGCACGTGGTGCCGGGCGTCTCGGCACTGGCCAACGTGGCACTGTCCGTGCCCGGTGTGGGATCGCTCGCCAAACGGCTGGCCGGGGTGGACGGTCGTCGTCCGTTGCCGCGGTTCAACCCCGGGGGCTCGCAACGGCGACGTGCGGCGCACCGGGGTCGCTCGACCGGCTCTGGGACCGCTGACGCAGGCGGCGGTGTGCCGGGGCGCCACGGGCGGGTCGCCGTGTGGGTCGACTCCTTCACCGACGCCTTCGAGGGCACCCAGGTGGCGTCGCTGATGGCGGTGCTGGAACGGGCCGGGTACCAGCCCGAGGTGATCAGCGATCGTGCCTGCTGCGGCCTGACCTGGATCACCACGGGGCAGTTGGACGGAGCCCGCGCCCAACTGCGTGGCGCACTCGAGGTGCTCGCACCGATCGCGGAGGCGGGCGTGACGATCGTGGGGGCCGAGCCCTCCTGTCTGGCTGTCTGGCGCTCCGACGCCCCCGAACTGCTGCCCGACGACCCCAGGGTCGGCATCGTCGCCAGCGCCGTCCGGACCCTCGCCGAGGTGCTGTCGTCGACGCCCGACTGGCAGGCTCCGGACCTGAGTGGGCACGAGGTCGTGGCCCAGCCCCACTGCCACCACGCCTCCGTGCTGGGCTGGTCGGCCGACGCCGACGTGCTCGGGCGGACCGGTGCCACCGTCACCACCCTGGGGGGATGCTGCGGCCTCGCCGGCAACTTCGGGGTGGAACGAGGACACTACGAGACCTCCGTCGCGGTGGCCGAGACGGCCCTGCTGCCGGCGCTGCGTGCCAACCCCCGAGCGATCGTGCTGGCCGATGGGTTCAGCTGCCGCAAGCAGGTCGACGACCTGACCCAACGACGCGCGATGACCTTGGCCGAGCTGCTGCTCACCCACTCCTGAGGGCGACGCTGGACGGGCGGTCGGTCGCTCGAATCGGAGAAGCCGAAGTCTGAGAGTATCCTGAGAGGCGTGACTGCTCTGCTCTACCTGCTGGGATACGGGATCACGTTGGCGTTGGGATGGCTGGTGTTGTTCGGCCACCGGAGCGCCGCGAGGCCGTCCGAGACCTGGCAGATCGCCCTGACCCTGCTCTTCCTGCCGAGCCTGCTCAAGTACGCCCTGCAGCTGCTCGTCGCACCCTGGTTCGACGTGCAGAGCTGGTGGCGCCGTCGTCGCGCCCCCCGCCGCGCCGCCATCCCCGCCCAGCGCGTCTCGGTGCTCGTCCCCGCCTGGAACGAGGAAGTCGGCATCGCGCTGACCGTGCGCTCGCTGCTGGCCAGCGACCACCCCGATGTCGAGGTCGTCGTGATCAACGACGGCTCGACCGACGACACCCACGCCGTGATGCAGGCGCTGGTGGCCGAGCACGAGGCGTCCGGACGACCGGGCCGACTCGTGTACGTCAGCCAACCCAACGGCGGCAAGGCCTCGGCGCTGAACCGTGGGCTCGGCGTGGCCTCGGGCGAGATCATCGTCACCACTGACGCCGACAGCGCGGTGGCAGCCGACACCCTCACGAACTTCGCCCGCCGGTTCGACGACCCCCGGGTGATGGCCGTGGCTGGCAACGTGAAGATCGGCAACCGGCCCGGCGTGCTGGGGCTGGTGCAGCGCCTGGAGTACCTCTACGGGTTCTACTTCAAGAAGGCAGACTCGGTGCTCGACTCGATCTACATAGTCGGGGGCGCGGCCGCTGCCTACCGGGCCGACGTGCTGCACGAGCTGATCGACCGGGGACGATCGGGGGCCCTGGCCGGGTTCGACGAGGACAACATCACCGAGGACATCGAGATGTCGACCCGACTGCAGGCGGCCGGGCACCGCATCGTCTACGCTCCCGACGCCGTCGTGACGACCGAGGCTCCGGCCGACTGGGACGGCTTGGTGCGACAGCGCCTGCGCTGGAAGTTCGGACGGTTCCTCACCTTCCGGCAGTACCGACACCTGTTCTTCAACCCCGCCCTCCCACGCAAGCGCGTGTTGACGATGCTGATCCTGCCGGTCGCCCTGCTCTCGGAGGTGTTGTTGTTGGCCGAACCCCTTCTGGTGACCGTGATGTGGGCGTGGACGATCGCCGTCGGGGACTACGGTCCGGCGCTGGTCTACATCGGCGCGCTCACGCTGGTGGTGGGGTGGCAGGTGCTCACTGACACCCGACGCAGGGAGTCCTTGGCGCTGCTGCCGCTGGCACCGATGGCGTGGTTGGTGTTCTACCTGGTCGACCTGACCGAGTTCCGTGCGTTGGTGCGCACGCTGGTTCGCATGGCCACCGGACGGGGCGTGACCTGGCAACGCTGGAGCCGCCAAGGAGTCTTCGCCTCGCAGCAGGGCTGAGTGCGCACTCGGCAGCAGGGATCCACCGGGCGCCGAGCATCGCTCACACGTCGAGGAAGAGTGAGACCTCGATCCTGTCACCGACCCCGATGCCCAGGTCTTCGCGCACGTTCTTGCGGATCGGGACCCGATAGGTGCCCTGCTTGGGGAACATGGCCGTCCTGTAGGTGTGGTGACCGATGGTCGCCATCGTCGGCACGCACCCCCAGTAGATGATCGACTGGGCCACCTCGGCGATCAGGTCGGCCTCGTCGTTCGGCACCACCGCGTAGTAGAAGGGGGCAGGGCCGCGCCACTCGATCACCTCTGCGGTGAACTGCAGGTCCATCGTCCCAGTCTGGCACCGGGTGGGGAGGACGACCCGTGACGCGGGACTCTCCCGATCGCCGCCACCTCGTGCCGGGCGGGTTGCTCCCCCGGCCAATCGTGCCGATCGTGTGCGCTGGCGCCGACTCTTCCGTCCCTGGAGCAACATCTGGCGTCAGAACACACGATCCGCACGATTGAACCCCCTGATTGAACCGTCTGACCGCAGCGAGCGCGGGCACAGCACGCACTAGGCTCCCTGCATGAGCGAGCGCACCACCTACCTGCTGGTCGACGGCGAGAACATCGACGCGACCCTGGGGAACTCGGTTCTGGGACGCCGCCCGGACCCCCACGAGCGACCCCGGTGGAACACCCTGCTCGACTACACCGAGCGGGCTTGGGGCCAGCCGGTGAAGGGGCTGTTCTTCCTCGCGGTTCCGGCGGAACTGCCGGCTTCGTTCGTGCAGGCCCTGCTGGCCATCGGTTACCGTCCGGTGCCGCTGCGGGGTGAGGGCAAGGTCGTCGACATCGCCATCCAGCGCACGACCGAGGCCTTGGCCGGTCGACCCGCCGACGTGATGTTGGTGAGCCACGACGCCGACTTCGCCCCGCAGATGGAGGCCTTGGCCGAGGATCCGGATCGACGGGTGGGCATCGTCGGGTTCGGCGAGTTCCTGGCCACGTCGCTGCGTCGCATCGATGGGGTGGAGTTCTTCGACCTGGAGTACGACGTGGCGGCGTTCCGTGAGCGTCTGCCCCGGGTGCGGATCATCGAGATCGACGAGTTCGACCCGCTCGAGTTCATCTGAGCGAGCCCACCTGCTCATCCCAGGCTCTCTGGTCGGGCAGCCAGCCTCCCAGCAGGTCGTCGGTGCCCGCCCCCGCGAGCAGGTCCCGGGCGAATTGCCTGCGTCCGGTCATCAGGTCGAGCCATCGCCACTGGTCCCCGCGGTGGGTGAGCTCCGGGTAGAGGTCACGCGCACTGGTCAGCAGGTCGACCCCGAACCGGACCGCGTCGAACTCGTCGGGATCGGTGACATGCACCTCGACCCCTCGGCAGAGGCGGCCGGCATGGGTCTCGAAGTGGGGCACGGCCAACGGCTCGAACG
Source organism: Aestuariimicrobium kwangyangense DSM 21549 (assembly GCF_000421525.1). Taxonomy (GTDB): domain Bacteria; phylum Actinomycetota; class Actinomycetes; order Propionibacteriales; family Propionibacteriaceae; genus Aestuariimicrobium; species Aestuariimicrobium kwangyangense. The sequence continues at coordinate 346,990 of NZ_ATXE01000003.1, read as the reverse complement.
CGGCCTCGCGCAGCAACGCGCCCGGGTGTCGGCCCTCGTCCAGGCGGGCCAGCCAGCGGTCGTCCACCCAGGGCGCCGCGAGCAGGGTGAACGGACGGGTCGTCCCCCTCCCCTCCGACAGCGTGACAGCCTCCAGCAGCCCGGTTCCGGGATAGGCCAGACACGACTCCACAGTCGGCAGATTGGGGCTCGGTGCCACCCACAGTGGCCATCCCGGAGCCCCGGACGAACGTGCCGAGCCGTCCCAGCCCTCGACGGGCACGACGGACAGGTCAATGCTCGTCCCACCCGGCTCCTCGGGCAGGTGATGGGCATTCAGCACGCGGGCCAGCTCACCCAGGGTGAGGCCGTGCTGGTGCAGGATCGACCTCCGGCCGATGCTCGATTCCAGACCGGGAGCCAGCAGCCCTCCCCTGCGGGCCCGGCCCAAGGGGTTGGGGCGATCGAGCACGAGCATCGCCACTGCGGGAACGCGGGCGACCGCCATCATCAACCGGTACATCGTCCAGACGTAGGTGTAGAACCTGACGCCCGCGTCCTGAAGGTCGACCACCACCACGTGGGCTCCGAGCCGCACCAATGCCTCGGCCAGGTGCTCGGGACCCGCGTGGTAGGCGTCCAGCAGCGGGACGGAGGTCACCGGGTCGAACGCATCGGCCTCCGACTCACCGGCGGTGGCCGTTCCCCGGAAGCCGTGCTCGGGCCCGAACACGCCGACCACCTCGACGCCCGCGGCCACCATGGCGTCGACCCCGTGCAGCACACGCCCCTCCCGCACCATCACACCGGTCGGGTTCGACAGCACGACGACGCGACGCCCCCGCAGTTCCGCGAAATCGCGCTCGGCGAGGGCGTCGAGTCCGGTGCGCACGGGCGGCGTCAGCTCTCAGTCGCGGCGCAGGCGGCGGTGCTTGGAGGCGTGCGGACGAGCCGCCTCGGCTCCCAGCCGCTCGATCTTGTTGGCCTCGTAGTCGGCGAAGTTGCCCTCGAACCAGAACCAGTCGGCCTCGTCGGCCTCGTGGCCCTCCCACGCGAGGATGTGGGTGGCGACCCGGTCGAGGAACCACCGGTCGTGGCTGATCACGACGGCGCAGCCCGGGAACTCGAGCAGGGCGTCCTCGAGAGCCGAGAGGGTCTCGACGTCGAGGTCGTTGGTGGGCTCGTCGAGCAGCAAGAGGTTGCCGCCCATCTTCAGGGTGAGCGCCAGGTTGAGCCGGTTCCTCTCACCACCGGACAGCACCCCGGACAACTTCTGCTGGTCGGGACCCTTGAAACCGAAGCTGGCCACGTACGCACGCGAAGCCATCTCGAAGTTGCCCACCTTGATGAAGTCGAGCCCGTCGGAGACGACCTGCCAGACATTCTTCTGCGGGTCCAGCCCCGAGCGGCCCTGGTCGACGTAGCTGATCTTGACCGTCTGGCCGAGCTTCAGCTGGCCCGAGTCCGGCTGTTCCTCGCCGACGATCATCCGGAACAGCGTCGACTTGCCCACCCCGTTGGGACCGATGATGCCGACGATCCCGGCGCGCGGGAGGGTGAAGTCGAGGTCGTTGATCAGCAGTCGGTCGCCGAAACCCTTGGTGAGGTCGATCGCCTGCAGCACGTCGCTGCCCAGTCGCGGACCGGCGGGGATGTTGATGTCGGCGGTGTCGATCTTGCGGCTGCGCTCGGCCTCGGTGGCCAGCTCCTCGTAGCGGGCCAGACGTGCCTTGTTCTTCGCCTGACGTGCCTTGGGGGACGACCGCACCCATTCGAGCTCACGCTCGAGCACCTTGGCGCGCTTGGCGTCCTTCTGGCCCTCGATCTGCAAGCGCTTGCGCTTGGTCTCGAGGTAGGTGGAGTAGTTGCCCTCGTAGGGGTGGAGACGTCCGCGGTCGATCTCGCAGATCCAGCTGGCGACGTTGTCGAGGAAGTAACGGTCGTGGGTCACGGCCAGGACAGCGCCGGGGTAGCTCTTCAGGTGGCTCTCGAGCCAGTTGACGCTCTCGGCGTCGAGGTGGTTGGTGGGCTCGTCGAGCAGCAGCAGGTCGGGGGCCTGCAGGAGCAGCTTGCACAGGGCCACCCGGCGGCGCTCGCCACCGGAGAGCACGTCGACGGGAGAGTCCCCGGGAGGGCAACCCAGTGCCTCCATGGCCTGCTGCAGCTGGGCGTCGATGTCCCAGGCCTGACGGTGGTCGAGCTCGGTCTGCAGTCGTCCCATCTCGTCCATCAGGGCGTCGAAGTCGGCGTCGGGATCGGAGAACGAGTCGGAGATCTCGTTGAAGCGGGCCAGCATCGCCTTGGTGTCGGCGACGGCCTCCTCGACGTTCTCCCAGACCGTCTTGTCCTCGGTGAGCGGGGGTTCCTGCAGCAGGATCCCGACGGTCGCCCCCTTCGCCAGCTGTGCCTCCCCGTTGTTGGGACGGTCCATTCCGGCCATCAGCTTGAGCATGGTCGACTTGCCGGCCCCGTTGGGGCCGACGACACCGATCTTGGCGCCCGGGTAGAAGCTGAGGGTGACGTCGTCGAGAATCACCTTCTCGCCGACGGCCTTGCGGACGTTGTGCATGGTGTAGATGAACTCAGCCATGAGTGGCGCGTTTCCTTCGCATCGACGTCGTCCGGTGCGCTCGCACGCCCCGGGGAACGGCCGCACCGCACAGGCGCGGACCGTCGTCCAGTATGCCAGTGAACGCGCTCCGGATGGTTCCTGCGCCCTGAGCTCAGTCGCGGCCCCCGAGCCCGGGCACCTGTTCGTCCGGGGCGGGCTCATCGACGGGTTCAGGGTCCACGTCGTCACGGTCGACCGGTTCCCCCGGGGATGCCGGTGAGGCCACCCGCTCGTTGCGGGCGAAGTTGGTGGTGCCCCGGTTGAGATCGTGACCCACCGACGAGGCCTCGACGATGAGACGGTCCTGCTTGACACCCTCGGCGTCCTGCCAGACGTGGGTGCGCAGCCGGCCGGTGACGACCACGGGGTCACCCTTGTGCAGGCTGGCGGCGACGTTGCGGGCCAACCGGTTGGAGGCCCTCACCGAGATCCAGGTTGTCTCACCATCGGTCCACTCCCCTCCGCGGCGCACCCTCGGAGTGCAGGCGAGGCGGAACCGGGCCAGTTCCCAGTCGTCGCCGGTGAAGGTCTCGACGTCGGTGCCGATGTTTCCCGACAGGCTGATGGTTGCGTCCATGAATGGTCCTCTCCAGGGATGGTCTGCCGAAGGGCAGTCACCTGAGTTGTGACCGGAACTCCCGGGATGGTCCCGCCCGCGATGCCGGGCTGTGGACAACCCTTCGACCTCCCCCTCGCTTGTGGACAACAGTCCGCTCCGAGGCTGGAAGAATCGGGACCATGAGCGAACGCGACGGCATCCTCGCCTGCCCGGTGTGCGGCGACCGGCTGCGCCTGCGCGACCGGGTGGCCCGCTGCCGGGCCGGTCACAGTTTCGACCAGGCCCGCGACGGGCACCTGCACCTGCTGACTCCCGGCAAGTCGAGGTCGCGGGCGCAGGGTGACGACCAGTCAATGGTCGCTGCACGGCGGGCATTCCTCGATCGTGGCCACTACCGCGTCCTCAGTGAGGGCCTGCACGAGTGGGTGGGCGAGTTGATGCCCGAGACGATGCTCGACGTCGGCTGCGGCGAGGGCACGTTCACCGAGGCGATGCTGTCGGCCATACCCGACGACTCCTCGAGTCGCCCCGAGGGCAAGCACCTGCACGACGACCACTGGGTGGCGTTCGACATCTCCCGTCCGGCCATGAGGCTCACGGCCCGCCGGGTGCCCCGAGCCGTCGCCGTCGTCGCCTCGGTCAACCAGTTGCCGGCCGTCGACGGATCGGTCGACCTGCTCACCAGCGTGATGTCACCGGTGCTCGGCAGCGAGTTCGCTCGCGTGCTGGCCCCGGGCGGCCGAGCCCTGCTGGTCACCCCCGGCGACTCCCACCTCGCCGAACTGAGGGCCCAGCTGTACCGCGACTACCGCCCCCACGACGAGGAAGTACTGCTGGCCCGGTCCTGGCCGGTGCTGGAGCAGCGACGATTCGAGGCCCGCGTGACGCTGGGGAGCAACGAGGAGATCATGCAGGTGTGGGGGATGACGCCCTACCGCTGGAATGCTCCCGAGGAGGGGGTCGAGCGGATCAGTGCCCTCGACCGGCTGGAGATCACGGTGCACTTCGTCGGCACGCTGGTGCAGCCGCCCGATGACCCAGCGCGCGATGACCCAGCGGCCGATGACTGGGCGCGCGACCATCTGGTGCCCGCGGAACAGTCCCCTGTTGTTCCCGGGAGCGGGTCGTCAGCGCATCACGCCGGTGATGCCGCCCCACACGTGGTCGACGAAGACCCGATCTGAGTAGGCCTCGGCACGATGCCCGAGGGCGGTGTACCAGGTTCGGCCCAGACCCAGTCGCCCACGCCAGCTCAGGGGGCGGTTGGGTTCGTCGGCGAGCACCACCAGTGGTTCGACTCCGACTGGCTCCGACTCGAACTCGTACCACTCGTCCGACCACGACCAGGGGTCGGGCAGGTGCTGGGTGGACGGGTCGGGAGCGACCGCCCGCAAGCCCCGCCGCTGTTCGTCGAGGGGTGGATGGCTGCGGAACCGTGCCCCGACCAGTTCCAGGTAGCCCGGCCAGCCACGCTCGGCACCGGTGGAGTTGTGCACGGCAGCGAACCCACACCCCGCTCGCACTGCCGACTGCAGGCAGGCCCGCTGGTCGTCAGTGAGGATCTCACCGTTGCACTGGTGGAAGACCACAGCGCGGGCCCGAGCGAGGTCATCGGGGTTGAGCACCGAGGTGTCCTCGGTGTGGAGCAGGTCGAGCCCCGCCTCGACGGCCAGGCGAGCGAACAGCGCCACCCCCGCCTCGATCGCGGCTGAGTGCCTGAACGCCTCGTGGGTGGCGGTGACCAGCAACAGGTCAGCCACGGACTCGCCCCAGCGCCTCGCGTGCCGTGCGAAGTCGGACGAGTTCTGCGGTGACCGGCGCCACCACCTGCCGTTCGGCCACGGCCGCGACCTGTCGGGTCAGCACGGCGTGGGCCCGGCGGGCCTTGGCTCGCGCGCTCACCTCGACGAACACGCGACTGATCAGGGCCAGGAGCAGACCAGCGGCCACTCCCCCGACCACGAGCCAGGTCTGCACCGGCAACCGGTGCCAGCTGCGGGTCGGCAGGGGCGGGAAGTGGAAGTAGGCCAACACCAGATCGGCGGCCAGCCACAGCAGTCCAGCGGCCACCACAGCCACCAGGATCCACTGCACGACCTGGATCACGCGCCAGTGGCCGAAGCCGCGGTCCATCGCCAGGTCGGTGGTGGCCACCGCCCGGTCCAGCTCGTCGGCCAGCACGCCCTGGTTGGCGAGGGAGGCACGGCGGACCGCGTCCTGCCACGAGCGTGGGAGGTCGGCGGCAGCCTCGTCCGACAGCGCCCTGACCGCCGAGGTCACCCTCGCCTTCGAGGCCCCCTGCCCGGAGTCGAGCCCCGTGCGGGGAACGCGGACCGGCTCCAGCGACTTCTTGGTGCGCCCGATCGGGAGCCGGTCGAGGTGCAGACGCCTCAACGGGTCCGGTCGCAGCGACGCGATCCATGACAGCACAGGCCATCCCGTGACGAGTTCACCGCGTCGTCGCACCGAGGCCAGCACGGCCTCGGTGACGACATCGGCCCCCGCCGCCTCGGCCAACGCCCGGTTCAACTGGCGCACGGTGCCGGAACCGATGGCAGGGTCACCGGCGGAGCCGGAGTCGTCCAACCCCAGTTCCGGGGCCAACCGAGCTGCCTCACGGGTGAGGTCGGCGCCGAGACGCTCGGCCACCACCCGCTTCCTGGCGACCAGGTCGACGACCTGACGGCGCAGGGCGTCGACTCCTTGACCGGTCGTCGCCGACACCGCCGCGATCCGGGCCTTGCCCAAGCCCTCGTTGTCGAGCAGGCGACGCAGGTCACGCTCGCACTGCACGAGTTGCCCGGGGGTGAGCAGGTCGACCTGGTTGAGCACGACCAGCATCACCTCGGCGTGGCCGGCCAGTGGCTTCAGGTAGCGCTCGTGCAGGGCCGCGTCGGCGTACTTCTGGGGATCCACCACCCACACCAGCAGGTCGACCAGGTCGACCAGTCGATCGACCTCGGCGCGGTGGGCTGCCTCGATCGAGTCGTGGTCGGGAAGGTCAAGCAGCACCAGTCCCTCGAGCCCCGGCGCCTGCGACCCGGGACGAGGGACCCGCGACAACTCGACCTGGTGGCGACGTGGCACGTCGAGCCAGTCGAGCAGTTCCGCGGGGGGCACATCCCCCCAGGAGACCGACATGGCCTTCGCCGTGGTGGGACGACGCACTCCCGGCTCGGCCAGCTGGGTTCCGGACAGCGCGTTGAACAGGCTCGACTTGCCTGATCCGGTGGCACCGGCCAGGGCAACCACGGTGTGGTCCCCGGCGATCGCCAGCCTCGAGCCCGCGCGACGGACCAGTTCGTCCGCGTGCCTGACCGCCTCGTCGGGCACCCGTCCCTCGACCTGCTCGACCACGTGGCCCAGAGCCTGGAGTCGTTCCGCGACGGGCCTTTGCCGTGCCATCAGCGGTCGTCCCCGTCCCGATGCTCGACCAGTTCACCGTCGACCACCTCGGCAGGACTGGCCGCGACCTGGCTGACGGTCACCACGGGCTCAGAGGTGGACGAGCCGAGCGCCGCCGGGGTGCGGGCCGGGTTCATCCGGCGCGCCGTGGTGGTGTCGGCGGTGATGGCTCGTTCGTGGTCGAAGCCTTCCACGTGGGCCCGCTCCACCGCCGCTGCCGATTCCCGCAGGGCGGCGGCCTGGTCGTCGGCGACGCCGGCCTCGGCCAGCACGGCCTCGAACCGGGCGAGTTCGGTCGACATGAGCGTCTCGATCCGGGCATCCAGGTCGGCCTTCGCCCTCTCCGCCAATGCGCGGACGGCGTCGTCACCGATGATGCCCTCGAGCAGTCTTTGGGCCAGTACCGACGTGCCACCGGCCACGCCGATCTCGGCACCCGTGAGGCCACCGGTGTAGGCAAAGATCGTCACCATGAGGGCCACCCCGGCACCGTTGACACCGAACGCCAGCAGTCGAGCCCTCGACCGCTTGTCCATGCCTTCCTCGGCCACCAGTTCGACGACGTCGCCCTGCCAGTCCCGGATCGCGCGGGCGACCTTGCCCGGGAACTCCCGCGAGGCGCGAGTGAGTTCGTCCCGCCCGTGGGCGGCAGCGTGTCTGGCCAGGAGGGAGCGGCCGGCTGGCGTGGCCCGCCAGGCGGCTTCTGCGCGCTCGGCGGCTGCCTGCCCCTCTTCGCGCACCAGCGCCTCGAGCCCGTTCTCGACCGCCACCTTCATCTTGTCGACCTCGGGTGGCTTGCCGACGAGGGTGCCCCACACCCGGTCGCGCAGCCAGCTGATGCGCTGGTCGAGGGCACGCATGAACTCACCGGTGCCGACCAACTCGTGCCAGCGACCGAGCACCTCACCCCGCAGCAGGGTTCCGTCGGCGGACTGCACCGCCACCTGTCGGGCGGCCTCGGCGTAGGCGCTGCGAGCGTCCTGGCGCAGGCTCTCGAGGGCCTCGACCTGGTCATCGGTCGCCGCGGCCAGGCTGGACACTCGTGGCCCGATGGAGTCGATGGCGCCGGTCAGGGTCTGCATGACCACGGCCTGACGGCTGCGCTCGTCGGCCGCAAGCGTGGCGAGCCAGGTGCGTATCGGTGAGACTGCCGCATCAGGCAGCAACCCCTCGGCATCGGTGGCCGTCTCGGGCACGGCGAACAGCGCGGAGTCGCCCAGGCCACGCTCGGTCATCATCTGCCCCAGGTGGGTGGGGACGTCGGTCATGGCCGCCGGGGGCACACGGTCGAGCACGACGGCGACGGCCGCCCTGCGCTGCACCGCTTGCTGCAGGAACTCCCACGGCACGGCGTCGGCGTACCGGGCAGCTGAGGTGACGAACAACCACAGGTCAGCCGCCTGCAACAACTCCGTCGCCAGTTCGCGGTTGCGCTCGTCCACGGAGTCGAAGTCGGGTGCGTCGAGCACGGCGAGCCCGGGTGGCAGGCTCGGCTCCGCCACCAACTGCAGGGAACTCTGGTCGTGTGAGGCCACCCTGGAGCGGATCAGCGTGGGCAGGATGCGCTCGTCGGAGAACCAGTGCTCGTCGTCGGGATGGTGGATCAAGACCGGCGACTTGGTGGTGGGGCGAATGACTCCGGGAGTGGTGACGGTGCGGCCCACCAGGGTGTTGACCAGCGTCGACTTGCCAGCGCCGGTGGATCCGCCCACGACGGTGAGCAGCGGGGCCTCGAGGGTGGCCAGCCGGGGCAACACGTAGTCGTCCAACTGACGGACGAGCTCGTGTGCGTTCCTTCGTTGGTCTGCCGTACCGGGCAGGTCGATCGGCAGGCTGACCCCGGCCACCCGCGATCGCAAGGTCGCAAGCGCCGCGCCCAGCTGGGCTGCGGTCACACGGGCGGCCCCGGCCCCGGACGAAGGGGCCGCGGACGGCACGTCCGGAACGCCCATCACGCGCGTCCACCCGGCGGGGGCCCCCACTGGTTCGGCTCCCACGAGGGCGGCGCCCACTGCGGCGCCGGGCCGGCTGCCGCGGCCAACTGACGTCGGGAGCGAAGCCAGGCCACCGGGTGGGGCAACCGAACCTTCTCACCCGCCAGCGTCGTCACGGCGACCGGACGATCCCGGCGGATGACCTCGAGCAGTTCCCTCGCGTGCTCGTATCCGACCCGGTCGATCAGGCCCAGCACCATCGAGTCACGCAGGTAGGCCAGCTCCGTGAGGTGGCGCATGACCCGGATCGTGGCGGGAAGTCGGGACGGTTGCGAGAGCGCGATGACCAGCAGGCGCAGGCGCCGCCACAGACTTGAGTAGATCACGGGGTCGGAGGGCAACAACCACCCGAACCGCACCAGATCGTTCAGGCGGGCCCGGATTCGTCCACCCTCCCGGATCATCCACGCAACCAGCACGCCGGCGAGCACGACGACGACCGCAACGGCCATCAGCCAGTACTTCATCCCCCCGCCTTCGGGCACGCTGGAGGCGACCCCGTTGAACACCATGTGACCCAGCGCCGCCGCCAGGAAGCCGGTGACCGGGGCGAGGATGCGCACCAGCTTGCTGCGGTGCCTCACCCCGACCAGGATCCCGATCGCCGTCATCGTCGTGAAGAACGGGTGGCCGAACGAGGTGTAGACACCGCGGAGCCTCACCAGTGACAGCAACGCCTGCTCCGCGTCGCCGGCCTCGATGGTCCGGGAGGCATATTCGTAGCCGCGGGCGTAGTAGATGATGTTCTCGGTGAAGGCGAAGCCCACGGCAGACAACCCGGCGAGCGAGACGCTCTGCATGATCGACACGATGCGGTAGCGGGCCAGCACCGCGAGCGCGAACACGATGGTTGCCTTCGAGAACTCCTCGACGAAGGGGGCCACGAACACCGCCGGACGAGCGCCCGTCGACGGGTCGCCGTTGCCCTGCACGCTGAGCAGTTCGCCGGCCCAGGAGTTGACGTAGATCGACATCCAGGTGGAGAAGCAGGCCCCCCAGAGGAAGGCGATCAGCCACGTCACGACGCGGTGCTTGCGGAAACGGTCGAACCACAGGAACAGCAACGACCACACCACGGCCGTGGGCCACGCGTACTTGGCACCGATCCGCATGGCCTGGTTGGTGATGCCGGGAACGGTGCCACCCTCGACCTTGCGGTCGGCGTGCAACATCCAGTACATGTCGAACAGCCCCACGAATCCCACCAGCAGGATTCCGACCAGCGCCCACGTCCACGGGCTGCGCAGGACGCGGAGGTACCACGGTCGAGGCGGCTGGTTGCGCGGCACCCCCGAGAGGACACGAGCTCGGCGCTCCAGACGTGCTGACGACATGGGCCCAGCCTAGCGAGTGCCCAGTGCAGCGCAGCCGGCCTGCTGGGAGGCTTTACACTGACGGCTGGACCAGCCCCAGTAGCTCAGCGGATAGAGCAGCAGCCTTCTAATCTGTCGCGCGCAGGTTCGATTCCTGCCTGGGGCGCCAACCGGACGGCCGCTCGGGTCGCCCGACCGACCGAAAGGGGCGCACCCGGTGGCGCAGACCAACGAGATGCTCGTCTGGATCGATTGTGAGATGACGGGACTCGACCTGACCACCGATGCCCTGGTGGAGGTGGCCGCGCTGGTCACCGACGGTGACCTGAACGTGCTGGGTGAAGGCGTCGACGTGCTCATCAAGCCGCCGGCCGAGGCGCTGGCACAGATGAACGACTTCGTTCGCAGCATGCACACCACCTCCGGCCTGCTGGTCGAACTCGAGGACGGGCTGACCATGGCCGAGGCCGAGCAGTTGGTCCTGGAGTACGTGCGCACCCACGTGCCCGCCGCGGGCAGGGCTCCCCTGGCGGGGAACACCATCGGCACCGACCGCATGTTCCTGGCGCGCGACATGCCAGAACTCGAGTCCCACGTGCACTACCGCAACGTCGACGTCAGCTCGATCAAGGAACTGGCGCGACGGTGGTACCCCAAGGCGTACTACAACTCCCCCGCCAAGTCGGGCAACCATCGCGCGCTCGCCGACATCCAGGAGTCGATCGAGGAACTGCGCTACTACCGCGAGGCCGTGTTCGTCCCCGTCGGACCGACCAGCGCCATGGCCAAGCAGGTGGCCGCCAAGCACCAAGGTGCGCTCACTGGCGCGGTGGCGACGACGGCGGACGGTTCGGCGGTGGAGCTCGATTAGCGATCCGGCCCGCGGATCGGTATATTCATCCGAGCCGGTTTCCGGCGCGCAGTGTGGTCGTGGTGGGTATAGCTCAGCTGGTAGAGCACCTGGTTGTGGTCCAGGATGTCGCGGGTTCAAGTCCCGTTACTCACCCCACACTTCACCTCCTGCCGTGAGTGCTCCGGCCTCCCCCTCCCATGCTCCACGTCGGGCCCGAGGCCCTTGTCCGCCGCATTCGGGGGACATGTCAGAATGACCCACATGGCCGCTCCTCGACTGCCCTTCCGCCCGCCGAAGCCGGGAGCCCTGAGTCGGCTGCGACTGAACGCCGCCACCTCGGCAGGCAAGGCGGCGGCTGCCGCCTCGCGCCTGGCTCGACGCGGCACGGGCGCCTCGATCCAGGGAACCGTCATGCTGCGTCTCGACCCGGGGGCGCTGGGGAAGTTGCTGGCCGACCGCCGCATCGCCAGCGTCTCGGGCACCAACGGCAAGACCACGACCACCCACCTGTTGACCGCAGCCGTGCGCGCCTCGGTCGCCGACCCCGACGACGTGGTCACCAACGCCGACGGGGCGAACCTGCACCACGGCATCGCCTCTGCGCTGGCCAACCAACCACGGTCGTCGATCGCGGTGCTGGAGACGGACGAGCGGGTGGTGGCCACCGTCATCGAACTGGGCCGTCCCGAGGTGCTGGTGCTGCTCAACTTCTCGCGCGACCAACTCGACCGCCACCACGAGATCAAGTCCTTGGGACGGTCGTGGCGGATCGCCCTGCAAGCGGCGGGCAGCAGCGGACCCGTGGTCGTCGCGAATGCCTGCGACCCGCTCGTGGTGTGGTCGGCGCAGCCGGCGCGACGGGTGATCTGGGTCGACACGGGCGACGTGTGGAACGAGGACGCGGCGCTCTGCCCGGAGTGCGGCTCGTTGCTGGTGCGTGACCAGTCCCGGTGGGACTGCCCCGGTTGTTCCCTCACGCAGCCCGTGGCCGACTACACGGTGCGCGGTGACGAGGTCAGCGACCCCAACGGTCGCGTCTTCACCCTCGACCTGCAGGTGCCCGGACGGTTCAACCGGGCCAACGCCGCCTGCGCCCTGGCTGCCGCCCGCGCCATGGGCGTGCCCGCCCAGACCGCCCTCGACGGCATGGCCACGGTGACCTCACCCGCCGGCCGTTACGCCACCGCCACCATCGGCACCGCCCGCGCCACCCTGCTGCTGGCCAAGAACCCCTCGGGTTGGGCGGAGTCACTGCCCCTGGCCACCAGTCAGACGGTGGTGCTGGCCATCGACTCGGCGGCCGCCGACGGACGTGACGTCTCGTGGTTGTGGGACGTGCGCTACGAACAACTGGCCGGACGAACCGTGGTCGCCACCGGCCCTCGGGCCCAGGACCTGGCCGTGCGGTTGCGCCATGCCGGGGTCGACCACGTCGTCGAGCCAGACCTGGCGGCCGCTTTCAGACGACCCGAGGTCACCCGCGTCGACGGACCGGTCGACGTGATCGCCACCTACACCCCCTTCCAGCGACTGCGGAAACTCGGAGGTCTGGCATGAGCCGTCCCGTCAACGGACCCGTGAAACTGGTGCTGGTCTACCAATCGCTGCTGGGCATCTACGGTGACCGCGGCAACGCCACCGTGCTGGGCAAGCGTCTGGAGTGGCGTGGCATCGACCATCAATTGCTGGTCGTCGAACCGGGCGAGGAGGTCCCTGCTGACGGGCACGTCTACCTGCTCGGCGGTGGCGAGGACCTCGCCCAGATCTCGGCTGTCAAGGCCCTGCGCGCCGACGGCAACCTGTTCCGGGCGGTCGAGGCGGGGGCAGCCCTGTTCGCGGTCTGCGCGGGCTACCAGATCTGTGGCACCAGTTTCACGGTGGGCGACCACGACCAGGTGATCGAGGGCCTGGGACTGCTCGATGTCAGCACCCGCCGCGGCCCGATACGGGCCGTGGGAGAGATCCTCACGCGTTGGCAGCGCCAGGACGGCACCTCCTACGAGCTGACGGGTTTCGAGAACCACGGCGGCCACACCACCCTGGGAGCTGATGCCGTTCCGCTCGCCCGGGTCGAGGTGGGAGTCGGCAACAACGGGGACGGCACCGAGGGAACCCAGCAGGGAACCGTCATCGGTACCTACCCGCACGGGCCCGTGCTGGCCCGCAACCCCGAATTGGCTGACCACGTGCTTCGGCTGGGTACCGGGCTCGACCTCGACCCGCTGGCGGTGCCCGAGGTGGACGAACTGCGTCGCCAGAGGATCGCTGCGGTGAGGGCCGGCCGACGGAGCTGATACCCGCCCGGGGCGGCTCGATTTCCCAAACCGGCGCGCGATGTTCTACAGTTTCTTGGCGCGCACCGCTAGCTCAACTGGCAGAGCAGCTGACTCTTAATCAGCGGGTTCAGGGTTCAAGTCCCTGGCGGTGTACCACGGGAAAGGCCTGTCGAGATCACTCTCGACAGGCCTTTTCGCATTCCCCCTGGCACGTGGGTCAGCTTCGGCTGTGGGACAGGTCAGGAGCGTCGTCCGCCACCGACGATGGCTCGGATGCCGACCAACACGGCCACAGTGCCGACCACGGCGGCGCTGAGCATCAGCAGCCGGTCGATGCGCCAGCCGCGCTCGTCCTTCACCTGCGACTTGGCCGCATCGAACTCGGTGTGCGCGAAGGTCTTCGCGTCATCGATGGTGCGGTCCTTGATGGCGGTCGGATGCACCTCGGTGACGAGGTTGGCCAGGTTCGCCGAGACCCGGGCGCGGGCTGCGGCCAGGTCGGCCCGGATCTGGGCGGCGGTACGGGTGTCGGTGGTGTCGGCCACGGTCGGTCCCTTCATTGGAGCGTGCCAGACCACCCTAGCCGCACCGGTATCGTGTGGGGCATGAACAACCGCCTTGACATCGGCTCGCCCGCCCCGGAGTTCAGCCTGCCCGACGCCACCGGGGCGGAGGTGTCGCTGGCGGACTTCGCGGGACGAAGGGTGGTCGTCTACTTCTACCCGGCGGCCATGACCCCGGGGTGCACGATCCAGGCCGTCGACTTCACCGCGGCCCAGCAGGAGTTCCGCGATGCCGGCTACGAGATCGTGGGCATCAGCCCGGACAGTGTCGACAAGCTCGCCACGTTCCGCGACAAGGAAGCCCTGGGTGTCACCCTGCTGGCCGACCCCGACAGGCAGGCCCTGAACGCCTACGGCGCCTGGGGCACCAAGATGCTCTACGGCAAGGAGATCACCGGCGTGCTGCGTTCGACCTTCGTGGTCGACGTGGACGAAGCCGGGTCGGGAACCATTGCGCTCGCGCAGTACAACGTCAAGGCCACGGGTCACGTCGACAAGCTGAAGCGCGACCTGGGGATCTGATCCCCCCACCGCCGGAGTGGTGGAATTGGCAGACACGCAGGATTTAGGTTCCTGTGCCGCAAGGCGTGAGGGTTCAAGTCCCTTCTCCGGCACCCTTCCATCCGCGGACCGCGGCGGACCTCCCCGACACGGCAGGCGTTGGACCGACCTCGGCCTATGCTCAGCCGCAACACCATCGCGCCCTTCCCTGAGGCGTGGTGCCTGCGGGGGGAGCGCGTCTCATGCGAACACTGAGGACGGCATCGGGGGCGATCTTCGCGGTGATCCTGGCCGCATTCGCAGCCACCTCCGTGACGGTCGCCCGGGCTGAGCCGGCGCCGCTGCCCTGCTCCGACCCCATGGTGATGACCTTCGACACCCGGGTGGACCCGGGCACGAAGGGTCACGTCGGGTTCGTGCTCACCGGCGGTTCGGGCACCGTCACCATCGACTGGGGCGGAGCCGGGTCGGCCACCCCGTCCGGTGAGGGACCGGCGACCGACCAACGGCAGACCTATCCGGCTGACCCGGGGTTGGTGGGGTTCGACTTCGCGTCGCCCGGTGCCTACACCGTGTCGGTGTGCGGCACCCCGCAGGGGTTCGCCTCCCCACAGAGCAGGAATGGGGTGGGAGCCTCGACGCTGACGTCAGTGTCCTCGTTCGGATCGCTGGGGATCACCGACTACAGCGGCGCTTTCCTGGGGGCGACCCATCTGACCAAGGTCCCCACCTCCCTGCCCTCCGGCGTGACCAGGGTGCAGTCGATGTTCGAAGGGGCGGTGGCCTTCGACGGCGACGTCAGCGCTTGGGACACCAGCGGGGTCACGACCATGCGCTCGATGTTCGACGGGGCCACCTCCTTCGACCAGGACCTCGGCCGGTGGGACGTGACCCACGTCGCCGACATGACGAGGATGTTCTCGGGCGTCCGGTTGTCATCGTCCAACTACGACGCGCTCCTGACCGGATGGGCCACCCAGAAGGTACCAACGGGGGTGGCCTTCGACGCGGGATCCTCGAGCTACTCGGCTGCCGCAGCGCAACCCCGAGCGACGCTCACCGGGGCCGCCGGCTGGTCCATCACCGACAGCGGCCAGTCAGGAGCGGCCACCCCCAGCGACGGGGGCACCTTCGTGTCCCTGGCGCCCACCCGCGTCCTGGACACCCGGACGAACAATGGCGCCTCCGGGCCGGTGCCCGCACGCGGCACCATCCACGTGCAACTCGCCGGACGCGGCGGGATCCCGGCCGACGGCGTGGGAGCCGTCGTGGTGAACCTGACCGTCACCAATTCCAGCCGTCCCGGCCACATCACGGCCTACCAGGACGGCACCCCGCAGCCGTCCAGCTCGAACCTGAACTTTCCGGCAGGTGACACGCGCGCGAACCTGGCCGTGGTCACCCTCGGCGCGGACGGCAAGATCGCACTGACCAACAACAGCGAGGGCACCGTCCACCTGATCGCCGACGTGTCCGGCTACTACCTGGCCGGTATCCCTACGGCGGCCGGGGCGTACGCGCCGCTGACCCCGGATCGCATCCTCGACACCCGCACCGACACCGGGGCGACGGGACCCGTTCCCGCGAACGCCACCATCCGGGTGCAGGTCGCGGGCCGCGGCGGCGTCCCCGCCAGCGGCGTCTCGGCGGTGGTGCTCAACCTCACCGAGACCGGCTCAACCGCACCCGGACATCTGATCGTCCACGCCGACGGCACGGCTGAGCCCGGCACCTCGAACCTGAACTTCCCCCGGGCCGACACCCGGGCCAGCCTGGTCGTCGTCAAGGTGGGGGCCAACGGGAGCATCGCCATCGCCAACCGCAGCCCGGGCACCGTGCACGTGGTGGGCGACATCGTTGGTTACCATCTCGCTGGTTCCGGTGATGCCGCGGGCAGGTTCGAGCCGCTCACCCCTTCCCGAGTGCTCGACACCCGCATCGGAGCCGGCGGGACCGGTCCGGTGGCGCCGGACGGCAGCCTGCGCGTCCAGATCGCCGGCCGCGGCGGTGTACCCACCAGCGGAGTCTCGGCGGTGGTGCTCAACCTGACCGGCACCAACGCAACCCGGCCGGGACACGTCAGCGCGTACCCCAGCGGCAGCTGTGAGCCCAACGCCTCGTCGCTCAACCTGCCCGGCGGGGACACCCGCAACAACCTGGCGGTCGTCCCCCTGGGCGCCGACGGCACACTGTCCCTCACGAGCCACAACCGGGGCACCGTGCAGCTGATCGCCGACGTCGTCGGCTACTTCACGCCCAACGCAGTGCCAGCGGTCGCGCCGTCGTTCCAGTCGCTGGCGCAGAACGCCATCAGCGCGAGGCACTCCACGCTGGGCACCCAACTCGGCGCAGCCACGACCGGTGTCGTCCTGGACGGCTGCATCGCCCACCAGACCTACGCCAAGGGTGTCATCGTCTACACCAATTTCACCGGCGCCCATGCGGTGCACGGCCCCATCTACTCCCGCTACACCGCGCTGGGCGGCTACCCGCGTACCGGGGTCCCGACCACCGAGGTGGTCGCTCTGGCCAACTACTCCGGTGGTTCGGTCAGCCGGTTCACCCGTGGTGCGCTCGTCTCGTCCGACCATGGGGTCCGCTGGTTGACGACGGAGGCCGCCGACCACTACCTCGCCCACGGCGCGGGCAAGTACGGGGCACCGATCTCGGACACCACCTCGGCGACTGCCCCGTACACGGCCGACTCGTGGACGAAACTTGCCGGTGCGGGCCAGACCTCGGCGACCTCGATGCTGTACCGCAACACTGCGAGCGGCATCCACTGGGTCCGTGGACCCATCTACCAGACCTGGGTCTCGCTCAAGCTGGCCGCCGGCCCCCTCGGACGGCCCACGTCCAACGAGTACACCAAGGGCGTCACCATGCAGAGGTTCACCTCCGGGGCGATCATGCGCGGTACCAACGGCTGGCCCGCGGTCCACGGTGACGTCTGGCGTGTCTACTCCAGCACCACCCACAACGCCGCCACCGGCGACCTGGGACTGCCCACCGGACCCGGCAGTCAGGACGTCCAGGACTTCCAGAACGCGCGCATCGACCACGGACGCATCAGGGTGCGGGTCAACGCCACCACCCACACCACGACCTCCGCCGAGGTGCAGTACACCTTCCGCTCCGGCTGCCCGGTGGGCCCCTCGAGCCTGCGCACCATCTCGATGAATCACCTCGGTTTCGACAACCGGGTGCATCGGGGCGTGATGATCGTCCGCTCGGACGTCGTCACCCAGATCATCGACTCGTTCTCGGCCGCGGCATGGAACAGCTTCCAGATCCGCCAGATGGTCAACCCGAACCACTGGCTCGGCAATGACTACAAGATGATGGCCGCCGACAACACCTCAGCGTTCAACTGCCGCAAGGTCAGCGGCAACCCCTACGCCATGTCACCGCACTCGTACGGGAGGGCGATCGACATCAACGACTTCGAGAACCCGTACAAGGAATTCGGTGTCTGGTACCCCTACGAGAACTGGTACGCCACCCATCGTGACCCCAGCAAGCCGGGTGTCCTGGTCGGCACCAGCACCCTGACCACCAAACTGGTCGGCCACGGCTTCTACTGGGGTGCATGGTGGAGCGAACCCGACTACCAGCACTTCCAGAAATGACACCTCAGACCGCCAGGGGCGACCGGCCAGCCCCCCGGGCAGGGGATGGGGTCGCGGTCGGTGCCTGCGCCCTGGCACTCGCCGTCGTGCTGATGGGCTGCTCGTCGCACTCCCCGACCCCGAGGACGACGCCGACCACCCCCGCACCCACCATGGCCTCACCCAACAGTGGCGCGCCCACCACACGAGTCACCAGCCCGAGCGCCACCCCCGCCAAGGACAGCACAACCGCCAGCTCCTCCGCCCCAGGGTCAGCTCCCCCCAGTGCAGGGGTCACGGCCAGGACACCGTCTCCCGACCCGTCGACAGCCGGCCCGCTCAGCGGGGCCACGGTGCCCAGGAGCATTCTCACCTTCACGGCTGACGACCAGGCCAAGGCCGATGAGGGCGAGTTCAACCCGAACGGCACCTTCGTCCACCAGGTCGACGCGGCCGATGCGTCACTGGCCGCCCTTCCCGGCTGCGGGCCGGAACCCTCGACCATCCCACGGGCCCGTTATGCGCTCACCGCTGCCTATCGCGACCCCGCGACGAACGGAATCGGGAACCTGATCCAACTGAGCTTCCCCGACCCGCAGCGGGCCGCAGCGTGGCTGTCGGTCTTCCAGGCCGATCTGAAGCACTGCCCCCGTGCGGGCATGACCCCGGCACTTGCCGAGCGCAGCGTCCAGGACCGCCGGGAGAGCGGTGGCATCACCTGGTCGGAGGCGGGAGTCCTGACCAACGACAGGGTCACCCTGGCGGCCCTGCAGGGAACCCATGACACCGGCCGCATCCTGGCGACCCTCCAGCGGTTGCCCCCGTCCTGACCGGTCACGTCCCGATCAGCCACGCCCCCACCCACACCCAGTTCCTCGGCGGTAGGGGGCCGTCCGACTCAGACAGCGCGCACCCAGTTCGCTCCCCGACCGGTGGGCCAGCGACCGACCTCGTCGAGTGCCCCACCCTCGTCCACGCTGACGAGCGACACCTCAGTGTCGCGCTCCCCCGCCACCACGGCGAACCGGCCACCGTCGAGCACCCAGAACCCACGGGGCTGGGTCGGCGTGGCGATCCTCGACACGCGTTCACCCAGGCTGCCGTCTGCGAGCACTGGCAGGCAGGCCAGGGTCGAGGTGGTGCGCTCGGTGGCCAGCACCCACTGCCCATCGGCACCCGCCTGGTGCACATCGGCGCCCCAGATCAGGTGTTCGGCGAGCGGGTCGGCGCCGAGGCGACTGTGGGTCAGACCGGCGTCGGTGGGGAAGAAGGCGCGCCTCGCCGACGGCGTCAGCGCCCCGGTGCGGTCACGCGCGAAGGAGAGCACCTCCCCCGAGAACTCAGTCACCACCCAGCCGACCTTCCCATCGCGCGACAGGGTGAGGTGGCGAGGACCCGACCCCTCCGGGGCAACAGCGGTGGCCGGGTCGAGGGCCACCAACGACCCATCCGACGACAGCGCGTACTGGGCCACCAAGTCAGCCCCGAGCGAGACGACGTACAGCACGGCCTCCCCACCGGAACCTGCCACCAACGCGCAGTGGGACTGCGGCCACTCGACCCGGGCGACGGGTTCGTCCGACGGTCGCCCCTCCTCGTCGACCGGTCGGGTCTCGGCGAATCCTCCGCCGTAGGAGGCGCCCACGAGCACCCGCCCGTCATGCGCCAGGTCGAGGTAGGTCATGGACGAGGCGACCGGGACACTTGCCAGCGCAATGAGCCGCCCGGTGGCCCGGTCGAGCCGGAAGGTGTCGACGCTCGGTTGCTTGCTCGCGGCCAGCACGAGGTCACGGGCCTCGTCCACCACGAAGGTCGAACAAGCGTTCCCCACGGTGCTCACCGCCAGCGGCTCCAAGGCGTCCCCCGTGAACCGGAAACTCGAGACGGTGCCATCACCGGCATTGGCAACGAGGACGAGATCGCGCATGCCGCCAGCCTAGTCACTGCCTACAGTGGGTCGGGTGATCGAACCCGAGGGCCACGGCTACCTGCTCGTCCATTTCGTCGAGGACCCCCACGGACATGCGGAGAAGATCTTCCTGTCCATCAGCGAGGGGGATGACCCCCTGCGCTGGCGTCGCCTCAACTCCGGTGCGCCGATCCTGGAGTCGACACTGGGAACCACCGGGGTGCGCGACCCGCACCTGCTGCGCCGTCACGACGGCAACGGGTTCCACATCATCGCGACCGACGCGCGCATCTGGACCGGCGAGGCGACCATCGACTGGGACCGGTTGTCTCGCCACGGCAGCCGGAACCTGGTCGTGTGGGACTCCCCCGACCTGGTGCACTGGTCGGAGCCGAGGCTGGTCGAGGTGGCACCCGTCGAGGCCGGCATGGCGTGGGCACCGGAGGCCCACCATGACGCCGAATCCGGTGACTACCTCGTCTACTGGTCGTCGAAGCTGTTCGCGGACGAGTCCCACACCGGCGACAGCCACAGCCGAATCCTGGTCAACCGCACGCGTGACTTCGTCACGTTCACCCCGGCCCGGGTCTTCCTCGACCAGGGCGTCGAGGTGATCGACCTGACGATCCACGTGGAAGCCGACGATGACCCACACCCGGGGCGCGTGCACCGCTTCGCCAAGGACAACTCGCCTGACGGCAGGCGCATCTTCGAGGAGGTGGCGGACAGCTTCTTCGGCGAGTGGCGACCGGTGGCGACACGGATCGGGTCACAGATCGCCGACGGCATCGAGGCTCCGCTCGTCTTCCGTCATCACCACGAGCGCCGCTGGTACCTGTGGGTCGATTCCTACGAACTCGAGCCCCAGGGCTACCGAGCCCTGACCACGACCGATCTCGGCTCCGGTCACTGGACCCAGATCGACCTCGACCTTCCCGCCCGGACGAAGCACGGCACCGTCCTGCCGCTGACCCGAACCGAGTACGAGGCAGTCGCCGCCGCCTTCTGAGCCGGCGATCAGCTGAACCACGAAGGTGGCCGCTCCCTGTCCCGGGGTTCCATCTCGATCGAGGGGCCCGGGAGTTGAGCCGGGCGACGGGTGCCAATCGTGCGAATCGTGTCGTCTGACGGGAAATGTTGCGCCCTGACCGCAACTCCTCGCGCCACAGCACACGATCCGCACGATTGGTCCGAACGCCCAGTGCTGTCCGGCCACGCGGGCCGACCACCGATCACCCTGCGCTCACCCGCCCGGGCCACCCATCTGGGACTGGGCGTCCCCGCCCACGTCATCGAGGGCCTGGTGGTCGACGTCCCCCTCCTGGCTGTCCTCGTCGTCCTCGGGCACCTGCCAGGCCATCGGCAGCAGCGCGGTGGCCCTCGACAACGCGGGGTCGTCCACCAGGAATGACCTGACCCGACCGTGGGGTGCCGCCCGGGTCTCGAAACGCACCGTGACCCGACCCAGGCCGGTTCCCCAGACCCAGCCGCGACCGTGTTCCTCGTGCTCGACCTCCATGCCGGGCGTCCAGCCGCTGCTGCGGCGCCGCCCGAAGGGGCCGCCCACGTGCTCGTCCGTGTCGCCCGACGAGACGGAGGCGCTCACGGTGTCGCCATCGTCGTCGAGGTCGAAGAGTTCCTCCTGGGCAGCGCCGACGAAGCTGGACACCCCGATGCCGAGCAGACGGACCCCGACCCGCACGTCGAGCCCGGAGAGGAGTTCCCGTCCGGCACGGGCCACCCGCTCGGGCGAGTCGGTGCCCCCACTGAACGACCGCGACCGGGTGTGGGTGGTGAAGTCACCGAATCGCACCTTGATGGTGACGGTGCGGGCGAAGAACCCGTGACGACGAAGCCTGCCGACGACCACCTCGGAGTCGCGATCCAGGATGGCCTCCAGAGCGGCCCGGTCGGTGAGGTCGGTCTCGAAGGTGTCCTCGACCGAGATGGACTTGACCTCTCGTTGGCTCTCGACGGGGCGATCGTCGCGCGCGAACGCGAACGCGTGCAGGCCCGACGCCCAACTCGACCCCAGCTCGCGGGTCAGTTCGGTCAGGGAGGCGCGCTGCACGTCGGCGACGGTGTGGATGCCGAGCCGGTTCAGCTTCTCGGCGCTCACCGGCCCCACCCCCGGTATGGCCTTGGCGGGCAACGGGGCGATGGTGGTCACCTCGTCGCCCGGGGCAACCACGTGCAGGCCGTCGGGTTTGCCGAGTTCGCTGGCGACCTTGGCCATGAACTTGCTGGTGCCGATACCGATGGAGGCGGTCAGCCCCTCGGTTCGTTCGAACACCTGGGCGCGGATCCGTTCGCCCAACTCCACCAGGGCGGGTACCGACGAGCAGTCGACGCCGCCCGCGGCCAGGTCGACGAACGCCTCGTCGAGGCTCAGCGGTTCGATCCTGGGCGAGTACTCGGCCAGCAGGGCCATCACGATGCGGGACGACTGCCGGTACGCCTCGAAGCGCGGTGACAGGAAGGCCGCGTACGGGGCCCGCCGGCGCGCCTCGGCGCCCGACATGGCCGACCGCACCCCGAACAACCGAGCCTCGTAAGAGGCGGTGGCCACCACCCCACGCACGCCCACCCCACCGACGACGACGGGCTTGCCCCGCAGGGAGGGCTTGTCGCGCTGCTCGACGGAGGCGAAGAACGCGTCCAGGTCGAGGTGCAGCACCGAGGCGGTGGAGCGCACCTCAGATCAGGTCTTTGACGACGCTCTGGTAGATGATCTGCTCCTGGCCGGCCTCGTTGACCAGTCGGCCGTGCTCGGCCAGCCCGAGGTTGTCGACCACCGCGATGGCGTCGGCGTTGTCGGCGCGCATCACGGCCCGCACCCGGGCGTAGCGGTCGATGCGGGCCAGTTGCTCGACGGCGGCCCGCACCAGTTCGGCGGTGAACCCCTGACCTGTCTTGGCGGGCACCAGCCGGTAGTAGAGCTTCCACACCGAGTCGCCGTTGGGCAGGCGGATGGCACGCATCCCGCCCGCGCCCACCAGGTCACCCGT
This sequence comes from Aestuariimicrobium kwangyangense DSM 21549, assembly GCF_000421525.1. Lineage (GTDB taxonomy): Bacteria > Actinomycetota > Actinomycetes > Propionibacteriales > Propionibacteriaceae > Aestuariimicrobium > Aestuariimicrobium kwangyangense. The sequence continues at coordinate 324,411 of NZ_ATXE01000003.1, read as the reverse complement.
GTCGCGCTCACGGGCCAACCAGTAGCCCAGCCCCCGGTTCAGCCAACTGGCGAGGTACTCACCTAGTTCGTTCTCGGCCTCCTCGGTCGTGGTGATGGGGCCGTCCGGGGCGAACGGGAAGGCGGCCGGGTCGGAGTGCAGGGCGAACCAGTCGTCCACGTCGACGGGTGTGGCCGGGCGGAGTTCGAGCCGGTCCGTCACGGTGACGGGGGCGTAGCGGACGAAGTCGAAGCCCCGCTGGGGTTCCCGGCTCAGCTCGGCCCACTGCTCGGGCCGGATCTCGGGGAACCGGGCGTCGCCGTCGGGCGACTGGTGCACCTCGGTGATGTCGAGCCCGGTGACCAGCTCCATCGACTGCTCGTAGATCTGTGCACCACCGGCCACGAACACGGTGTCGTCGCGGGCCTGCATCCGGTCGGTACGGGCGAGCTCGATGGCTCCCTCGATCGAGTTGGCGACCAGCACGCGGGTGGCCCCGGTGCCCGCGGGGGCCTGCCAGTCGGGATTGCGGGTGACCACGATGGTGGTGCGGTTCGGCAGCGGGCGTCCGATCTGCTCGAAGGTCTCGCGACCCATGACCAGGAAGTTGCCGGTGGTGCGTTCCTTGAAACGGGCCCAGTCCTCGGGCAGGTGCCATGGGATCCGCGACCCGTCGCCGATCACCTGGTTCTCGGCAACGGCGGCAATGCTGATGATCTGCATCGGTCTCCTCAGACGGCGATCGGGGCGGCTATGGCTGGGTGGGGGTGGTAACCGACCAGTTCGATGTCGGCCAGGGTGAAGGCGTCGATCTCGGTGACGTCGGGGTTGAGCCGCAGCTGGGGCAGCGGCCGGAAGTCGCGGGTGAGCTGCTCCCGCGCCTGGTCGAGGTGGTTGGAGTACAGGTGCGCGTCGCCCAGGGTGTGGACGAAGTCACCCACCCGCAGTCCGGTCACCTGCGCCAGCAGGTGGGTCAGCAGGGCGTATGAGGCGATGTTGAACGGCACGCCGAGGAAGACGTCGGCGGAGCGCTGGTACAACTGGCAGCTGAGTTCGCCGTCGTTGACGTAGAACTGCATGAAGGCGTGACAGGGCGGCAGGGCCATCTCGTCCAACTGGCCGACGTTCCACGCGCTGACGATGTGGCGTCGGGAGTCGGGATTCGTCCGCAACCCCTCGATCAGGGTGGCGATCTGGTCGATGTGTTCGCCGTTCGGCGTGGGCCAGGAGCGCCACTGGTAGCCGTAGATGGGGCCGAGGTCGCCGTCGGCGTCGGCCCACTCGTCCCAGATGGTGATGGCGTTGTCGTGCAGCCATGCCACGTTCGTGTCGCCGCGCAGGAACCACAACAACTCACCGAAGACCGAGCGGGTGTGCACCTTCTTCGTGGTCAGCAGGGGGAAGCCCTGGCGCAGGTCGAAGCGCATCTGGTGGCCGAAGACACTCAGGGTTCCGGTGCCGGTGCGGTCGGACTTCACCGCGCCCTCGTCGAGGATCAGACGAACCAGGTCGTGGTACTGCTGCACCGCTCAACCCCTCGCGGACTGGTCGGCAGCCAGGGTCTGCGCCACCAGCGGCATGATCAGGCGCAGGGCCTGCCCGCGGTGGGATCGCTTGTCCTTCTCGTCGGGGTCGAGCTGGGCCGCGGTTCCCTTGGCGTTGTCGGGGGCGAAGATGGGGTCGTAGCCGAATCCCTCCGAGCCCGAGGGCTCGACCGTGATGTGGCCGGGCCACTCCCCCCGCACCACGTGCTCGCGCCTCTCACCGTGGGCGCCGGGCACGACCAGGGCCATCGCCGACACGAACCGAGCACGCCGATCTGCCTCGGGAACGTCGTCGATCTGGCGCAGCAGCAGCTCGAGGTTCTCCTCGTCCGTGGCATCCGAGCCCGCCCAGCGGGCCGACCGGATGCCGGGCATGCCATTGAGAGCGTCGACCTCGAGCCCCGAGTCGTCGGCCAGCGCGGGGAGCCCGTGCGCCGCCGCGGCGGCGCGGGCCTTGATCAGCGCGTTCTCCTCGAAGGTGGTGCCGGTCTCAGGAGGGGCCACACTGTTGGGCAGGTCAGCGAGCCCGAGCACGGCCACGTCGAGCTTCATCTCCTCGACGAGACGCTGCATCTCGACGAGTTTCTTCGGGTTGTGAGTGGCCAGCACCAGGGTGGGGCCGGCGGGGCGAACCAGATCGGCCAGCCAGGCCTGGGTCTCGTCGTTCACGGGAGTGCCTCCGCCGCCGGGGTCTCCAGCGCATGACGCTGGGCACGGTCCAGGTCGGAGCAGCCCTTCAGCGCCAGGTCGAGCAACTGGTTGAGCAGGTCACGGTCGAAGGGGGCACCCTCGGCGGTGCCCTGCACCTCGATGAAGTCGCCGCTGCCCGAGACGACCACGTTCATGTCGGTGTCGGCGGACGAGTCCTCGGTGTAGGCGAGATCGAGCAGGGGCACCCCGTCAACGATCCCCACGCTGATCGCCTGCACGGAGTCCTTGATGGGTTCGCCCTTGAGGGCGCCGCGGGCCCGTAGCCATTCGACGGCGTCCACCAGCGCGACGTAGGCGCCGGTGATGGACGCGGTGCGAGTGCCGCCGTCGGCCTGCAGCACGTCGCAGTCGATCTGGATCGTGTTCTCGCCCAGGGCCTTCGTGTCGATGACGGCACGCAGGGATCGTCCGATCAGACGGCTGATCTCGTGGGTCCGGCCACCGATGCGGCCACGTACCGACTCCCGGTCGGACCGGTCGTGGGTGGCCCGCGGGAGCATGGCGTACTCGGCCGTCACCCAGCCCAGGCCCGTGCCCTTGCGCCAGCGAGGAACGCCCTCGGTGACGCTGGCGGCGACGAGCACCCGGGTCTTGCCGAACTCGACCAGCACCGACCCCTCCGCATGGTCCAGCCAGTTGCGGGTGATGGTGACCGGTCGCAGTTGGTCGGCAGCGCGTCCGTCGGAACGGACGCCCGCCGCCGGGCCGGCAGGATCAACAGGATCAGGGGTGGGGACCATGGGGGCCACCCTACTGAACCTCAGTCGATCTGTGGCCCGGCGACGGGGGGTGGAAGTCGCTGCTCCGGTCAGCGGGGGCAGTGGCAGCGGTCGGCCATGTCGACCCCGGCCAGAGCCTGTTCGACGTGCTCACCGCAGCCCTGCCAGGTGGGCTTGCCGCACTTGTCGCAGGTGACTCGAGTGCACATGGGTTCCTCCTCGGGTTGGGTGCGGCCAGCCTAGACGCTCCCCTGAAGAGGGTCGTCAACGCTGAAGAGGGTCGTCAACCGATGTGCACCCGCGAGACGTCCTGCACGAAGCCGCCGGTGAGCCGTCCCGCGATGCCCGAGAAGCGCTCCTCGTCGCCGGTGGTGAGGAAGAGTCGACGCGCCGGACGCTCGCGATCGGTGAGCAGGTGTCCCGCGGCGAGTGCGGCCCACGTCTGCTCCGCGGTCTCGGTGGCGCTCGAGACCAGGGTGACTCCCCCACCGAGCACATAGTTGAGCACTCCCGACAGGAGGGGGTAGTGGGTGCACCCCAGGATCAGGGTGTCGACCCCGGCCTCCTGGATCGGGGCGAGGTACTCGCGCGCGAGGCCGAGCAGTTCGTCCCCGCCCGTGATGCCGTTCTCGACGAACTCGACGAACCGTGGGCAGACCTGGGTGGTGAGGCTGATCTCGGGTGCGATCGCCAGGGCGTCGTCGTAGGCGCGGCTGGTGGCCGTGGCCCGGGTGCAGATGACCCCCACCTGTCGGTTGCGGGTGGTGGCGGCCGCGCGGCGGGCGGCGGGCAGCACCACTTCGACGATGGGCACGTCATAGCGCTCGCGGGCATCGCGCAGAACCGCCGCGGAGGCGGTGTTGCACGCGATCACCAGCAGTTTCACGCCGTGGGCGACGAGTCGGTCGAGGCACTGCAGCGCGAATTCCCGCACCTCGGCGATCGGACGGGGCCCGTACGGTGCCCGGGCCGTGTCGCCGAGGTAGACCATGTCTTCGCCGGGCAGCAGGTCGACGATGGCCCTCGCCACCGTGAGTCCCCCGAAGCCTGAGTCGAACACGCCGATCGGGGCATGGACGTCGGGGGTTCCCGGGGGGTTGACGCTCACCTCTGGCACGAGGGCAGACTACCGCCGGCGCGGGAGTGACAGCTGCACCAGCACCGGGCCGCTGCGGTGGGCCGACGGTGCCGCCGCCCCGCAGCCGGCGGTCGCCTCGGGTCGTCCCGAGGCGCAGCTGCCGCAGCCGCCGCTGGGGCAGCCGACGGCGAGTTCGGTGGCCCGCAGACGGCCCATGCGCCGCAGGTGGTCGACAGCGGCGTCGACGACGTCGCGGTCCAGGCCAGTGCGATCGGCCACCTCGTCCAGGCTGAGGGCGCCGGCACCGAAGGCGGCCAGCACCGAGCTCAGGGGTGCGCTCACCACCACCACCGTCCGACCTGGAAGACGACCACAGCGGCGAGCCAGGCCACCACCAACTGGAGCCCGACGCCGAAGGCCGTCCAGCGCACCCCTATCTCGCGGCGTTGGGCGGCCAGGGTCGCCACGCACGGGGTGTAGGCGAGCAGGAACACCAGGAAGGCCAGCACCGCGGGCAGGGGGTGGCCGCCCGAACTGGCGTTGAAGGCATGCACGATCTGGTCGCCCAGCGCTCCGGTCGCTCCGGTCGCTCCGGTCGCTCCGGGGGCAGGGTCGGCCACCGCGTAGGTCTGGGCCCAGGAACTGATCACCGCCTCCTTCGCCACGAACCCGACCACCAGGGCCGAGACCGTCTGCCAGGTCGCGAACCCGGCCGGGCCGAAGATCGGCGCGACGGCTTGGGCGAGCCTCCCGTAGACGGAGTCGGCCACCGGCGCCTCGCCGAAGCCCAGGCCGCCCACCGCCGGGATCGACTGCAGCAACCACACCACGGTGACGGCGGCGACGATGATGCCCGAGGCGGTGCGCAGGAAGCCTGACAGCCGCTGCCAGGTCACTCCCGCGATCAGCCTCAGCGTGGGCCGATGGAAGGCGGGGAGGTCCATCAGCAGCGGATCGGCGCCGAAGGTGCGCCACAGGGTGGTCCGCAGCAGGGCGCCCACCCCGATCACGAACCCGATGCTGACCAGGTACATCACGAACACGACCGTGCCCGCCCAGGGACCGAAGAACACCGAGGCCACCAAGGTGTAGACCGTCAGCCTCGCCGAACATGAGGTGAACGGGATCAGCAGCGAGGTCAGCAGTCGTTCGCGGGCCGTGGGCAGGATGCGGGTGGCGGAGATCGCAGGCACATTGCAGCCGAAGCCGACCACCAGCGGGAGGAAGGCGCGTCCCGGAAGACCGATGGAACGCATCAGTCGGTCGGTGACCACCGCGGCCCGGGCCAGGTAGCCGGAATCCTCGAGCAGGGCCAGCAGCACGAACATGAGCGCCATCAGCGGCGCGAAGGTCAGCACCATGCCGACCCCTGCGACCAGTCCGTCGACGACCAATCCCTCTGCCCAGGTTCCTCCCAGGCCGACCGAACCGAACGCCGAACGCAGCGTCGAGGTCAGCGGGCCACTGACCACTGAGCCCAACGCCGCTTGCAGGGGGGCTGCCACGGTGGTGGTGACCTGGAAGACGAGCCACATCACACCCATGAAGATCAGCGGCCCAGCCACCGGGGCGGTCACCCATCGGTCGACGCGGTCGCTGAGGGTGCGAGCGGCCGAGGGGTCGCGGGTGATGGAGGCCGTCACTGCGCGGTCGATGGTGGCGAAGCGCTCGTCCTCGCGTGCGAGAGCGTCGTCTTCCACGCCCTGCGAGGCCGTGGGCCCCTCCCTGAACTGATGCGGGCTCAACGGATGGGCGGCCGACGGATGAGGGGCCAGCAGGCGCGGGCTCGGCACGTCCCGGGCAGCGGAGTCGACCACGACCCGAGCCAACTCGTCCAGGCCGCGTTGGCGTCGGGGATCGACCGTCACCACCGGGGCTCCCAGCTCCTGGGCCAGCAGAGCCGGATCGACGGTGATGCCCCGGCTGGTGGCCACGTCGCCCATCGTCAGGGCCACCACCACGCGCAGGTCGTGCTCGCGCAGTTGGGTCACCAGGTACAGCCCTCGGGCCAGCTGCGAGGCGTCGACGACCGCGACGGTCACCTCGGGGCGTTCGCAGGCAGGTGCGTCGACCACCAGGCCGCGGGTGAGTGCCTCGTCCGGGCTGAGCGGATCGAGGCTGTAGGCCCCGGGGAAGTCGATCAGGGTCAGCTCCCGACCGGCCCGCCAGGTGCCCCGTGAGACCGCAACGGTGGTGCCCGGCCAGTTGCCCATGGTGACGCGGGCGCCCGTCAGCGCGTTGAACAGCGTGGACTTGCCCACGTTCGGGGCTCCCACCAATGCGACCACCGGCGCACCACTGCCCGCTCCCGCATCGGACGAGGACCCGTGACAGGTGGCCCCGACGGTTGCCGCCCTCATCGTGCCCGCCTCATCTGGGCTGGACCATCAGGGCCGCGGCCAGGTCTCGTCCCAGTGCCAGCCTGGAGTCGCCCAGCGAGACCACTCGTCCACCACCGGCGGTGGCGAGCACCACTTCGAGTCGGTGGCCACGACGGATCCCCAGCGCTGCGAGCCGGCGCAGCAGCCCCGGACTGCCCTGGGCCTCGACGAGGGTGAGGGCGATGTTCAGGGGAGCCTCGAGCACGGAGCAGGCAGCGGACGTGGTCACGGCAACGAGCTTAGGTATGCCTCACCTGGGGTCCCTGGGCGGGTCGCCAATTTCGTCAGGCAACCCTGCCTTAACTGGTGCCCGGGTCGGGTGGCCCCCCGGTCAGCGAGCCTCAGGCGGGCTCGGCCAACGTCTCGAGCAACGACTCGAGCATCCACCCCAACCAGCCGTAGTACTGGTGCACCACGGCCCGCGGGTCGTCGTCCGGCAGTTGCGCGGCCTCGTCTGCTGACACCTCGTCGGTGATCCCCAGCAGCACCGACAGCACCAGCCTGAGGTTGTTCAACGTGCGCAGCCAGGCCTGCAGGTGATCGGCAGGGATCTGCACCCGTCCGCGGGACGACAGGTGGTCGAGATCCTCGAGCACCAACCGGCACTCGGCCACCTTCTGGCGGCGCTCGTCAGCCTGGGTGAACCGGCGGAAGTCGTAGGCCGCCTCCGGGTCATCGGAGTAGGCGCTCGGGAACAGTCGCGCCGTGATCGGGTCGGGGTCGTCGAAGTCCTCGTCCTCGATGGTCTCCGACTCCGAGAAGCTGGCCTCCCACACGTGGAAGGGGTCGTCGTCGGGCCCCGCCGACCTGGCGTCGGGCACCGACGCGTCGGGCGAGTCCCTCCGTCGGGTGGCTGCGGCGGTCTGTTGGTCGTGCTCGAGAACGTCGAGCAGTTGCTGCACCAGGTTGGGCAACAACTCCTGCTCGAGACCGTCGAGCGTCAACACGGTCTGCACGCCGCGGCGGCTGAAACGTCCCATGGTCACGACCGGTCCACGGTGGCCCACAGCCCGAAGCCGTGCATCGCCGCGACATCGCGTTCCATCTCCTCGCGGGTGCCATGGCTGACCACCGCCTTGCCCTCGTTGTGCACCATCAGCATCAGTTCCTCGGCCTTGTCGAGGCTGTAGTTGAAGTAGGTGGTGAAGACGTAGGTGACGTAACTCATCAGGTTCACCGGGTCGTCCCACACGAGGGTGACCCAGCCGGGGGCGACCTCGGCCGAGGTGCTGGTCTGCTCGACGGTCGCAGTGCCGCCCGCTGGCGTGACAGGAACAGACATGGCTCCAGTATGTCCGACGACGACCACCTGACCCCGCAAACCGGGCGGCGGGCAGGGTGGCACCCATAAGCTGACGGGCATGACGACGGCGCTCCTGACCGACCATTACGAGCTCACCATGGTGCGGGCTGCGATGGGGGACGGCTCGGCCTCCCGCCACAGCGTCTTCGAACTGTTCGGGCGGCGCCTGCCCGAGGGACGCCGCTACGGGGTGGTCGCCGGTGTGGGACGCGCGCTGAGGGCCCTGGAGGAATTCCGCTTCGATGAGGAGACCGTCGACTTCCTCGTGCGTACCGGGGTCGTCAACGACGACCTCGCCCAGTGGCTCTCGACGTTCCGGTTCAGCGGGAACATCTGGGGCTACGGCGAGGGCGAGGTGTACTTCCCGGGCTCCCCGCTGCTCGTGGTCGAGGGCACCTTCGCGGAGGCGTGCATCCTCGAGACGCTGTTCCTGTCGATCTACAACCACGACTCCGCGATCGCCTCGGCCGCCAGCAGGATGACCGCCATGGCAGAGGGCCGTCCGGTGATCGAGATGGGATCGCGCCGCACCCAGGAGTGGAGCGCCGTCGCGGCCGCCCGGGCCGCCTGGATCGCCGGGTTCGCGTCGAGCTCCAACCTCGAGGCGGGGCGCAGTTGGGGGGTGCCCACGGCCGGAACCGCCGCGCACTCGTTCACCCTGCTGCACGACTCCGAGGACGACGCGTTCCGCTCCCAACTCGCCGCCCTGGGTGAGCAGACGACGCTGCTGGTCGACACCTACGACGTGGAGCGGGCCGTCCGCTCGGGGGTCGAGCTGACGCACGGACGACTGGGTGCCGTGCGCCTCGACTCCGGAGACCTGGCCATCGCTGCCCGTGAGGTGCGCGACCTGCTCGACGACCTGGGCGCCGAGGACACCCGGATCATCGTGACCTCCGACCTGGACGAGTGGCAGATCGCGGCTCTGCGTGGGTCGCCCGTGGACGGGTTCGGGGTCGGCACCTCGGTGGTGACCGGGTCGGGCCACCCCACCTGCGGGTTCGTGTACAAGCTTGTGGCCCGGGCCGACTCGAACGAACCGGGTGCCCCGCTGCAACCCGTGGCCAAGAAGTCGACGAACAAGGTTTCGGTCGGGGGACGCAAGTACGCCCTGCGCCGACGCGACGAACACGGTCACGCCGAGGCGGAGGTGGTCGGCATCGGCGCCGCGCCCGGCGACGACGGCAACGATCGTCCGCTGCTGGTGGAGTTGGTGCGTGACGGCGAGATCGTGGGTCACGAACCGATCAACGCTGCCCGTGAGCGACACCAGGCGGCACGGGACGAACTGCCCCGCTCCGCCCTGCGTATCTCGAAGGGCGAGCCGGCCATCCCCACGCTGATGCTCGACGAAGACGGAGACCTCACCCTCAACCCCTACCAGAAGGCCTGACATGAACGCGCGTGCCCTGATCGTCGTCGACGTACAACCGGACTTCTGCGAGGGGGGCGCGCTGCCCGTCGTCGGCGGCAACGCGGTTGCCGACAAGATCGCCGACCTGCTCGACTCCGAGCACGGCTACGACCTGGTGGTGGCCACCCGCGACCACCACATCGACCCCGGCGCTCACTTCTCCGACCATCCCGACTACGTCGACTCGTGGCCCCCGCACTGCGTGGTGGGCACCCCGGGGCAGCGACTGCACCCCGACCTCGACTCCCGCGAGTTCGCGGCCGTGTTCGACAAGGGCTCCCATGCGGCTGCCTACTCGGGCTTCGAGGGCACGATCGGTGGGGAGCCCGAGGGCGAGGCCCTCGAGCCCTTCCTGCGCCGCCACGACGTCAGTGAGGTCGACGTCTGCGGGCTGGCCTTCGACTACTGCGTCAAGGCGACCGCCGTCGATGCCGCCGCGGTCGGGTTCCGCACCCGGGTGCTGGTCGACCTGACCGCCTCGGTGCACCCCGAACGCGACGACGAGCTGGCCGACCAACTCTCGGCTGCTGGCGTCGACACCCACACGGCGCACTGATCCCGTGCTGGGTGTCGCGGCGGCCCAGTTCGCCCCCACCGATGACCGGGCGCGGAACCTCGCCGAGATCGAGGGACTGGCCCGGTTGGCGGCCGAGCGTGGCGCAGGACTGGTGGTCTTCCCCGAGTACTCGAGTTGGTTCGTACCAGAGCTCGGCCCCGCCTGGCTGGATCATGCCGAACCGGAGTCGGGTCCCTTCGTCGCCGGGCTCGGTCGGATCGCGGACGATCTGGGTGTGCACCTCGTGGCGGGGATGGCCGGGGTCTCGTCCGAACCCGGCAAGGTGAGCAACCAAGTGGTGGCGGTCGCGCCCGACGCCGGGGTGGTGGCCACCTACCGCAAGCTGCACCTGTACGACGCGTTCGGGGGACGCGAGTCGGACTGGGTCGAGGCGGGTGACCTGCGCGACCCTCAACTGTTCGAGGTGTCGGGCTTCCGGGTGGGGCTGCAGACCTGCTACGACCTGCGCTTCCCGGAGGTCACGCGATGGCTGGTCGACGCGGGCGCGGAGGTGGTGCTGATGCCGGCCGAGTGGGTGCGCGGCCCGTTGAAGGAGTCCCACTGGGACTCACTGATCAAGGCACGCGCCATCGAGAACACCGTCTGGTTGGCCGCCGCCGACCATCCACCGAAGGTGGGGGTGGGGCACTCGATGGTGGTCGATCCGATGGGTGTCCAGCTCGCCTCGGTGGGAGAGGAGCCGCGGGGGGTGGCCCTGGCCTGGTTGGATCGTGAACGCCTGCGCGAGGTCCGGACGACGAACCCGTCACTGCGGTTGCGTCGGTTCCGGGTGGAACCCGGTCCACCGGCGACCGACTGATCGCCACGGTGGTGAGCCGTCGAGCGGGTCAGCGATCCCTGGCGGTGGACGGCGATCCGTCCAATCGGACGAGTGACCTCAGGCGCGTCACGAAGGGATCGGCCAGCCACCACAGCAGACAGCCACCGACCACGGCAGCGAGCGAGCGAGCGATCCCCGGCACGACCCCCGGCTCCCACCGCGGGACGAGTTGGAAGATCTGGAACTGGAAGACGTAGATGTAGAGCGAGGCCGACGCGATCACCACGACCGTCGAGACCAGGCGACGGGGAACAGGCACGTCGCGCACGAAGGCCAGCAGGCACACCCCGGCCAGGATGGTCAGGTTGCGCTGCGGGTCGGGGAAGTACGTGACGATCCCCACCGCCAGCACCGTCAGGCTCACCAGCCGTCGCTGTACCGTCGCGGCGTGGGAGATCGCCGCCCCGACCGCGAAGATGAAGAACACCGTGTGCGGCACCCCTCCCACCGGAGCATCAGAGATGGCATGGGCGACGAACCGGGGCACCAGCGCCAAGGCGGCGATCACCACATGCACCCGCCATGGGTCGGCGCGACGAGCGCGCGCGATGGGCGGCACGGCGCAGAGCACCGTCATCACGACCAGACAGGCCACCAGCGAATCGACGAACCACAGTTCCACCCGGGTGTCGTCGAGGCCTCCGAACAGCCAGTTCAGCAGGAAGACATTGGCCCAGCCATAGCGGTCGGAGGCCACCATCCCGACGATAGCGGCGGCGGCCGTGGGCAGCCACACCCCCACCACGGAGCGCAGGGTTGCCTGGAGACGCTGGCGCGCGCCCTCCAAGGACAATCCGAACCGTGCCGCGTTCCAGCCAGCGATGGCGAGCAGGACGTGGGCACCCCCGGCTGCGTCGATCACCCGCGTGTGGGAGAAGCAGATCATCAGGACGGTCAGGGCGCGCAACACCACATTGGTCTCGACCCGGTGCGAGGTCCGGTGCTCGGGGGCGGCGAGTTCACGGAGGGGACGATGGTGCCAGTCCGACGGCAGATCGCCGACCAGGGCACCGAGACGGGTCGTCGCAGCCACGTGGGTCAGGGAGTCGCCGCCCTGCTCGACGAACGACCGGTCGGGATCCAGGGAGTCCACCGCCAACACGGAGGCCAGCACGCCGGCGACGTCGGTGACGGTGACGGCCTCACCGCCGGAGTCCACGGACCGACGCGTCTCACGACAGCTGTCGAGGGTGGCGGCGCGAACCAAGGCGTCGGCGGCGATCCGGTCGACCTTGCCGTTGTCGAGCAGGGGCATCGGCATCACGGCCACGTCGATGACGGCCGGCCCGACCCCGCTGGCCGCGGCGGCGTCGCGACGGACCCGGCTGGCACGTCCGGGGTCGTCGTGCACCGCGGGGTTCACGGCGATCCGCAGACCGGTGTCATCACCGGTGACCACGACCTCGTGGCCCTGCTCGCCCAACAGCTGTTCGAGGCGATCGAGGTCGACGCGCAGCCCCATCAGCTTGGCGAAGTTGCGGCGTCGTCCCACGATGCGCACGAAACCGTGGTCATCGATGGTGGCCAGGTCGCCGGTGCGGAGTTCGTGCTGCATCCTGCCCAATGCCAGGTCGTCGGCATGTTCGGCGTAGCCCAACATCACGCTCGGCCCCGTCACCACCAGTTCGCCCACTCCTGGGCCGTCGGCCTCCGGCACCGAGAGGTCCAGCCGCAGTCCGGTGCCGGGGACGGCTCGTCCGACACTGTCGGGATGACGCTCGGCGCACCCCGGTGGTCCGATGGTGATGCGGGCGGTCGACTCGGTCTGGCCGTACATCACCCGCACCTCGCAACCCGTCGACGAAGCTGCCGCCGCCAACTGGCTGATGCTGCGGGCCGGGAGTCGACCCCCGGCCTGGGTGAGCATCCGAAGATCGGGGAAGCCGGAGTCCAACAGCGCTGAGTCCGCCAGCCACTGGGCTGAGTGCGGCACCAGCGCCACGTTCGTGACACCACGTTCACGCACCGTCGACCAGAACTCGGGCTCGACCGGCGACCCGTCGTCGATCACCAACGAGGCCCCGGCCACGAGGTGGGCGTGCAGCACCGACAGCCCATAGCAGTAGTGCAGGGGAAGCGAGGTGATCCCCCGGTCGTCCGCTGTCAGCCCCAGGGCCGCGACGATGCCCCGGGCATTGGCGCGCAGGTTCTCGCGGGAGAGCCTGACCAGTTTGGGGGACCCGGTACTGCCCGAGGTGCTCAGCAGCACCGTGAGGTCGGGGTGCAGCAGGTGCCGGGGTCCTCGAGGATCCCCCACCCAGTCGAAGCCCCCCGGGACCAGGTCGAGGTCGGCCGGGTAGGTGGCCACCACCTGCTCGGTCCTGGCCGCCTGTCCGGGCTGCCCGGGGCCCAGCACCAACGCCACGTGGCCCGCCTCAAGCACGGCGAGGTAACCGATGATGGCATCGAGGGTTCGCTCCATCCGCACATGCACCAGACAGCGGCCATCGAGCGAGTCGGGCAGCAGTCGCGCCCGCTCCGAGACAAGACGGCCGAGTTCGGCGCCGGTGACCACCCGGTCACCGGCCACCCATGAGCCGGGCAGGATGGCAGCCGGGTCGTCCAGCAGGAGCTTCACGGCAATTAGGGTAGCCTGTGCTTACCTAATCCCCGTCATCGCCCACATGGACACTCCCCTGCCCCCAGCATCGCCACCCCGAGACACCACCACCCACGTCTGGTGGACTCCGCTGACGCTGGCCTCGATCGAACAACTCGACGTGCTGGACGAACCGGAGCGGGCCAGGCTCGAACGCATCGCACCGCCCGCCGACCGGGCACGGGTGATGCTCGGAGCGGCCCTGCTGCGCCACGCGATCGCCGGGCTGAGCGGGCTCGCACCCGACCTCGTCGAGGTCGACCGCACCTGCGAGGAGTGCGGACGGCAGCACGGTCGTCCGGTGCTGGTCGGGCAGCCGTGGCAGGCATCGGTCTCACACTCAGGGCTCCTGACTGTCGTCGCCCTGTGCCTCGAACCGATCGGCATTGACGTGCAACGGAGAACCGGCGGCCAGCGAGGAGCCGGCGGGGACGGCCGGGTCGACGTCGATGGGGAGGTCGACGTGGAGGACTGGGTGAGGCGCGAGGCGCGGTTCAAGTCAGGGCTGGTCGCGCCCTCGTTCGTCGACCTGCACCCACCCGCGCCCGGGCATGTGGCAATCCTGGCCCGGTCAGGCAATGGCCCGGTCGTCGAACACGACGGGGCTGAGCTGCTCAGGCGGCGGCCGTGACCTCGTCGGCCTCCTCATGGGTGGTGACCCAGAACCGGGCCGCCACCACCAGCCCCGCCAGCAGCAGCACCGAGGTGAGCATGAAGGGCCAGCTGCGGTCGTGGCTCGACAGCCACCCGCTGAGCCACCCGAACGGCGCGGTCACCAGCATCACCGCCGTGCGCTGGATCGCCATCACCCGGGAGCGCTCGGTGCGGTCGACGTGCAGGGCCACCAGGGACTCGGCCAGCATGAACAACATCCCGGCTCCGAACGCGTCCAGCAGCAGGCACACCCCCAGCAACGCGAAGGTCGACAGCGACGCGCCGCCCGGGGCCGCCGGGATGGTGACCAACAGCGCCTGGCCGGCGAGATAGACCCCGAACCCCAGCATCGTGGGCACCCTCAGGTGCTTGCCGTGGGTGAGCCGCGGGATCAGGGTGAAGAAGAAGAGCACCGACAACAGCGAGCGCACCATGGGGAAGAACGGCAGCAGCGCGTCGCTGACCCCCAGTCGCTGGTTGATCGCGACCTGCCAGAACGTGCCGTTGACGAGGCTGACGGCGGCCACGAGCACCGCGATCACGAGCGAGAAGATCGTCCCCCTCGAACGGACGATCAACCGCGCCACCCCGCGGTACTCCCACAGCGAGGTCCAGATGCTGGTGCCGCGCGTCTGGGCCATGCGCAGCCGGCCCGTGTCGGTCTCGGTGGTGAACCGCCACAACAGCCAGATCTTGACCGACATGATGACTAAGGCGTTGAGGTAGAGGATGCGCACCGCCAGTTCCAGCCCCAGGTTCGACACCAACAGGGCGGCGATCGGGGCGAACAGCGAGGAGAACTCGGCAGCCACCTTCACCAGCGAGTACACCCGCGGGATCTGCCTGCGGTCGAGGTCCTCCACCAGCAGGCAGTCCCAGGAGTTCTGCGTCACCTGCCAGACGCCGTTGACGACGGAGGCGACCAGGAACCACCAGAAGTTCTGCGCGAACGCCCAGATCAGGCACGGGATCGCCCACGAGACGATGTCGAAGACCGCCGTGGTCAGGCGTCGGCCGAGCTTGTCGGTGATCACGCCGCTGAGCAACCCGAACACCATCTGCGAGAGCATCGAGATGGTGGCCAGCAGGCCGATCTGGGTGTCGTGGACGCCCAGGGCAAGCATGAACACCGAGGCGTAGGGCAGCACCAACATCATCGACAGACCCCACATGGGCTCTGAGTAGACAGCCGCTCGGCTGTTCCCACGCAGGTGCAGCAGGGTCGAGATCATGGGGTTGCGAACGCCGGACACCCCACCAGTCAATCCACGCCACCGCCGGTTGTCGAACCGTCCCGCATCCCTAGACGGAACCCTTTGAGCGCACCGCTGCCGCAACCAAGAGCAGCCAGCCGGCGGCCGGCCTCGTCGAGCACCTCGTCCGACTTGCAGAAGGCGAACCTCACCAGGCTGGCCACCTCGCTGCGGTGTTCGGGCTGGACGAACGCCGACACCGGCACCGCCACCACCCCGGCCAGTTCGGGGAGTCGGTGACAGAACTCCTCCGCGTCGCGCCACCCCAGGCGGGCGACGTCGACCACGGTGAAGTAGCCCGCCTCGGACACCGACACGTCGAACCCGGCCGACAGCAGGGCCGCACACAGCCGGTCACGCTTGCCGGTGAGGGTTCGCGCCAAGCCGGCGAAGACCTCGTCCGGCAGGGCGAGGCCCACGGCCACGGCGGGCTGGAAGGGCGCCCCGCCTGAATAGCTGAGGTACTGCTTCACGGAGAGGACGGCCGTCACCAGGTGTGCCGGCCCGCTGGCCCAGCCCACCTTCCACCCCGTGACGGAGAAGGTCTTGCCAGCCGAGGAGATCGACAGCGTCCTCTCGGACCCGCCCGGGAGCGTGGCCACGGGCACATGTCGTCCTTCGTGCACGAGGTGCTCATAGACCTCGTCGGTGACGATGGTCGCGTCGTGACGATGGGAGAGTTCGACCACCAGCTCGAGCACCGCGCTACCCAGGACGGCGCCGGTGGGGTTGTGGGGGGAATTCACGAGGATCACCCGGGTGCGGTCGTTGACGGCTCGGCGCAGGTCGTCCGGGTCGGGTTGCCAGTGGGGGAAGCGCATCCGTACCGGCACGAGTACGCCACCTGCAAGTGCGACCACGGCCGAGTAGGCGTCGTAGGTGGGTGAGAGGCAGACCACCTCATCCCCCGGTTCGACCAGCGCGAGCAGCGCAGCCGCGAGGGCCTCGGTGGCGCCGGCGGTGACCACCACCTGGGTCTCGGGATCGAGGTCGAGGCCGTACCAGTGGCGCTGGTGGTCGGCGATCGCTGCCCTCAGCCCCGCCTGCCCGGGTCCTGGCGGGTACTGGTTCACGCCGTCGGCCATGGCCCGATGGGCCGCCTCGAGCACCTGGGCGGGCCCGGGCTCGTCCGGGAACCCCTGACCGAGGTTCAGCGCGCCGGTGCGTGCCGCCAGCGCCGACATCTCAGCGAAGACGGTCTGCCGGACGCCGCCGCCCGTGTCGAGCAGGCCGGCGCCGGCGATCGTCCGCTGCCAGGGGCTGTACTCCCCCGGTGCACGGCCGGTCAGCGGGGTCCCCAGGGTGCGGGCACGGTCTGGAAGCCGTTCATCACGGCCGACAGCCGCATGGCGCGCTCGGAGCAGTAGACGTCCTCGAGCAGCATCGGTTCGCCGTCGGGCCCCGACAGTGGCACCCGCCAGTTCGGGTACTCGTCGATGGTTCCCGGCTGGTTCTGGGTGAGCCGATCACCGACCGCGTCGGTGAGAGCCACGTTGAGCACCCGGGCAGGGGTGCGGAGCAGGAACCGGTGCATGCCCAGCACGGTCGACTCCACCTCGTCGACGCCCTCCTCGGGCACGATCAGACCCAGGTCATGCAGATGGGTGAGCAGTCGACGCTGCTCCTCCTCGTTGTGGGCCAGTTCCTCCTCCACGGTCTCGGTCAGCAGGCCCAGGTCGTGGCGCAGGCGCACGTGGTCGCCGGCGAGGTAACCGGTGGTCGGCGGCAGGTCGTGGGTGGTCACCGAGGCCATGCAGTACTCCCGCCAGTTCTCGGCCGGCAGTGGGGAGCCGTCGGGGAGGTTCTCGAACCAGAGCACCGAGGTGCCGAGCAGTCCCCGCCTCGACAGGTAGTCACGCACCCACGGTTCGACGGTCCCGAGGTCCTCCCCGATCACCAGCGCCCCGGCGCGGTAGGCCTCCAGCGCCAGGATCCCGATCAGGGCCTCGTGGTCGTAACGCACGTATGCACCGTCCTGGGGTGATCCACCCGCCGGCACCCACCACAGTCGGAACAGCCCGATGATGTGGTCGATCCGCACCCCACCGGCATGCCGCAGCACTCCCGCCACCAGTTCGCGGAAGGGGGCGTAGGCGAGGTCGGCCAACCGGTCGGGCCGCCACGGCGGCTGCCCCCAGTCCTGCCCTGACTGGTTGAACTGGTCGGGCGGGGCGCCCACGGTCACCCCTTGGGCGAAGACGTCAGCGAGCCGCCAGGTGTCGGCACCGGCGCCGCTCACTCCGACGGCCAGGTCCTGGATCAGTCCCAGCGCCATCCCGGCGTCCTTGGCGGCCTGCTGGGCCAAGGAGACCTGGTGGTCGCAGTTCCACTGCAGCCATTCGAAGAAGCGCACCCGATCGGCATGCTCACGGGCGAACTCGGCGACCTCGGGAGAGGTGGGACGCCGCAACTCCTCCGGCCACTGCCGCCAGTCGGGCCCGTGCACCTCGTAGAGGGCCGACCAGACGGCGAAGTCGCGTAGGGATCGTCCCTCCCGCCGCAGGAACCCCTCGAAGGCCATCTGCCGGGCGGGCGGCAACCCCACCTGGTAGAGGATCTCGAGCGCCTCGAGCTTGGCCGCCATCGCCTCGTTCCGCTTGATCTGCACGGCACCGGCGAGGTCGTCCCACAACTTCGACCGCAATCGCTCGATCCGGTCGCGGGTGGAGTCGTCGACACCGGCGAACTCGGGAATCGCCTCCGGCCGCAGGTACAGGGGATTGACGTAGGTGCGGCTGGACGGCAGGTACGGCGAGGGCTCCATCGGGGCCACCGGCTGGGCTGCGTGCAGCGGGTTCACCAAGATGTAGTCGGCGTAGGTCTGGGTGCGCGCCCAGGTGCTCAGGTCGGTCAGGTCGATCAGGTCGCCCACTCCCCAGGACCGCGACGACCGGACGCTGTACAGCTGCGTGGCGTAGCCCCAGACTCGGCGGTCCCCCAGGCTGCGGGGGAACCCGACGAAGGTGGGGGTCACGATCAGCGACGACTCCTGTTCGCGCCCCTCGTTGAACAGCACCAGCCGGTGGTAGCCGAGCGGGAGGTCTGCGGGCAGCACGAAACTGGCCTCCCCCGTCCAGACACCCTCGATGTCGCGATCCGCCTCGTCGTTGACGGTCTGCCCCAGAGGGATCAGCCGTCCGTCCTCGGTGCGCACGCTCACCCCGGCAGGCGACCCACCCGGCACGTGCACGTCGATGGTGCGCACCTGGCCCTGTTCCATCACGACGCAGGCTGGCAGGGCTCGTCGCCACCGTCGGATCCTGATCTCGTCGACGGCCGCAGCCGCGGTTTCAGGGGTGGACGCATCGATGCCGAGGGCGCCGAGGATCGTCACGACCGCCGATTCCGAGATCTGGGTGTGGCGACCCTTCCAGTCCCAGAACTCCGTCGCGATGCCGAAGTGCTCGGCCAGGTGATTGAGGGCGTCATTGTCCAGTGGCACGGCGAACAGCCTAGCCGCGGCGGACGGGGGGCGGGCTCAGCTGGTGCTGATGACCTGGGTGCGGGCCAGTCGGTCCTGCAGGGCCTGGCAGCGGGGCTTCTGCAGGGCGGCGAGACAGGTGACCAACGTGACGATGCCGACCGAGATGTCGACGAGGGCCGCCCCACCGACGACGACGGCCCGGATGATCGCCTCACGCCAACCGATGTTGCCGCGGCCGCGGTCGACGGGGACGATGCGCAGCCCGAGCGCCATCTTGCCCAACGTGCGCGAGGTGAGGCCGACCATCAACAGTTGGTAGGCGAACATGACGGCCACCCAGACCAGCGCGATCGCCGAGACCGGTCCCTGGATCTTCTCGGCGAGTTGGATGGAGTTGCTGAAGGAGCCGGTGCTGACGGCAGAGGAGTAGACCGCCAGGTACTCGCGCACCCAACGGTAGGCCAGCGGCAGCGCGATCGCCGAGACGACGAACCAGTCGATCAGGCGTGCCAGCAGCCGTTGGCCGAAGCTGGCGAGCGGTACCCCGTCGGCCGTGGCCGGGCGCAGCATGCCCAGGGCGTAGCCAGCCGGAACCTGGGTGGGGTGCTGGACGCCCGGGGTCGCGCCCGGTGCCAGCTGATGCGGTACGGGCGGGTGGGCGGGCGACTCGTGGGTGGGCTGACCCGAGGACGAGCCCCAGGGCTGACCGGACGACTGCCCGGAGGGTTGGGGGGTCGGGCGCGAGGAGCCGGACTGGCCGGTGGCCGCCCCCAGACCCGACGACCAGCGCCCATCGGGCTGGGGATCACGCACGTTGTGGGTCCAGCGAGTGCCCTCCCAGTACCGCTCCTGCTTGGGATCGTTCGGGTCGGGGTACCAGCCCATGGGCGGCAACTGCGGATGATCGGTCACCGCTCCAGTCTTCCATGCCGCACCGCACCGACCTCCGAAGGCACCCCAGAGGCCGGTGAGGCCGGACCGCGGTGCTGCGACAAGCGATCCTGCCCGGTGCACTCGTGGGGAACTCTCACCCAACTCTCAGACCGGGGAGGCAGACTACCCAGACAGCACCACCCAGAAGGGTGGCCGTGGAAGTATGGGAAGGCAATGGACAAGATCGGTCGCTACCGCCTGACCCAGCGCATCGGCGCGGGGTCGTTCGCGACCGTCTACAAGGGCCACGACGACGACCTCGACGTCCCCGTCGCGATCAAGGTGTTGTCGTCGACCTGGGCCCAGAATGCCGACGTGCGGCGACGCTTCGTGGCCGAGGCCCGACTGCTGCGCCGCATCCGTGACGAGCGCATCGTCCGCGTCTACGACATCGGTGACACCCCCGACGGGCTGCCCTACTTCGTCATGGACTACGCCGACGGCGGCACCATGGAGAACCTGCGCAAACACCTCACCGCCCCCGGACGAGCCCTGCGCCTGTGCGCCGAGGCCTCGCGGGCCCTCGAGGTGCTGCACCGCCACAACCAGATCCACCGCGACGTCACACCGGGCAACGTGCTGCTCACCCATTCCGCCGCCGGGGTCCGTGTCATGTTGGCCGACCTGGGGGTCTCGGAGTCGCTGGTCGACAAGTTCGGCAGTTCCGCCACGGCTGGCACGCCGGCGTTCATGGCGATCGAGCAGGCCAGCGGCGCCCCACTCGACCATCGCAGCGACATCTACTCGATGGCCGCTGTCACCTACTCCCTGCTGACCGGGCACGCTCCCTTCCCGGTGAAGACCTTGGAGGACCTGCTGGGACGCAACCCGAACGTGGGGCCGCCCCCCGTCTCCGACCGGATCGGCGCGCCGCCGGAACTCGACGCGTTGTTGTTCGACGCCCTCTCACCCGACCCCAGTCGTCGCCCCCAGTCGGCCGAGCAGTTCGCCACCGCACTCGATGCCATCGCCGAACTCATGCCCGGGGGTGAGACCTACGTCCCGCTGCCACTGGAGGGAGGGGGACGCGGGGCGACCCTCCCCCCCACCACCAACGGTCATGCCGCCCCGTCCGCTCCCCTGCCGACCAGTGGCGGCGAGTGGGCCAGCAGTTCCCACCGCAGCTTCCGCTCGGTGGACGACCTGAACACCGTGGCGCCGCGCAACGAGACACCGGCGTCGATGCTCGAGCAGTACCTGGGCAAGGGGCGCTACCAGCCGGCGCCCGTCAAGGAGCGGCACTCCTGGGGCTACTACCTGCTCGTCACCAGCGTGCTGGTCGTGGTCTTCGTGCTGGTCACCTTCCTCACGATCAACTACCTGACCTGACCTGAGCCCCATGGCCAGGGTCGGGGACGTCCTGACCCCGCTGGGCTACCGCGGACCCACCCCGGCAGTCGCGTTGCGCACGGGCCCGATCCGCAGCGAGGCGCCGAGTGCGAGTACTGCCACCAGGGCCATCACCGCGAACACCGAGGCGAAGACCGTCGCCGGGAGGTGGTTCGTGCGCAACCCCGCGAACAGCGTGCCGGCGATCCCCACCAGCAGCGCGTTGCCCATCGACTCGCTGACCTGCAGCGACGAGGTGTTGCGTCCCAGCTTGGCCGGTGCGCTGAGCTGCATCACCGCCAACGTGCCCGAGGCGGTCGAGAATCCCATGCCGAGACCGCTGACCGTCCAGCCGATGGCGATCAGGGCCAGCGGCCACCCGAACCACACCGACGCAGCCACCAGACCGACCCCCACCACGTGGCAGGCGGTGCCCAGTTGGATGAACTGGTCACGCCGCACCCGGAACCAGGACCTCGACTGGAACCACGAGCCGAGAGTCCAACCGATCGAGCCGATGGTCAGCGCCAGACCTGCCTCGAACAGGGTGAGCCCGCGCAACTGCACCAGGGTCAGCGGCAGGAACGACTCGGCGGCGAAGAAGGTTCCCGCCTGCAGCAGGCGCGCCCACGACACGGCAGCGATACCGGGGGCCAGCCGCAGGAATCCGGGAGCCATCAGGGGACGGATCGACACGGCGATGGCCACCGCCGCAACCACGGCCAGCACGAGACCGGTCCAGTCCAGACGTTGACCGCCGGCCTGCAAACCGGCCAGACCGAGCGAGACGAGCACGGCTGCCCAGATGGGCACGGCCGCCGACTGTTCGGGGTGGGGGCGCAGGTGCTCACGCATCCGGGCCAGGGGACGCACGCACAGCAGGCTGGCCACCACGAGCACGGGGATCACGCTCCAGAAGACGTGGTGCCAACTCCACCGATGGGTGAGCCAGGCGGCCACGGGCGGGCCGACGAAGGCGGGCAGCACCCAGCAGAAACTGAAGGCCGTCATCAGCACGGCGCGACGGTGCTCGTCCCACAAGCGGGCGACGATCACCATCAGACTGACGTTCAGCAGTCCGCCTCCCAGACCCTGGACGAATCTGGCCGAGACCAGCACCACCATGGTGGGGGCAAGGGCTGCGAGCGTGAGTCCGAGACCGAACAGTGCCACCCCGACCACCGCCGGACGGACGGGACCGAACGCGTCGCACGCGCGGCCGCCGAGCACGGTCGACAGGCTCATGCCGATCACGAACAGCGAGAAGGCCCACGCGAACAGGCTCAACTGCCCCAGTTCGGCCGCGGCCGCCGGCATGGCCGTGGCGACGGCGATCGCCTGGAAGGCGACGGAGAAGACGATGGTCAACACGCCGACCGTGAGTGCACGAAGGCTCGGGGGCACGACGTCGCCGACCACGCCGACCCGGGTCTGGTCACTCACCTGCTCTGCCACCCGCCCCATCCTGCCAGTGGTGCGGGTTTCTGCTGTCAGCCGACCGTGACGCGGGGGTGGACGGGCTCGGTAGAATGCAGCGCATGAACCAGCAGTTGGCCCCCGGATCCCAGACGGTCGTCGACGAACGCACCCAGGAGTCGTTCGATCCCGGTGACCATGAGCGGTTCTCGCACTACGTGCCCAAGGCCAAACTCACCGAGGCCATGGTGATGGGCACGCCCGTGGTGGCCCTGTGCGGCAAGGTGTGGGTGCCCCACCGCAACCCCGACAAGTACCCGGTCTGCCCCGAGTGCAAGGAGATCTGGGAGTCCTTCCAGGACGGCAAGGGCGGCAAGGATCCCGACCGCTGAGAGGCGGCACCGACCGGACGCCGCCGGCTCCCTGACCCCGCCCGTCGTGGCGCTGTATGTGTGGCTCAGGTATGTCGTGGCTCAGGTATGTCGTGGCTCAGGTCAGTCCTGGCGCAGCGACGCCAGGTGAGCCAGGGCGAGGTCGTATCCGCCCAGGCCGCAGCCCACGATGATTCCGGTCGCACCGGCCGAGAGCACCGAAACGTGGCGCCACTGTTCGCGGGCGTGCACATTCGAGATGTGCACCTCGACGTAGGCGGGGACCAGCGCGGCTGCGTCCCCGATCGCCCGGGAGTAGTGGGTCCAGGCGCCGGCATTGATGACCACGGGGATCGAGGCATCCGCGGCCTCGTGCAGCCAGCCGATCATCTCGTGCTCGGCGTCGGTCTGGCGCACCTCCACCACCAGGCCCAACCCTCGTCCGGTCTCGACCAGATGGTCGGCCAGTTCGGCGTGGGTGGTCGCGCCGTAGATCTCCGGTTGGCGACGACCCAGTCGTCCGAGGTTCGGTCCGTTGAGCACCAGCACGTCAGCCATGGCGGCAGCCTATCCGCAGGCGCCCGGTCCGAGCAGGGCGACCGTGGCAGCGACACTCAGAAGGCGCCGAGGCCGATCCCCAGCCAGGCCGCTCCGAACAGGCCCTTCTGCAACAAGGTGACGTAGGTCTCCATCGACGACGTCTGCGTCATCTCGCTGCCTGCCTCGACCACGCAGACCCGCACGTCATGGGTCTGGGCGGCCGCCAGCAACTGGGACCGCTCCTGACGCACCTGGGCATCGCCGGCCGGATCGTCCAGCACCACCAGGACCGGCCTGGTCTCCTCCCCGTCCTCGAGCGGATCGGCGAACACGTCACGTTCGCGTACCCCCTCGATGACGGGCAGGAGTTCGCTGGCGTCGGCGGCCAGGGCGGCTCGCCCCGACGATCGGCGGATGGCTTCCGCGACCCGGCGCGAGGCGCGGGCGGCCAGGACGGTGCCTCCCCAGACCAGTGGCTGGGCGTCGGCCAGGGCCACCGCCAGTTCCTTGGCGGGATTGGTGGTGAGGTCGCGGTGCGGAGACGATTCCTCGGCGACCAGGTCAGCGGCATCGGCGACCTGTTCGGGGACGACCAACGGCCCCAACCCCAACTGGTGCAGCACGCTCAGCACCTGCACGACGCACGCCAACGCATCGCCGGTGGTGACGGGCAGCAACAAGGTGGTGCGCGACCCCGCGCGCTCCGCGATCGCCGATCCCGGCTGGGCGGCCACCACGACGGCGGCGCCTCGACGCACGGCCTCGGCGACCGAGGCCACCAGCGCCGGATCGGAGCCGGACGGTGCCAGCACCACCACGAGGTCGAGGGCACCCACCCAGGCCGGCAGCCCCGGGTGGGGCCATGCCATGAAGGGCACCGGGCAGACGGGTTCGAGCAGGGCCCGGATCAGCCGCGCCTCGGGACCGACCGCGATCACCCCACGGGGACGCAGCCCGGCCTCGAAGCCTGCCGCCAAGGGCTCGTCCGCCGATCCCTGGGCCTCACGGCGCACGCGCGAACCTGCCGAGGCAAGCGATCGGAGCAGGTCGTCGGCACGCTCGGAGAGCCTGGTCTGTTCCAACAGGGAGTCGTCGAAGTCACCGGCCGACATGGTGGCTCAGTTCTCGAGGGTTGAACGGGCTTCGTCGATCAGCAGCACGGGGATGCCGTCGCGAACCGGGTAGGCAAGTCCGCAGACGGCCGAGGTGCACACCAGTTCGTGGGCGTCGTAGTCGACAGCGAACTTCGAGTGGCAGGCGGGGCAGGCGGCGATCTCGAGGAACTCGGGGGCGAGTTCCAGTTCGCTGGTGGGGTGGGACATCTCAGGCTCCTTCGGGGGTGGGCGCGGGAGTGCGCACCAGGTCAAGGACATCATCGCGGACGGCGGCCATCACCGCATCGGTGGCGGCCTCGACATTGAGCCGCAACAGCGGTTCGGTGTTGCTGGCACGAAGGTTGAACCACCAAGGGCGCTTCTCGGCGTCAAGCCCTCGCACGGTGAGGCCGTCGACCCGCTCGACGCTGCCCTTGCCGGCAAAGGCTGCCGCCACTCGCTCGATGGTCGCTGCCTGGTCGGCAACGGTGGAATTGAGTTCACCGGAGTTCGACACCCGCTGGTAGTCGGTGACCAGCGCAGACATGGGCTGGTCGCTGCGTCCCAGCAGGGCGAGCACGTGCAGTGCTGCCAGCATGCCGGTGTCAGCACCCCAGAAATCGCGGAAGTAGTAGTGGGCGGAGTGTTCGCCGCCGAAGATCGCGTGCTCGGCGGCCATCAGTGCCTTCACGTGCGTGTGGCCCACCAGCGAGGTGACCACTCGTCCGCCGAGTTCGGTGACCACCTGCTCGACGGTGCCCGAGGTGACGGAGTTGACCACGATGGTGGCACCGGGCTCCCGGGCGAGCTCCGAGGCCGCGATCAGCGCGGTCACCACCGACGGGGTGATCACCTCACCACGCTCGTCGATGATGAAACAGCGGTCGGCGTCGCCGTCGAAGACCAATCCCAGATCGGCACCGTGCTCCCGGACGGCCCGCTGGGCGTCGACGAGGTTCTCGGGCTCCAGGGGGTTGGGCTGGTGGTTCGGGAAGCTGCCGTCGAGATCGAGGTAGAGGCCGACCAGGTCGACGTCGACCCTCTCGAAGACGGCCCTGACGGTGTGACCTGCCATGCCGTTGCCGGCGTCGACCACCACGGTGAGGTGGCGCAAGCCTGAGGTGTCGACCAGCGAGTGCAGGTGGGCGACGTATCCCGGCAGGGTGTCGACCAGTTCCAGGTCACCCGTGGGCTCGCCCAACGGGGACTGGTCGGCCTCGAGTTGAAGAGCCCGCTCCGCCACCGCCCGCAGGAAGGCAGGCTCGACCGGGGCGGCGCCGGGGCGGCAGAACTTGATGCCGTTGTAGTCGGCCGGATTGTGGCTGGCAGTGAACTGCACCCCGGCCAGGTCGAGGGAACCGGACGCGAACCACAGCTGGTCGGTGCTGCTCAGCCCCGAGTCGAGGACGTGGACTCCGCGGGAACGCAGCCCGGCGATGAAGGCGCGGCTGATCGCCTCACCCGAGACCCGCATGTCACGGCCGACCACCACCGTGGCCCGCCAGGCCGGGTCGGCCAGGTCGGCCCAGGCCTGCCCGATCCGGGCGGCGCCGGCTTCGTCCCACTCACCGGGGCGTTCCCCACCGGCGACAACTCCACGGATGTCATTGGACTTGAACACGCTCGCCTCGATCACGGGTCGAGACTAGCGCCGGGGCCCACTCCAGCGCGCCTGCCACACCTCCGCCGTCAGCAGTCGTAACCTCCTCTGGGTGACCGGGCACCCGGACCACAGGCTCGGCTGCGGCACGACGAAGGGGGCACAGTGATGGGATCGAGGGTCTGTTCGCGCACGAGTTGTCGGGCCAGGGCCACCACGACCCTCACCTACGTCTACGCCGACCAGACGGCCGTGATCGGTCCCCTGTCACCCGAGGTCGACCCCGCCAGCTACGACCTGTGCGACCAGCACTCGGCCTCGACCTCGGCGCCACGGGGCTGGGAGACCATCCGGATGCCCGACTCCGACGAACCACGTCAGGCCCCACTGGACGACCTTCTCGCCCTCGCCGATGCGATCCGCGAGGTCGGCATGCGGGTGGACGAGCCAACCCCTTCCCCCGAGTTCGGCCGCGACGTGGTGGTGCTGGCCGAGAAGCGGCACCTGAAGGTCATCGCCGAACGCTGAGGCGAGGGCTAGGCTCACCCCCATGCCACGCCACCGCGACCGCCACGACCGCGGCATGCGTGGACCCCTCGTGCCGCTCGCGGCCGAGCCCCCCACGCGCCGAGCCGCACACGAGGTGCGCGCCGCCTTCCTCGCCCACCGGAACCCGACAGCCGCGGCGTGGTTCAACGAGTGTCTGACGGCATCGCTGGCGCGGATCGGCAGCCTGCAGCCGGGGCTGCTCGACCACATCGAGGTGGGGGTCGAAGAGGTGCCCACCGTTCGGGAGCATGACACCCGGGTGCCCCTGGCCGCCGCGATGGAGGCCTCAGCCACCCAGCCCGCACGGGTGGTGGTCTATCGCAGGCCCCTCGAACAGCGATCGACCGGACGCCGTCATCTGCGCAGGTTGGTGCATCGCACGGTGGTGGAGCAACTGGCCGCCCTGACCGCCCGCAATCCCCGAGACATCGACCCCTTGGTCGGCGACGAGGACGACTGAGCCTCAGCCCAGCCGCGGGTCCTGGTCGATCTGCACCTCGTTGGACTGCTGGACGGCACCCCGCAACGGCTGCACGGCCACCCCGGAGTTCGCGATGATCGAGGCTGCGGCGATTGGCAGGCCGCTGCTGAGGGTGACCACCTGCCCGGCCTGCACCACCGTGCCGGCGGCCCCCGAGGCGGGCACCCTGACGCGGGTGGTGCGACTGCCCGAGGTGACCTGGACGGTGACCGGCTGAGGATTCGGGTTGGCCACCTGGACCACCCCCGAGGCGGGGATGTCGGTGATGACCGGGGCCAGCGGGGCGCTGCCCACCATGGCCGTGTCGTTCCCGACCCTCACCTCCGCGGTGGCCACGATCGGCTGGTCGGCGGTGAGGTGCAGTGAGGTCGCCTCCCCCTCGAGGGCACCGGTCAGGTCGAGTTGCACGCTCGACTGGGCATCGACCGTGACGTTCTCGGTGCCCACCGGCACGTACTCGCCGCGCCCGTTCATCGCCTTCACGGTCACCTGGGTACGGGTCTCGCCGGGGTTGCCCAGCACCAGCCGGGTGCTGGTCGATCCGGCGACGATCCCCGGGAGGACGACCTCGGCGGCAGGCTGGGTGGCCGCCAACTGGTCGACCGCCCCGTCGATGGTGCGGCTGACCATCACCACTCGTCCCTGGGTGGCGGTCTGCACCACGGTGACCGGGTCCGAACCCGGCGCGAGGACCGAGATCGGCACCACCCTCACCTGTCCCGGCGGGATGGTCAGCCCACGCGAACCAGCGGTGGTGAGTGACCCGTTCACCGAGCTGAGGGCCAGGTTGACGACGGCCTGGGTCTTGTCCGGGTTGACCAGCAACAGGTCCGCGACGCTCGGGTCGGGTACCTGCACGGCCGAGGTGGAGGCTGGTTCGGAGCAGGCGGCGAAGCTCCTGCCGGTCGGCGAACTCAGGTTCACCCCCGGTGGCAGCACGCCACTGGCCTGGTTCTGGGTCACGATCACCGGTGCCGTGATGGGCGCTGTGGCCGAGACCGCGGTCGACTCCGCCAACATGCGTACCCGGGCCCCCGGTGTCGTGCCGCCGACCAGGTCACCGGAGGCTCCCTGCACCGGGCACACCCCCATCTGCAGGGTGGCGACATCGGGAAGTCGGGTGGGTTCCCGCGACTCGGTCGGGCTCACCAGACCGCCCACCACGAGCCCGAGCCCGGCCACCGCCCCGGCGGCCGCGAGCAGGATGCGTCTGCCCCTTCTCATCGGTCCACCTCACCCCGGGCCCGTCGAGGGCTCGCACCGGAGGGTGCCCCGAGCACGGGCGCGGCCAGTCCGATCAGCAGCAGGGCGACCAGCGACTCAACCACCACCGAGGCCACACCCCAGCGACGGGCGGGCGGCTGGTAGGTGGCCCCCTCCGACACCGTCCACACCCGAGTGGAGTCGTCGACGTATCCGGGTACGAGCCCCGGCGCGTTGTTCAGTCCACTGGCCTGCGCGGTCGACGGGGACCGCAGCCACAGGTGACCGATGCCTCGTGCACGTAGGGACTGCGCCAGTTCGTCCGAGGTGGCCCCTTCGGCGATCTGTTTCACCAGCCCACCCAGGGCCAGTGCGGCTGCCTCGTCGCCGGCAGGGTTCTGCTCGCCGGAGCCCCACCGGGGTTGGGTGCGACTGACCACGTTCCACGAGACGACACCCTGGCTCGACAGGTCGATCATCAGGGTTCGCGACCGCCGGGGAGAGTCCTGCACGGCCAGCACGTACGAGGGCAGGGAGGACCGCTGCACGGACAGGGCTGCGATCCGGTCACCCGGGATCCAGGCCACGCCGGCTGCGACCACCAGGGCGAGCGTGACCCCCATCAGTGAGCGCGTCAGCACTCGTCCACCCTCGCGTCGCGCCGCATCGTCGTACGACAGGGCCAACGAGACCACCAGCGCCCCGAAGCCCATCAGCAACCACACGTCGATGGCCGGACGGGCCACGGCTCCGTCGAGCAGGAAGGCACGTTTACCGAGCACGAGGGCCAGCCCGAAGCTGCTGACCGCGATCCCGATCCAGCCCAGTGGACCGGACCGCCCTGCGAACGCAGAGACGATGGCGGCCGCCACGGCCGCCAGTGCAGTCGCGGCGATCACGGCAGCGCTGAGCCAGGCCGTCCAGCCGCCCACGGAACCCCCCACCAGCAACCACATTCCTGCGGGCAGGTCGGGATGGGCGGTGGCGAGCGGGTCGGCCGAGGTGAGCATTCGTCCGGGATGGTGCAACAGGCGTGGGATCCAGGTGGCGATCAACGCCGTCGGGCCGACCGCGACCAGCAGCGTCCTGCCGCTCCAGCGGCTGCGCGCCAGCCCGTGCAGGGCGGCGAAGGGGAGGGCAACCAGGGCGAACACGGGAGTCGCCGTGGCCATCACCCCGAGCCAGAGAGCCAAGGAGGCGGGCGCGCGCCACAGTTCTGCGGTGCCGGGCCTGGAGCGCACCTCGTCTGCGACGGCGTCACCAGGACCGGGCTCGCGTCCCTGCCGGTCGAGCGCGAACCAACGCACTGCGGCCAGGGCGGCCAGCGGCATCACCACGGCGGTGAGCGAGGTGGCGAGCAACCCCCGGCCGGTCGACCCCAGCAGCGCGACGCCCATGCCCCACAGCGCCGACAGTCCAGCCTGCAGCCACCGGCCCTTGTCGCGAAGCACCCACCTCATCAACAACAGGCAGGTGGCGGTGCCGACCACCGGAGCCCCCAGCACGAGCAGTCGGGCGAACAGTTCCGGGGAACCGAAGGCGAGGGTCGAGCCGAGCGCACTCCATCCGATCCAGGGCGCATTGCTGCCCGGCAGCGCCACGGGTTCGGCGGCCCAGAGCCGATAGGCCTGGCCGAGGTCCTGTGGCGCGGGCAGCAGCCGCGGCCCGACGAGGTGTCCAACTCCGAGGTGGTGACGGGCCACCACCAACGCCGTGACGGCCATGGCCACCAGCACCACGCTGGTGGGTGAGGCCAGCCGCGAACTGGAGCGTCCACCCGAGAAGTCGTCACCGGTGAGCGCGTCGATGGAGGTGTCGGAGTGGTCCTCGCGCAAGTCGCGATAGCGGTCGGCGAAGGAGGCGAACAGGCGTTCAGCCGCGGCCCGCAAGGTCTGTGCAGGGGTCGGACGCAGCGCCCGGTCGATCGGGAGGCCGGCGTTCGGATTGCGCCCATGCATCCGGCGGACCACGGCCCGGTCGCCGGCGATGCCGCGGGCAGCCCGGAACCAGGCGAGCGCGGCCCGGGGTGACTTCCCGAGCAACAGGCCCACGCCCTTCAGCATGGCGGTGAACGTCAACCAGACGAGGGACCGTGACGGATGGGTCGCGTGTGCGGCCACCACTCGCATGCCCCACTGGCGGTCGAGCGCCGGGTCGACGCTGCCCGGACGGTCCTGCAGCCGACCGGCCTGCCGGTGGTGGATGCCCGCCGCCGGGGCCGTGCGCACGGTGAGACCGGCCTCCTGGGCGCGCCACCCGAGGTCGAGTCCGTCGCGGTGAAGCGGGACGTCGGGATCGAACCCACCCAGGGCGTCATAGGCGGATCGGGTGAGCAGCATCCCGCAACTCGACCCGCCCAGGGTGTCGCCCGGGTCGAGTTGACGCTGGTCGATCTCGCCGGGATCGATGGACAGATGTCGGTCGCCGGAGAGGGTGACCGACTGCCCCACCTCGCTCACCCGGGTCGCGTGGTTGCGGCGCTGGGGCTGGAGCAGGGCGGGGAAGACAACGTCAGGGGTCGGGTCGGCAGCCGACACCGCAAGCAGCAGTTCCCGCAGTGCGGTGCGCCGGGGTTCCGCGTCGTCGTGCAGCAGCCACAGCCACACGTGGTCACGGGGCAGCAGGGGCACGACGGCCTGCAGGGCCTGTCCGAAACCCCCGGACGGGGCGTCGACGACCTCGTCGAGCAGTCCCTCGTCCACGGCTTTGTCGAGCAGGTCGCGGGATCCGTCACGCGAGTCGGCGTCGACGGCGATCACCAGCCCGGGTCGATCGTCCAGTCGACCGAGCGCGACGAGGGAGCGGGCCAGCCACTCGGCTCCGTCGTGCACCACCAGGATGGCGGCCACCTCAGCAGCCGAGATCCTCGACTGCGGCTCAGGGGTCTCCTCGTGGGCCCAGGCCCATTCAGTCCCGGGCTCGACACTCGGGGCCGGGGAGGCCCGGGAGCCGGCGTCGTCAGGGGTGGCGTCCACCGGTGTGGCGTGGGTCATCCGGCCTCCTCCCCGCCATGGCGCGGTGCACGTTCGTCGGCCGTGGTGTGGCCCGATCAGGTGCCGAGTCTAGGCGGATGCGTTCATCGGGCAACCCGAAGGTGGCCCGGACGAGAGCGGAACGGGCGAGGACCAGCTCAGGCGCGTCGCTTCAGGCGTCGCCTTTCGCGTTCCGACAGGCCCCCCCAGATGCCGAACCGCTCGTCCATGGCCAGCGCGTACTCCAGGCACTCCCGCTTCACCTCGCAGGTCTCGCAGACCTTCTTGGCCTCCCGCGTCGATCCACCCTTCTCGGGGAAGAACGCCTCCGGATCCGTCTGCGCGCACAGGGCTCGCTCCTGCCACTCGAGCGGTCCCTCGGTCGTCGACAGCACTGTCAGCAAATCGCCCATCGGATTCCTCTCGACCCTCGAAGCTGCCAACCGGCGGCTCCGTTGAATCAAATTACAAGCGTGTGGTTCGACTCACGTCAAGCTGAGGGCGAGAAAAAGTTGCAGATCTTCGGCGTGGCGCGTCGCCGTTTCCGGACGAAGATGTCACGACCGGTCCTGGTCCCGGGGAGCGGGCTCCCAGCTGGCTGGTCCCCGCCGTCCCTCGGGGGTCTCCGTCGGCTCTCCCCAGGTCGACGCGGATGCACCCGTGGCGGCGTCACCGGCCCGAAGCCATGCCCCACCCGAGGCCTGGTCGGGCTGCCAACTGGGGAGTTGCTGGGCCGATGGCTGCGTGGGTGCACCCCCGCGGACGGACTGCTGGCCCGGCAGCTGAGGGGTCTGGGCGTGGGGTGCCGGGAACTGCGGCGGCGAGGTCGCCCGATCACCCGCCGGATGGGCGGCGACCAGCAGGCAGATGACAGCCAACCCCAGCTTGGCGACCAGTTCGACCGCGTCCCCCGCAGAGGTGGCGAACCGCCACCGGTCGGTCATCAGGGCGACGACCCCGAAGACCAGTCCCACTGCCGCGTCCACGACCAGCAGGCCGCCCAGCACACCCGCCGGGGCGCGCACGTCGAGGCGTGGCGCCGCGGTCGCAGCCCAGACCAGGGCGACGATCGAGGCGAGGGCATGGACGAGGGGCACCAGCCCACCGCCCATGACCGTGGCCAGGGTCGAGGCCTGCGGCAGGCCTCCTGACAGCAGCGAGATCCAGCCGATCGCGAAGGCCGCGACGGTCAGTCCGACCGCGAACCACGCGATTGCGAGTCGATGGCGTTCGACACCTGACATGAGCCCTCCCAAGGATTGATCCGGGTTCACTCTAGATCGGGCAGGCTCACGCGAACCGTGGCCCGACTTCGTCGGCGACCCTGGCGACGAGTTCCTTGACCTGTTCGGCATCGGCCAAGGGGGCGACCATGGTGGCCCGATCGGTCACCACCACGGCCATCGAGCGCAGCCCGGAGACGGCCACCACGTGCTCATCGGAGCGACGGTTGATGACCAGGTTGTCGAACCCGTCGAGCACGACGGTGCACCCCTGGCGGGCATTCCTCCCGGCATCGGTCGGGAGCTGGCCGGCCAACGCCAGGAAGGAGCCGACGTCGTACCAGCTGATCGGGAGTTCAACCGCCACCACCCGCCCGGGCGCCTCCCCCCGCGAGACGGGCTCCATCACCCCGTAGTCCACCGAGACCTTGTGCAGCTGGGGATAGATCTCCGCGAGCCTGCCCGGCTCGGCAGCCAACTCCAGCACTTGGGCATGAGTGGCCGGCTGCAGCACGGCCAGCGCCGCCAGCAACGCCGACGCCCGCCACACGAACATCCCTGAGTTCCACCAGTACTCCCCCGACTCGAGGTACTGCTCGGCCACCCGGCGCTGCGGCTTCTCGGTGAACCCGCTGACGGCGCAGGCATGCATCACCCCGTCGAGGCCCAACGGCCCGCCGCGGTGCAGGTAACCGAATCCCGTCTGCGGCGACGTGGGCACCACCCCGAACGTCACCAACGCATCGGGCACCCGCTCGGCCAGGGTGAAGGCCTCGTCCAACCGTTCCCGGAAGACCGACTCCGGACGCATCACGTGGTCGGCCGTCAGCACCGCCATCACCGCCTCGGGATCGGCGGCCGCCAACACCGCGGCCGGCCAGGCCACCGCGTTCAGGGAATCACGACCCACCGGCTCACCCAGGATGTTGCCCGACGGCACCTCAGGCACCTGCGCCGCCACCGAGGCGGCATAGTCGGCACCCGTGCAG
This sequence comes from Aestuariimicrobium kwangyangense DSM 21549, assembly GCF_000421525.1. GTDB lineage: Bacteria > Actinomycetota > Actinomycetes > Propionibacteriales > Propionibacteriaceae > Aestuariimicrobium > Aestuariimicrobium kwangyangense. The sequence continues at coordinate 291,255 of NZ_ATXE01000003.1, read as the reverse complement.
ATCAGGATGCGCTCGTCGGGCACCACACCCCGCACCCGCTCATAGCTGATCCGCAACAACGACTTGTCACCGATCAACTCCAGCAACTGCTTGGGCTCGCCCTGCCGCGACAACGGCCACAACCGCTTCCCCGACCCCCCGGCCACGATCACCACGTAACGCATGACGCGACCCTATCGGCCGCCTGCACCCGACCCACCTAGACTGGCGCGATGCAGGCCACCGTTCTCCACGCCCTCGAGACCAGGGTGCAGCGCGACGGCGCTCGTCCACTGCTCACCTGGTACCACCCCGAGTCGGGTGCGCGAGTGGAACTGTCGGCGGTGACCTTCGCGAACTGGGTCGACAAGGCCTGCAACCTGTGTGGCACCCTCGGGGTGGACGACGAACCCGTACTCGGACTGCCCCTGGTGTTCGACCACCCCGGTCACTGGCTGTCGTGGGTGTGGGTCTTCGCCGGCTGGCAGGCCGGCGGTCGGGTGGTGGTGGCCCCCCGCGACGAGTTGGGCATGGTCGACCTCGCCGTGCTGGGCCCCGAGCATCCCGTCCCGGTGCCCGGCGTCGAGACCGTTGCGTGCTCCCTGCACCCGCTCGGCCTCGGCTTCGGACGACCGCTGCCCGGGGTCACCGACGCGCACGAGATCCTCTCCGAACCCGACGTGCACCTCAACGGCGCCGCCCCTGCCGAGCAGGTGTGGTGGACCGGGTCCCGCGAGGAGCTCACGGGTGCGGCCCTGGCAGGCCTGGCCCCGGTCAGGGGGCGCAGTCTGGTGGTGGCCTCGTCCCCCGAGGTGATGTTGAACGCACTGGTCGGGGCGTTGGTGGGCGGGGGCTCACTGGTGGTCGTCGACGGTTCTGCCCCCGACGATCGGGTGGAGGCCATCGCCACTGCAGAGCGGGCTGCTCGCTGACCCGGACGCGGATCCGGCAACCGCCGAGCCGGCCGGGCGCCGAACCTCAGCAGGTGGGGCGGGGCGCTGGATGCGGGTTCGTCCGTTCGTCGGCGCTGAGGCCGCGGACGAAGCCCGCCCCCCACCCCAGGTGCATGACCGCCAGCACCAGCGGCAGGCGCATCCGCGCACCTCGCGGGAGGTCGCCCTTGATGGTGGCAGCGCCCATGGCGACCCCGGTCACGTAACCGATTGGGGCGACGAGCGCTGCGGCCAGCAGCCGGTGCTGCCCGACCAACCCCACGATTCCCACGGCCAACCCTGCAGCCGAGCCGAGCACGACCACCGGCGGGGCGAGGTAACGGGCGCTGGCCGTCTGGGGATGACGCCTGATCACCTCGCGGCGCCACTTGCCGGTGGTGTAGAACTGCCGCGCCAGGGCTCGCACCGTCGACCGCGGACGATAGGTGACCCGCAGCCCCGGGTTGAACCAGACGAGTTCACCGGCCTCGCGCAGACGCAGGTTCAACTCCCAGTCCTGGGCACGCCGCAGGTCGGGGTCGTATCCCCCGGCGCGCCGGAGGGCATCGCGTCGGAAGCAGCCCAGGAACACCGAGTCGGCCGGCCCCTCGCTCGAGTCGGCCAAGTGGAATGCTCCCCCGCCCAGGCCGATCCGGGAGTTGTAGGCGGCCGCCACGGCGCGCTCGAAGTCGGTGGTGCCCCGCGCGTCCATCAGGCCGCCCACGTTGGCCGCGCCGGTGCGCTGGAGTGTCTCGACGGCAAGGTTCAGGTAGTCGGGGCCCAGTTCACCGTGGGCGTCGACCCGCACCACCAGGTCGTGGGAGCTCGCGTTGATGGCGAGGTTGAGCCCGTCGGGTGTCGTGCCCGTCGGATTGTCGACCACGACGATCCGCGGGTCGTCCGCGGCGAGTTGCTCGGCGATCTCGTGGGTGCGGTCGGTGCTGGGCCCAATGGCCAGCACGATCTCGAGCGGACCCGGGTAGTGCTGGTCGAGCACGCCCTGCAGTGAGGCACGCAGGTGCTTCTCCTCGTTGAGCACCGGCATCACCACGCTCAAGGAGGGCCACTGATCTCTCACGCCCCCATCCTTGCAGCCATCAAGAAACCGCGCAGACCTGTGACAGGTCGTCGTTCTGGGGCTGGGGGGTGCCGTTGTCGTCACTGGCGGGTGCCGTCGGCTTCGCCGACGACCCGGATCCGGCCGCTGTCGTGGGGCTCGACGACGGTCCCGGTTCCCCGGCGGAACCGCTCGGGCCGGCGGCCCCCGTTGACTTCGAGGTGTCAGTCGACCCGTCCGACCCCGACGTGTTCGTCGACCCGGAGGTGCCGCTCGAGCCAGGGGTGGAGCTGCGCCTGCTCGGATCGTCCAGGGCCTCGGAGGCCGAGATCCGCTGCTTGACCGTCTGTCGGATCACGGCGAGCTTGGGATTGCCGGGATAGATGAGCGGGGGCGTGAAAGAGACCGAACTGATCGGCTTCGCCTTGGCCTTGGTCGCCAGTGTCATCAACCGGTTCACCTCGCTGGCGGGCACGTCGGTGGCTGCGATCTGCTGCCCCGCGTGTGCGATGTCGTTGAACTTCACCACCACCGTGGCCGGGTTGAGTTGGTTGAGCATGGCGTTCATCACGCACTTCTGTCGGATCATGCGCTCGTAGTCGGTCGACCCGTGCCTCGACCGGGCGAACCAGAGGGCGTGGTAACCGTCGAGGTGCTTGTTTTTACCCACCTCGATGTAGCCGAACACCTTCGAGGTGCCGCCCCCGATGGGTACCCGCTTGTTGACGTCGAGGGTGATGCCGCCGACAGCGTCGATCAGGGAGATGAAGCCCTGCAGGTCGATCATCGCGTAGTAGTTCATCGACAGCCCCAAGGTCTGCTCGACGGCCTCCTTGGTTGCCTGCACCCCCGGGTCGGCCACACCCGGGTAGAGGTCCTTGTGGTCCTGGCCCAGCATGTAGACGGCGTTGAGCAGGCAGGAGTGGTCGGGGCACGAGTAACCGTGCGGGTACAGCTTGTGCAGGGGGGACGAAGGCGGGAAGTCCACGTCCTCGAGGTTGCGCGGAAGACTGAACAGCACGGTGCGCCCCGTCTGCTCGCTGATCGAGGCGACCGTGATCGAGTCGGGACGAAGACCGGTCCGGTCCGCCCCGGCGTCGCCACCGAGCAGCAGCACGTTGATGCGTCCGGCCGTGGCCTTGCGGCTGCCACCACCGGCGAACACCTTCGAGAGCAGGTCGCCCTGGGCTCGCGCCATCGACCCCAGTCCCAGCGAGCCGAAGAAGACCGCCATCGCCAGCAGCAGCGCACCGATGCCGAAACCCAACCTCGACCGGGGGGCCATGCCCATCGGACGGGCGACCCGCCAGGCGTCGAGCACCAGTGCGGCCCAGCAGACCCCCAACACGATCAGGACCCACTGCATCAGTTTCCAGAACCAGCCGCTGGCCAGCAGGGTGACCGCCGGTGTCCGCCAGACGAGGGAGACGAGGCCGAGGACGATGACCAGACCGAGCAGGGCACCGATGACGCGCAGCGCCACCACCCCCACCCGCCGGTTGCCACCGACCAACTGGGCCGAGCCCGGCAGCAGGATGCTGCCCACCAGGTAGCCGATGCCGCGACGCAGCACCACCCGTTCGCTGCGTTGGGCGACGGTGGGACTGTGGGCGGTGTCGGTCACGGGCGCACCTTTCGCTGCGGGGGAAGGCCGAGGCGCTGTCCAGTATGCGCGGACGACCCGCGGGCCGGTCCGTGCCACGCCGCTGCCACCGTGGTCCGAGGATTGGTCGTCGACCCGGGTCCGTGGTGCCGGTGGCACCGATGGGTGGGCACCGACTGGTTACCGTTGAGCGCGTGAACGATGCACCTCGACGCGACGATCTCGACTGGCTCTACCGCCGTGACGGGCAGGACGGCCAGAACCCCCCGTCTGCCCAGAACCCCCCGTCTGCCCAGAACACCCCGTATGCCCGGGACGGTCGCAACGCCCCAGAGGCTCCCCGAGCACGACCGCAGGGCCCGGTGCCGTCCGGCTACGGTCCGGGGGCGGGACGGGCCGGCTCGGGCCAGCCGCCGGTCAGTGACCAACCGCCGGTGCTTCCGCCACCGCCCACGGGTCGTCCGGTCCCTCACCGGCGTCGTGGCGGTGGGTCGGGGTTCGGCAGGGTGCTGGTCACACTCGTCGCGCTCTACCTCGCCTTCCTGGTGGCCACGCCGGTGGACCTGCTGGGGCGTGGCGGCACCCTCGACGCGCTGCCGGCGCAGAGGGCGGCAGACACCCCCGGCCGGGTGGTACTGCTGGCCGGTACGGATTCACGTGACAGCTCCACCAACTCGGGCTCCCGCACCGACACGATCATGCTGCTGGTCATGCCCACCAGCGGGAAGCCGGCCCTCATCTCGATCCCGCGCGACTCCTACGTCACCATCCCGGGGCACGGCAAGAACAAGATCAATGCCGCCTACGCCTTCGGAGGGCCGCAACTGCTGGTGCGCACCGTCGAGGCGAACACCGGGCTGCGCGTGGACGACTACCTCGAGATCGGCATGACGGCCTTCCCGCGGCTGGTGAACTCCGCCGGCGGGGTGAGTGTCTGCCTCGACAAGCCGATGGTCGACAAGGACTCACACGCCAACCTCCCCGCCGGGTGCCAGACCCTCGACGGCGACCAGGCGCTGGCCTACTCCCGCATGCGCAAGTCCGACCCCCAGGGCGACATCGGACGCGCCAAACGGCAACGCGAGATCGTGGGCAAGGTGGCCGACAGGATCACCTCACCGGCGATGCTGCTGCCGTGGCGCTACTGGCAGTTCTGGTCGGCGGCCACCGACCTGGTGCACCGTGACCACAACACGTCGATGCTCGAGCTGGCGCGAATCGGCCTCGGCCTCAGGCAGACCTCGGGGTCGTCCGGACTGACCCTGGTGGTGCCCCTGTCGAACACCAACGCCCAGACACCGGCCGGCTCCTCGGTGCTGTGGGACGAGGCCAAGGCCCGGGCCATGTTCGCCCAGCTCGCGAAGGGGTCGACCAGCGGCCTGCAGCAGTACAGGTGACCGAGCCCACTCACCCCTGCGATGAGCGACCACACCCGCGCCGGTGAGCTCTGGCTAGGGTGGTTGGCATGACTTCCCGTATCGCCGACTTCACGCCGTGGCAGGGTGCAATGCCGCCCCGAGCCCACCTGCAGACCGATGCCCCGCAGACCTCGCTGAACGGTGACTGGGCCTTCCGGCTGGTGGGCTCACTCGACGAGGTGCCCAAGGGCTTCGGAACTGCGGGCTTCGACGCCTCGGAGTTCGACACCCTCGCCGTCCCCAGTTGTTGGCAGATGGTCGACCCCGCCGGCGATGCCCCCTACGGGCGTCCGGCCTACACCAACGTCAACTACCCCATCCCCACCTACGGTGCCGGGGGTGACCCCGTCGTCCCGGACGAGAATCCAGTCGGGCTCTACCAGCGCACCTTCACCGTCGGCTGGGACCGCGACCAGGCCCGCACGGTGCTGCGCTTCGAGGGAGTGGACTCGGCCTTCGTGGTCTGGCTGAACGGACACGAACTGGGCTTCTCGAAGGGTTCGCGGCTGACCACCGAGTTCGACGTGACCGACCACCTGGTCGACGGCGAGAACGTGCTGGCCGTGCAGGTGCAGCAGTGGTCGGACGCCACCTTCCTCGAGGACCAGGACATGTGGTGGCTGTCGGGCATCTTCCGTCCCGTCACGCTGCTGGCGCGTCCGCAGTTCGGGATCGACGACGTCTTCGTCCATGCCGACTACGACCACCACACGGGTGCCGGCGTGCTGCGGGTCGAGGTCACTCGGGCCGGGGAGCCGGTGCTCGCCACCGTCAGCATCCCCGAACTGGCCCTGCACGAGGTCGCCGCAAACGTGGAACACCACCTCGGTCAGGTGCAGCCGTGGACGGCGGAGACACCCCACCTGTACGAGGCGGTGGTGGCCACCGAGACCGAGCAGGTCAGGGTGCGGGTCGGTTTCCGCACCGTGCGGATCGAGGGTGACCGCATCCTCGTCAACGGGCGCCAGATCACCCTGCGTGGGGTCAACCGCCACGAGTGGCACCCCGTCCGCGGGCGGAGCCTCGACGACGCGACCATGCTGCGCGACGTGCTGCTGATGAAGCAGCACAACGTCAACGCCGTCCGCACCTCCCACTACCCACCCGATGCGCGGTTCCTCGACCTCTGCGACGAGTACGGGTTGTGGGTGATGCTCGAGGCCGACCACGAGACCCACGGCTTCCAGGCCGAGGGCTGGGTGGCCAACCCGCCCGCGGACCCGCGCTTCCTCGACGCCTTGATGAACCGCATGCAGCGCAGTGTCGAGCGCGACAAGAACCACGCCAGCATCATCAGCTGGTCGCTGGGCAATGAGGCGGGCTTCGGTGAGAACCACCACCGGATGGCCGCCTGGACCAAGCAGCGTGACCCCGGCAGGTTCCTGCACTACGAGGGTGACTACGACGTCGAGGTGTCAGACGTGTGGAGTCAGATGTACACCTCGATCCCTGAGCTCGACGCGATCGGCGCCAAGCGCGACCTGCCCGAGGGCAGCAAGTTGGGCGCCCGCCCGCAGAGCGAGAACGAGTTGGCCAAGCCACACCTGCTCTGCGAGTACGGCCACGCCATGGGCAACGGCCCCGGTGAACTGCGTGACTACTCCGACCTGTTCGACGCCCACAGCAAGCTGCACGGCGGGTTCATCTGGGAGTGGATCGACCACGGGGTGCAGGCCACCTCCCACCCGTCGGCTCGTCGATCGGCGACCGAGGACGCGGGCGTCCACCACCTCTACGGCGGCGACTTCGGCGAGGAACTGCACGACGGGAACTTCATCATCGACGGCCTCGTGTTCCCCGACCGCACCCCGAGCCCCGGCCTGGTCGAGTTCGCCACCGTGATCGCACCGATCAGGATCGTGGTGGGCGACGAGATCACCCTCACCAGCGTGCTCAGCTTCGCCGACGACTCCGCCTACACCTACGCGTGGTCGGTGTCGGACGAGGGACAGCAGCTGGCCTCCGGTGACCTGGACGTGCCGACCATCGATGCCGGTCACAGCGTGACCGTGTCACTTCCCGAGGAGATCTCCGGGCTGCCGGCAGCATCCGGGGAGCGCTGGCTCACGGTCACGGCCCGGCTTGCCTCCGACACGGCGTGGGCCAAGGCGGGCCACGAGGTGGCCTCCGGCCAGGGACTGCTGTCTGCCGGAGAGCAGCGCATCGTCACCGGCGACGCCATCGGGGTCGTGTCCGAGCCCGGTGGTTGGGCCGTCGGCCCGGCCCGATTCGACGAGCACGGACGCCTGGTACGCCTGGGCGGCATCGACCTCGACGGGGTGGAGTTCGACCTGTTCCGCGCCTGGATCGACAACGAACGCATGGGCGGGGGGCAGGTGATCAGGCGCGCGGGCGAACAGATCGGCCTGCACCGCCTGCACAGCAAGGTGCTGTCGGTCGAGGAGGCCGAGGGGGCGCTGGTGGTGACCACCCGCACGGCCGCGGCCGCGTCCAGTCGCGACTACGTGGCCCGGTTCGAGTGGCGGGCCGTGGGCGAGTCGCTGGTGCTCGACCTGACCGCTGAACCGCACGGTCCCTGGGGTGAGCAGATGCTGCCCCGTCTGGGACTGACCATGAGCGTGCCCACGGGCCTCGACCAGCTGACCTGGTTCGGCCGTGGACCCGGGGAGAGCTATGTCGACACCCACGAGTCCCAGAAGATCGGACGCTGGAGCGCCCACGTGTCCGAGCTGCAGACCCCGTATGTGGCTCCCCAGGGAAACGGACACCGCAGCGAGGTGCGCTGGGTCGAGGTGTTCGGCGACGGGGTGTCCGGCGACGGGGGGTCCGGTGACGGGGTTGTCGGGGAGGCGGGGTTCCGGGTGACCGTGCTGGGTGATGCCGAGCCGATCTCCGTCTCGCTGGCACCGTGGAGCCAGCATGCGATCCGCGAGGCCCGCCACACCCCCGATCTGGTGGCCGACCAGGTGAACTGGTTGACACTCGATGCCAGGGTGGCTCCGGCCGGATCGGGTGCCTGTGGGCCGCTGCCGCAGCAGAAGTACCGGGTGACCGCACAGCCGGTGGCGATGCGGCTGGCGTTCACCCCCCTCGGCTGAGGATCCGGGATGGCTCGTCTGATCCACACGGCCCAGGCCCTCGTCGACCTGGTCTGTGACGTGCCCGGGCTGCCTCCCCGGGGTGGCAACGTGATGGCTGCCGGGGTGACCCGGCAGCCGGGCGGCGCGGCGATCATCCTGATTGCCGCCGCCCGTTCGGGCGCAACGGCCGTCCATGCCGGATCGGTCGGGTCAGGGATCAACGCCGACCTCATCCGCCATGCCCTGCACAGCGAGGGGGTCGAGGTGACCTCACCGCCGGTGGAGCAGCTCGACACCGGGGTGTGCGTGGTGCTGCTGGAGCCCACCGCAGAGCGCACCTTCGTCACCACCTGGGGAGCCGAACGCCAGGTGAGCGTGGGCTCCTTCGACACCAGCGCACCCCAGCCGGGCGACCTCGTCTGCGTCTCCGGCTACTCCTTGGTGGAACCCACCCTCACCCCGTTGCTGGCCTGGCTCGAGGGGTTGCCCATCGGCGACGGGGGCCAGCGGGTCGACGTGGTGCTGGATCCGGGGGCCATCTTCGCCGAACTGCCGCCCGAGGTGGTCTCGCGGGTGTTGGCGGTGACCACCGTCTGGACCTCGAACATGGACGAGGCCGCTGCCCTCGTCGGGACCGACGAGATGGACCGGGCCGCCGGACTGGTCGCGGGGCGGTTGTCACGGCCTCGGGCGGTGGTGGTCCGCGACGGCGACCAGGGCTGCGCCGTCTGGCACGGCTCACGCACTGAGGTGATACCAGGGTTCCCCCAGCGGGCCGTCGACACCAATGGCGCCGGTGACACCCACACGGGGGCGATGGTGGCAGCCGTCACCCGTGGGCTGTCGTGGGCCGATGCCGCCCGCTACGCCAATGCCGCGGCGGGTCTCAAGGTCACCGGCAAGGGTCTGGGCTCGATCCCCCACCGGGAGGCGGTGGAGGAGTTCCTGCGCCTGGCCGATTGAGTGACCGCAGCTTCTCGCCCTTGGATCTCGCCAGGTCACGCAAACCCTCCTGGAACGCCAGCATCGCCTCGGTCAACACCGGGTCACCGGCCGCCAGGATGCGCACCGCCAGCAGTCCGGCGTTGCGCGAGTTGCCCACGCCCACGGTGGCCACGGGCACACCGGCGGGCATCTGCACGATCGAGAGCAGTGAGTCCATCCCGTCCAGGTACTTCAGCGGCACGGGCACCCCGATGACGGGCAGCGGGGTGAGGGCGGCCAGCATCCCTGGCAGGTGCGCGGCCCCCCCGGCCCCGGCGATGATCACCTCGAGCCCGCGGGTGTGGGCCCCTCGTCCGTAGGCGAGCATGTCCTCGGGCATGCGATGCGCCGAGACGACGTCGACCTCGACCGCCACCCCGAACTCCTCGCAGGCCGCCGCTGCGGCTTCCATGGTGGGCCAGTCGGAGTCGGAACCCATCACGATTCCCACACGGGCCTCAGGCATTGGCATCTCCCATCAGGTAGCCGGCGGCATGCCGGGCGCGGCGCAGTGTGTCGTCCAGATCGTTCCCCAGACAGGTCACGTGACCGACCTTCCGTCCGGGCTTCACGTCCTTGCCGTAGAGGTGCACCCGCAGCTTGCGGTCACGCGCGAAACAGTGCTGCAAGGCCCCGGTGAGGTCAGGCTCCGAACCACCGAGCACATTGGCCATCACGACGTTCCGGGACCGCAGACCGGGGTCCCCGAGCGGCAGGTCGAGCACGGCGCGCAGGTGGTTCTCGAACTGGCTGGTGTGGGCACCGTCGATCGTCCAGTGACCGGTGTTGTGCGGACGCATCGCCAACTCGTTGACCACCACCGAGCCGTCCTCCCGCTGCATCAACTCCACCGCCAGCATGCCGACCACCCCCAGTTCGTGGGCGATGCCGAGCGCCAACTGCTGGCAGGCGATCGACTGGTCGTCGGTCAGCCCGGGGGCGGGGGTGGTGGTCTCGACACAGATGCCGTCTCGTTGCACCGACTCCGAGATCGGGTAGGCGACGGCCTGCCCGGCAGGACTGCGCACCACCAGGGCCGACAGTTCGCGGACGAAGGGGACGAACTCCTCGGCGACGATCACCACCCGCTCCCCCGCCGAGGTCCGCTTGAGGCCCTCGAAGGGCTCGTGGGCCTGGTCGGCCGAGTCGAGCTTCCAGACCCCCTTGCCGTCGTACCCACCCCGGCTGGTCTTGGCGATGATCGGCCACCCCTGCCTCTCGCCGAAGGCGCTCAGCTCGTCAGGGCTCTCGCAGATCGCGTACGCGGGCACCGGGGCACCGAAGGGGCCCAGTCGTTGCCTCATGACCGCCTTGTCCTGGGCGTGCACCAGCGCGGATGGTCCGGGGCGCACGGCACAGACACCCTCGTCCTCGAGTCGGTGCAGGAACGCGGTGGGCACGTGCTCGTGGTCGAAGGTGATCACGTCGCAGCCCTCGGCGAAGGCCCGCAGCGTCGCCTCGTCGTCGTGGTCCCCGACCACCACGTCGCCGATGACCTGGGCGGCGGACGAGCCGGCGGCCTCCGACAACAGCCTGATGTGCACGCCCAGACCGATCGAGGCCTGGTGCATCATGCGAGCCAACTGGCCTCCGCCGATGATGCCGATCGTGTAGGGGCCAGCCACAGCAGGACGGCCATCCGCCGCCGAAGAGGGAGTGCTCACGGGGCATGAGCCTACCGGCGTGATCCGGTCTGCCAGACTTGACGACATGGCACGTGAATCCAGGGCTCGCCTGTTCAAGGGGCGCGGCGACTCCGACGAGCGCACCCTCGTGCGGGTGCGCACCCACGGCAAGGCGGTCTTCGTCCCGATCCTGCTTGCCCTGCTGGTCGCCTCCTTGGCGGCTGCCCTGATCGCCGTGCTGCCGCCGGAGTGGAAGCCGATCGCCACCTGGGTGACCATCGGCGCGGCAGCACTGCTGGTGCTGTGGTTCTCGGTTCGTCCGTTCATCGAGTGGTTCACCACCAGCTACACCATCACCACCCGCCGGGTCATCACCAAGCACGGCGTGCTCAACCGCTACGGTCACGAACTGCCGCTGTCACGGATCGACTCGGTCGGTTCGGAGCGGGGCATCATCGACCGCATGTTCGGGTGCGGGACGCTGGTCTTCTCCACCGCCTCGGAGCGGCCGGTCGTGCTGCACGACGTGCCCCAGGTCAAGGACATCGAGGGGTTGCTGGCCGACCTCATCTACCGCGCCCACCGGGACGACCAGGACTGAACTCAGCCCCGGCGCAGATGCACGACGTCTCCTGCCGAGAAGGCCCGCAGGCCGTCAGCGGTGCGCACCACCAGTCGTCCCGCGGGATCGATGGAGTCGCCCACCCCGCTCACCTGCTCGGTATCGCTCACCTGCACCCGAAGGTTCTGCCCGATCGAGCCGCACGCGGCGGTGTAGGCCTCGCGCAGGTGGCCACGCTCCTGCCAGACGGCCAGCAGGTCGTCCAGTTCCCTCAGCACCGACGCCACCACGGTCAAGGGTTCGACGTCGAAACCCGCCAGCGCCAGTGAGGTGGCCGTCGGCACGGGCAGTTGCTCACGGGTCAGCGAGGTGTTGATCCCGAAGCCGATCACGGCGGCGGCACCCGGGGCGGTCGAGAGGCCCTCGTGTCGTTCGCAGAGGATCCCGCACACCTTTCCGGGCGCATCCCCGCCGGCAACCAGGACATCGTTCGGCCACTTCAGCTCGAGCTCGCAGCCGGGCGCGACGGCGCGGATCCCGCGAAGCACGGCCACCCCCGTCACCAACGGCAACCAGGTCCAGTCCACCATCGGACGATCGGTGCGCACCACCGCGCTGGTGGCGACGGCTGCCCCCGGCGGGGCCTCCCAACGGCGGTCGAACCGGCCGCGTCCGGCGGTCTGGTGCAGGGCCACCACCACGGCCCCGTCGGGCTCCCCGGCAGCCGCCAGGACGGCTGCGTCGGCGTTCGTCGACCCGGTGGAATCGAGCACCTCGACCCTCCGCCAACGAGTACCTCGCAGCGCTTCGGCAAGCTCGATCATGGGCCGATAGTGTCATGTCATGGATCCCGACATCCACACCACCGCCGGCAAGCTGGCCGACCTGGGACGCCGCATCGACGAGGCAGTCCACGCCGCCGCTCCCGAAGCAGTCGAGCGTCAGCACGCCAAGGGGAAACTGACCGCCCGCGAACGTGTCAATGCGCTGCTCGACGAGGGCTCCTTCTCGGAACTGGACGAGTTCTCGCGGCATCGCAGCCACGCCTTCGGCATGGAGAACAAGCGCCCCTACGGTGACGGGGTGATCATCGGGCTCGGTTCGATCCACGGTCGACCGGTGTGCGTCTTCTCCCAGGACGTCGCCATCTTCGGGGGCGCCCTGGGGCAGGTCTACGGGGAGAAGATCGTCAAGATCATCGACTTCGCACTCAAGACCGGTTGCCCGCTGATCGGCATCAACGAGGGCGGTGGTGCCCGCATCCAGGAGGGCGTCGTCTCGCTCGGTCTCTACGGGGAGATCTTCCGACGCAACACCCACGCCTCGGGGGTGATCCCGCAGATCTCGCTGATCATGGGCGCCGCGGCCGGTGGCCACGTCTACTCCCCCGCCCTGACGGACTTCATCGTGATGGTCGACCAGACCTCGCAGATGTTCATCACGGGGCCCGACGTCATCAAGACGGTGACCGGCGAGGACGTCACGCTCGAGGAGTTAGGCGGCGGTCGCACCCACTCGGTCAAGTCCGGGACGGCCCACTACCTGGCCGCCGACGAACATGATGCGCTCGAGTACGTGCGTGACCTGATCACCTACCTCCCCCAGAACAACCTCGAGGACCCACCGATCGTGGGCGACGCGGGGGTCGACCCGACCTTCACCGACCTGGGGATCACCGACCACGACCGACTGCTCGACACCGTCATCCCCGACTCGCCCAACCAGCCCTACGACATGCGCGAGGTCATCGCCACGGTGCTGGACGACGACGAGTTCCTGGAAGTGCAGTCGATGTACGCGGGCAACATCATCTGCGGGTTCGGACGCATCGAGGGTCGCTCCATCGGTGTGGTCGCCAACCAGCCCTCGGTGTTCGCGGGGTGCCTCGACATCAAGGCGTCGGAGAAGGCGGCACGGTTCATCCGAACCTGCGACGCGTTCAACATCCCGATCCTCACCTTCGTGGACGTGCCCGGCTTCCTGCCCGGGACCGAACAGGAGTACGACGGCATCATCCGCCGAGGCGCCAAGCTCATCTACGCCTACGCCGAGGCCACCGTGCCGTTGGTGACGGTGATCACCCGCAAGGCCTACGGCGGGGCTTACGACGTGATGGGATCCAAACACCTGGGTGCGGACATCAACCTGGCGTGGCCCACGGCGCAGATCGCGGTGATGGGCGCCGAGGGCGCGGTCAACATCCTGCACCGACGGGAACTGGCGAGCCATCCCGACCCGGCGGCCCGCCGCAAGGAACTCATCGACGAGTACAACGACGAACTCGCCAACCCCTACGTCGCCTCGGAGCGAGGCTACATCGACCAGGTGATCTACCCCCATGAGACCCGGGCCGAGGTGATCCGCGTGCTCCGGCTGCTGCGCACCAAGCGCGAGACACTGCCCCCGAAGAAGCATGGGAACATTCCCCTGTGACGGATGGACCAGGGAGCGATGGACCTGTGACGAATGGACCTGGGAGCGATGGACCTGTGAGCGATGGACCTGTGACGGATGCAACGGGCCAGTCGGCCCTGCGGATCCTGCGCGGGAACCCGGACGACGCCGAGCTGGCGGCCGTGGTCGCCGCGCTGGCGGCGGTTGGCTCGACACCGCCCAGGGAGACCGACGACCGTCCGCTTGCTGCCGGATGGAAGTCCTACCACCGTGTCCTGCGCCGTCCCCTCGTACCGGGGCGCGGCGCCTGGCGCAACCACTACCGGAACCGCTGACGTGCGGGTCATCCTCGCCTCGAAGTCGCCCGCCCGGCTCGCGGCGCTGCGCTCTGCCGGTCTCGACCCGGAGGTGTGGGTCTCCCACGCCGACGAGGACTCCCTGCAGCGTTCCACCACCCAGGCGCTGACCATCGCCCTGGCCGAACTCAAGGGGTCCGTGGTCGCAGCCGAGCTGTCCGACGACGAGGACTGGGCGTTGATCGCATGCGACTCGCTGCTGGAGCTCGGCGGTCAACGCCACGGCAAACCCGGCAATGAGGCGGAGGCGATCGCCCGTTGGTACACGATGCGAGGCACCACCGGGGTGCTGTGGACGGGACACCATGTGATCGTGCACCGGGCGGGACCCGACGGCGGGGTCAGCCTCAGGGCCAGCCGGGGCGGTCAGTCCCGGGTGACCTTCGCCGACCTGTCCGATGCGGAGATCGCAGCCTACGCCGCCACCGGGGAACCGGAACGGGTCGCGGGCGGGTTCACCATCGACGGCCTGGGAGCCGCCTTCGTGACCCGCATCGAGGGCGACCCGCACAACGTGGTCGGTATCTCGTTGTCGCTGGTCAGGCAGATGTTGCTCGACCTCGGCGTGGAGTGGCAGACGCTGTGGCGGCTCGACCGCTGAGCTGGGCCACCGCCGACCTGATGCCTGCCGGGTCGTGAGCACGCCTCGGGTCGGGCGGGAACTCGTCCGCGGCTCGTCTGGCGTCGTCCACCGGCGCCCCTGACAGTCCGCACACCAGTGCCACCCGCAGGTCGCCCCCCGAACGCGACAACAGGTCGGCGGACGTCTCGGCGTCCAGACCGGTGGCCTGCTCCACGATGTGCACGAGGCGACGCTCGAGCTTGAGGTTGGTCGCCTGCACGTTGATCATCAGGTTCGACCAGGTCTTGCCGAGGCGCACCATGGTGGCTGTCGAGAAGGTGTTGAGCACCAACTTCTGCGCCGTGGCCGCCTTCATGCGGGTCGACCCGGTGACCACCTCGGGGCCCGTGTCGGGCAGGATCGCGACATCGGCGAGGTCGGCAAGCGGAGCGGCGACGTTGGACGAGACCAGTACCGTCGCCAGTCCCCGTTCCCTGGCGGCGGCGAGAGCCCCACGCACGAAAGGGGTCCGGCCGGAGGCGGCGATCCCGACGACCAGGTCGTGCTCCCCGGCCGAGGCAACGATGGCGGCACCAGCCGCCGGGTCGTCCTCGGCACCCTCGACAGCGCGGGTCATCGCGGCCTCTCCGCCGGCCAGATGCGCAGCGACGACGTCATCACCGACGTGATAGGTGGGGAACAGTTCGACCGCGTCCAGCACTCCCAGGCGCCCGGAGGTGCCGGCGCCCACGTAGTGCACTCGTCCGCCGTTGGCGATCGCCGTGACCGCCAGCTCGACGGCAGCCGCGATTCGGTCGGCCACGGCACGCACGGCCGGCACCACCACATCGTCGGCTGCGACGATCGCCCCCACCAGGTCGGGTGTCGCCAGCGTGTCGAGGTCGAGGGTGTCAGGGTTGCGCTGCTCGGTCGACCAGCTCAGCTCGATGTCGCTCATGCACCCATCCAAGCACCCGCCCGGCGCTGGTTGATCGGGTGTGGATCTGTCGGTCGGTTCGCGTAGAGTTGGCAGCCGGCAACGGCGCCGCGACCCGCCCACCCCAGCACGACGACACCCCAGCACAGACCACACCCCGGGCGTTGTAGAGACGTTGACATCCCAGTCGTCGACATCACAGACGCTGACATCACAGACGCCGACATCCCAGACGCTGACATCCCAGACGCTGACATCCCAGACAGGGGACTCCCATGGCCGCCGAACCGATCCTGACCGAGCATCCCGCCCCGTCCGCGACCCCCGGCGAGGCCCCCATCGACTGGGGGGTCATCTGGGTGCTGCTGGCTGCTGCCTTCGTGGTGATCCTCAACGAGACCGTGCTGGGCGTGGCCATCGCCCACCTGATGACTGACTTCAGCATCGACGCCCGGACCGCCCAGTGGCTCACCACCGGGTTCATGCTGACGCTGTCGGTGGTGATCCCCGTCACCGGGTTCGTGATGGACCGCCTCACGACCCGCCAGGTCTTCCTGACGGCGATGACGCTGTTCATGACCGGCACCGTGCTGGCCGCCCTGGCACCCAACTTCAGCGTGCTGCTCGGGGCACGCGTCGTCCAGGCCAGCGGTACCGCCGTGATGATGCCCCTGCTGATGACCACCATCCTCAACCTGGTACCGATGCACAGGCGAGGCCAGACCATGGGCCTGGTCTCGATCGTGATGTCGATGGCACCGGCGATGGGTCCGACCATCTCGGGATTCGTCCTGCAGGTCGCCAGTTGGCGCTGGCTGTTCTGGTTGGTTCTGCCGATCGCGATGGCGGCCACCGCCTACGGTGCCGTGAAACTGCGCAACGTCTCGGAACTGCGCCGCACCCCGCTGGACGCCTTGTCGGTGGTGCTGTCGGCGCTCGGGTTCGGCGGTCTGGTCTACACGCTCTCGCTGGTGGGTGCACCTGCCAAGTCAATGAACCTGATGGTCGCCGGCGTGGTGGCGCTGCTCGCGTTGTTGGCGTTCGTGTGGCGACAACTGGTGCTGCAGAAGTCCGACATCGCCCTGCTCGACCTGCGCACCTTCGCCCATCGCAACTACTCCGCCGCACTCGGCGTGATGATGCTCGCCTTCCTGGCGCTGATGGGGGTGGCGCTCATCTGGCCGATCTACCTGCAGGACGTCCGCCAGCTCTCGCCCTCGGTCACCGGCCTGGCGATGCTGCCGGGTGGATTGGCCATGGGACTGCTGGGCCCCTTGGTCGGGCGCCTGTTCGACCGCTACGGCCCTCGTCCTCTGGTGGTGCCGGCCGCCCTCGTGCTGGGGATGATGGTGCTGGCCATGAGCCGCGTCACCCCGAACACCCCCCTGTGGATGCTGATCGGCATGCACGCGGTGATGAGCCTCGCCCTGTCGTTCATGTTCACCCCGAGCTTCACCACGGCGCTCAACGCGCTGCCGCCCCGGTTGTACTCACACGGGTCGGCAGGTCTGGGCACCCTGCAGCAGGTGGCGGGTGCCGCAGGTGCTGCGTTGCTGGTCACGCTGTTCGAGTCGACCGCCAACCGGCACATCGCTGCCGGGGTTCCGGAATTGACGGCGCAACTGGACGGCCTCCGGATCGCCTTCACCCTCGCGGCAGCGCTCACCGTGCCGGTGTTGGTGTTGGCCTTCCTGATGCGTCGTCAACAGTCGGAGGGTCACCAGTCGGACGAGGGCCACCAGCCGGACGAGGGCGCGACCCTGCTCCACTGAGCCCGAACCACCCTGCGGACCCGTGCAGGGTGAGGGTACCGAGCACCCGTGGGGTGTGGGCTCCCGTGAGGGCGTGCCCGTGGCCGTCGACTGCGATCCCAGCGCGACCCGACACCGACAACCAGCCCAGCAGGGCGACGAGCACGGCCTCCTTCGCATCACCCGGGATGCCGGCCACCTCGGGTGGGACGACCTCCCATTCAGGGTGGTCCCGCCGCAGCCGCGCCATCAACCCCGGGTGGTGCGCTCCCCCACCCGACACGACGACCCTCTCGATCGTGGTTGCGGCGGGCAACCCCGGTCCCGGGGTCGTCGGCTCCAGGTGGGCCAGCAACGTGACGGCGGTGAACTCCACCAGGGTGGCCAGCAAGTCCGCCAGTGGCGGACTGCTGGCATCCCCCGGCAGCGAGGCCACCACGCTGTCGAGCCAGTCGAGGGAGAACACCTCTCGTCCGGTCGACTTGGGCAGCGGGAGCGCCAGGTAGGGGTGTCGCAGCAGGGCCGCCAACAGGTCGGGGATGATCGCGCCCCCCGCCGAGTACCGGCCGTCGCGGTCGAAACCCTCGCGTCCGTCCGTGGCGCGGGAGACGACCGCATCGAGCAGGCAGTTCGCCGGACCCGTGTCACCGGCCGCGAGGGCCACGCCGTCGTCCACCAGCGTGACATTGGCGATCCCGCCGAGGTTGACCACCGCCGTCGGACGATCCGCGAACAGCCAGGCATCGAGCACCGGCACCAGGGGTGCCCCCTGCCCACCGGCCGCGATGTCGGCCGCGCGCAGGTGGGACACGACGGGAAGCCCGGTGGCTTCGGCGATCCAGGCCGGCTCGCCCCACTGGAGGGTGCCCAGGGCCCGACCCCGGTCGACCCAGTGGAAGACGGTCTGGCCGTGACAGCTCACCAACTCCACACCGTCGACCTGGGCCATCACCTCGCTGGCGGCGGCCGCGAACGCCTGTCCGATCAGCTGCTCGAGGGCACAGACCTCGGCGACCTCCACCGTGGCCGGGGGCAGCACCGCGAGGATGCGACGGCGCAGCTCCTCGTCCCAGGCCAGCTCCCGGTGGTCGACGACCCGCAGTGACCCGTCCTCGCCCAGATCGACGACCGCCGCATCGATGGCGTCCACGGAGGTTCCCGACATCAGTCCCAGGACCCGCATCCGGTTCAGTGCACGCATCGGGTTCACCACACGATCCGTCGGCCGAGCAGGGCCTCCACCGCAGCTCGGGTGTTGGACCGCCCGGCTCCGTGGGCCAGCACCAGGTGTGGGACATCCGGCGCCGATTGCTGCATGCCGACGTGCACCACCACGGCGTGGGGACAGCGACCGAGCAGCTCGGCGACGAGGGTCGCGGCGACGGACGACCCGTCCCGGCTGACGGCGACGACCACGTCATCCGGTTCCACCAGGTCGAGGTCCCGCCTGTCCACCGGCTCCCCCAGGGCCCGGTCGAGCGCATCGCCCACCCCGGACGAGAACCGCCCCGCGGCAGCGTTGAACCCCTGCCCCAGCTCGACCAGGACGGGCCGGGCGCCCTCGGGCAGGAGCACGCTCCCCCGGGTCAGCAGCGCTCGCCTCGCGACCTCGAGGCCGAGTTCGGGAAGTCCGTCCTCGGCGGTGGCGGGATCGACAGCGGGCGTCTCCAGCAGCCGTTGATGGGCCAGGCCGAGCATCGAGCGCACCCGCGAGGCCGAGACCTGGAGCCGGTGCAGGCGCAGCCGGCCCTCCTCCACCGCCCGCTCGATGGCGGCCACACTCGCGGCCAGCGCGGCCTGCTGGTCACCGTTCATGGGTGCCCCGAGACAGCACAGGTCTGCACCGGCCCGCAGGGCGCGCACGACGGCCGCTCCGATCCGCTCGTCCTCGCCGGATGAGGGGTCGGCGGTGGGGTCTGCGGTGATGGCTCCCATGTCGAGCGCATCGGTGATGGTGGGACCGACGAACCCCATCGCGCGGATGCGGTCATAGGCCCACGCCGAGGTGGAGGCGGGGTCGGCCCCCAGCCGGGGGACGATGATGTGCCCGGGCATGACGGCGTCCACCAGGGGCGCCAACGCAACGAACGGGGCCAGCTCACGGGAGGCGAGCGTCGCCTCGTCCAGGTCGATCACCGGCATCCCGACGTGGGAGTCGACGGAGGTGTCCCCGTGGCCCGGGAAGTGCTTGGCGCAGCCGGCCACCCCTGCGGCGTGCAACCCCCGCACCCAGGCGACCGCGTGCCGGCCGACGAGCGAGGCGTCGGGTCCGAACGACCGGGTGCCGATCACCGGGTTGGCCGGGTTGGAGGCGACATCGACGCAGGGAGCGAGGGTGACGTCGATGCCGGCGGCACGGACGAGCCGTCCGGTCGCCTCCCCCACCTGGCGCGTCAGCTCGAGATCGTCGACCGCCCCCAGGGCAGCACTGCCCGGAAGGTCCGATCCATGGCGGCGCTGCAGTCGGGTGACGTCGCCCCCCTCCTCGTCGACCGTGATGCAGACCTGGGGCCCGAGCTCGCGCAGTCGCCCGGTGAGTCGGCGGGTGGTGGCGAGGTCGGGGGTGTTGACAGCGAACAGACAGACCCCACCCAGTCCGTCACGCAAGGGCTGCTCGAGCCAGGCGGGTACATCGGTGCCGTCGAAACCGGGCATCAGCACCCCCAGCGCGGCCCGTCTCACCGCCGTCTCGCTCGGCGCCGGGGCGAGGGTCTGGGGGCAGGTCACGGTCGCATTCCTTCGGGCTCGAACGGGGTGGTGCAAGAATGGCACCCCCCGACCCCGGACGAGGAGAACCATGCCGAGCTTGGCCCAGTCCCTGAGCAGTGTGCTGGCGGCGGCCGTCGAGGCCGAGACCTGTTCGGGCGCGACCTGCGTCGTCGTCCATGACGGCACCGTGGTGGCCAGTTCGGCCCAGGGCACGCTCGCGAGTGTCAACTGTGACGGGTCACGGGTGCGCTCCGACCAGCTCGAACCGGTGACCGATTCCAGCTGGTTCGACCTCGCCTCCATCACCAAGGTGGTGTCGGCCATCACGCTGCACACCGTGGTCGAGCGTGGGCACCTCGGCTACGACGAACCGCTCGCCACGCATCTGGAGGGGTATCGGGGTGATCCCGATCGGGAGCGGGTCACGTTGCGCCACCTGCTCACCCACACTTCGGGGCTGCCCGACATCTTTCCCGACTGGGAGCGTCGCATCCTGGGCTGGGTCGCGGCGAACCCGGGCCGTTGGCTGCGTGACTGGCCCTTGGACGACCGCCGCGAACTGCGGGCCCAGGTGGAGCGGCTCCCCCTGCTGTCCCCTCCTCAGAAGGTGTGGCGTTACTCCTGTGTCGGCTACAACACCGCCATGCTGCTCGCCGAGCGCGCGACCGGCCAACGGTGGGCCGATCTGGTGCAGCATCTCGTGCTGGACCCGCTCGGGCTCGGTGAGATCGCGTTCGCCCCACCCTCGGGTGCCGACGACGGCCGCCAGGTCGCCGCAACCGAGGTCGACACCACTCACGCCCGCGGCCTGGTCCGCGGGGTGGTGCACGACGAGTTCAGCTGGGCCCTGGGCGGAAGGTGCGCCAACGCCGGTCTGTTCGGGACGGCGCGGGCGGTGGCTGCCCTCGCCGAGGCCATCCGGCTCGACCAACTGCCGTGCAGTCGGGACGGGCTCTGGCTCAACGAGATGCCTGCGCTGTTGGGACGCGCGGTCTGCGATCCCGATGAGGCACCCTGGGGTCACTCCATGGGGTTGCGGATCGGGCAGCTCTCGTGGATGTGGCACCCGGAGCTGGGCGAGGTGGGACGACGAGCACGTGGGCACACGGGGTTCACCGGAACCAGTGTCTTCACCGACGACCAGAGCCGCCTGACCGTCTCGCTGATGACCAACCGGGTACACCCCACCCGCGAAGGGGCGGACGCCATCACGCCGTTGCGTTCCGAGGTGGCGCGACTGGCCCACCAGCACGTCATGGGGTGACGGCGGTTTCCGTCTCCTCAGCGCGCACCTCGTGCTCGTCCCCATGATTCCTGCCGAATGGCAGGACGTGCACGACGGCGACCACCACGGCGCCGACGAGCACCCCGGCGATGAAGCTGAAGGCGGTGTTGGTCAGCCAGCCCAGCACTCCGCCCAACGGGCCCGTCGCCGCGTGCACCGCCTGCTCCGCGTGGTGGACGAGCGCGTAGGGCGCGTGCCAGCCGATCTCGTCGGCCCCCACCAGCAGGATGTGGCCACCGACCCACAGCATCGCGATGATGCCGACCGTCGACAGCACCGCCAGCACCACGGGCATTCCCTCGACCAGGGCCCGGCCGAACTTCTGGGCCGCCGCACCGGCGCGCTGGGTGAAGCGGACGCCGATGTCGTCCATCTTCACGATCACCGCCACCACCCCGTAGACACCCACGGTGATGGCGATGCCGACCACGACCAGGATGATGGAGCGCTGCAGCAGCGGCTCGTGGGCCACCTCGTTGAGCGAGATCACCATGATCTCGGCCGAGAGGATGAGGTCGGTCCGGATGGCCCCGTTGACCAGCGTCTTCTCCTGCTCGGGGCTCTGGGTCGCAGCCGGGCTGCGCGTCTCCTGGTGCCCCGACACCTTCTCCCACAGCTTCTCGACACCCTCGTAACTGAGGTAGGTGCCGCCCAGCATCAGGATGGGGGTGAGCAGCCACGGTGCCCACTGCGACAGCACCAGCGCGATGGGCAGGATGATCAGGAGCTTGTTGACCAGTGACCCGCGGGCGATCTTCATGATCATGGGCAACTCGCGGTTGGACAGCACGCCCGTCACGTATCGAGGAGTGACGGCGGTGTCGTCGATCACCACTCCCGCAGCCTTCGTACCGGCGCGCCCGGCGGCGGCGGAGACGTCGTCGAGCGACGCCGCCGCCATCTTGGCCATCGCGGCGATGTCATCAAGCAGGGCAGCCAGTCCGCCACTCATGGCACGTCCTCATCGGTCGGTGGTGGTCACAGTCGTGTGTTGGGGTGGCCACGGGTTCCCGGGGCGTCCCCCAAGGATAGGGGCGGCCCAGTCCGGCAGGCGGACGGGTGCGGGGTCAGCCGGGTTCGGCAGTCAGGTGCGACGTCGGAAGGTCAGACCCGCCAGTTCGGCGGACGAAGTCCAGGCGCCGTCCCAGGTGGCGTCGTGGAAGACCAACGAGTCGGCACTACGGGCGTCCACCGTGAAGCCCGACACGGGAAGGGTCTGCTCCAGGTGGGTCTGCACCCGGGCGGAGTTGGCGGCTCGCAGGATCAGCGTGACCACGTTCGGCTGGTCGATCGTCCGCACCGGCACCAGGCCGGTTGGCAGCGTGATGGTTCGGGGTCCGTGCACGAGCCCCATCGAGGCCAACGTGACCCCGGTGGTCGGGGTGGCCGACGGCGTTCCAGGCACCGGGCTGACGGCACTCGAGATGGCGCCGCAGGCCGCGAGACCAGGCAGGAGTGCGGCCACGCCCACCCCGAGGACCACCTGACGCCTGTGCACCCCTGGAATGGTAGCCGTCGGTTCGACCGGATCGCTGCGGCGCGGTAGCTTCGTCGCTCAGACGTCCGACAGGAGCAGCCATGTCGTCCACCCTTCCCGTAGCGCTGGTCACCGGCGGCAGCCGCGGGATCGGCCGGGCCGTCGTCGATGACC
The DNA here is from genome assembly GCF_000421525.1 of Aestuariimicrobium kwangyangense DSM 21549. Lineage (GTDB taxonomy): Bacteria > Actinomycetota > Actinomycetes > Propionibacteriales > Propionibacteriaceae > Aestuariimicrobium > Aestuariimicrobium kwangyangense. Next base: position 268,409 of record NZ_ATXE01000003.1, on the reverse strand, counting down.
TGGCCCGCGATCACCACGTCCTGGTGGGCGGTCGCGACGAGGCCGCCGTGGCGGCTGTGGTCGACGGGCTGCCGAGCGCCGCCGGGTTCGTCTGCGACCTCACCGATGCCGCTGCCGTCGAGGCTGCCGTGGGCCACCTCGACCGCCTCGACCTGCTCGTCCACTCGGCGGGGATCGCCCAGAGTGGCAGGGTCGACGAGACGACCCGTGACCTGTGGCTTCGCATCCTCGAGGTCAACGTGGTCGCGGTCGCCGACCTGACCCGACTGCTGCTGCCCCGACTGAGAGAAACCCGCAGCTTCGCCGGCAGGCAGGGGCAGGTGGTGATGATCAACTCCGGTTCGGGATTCGTCTCCGGACCCGGCGGTGGTGCATACGCCGCGTCCAAGTTCGCCCTCCGGGCCCTCACCGACGCCCTGCGGGAGGAGGAACGGGGTCAGGTTCGGGTGACCTCCGTGCACCCCGGCCGCACCGATTCCGACATGCAGCGTGCGCTGCAGGCAGCCCTGGGACGCGAGTACCGTGCCGACGAGCACCTCGACCCCCGCTCGGTGGCCGCCACGGTTCGGACCGCCATCGACCTGCCCGAGGGTGCCATGCTCGAATCGGTGTCGATCAGGCCGGTCTTCCGGGCCTGACGGGCCGCAGCGAAGCGGCGCTCACCCAAACCTCGCATTTCGCTCCCCATAACGGCACGTTTTGCATATTGGGGCGAACAGGGCCATGCTCATGGGTGCACAACAGGCCATCGTCGGCGCGCAGCAACTGGCTGCGTGCCCTCTGGTGCGCCCCGACCACAAGGAGCCCCGTGTCACTGGAGCGCTCGGACGAGCTGGTGGACCCGCCCACCCTGCGCGCCGATGGCGTCTGGCGTCGGCTGCGCCGTGACCGCTTCGCCGTGGCCGGGGGCATCGTGGTGGTTCTCTACATCCTGGTGGCACTCACGGCTCCGCTGATCACTCGGGCCGCGGGCGTTGATCCGTACACCTACGACCTGGCCAGCCTGGACGGCCGGGGTGCCCCCGCCGGCGGCTGGGGCGGCATCTCGTCCGACCACTGGTTCGGGGTGCAACCGTTGACGGGACGAGACCTGTTCGCGATCGTGCTGGTCGGCTCACGGGCGTCGTTGGTGGTGGGACTGGGGGCGACCGCCCTGTCGGTGGCGCTGGGCACCGTGCTGGGCCTGCTCGCCGGCTGGTTCGGCGGTGCCGTGGACTGGGTGATCGCTCGTGGCATCGACGTGCTGATCGGTCTGCCCGCCCTGATCTTCATGATCGCCGTCGGTGCGGTGGCACCTGCGTGGCTGCCGCGGCTGTTGTTGCTGGTGCTGATCATCGGTTTCTTCGGGTGGACGACCATCGCCCGAGTCGTGCGCGGGCAGGTGATGTCGCTGCGCTCCTCCGGTTTCGTCCGGGCTTCGCAGGCGCTGGGCGCCGGCCATGCGCAGATCATCTTCCGCCACCTGCTGCCGAACCTGGCAGCCACCATCGTGGTCTTCGCCACCATCGCCATCCCCGGTGCCATCGGCGCCGAGGCTGCCCTGAGCTTCCTCGGGGTCGGCGTGCCGGCCCCCACCCCCAGCTGGGGACGAAGCATCGGCGACGCCGTCACCTGGTTCTCCGTCGACCCGATGTACCTCGTCTTCCCGGGCGCCGCCCTGTTCGTGCTGACGCTCGCCTTCAACGCCTTCGGTGACGGCCTGCGCGATGCCCTCGACCCCCGCACCAGCCGTCATTCCCGCCGTGACCGAGCCCGACGCAGCCCTCGCGGTTCCGGCCGCACCCGGACCCGCGACCAGAGCCCTCGGGGGGCTGTCGCGTGAAACTCGCCCGCTTCCTGCTCGGCCGCATCGCCTCCTTGGTGTTCGTCCTGCTCGTCGTCTCGCTGCTGACCTACGCCGTCTTCGTGCTGCTCCCCGCCGATCCGGCCCAACTGGCCTGTGGCAAGCCCTGCACCCCTGAGCGACTGCAAACCGCCCGGGAGTTCATGCAACTCGACCATCCCTGGTTCCAGCAGTGGTTCGACTTCGTGCGCGGCATCTTCACCGGTCGCACCTTCGGCACGGGCGGCGCCCAGTTCACCTGCCCCGCGCCCTGCCTGGGCTACTCCTTCCGGCTCAACGCCCCCGTGACCGAACTCATCCTCGGACGATTCCCCGTGACGGCATCGATCGCGCTCGGCGCCGCAGTGCTGTGGCTGCTCGCGGGCGTCGCCAGCGGGGTGGTGGCGGCCCTGCGCCACGGCACCGTCATCGACCGCGGCCTGATGGTCGCGGCCATCACTGGGGTGTCGGCACCGAGCTACCTGGTCGGCCTGCTGGGCATCCTGCTGTTCGGTTTCACCCTCGACATGGTGCCGGTCAGCGGCTACGTGCCCTTCCGGGAGTCGCCCGTCGACTGGGTCTGGCACCTGGTGCTGCCATGGGTCGTGCTGGCCCTGTTGAACGCGGCCATCTACACCCGCATCACGCGTGGTCAGATGCTGGAGGCGTTGTCGTCCGACTATGTGCGCACGGCACGGGCCAAGGGCATCGGCGAGTCCCGGGTGGTCACCCGCCACGCCCTGCGCAACGTGGCCATTCCCATCACCACCTTGTTCGCGCTCGACCTCGGCGGCCTGCTCGGTGGTGCAGTCATCACCGAGCGAGTGTTCTCCATCGCGGGGCTGGGAGCCCTGCTGATGGACGCGGTCGGGTCGACCGACGTGCCCCTGCTGGTCGGCGTCACCGTGTTCACCGCCGCCATCATCGTGGCCGCCAATCTCGCCGTCGACGTGGTCTACAGCCTGCTCGACCCGCGCGTCCGGGTGGGCCGCCCATGAGCGGCACCCGTCCACCGGAACCGATGCACCTGCGATGTCGGTGACCCACTGACCCTCCCCAACCCTCGAACCCACCCGTGAACCCATCAGGAAAGAAGAACATGGCCCTCCATCACACCTCCCTCACCCGCCGCGCGCTGGTGTTGTCGATCCCGCTCGCCGGTCTCGCCACCGCACTGGTGGGGTGCAATGCCAACAACCCCAAGCCCGGTGCGACCTCCTCCTCGGCGGCCGGCTCGGCGACCTCGGCCGCCCCTGCCAGCAAGGGTGGAACCCTGCGCATCCTGACCAGTTCGAGCGCGGTCAACTGGGATCCGGCGATCAGCCAGTCCCTGGCGATCACCTCACTCGGTCTCGTGCAGCGCCGCCTGACCGCTTGGAAGGTGGGCTCTGACGGTGTCACCAAGGTCGTCCCCGACCTCGCCACCGACACCGGCCAGGTCAGCGCCGACGGCAAGACCTGGACCTTCACCCTGAAGGACGGGCTCGCCTTCGAGGACGGCAACCCGATCACCGCTGCCGACGTGAAGTACTCGGTTGAGCGTTCGTTCGCCCCGCAGCTCTCGGGCGGCCTGGGCTACCACAAGGCACTGCTCGTGGGAGCCAGCGACTACTCCGGTCCCTACGACGGCAAGCAGCTGGCCTCGGTCGAGGCGAAGGACGACAAGACCCTCGTCTTCCACCTGAACAGTGCCTACGGCGACTGGCCGTGGATCGTCTCGATGCCTGCCTTCAGCGCTGTCCCGAAGGCCAAGGACAATGTCAAGACCTACACCACCACCCCGGTGGCGACGGGCCCCTATCGCGTCAGCAAGACCGTCGAGGGCACCTCGATCACCCTGGAGCGCAACGAGCACTGGGATCCCAAGACCGATGAGGCCCGCGGCGGCGGTCCCGACTCGATCATCTTCCAGCTCGGTCAGGACGCCACGGTGGCAGCCCAGCGGCTGATCGCGGACTCCGGGGACGACCAGTTCGCCTTCGGCGCCAGCTTCGTCCCGGCCGCCCAGCTCGCCCAGGTGCAGACCTCGGCGGCCAAGGACCGGCTCGTGACCTCGGGCCCGGGAGCGCTGGCCTACCTGGCCATCAACACCCAGGCCAAGGGCCTCGACGACGTCAAGGTCCGCAAGGCCATCAGCCTGGCCGTCGACCGCAACGCCTACCGGGTGGCCGTCGGTGGTGAGATCGCCGGTGAGTTCGCCGACACGCTGATCACCCCGGGCATTCCCGGGCGCAAGCAGTACGCCTCCCTGCTCAAGGACGTCGCCCCCGCCGGTGACCCCGAGCAGGCCAAGAAGCTGTTGGCCGAGGCCAAGTGGAGCGGTCGGACCCTGAAGTTCGCCATCGCGGACGACGCGGTGAGCTCGGCCAAGGCCGAGGCGATCCAGCAGGGGCTCAAGCGGGCCGGGCTGACCGTCACGATCGTGCCGCTGGCCGACGACGTGCTGACCGAGGCGACCACGCAGGGCGACGGCAGCAAGTACGACCTGACGCTCGGCTCCTGGCAGCCCGACTTCCCCAGCGCCAACGGCAACATCCAGCCGCTGTTCGCATCCGACCAGATCGGCAAGGGTGGCTACAACATCTCGCGCTACTCCAACCCGAAGGCCGACGAGCTGATCAAGAAGGCCACCGAGACCACCGACCCGAAGGAGTCCGGTGCCCTCTGGGCCCAGGCGGACGAGCTGATCAACGCCGACGCACCGGTCGTGCCGCTGATCTACACGAAGAACTCGTTCCTGCACGGGTCGAAGGTCGTCGGTTTCGCCATCCCGGCGTTCCCGGCGTACCCGAACTACCTGACGGTCTCCGTCGCGAAGTGACCCCGATGGACGACCAGAGCGGTGCTCCCCTGCTGCGGGTGCGCGACCTTGACATCAGCTTCGGCAGCCCGGCCGTCCGGGGGGCCAGTTGGCAGCTTCAACGAGGTCGCGTCACCGCTCTGGTCGGCGAGTCGGGATCCGGCAAGTCCGTCTCCGCGATGGCGGTGCTGGGTCTGTTGCCCGGCACCGCCACCGTGACCGGCTCCATCGTGTTCTCACCCGACGATCGGCCCGGAGCTGACAGTGACCGGACCGAACTGGTGGGTGCCTCGGCCGACACCTTCCGCGCCGTCCGCGGAGCCATCTTCTCGTTGGTGTCCCAGGAGCCGATGGGCGCGTGGAACCCGGTGCTCACGCTCGGCGACCAAGTGGCCGAGGCGGTGCAGGCCCACCGTGGACGCGGCCACCGGTCACCCCCGCTCGACCGCTCCGACCTGCGGTCCAGGGTGCATCACCTGTTCACCGAGGCCGGGCTGCGTGACCCGGCCAGGATCGCCGGTTCCTTCCCCCACCAGCTCTCCGGTGGCCAACTCCAGCGTGCCCTGATCGCCATGGCCCTCGCCCAGGACCCGGTCGCGATCATCGCCGACGAACCCACCACCGCCCTCGACGTCACGGTGCAGGCCGAGATCCTCGACGTGCTGCGCCGGTTGCAGGCCGAGCGGGGCACCGCCGTGCTGCTGATCACCCACGACATGGGGGTGGTCGCCGACCTCGCCGATGACGTCGTAGTGATGCAGCAGGGTCGCGTGGTCGAGCATGCCCCGGTCGGCGAGCTGTTCTCCCGACCCCGGCATCCCTACACCGTCCAACTGCTGGCTTCCGTGCCGCGGCTCGAGGCTCATCACGCCACGGCCGCCGGGGTGTCCGGGACAGCACACCTCTCGGGGCAGACGGCGTCCCCGGCAGACCATCCGCCCACCACCGACCGTGAGATCACCGAGCCCGACCTGCCGACGGTCAGGCTGGAGCAGGTCGGCGTCGTCCACCCCGGTCGCAAGGGTGCCGCTCCCGTCGTGGCCGCCGACGGGGTCGACCTCACGATCTCGCCCGGCGAGGTGCTCGGGCTGGTCGGTGAATCCGGTTCGGGCAAGTCGACCCTGGCCCAGGTGATCGGCGGTCTGCTCGCCCCCACCAGCGGGCGGGTGCTGGTCGACGGCGTCGACCTGCAGCACGCGACCCGCGCCCAGCGCAACGGACGCCGGCGCACCACCGGCATCGTCTTCCAGGACCCAGCCTCCACGCTCAACCCGAGGTGGTCGGTCGGACGATCGGTGGCCGAGCCGCTGCGGCTCCACACCGACATCGACGACCGGGCCCGCCGGGAACGCGTGGCCGGTCTGCTCGAGCGGGTACGGCTCGATCCAGCCCTGGCCCAGCGGTTTCCCCACGAACTGTCGGGTGGCCAACGCCAGCGCGTCGCCATTGCCCGCGCTGTCGCCCTGAGGCCGCGGCTGCTGATCGCCGACGAACCCACCTCTGCCCTCGACGTCTCGGTGCAGGCGAGCGTGCTGGCCCTGCTCGAGGAACTGCAGGCCGATCTCGGCTTCGCCTGCCTGTTCGTGTCGCACAACCTGGCGGTCGTCGAGCAGGTCGCCGACACCGTTGCGGTGATGAAGTCCGGCAGCATCGTCGAGCACGGACCGGCCGCCCGGGTGCTGCAGGATCCTCGACACGAGTACACCCGGGCCCTGGTGGCCGCGGCCCCGGTGCCCGATCCCCACCTGCAGCGTGAGCGCCGCGAGGCCAGGTGGGCCGTCAAAGCCTGACCCACGACCAGTGGCCCGTCGTCCGGTCCCGCTAGAGTCCAACCAGGACCAACGGGGGTCCGGGTCGTCGAGGGGATTGTGCTGTGTCGAGCATCTCGAAAGTCCTGGTTGCCAATCGCGGCGAGATCGCCGTGCGGGTCATCCGCGCGGCCGCCGATGCCGGGATCAGGTCGGTTGCCGTCTACGCCGACGCCGACGCCGACTCGTTGTTCGTCCGGTTGGCCGACGAGGCCTTCGCGCTGAACGGTGCCACCCCGGCCGAGAGCTACCTGAACATCCCCAAACTGCTCGACGTCGCCTCCCGGGCCGGAGCCGACGCGGTCCATCCGGGCTACGGCTTCCTCGCCGAGAACGCTGGCTTCGCCCAGGCCGTGATCGATGCCGGCCTGATCTGGATCGGTCCCCCACCCGCGGCCATCGACGCCCTGGGCGACAAGGTGAAGGCCCGACACATCGCGCAGGCGGTGGGTGCACCCCTGGTGCCCGGGACCGCCGATCCCGTGGCCGGTGCCGACGAGGTGGTCGCCTTCGCCCAGCAGTACGGGTTGCCGATCGCCATCAAGGCAGCCTTCGGCGGGGGTGGGCGAGGACTGAAGGTCGCCCGCACCCTCGAGGAGGTGCCCGAACTGTTCGAGTCGGCAACCCGTGAAGCCGTCACAGCCTTCGGACGTGGCGAGTGTTTCGTCGAGCGCTACCTCGACAAGCCGCGCCACGTCGAGACCCAGTGCCTGGCCGACTCCCACGGCGGTGTGGTCGTGATCTCGACCCGCGACTGTTCGCTGCAGCGCCGCCACCAGAAGCTCGTCGAGGAGGCGCCGGCACCCTTCCTCTCGGAGCGGCAACTCGAGATCCTCTACACCTCCTCCAAGGCCATCCTGCGCGAGGCCGGGTACGTGGGAGCGGGCACCTGCGAGTTCCTGGTCGGCCTCGACGGCACCATCAGTTTCCTCGAGGTCAACACCCGCCTGCAGGTCGAGCACCCCGTCTCGGAGGAGGTCACCGGCATCGATCTCGTCCGCGAGATGTTCCGGATCGCCGAGGGTGAGGCCTTGGGCTACGACGACCCCGCGGTTCGCGGTCACTCCATCGAGTTCCGGATCAACGCCGAGGACGCCGGACGAGGATTCATGCCGGCACCGGGAACCCTCACCGCCTGGAAGGCGCCGGCGGGACCGGGGGTGCGCGTCGACGAGGGCTACCACACGGGCATGACGGTCCCCGGAACGTTCGACTCACTCGTCGCCAAGGTGATCGTCACGGGTGCGGGCCGCGACCAAGCCCTCTCCCGGGCCCGCCGGGCACTGTCCGAACTGGTCATCGACGGCATGCCCACCGTCGTCCCCTTCCACCGAGCGGTGCTGGACGACCCGGCGTTCACCGCGCCCGAGGGGTCGTTCGGGGTGCACACCCGCTGGATCGAGACCGAGTTCTCGGGGCAGATCCCTCCCTACTCGGGCACCCTCGGGGAGAGCGACGACGTCGAGCCCCGGCAGAGTGTCGTGGTCGAGGTCAACGGCCGCCGGCTCGAGGTGACACTGCCCGGAAGCCTGGGACTGGCTGCCCGGGCCAGCGCCACCGCCAAGAAACCCGCCAAACGAGACCGCGGAGGCGGCAAGGTGGCTGCTCCCACCGGCAATGCCCTGGCCGCCCCGATGCAGGGCACGATCGTCAAGACCGCCGTCGCCGAAGGTGACCGGGTCGAGGAGGGTGACCTCGTGGTCGTGCTCGAGGCGATGAAGATGGAGAACCCCGTCACAGCCCACCGGGCCGGCATCATCTCGGCGCTGAAGGCGTCCCCGGGACAGGCCGTCACCTCGGGGGAAGTGCTCTGCGAGATCATCGACCCCCCGGCATGACCCCTCGACTGCTCCACCCCCAGGCGTGTGGAGCGCAATCCTTCAATTCTCAAGTTTCCTCGTCAGATCATGAGAATTGCCGCAAATGGTTCTCAGGAACCCGCGATCGGATTGAGCTCAGCCCTCGTCCTTGTTCAGACTGAAAGACGTGCTCTACTGGCTGATGGGTCTCGGGGTGGTCGCCTTGGGCGGCCTCCTGCTGGCGACCCATCTGCATGACCGCCGCGAACGTCGCGAGATCGAGTCATCCCACCACGAGGTGGACGAGCTGAGGAGGGCCTGCGAGGACGACGTGGCCCTGCTCGGCGCCGACGTCCGCAGACATGCTCCGCTGGACGACCTCGGGGAACTGCTGGACGAGGCATGGCGCGGGGCCAGGGACCTGGAGGCCGAGGCGCGCGAGCTGGTGCGCAGTGCCAGCAGCCCCCACCACTTCGAGCTCGTCACCTCCCATCTGGCGGATGCGCGTCAGTGCCTGTCCGAGGTGCAGGCGCTGGTCCTGGACGACACCGCGCCCGGCCCTCGGCCCGCCTGTTTCTTCAACCCCAACCACGGCCCCGCCGACGCCCATGTCGAGTGGCCGGTCGCCTCGGGCACCGTCAAGCTGCCCTGCTGCGTGGCCGACGCCCACCGCATCAACAGCGGCGCCGAACCCTACGCGCGCACGTGGCGCCAGGGGGACGATCGGGTGCCGTGGTGGTTGGCCGGGCACGCCGTCAAGCCGTGGGCGCTGGGCTGGTTCGGCCGCTGGCGGGGCACTCCCCACTGGACGGCCATGGAACAGGTCGCCGAGGTGTTGGTGAGCCACGAGCACTCCGACCACGCGGCCGCCTGAGTCCTGATCACCTACTCCGGTACAGGACGCGTGGTTGCCGCTCAGTGCTTGCGCTGTCCGCTCTCGGTGCCGCGCACGTGCAGCTGCCGCGCCGCCTCGGCGATCGAACCCGACAGTGACGGGTAGACCGTGAAGTCGTTGGCGAACTCGTCCACCGTGATCTTCTCGGCCACCGCGAGCGCGATCGAGTGGATCAGTTCGGAGGCCTTCGGTGCGACCACCACCCCCCCGACGATGATCCCCGTGACGGGCAGGCAGAACAGCTTCACGAATCCGTCGTGCAGTCCCTGCATCTTGGCCCGCGCATTCGAGGCCAGCGGCAGCAGTAGCGCCTGGGCGGTGTTCTCCCCGGAGTCGACCAGCTTCTGGGTGACCCCGACCGTCGCGATCTCGGGTGCCGTGAACACATTGGACGACACCTGGCTCAGCGAGAGCGGTCCGACTGCGTCGCCCAGCGCGTGCCACATGGCGATCCGTCCCTGCATGGCCGCCACCGACGCCAGGGCGAACACCCCGGTGCAGTCACCGGCCGCGTAGACGCCTCGGGCCGTCGTCCGAGAGACCTTGTCGACCACCACGTGCCCCGATGGCGACAGCTCGACCCCTGCCTCGGTCAGACCGATGCCTGTGGTGTTGGGCACGGCCCCGACCGCCATCAGGCAGTGGGAACCGCGCACTTCCCGTCCGTCCTCGAGGGTGACCACAACCTTGTCGGGTTCCTCGGCGGAGTCGTCGACGCGAGCAGCCACGGCGCGTGAGCGCGACAGGATCTGCATGCCGCGTCGCTCGAACACGTTCTGCAGCACCTCGGCCGCGTCGGGGTCCTCACCCGGCAGAACCCGGTCGCGGGAGCTGACCAGGACCACGTCGACGCCGAGGGCGTCGTAGGCGTTGGCGAACTCGGCCCCGGTCACCCCCGAGCCGACCACCACCAGCCGGGTGGGGAGGGAGGTCAGGTTGTAGACCTGCTTCCAGTTCAGGATGCGCTCCCCGTCACAGGGCGCGGTGTCGAGTTCCCGCGGGGTCGTGCCGGTGGCCACCAGGGTGATGTCTGCGGGCAGCCGCTCCTCGGTGCCGTCGGTGTGGGTGGCGATGACGGCCGAGTCACCCTCGAGTCGTGCAGTACCGATGATCACCCGCACCCCTGCGGCCTGCAGCTTCACGCCGATGTCGTGGGACTGGGCATGCGCGAGGTCGAGCACCCGACGGTTGACCTTGGCGAGGTCGACGTGCACGGAACTCGCCACGCTGGAGTCCTCGCCCGTCTCCCAGATCTTCAGCCCCAGTTCGGCCGAGTTCTCGATGGTCGACATCACCTCGGCGGTGGCGATCAGGGTCTTCGAGGGCACGCAGTCGGTCAACACCGCTGCCCCTCCCGGTCCCTCCCGCTCGACCAGGGTGACCCGGCCACCCAATTGCGCGCCGACCAGGGCCGCCTCGTACCCGCCGGGACCGCCTCCGAGAACCACCACATCAGTCACGGGTTCATCTTGGCAGACTCCCGTCGTCCGGTGGTTTTCCCTAGAGTGACGGGGTGACCGACCTCGACCTCACCGATCTGTTCCGCACCGACCCGGCACAGGCCGCGCAACGCGCGGCCGACCATGTCCGAAGCGCCACCGGCATCGAGGGCATCGACCTCGCGCTCGTGCTCGGGTCGGGCTGGAACCAGGGCGCCGACCAGTTGGGCGAGACGATCACCGAACTCCCCCTTGACGAGGTGCCCGGCTTCTCCAAGCCGGTCGTCTCCGGCCATGGCGGCAGCCTGATCCTGGTGCGGGTCGCCACCGGCAAGGTGGCCATGGTGCTGACCGGCCGCACCCACCTCTACGAAGGACGAGGGGTCGAGCCCGTCGTGCACGGGGTCAGGACGGCAGCCGCCCTGGGGGCCGAGACCATCGTGTTGACGAATGGGTGCGGCGGGCTGAACCCCGACTGGGCACCCGGTACCCCGGTGCTGATCGCCGACCACATCAACCTGACCGGCGAGACCCCCTTGCGAGGGGCCACCTTCATCGACATGTCCACCACCTACACCCCGGCCCTGCTCGACCGGGTCGAATCGGTGGCACCCCATCTCGACCGAGGGGTCTACGTGCAGTTCCGCGGACCCCAGTACGAGACCCCTGCGGAGGTGCGGATGGCCGGTGCCATCGGCGGCAGCCTGGTGGGCATGTCGACGGCTCTGGAGGCCATCGCTGCCCGCGAGGCCGGCCTTCAGGTGCTCGGCATCTCGCTGGTCACCAACGCTGCCGCCGGGGTGAGCGCCACTCCCCTCGACCATGCCGAGGTGATCGCCGCGGGACGCGCCGCCGGACCCGCCCTCGCCCGCCTGCTCGCCGACGTCGTCGGCGTCCTGTGACACACCGGAGCACCGACATGTACGACGAGTCCCCCCTCGACCCGAACCTGCGCGCGGCCGCCGAGGCCTGGCGGGAGCAGGACCCCGACGCGGCCACCGCCCAGGCACTGGCCGACCTGGTCGATCGGGCCGGGACCGGCGACCAGGAGGCCCTGGCCGAACTGACCGATGCCTTCGCCGGCCCGCTCACCTTCGGCACCGCGGGGCTGCGTGCAGCCCTCGGCCCCGGCCCCGGGCGGATGAACCGGGTCGTGGTCAGCCAGGCAGCCGCAGGCTTCGCCGCTTGGTTGCGCGCCAACGGTCACCAGGGCGGTCGCGTGCTGATCGGCTACGACGCGCGCTACAACTCCGACGTCTTCGCGCGCGACACCGCAGAGATCATGGCCGGGGCGGGGTTCGAGGCCTGGGTCACCGACCGGTCGACGCCCACCCCCGTGGTCGCCTTCGGGATCGGCGAGTTCGACTGCGTCGCTGCGGTCGTCGTCACCGCCAGCCACAACCCGCCGGCCGACAACGGCTACAAGGTCTACCTCGGCGACGGATCACAGATCGTCCCGCCCACCGACGCCGAGATCGCTGACCAGATCGCGGCGGTCGCGGCTCGTCCCCTGCACGAGATCCCCCGGTCCGAGCAGTACACCCTGGTGGGCGACGAACTGGTGTCGGCCTACGTCGCCCGGGCCGGCTCACTGGTGGCCGAGGGATCCCCCCGGGAGGTGCGCTGGGTCTACACGGCCATGCACGGCGTGGGCGCCAGGGTCGTCGACCGCGTGGTCGCAGCCGCTGGCCTGCCGCCCGGTCTGGCCGTGGCCCAACAGGTCGACCCCGACCCCGCCTTCCCCACCGTCGCCTTCCCCAATCCCGAGGAACCGGGAGCGATCGACCTGGCGATCGCGCTGGCCAAGGAACAGGGCGCCGACCTGGTGGTCGCCAACGACCCGGACGCCGACCGGTGTGCGGTCGCCACCGTGGTCGACGGTCAGTGGCGCATGCTGACCGGGGACGAACTGGGTGCCCTGCTGGGTGACGATGCCCTGCGCAGGGGACGCGAGGGCGTCTACTCCTGCTCCGTGGTCTCGTCCACCCTGCTGCAGCGGATGGCCGAGGCGCACGGTCGTGAGTTCCGGTCGACGCTGACCGGGTTCAAGTGGATCGGACGGGTACCGGGCCTCGCCTTCGGCTACGAGGAGGCGATCGGCTACTGCACCGACCCCGCCAAGGTGCCCGACAAGGACGGGATCACCGCCCTGGTGAACGTGCTCCGGCTGGCCGCTGGTCTGAAGGCCGAGGGCCGAACCCTCGCAGACCGGTTGGACGAGATCGCCTGCGAGTACGGCTTGCACACGACCGGTCAGCTGTCGGTGCGGGTGGCCGACCTGGGCATCATCGCCGACTCCATGGCCCGGCTGCGCGCCAACCCGCCCTCGCACCTCCTGGGTGAGCCCGTGGTCGTCCGCGACCTGTCCGAACCCGGCGGTGAGCTGCCCGCCACCGACGCCATCGAACTGACCGGTGAGCGTCTGCACGTCGTGGCGCGTCCCTCGGGCACCGAGCCCAAACTCAAGTGCTACCTCGAGGTCAGGGCCACCCCCGAAGAGACGGCCGCCGACCTGGCGGCAACCAGGGAGCGGTTGGTGACGGAGTTGGCCGGGTTGCGGGACGAGATGGCAGCGGCACTGGGCCTCTAGCGGCTGGGGCCTCCAGCCACTGGCCCGCAGGCAGCCGAGCCCGTTGCGAGTGGCCCGGGGCGACCGGGGCTGTGAGGTGTGCCACCAACCACCCCCTGCGCCGGGCGGCTGACTCCCACCTCGTTAGGCTGGATCCATGAAGCGGCTGATCGCCCTGCTGGGCGCCCTGACCATGTCTGTGGCGATGGTGGTACTGGCCGCGCCCAGGGCGGCGGCAGACAGCAACGACACCCCCAGTTCCTGGAACTTCAGCAGCTATCACGTCACGGCCCAACCCAAGCCCGATGGCACCACCCGCATCAGCGTCGACTTCGTCTTCGACTTCTCCCGCGACGCCGGGCACGGGCCCTTCCTCACCTTCGTCAGTCGCATGCGGGTCGCCGACGACCCCGACCACTGGCGGGTGATCGACTACTCCATTGACTCGGTCACCTCGTCGACGGGCGCCGACACCACCACCAAGCTCACTCGACAGTCCGACGGTCTGGTGCTGCGCATCGGACGCGAGAACCGCACGTTCACGGGACAGCAGCAGTACACCGTGGTCTACACGGCCAAGGGAATCGTGAACCCGCGTGCACCCGGGTCGGGACTCGACGAGTTCAACTGGAACGCCATCGTGGCGGGCGACGTGCCCTTCAACGATCTCCAGGTGAGCGTGCAGGGGCCGGTTGCGACCACCCGCACCGCCTGCTTCCAGGGCCGCAGCTTCACGGTGGCCTGCTCTGCCTCCCCGGCAGGATCGTCCACCGCGGTGTTCAAGGTCGACCGGCTCACCAACGGACAGGGCATGCAGGTGGTCGCGGGCTACCCGGCCGGAACCTTCCCGGGCGCGAAGATCCAGTACACCAAGCGGGTGCACCCCGGGAACATGTTCCCGGTCTCGCCGGCCCCGTTGGCCGGGGGTGCGCTGGTCGCACTGCTGGGCACCGTCGCCGTCGGCACCCTGGTGCGACGCCGAGGGCGTGACGAGCAGTACATCGGTGTGGCCCCGGGACTGACCCCGGCCCCCGGTGCCAGCCAGCAGGTGGGCAAGGCGACCAAGCAGGAGATCCCGGTCGCGTTCTCTCCCCCGCGTGGTGCCACTCCCGGAGAGGTCGGCGTGCTGGTCGACGAGTCAGCCGACAACCGCGACGTGACGGCCACCATCCTCGACCTGGCCGTCCGCGGTCACCTGCAGATCAGGCCCGACCCCGAACGTCCCAAGAACTTCACCCTCGCCCTGGCGCACCGGCCGCCGGCCGACACCGTGGTGCTGCACGAGCAACACCTGCTCGACCGCCTGTTCGGGGGCCGCCTCGAGGTCACCAACCACGACCTCGCCGACAAGGCCAACGCCAAGGTGCTGACCTTGGGCAAGTCCGAACTGGAGGCCAGGACCGTCGAGCTGGGCTGGTTCGCCCGGCGTCCGAGCTTCACCCGTGCGGGGGCCTTCGTGGTCGGCGCCGTCATCACCCTGCTCGGACTCGGTGCGGCGTTCCTGCTGGGTCTGGTCGGGTGGGGCTGGGTCGGGCTCGGCATCGCCTTGGCCGGACTGGTGTTGCTGGCCCTGCACCGGCAGCTGCCGGCGCGCACTGCCGCAGGCTCGGCGGTGCTCGCCCAGGCCCTGGGGTTCCGCACCTACCTGGCCACCGCGGAAGCCGACCAGATCAGGTTCGAGGAGGGCATCGACGTGTTCTCCCGTTACCTGCCCTGGGCGACGGTGTTCGGGGTCGCTGACCGGTGGGTGAGGACCTTCCAGCAACTCGAGGCGGAGGGCCGCTACCATCCCGACACCAGCTGGTACGGGGGCGGCTACTTCTGGGGAGCCAACCTGGCCTTCGCGCAGTCGATGGACGCGGTCACCCACGCGATGTCGAGTTCGCTGCAGTCTGCCGTGACCGCGGCCAACGCCTCGTCCGGATCGGGAGGCGGCTCCGGCTTCGGCGGCGGCGGTGGCGTCGGTGGCGGCTCCGGTGGCGGGTGGTGAGCGACCAGCGGTGCGTCTTCCTGGTCGCTGGACCGTCCGGGTCGGGCAAGTCGCGGCTGGCCGCCCAGCTGGGGCTGCCCCAGCTCAGGCTCGATGACTTCTACCACGACGACACCCACCCGGGCATGCCGCGCATGTTCGACGAGCACGGCGGGGCGGGCATCATCGACTGGGACCACCCCGACTCCTGGGACTGCGATGCCGCGGTGCGGGCCCTGCACCAGGTGCTGACCACCGGACGAGCCACCCTGCCCCGCTATGAGATCAGCCAGAACCGTGCAGTCGGCACCCAGGAGTTCGACCTCGGGGACTCCTCCGGAGTGATCTGCGAGGGCGTCTTCGCTCCCCAACTGCTGGCCCCGCTGCGGTCCGCCGGGGTGCGGTTCGACGCCATCTGGCTGGACCGTCCCCGCGTGTTCAACTTCTCGCGGCGCCTGCGCCGAGACCTCGCCGAACACCGCAAGCCCCCGCGGGTGCTGGTGCGGCGAGGACTGGCGTTGATGCGGCATGAACGAGGGCTGCGCAGGCGTGCTCTCGCGCAGGGGTTCAGGCCTCTCGGGATGCGTGCGGCCCTGGCCCACATCGCGGATACGTTGACGGCGTGACCGACCACCTGCAGAGTGCGGCCGCCACGGGCCCCGCCCTGGACCACTCCTTCGAATCCGATCGACTCCACTCCCCCGGGCGACCGCTCACCCCCGACCAGCCCGCCGGCGGCAGACCCGGACGAACGGCCCTGTCCTGGCTGGCCTTCGTCGCCGTGCTCGCTGTCGGGTTGGTGGTGGGCGCCGTGCTGGCACGGCTGGTTCCACCGGGGGACGCGGCCACGACGGTGGCGGCCCTGGGGCAGTTGGCCGGTGCAGTGGGCGGCTACGCGGCCGTGCTGGCCATCGAGGGACGACTGCGCCACCCCTACGAGGTTCACGGGCGCAGGGCGTTCCGCGGCGCCTGGCTGGGGCTGCTGATCGGGGCCGGCCTGCTGCTCCTGTGCGCAGCGGTGCTCACCGTCGCCGGGCTGCGGGTCTTCGACGGGCTCAACCACCAGGTCTCAGGGCTGGGATGGCAGCTGCTGCAGGTCGGCCTGGTGGCCGGCGTCAGTGAGGAGATCATGTTCCGCGGCATGCTCTACCGGGTGGCCGAGCGAGGTCTGGGCACCTGGTTGTCGACGGCGCTCAGCGGTCTGGTCTTCGGGCTGGCCCACATCTTCAATCCCGAGGCGAGTTGGTGGGGAGCCGTGGCCATCGCGCTCGAGGCGGGGCTGATGTTCGCGCTGCTCTACGCCCTCACCCGCAACCTGGTGTTGATGATGGGCATCCACGCGGCGTGGAACATCATGCAGGGCCCCGTACTCGGCTCAGTGGTCTCGGGCACGGCGACCCAGGGCAACGGGGTGCTGGTCAGCCACCCCGCGGGCCCAGACCTGTTGTCGGGTGGCGGCTTCGGCATCGAGGCGAGCCTGATCACGGTCGTGCTGCTCAGCGTCGTCACCGTGCTGGCCGCCGTACGGCTGCACCAGCGAGGCATGATCGTGCCCCCGCGCTGGCGGCGTCACTGATCCGCGCCGGAAGGGGCACGTGAGCGGCCTTCTCGTCACGTGGCGTGACGAACCACCCGCTGGGCTGCCCCATTCTGCGTGGAAATTCCGCCGGGGCTGCCGATCAGTGCCGCTCAGGCGATCGGAGACCACTCCGGGCCGGTCTGGCCCAACTTCTCGTCGAGCTTGGCGAACAGGGGCGAGGGCTTCGAGAGCGCTCGACCCACCTCGACCGGGCGTGAGGCCCAGACCGCCTGCTGGGCGGTGTAGTCGCCGGTCAGCACCGGGTAGCTGCGCACCTCGCCGGAGTCGAGGGTTTCGGTGACCTCGACCAGGTCGGGCTGGGCCGCCCAGACCCCCTCGCCCCCCAGGGCCTCGTGCACCTTCTGGGCCGAGTGGGGCAGGAAGGGGGTGAGCAGGGTGTTGGCGTCCTGCACGACCTGCAGCGCCACGTGCAGCACCGAGTCGCGGCGGGTCGGGTCGTCCTTGAGCTTCCAGGGCTCCTGGTCGGAGAGGTACCGGTTGGCCAACGTCACGATCCGCATGGCCTCGGTGATGGCCGCCTTGAACTTGGCCGTGGCCAGCAGTTCGCCGACGGTGTCGAAGGCCGCACGCGCCGACTCGAGCAGCGCGAGGTCCTCGGGGGTGGGGTCGGTCAGCGCGGGGATCGCGCCCACGTTCTTGTGCGCCATCGAGATCGACCGGTTGACCAGATTGCCCCACTCGTTGGCGAGCTCGAAGTTGGTGCGCCGGACGAACTCGTCCCACGTGAAGTCGGTGTCCTGGTTCTCGGGGCCGGCGACCGCGATGAAGTAGCGCAGGGCGTCGGGGCCGAAGTCGCGCAGGAATTCCCGCACGTAGATCGCCCCGCCGCGGGACGAGGCCACCTTCGAACCCTTCATGGTGAGGAACTCGCTCGAAACGATCTCGGTGGGCAGGTCGAGGGTGCCCAGGAGCTCCGACGGCTCGCCGCCCTTGGCTCCCTCGCCGTTGACACCCAGCAGGATGCCCGGCCAGATCACCGAGTGGAAGACGATGTTGTCCTTGCCCATGAAGTAGTAGCTCTTGGCCTGCTCGCCCTGCCAGAAGGTCTTCCACGCATCCGGGTCACCGGCGCGCGTCGCCCACTCGATCGAGGCGGACAGGTAACCGATGACAGCGTCGAACCACACGTAGATGCGCTTCATCTGGTTGGCGTCCCAGCCCTCGACGGGGATCGGGACGCCCCAGTCGAGGTCGCGGGTGATGGCTCGGGGACGCAGGTCCTTGAGCAGGTTGTGGCTGAACCGCAACACGTTCGGACGCCAGTCGGTGCGGGTCTCGAGCCAGCGACCGAGCTCCTCGGCGAGCGCGGGAAGGTCGAGGAAGAAGTGCTCGGTCTCGACGAACTCGGGGGCCTCGCCGTTGATCCGGCTGACCGGGTTGATCAGGTCGATCGGGTCGAGCTGGTTGCCGCAGTTGTCGCACTGGTCGCCGCGCGCCCCGTCGAACCCGCAGATCGGGCAGGTTCCTTCGATGAAGCGGTCGGGAAGGGTTCGTCCGGTCGACGGTGACAACGCCCCCATCTGTGTCTGCTTGACGATGTAGCCGTTGGCGTACAGCGTGCGGAAGACCTCCTGCACCACCTCGTAATGGTTCTGGGTGGTCGTGCGGGTGTAGAGGTCGTAGGTGAGTCCCAGGCCCTGCAGGTCCTCGGCGATGATGCGGTGGTACTTGTCCGCGGTCTCGCGGGCCGTGAGCCCCTCCTGGTCGGCCTTCACCTGGATTGCCGTGCCGTGCTCATCGGTGCCCGAGACCATCAGCACGTTGTGCCCCGCCATGCGCATGTACCGCGAGAACACGTCGGAGGGCACGCCGAAACCGGAGACGTGACCGATGTGACGAGGGCCATTGGCATAGGGCCAGGCCACGGCAGCAAGGATGTTGGCACACATGGGGTTCAGACTATCGCCAGCCGGGGGTGCTCCCTGACGGGGTCGGCGCGACCACCCAGCGCCCCGAGGACTACTCCGAGGGACCGACCGGTGTGCCCTGATGGAAGCGCACCTGCCACCCGCTGCTCGTCCGCTGCCACAGGGAGAAGCGGAGACTCGTCCGGTGACCCAGCGCCAGGGTCCACCGCAGTCCGACCAGGCCGGGCGCGTACTCGGTGACCCCCAGCAGGTCGATGCGAGGGGTCAGGCCGACGGCGGCGAGACCCGCGAGCGCCCGGTTGCGGGTGACCACCCGTCCGCTGGCGCCGTGCTCGACGAACTCCGGGTGCAAGAGGTGGGCCAGCGCGTCCGGATTGGTGCGCACCGATGGATCGAGCAGGCGTCGCTCCAGGGCGATCAGCTCCACTCCCAGAGCCGAGGTGGTCCCGCTGGCCGCCGGGTCGGCGCTCTCGGGCTCGTCGATGGGTTCCCGGGTGGGGTCGGGGATGCTGAACAGATCGGGCTCCGGCTCGATGACCGTGGGCCTGAACGACTTCGAGCGGGCACCCGGCACGGGCTCGGCAGCGAACCCGGGACCGTGGTCGACGGGGGTGCCGTCGCGGTGGGCCGTCGCCGCGGCTCGTGCCCTGAGGTCGGCGGCCTCGTTGAGTTCGTGCCCGGCGTGGCCCTTCACCCACTCGAAGCCGACGGAGCGCCCGGCGAGGGCCTGGTCGAGTTCCTTGAGCAGCTCGACGTTGAGCACGGGCTTGCCGTCGGCCTTGCGCCAGCCGCGGCGCTTCCACCCGCTGATCCACGTGGTGGCGCAGTTGATCACGTACTGCGAGTCGCACAGCACCAGCAGCGACTCGTCGGTGCCCGCGGTCTGCTGCAGCAGGTCGACCACGGCCATCAACTCGCCCATGTTGTTGGTCCCGTGGTCCCATCCCCCGGCCGCCCAGCGCTCGTCGTCGATGTACCAGGCCCAGCCGGCGGGTCCCGGGTTCGACAGGGACGAGCCGTCTGCGGCAGCGGTGATCATGCTGGGAACCTACCCGATGCCGTGCGACGGGGACCCTGCCCTCATGCCGAACTGTTCCTCACCTCGAGCTGCTCCCCACCGCGAACGGGACTCACCTCGAACTGGCCTCACCGCGAACTGGGACGAAGCGTCGCATCCAGTCTCTCGAAGTCGGGGCGGAGCACCAGCCGATTGCCCTCGACTCGCGCCACCTGGGCCCAGTCGACGAGGAAGCTACCCCGATGGCGCCACCTCATCCACGCGTTCACCATCCACGGGGCATTGGCGTTGCTGCGCTGGAAGCCACCGAACGTCGACCTGGAGTGCGGGCTGACCACCAACCCCACGAGTTCGGCCTCCTCGGGGCCGCCCACACTCGGCGGCAGGAATCGGAACCGGGCATCCACCACGGTGCCCAAGCGCTCCCCTGCATCGTTGAACACGTGGCGTCCGAGCAGGTCATTCAGATTCATGGCGCCCTCCCGGGATCCGGGTGATGATCCGCTCGCGCAGCCACGACTCCGTCCACCCGACGTTGAGGGCCTCGGCTGCCAGCCGCAGTTTGACCATCACCCCGACGCGTTCGACGTCACCCCAGTCGATGCGCTCCCACAGGTGGCGCGGTGGTCGTCCGCCGAACACACGGGTGACCAGGACGGGACCGGCCAGGATGGCGGTGATCCGGGGCCGCGGGCCGCCGACGGGGAACTCGACACCGTCGTGCAGGTCACCGGAGAGTTCCAGGTCGTCGACTGTGCACACGGGTTCGTCATTCCGGTCGAGCACCTGCCGGTCGAGCAGGGTCAGCGTGGCATCGAAGATGAGAGGACGGTGCTCATGGATGCTGGACTCGTTGCGGGCACTCATTTCCCTGCTCCCGTGATGATCATGAGGGGGATGGCGGCGAGCGAGGCGGCGACCACGATGACCAGGAAGATCTGACCGGCGATGTTCACCAGCCGCGAGTTCACGTACTGCCCCATGTAGTCGGGATCGTTGGCCACCACCAGGATCGGGAAGTACGTCAGGGGCAGCGCGGCGGCGGAGAAGACCACCGACATCTCGGTCACCATGACGGGATCGATACCGGTCATCAGCACGGCGATGCCGACCAGCAGGCAGATCATCATGCTGACGTGGAACCGGGCTGCCCGGGCCGGGCTGCGGAACTTGCCCCACGACCAGCCGAAGAACTGAGCCAGGGTGTAGCCGGACGACAAGGTGGTCTCCAGCCCCGCCCCGAACGTGGCCGCGAACAGTCCCACGAGGACGAACGCCACCGCGAGCTTTCCCCCGGCGGCGGCCACCGGCAGCACCAGTTGCGACAGGGACGAGACCTCGATGCCCTTCGGCATCAGGAAGACGGCGGCGCAGCCGGCGATCGCCAGTGACAACAGTCCCCCCAGGGGGAATCCGACCAGGACGTTCATGCGCGACTGGGAGAGGTCCTTGAGTGACCACTTCTCCTCGACGGCCCCGGAGGAGAAGAAGAAGACCTCGTAGGGGGTCATGGCCGCCCCGAACAGCGCGACGGCGTAGTACCAGTAGGTGGCCGGCGACTCGGTCTGGCTCAGGTGGGGGCTGACCGCCTGCTTGACCACCTCACCCCAGTCGGGCCCCAGCAGGAACAGGGCAACCGCGAAGACGATCAGGCACAGCCCCAGCAGCCCCGTCACGTTCTCGAGCACCGTGAACTTCACGCGCCAGATCACCAACCACAGGGCGAGCGCGGCCACCGGCACCCACAGCAGGTAGTTGACGCTGCTGGCGAGCATCAGGGCCAGCGCCACACCACCGATCTCAGCGGTCAGGGTCATCAGGTTGATGAGGAAGGACGCCACCAGGTTGAGCAGCCCCACGCGGGCACCGAGCCGTTCGCGGATGAGTTCGAAGGTGGCTCGTCCGCTGACGGCCGCCACCCGCCCGGACATGTTCGCGAACAGGCAGATGCCGACGACCCCCAGCAGTGTCGACCAGGCGAGGCCGAAGCCGAACCGGGACCCGACGACGCCGTTGGTGACGAGGTCTCCGATGTCGACGAAGCCACCGATGGCGGTGAGGATGCCCAGTGCCAGTCCCAGGACCTTCTTCATCGGCTGGCCCACTCGTCCTGCAGGTCGGTCAGCTGCTTGGCCTGCTCGCGCAGGGTGGGTGCCAACCGGGCCAAGGTCTGGTCGTCGTGGTTGGCGGCAGCATCGTCCGCCAGTTGCAGGCTCCGTTGGGCGCGGTGCACGGCGTCGATCGTGGTTCGGCGTGACGCCTGCCGATCCGTCGTGTTGGCCTGCAGTTGGTCGAGGGTGCCGGCCGCGGTGCTCGACTGCTGGTCGGCGTCAGCGATGGCGGAATCCCGGACGGCGGAGGTCAGCCGTCCATGGGCGGTCAGGTCGATGGCCTCGGCCGCGCTGCCACTGGCGGAGGCAACCTCGCCGGCCGCCGTGGACAGTTGGTCGTAGAACCCGGCCGTCGACGCGCACGCCGCCACTGGCGTCAGGAGCACGACGGCGGCCGCGGCGACCAGCCACCTCGTCCACGACCCTGCCATGTCCGTCCTCCGTCCTCCCCACTGAGCTCACCCCTGATGACCTCAGCACGAAACCCCCCTCCGGGTGGCTGCTCGGACGATTCTCCGGTCGCCCGTGGGGCAACCAGGACGGGAGGAGCCCAACCGGGGGCAAACCCGAGGACGGGACGAGAACCCCTGTCGGACTGTCGGGAACCCGTGATCAGCCCTCGAACCCGGGCTTGATCACCTCGTCGATCAATCCCAGGCGCTGGTCGAACGGCAGGAAGGCCGACTTCATGGCGTTGAGCGTGCACCAGCGCACATCTGCCTTCGTCCACCCGAAGGTCTCGACCAGCAGCGCGAACTCGCGGCTGAGGGTGGTGGCTGACTGCAGCCTGTTGTCGCAGTTGACGGTGACCCGGAAGCGGAGCCTCTTGAACAGGTCGACGGGGTGGTCGGCCAGGGTGGTCGCGACGCCGGTCTGCAGGTTGGACGAGGGACACACCTCGAGCGGGATCCGCTGGTCGCGCACGTAGCTGGCCAACCTGCCCAGTCGCCACCCGCCGCCGTGCTCGACCTGGACGATGTCGTCGACCAGCCGAACTCCGTGGCCCAACCGGTGGGCCCCGCACAACTGCACGGCCTCCCAGATGGAGGGCACCCCGAAGGCCTCCCCGGCGTGGATGGTGAACCGCGCATTGGCGCGCTTCAGTTCGTCGAAGGCACCCGACCAGAGGGTGGGTGGGAAGCCGTCCTCGGCGCCGGCGATGTCGTAGCCGCACACCTGCTGGTCGCGGTAGGCGATCACCAGGTCGGCCACGTCGAGGCTGGGCGAGGCGTGGCGCATCGAGCACAGGATCTGCTGGGCGACGATCACCCCTCCCGCGGCGCGCACCTCGGCCTCGCCCTCGCGAAGTCCGTCACGGACAGCCTCGACCGCGGCGGCCATGGTCAGGCCGCGCCGCAGGTGTTGCTCGGGGGCCCAGCGCGCCTCGGCGTAGACCACCCCATCGGCGTGCTGGTCGAGCACGAACTCCCGGGCCACCCGCACCAGCTGTTCCCGGGTCTGCATGGCCGCGATGGTGTGCTCGAAGGTGGCGATGTAGCTCACCAGGGAACCCGCACTGGCGTGCTCGTGGAACCATCGCCCCAACTGCTCAGCGTCCAGGTCTGCACGCCCGGCGCCGCCCGGCCCCGGCAGGGGGTGACCGTTCTCCCGGCAGTGGTCGATCACCGTCTGCGGACGAAGTCCCCCGTCCAGGTGGTCGTGCAGCGTGACCTTGGGCAGTCGGCGCAGTTCGTCGATGGTGAGCGGTGGCGCGCTCTCGCCCGCGTCCACGGCAGGTGCCCGGTCAGCCGACATGTGGCACCCGGTGCCAGGGCTCAGCCGACGACATCGCGGTGGGCGGCCACGTGGTCGAGGTCATCGGGTCCGAAGGCCTGCGGCAGCACCTGGTCCAAGGTCCAGACACCGCGTGGGGTGTCCATCAGCAACTCGCGGCCACCGTGCTCGAACAGCAGCTGGCGACAACGTCCACACGGCATCAGTGGTTCCCCGAACGCGTTCACGCAGGCGAACGCGACGAGCCGACCGCCTCCCCCTGCGACCAGGTCACTGACGAGTCCGCACTCGGCGCACAGGCTCATCCCATAGCCGGCGTTCTCGACATTGCATCCCTCGACGACGCGGCCGTCGTCCACGAGCGCCGCGGCGCCCACCGGGAAGTTCGAGTAGGGGGCATAGGCCCGCGCAGCCATGTCCTTGGCCCTCGCGCGGAGCCCGTCCCAGTCGATCCTGTCAGCCCAGTCGATCTCGTCAGCCCGGTCGATGTCGGCAGCCCGGTCGATCCTGTCAGCCATCTCGGTGTCGTCAGCCATGTCAGGCCTTCACGTAGGGGATGCCGTCCGAGGCGGGTGCACGCACCCGGCCCACCAACCCGGCGACCGCGATGATCGTGGCGAAATACGGCAGCAGGATCAGCCACTGGGAGTTGATGGGCGTGCCCAAGGTCTGCACCTGGGACCCCAACTGCTGCAGGAAGCCGAAGAACAGGGCCATGCAGGCGGCCAGGATCGGCTTCCACCGACCCATGATCACAGCCGCCAACGCGATGAAGCCGTTGCCGACGGTGATGTCGTCGTTGAACAGCCCCGTCGAGGCCGGGAAGAACGCCCCGCCCAGACCGGCGAAGACTCCGCCGACGAGCACGGCTGACCAGCGGGTCGCCGTGACCGAGATGCCGACGGTGTCGGCTGCCTGCGGGTGTTCCCCGACGGCCCGGACCCGCAGCCCCCACTTGGTGCGGTACAGCAGGAACGAGACCACCGCGACGCTCACGAACGCCAGGTAGACCAGCCAGGTCTGACGGAACAGCACCTCGCCGAGGAAGGGGATGTCGCTGAGCACCGGGATCGGGATGCGCTCCATCAGGGGTGCCTCATTGAGCTGGGGCTTGGGCGCCATGATCGCCTTGAACAGGAAGGCCGTCAGCCCGCTGGCGAACAGGTTGATCACCACCCCGATCACCACCTGGTCAACGATGTACTTGATGGTGAACAGCGCCAGAACCGCGGCCATCAGCACACCGGCGAGGACGGCGCCGACCAGCATCGCGGTGACTGACTTCGTGACGGCACCGACCAGGGTGGCGGTGAAGGCGGCGGTCAGCATCTGGCCCTCGATGGCCACGTTGACCACCCCCGAGCGCTCGCACAGCACACCTGCGAGGGCACCGAAGACCAGCGGTGTCGCGAACACCAGGGTGCCGGCCAACTGGTTCGAGACCTGGAAGGGCAGCGGACGACCCGCAGCCGCCCAGGTGATGAAACCGATCACGAGCGCCGTGGCTGCTCCTGCGCCAGCCACGCCGCGGACCCACCCCGGGAGGCGACGTCCGAACAGGAAGGCGAGCGCCGCCGCCAGCATGACCACCGTCGCCACCACCACCAGGGGGACCCCTGGCAGCACGATGTCGGGCAGGCGCTCGGCCTGGGGCACCAGGGCGTCCGAGAGGGCGAAGGTGGCCTTGCCGTGGGTGGCGAAGATGAGGCGCAGGAGCACCAGACCCATCAGCGCAAGCAGCACCCCGGTCGACAGCCGCGCGGTGCGGTTCTCGCGCGACTCGGTGGTGGCCAGGTGCACCTCCTGGGCCGCAGCGATCTGGTCGGTGGGGGCATCCGCCGTCGGTTCGTTGAGCACCGAGGTCACGGTCATCTCCTGGGGGGCCTGCTGCGGGGTGACGATCTGCGGTGGGGTGCTGTCCCGGTCAGGGGCCGGCACGTCGCCGGGCACCTCGTCCGGGCGGGGAAGGCGAGGGTTGCTCATCACGCCAACCCTCCCGAGGAGGCGACGGCTGGCACGGCCCGACGGGCGCGCCGGGCCCTGAGGAAGGGCAGCAGGGTGCGGACCAGCATGGGAGTCGCCACGAACATCACGACGAGCGCCTGCAGCACGGTGGTGAGTTCCTTGGGGGTGCCGGTGCCCTGCATCACCAGGCCACCGGCGTGCAGGGCGCCGAACAGGAGTCCCGCGAAGACGGTGCCCAGCGGACGGGAGCGTCCCAACAGGGCCACGGTGATGGCGTCGAAGCCGATGGTGCCGACCAGCCCTGCCGTCAGCGGGGTCGGGGTGGCGCCCGACATGGGACCGAGGGCCACCTGCACCCCGGCGAGCCCGGCGAGGGCCCCCGAGAGTGCCATCGTGACCATGGTGGTGTTCGCGACGCTCATGCCGGCGGTGGCCGAGGCGCTGGGGTTGGACCCCACGGCCCGGATGCGGAACCCGAGGCTGGTGCGCTCGATCACGAGCCAGACCACGAAGGCCGCCACCAGCGCCAGCAGGAAGCCCAGGTGCAGTTGCGTGCCTGCGATCCTGGGGAAGGTGGCGTTCCAAGCCACCACGGGGGCGATCGGGTCGGCGCGGTCGGGGCGTCGGAAGAGGGCCTGGGTGAGCGCGAACGACAACAGTCCACCGGCGATGTAGTTCATCATGATGGTGACGATCACCTCGTGGGCCCCGGTGCGTGCCTTGAGGAAGCCGACGAAGCCGCCCCAGATGCCCCCGGCCACCACACCGGCGAGGATCGCCAGCGGAAGGTGCACCACGAGCGGCAGCCCCGTCAGCTTGAAACCGACCAGGGCGCCGAACATCGCGCCCATGATGGCCTGCCCCTGGCCGCCGATGTTGAACAGTCCGGCGCGGAAGGCCAGCCCCACGCCGAGACCGGCGCAGATGAGCGGCGCCGACTGGGCCATGGTGTTCGTGATCGGACCGATCCCGCCGAAGGCGCCGCGGAACAGTGCCCCGTACGAGGTCGAGATCTTGTCGACGCTGGCTGTGAGGGCGTCACCGGGGCGTGCGAAGAAGTAGGTGAACTTCTGCTGCACCTCGGTGTCGGCAATGACCATCAGCACGGCGCCGATCACGAAGGCCAGCAGCAGGGCGAACACCGTGACGGTGATCTCCGACCAGTCGACGCGCGCCAGCCGCACAGGACGACGGGCGGTCCGATCGGGGGTTGGGGACTCGGTCATGCGTCCTCCTGGTTGGGGTCGGCGGGTGTGGCGCGGGTTGCCGCCACGGCCTCGTCGTGGGGGATGCCGGCCATCATCAGGCCGAGCACGTCGCGGGGTGTACCGGCCGGGACGATGCCGACGATGCGTCCCTTGTTCATGACTGCGATGCGGTCGGCCAGCGACTCGACCTCCTCGAGTTCGGTCGAGACGATCACCACTGCCGTGCCACCGTCCCGTTCCTCGACGATGCGCTTGTGCAGGAACTCGATGGCGCCGACGTCAACACCGCGGGTGGGCTGGCTGGCGACCAGCAGGCTCAGCGGCCGCGACAGTTCCCTGGCCAGCACCACCTTCTGCTGGTTGCCTCCCGACAAGGAGTTCACCGGCAGGCTGATCGACTGGGTGCGGATGTCGAACTCCTGCACCTTCTGCTCGGCGTTGGCCGAGATTCGTCCGAGGTCGAGCATGCCGCCCCGGGAGAACTCCTCGATCTGGTTGAGCACCAGGTTCTCGGCGACCGAGAAGGTGCCGACGAAACCGTCGTGCTGCCGGTCCTCGGGGACGAAGCCGACCCCCGCACGCAGCACCTCCTTGGGCTTGAGCCGGGTCAGGGAGCGTCCGTCGAGGGTGACCTCACCGTGCAGCACCGGCAACAACCCCAGCAGCACCTCGGCCAGTTCGGTCTGGCCGTTGCCCTGCACCCCGGCGATGCAGACGATCTCGCCGCCCTTGACCTCGAAGCTGGCGTCGTCGACGACCACGGTGCCGGCGTCGTCGGCCACCGAGATGTGGTCGACCACCAGCCGGGTGTCACCGAGCCTGGGTGCCTGTTTGGCCACCTTGAGGCTGACCGATCGTCCGACCATCAGTTCGGCCAGTTCCTGCTCGCTGGCATCGCGGGGCGGCTGCCCCACCACGGCACCACGGCGGATGACGGTGATGTCATCGGCGATGGCACGCACCTCGCGCAACTTGTGGGTGATGAAGACGATGGCCCGACCCTCGTCGCGCAACGAGGTCATCACGGCCATCAACTCGTCGATCTCCTGGGGTGTCAGCACGGCGGTGGGCTCGTCGAAGATCAGGTACTTGGCATCGTTGGCCAAGGCCTTGAGGATCTCGACGCGCTGCTGCACCCCGACGGGCAGGTTCTCGATCACCGAGTCGGGTGAGACCGCCATGTTGTAGCGCTCGGAGAGTTCGATGACGGTGCGTCGGGCGCTGCGCATGTCGAGGGTGCCGAAGGGTCCCTGTTCCCGACCCAGCACCAGGTTCTCGGCCACGGTGAACACGTCAACCAGCATGAAGTGCTGGTGCACCATACCGATGCCGGCGGCCATCGACTGCTTGGGGTTGGCGAACTTCTGGGGCGTGCCGTCGATGAAGATCTCGCCCTCGTCGGGGTCGAGCAGCCCGTAGAGCTGGTTCATCAGCGTCGACTTGCCGGCGCCATTCTCACCCAGCAGGCAGTGGATCCGCCCGGGCACGATGTCGAGGTCGATGCCGTCGTTGGCCGTCAACGACCCGAACCGCTTCGTGATGCCACGCAGGCTCAGCCCCTGGGGGGCCGGAGCCTGGTGGGACGGAGCCTGGTGGGACGGAGCTTGGTGGGACGGGGCCGGCTTGGCCTGCTGGGACGACACTGGCTCGTTCACGGTCGCATCCTTCCACACGTTGACTCTGGGTCTGGGGTGCCGGGGGTGACAAACGGGAGGGGCCCACGAGGGACCCCTCCCGTCTGAACGTGCCGGTCACTCCCCCGTCACGTGAACTGTTCGCTCACCGGGGCGAGTGGGTCACTTGGGCTGGGCGGCCGAGGTGATCTTGATGGTGCCCGCCTCGATGTCGCTCTTGATCTTCTCGAGCTCCGACTTGGTCTCGGCCGAGACCTGTCCGTCGAAGTCGTGGAAGGGGGCCAGACCGGTGCCGGCGTTGGCGAGGGTGCCGACATAGGGATCGGAGGAGAACGAACCCTCCTGGGCGGCCTTGATGGTGTCGAAGACCGCCACGTCCATGCCCTTGTAGACCGAGCTCACGATGCTCTTGCAGAAGTTCGCGGCCGAGACGCAACCGTCGGTGTCGACCCAGATCGCGTTGACCTGACCATTGCTCGACTGTGCCACCTGCAGGGCTCCCTGACCGGCCGGTCCGGCGACGGGGAACAGGATGTCGGCGCCCTGCGAGACCAGGTTGGTCGCAGTGGTCTTGCCGCCGGCGATGTTGTCGAACGGGTTGGGCTCGGGCACGAACTGGCCGTCCTGCTTGGCGGCGTCCCAACCGAGCACCTGCACGCTCTTGTTCTTCTGCTTGTTGTAGTACTCCACACCCTGGGCGAAGCCGTCCATGAAGATCGTCACGGTCGGGATCTTCATGCCACCGAAGGTGCCGACCTTGCCCGACTTGGTCTGCGCGGCGGCCAGGTAGCCGGCCATGAACGACGACTCGGCGGTGTTGAAGACCAGAGCCTTGAAGTTCTTCAGGCCGGCTGCCCCCGCGGGATTGTCGTCGACGATCGCGAACTTGATGTTGGGGTTCGCCTTGGCTGCGGCAACGGTCGCGTCCGAGAGCAGGAAGCCGACGGTGACGATGACATTGCACTTCTGGTCGATCATCGTCTGGATGTTGGTCGCGAAGTCCTTGGCGTCGGTCGACTCGACCTGCCCGGTCTGGATGCCCAGATCTGCCTTGGCCTTGGTCAGCCCGGCGTAGGAGGTCTGGTTGAACGACTTGTCGTCGAAGCCACCCGAGTCCGAGACCATGCAGGCCTTGAAGTCGGCATTGGCGGCCGAGGTGCTGGTCGAGGCCGACGCCGAGGACGAGGCGCTCGACGAGGTCGAGCCGCTGGCCGAGGGCGTGGACGACGGGGCCTGCGCACAGGCCGTCAGGGTGAGGGCGGAAGCAGCCAGAATGGCTGAGACCGAGAGCAACGACTTCTTCACAGGGGGTTCCTCCGGGACAGGATGAGCAGGTCTGACTCGACGATGAGCGTGGCCAGCGTAACCCGCTGTTCTTCCCATGGCGAACCGCGGTCCCTCATATGCGTGACACCGTTACTGACGCGTGATCGAGGTCCTGTTCGAGGGAATGGCGAGCAGCACCAGAATGGCAACGGCGGCACCCAACAACGTCTCCCAGCCACGGTCGACGATCAATGCGTTGACCGGCACTTCATGGGCCAACTGCCCCATGGAAAGAGCCAGGGGTGTGATGAAGACGCAGGCGAGTGCATAGTTGCGTCCGACCAACACCTCGGTGACCCATTGAAGCGCGGCGATCACCACCACCAGCCAGACCCCCCGCGGGTGCACTCCCAGCACGGCGGCGGCGAGCACCAGTCCGACCAGGGTGCCGATCACCCGGTGCACACCACGCACCAGCCGCGCGGCCAGGTCGGGACCGCCAAGGGCCGCACACGCGGCCACCATCGCCCAGTAGGGATGGGTGCCACCCACCAGCGTCGCGATCGTGCCCGCAAGGCTGGTGGCCAGCACGAACCTGAGCAGGTGCCGGAGGGCGTCCTCGGGAGTCAGGGCCCTCGTGAAGTGTGGGCGCGGGATCCGCGGTCGACCGAGCCTGCCGCCGACGGCGGCGCCCACCTGCCCGACGACGAGCGAGAAGGCGACGGTGCTGGCACAGACCAGCAGCGCCACCGGGGCTCGGGACGCGCCGACCCCGGTCGAGGCGCAGACGGCCAGTCCGAAGAGCATGAACAGGGGCCCCGGTGGGTGCCACCTGACCGCGTCACCGAGCAGGGATCCCGCGAACGAGACGACGGACCCGAGCACCACCACCCACCACTCCACGTGGGGAAGCCCCGAGATGAGCACCCCCGACACGACGGCCGCGCACAAGGATGCGCCGGCCCACAGTTGCTGGCCGAAGCGGTCGCGGTCGAGCACCGTGCGCCCGTAGAGCGAGGTGAGCGCGCCGAAGGACACCCAGGGAGCCCAGTCCAGGCGCCCCAGCCAGACGACGACGAGCAGGGGCACGACGACAGACACGGCCGCACGCGTGGCGACCAGGTGGTCAGCCCGCGCGGGGTTGACCCGCAGCGCCTGCCTGCCCAGTTCGCTCGCCCTCACCACGAGCAGTCACCCTACCCGCGGGCCTGTTCCCCGGCCCGGGGTGCACACCTCAGCTGACCTGGCGGACGAGGGCCTCGGCTGCATCGAGGATCCAGGTGGTCTCCCGCCACCAGTCCGGCTCCTGCCCCCGGTACGGTCCGGTCGCCAGCGAGATGATGACGGCTGCCGAACGCAGCCTCAGCTCGACCGGGTCGACCCGCTCGTCGAAGACCGGCACCCACCGTCGGATCAGCGCATGGACGGTCGCCTTCTGCTCGGGGTTCATGCGTTGCACGGTCGACAGATGCGCCACCAGGCAGGCGAGGTCATCGGCCCGGCGCCCGGGGCCGATCGTGTCGATGTCGAGCATGCCCGAGGGAACCCCGTCGCGGACGAACACCTGACCCTCGTGGAAGTCGCCATGGGTCGCCTCGTTCCCCACCTCGATCGGGTCGAGTCCCTCATGGATGCGGGCGCACATCCATGCGAGCCGGGGGCCCTGGTCGGCCATGGCCGCCGTGATCACCCCGGCGTAGTGGTCCACCGCATCCGACCACGGCGGGCGCCGCTCGAGCGCGGCCACCGACGAGGGCATCGAGTCGAGCAGGTCGATCAGCGCCTCCGCCGTGCACGGCGGGGCCGGGTCGAAGATCGCCTTGGCCAAGGGACGGCCCGGGAGTTCGTCCAGCACCAGGATGTGGTCGTCGGTGGCCACCCGGACGACGGGTGAGGGCACACCGGCGTCGAGCAGCAGCCGGTGCCGGTGGAGGGTCTCGGCGAACGCGCGTGCCTTCTGCACCTTCACGTAGAACGTCGTCCTGGGGTCCGCGATCGCGCACCGGAGCACCGCCCGACGGCGGGGGCGGTAGCCGATCATTGCGAGACTGATCTGACCCGAGCTGATGGGGCGGTCGAGCAGCCCCTCATCGTTGATCAGTTCGGCCATCCGCTCGGGATAGGCGGCCCGTTGCAGTCCCGGCAACTCGGGGTCGGCGGGATACACCCACGCGGCCACCTCACGTCCGTCGATGGTGAACAGCAGGGCACGTTCGTCCCCGCTCCCCCGGCCCCCGGTGCGAGCGGACACCCCGATCAGCTCTTCACGCTCGCCGTAGGGCCAGTGCACCTGGGCGACATAGGTGGCCGTGGTCGACAGTCCGGGGTTGGAGTCGACATGGTCCATCGACCATTCCCCCAGGTGGCCGCCCGCCCGCTCGACGACCGCCTGCAGCAGGGCCCCGATCCGGTCCGAGGTCAGCAGCAGCGAGCCGTCGGCGTCGTCAGTCGCCCTCATCCGCCGTCTCCACCGGCGGGGGCGGGGTGCCGTGCACGCGCAACCAGCTGGCTCGGCGTCCGTCGAGGTCGGCGACCTCGAAGTCGAAGCTCATCACCTCGGGCCGGTCACCGGGGGCACCGTCGGAGCGCTCGAGTTCCACCGAGAAGGTGTCCCCCACCTCGGGCACCTTGCCCAGTTGTGACATGACGTAGCCCGCGACCGTGTCATAGGGCCCCTCAGGCAGCACGTAGCCGGCCCTCTCCTCGAACTCACCCAAGGTGGTCAGCCCGTCGAGGTCGCGCAGTTGTGCGTGGGCCAGGTCCTCGTCGGCGACCACGTCGTACTCGTCGGTGATGTCGCCGATCAGTTCCTCGACGAGGTCCTCGAGGGTGACGATGCCCGCGGTGCCGCCGTACTCGTCGAGCACGATGGCCAGATGGGCGCCCTCGCGGCGCATGTCGGTGAGCGCGCGCAACACCTTGACAGTGTCGGGCAGGCTCACGACGGGACGCACCAGTTGCCGCACGGGGGCCGAACGGGTGGCCGGGTCGAGGTCCATCAGGTCGCGCACGTGCAGGAAGCCAGCGATGCGGTCGGTCGAGCCGTCCGACACCGGGTACCGGGAGTGCGGGGCGCCCTGCACCTCGCGGATGGCGCGGTAGGCGGGCATGTCACCGGGGAGGAAGTCCACCTCGGTACGGGGCACCATCACCTCACGAAGGGAGCGTTCCCCGGCGTCGAAGACCTCGTCCACGATGTGTCGTTCCTCGTCGCCCAGGGTCGCCGAACTCGACACCATCTGACGCAACTCCTCGTCGGTCACCTCTTCCTTGCCGGCGTTGGGGTCACCACCGAGCACCCGGACGACGACATCGGTCGACTTGCCGAGGAACCAGATCAACGGCCTCGAGATACGCGCGATGCCGTCGACCATGGGCGCCAGGGAGAGGGCGAAACCCTCGGCCCGCTGCATCGCCAGCCGCTTCGCGGTCAGCTCCGAGAGCACGATCGAGAAGTAGCTGATCGCCACGGTGATCAGCACCAGGGCAACCGTGCCGGCGATGGAATCGGGCACCCCGATCCGCACCAGTTGGGGAGCGAGCGAGCTGGCCAGGGTGGCACCGCCGAACGAGGCGGAGAGGAACCCGGCCAGGGTGACACCGATCTGCACCGACGACAGGAAACGGTTGGGGTTCTGGGTGAGGCGCTGGATGGCCGCCCCGCGCTTGCCGCGCGACGACATCTGCTTCACCTGGCTCTCGCGCAGGCTGACCAGGGCCATCTCGGCGGCTGCGAAGATGCCGCCGATCAGGATGAAGACGAAGATCAGGGCGATGTTGCTGAGGGTCTGGGTCACGAACTCTCCCGGGCGATGGTTCGCCCAGCCTAACGGACCCCGCGGGGAGCCCATCCGGATGGACGGACCCACCCCTGCCACCCGGCACCCCCTCGCCCGTGGTTCGCGGGCGAGATGGTGCCGGGTGAGGCAGACGGGTCGCGCTCAGCCGATGACTACAGCCCGATGATGGAGTTGAGGGTGGACGACGGCCGCATCGCCGCCTGCACCTTCTGCTCGTCGGGGTGGTAGTAGCCGCCGATGTCGACGGGGTGCCCCTGCACGCCGATCAGTTCGGCGTTGATGGTCTCCTCGTTGTCGGCCAGGGCCTGGGCGATCGGCGCGAAGCGCTGCCTGAGTTCGGGGTCGGCGTCCTGGTCGGCCACCGCCCTGGCCCAGTAGCTGGCCAGGTAGTAGTGGGAGCCACGGTTGTCGATCTGGCCCACCCGCCGAGCAGGCGAACGGTTCTCGTCCAGGAAGGTGCCGATGGCGCGGTCGAGGGCGTCGGCGAGCACCTGGGCCTTC
This sequence comes from Aestuariimicrobium kwangyangense DSM 21549, assembly GCF_000421525.1. Taxonomy (GTDB): domain Bacteria; phylum Actinomycetota; class Actinomycetes; order Propionibacteriales; family Propionibacteriaceae; genus Aestuariimicrobium; species Aestuariimicrobium kwangyangense. The sequence continues at coordinate 234,603 of NZ_ATXE01000003.1, read as the reverse complement.
GGATTGCCCGCCGCGGCGAGGTGTTCCAGTGCTGCCCCGAGCGCCGAGAACTCGCCCAGCGAGTCCCAGCGCAGGTAGTTCTCGGCGACGAACTGCTGCACGTGCTTGGGGGCCGAACCCCCCGCCCCGGTCTCGAACAGGCCACCACCGGCCAGCAGCGGCACGATCGACAGCATCTTGGCCGAGGTGCCCAGTTCGAGGATCGGGAACAGGTCGGTCAGGTAGTCACGCAGCACGTTCCCCGTGACCGAGATCGCGTCCTTCCCCTCGCGGATGCGGGCCAGGCAGAAGGTGATGGCCTCGACCGGAGCCATGATCTGCAGGTCGAGCCCCTCGGTGTCGTGGTCAGCCAGGTAGGTCTTCACCTTGGCGATCAGGTTCGCGTCGTGGGCGCGGGCGGCGTCGAGGTAGAACACGGCCGGCGCCCCCGTGGCCCGTGCCCGGCTCACCGCCAGCTTGACCCAGTCCTGCACCGGGATGTCGCGCACCCGGCTCATCCGCCAGATGTCACCTGCCTCGACCTCGTGCTCCATCACCACGGTGTCCCCGTCGAGCACCTGCACACGGCCGGCCTCCGGGATGACGAACGTGGTCGGGTGGGAGCCGTACTCCTCAGCCTTCTGCGCCATCAGTCCGACGTTGGGCACCGACCCGATGGTCGCCGGGTCGAGGGCGCCGTTGCGCTTGTGTTCGGCGATGACGGCCTCGTACATGGGGCCGTAGCTGCGGTCGGGCACCATGGCGAGGGTCTGCTGCTGCCCGCCCTTGGCGTCCCACATCTGGCCCGAGTCGCGGATGACCACGGGCAACGACGCGTCGATGATCACGTCCGAGGGCACGTGCAGGTTGGTGATCCCCTTGTCGGAGTCGACCATGGCCAGAGCGGGTCGCTCGGCGTAGAGGGCATCGATGTCGGCGCGGATCTGGTCGGCGGTCGCCTGGTCGAGTTGCGGGAGCTTGGCGTAGAGGTCGCCGATTCCCTGGTTGGGGTTGAACCCGATCTGGGCGATGGCGGCGGCGTGCCGGGTCAGTACCGGTTCGTAGAACACGCTGACGGCGTGGCCGAACATCACCGGGTCGGACACCTTCATCATGGTGGCCTTCAGGTGCAGCGACAGCAGCAGGCCCTCGGACTTCGCCTTCTCGATCTGGGCAGCGTAGAAGGCGCGCAGCCGCGCGGCCGACATGAAGGTGGCGTCGACGATCTCGCCGTCGAGGGTGGGTACGGCGTCCTTCAGCACGACGGTTCCGTCTGCGGTCTGCAGCACGATGCTCAGCGTGGTGGCGCGCTCGGTGACCACCGACTGCTCATGGCCGTAGAAGTCGCCGTCGGCCATCGACACCACCGAGGCGCGGTTGGCGGGGGTCCACGGTCCGAGGCGGTGGGGGTGCTTGCGGGCGAAGGTCTTGACCGAGGCGGGTGCCCGACGATCGGAGTTGCCCTCGCGCAGCACCGGGTTGACGGCCGAGCCCAGCACCTTGGCGTAGCGGGCGGCGGTGTCGGCCTCGTCCGCGGTGGTGGGGTTCTCGGGGAAGTCGGGCACGTCGAAGCCCTGTGACTGCAGTTCGGCGATGGCCGCCTTCAGCTGGGGCACCGAGGCCGAGATGTTCGGCAGCTTGATGATGGTGGCCTCGGGCTTCAGCGTGAGAGCACCCAGTTCGGCCAGGTTGTCGGCCACCCGCTGCCCGGCGTCGAGTCGCTCGGGGAACTGCGCGAGGATGCGACCCGCCAGCGAGATGTCGGAGGTCACCACCTCGATACCGCTCCCGGCGAGGAAGCTCTGCACGATGGGCAGGAACGAGTGGGTGGCGAGGGCGGGCGCCTCGTCGATCTTGGTCCAGTGGATGGTCTGCGTCATCGCTGCTCCTCACGAGGTGGACGGACGCGCTCGACGGCACGCCGCTGTTCGAGTTCCACGCTATCGGATGGCTCCGACGCGACCGGGCGGGGCCTCACGGTCGGACGGATGAGCGAAGGAGGACGCTCACACAGCGACCTCGTAGGGTGCCTGCATGACCCTCACCGTGCTGCAAGGCGTGCGTCCCTGGGGTGGCCCGGCCACCGATCTGTACTTCGAGGACGGACGAGTCGTCGCTCCCCCGAACGGCCAGGCGGTGGGCGGCATCGGGGAACGGATCGACGGCCGCGGCCGGATCGCGCTCCCCTCGTTCGCCGACGTGCACGTGCACCTGTGCTCCACCCGGTGGGGCCTGCCCTTCCGCCCCCACACCGCGCCGCCCAGCCTGATGGGTCACATCGAGGCAGACCGGCAGGGCTGGAGACAGGACGCCCCGATCGCCGACAAGGCCACCGCCATGCTGGGACGGATGATCTCGCGGGGCACCACCAAGGTGCGTTCCTACGCGCAGATCGACACCCATGCGGGACTCGAGAGGCTCGAGGGCGTACTGGCGGCCAAGGAGCACCACGCCGCCCTCGCCGATGTGACCGTGATGGCCTTCCCACAGTCGGGGATCATGATCGACCCGGGCACCGAGTCACTGCTCGAGGACGCACTGCGGCAGGGACTGGTCGACGTCGTCGGCGGCATCGATCCCTGCGCGGTCGACCGCGACCCCAAGGGTCACCTCGACGTCGTCTTCGGGCTTGCTGAGAGGTACGGCAAGCCCGTCGACCTGCACGTCCACGAGACCGGCACCATGGGCGCGTTCTCGTGGGACCTCATCTTCGAACGCACCCGAGCTCTCGGCATGCAGGGTCAGGTGACGATCTCGCACGCCATGGCCCTGGGCACGAACAGCCCCGAGGTCGAGGACCGTCTGATCGCCCAGCTCGTCGAGCTCGACGTCGCCATCGCCACCGTGGCGCCGCGCGGGTCCCGCCCGCTGCCCTACCGCAGGTTGCTCGCCGAGGGCGTGCGCGTCGGTCTGGGCGAGGACGGCATGCGCGACTACTGGTCGCCCTACGGCGACGGTGACCACTGGAACCGGCTGTTCCAACTGTGCTGGCAGCACAACCTGAAGACCGACGAGGAGCTGCGTGCGGCGGCCTTCACCGCCACGGTCGGCGGACGACAGGTGATCGACCCGAGCCTGGCACGGGTCGACCCGCTGGTCGGCACCCCGGGACTCGAGGTCGGGGACGAGGCCGACCTGGTCCTCGTCGAGGGCGAGACCCTCAGCTCCGCCGTGGTCGACCATCGTCCGTCCCGGGTGGTCATCCGCGCCGGGCGCGTCGTCGTGGACGTCGACCAGGACGACCCCACCTTCAGGGTGTGAAGCCGCCGGCCCGACGCCCGGCGCCCACGGTTCGGGGACAGGAGTCGGCAGGGTCGCCCCGCCCTAGAGTGGTCGCCATGCCACAGACCGATGCCCTGCACCACTGGGTGCTCACCTTCTCGTGCGTCGACCGCCCCGGGATCGTGCACGCCGTCTCGGGTGCGTGCGTCGCGGCGTCAGGCAACATCACCGAGCTCCAGCAGTTCTCGAGCACCGACACCGGCCACTTCTTCCTGCGCCTCGAGGTCGAGACGGCGCTCGACGGAGCGGAGTTCGAGGACCGGATGCGCCCCGTGGCCGAGGAGTTCGCAGCCGAGTTCGAGGTCGTGGAGCGCGGGCGAAAACTGCGCACCCTCGTGCTGGCCACCAAGGCCGCCCACTGCGTCAACGACCTGCTCGCGCGGGAGCGTTCGGGGCAGTTGCCGATCGAGGTGCCGCGGGTGCTGGCCAACCACGGGGATCTCGCCGACCTGGCCGGGTTCTACGGGGTCCCGTTCGAGGCGCACACCGTCACCGCCGAGACCAAGGCCGCGTTCGAGGGCAGGGTCCGAGAACTCGTCGAGGCCGATGACATCGAGCTGGTGGTGCTGGCTCGCTACATGCAGATCCTCTCTCCCGAGTTGTGCGCCTTCCTCGGAGGTCGGGCCATCAACATCCACCATTCCTTCCTCCCCGGCTTCAAGGGCGCCAATCCCTATCGGCAGGCGCACGCGCGGGGGGTGAAGCTGATCGGAGCCACCGCCCACTTCGTCACCTCAGACCTGGACGAGGGTCCGATCATCGAGCAGAACGTGGTCCGGGTCGACCACACCCGAACCGTGGCCCAGCTGGTGGCGATCGGTCAGGACGAGGAGTCACGCACCCTGACCAGCGCGGTCCAGCTGTTCGCGGAGCGACGAGTCTTCCTCGACGGGGTCCGCACCGTCATCTTCCGGTGAGCACCTTCCGGTGAGGCACCTTCCGGTGAGCACCTTCCGGTGAGGACCTTCCAGTGAGGCATCGTCCGGTGGGACGCATCTTCAGCTGAAGGTGGCGGCGTGTGGTACCCGGGGTATGCAACCGCTGGCCTAGGGTGGGCGCGACGAACGCTGAGGTTCGTCCCGTCCTGGGCAACGAGGCGCACGGCGGCCACGTGGTCCTGTGACCCTTGTCCGAGGAGCTCCATGTCGACTCCAACCAACCCCTCACCACCCATCGAACCCGACCAGACCCGCGGGGCGGCGGCCTTCCACGAGGTGCAGCAGTCGGCAGAATTCGGTGAATTGCGCTCCCGTTTCCGTCGGTTCGCGTTCCCCTTGTCGATCGCATTCCTGGTCTGGTACTTCCTCTACGTGTTGCTGAGCACCTATGCCGTCGACTTCATGAACACCAAGGTGTTCGGACTGGTCAACCTCGGCATCATTCTTGGACTGCTCCAGTTCGTGAGCACGTTCACGATCACCTGGCTCTACATCCGCCACGCCAACCGCAACCTCGACCCGATCGCGGCCAAGCTGCGTGCCGACCTGGAAGGGCGCATCTGATGCCTGTTCCCACTCCCCTGTTCCTGACCCCCCTCGAGGGCGTCAAGCTTGGCAATTCAGCGCTCAACATCGCCATCTTCGCGGTGTTCGTGGTGGTCACCCTCACCATCGTCATCCGGGTCTCCCAGGGCGGTCGCAAGAAGGCCTCGGACTTCTACACCGGCGGCGCCCAGTTCTCGGGACGCCAGAACGGTCTGGCCATCGCAGGTGACTACCTGTCGGCGGCATCCTTCCTGGGCATCGTCGGCGCGGTCGCCCTGTCGGGATACGACGGTCTGCTCTACTCGATCGGCTTCCTGGTGGCGTGGCTCGTGGCGCTGCTGCTGGTCGCCGAACCACTGCGCAACACCGGCCGCTACACGATGGCCGACGTGCTCAGCTTCCGGGTGCGCCAGCGACCGGTGCGGATGGCGGCCGCCATCTCGACCCTGGCCGTCTCGTTCTTCTACCTGCTCGCCCAGATGGCCGGCGCCGGCGGCCTGGTCTCGCTGCTGCTCGGTGTCACCTCTCCCCTCATGCAGGACCTGGTGATCGTCGTCGTGGGCGTGCTGATGATCGCCTACGTGCTGATCGGTGGCATGAAGGGCACCACGTGGGTGCAGATGATCAAGGCGATCCTGCTGATCACGGGCGCAGCCATCATGACCTTGTGGGTGTTGGGCAAGTCCGGGTTCAACCTCTCGCACCTGATCGGGCTGGCCAACGACAAGTCCGCCGCCGACTCCGGGACGGCAGTCGACCTGTCGGTGCCCATGCACAAGTACGGCAAGTCGTCCACCTCGAAGTTGGCGTTCGTGTCGCTGTCGATCGCACTCGTCTTCGGCACTGCGGGTCTGCCGCACGTGCTGATGCGCTTCTACACCGTGCCCACGGCCAAGGAGGCCCGGCGTTCCGTCTCGTGGGCGATCGGTCTGATCGGGGCCTTCTACCTGTTCACGTTCGTGCTGGGTTACGGCGCTGCATGGCTCGTGGGGGCGAAGACGATCGGCGAACTGCCCGGCAAGGCCAACGCGGCAGCGCCGGCGCTGGCGTTCTGGTTGCCGGGGCAGGGCGTGGGTGGCACCGTCTTCCTGGCGCTGATCTCGGGGGTGGCCTTCGCCACCATCCTTGCCGTCGTCGCCGGGTTGGCGATCACCGCCTCGGCCTCGTTCGCCCATGACATCTACAACTCGGTGATCAAGCGTGGCCTCGCCGACGGCGCGACCGAGGTGCGCGTGGCCCGCTACACGGTGATCGTGATCGGCGTGCTCGCCATCATCGGCGGCATCGCCGCCAAGAGCCAGAACATCGCCTTCCTGGTCTCGCTGGCCTTCGCCGTGGCGGCGTCGGCCAACCTTCCCTCGATCCTGTTCTCGCTGTACTGGCGCAGGTTCAACACCCAGGGATCACTGTGGTCGATCTACGGCGGGCTGGTGAGCGCACTGGTGCTGATCATCTTCTCACCGGCCGTGTCGGGGGCCCCGACGTCGATGTTCCCCGATGCCGACTTCGCCTGGTTCCCGCTCGACAACCCGGCCATCGTGTCGGTGCCGCTCGGGTTCCTCCTCGGCATCCTGGGAACGCTGCTGTCGAAGGAGCAACCCAACCTCGACAAGCAGGCCGAGATGGAGGTCCGCTCCATGACCGGAGCAGGCGCCGAGGGGGCCATCGCCCACTGAGGAAGACAACCCCCGACCCACCGGCACGACCCCGACCCCCCTCCCGGGTCGACCGGTGTGAATGGCGAGGCCCCGTCCGCAACCCGGACGGGGCCTCGTCTCATCAGTCGCGACCGAGTTCGGTGCAGATGCACACCTCGTTGCCGTCGGCATCCGCAAGGATCGTGAACGCGGGTTCCCGCCCGCCGACCACTCGACCGCCCGCTGCCACGACCGCCTCGATCCGGGCAGGTGCCTCGTCGGCGGCCACCGTCAGGTCGACGTGGATGCGGTTGCGCACGGGGCGGGGTTCGTCCAACTGCTGGAACCAGATCGATGGCCCGAGCCGTAACGGGTCGACCAGGCTTCCGTCGATCTCGTCGTGCCCCGTCGCCGCCTGCCAGAACGGACGGATCGCGTCGGCGTCCATGGTGTCGATGGCGATCTCCCACTCCTCCAGCTTCTCGGGGACCGTGGTGCCGCCCAGTTCGGTGGCGATGGCCAGCAGGCGGTTCGCCATGGCCGTGTCACGGTGGGTGACCCCACCGCAGTCGTGGCTGCCGACGCCGACGTGCACCCTGTCGAAACGAAGGCTCAGTTCGGGGTGGTGGTCGACGACCCCGGCGAACTCGGCGGCTCGACCCACGAAGGTTGCCGCCGTCGGGAAGTCGGGGAACCGGAACACCTGCTGCAGGCGGCCCAACACGTACGACCACTCGGGTGCCAGTTCACGGGTCTGACTGCGGGTCAACAGCGTGCGTCCGGGCTGGAACCCCTCCTGGAAGAAGGAGGCGCCGTCGTCCCACTCGACGATGGTCCAGCCCTGGTCACCGTCCCCGTCCAGGGTGATGATCGAGGTGTTGCCGAGCCGGCGCTCCGACCCGTCACCGGCCACCGGCCCTCCTGCCCTTGCCGCCAACCAGGTGCCCAGAGCCGCGGCGTGGCTGACGGCCGCCGCCTCGCGGTGGCCGGAGGCGACGATGGTGGCGATGGCCTCGTCGAAGCGGGAGATGAAGGTGGTTCCGTCCTCGCCGCCGGGCCGGGTGGCGCTGAGGTCGCCCGTGGCCCACGCCGCGATCACCTGCATGTACTGCCCGAAGCCCGGCCACATCTCCAGGTCGCCGGCCTTGATCTCAGCGAGACCATCGAGCACCACGGGGGTCAGGCCGAGCGCGTCGGCCAGCGGGGCCGCCGTCTGCTGGGTGCGCGCGATCGGCGAGACGTAGATCGCCTCGATCGGACGGTCGGCCAGCTTCTCGACCAGCACCGCCGCCTGGGCACGACCCTCGTCGTCGAGGTCGTGCCCGGGCGTGGCGGTGTCGAGCAGGTGGTGCACGTTGGCCGCTGTGCGACCGTGCCGGATGAGGTGGAGGCGCATGCCCCCAACCTATCCGGCCGGCCCGACAGTCCCCAGGGACCGAAAGTCCGGGCCTTTCCCCACCGGGTGCTGACGGCCCGAACCCGAATGGGCAGGGCTCAGATCAGGCCCGAACCATCGTCGGGACTCAGATGAGGCCCAGACCCTTCACGGCGTCGCGCTCCTCGACGAGCTCGGCCACCGAGGCGTCGATCCGCGAGCGGCTGAACTCGTTCACGTCGAGCCCCTGGACGATCTGGTACTCCCCGCCGGTGACGATGCACGGGAACGAGCTGATCAGGCCCTCGGGAACACCGTAGGAGCCGTCGGAGGGAACCGACATCGACACCCAGTCGCCCTCAGGGGTGCCCAGCACCCAGTCGCGCATGTGCTCGACGGTGGCGTTGGCGGCCGATGCTGCCGACGACAGTCCACGAGCCTCGATGATGGCTGCTCCCCGCTTCGAGACGGTGGGGATGAACTCCTTCTCGATCCATGACTGGTCGTTGACCTGGTCGGCGGCACTGGTGCCGTTGACCAGGGTGTTGAACAGGTCGGGGTACTGGGTCGAGGAGTGATTGCCCCAGATGGTCATGTGCTTGATGTCGTCGGTGCCGACCGACAGCTTGCGCGCCAGCTGTGCCTTCGCCCGGTTGTGGTCGAGGCGGGTGAGCGCGTTGAACCGACGCTGCGGGATGTCGGGGGCGTTCGTCATGGCGATCAGGGCGTTGGTGTTGGCCGGGTTGCCGGTCACCAGCACCTTGACGTCATCGGCCGCCACCTCGTTGAGGGCCTTGCCCTGCGCGGTGAAGATGGCACCGTTGGCGCTCAGCAGGTCGGAACGCTCCATACCCGCCTTGCGAGGCATGGCACCGACCAGCATGGCCAGGTTGACGCCCTCGAAGACCTTCTTGGGGTCGTCGCCGATCTCGATGCCGGCGACGTTGCCGAAGGCACAGTCGTCGAGTTCCATGACGACGCCCTCGAGCGCCTTCAGAGCTGGGGTGATCTCGAGCAGGCGAAGCTCCACGGGTACGTCGGGGCCGAGCAGCGCTCCGCTGGCGATGCGGAACAGCAGGCTGTAGCAGATCTGCCCGGCGGCGCCGGTGACTGCAACCTTGACGGGAGTGGTGGTCACGATGTCGTCCTCTTTCCACGGAACGGATGTGTGCGGCGGCTCGTCTGTCAGGTCCGTTCCTGGATCGGACGAGGCCGACGGTCAGGAACGACCCTATCGGGTCGACGGGCGGGTCGCGTGGCGGGGTGACGGCTCAGGCCGGCTCGCTCAGCGCGGGGGTGACGGCGGGACCAGCATGGTGAGCACCAGCATCGCTCCCCCACTGAGCACCAGCAGAAGGGTGTCGAACCAACGCGCCCTCACTGCCAGGAGGCCCACCGTCTTGGCGGGCAGGACGGCGCGCAGGAAGCCGGCGAACAGCACCGCGCAACCGACGGCGAACGCACCCTTGCGCCAGTGACCGGTGGCCACCACGCCGAAGGCGACCGCCAGGCAGCCCAGCACGGCCAGCAGCGGCCACTGGTTGACGCCGCGCGCCGACGCGGCGGCCGCCAGCCTGAAACGACGGCGCTCCTCCGCACCCTGCTCCCGGCCTCTCCGTCCACGGGAGGCCCCCTGTCCGGTTGAGCTCTCACCCGGTCCGGGATCCGGCGTGCCGGGGCCGGGGCCGGTCGGCGCGTCCATCTGGGGATCGTCCATCGGCCGCCCTCAGTGGAAGAAGTGGCGGGTACCGGTGAAGTACATGCTGACCCCGGCTGCCCTGGCGGCCTCGATGGTCTGCTCGTCGCGCATCGACCCACCGGGCTGCACGATCGCCTTCACCCCGGCGTCGAGCAGGATCTGGGGCCCGTCAGGGAACGGGAAGAACGCATCGGAGGCAGCGACCGAGCCCGGGGCACGGTCCCCGGCGCGCTCAACGGCCAGCTTGCAGGAGTCGACCCGGTTCACCTGACCCATGCCCACACCGACCGAGGCGCCGCCGCTGGCCAGCAGGATGGCATTCGACTTCACGGCCCGGCAGGCCCGCCAGGCGAACTCGAGGTCGGCAAGTGTGGCCTCGTCGGCCGCCTCGCCGGCCACCAACTGCCAGTTCTCGACCGCATCACCGGGGGCATCGATCCGGTCGGGTTGCTGCAGCAGCGCACCCCCCGAGATGGGATGCAGTTGACGCTGACGGTGGGTGTACGGGGGGGCCACCAGGATGCGCACGTTCTTCTTGGCCTGCAGCACTTCGACGGCACCCTCCTCGTAGGCGGGGGCGATGATCACCTCGGTGAACACCTCTGCGACCTGCTTGGCCATCTCGACCGAGACCGGCCGGTTGGTGGCGATCACCCCACCGAAGGCCGAGACGGGATCGCACTCGTGGGCCTTGCGGTGTGCTTCGGCGACGTCGGCACCGACGGCGATGCCGCAGGGGTTGGCGTGCTTGATGATCGCCACCGCCGGCGCCTCGAAGTCGTACGCGGCACGGTAGGCGGCGTCACCGTCGGTGTAGTTGTTGTAGCTCATCTCCTTGCCGTGCAACTGCTGGGCCTGGGTGATGCCCGCGGGGCCGGCCGGGTAGGAGTAGAGCGCGGCGCCCTGGTGGGCGTTCTCGCCGTAGCGCAGGGTGCCGAGCTTGTGCCACGCCCCACCGATGAAGGCCGGGAAGCCGTCACCCTCGGACGAGTCGGTGAGCACCGATCCCATCCAGGAAGCCACCGCGATGTCGTACTCGGCGGTGTGCTGGAAGGCCTGGGCGGCCAGCACCTTGCGCTCCTGGTAGGTGAACCCGCCCTCCGAGAGGGCCTCGGCCACCTGCGAGTAGCGTGCGGGTGAGGTGACGATCGCAACGCTCGGATGGTTCTTGGCGGCGGCACGCACCATCGAGGGCCCGCCGATGTCGATCTGCTCCACGCACTCGTCGGGGGTGGCCCCCGAGGCGACCGTCTGCGTGAACGGGTACAGGTTGACCACGACCAGGTCGAAGGGGGCGACGCCGAGGTCGTCCAGTTGCTGACGATGACTCTCCAGACGGCGGTCCGCGAGGATGCCGGCGTGCACCTTGGGGTGCAGGGTCTTGACCCGGCCGTCGAGGCACTCGGGGAAGCCCGTCACCGCCTCCACGGGGGTGACCGCCACACCGGCTGCCTCCAGGGTCTTGGCCGTCGAACCCGTCGACACGATCTCGACACCTGCTGCCGCCAACGCGGCCCCCAGGTCGGTCAGCCCGGTCTTGTCGTAGACCGAGACGAGGGCTCGCTTGATGGGAAGGCGATCGTTCATCAGTTCTCCTGGTGGCTGCTGTCCTGGCTGGTGGGGGTGGTCGGTGTACTGGGGGTCTTCGGCGTGCTGGGGGTCTTCGGCGTGCTGGGGGTATTCCGGGGTGGTCGGCATGCTGGGGGTGCGCTGGTTGGTCCCTGGTCGGGTGGCGTGGGCGGTGGCGAACTCGTCGACCACCTGCACCAACAGGTCGCGCTCCACGACCTTGATGCGTTCGTGCAGGCTCTCGACCGTGTCGTCGGGCAGCACGGGCACGGCGCCCTGGGCGAGGATGGTCCCGGTGTCGACGCCCGGATCGACCATGAAGACGGTGGCACCGGTCAGCTTCACACCGTGGGCAAGGGCATCGCGGGCGCCGTGCATGCCCGGGAAGCTGGGCAGCAGCGCGGGGTGGGTGTTGATCGTCCGCCCACCGAACCGGGCCAGGAAGGCGGCGCCGACGAGTTTCATGAATCCCGCGCTGACCACCAGGTCGGGGTGGTGGGCATCGACGAGCCGGGTGAGTTCCTCGTCCCACGCGGCCCTGTCGCTGCCCTTGGCATAGGGGTGGACGAACGTGGGCACGCCGGCACGTTCGGCCCGCGCCAGACCCTCGATGTGGTCACGATCGGAACCGACGGCGACCACGGCCACGTCCTCACGGGCGGCGGTGTGGTCGAGCAGGCTCTGCAGCAGCGTTCCGCTGCCCGAAACGAGCACCACCACACGACAGGTCACCGCGCCACCCTATCGGGCCGGGTCGTCCTGGTCGTGCTCGACCGGGATGCGTTCGGCCTCGGCCCGGGGCCGTCGCAGCAGGCCCACGGCGAACCCGGTCAGCACTCCGGCGAGGCCCATCAGCGTGGGTGACATCACGAACAGAGGGGTCAGCCTCGGGCCCAGACCCGTCAGCCGGTTGCTGCCCAGGTCGCCCATCGACAGCCAGCCCAGGGCGACCATGCCCACGCCCGCGAGCACGCCGGCGAGCCCGCCCACCAGGGCCGTCTCGTCGAACCGGGCGCGAGGTCGGGCGCGAAGGATCACCAGCGCGGCCAGCGCTCCGGCGAGCACTCCTGATGCCAACCACCACCACGTCCCGACCGGGCCCGCGCCCGACGCAGGCACCGCAGCCAGCACCGGGATGCCGGGCAGCAGCCCGGTCTGGTTGGCGGCGGGGCTGACGGTCGATCCGTCGCCGAGGCTGAACCCGGCCCCCAGCGCCCAGGCCGACATCCAGACGACAAGATTGGGCAGCCACAACAGTTGCAGCAGCAGCACGAGCACCCCTCCGACCGCACCCGCACCGAGGGCGAGGTGCAGGGCTTCGACCTCGTGACGTCTGCGCACGAGCTGGACGAACAGCGCCGCAGCCCCGCAACCCACCATGGTGAGCATGGCAACCCCCACGGCGCGCGGGAGGGCTCGGGCCCACATCGGCAGGTCGAGCAGGGGATGCCACTCGCAGGCGCGCCCCGCTCCCAGGACGGCCGACCCGCCGGCGAGCAGGACCGATCCGATCAGCGCCCGGGCGGTGTGCTCGCCACTGGCCACGGCGAAGCTGGCGACCATCACCATCACCACGTGCGAGAGGGTGAACAGACCCGCTGTGCGGGCGACGATGCGACCGCGCTCGCGCTGGGAGAGCTCCTCGTCGGCGGCCCGACGGGCCACCCCAGCAGCCCATCCACCGAGCCAGGTGGTGACCACCGCCATGGCGAGGGACAACCCCAGCGGGGTCAGGGTGACCGTGACATCGGCCAGGGTCGCCGGGGCGAAGTAGCCGAGCAGCCAGAACCGCGTCGATGTGCGCAGCACGCTCGACAGTGCGATGTCGGGGGTCGCGGTCCAACCGGCGACCACGATGCCCGTCACCACCAGCCACAGGGCGAGTGCCGAGACCATCCCCGCGCCCACGCTGGCCAGCGGCCACCACAGCGTCACTGCCGGGCGCTCGTCGGTGGCGCGACCCCCGTCCACCTCGACGTCGAAGCCACGCTGCTTGCGGGTGCGGCGCCTGTTGTCGGACGATGCCACCGACGACCACCTTTCCTACGAAATCGGATCCTGAGTATCGCTCAGGTAAACTCGTCAGGTGATGCGCGGGGCCACCCCGCGCCCCCAGACATGAGCCGAGGTGACCGAGTGACCGACCACCCACCATTCGTACCCCGGCGGGGTGCCGAAGCCGTGGACGCCGATGGCGACCACGGCGCGCCCGACGATACCTCAGCGACTCCGGCCCGCGGCGGACGCCGCACCCGCGAGGAATCCCCGGACGAAATGGCGGGTGACGTCGCCGTGAGTGCGGCCCCGGCTGTGCCCCATCACCATGCCGCTTTCATGCGGCCCGGAACGGCGCCTCCCCCCATGCCACCGACCGACAGCGCCGACCCGCAGGTCGCAGATTCCGCCAGCCCCTCCCAGACGAGTCTGGCCGAACCGGGTCTGGCCCAGCCGGACGGTGGCGTCCCGGCCACCGCAGTCGGCAGCATCTCCCACCGGCCCCATCTGGCGGATGAGGCCGTGAGTTCACGTCCGGGCATCACGGGGCCCGAATCGGCCCGCTCCATCGGGCACGAGTCGCCCGGGTCGAGCCGCGCCCACGTGGAAAGCGCCCCCGGCCACCATGACGAACTGGTGGCGGGTCGCCGCCACTCGCGGCGCCGGGGCATGACGGTGGTCGCCGCGGTCGCCGCCGTGGCGGTGGCCGCAGGAGTGTTCTGGGGGGTGCGGGAACTGACCCAGAGCCCCACCACGTCGAGCACCGTCACCGCGAGCGCGTCGGGTTCATCGGCGCTCTCCTCGGCGAAGACCTCGGGCGCGCTCACCAGCGAGATGATGATCACCGCCGACGAAGCCACCCGGTCGCTCGGCGCCCAGGGTTGGCGGGCAGCCGAGACCCTCGAGACGATCCCGGCCACCGCCCCCGGCATCACCTGCATGTCGAACAGGCAGGGCCTGCCCAACCCGGTGATCACCCGTCAGCGGGGCCTGGTCAGCACCTCGGCCAGCCAGACCGCACTGCTGCAGCGCATCGACGCGTACGCCGACGAGGCGTCGGCCAAGAAGGCCTACTCGATCGACTTCGCAGCCCTGGCCGCCTGCAACGACGTGCCGGCGTTCCTGTCGTCGGCCGATGCGATCACCCAGGCCGCCGACGAGTCGTTCTCGGTCACCGTGGCCTTCCAGGACAATCCCCTGCAGTACCACACGGTGATCATCGCGCGCACCGGGGTGAGCGTGACCATGGTCGACGGCGCCAACAACGCGTCCAAGCTCGACACCCAGAAACTGTTGGATGCCACCGCGCCCACCCTCGGACGACTGGCCACCGCCAGCCGGGGCACGGCCCCAGCCACTCCGAAGGCCCAGGTGACGGCCATCCCGGCAACACCCGTCCTCGGCTGGCTGGCGGAGTCCGACCTCCCCCGGCTCACGGCGGGGCAGGGTCGCTGGAACGCCACCGAGGTGGCCAAGGTCACCTCGGTGGGGTCCGGCTGCGAGAACCTGACCCTGGCCACGGCCCCCGGGCCGTCCAAGCGCGAACAGCGGTCATACCTGCTCAGCCAGGATGACGCCGCGCCCGACCAGTTCGGCATCGACGAGGTGCAGTACACCTTCGCCGACCCCGCTGGAGCCACGGCCTTCGCGACCAAGCTGACGGGCAACATCGACGGATGTGCCAAGCGTGGTGGCACCGCCACCATCAAGTCGTCGCGCACCTTCACCATCACCGGCCAGGACCGTGCCAAGGTGTCGGGCAAGGTCTGGCTCGTGGAACAGAAGACCGGCGGGAACGCCACCGTGCTGTTCCGCGTGGGGGTGTCGTCGGCCAACGACCGCGTCACCTACACCGTCTCGAAGGTGGCCCCGTCGTACGACTACCCGGCCGACTCCTGGCTGCAGCTCAACGCGCGGGCAGGTCAGCGCTCCACGTTGACGAAGTGACTGCGTCAGCGTCGACGCTGACCCAGGATCTCCCGCATCAGGGCGGCGGTCTCCGAGGGGGTTCGACCGACCTGGACGCCGGCCGCCTCCAAGGCCTCCTTCTTGGCCTGGGCGGTGCCCGCGGAACCCGACACGATCGCACCCGCGTGCCCCATCGTCCGGCCCTCGGGCGCGGTGAAGCCCGCCACGTAGCCGACCACCGGCTTGGTGACGTACTGGCGGATGAACTCCGCCGCACGCTCCTCGGCGTCACCACCGATCTCACCGATCATCACGATCGCCTCGGTCTCGGGGTCGTCCTGGAAGGCACGCAGGCAGTCGATGTGGGTGGTACCGACGATGGGGTCACCGCCGATACCGACGGCGGTGGAGAAACCGTGATCGCGCAGTTCGTACATCATCTGATAGGTCAGGGTGCCCGACTTCGAGACCAGTCCGACCGGCCCCGGGCCCGAGATGTTGGCCGGGATGATGCCGGCGTTCGACTTGCCGGGTGAGATCACGCCGGGGCAGTTGGGGCCGATCAGCCGGGTGGTGCCGGATTCCTCGGCGGCCGCGAAGAACTCGGCGGTGTCGCCGACCGGCACTCCCTCGGTGATGCAGACGACCAGTTCCATCCTGGCGTCGATGGCCTCGAGCACGGCTTTCTTGGTGTGGGCGGCCGGCACGAAGATCACGCTCACGTTGGCGTCGGTGGCTTCCTTCGCCTCGTGCACCGAGTCATAGACTTTGACCCCGTCCTCCTCGAAGCGGATGGACTGGCCTCCCTTGCCGGGGGTCACCCCGCCGACGATGCGCGACCCCGACATGATCATGCGCTGGGTGTGCTTGCGACCCTCCGAGCCGGTCATGCCCTGGACGATGATCTTGGACTTGCTGGTGAGCAGGATCGACATGCTCAGGCCTCCTGGCTCGTCGCGGCGTCGGCGCGCGGGATGGGTGCTGTGGGGGTGTCTGACTGGCCCGGGTCGGTCGTTGCCGTGTCCGCGGCGAGTTCTGCGGCCTTGCGGGCCGCGGCGTCCATCGTGTCGACGACCGTCACCAGCGGGTGTGCGAACTCCCGCAGGATCTCGCGACCGACCTCGACGGCGTTGCCGTCCAGACGGACGACGAGCGGCTTCGAGGCGACGTCGCCCAGCATCTTCATGGCGTGGACGATGCCGTTCGCGACCTCATTGCAGGCGGTGATGCCGCCGAAGACGTTGACGAAGACACTCTTCACCTGGGGGTCGGCGAGGATGATGCCCAGCCCGTTGGCCATCACCTGCGCGGACGCTCCGCCACCGATGTCGAGGAAGTTCGCGGGACGCGGGGCTCCGGGGAGGTCGGCACCGGCATTCGCCACCACGTCGAGGGTGCTCATCACCAGGCCGGCACCGTTGCCGATGACGCCGACGGACCCGTCGAGCTTGACGTAGTTGAGCCCCTTCTCCTTGGCCCTCATCTCGAGCGGGTCGGTGCCCGTGTCGTCGGCCAGGGCCTCGTGCTGGGGGTGCCTGAAGTCGGCGTTCTCGTCGAGGCTGACCTTGCCGTCGAGGGCGATGATGCGCCCGGCGCCGGTCTTCACCAATGGGTTGACCTCCACCAGCGTGGCGTCCTCGGCCTGGTAGACCTCCCAGAGCTTCTTCAGCACCGGTGCGATCACCACGGCGTCCCTGACGGCGAAGCCGGCCTGCTCGAGGATCTCGCCCGCCTTGTCGTCGTCGATGCCGACCCGGGGGTCGACGGGCACCTTCGCCAGCGCCTCCGGGTGCTCCTTGGCGAGGGTCTCGATGTCGACACCACCCTGGGCGGAGCACATGGCCAGATAGCGACGGTTGGCGCGGTCGAGCAGGAGGGAGAAGTAGTACTCGACGGCGATGTCGGCGCCCTCGGTGACCATCACCTGGTGCACCGTGTGGCCGTTGATGTCACTGCCCAGGATCGCCCGAGCGTGTTCGGCTGCCTCCTGGGGCGAGCGAGCCAGCTTCACACCACCGGCCTTGCCCCGTCCGCCGGTCTTGACCTGGGCCTTGACCACGACCACCGGGGTGCCGAGTTGTTCGGCGGCCAGTTGGGCCTGCTCCGGCGACTCGGCCACGATGCCGCGCAACACCGGAACGCCGTGCGCCTCGAACATGTCTCTGGCCTGGTATTCGAAGAGGTCCACTCCCGCGCTTCTTCCCTGAAGTTGTGCCTGACGTCCTGGTTCGGGGCCGCCCGTCAGGGTTGCGACTCCGCAGCGAGCCTACCAACAGCGACGAGGCCCCATGCCCAGCCCGAGGGCCGTGGTTGCCAGCAGTTGTCCACAGTTCCTGAGAGAATTTGGCAGAATCCTGAGAAGTCCTTAAGCTGTCCGAGGATGTCGACCCAGTGGAGGAACCCCAGGTGACCAACAGCGAGGCAGTGCGCAACCTGCGCAACACACGCACCCTGCGCGCGCGCGTCGCCCCGGCCGTCGAGTTCGAGCGCGATCGCCCTCCCCGCTCGGTCGTTCGCCCGCTCGTGACCGGCGTGGTCGCGGCCAGCCTCAGTCTGGGCGTCGCCGTCGGCGTCGTCACGGCCGCCTCCGCGTCAGCGTCGAAGCAGGACCAGACCTCGTCGATGGTCGACCGCAACGCGCCCGACACGTCCTCCGCGAAGCCGATCGACAAGACTCTGTCGGCCGAGCAGCAGGCGATCGAGGCCCGGCTGAACAAGCCGGCAGCCCAGGACCAGGGGGCCCTGAAGGCCTTCGAACAGCGCGGCACCACGGTGAACCGCAACAGCGTGCGGGCCCAGCTCAGTGCCGAGCTGAACAACACCACCAACTCCAGCCGTTCCGTCGAACTGGGCGAGACCAACGCCGACGTGACGTCGGCCCAGGCCGCGGCCCAGCAGAAGCAGCTGCAGCAGTTGATGGATGCCGATGTCGCCAAGGTCAAGAAGGAGGCCGGTCGCATCAAGCAGGAGAAGGTCAAGGCCGCTGCGCTGTTGAAGTCCTCGGGCGGGTCCACCACTGGTCCGGTCGACCTCTCGATCCTGACCAGTTCGGGTGGCGGATCGTTGCCGCTCAAGGCCGGCACCTTCCACATGGGTGCGGGGTTCGGCGCGACCGGGTCGTGGGCCAGGTACCACACGGGTCAGGACTTCGTCGCTGCCTGCGGGACCCCCGTCTACGCCGCAAGCACCGGTGTCGTCGGCACCTCGGTGGGCGGCTGGGCCGGCTACTCGCTCGTGCTCAACCACGCCAACGGCACCTCGACCCTCTACGCCCACCTGTCCCGCCATGCGGTCGCACAGGGACAGGTCGTCAAGGCCGGCCAGCTGATCGGCTACGTGGGCAACACCGGACGATCCTTCGGCTGCCACCTGCACTTCGAGTACTACCCCGCCGGCACCACCCCCGGAGACGTGTACAGCACCGGCAACCCGCTTGCCTTCCTGCGGGCCATCGGCGTGGGCATCTGAGCTTCCCTGAAGCTCCCCCCTGACGCGTCTCCTCCACAGAATCTCCCCTTCGACCGGCCGCTCCGCCGAAGGCTGATCCTTCGGGGACCCATCCCCCGCGCTACCCGTCAGAGCTTTTCCATCGGGGCGTGCTTCAGCATGAAACGCTTCACGCCACCCGAACCGAAGTTCACGTCGGCGCGCGCCTGGTCCCCCGACCCGCTGGTCGCCACCACCGTGCCCATCCCGAACACCGTGTGCAGCACCCGGTCGCCGGGCTTCACCACGAGCGCGGCCTTCGGCTTGGCCGAGGCGGGGAGCACCCCGCGTCCGTTTCCGAACGACACACCACCGGACGAACCGGACGCCCCCGACCATGACGTCGCCTGCCGGGCCTGCCTGGTGCGCGTGGCGGACTGGGCGGCCCACGAGGTCAGCGCCGCCCCGGTGCGTCGCCAGTCGAGCAGGTGCGCGGGGATCTCGTCGAGGAAGCGCGACGGAGGGTTGTAGGCAGGAGCGCCCCACGCCGTACGCACGGCGGCTCGGGAGAGGTACAGCCGCTTGCGGGCCCGGGTGATGCCCACGTAGGCGAGCCGTCGCTCCTCGGCCAGCTCCGCCGGGTCCACCAACGCACGCATGTGCGGGAAGACGCCGTCCTCGAGGCCGGTCAGGAAGACCGTGTCGAACTCGAGCCCCTTGGCCGTGTGCAGCGTCATCAGGGTCACCACTCCCGCCCCACTCCCGTCGTCGGGGATGGAGTCCGAGTCCGCGACCAGGGCCGTGCGCTCCAGGAAGGCCGCCAGCGAATCGTCGGCCTCGGGCATGCCGGCGGCCAGCCCGGTGATCTGCTCCCCCTCGTCCAGCGCGTCCAGGTCGTCCTCGTCCAGATCGGTGATGTCGAGGGCGTTGACCTTGACCACGAACTCCTGGGCGACCGCCACCAGCTCCACCAGGTTCTCCAGCCGGGTCTGGTCCTGCGGGTCGGACGAGTGCTCCAGCTCCTGCAGGTACCCCGACTCCTTCAGGATCGAGGTGAGGATCTCGTTCGCGGGAACCTTCTGGTCGACCATGGCCCGGTGGCGCGCCATCATCGCTGCGAACTCCCGCAGCTGGGTGCGCGACCTGGTCGCGAGCTCGGTGATCTCATCGACCCTGTCCAGCGCCTGCCCGAAGGGGATCCGCTCGCTGACGGCCAGCGCCTCGACGGCCTGTTCGGCCTTGTCACCGATGCCTCGCTTGGGCACGTTGAGGATGCGCCGAACCGAGACGTCGTCGGCCGGGTTGGCGATGGCGCGCAGGTACGCGATGGCGTCACGGATCTCGCGGCGCTCGTAGAACCTCACACCTCCCACGATGCGGTAGGGAATGCCGGTGCGGATGAACACCTCCTCGAACGCCCGGGACTGGGCATTGGTGCGATAGAAGATCGCGGTGTCGCCGTAGCGCGAGGTGCCCGCGTCAGACAGGGCATCGATCTCGTTGGCGATGAAGTTCGCCTCGTCGTGCTCGGTGTCGGCGACGTAGCCGACCACCAGGTCACCCTCACCGGCCTGCGACCACAGTTGCTTGTCGGGACGTCCGGAGTTGTTGCGGATGACCGCGTTGGCCGCTGTCAGCACGTTCTGGGTCGAGCGGTAGTTCTGCTCCAACAAGATGGTCCGGGCGCCGGGGAAGTCGGAGTCGAAGTCCAGGATGTTGCGGATCGTCGCACCACGGAAGGCGTAGATCGACTGGTCGGAGTCGCCCACCACCATCAGTTCTGCGGGATCGGTCGCGACCGCATCGAAGCCAGCCATCTCCTCGTCCGACAGCACCCCGCACAGTTGGCGGATCAGTTGGTACTGGGCCTGGTTGGTGTCCTGGTACTCATCCACGAGCACGTGCCGGAACCGCCTGCGGTACTGCTCCCTGACCTCGGGGAACGCCTGGAACAGGTGCACCGTCGTCATGATCAGGTCGTCGAAGTCCAACGCTTCAGCCGCCTTCAGCCTGCGCTGGTACTCCCCGTAGATCTCGGCGAAGACCTGCTCGTTCGAGCCTCCGAAGTCGCGGATGGCCCGCTCGAAGTCGACCAGGTCGTTCTTGCGGTTCGAGACCCAGTTCATCACCGAGCGCACCGGGTACTTCTTCGGGTCGAGGTCGAGGTCGCGCAACACCAGCGACATGAGTCGCTTCGAGTCGGTGTCGTCGTAGATCGAGAAGGTGCGCTTGTACCCGAACTTGTCGATCTCGGCCCGAAGGATGCGCACGCACGCCGAGTGGAAGGTCGACACCCACATCAGCTTGGCCCGACCACCCACCAGGTCGACCACCCGGGCGCGCATCTCGGCGGCCGCCTTGTTGGTGAAGGTGATCGCCAGGATCGACCCGGGGTGGACGTCACGCTGGCTCACCAGCCAGGCGATGCGACGCGTCAGCACCCGCGTCTTGCCCGAGCCCGCGCCCGCCACCACCAGCACCGGCGAGCCCTCGTGCAGCACCGCCTCGCGCTGGGGGGTGTTCAGCCCGTCGAGCAGTTCCTCGGGTTTGGGACCGCGACTGCCGCGCGGTTTGGCCGGTGGCTCGACACTGTCGTCGACGAAGGAGGGCAACGGCGCGCGTTCGGCGGGGCCGGGTTGGGTGTCGAGGAACGAGAACAGGTCGGGCAACTGGTCAGACATGGCTGTCCAAGCCTAGTTGTCCCGCCAACCGGCGGCGGTCGTCGTCCCCTACGCTGAGGGGCATGTCGTGGTGGGTGCGGACCAGATCAGTCGTCAACTGGGTGACCGGAATCACCGTGGGCGCCCAGGTGGCGACCATGGTCGGGCTGAGCGTTGCGGAGAGCATCAGACGTCGCCATCGCAAGCCGCACCGGTTCCCGACCACCCCGCCCCACGCCGTCGAGGCCGAGGACGACGAGATCACCGTGTACACCTACGGCGAGGACGTCTACGCCGACATGCTGGCGGCCATCGACCAGGCCGAGCACACCATCTACTTCGAGACCTTCATCTGGAAGGGCGACGAGGTGGGTCAGAAGTTCAAGGACGGCCTGATCCGAGCCTCCCGCCGCGGGGTCGACGTGTACGTCGTCTACGACCGGTTCGCGAACCTGGTCGTGAAGCCCTCGTTCTACCGACTGCCGCCCGAGATCCACCTGGGTCGTCACCCGCTCATCGGTGGGTTGGTCCCCCGCCCCCGCAACGGCGGTCGCGACCACCGCAAACTCCTGGTGGTCGACTCGGCGATCGCGTTCATCGGCGGCTACAACATCGGCTCGCTCTACGCCGACCGGTGGCGTGACACCCACGCCCGCGTGGTCGGCCCGAGCGTGGCGGAGATCGAGAACGCCTTCGTCGACTACTGGAACTCCGGCCCGGCAGGCATGTTCGGGATCCACCGCCGTACCCCCGAACTCGAGTCACCTCGCGAGCGCGTGTGGGAGGGGCCGGTGCAGATCCACCGGAACAGCCCCAGCATGGCGGTCTACCCCATCCGCAACATGTACCTGGAAGCGATCGACCGGGCCAACGAGCGCGTCTGGTTGACCCACGCCTACCTCATCCCCGACGACGACCTGGTCGCCGCCCTGCACGCCGCGTGCCAGCGGGGCGCCGACGTGCGCATCATCGTGCCCGCCCAGTCGAACCATGTGGTCGCCGACTGGCTCTCGCGCGGGTTCTACGACGACCTGTTGACGAAGGGCATCCGCCTGTTCCTCTACCAAGGGGCCATGGTGCATGCGAAGACCGCTGTCATCGACTCCGTGTGGTCGACCATCGGCACGGCCAACCTCGACCGGATGAGCATGCTTGGCAACTACGAGGTGAACGCCGAGATCGTCAGCCCCGAGGTGGCGGCACAACTCGAGGAGGTCTACCGCGTCGACCTGACCAACTGCGTCGAACTCACCAAGGACGAATGGCGTCGTCGCAGCGTGACGGCGAAGTTCACCGAGTACCTCCTGTCGCCCTGGCGGCCCCTCTTCTGACGCACCCGTCGCGGAACACTGAGCTCAACCTCCGGCGAAGCACCAACGTTCTGAAACGTCGTTTCTTGGGCCTCGCGGCATGGTCCCCAACAGGGTCGGCGGCGGCCACCCCTAGGGGTGAAAATGTGAAGATCACCTGAACAATCCCCGAATTCGGCAGCAGTCCGATCGTTTGATGCTTGAATGAACGCATGGGAATCATCGGTTGGATCATTCTGGGCCTCATTGCAGGCGCCATCGCCAAGGCCATCATGCCGGGCCGTCAGGGCGGCGGATGGCTCATCACTCTGCTGCTCGGTGTCGTCGGGGCCATCCTCGGCGGGTTCATCGGGTCGGCACTGTTCAACAAGCCGATCAGCTCCTTCTGGAGCATCTACACCTGGCTCATGGCCATCGTGGGTGCGCTGATCGTCCTGGTCATCTGGGGCTTCATCTCGCGTCGCACCGGGCGCGCTGTCTGATCGGCATTTCGCTCCTCTACACGAACAGCCCCCGCCGTTGGCGGGGGCTGTTCCTTGTCTCGGGACTGGTTCTGTCTCGGGGCTGGTTCTGTCTGGGGGCTGCTTCTTGTCCGGGGGCGTACCTGCCGGCCTTGGTCAGACCAGCTTGCGGTCGGTGGCCCACTTGGTCAACTGGTGTCGGTTCGACAACTGCAGTTTTCGTAGCACGCTCGACACGTGGGTCTCGACGGTCTTGATCGAGATGAACAACTCCCGGGCGACCTCCTTGTAGGCGTAGCCACGGGCGATCAGCTTCATGACCTCACGCTCGCGCTGCGAGAGCCGGTCGAGATCCTCGTCGATGCTGGCGATGTCGATCGCACCCGAGAAGGCATCCAGCACGAAGCCCGCCAGACGGGGCGAGAACACCGCGTCGCCGGTGGCCACCCGGCCGATCGCCTCGACCAGGTCGTCCGACTCGATCGACTTGGTGACGTAGCCGCGTGCACCGGCACGGATCACGCCGATCACGTCCTCGGCGGCGTCCGAGACGGACAGCGCCAAGAACTTGGGGCGCGTCAGCGGATCCTCGCCGGCCTGGATCGACAACTGCTCACACTGGCGGATCACCTCGGCGCCGCCGCCGCCGGGCAGGTGCACGTCGAGCAGCACGACAGTGGGACGGGTGGCCCGGATCGCCTTCACGGAGGTCTCGACGTCCTCCCCCTCACCGACGACCCGCACCTGGGCCGGGTATCGGGTCAACTCGTGCCGCACCCCGGCCCGGAACATGGCGTGGTCGTCGACCAGCACCACCGGGACGGGTCCGGTCACAGCCTCCGGTCGCGGAGCAGGGTTCGGGTGGGCGGGTAGGTCGGGCGTCTGCGTCATGGCTTCATCTCCAGTCTGATGTCGGTTCCCTCGCGGGGCGCTGAGCGAATCGTCGCCCTGCCCCCGTGTCGTTCCATGCGGGCGATGATCGAGTTGCGCACGCCCTGGCGGTCGTGGGCCACCTCGTCGACGGCGAATCCCTTGCCGCGATCCCGCACGAAGACCTCGACTTGCTCGGGTTCGACCTCGGCGTACACGTCGATCTTGGCAGCACCCGAGTGCTTGGCCGCATTCATGATCGCCTCACGTGCAGCCTGCACCATCGCCGAGAGGTCGCTGGTCAGGTCGATGTCGCCGACGCAGACCACCTCCACGGGCACCCCGCGCTCGTCCTCGACCTCCTGGGCAGCGCGGACGAGTGCCGCCTTCAGGTGGGTCTCGTCAGCGCCGTCGGCGCTTCCGTACAACCAACCGCGCAGCTCGCGCTCCTGGCGGCGGGCGAGGCTGGCCACCGCCTGTGCATCGGTGGACTGACGCTGGATGAGAGCGAGGGTCTGCAGGACCGAGTCATGCAGATGGGCGGCCATGTCGGCCCTGGCATCGGCGAGGAGCCGCTGCTCGGTGGCCTCGTTCATCCGTCGCCGCGCGCGGTAGATCCAAGGCGCGGAGACCAGCCCGACCCCGGCGACGACCAGCAGGTTCAGCAACAGGATGGTGGGCAGGTTGGCGAAACCGATCTGGTTGCCCACGACGATCGTGAAGGCGGTGCCGAGCATGCCCACCCCGAGCGCGATCCGCGTCCAGACGGCCCACCCACCGCCGGAGACGAGCGGACGAAGCCACTTGCTGGTGCGATGGTCGTCGGCGACGGTGGTGTCATCCGCCTGCCGCCAGATGAGGGCCAGTCCTGCCGCAGCGATGGCGGTGGGCCAGAAGATCTGCTGGGGCAGTCCCAGCCCGAAGAGTTGGGTGAGCCAGGCCACGCCCACTCCGCCCACCACCAGCGCGCTGACCACCCCGAAGTCGCGGGAGGTGACCTGTCGGCGGGGGCGCTTGCCGGTGCGGGAAGCGGCCTGGAGTCCCGGAGCCTCAGCCGCATCGCGCGGGCCCGGCAGCACGACCCACAGCACCCCGTAGACCAGTACACCCAGGAAGTTGAACATGGCCATCGCGACGAATCCGGCCCGCACGAGCAGCGGCGGCCACCCCAGATGCGTGGCGATTCCCTGCGCCACCCCGGCCACCCACGCCCCTTCGCCGGCGCGCCTCAGCGCGGGACGTTCGTCCGGGGCCGGCGTGACGGAGGTGCCCGGCTCGACCGGATCGGCGGGTCGGGGCGCTGCGCTCGGCTCGAGCGACGGGGGTCGCGCGTCCTGGGATGGCTGCAGCGTGGTCATGATGCTTCAAGACTCACACGGGTGCGGCCCGGGCGCCAGCGACCGGGGGTCTGGATCATGGCCCGGTCAGGGTCGCACCCGATGAATCGGGCAGGCAAGTGCGACAGGATGGGCGGGTGACCGAGCAGCCGACAGCAGAACTGGTGCGCCAGCCCCGCGCCAGCGAGGGTCAGTTGGCTGGCGTGTGCGCTGCCCTGGCCGCGCGTTGGCGGGTCGACCCCCTGCTGATCCGCACCGCGATGGTGGTGGCGGCGCTGTCCGGTGGAGTCGGTCTCGTGGTCTACGGCGCCCTGTGGTTGTGGATGCCCCCGGCCGACGGCGGCCCCGCCAAGATCACCCGATGGTTGCCCGCCTGGCGGGACTGGTCGACCGGCAAGGTGGTGCTGCTGATCGTCGCGCTCTCGGTGCTGGCGACCGTCGTGACCTCCACCATCACCCCGTTCGGGATCGGCCCGTTGGTCGTGCTCGCGGTGATGACCGCCGTGGGACGACGTCACGTGGCCAAGCTGGATGCCGAGCGTCACCTGCGGGCCTCCGTCCTGCCGCCACGGGTGTCCGCGGTTTCGGCCGCCCCCATCCTCGCCTCCTCGGGCCGCATGGGTCCCGCTGCCCTCCCGACCGTCGCGCTGCCTCGGGGTTCCGCGGTCGCGACCCCTGCTCCGGGAACGGCAACTGCCACCACCGCGGACTGGCCGACTGCGCCGTTGGTCCCATGGGGCTCCGGGTCATCCGCCCCGGTCACCGGCCACGAACCGACCCTTGTGCTGCCCCGTGCGGACGCCTCCGCCCACGTCCGACAGGTTCCCGGTCGCCCCGACACAGAGTTCGGGGGGGCCGTGGCGGCATGGCAGTCCCGCATGCAGCAGGTGCGGGAGGGCCGCGTACCGCCCCCGCTCACCCACTCGGAGGCACCCCGGCCGTCGGTGCCCCTGCTCACGGCCCAGCCGCGTCCAGTGCACGGAGCTGGGAGGCGGGTCCATACCCGGTCGGTGACCGGTCCTCGTCCCTCGTGGTGGGGCAGCCTGATCACCGTGGCCCTGGCGGTGGGCGCCTACGCCGCCGTCACCCGGGTCGATCCAGGAAACCACCTCGTCGCCCTCACCGCAGCTCTGTGTGTGATCGGGCTCGGGTTGATGGTGGGTGCCTTCGTGGGACGTCCCCGACTGATGGTCGCCCTGGGTCTGGTCGTGGCTCTCTCGCTGGTGCCAGCAGGCGTGATCCCCGGCGATCGGCAGGGGCCCACGATGCAGCAACTGGTCTGGACGACCCCCGCCGAGACCCACGACCTCAATCTGGTCGGGCAGGCGAGGAATCTCGACCTGAGCCATCTGGTGCTGACCGACGACACGACCATCACGATCGACGCCGTGGGTTCGGTGGTCGCCGTGAGCGTGCCCGGGACCCTGCCGGTGACGGTCGTCTACAACTCGAAGGCATCGGCCATGGCGATCGACACCCGGGGTGACAGCCCCGGCTCCAAACAGGTGATCGCCGACCGCTCCATCGCGCCCGTCCAGCGCGCCACGGCGGGCGACCACCGCGAGACCGTCGACCTCGGAGGCTCCAGCGGGCCCCGCCTGACGCTCGTGCTCAACCTCACCTGGTCCGCGGGGGCGGTGCACACGTCATGACGATGCCCCACCTCGTCCGGCCCGACGACATCCGTCCCGTCAGGCGCTCCCGCCGCCGCATCGACGTCTCGTCCCTCATCTGGGGCCTGCTGTTCCTGACCATCGCAGCCGCGGCTCTGTGGATCGCCACCGGCCACGAGTTGCGGTGGGCCTTCGTCAGGGTGGCTGCCCCGGTGTACCTCGTCTGTCTCGGAATCCTCGGGGTGGTGCTCAGTCGACGTCACCACCGTTGAACCGGACCCACCCCTCCCACGTCCCACATCCACCACGAACGCTCGTCACCAACAGAAGGAAGAGAACATGTCCGACATCACCTGGACCCGCAGCCGCGACAAGATGGTCGCCGGCATCTGCCAGTCCATCGCCCGCCAGACCAAGATCGACGTCAACATCGTGCGCCTGATCGTGGTCGTGCTGACCATTGCCACCAGCGGAACAGTTGCCCTCATCTACGGCATCGCCTGGCTGGTACTGCCGCTCGAGGGCGAGTCAAGCACGCACCTCGATGCCGTGCTCGGCAAGAGCAAGCAGGCCTACGACGACTACAAGACCAAGAAGGCATCCCAGCCCGGCAGCCAGCCCGGCGCCGACCCGAAGGACACCTTCAACCCCTACGACGACCAGCACTGAGCCGGTCAGTCCCGATCGCCCACCTCGGGTTCGCGCATGTGCCGGGCCTCGACGTGGGCGATCACCTTCTTGACCGCCCACACCAGCACCCCGAAGACCAGCACGGCGCCGACGAAGAAGTAACCGGCGTACTCCAGTTGCCCGGCCACCTCGCGGTAGCTCTCAGCCGCCCGCCAACCCACGGTGACGTACAGGACGGCCCACAGTGAGCACGCGGCGCTCGTCCATGCGATGAAGGTGCGGTAGCCCATCCGGCTCATGCCGACGGTCAGCGGAACCAGTGAGTGCAGGACCGGCAGGAATCGGGACAGGAACACCGCGATCCCCCCACGCCTGGTGAGGTAGACCTCAGCTCGGCGCCAGTGCTCCTCGCCGATCCGACGCCCGAGCCAGGAGTGGCGGATGCGGGGACCGAACCATCGTCCGAGGTAGAAACCCAGTGACTCCCCGACCAGGGCCCCGGCGACGACGGCGACGATCGTGAGTGCCCACTCCAGAGGATTGCGGACGCCCGTCGCGGCCACCAGCACCACCGAGTCGCCCGGGATCACCAGGCCGATCAGGATCGACGTCTCGAGCATGACGCCCACCCCGGCGAACAGGATGCGCACCACGGGATCGAACCCTGCGACGTGGTCGAGCAGGGTCGACAGCCATTCGTTCATGACTGCTGCCTCTGCGACGAACGGGTCATTGCCCCATCGTCGCACCCCTGATCAACCGCCCGGTGCCCACCCGCGGGTGTTCAGGCCCGGACCGTCACTCCCACTCGATGGTGCCCGGCGGCTTGGACGTGACGTCGAGGGTGACCCGGTTGATCTCGCGCACCTCATTGGTGATCCGGGTCGAGATGGTGGCCAGCACGTCGTAGGGCACCCTGCTCCAGTCGGCTGTCATGGCGTCCTCGGACGAGACCGGACGCAGCACCACCGGGTGCCCGTAGGTTCGTCCGTCACCTTGGACGCCGACCGAGCGCACGTCGGCCAGCAGCACGACGGGGCACTGCCAGATCTCACGGTCGAGTCCTGCGCGGGTGAGCTCCTCGCGGGCGATGGCGTCCGCCTCGCGCAGGATGTCGAGGCGTTCGGCCGTAACCTCGCCGATGATGCGGATGCCGAGCCCAGGGCCCGGGAACGGCTGGCGCCAGACCATGTGGTCGGGCAGACCCAGTTCGGCACCGACCGCCCTGACCTCGTCCTTGAACAGGGTGCGCAGCGGTTCGATCAGGCTGAACTGCAGGTCGTCGGGCAGCCCGCCGACGTTGTGGTGGCTCTTGATGTTGGCCGCACCCTCGCCGCCGCCTGACTCGACCACGTCGGGGTAGAGCGTTCCCTGCACCAGGAACTCGATGTCGCGATCGTCGTTGAGTTGGCGGGCGGTCGCCTCGAAGGTGCGGATGAACTCGCGTCCGATGATCTTGCGCTTGGTCTCGGGATCGGTGACACCGGCAAGGGCTCCCAGGAATCGCTCACGCTCGTCTGCCACCACGAGGTCGACACCCGTCAGCTCGACGAAATCGGTCTTGACCTGCTTGGCCTCGCCCTTGCGCAGCAGTCCGTGGTCGACGAACACGCAGGTGAGCTGGTCACCGATGGCGCGCTGCACCAGGGCCGCGGCCACCGCGGAGTCGACGCCTCCCGACAGCGCGCACAACACCCGCTTGTCGCCCACCTGCTCGCGGATCAGGGCGACCTGGTCGTCGACGATGGTCTTGGAGGTCCAGTCGGCACGCAGGCCGGCGATGTCGACCAGGAAGCGCTTGAGCACCGACTGGCCGTGCTCGGAGTGGAGCACCTCGGGGTGCCATTGCACGCCAGCCAGGCCCTTGTCGAGGCACTCGAAGGCGGCGACCGGGGCGCCGGCGGTACGCGCAAGCACGGTGAAACCCTCGGGCGCCCGGCTGACCGAGTCACCGTGGCTCATCCACGTGTTCAGGGCATGCGGCACCTCGGCCAGCAGTCGTCCGGGCTGGTCGACCCAGGTCTGGGTGCGACCGAACTCGCTGAGTCCCGTCTTGGCCACGGCACCGCCCAGAGCTGCCGTCATCGCTTGGAAGCCGTAGCAGATGCCGAACGTGGGAACACCGAGGTCGAACAGGGCGGGGTCGATCTGGGGGGCACCCTCGGCGTAGACCGACTGCGGCCCGCCGGAGAGGATGATCGCCTTGGGCTGCCTCTCCGCCACCTGCGCGGCGGTGAAGGTGTGCGGCACGATCTCGGAGTACACCCCGGCCTCGCGCACCCGGCGGGCGATCAGCTGGGCGTACTGGGCTCCGAAGTCGACGACCAGCACCAGGTCGTGCTCGGTTGGGGTCTCGCTCATGGGGCGAGTCTAGGGGTTGTGCTCGCCCTCCCCCGCACCCTCGGTACCCGGTGAACCGCCTGTGTGATGTACGGGTTGGCCGTCGTGCCGGCCGAATCGTCAGCGCTCGGTGGGCTGTTCGTCCGCATGGTCCGGAGCCGACGAGGTCCGGGAGTGGCCGCGGTCGGCGTCCGGGTCGATCGAGCCGACGCGCTCGTTGAGCTCGCGCAGGGTCTGGCGGCGTGCGCGACTCGCCAATTGCGAGGGAAGGCCGATACCCAGACCCAGCAGCAGTCCTCCGAGCAGGGCGAACAGAACCGCCGCGTTGTACTCGGGTCGGGGGCTGTCCATGCGCGGTGCCGTCGTGTGCACGGCAGTGATCATGCGGTCGAGCTGCACCCAGCCGTTGACGAACCAGTACACGCCCACCCCAAGGATCAGCGCCCCGAGGCCTGTCACCACGATCTTGAGCATCTTCACGGTCGCCACTGTACGCTTCGCGGCGTCCGCCTGGGGGTGCCGCGAGGCGTGGGCGTCGCAGGTCTCCCGTCCCAATCGTGCCAATCGTGTGCTCTGGCCCCGACAGTTGCGGCTGGGAGGGCGGAACCGGTACGAGGACACACGATTCGCACGATTGGGCTGGTCGAGTCGGCCATCTGGGCTGCGCCGGGACGGTGACACATGCTGAGATGTGGTGACCGACACTGGAACAAATGGGTGAGATAAGAGATTGTTATGGCCATGGGCATCTATGCGAATGTGACTGACCTCGTCGGACGGACCCCGCTCGTCCGCATCAACCGCCTCGTGGGCGACAACGCCACCGTGGCCGCCAAGCTTGAGTTCTACAATCCCGCCAACTCGGTCAAGGACCGGATCGGCGTGGCCATGGTCGACGCAGCCGAGAAGTCGGGTGAGCTGCGTGAGGGCGGCACCATCGTCGAGGCCACGTCGGGCAACACCGGAATCGCGCTGGCCATGGTCGGCGCCGCGCGCGGCTACAAGGTCGTGCTGACCATGCCCGACACGATGTCGATGGAGCGTCGCGCACTGCTGCGCGCCTACGGCGCCGAACTGGTGCTGACCCCCGGCGCCGAGGGCATGAAGGGTGCCGTCGCCAAGGCCGAGGAGTTGGGGGCGCAGGAGGGGGCGGTGCTGGTGCGCCAGTTCGACAACCCCGCGAACCCGGCCATCCACTACTCCACCACCGGCCCCGAGATCTGGAACGACACCGAGGGCAAGATCGACATCCTGATCGCGGGCATCGGCACCGGCGGGACCATCTCGGGAGCCGGCAAGTTCCTCAAGGAGAAGAACCCCGAGATCAAGCTGATCGCGGTCGAGCCCTCCGAGAGCCCCCTGCTCAACGGTGGCAAGCCCGGTCCGCACAAGATCCAGGGTCTGGGCGCCAACTTCATCCCCACCAACGTCGACCGCGAGATCCTCGACGAGGTGATCGACATCACCAGCGAGAAGGCCGTCGAGGTGGCCCGTCAGGCTGCCACCGATGAAGGACTGCTGGTGGGCATCTCGTCGGGGGCCGCACTGGCCGCCGCCCAGCAGGTCGCCGAGCGCGCCGAGAACGCAGGCAAGCTGATCGTGGTCGTGCTGCCCAGCTTCGGCGAGCGCTACCTCACCTCGGTGTTGTACAGCCACCTGATGCAGGCATGAGCCGACTGCTCCACCTTGCTTCCCGGGTGCGGGAGCGGGTCGCGGAGGACATCGACGCAGCCATGCGCGAGGATCCCGCGGCCAGCTCCCGCACCTTGGTCGCTGTCGCGTACTCCGGGCTGCACGCCATCTGGCTGCACCGGATCGCGAACTCGATGTGGCAGTCGTCCGAACGGCTGCGCCCGGCGGCGAGGGTGGTCTCCCAGACCAGTCGCTTCCTGACCGGCATCGAGATCCACCCGGGCGCCACCATCGGGCGCCGGTTCTTCATCGACCACGGCATGGGCGTCGTGATCGGTGAGACCGCCGTGATCGGCGATGACTGCATGATGTACCACCAGGTCACCCTGGGTGGACGAAGCCTGCAGCCGGTGAAGAGGCACCCCACCCTGGGCAACCGGGTGGTGATCGGCGCCGGGGCCGCCATCATCGGCAACATCACCATCGGCGATGACGCCAAGATCGGCTCGGCGGCGCTGGTGATCAAGGACGTGCCCGCTGGCGAGACGGTGCTTGCCGCGCCTTCGCACATCCGCGAACAGAAGGTCGGGGTCGGCGTCTTCTCCGAGGACACCGGGTTGGCTCCGGAGTTCGAGATCTGACCGATCGCCCTCCGACCACCCCGTGACAGGGCGAGGTCACGACGGCCGGGATCAGTCCCGGGCGTCCCGGATGGCCTCGTGGTGGCGCACCACCTCTGCAACGACGAAGTTGAGGAACTTCTCGGCGAACTCCGGGTCGAGATGGGCGTCCTCGGCGAGGGCGCGCAGGCGCGCGATCTGGGCCTGCTCACGTACCGGGTCGGCCGGCGGCAGGCCGAGACCAGCCTTCAACTCCCCCACCCGCTGGGTCACCTTGAACCGCTCAGCGAGCAGGTGCACCAGGGCGGCGTCCATGTTGTCGATCGACGAGCGCAACCGGGCCAGCTCGGCGGGCACGGCGCCGCCCTGGGCCGCTGCGTCCTGCGGGCCCATCAGTGCACCACGAGTTCGATGCGCTGGAACTCCTTGGGATCGGTGTAGCCGGTGGTGGCCATGGCGCGCCGCAGTGCGCCGACCAGGTTCATGGTGCCGTCGGTCACCCTGGAGGGGCCGAACAACACCTCCTCGAGACTGCCCACGGGTTCGACCCGGGTGCGGCGTCCGCGGGGAAGGGTCTCGTGCCATGCCTCTGCACCCCAGTGCCAGCCCCGCCCCGGGGCCTCCTGGGCGCGGGCCAGCGGGGTGCCCACCATGACGGCGTCGGCCCCACAGGCCAGCGCCCGGACGATGGACCCGGAACGTCCCATGCCACCGTCAGCGATCACGTGCACGTAGCGTCCACCGGACTCGGCCATGTAGTCACGGCGTGCCTCGGCGACGTCGGCGATGGCCGAGGCCATCGGCACCTCGATGCCGAGCACGTCGCGGTTGGAACCGGTGGCACCACCGCCGAAGCCGACCAGCACTCCGGCCGCGCCCGATCGCATCAGGTGCAGGGCGGTCTGGTAGTTGGCGCAACCACCCACGATCACAGGCACGTCGAGGGCGTAGATGAACTCCTTGAGGTTGAGCGGTTCCACCTCGTCGGAGACGTGTTCGGCCGACACCGCCGTGCCGCGGATGACGAAGAAGTCGGGGTTCGAGGCGACCACGTCGTCGGCAAAGGCCTGGGTGTTCTGGGGCGACAGCGCCCCGGCGGCCGGCACGCCGGCCTCACGGATCTCGTTCATGCGGGCGCGGATCAACTCGCCCTTGATCGGCTCGGAGTAGATGCGCTGCATCGCGATCGTCGCCTCGACGGGGTCGACGATGGTGGCCAGCTCGGCCAGCACCTCGGTGGGGTCGTCGTAGCGGGTCCACAGCCCCTCGAGGTTCAGCACCCCGAGACCACCCAGTCGTCCCATCTCGATCGCAGTGGTGGGGCTCATCACCGAGTCCATGGGGGCCGCCACGATGGGGAACTCGAAGCCGACGGCGTCGATCTTCCAGCCGAGCTTCACCTGGTCGACGCCGCGGGTGCGACGGGAGGGGACGATGGAGACCTCGTCCAGGCTGTAGGCGCGCTGGGCGCGCTTGCTGCGTCCGATGTCGAACACGGGGAACCTCAGTTCTTGGAGGAGGAGTAGTTGGGTGCCTCGACGGTCATCTGGATGTCGTGGGGGTGCGACTCGCGAAGCCCCGCGGAGGTGATGCGGACGAACGCGCCCTTCTCGTGCAATTCGTCGAGGGAGCGGGCGCCCGAGTAGAACATCGACTGCCGCAGTCCCCCGACCAACTGGTAGGCGACGGCCTCCAGCGGTCCGCGGAAGGCAACCTGACCCTCGATGCCCTCGGGCACGATCTTGTCGTCGGAGGTCACGTCGCCCTGGAAGTAACGGTCCTTGGAGTAGGAGGGCTTGCGTCCGCGGGCAGCCATCGCACCCAGCGATCCCATGCCCCGGTAGGACTTGTACTGCTTGCCGTTGATGAACACCAGTTCCCCGGGGGACTCGGAGCATCCGGCGAGCAGGGAGCCGAGCATGACCGTGTCGGCGCCGGCGACCAGGGCCTTGGCGATGTCACCGGAGTACTGCAGGCCACCGTCACCGATGACCGGTACACCGGCCGGACGAGCCGCCCGCGCGGCCTGGTGGATCGCGGTCACCTGGGGAACCCCGACGCCGGCGACGACGCGGGTGGTGCAGATCGATCCCGGACCGACGCCGACCTTGATGCCGTCGGCCCCCGCGTCGACCAACGCCTTGGCACCGGCGTAGGTGGCGACGTTGCCGCCCACCAGGTCGACGTCGCGGGCAGCCGGTTCGGCACGCAGTCGCTTGATCATGTCGACCACGCCCTGGGAGTGCCCGTGGGCGGTGTCGACCACGAGCAGGTCGACGCCCTCCTCGACCAAGGCCATGGCGCGCTCCCATGAGTCGCCCCAGAAGCCGATGGCCGCGCCCACGCGGAGGCGTCCGTGCGGGTCCTTGCTGGCCAACGGGTAGCGGTCGGACTTCACGTAGTCCTTGAGCGTGATCAGTCCCCGCAGACGGTTCTGGTCGTCGACGATGGGCAACTTCTCGATCTTGTGCTGGGCGAGCAGTTTGAGGGCCTCGTCCGAGGTCACTCCCACCTTGGCGGTGACCAGCGGCATGCGGGTCATGACGTCGCGGACGAGGCGTGAGCCGTCCTCCTCGAAGCGCATGTCGCGGTTGGTGACGATGCCCAGCAGTTCGAGGCTGGAGTTCACCACGGGCACACCCGAGATGCGGTAGCGGCCGCACAGTTCGTCGGCCTCGCGCAGGGTGGCGTCGGGGGTGATGGTGATCGGCTCGTCGACCATGCCTGCCTCGGACCGCTTGACCTGGTCGACCATGGCGGCCTGGTCCTCGATGGAGAGGTTGCGGTGCAGGATGCCGATGCCGCCCTGCCGGGCCATGGCGACGGCCATCCGGGTCTCGGTGACGGTGTCCATCGCGGAGCTGACCAGGGGGATCTTGAGTTCGATCCGGCGCGAGATGTGCGCCGAGGTGTCGACCTGCGAGGGAATCACGTCGGAGGCGACGGGCTGCAGCAGCACGTCATCGAAGGTCAGTCCGAGGGCCTCGAAGGCCAGGGGAACACCGGCCGGGGACAGGTCTGCGGGAACGGTCACTGCGCGCCTTTCAGGAGGGAGGACCGGCTCAGTCTATCCGCGCACGGCCGCCGCGACCGACCGTGCCCGGGATGGTGCACCGCCGACGAGTGGATCACATCCGAACGCACAGCGACCCCCGCCCGGGAAGGGCAGGGGTCGCTGTGGCACGGGTTCGGTTTCCGCTCCAGCTCAGTGCTGGTGGGCGTCTTCCTCGTCCTCGGGCTTCTCGACGACCAGCGTCTCGGTGGTGAGCAACAGCCCCGCGATGGAGGCGGCGTTGGCCAGGGCCGAACGGGTCACCTTCACCGGGTCGATGACCCCGGCCTCGACGAGGTTCTGGTACTCGCCGGTCCTGCCGTTGAAGCCGTAGTTGGCCTCGAGCTCGGCGACCTTCGAGACGATGACGTAGCCCTGCTCGCCACCGTTCTCGGCGATCCAGCGCAGCGGCTCGACCACCGCCTTGGCAACGATGTGCACGCCGGTCTTCTCGTCACCCTCCAGACCCAGACCACCGACCAGCACCTTCGAGGCGTGGACGAGGGCCGCGCCGCCACCGGCGACGATGCCCTCCTCGATGGCCGCACGAGTGGCCGAGACGGCGTCCTCGATACGGTGCTTCTTCTCCTTCAGCTCCACCTCGGTGGCGGCGCCGACCTTGATCACGCAGACACCGCCGGCCAGCTTGGCCACGCGCTCCTGCAGCTTCTCGCGGTCCCAGTCGGAGTCGGTGCGCTCGATCTCGGCGCGCAGCTGGGCGACCCGGCCCGCGACCTCCTCGGACGAACCGGAGCCATCGACGATGGTGGTGTTGTCCTTGGTGACCACCACGCGACGAGCGCGGCCGAGCACCTCCAGACCCACCTGGTCGAGCTTGAGGCCGACCTCGGGGGCGATCACCTGACCACCGGTCAGGATCGAGATGTCCTCGAGCATGGCCTTGCGGCGATCACCGAACGCGGGGGCCTTGACGGCCACCGAGGTGAACGTCCCACGGATCTTGTTCACGACCAGGGTCGACAGCGCCTCGCCGTCGACGTCCTCGGCCACGATGAACAGGGTGCCGTGGGCCGCGATGACCTTCTCGAGCAACGGCAGCAGGTCGTTCATCGAGCTGATCTTGCCGGAGTGGATGAGGATGTAGGGATCCTCGAGCACCGCCTCCATGCGATCGGCATCGGTCACGAAGTAGGGCGACAGATAGCCCTTGTCGAACTGCATGCCTTCGGTGAACTCGAGTTCCGTACCGAAGGTGTTGGACTCGTCGACCGTGATGACGCCGTCCTTGCCGACCTTGTCGAAGGCCTCGGCGATCAGCTCACCGATCTGCTCGTCGCGCGAGCTGATGGTGGCCACCGACGCCATGTCGGTGGCGGTCTCGACCGCACTGGAGACGCTGCGCAGCTCGGTGATCAGGGCCTCCACGGCCTTGTCGATACCACGCTTGAGGCCGATCGGGTTGGCGCCGGAGGCGACCGCTCGCAGGCCCTCGTGCACGAGCGCCTGGGCCAGCACGGTGGCCGTGGTGGTGCCATCACCTGCGACGTCGTTCGTCTTGGTGGCGACCTCCTTGGCCAGCTGGGCACCCAAATTCTCGTAGGGGTCCTCGAGATCGACCTCGCGGGCCACGGTGACACCATCGTTGGTGATGGTGGGCGCGCCCCACTTCTTGTCGAGCACGACGTATCGGCCCTTGGGGCCCAGGGTCACCTTGACGGTGTTGGCGAGGATGTCGACCCCGCGCTCAAGCGCGCGGCGTGCTTCCTCATCGAACTTCAGAATCTTGGGCATGAACGCTCAGCTCACTTGCTGACGACAGCGAGAATGTCGCGGGCGTTCAGGAGCAGGTACTCCTGGCCGTCGTACTTGACCTCGGTGCCGCCGTACTTGGAGAAGATGACGACGTCGCCCTCGGCGAGGTCGAGGGGCACGCGGTTGCCCGAGTCGTCGATGCGGCCGGGGCCGGTGGCCACGACCTTGCCCTCCTGGGGCTTCTCCTTGGCGGTGTCGGGGATGTACAGGCCGGAGGCGGTCTGCTGCTCGGCGTCGAGAGGCTGAACGAGGACGCGGTCCTCGAGCGGCTTGATCGTGGTTGCCACGTCAAACCCCTTTCTGGTGGTGGTAGCGGGTGCTACGGCTTCAGTCAAAAGGTCTCGGCCGGGGCGTCGTCGCGGTGTCGTCCCGTCCAAATCTGGCACTCACCCGGGGCGAGTGCCAGAGACCAACTTAGTACCGGGCTGGCACTCCTTCAACCCGAGTGCCAAATCCGGGCCGACGAATCCGAACCCCGTGTCGTGCAAATCCGAGCCACGGACGATGACCGGTGGCAGACTCGGGCGCATGCACCGGGAGCCGACGATCCTGGAGGCCGCGGGCGGCCCCGAAGCGGTGTTGCGCCTGGCCCGGGCGTGGCACGAGCGCGTGATGGCCGACGAGGTCGTCAGTCACGCCTTCAGTCATGGCTTCCGCGCCGACCACACCGAACGCCTCGCCGCCTACCTGACCGAGGCCTGGGGTGGCCCGACGGAGTTCTCCGATCACCTGGGCAGCCACTCCGAGGTGGTGTCCCTGCACTCGGGCGAGGGCGAGCACGTCGAGATGGACCGCCGCGGCGAGGCCTGCTTCGCCGAGGCGCTCGTCGATGCCGGCATCCCTGCCGAGGTGCAGCCGGTGCTGCGCGACTACTGGCACTGGGCCACGGTCCTGATGGCCGGGCATCCCACCGGTCACGACCCCTCCTCGAACGAACCACTGCCCCATTGGGGCTGGGACGGCCTTCAGCCGACCAGTGCCCGATAGGCGCCGATGGCCTCGGCAGGGCTGGCGTCGGCCACGACTCGTCCGTCGTCGATGACAACCACCCGGTCGAAACCCTCGAGCGTCTCGAGGTCGTGGGTGACCAGCAGCACCTGCTGCGGCAGGCCCTCGACCAGACGCATCACCGCCCGCCGGTTGCGCAGGTCGAGCAGCGTGGTGGGCTCGTCCATCACCAGCACTGAAGGCCCGGTGATCAGCACGGACGCGATGGCCAGGAGCTGCTTCTGCCCACCCGACAGCAGGTGGGCGGGATGGTCACGGTGGGCGAGCAGCCCGTGCCTGTCGAGTTGTGCCTCCACCAGTCGGGCCACCTCTGCCTTGGGCAGCTTCAGGGGCCGCAGACTGAAGGCCAGGTCTTCTGCGACGGTGGGCATGATGATCTGCAGGTCGGGGTCCTGGAAGACGAACCCCACCGTGCGGCGGACCCGGTCGAGGCCTCGACGGGTGTCATGGCCGTTGACCGCCACCGTGCCCCGGGTGGGTACCACCAGTCCGTTCACCAACCGGGCGAGGGTGGACTTGCCCGAGCCATTGCCCCCGATGATGCCGATGCGCTTCTCCGACAGGGTGAGCGAGACCTCCCGCAGCACGGGGCGCTGCGGGTAGGAGAAGCTCACCCGGTCGAATTCGATCACAGTCGCGGGTCGCCGCCCAGCGTCTTCAGCCCGGGCTGATCACCGGTGGGGTGACCAGCGGCGGGGTCATCCGTGAACGGGCGATCGACGCGTGGGGTGATCAGGGGGTAGGCGCGCTTGACGGTGATGATCACCAGCGCCGCCACGACCGCCTTGAGGATGTCTCCGGGCAGGTAGACCACCCAACTCCACCACCCTTGCGCCAGCGTCAGTTTGGCCGACGCGACGATCAGCCATGGCTGACCGATGACGTAGACAGCCAGCGCTCCACCCACGAAGCAGGCGATGAAGGCCGACACCGCGTTCAACCGGATCCACCACCGCTCCACGAGCAGGCCGGTGACCAGTGCACCCAACGGGTAGGCCCAGATGAAGCCGCCGGTAGGGCCCAGCAGCATGCCGAAGCCGCCGAGGCCACCCACCAGCACGGGGGCACCGATGGCGACCAGCAGCACGAACAGCAGCATCGACAGGGTCCCCCGCTTCCAGCCCAGGATCCCGCCGGCAAGCATCACGCCGAGGGTCTGGGTGGTGAACGGGGCGGGTAGCAGGGGCAACTGGATGCGCGGGGCCAGACCCAGCACGCACATCAGGGCGGTGAACAGGGCGATCAGGGCGAGGTCCTTGGCGCGCATCGGGGTTCCTTCCAGGTCGTCGCGAAGGACTGAGGCACTCAGCTCCGCGGTTTGAACAGCGTTCAAAACGGCACCTTAGCAGGTCGGTCCGGTGGTGCAGGGCGGGTGCCCACGCCCCTCACCTCGAGCGCCTCACCCAGCCCGTCGGCCATCCTCAAGGTCCGGATCACCAGGGGTGCCAGGTACGACACCCCGAGGCCGAACAGACCCGGACGGACCCCTCGTGCGGCGTGGGCCTCCCGCACCTTCGAGGCCTCCTCGGCGATCACCGGGATGAACCGGAAGACCAGTGCGATCATCAGCCCGATGCGGTCGGGATCGACCCCGACCCGTCGAAGCGGCCCAGCGGCCCACACCACCGCGTCGACCAGTGCCGTCTGGGCGGTGGTCAACGTGACCAGATTGGCCAGCAGGACGACCGCCAGCACCCTCAGCCCGACCTGGGCAGCCGTCGTCCAGTCACCCAGGAATCCCTGGGCCAGCACGATGAGTGCCACCATCGCCAGCACACCCCGCAGCAACTGCCAGGCTCGCGCGGGGGGCACCCGCGCCACCAGGTAGGCGGCTGCGACCACACCGACGCACGAGCCGAGCACGACCAGCGAGTCGACGAAGAAGGCGAACGTGCCGAAGACGAGGATGGTCAGCAGTTTGGCGCCCGCCGGCAGTCGGTGGACGAGGGAGTGGCCCGGCACGTGGAGGCTGAGCATCAGGGGCCGCACAATCTCTCGAGCGCCGACCGCAGCCGCTGGTCTCCGCCGGGATCGGGCGGATCACCCAACCCGAGCCTGGCGAACTGCTCGCGCTGTTCCGCGTCGAAGGCGTGGCCCAGCACGAGGTGCTGAACGGACTCGGCCACCACCCGGGCGTCATCGGGGGACGTGGGCAGTCGGCTGGCCAGGGCCGCGGCGGGTGACTCGGCCCACGGGCGCATCGCCAGCGCCGCGCTGACCAGTTCCGCACCCGAGCGGTGCTGGCGCAGCAGGGAGTGCAGGTTCATGCCCCAGGCTACCGGGTCCGGAGAAGGGCCCGGTGTTCCCGGGTCGGCCCCATGCCGATGCTCCGGGGCCACGTCGTCCGGTGCCACCAGCACCAGATCGGCCAGCACCAGGTCCGCCAGCACCAGATCCGCCAGTGCCACCAGCAGGGTCTGCTTGTTGGCCACGTGGTAGTAGAGGGCCCCCGGTTGCACGTCGAGCTGGCCCGCGAGGCGACGCATCGACAGATCCGCCAGGCCGTACTCGTCGACGATGTGCAGGGCCGCGGCCAGCACCTCGTCCCTCGTCAACGCCATGGGACCATCCTAGGACCAGCGCTTGAACGGCGTTCAAGTGCCTCCTGCGTTCCCCCACCGCTGCGGCCAGGGGTCCGGGCGGACCGTTGGCGCCACGGGCGGGATAATCGGACCATGAGTGAATCCACGCCCGCCGCCACCGACCTGTCGGTGTTCCTGGAATGGTGGGCGGACCTGTCCGATGACACGTTCGTCGCCCTTCCCCCACCGGCACCGCACGGTCGCCACACCCAGGCCGACCTGCACTCCGATGCCGATCGGGCCATCACAGCCGCCGGACTTGCCCCCACCACGGCGTACGCCGGATGGCAGTGGCAGTCCCAGGAACGGGCCTTCGACGCCGACGGTGCCCTGCAGGAACGGCTCTTCCTGCACTGGGGCGGGGACCCCCAGGTCGTCCACCAGCACCTGGCCACGGCACCCCAGGAATTCACGGTGACCGCGGCACGCACCGGCGCCGCCTTCGAGATCGACAAGCGGGCCCACCTGGGGGACGACGGGCTGGCGGATCCCGACGACCCCGTGGCCGTGCGACAACTGATGGAGCGTCTGCTCACCCCGATCGACCACACCGCCCGACCGCTTCAGTTCGGCCCGCTCACACCGCCGGAGGAGGCATGGCTGTTCGCCCGGTGGGAGGAGTCGCCCGACATCGAGCAGGCCGCCCCGTTCGTGCGGGCCCTGGCCATGCGGCAGCGGCTGGACGAACACCTCCTGTCGAGCTTGGTCGCGGAGTGGCTCGACCTCGAGCACCCCGCGGAGTGGGGCGCCTGGCGGGCCGTGCTGGTGGCCCTCCTGCGGCAAGGCCATCCGGCCGCCACCACCATGATCCTGCGGTTGGGGGTGTTGGCCGATCCCGTACTGGCCGAGGTGCCCACCCCCGGCGCGGTGGGGGCCCTGCGCGAGCACGCCCTGGCCCAGCCGGTCGACCTCACCCCGTGGCTGCACTCCGAGCGGGTGCTGAGCCAGGTCGACCTCGTCGACGCGGCCCTCAACCTGTGGCACGACCTGGTGGGGGCCGGCCTGGCCGAGCAACGGGCGAGCGCGCTCGCCGAGGCACTGCTGACGCTGACCCCCCCGCCGTTCAAGGCGCTCAAGGTCGCCACGGACGAGAGACTGCCCCTTGCGGTGCGGCGCGGGGTGGCCCAGACCGCGAAGGAGTCCCTGGCCCACGCCGAGGAGCACCACCCCGATCTGGTGCGACGGTTCCGGGAGCAAGCCGATGACCTGCTCGAGGGAACCGGGCCCGACCTGACCGGCACGGAGACCGAGTTGGCCGCCAGGTACGACGACTACCGCCACCTGCAGCCGAGTCAGGAATCGTGGCTGAGGAGCCAACTCGTTCGTCCTGGGATCGACCTGCAGGGATTGGGCTTCTGCCTCGACATCCTGGTGTCCCACGGTCGCGGTACCGCCGCCGACGTCGACACCCTCGCCGCCGGCTGGCGCAAGCGCTTGGCCAAGAACTATGACGCCCCTGCTGGGGAGTGGCGGCACCCGCTGGTCACCCTGACGGTGCTGGCTCGTGAGCTCCACCATCCGCTGCGCGGTGACCTGGAGACCTTCTGGCTCAGGGCCGCGACCGGATGGGCAAGGCGTCTGGCGCCTCTGGTGCTGGTGGGTGACCCTTCCGTCGAGGGTCTCCGCAAGCTGTGGGACGTCGCCGTGGCCAGCGACGACGCCAGCAACCTGTGGCGGAGTTGGCTGCTGGCGCGCAGTCGGCTCACCTCGGTGACACCGGTGGCCTTGGGTGACGTGGCATTACGGGAGGCACCGCTGCGCCACCCCCAGCAGGTCGCGGACGCCATCATCGCGACAGTGGTGCCCGAGCTGCCGCTGTGGGGCCGGACCTTCTCGACCTCCGACCCGGCGTGGCTCGACCGCGGCCTGCTGGTGCTCGAGCATCCCGATCTCACCCCGGCGGTGCGCGAGCACGTGGTCAGGACCGTCGCGCGCCACCTGGTGCTGGACCGCGCAGGCCGCACCGAGCAGCCTCCCAGCCTGACGGCGGCGCAACTGTCTGCCTTCCGGGACCGGTGGCAGGCAGCGCAGCCGACGCCGACCAGACGTCCCGGCCTGTGGGCACGCCTGGTCGGGCACTGATCTGCTCAGGGCGACCGCGGCACTCGCTCGCAGACGAGGGCACGGGTACCGCGGGGAGTCGGAGTGAGCACGACGGTGGCGCTCGCCGATCCCTTCAACTTGAGCTGGCGTCGCAGTTCCGCCGGGTCGACGTCGAGCCCCCGCTTCTTGATCTCGAGAGTGCCGATGCGGTGCTCTCGGCACCACGCGCGCAGCGTCCTGACCGACCAGGGGATGCTCTCGAGCACCCTGAAGCTGGTGACCAGGGGCGTGTCGAGTGGCTCGTCGCTGGAGAGGTAGGCCACGTCGTGGTCGACCAGCCAGGCATTCGTCCCCGAGCAGGCCTCGGCGTACAACTGGGAGCGGATGACGGCGGGGTCGGGTTCGTGCAGGTACTCCCCCACGTCTGCCACGGGAAGACGCGCCAGACCTCGTCCGACGAGTTCGTACCGCCTGCCGCCGCGCAGCACCACCACCCGGTCAACCGCGGGGCCCTCACCCACGTCGGTGGCGAGGCAGACCTCGACGAGGGTTCCCTCATGGCTGACCCAGTGCCGGCCCAGGTCGTCAGGCAGCAGGCTCCGCGAGATGCCGGGCCCCAGCTTGACCACGAGCCGGTCACAGCGTTGGCGCAGGGACAGGACGAAGTCCCAGCCCGGCGAGAGGTCCTCGAGCCGCCAGCTCCTGCCCGTCGACGATCGTCGCGCCGGGTCGACGAAGACGAGGACGCCACCGTCCATCACCGCGGGCACCGCTGACGCGGCATCCCCGACGAGGACCCGTCCCTTGACGGAGGCCAGATTGTGCTGGGCACAACTGGCGGTGAGCGGATCCAGCTCGACCGCATCCACCCCCAGACCCGCCCGTCCCATGGCGAGGGCATCGAATCCGAGACCACATCCGAGGTCGAGCACCCGGGAGCAGCCCTCGGCGAACGTGTCGGCGCGCCAGGCCGAGACCTCGGGCCGGGTGGCCTGCTCGAGGCCTGTCGCTGTGAACAGCATGTCGGCAGCCCGGTCCCCGAACTTGCTGCGTGCCCGACGCCGCAGGGAGGCCTGCTCCAGCACCAGGGCCGCCAACTCGGGAGCGACCAGACGACGCAGCGCGCTGGCGGCCGCGAGGGAGTCGGGATCGGGCTGGGCGAGCGCCCTCTCCAGGGCCATCGGTCCCTCGCCGACTGTGAGCGGGTGGGGGGCGGGCTGGCTCGTGGTCACCCTCGCACCACGTGGGCACTGAAGAGGGTGGGGCGCCCGTCGGCATACGGCAGCACGGCATGGAACTGGGTGACCTCGGGGTCGAAGACCAGGGGTAGGAAGTGCCGGTCGCCCTCCCACATGTCGAGGGTGTCGAGCGAGTCGATCCGCTCCCAGCTGAGCTCCCCCTCGTCATTGGACGGCGGCGGGGTGCCGGTGAACGCGTCGACCACGAAGATGAACCCGAAATGGTCTGAGCCGTCGGCGCCGAATCCGGGCCAGGAGATCGTTCCACGTAGCCGCATGGCGGTCGGGGTGATGGCGGCCTCTTCCCGGAGTTCACGCACCATGCCGGTCCAGACGTCCTCGTCGACCTCGACCTTGCCGCCCAGCCCGTTGTACTTGCCGTGCTGGTCGTCGTCGGGGCGCGCGACCCGGTGACACATCAGCACCTGCTCGCCGTCCGGGTGCCGGACGAAGGCCAAAGTCGTGAGGATCGGGGTCAGCACATCGCGAGGCTACCGCCAGTAGAGTCGCGACATGAGCCAGCCGGGGGTCCATCCCACCCCTCCGCACGATGGCCGCGTGCGGCCCGCCAGTCGCGGCCTGGTGGTGCGCGAGGGCGAACTGCTGGTCAGCGTGATGGTCGGCGAGAGGCACCGTGAGTTCTGGCTGACCCCCGGCGGCGGGCAACATTTCGGCGAGACGAAGCTCGACAACGTGGCCCGGGAAGTGCTCGAGGAGACGGGATACCGGGTCAGGGTGGGCGACCTCGCCTGCGGCCGCGACTACATCGGTGCCACCCACTTCCCCGAGTGGGACTCGGGCTTCCACCAGAGCGAACTGTTCTTCTGGTGCACGCTGCTGCAC
This sequence comes from Aestuariimicrobium kwangyangense DSM 21549, assembly GCF_000421525.1. Taxonomy (GTDB): domain Bacteria; phylum Actinomycetota; class Actinomycetes; order Propionibacteriales; family Propionibacteriaceae; genus Aestuariimicrobium; species Aestuariimicrobium kwangyangense. The sequence goes on along the minus strand of NZ_ATXE01000003.1, from coordinate 190,237 downwards.
CCCGATCCCCTGCCGCCCAGCGAGGTGGACGAGCGTCAGGTGGGCGTGAGGTGGGTGGCCATCAGTGAGCTGGTCGGCAGTCCCTTCTTCCCGCAGGCGCTGGCACGCTGGCTGAACCAGGACGAGACCAGCCGCGCGCTGTGGCTGGGCGACGTGAACTGACCGCATCAGGCCCGGGCCGCCAGCGGGTGCCGGCCCCGCGGCCTGTCAGACCAGGATGGTGGAGACCGGCAGCCCCGAATTGGCCGAGATGTCGAACGAACTCGGACGAAGACCTGCCTTGATCACCTGGGTGCCCAGCGCCGCCATCATCGCGCCGTTGTCCGTGCACAGTCCCGGTCGGGGCCTGCGCAGTTCCAGACCGGCGGCGACAGCTCGCTCCTCCAGCAGGGCCCGCAGCCGCGAATTGGCTGCCACTCCCCCGCCGATCAGGATGTGCTGGGCGCCGTGGTGCAGCGCAGCGTCGACGGTCTTGGCCGAGAGCACGTCGCAGACCGCCTCCTGGAAGCTGGCGGCGACGTCGGCGACGGGTACGGGACGACCCGCCCGCTCCTCGGTCTCGACCCAGCGGGAGACGGACGTCTTGAGCCCCGAGAAACTGAAGTCGAACCGGTGCTTGTCGAGGTCATGACGAGCCGTCAGACCCCGCGGGAAGCGGATCGCCTTCGGGTTGCCCTCGGCTGCAGCCTTGTCGATCACGGGACCGCCCGGGTAGGGCAGCCCCAGCAATCTGGCCACCTTGTCATAGGCCTCACCAGCGGCGTCGTCGATGGTCGAGCCGATCTCGACGATGTCGGTGGCCATGTCGTTGACCAGCAGCAGTGAGGTGTGACCACCCGACACGAGCAGGGCGACGCAGGGTGTGGGCAGGTCGCCGTGGTCGAGCAGGTCGACGGCGACGTGGCCCGCCAGGTGGTTGACCCCGTAGAGGGGCTTGTTCAGGTAGGCCGCCAGCGTCTTCGCGCTGGCCAGCCCCACCACCAGCGCACCCATCAGTCCGGGACCTGCCGTGACGGCGATCCCGTCGAGCTGGGCCAGGTCGACGTCGGCGGCGGCCAGCGCGCGCCGTAGCGTGGGCACCATCGCCTCGAGGTGGGCACGGCTGGCCACCTCGGGCACCACCCCACCGAACCGCACGTGGAGGTCGACCGAACTCGCGACCTCATTGGCGAGCAACGTGTTGCCCCGGACGATGCCCACGCCGGTCTCGTCACACGACGACTCGATGCCCAGCACCAGGGGTTCTGCCGATGAGGCGTTCACGCGGTCACCTCCTGCTCCATCACCAGGGCGTCGAGACCCTGGCCGTAGTAGTTCTTGCGGGTGTCGATGACGCGGAAACCGAACTGCTCGTACAGGGCGATGGCGGTGTCGTTGTCGTCCCTCACCTCGAGCAGCATGCGTGAGCAGCCGTGGGTCGAGGCGTACAGGAAACCGGAACGCATCAGGTCGCGGGCCACTCCCATCCGACGCCAGCGGGCCTCCACCATCACCCGGTTGAGGTCGATCACCTCGTCCCCCAGCTGGAAGGTGGCGACGCCGACCAGGTGACCCGTGTGGTCGGCCGCGACCAGCACGAACCGGTCGTCCGAGCTGAGTTCGTCGGCCCACAACTGGCGGCTCCATCGTTCCCTCGGGGGGAACGACCGCTCGTCCAGTGCGGTGATGGCATCGACGTCGTCGAGGGTGGCGCTGCGCTGCATCATGCCTGGCCACCCCCCGTCGACGGGGCATCGGACGAGGCATCGGTGGCGGAATCCTGGCGGTGGCGCTTGGTCAGCGACAGGCGCACCCCTGGCTGCAGCGCGGACTTCCGCGAGGTCGAGACCTCGGCGTCCGGTTTGCGCAGGTACAGGGGTTCCAGCCCGGCATCGGCGAAGGTGGCCGCCAGTTGGGCCAGCACTGCCACGTCGAGCGGGGTGGCATCGATCACGCGTGGGTCGTCCGCGAGCAGGGTGGCAGCGGGTCCCACCACCGGCAGGTCGGGCAGCTCGTCGGCGGGGCCGACGAAGGGGCCGTCCACCCGAGCGCCATCGGCGTCGTAGCGAGCCCAGTACAGCTCCTTGCGGCGTGCGTCGATGACAGCCACGAAGCCCTCGTCGACTGCGGGCGACGAGGCGGTGCGGCCGAGCACGTGCTGTCGGGCTGCGATGTCGAGGGAGCAGACCCCACGCGCTGTCGTCCCGGCGAGTTCTGCCACGGTCAGGGCGGTGACGACACCGACACGCAGTCCTGTGAACGGCCCCGGTCCGACGCCCACGGCGACCTCAGTGATGTCGGACATCGCCAGTTCTGCCTGCTGACACAGCTGGGAGATCAGCGGGGTGAGGGCCTCGACGTGCGCTCGCGTGTCGTCGACCCTGCCGGTGGCGAGCAGTTCGCCACCCCGGGCCAGGGCCGCGCAGACGACGGTGGAGGTGTCGATGGCCAACACGACTCCGTCGGGACGAGGGGTGGTCATCGGCTCTCCTCAGGGGTGGCAGGGGCGTCGTCCGTCGGTTCCGTGGCCGACCGGGGGGTGGGACGGAGCAGCTCGGCCGGCGGGTCGAGGGTGACCCCAGTCCAGCGCTGGCCGACACCCATCAGCAGCACATCGCGACCCTCGGCGTTGTCAGGGCGCTCGGAGCCGGCCGCGGCCTCGGGGCCGGCCCCTGCCTCGGGCAGGCCGGGAGTCGGGTCGGATCCCAGGGGGCGCCGGATCTCGATCTCGAGCCGGTCGGGGCTCAGCGTCTCGGCGACGCCTCGCCCCCACTCCACCACGGTGACGTGGTCGGCCAGGGAGTCCTCGAGGTCGAGGTCCTCCACCTCGGCGGCGGAGGCCAGCCGGTAGGCGTCAACATGGACGAGCCCCGGGGTGCCCGGTCGGGTGGGCGGGTGGATGCGCGACAACACGAAGGTGGGCGAGATGATCGGTCCGGAGACCCCCATCGCGGCCCCGAGACCTTGGGTGAGGGTGGTCTTGCCGGCCCCGAGTTCACCGTCGAGCACCAGGACGTCACCGGCCGTGAGCACGGTGGCCAACCAGCCGCCCAGACGCTGCATCGCCTCGGCGTCGGGCACGTGCACGCGGGTGGGCAGGGCTGCCCGCAGCATCCATCCGAGCTCGACCTCGCAGTGTTGGACGAAGCCGTGCAGCAGCCACCAGTCGCGGGTCTGGGGGAACTCGCGCCGGCTGAGCAGTTCCAGGTGGGTGGCACCCAGGTCGAGGGCCAAATCGGCCGCCCCGTGCACGAGCGCCGAGGCAAGACCGTTCCCCCGCACTCCGGGCAACACGCTGACGCGGTGCACGCCCATCACCCGGGCGCCGGGGACGGCCGGATCGTCGTCCGGCCCGCTCAGCAGCAGGCACCCGCTCAGCACCCCGTCGACCTCGGCGATCACGCCGTACCCGCGGGCCAACTGGGTCGCCACGGAGTCAACCGTGTCCGACAATGCCGCCGCCGGCGGGTCGACCGGGGGACGGGCCGAGAAGGCCTGTTGGATCACGGCGAGCATGGCCGGGGCGTCGTCAACCTCGGCCAGCCGCAACTGCACGTCATCTGCCACAGCCCACCAGCCTAACCCCGGCATGACGAGGCCCGCGCCTCGTCCCGCCCCTCGAGGGCGGCACCAGGCGCGGGTCACAGTCGTGTCTTGTCAGCGATCACTCACTCGCCGCGGTTCCAGCCACCGAAGTCGGCGATGCGATCACGGCCACCGGAGTGGTGTGCGCCACCGCGCGGGCCACCGTCGCGGCCGGCCTTGCGGAATCCGCCCCGGTCGCCCGACCTGCGGTCGCCGAAGGAGCGGTCACCGAACTTCTTGCCACCGAACTTCTTGTCACCGAAGGACCGTCCACCGCCACGGCCGGCGCGGGGTGCACGCTTGGGCGGGGCGATCAGGGCGTTGTACTCGTCCTCGCTGATCGCGTCGTGGTCGATGGCGCGGGCGCCGGTCAGTTCACCGAGCAACTCCTCGCCGGGCTCGACGCGGGTCAGGTCACCGGAGACTCCGGCGCCGCTGGCCAGACGCTGCATGGTGCGGCGCTGGTGCGGGAGCACGATGGTGGCGACGACACCCTTCTCACCGGCGCGGGCGGTGCGTCCGGCGCGGTGCAGGTAGTCCTTGGAGTTCTGGGGCGGATCGACCTGCAGCACCAGCGAGACGTCGTCGACGTGGATGCCTCGGGCGGCCACGTCGGTCGCCACCAGCACGGGCACGACACCCTCCTTGAAGGCGGCCAGCACGCGGGCGCGGGCGCCCTGGGTCAGGCCACCGTGCAGGGCACCGGCCATCACGCCGGCCTCGCGCAGCTGGTCGGCGATACGCGAGACGCCCATCTGGGTGCGGGCGAAGATGACGGTGCGTCCCTCGCGGTTGGCGATCAGGGCCGTGGTCTCGTTCTTGTGGTGCGGGTGCACCAGCAGCAGCAGGTGCTCCATGGTCGTGACGCTGGCCTGGCCCGAGTCGACCTCATGGGTCGAGGGGTCGTGCAGGTAGCGCTTGACCAGCGAGCCGACGGCGTCGTCCAGGGTGGCCGAGAACAGCAGCCGCTGGGCGTTGTCGGGAGTGGCGTCGAGGATGGCCTTGACGTCAGGCATGAAGCCCATGTCAGCCATGTGGTCAGCCTCGTCGAGCACGGTGACCAGCACCTTCGACAGGTTGGCCACGCCCTGCTCCATCAGGTCGATCAGACGGCCGGGAGTGGCCACGACCACGTCGACACCGCTCGAGAGCGCCTTGATCTGCGGGCCGTAGCTCATGCCACCGGCCACCAGGGCCAGCGAGAGGCCGAGCGACTTGGCCAGGGGCGACAGCGCGTCGGCGACCTGCAGGGCCAGTTCACGGGTGGGCACCAGCACCAGGCCGGCGGGGGCGTCCTTGAAACCGTTGTTCTGGCTGATGCGGGTGAGCATCGGCAGACCGAACGACAGGGTCTTGCCCGAGCCGGTGCGACCGCGTCCGAGCACGTCGCGACCGGTGAGGGCGACGGGGATGGTGGCGGTCTGGATCGGGAAGGGCTCGGTGATGCCCTGGGAGGTGAGGGTGGCGACCAACTGGTCGGGCAGTCCCAACTGGTGGAAGCTGTCGGTCTCGGTGACGCTGCTCGCGTCGACCTCGACGTCGGCGGCCTCGGACCAGCTCATGATGTCGGCGTCGAAGGCCGCCTCCTCGTCGGGACGGAAGCTGCGCTGCGGGCGATCCTCACGGGGGGCACGGAAGTCGCGATCCTCACGGGTGCCACGATCCTCACGGGGGCCACGGGCCGGACGATCGTCACGGTTCCACGAGCGGCGCTCGCCGTCGGCGTCACGACCCCAGCTGCTCGAACGACGCTCGTCGCGCTCCTTGCGGAAGCGGTCCTTGGCCGGATCGGTCTGGAACTGGCGGGGTCCGCGGGCACCGGCATGGGGACGAGTGGCGTCGCGGTCGTTGAAGTCACGGCGGGGACGGTCGTCACGGTCGTTGAAGTCGCGACGGGGACGATCGTCACGGTCGTTGAAGTCCCGACGGGGACGATCATCGAACTCGCGACGGGGGCCACGGTCACCGAACCGGTCATCACGGGGACGGTCGTCCCGGGCTCGGTCGTCACGGAAGGGGCGATCGTGCTTGCGGTCGGGGCGGGTGTAGGGCTTGAACGGGCCACCACCCTGGGAGCGCTCGAAGCGGTCGGCGGGGCGACGCTCGTCGCGGGTGTCACGCTCGGGACGGTCGCCGCGGGGCTCGAAGCCCCCCTCACGCGACTCGGAACGGTCACGCGACTCGGAGCGATCGCGCGCCTCGAAGCGGTCGCTGCGACCCTCGAAACGGGGCTGTCCACCGCGACGGCGGGGGTCGTGCCCGGCAGCGGCGCGCTGGTCGGTGCTCCAACGCTTCTTGGGCGACCCGTCGGCCTTGAAGGCCTTCGGAGCGCGCGCCTTCACGGGCTTGTTCTTGGGACGATTGTCGAATTTCGACACAGGGGTGCTCACTTCCGAACCAAACGGTTCTGATCTCCCGGCGCGGCGCCGGGCGCACCCGCGCAACCCTTCCGACGTGTCGGACGAGGGTGATCATCGGGGTGCGAATGGTGGGTGCGAACGAGTCGCCCACTGGCGTCAGCTCCAGGATCTCTCCTGCCGCCGCCCACGCAACCATTCGCCTTGACTGGCGCACGTCCGGTTTCGACTGGATGTCCAGCCGGAGGACCGCGCCCTGAGGTGGCCTCGAACTGAGGCTCTGACAACTCTACCGGAGCTCGTCCCCATCTCCAATTCGGGAGGGTTCGGGAGGCCCGGTCACGGTGGGAGGTCACCCACCTGTCAGCGAACGTCACCACCTGTCATCGGACGTCCTCACTGTCATCGAGGGCTCCCAAGTGTCACCGAACGTTCATGGTGCGGAGCGATTCGCGACGGTGGTCCCCATGTCCGCGGCCATAGACTCGTGACGTGCGCGTGGCCATTGTTGCGGAGAGCTTCCTGCCCCAGATCAACGGGGTGACCAACTCGGTGCTGCGCATGCTGGAGCACCTGCGAGCCACCGGCCACGAGGCATTCGTGCTGGCGCCAGCCGATGGCACCAAGACCCCCCGGCACTACCTCGGCTTCCCGGTGATCGCGGTGCCCTCGGTCGGGCTGCCCGGGTATGCCGACGTGCGCGTCTGCGGGGTCACCACCTTCCAGATGACGAAGTTGCTGGCCGACGAGGCCCCGGACGTCGTGCACCTGGCCGCACCCTTCGCGCTGGGATACAAGGTGGCCCTCGCCGCCGCCCACCTGGGGATCCCCACCGTCGGGATCTACCAGACCGAGATCCCCAGCTATGCGGCCCGCTACGGCTTCCCCACCATCGAACCCATCCTGTGGGCCCGGATCCGGCATGCCCATTCCTTGGCCACCCTCAACTTCGCTCCCTCGACCTTCGCGAAGGAGCAACTGGAGAGCCAGGGCATCCCGCGGGTCGGCATCTGGTCTCGAGGGGTCGACTCGGTGCGGTTCGACCCGGCCAAGCGCTCCGAGGCCCTGCGTGCCGAGTGGGCCCCGGCCGGTGAGCGCATCATCGGCTACATGGGACGACTGGCCAGTGAGAAGCGGGTGGAAGACCTGCGCGTGCTCGCGGACCTGCCCCACTCCAAGCTCGTCATCATCGGCGGGGGACCCCAGCGGGAGCAGCTCGAGGGGATGCTGCCGGGGGCCGTCTTCACCGGGCCGATGAGCGGCGAGGAGTTGCCCGTCGCGCTGGCCAGTTTCGACCTGTTCGTGCACACCGGCGAGCTCGAGACCTTCGGTCAGGCCATCCAGGAAGCACTCGCGTCGGGGCTCCCGGTGGTGGCTCCGCGCCGGGGCGGTCCGATCGACCTGATCAGCCCTTCCCGCACCGGCTGGCTGTACGAGCCGGGCGATCTCGAGGCCATGCGCCAGTACGTGGTCGACCTGATCGGGGACGACGCCAAGCGTGCCGCCTTCGCACTGGCCGCCCGCGCGTCGGTGGAACACCGCACCTGGGACTTCATCTGCTCCCAACTCGTCGAGCACTACCGCGAGGCGATCGCGGCCGGGTCCCGGGTCGCGAAGGAGGCGCCCCACCTGCTCCCCTGACGTCGGTCAGCGGTGGGTGAGCCGGGCGATGGTCTCGGGGAACCACTGTGCCAACCGGTCCGGCGGCCAGGGGCCGGGGTGGTCTTCCGCGGTGAGGGCTTGCAGGGAGGCAGCCAGGGCTCCCGCCCACAGGGGCGTGAGTCCGGCAGCCAGGAGCGTGCCGCAGACACCCGCCAGTACGTCCCCCGAACCTGCTTGTGCAGTCCAGGCCGGACCGGCGACGGCCACCAAGGCCTGCCCGTCCGGTGTCACGCAGACCTGCGTGGCTCCCTTGAGCAGCACGGTGGCGCCTGTCTGCCGGGCCGCCTCGTGGGCATGGGCCAACGGGTCGGACTCGACGGTCTGGCGGGCCACGCCGAGCAGTCCGGCCAGTTCACCGGCATGGGGGGTGAGCAGGGACCCCGGGGGTAGCCCCTCACCGAGTTCACCCAGCACCTCGGATGAGATGGCCCCCGCATCGACCACCATCGGCACCCGATCGGCTGCCCGCCGCCCCAGCCGGGCGACTGCCTCGGCCAGGTCGTGTCCGTCGGAGACCGGCCAGCCCGAGCCGACCACCCACGCCTGCACCCGCCCCTCCCCCACGGTGACGCTGGGATGGCGCCGGACCACCTCGTCGGTGACGCGCTGGGGTCCGTTGTGGCGGATCATGCCGGCACCGGAGAACAGCGCGCCGTCGCAACCCAGCAGTCCCGCCCCCGGGTACTGGTCGGACCCGGTGTCCAGGCCGACCACCCCTCGCGAGTACTTGTCGCTGCGCACGCCCGGCACGGGCCAGTGCTCGGCCAGGTCGGAGTGCTCGACTGCATGGGCAACCCGTTCGGGCACCCGCACCCCGATGTCGGCGACCACCACTCGTCCGCACCTCGAGGCCGCGGGCTGCAGCACGTGACAGGGCTTCTCGGCGACGAAGGTGACGGTCGTGGTGGCCCGGAAGCTGGGATGCTCCGCCCCCGAATCGGCCACCAGACCCGAGGGCAGGTCGACCGACAGCACGGCGACGTGGCGGCGGGCGCAGTGCACCGCGAGGGCACGCACATGATCGGGAAGCCCACCGCGGCCGCCGATGCCGGTGAACCCGTCGATCACCAGCACCAAATGGGACCAGTGCTCGGAGTTCGGCGCGAAGGTTTCGGCCTCGTCGTCCCAGTGACGCACCTCGACCCCCTCGGCCGCCAGTGCCCGACCGGTCCGGCGAGCGTCCTCACCGTTGTTGCCCGGTCCGGAGACCACGAGGACGAAACCGTGGGGCAGGCCGACCAGCATCGAACGGGCGACCTCGGTCAGTGCCGTCACCGCGGGTCGGAACAGGTCGCCACCGGGATGGGCGGCGAACCAGCCGTGCTCGGCGGAGCGAATGGATTCGGCAGAGCAGATCGGACGCATCAGAGGGCCTCGCAGACGACGTAGGCGCAGGCCAGACCCGCGTCATGGCTGATCGACAGGTGCACCCGGGTGATCCCCAACTCGGCCGCCCTCGCCGCGACAGTGCCGCGGAGCTCGAACTGCGGTTGTCCACCGTCGTGGCGCACCACTTCGGAGTCGTGCCAGCTCATGCCCGACGGTGCGCCCAGTGCCTTCGCCAGGGCCTCCTTGGCCGCGAATCTGGCAGCTTGGGAGGCGATCGGAACGCGCCGCTCCCCCGGGTTCAGCAGGCGGTCGACGACGCCGGGGTGGCGTTCCACCATGCCCTCGAACCGGGCGACGCTGCACACGTCCATGCCGATGCCAACGATCATGCTGCCAACGTAGTGGCTGAGGCGCACGACCGGTGCCCGGCATCGATGCCACCGCGCGGTCGCGACCGGTGCGCTGTCCTCACTCCTGGGCGTCACCCCCGCCGCCCGTCATGCCCTCGAACAGGCCGAGCTGGTTGCCGTCCGGGTCGGTGAATGCGGCGTACCACGAGGTCTCGTCGATGGCGGTCTTCGGCATCACGACCGATCCGCCCATCTCGGTGGCCTTCGCCAGGGTGTCGTCGATCGAATCCACCTCGACGTAGCCGCGGGGTTGGGTGAGGCTGCCGTCGCGCAGCATCAGGCCGCCGCCCGAGACCTTGTTGGGGTTCTGCCACATGGGGTACCCCTCGAAGCCGGGGTACTCGGCGATGTTCCAGCCGAACAGGGTGCCGTAGAACTTCTTGCCCGCCTCGAGGTCCGAGACGGGGATGTCGGTGTGTGTGATGTCACCGTGGGCCATGGTCGTCCTTCTTCCGTGATGGACGTCGCGACCCCGCACGGAGCCGCTCCGATCCGATGGGCGGACGCGGATGGCGTCCACCCATCACGGTAGGCATCGGGTCCGACAAAAACGCGGCAAACCGGCAAACCACGAGGTCTCCAGCTCGTCGCTCCCCGCGGCCTCCTCCGACGCCGAGGTGCTGCGCCGCCGAGGCGCCCAGAGCGGCGGACGAGACCGTCGGCAGTCGGCGGGTGGGCGGACGAACCCGAGACCCACCCACACCTCACTCCACCGTGACCGACTTGGCCAGGTTGCGGGGCTGGTCGACGTCGTGGCCCTTCTGGGTGGCCAACTCGCAGGCGAACACCTGCAGGGGAATCGTGGCCACCAGCGGCTGCAGCAGGGTCGACACCTTCGGCAGCTCCACCAGCGTGTCGGCGTAGGGGGCGACGACCTCGTCCCCCTCCTCGACCAGCACGATGGTGCGGGCACCGCGGGCTCGGATCTCCTGGATGTTGGAGACCACCTTGTCGTGCAGTTGGTCCCGTCCGCGGGGCGGCACCACGACGAACACGGGCAGACCCTCGTCGATCAACGCGATCGGTCCGTGCTTGAGCTCCCCGGCGGCGAACCCCTCCGCGTGGATGTAGGCCAGCTCCTTCAGCTTCAGCGCCCCCTCGAGCGCCACCGGGTAGCCGACGTGACGTCCCAGGAACAGCACCGAGGGCACGTCCTTGAACTGGGCGGCCAGGTCGAGCACCTGCTGGGAGTTGTCGAGCACCTGCTGCATCTTCTGCGGCATCGAGTCGAGCTCATTCATCACGGCCCTGATCTCGTCGCCGTACTTCATGCCGCGCACCTGCGCCAGGTAGAGGCCCAGCAGGTAACAGGCGACCACCTGGGTGGTGAACCCCTTGGTCGAGGCCACCCCGATCTCCGGGCCCGCGTGGGTGTAGATGACAGCGTCCGATTCGCGCGGGATGGTGGCGCCATTGGTGTTGCAGATCGCGATCACCTTGGCGTGCTGCTCGCGGGCGTGACGGATCGCCATCAGTGTGTCGGCCGTCTCGCCTGACTGGGAGATGGTGACCACCAGTGTCATCGGGTCGATGATCGGGTCGCGGTAACGGAACTCCGAGGCGATCTCGACCTCGCACGGAATGCGGGTCCAGTGCTCGATGGCGTACTTGGCGACCAGACCGGCGTAGAAGGCCGTGCCACACGCAACGATGACGATCTTGTTGATCCGGCGCAGTTCCTCGGGGCTGATCCGGATCTCGTCCAGGGTCAACTCGCCGCGGCTGTTCCAACGTCCGAGCAGGGTGTCGGCGACCGCCTGCGGCTGCTCGAAGATCTCCTTGCGCATGAACCAGTCGAAGCCCTGCTTCTCGGCCGCCGAGAGATCCCAGTCGACGTGGTACGGCTTGCCCTCGGACTGGTTGCCGGCGAAGTCGGTCACCACCACCTCGTCCGGGGTGATCTCGACCACCTGATCCTGGCCCAGCTCGATGGCGTCACGGGTGTGCTCGATGAAGGCAGCGACGTCCGAGGCGAGGAAGTTCTCCCCGTCCCCTCGTCCGACCACCAACGGTGAGTTGCGACGGGCAGCGACCACCCGGTCAGGGTCGTGGGTGTCGATGGCGACCAGGGTGAAGGCGCCCTCGAGCCGGTTGACCACATTGCGCATGGCGTCGCCGAGTGACCCGGCGCTTTCGACCTCGAGACCCAGCAGCTGGGCAGCGACTTCGGTGTCGGTCTGGGAGTGGAACGCGATGCCCTGCTCCTCGAGTTCGGAGCGCAACTGCGCGAAGTTCTCGATGATGCCGTTGTGCACGAGCGCGACGCGCCCGTTGTCGCTCAGGTGGGGATGGGCGTTCTCGTCCGTCGGGCCGCCATGGGTGGCCCACCGGGTGTGACCCACGGCGTGCCTGCTACCCGGCAGCGGGCGTTCGGCCAGCTCGGCCTCGAGGTTGGCGAGCTTGCCGGACTTCTTGGCCGACGACAACTGCCCCCCGGACTCCACCGCGATGCCCGCGGAGTCGTAGCCTCGGTACTCGAGGCGACGAAGTCCTTCAATGACTACTTGCTGGGCGTCTTGGCGGCCCACATATCCGACGATTCCACACACATCAACAAACGTACAGACAGGTTGAGCGATTGACCAATCCGCCGCCCCGTGTGACTCTTGCCGCCATGCAGTCCACGCTCACCCCGAGCCCGTACCTCGAGATGACCCGCGCCGAGTGGGCTGATCTGGCCGACCACACCGACATCGACGTCGACGCCGACACCCTCGCGCGGCTGCGGGGGCTCGGGGACCCCACCAGCCAGCATGACGTACGTGAGGTCTACATTCCCCTCACCCAGTTGATGCACCTGCACATCAAGCACACGGGCCACCTGTACCGCGCGAGCAACGCCTTCCTCGACCGCTCCGTAGGACGAACCCCGTTCGTCATCGCCGTGGCCGGGTCGGTGGCCGTCGGCAAGTCGACCACAGCCAGATTGCTCAAGGAGTTGCTGGGCCAGGCGCCCGGCCACCCACGCGTCGAGTTGGTCACCACGGACGGGTTCCTGCACCCGAACGCCGTGCTCGAGGAACGAGGCATCCTCGACAAGAAGGGCTTCCCCGAGTCCTACGACCGCCGGGCCCTGCAGCAATTCGTGATGGACGTGAAATCGGGCCTGCCGGAGGTCGGGGCACCGGTCTACTCGCACCAGATCTACGACATCGTCCCCGGTCAGCAGACCGTGGTGCGACAGCCCGACATCCTGATCATCGAGGGACTGAACGTGTTGCAGCCCGCGCGTCGTCACTCCGACGGCCGCGTCGGGCTGGCATTGAGCGACTTCTTCGACTTCTCGGTCTATGTCGACGCGGAGGACGACCACATTCGGGCGTGGTTCGTGGAACGTTTCCTGGCCTTGAGACAGACAGCATTCCAAAAGCCCGATTCGTTCTTCGCGCGTTTCGCCTCGATGGGGGTCGACGAAGCAGTGCGGTTCGCCCACCAGGTCTGGGACGAGATCAACGGCCCCAATCTCGAGGCGAATGTGCGCCCCACCAGGGAACGCGCCACGGTCATCCTGCGCAAGAGTGCCGACCACTCGATGGAGTCGGTGCGGATCCGGAAGATCTGAGCTGGCCCTGCTTGACGCCGCGTGAGCCTGGCTGCCGGGTCATCCACCATGACTCAGAGCCCGGCGCCTGCTTTTGGACGAGCCACGACCAGCAGGAAGAACATCGACGCCAGCGCGCCCAGCAGGAACATGAGCGCCGGGCCGAAGGCGCTGCCCTCGCCGAACAGGGCGACGATGGGCGGCGAGATCGAGAACGACAGGCTCATCGTGAGTCCCAGCACGGCCGAAGCCGTGCCGGCGTACTGGGGAACCTCGGCGCTGGCCAGTGCTCCACCGTTGGGTCCGATCAGGCCCTGACCTGCCATCAGCAAGAAGAAGCTGGGCAGCAGGAACGTCCAGTGTGCGTTGAACCACACCGCTCCGGTCATCATGATCAGCGACCCGACCAAGGCCATCGACTGTCCGGTGAACATCACCTTGCGGGTGTTCACGCGGGTGGCCAGCCGGGCAGCCAGCAGGGTCATGATCATCATGCCCCCGGCATTGGCCGCGAAGTCCACCGAGTAGGTCATCGGAGACAGGCCGTTGCGCACCTGGATCAGGATGGGCGAGCTCGCGACATAGGCGAACAGGGCGACGCCGGTGGCAGCGTTGGTCAGCATGTATCCGACGAATCGACGGTTGGCGAGCACCACCCGGGAGTTGCGGACGAAGGCCTGAAGTCCTCCCCCGTGACGCTTCGCGGGTGGCAGTGACTCGGGAATGACGAGCAGTGCGGCGAGGAACATGACGATCGTCAGCACCGCGATCAGCCAGAAGGCGTTGCGCCACACCGAGAAGCGCAGGATGAACGCCCCGATCAGCGGCGCGATCATGGGCGCGAGCGCGCCGACGCCCATCAGCACGTTCATGACCCGCACCAGTTGGCTTCCGTGCGCCAGATCGACGATGACGGCTCGTCCGATCACCATCGCCCACCCGGCGCCCAGGCCCTGGAAGAACCGGGCGACGAGCATGATGCCGATCGTCGGCGCCATGGCACAGATCACCGAGGCGACCAACGTGACCACCGTGCCCACCAGCAGCGGACGCTTGCGCCCGATCTGGTCGGAGACGGGACCACCGATCAGCTGGCCCAACCCCATGCCGAGGAAGAAGGTGGTCAGCGTCAGCTGCACCGACCCGATGCTCGCGCCGAGGTCGGCGGTGACGTGGGGGAACGCCGGCACGTACATGTCCGTGGCCAGGGGGCCGACCGCACCCAGCAGCACGACGGCGGCGATGAGCAGCGGGGTGACGGTCTTGGCGTGACCCGCATTGGACATGAAGGGTCTCGCGGTGATGGCTGTCGCGCCCATGGTGGTCCCCTTGTGGTGGCTGTGGTGGGTGGCAGGGCTGACGCCCATCCGTTCCAGTGAACGTGCACTCCAGTGAACAGGCATTCAGTTCGATGGGGCAACGCCACAGGGGGGTGCCGTTGTTCCCCCTCAGAGGTGTGATCTGAGGTCTGGCACGTGCACGGTTGTCACCGCGTCTTTCGCCGGGCTCCCCGCCGTGGGGGTCAGATGCTGACGCGCGCCTTGACGAGTTCGGCCAACCGCTGGGCGATGCCCTCGGCCCGGTCGTGGGTGTCGGCCTCGACCATGACCCGCACCAGCGGTTCGGTTCCCGACGGGCGCAGCACCACTCGTCCACTGGTACCGAGATCGTGGTTCGCCGCGGCCACGGCCGACTGGATTTCGGTGTCGATACCGGCCCGCAACTTGTCGACGTCCTTGACGTTGATCTGCACCTGCGGGAGGCGTGTCATCACGCCCGCCAGTTCGGCCATCGACTTGCCAGTGGTGGCCATGCGGGCAGCCAGGTGGAGCCCGGTGAGCACCCCGTCGCCCGTGGTGGCGAACTCGCTCATGATCACGTGCCCCGACTGCTCACCGCCCAGGGTGAAGCCGTTGGCGTTCATGGATTCGAGCACGTACCGGTCGCCCACCTTGGTCTGGTCGACGCGGATGCCGTGCTCGCGCATGGCATTCACGAAGCCGAGATTCGACATGATCGTCGCCACCACCGTGTCGGAGGCCAGCTTGTGCTCCTCCTTCAGCCCGAGGGCGAGGATCGCCAGGATCTGGTCCCCGTCCACGAGCTGGCCGGTCGCGTCCACGGCCAGGCAGCGGTCGGCGTCCCCGTCGAAGGCGAGCCCGAGGTCGGCGCCGTTCGCGACCACCGCGGCCTGCAGGTCACCCATGTGGGTTGACCCGCAGTTCTCGTTGATGTTGAGCCCGTCGGGGGCGTTGTGGATGGCGACGACGCGTGCGCCCTGGGTCTCGAAGGCGTCCTTGGCGGTCGCGGACGAAGCCCCGTTGGCCGTGTCGATGACGATGGTGAGTCCGTCGAGGCTGGTGCCGTCGATGGAGGCCACCAGGTGCGC
The DNA here is from genome assembly GCF_000421525.1 of Aestuariimicrobium kwangyangense DSM 21549. Classification (GTDB taxonomy): domain Bacteria; phylum Actinomycetota; class Actinomycetes; order Propionibacteriales; family Propionibacteriaceae; genus Aestuariimicrobium; species Aestuariimicrobium kwangyangense. Next base: position 174,985 of record NZ_ATXE01000003.1, on the reverse strand, counting down.
CACGTACTCCTCGATGGCCCCCAGATCCGAGGTGACGCGTCCGACCTGGTCGCCCACCGGACGCTGCCAGTCCTCCCCCATCCGCTGCTCGATGGCGTCCTCGAGGGTGTCGTCGAGCTTCACGCCGCCGCGGCTGAAGAACTTGATGCCGTTGTCGGGCATGGGGTTGTGCGAGGCGGAGAGCATGACGCCGAGGTCGGCGTTGTGGGAGTTGACCAGGAAGGCCACCCCGGGGGTCGGCACCACGCCCACCCGGACGACGTCGATTCCCGCGGAGGCCAGACCGGCGATGACGGCCGCCTCGAGGAACTCACCGCTGGCGCGGGGGTCTCGCCCGACCAACGCCTTGGGGCGCCGTCCGCCGAAGAATCCCACCTCCCCGAGGACGTGAGCCGCGGCGACCGAGAGGTCGAGGGCCAGTTCGGCGGTCAGGTCCTGGTTGGCCTTGCCGCGCACACCGTCAGTTCCGAAGAGTCGTGCCACGGGTGCCACCCTAGCCGGGATTGGCCCCGCAAGATTCGCGCAGCAGGGTTGCTCGGACGATCCGGCGGGCCGCCGGGCGGACGGATCCTAGACTGGTGACCCGTGAGCACCTCTGACCTCGAGACCGATGACGAGATGCGCTTCCACTCCCGGCGGTGGGTGCGTCCCGAAGATCTCAACGCCAATGGGACGTTGTTCGGCGGCAGCCTGCTGAAGTGGATCGACGAGGAGGCCGCGATCTACGTGATCGTGCAGTTGGGCAACGAGCGCGTCGTCACCAAGTACATCTCCGAGATCAACTTCGTGGCCTCTGCCTGGCAGGGCGACCTCGTCGAGATCGGGTTGATCCCCACCCACTTCGGGCGCACCAGCATCACCCTGCGGGCGGAGGCCCGCAACATGATCACCCGCGAGACCCTGCTCACCATCGACTCCATGGTCTTCGTGAACCTGGACGAGGACGGGCACCCCAAGCCGCACGGGTATTCATCCATCACCTTCGACCGCGACCGGATCCCGGTGCGCTACGGACCCATCCCAGACCGAAAGCTGCACTGAGCCAGTCGGACGAGGGGTGCCTCACTCGACCGGACGAGTGCCAGCAACTGCTGCACCACCAGGTCTCGGTTGAGGCGGAGGTCGGAGGGTGTGTAGTGGAGCACCGTGTAGCCGGCGGCCGAGAGTCGGTTGTGGCGGGCCCAGTCGCTCTCACGCTGTTCACCCGGGCCGTGGTGCTCGCGGCTCTGCAACTCGAAGATGGTGCGTGACCCCTCGAACAGGGCATCGGGGTGGTAGCGGCGCCCGTCGATGAGCAGCAGCGGGTTGGCCTTCCAGCGCCGGAACCCGGCTTCGGTCAGGAACTGGTGGCTCTCGAGTTCGGCGGCCGACCACGGGTTGGTACGCATCAACCTGGCGGCATCCACCCAGGCCGACTGGTGCCCGACGGGCGCGGACGCAGCTGCTCGCTGCAGACCGGCGGGTGTGAAGGCATTCTGCCTCAAGCCGTTGAAGAGCGGTTCGAGGTCTCCGTGGGCGGCGCCGACCAAGGCAGCAATGGGGTGTCTGAGGAAGAGAACATCACCGCGCCAGACGAGGTGCCCCGGTCGCCGGGGCAACGTGGCGACCCGTAACCAGGAGGGCACCTGCCCGCGCAGGCGGGTGAGAGCCACGTCGATGTGGGTGACCTCCGCCGACTCCCAGTAGGTGAGCCGCGCCGCCACCCGCCCGGCCAGGGCTGCATCCGGGCGCCAGAGGCGGACGGCCCGCAGTCGCACCCTCCAGTCGGACTGCTGAGCACTGACCACCGCGATTCCACGCAGCGGCACCACGAGTTCCCCGGCGTCCTCATGGCGCCGGATGGAGTGGCTCAGGCGTGGGTGGTCGCTGATGCGGATCACACCGCCTTCCTGGCGCAGCACCTCCCGGAGTTCGCGATCGGACGGGCGGCAGCGCTGCCGGGTGGGGTCGGGTGACATGCATCGATTGGGCCACGGTGGGGCGGCGGGGACGGACGAGGCCCGGATTCTGTGGACAACTCCCACGACACGCCCCGAGATCGGGCCCCTTGTGGACAACCAGGACCCGTTTCGCGGCTCGTGGGGATCTCGTCCCGAGATTCCGCGCAAGATGGGGCACGCCAGCGGGCTGCTCGCCACGCCACGTGACGGATGTGCCTCTCACGTGCCCCATTCGGCGTGGAACCCGGGGGTCCCCCCGCCGCGGGTCACGAGATCAGCGACATCCGGGGGGAACCGCCCTACCCCGGAAACGCACTCGGCCCCGGATCCACGAGGGATCCGGGGCCGAGTGACGACGTCAGCGCGTCGAGCAGATCAACGCTTCGAGTACTGAGGAGCCTTGCGGGCCTTCTTGAGACCAGCCTTCTTGCGCTCCTTGATGCGGGAGTCGCGGGTCAGCAGTCCGGCCTTCTTCAGCACGGCGCGGCTGGCCTCGAGGTCGACACCGTTGAGCGCGCGGGCGATGCCCAGGCTCAGGGCGCCGGCCTGACCGGTGATGCCGCCTCCGTGGATGCGGGCGATGATGTCGTAGGAGCCCTCGACACCGGCCACCACCAGGGGCTGGCTGGCGATCTGCTGGTGCACCTTGTTCGGGAAGTACTCCTCGAGGTTGCGACCGTTCACGGTCCACTGTCCCGAACCGGGCACGAGGCGCACGCGGGCCACGGCCTCCTTGCGGCGACCGGTGCCACCTCCGGCGGCGATCACGGCCGGACGCGAGGCAGCGCCCGAAGCGGCGGCAGCGTTCGAGTCGGACCGGTAGGCGATCTCGCGATCGTTCTCGTCGACGAAGGTGGTCTCCTCGGCGTCGAAGTTCTCGTCAAGCTCAACGTTCTCAGACACGGTCATTCCTTGGCTCACTTGGCGGTCTGCGAGATCTGGGTGATCTCGTACGGCTGCGGCTGCTGGGCAGCATGGGGGTGCTCGGGGCCGGCGTAGACCTTGAGCTTGGTGATCTGCTGACGGGCCAGCTTGTTCTTGGGCAGCATGCCCCAGACAGCCAGCTCGACGGCCTTGCGCGGGTCACGGGCGAGCAGTTCGCCGATGGGGGTCGCGGTCAGACCACCCGGACGACCCGAGTGGCGGTAACGCATCGAGTCGGTGGCCTTCTGGCCGGTGAGGGCGATCTTGGAAGCGTTGACGATGACGACGAAGTCGCCGGTGTCGACGTGCGCCGCGAAGGTGGGCTTGTGCTTGCCGCGCAGCAGGGTGGCCGCAGTAACAGCCAATCGACCGAGAACGACGTCCTCGGCATCGATCACATGCCAGTTCCGGGTGATTTCGCCCGGCTTGGGAGTGTAGGTAGACACGGTCGCGGACCATCTTCCATAGAGTTGCTTGTACAGGACCTGCAGCGCGGGCCGCGAGCTCAGCCAGAGCGAGCAGGCATGCCGATGCGCAACAGCGTCTTAGGCTACCCCGCCAGCGCGCTGGCCTCCAAATCGCCCGGGCAGGGCCCACAGACGACCCGCAGCAGGGCCCGGAGAGGACCGGTGAGCGTGGCCCACACCCCCACTGGCACCCGCGGGGATCGTCCCGCTCGTCCTCGCTGGCGTCGTCCCTCGCAGTGGCCCGGGCTCGTCCGCGGATTCACCTGGTTGGGTCGCCGGCTCGCCCGGACCGCCGTGATCAATTGTGCCGTTCGCCTGCGATTCGCACCTCTGACTCGATGGAGTGGGGGCATGACCGAACCGACGATCGTGAACCCGGCCAGCGATGCCCTCGTGCACCTCATCGATGCCCATGCGGCCGCCATCGGCTCCGAACTGAAGAGGGACGACGCCCGGGCCTTCTTCCGCGAGGCCATGCTGAACACCTGGCAGACCACACTGAACCCGCAGCCCGACGGGTCGGTGTTCGTGATCACCGGCGACATCCCGGCCATGTGGCTGCGCGACTCGTCCGCCCAACTTCGGCCCTACCTGCTGCTGGTCAGCGAGTCCGAGGAGGTTCGCGCCTCGATCGCGGGGCTGATCCGCAGGCAATGGCAGCAGATCGCGATCGACCCCTACGCCAATGCCTTCAACGTCGAGCCCAACAGCGCCTCGTGGCACGCCGCGGACCTGTGTGACAACCCGTGGGTGTGGGAGGAGAAGTACGAGATCGACTCCCTAGCCTTCCCGATCCAACTGGCCTGGCAGTACTGGAAGGTCACCGGGGACGCCCCGACCTTGGCGCCGGTGCACGAAGGGGCCCGGACCGTCATCGACCTGTGGCGCCTCGAGCAGCACCACGAGCAACGGTCGAGCTACCGGTTCGTCCGCGAAGGCACCGATGACACCCTGGGCCCGGACGGCCGGGGAAACCCGGTCGCCGTCACCGGGATGACCTGGTCGGGATTTCGTCCCAGCGACGACGCCTGCAGCTACCACTACAACGTGCCGGCGCAGTACTTCGCCGCACACACCTTGGGTCTGTTGGCCGACCTCGCCCGCAGCATCTGGGACGACAGGGCGCTCGCCGACGACGCCACGGCCCTGGCCGACGAGATCCGCGCGGGAATCGAGGCCCACGCGATCACGGGCGAAGGGACACTGGCCTACGAGGTCAACGGGCTGGGCGACGAACTGCTGATGGACGACGCCAACATGCCCAGCCTGCTGAGCCTTCCGCTGTGCAGCGACCTGACGATCACCGACGAGCGCTACCAGGTCACCAGGGCCTGGATCCTGAGCGACGCCAACCCCTTCTACCAGCAGGGTTCGCATGCCCGCGGCATCGGCAGTCCGCACACCCCTGAGGGCTACGTCTGGCCGATCGCGCTGGCGGTGCAGGGGCTGACCGCGTCCAGCCGGGACGAGGCGCTCGGTCTGGCGGCCTGCCTGCTCGACACCACCGGCGGTACCGGGTTGATGCACGAGGGCTCCAACCCCGACAACCCGGACGAGTTCACGCGTCCGTGGTTCAGCTGGGCCAACTCGATGGCATGCGAGTTGCTGTTGTCACTGACCGGGCACACGATGGAGCAGGCGACCTCGGTGCGGTGAGCGTCGCGCGAGGTCTCGACAGGGCGCTGATTGCTCGCGCCCACTCGACCGATGTCCCGGGGGCCCGCAGCCGGGAGCCCGACAGGAGTTCGGACCGCATCGACGCGAACAGGGGCGGCGTCCACGAGGTGATGCCGGTGGTGGTGATCGAGGTGATCTGCCCCGCCTCGTCCCGCGCGACCCGTAGTTCCTCGCCGAAGGACGAGAACCCGTCGCGGGCCTGGGCCCGCAGGGTGCCGGCGTCGACGATCGTGTGGCTGACCGCCGAACCCGTCGGGTCAGCTGCCTCGGACGACAAGGCCAGAACCGTGCCCGGGAGCGGCACCAGGTGGGTGCTCCCCCACAGCGAGGTGAATCGTCCCCGGAAGCGGTCATCCGGTGCATCGGTCGAGGTGCCGACGAGCGCGGCGGCGTGATCGATCAGCTTGATCAGCGTGGTTGCCCACTCGCTGGCCGACGATCCGTTGCGGTTGGTGAGCACGGACACCGACAGCCCGGTCGCCGGGTCCCCCCACGTCTGGGTGATGTGGCCCGGGAAGCCGCCCGAGTGGCCGATCACGAAGCGCTGCCCGATCTCGCGCATGATCCATCCCAGCCCGTACCAGCGGGTCTGTCCTGCCTCGACGATGGTCGACTCCTTGCGCTGCATCAGCCGCTTCGAGGCGTCCGAGAGCAGGAGGTCGGTGCCGAGCGCGTGCGCCGCCAGCCAAGCGGTCGTCGCCTCGGCATTGGCCCAGCAGCCGGTCGCGGCCCCCTCGGCGTGGGTGTCGACGGGAGCGATGGTCTCGATCCGGGCCAGCTCAGTGGGGGCCAGCTGGCTCGGGGCCAGCTTCGAGGGGTCGCCACCGTCGACACCGACCGCCTGCATGGCGTGTCCGCTGGCGTACTCGACGCCATCGTCCCCGTGGCCGAGCTCGGGGCCCAGCACCAGGTCATCGTCGACGAACGAGCGCAACGGCGCGACCAGTTCGAGGACCACGTCGTGCCAGCTTCGTCCGGTCACCTGCTCGACCACCAGTCCGAGCGCCGAGTAGCCGATGTTCGTGTAGTGGAAGTGGGTGTTCGGCGCGTACACCAGGTCGCGGCGGAGCTCGGCGATCAGCTGGTCGCGGTCGTTGAAGCGGCGTGCCAGCTGCCAGAAGTTCGCGTCCTCACCGTCGCGGAGCACCCCGGCCTGGTGGCTCAGCAGCTCGCGCAGGGTGACCTCGCCGGCGGGTACGTCGGCCAACTCGGGCAGCCAGTGGCCCAGGGTGTCGTCCAACCGCAGGGCGCCCGCCTCAGCCAACTGCATCACCGCGGTGGCCGTGAACGTCTTGGAGTGCGAAGCGATCCGGAAGGCGTGGCGGGTGGTCAACGGCACCCGCGAGGGCTCGTCGGCCCACCCGACCGCGAAGGAACTGAGCAGCTCGCGGCCCCTTCGGATCGCCACCTGCACTCCCGGCACGCCCGTGCGGAGCCGCTGGGTGTCGATCCAGTCGACCAGGAAGGGCTCCAGCCAGCCAATGACCTCGGCCAGTCGGGTGTCACCCGACGTGTCGTGGATGGCGTCCGTGGATTCGATGCTGGTGGCGTCGTTCATGGTCCGATCCAACCAGAGTGGACGCAGACTGGCGCCCGGAGTCCCGGCACTCCCCCGCCAGACGCGGCAGTCCCCCCGGACGAGGCACTCCCCACCAGAGGAGTGGGACAGTCCCGCCGACTTGTCTAGGCTTGCGCGGGTGAGCGACCAGCAGCCCCTGCGCATCCCCAGCCGGACCGGGGCGGCGCGTGTGCACCGCGAGGTGGTGAGCTTCGTCCGTCGCTCCGATCGCATGAACCCCTCGCAGCAGAAGGCCTGGGCCCGACACGCGGACGACTGGCTGGTGCCCGTCAGCCAACTCGAGACCGAGACCTCCGTGGCGCCCGACCAGCGCCTCGACCTGACTGCCCTGTTCGGACGAGAGGCCCCGCTGGCCGTCGAGATCGGCACCGGCACCGGAGAGTCGACCGAGGCGCTGGCCGGCGCCCACCCGGAGTGGAACATCCTGGCCTTCGAGGTCTTCCAGCCGGCCGTCGCGAGCGCCATGAACCTGCTCGGACGCGAAGGTCACACCAACGTCCGGTTCGCGATGAACGACGCCGCCGCGGGGCTACGCCACCTGCTGGCCGAGGGCTCCGTCACCGAGCTGTGGACCTTCTTCCCCGACCCTTGGCACAAGACTCGCCACCACAAGCGGCGACTGGTCCAGGCCGAGTTCGCCGCCCTGGTCGCAGACCGGCTCGCTCCGTCGGGGGTGTGGCGGTTGGCCACCGACTGGGACGACTACGCCCACTGGTTGCACACCACCCTCGACTCGGAACCGCGGCTACGGAACCCACACCTTCCGGCCGACGCCGCCCCGTGCCCCGCCTTGGCCGACGACGTGCCGTGTGACTACGCGGGATGGGCGCCGAGGCTCGGGCTTCGTCCGATCACAAAGTTCGAGGCCAAGGGGCTGGCCGCCGGACGCAGCGTGCACGACCTCACCTACGTGCGCCGCCCAGCTGAGCCAGATCCGGGACGACCATGATCCGCTGGCGGATCGACCTCGCCTACGACGGCACCGCCTTCCACGGGTGGGCCGAGCAGCCAGGTCTGCGCACGGTGCAGGGCGAACTTGAGCGCTGGCTGCCCCAGGTGCTGCGGTTGGACCAGCCCGTCCGGCTCACGGTGGCCGGACGCACGGACGCCGGCGTGCACGCCGACGCGCAGGTCTGCCATGTCGACCTGCCCGACGAGGTGGACACCTCGTCCCTGCTCCACCGCCTTCGTCGAGTGCTCGCCGACGACATCGCGATCCGCTCGATCACCGCCGCCCCCGAGGGGTTCGACGCCCGCTTCTCTGCGCTCTGGCGTCGCTACCGCTACCGCATCTGGGACGACGCCTCCGTGCGGACCCCCACCCGACGGCACCAGGTCGCCCCCGCCAAGGGAACCCTCGACGTCGCCGCCATGCAGACAGCCGCGGACCTGCTGCGCGGACTGCGCGACTTCGCCGCATTCTGCAAGCCCCGCGACGGCGCCACCACCATCCGCACCCTGCGGCGGGTGGCCGTGGAACGCGACGAGCAGGGCCAGGTCGACACGGTGCTGGTGGCGGACGCCTTCTGCCACTCGATGGTGCGGTCGGTGATGGGGGCGCTGGTGGCGATCGGGCAACACCGTCGCGGTCTGGCCTGGCTCGAGGAGGTGCTCACCCTCGACCGGCGCGCCAGCGACATCACCGTCATGCCCGCGCGAGGACTCACCCTCGAGGCCGTCGGCTACCCCGCCGACACCGACCTGGCCGAACGCGCGGAGCAGTCGCGCCGGCACCGCGAGCCGACCGAACTCGTCGAAGGGGCCGAGATCGAAGTCCCGGACGAACTCACCGACGGCGTGCGACTGGAGGACCTGTGAGCCACTACTTCGACTCCCCTGCCGAGCCCCTCGACCTCAACCTCGTGCGCACGGTGGACTGCCAGATCTGGGACGAGACGCTGACCTTCCGCACCGCGGCAGGGGTGTTCTCGGGAACCCGGCTCGACCCGGGCACCAGCGTGCTCCTCAAGGAGTCGGCGCCGCCGACGGGTGCCCTGCGGGTGGCAGATGTGGGGTGTGGATTCGGGCCCATCGCCGTCGCGCTGGCGAGGGTGGCCCCCGAGGCGCTGGTGGACGCGGTGGACGTGAACGACCGGGCGTTGCAGTTGACTCGGCTCAACGCCGACTCCCTCGGCGTGGGTGACAGGGTGCGGGCGCTTCGTCCGGACGAGGTCGACCCCACGACGCGCTACGACCAGATCTGGTCGAACCCACCCATTCGCATCGGCAAGCCGGCCCTGCACGAACTGCTGCTGACCTGGCTCCCGAGGCTCGCCCCGGCCGGCGAGGCAAGGCTGGTGGTGGGCAGGAACCTCGGTGCGGACTCCCTGCAGCGCTGGATCGGTGAGCAGCGGGTCGATGGGGTGCGATTCGCCTGTGAACGGGCGGCGTCAGCCAAGGGTTTCCGGGTGCTGAGCGTGCGCCTGCTGCCCTGACTGCATTGTTCGCGACCGGCCGCTCACGGTCTCCGATCCAGAACCGCTCCCCAGCGCCGAATGTGGCACGTGGTGGTCAACATTCCGCGCCACCGCACGGGTATGGATCGCCGGGGACGAGCCCCGGCCGGTGACCTGCGCGGGGCATCCGTGACCCGGGTGGCTCGTCGCCGCCGGCGGGCTGTACTGTGATCCGCAGATCCACCTCGTGGGGGAATCCGGTGTGAATCCGGGACTGACCCGCAGCCGTGAGGATCGACACCCGGGCTTGTGCTCGAAGGTGGCGTCCGAGTCGGAATGCCCGCGTTCTGGACCGACCCATGTTCGAGAACGAACACCCGCCGAGGCACGCGGGCCGGGGTCGAGGACGAGGGGCACCCCCAGGGGAGGCCGGCGATCTTCGGAACCGCTCCGCCGCCTCTCCCGAGAGGAACTCCCCATGTCTGTGACCCGCAACGATCGGATCACGCGCCTGCTGGCCGCCGGGTTTGCCGCCAGCATCGCCCTCAGCGGCGCGGTCGCCGCCGGCTCCCTGACCACCGCCGAGGCCGCCCCCATCACCGTGGCCGCCGTCACCAACCCTGCCCAGACCCAGCAGGCGGCTGACTGGATCGCCCACCAGTGGGCCAGCAACCCGGCCCAGTTCACCGCCGGCAACCTGGAGGACGCGATCCTCGCGCTGGCATCGAGCGAGTCCCACTCCGACGTGGTGGCCGAGATGGTCGACACCCTCCTCCCGCTGGCTGTCGACAACTCCTACAACGCCGGTTCGGCAGGCAAGCTGGCCCTGGTCGCCGCGGTCGTCGGCAAGGACCCCCGCTCGTTCGGTGGGGTCGACCTGATCGACGTGACCACCACGAGCCTGGCCACCGATCCCACTGCCGGCGGCTCGTTCGGCCTCGCCCTGGCGGTGCTGGGCCTCACTCGCAACAACGTGGACGTTCCCGCCGCAGCGCTGGCCGAGGTGGTCTCACAGCAGGGACCTGATGGTGGCTACGGCTACATCGAGACCTGGAACAACAACACCTTCGTGACCGACCCCGACTCGACCGCTCTGATGATCTCGGCCCTGCTCACCCTGGACGGCAACGGTGCCGATCCCAGCATCACGACCGCGCTCACCAAGGCACAGGCGTGGGCGAAGCAGAACACCACGGCGCCCGGCTACTGGGACAACTACTCACCGGCCAACACCACCGGCCTGATGGCCGCCGCACTTGACGACGCCGGTGTCGACGTCCAGGCAGCCACCACCTGGCTCAAGGGCATCCAACTCGGCGACGGCGGCTTCCCAGCCGCTCTGGACTCGACGGACTCGAACCTGATGGCCACCAACCAGGCCATCCTGGGTCTCGCCGGCGCCAGCTATGCGACGGTCACCCTCGTTGCGGGTGACTCGACCTCGACCCCCTCCGCCCCGGCATCATCGGCCCCGGCGTCGTCGGCCCCCGTCACCTCGGCCCCGGCGAGCCCCGACCCGACGTCCTCGGCTCCGTCGCCCTCCGTGACCGTCTCGTCAACCCCGACCACACGTCCGATCGGCCTGCCCGACACCGGTGACGAGGGCACGCCCGCTGCGCTCTGGGTCACCCTCGGCTTCGGTGCCGTGGCAGCCGGCGCCCTGGTCGCTCGTCGTCGCTGATGTTCGCGACCAACCCGAATGCGGATCGTGTGCTGGTCTCGCGGCTGGTGAAGGTGCTCATCGGGTTCGCCGTCATCCTGCTCTCGAGCGTGGCGCTGGCCCATCCCAGCGCCACCGCCCGAGAACTCGCGGATCGGACCCTGGGCGCGAGTGTGGCCGACAGTTGCGTCGGCTCCGGCAAGGTGTGGCTGGTCGTGGTCACCGACGGCGGATCCACCCTGCGCAACCAGTGCGTGGGCAACCCCGGCAGCGGGACTGCGGCCCTGCAGAACGCGGGGCTCTCGCTCACCTACCGCTCGGGCTACCTCTGCACGATCGGCGGCTACCCCGCGGCCTGCCCCACCACCTACAACGGGCAGTACTGGAGCTACTGGATCGCCAAGCCGGGCGGTTCGTGGAGCTACTCCAACCTGGGCGCCGACGCGCGCAAGCCACCGGCAGGCACCCTCGATGGATGGTGCTACACGGCCCCGGGCGACCAGTCCAGCCAGAAGTCGACCTGCCTGCGGCAGCTCAACGCCCGGGTGAACCCGGCCAGCACCGTGCCAACGGCGCCGCAGCCCAGCGCCGCGCCCACCACGGCAACGGCCAAGCCGACCACTGCCCGGCCGACCACCAGCCAGCCGAAGCCCACCAGCCTCAAGCCCACCCAGCCACGGACGACCCGGCCCCCCACCGTGGGGACGCGCACCACCGCGCCCACCACCGCGAAGACCTGGCCGACCATCAGTCGGCGGCCCGGCGCGACCACGGCCGCCCCCCGGGCGTCCACGTCGTCGAAGCCGTCCCGCGTGGCCTCCTCACCGTCCGCAGCGAGCAGCAGTCAGTCTGAAGGGTCGACCCAGAGCCCCACCACCTCCACCTCACCCAGTCAGGAAGCCACCACGGTTCCGGCCACGGTGACCGACTCCGGCTCCCCCACCGGGCTGGTCGTCACCGGCGCGGTGGTGGTCGCCGGCGCCGCCGGACTGGGCGGCTACCTGTGGCGCATTCGTCGCCCCTGATCGGGCACGACACGCGGCGATGACGACCTGATGGCACGCACCGAGGCACCCACCCATCCCTGGGCCTGGTGGGTGTGGGCCCTGTTCGCCGCCGGCGCGGTCTCGGTGACCACCAACCCCTTGCTGCTGGTGTTGGTGGTGGCCGCGGTCGTCGCGGTCGTCGTCGCACGCCGCAGCGACGCCCCGTGGGCCCGGTCGGTGAGCACCTACTTCATGCTGGCGCTCGTGATCGTTGCCTTCAGGGTCGTCATGCAGGTCGTCTTCGGTGGGCAGCGGACGGGATTCGTCCTGTTCAGCCTGCCGGAACTACCCCTGCCCGCCTGGGCCGCAGGTATCAGGCTGGGTGGCCCGGTCACGCTCAACTCCCTGCTGGCTGCCCTCTACGACGGCCTACGGCTGGCCGCCATCATCATCTGCGTGGGTGCCGCCAACGCACTGGCGAATCCTCGGCGGGCCCTGCGCAACGTGCCTGCGGCCCTCCATGAGCTGTCGGTGGCCGTGGTGATCGCCCTGTCGGTCGCACCGCAGCTGGTCGAGTCGGCCCACCGGGTGCGACGCGCCAGACGGCTGCGCGGCGGACGGGTGAAGGGCTGGCGGGCCGTGCCCGCGTTGGTCGTCCCCATCCTCGAGGACGCCGTGGAGCGCTCGCTGACCCTGGCCACCAGCATGGAGGCACGCGGCTACGGACGCACCCGTGACCTGACCCGGGTGCCGCGCTGGGTGAGCGCAAGTCTGTTGCTCGCCGTGATGGCGGTCACCTTCGGCGTGTTCCTGCTGCTCGGCGTGCCGGGAGGAGCCCGCCCCGGTGTGGTCTGCCTGCTCGTCGGGGTGGTCGTCACCGCCGTGGGGCTGCGCGCCTCGGGACGGCGACTCTCGGTCACCCGCTACCGTCCCGATCGATGGCGCTGGCGCGAGACGGCCACGGTCGCTCTGGCCCTGGCCGGACTGCTCGCTGTCGCCGGCGTGATGGTGCTCGATGCGGGCGTGCTGAACCCGCCCACCAGACCCTTGACCTGGCCCTCGCTCCACCCCCTCTTCCTGGTGGCAGCGGTGCTCTTCGCCGCACCGATCGCGGCGACCGTGCCCGATGCCCCCTCCCCCTCGTCCGAGAGGCCACGATGATCAGCTTCGACGAGGTCAGCATCCGCTACACCGAGTCGGCCAGCCCCGTGATCGCCGATGCCTCGTTCACCATTCCCGACGGCGACCTGTGTCTGGTCGTGGGCGGCACCGGTTCGGGCAAGACCACCCTGCTGCGCGCCATCAACGGGCTGGTGCCCCACTTCGTGGGGGGCATCATGACGGGCCGGGTGATCGTCAACGGACGCTCGACCCGCGCCGAACGACCCAGGGAACTGGCCGACCTCATCGGCTTCGTGGGCCAGAACCCGCTCGCCGGTTTCGTCACCGACACCGTCGAGGACGAGGTGGCCTACGGCATGGAACAGCTGGGCATCGCCGCCACGGCCATGCGCAAGCGGGTCGAGGAGACGCTCGACCTGATGAACATCGCCGAGCTGCGCCGTCGTCCCCTCATGCAACTGTCGGGCGGTCAACAACAGCGGGTGGCCATCGCCTCGGTACTGGCCGCCCAACCGCGGGTCATCGTGCTGGACGAACCCACCTCGGCCCTCGACCCCACCGCGGCCCAGGACGTGCTAAGCGCCTTGACCACCCTCGTGCACGACGTGGGGATGACCGCCGTCGTCGCCGAGCACCGGCTGGAGCGAGTGATGCAGGCCGCCGACCAGGTGCTCTGGTTACCGGGTGACGGATCGGCCACGCTGGGCCCCGCCGCACAGGTGTTGGGACGGGCGAGCGTGGTACCGCCGCTGGCCGAACTGGCCCACGCCCTGGGCTGGTCAGAAGTTCCGCTGTCAGTACGTGACGCCCGTCGCCGGGTGGCGCGGGAACGGATCACCCTGCGCCCCTTGGCTGCGGGTCCCGACCCGCTGCGCCCGTCGAGTGGGGAGCGAAGCGACCGTGTCGAGAGGCCCGCGGTCTGCCTCCGCTCCCTCACGGTCAAGCACGGCCAACTGAGAGCCGTGGACGAACTCAGCCTCACCCTCGAGGGCGGGTCCATCACCGCGCTGATGGGTCGCAACGGAGCAGGCAAGTCGTCCCTGATGTGGGCGATCCAGGGGGCCCTTCCCAGCACGGGCACCCTGTCGGTGGCAGGGCGGGACCCCCGCACCCTCTCAGCGGAGGCCGCGCGCAGCCTCGTCGGGCTGGTGCCCCAGGAGGCTGCCGACCTGCTGCACCTGCACACCGTCGGGCTCGAGTGCGCCCAGTCCGACCGCGAGTCCGGGGTCAACGCGGGCACCACGTGGGCGCTGCTGCAGAGGTTGGGTGCCGACTTCGACGCCGACCACCACCCCCGCGACCTGTCGGAGGGCCAGCGGTTGGCCCTGGTGCTGGCGATCCAGTTGTCGGCCGGCCCGTCCGTGATGCTGCTCGACGAGCCGACCCGCGGGCTCGACTACACCATGAAGCACAACCTGGCCCTCATCCTGCGCGACCTGGTCGACCGCGGCACCTGCGTGGTGGTGAGCACCCACGATGTGGAGTTCGCCGCCCGCATCTCGCAGCGCACCATCGTGATGGCCGAGGGTGAGGTGGTCGCCGACGGCCCGACCCGCGAGGTCTGCACCTCGTCTCCCGCGTTCGCCCCGCAGGTCACCAAGGTCTTCCTGCCCGATCCGGTGCTGACCACCGACGAGGTGGTGGCGCGCCGTGTCTGATCCCGTGGCCCGCCGGGCCGTCCCCCTGTCACCGCGCTCGACCGCACTGCTGGCCGTGGTGACCCCGCTGACGGTGGCGGCGTTCGTGTGGCCGCTGTGGTTCCACCCGAGCGGGGTGGCGTCGAATTCGCAGCTCGCACCCCTGGTCTTCGCGTTGATCCTGCCCGTGGTGCTGGCCGTCGTGATCTCACACCTGACCGGCGACGACCTCGACGTGAAGGCCCTAGCGCTGTTGGGGGTGATGTCTGCCGTGGTGGCCGTCGTCCGTCCCCTGGGGGCAGGCACCGCGGGCATCGAGACCGTCTTCTTCCCGATCGTCATCGCCGGACGAGCCCTGGGGCCCGGGTTCGGGTTCGTGCTGGGGACCACCGGGCTGCTGACCTCGGCGCTGTTGACCGGCGGGGTGGGGCCGTGGCTCCCCTACCAGATGCTGGCCGCCGCCTTGGTCGGACTGTTCTCGGGACTGTTGCCTCGACTGCGGGGACGAGCCGAGGTCGTCCTGCTCGCCGGCTGGTCGCTGCTGATCGCGTTCGCCTACGGCTGGCTGATGGACCTCTCGTTCTGGCCGTTCATGACCGGCATGGGTTCGACCATCAGCTACGACCCGCACGCGTCGGCCTGGGTGAACCTGCACCGGTTCGCGCTCTACAACGTGGCCACCTCGATGGGCTGGAATCTCGGACGAGCGCTGACCACGGCAGCGCTGGTGCTGGTGCTGGGCTCGCCCATGCTGCGGATCCTGCGCAGGGCCGCGGTGAAGGGCCGTTTCGCCTGAGTCCTTCCCGTCGGTCCCGGGACGCCGATCGAGTAGGGGCGAAGAGTGGGCTCTTCTCTCGTCGGTCGAGTAGGGAGCGAAGCGACCGTGTCGAAACCGGCAGCGCTCAGTTCTGCACCATGTCGAGCATGCGGGTGCGCTGCGCTGTGTAGCGAAGGGTACGACCCTCCCCGAGGTCGAACTCGCCCTCGTCGGTGAGCACCGTGGCGAATCCGCGCGCACCCTCCTTGCCCTTCACGGAGATGGACCCGTTCCTGCTCGCTGACACCTGGAGCTTCGTGTGTCCGCGTTGGGTCGTGGCCGAGGGACCGTCGAGCAGGATCTCGTCGACCACCCGGCCCTCGGACAGGATCGCCAACGACCCGTTGAGCGCCGGACGACGTCCGCGCAGCACAGCCAGCACGATTCCGACCAGGACGAGCGCGGCCATCGCACCACCACCCGCGAGGGGCAGCCACGCCGGAATGCCACTGGACGACGTCGTCGCGACGTCGGCGCCGCCTGACGACGGCTGCGTCTCGGGACTCGGTGAGGAGGGGGCGGCCGAGGTCGGGCCCGCGCTGGCCTCAGGTGCAGTGACGGTGACGGCTCCGCTCGAGAGACTGCTGGGCAGCTTCAACCCGGCGGCCGCCAGTTGGGTCTGCCACGGGCTCGAGAGCTTCGCGGCCAGCGTGATGGTCGACCCACCCGCAGGGAGCCCCGTGATCGTCAGCGTGAGATCGGACGACGCCCCCGGCTGGAGATCGACCGAGGCAGGGTCGACAGTCGCCGTCGCTCCGGTGACTCCGGAGACGGAGAAACCCGAAATGGTCACCGGCACCCGGGTGGCGGACGAGGACAGGTGCACCCGGGCGGTGACCGGTGACCCCACTCGGTTCTGTGGGTCAGGCGTCACGTGGTCGACCACCACCGAGACGGGAGCCTTGAGGTCGGCGGCCAGCGCCTGCGCCACGCGCACCTTGGTGAGTTCACGGGTGATGCCCGCGAGATAGCCCACGATGTCAGCGGGGTCAGCGACCGTCGCCTTGGGGAAGACCGAGGTGAGCAGGCGGGCGTCGGTCTTGCCGCCGATCGAGACGGCGAAGGCGCCGACCTGTCTGCCCTGGATGGCCTTGGCGGCCCGGGTTCGCAATGAATCCCAGGAGTCGGCCTGGCCATTGGGGTACTTGGACGACGGTGACGCGTCGATCTCGCCATCGGTCAACAGCACGAGGGCGCCAACCTTGCGAGACTTGGCCAGAGCTGTGACCCCGGCGTCGATGGCTGCTCCGATGTCGGTCTGCTTGCCCGTCGGCTCCTTGGGGAGATGGGCCAGCACCTGGGCGGACGACGGCTTCGCTGCCTGCCAGGTCGACCGGACCCCGTCATCGAAGGTGATCATGGTGACTCGGTCACCGGTTCCGAGCTGGCCGGCCAACGCTCCGAGCGCCTGTCGCACGCGACCCCAGCGGCCGTCCTGCTTCATCGAGGCGGAGGTGTCGACCAGCAGCACGTAGTCGGTGGGCTCCGTTGCGACACCGACCCTGCCGGCCAGATCACTCAACTGGTCCGCATGGCCCACCGACGGCGCTGCGAACAGCATCGTCAGGGCCATCAAAAGGGCCCCCCAAAGTCTACGCACAGCTCATGATGACGTAACCTCGAGCGGCGTGTCCGATTCCGTTATGGAAACGTTATACGTCCGGGGTCTCGACCGCTTGACTGAGGGGACTCTTCACGGATTTACTTCTCATCGGGCGGACGTGTATCGCCCTGGGGGGGATCAGCACCAGCGTTGCCCCACAACAAGGCTTTTCTTCTTTCCGAAAGGGGCAACTCTCATGGTTGCACTGTACGTCTTCATCCAGACCGCCCTCATGGGCCGTTTCGAGAACAAGTCCAAGGGTGCCACTGCCGTGGAGTACGGCATCATGGTCGCCGCCATCGCCGTGGCGATTCTCGCCACCGTCTTCCTGCTCGGCGACAAGGTGGCGGCCCTGTTCGCCACCATCACCGCCAAGCTGCCGTGATCGACTGACTGGCTCGGGCCACCGTGGCGTGAAGCCTCGGTGGCCCGGCCCATTACTGGGGAAAAGAACATACGCGTGGGGGGCGCAGGCATGAAGGGTCGAAAGGGCCAAAGGGGGGCAGCAGCCGTCGAATTCGCACTGGTCTTGCCGGTGCTGCTCGTGCTGCTGTTGGGAATCATCGAGTACGGCTACCAATTCTTTCTCTACGGTTCGGCCGCCGGCGCCGCGCGCGAAGGCGCCAGGGCCATGGCGATCAGCACGAAGTCCGCAGACGCAGTCACCAAGGCCGACCTGGCTTTCACGAACACCACGGGAAAGATCGGGAGCATCGCGGTCTCCCCCGGGGGAACGTGCACGGCCGGCAACCCCGTGGTCGTGACGGTGACGTACAACTACTCCGGGCTCACCGGATTTTTCGGAAGCAAGCACGTCACCGGGAAGGGTGAGATGCGATGCGGAGGCTGAGGGAGCGCTCCCAGCGGGGCGCGGTGGCGGTGTCGACCGCCCTGCTGTGCGTGGTGCTGATCGGCTTCACGGCCATTGCCGTGGACGTCGGGGCTCTCTGGTGGGACCGTAGCCAACTCCAGAATGGCGCAGACTCGGCAGCCCTTGCCCTGGCGCAGAGTTGCGTCAAGGGGCCGGGTGTCACCATGTGCGAACCCAACGAGTTGGCCATGGCCACCACCTACGCCACCGGCAACAAGGTGGACAACGCCTCGTCCACGGTGTCGGTCACCTCGATCACCCATGGCGACGGGTGGGTCAAGGTCGATGTCACCACCACCCGCAACCACTGGTTCGCTCCGGTGATCGGCCAAAAGTCCAGCGTCGTCAACGCGAGCGCCACCGTCAAGTGGGGTGGCGTCGGAGGTGCGTCGGTGCTGCCCTTCGTTGTGGGCGACTGCCAACTTGCCAACATCGCCTCCGGCTCGACGGTGACGCTCTGGACTAAGGGCGGCTCGTCCCCCACCTGTGGACTCACCAGCGGCAACACCATCACTGGGAATTTCGGCTGGTTGAAGGACCCCAATCCTGATGCGACCGATCCCGCACTCGCGTGCACGGTCAAGACTTCGGTGAACGGCACCGTCGCTGGGAACACGGGCGATCCAGGTCCTTCCCTGTCGATCGATGCGTGCAACAGCATCCTCTCCACGCTGCATGGGCGAGAGGTCCTTCTTCCAGTCTTCGACAGCTACACCGGTTCCGGAAGCAACATCGTCTTTCACTTGTCTGCCTACGCCGTGATCCGGGTCGACACCTATTGCCTGAACGCCCAGAAGGGCTGGGGCTACCCGACAAGCGGTTGCAAGAGTGAGAACGAGAAGTGGATCACTGGCACCTTCATCAAGAAGGTGTTCCTTGACGCTACGCTCGGCGGCCCCAGCTACGGCGCCACCACTGTTCAACTGACGGCCTGATCACCACTACCGAAAGCTACTCATGAAACGCCGCGTTCTCGCCGCCATCGTCGCCAGCGTTCTGGCCCTCGCGGGCGTGGTGATGATTGCTCTCTACGTGCAGCAATCCGACCGTCGGGCCATGCGCACCCTCGAACCGACCAGTGTTCTGATCGTCACCCAGGAGATCGCGAAGGGCACACCGGCCAGACTGGGCAAGAACATCGAGGCTCGCACCCTCCCCCGATCAGCCGTGGCACCGGGGGTCGTGACTGATCTCGGCACCCTCCAGGGGTTGGTCGCCGACACCGACCTGCATCCGGGCGAGCAGGTGTTCATCGACCGATTCACCAAGCCCGAAGCGCTCACCAACGACGACGTGGTCGTCCCCGAGAAGTTGGTGCAGGTGACCGTGAAGCTTGATCCCGAGCGACTGCTCGGCGGCCAGCTGAAGGCCGGTGACACCGTCGGCGTCGACATCTCATGGGTTGACACGAAGTCCGTCCACTACACCTACCCGTTGCTCCACAAGATCCTGGTCACCAAGGTGATCAGCACGGCGCCGAAGGAGGACGGCGCCAGCGCGGCGCCCGTCCCCCAGTACGTCACGCTGGCTGTGGCCAACACCGAGGCGGACCGACTGGTGTGGGCCTCCGAGCACGGCACCATCTACCTGACTCTCGAGCGCGAGAAGTCCAAGACCGACGACGGCTCCTTGGTCGTGTGGGGTGACCCGAACGTGCTCCCGGGTGACGTGCCCACCGGCTCGAGCTCGTCCTCACCGACACCGAAGGCCGGCTCATGAGCGGCGTCCTGATGCTCGCCCAAGCGGCCGCGGCGTCCGAGCTCATCACCGAGGCCACCGCCGGTCAGGTGACCGTGCTCGAGGGTGAACAGGTGAAGAGCCCCCAGGTCGTGGCCCAGCACCTCGCCGTTCAACCGGAACTCGTGTTGATCGACGCCACTGTGGATCCCTCAGAAGCGCTGGGAATCAGCGGCTGGGTGGTCGAACGGTTCGGCGCCCCGGTCGTCCTGATCAGCGATGACGCCTCGCTGGGCCTGCAAGCCATGCGCGCCGGGGTTCGCGACATGCTCCGCGTCACCAGCACCCCCGCCGAGGCGAGGGACACGATCTCCCGCAATCGTCGCTTGGCTGGCAGCAGCGGCGACGCCGTCCATCGTGGGCGCGTCGTCACGGTCGCCTCCCCCAAGGGCGGGGTCGGCAAGACGACCATCACGACCAACATCGCCGTCGGGCTCGCCCTCGCCACTCAACTCCCCGTCGTGCTGGTCGACCTCGACCTGCACTTCGGCGACGTGGCCAGCGCACTCAACCTCGAGCCGGAGTACACCCTGCCCGAGACCGCCCGTGCCGCCCTCGCGGGTGACCCACTCGCGCTGAAGCCGTACCTCACGCGCCACGAAACCGGCTTGTGGGTGGTCGCCGGGAGCGATGATCCGGTCGCCGCCGACGCCGTCACGGCCCAGGAGATCACCGGCCTGCTGCGCACCCTCACTCTCGACTTCGCCTACGTCGTCGTCGACACCGCACCGGGCCTGGCGGAAGCCACCCTCACGGCGCTCGACCTGACCAGTGACTTGGTGCTGGTCACGGGGCTTGACGTTCCGGGCGTGCGGGGGCTGCGCAAGGAGATCGAGACATTGAACGAACTGTCGATGTTGATGGAAACCCGTCAGATCGTCCTGAACTTCGCCGATCCCTCCCGCGGACTCTCCGTCGCCGACGTCGAGGCGACCGTGCGGGCCAAGGTCGATGTCGCCATCCCGACCGCCGGCATCGTCCCGATCTCGGTCAACCAAGGGATCCCGCTGCTGCAGAGTCGTGGCAACGACAAGATCTCCCGCCAACTCGACCAGATCGTCGGGCGTCTGGTCGGCCGCCCCACGGTCGAAACCAAGCGCGGACTCTTCTCCCGGCGCAAGGAGAGCGCATGAACCTCGCCGAGCGACTCGCCGCCGCGCGGGGGCAGATGCCGGTCCCTCCCCCCGCCGCCACCGGTCCGCTGCCACGAGTCGACCACAACGTTGCATCCTCACCCGCCCGCAGTGCCGACGAGCCGCCAGCTCCTGACGCCGGTCGCGACGAGGTCATCGTGCCGCCGCAGCGATCGAGTCCCGATGAGCCCGACGACTCGTTCTGGGCCGCGCCCCCCAGCCGGGCGATGACACCCGGCGGTGGTGCGCAGCCAGGCTCCCCAGACGCCGATGAAGAGGTGGGCCTCGGCTCCCTGGCCGCCCG
The DNA here is from genome assembly GCF_000421525.1 of Aestuariimicrobium kwangyangense DSM 21549. Classification (GTDB taxonomy): domain Bacteria; phylum Actinomycetota; class Actinomycetes; order Propionibacteriales; family Propionibacteriaceae; genus Aestuariimicrobium; species Aestuariimicrobium kwangyangense. Next base: position 154,132 of record NZ_ATXE01000003.1, on the reverse strand, counting down.
CGGAGGTGTGGTGCCCGGCAAGCAGGACGCCATGCGTCGCCTGCAGGACCGCACCATCACCAGCCTCTACGAGCGGTTGGGCAACCGACTGTCCGACTCGGAACTCACCGACGAGCAACTGCGCCAGATGGTGCAGTCCGAGCTCGCCACGCTGATCGAGGGCGAGAGCCTCGCCATGAGTGGACCGGAACGTCGGCGCTTCGTCGAGGAGGTGCAGTCGGACATCTTGGGGCTCGGCCCCATCCAGGGTCTGCTCGCCGACCCCTCAGTGACCGAGGTGATGGTCAACGGGCCGCACCACGTCTACGTCGAGCACGGCGGTCGGCTGTATCTCTCGGGCGTTCAGTTCCGCGACGAGCCCCACCTGCGCCAGATCATCGACCGCATCGTGGGCCGGATCGGCCGCCGCATTGACGAGTCCTCCCCCCTGGTCGATGCCCGCCTCGAGGACGGCTCCCGCGTCAACGCCATCATCCCGCCGCTGGCGGTGAGCGGTTCGACGCTCACCATCCGCAAGTTCAGCCATGACGCGCTCAGCGTCCCCGACCTGATCAGGCTCGACACCCTCTCACCCGGCATCGCCGACCTGCTGGCCGCCTGCGTGCGAGCACGGCTGAACATCATCATCTCGGGGGGAACCGGCACCGGGAAGACGACCCTGCTGAACGTGGTCTCGTCGTTCATCCCCGAGGGGGAGCGGATCATCTCGATCGAGGACGCAGTGGAGCTGCAGTTGCAGCAGGAACACGTGGTCAGACTGGAGTCGCGTCCCGCCAACATCGAGGGCAAGGGCGAGATCGGCATCCGCGAACTCGTCCGCAACGCACTCCGCATGCGACCCGACCGCATCGTGGTGGGCGAGGTGCGTGGTGCCGAGGCGCTCGACATGTTGCAGGCCATGAACACCGGTCACGACGGCTCCCTGTCGACGGTGCACGCGAACACCCCCCGTGACGCTCTCGCCCGCCTCGAGACCCTCGTGCTGATGGCGGGCCTCGACCTGCCCCTGCGCGCGATCCGCGAACAGATCGCCAGCTCCATCGACCTGATCGTGCAGCTCGCTCGCCTGCGTGACGGCACCCGGCGTGTGGTCGCCGTCACCGAGGTGCACGGCATGGAGGGGCAGATCGTCACCCTGCAGGACATCTTCATGTTCGACTACAGCGCCGGCGTCGACCCCAACGGACGCTTCCTCGGTCACGTTCAGCCCACCGGCGTCCGCCCCGCGTTCGCGGAGAAGTTCGCCGACCTGGGCATCCACCTCCCGCCGCAGATCTTCGGCGACCCGATGGTGTGGTCACGATGACGTGGTGGCGCGACGGTTACCTCGGCACGGGAGCGGCGCTGGGAGTGGTCGCCTTCGTGGTCGTGCTCATCCTTGTGGTCGCTCCCCGTTCGCCCGTGGTGCCGCGGAACCGTAGGCGACCTGTCGACGACCCGGGCGACACTGCGGTCGGCGGCATCGCCAAACGGCTCACCGCCGGCGTCGACCGGGCGCTCACGAGCCGGGACAGCCATCTTGCTGAACGGCTCGACGTCGCCGGCATTCGGCTGCCCGCCAGCAATCTCGTGGTGCTGACCGGATCAGGCATGATCGTCGGCTTCGCACTGGGACTCCTCCTTGGCCTCCCGCTGCTCTCTTTCGCCTTGTTGGCCCTGATTCCCATCGGAGTGATGCTGACGATCCGTGTGATGACCGACAGGCGCCGGGCGGCCTTCGCAGGCCAACTCGACGAAACCGCCCAGATGCTCGCCGGAAGCCTTCGCTCGGGGTACTCCTTCACCCAAGCCCTGGCCACCGTGGGCAAGGAGGCGGTCAGCCCCACCGGTGAGGAGTTCGTCCGCATCACCAACGAGTTGCGACTGGGTCGTCCGATCGCCGACTCGATGGAGAACACCGCCCGGCGCATGAAGAGTGAGGACTTCTCGTGGATCGGGCAGGCGGTGGCGATCAACCGGGAGGTGGGCGGCAACCTGGCCGATGTGCTCGAGGGGGTGTCGCACACGATCCGGGAACGCGCGCAGTTGCGTCGGCAGGTGCAGTCGCTGAGTTCGGAGGGCCGGCTGTCCGCGCTCGTGCTGATCGGCCTCCCCTTCGTGCTGGCCGGAGTCTTCGCTGTCGTCAATCCCAAGTACATCGGATTGCTGTTCACCCGACTGCTGGGCTGGGTGATGTTGGGCATGGCCGCGATCCTGCTCACCATCGGCAGTCTGTGGCTGCGCGTCGCCGTCCGGATCAAGTACTGAGGCCGCCATGCTCCCCCTCGGACTCACCCTGCTCGGCCTGGGGCTGGCCACCGTACTGGCTGTGCTGTTCGCCGGTCGCGACCCGGTGCGCGTCCGCGCCATGGCGAACCTGCAGCGCGGTCGCGGTGTTGACGCCACTGTCGCCCGCCGTCAACAGGGCAACCTCGGATTCGCCCGCTGGATCGACACCCCGGCCAGGCGCGGCCGCCTCGAACTGGCCTTGGCGAAGGCCGGATTCCCCAGTGGGTGGACGGTCGACCAACTGCTTTCCATCAAGGTGCTGGGGACGCTCTTCTCCCTCGTGCTGGCCACCCTGGCGTGGGCCACCGGGAAGAATCCCCTCCTCGTGCTGATGTTGCTCGGCATGGCAGTGCTGGCCTTCTTCCTGCCGGACCTCCTGCTGTACAACACCTTCCTCAAGCGTCGGGAGCAGATCGACCTCGAGTTGGCCGACACCCTCGACCAGATGAGCATTGCGGTCCAGGCCGGACTCGGCTTCGACGCGGCGATGCTCCGCGTCGCGCGCAACGGGCGTGGTGTGCTCGCAGGAGAGCTGATCCGCACCATGCAGGACGTGCAGGTGGGCCAGTCCCGGCGTAGCGCCTACGAAGACCTGGCCCGTCGTACGGGCTCCGACCCGCTGCGGAGGTTCGTGCGCACGGTGATCCAGGCCGAGTCGTACGGCATCCCTCTGGCCGACGTGCTGACCGCCCAGTCGGACGAGATGCGCATCGCGCGTCGCCAGATGGCCGAGAAGAAGGCCATGGAGATCCCCGTGAAGGTGGTCTTCCCGCTGATCCTCTGCATCCTGCCCGTGATCTTCCTGGTCATCCTGGGGCCGGCGGCCATCTCGATCATCGACGCCTTCACGGGCGTCCTGAAGTGACGTTGCCGGACCAAGCGCCCGCGGGCGCAGCGGTGGTGGGTCCCGGTGACCCCTGGGTCAGGGTGGCGACCACGATGGCCGTGCTCGTCTGGGCCGCCCTGTTGCTTCACGACTGGTGGGCCCTGCCTGCCTTCGCCGTTGTCGCCTGGGCGTGGGGATCAGCAGTCGCGGTCGACCTGGCCCACCACGAACTGCCCGACCGCTACACCGTGAAGATGTTCCCGGTGTTCATCGCGCTGCTGGTCGTACCCGCCCTCGCGCACGGTGAGTGGAAGCGGCTCTGGATCGCGGTCGTGGTCGGGCTCGTGACGGCGTTCATGTTCTTCGTGCTCGCCTTCGTGCATCCCGCCGGCATGGGACTGGGGGACGTGAAGCTGGCGCTCTCGACCGGCGCGGCGGTCGGGTGGCTGGGGGGTGGCTGGGGCGCAATCCGCCTGGGCTTGCTGTCGCTCGCCATCGCGTTCGTGCTGGTGGCCATGACGAGCCTCGTCCTGTTGGCCCTGCGCCGGGCGAGCCGCGCAAGCGAGGTCGCCTTCGGCCCGTTCATGATCGCCGGAGTCCTGCTGACTCCCGCCGCCGCTGGCCTGCTCGGCTGGTGAGCCGACCGCCGTCGGACATGACGACGGGCCCCACCCTGAGGTGGGGACCCGTCGAAGAGCCACTCGGGGCCGATCGGAGCGACCGATCAGACCAGGTCGGCAGCCTGCGCCTTGGCGAAGCGCTGGGCGGCGTCGGCCCAGTTGACGACGTTCCACCATGCGGTGACGTAGTCGCCCTTCACGTTCTTGTACTGCAGGTAGTAGGCGTGCTCCCACATGTCCAGCTGCAGCACCGGCACCTGGCCGACGGGCAGGTTGCCCTGCTGGTCGAACAACTGGGCGACGTTCAGACGCTTGCCGAGCAGGTCCCAGACCAACATCGACCAACCGGAGCCCTGCAGGGCCTTGGCGTTCTCGTTGAAGTGGTTCTGGAAGCCCTCGAACGAGCCGAAGTACTCATCGATCGCCGAGGCCAGCTCACCATCGGGGCGGCCGCCGCCGTCCGGTGACATGTTCTTCCAGAACACGGAGTGGTTGATGTGGCCGCCCAGGTGGAAGGCGAGGTCCTTCTCGAGCTTGTTCACCGCGCCGAAGTCGTTCTTGTCGCGCGCCTCGGCCAGCTTCTCGAGGGCAGTGTTGGCGCCGGCGACGTAGGTGGCGTGGTGCTTGCTGTGGTGGAGCTCCATGATCTCGGGAGCGATGTGGGGGGCAAGTGCCCCGTAGTCGTAGTCGAGATCGGGCAGGGTGTAGACAGCCATGGTTCGCCTTTCGTTGCGGTACATGCTTCTGGTTCAGATCCTGTCGGACACGTTCCATTCAAGCCCTGATCCGGCACTCGTTCAACGTATCGGCGCAACGGACCGGGCTTTCGGTGCAACGGACTGGCCGATGGTCGCATTCCCGGCGACCGCCATGTGGGATTGGATGGGTCCGTGAACGAGCCCCGCCCCATCGTCCAACCTGCACGCACCACAACGCCGGCACGACAACCCCACACACCTGCCCTCGAGATGAGGGGCCTGACGAAGCGCTTCGGCGCCAAGGTCGCGGTGGACGACCTCTCACTGGTCGTCCCCGCCGGGTGCCTGTTCGGCCTGGTGGGGCCGAACGGAGCCGGCAAGACCACCACCTTGTCGATGGCCACCGGTCTGCTTCGCCCCGATTCCGGCGGGGTACGGGTGTGGGGCCACGACGTCTGGCGCGACCCTGTCTCGGCCAAGGCCCTGATGGGGGTGCTACCCGACGGGATGCGCCTGTTCGACCGACTCTCGGGTCGGGAGTTGCTGGCCTTCGTCGGCAGCATGCGGCGGGTGCCGTCGTCGGTGATCAGCGAGCGCAGCGGGGCACTGCTCGAGACCCTTGGCCTGACCGCCGACGCCGACACCCTGGTGGTGGACTACTCCGCCGGCATGACCAAGAAGATCGGGCTCGCCTGTGCACTCATCCACAACCCCCAGTTGCTGCTGTTGGACGAGCCTCTCGAGGCGGTGGACCCGGTGTCGAGCCAGGGCATCCGGGAACTGCTGAGACAGTTCGTGGATTCCGGCGGGACGGTGGTGATCTCGTCACACGTGATGGAACTGGTCGAGTCGCTCTGTGATGCCGTGGGGGTGATCGCCGCCGGCAAGGTGCTGGCGGTCGGACCCACCGAGGAGGTCAAGCAGGGCCAGTCTCTGCAGGACCGCTTCGTGGAACTGGTCGGAGGCCCGCAGCACGTGGCAGGGGAGGCAATGGCATGGTTGGGACGCTCCTTCGACTCCAACTGAAGCTCTCCTGGCGGGCGGTGCGCCGCAACGTCGGCATCCTCATCGCCCTGGCCATCGGAGGCCTGTACGCCCTCGGCTTCGTGCTCGCGGCGGTGGCAGGGCTGACTCTGTTGCGCGGCCAACCGCTGAGCTTGGCCGGTGTCGTGACCACCCTGGGGTTCGCGCTGGTGACGGTGGGCTGGCCGATGGTGACGCTGTTGGTGGCCGGCATGGACCAGACCTTGGATCCCGGACGATTCGCCCTCTTCCCGGTGCGGGCGAGGCAGCTGATGCCTGGCCTGCTCGCCGTGAGCCAGATCGGAGTGGGCGGTCTGATCACGCTCGCACTGGCCGCCGGGCAGGTGGTGACATGGTCACGCGCCCCCGGCCCACTGGTGTTCTCGGTGCTGGCGCTGCTGGTGGGCGTTCCCACCTGCGTGTTGCTGGCCCGCACCCTCGCCAGCTTCTTCTCGGCAGCCTTCAACCGGCGCCGCTGGCGCGACGTGGCTGCGCTGATCCTCGGCCTGTTCGGTTTGGGAGTCGGTGTGGCGATCCAGCTGCTGCAGCGCACCATCATGGACCACCGCCACGAGTTGGCGAGCACCCTGCAGCCAGCCGCGACCCTGCTCGGATGGACGCCGCTGGCATGGGCGTGGTCGATGCCCTGGGAGGCGGCGCACGGCCTGTGGTGGGTGGCGGCGGTCAAGTTGGTGCTCTCCGTGGCCTTCGTGGTCGTCCTGTGGAAGGTGTGGGAGCGCCAGCTCGACCTGGCGCTCGTCTCGCCCCTGCTCACCGGTGGTGACGGGACGAAGGTGCGCCCCCACTCCCGACTTGATCGACTGTTCCCCGACTCCCCCGCCGGTGCCGTGGCCGCTCGGTCCCTGCGGTACTGGCGACGGGACCCCCGACACCTGATGGTGCTCGTGTCGGTGTTCGCGGTGCCCTTCCTGATGGCCTTCCCGATGTTGATCAACCCCGAACTCGGTGGGGTGCACCGTGTCTCGACCACGCTGTACCCGATCGGAGGGATGGTGATGATGGCCGGGCTGACGGTCTCCACCGAGATCGTCTATGACGGCTCTGCCCTGTGGATGCACGTCACCTCGGGACTGCGGGGCATGGACGACCGGTGGGGGCGGGTGCTGGCGGTGCTGTGCATCCTGGGGCCGATCGCGCTCGTGAGCGCCACCGCCTTTCTGGCACTGTCCGGGCAGTGGGCGTGGGCCCCCGCCGTCTACGGGGGGATGATCGGCGCGGTCGGTGCCGGCATGGGTGTGGGCTCCCTGGCCGGCGCCGTGTGGCAGTACGCCGCACCCCCGCCGGGGCAGAACGCGTTCGGACGCACCAGCGGTGGCGGCATGGTCGGGCTGTTCCTGACCCTGGTCTGCATGGTCGGCACGCTGATCATCTCGCTGCCGTTCATCGGGCCGCTGTTGGTGAGCCTCGATCGTCCCTCCCTGGTGTGGCTGGTGGCAGTGATCGGGGCCTTGCTCGGCCCCGTCTACACCTGGCTCGGGGTGGTCTTCGGCGGCATGGTGCTGGACCGCACCTGGCCCGAGGTGCTGAAGCGGGTCACCTACCAAGGTTGAGCCAGCGACGATCCCTCCATCCCAGGAGCTCTCCGCGTGGCACCGATCCAGACCCGCTCCCGCAAAGCAACACAGCTCGGCGCGCCACCCGCGAGCTGGTCCTCAGCGGGTGGTGAGTCCCGGCTGGAGCACCCAGGCGAGATCCACCAGTCGCCAGGGCAGATCGTCCGGCGGGGTGACCGCCCTGACCACCAGCGCGTCGGCGATCTGGGTGAAGCCGTCGTCGGGGGCGAAGTGGCTGACGGGGCCGAACAGTGAGGTGGCCTCCGGCACGTCACCCAGGGCGATGATCTCGAGGTCGTCGGGCACCCGGACGCCGACCCGCAGCGCGGCCGCCTGCAACGCGATGGCCAGGTACCCGGTCTGGGTCACCACGGCCGTCGGACGACCCGGTCTGTGCAACCACTCGGTCGCGGCCGATTGGGCCGCTCCCAGCGTGGGTGCCACCCGGACGACGGCGCCACGCGGGTCGTCCCCCGCCTCGGTGACAGCCTGCAGGAACAGGTCACGGCGGCTGGGTGACCGTACGGGAGTCGCTGCCTGCACGGCGCCCAGGTAGTGCACCCGCTCATGTCGGGACCTCAGCAGGGCGTGCGCCTCCCCCACTGCCGTCGTCGCCGCGGACCGGATCACATCGAAGCCGGCGGGTTCGAGTTCGGCCGAGTGGACGACCAACCGGTTGCCCTGCCGCGCCAGTTCGCGCACCTGGTCGTGCCCGTGCTCGTGGTACTCGGCGCCCGTGACCAGGGCGCAGTCGAACTGGTGCCCCTGCAGCAGGGTGGGCCACGAGTCGTCGGCCAGCACCAGTGTGCTCAGCCCACGACCGCTGGCGTGCAGGCTGACCACGTGCGCCAGTTCGTTGGCCCAGGGGTCCCGCGGGTCGCCGAGGGCCAGCGCCACCGAGTCAGTGCGTCCCCGGCGCATGGCCCTGGCGTGGGCGTTGGCGGCGTACCCCAGGTCGCGGGCGGCCTGCATCACCCGGGCGGCAGTCTGGTCGGAGGCCGGGCGCTGGCCGTCCTTGCGACCGGCCAACACGAACGATGCCGTGGTGGTCGACACCCCCGCAGCCCTGGCGACCTGCGAGAGGGTGACCCGCCCGGTGCGGGCCACCTCCCCCTGCTCCCCCCCGACGGTCACGGCTCAGACCTGACCGCCGTCGAAGTAGGCCCGCAGGTGCTCGGCCACCGGGGGCACGGGCAGCATGGCCCCGCCCGTCCGGATGGACTCGGCGCCGACGCAGCCCGTCGCCACGGCCTCGCGGGCGGCGATGGCCGACACGTCGGTCGCGCCGCCCTCACGGGCGAACCTCAGGAACTCGGCCACCAGGTTGGGGTCCGCACCGGCGTGGGTGCCGTCTCCCCGCGAGATCACCTCGACCGCGTCGGGCTGCCCGGCCCCGCCGCGGCGTGAGTTCCAGATGTGGATCTGGCCGCCTCCGTCGTCCGACATGTTCTCGATGCGGCCGGCGTCGCCGATGACGGTGTAGTTGCGCCAGTAGTCGGGCGTGAAGTGGCACTGCTCATAGCTGGCCAGCACGCCGCTCTCGAGCACCATGTGCAGCATCGAGATGTCCTCGACGTCGACCACCGGGTTGAGGTCGGTCTGGGTGGTGGGCGGGAAGACATCGGCGTCATACCAGTCCCACATGCGCCGGTCGGTGTTGTCGCGACGCGAGGCGATGTCGCCGTAGACCATCAGGTCACCGATGCCCGAGACCCGTCGGGTGTAGCTGCCGGCCAGGTGGTGCATCACGTCGATGTCGTGTGCGCCCTTCTGCAGCAGCAGACTCGTGACGTTGGCGCGATCGGCGTGCCAGTCCTTGAAGTAGAAGTCGCCGCCTGCGCCCACGAAGTGCCGGGTCCAGATCGCCTTGACGTTCCCGACCGCACCCTCGTCGATCAGCCGCTTGAGCTGGCGCACCACCGGCATGTGGCGCATGTTGTGCCCGATGTAGAGCCGGGTGCGCTTCTCATGAGCCAACTCGAGCATCGAGTCGCACTGCTCGATGGTGATGCCCATCGGCTTCTCACAGAAGGTCGGCCACCCCTTCTCGAGGGTGCGCATCGCGACCTCGAAGTGCACGTTGTCGGGGGTGAACACCATGGCGGCGTCGACATCGTCCCGCTCCATCAGCTCGTCGACCGACCGAAGGTAGGTGACCTGGTCGTCGTAGAACTTCCGCGCATCGTCCAGACCACGATCGGTGGGTTCGACGATGACGGTGACCCGGGATCCCTCTCCCGGCTTGTGGGCGAGCTTGGCAAGGCTGGCGCGCATGCCGTGGCCAATGACAGCAATCCGCAGGTCGTTCACAACAGGTCCTTTCACAGACTGGGGTGTGCGACCAGCCCGATGCTGGTGACCCCCGTGGGTTCGAAGTCGAGCAGGGTGATGGTGGTGCTGCCGTCTGCCAGCAGCGGGGCTGGCACGTACAGGGTCGTCTGCGGACCGCGCTGGTCGAATCGTCCCAGACAGAAGTCGCCGACCCACACGACACCCCGGCCCAGACCGCTGGTGTCGAGGTAGGTGTCGGCGGGTTCGTCCACATCGATGGTGACCGTGGCAACGGACGGCCCGTTCGGTGGGCCGACCAGTGCGTCGGACGAGGCGACCGCCCGCAGGTCGTCTGCCATCTGCTCCAACGGCCAGGCGGTGACCTGCCAGCCGTTGAGGAAGCGCGGGGACAACCACACCCCGCGCAGGATTCCCTTGCGGTCGGGCAGGTGCGGGCCGAAGTTCACCCGGCCCTGCGACTCGACCAGGATCTCGAGGTCGACCTCGCGCCGTCCCTCACCCGAGGCGGAGGAGGTCGGCAGCGTCAGTTCGGGGGCTTCGTCGTTGCGGTCGCAGACGCCGACGTACTGGCCGTCGCAGAAGACCCACGCACGATCATGCAGTCCGAGCAGTTTGACGGTCGCGGGCCAGTCGGAGAGCTGGGTGCGCCGTTTCAGCAAAAGTGCCCCTCGCTCGAGGCCGAGGTCCTCGAAGGTGGGTGGGTGGGGGTGTCCCCCGGAGTCGAGCCGCTGCCACAGGTCTGTGCCGACCAGACCTCGCCACTCCAGGTCGAGCCTGGCTTCTGGCAGCACCTTCTGTTCGGGGACGAGGGCCAGCGCCTCGTTGGCTGCGGCCAGGTCGAGGTGGCGCCCGATCACCTCACGGAAGGCGTGGAACTTCGGGGTCAGCCGACCGTCCTCACCGATGGCGGCGTCGTAGTCGTAGCTGGTCACCGTCGGCTGCAGCCCGGCCTCGAGGTACTCGGCGTGGTGGTTCGCCCCAGCCCACAGCCCGAAATTGGTGCCACCGTGTGCCATGTAGAAGTTGACCGACATGCCATGCGCCAGCATGGTCTCGAGTTCGGCAGCGGCGCTGTCGGCCGGGCGCGTGTGGTGCTCCTCGCCCCAGTGGTCGAACCAGCCGTTCCAGAACTCCATGCACATCAGCGGCTGGTCGGGCAGTTCGGTGCGGCACATCTCGATCACCTCGTCGGCGCGCGACCCGAAGTTGACCGTCGCCAACGCACCGTCGACCGTGCCCCCCGACAGCCATGCCTGACCGGGCCCGTCCGAGGTGACCAGCAGTTCGTCGATGCCGCGGGCGAGGAGTCCGTCGCGCAGGTGCTCGAGGTGCGCCCGGTCGTCACCGAAGGAGCCGTACTCGTTCTCGACCTGCACCATCACGACGTTCCCGCCCCGGCTGGCCTGGTGGCGGGCGATCCGCGGGATCAGCTCGTCGAACCAGCGGTCGACGTGGGCCAGGTAGCCGGGATCGTTCACGCGGAGTCGAAGGTTGCGGTCGCGCAGCAGCCAGCCGGGGAAGCCGCCGCCCTCCCACTCGGCGCAGATGTAGGGGCCCGGCCGCACGATGGCATCGAGTCCGATCTCGGCAGCCGTCTGCAGGAACAGCTCGAGGTCACGCCATCCGCTGAAGTCGACCTGGTCAGCGGTCGGTGCGTGGAAGTTCCAGGCGACATAGGTCTCGACGGTGTTGCACCCCATCGCCTTCACCCGGAGCAGCCGGTCGCGCCACAGTTCGGGGAGCACCCTGAAGTAGTGCACGGCTCCCGAGACGATCAGGTGGGGTTGTCCGTCGCGCAGGAATCCCTGCGGGGTGGACTGAAGTCTCACGGTTGGGGTCCTCCGAACTGGCTGGTGGATTCTGACTCGGCGACCACCGTCTGGGTCTCGGCGCCGTCGGCCCGATCCCCGAGGGTGTCGGGTGTGCTGGATTCAAAAGGTAGGGCCTGGTCGAGTTGGGCCTCGACGTGTTCGACGGGAATGCCGAACTGGATGCTCGGTTGCAGCAACTGCTCGGCGCCCCCGACGGTGTGGAGGTGGCATCGTGCCCAGTGGCCGGGCGTCACCTCGGTGCGTTCCGGCTTGTCGGTGGTGCAGATCTGCATCGCGAACGGGCAGCGCGGGTTGAACCGGCAGCCGGCCGGTGGCTCGATCAGCGAGGGAGGCTCACCCAGGTCGCCCACCTCGTCGAACAGGGAGCCCTGGTCTGAGTCGATGCCCCGGTCGGGATTGGGTGAGGAATCTAGTAGTAGCCGGGTGTAGGGGTGCTGCGGGGTGTGGATCACCGACTCCGAGGGGCCTCCCTCGACCATCTCGCCTGCGTACATGACGTTGATCCGGTCGGCGATGTAGCGCGCCGACGCGATGTCGTGGGTGATGTAGAGCAGGGCGACGCCCTCCTCGTCCCGCAGGTGGGTGAGCAGGTTGAGCACGTCGAGACGAATCGAGACGTCGAGCATCGAGATCGGTTCGTCACCGAGCATCACGCTGGGTTCGACGGCCAGCGCACGGGCGATCACGATCCGCTGCCGCTGCCCACCCGAGAGTTCGTGGGGGAACTTGTCGATGTACTGCGAGGCCGGGGTGAGGGCCACCTTGTCGAGCAGGGCGAGCACCTTCTCCTCGACGGCCTCCCGGCCCAGCCGGGGACTGTGGATGCGCACCGCCCGGCTGAGGATGTGCCGGATCGACTTGAGCGAGTTGAGCGAGGCGAACGGGTCCTGGAAGAGCAACTGCACCTGGGCGTAGTAGTCCTTGGCAGCCCCGCCCGAGACCTTGGTCACGGGCTTGCCGTGCAGCAGGATCTCGCCCTCGGTGACCGGGTAGTAGAGGCTGAGCATCCGCGCCACGGTGGTCTTGCCCGAGCCCGACTCCCCCACCATGGCGACGATCTCCCCACGGTGGAGCTGCAGGTCGACCCCCTCGACTGCACGGACGACCCGCACGCCCTCCTTGGAGCGCACCTCGAAGTGCTTGGTGACATTGCGTGCCTCCAGCACCACCGGCTGGTCGGTCGTGGTCTGGCTCATCGCAACACTCCTTCCATCTCGAGGGCTTCGGCATCGACCCGGTCGGCCACGGGTGCGTCGGCGTATTCCGGCTGGTTGCGCAGGCAGGCGGCATCGACCGGTCCCACCTCGATCAGGGCCGGACGAACCGACGCGCACGCTGTCATCGCCACCGGGCATCGCGGCGCGAACGAGCAGCCATCGGGCAGGTTCATCAGGTCGGGTGCGGTGCCGGGGATTCCCGACATCTTCACCAGGGGGGCGTACAGCGGGGGGAACGAGTCGCGCAACGCTTGGGTGTAGGGGTGCTTCGGGTCGCGGTAGAGCTGGGCGGCGGGGCCGATCTCGACGATCTTGCCCGCATACATGATGGCCAGCCGGTCGGACAGTTCCAGCAGCAGCGACAGGTCATGGGTGACGAAGATGATCGCGAAACCCAGCTTGCGCTGCAGCCGCAGCACCTGACCCATGATGGTGCGCTGCATCACCACGTCGACGGCCGTGGTGGGTTCGTCCATGATCACCAGTTCGGGATCGCAGGCGAGGGCGAGTGAGATCAGCGCCCGCTGGCGCATGCCGCCCGACATCTCGTGGGGGTAGGAGTTGACGCGGTCGCGCGGGATGCCCGACATCGCGAGCAGGTCCTGGGCGCGCTCGATCGCCTCCCGGTTGCTCATCTTGGGCTGATGCAACTGGAGGACGTCACGGAACTGGTCGCCGAGCCGTTTGACGGGGTTGAGGGCGTCCATGGCGGACTGCATCACGATGGCCAACTTGTCCCAGCGGATCGACCGCAGTTGGGCGTCCGTGCGCGGCACCAGGTCGGTCACCGTCCCGTCCTGGTCGTGGTACAGCACCTGACCTGCGGCGGTGACCGCGGGGGGACGCTGCAGGCGCAGGATCGCGGTCGTCAACGTCGACTTGCCCGACCCCGACTCGCCCGCGACCCCGAGGATCTCGCCGCGCCGCAGGGTGAAGGTGGCGCCGTCAACAGCGCGGACGGCCCCCTTGAGGGTGAGGTAGTCAACGCTCAGGTCGTTGACCTCGAGCAACACCTCTCCCAGTTCTCGTCGACTCACCTGCTCGCCTCTCTGTTCGTCGGTTCGGGGTTCTCGGGGTGGGGGTTCTTGGGGTGGGGTTCGTGGGTTCGTGGGGTGGGGGACGAACTCGTCCCCCACCCGCGTGTGGGTGACCGCGAGGGTCAGCGCACCGGCACGAGCTTCTGGAGCATCATCCAGGTGTCGGCGGTGCCGTACGGCAGCGGCACCGGCGAACCGGCCTCGAGCTTGTCGGGCAGACCGGTCCAGTTCTTGCCACTCATCTCGATGAAGTTGGCGCCGGGGTTGACCGGGCCGATGTAGGCCTTGTCGACCACCAGTTGCTGGATCTGGTAGCCCAACTCCTTGAGCTTGGCCTCGTCGGTCTCGGCCTGCGCCTTGGCGAGCAGGGCGTCCAGCTCGGGGTCCTTGACGCGACCGGGGTTGGCGCTGGCCTCCTCGCCCACAGGCATGGCCTGCTTGGAGTCGAGGTCGGAGTACACGAAGCCCATGTGGGTGCCGCTGGCGACCCAGGTCATGCCCATGTCGAACTCGCCCTTGTTGTACTGCTCCCAGATCTGCGCGTCGGGAACCTTGAGCACCTTGATGTCGATGCCGAGCACCGTCTTGAGCTGGTCCTTCACGCCGTCGGCCCAGGTCGACCAGTTGGTGTAGTCGGCCACTGTCTTGTAGCTGATCGGGTACGACTTGCCGTCCTTGGTGAGGTTGCCCCCCTGGACGGTCCAGCCGGCGTCGGCCAGGGTCTTCTTGGCAGCCTCGGTGTCGGCTCGGTGCGGCTCGGTGAGGCTGGGCTTGACCCAGTCGCCCCAGATCTGCGGGTCGAGGCCGGTGGGGCTGATCGAGGGCAGACCGATGTCGTAGAGCGCATGGATCTTGTCGGTGTCGATGGCCTGGTACACCGCCTTGCGCACTGCCACGTCGTTGAACGGGGCCTTGCCGCAGTTGAAGAAGAAGCCCTCGGCCGAGTTGGCGTACAGCGTCCAGTACTTGTTGCCCTCGGTCTGCTTGACGAAGGTGTCCTCGGAGTTCTGGATCGACAGGGTGGCCAGGTCCATCTTGCCCTGCAGCAGCAGGTTCTTGCCGACGTCAGCCGAGCCGAAGGTGACCCAGTTGACCTTCTTGACGTGCGGGATGGGACCGTTGAAGTGGTCATCGCGCACCGCGAAGGTCACCTGCTGGGGCGTGAACCGCTCGAGGGTCAGCGGGGTCGACGTCACCGGGGCGTCCGCGTTGGTCCAGGTGGCCAGGTTCTGCTTCTCGTAGACGTGCTTGGGCTTGGGGCGCAGGTTGCCGACGGCACGGTCGCCCTCGGCATTGGCCTTGTCCTCGGGCCACGTGAAGGTGACCGTCAGGTCGTCCACCTTGGTGGCGGTGAAGTCGAAGGTCTCGGCGTTGGCCTTCTGCTTCTCGGCCTGCTTGGGCATCTCGACCACGGTGTAGACGACGTCGTCGGCGGTGATCGGCTTGCCGTCCGACCACTTCGCGTCGTCGCGCAGGGTGATGGTCATGGTGCGGGCCGCCCGGTCGAAGGTGAACTCCTTGGCCAGCCAGGGTGACAGCTTGTTGGCATTGAGCCGGTCGTTCCACAGCAGCGTCTCGTAGAGGTAGCCGGTGCCGACGACCCCTTCTGCCGGTGATGACGGCGAGAAGTTGTTGACGAACGACGGACGAGGCCCGAACGAGTTCACGTTGAGGGTGTCGACGGTGAACTGCTTGCCACCGGGCGTGCTGCCCGAGGTGGCGCCGGTGGAGGTGCTGGTGGACTTGTCGAAACTGCACGAGGCGAGCACTCCGCTCCCTGCAACAGCTGCTGCTGCCAGGAACAGAGACCGGCGTGCGAGACGCGGATCGGCCATAGGGGGATTCCTTCCGGGGATGGGGGTCAGGCGGAGGCCCGGGCGGCGCGCCGTTGGGCCTTGATGAAGCGGTTGACCGCACCGGCGTTGCCGGTGCGCAGCTTCGGGTTGGTGACCTCGTCGAGGCCGAAGTTGACCAGGGCGGCGGCGGTGCCGATGAACGCGATGGCCAAACCTGGGGTGAGGAACCACCACCACCAGCCGAGGGTCAGGGCCCCCTGGTTCTGGGCGTTGGTGATCATGGTTCCCCAGCTGATGACGCCTCCGGTGGAGACGCCGAGGAAGTTCAGTCCGGCCTCGGCGAGGATGCCGGCCATGATGGCGCGCAGGAACGTGGCCGAGACGATGCCCAGCAGGTGCGGGAAGACCTCCGAGAAGATCATCCGCATCCGTGACTCGCCGAGCAGTTTGGTTGCCATCGCCCAGTCGCGGCTGCGCAGGGTGAGCGTCTGCGCGCGCAGGTAGCGAGCCATGCCCGGCCACTCGAAGATGCCGATCAGGAACGCCATCAACGCCCAGCCCATGGCATTGCTGCCCGGGCCTCCGGCAGCGGAGATGTAGCCGGCCGCGATCAGGGTCAGGGCGAACGAGGGCATCGTCATGAACACGTTGGTGATGCCGTTCATCACCGTGTCGTAGGTGCCGCCGAAGAAGCCGGACGAGACCCCGATGAATGCACCCAGCGCGATCGCCAACAGGGCCGACAGGGTGCCGACCGCCATCGAACCGCGGGCGCCCGAGATCAGCTGGGCCAGGACGTCCTGGCCCGAGATGGTGGTGCCCAGCAGGTGGCCACCGTGACCCGGGCCGGTGTGGAGGGCGTCGTAGTCGACGTCCAGCGGACCCCACCCGACCAGCTTGATCAACAGGTCGCCGAAGACTGCGACGAACACGAACGCACCGAAGATGCCCAGGCCCCACTGCACCCGGCGGTTCTTGAGGAAACCCTCGAACATGTCAGCCCCTCAGTTGGTGTCGGCGACCCGGGGGTCGAGCAGGACGTAGATGGAATCGGCCACGAAGTTGGCGACGATGGCGCAGGCGGTGAGCATCAGCAGCACCGTCTGCATGGTCGGGAAGTCGTGTTGGGTGATGGCGTTCTGCAGCAGGAAGCCCATGCCCGGGTAGGTGAACACGGCCTCGATCAGCACGGTGCCGCCGATCACCCCGCCGATGGCCATGGCGAGCCCCGTGACGTTGGGCAGCAGGGCGTTGCGTGCCGCGTAGCGCATCAGGATGGTCGACTCCTTGAGGCCCTTGGCCCGGGCCAGCAGCACGTAGTCCTCGGTGACGGTGGCCACCATGACGTTGCGCATCGAGAAGAGCCAGCCGTTGAACCCGATGAAGATGAGCGCGAACATCGGCAGCGCGCCGTAGAAGATGACCGACAGGACGAACCAGAAGTTGCCCAGCGAGAACGGCACGTTCGGGTCGTAGCCGCCCGAGACGGGCAGCCACTGCAGCTTGATGGCGAAGATCCACAGCAACACCAGCCCCAGCCAGAAGCCGGGGAAGGCGTGGAAGAAGGTGGTGACCGGGGCGAAGATCGAGTCGAAGGTGTTGCCCGGCTTCCATCCCATCAGGGCACCGAGCGCCGTGCCGATCAGCCAGGCGATCAGGGTGGTGCTTCCGACCAGGAACACCGTCCACGGCAAGGCCTGCAGGATGAGCTCCGAGACCGGGGTCGGGTAGCTGGTGGTCGAGACACCGAAGTCGAAGTGGATGACCCCCGACCAGTAGTCGAAGTACTGGCCGATGATGTTCTTCTGCGGGTCGCCGTAGATGCGGCGGACGGCCTCGATCTCTGAGTGCAGGGGGGCTCGTCCGGTGTTGAACTGGATGCGACGGAGCACGGCCTCGGCGGGGTCCCCGGGCATGAAGCGCGGAATGATGAAGTTGAGCGTCACCGCAGCCCAGGCAACCACCAGGTAAGCACTGACGCGCCGCAAGAAGAATCGGGCACGGCCTGCCCCCAGCCCGCCCGGCAGGCGCAGTCGCCCGGTGTGGCGAGGGCTGAGCGGGGCCTCGGTCGGGATTGCGCGCGGGCCGGACCCCAAGGGGGTCGTGGGTTCGACGACCATCTGCGCCATTCGTCACCGCCATGTGAGTCAGAGGTCAGCCGCCCGACGCGGGTCGGCTGGGGAACTGACGGCAAGTAAATCGATTCACAGGTCGTTGACAGGAGGAACGTCCCAACCCGTGGGCGGAGTGCTCACCTCCGGTGAGCGGTTCAGGGCGATCGCGTTGTCGACGGGACCGCTCCTGACGGTTTCCCGTGCGACTCTCCCGGAAATTGGTGCCAGCCATTCAGTGAGGTCAGTGGGCGGCCGAGGGCACCCAACTCGCGCACGACGAGATCGGACGCCCCGGGACGAGTTCTGGGGCGCCGTCATCGGTGAGACGGACGAACCCCTCCTCGCGCCCGGACAGGTCGGCCACCAGCCGGGCCCGCCAGGCGTCGACCTCGGCGAGCCGGCCCGGGTGGTCGACCAGGTCGTGGCACTCTCCCGGGTCGTCGACCAGGTCGAAGAACTGCTCGCGCCCTGAGCCCGAGAACCAGCAGAACTTGCTGCTGCCGTCGGTCACCCAGTGCATCTGCTCGACCAGACCGAAGTGGTTGATCACGTGCTCACCGTGCAGGTGGTCGCGCCAGTCCTGCGGCTCGGCCCCGGCCAGCAGGGGCACCAGGGATCGCCCGTCCATCTCGTCGGGGATGTCGACACCGGCCAGGTCGAGAAGGGTCGGGGCGAGGTCGCGCAACTCGACCACCTCGTCTCGCCACCGCCCTGCTGCGGCCCCGTGACCACCGGGCACCTGCACGACGAACGGCACGCGAGCGCTGCCCTCGTAGCCGACCGCCTTCTGGTAGAGGTGGTGGTCGCCCATCATGTCCCCGTGGTCGGAGACGAAGCAGATCACGGTGTTGTGCGCCAGACCGCGCGCCGTCAAGGTCTCGTGCAGGCGGTTGAGTTGCAGGTCGATGTGGGTGATGTTGCCCCAGTAACCGCGGAGCACCTGTTCGCGCACGGCCCGGGAGCGACGTCCGAACTGGGCCCGGATGCGGTGGTCACGGCGACCCGGCAGCTCGTCCTCCCAGTCCCCCACGGATGGTTCGGCGACGTCGGCGTCGCGGTAGAGGTCCCACGCCCACTGGGGCGGGTCGAATGGCCCGTGCGGCCGGTGGAACGACAGGTAGAGGAAGAAGGGCGAGGTGGGATCGCGCCGCTTCAGGAAGTCGACCGCCTCGGTCATCGCCCAGGTCGAGGGGTGCACGCGTTCGTCCTTGTCGAAGGGACGGCCGACGACGTCATTGCAGCCCACCCCGTGGTCGTCGATGTCGGCTGCGGCCAGGCCGGGCTGGCGTCGCAGCCAGGTCAGGTAGTCGTCATTGTCCTCATGGCGGGGGTGTCGTCCGCGCGCGAAGTGCAGGAACCCGTCGTGCAGCAGCACGTTGTCGAAACCGCACCGCGCCCGCTCGGGCCACACGTGCATCTTGCCGATCGCCTGGGTCTGGTAGCCGGCCTCGCGCAAGGTGCCCTGCAGGGTCACGGGGTGGGCCTCCTGGAACCGAACTCCCTCGCGATAGCCGTAACGGCCGTGCCGCTCCTGCGACTGCCCCGTGAACAGCGCCACCCGCGCCGGCACACAGGTCGGGGTCGCCGAGTAGGCCGACGAGAAGGCTGTCCCGGTGGCCACCAATTCGTCGAGGTTCGGGGTCTGCACCACGGGGTGCCCCGCCGACGACATGGTGTCGCCACGCATCTGGTCGACGCAGATCAGGATGATGTTGGGTCGCTGATCGGCGCTGACGGGTTCAGGACTGGTGGGGCGGGGGTCGGCAGGCTCAGCGCGCAAGGAACGTCAGGCTCTCTGGTCGAAGGGGCGGTACATCCAGCTCGGCACCTCGTCGCCGAGCAGCAACTGTCGCCAGACCTGCACCACCACGAAGGGAGCCAGCCCCAGCATGCCCGCGGGCACGGTCCACGGGTGCACCTCGCGCACCTCGGTGAGCGGGGTGAACACCACGTGACCAGCCCGGTTGCGTCCGTCCACCGCGCACACGTCGCGCAGGTCGTCGCCGATGCTCACCCGGGCCCACAGGTGACCCGCGTGCCACCACGGGTTGCCTCCGAACCTGACCCTGGCCGCGTGCACCAGTTCGACGTCGAACCCCAGTCCGTCGAGCACCTCGGCCAACACCTGGTTCACCTGCACCGACGAGCCTCGCCCGCCCGCCAGCGCCTGCGCCGGGGTCTCCCACAGGTGCCAGGCGGAGTAGTGGTCGAATGAGGCATGCACGACCGCTGTGGCGTGGTCGACCAGGTGCCAACCCTGCAGGGAGGACGCCGACACCTGTCGGACCAGGTCGTCGACGGTCAGGTCGCCACCCCTGGGCCTCGGGGCGAGCGCCACCACGGGGGTGACGGCGCCGATGCCGAGCACGGTGGCGAGTCGGACGAGGCTGGACATCTTCATCACTGCTGGGCTCCCCCGTGCTGGTCGGTGTTGGCCGGATCGGTGTTGGCCGGGTCGGTCATGGTCGGGTCGGTCACGGTCGACTCGGTCATGGTCGGGTGGGTACCGGACGTCGGGTCGGCTCCGGACGCCCGCCCGCGGGTGGCGGCGGCTCGTGCCGGCCCCCCGCTCCTCAGCCAGTCGGCCCGGGCGACGGGGTCGGCCAGCCGGCGGTGCAGGTCGAGCATCAGGTCGACCGAGGCCTGCCAGGTGTACTGCTCGGCCCTGGTCCGCGCGGTGCGCCGCAGGTCGTCCGAGAGTCGCGGGACGAGCCGCTCGACCGCGTCGGCGATCCCGCGGGCGTCGGGGCGTCCGGACTCCCCGGAGGTGGCGTCGACCAGTTCGCTGGCCCCACCGCGGGTGGCGGTGACGACCGGGGTGCCACAGGCCATCGCCTCGAGCACCGCGAGACCGAAGGTCTCGGCCGGGCAGACCGACAACGAGATGTCGCTGGCCGCGAACTTGCGGGCCACCTCGTCGCGGCCCTGGACGAACCCGTGGAAGACGACGGGCGCATCGCCGGCCAGCTCACGCAGTTCCTCGGTGTCGGGGCCGACCCCGTACATGTCGAGACGTACCGGTCGTCCTCGCCGGTGCAACTCGACGGCTGCTTGGACGGCCAGATGGGGGCTCTTCTCACGGCTCATCCGGCCCACGTAGCAGAGCTTGAGCACCCCGTCATCGGCCGGCCGCCCGACCGAGGGGTGGAAGGTCTCGAGGTCGACCCCGAGGGGCACGTGCCACAACCGGGCCCCTGTGTTCTCGAACTCCTCGGCGGCGTACTGGCTGGTGGTGACGACCGCGTCGAACCTCTTCGACAGCTGCCGGTTGAGTCCACCGACAGCCGACTCGACGCCGAACTGGCGCCGGAGCCACATGCCCAGCATGTCGTCCAAGCGTTCGTGGCTGAACAGGATCGAGCCGATGTCACGTCGCCGGGCCCAACGAGCCGCCGGCGAGAGGGTCCACTTGTCACTGACCTCGATGGTGGTCGGCCTGAACCGGTCCAGCACGTCGAGCGCTCGCCACGGGCGGGCGATCATCCGGTAGTCCTTCGAGATGCGGGGGGCCCTCACGCGCACGACGAGGCCGAACTCGTCCTCCTGCTCGGAGTCGACCTGCCCGGGTATCACCAGGATGCGCTCGTGCCCCGCGGCGACGTAACCCTTGCCCAACTGGTCGATGGCCACCTTCATGCCACCCGAGACGGGCCCCACGAAGTTGGCGAGCTGGGCGATCCTCAACTGGTCGGTGGGCACCCCAGCAGCTTAGCCATCCGCTCCCCGGCGCCGGGGCTCTGGAGCCGGGGCTGGGGCGCCGGGGCTGTGGGCCGGGGCTGGGGCACCCTGCCCGTGCCAGACTTGGCCCATGTTCGGAGCACCCCTCTCGTGGCGGCTGGCCCGCGAGGAACTCCGGCTGCAACCGATGCGCTTCGTGGCGACCCTGCTCGCCTCGACCATCGCCATCGCGTTCCTGGTCGCCACGCAGGTGTACCTCGCCACCGAGACCAGCGCCGTCAAACAGCGCAGCGCCGTCTGGGCGAGCCGTGCCGACGTCGTGGTCGAGACCCATGTCTGGAACAGTTGGCGCTCGCTCACCGACCGGGACGCGGGACTGGCCATCGCCGAGAAGGCGCTGGCGGCTGATCCGTCGGTCACCGCCGTCGAACGGTTCAGCCAACTCCGCTCACTGCTCACCCACGAGGGCTTCGGGGCCGATGTGATGCTCACCTCGACAGTGGGCACTCCAGCACTGCAGTGGTACAGGCCCGTGCAGGGCCGCTCCCCCGCCACAGGCAACGAGATCATGCTCACTCGTGAGGTGGCCCGCGACCTCCGGGTCGGCATCGGCGACCGCGTGCGGCTCAGCCGCCTGGCGGGGGGCGAACTGACGGTGGTGGGGCTGACCGATGACGGGGGCTACACCCGCGCCCCGGCCTATGTCACGCTGGCCTTCTTCCAGCGCCCCGACGTGGTGCTGCTGCCCCCTCCGCCAGGGACGATCGCGCGACCGGACGAGGCCGCCGAGCAGACACCCGGGTCGTCCGGCTCGGCCGTCGGGGTCGACCTGTTGGTGGCCTCCGCGAACCCGTCACAGACCGTTCAGCGGGTACAGCACGCTCTCACCGACCAGGTGATCCTGGGCTCGATCGCGAAGCCCTGGCTCGCATCCGAGGTGGTCGACAGGGCTGCGGCTGCCAGCCGGGGTGGAACGGTCTGGCTCCCGTGGGTACTGGTCGGTAGCGCGGCACTGGCTCTGTTCGTGGGTGCGCTGACCATCACCGCGACCCAGCGGATGCTGCTGACCGCCCGGCGCCGCAATCTGGCCCTGTTGCGCGCCGTGGGTGCCCATCGGGGGCAGGCCGCGCGGTGGATGTTGGCCGAGTCCACCCTGTTGTGGCTGGTCAGCGCCGTCCTCGCCATCCCTGTGGGCATCGGCGGGGCGTGGTTGGCCGCCGCCACCCATCCGGGCACGCTGGCCTTCGGTCTGGTGATCGGGTGGCCCCGGGTCGTGCTCGCCGTGCTCGCCACCGGCCTGGTGACCGTGGCAGCCAGCGCAGCGCCTGCCTGGCAGGCCTCGCGAGTGCCGCCGCTGGAGGCACTCAGCACGGTCGCACTCCCGCCGGGCGAGGGCAGACGACGCTTCAGCGACCTGGCCGTCACCGTCGCGGCACTTGTCGCCCTGACCGTCGGCGTCGCCAGCGGTGCTCGCTGGTGGCCGACGCTGGTCGCGGGGGCCGTGCTGGCCGTCAGCCTGCTGCTGCTGATGCGTCCCACCGCCCGGGCAGCCGCCACGTGGATGGGGCGGGTCGCGCGCCGTCCGGTCACCGTGGTGGCATCGGGAAACCTCGCGCGCAACCCCGCCCGCACCGGCTCGGCGGTGGTCGCCATGGTCGTGCCGCTGCTGGTCTTCGCCGGGTTGTTGGCGGGAGCCAACGTCGGACGATCGGGCGCCCACGCCCGGCTTGACCAGTTGTACCCGGTCGACCTGAGCCTCGCCTCGGCCAAGCTGGACCCCGAGTCGACCGACCCCGTCAACGGGCAGGTGAACACGGGGTCGAAGGACTCCGACGGTTACTACGTCGGCTTCGACGCGGGCGCGCTCGCCACCGTACGGGCCACGGCGGGGGTGAGGGACGCCGCCATGTTCCGCACCACACAACCCGTGACCATCCTCGCCGGCCCCGGCGTGTTCAGCACGCTGCCGATTGCCCAGATCACTGCGGAGGCCCACCGTCTCGCACGGGGTGACGGTGCCATCCCCGAGGGCTGGATCGGTCTGCCCACGGACCAGCTGCGCAGCCTTCACGTGCAGCCGGGTGCACGGGTCGACCTCATCCCGGTGCTGGGCAACAAGCTGCGGCTGCGGGTCGCCGAACTCAATCTCGGCCCGCAGGTCGCCGTGGTGGGTCCGACGACCTTCGCGAAGCTCGGGATGGCCTCCAAGGACGGGCTGATGCTCGTCTCGCTCGAGCCACAGGCCACCACCAGCACCACCGTGGTCGAGTCGCTGATGGCCCGGCTGCTGCCCGACAACCCGGCGCTGGCCGCCTCCGGGAACGTGCAACAGAAGGCCCTCGTGAACGCACGGATCAGCTCGGTCGTGACCCTGGTGAGCACCCTGCTGGCCATCGTCGCGGTCGTGGGCCTGGTCTCGGTGGCGAACACCCTCGGCCTGTCGGTGCTCGAGCGCACGCGGGAGTCGGCACTGCTACGCGCGCTGGGTGCGAGCCGGGACGACCTCAGACGGATGGTGCTGGTCGAGTCATTGCTGCTGGCGGCGGTGGCCGTCGTCTCGTCGGTCGTGGTCGGCACCGGGCTCGGCTGGCTCGGCGCGCAAGCCGTGGTGCAGCGGTTGGGCATGCCACCCGGTTCGTGGGGCACCTCGCCCACCCTGCTCGCCGTCGGGGCAGTCGGCACCGTCGTGACGGCCGCCCTCGCCTCCGTGGTGCCCGGAGCCATCGCCGCTCGGGCGACCCCGGTGCACGCCTTGGCCGACGTCGGCTGAGTCAGCCGGCGGCTCGCCTGCGGACGAAGACCACCCCCAGCACGACAGCGATCGCCAGTGCGACCAGCCACAGCGCGCCCACCATGGCCACCAGCCCGGGCCAGCGCGCGGCACTCCACACCGAGCCCGAGAAGGCGCCGGCGACCGACGAACCGACGTAGTAGCTGGTCAGGTAGAAACTCGCCGCCTGCCCGATCGGTGCACCGATGCGCGCGGCGCGCGAGGTGACCCATGCGCTCGCCACCCCGTGAGCGGCGAAGAACCCGGCTGTGAACAACACCAGCCCGACGATGATCACCCACAGCCGGTCGGGCATCGTCACCGCCAGACCCAGGCATCCCAGCAGCACGCCGACCGACACCACCGTCGGCGGTCCGATCCGATCTGCGAGCCGACCGGCGGTGGAACTGGCCACCGAGCCCATCACGTAACTGGTGAAGACGAGCGAGGCGACACCGACCGACAGGTTGAACGGGGACTGCACCAACCGGAACCCGAGCACGTTGTAGACGCTGACGAAACCCCCCATCAGGCAGCCGACCACGACGTAGAGTCCCCACAGCACGGGATCGCTGGCCGCCTTGCGGGCGCGGACGAGCACGGCCCGAGCACTGGCCTCGGCGGCCACGAACCGGGTTGATCGCGGCAGCAGCACGACCGTGGCGACGGCACACGCGACGCCGACCACGCCGATCGCGACCAGCCCGGATCGCCACCCCCACAGGTCGGCCACCAGACCGGTCACCAGGCGACCGCTCATGCCGCCCAGCGCGTTGCCCCCGATGTAGAGACCGGTCGCCCGCGAGACGTGGTGGGGGTGCACCTCTTCCCGCAGGTACGCCGTGGCGACCGCAGGGAGCCCGGCCAGGGTGAAGCCCTGCACCGCGCGCAGCACCAACAGCAGGTTCCAGTCGCCCACCAGACCCACGGCCAGGCCGAGCGCGCCCGAGACGACGAGCGAGACCAGCATGGGGCGGGTGCGTCCGACCACGTCGGAGAGCGGACCCGCCACGAGCAGCCCCACTCCCAGCCCCAGGGTCGCGGCGGAGATCACCAGCGCCGCCTGACCGGGTGTCACGGCGAACGCGGTGGTCAGTTCGGGGAGCACGGCCTGAGGTGCGTACAGCAGGGCGAAGGTGGCCACCCCGGCCAGGAAGAGTGCGATCCGCAGTCGGGTGAATCCCGGGTCACCGGGTCGATGGCCACCCCTCCCGTCGCGGGCGGTGGACCTCCGGTCCTCCGGTGAGCTGCTCATGGTGCACCCCTCTCGGGTGGCTCGGGCACGGTCAGGGAACGCGAAACGCCCGTCCCCCAGGGAACGGGCGCTTCGGTGTGCCTCAGGCGGCCGATCGGTCGGCGGGTGCCGACCCATCAGACGCGAGCGTCAGGCTTGGTCCTTGGCATCGCTGTCGGCGGCGGGAGCCTCGTCAGCAGCAACCTCGTCGGCAGCGGTCTCGTCGGCCGAGTCCTCCACGACGACCTCGTCGGCGGCGGTCTCGTCGACCACGACCTCCTCGGCAGGCGCGTCGGTGGTGGCCGACGCCTTGATCTGGTCCTTGGTCTCGTCGGCCGAAGCGGCAGGCGCCGACTTCTTGGCGACGGCCTCGGTCACGATCTCGAGGATCGCCATGGGGGCGTTGTCACCCTTGCGGGGCCCGATCTTGGTGATGCGGGTGTAGCCACCGTCGCGACCGTCCATCTTCGGGGCGATCTCGTGGAACAGGATGTCGACGACCGACTTGTCGGTGACGACGGTCAGCACCTGGCGGCGGTTGTGCAGGTCACCGCGCTTGGCCTTGCTGATCAGGCGCTCGGCCAACGGACGAACGCGCTTGGCCTTCGTCTCGGTGGTGGTGATGCGGCCGTGCTCGAACAGCTGGCTGGCGAGGTTCGCCAGGATGATCCGCTCGTGGGCCGGGGTGCCACCGATGCGGGGACCCTTCGTGGGCTTGGGCATTGTTCAAATCTCCAGTGGTGTTGCCTCGAGGCCGTTCAAGGACCACGAGGAGGGGGTGCGGATCAGTACTGCTCGGTCTCGGCGTAATCGGTGTCGTCGGTGTAGCCGTCCTCGTCGTAGGCCGTGACGGCAGCCATCGGGTCGAAGCCCGGGGCGGAGTCCTTCAGGGCCAGACCGAGCTCGGCCAGCTTCTGCTTGACCTCGTCGATCGACTTCGAGCCGAAGTTGCGGATGTCGAGCAGGTCCTGCTCGGAACGGCTCAGCAGCTCACCGACGGTGTGGATGCCGTCACGCTTGAGGCAGTTGTACGAACGCTGCGACAGGTTCAGGTCCTCCACCGGGAGGGCGAGGTCCTGGGCCAACTGCTCGTCGACCGGCGACGGGCCGATCTCGATGCCCTCGGCGTCGACGTTGAGCTCGCGGGCCAGGCCGAACAGCTCGACCAGGGTGCGCCCGGCCGAGGCGACGGCGTCGCGGGGAGCCATGGACTGCTTGGTCTCGACGTCGACGATCAGCTTGTCGAAGTCGGTGCGCTGCTCGACGCGGGTGGCCTCGACCTTGTAGGTGACCTTCAGCACCGGCGAGTAGATCGAGTCAACGGGAATCCGACCGATCTCGGCGTCGGGGTTCTTGTTGAGCACGCTCGACACGTAGCCGCGGCCGCGCTCGACCTCGAGCTCCATCTCGATCTTGCCGTTCTCGTTCAGGGTCGCGATGTGCAGGTCGGGGTTGTGCACCTCGACACCGGCGGGGGTCTGGATGTCAGCAGCGGTGACTGCTCCAGCGCCGGACTTGTTGAGGTACATGCTGACCGGCTCGTCCTCCTCGGACGACAGCACCAGGCCCTTGAGGTTGAGGATGATCTCGGTGACGTCCTCGACGACACCCTCGAGGGTGGAGAACTCGTGCTGGTTGCCCTCGACCTTGATGCTGGTGACGGCGGCGCCCGGGATGGACGACAGCAGGGTGCGGCGCAGCGAGTTGCCGAGCGTGTAGCCGAAGCCGGGCTCCAGCGGCTCGATGATGAAGCGTGAACGGTGTTCGTCCACGACCTCTTCCGACAGGGTCGGACGCTGAGCGATGAGCATGTGTGTTCCTTTCCGCATCGACCACCATTTGACGATGCGAGCAAAGATCCGCCCGAGGGCGGTTTCTGATCCGCGACTGCGTGTGCAGGGCGGGGGTGCCTGGTCGCGCCGGGGTGAACCGGCGACGAGTCGGCTGGGGCGTGACCCCCGGGCACACCGGACGAGACGACAGAGCGAATCCGGCGGCTCGTCGGGTGTGACCCCGGGGCCACGCCGTCAGGTCACTTCGAGTAGAGCTCGACGATCATCTGCTCCTGCACGTCGACCGTGATCTGGTCGCGAGTGGGCAGCTGGTGCACGAGGATGCGCATCCGGTTGGGGCGCACGGTCAGCCAGGCCGGCACCTCGCGCTCGCCGTGGGTCTCACGGGCGATCACGAGGGGGGTCAGGTTGAGCGACTTCTCGCGCACGTCGATGATGTCGTGCGGGGTCACGCGGTACGAGGGGACGTTCACCTTGTGGCCGTTCACGGTGAAGTGGCCGTGCACGACCAGCTGGCGGGCCTGACGACGGGTCGAGGCGAATCCAGCGCGGTAGATGACGTTGTCGAGACGCGACTCGAGGATCTGCAGCAGCAGCTCACCGGTCTTGCCCGAGGTGTTGGCGGCCTCGGAGTAGTAACGACGGAACTGCTTCTCGAGAACGCCGTAGGCGAAACGCGCCTTCTGCTTCTCGCGCAGCTGCTGCGAGTACTCCGAGTCCTTGGTGCGGCCGCGGCCGTGCACGCCGGGGGCGTAGGGGCGACGCTCGAAAGCCTTGTCATTGCCCACCAGGTCGGTGCCGTAACGACGAGACTTCTTGGTGATGGGGCCGGTGTAACGGGCCATGGTTCAAATCCTTTTCGTGAGTCTCGGGTCAGTTGCGACGGGGCTTGGGCGGACGGCAGCCGTTGTGGGCGACCGGGGTGACGTCGGAGATGGCTCCGACCTCGAGGCCCGCGGCGGCCAGTGAACGGATGGCGGTCTCACGACCCGAACCCGGGCCCTTGACGAACACCTCGACGCGCTTCATGCCGTGCTCCATGGCACGACGAGCAGCCGACTCGGCGGCCATCTGGGCGGCGAACGGGGTCGACTTGCGCGAACCCTTGAAGCCGACGGTGCCGGCCGATGCCCACGAGATCACGGCGCCAGCCGGATCGGTGATGGCGATGATGGTGTTGTTGAACGTGGACTTGATGTGGGCCTGCCCGGCCACCACGTTCTTCTTTTCCTTGCGGCGCACCTTGGTCTTGGCAGACGCGGCGCTCTTACGGCTTGCAGTAGCCATGAGTCTTGGTCTTCTCCTGAAATCTTCGGACGAGAGGGAGTCTTCGTGTGAAGGTCAGCCAACGCAGCTGCGTCAGCGAACCTTCTTCTTCCCGGCGACGGTCTTCTTCTTGCCCTTGCGGGTGCGGGCATTCGTCCGGGTGCGCTGACCGCGGACGGGCAGACCGGCGCGGTGACGACGGCCCTGGTAGTTGCCGATCTCGATCTTGCGGCGAATGTCGGCAGCCACCTCGCGGCGAAGGTCACCCTCAACCTCGTAGTTGGCCTCAATGTGGTCACGAAGAGCAACCAGGTGCTCGTCTGTGAGCTCGTGGACTCGCAGGTCACCGCTGATTCCGGTGGCCTTCAGGGTCTCCAGGGCGCGAGTGCGTCCCACGCCGAAGATGTAGGTCAGTGCGACCTCGAGGCGCTTCTCGCGCGGGAGGTCGACGCCAATCAAACGTGCCATGGTGGCAGTTCCTTAGGTGGTCTCGGCCCCGACTCCCCCTGTTTCCCGCAGGGTTGTGTGTGGAGTGCGGTTTGGTCTGGCCGCGAAGGTGTCTGCGTGCCGCGTCCCCTGGTCGCCCGTGCCCGGGTTGGTCGCCCGGGTGGGTGCATCGTCGGACTGTGCTGACGATGGGGGCCCCGGCCTTCGTCCGGGGGTGGGACCGGAGTGTTCCTCCGGCCGTGCGTGCACGTTTGGGTGTTGAGTTGTGTCAGATGTTGATCCGTGGAGGGCGAGCCTGCGGCCCGCTCACGCACCGGCCGGGGCTCAGCCCTGGCGCTGCTTGTGACGCGGGTTCTCGCAGATCACCATCACGCGACCGTGCCGGCGGATGACCTTGCACTTGTCACAGATCTTCTTGACGCTCGGCTGAACCTTCATCGAGCTACTTTCTGATCGAACTGATGGGTTGGGTTGATCACCTGTGGCGGAAGACGATACGGCCGCGGGTCAGATCATAAGGAGAGAGCTCCACCACGACCCGGTCAGAGGGAAGGATGCGGATGTAGTGCTGCCGCATCTTGCCACTGATGGTCGCGAGGACCCTGTGCCCGTTCGCCAGCTCAACGCGGAACATCGCGTTGGGCAGGGCTTCGACCACGGTTCCCTCGAGTTCGAGGGCTCCTTCTTTCTTCGCCATTGCGTCCTAATCGGTTGGTGTGTCCTCGGGATGAGGGCACGGGAGTACCCCCGTGGGGGCATGACCATTCCGGCCACAGTTGACCGACGCCCCACTCTACGCCGGGGGCCGGGTACGACCCAAATCGGACGACCCCCGAACCCGCTCCCCGAACCCCGCCCCTCGGACGCCGTCAGCGGAAGAGCGCGTCGACCTGTGCCAGGAACTCGGGTTCGAGGGCTCGACGGCCCGCTGCGGCGTTCGCCCGCACCTGTTCGGGACGAGTGGCCCCCGCGATCACCGAGCTCACCCCCGGCTGGGCGATCAGCCACCCGATGGCCGCCTGCACCATGGGCACATCGGCCCGCTCGCACAGCAGCCGGAAGTCCTCGAGCTGGTCCCAGTCGACCCCCTCGAGTCGCTCGGGGCGCTGCTCGAGACGGACACCGGTGGGCACGTGGTCCCGACGGTACTTGCCGGTGAGCAGACCGCTGGCCAGCGGGAAGAAGGGCAGCAGACCCAGACCGACCTGGCGCATGGCGGGCAGGTCGGCTGCCTCCAGGTCGCGCTCCATCAGGGAGTACTGGTTCTGCGCGCTGACGAAAGCGGTCAGCCCGTGCTCCTTGGCGACCCGGTCGGCCTCGAGCACCTGCTCGGCGGTGAACTGCGAGTGGCCGATGGCTCGCACCTTGCCTGCCTTGACCAGACCGTCGAGCGCGGTCAGTGTCTCGACGATGGGTGTCTCGGGGTCGGGGGTGTGGATCTGGTACAGGTCGATGGCATCGATTCCCAGCCGGGACAGCGAGGCATCCACGGCCCGGTTGATGTAGTCAGCGGCACCCTTGGCCCCCCATCCGTCGGCCCCCGGCGCGGTGGCGTGCTGGTGGCCGAACTTGGTCGCCACGACCACCTGCGCCCGACGAGTCGGCGTGAGCACCTGACCGATCAGTTCCTCGGATCGTCCGTCGTTGTAGATGTCGGCCGTGTCGATCAGGGTGATCCCCTCGTCGATGGCCGCGCCGATGACGGCGTCGGTGCCGGCGCGGTCGGCGGTGGCCGAGCCGGGTCGTCCGAAGTTGTTGCCTCCCAGGCCGACGATGCTGACCTGGGGACCTGATCCGAGCGGGCGCATGGCAAGAGTCATGGGCACCAGCCTAGTCAGGCGGTGTCAGGAGACCTTGGCCGCCGGCACCGTCCAGGTGTTGCAGCCGCCCACGTTCACCATCGAGAACCCGCGTCGGCCCCAGTAGTCGTTCGACTCCGCGTCACCGTGGTCCGAGTCCTGCTCGCCCTGTCGGAACCAGCGCACCATCAGGGAGTAGTCGCGGCTGGTGAACCCCCAGGCGGGCGTGGTGGAGAGGATCCTCGAGGTGATGCACAACGTCTGCAGCTCGATCCGGCGAGTGCCCTCGTCGTCGTCCATGCCCCCCTGGACCAGCATGTACTCCGACTGCAGGATGCCCGCAGACGCCTGCACGTGGTGGAAGAACTCGTGGCTGATCGTCTCGGGCAACCGCAGGCGCCACCACTGGTTGGACTGCTGACTCAGGTTGGTGTGCACGTAGATGGTCGGCCGGGTTCGCGACGGGCAGTAGAACGAAACCTCCTGGGCCGTGACACTGCCGCACTCAGAGGTGGCGGAACCGCTGAAGAAGACCACCCTGGGTTTGGAGTACGTGACGCCGATCGCGGTCAGCGCCGGCAGCCAACGCTTGTACTCGCAGTCGACCAGTCCTCCGACCAAGGTACGGTAGGCGGCCCCGGAGGGGATCGGGTCGGGAAGCCGAGGGCAGGCGGCGGTGGCGATCTTCTGGGAGTACAGCCGATTGCGCTGCACCGTGACCCAGTCGGAGCCCGTCCTGGTCGATCCCGGGAGCGGCCCCCAGTCGACCCTCGGCACCCCCGGGGGCGGCGAGTTCGTCGTCCGCGGCGCGGTGGTCGGCTTCGTGGTGCCCTGACCCGAGGGGACGACGCTGGTCGTCCGCGTGGGGCTGGAGCCGGGTGTGGTGGGGGCACCGCTGGGCGGGGCGGTGGTGGGCGGCGGCTGGGTCGCCGGGCCCTGCGGGGTCTGCACCGTCACGGGCCCGAAGGAGGTGGCCAGGTCACGCTTCAGCCACGACCACCCGACCACCGCGAACGACACCACCAGCACCACTGCGAGCGTGTTGATGACGATCGCGCCCGCGGACGTGCCACGACCGGGACGCCCGCCGCCCGCCTGCCGTGACGGCAGGTAGGGGGCCGTGGGGTACAGGTCCGACCAGAACTGGGGTTGCTGCGGGGCCTGCTGTGGCCCCGAGTAAGGGTTGGGCGGGGGGTACTGCCCGTACTGGCCCTGTGGGGAGGAGTACTGGCCCTGGGTGGGGTACTGGCCCTGGGCGGGGTACTGGCCCGGCTGCCCGTACTGGCCCGGTGACTGGTGTCCGTACTGGCCCGGCTGCCCGTACTGACCCGGCTGCCCGTACTGATCAGGCTGTCCGGGCTGGCCCGAGCGTGGCTGCTGGCCGGGTTGGGAGTACACACCGGGCACGTCGGACGAGCTCGAGGGCGGCACCCACGACCCCGGAGGGGGCGGCGGCCAGCCACCACGCGGTTCGGTCACGGCGCTCCCCTTTTCTGCCCCCTTGCTTGCACCCATGATTCCAGTCGGGAGGGCCGGATTCCAGCCCCATCACGCTCCCCGGACGACGCTTGAATGGGCATTCGGCGAATTCGGGTCCAGGACGACATCCCCGCCGCGCCCGCTAGGGTCGGAGCCATGGCTTTCTCCGTGGTGACCTACACCTACCTCAACGCTCCCGACGCCTTGGCCGAGGTGCGGCCGGAGCACCGCGCCTTCCTGCGAGGGCTCGCCGACCAGGGCACCCTTGCCGCCTCCGGCCCGCTCAACGACAGCCCCGAGGGTGCGCTTCTGCTGTTGCGCATCGACGACACCGACGAGGCAACCGCGCTGCTCGCCGATGACCCCTTCCAGCGCGAGGGCCTCGTCACCGAGGTCAGCGTGCGCTCCTGGGATCCTGTGATCGGCGTCTTCGTCGAGTGAGTCGCCTGACGACGCTGCTCAGAAGATGAGCACGGCCAGGATCGCGAGCACCAGGGCCAGGGCGGCGATCCCGCCACCGATCATCACGGCCATACCTGCCCGCAGCGCCGGGCGGGTGGGGGTCAACTCCCCCGGGGGCGGGCCGGACGTCCCCTGCGCGACGATGGCTGGCGAGTTGTAGGTCTGCTTCACCGGCAGTCGCTCGACCACCGGCAGCAGTTCCCCCAGGGTTCGGGCGGCGAACACCCTGTCGAGCAGTGGCTGGTAGTCGTCCACGTCGATGTCACCGGCCGAGTACGACTCGTTCAGTCGGCGCACGAGATCTTCGCGTTCACCATCGCTCACGGGCAGGTGGGCCTGGCTGCGGTACTTCGACGAGATCGGCATGTTGCTCACCCCCTCAGTCTACGTGGGCGCCCGGCACCGACAGCCCTGTGAAGTGCGCCGCCCAGGCGAGCACGTCGGCCCATTCGTCCGCCACCATCCCGAGCGGTTTGCCCGGCCCGTGGCCCGTGGCCGTCTCGATCCGGCTGACGATGGGCGCGTGCCCGCCCTGGGCAGCCTGCAGGGTCGCCGTGAACTTGTGGCTGTGGGCCGGCACGACCCGATCGTCGTGGTCTCCCGTCACCACCAGGGTGGCCGGGTACTGGGCGCCGGGGCGCACGTTGTGCAGCGGCGAGTAGGCCAGCGCCACTTCGAAGTCCTCGGGCAGGTCGGGGTTGCCGTAGTCCGAGGTCCACCCCTTGCCGACCGTGAAGGTGTGGAACCTCAGCAGGTCGAGCACACCGACCTGGGGAATGCTGGCCGCCCAGAGGTCAGGGCGCTGGGTCAGCGTGGCACCCACCAGCAATCCCCCGTTCGAGCGACCGTAGTTGGCCAGTTGCCCGGCCGTCGTCACACCCGTGGAGATCAGGTGCTCCGCGACGGCGATGAAGTCATCGAACACCCGCTGTTTGTGCTGCTTGCGGCCGGCGTCATACCAAGCCGTGCCGTACTCGGAGCCGCCGCGCAGGTTGCAGATCACCAGCACACCGCCGGCGCGCAGCCACCCCTCCCAACCCGGCCGGTGATCGGCCAGGATCGGGATGTGGAAGCCGCCGTAGCCGTACTGCAGCGTGGGGCGGGTCTGGTCGAAACCCAGGTCAGCGCGGCTGATCAGGAAGTAGGGCACCTCGGTGCCATCGGTACTGGTCGCCCCTCTGCGCTCGGTGCGCACCTGCAGGGGCTCGGACGAGCCCGCCACCCCCGGCAGGTCGGTGACCCGTCCGCTGGCGGCATCGAGCAGGTGGCTGGTGCGCGGCGAGTTGACCGACGAGAACCCGAGCAGCACCTCGTCGGAGTCACGTTCGGCCGACAGCGCCATCAACTGGCCGCCCGACAGCGGTACTCGTCCGAGATCGGCTCCGGTCAGGTCGTGGCGACGAAGCACCGGTTGCGCGTCCTCCAGCGTGTGGACGACCAGGTGTGCCCGGCTGAAGGCCACCTCCTCGATCGGCCACTCCCCCTCGGGCACCAGCGTGCGCGAGCGCCCCGTGGACAGGTCGACCCGGTCGATCCGGCCCATGGGCGAGGAATCGGACGTGAGCACGAGCAAGTCGTCCCCGTCGACACCGATGGGTTGGCGCCAGGCCGATCGGTTGCCGAACAGGGCTCGCAGCTCACCGACTCCGGCGCCATCGACAGGGGCCACCAGGATGTCGCTGAGCCGCTCGGTGCCCAGCATCGTGGTCACCGTGAGCCAGGCATGTCGCTGGCCGGGGGCGCGCAGCACCTGGGACCAGGCGTGCAGGTCGGGGTCACCCGCCCGCCACAGCTCCAAGTCATCTGAACCGTCGAGCAGGTGGCGCTTCAGCACGGCCTCACCCATGGTCTTGGTCTCTGT
This sequence comes from Aestuariimicrobium kwangyangense DSM 21549, assembly GCF_000421525.1. GTDB lineage: Bacteria > Actinomycetota > Actinomycetes > Propionibacteriales > Propionibacteriaceae > Aestuariimicrobium > Aestuariimicrobium kwangyangense. The sequence continues at coordinate 120,046 of NZ_ATXE01000003.1, read as the reverse complement.
TCCGGTGGCGTCCCCGGAACCGGGGTGGTCGAACCACAGGTACCCCGACGAATCGGGCAACCAGTCAGGACGGGCGAACTTGCCCGTCACCTCGTCGTCGCGCAGCGTGCGGGTGTGCAGGTCGAGCACCCGGATGCTCGTCCAGTCAGATCCGGCGACGCTGACCGTGTAGGCCGCCAGCTGGCCGTTGGGGCTGACCGACACGGTGCCCAGCGAGGTGGTGCCGTCCTCCGACCAGGTGCTGGGGTCGAGCAGCACGGGCGCCGCGCCGCCGAGCACCTCGTCGAGGTCACGACTGGCGACCACGGAGTCCTGGGGCTGGCCACCGTCGTTGGTGCTGCGCAGGTACCAGCCGGACTGCCGGTCGGGTGTCCCGCGTCGTTCCCGGACGACGATCGAGCGCATCAGGTCGCTGAAGTGGGCCCGCTCGGGGATCCCCGCGAAGACCTCCTCACACCAGTCACGCTGCGCCTCGACCCACTGCTGGGTCGCGGTGGAGTCCGGGTCCTCCAGCCACCTGTAGGGATCGGCGATCCGGTGGCCGTGCAGGGTCTCGACGAGGTCATGGGCCGCTGTCTGGGGGTGGGGCATGCGACCAGCCTAGACAGTGGCACCGACAAGGGGCGGCCGGAAAACCGCTCGCCAGGCCGTTGGTGCCCGACGCACACTGAGGGCGTGCAGAACAGCTACCACGTCGCCATGGCCGACCTTCCCCCGGTGGAGGCGGACGGTTCGTCACGCGATCCCGGAGTGCTCGACGGTTTGCTGCGAGCGGCGGTCGAGGTCGACAACCGGGCCTGGCGCGAGGTGTTCGGCCACGATGACTTCACCAACATTCCCGAGGCCTACCTTCAGTCACTCGCCCAACAGCAGAACGCCCGCAAGCGGCTGCTGCTCGCCCTCACCGGGCCCGTCTTCGCGTCCGGGCAGGAGGCCGGTCTGCCGCTGCTGCAGCCCCATGACGACCCGGGCGACGCGGTCGTGGTGGGCACCTGCATGATCATGCAGAGCCGCCACGACAATCTCCACCTGCTCGACGGCTTCGAGGTCACCGTCGACCCCGACCATCGTCGTCGCGGAGTCGGCACCATGTTGGTCCGAGCGGTGGAGACCGTCGCCCGTGACTGGGGGGTGGACACCCTGATCAGCTGGGGTACCCACGAGAACGGCGAAGGCCGGGACGACGCGCTGCACCCCAGGGAGGGTGCCTTCTCGATCGCTCGTGACGTGCCCGCCCGGTTCGCGCTCCGTCACGGGTTCTCGTTGGCCCAGTGCGAGCGGCACTCGGTGCAGAGGGTGCATGGAACGCAGGTGTCGGTCCCCCATCTCCCGCACGGTTACGAACTGGTGCAGTGGATCAACGAGACCCCCGAGGAACTGCTCGAGGCGAAGGCCCGGCTGAACCTGGCCATGAGCACCGACGTGCCCAAGGGTGAGCTCGAACTCGAGGACGAGGTGTGGACGGCGGACCGGGTCGCCTCGTCCGAGCGCGACACCTACCGCAACTGGATGGGCCTGACCACCGCCGCACGCCACGTGGATTCAGGAGAGCTGGCCGGCTACACCAACATCCGGCGGCGGCCACAGTTGCCCGCGGTCGCGTGGCAGGAGGTCACCATCGTGCTCGCCTCACACCGGGGCAACGGGCTGGGCGAACTGATGAAGGCTGCCAATCTCGAGTGGCTCCGCCGAGAGTGGCCCCGAACCGAGCGGGTGCACACCTGGAACGCGGGCGAGAACCAGTGGATGCTCGCCATCAACGACCGCCTCGGCTACCAGGTGGCCTCGGTCGGGGGTGCTTGGCAGAAGAAGGTCTGAACCAGGCCGTTCCGACGGCGTCGGTTCAGTCCGCGAGCGGACCGAAGGGGATGCCGCGCTTGGTCAGCTCGGCCTCCCCGCCGTCCTCAAGGGTCAGCACCCAGACACCGGCGGCGGTGGGGGTGACGGTGTTCTCCCAGTGCGCGGCCCACGAGCTGTCGCGGGTCACGATCGTCCAGTCGTCCTCGAGTTCGGCGACGTCGCCGCTGCCCAGGGTGACCATGGGTTCGATCGCGATGGCGTGACCCTCGTTGAGCACGGGGCCGCGGCCACCGCGTCCGTGGTTGGGCACGTCGGGGTACATGTGCATCTCCGAACCGATGCCGTGTCCGGTGAAGTCCCTGATGATGCCGTAGCGGCGCCGGTGCGATGAGGTGGAGGCCTCGACCGCCGCCGAGATGTCGCCGATCCTGGCGCCCACCCGGGTGGCACCGATCCCGGCCCACATGGCCTCCTCGCCCACCCGCGAGAGTTCTCGGACCTCGTCCGACACCTCGCCGACGAGGAAGGTGCGGGCGGCATCTCCGTGCCACCCCTCGATGACGGCGCCGAAGTCGCACGAGACGATGTCACCCTCGGCGAGCACGCGGTCGCCGGGAATCCCGTGCACGACCTCCTCGTTCACCGAGATGCAGGCGACCCCCGGGAACGGCTGGATACCCCAGTCGGCGCCGTAGCCCAGGAAGTTCGAGCTGGCCCCACGGGCGGCCAGGATCTCGCGCCCGATCTGGTCGAGTTCGCGGGTGCTGACGCCGGGCCTCACCTCGGCGGAGAGGGTGCGGAGCACCTCGTCGACGACCAGCCCGGCCCTGCGCATCAGCTTGAGCTGATCGGGGGACTTGCGCTCGAAGGTCGGCTTGCGCGGGCTCCGCATGGGAAGCTCCTCAGGCCCCGGCGAGCTCGTCGAGCACGGCGAAGATGCGCTTCGAGACCTCGTCGACCGAGCCCACACCGTCGATCTCCTCGAGCAGACCCCGCTCGCGGTAGACCGCGAGCAGCGGCTCGGTCTCGTTGGCGTACACCTTCATCCGGTTGCGGATGGTCTGCTCGTTGTCGTCGGAGCGTCCGTCCTTCTCGGCGCGGTCGAGCAGGCGGGTGACCAACTGTTCCGGGTCGACCACCAATGAGACGACCGCGTCGAGGCTCTGGCCCGACTCGTCCAGCATGGTGTCGAGTGCGGCCACCTGGGAGAGCTTGCGCGGGTAGCCATCGAGCAGCCAACCAGCCGCGACGTCGTCGGCCTTGAGCCGGTTCGACACGATCTCGTCGGTGATCTCGTCGGAGACCAGTTCGCCGGAGTCCATGATCTGCTTGACCTGCTGGCCCAGTTCACTGCCGGAGGCCATCTCGGCGCGGAAGATGGCGCCGGTCGAGATGGTGGGAATGCCCACGTGCTCGGCGATGCGGGTCGCCTGGGTTCCCTTGCCGGCGCCGGGGGCGCCCACGATCAGCAGTCTCACTTGAGGAATCCTTCGTAGTTGTGCTGTTGCAGCTTGCTCTCGATCTGCTTCACGGTGTCGAGCGCGACACCGACGATGATCAGGATGCTGGTGCCGCCGAACGGCATCGACTGGGTGGCCTTCATCAACACGAACGCCAGGGTGGGAATGAGCGAGATCACCCCGAGGTAGAGCGAACCGGGGGCGGTGAGCCGGCTCAGCACGTAGGCGAGATAGTCCTCGGTGGGCTTGCCGGCCCTGATACCGGGGATGAAGCCGCCGTACTTCTTCATGTTGTCCGAGATCTCGACGGGGTTGAACGTGATCGACACGTAGAAGTAGCAGAACGCCACGATCAACACGAAGAAGATGAGGTTGTACAGCCAGTGGTCGCCGCGGACGAAGTTGGCCGCGATCCACTGTGACTCGGGACGCGACGGCCGGAAGGTCGAGTACAGCACCGGCAGGTACAGCACCGACGAGGCGAAGATGACCGGGATGACACCGGACTGGTTGACCTTGAGCGGGATGTAGGTCGAGGTGCCGCCGACCAGTCGACGACCGACCATGCGCTTGGCGTACTGCACGGGGATGCGACGCTGGGCCTGCTCCACGAAGACCACGGCCGCCATCACCAGCAGGGCCACGGCGATCACGGCGCCGAACATCAGCCAGCCCTGGGCGCCCGGACGAAGGTTCTTGACCCCCCAGATCGAGGTCGGGAACGCAGCGGCGATCTGGGTGAAGATCATCACCGACATGCCGTTGCCGACGCCGCGCTCGGTGATCAGCTCGCCCATCCACATGATCAGTCCGGTGCCGGCGGTCATGGTCAGCACCATCACCACGACGGCGAAGATGCCCTGGTCGTAGACGATGCCGTCACAGCCGGGCAGCAACTGACCCGAGACGGCCATGGTGACGAAGGCCGTCGCGTTCAGCACCGCGAGCACCAGCGTCAGGTAGCGCGTGTACTGGGTGATGGTCTGCTGACCGGAGGCGCCCTCCTTCTTCAGGGCCTCGAGTCGCGGCACCACCACGGTCAGCAACTGCAGGATGATCGAGGCCGTGATGTAGGGCATGATGCCCAGCGCGAAGATGGCCAGGCGGAGCAGGGCGCCACCCGAGAAGAGGTTGATCAGCGAGTAGAGCCCGGCCTGTTGGCCCGCCTCGGCGAGCTGACGGCACTCGTCGATACGACTCATGTTGACGTTGGGCACCGGCACGACCGAACCGAGTCGGAAGATGGCCAGGATGAACAGGGTGAACAGGAGCTTCTTTCGAAGGTCCGCCGTCCTGAACGCGTTGACGAAGGCGGAAAGCATCCGGGCCGACTCCACTCGTTTGTCTGTCTGGTCTGTTGCTGCACTGATTCTGCTGGTGCACTGATTCTGTTGCTGCACTGATTCTGTATCGCCCTGATCGGGGACGTGCCCCGATCGGGGTGATGAACTGCTCCGGGTGGTCCACGCACGATCGCGCGACGGGTCCACGCGTGGAACAACGCCTTGGCAGCATACCTTGGGGGCCGACAATCCCCACATCGTCCGACCGGTTCCGGGCCACGTCCTCCGGCGGACGACGGCCCGTGACGGTACCGGCGGTACCCGATCTCGCGACGGGCCCCCCGGACGAGCCCGAGACCTCGACGTGACAACCGCACACACTTGGGTTGCAACTGCGTAACGATCCCCCTTCCGGGGCGGTCGTGGGCTGGCCCGCAAGCCGATTGGGCTACTAACTTCACAATCACCAACAACGACCGGGGACGACTGCCCGCTTGCGCGCGCCATCGATCCTCGGCCTCACCCTTGGAGGAACCTTGAGCAAGAAGCTCATTGGAGCCGCCGCTGTTCTGTGCGCGGCAGCGCTCACGGCCAGTGCCTGCTCCGCACCCGAACGCAAGTCGGACACGCCCAGCTCCTCGGCCACCTCGTCCACCTCGACCTCGGCCTCGGCCAGCACCGGCGGGGAAGCCACCGGTTCGCTGACGGTGTTGTGGAACCAGTACTTCTACGCCCTGAACTCGGCCACCAGCTTCGGCAACAACGTGACCAACTCGCTGATCACCTACTCGACCGGTTCGGCCGCCTGGTACTACGACAAGGACCTCAAGAAGGTCAAGGACGAGTCGTTCGCCACCTACGAGAAGGTCAGCGACTCCCCCCTGACGGTCAAGGAGACCCTGAAGGACACCGCCACCTGGTCGGACGGCGTCCCGGTCCAGGCCTGTGACCTGATCCTCGCCTACGGCGCCCAGTCGACCCTGTTCAACACCGCCGAGGGCGCGTCGAACGAGGAGACCGGCAAGGTCGACCAGAAGGGTGGCGTCTACTTCGACTCCTCCTCCGAGGCCTGGAAGCTGATCAAGGACTTCCCCGAGGTCGGTGACAACGGCAAGTCCGTCACCTACAAGTACTCCGCCCCCTACGGCGACTGGGAGTACGCGCTGTTCTCGAACGGTGCTGGTCTGCCCGCCCACATCATCGGCAAGAAGGCCCTCGGCGCTGCCGACGACCAGGCCGGCTGTGACGCGGTGACCAAGGCCTTCAAGGACAAGGACAAGACGGCCCTCGCCAAGATCGCCGACGTCTGGAACGGTTCCTACAACTTCACCGCCATGCCTTCCGACAAGGACCTGTTGGTCACCAACGGCCCTTACGTCATCAAGGACATGAAGGACAAGCAGTCCCTCACCATGACGGCCAACCCTGAGTACAAGGGCACCCGCAAGCCGAAGATCAAGGACATCACCGTCGTCTACAACGAGGACCCCACCGCTTCGGCGCAGGCCCTCAAGAACGGCGAGGTCTCGATCATCGAGCCCCAGGCGACCGCTGACCTGCTGAAGTCGCTCCAGGGCAACGAGAAGATCGAGGTGCTCACCGGCACCACCGCCACCTACGAGCACGTCGACCTGCAGATGAAGAACGGTGGCCCCTTCGACCCGGCCAAGTACGGCGGCGACGCCGAGAAGGCCAAGAAGGTTCGCCAGGCATTCCTGCTGACCATTCCCCGTCAGCAGATCGTCGACACCCTGATCAAGCCGCTGAACCCCGACGCCAAGGTGCGTGACTCGTTCAACGTCACCCCCGGCACCCCCGCCTACGACGCCACCGTCGCCGGCAACGGTCTCTCGGCCGCCTACGGCAAGGTCGACATCGCCAAGGCGAAGTCGCTCCTGCAGGAGGCCGGTGTCTCCAACCTCAAGGTTCGTCTGCTCTACGCCAAGTCGAACCCCCGCCGCCAGCAGGAGTACGCGCTGATCGCGGCGTCGGCCAAGCAGGCCGGCATCGAGGTCATCAACGGCGGTGACGACGACTGGTCGAACAAGCTGGGCACCCCGAACGTCTACGACGCCTCGCTGTTCGCCTGGGCCTCCAACAACGACGCCGTCACCGGCGCCGCGGCCAACTTCGTCCCCAAGGGTCAGAACAACTTCGGCAACTACAACAACCCCGAGGTCGGGAAGATGTACACCGAGATGAACTCCCTGACCGACAAGGCCAAGCAGGACGAGCTGAACATCAAGATCGAGAAGCAGCTCGTGGACGACGCCTTCGGCACCGTCCTCTTCCAGCACCCGGGCATCGACGCCTACGACAAGACCAAGGTCAAGAACGTGTCGCAGATGTCGTTCGTTCCCTACTACTTCTGGAACGTGTGGGACTGGGAGTTGGTCGGCTGATCAAGCCAGACTGACCGACACCTGATGTCACGGCAGCGGGGCGCTCTCGAGAGGGCGCCCCGCTGTCATGTTCCTGAAACAATCCCCTGTCATACTCCACACGACCCGACACCATCGGACGAGCACTTCCCGAGGCCCTGCGACCGCGGCCGCCAGGCGAAGCCCACACAGTCTCGGCTTGACGAGGACGCCTTGCATGGTGTGGGGTCGCTCACACGCCCTGTCCGACTGGTGGGCAGCCCCGGCTGCCCCCGGTACGGCTCCGGGGCGTCCGCGACACGAAGGACCGCCAACCGATGATTCGATTCCTCGCCCGACGACTGCTGACCGCAATCGGGCTGCTGCTGGTTCTGTCATTCATGATGTACGCGTTGCTCAGCATCGCCATGGACCCGCTGGATGACCTGCGCATCTCGACAGCGCTGAACAAGCAAGACCTGATCAACTCCCGCATCCGGGCCCTGCACCTGGACTGGCCGTGGTACCGCCGCTACGCGAGCTGGGTCATCCACGTGCTGCAGGGTGACTTCGGCATGGCATGGCGAACCCAACAGCATGTCAACGACATCCTCCCCGGGGCCGTCAAGACCTCGGTGCAGTTGGTCTTCGCAGCCACCGTGCTCGCCCTGCTGATCGGTGTCACCGTCGGTGTGATCTCGGCCCTTCGCCAGTACACGACCTTCGACTACGCGATCACCTTCGTCTCGTTCGTGCTCTACTCGCTGCCGGTCTTCTGGGTGGCCGTGCTGCTCAAGCAGTTCCTGGCCATCGGCGTGAACGACTACCTGGTCAAACCGCACATCATGTGGCCCCTGGCCATCGTCCTGGCGCTCGTCTCGGCCCTGTTCTGGGCCGGTGCACTGGGCGGTGAGACCCGCCGCAAGCTGATCACCTTCGCGGTCGCCTTCGTCGCCTCGCTGGCCGCCCTCCTCGTCGTGATGGGCACCAACTGGATCAACGAGCCACAGTTCGGCCCCCTCGGCATCGCCGTCATCGGCATCGCCGCTGCGCTCGGCGTCACCGCCCTGTTCGCCGGCATGCACAACCGTCGGGCCCTCTACGCCGCCCTGACCACTGCCGTCGTCGGCGTGGGCAGCTACCTGGGACTGCGGTGGTTCTTCTTCCTGTATTCCGTCAACGACGGAATCCTGTTCGTGCTGCTGCTGATCGCGATCGGCGTCGGCCTGCTGATCGGCTTCCTGTGGGGAGGCCCCGACCGCGGGGTCTCGATGCGCGGCGGTGCGCTGGTGGCCCTGGTGATGTCGGTGGCCGTCTGGCTCGACCAGTTGATGTGGAACTACCCCGACTACTTCAAGGCGCTGGGTGGACGTCCCATCCCCACCATGGGCACCTCCACCCCGAACTTCACCGGTGACTACTGGTTGACCTCACTCGACCGGATCACGCACCTGGTGCTGCCCACGATCGCCCTGGTGATGATCTCGTTCGCCGGCTACGTGCGCTACGAGCGCGGCGCCATGCTCGAGGTGCTCGGCCAGGACTACATCCGCACGGCCCGCTCCAAGGGGCTGCCCGAGCGGGTCGTCATCGTCCGCCACGCCCTGCGCAACGCGCTGATGCCGCTCGCCTCGATCGTGCCGCCCGACTTCATCGCGATGATCGGTGGCGCCGTGCTGACCGAGACCATCTTCGGATGGCGCGGCATGGGCCGCATGTTCATCGAGGGCCTGCGCGGCTCCGAGGTCGACCCCGTCATGATCTACGTCATGATCACCGGCGGTCTGGCCATGGTCGCCAACCTGCTGGCCGACCTGCTCTACGCCCTTCTCGACCCACGAATCCGGGTGAACGCATGACCAACAATCCCAACCTCGACGACCTCGAGAACCAGCGGGCCCAAGGCGGCCTCGGCGCCGGCACCGTGTCGGAGACCAGCGCCATCGACGAGTCCCACGGACGCGGGGAGGGCGTCGGCGAAGCCCAGGAAGTGCAGGGTCTCTCGCAGGGAACGATCGTCTTCCGCCGCTTCGTGCGCCACTCCGGGGCCCTGTTCGGCATGGTCACGATCACCGCGATCGCCCTGCTGAGCCTGATCACGATGGGCATCGGTCCGATCCACGGCCTGTGGTGGGAGCAGGACCCCCAGAACCCGCACACCCCCGAGAACGGCTCCGCCCCCACCCTGCACATGCCCAAGTGGTTGGGTGGTGAGGGATTCGCCATCGGCAAGTTCCCCTTCGGCCAGGACACCATCGGCCGTGACAACTTCGCCAACGTCATGCTGGGCATCCAGACCTCGCTGACGGTGATGATCGTGCTGAGCATCGTCGTGCTGCTGATCGGCACCACCGTCGGGGCCCTCTCGGGTTACTACCGCGGCCGCATCGACAACGTGCTGATGCGTCTGACGGACCTCGTCATCACCCTGCCGGTGATCGTGCTGGGCGCCGTCCTGGGCCGCCTGATCACCGTGCTCCCCACCAAGTGGGGCTGGTCGGACTCCACCAAGGGTCTCCTCGACCGCTGGATGCCCGTCGAGTTGGCGATCGCGCTGGGACTGATCCTGTGGACCGGACTCGCGCGCCTCGTCCGCTCGGAATTCCTGAGCCTGCGCGAACGCGAATTCGTCGACTCGGCCCGGGTGGCGGGTGCCAGCGACTTCCGCATCATCACCAAGCACATCCTGCCCAACACCATGGGCGTGATCATCGTGAACGTCTCGCTGCTGATGGCCGCCTCGGTCGTGCTCGAGACCGCCCTGTCGTTCCTCGGCTTCGGCATCAGCTACCCGGCCGTGTCGCTGGGCCAGCTCATCAGCCAGAACCAGACCGCCTTCGACACCCGTCCGTGGTTGTTCTGGTGGCCGGGTCTGTTCATCGTGCTGATCGCGCTCAGCGTGAACTTCATCGGTGACGGTCTGCGCGACGCGTTCGACCCCCGGACGAAGAAGGTGCCGAGCAAGCGGCAGATGGACAGGCAGTCCAACCGGACCCTGAAGAGCCAGGCCTCGCAGAAGGGAGCGTCGAAGTGAACGACGACATGGTGCACGCGGGCGAACCCGCCGAGGACGTGGCCAGCAGCGCGCCGCGCCACGCCTCCACCACCGAGGGCCCGGAGAGCGAGTCGGACACCTCGTTCGAGCGGGAGGACCGTGCCCGCAGTGAACACGACCTCGGCACCGCAGCCGCCAAGCGCACGTCGCGTGGCAGCAAGGGACCCGAGCCGGTGCAGCGCGGAGAGGTGATCCTCGACGTCAACGACCTGTCGGTCAACTTCTGGGTGAACGGCGACTGGTTCGCTGCCGCCAAGGGACTGTCGTACCAGCTCAAGGCCGGCGAGGTGCTCGCCATCGTGGGCGAGTCGGGGTCAGGCAAGACCCAGTCGTCCATGTCGCTGCTCGGCCTGCTCCCCCGCAACGGACGAGCCTCGGGCTCGGCGAAGCTGCGTGGCACCGAGCTGATCGACATCAGCGCCGAGAAGCTGCGCCACATCCGCGGACGCGAGATCGCGGTCATCTTCCAGGAACCGATGACGGCGCTCAACCCGCTGTACACGGTCGGGTTCCAGATTGCCGAGACGCTGCGCGCGCACTTCGTGATGAGCCCCGCCCACGCCAAGGAGCGCGCTCTCGAGCTGATGCGGCTGGTCGAGATCCCAGAACCCGAGCGTCGCTACAACAACTTCCCGCACCAGCTCTCCGGTGGTCAGCGTCAGCGCATCATGATCGCCCAGGCCCTGTCGTGTGAGCCGAAGTTGCTGATCGCCGACGAGCCGACCACCGCGCTCGACGTGACGGTGCAGGCCGAGATCCTGAAGTTGATGCGTGACCTGCGTGAACGGGTCGACGCGGGCATCATCCTGATCACCCACGACATGGGCGTGGTGGCCGACATGGCCGACACGATCATCGTCATGAAGGACGGCGTGGTCGTCGAGCACGGCACCTCGCAGCAGATCTTCGGGGACCCGCAGCACCCCTACACGCGGCAGTTGCTCGCGTCGGTGCCGCACCTCGGCTCGATCAACGAGGAGGCGATCGAGCAGGTCGACGCCTCCCAACTGAGTTCGCGGACGCTGGTGAAGGTGGGCGAGAACGCGATTCCGCTCACCGACGGCCCCGCCGACGTCACCCCGGCGTTGCTGATGGAGGACGTCGCCATCGAGTACCCCAAGCAGGGACGCAACCCTGCCTTCCGCGCGGCGCACCACATCAACCTGCGGGTCGATCCCGGTGAGGTCGTGGGGCTGGTGGGTGAATCCGGGTCCGGCAAGACCACCATCGGACGAGCCGCGGTGGCCCTGCTCCCCGCGGTCGAGGGCAAGTTGTCGGTTGCCGGACGAGACATCACCCACGCGACCCAGAAGGAGCTGTTGCCCTTCCGCCGCGAGGTCGGGATCGTGTTCCAGGACCCCGGGTCGTCGCTCAACCCCCGCCTGCCCGTCGGCGAGTCGATCGGCGAGCCGCTGCTGCTGCACGAGAAGCTCCGTGGCCAGGCGTTGTCGAAGCGGGTGGAGGCGCTCCTCGACAGCGTCCAGTTGCCGCGCGCCATGCGCAACCGCTACCCGCACGAGCTCTCGGGTGGTCAGCGCCAGCGCATCGGTATCGCACGCTCGCTGGCCCTGCAGCCCAAGTTGCTGATCGCCGACGAGCCGACCTCGGCTCTTGACGTGTCGGTGCAGGCCACCGTGCTGAAGCTCTTCCAGGACCTGCAGGCCGAGTACGGTTTCGCGTGCCTGTTCATCAGTCACGACCTGGCCGTGGTCGAGATGCTCTCGAAGCGGATCGCCGTGATGCGTCACGGCCACCTGGTCGAGGTGGGCCCGACGAACGAGATCGTCCGTCGCCCCCAGCACGAGTACACCCAGCGCCTGCTGGCCGCCGTGCCGGTGCCGGACCCCGACGAGCAGCGCAAGCGCCGCGAGTTGCGCGACCAGATCATGGCTGACCAGGTCAGCTGAGCCACGATCTGCGTGCAGTCGTTCCCGCCGGGCCGTCCTCCTTCGGGAGGGCGGCCCGGTTCGCTTCGGGGATGCCCTCGGATGCTGGACCCGAGTCGGGTGAGGCCACCCTCGGTGACGGGCCTCACATTCGGGTACCCCGCCACTCCCCCGGCGCTGGCGGCCACTAGGGTCGACCTGTCGGCCGGACGTCCAGGAGGTTCCATGCTGATCGGCATCCCGCGGGAGATCCGCCCCGCCCAGACCCGGGTGGCGGCAACCCCAGCCACGGCCACCCAGTTGATCAAGCTCGGCCACGAGGTGGTCGTCGAACGAGGCGCCGGAGCCCAGGCCGCCTTCCCCGATGCGGCCTACGAGGCTGTCGGAGCCAGCTTGGTCGAGGCCGACCATGCCTGGCGCGCCGAGATCGTGTTCTCGGTCGACAGCCCCACCGACGAACAACTCGGATGGCTCCGCCCCGGCAGCCTGCTGGTCTCGACCCTGGACCCCGCGGCGCACCCGGACCTCGTCGCTCGACTGGCGGCCGATGGAGTGACGGCCATGTCGCTCGACGCCGTCCCGCGCATCTCCCGTGCCCAATCGCTCGACGTGCTCTCCTCGATGGCCAACCTGGCCGGCTACCGCGCCATCATCGAGGCGGCCGAGCACTTCGGTGGCGTCTTCAACGGCCAGGTGACGGCCGCAGGCAAGATGCCACCCGCCCATGTCTTCGTGGTCGGTGCCGGCGTCGCCGGTCTGGCAGCCATCGGGACGGCCGGCTCGTTGGGTGCGGAGGTGCGCGCCTTCGACGTTCGCCCCGAGGTGGCCGAACAGATCGAGTCGATGGGAGCCGACTTCGTCCGCGTCGACGCCGTCGACAGCGAGATCTCCTCCGACGGGTACGCCCGCGGCATGAGTGCCGAACAGGCCGAGGTGGCCGCTCGCATGTACGCCGCCGAGTCAGCGCGTGCCGACATCGTGGTCACCACTGCCCAGGTGCGGGGTAAGCCCGCTCCCCTGCTGATCACCGACGAGATGATCGCGGCGATGCGCCCCGGCAGCGTGATCGTCGACCTCGCGGCCTCGACGGGCGGCAACGCCGCCCTGACGAGGGTCGACGAGATCGTCGTCTCCGACAACCAGGTCACGGTGATCGGCATCAGCGACCTGGCCGCCCGGCTGCCGAGGCAGGCCTCGGAACTGGTCGGCACCAACCTGGTGAACCTGATGAAGCTGCTCACCCCCGCCAAGGACGGCGCGGTCGTGATCGACCTGGAGGACCAGGTGATCCGTTCGATGACCGTCAGCCACGCAGGCGACGTCTTGTGGCCGCCGCCCCCCGTGCACGTGTCCGCGGCACCAGCCGTGGTCCCCCGGACGACCGTGGTCGCACCGGTTGAGGACCCGCAGGTGCTGGCGCGGCGCAAGCATCAGCGCACCCTCTACGGTGGCGGGCTCGTGCTGGTGCTCTTCGCCCTGGTCGGGGCCGTGTCGCCCCTGCCGCTGCTCGCCCACTGGCTGGTGCTGATGCTGGCCGTGGTGACGGGTTTCTATGTCATCTCGAACGTCTCCCACGCCCTGCACACCCCGTTGATGGCTGAGACCAATGCCATCTCGGGCATCATCATGGTCGGCGCGCTGCTACAGGTCGGATCGGCCAACTGGGCGGTCACGGTCGTCGCCATGGCCGCCATCCTGCTGGCCTCGGTCAACATCGCCGGCGGTTTCATCGTGACCCGCAAGATGCTCAACATGTTCCGCTCCGGCCACACCCAGGAGGCCTCCAAGTGACCGCCGAATCGCTGGTGCAGACCACCTTCATCATCGCGGCGCTGCTGTTCATCCTCGCCCTGGCCGGGCTGAGCCGGCACGAGTCGGCACGGATGGGCAACCTGGCGGGCATGGTCGGCATGACCTTGGCGGGGGTGGCCACCGTGGGATACGCCCTCACTCACTCCCAGCGCGGGATCCCGCTCACGCTCGTCCTGCTGGTGGTCCCGTTGTTGATCGGTTCGGCCATCGGGCTCTGGTTGGCACTGCGGGTGCAGATGACGGGCATGCCCCAGCTGATCGCGATGCTGCACTCCTTCGTGGGTCTGGCCGCGGTGTTGGTGGGCTTCAGCTCCTTCCTCGACACGGCCGCCTCGACGGGTGGCTCAGAGACCGCACACCTGGTCGAGGTGGGCGTGGGCGTACTGATCGGCGCCTACACCTTCACCGGTTCGGTGGTCGCCTACGGCAAACTGAGTGGACGACTGGCGGGTCGTCCCCTGATGCTTCCGGGACGTACCTGGCTGAACCTCGGGGCCTTCCTCGCCTCCGTGGCCGCCATCGTGTGGCTGGTGATGGCTCCCCATGGCCAGGGACTGTGGCCCCTGGGCCTGGTGACGCTGTTGGGGTTCGCCCTGGGCTGGCACATGGTCTCGTCCATCGGTGGGGGTGACATGCCGGTCGTGGTGTCGATGCTGAATTCGTGGTCGGGCTGGGCTGCCGCGGCCGCCGGCTTCATGCTGGGCAATGACCTGCTGATCGTCACGGGTGCCCTGGTGGGGTCGTCCGGTGCCATCCTGAGCTACCTGATGTGCAAGGCCATGAACCGCTCGTTCATCTCGGTGATCCTGGGCGGTTTCGGAGAGGGGGCAACCGTCTCCGGGGTCGATCGCGACTACGGGGAGCACCGGGAGGTGTCAGCGTCCGAGGTGGCCGCACTGCTGCGCGACGCGCAGTCGGTGGTGATCACCCCCGGTTACGGCATGGCAGTGGCGCAGGCCCAGTACCCCGTCGCGGAGCTCACCCGCCAACTGCGGGCCCGTGGCATCAAGGTGAGGTTCGGCATCCACCCCGTCGCCGGACGCCTGCCGGGGCACATGAACGTGCTGCTGGCCGAGGCCAAGGTGCCCTACGACATCGTGCTCGAGATGGACGAGATCAACGATGACTTCAGCGACACCGACGTGGTGCTCGTGATCGGGGCCAATGACACCGTCAACCCGGCGGCCCTGGACGAGCCGGACTCCCCCATCGCCGGCATGCCGGTGCTCGAGGTGTGGAAGGCCGAGACCGTGGTCGTGTTCAAGCGCTCGATGAATGCCGGGTACGCCGGGGTGCAGAACCCGCTTTTCTTCCGGGAGAACACCGTGATGCTGTTCGGTGACGCCAAGGACCGGGTCACCGACATCACCGCCGCCCTCTGAGCCGTCCCTTCCTGGGGAGGACCCGCGGCCCCTGCGGCTGCCCCGGTCACCGGGCCAGTCCAGTCGCCGGTCCACCCATGCGGCTGCCCGGGTCGCCAGCCCGCCCGGGTCGATAGGCTCGCCGAGTGCCGACCTTCTACGTAGACCTCGACAACACCCTGGCCGACCGCGCCGGCGCCTACCGGGCGTGGGCCGTCGACTACCTCGCCGAAAGAGGGGCCGACCCCAGCCTCCTCGACGCGATGGTCGCTGCGGACCGCGACGGGCTGGGCCGCAAGCAGGACACGGTGGACGACCTCACCCGGCTGCTCGACCTCGGCCCCGAGGAGTCGGAGCAGATCCTGGACCGGTTCCGCGCCGGCATCGTGGAGCGGCTCCAGTTGATGGAGGGTGCCGCCGACGCCTTGTCCGCGATCCGCGGGGCAGGCTGGCGCGTCGTGATCGTGACGAACGGGGCCACCTCTCAGCAGACCGCGAAGATCGAACGTCTGCACCTGGCCGACATGGTGGATGGCTGGGTGATCAGTGAAGCCGCCGGCGTGTCCAAACCGGATCCTGAGATCTTCAGGCGGGCGGCCGCAGTGGTCGGGGAACCGATCGGCACAGACGACTGGATGATGGGTGACTCGGCCGAGTCCGACGTGGCCGGCGCCCGTGCCGTCGGCATGAGGTCGATCTGGCTCACCCGTGGCCGGCCCTGGCCTGCAGGGCCGGAGGAGCCGACACTGGCGGTCGACACCTGGGACGAGGTGGCCGCCGCTGTGCTCGCCACGACGATCGCCGGCTGACGGCGCGGACTCCCCGGCGCCGGTGCCACGCCCTCACTACACAGCAGGGGCCGCACTCGGCTGAGTGCGGCCCCTGCTGTCGTAGTGCGGATGGGACGATCAGGTCTTCGATCCCGAGAGCGCGATGCCCTCGACGATCTGACGCTGAGCGAAGATGAACACGATCAGCAGCGGCAGCGCCGACAGGGTCGCCGCGGCCATGATGCCGGTCCAGTTCGACGAGTACGCACCCTTGAACTGGTTGACCACCAGCGGCAGCGTGAACTTGTCGGAACTGTTCAGGAAGATCAACGGGTAGAAGAAGTTGTTCCACTGCCCCAGGAAGGTGAAGATGCCGAGCGCCACCATCGGTGACTTGAGCAGCGGCAGGATCATCTGCGTGAAGATGCGGAACCTCGAGGCACCGTCGATCTGTGCCGCCTCCTCCAGTTCCACGGGGATGCCACGCACGTACTGACGCAGCAGGAACACCCCGAAGGCGTTGAACAGGATCGGCGGGACGATCAGGGGCAGGTGGGTGTCGACCCACTTGAGCTGGCCCATGATGATGAACAGCGGGATGATGGTCAGCTGGGCCGGCACCATCATGGTGGCCAGGAACAGCATGAACCAGAATCCGCGCCCGAAGAAGCGGATGCGAGCGAAGGCGTACGCCGCCATCGAGCTGGTGAGCAAGGTGCCGAGCGTCACCAAGGTGGCGATGTAGAAGCTGTTCCAGAACGCCAACGGGAAGCCGGAGCTCCACCAGGCGCCGCCTGCGGAGGCCTGGTCGAAGGCGTCGGTGTAGTTGCTCCACTTCCAGTGCCACGGCATCCCCTGCGGCAACAGCTTCGGAGGCTGCTGGAAGATCTCGTCGAGCGGCTTGACCGACGAGAAGAGCATCCACAGGAACGGCAGCGCCATGAAGATGCTGGCCACAGCCATGAGGACCTGGATGATCCACAGGGCGGGGTTGCGGAAGGAGCGACCGATTCGATGACCCCTGACGGGCTGATCGACGGCTGACTCGGTTCGGGTTTCGACTGCGGTACTCATTCTGTGTAGAACACCCACTTCTTCTGAGCAATCAGCTGCAGGCCCGTGAGGAGCAGCAGTGCGATGAACAAGAGCAACGCCAGGGCGGCACCAACACCGAAGTTGAACTCACGGAACGCCACCTGCACGATCTCGTACACGATGGTTCGTCCGTAGGCCGGTGCAGTGGTGTCGAAGAAGACGTAGATGTAGTCGAAGACCTGGAACGATCCGATGATCGAGGTGATCGACAGGAACAGGATGGTCGGCGAGATCAGTGGCAGGGTGATGCGGAACATCTTCTGCACCTCTGAGGCGCCGTCGATCGAGGCGGCCTCGTACATGGACGACGGCACGTTCTCGAGACCGGCCATGAACATGACGACCTGATAGCCCAGACCTTGCCACACGGATACCAGCACCACGGCGGGGATCACGAACGTCGGATCGTTCAGCCAGTCCGGAGGAGCCGCCCAGCCCAACTTGCGCAGGCCAGCCGTAAGCGGGGAGATCTCGGGATTCAGCAGCCACAGCCAGACCACCGAGACGGCCACGGTGGCGGTCACCTGCGGGGCGAAGAAGGCGGTGCGGTAGACGTTCTTCATGGGCCCGGTCCGCTGCAGCAGCAGCGCGAAGAGGAACGCGGAGACCATCAGGGAGGGCACCTGCAGCGCGGTGAACCACAAGGTGTTCAGGGCTGACTTGCGGTACTGCTCGTTCTGGAAGACCGTCTCGAAGTTGCCGAAGCCGATGAAGGTCCGGTTCCCGAATCCGTCCCACTTCATGAACGCCAGGATGATGGCGAACACGAGCGGGCCGATCATGAAGGCCAGCAGGCCCACGAGCTGGGGCGCCATGAACGCGTAGCCATGCAGGTTGTCGCGCATTCGCCGCTTGCGCAGCGCCCTGCGGTGGGTCTCGCCGGCGGTCTGCTCGACGCGCTGCTGCAGTTTCAGGTCTGCCTTGGCCTTGTTGGCCACCGCCAAGGTCTCGGTCACGGCATCTGCGGCCGCGGGCTGCACGCCCACGACCTCGCCGTCGGCTTGGGGACGTTCCGTCATCGCAACGCACCTCCTTCTGTTGTGTCAGGCGTGACACTACTGGGGGCGAGGGATCCTCGCCCCCAGTAGCGCAACATTTGCAGCGTCGTGAACCTCAGTTCACGAACGACTCAGGACTCCTTGCCAGTGTTGATGTAGGTGGTGAGCTTCTTGCCGAAGTCAGCAGCAGACACCTTGGCCTTGATCCACTTGTCGACGACCGTGCCCAGGTTGGAGGCAACGACCGCGTTGTTGGCGATCTTGAGCGGGATGGCGTAGCCCTTGCCAGCCAAGTCGTTGAACGTCTTGGCGTGCTTCGGCAGCGGCGGGTTGTCCTCCTCCACCAGGTTCTCGAGGCCCTTCACGGCGGGCACGGCGTTGCCGCCGCCCGCAAGACGGGCCTTCTCACCCTCGACACCGGTGTAGATGGCGGTGAACGCCTTCGCCAGGTCGACGTTCTTGGCCTTGGCGTTGACACCCATGGCGGCCACGTACACGACGGTCGGCATGATCTCCTTGCCGTCGATCGTCGGGTAGGGAGCGATGTCGTAGTTGAACTTCAGCTCCTTCAGGTTCGGCAGGATCCAGCGGCCGTAGGGAATGGTCGCCAGCTGCTTCGCGTAGAACAGCGCGTCGACGCCCTGGCCCTTGGGGAGCGAACCACCGTAGGTCATGGTCCCCTTGTCGAGGTGGCCCCACATCCATTCGATGGCCTTCATGCAGGCATCGTCCTTGTCGATCTGGCAGTCGCCGTTGTCGGCCCAGGGCTTGCCACCGAAGGTGGTCATCCACGAGAGCCAGTGGCCGTAGCCCGACTCGAGCACGTGGGCCTTCTTGCCCTTGGCGGTCACCTTGGTGAACAGCTCGTCGACGGCCTCCTGGGTCCAGGCTCCGCCCTCGAAACGCTTGGCGGGGTCGTCGCCGTAACCGGCCTCCTGCAGCAGGTCCTGGTTGAACCAGAAGGTGGCCGGGTTGCAGTCGACGGTCATGCCGTAGAACTTGCCGTCACCCTTGGGTTGGCACCAGTCCAGCAGGTTGGTCAGGTGCTGGTCGAACGGCGAGCGCGAGGCCGACGACTTCATGTACTCGCCGATCTCGACGAGTGCGTTGTTCTCCACCAGCTTGGCCATCATGTTGTCACCGACGTAGAAGACGTCGGGGGCTGCGTTGCCCACCAGCTGGGTCTGGATCTTCGAGGCGTAGTCACCGGAGACGACCTGGAACTTCACGTCGGTGCCGTACTTCTGCTTGAAGCTGGCCGCGTACTCGTTGAAGCGCTTGGCCTCACCCGGGTTGGCCCACGAACCCCAGGAGATGCTTCCCCCGAAGTTGTTGCCCTCGGCCTTCATGTAGTCGGCCTTGGCGTCACCGGACTTACCGCCAGTGGTGCCGCCACCGCCAGGTCCTGCGCCCGATCCACCGCCACAAGCAGTCAGAGCGACCGCCGAGATCCCGGCGGCAGAAGCACCCAACAGGGTGCGTCGGTTGAGAGTGGTCATCAATGTCCCTCCACAGGATTTCCATGGCGCCTTCGCCACGGACTGGGTCCAACGTAGCGCCGCCGCCGCCGCACGCAAGCCCCCACCCCGTCATTGTGTCCCGTTCGTGACCTTCTTCGACCACGGGTGTTGCCCCTAGTCGTGTCGAGAAAGTGAGGGACGCCGCACCATCCTCCGCCGGCCCCCTCGCGGAAAGCGCTCGCCAAGGGTGTTCCACCACCCCGAACGCCGACGACGGCGGCCCCCCACGAGGAGGGACCGCCGTCGTCGACGATCAGGATCGAACGTTGATCAGAGGGTGTCGGCGGTTCCGCCGGCGGCCTCGATCTTCTGCTTGGCCGAGGCCGAGTAGGCGTCGACGGTGACGTTCAGCTTGACGCTGAGGTCGCCGTTGCCGAGCACCTTCACCAGGTGGCCGGCGCGAACGGCGCCCTTGGACACCAGGTCGTCGACGGTCACGGTGCCACCCTCAGGGAAGAGCTCGCCCAGCTTGGCCAGGTTGACGACCTGGTACTCGACGCGGAACGGGTTCTTGAAGCCCTTGAGCTTCGGCATGCGCATGTGCAGCGGCATCTGGCCACCTGCGAAGAACTGGGGAACGTTCTTGCGCGCTCCCGTGCCCTTGGTACCGCGGCCAGCGGTCTTGCCCTTCGAACCCTCACCGCGACCCACACGGGTCTTCTCGGTCTTGGCACCCGGGGCAGGGCGCAAGTGATGAAGCTTCAACACCATGTCATTCCACCTCTTCCACGACGACCAGGTGGGCGACGGACTTGACCATCCCGCGAATCTCGGGACGATCCTCCTTCACCACCACGTCGCCAATTCGCTTGAGACCGAGCGTACGCAGGGTCTCTCGCTGGTTCTGCTTGCGATTCACGCCAGACTTGGTCTGGGTCACCTTGAGACGTGCCATCAGTGAGCCACCTCCACCCGCGACGCCTTCAGCAGAGCTGCAGGGGCCACGTCCTCGACGGACTTGCCGCGGCGCTTGGCCACGGCCTCCAGGGTCTCGAGTCCCTTGAGCGCCGCAACGGTGGCATGCACCACGTTGATGGCGTTCGCCGAACCGAGGGACTTGGCGAGCACGTCGTGCACACCCGCACACTCGAGCACGGCGCGGGCCGAACCACCGGCGATCACACCGGTACCGGGCGAAGCCGGACGCAACATGACCACACCGGCAGCCTTCTCGCCCTGCACGGGGTGCGGGATGGTGCGCTGGATCAACGGCACCCGGAAGAAGTTCTTCTTCGCCTCCTCGACACCCTTGGCGATTGCCGCGGGCACCTCCTTGGCCTTGCCGTAGCCGACACCCACGGTGCCTTCGCCGTCGCCGACCACCACGAGGGCGGTGAAGCTGAACCGACGACCACCCTGCACGACCTTCGCCACACGGTTGATGGCGACGACCCGCTCCAGGTACTGGCTCTTCTCTTCGCGCTGCTGCTGTCCGCCACGACGGTCGTCACGGCCGCGACGCTGCTGCTGCTCACCAGCTGCGCCGCCACCGCGGCGCTGAGTTCCACTCATCGCTGTTCCTTTCGTCCGTCAGAGGCCCAGACCGGCCTCGCGCGCTGCATCAGCGAGCGCGGCGATCCGACCGTGGTACTTGTTGCCAGCGCGGTCCATGACCACGTACTCGACACCGGCTGCCTTGGCGCGCTCAGCGATCAGCTGGCCCACCTTGGCGGCCTTCGCCGACTTGTCGCCCTCGAACGTGCGCAGGCCGGCCTCCATGGTGGAGGCGCTGGCCAGGGTGCGACCGTCGACGTCGTCGACCACCTGCACGCCGATGTGGCGGGCGGAGCGGGTCACGACCAGGCGGGGACGCTCGTGCGAGCCGTAGATCTTCTTGCGTCCCCGAGCCTGCCGACGCAGACGCGATGCAACGCGGCTCGCCATTCCCCTGCGGGGACCAAACGAGAGAGCCATGATCACTTACCAGCCTTTCCGACCTTGCGGCGCACGTGCTCGCCGGCGTAGCGCACGCCCTTGCCCTTGTAGGGCTCGGGCTTGCGGATCTTGCGGATGTTGGCCGCAACCTCGCCGACGACCTGCTTGTCGATGCCCTGCACCGAGAACTTGGTGTTGTTCTCGACGGCGAACGTGACACCCTCGGGGGCGTCGACGATCACGGGGTGCGAGAACCCGAGCGCGAACTCGAGCTGCTTGGGGCCCTTGGAGATCACGCGGTAACCAACACCGACGATCTCGAGCTTCTTCTCATAGCCCTCGGTGACACCGGTGACCATGTTGCTCACCAGGGTTCGGGTCAGGCCATGCAGCGACTTCGAGAGCCGCTCATCGTTGGGACGGGAGACCTCGATCTGGCCCTCGTCATTCTTTCCGATCGTGATCGGAGCCGCGACGACGTGGTTCAGGGTGCCCTTGGGACCCTTCACCGCGACGGTCTGGCCATCAATGCTCACCTCGACACCGGACGGGACGGTGATCGGGAGCCTGCCAATTCGTGACATTTGTTCTTCTCCTCCTCAGTCTCGTTCGGTCACCACACGAAGGCGAGAACTTCGCCGCCCACGGCTTTTTCGTGTGCCTGTCGGTCGGTCAGCAGTCCCTGCGAGGTCGAGATGATCGCCACGCCCAGGCCACCGAGGACCTTGGGGAGGTTGGTCGACTTCGCGTAGACGCGCAGACCGGGCTTGCTGATGCGACGCACGCCAGCGATGGAACGCTCGCGGGAGTCGCCGTACTTGAGGGTCAGGGTCAGCGTCTTGCCGACCTCGCCCTCGGTCGGATCCTTGATCTCGAAGTCCGCGATGTAGCCCTCGGACTTCAGGATCTCGGCAATGCCGACCTTGATCTTCGAGCTGGGCATGCTGGTCTTGTCGTGGTACGCCTGATTGGCGTTACGCAGACGAGTCAGCATGTCTGCGATGGGATCAGTCATGGTCATGGCTGTTCAGCCTCTTTCTCGCCCCGGTTTCGTTCGTCCTCGACGGACGACGACCTGTGGCGCTCAGATGTGGAAGGTTCGAGGTCTCTCACCAGGAGGACTTGGTCACGCCGGGCAGTTCGCCACGGTGGGCGAGTTCGCGCACGCAGACGCGGCACAGGCCGAACTTGCGGAAGACGGCCTTGGGCCGTCCACACTTGTTGCAGCGGGTGTACGCACGAACGGCGAACTTGGGCTTGCGCGACTGCTTGACCTTCAGAGCGGTCTTTGCCATCTCAGTACCTCAGCTCACTTCTTCTTCTTGGAGTAGAAGGCCTTGCCGCGCTTGGGGCCGGTCTTCTTGGGATCGTCAACTTCCTTGAAGGGGAAGCCGAGGTGCTTGAGCAGCGAGCGACCTTCGGCATCGGTCTTCGCGGTGGTCACGAAGGTGATGTCCATACCGCGGGTGCGGTCGATCTTGTCCTGGTCGATCTCGAGGAACATGACCTGCTCGTTGAGACCGAAGGTGAAGTTGCCCTGACCGTCGAACTGGTTCGAGTTCAGACCGCGGAAGTCACGGATACGGGGCAGCGCGAGGCTCAGCAGACGATCGGCGAACTCCCACATGCGATCCCCACGCAGCGTGACGTGGCAGCCGATCGGCTGTCCCTCACGGAGCTTGAACTGGGCGATCGACTTGCGGGCCTTGGTCACCTGCGGCTTCTGACCGGTGATGGCCGTCAGGTCGCGGATGGCGCCGTCCATGATCTTCGAGTCGCGAGCGGCCTCGCCGACACCCATGTTGACCACGATCTTGGTCAGACCGGGGATCTGCATGACGTTGGCGTACTCGAACTCCTGGTGCAGGGCGGGCGCGATGGTCTCGCGGTACTTCTGCTTCAGGCGGGGCACAGCCTTGACCTGGGGGGCTTCGGTGGTGGTCACTTGTCGGCCTCCTTCTTGGCCTTGGCGGGCTTGTCGGCCTTCGCCTGCTCTTCCTTCTTGAGGTAGCGCACGGAGCGGAAGGCGGTGTACTCGCTGCCGTCGGCGCGACGCTTGGTGACCTCTTCGCGGCGGTAGCCCACCCGGGAGACCTGCGCATCGGCACCGGAGCCGACGACCAGCTGCACGTTCGACACGTGGATGGGAGCCTCGGACGCGACGATGCCGCCCTTGACCTGGGCACCGGACGAGTTGGCCTGGTCGCGCAGGTGGCGCTTGACGATGTTGACGCCCTGCACGGTGACGCGCTGACGCTCGATGTCAACGGCGATGATCTCGCCGATGGTGCCGCGGTCCTTGCCGGCGATCACCTTGACGCGGTCACCCTTCTTGACGTGGAGACCCTTCATTCAGATCACCTCCGGGGCGAGCGAGACGATGCGCATGAACTTCTTCTCGCGCAGTTCGCGGGCGACGGGGCCGAAGATGCGGGTGCCACGGGGCTCCCCGTCGTTCTTCAGGATCACCGCGGCGTTCTCGTCGAACTTGATGTAGGAGCCGTCGACACGACGCGACTCCTTGACGGTGCGGACGATGACGGCCTTGACCACATCGCCCTTCTTGACATTGCCGCCGGGGATGGCGTCCTTGACGCTGCACACGATGGTGTCCCCCAGGCCGGCGTAACGGCGCTTCGACCCACCGAGAACACGGATGCACAAGAGTTCCTTGGCACCAGTGTTGTCGGCGACCTTCAGCCGCGACTCCTGCTGGATCATTGATTCTCCTCTGCTCGACCGGTTCCTCTGGCGGGGCCTGTCCGAGCTCGTGGTTGACCCCCTGGATTTTGCCAGGAGGCGCCCCGCTCGCGAACGTGCGGGAGTTGCCAAACTCCAGGAAAGGTCCCCACCGACGATGAAGCCGAGGGCACAGACCTGGACACAACTGGTCAAGAGTATCCCAGCGGTGAGCTGCGGCCTAATCGCGCCAGTGGCCTCCCCGGGAGCCTCCCCAGCACCCTCCGAGGTGCGGATCGGGAGCCTCGTCCGGACTGTTCAGGTACGCCTGAAGGACAGCTCCACCCACCACTCGAGCGGGTGCTCATGGCTGAGCACTGCCACCTCGTCACCGGGGACGAGACGGCTCACGTCGTCTCCCGTCCCGGTCGCGGGTTCGACCGCCACCACGGGGGTCTCGGCGTACTCGGCCGGGTCGAACCAGAGGGCGACCGAGCGCAGCGGTGCACCTCCCCAGCCGAGGACGAGGTCCCAGCCTTCGCGCCCCAGCACCACCTCGGCCGGCAGGCGCGGCCTGTGCGCCCAAACCTTGTGCGCCCACACCTTGTGCGCCCGGGGCACTTCGGGAGCGGCACCACCCGTCGCCACCATCGGCGGAGGACCGTCCCACGGGACCGGTGCGTCCGCGACGACCGGGTGGGTCGGCAGCACCTCACGCAGGTGGTGTACCAGCAGTCGCTCGGGCGCGATGAACTGGGGGTGGGCCGCCCACAGGAAGGGAAGCGGAGGTGCGGCGGGCAGGCTGCGCGCCCGGTAGTCGAGTCGGAAGCCTGCCCCGGTGGGCGTGATGCGGCGGCGCAGGCTGAACCCGAGCCGGGGCACGTCGACCTCACAGGTGAGCTCCACCCCGTCGTGGCGGACGACGCGCCAGGGTTCGTCCCAGACGTCGCCGTGGTCCCCGAGCGCCCGGCCGTCCTGCAGCCGTGCCGCCGAGATGGTCGGCGCGCACTCGTCCCAGCCGCCCATCTCGGACTCCGTGAAGCCCGGGCCGGACCAGCTCTCGCGCCCGGTCGACAGCCACTCGAGCCCGTCGGGAGATCGCAGTGAGGTCAGCTTCGCCCCCCGCTCGGGCCGGACCCTCACCTCTCCCCCGGCCCCGGCCAGTCGCAGGTCGGGGGTCATCGGCAGACCTGCGCGCTCCACCACAACAGCAGGTGGTGCGGCAGTCGGTGGCTGGCGTGTTGCAGCGCCGGGCCGTCGGTGACGCCGGCCAGGAGCTCAAGCTGGGCGCGCAACACCGCCACCTGGTCGTCGCGGTCGGCCTCCGGGGGTCGCACGAACAACAACAGCTGGGGAAGCGAGGTCGCGAAGTGGTCGATGCGGGCGGGGGCACTGGCGACGTGGTCGGTGAAGTCGGCCAGGTCGGCGGTCAGGTCATCGGCTCGCTCGCCCTCCCCGAGTCGGCGCAGCGCCACGATCCGGAAGAAGCTCAGGTCCGAGTGCGGGGTGGTGGCCATCTCACGGAAGTCGCCGACGGCCTCCGCCGCACGGCGCCAGGCCTGCTGGGCCTGCTGGGCCTCCCGCCTCTCGCCCTGCCGGGCGAGGGCGTCGCCCCGGGCGAGCCACAGGTGCGCGGGATTGGCCAGCAGGTGCCGGTCCTCCCCCAACGATGCCGGCGGACGAAGGGCCGAGTCGACCAGCGCCAGTGCTCGGTGGGGGTGCTGCAGGGTGGCGGCGAGGCTGGCTGCCTCCCACGTGGCCAGCACCTGGCCCTCACCGCCCTCCCAGGGCTGGAACTGCCGGCGGGCGAGGGCTGCGAGGGCCTCGTCCGCTCGTCCGATGACCACCTTCAGCCCGGCGTGACGTGCCGCCAGGTCGTGACGCCGCCCCACCAGTTCGGGGTACCGGTCCAGCCGGGCCAACCGTGACGCGACCGGCTCAGAGCGCAACTGCGCCAACTGGTCGAGTTCGGAGAGGAGTTGCGCATCATCGGGGGCGAGGGCGCGGGCTCGCTCGTAGAACTGCCACGCCCGTGCCGGGTCGTGGTCGTGGTTGTGGGCGAGCAGGCCCAGGCACCGGCCCACCACCGCCGTGGGGTGGGTCGTCCAACTGGCCGACCAGTGCCGCTGTGCCTGGTCGAACCGCCGCCAGTGCATGTTCCAGCTGCCGAGCATCGAGTGGGCGAGCCAGTCGCCCGGGTCGAGGTCGACCGCCCACCGCAGGGCAGCCACGTCGTCATGATCGATGGGCAGCGCCCACCTGGGGTCGCTGGCCACGGCTTCGGCGAGCGCCTCGGCCACTGCCGGTGAGGAGTGCTCGCCCGATCGGAGGGCCAGCACGTGGGCACGGTGGTGCGACAACAGCGGGGCCACCCCTGTCATGCCCTCAACGGGGGCCGCCCGATCACCGGCGGCCAGCACCGCCAGGGCCTCGTCCCAGGCCCCACAGCGCTTGAATTCCTTGGCGACGTCGAGCCAGGTCACGGGGTCGAGCCCGACCCGGTTGAGATCCTCACGCGTGGGAGCAGTGTCGGCAGGGAGCACCCGTAGGACCCGCGCCCACGCGTCCAGGGGGTCGAGCGCGAGGGTCCCGTCGAGCAGGTCGGTCGCCTCGTCCGCCAGACCCAACCGGCGCAGACCGACCACGGCAAGGTCGCGTGCCTCCAGTTGTTCAGGCGAGCGCTGCACCAGGGTCAACAGACGTTCCACCGCGGTCTGGTCGTCACGGCGCAGCAACTCGATGCGCGCCATGGCCAGCTGTGCGGGCACCCACCAGTGACCGTCCCAGCCGGCGCGCGCGAGGATCGTCCACGCCTGATCGAGTCGACCCAGCCGCATCAGGGTCAAGCCCAGCAGGTAGTGACCCTCGGCGTCACGCGGGTTCAAGTTGTGGGTGTTGGACCTCGCCACCGCGGCATTCAGATGGCGTTCGGCTGCCTCGAAGTCGGCAGCCCGGAAGCGTCGCAGGCCCATGCCGACGTTGCAGCGGAAGTCGCCCGGGTCGCGTCGCAGGGCCTCCGACCACCAGGTCTCAGGTGATCGGGTGGCGTGCCGGTACTGCTCCAGGTGGGAGCCGATGAACCAGAGTTCGTCATTGCTCGCCACCTGCTCGGGGGGCGCCGGTTCCACGGCGGGGGGAGGTACCTCGAAGCTGTCCGGCTGCTCGACGGGGAGCACTGTCAGCAGGGGTGAGGAGCCCTGCCGGACGATCGCGCGCACGCCGGCACCCGAGGGCACCGTGGCGGTGCGGGTGACGGGGTGGGCGGGGTCGAGGTCACCCAGGTACCACTGCTCCACCTGTCGGACCTCCGCCCCTTCCCCGCCCACGAGGAGCTCGACGGAGCAGTCGGCCAGGGCCCGGGTCGACTGCACACGGACCGTCACCCGACGCTCGTCCAGCTCTGCGCCCGCGGGGTCGTCGTCATCGCCGTCACCGCGGGGCAGCGGCTCGACCACCAGGCTGGCGGCGGCATCGGGGTTGGCCTGCTGCACCGGACCCAGCTCGCCGATGGGGTACCAGAGTTGGCTGAAGGTCTTGGTCTCCCCCGGTTGCAGGTAGCTGAAGTCGGGTTGGTTGTTGGTGAACACTCCGGCCATCAGTTCGATGTAGTGGCCGCCGTCGTCGGTGAGCGCCCGGTCCCAGGCGTGGCCGAACTCGTGGTTGCCCCAGGTCCACTGCTTCTTGCCCGGCGAGACCTCGCGCGAGGCCCAGTGCACGAAGCCCGCGCCCCGGCGGTGGTCGTAGCCGCCGAAGTACTCGTCGTCGGTCTCGAGCACCATGTAGCTGGTGGGCACGGGGATGTTGCGGTACCAGTCGAGCCGGTCCGCGTCGGGATGTTGGGGGGTGACCCGGGCCGGGTAGTCGACCCCGTAGTAGGGACGATCCGCTGCCGGGAAGCCGGTGGTGGCGCGGTTGGCGTGGTCGGCGACGAAGTGCACGTCGGTGGGGAAGAACGACTGGTAGTTCTCGTCGACCCGGGCGGCGACATTGGCCCACCACAGGAAGGTCTGGGGTACGTCGGTGCGGTTGTGCACGCGGGCCAGCACCTCGACCACCGCCCGGTCGGGGGCCAACCTGATGCCGTGCATACCCTTCATGCGGGTGAGGGGGTCGTGGTCACTGCACCAGACGGTGACGGAGCCGTCGTCCCCGTGCTCGATCTCGACGTCCGTGGGCAGGAACGTCGCCGGACGATGGTGCTGCGGCCAGTTGAACTCGACGCCACCGGCAATCCAGGGACCGGCCAACCCCACCAGCGCAGGCTTGATCACGTCCTGTCGATGGAAGAAGTCGTGGTCACGCACCCGGTCGTAGCCGATGTGGATGCGGCCACCCAGCTCCGGCAGCACGACGATGCGCAACCAGTCGTTCTCGAGGTGCACTGCCCGCCAGTCCCGTGGACGGGCGACGGGCTCGATCGACTCGTACAGCGGCATGGGATGTACCGCACCCGAGGAGCCCTGGTAGACCCGGTTGCCGAGGAAGGCCGGATGCGGCGAGGGACTGTCCGGATGGTAGGTGGGCAGCGTCAGCGGTTCCTCCCAGACCGCCACCGGGGCGTCCCTCCAGCGTTGCGGACGGGTCGGCAGACCGGGAGCGTCGTGCGGGACGAAGTCGCCCTCGCCGGGGGTGTCCGTGGGAGTCGTCATCGGACCTCCTCCACGTGCACGAGGACGCCGGTGTCGGGGTTCAGCCGTGGGCACTCCAGCCCGATCTCGATCAGGGCTGCACCCGACGCCGTGATCGATTCGGCCAGCCAGGCAGGTTCGCTGCGAGCGGCACCGGTGGCAGACAGCTCGCTGACCCGGTAGCGGCGGTGGGGGTCGAGGCCCTCGAGGCGCCAGCGCTCGGCGGGCCACGTCACGGGCCGGTTCAGCACCACGAGGCTGAAGAGCGCCTCCGACGAATCCTCGGCCACGACGCCGCGCACGGCGATCGCGGGATCGGTGTCGACGTGGACCACCCTGCCGCTGTGCAGCAGGTTGCGGTGGCGTCGGTGCAGGGCCACCCAGGCGGCCAGCTCATCGAGTTGAGCCTGGGGCAGGCGCTCGAGGGGAGCCTCGATCCCGAGGTGACCCCCGAGGGCGAGCAACCCCCGGGTGGCCAAGGAGAAGGAACGACCCGTGATGTGGTCGGGGGAGGCACCGAGGTGGGTGCCGGTCACCTCGGGCGGCAGCAGCAGTTCGGTGGCCGCCAGGATCGAGGTGCGTTCGTGCGGGTCGTTGATGTCGCTCGGCCACATGCGCGTGGCGATCTGCATCACACCCAGGTCTGCCCGACCCCCACCCGAGGAGCAGGACTCGATCTGCAGCCCGGGGTGCCGCTCGATCAGGTCACGCATCAGCGACAGTGCCGCCACGGTCTGGGCCCGCACCGCGGGTGCACCGGAGGGCTGGTGGCCGGCATCGAGCAGGTAGCGATTGTGGTCCCACTTGAGCGCGTCGATGCCCACCTCGCCGATGACCGTCGAGATCTGGTCACGCACGTGCCGCCAGGCCTCCGGATGCGTCAGGTCGAGCACGTGCTGGTGGCGACTGGGAAGCCCCACGCCGTGGCCGGCGTCGAACAACCACTCGGGGTGGCTGCGGGCCAGGTCGGAGTCGAGGTTGACCATCTCGGGCTCCACCCACAGCCCGAACTCCATCCCCAGCGAGTGCACCAGGTCGGCCAGTGGCTTCATGCCCTGGGGCCAACGTTGGGTGTCGACCACCCAGTCACCGAGCGAAGACGTGTCGTCGCGGCGCCCGGTGAACCAGCCGTCGTCCACCACGACCCGCTCGACCCCGATCTCGGCGGCACGCCGGGCGGCCGCCATCAGGGTGTCGGGGTCGATGTCGAAGTAGACCGCCTCCCATGAGTTCCACGTGACCGGACGACGGGCGGCCCGCTGGTTGGGCCATGACCGGACGAGGGTGTGGAAGCGCTCGGCCATCGCGTCCAGGCCTCTGCCCCAGGCGGCGAAGAGGGTGGGACTCGTGTGGCTCCGTCCGGGGGCGAGGACCACCTCGCCGGGGAGGAGCATCTCGCCGGCCGACAGGGCCCGGGTGTCGTAGGGGGTGCGGGTGGCGGCGGTCACCTGCGAACCGGACCAACCCAGGTGGATGCCCCAGACCTCGCCCGACCGGTGACCCGCCTCGTGGGTGGTCGCCATCGTGACCCACGGGCTCTCGAAACCGGGCTTGCCACCCCGGGACTCCCGGACCCAATGCCCCACCAGGAACTCGCGACGCTGACGGGTGCGCTCCTGCGCCCAGCGTCCGGTGAAGTCGACGAGTTCGGTTGCCCGCGAGGGCACCGGCAGGTGCGGCTCGAGGGAGGTCAGCTCGAAGTCGGTGTCACCGGTGTTGGTGAGCGTGCAGGTCAGTGTCAGCACTCCCCCGACCTCGAGCGCGAGGTGCACTGCGAGGGCCAGCCCCGACGCCTCGTCGTCTGCCCGGGCGACGACCTGGTGGTCGGTGAGCTCGTGGCCCGCGGCCGTGAACAGGGGCGCCCACGCGGTGTGGTCGGTCCGGTGCCCCGACAGGGACGGACGTTCGACCCAGCCCTCCGCCAGGGCGGGCAACACCGTCACCGGGTACGGGGCATGCACCCGGGAGTCCCCCGTGGTGGCTCGGGTCTGCAGCTCGACCGCCGCCAGGTCGCTCTCGGTGAGCTCACCCAGGTCGGCACCCCAGTGCAGGATGCGGGGCAGTCCTCGCCCGAGCTCGACGACGACTGACACCCCGTCTCGACGCAGGTGGGCCACGCGGGTGGGGTTCCCGCTCGTGGAGGGTTCCGTCGAAGGCTGGGCTGCATTGTTCACGGCACAACTGTGCCGCGCCGAGCGGCCCCGGCCCATGTCAGGTTGCGGGAGATGGATGGAGATTTCCATGATCCACGCTCTGGAACTGAGCCTGAGTGCGCCCCAGACATGGACGGTTCTGACAGAATCGCCCCATGGACGACGGTGTCAGCCAGGAGGACTATCCCGAGGGTTTTCCCGGCCAGAGACTGCGGGTGCTGCCCCGGCCGGTGGTCGACCAGGCACGACAGAGAGCCCTCACCGGTCCGCTGTTGGTGACCGACGCCGGCTTCTTCCCCAAGGCGCGGCACCATTCCAAGTCGCGGCGCTCCTGCGCCGAGCACATCGTGATCCTGTGCACCCAGGGTGAGGGCGAAGTCACCCTCGACGGCACCAATCACCGGGTGCGGGCAGGTGAGGTGGTGGTGCTACCTGCCGGCAGACCACACCGCTACCACGCGGACCCCGAGGTGCCGTGGACGATCTGGTGGGTGCACGTCACAGGCACCAGGGCCGACGCGCTGATCGCGGCCCTTCGGGCCACCCCCCAGCAACCGGTGTTCAGGGTGGCGGAGGTCACCAGGGTGAGTGCTCTGGTCGACTCCATCCTTCGTCGGCTCGAGACCGACGAGACCATGACGTCGCTGGTGGCTGCCTCGGGTGCCGCCTGGCACCTGCTGACCGCCCTGGTCGCCGACGGTCGTCCCCTCACCCGGTTGGGGTCGCGGCAGGACCCCGTCGCCGACGTGATCGCCCACATCCAGACCAACGTCAGCGCGCACCTGTCGGTTCCCGAACTGGCGGCCCTGGCCGGGTGGTCGACCTCGCACTTCTCGGCCATGTTCCGACGGGCCACGGGCTTCGGCCCGCTGGAGTACCAGACCCGGCTGCGCATGAGCACGGCCCGTACCCTGCTGGACACCACCGACCGGACGATCGCGTCGATCGCCACCGAGGTCGGCTACCCCGACAGCCTCTACTTCTCGCGGCAGTTCCGACGGATCCACCAGGTGAGTCCCTCGCAGTACCGGTCCCGTGAGCAGTCTGGCCGCAGCTACTGACCAACTGTCCGGCGGCAGCCTCACTCAATCCCTGGGCGTCAACTGGACCCGCGGGGTCATGTCCGTCGCCAGATCATCCGGGTCGGGAGTGACAAACAGCCTGTCCCCACGAGCCGAACGCAGCCGGAACCCAAGCCATCGACTTGTCCCCACGGGAGCGCCCGGCTGCCCGACCCCTGTGGAGGTGTCGCACATGTCTACGTGCACCACGATCCGCACGACGTCCGCTGTCTCGTTCAGCGCCAAGCTGATCTGACAGTTCTCCGCTCCTACGACCTCGGCCTCGAACACGAAAGGGTCGGCCGTGGGCGCCACCGAGGTGATCCATGCCTTGCGTGCCACGGATTCGGGTCGCGCACTGCACCCCGACCCGATCAGGGAAACTGCGATCAAAGAGAGCATCCCGCGTCTCGTCACATTTCCCTCTGGAACCGATATCATTCGGTCATCACATCGCCTGGGAACACCTGATTCGCCCAGTACATCTCCGTGAAGACCTCGACGCACGGGTTGGCCGATGTACAGGACGCGGGATTCTTCGTTGCGCCACCCGAAAATACTCCACCAGAATGGATACCCTTTGCCCATGCCTTCCCGGCAGAGTCTACCGTGTACACAGCACCCCCTGAGTCCCCGCCTCCGTGACCAGTACCTGTCGCCTTGTGACCTCGAGTCACTGGGTACACCGACCCTGCGGGCGAGCCGTCGCCATTGAAGTAGTAATATCGAATGTCATACTGATAGACCCTCCACCCACACGTTTCACCGGTACGGGCCCCACCCATACAGTACTGGTCACCATTGACAGATTTCCTCCCCCACACTCCACCGACACTCGCACCAATAGTAGAAGTCATCCCGCCTGTATATATGTGAGCGCGACCGAGATTCGCTGACCGATTATACCCCCACGCGAGGTCGCCAGCCAGGATCCCGGTGGAGTTCCAGCGGACGGTCCCACCCCGGGATTGTAGTTCTCACGACTCGTCGCGTAGACCTGAATAGCGTCACCATTCGGCCACTTTAAGCCTTCACCATTCGGGGCACAGTGACCAGCAGTGATGACACCATCGGGCCTTCCAGAGTCCCCCATGAATGCCGACGAACACCAGTATGAACCATCCGCGGATACGATGCGAGAAGCCCCCCAGTGCACGGATCCCGTGTCATCTTGGCGTGAGAACCCAGCCTGCCCGATCCCAAGTTCGGGGGCAACTTCGACAATCACTTGGCCTGCCCCAAACTCCTGCACAATTCTGGCCCCAGTTGTCTCAGTAAGTTTGCGAACTAGTGCAACGCTGCGACCATCGATATTCACCCAGGTTGAATCCAAATCAGACCCAAGGCCGCCCCCCATGCTGGAGGAATGCACCCAAACGATCCGCTGACTCCAGAGAACTTGAGTAGGATCGCGCGGCCTGTCCGGGTTGGATCAAGGCAAGCTTTGCTCTTCTTTCGAGAGTTGCCGACGTCATTGCATTCGCCAGAATCTCACCACCAGCGGAGCCAACCACCGGAAGAATGACTGCCCCCCAGCGACATGAGCCTTGCCAAATTCATTGGGGTGGGAATCCTGAAGTGAGCTGGCGGCCGCCAGCGCTTCAACCAATTCCGACGGAACTGACGCCACCGCGGGGTCGTGCGGCCGTACCTCCAAACCGGGCACCGACGGCAACTGCGGCGGCGAGGTGGGATCCGCGAGAGCGGGGGTGGCCGACGGCATGAGAGCGCAGGTCAGGGCGAACACCCCAACCAAAAACCTACAGGCCCAAGGCTTTGGGCTCGTTGATGCCATGAGGCATGCTGCTCCCGTAGGCCACCAGTGTCAAGGTTTCGTCGGGTCACCGTACGCACCGTGGCCTCGATCGCCACCGGGTCGGCTATCCCGACAGCCTCTACTTCTCGCGACAGACTGGCGGATCCGCCAGCTCACCCCGTCGCAGTACCTTGCCAGGGAGCA
The DNA here is from genome assembly GCF_000421525.1 of Aestuariimicrobium kwangyangense DSM 21549. GTDB lineage: Bacteria > Actinomycetota > Actinomycetes > Propionibacteriales > Propionibacteriaceae > Aestuariimicrobium > Aestuariimicrobium kwangyangense. The sequence continues at coordinate 86,290 of NZ_ATXE01000003.1, read as the reverse complement.
GTCCGGCCGCGGTCACTGACCATCTGCCCGGCGGCGTCCTCACTACAGTTGCGGCCGAGGTCGTCGCCATGGACGGCTTCACTGGGTTCAACGCCGCCGCTGCCGAAGAGCTTCCCGACGCGGTCGCGGTGATCGACCCGTTCCATGTGGTCCGTCTCGAAGGCGGCGCGCTCGACCTCTGCAGGCGACGCAAACTACAGATCCCCCATGGCCACCACGGACGGGCCAGCAACCCTCTCCACCTGGCGAGTGCTCCATACCGGCTCCGACCTGCTCACCGACAACCAACGCGGCCCTCTCGACTCGATGCTCTCCGACGACGAACACGTCGAAGGGGCAGCCACCTGGGCCAAATAACAAACCAGGATCGCCGCCGACGGCAACCCGACCGGATCAGGGGACGACACCTCATGACCAGGCCCATCGCCGCCATCAGCCGCGACATCCAGGCCGACCTGAGGGAGCTCACTACCCTCGGTCGGACCCTGAGAACCAGGACCGTCGACATCTTGGCGTACCTCGACCTGCTTGGGTGCTCCAACGGGCCGATGGAGGCGATCAACGGCCGCCTCGAACACCCTCCGCGGCACCGCCCTCGGCTTTCGGAACCTGACCAACTATCTGGCCCCGTCACTCTTCGAAACCGAGGGTTCAGCCGCCAACTACACCCCTCGTCTGCGAAGACCACCCTTGCCGCTCCCACTCCCACGTGGCTTCAGTTGCCGATTGGCTTCCGTCTACAACGGACGACGCGTTGAACAACTGAAGCCACGTTGGGTCGGGCCAGAGGGCGAGGGGCGCCCCGAGTGGGGCCAGAAGGCTGGGGCTGGAGTCGCGTCATGTGGAACCGGCGGGTCGGCCGGGCGCCGGGGACCAGGACGGGGCGCCAGTCGCCGCGCGACCCCCGACCATGACGGAACGGCCCGCCCCGGAGGGGGCGAGCCGTTCCTGATGTCGACCACAGCCGATCGGGCTCACCTGCAGAGCAGGATCACCGAGCGGAGCGGGTCACTGGGCCTGGTGGATCACTGGGCCTTTTCGACGATCTCGAGCAGACGCCAACGCTTGGTGGCGCTGAGCGGACGGGTCTCCATCACGCGCACGCGGTCACCCTCGCCGGCCTCGTTGTTCTCGTCGTGCACCTTCAGGCGGGCGGTCTTGGTCATGATCTTGCCGTAGAGGGCGTGCTTCACGCGCTCCTCGATGGCGACCACGATCGTCTTGTCCATCTTGTCGGACACGACGACGCCCTCGCGCACCTTGCGGAAGCTCTCCCGCTGGGGAGCCCCGGTGTTCTCAGTAGTCTTGTCAGTCATGGCAGTCAGGCCTTCTTCCCAGCTTCGGGCTTCTCAGCGTCGGGTTCGACGACAATGCCCAGGTTGCGCTCCTGGAGCACGGTGTAGATGCGAGCGATGTCCTTGCGGACCTCACGCAGGCGGCCGTGCGACTCGAGTTGGCCGGTGGCGGACTGGAAGCGCAGGGAGAACAGCTCTTCCTTCAGCTCACGGACCTTGCCGTTGAGATCCTCACGGCTGAGGCCGCGCAGATCTGCAGCCGAGGTGGTGGTCTTCGGCATCAGAGTTCACCTGCTTCCCGCTTGATGAAGCGAGCCTTGAAAGGCAGCTTGTGGATGGCCAGACGCATGGCCTCGCGGGCCACGTCCTCCGACACGCCGGAGAGCTCGAAGAGCACCCGGCCCGGCTTGATGTTGGCGACCCACCACTCGGGGGAACCCTTGCCGGAACCCATGCGGGTCTCGGCAGGCTTCTTGGTGATCGGGCGGTCGGGGTAGACGTTGATCCACACCTTTCCACCACGCTTGATGTGACGGGTCATGGCGATACGAGCGGCCTCGATCTGACGGTTGGTCAGGTAGGACGTCTCCAGTGCCTGGATGCCGAACTCACCGTAGGCGAGCTTGGTGTAACCCTTGGCGGCACCGTCGCGATGGGGGTGGTGCTGCTTGCGGTACTTCACGCGACGAGGAATCAGCATGGATCAGGCTCCTGCGGTCTCGGGGGTGGCGGCAGCCTGGGGCGCAGCGCCCTCGGCGGCCTCGGCGCGACGGCGTCCGCCACGCTCGGGACGATCGGTGCGACCCTCGCCACGGGCCGGACGACGGCCCGGACGCTGACGTCCACCGGGAGCGGTGTTGCGGGCGTCGCGCTGCTGAGCACGCTCGGCGCGGGTGCCCGAAACCTCACCCTTGTAGATCCAGACCTTCACGCCGATGCGGCCGAAGGTGGTGCGGGCCTCGTAGAAGCCGTAGTCGATGTCGGCACGCAGGGTGTGCAGCGGCACCTGGCCGTCGCGGTACCCCTCGGACCGGCTCATCTCGGCTCCACCCAGACGACCGGAGCACTTGATGCGGATGCCCTTGGCACCCGAACGCATGGCGGTCTGCTGGGCCTTGCGCATCGCGCGGCGGAAGGCCACGCGGGCGCCGAGCTGCTCGGCCACGCCCTGGGCGACCAGCTGGGCATCGGTCTCGGGGTTCTTGACCTCGAGGATGTTCAGCTGGATCTGCTTGCCGGTGAGCTTCTCGAGCTCTCCGCGCACACGCTCGGCCTCGGCGCCATTGCGCCCGATGACGATGCCCGGACGGGCCGCGTGCAGGAAGATGCTCACTCGCTCGGAGCGGCGCTCGATCTCGATCGACGAGATGCCGGCGCGCTCCAGGGTCTTGGTCAGGTAGGCCCGGATCTTGACGTCCTCGGCCACGAAGTCCGCGTAGTTCTTCTCGGAGTACCAGCGGGTGGTGTGGTCGGTGGTCGTCCCGAGACGGAAGCCGATGGGATGGATCTTCTGGCCCATGCTCAGGCCTCCTTCTCGGTCTTGGGGGTCTTCTTGGCCGGCTGGACGGCTGCGCCCTTCGGCTCGACGACCACGGTGATGTGGGCGGCGCGCTTCAGGATGCGGCTCGCGGAGCCCTTGGCACGGGGACGGATGCGACGCATGGTCACACCTTCGTCGACGAAGGCCTGCGAGATGAAGAGTTGCTCGGCACGCAGGGCATCGGTCTGCTCGGCGTTGGCGACGGCCGAGGCCACCACCTTGTACACCGGCTCCGAAGCGGCCTGCGGGGCGAACTTCAGGGTCACCAGGGCATCCTGCACAGGCATGCCACGGACCAGATCAACGACGCGACGAACCTTGGTCGGGCTCATCCGGACGTGACGCGCGATGGCGTACGAACCGGGACGATCGCCGAGCAGGGCAGCGCGACGGCTCGGTCGTTCTGTGTTGCTCATGAAAGTTTCAGTTCCTTGTCTCGCGTCAATCAGCGCCGGCGCGACTTCTTGTCGTCCTTGATGTGACCCTTGAACGTGCGGGTCGGGGCGAACTCACCGAGCTTGTGCCCGATCATCGCTTCGGTGACGAACACCGGGACATGCTTGCGACCGTCATGCACGCCGATGGTGTGTCCCAGCATGTCCGGGATGATCATCGAACGACGTGACCAGGTCTTGATCAGGTTCTTGCTGCCCTTTTCGTTCTGGGCATCGACCTTCTTGGCCAGGTGCTCATCAACGAAGGGGCCCTTCTTCAGGCTGCGTGGCATTGTTCAGGCTCCTTCTCAGCGCTTCTTGCCGGACTTGCGACGACGGACGATCAGCTTGCTCGACGCCTTCTTCTTGTCGCGGGTGCGACCCTCGGGCTTGCCCCAGGGCGACACGGGGTGACGACCACCCGACGTGCGGCCCTCGCCACCACCGTGGGGGTGGTCGACGGGGTTCATGACCACACCACGCACGGTCGGGCGGACGCCCTTCCAGCGGCTGCGGCCAGCCTTGCCCCAGTTGATGTTGGACTGCTCGGCGTTGCCGACAGCACCCACGGTCGCGCGGCAGCGGACGTCAACCATGCGCATTTCGCCCGAGGGCATGCGCAGGGTGGCGAACTTGCCCTCGCGAGCGACCAGCTGGATCGAGGCACCGGCCGAACGGCCGAGCTTGGCTCCGCCACCGGGGCGCATCTCGACCGCGTGCACGGTGGTGCCCACGGGGATGTTGCGCAGCGGCAGGTTGTTGCCGGGCTTGATGTCGGCGCCCTCACCGGCGACGACGGGAGCACCCTGCACCAGGCCCTGAGGCGCGATGATGTAGCGCTTCTCGCCGTCGGCGTAGTGCAGCAACGCGATCCGGGCGGTGCGGTTGGGGTCGTACTCGATGTGAGCGACCTTGGCCGGCACGCCGTCCTTGTCGTAGCGCCTGAAGTCGACCAGGCGGTAGGCCTGCTTGTGTCCACCACCGATGTGACGGGTGGTGATGCGGCCGGTGTTGTTGCGGCCACCGGTCTTCGACTTCGGGGCCAGCAGCGACTTCTCCGGCGTGTTGCGAGTCAGTTCGACGAAGTCCGCGACGCTGGAGCCGCGACGGCCCGGCGTGGTCGGCTTGTACTTACGAATACCCATGAGGTTGTCGTTCCTTTACTCAGCGATGGTCCGGTCAGGAGACCGGGCCCCCGAAGATGTCGATCCGCTGTCCGTCAGCCACGGTGACGATCGCGCGCTTGCTGTCGGGGCGCTTGCCCAGACCGAAGCGGGTGCGACGGGTCTTGCCCTGGCGGTTGATGGTGTTCACCGAGGTCACCTTGACGTCGAAGACCTTCTCGACGGCGATCTTGATCTCGGTCTTGTTGGCGTCGGGTGCGACGAGGAACGTGTACTTGTTCTCGTCGAGCAGCCCGTAGCTCTTCTCGCTCACCACGGGTGCCAGCAGCACGTCGCGGTGGTCCTTGATCTTGAAGTCGTTCACTTCTTCGTCTCCTCGTCATCCGACGCGTCAACGAGCGCGGCCTCGGCGGCCTCGGACTCGGTGGCGTGGCCCTTGACGGTCTTGCCCTTGGCGGGGCCCGAGACGTAGGCGTCGAGGGCGGCCTGGGTGAAGACGACCGCGTCGGACAGCAGCACGTCGTAGGTGTTCAGCTGGTCAACGGCCAGCACGTGCAGCTCGGCGACGTTGCGCAGGCTCAGCCAGGCCACGTCATCGCTGCGGTCCAGGACGACCAGCAACTTGCCCAGGTCACCGACGCTCGACAGCTGGGCCAGGGCCTGCTTGGTCGAGGGGGTCTCACCCGAGACGATCTGGTCGAGCACGAAGATCTTGCCGTCGCGAGCGCGGTCCGACAGGGCCCCACGCAGTGCGGCAGCCACCATCTTCTTGGGGGTGCGCTGGGCGTAGCCGTGCGGCTGCGGCCCGTGCGAGATTCCGCCACCGACCCACTGGGGCGAACGGCGCGAACCCTGACGGGCGCGGCCGGTGCCCTTCTGGCGCCACGGCTTGGCCCCACCACCGCGGACCTCGCCGCGGGTCTTGGTGGAGTGCGTGCCCTGACGTGCGGCAGCCTGCTGGGCCACGACGACCTGGTGGATCAGCGGCACATTGGTCTGGACGTCGAAGTACTCGGCGGGAAGCTCGGCCGAGGTGGCGGCCTTCACGGTCTCGCTCATGCGACATCACCCTTCTTGGCAGCGCTGCGGACGACCACGAGCGAACCCTTGTTGCCGGGGATGGCACCCCGAACCAGGATCAGCCCACGATCGGCGTCGACAGCGTGGATGGAGAGGTTCTGCACGGTCATCTTGTCGTTGCCCATGCGGCCGGCCATGCGCAGGCCCTTGAACACGCGACCGGGGGTGGAGCACCCGCCGATCGAGCCGGGCGAACGGTGCTTGCGGTGCACACCGTGCGTGGCGCGCAGGCCCTTGAAGCCGTGGCGCTTCATGACACCGGCGGTGCCCTTGCCCTTGGTGACACCGGTCACGTCGACGACCTCGGCGGCCTCGAAGGACTCGGCGGTCAGCTCCTGGCCGAGGCTGTACTCCGAGGCATCGGAGGTGCGCAGCTCGACGAGGTGCTTGCGGGGGGTCACCTTGGCGGCGTCGAAGTGACCAGCTGCGGGCTTGGTCACATGCTTGGCCTTGAGGGCACCGAACCCGAGCTGGACGGCCGAGTAGCCGTCGGTGTCGGGGGTGCGCACCTGCGTGACAACACACGGGCCAGCCTGGATCACGGTGACCGGGACCAGGCGGTTGTTCTCGTCCCAGAGCTGGGTCATGCCGAGCTTGGTGCCCAGCAGGCCCTTCACTTTGCGTTCAGTAGTCATTGCTCAGTTCCTCACGGAAGCTTGATCTCGATGTCGACACCGGCCGGGAGGTCGAGTCGCATCAGCGAGTCGACGGTCTTCGGCGTGGGGTCGAGGATGTCGATGAGCCGCTTGTGGGTGCGCATCTCGAAGTGCTCGCGGCTGTCCTTGTACTTGTGGGGAGAACGGATCACACAGAACACGTTCTTCTCGGTCGGCAGCGGCACCGGCCCGGCGACCTTGGCACCCGTACGGGTCACGGTGTCGACGATCTTCTTCGCCGACGAGTCGATCACCTCGTGGTCATAGGCCCGGAGCCTGATGCGGATCTTCTGTCCCGCCACAGTTGTTCCTTCTCTCGTCCTGCTCATTCCGGTGTTCCGGCTTTCGCGTTCCGGCTTGTCACCGGCTTGTTGCTCCGACCCCCGAGGTCGGGCGTGTCGCGCTCTGCGCCCTGGTCGAACATCCACTCTTCGATTGAATGCACTCCCGGGGACCACAGCCCTCCTGCGAACCCGGCCACCCGGTCACACGTGGCCTGAACCGGGACTTTCGTACGGTTCGCCGCGACGCGACATGGTGACTCCGGCTCGGAGCAACCTGACCATTTTGGCATGCCCGCGCGTCCACGCCAAATCGGGGTCGGCCCTCGACCGCGGCCCCCTCGCGGGGGTGGTCAGGACGATCGTCCGGGGTGCCTCCACGGTCAGGGGAACCACTCACGGCCAAACCCTGCCCTCACCCCCGCGTCCCCGCCGGCGGCCCTAGGCTGGGAGCCATGCAGACGAATGACCGTACCCCCATCCGCGTCACCGTGTGGGGCGAGAACTACCACGAGCGCCACGACGAGAGCGTCCAGAAGCTCTACCCCGAGGGAATGCACGGCGCGCTCGCCGCCGGCATCAGCAAGCAGCTCGGCAGTGCCGTCGAGGTGCGGTGGGTCACCATGGACATGCCGGAGCACGGCCTCACCGAAGAGGTGCTGGCCTCGACCGACGTGCTCACCTGGTGGGGTCACTGGGTGCACCAGGACGTCGACGACGCGATCGTCGATCGGGTGCAGCAGGCCGTGCTGGCAGGTATGGGACTGATCGTGCTGCACTCCGGTCACCACTCGAAGATCTTCCGCAAGTTGATGGGCACCACCTGCAACCTGCGCTGGCGCGGTGGCACGAACCGGGAGCACGTGTGGACGGTCAACCCCACCCACCCCATCGCCCAGGGCGTGCCGAACCCCATCGTGTTGCCGAGCCACGAGATGTACGGGGAGTTCTTCGACATCCCCACCCCCGATGACCTCATCTTCATCTCGGCCTTCGACGGTGGCGAGGCCTTCCGCGGTGGCTGCACCTTCCGTCGCAGCCACGGCAAGATCTTCTACTTCTCCCCCGGCGACCAGGAGTACCCGATCTACCACAACGACGACGTGCTCAAGGTGATCGCCAACGCCGTCGAGTGGGTGGCGCCGGCGCTCCCCCAGCGCGGCGCCCCGCCCGTGGTCTGGAAGAAGGGCAAGGGCTACGCCGACCAGCTCGAGGAGGGTTCGCTCGATGACGCCTTGGCGATGGCGGAGCGTCACGGCCTCGAGGTGATCAACCAGTCCGACCGTCAGGTGACCCTGCGCGGAGCCGGCGGCTTCGTCACCTCCGTGGAGCTCTGAGCCAAGGGGACTCTCTCCCGGCTCCTGCACGCCAGGATCACCACGCGGGCTCGACCAACCCCTGATTTTCGAGGGTTGGTCGAGCCCGCGTGGTGATCCTGGAGCTTTGCGTGGGTGCACGATGGTGCCCATGAGTCAGCAGGTGCCCCCCGATGCGGACGTCTCCCAGCCCGAGAACCCCCCGGAGCCCCAGGAAGCCGGGAACGACGAACTCCGGGCCGACGGACTCCGGGCCAACGAACTCCGCCCGGACGAGGCGCCACGACCGGACGACCCCGGAACCCCCACCCGCCCGTGGCTGAACCATCCGCACGTCCCCTCGGGCAAGCCCAGCCTGCTCGCCCTGGGCGCCCTGGGGGTGGTCTTCGGCGACATCGGCACCAGCCCCCTGTACGCCATGCAGACCGTCTTCTCGATCGACCACAACACGGTGGCCCCGACCCCGCTCGACGTGTACGGCATCATCTCGATGGTCTTCTGGTCGATCACCCTGGTGGTCACCGTGAAGTATGTCGGCCTGGTCATGCGCGCCGACAACGAGGGAGAGGGTGGCATCCTCGCCCTGGTGGCGCTGCTCAGGGCGCGGCTGCTCACCCGTCCCGCCCTGGTGGCAGCTGCCAGCGTCATGGGCATCGTCGGGGCGGCCCTGTTCTACGGCGACTCGGTGATCACCCCTGCCATCTCGGTGATGTCTGCCATCGAGGGCATCACCATCGTCTCGCCCTCGGCCGAGCAGTTCGTGCTCCCGGCCTCGATCGCGATCCTCACCGTTCTCTTCGCGAGCCAACGCTTCGGCACCGAGAAGGTCGGACGAGCCTTTGGCCCCGTCATGTTGGCGTGGTTCGTGGCCCTGGCCGCGATGGGGGTGCCGAAGATCGTGGCGCACCCACAGATCCTGGGAGCGCTCAGTCCCCACCGGGCGGTGCTGTTCGCCGTCGATCGTCCGTTCGTCGCCTTCGTCGCCATGGGCGCCGTGGTGTTGACGATCACCGGCGCCGAGGCGCTGTACGCCGACATGGGTCATTTCGGGTCCCGGGCCATCCGCACCGCGTGGGCCTTCGTGGTCTTCCCCTCCCTGCTGCTGCACTACCTGGGTCAGGGGGCGATGATCCTCGTCGACCCGAGCACCTCCCGCAGCCCCTTCTTCCACATGGCCCCGGCGTGGGCGCGGATCCCTCTGGTCGTACTCGCGACCATGGCCACCGTGATCGCCTCCCAGGCGGTGATCTCGGGAGCCTTCTCCGTCTCCCAGCAGGCGGCCAGATTGAGCCTGCTGCCCAGGATGAACGTGCGCCACACCTCGCGTGAGGAGGGCGGCCAGATCTACATCGGCTCCATCAACTGGATGCTCTTCATCGGGGTGCTGGTGCTGGTGCTGACGTTCGGCAGCTCCGCGAAGTTGGCCACCGCCTACGGACTGGCCGTCACGGGCACCCTCATCCTGACGACCTGTCTGTTCCTGTTCCTGGCCAGACATGTCTGGGGCTGGTCGGCGTGGCGCATGGTGCTGGCCACCGTGGTGATCGGCGGGGTGGAGGTGCTCTTCTTCAGTGCCAACCTGACCAAGGTCGCCTCGGGTGGTTGGCTGCCCCTGCTGATCGCGACAGCGCTGGTGACGGTGATGCTGACCTGGCGCTGGGGGGCCCGTCTGGTCACCGAGCGCAGGCAACAACTCGAAGGTCCCCTCGACGAGTTCCTCGAGACCGTGCGCACGTCCGACCTGCCCCGGGTCCCGGGCGTGGCCGTCTACCCGCACCCCAACCAGACCACCACCCCGCTGGCCTTCCGCGACAACCTGCGCTTCAACGGTGTCGTCCATGAGCACGTGGTGATCGTCACGATCGTGACCGAGATGGTGCCCCACATCCACCACGTCGAGCGCGCCGAGGTCGACGACCTGGGCGACAGCCACGACGGCATCACCCACGTGGCCTATCACGTCGGGTTCAACGACACCCAGAACGTTCCGGGCGCACTGCAGTGGGCGAAGGGCAAGAACCCCGAACTGGACGACTTCGACGTCGACCAGTGCCGCTACTTCATGTCGGTGGTGCGCCTGCAGCACGACGGACCGTTCCGGCTGCGTGACTGGCGCACCCACCTGTTCATGTGGCTCGCGGCGAGTGCGGCGAACCGCGCCTCGGTGTTCGGCCTGCCGCCCGACCGCACCGTGATCATGGGCGCCCACGTCGACCTGTGAGTCGGAATAGCCTGCACCCATGGAGGTCGAGGTCAAGGAGATCGCCCGTTTCCTGGGCGGTCACGAGCCGTGGTCGGGTCTGCCCGCGGCGACCCTCGACGACCTGCTGCCACGGCTGCGGCAGCGCTACTTCCGCCGCGGTTCGGTGGTGCTCGCCGAGGGGCAGCGCAACGACTCGGTCTTCGTGATCCGCTCGGGAGTCGTCGACATCACCTCGGGCGGGGTGCTCGTCGAGCGGGCTGACGTCGGCACAGCCATCGGCGTCTCGAGCGCCACCACCCAGACTCCCTCGGCGGTTGGCCTGCTCGCCGTCGAGGACACCCTCGTCCTGGTCGTGCCCGGTGAGACCTTCCGCTCCCTGCTCGGCTCTCACGAGCCCTTCGCGGCCTTCTTCGACCGCAACACCCAGCGCCGCCTGGCCCGCGCCGTGGCCGAGCAACAGCACCGGGGAGACCCCAGTTCGTCCGCGCTCAACGCCCGGGTCGGTGACCTCGGGCACGGACGGGCGCCGGTCACGGCATCGGCCGAGCTCAGCATTCGGCGGGCGGCCGAGGTGATGACCGAGCAGCAGGTCTCGGCACTGCTGGTGACCGACGAGGAGCGCTTGGTGGGGATCGTCACCGACCGCGACCTGCGCACCAAGGTGGTGGCCGCGGGCCTCGACCCGGGGTCACCGATCCGCACGATCATGACCGCCGACCCGGTGACGGTCTCCACCCAGACCCGCGCCTTCGAGGCGATGCTGCAGATGACCAACCGGCGCATCCACCACCTGCCCGTGGTGCACGAGGGTCGCGCCGTCGGCATGGTGTCCACCGGTGACCTCGTCCGTCTGGAGCGCGCCCATCCCGTCCACATCGCCCAGGACGTGGCCAGGCAGTCCGACGTCGACGGCATTGCCGCCGTGGCTGCACGGGTGCCGGGGATTGTCTCGGGCTACGTGCAGCAGGGCGCCAGCGCCGACGAGATCGGACGAGTGCTGACCGCGATCGCCGACGCCATCTCGTCCCGACTGCTGACGCTGCTCAGCCAACAGGTGACGGCGGACCTGGGCGAGGCCCCGCGGCGCTGGTGCTGGCTCGCCCTCGGCTCCCAGGCTCGGTACGAGACCGGGTTGTCGTCCGACCAGGACCATGCGCTGGTGGTGTCGGACGAAGCCATCCATCCCGACGGTGGGACGAACCCAGAGGCGGCCGCGGACGGTCCGGACGTCGACCCCCTCGCCTGGTACGCCGCCCTGGCCGAACGGATGGAGGCCGCCCTGGCAGCGTGTGGCTATCCCCCCTGCCCCGGAAGGATGATGGCGAGCAATCCGCGCTGGCGGCTCACGCAGACCCAGTGGCGCCACCAGTTCCTCGACTGGCTCGACACCCCCACCTCCGAGGCCCTCTTCCACGCCGGCACCTTCTTCGACGCGCGCCCGTTGTTCGGCGAGCACACGCTGTTCGACCCGCTGCAGCGATTGGTGGCCGAGACAGCCCCCGAGCGCCCCCGCTTCCTGACCCACCTGGCGGCGCACGCCACCCTGCGGCAACCCCCCTTGGGGTTCCTCGGCAACCTCGTGGTGGAACGCCGCGGTGACCACAGCGGCGCGATCGACCTCAAGGCGGGCGGGTCACACGCGATCATCGAATTGGCCCGGGTCCACGCCCTCTCCGCCGGCATCACCGAGGTGTCGACCGACCAGCGGTTGGCACGCCTGGGCACCCCGCAGGGCCTCGGCGCTCCGGCGGCGAGCGAACTGCGCGACGCCTTCGAGTTCATCACCCAGGTGCGGCTGCGCCACCAGGCCCAGCAGGTCAGCGCGGGCGAGCCTCCGTCCAACCTGATCGACCCGCAGGCACTCTCCCGCTCCGACCGTCGGCACCTGCGCGACGCATTCGGCGTCATCAGGTCGGCGCAGACGGTGCTCGCGCAGCGGTTCGCCACCAGAACGGTCACCTGAGCGATGACCCCACTGTCCGCGCGCCACTGGCCTCGACCCTTCGACACCCCCGACCGCCTGCGCCGGCGCCAACTCACCGGGCTCGGCCCGCGCGGGTCGCCGGCCCTGCGCCGCTACCTGTCCACTCCCCTTCCCGGGGAGTCGACCCGGATCAGTGACCTGCACCTGCTCGCGATCGACATGGAGACCACGGGTCTCAACCCCGATCGCGACCGGTGGCTGTCGGTCGGTTTCGTGCCCATCGACCCGGGTCCCGGCGGCCACGAGATCGTGCTCGGTGGCGCCGGTGAAGCACTCGTCAGGCCCGAACTCGTCGGCGAGGACCGGGGGGTCGGTGACTCCGCCGTCGTCCACGGCCTCACCGACGACACCGTGGCCTCCGGGCTCCCCCTGCCCGATGCCCTCGACCGCGTGCTCGACGCGCTGGCCGGACGCGTGCTGGTGGCCCACTTCACCCAGATCGAGGTCGGCCAGCTGACTCGGGCCGCACGCGTCATCCACGGGATCCGACTCCCGCTGGTCACCCTCGACACCCTCGAACTGCAGTTCGCCATCCTGGGCGGCGACCAGGCCCGGATCCCTCCCGGGGCGCTTCGACTGTGGGCAGCCCGGGAGCAGTACGGGCTGCCCGAGACACCACCACACGACGCCCTCAGTGATGCCCTGGCCTGTGCCGAGTTGTTCCTCGCCCAACTGCAGGACGAGCACCTGCCGCGGGGACGAGGCCGACTCGGCGACCTTCGCCAGTAGCTGGTCGAGCAGGGACCTCAGGCGCGGAGGGCCCTGTGGGCACGGATAGACTCCCCCGCATGAGTGGCGCCTCGGACTTCATCCACGACCAGGTGGAACGTGACCTTGCGGTTGGTCTCAACGGTGGACGGGTGCAGACCCGCTTCCCACCTGAGCCCAACGGTTACCTCCACATCGGGCACGCCAAGGCCATCACCCAGGACTTCTCGATCGCCGAGGACTTCGGCGGCACCTGCAACGTCCGCTTCGACGACACCAATCCCGACACCGAGGAGACGGAGTTCGTCGACGGCATCCTGCGCGACATCGAGTGGCTCGGCTTCCGCCCCGCCGCCGTGCTGTTCGCTTCCGACTACTTCGAGCAGCTCTACGAGTGGGCCCACCACCTGATCTCCGAGGGTCTGGCCTACGTCGACGAGCAGGACGGCGAGACCATCTCGGCTCAGCGCGGCGGGTTCGGCAAGCCGGGCGTCGAGAGTCCCTTCCGGGATCGGCCGGTCGCCGAGTCGAGAGACCTGTTCACGAGGATGCGCGCCGGCGAGTTCGCCGACGGCGCCATGTGCCTGCGGGCCAGAATCGACATGCAGTCAGACAACATGTGGCTGCGCGACCCGGTGCTGTACCGCATCCGTCGCGGACACCATCACCGCACCCACGACTCCTGGTTCATCTACCCGACCTACGACTGGGCCCACGGCCAGTCCGACGCCATCGAGGGGGTCACGCACTCCATCTGCACGATGGAGTTCGACTCCCATCGTCCGCTCTACAACTGGTGCCTCGACCACCTGCCGCTGCCCGGTGACCAGCCCAAGCAGTACGAGTTCGCCCGGCTGGAGTTCACCCACATCGTGACCTCCAAGCGTCGGTTGAAGAAGCTGGTGAACGACGGGGTCGTCGACGGGTGGGACGACCCGCGCATGCCCACCCTCGCGGGACTGCGCAGGCGCGGCTACCCGGCCTCGGCCATCGTCTCGTTCTGCCGTGAGATCGGCACCGCCCGCACCAACTCCCGACACGCCATCGAGGCGCTCGAGGCCGTCGTCCGACGCCAGCTCAACGCCACCTCGCAGCGTCGCATGGTGGTCACCCGTCCGCTGCGGCTGACCCTGACCAACTGGCCCACCGACGACCGGGGCGAGCCGGTGGTCGAGTGGTTCGACCTGACCAACAACCCCGAGAACTCCGAGGACGGCACCCGGTCGGTGGCCTTCTCGGGCCAGTTGGTGATCGAGGCCGACGACTTCGCCGAGGTGCCACCGCCCAAGTTCTTCCGCCTGTCGCCCGGCAAGGAGGTGCGTCTGCGCGGCGCCTACCTGGTCACCGCCACCGACGTGGTCAAGGACTCCGAGGGCAACGTGGTCGAGGTGCTCGCCACCTACGACCCGGCCACCCGCGGCGGCGACGCCCCGGATGGGCGCAAGGTGAAGTCGACGATGCACTGGGTCTCGGTCCCGCACGCGGTGCCCGTTCGCGCCGCGCTCTACGAGCGCCTGTTCACCACCGAGGTACCGGGGGCAGCCACCGGCGAACCCTTGGACGACCTGAACACGAACGCCCGCACGTGGTTGGACGAGGCGCTGGGCGAGGCGTCGATCGCCGACGTCGAGCCCGGTCAGGTGGTGCAGTTCGAACGCCTGGGGTATTTCGCCAAGGACCTCGACGCCGTCACCGGCGCGGACGATGCCCGGCCGGTCGTCTTCCACCGTACGGTGGGGCTGCGCGACGAGTGGGCCTCCATCCAGAAGCGCCAGGATCGCTGACCCTTCACGACAGTTCCTGCATGGGTGGCCCGCAGATGGGAATGACATGACCGACCACGCAGAGGATCAACGGGTGCCGCCAGTCAGGTCGGCAGCCAGCCGGCGCGAGCGTCGCCGCATCGCCGAGGCGGTCGCCGCTCGGTCCCCGTTCCGGGTGACCACCCCGTCACGCGTCTCCGACAACGGGGCCGTGACCGCGGATCCGATCCCGGCCACCCTGACCCTGGCTGCGGGATGGTCATGGCGCCTGCTGCTGGTGGCAGCCCTGATCGCCGGCATCATGTGGCTGTTCCAGCGGCTGCACGAGGTCACCGTGCCTCTGTTCGTGGCCGTGCTGTTCACCGCTGCCCTGTGGCCGATGGTCGAGTGGCTGAAGCGGCGTGGGGTCCCGCGCGGGCTCGCTGTCGCGCTGTCGATGTTGATGGTGCTCGTGCTGGTGGGTGGCATCTTCACCCTGGTGGGCGCCCAGATCGTGTCCCAGTCCGACCAGCTCGGGGTCGAGGCGCTCAAGAGCTACGCGCAGGTGATCGACTGGCTCACCCACGGGCCCCTCCACCTGCACCAGCAGCAGATCACCGACTACCTGCACAAGGGCCAGCAGTACCTGGCCGACTCGAAGGGCCGGATCGCCAGCATGGCCGCCTCGGCCGGGCTGGGCGTCGGGCACTTCCTCGCGGGCTTCGCCCTGGCAGCGTTCACGCTGTTCTTCCTGCTGCTCGAGGGGCGTCGGCTCGCGCACGGCATCTCGACGTTGGTTCCCAAGGCGGGCCGGTCACGCCTGATGGACGCCTCGGGCCGCGGCTGGACCTCACTGGTGGCCTACGTGCGCGCCGCGGTGATCGTGGCCCTGTGCGACGGGGCCGGTGCCGGTCTCGGTGCGGCCGCGCTCGGCTCGAACCTGTTCCTGGCCATCGGGGCGCTGACCTTCGTCAGCGCCTTCGTCCCGCTGGTGGGCGCCTTGATGTCGGGGGCCGTGGCCACGGGTGTGGTGCTGGTCACGCTCGGTTTCTGGAAGGCGCTGATCATGTTGGCCGTCTTCATCCTGGTGATGCAGCTCGAGGGGCACGTCATGCAGCCCTTCCTGTTGGGGCGCGCCGTCGAGGTACACCCGCTGGCTGTGCTCTACGGGCTGGCGATCGGCATCTCGGTCGCCGGGATCGTGGGCGGCCTGTTCGCGGTGCCCCTGATCGCCTTCGGCAACGCGTTCCTTCGCAGCCTGCGGGACGACCTCCCAGCTGCGGCCACACCCGCAGCCAGCGACCAGTTCCCGGTCGACCCGAGCGATCCGGCGTCCGGTTCGGCCCAGGAGGACCCGGTCAACTGAGCGGCACCGATCTCCACCGGCCCACCGCTGTCCTGGACCGGAGGAGTCGTCAGAGGGTTTCGCGGAGACCCACAAGTCTGCGCAGGGACGACTCGCGTCCGAGGATCTCCATCGACTCGAACAGCGGCGGCGACACCTTGGAGCCTGCGATGGCGACCCGGACGGGTGCGAAGGCAACCTTGGGCTTCAGCCCGAGCCCGTCGACGAGGGCCTCGCGCAGGTTGGCCTGGATCATCTCGTGGTCCCAGTCGGTGAGGTGTTCGAGCGCGGTGAACGCGGCCGCGAGCACCTCACCGGCATTCGGGGGCAGGGAGGCGCGGGCGTCCTCGGCGACGGTGAGCTGATCGTCCTCGGTGAGCAGGAACTCGATCGCGGACAGCGCGTCACCGAGCAGGGTCATGCGTGGCTGCACCAGCGGCACCGCGTGGCTCAACACAGCGCGCTGGTTGTGGTCGAGGGCCCTGCCGCGAGCGGCCTCGAACTCGATGATCCGGGCCGTCAACTCCTCGGTCGACAGCTCACGCAGGTAGTGACCGTTCAGCCAGTCCATCTTCTTCAGGTCGAACACGGCACCGGCCGGGTTGATCCGCGACCAGTCGAAGTGCTGCACGAACTCGTCCAGTGACTGCACGTCGTCGCCCTCGTGCACGGGGGGATGACCGAGCAGCATCAGGAAGTTGAGCAACGCCTCGGGCAGGTAGCCCTGTTCGCGGAACCAGCTGAGCTTGGCCCAGGGACTCTTGCGTTTGCCCAGCTTGGAACGGTCGGTGTTGCGGATCAGGGGGGTGTGCGCGAAGGCCGGCACCTGCCAGCCCAACCACTGGTGCAGCAGGATCTGCTTGGGCGTGGAACTGATCCACTCCTGCCCGCGCACCATGTGGGTGATCCCCATCAGGTGGTCGTCGACGACCACGGCGAGATGGTAGGTCGGGAAACCATCGGCCTTCAGGATCACCTGGTCATCGGGACGAGGGGCCGACAACTCACCACCGATCAGGTCGTCGAAGACCAGCGGCACGTCGTCGGGCACGAACATGCGCACCACCGGTGTGGGCTGGAAGCCGGGAAGGGCGGCACGCTGCTCGGCGGTCTTGCCATGGCACAGGCGGTCGTACCCGGTGGTGGCCTGCTTGCTCGCCTGTTGCTGCTCGCGCATCTCGGCCAACCGCTCAGGGGTGCACCAGCAGTGGTACGCGTGGCCGTCGGCGAGCAGTTGGTCGACGAAGGGACGATAGGTCTCGAGCCGCTCACTCTGCCGATAGGGGCCGTACGGACCGCCGGCCACGGGTGACTCGTCCGGCTCCAGACCGAGCCAGCTGAGGGAGTCGTAGATCTGCTGCTCGGACCCCTCGACCAGTCGGGCCCGGTCGGTGTCCTCGATGCGCAGGACGAACTGGCCACCCGTGCGGCGCGCCCAGGCGAAGTCGAAGAGGGCCTGGTAGGCGGTGCCGACGTGCGGGTCCCCGGTGGGGGAAGGGGCCACTCTGGTGCGGGCGGGGCTGAGCTCAGTCATGATGGGGTCCAGACTACCGATCAGGGCCAGACCACCGATCAGGAGAGGGACCGTGATTTCAAGCGACTGCATCACCTCGATGGCCCAGCAGATCGGTGAGGTGCCCGGTGTGGTGGGCGTGACGGTGGGTGGCAGTCGCGCCCGCGGCGACGCGGTCGAGGGATCCGACGTCGACCTCGGCATCGTGCACGACGGCACCCTCGACCGGGAGCGACTCAACGCACTGGTCGCGCAGTGGTCGTCCACAGAGGCTGCGGTCGGCGAACCGGGCAGCTGGGGTCCATGGGTCGACTCCGGTGCCTGGTTGACGGTGGACGACAGCCCCGTGGACTGGATCGTGCGCGACCTCACGCGCATCGACCTGGCCTGGCAACGAGCCGAGCAGGGAGCGGGTACCTTCCACCCCCAGCCCGGGCATCCGTTCGGGTTCTGGGAGCCCAGCTACTGCGGCGAACTCGCCCTGGCTCTGGTCAAGAAGGACACCGAGGGTGAACTGGTGGCCCGCCAACAGAGGTTCGCGAGCCTGCCACCGGCGCTGCGCGAGACCATGGTCGCCCGGTTGTGGGAGGCCGACTTCGACGTCGACGTCGCCGAGAAGGGGGTGCGGCGCGATGACCGGGTGTTCGTCTCGCTGACCTGCGCGCATGCGCTGCTGATCTGCGCCCACGCCATCCATGCGGTCGACGATCGCTGGGCCACCAACGAGAAGGGACTGGTGGCGGCCGCCGCGGCCCTCCCCCACGCACCCACTGATCTGGCCAGCAGGGCCTCGGCCGTGCTGGCCCACGCCGACCTGTCGGCCATCGTCACGTCCTGTCGCGAGCTCGTCCAGGACACCCGCCGCGCCCTCGAGAACTGACCTCGTACCACGACCACGTTCCCTGCCGAGCTCAGCTGGGGAGTCGCCCGGCCTTCACCGCGGCCACCAGGGCAGCGTGGTCGATCTCGGTCTGGTCGGCGTAGCCGCGCGCGAACTGGGTGAACGCCTGCGGCAATGCATCCGACCGTCCGATGTAGCCGGCGATCAGCGAGGCACCCGACGTGCGGGCGTGCCCCTTGGCGAGCAGCAGACCCAGCACCTGGGCGTAGTCGGCCAGGGCTGCGGGCTTGAGTCCGTCGACCACCACCGCCCCCTTCATGTTGCGGTACTGGCGCACGTAGAACTGCATGGCCGGGGCTCCGTCGGGTTCGTCGTCCACCCGCGTGCGCGTGGTCAGCCCTTCGAAGGCCGCCGTCGAGCACCACCCGAGCAGCGGGTCCGAGGCAGTCTGCAGCGCATGCTGGTACTCCACCACCCGCTGACCCTGGTGCTGGTGTCGGGCCGTGGTGCCGTGCACGAACGGGGCCACCACGGAGCGTCGCGCCTGCTTGAGTTGCAGGAACAGCACGTCGTCGGGGCTCGATCCCTCGAGCAGGGCGACGAAGGCACGCAGCCCGACCGACCCGACCCCCACCACCTTGTGCGCCATGTCGCCCAGTCGGTAGCCGCCGACCACCCTCGCCCACTGCTCGGGGAGGGTCGTCAGGTACTGGTCGAGGGCCTCGGCCAGCTGGTCGAACCGTGCCGGTGACAGCAGTCGAACGGTGGGGGTGTTCTCCACCAGGTGACGAGTGCCGTCGCTGTCGGGCTCGGTCAGCTTGGGCAGGGAGCGGTCCGACGTCTGCCGACGCGCCTTGGTGGTCGCACGCGCCACCTCGTCGCGCAGGCTGCCTGTCTTCACCGCCTTGGTCAACCTCGTCACGTCGAGCCTGGCGAAGGCCCGGCTCAGCAACGGGGTCTGCGCCAGGTGGCGCAGTTCGTCACGGTAGGCGGCCACGCATTCGAAGACGGCCTGCTCGCACTGGGCCTCGGTGTGCCCGTTCTGCCGCCCGGCGACGTGGACGCTGGCGGTCAGCCGGCGAAGGTCCCACTCCCACGCGCCCGGGTGGGCCTCGTCGAAGTCGTTCAGGTCGATCACCAGCTCACCCTCGGGAGAGCGGTAGAAACCGAAGTTCCCCAGGTGGGCATCACCGCAGATGACAGGCTGGATGCCGGTCGACGGCAGCGACGCGCAGTCCCAGGCACACACGTTGGAGGCGCCCCGCAGGAACCCGAACGGGCTCTCGATCATGCGTTGCACCCGTAGCGGGATGAGCCACTCGATGCGGTCGACGTGGGAGTCGATGATCTGTTGCACCGGGTCGGGACGATCATCGGCAGCCCGCCACGCCCCCAGTTCGGAGCGCTTCACCTCCTGCCGCCTGCTCTTGCCCCAGGCGAGCCGTTCCGTGCGCGCCGGAGGCATGCGACGGATCGAGAAGTAGTCGCTGCTCGGCTGCGCCAGATTCTCCATTCCCTGATCGTAGGGGCGCCACGCCCAACGCGCGCCCGGGCGACATACTGACGCCATGACGACCCGCTCCACCCGCCCCGCGACGATCGCCGACCTTGCGGCGTCGCTCAAGCTGTCGAAGTCGGCCGTGTCGAACGCCCTCAACAACCGGCCCGGGGTAAGCCCGGCCACCAGGGCACGTGTGCAGGCAGCGGCGGAGCGCTCCGGGTGGCGTCCCAACGCGTTGGCCAAGGCGCTCTCGACCGGCCAGGCAGGCGCGTTCGGTCTGTGCATCGCCCGCGACTCCCGGGTGCTCGGCAGCGAGTCCTACTACCAACGGGTGATCGCGGGCATCGAGGAGGTGCTGATCGACTCCGACCACGCCCTGCTCCTGCGGCTGGTGGGGCCCACCGGACGCGACCTCGACGTCTACCGCCAGTGGGCCCGGGAACACCGGGTCGACGCCGTCGCCCTGTTCGACCTGCAGGCCGACGACCCTCGTCCCCCCTTGATGGACGAACTCGGGCTGCCGGCGGTGATCCAGGGCAGCACCACCTCGACCCACCACCCGGTGGTCAACGGAGACGTCCACGCCGAGGTCCGGATGATCATCGAGCACGTGCGCTCGCGCGGGGCCAGCCGGGTCATCTTCCTTCACGGACCGACCCACTTCACCCACGAGATCGACCGGCTCGCGGCGATGCGCGCGGCGACCCGCGCGCACGGGATGCCGCTGCGCACGATCGAGACCGACTACTCCCAGGAACAGGGCCTGGCGCACGGTCGCGACCTGCTCGCGGACGGCTGGGCCGACGCCGTGATCACTTCCAACGACCTGTTGGCGGTGGGTGTGGCTCGCGCCCTCGGCGACCTCACCGGAGCCGATTCGGCCCTGCAGGACCCCGCCGACGTGCGCATCGTGTCGTGGGACGACTCGCTGCTGTGTGCCTACATGCGTCCCGGCATCACAGCCCTCAACCGCCACCCGCAGTCGACCGGACGACAGGTGGGCCGGTTGCTGCTGAGCCTGGTCGGGGGTGGGTCGGGGGCGGCGGCCACAGATGCGGGCTCCGCGCCTGAGGACGAAGGGCATCGGACGACCCTGGTGGTGCGGGAGTCGTCCGAGGTACCCGACCGGATCGAGGACTGAGCCCAGCGGACACCGCAACGGCACGAGGCCCGCACCCCCGAAGGGATGCGGGCCTCGCGCTGGAGCGATGTGCGCCTGAGTGAGTCAGATCACTTGAGGATCTTGACGACACGACCGGCACCAACGGTGCGGCCGCCCTCACGGATGGCGAACTTGAGTCCGTCCTCCATGGCGATGGGCTTGTTCAGGTGAACCGTCATGTCGGTGTTGTCGCCGGGCATGACCATCTCGGTGCCCTCAGGCAGCTGGACCACACCGGTGACGTCGGTGGTGCGGAAGTAGAACTGAGGCGAGTAGTTCGAGAAGAACGGCTTGTGACGGCCACCCTCCTCCTTGGTCAGGATGTAGACCGAGCCCTCGAAGTCCGTGTGAGGGGTGGTCGAACCCGGCTTGATGACGACCATGCCGCGCTCCACGTCCTCCTTCTTGGTGCCGCGGAGCAGCAGGCCGACGTTCTCTCCCGCGCGACCCTCGTCGAGGATCTTGCGGAACATCTCGACACCGGTGACGGTGCTGGTCTGCTTGGCGTCGTGGATGCCGATGATGTCGACGGTCTCGCCGGTCTTGACGATGCCGCGCTCGATACGACCGGTGATCACGGTGCCACGCCCGGTGATGGTGAAGACGTCCTCAACGGGCATCAGGAAGGGCTTGTCGGTGTCGCGCTCGGGCTGCGGGATGTACTCGTCCACAGCGTCCATGAGCTCGAGGACCGACTCGCCCCACTTGGCGTCGCCCTGCAGGGCGGGGAAGGCGGCCACGCGCACGACGGGGCAGTTGTCACCGTCGAACTCCTGCGACGACAGCAGCTCGCGGACCTCCATCTCGACGAGCTCGATGAGCTCCTCGTCGTCGACCATGTCGCACTTGTTCAGCGCGACGACGATCGCGGGCACGCCGACCTGACGGGCGAGCAGCACGTGCTCACGGGTCTGGGGCATGGGGCCGTCGGTCGCGGCCACGACCAGGATGGCGCCGTCCATCTGGGCAGCACCGGTGATCATGTTCTTCACGTAGTCAGCGTGCCCGGGGCAGTCGACGTGCGCGTAGTGGCGCTTCTCGGTCTGGTACTCGATGTGGGCGATCGAGATGGTGATACCGCGCTGACGCTCTTCGGGAGCCTTGTCGATCTGGTCGAACGGCGAAGCCTCGTTGAGGGTCGGGTACTTGTCGTGCAGCACCTTGGAGATCGCCGCGGTCAGAGTGGTCTTGCCGTGGTCGATGTGTCCGATGGTGCCGATGTTGCAGTGCGGCTTGGTCCGCTCGAACTTGGCCTTTGCCACTGGGGCTCCTTCTTGATGTCGCCACGCTGGCCGCGAGGCGTTCCGGTTTGTTCCCGCCGGCGCTCTGCCCGCGAGACCTGACTTGGTCCAGGACGGACCTCACCCTTGGGCGAGGTACCCGTCCCATTTTTCTGCACCGGTGCGTGAGAGTCAAACGGCCTGTCTGACCCTCACGCCCGGCAACCCGCTGGGATCACTCCCCGCCGCGGGTCTTGGCGATGATCTCGTCCGCCACGGACTTGGGGGTCTCGGCGTAGGAGTCGAACTCCATCGAGTACGAGGCCTGGCCCGAGGTCTTCGACCTCAGGTCACCCACGTAGCCGAACATCTCCGACAGCGGCACGAGCGCGTGCACGACGCGGTTGCCGTGCAGCTCGTCCATGGACTGGATGTGTCCGCGACGACCGTTCAGGTCACCGATGACGGTGCCCAGGTAGTCCTCGGGAGTGGTGACCTCGACGGCCATCATGGGCTCGAGCAGGGCCGGATCGGCCTTGCGCGCGGCCTCCTTGAACGCCATCGAACCGGCGATCTTGAAGGCGAGTTCCGAGGAGTCGACGTCGTGGTAGGCACCGTCGGTCAGGGTGACCTTGATGTCTTCCACGGGGTAGCCGGCCAGCACACCGAACTGCATGGCGTCCTTGATGCCGGCGTCGACGGCGGGGATGTACTCACGAGGGATGCGTCCACCAGTGACGGCGTTGACGAACTCGTAGCCGGTGCCCGCGGGCTGGGGCTCGAGGTCGATGATGACGCGGCCGTACTGGCCCGAACCACCGGACTGCTTCTTGTGGGTGTACTCCACCTTCTGCACCGCCCGACGCAGGGTCTCGCGGTAGGCCACCTGCGGCTTGCCGATGTTGGCCTCGACCTTGAACTCGCGCTTCATGCGGTCGATCAGGATCTCGAGGTGCAACTCGCCCATGCCGGCGATGATGGTCTGCCCGGTCTCCTCGTCGGTGTGGACGCGGAAGGTCGGGTCCTCCTCGGCCAGGCGCTGGATCGCCATGCCCAGCTTCTCCTGGTCGGACTTGGTCTTCGGCTCGATGGCCTGCTCGATCACCGGGGCCGGGAACTCCATCGACTCCAGCACGATCGGGTTGGCGGGGTCGCACAGGGTCTCACCGGTGGTGGTGTCCTTCAGGCCCATCACGGCGCAGATCATGCCGGCGCCGATCGAGTCGATCTCCTCACGCTTGTTGGCGTGCATCTGGTAGATCTTCCCGATGCGCTCCTTCTTGCCCTTGGTCGAGTTCAGCACCTGGGCGCCGGCCTCGAGTCGTCCCGAGTAGACGCGGACGAAGGTCAACCGGCCCAGGTGGGGATCGGCGGCAATCTTGAACGCCAGCACCGACAGGGGCTCGCTGTCCTGCGGCTTGCGGTGCAGCTCGACGGACTCGTCACCGGGCTTGAAGCCGTCGATGGCGGGGACGTCGGTGGGGGCCGGCAGGTAGTCGATGACGGCGTCGAGCAGGGGCTGGACGCCCTTGTTCTTGAACGACGAGCCACAGACCACGGCGTTGGCCTTGTTGGCCAGCACACAGCGGCGGATGGCGTGCTTGAGCTCGAGGACGGTGAACTCCTCACCGCTGTCCTCACGCTCGAGCCACAGCTCGGCGAACTCGTCGTCGTGGTCGGCGAGGGTGTGGATGAGCTCCTCGCGAGCGGCCTCGGCGGCCTCGAGCATGTCGGCGGGGATCTCCTCGACGGCGTAGTCCTCACCGATCTTGGTCTCACCGCGCCAGGTCAGCGCGCGCATGCCCAGCAGGTCGACGACACCGATGAAGTGCGACTCGGCACCGATCGGCAGCTGCAGCACCAGCGGGGTCGCCTGCAGGCGCTCGCGGATGGTCTTGAGGCAGTGGTCGAACGAGGCACCGGTGCGGTCGAGCTTGTTGACGTAGCAGATGCGGGGCACCTTGTACTTCGACGCCTGACGCCACACGGTCATCGACTGGGGCTCGACACCTGCGACACCGTCGAACACCGCGACGGCACCGTCGAGAACGCGGAGCGAACGCTCCACCTCGACGGTGAAGTCGACGTGACCGGGGGTGTCGATGATGTTGATCTGGTGGTCGTGCCAGAAACAGGTGGTGGCAGCGGAGGTGATCGTGATGCCACGCTCCTGCTCCTGCTCCATCCAGTCCATGGTGGCGGCGCCGTCGTGCACCTCACCGATCTTGTAGGTGATGCCGGTGTAGAACAGGATGCGCTCGGTGGTGGTGGTCTTGCCGGCATCGATGTGCGCCATGATGCCGATGTTGCGAACTTTGCCCAGGTCAGTGGTGGCCATTGGCCTCTACCTCAATCTCAATTGTGGGACTCGGAATGTCATGAGTGCCCGGCGCTTCTGTGCCCGAGCGGGGGTGCGCCCCCTCGTCCCGCGAAGGACGAGGGGGCGGCGGATCACCAGCGGTAGTGCGCGAAGGCGCGGTTGGCGTCTGCCATCTTGTGCGTGTCCTCGCGGCGCTTGACGGCGGCGCCCAGGCCATTGCTGGCGTCGAGGATCTCGTTCATGAGGCGCTCGGCCATCGTCTTCTCGCGACGGGCGCGGCTGAAGCTGACCAGCCAACGCATCGACAGCGTGGTGGCACGGGCCGGCTTCACGTCGATCGGCACCTGGTAGGTGGCACCACCGACGCGGCGGCTCTTGACCTCGACGGAGGGCTTGATGTTGTCGAGCGCCTTCTTCAAGGTCTGCACGGGATCGACACCGTTCTTGGTGCGGCAGCCCTCGAGGGCGGTGTACACGATGTCCTGGGCGATGGTCTTCTTGCCATCGAGGAGCACCTTGCTCACCAGCTGGGAGACAACGGGCGACCCGTAGACGGGGTCGACCATGACCGGGCGCTTCGGCGCCGGACCCTTGCGAGGCATTACTTCTCCTTCTTCGCGCCGTAGCGGCTGCGAGCCTGCTTGCGGTTCTTGACACCCTGGGTGTCGAGCGAGCCGCGAATGATCTTGTAGCGGACACCGGGCAGGTCGCGCACACGGCCTCCGCGGACGAGCACCATCGAGTGCTCCTGCAGGTTGTGCCCGACGCCTGGGATGTAGGCGGTCACCTCGACACCTGACGACAGGCGCACACGGGCGACCTTGCGCAGAGCGGAGTTCGGCTTCTTGGGGGTGGTGGTGTACACACGCGTGCACACGCCGCGACGCTGGGGCGAGCCCTTGAGCGCAGCGGTCTTGTTCTTGCTGACCTTGTCACTGCGGCCCTTGCGGACCAGCTGCTGAATGGTAGGCACCGGCTGGTATCTCTTTCGTTGATCCTGAGGTTGTTCCCTGGCTTGCATCCGTTTCGAACCACCGCTGGCCACCGTCACCGCGGCAGGCGTCAAGCAGGATGCCGTGCGAACTCCGCAAAGGTTCCAGCACTCCTTGTGCAACCAAGAAGGTGGTACCACGCCAGGGCACGCACAGATGCTCGTGCAACTCCGAGCACAGTCTCCAAGATTAGTTCACGCTCACCCGAGGGTCAAAAGCAGGGGTCCCGGGGGGCTCCGGCAGCCCGTGCTGGACGGCACGGCAGCCCGTGGTGCACGGCCCGCCACTCCCCCACCAACGGACGAGGGCCGCCCCACCGAAGTGGAGCGGCCCTCACAACCTCACCGGATCGCGACCTCACCGGGTCACCGGCTGACGATCAGCGAACGCCGTCGCCGAAGTCGATGTCCTCCAGCGGAACCGCGGCACCCGAACCCGACCCGAAGTCGTAGTCGTAGGGGTCGTAGTTCATGGTGAACGCGCTGGCCTTCGCCTCCGCGGTGGGCTCCACCCGAATGTTGCGGTATCGGTCGAGACCGGTACCGGCCGGGATCAGCTTGCCGAGGATGACGTTCTCCTTGAGGCCCTTCAGCGAGTCCGACTTGCCGTGGATGGCCGCGTCGGTCAGCACCTTGGTGGTCTCCTGGAACGAGGCCGCGGAGAGCCACGACTCGGTCGCCAGCGACGCCTTGGTGATACCCATCAGCACCGGACGACCCTCGGCCGCACGAGCACCGGACTCCACCGCTTCGCGGTTGGCGTTCTCGAAGCCCTGACGATCGACGAGCTCACCGGGCATCAGGCGGGTGTCGCCACCGTCGATGACGGTGATGCGGCGAAGCATCTGCCGGATGATGATCTCGATGTGCTTGTCGTGAATCGGCGCACCCTGGGTGGCGTACACCTTCTGCACCTCGTCGACCAGCAACTCCTGCACCTTGCGCAGACCGTTGATCCGCAGCACGTCCTGGGGGTCCTTGGTGCCGGCGGTGAGCTGCTGGCCAGCGGCCACGTGCACACCATCGGCGATGACGACCTGCTGGCCGTCCGCCTCGAACTCAAGACGGGCGCGCTTGGGCACCACGTACTCGATGTCCTCACCGCCGTCGTCACGCTTCAGGATGAGCTTGCGGCTGCGGTCGGCCTCCTCGATCTCGATGCGACCCGAGGCCTCGGCCAACGGGGCCTTGCCCTTGGGCTGACGAGCCTCGAACAGCTCCTGCACACGCGGCAGACCCTGCGTGATGTCGTCCCCGGCCACACCACCGGTGTGGAAGGTACGCATCGTCAGCTGGGTGCCGGGCTCGCCGATGGACTGCGCGGCGACGATACCCACGGCCTCGCCGACATCGACCAGCTTGCCGGTGGCGAGCGAGCGTCCGTAGCACTTCGCGCACGTGCCAGTGGCCGCGTCACAGGTGAGCACGGAGCGCACCTTGACCTCGGTCACACCCGCGGCAGCCAGCATGCGGATCTCGGCATCGCCGAGATCAGCCCCGCCGGTGAGCACCACCTTGCCCTGCGGGTCCGCCACGTCGACGGCCAGCGTGCGGGCGTAGGCAGCGGTCTCGACGTTGTCGGGGATGGTCACCCGTCCCGACTCGTCGACGTGCGCGATGGTCTTGTTCAGACCACGCTGCGTGCCACAGTCCTCCTCGCGGATGATCACGTCCTGCGAGACGTCGACCAGACGACGGGTCAGGTAACCCGAGTCGGCCGTGCGCAATGCGGTGTCGGCCTGGCCCTTACGGCCACCGTGAGTCGAGATGAAGTACTCGAGGACCGACAGACCTTCCTTGAAGTTGGACTTGATCGGACGCGCGATGATCTCGCCCTTGGGGTTGGCCACCAGTCCTCGCATGGCCGCGAGCTGACGCATCTGGGTCATGGAGCCTCGAGCGCCCGAGTTCACCATCATGACGATGGGGTTCGTGGCGACGAAGTTCTTCTCCATGGCCTCGGTCAGGTCGGCCGTGGCGTCGGTCCAGATCTGGATGAGCTCCTGACGACGCTCGTCCTCGGTGACAGCACCGCGGTCGTAGAGGCTGTCGATCTTCAGCGCCTTCTTCTCGAAGGTGTCGAGGATCTCGGGCTTGCTCGGCGGGATCTGCACGTCACCGATCGACACGGTCACACCCGAGCGGGTGCCCCAGCGGAAGCCGAGGTCCTTCAGGTGGTCGAGGGTCTGGGTGACGACCGACATGGGGTAGCCGTCGGCGAGCTCGTTGACGAGAGCGCCGAGCTGCTTCTTGCCCACGTGGTCCTCGACGAAGGGGAACTCCGCCGGCATGGCCTCGTTGAAGGTGATCTTGCCCAGGGTGGTGTCGAGCAGGGCGGTGCCGTCCGGACGGATCCGAGCGGTCGAGCCGGGTCCGGGCACGTATCCCTTGACCAGCACCTTGATCTTGGCGCGCATGTCGAGCTCGCCGGCATCGTGGGCCATGATCGCCTCGGCCACCGAGCTGAACGCCCGGCCCTCGCCCTTGAGCCCGTCGAGGCTCTGGGTGAGGTAGTACATGCCGATGATCATCTCGTGCGAGGGCAGCGTCACAGGACGACCGTCTGCCGGCTTGAGGATGTTGTTCGTCGACAGCATCAGGATGCGGGCCTCGGCCTGCGCCTCCGCCGACAGCGGCAGGTGCACGGCCATCTGGTCACCGTCGAAGTCAGCGTTGAAGGCAGCACACACCAGCGGGTGGAGCTGGATGGCCTTGCCCTCGATCAGCTGCGGCTCGAAGGCCTGGATGCCGAGTCGGTGAAGGGTGGGTGCACGGTTCAGCAGCACCGGGTGTTCGGTGATGACCTCCTCGAGCACGTCCCACACCACGGGGTGCTGACGCTCGACCATGCGCTTGGCCGACTTGATGTTCTGGGCGTGGTTGAGGTCGTCCAGACGCTTCATCACGAACGGCTTGAACAGCTCCAGGGCCATGGCCTTCGGCAGACCACACTGGTGCAGCTTCAACTGCGGACCGACCACGATGACCGAACGGCCCGAGTAGTCCACGCGCTTGCCCAGCAGGTTCTGACGGAAACGACCCTGCTTGCCCTTCAGCATGTCCGAGATCGACTTCAGCGGACGGTTGCCCGGTCCGGTCACGGGACGACCGCGTCGTCCGTTGTCGAACAGCGAGTCAACGGCCTCCTGCAGCATGCGCTTCTCGTTGTTCACGATGATCTCGGGGGCACCGAGGTCGAGCAGGCGCTTGAGGCGGTTGTTGCGGTTGATGACGCGGCGGTACAGGTCGTTGAGGTCGGAGGTCGCGAAACGTCCACCGTCGAGCTGCACCATCGGACGAAGGTCCGGAGGAATGACGGGGACGGCGTCGAGCACCATGCCCATCGGCGAGTTGCCGGTGTTCAGGAACGCCGAGACGACCTTCAGCCGCTTCAGGGCGCGGGTCTTGCGCTGCCCCTTGCCGGTCTTGATGGTCTCCTTCAGCGACTCGGCCTCGGCGGCCAGGTCGAAGGTGGCCAGACGATTCTTGATCGCCTCGGCACCCATCGAGCCCTCGAAGTACTTGCCGAAGCGCGCCTTCATCTCGCGGTAGAGGATCTCGTCGCCCTCGAAGTCCTGCACCTTGAGGGACTTGAAGCGGTCCCAGACGGCGTCCAGGCGATCGATCTCGCGCTGGGCGCGGTCACGGATCTGCTTGGCCTCCTTCTCGGCGCCGTCCTTGATGCGCTTCTTCTGATCGGCCTTGAGCCCGTCGGCCTCGGCCTGGCCGAGGTCCTCCTCAAGCTTCTTGAGCCTGTTGTCGACGTCGACGTTCTTGCGCTTCTCGAGCTGACCACGCTCGACGTCGACCTTGGCCTGCAGCGACGAGAGGTCGCGGTGACGGGCCTCCTCGTCGACGGCGGTGATCATGTAGGCCGCGAAGTAGATGACCTTCTCGAGGTCCTTCGGGGCGATGTCGAGCAGGTAGCCCAGTCGCGAGGGAACACCCTTGAAGTACCAGATGTGGGTGACGGGGGCGGCCAGTTCGATGTGGCCCATGCGGTCACGACGGACGTTCGACCGGGTCACCTCGACGCCACAGCGCTCGCAGATGATGCCCTTGAAGCGCACACGCTTGTACTTGCCGCAGTAGCACTCCCAGTCACGGGTGGGGCCGAAGATCTTCTCGCAGAAGAGGCCGTCACGCTCGGGCTTCAGCGTGCGGTAGTTGATGGTCTCGGGCTTCTTGACCTCTCCGTGGCTCCAGCCACGGATCTCATCGGCGGTGGCGAGGCCGATCCGGAGTTCGTCGTAGTAGTTGACGTCCAGCACGGTGGTTGTCTCCATTTCCCTGCTCTTCGCAGGTGCTGAATATGTGTCTGAGTTCTGGGGGTTGGACTGGTCCTGCCGGGCCCGCCGCGGTCGTCCTCACCAGGGGGACGACCGCGTCGGGTCGGCTGAGAACTCAGACTTCGTCGACCAGGGCGAACGAATCGGCGCCCGGACGGCGAGACAGGTCGATGCCGAAGTCCTCGGCGCCGCGGTAGTCGTCCTCGGAGTCACGCAGTTCGACGACGGTGCCATCGCTGGAGAGCACCTCGACGTTCAGGCAGAGCGACTTCATCTCCTTGACCAGCACCTTGAACGACTCGGGGATGCCCGGCTCGGGGATGTTCTCGCCCTTGACGATGGCCTCGTAGACCTTCACACGGCCGGGAACGTCGTCCGACTTGATGGTCAGCAGTTCCTGCAGTGCCCAGGCGGCGCCGTAGGCCTCGAGGGCCCACACCTCCATCTCACCGAAGCGCTGGCCACCGAACTGTGCCTTGCCGCCCAGCGGCTGCTGGGTGATCATCGAGTACGGACCGGTCGAACGGGCGTGGATCTTGTCGTCGACCAGGTGGTGCAGCTTCAGCATGTACATGTAGCCGACACCGATGCGCTGCGGGTAGGGCTCACCGGAACGTCCGTCGAACAGACGAGCCTTGCCGTCGGCGTCGACCAGGCGGTCTCCGTCGCGGGTGGGCAGGCCGTGCTCGAGCAGTCCGGCGATCTCCTCCTCGGTGGCGCCGTCGAAGACCGGGGTGGCCACGCGCGAGTCGGAGTCGGCGCGACCCATGCCGACCTCCTGCAGACGCTTGGCCCACTCGTCCTCGAGACCCGAGATGTCCCAGCCGGTCTTCGCGATCCACCCGAGGTGGTTCTCGAGCACCTGGCCCAGGTTCATACGCGAGGGAACACCGAGCGGGTTGAGCACGATGTCGACGGGGGTGCCGTCCTCCAGGAAGGGCATGTCCTCCACGGGCAGGATCTTCGAGATGACGCCCTTGTTGCCGTGGCGTCCGGCGAGCTTGTCACCGTCGGAGATCTTGCGCTTCTGGGCCACGTAGACGCGCACCATCTGGTTCACGCCGGGGGGCAACTCGTCGCCCTCCTCGCGGTCGAAGACGCGCACGCCGATGACGGTTCCGGTCTCGCCGTGGGGCACCTTCATCGAGGTGTCGCGCACCTCGCGAGCCTTCTCACCGAAGATGGCGCGCAGCAGGCGCTCCTCGGGGGTCAACTCGGTCTCGCCCTTGGGGGTGACCTTGCCGACGAGGATGTCGCCGGTGCCGACTTCGGCGCCGATGCGGATGATGCCGCGATCGTCGAGGTTGGCCAGCATGTCCTCGTTCACGTTCGGGATGTCCCGCGTGATCTCCTCGGGGCCCAGCTTGGTGTCACGAGCGTCGACCTCGTGCTCCTCGATGTGGATCGAGGTGAGCACGTCGTCCTGCACGAGACGCTGCGACAGGATGATCGCGTCCTCGTAGTTGTGACCCTCCCAGGGCATGAAGGCGACCAGCAGGTTCTTGCCCAGCGCCATCTCGCCTTGGTCGGTGCAGGGTCCGTCGGCCAGCGGCGAGCCGACCTCGACCCGGTCGCCGGGGGCGACCAGCGGACGCTGGTTGATGCAGGTGCCCGCGTTCGACCGCTTGAACTTCTGCAGCTTGTGGCTGGAGTAGGTGCCGTCGTCGTTCGCGATCTCGATCAGGTCGGCCGAGACGTTGCCCACCACACCGGCCTTGGCGGCCAGGGTGACGTCGCCGACGTCGGTGGCGGAGCGGTACTCCATACCGGTGCCGACGAAGGGCGACTCGTTGCGGATGAGCGGCACGGCCTGGCGCTGCATGTTGGCACCCATCAGGGCGCGCGAGGCGTCGTCGTGCTCGAGGAAGGGGATCAGGGCCGTGGCCACCGACACCATCTGGCGAGGGGAGACGTCCATGTAGGTGACCTCGGACGGGTCGAGGTTGTCGACGTCGCCGTGGCGCTTGCGGACGAGCACCCGCTCCTCGATGAATCGGCCGTCGGCGTCGAGCGGGGCGTTGGCCTGCGCGACGATCTGACGGTCCTCCTCGTCAGCGGTCAGATAGTCGATCGTGCCGGTGACGACACCGTCGACCACCTTGCGGTACGGGGTCTCGATGAAGCCGAACGCGTTGACACGGGCGAACGAGGCCAGCGAGCCGATCAGACCGATGTTCGGGCCCTCAGGGGTCTCGATGGGGCACATGCGTCCGTAGTGCGAGGGGTGGACGTCACGGACCTCCATGCCGGCGCGGTCACGGGACAGACCACCCGGGCCCAGGGCCGACAGACGGCGCTTGTGGGTCAGGCCCGCGAGCGGGTTGTTCTGGTCCATGAACTGCGACAGCTGCGAGGTTCCGAAGAACTCCTTGAGTGCGGCGGTCACCGGACGGATGTTGATCAGGGTCTGCGGCGTGATCGCCTCGATGTCCTGGGTCGTCATGCGGTCACGCACGACGCGCTCCATACGACCGAGACCGGTACGCAGCTGGTTCTGGATCAACTCACCCACGGTGCGCAGACGACGGTTGCCGAAGTGGTCGATGTCGTCGGCCTCGACGGGGGTGCCGTTGGCCAGGGTCTCGCGGCCCTCGTGCAGCGCACAGACGAAGTGGATCGCCTGGACGATGTCGTCGACGGTCAGCACCTGCTTGTCGAAGGGCAGGTCGAGGCCCAGCTTCTTGTTGATCTTGTATCGACCAACCTTGGCCAGGTCGTAGCGCTTGGGGTTGAAGTAGTAGTTGTTCAGCAGCGTCTCGGCCGCGTCACGTGCCGGCGGCTCGCCGGGGCGCAGCTTGCGGTAGATGTCGAGCAGCGCCTCGTCCTGGGTGTGGACGTGGTCCTTCTCGAGCGTCTGGCGGATCGACTCGTATCCGGCGAACTCCTCGAGGATGCGCTCCTCGCTCCAGCCCAGGGCCTTGAGCAGCACCGTGACGTTCTGCTTGCGCTTGCGGTCGAGGCGGACGCCGACCAGGTCGCGCTTGTCGATCTCGAACTCGAGCCAGGCACCACGCGAGGGGATGATCTTGGTCGAGAAGATGTCCTTGTCGGACGTCTTGTCGGGGGTCTGCTCGAAGTAGACGCCCGGGGAACGCACCAGCTGCGAGACGACCACGCGCTCGGTGCCGTTGATGACGAAGGTGCCCTTGTCGGTCATCAGCGGGAAGTCGCCGATGAAGACTGTCTGGGACTTGATCTCGCCGGTGTCGTTGTTCATGAACTCAGCGGTCACGAACAGCGGCGCGGCATAGGTGATGTCGCGATCCTTGCACTCGTCGATCGAGGCCTTCGGATCTTCGAAACGGTGGTCGCGCAGTGAGAGCGACATCGTCTCGGCCATGTCTTCGATGGGAGAGATCTCTTCAAAGATCTCCTCCAGTCCGGACTTGGTGTTCACGTCGGTGCGCCCCTCAGCGAGGGCCTCCTCGACGCGCTTCTGCCAGGCCTCGTTGCCCACGAGCCAGTCGAAGGCGTCGATCTGCAGGTCAAGCAGATTCGGCACTTCCATCGGTTCGGGGATCTTCGCGAACGAGAGTCGTCCGCTGGAGGAGATGACGTTGGTGTTCTTTGCGGCGGTGCGCGAGGCGGCCAAGATGCGGTCCTTCCAAGAACTCAACACGTAGTGCTGTGCATGCAGAACTGTCCCGCGTCAAGCATCACGGGTCGTCGGCAGCGATGGGGCAAACAACCACGATACGCCGTGCGCGGCAACTTTGCAAAGCGCACAGCGGGGCTCGGGCTGTCAAACGCAACCCGGTCGGGAACCGCGACATCGGAGTCGGTGCGGATGCCCTCGATCTGAGCCCGTCACAGGCGGCTCATGGGTTCGTACCGGACGACCATCGCGTCGCAGTCCATGGTAGTCCTCGGGGGCGCGGTGGCAAGCACCCTACCCGGCTTGTCGTCACCGCCGGTCCAGCCCGCAACCCTCAACCTCGACCAGAGCGTGGCCGCTCCCCATTCCGGGCAGGCCGGGCGGGCGGGTTACCATCATGCGGCCGGGTGTGGGCACTCCCGGTGGTCGTCCACTCCCCCACCCCGACGCTGCCCCGGGAGGTGCCGTGAAGAAGCTGCTGAAGCCCCAGTTCGTGATTCCACTCGTCGTCGCCTACCTGCTGGTGGCCGTCATCATCGCCGGGCCATGGTTCGCGCTGTTCACCGGTGGCCTGCTCGCACTCGTGGCGGCACTGGCCCTGTGGCTGTCGCCGAAGCGGCTGAGGCAGCAGGCCGGAGCGGGCGTGGCGGTGCTGGGAGTGGCGTTGTGCGCCTCGGGCTACGTCGTCGGCGCCCAGCCTGCCTGGCTGCGGCCCAGTGTCGCGCTCGATGCCGTGCCGGCCGAGAACCAGTCGTCCGCACCGCAGGACTCGACCCCGGTCTCGTCCCCCAGCACCAGCTCGCTTGTCCCCTCCTCAGCCACCGTGACGACCCGGTCCTCGACCCCCGCGGGTTCCCTGACCCCGGCGGCGACCTCAGCAGCCCCGTCGAGCGCCTCCCAGGTGACCACCACCGCGCAGCCGCCAGCCACCAGCGCGACCCGGACGACTCAGTACGTGCCGCCGACGACCTCCCGGCCGCAGGCTCCGACGACGACCAGGACGACAACCGCTCCCACGGCCACCCGTTCGAGCACCATCGCCCCGCCGGTGCAGCCCACCACGGCTTCGACGAGCCCGACCAGCACCCGTCCGTCCATCGGTGGGTTGCCCACGGTGATCCCCACGGACGTGATCGTGCCCAGCGCCGTGTTGCCCAGTGCTTCGGACCAGCCCACCACCACTGGAGCAGCCCAAGGCTGACGCAGGCCGCATCAGCGGGCGAGCGCCCCAGCGAGCGAGCGTCTCAGCGGGCGAGCGTCTGGGGTCGGCGGCGACGCCACAGCCCCTTGGTGTCGACCAGCAGTCGCCCGTCGAGTCGCTCAGCTGGGATCGCCTTGAACTCCTTGTGGTCGACCAGCAACACGATCACGTCGGCGTCGCTGGCATCCTCGAGGTCGACCAGGGTGACGCCTCGACCGGCGAGACTCTCGGGCAGTTCACTCACGTTGGGCTCGACCGCCACCACATCGGCGTTGTCGAGCTCGGCCGCAAGTCGCTCGACGATGTGCAGCGAGGGAGATTCGCGGAGGTCGTCGATGTCGGGCTTGAAGGCCAGCCCGAGGCAGGCGACCGTCTTCATTGCCTTGTCTGCCAGGGACGGGTCGTCGAGGGCAGCGCGAACCTGGTCGATCACCCAGTCGGGTTTGCCGTCATTGACGTGCCTGGCCTGGTTGATCAGCTTCGCGTGGTCCGGCGAACTCGACACGATGAACCACGGGTCGACGGCGATGCAGTGCCCACCCACCCCGGGGCCGGGCTGGAGGATGTTGACCCTCGGGTGCTTGTTGGCGAGCTCGATGAGCTCCCAGACGTCGACCCCGAGTTGGTCGGAGATCAGCGACAGTTCGTTGGCGAACGCGATGTTGACATCGCGGAAGGCGTTCTCGGTGAGCTTGGCCATCTCGGCCGTGGTGGCGTCCGTCAGGTGCAGTTCGGCTTGGCAGAACGACGCGTACAGCCTGGCAGCGCGCTCGGCGGCCTCGGGGGTGATGCCGCCGATGATGCGGTCGTTGGTGACCATCTCGACCATGATCCGCCCCGGGAGTACCCGCTCGGGGGCGTGGGCGAACTGCAGGTCGGTGAGCTCCGGACGCAACTGGGCCAGCAGGTCACGGACGTGCTCGGTGGTTCCGGGCGGGGAGGTCGACTCGAGGATCACCAGCTCATGGCCCTGCAACTGCGGCGCGATGCCCTTGGTGGCGGCGTCGATGTAGCTGAGGTCGGCCTTGTGGCCCTCCGCGAACGGGGTGGGCACGGCGATGATGAAGACGTCACCCTGCGGGGTGTCCTTGCGGGCGGTCAGGTGGCCCTCCCGGACGACCTGGGCCACGACCTCGCCCAGCCCGTCCTCGATGAACGGCAGCTCCCCGGCATTGACGGCATTCACGTGCCGATCGGAGACGTCGACGCCGATCACGTTCTTGCCGGCTCGCGCCAGCACGGCGGCGGTGGGCAGGCCGATGTAGCCGAGCCCGATCACGACGATGGTGTCATCCATGGATTCTGGTTTCCTCACCATAGGGAGTGCTCGTCTCACACGCCGGGGACGAGGTCTGTTAAGTTCTCCGAGAGGGTATCACCCCATCATTGCGCCCATTTGCGCCTCGTGATCCGATTGCCACCCATCCCCTGATTGTCACCGGGAGCCGACCATTCGCATTCTGCTGTTGACGCAGCACTTTCCCCCCGAGGGCGGGGCCCACGCGGGGCGATGGTCGTGGCTGTCACGAGAACTCCTCGCCAAGGGGCACTCCCTCGACGTGGTGGTGCCGCGCTGGGGCCACCACCCCGAGCGCCAGTCCGACACGTCAGGTCTGCGCATCCGCGAGGTGCGGGCCCTGGTGCCCGGGCTCGGGCTGCACCGGAGGCTGATGAACGAGGCGGTGACCGGAGCCCAGACCCTGCTGGCCGCGCTGCGCTCGTCCCGTCCCGACGTCGTGCTGACCACGGTGCCGGCGCTGACGAGCCTGCCCGTGGGCTGGCTCGTCGCGAAGCTGCGTCGGCTGCCCTTGGTGGTCGAACTCCGCGACGCCTGGCCCCACCTGTTCGCCGACGTCGAGCACTGGAACGACGACGGCACCCACGAACTGCCTCCGCCACCGTTCAGCAACGCGCTCACGCCCACCCTGACGGGCTGGTACTGGGGCATGTTGCGCGACGCGTCGGCGATCGTCACGACCACCGAATCGCTGGCGCAGGACTTGCGCGGCCACGGCATGCGTCAGGTGAGGGTGGCCCGCAACATCGCCACGCCCGACGATCCCCTGCCACCCGTGGACGACCACGACGGGCTCAACGTGCTCTACATGGGCGTGATGGGCCGTGCGCAGCGCCTGGCTGTCGCCATCGACGCTGCGGCGTTGCTGAAGGAGTCCGACACACCCGTGCGGCTGCGGATCGTCGGCCGTGGCGCGCACAGTCACTCGCTGCACACCTATGCCGCGCGCAAGGGAGTCGACGTCGAATGGATCGACCAGGTGCCCAAGCCCGAGACGCGGGCACACCTGGAATGGGCCGACACGGTGCTGGTCTGCCTGCGCCGGTGGCACGGCATGGAACTCACCGTTCCCAGCAAGCTGTACGACATCATGGTCGTGCAGCGGCACGTGAGCGCGAGCCTCGAGGGTGAGACGGCCGAGATCGTCCGACAGTCCGGCGCAGGGGACGTCGTCCCGCCGGAGGATCCGGAGGCACTGGCCCGACTCTGGCGGGACCTCGCCGGTGACCGATCTCGCCTGCGGGTCGGATCCGCTGCCCGCGACTGGGTGCTGACCCATGGGTCGGCGCTGCTGCACGCCGCCGAGGTGGAGGCCGCCTGCGAAGTGGCGTCGGCACGCCCGGGCGTCGCGCGCGGTGAAGCGCTGGGTCGTGCATGACCGCCTCCCGCAGGCCGGGGCGACTCGGCTCGATGGTCCGTGACCTATGGCTGGCGGGTTCGACCGGGGCCGCACTGCTCCACGACGACGCCGCCCATGCGGTCGTCCAAGTTGCCCGCCGGGTGGGCGTCACCCACCTCCCCCACCACGGAAATGCCGCCTGGCAGGCACTGATGGCCCACATCTCTGACCGTCCGGATGCCGTCAGGACCCAACTCGAGGCCTGGTGGGGTCCATCCCCGATGCCGGGCACGCGGGCGAGGCGGGCGTGGGATGCCTTGGCGGTGTCGGTCGCGGTGAACCGCGGGTTGGCCGAACTCGTCCCCGCCGACCTGCTGACCAACCGTGACCGGGCCCGATTGCGCCTGCAGGCAGGTGACTTCCGCGGCGCCCTCGCCGAGCTCGACCCCGCCAGCCCCCTGGCTCAGCGCATCCGCAGCGAGCGGGATGCCATGACCCCCGGCGTGCGACTCCCCGAGCGCCCCCCGCTCCACGTGCGCGCCGCCGGCCGACGTGTGCTGTTCGTGCTCACCAACTCATTGCCGCACACCCAGTCGGGCTACACCCGCAGGAGCCAAGCCGTGATGCAGGCAGTGCAACAAGCGGGGTGGGAGGTGCAGGCGGCGACCCGGCTGGGCTACCCCACCACCATCGGTCGCCTGGGGGGCCCACACCTCGAACAGGTCGGCACGGTTCCTGTGCACCGGCTATTGCCCTGGCATCAGCCAGCCAGCCTGATGCAGCGACTGACCCTGCAGGCCGACCTGCTCACCGACCTCGTCGGGGAGTTCCGCCCCCGGGTGCTGCACACGACCACCGACCACACCAACGGTGTGGCCGTTCGCGAGGTCGCCGAACGCACCGGACTGCCGTGGGTCTACGAGATGCGCGGGCAACTTGAGTACACCTGGCTGGCGAGCCGCCCCGACTGGGCCCGGCACGAAGCCGAAACCAGCGAACGCCTGCGCCTGCAGCGGGACCGTGAGACCGAACTGGCGATGTCGGCCGACGCAGTGGTGGTGCTGTCCGAGGTGCAGCGTGCCGACCTGCTCAAGCGAGGCGTCCCCGAGGACCACATCACGGTGGTGCCGAATGCAGTGGACGAATCCCTCTTCAACCGCGACGCGACACCCAGCCAGGCGCGTGCCCAGCTCGGACTGCCGCGGGAGGGTGAGTGGGTGGGATCGGTCAGCTCGGTGGTCGGCTACGAGGGGTTCGACGTACTGCTACGAGCCGTGCACCTGCTGCGCGCCGGCGGCAGGGACGTGAGGTGTGCCATCGTCGGTCACGGAGTGGCGCTGCCCTCGCTGCAATCCCTGGCCCACAACCTGGGTTTGGACAGGGTCTGCCAGTTCCCTGGGCGTCAGGACCGCGCTCGTGCCCTGACCTGGGTCGAGGCTCTTGACGTCGTGGCCGTGCCCAGACTCGACACCCCGGTGTGTCGCATGGTGACCCCGCTGAAGCCTGTGGAGGCGTGGGCCCTGGCTCGCCCCGTGGTCGCGAGCGACCTTCCGGCGTTGGCGGAGGTGGTGTCACCGGCGGGCGGATCCCTGGCTCGTGCGGGCGACCCGCTGAGTCTGGCGGAGCACCTCTCAGCGGTGCTGGACGACCCCGACGCGCTCCAACGAGCAGGACTGCTGGGACGTTCATGGGCAGCCGAGCGGACGTGGCGGCGGGCCGCCTCCCATTACGATCGGGTGTACGCCACGTTGGGAGCTGACTGATGGAACCGTCTCGGAGGGCCGCATTCGCGCTGCCCAGGCTGAGCCGCGAGACTCCCCGGCGTGGCCTCGACTACGCCGAACTGAGAAGGGTGGGTGGCCGGCCACCCCTGCGCGACTACATGCGGCAGTTGTGGGATCGCCGCCATTTCATCTGGGCGCAGTCCAGGGCCCAAGCCCTCTCGGGCAACCGGGGCATGGTGCTGGGCAATCTCTGGCTCGTGCTGAACCCGCTGTTCGACGCGGGCATCTACATCCTCATCTTCGGGGTGCTGTTCCAGTCACGCATCGCCAACTTCCCGTCGTACGTGGTGATCGGCGTGCTGATGTTCAGCTTCACCACGCGCGCCCTGACCAGCGGAGTCAACAGCGTCCACAACAGCACCGGCCTGATCCGGGCCTTCTCGTTCCCTCGGGCATCGCTCCCGCTTGCCTCCACCCTGCGTGAGGCCCTGCAGACGCTGCCGGTCGTGGTGGTGATGTTCATCGTCGTTCACGTGCTTTCGCAGCACTGGCCCCATTCCACGGCAATCATGGTGCCGTTCCTGTTCGCCCTGCAGTCATTGTTCAACGTGGGCGCCGCCCTCATCACGGCGCGCATCGGGGCTGCCTTTCCCGATGCGCGGCACTTGTTGGGATATCTCATTCGAATTCTGATGTACGGATCAGCAGTCATGTGGTCCGTCGACCGGTTCGCAGCCATTCCCCACGCCCAGGCAGTGGTGCAACACCAGCCTTTGTTCCTGTTGATCAACATGTACCGCGAACTGCTCATGCGCGGCTACATGCCACGACCCGGGGAATGGATCCAACTCACCATGTGGGCGGTGGGTGTCAGCACGTTCGGGCTCGTCTGGTTCTGGCGTGGGGAGGTCTCCTATGGTCGAGTCCGCTGAGGAAGCCCAGGTCTCCGTGGTCATCACGGATGTCTCGGTCACCTACGACAGCGAGATCGAGCCACCGCCCGACGGCAACGCCCTTCACCGACTGGCGCACAGCGTCGTCAGCCGGGTCTCGCGCACCAAGGTGCACGCCCTGCGTGACGTGTCGCTGACGGTGCGGGAGGGCGAGCACGTCGGGATCGTGGGATCCAACGGATCGGGAAAGAGCACCCTGCTGCGGGTCATTGCCGGCGTGCAGCCACCCGATCACGGCCAGGTGCTCGCCACGGCGACTCCCATGCTGCTGGGCGTGAACGCCGCGCTGCTCCCCCACATGAGCGGCCGCAAGAACGTGCGACTCGGCTTGTTGGCGCTGGGCTTCTCCCCGGTGGAAGTTGCCCAGATCACCCCGCGCGTCCTGGAACTGGCCGGTATCGGGGACGCCATCAATCGTCCCATGTCGACCTACTCCTCGGGAATGGGTGCCCGGCTGCGCTTCGCCATCGCCGCAGCTTCGAATCCGGAGATCCTGCTGATCGACGAGGCCCTCGGCACGGGAGACGCTTCCTTCGCGGAGCGCTCGGCCCGCACCATCAAGCGCTTGCGTGAACAGGCGGGCACGATCTTCCTCGTCTCGCACGCCGCTCAGACGATCGAAAGGCTGTGCACCCGCGCAGTGTGGTTGCATGAGGGTGAACTGGTGACCGACGGTGACGCCGTCATCGTGGCCCGCACGTACCGGCAGTGGGCCTGGCAGGTGGCGCAGGAGAATTTCGCCGAGGCCGACAAGGTGATGCGCGACACCCTTGCGGGCGACCTGTGGGCCGAGAGGGAACGCGAGCAACTGGCGGCCAAACCTCGGGAGGAACCCGAGGGTTGGGTCGTTGATGAAGAGATCTGACCCCCGATGAGGACGAGACGTGCACGCTGACGAGACGCGCGACCCACGACAGATCGACGACCTGCGCCGTGAGGACGCCTTGACCCACTTCGACGAATTCTGGACGAAGTACCTCGGCATGGCGGCACGCTCCACCTCACCCAAGGGCTCCGCGAAGGGCAAGGACGCCGAGACGAACAAGCGGGAGGCGGAGCGTGCCCGCGCTGCCCTTGCTGCGCAGAAGTCCCAGTTGGCCCAGGCCAACGCGGCCCTGGCCGCCTACCGGGTGGAGAACAAGCGCCTCAAGGACGACCTGAAGCGACTCCGCGGGTCTCGCACCTGGCTCGTGGGCAGGTGGGCGCTGCATCCGTTGGCCATGGTCAAGCAGCGGGCATCGGCAACCCGTCGTGCCGTCGGCCGCCCTTCCACCGTGGCCACCGCTGCGCAGCTCGCGAGCACTGCGTCCACTCCCCCGCCCGCCGCTCCTTCCCAGAGCGCCCCCGCCATTTCGAACGGGCCACCCGCGCACCGGTCGGCGACCGCGGCCGCTCCGGGCAGTTCCTCGCCCCGCCCAACGGCGACGTCCACGGGCACGTCGAATGCGCGGGAACTGCAGCTGCTGGTGACAGCCCTCGATGCGGATCCGGCCCCTGCGAACCTGCTGGACGTGCTCCAGTACGGGTGGAACGTCGGCGGACATGTCTCCGAAGTCTGCGCCGCCCTGCGGCGGCACTCCGAGCTCGTGGGTGCGATGGGCGACTGGGGCCAGGCCCTCGCCGCCCGAGCGTTGGGGGACGAACGCATCATCACGGGAGCCGTGGTGGTGCCGCCGCGCAGCCCCGGTGCTGCGTACCACCCGGAGCGGGGGCGCATCATGTACTGCGCACACTCCACCCCGGCCTTCCACACGAACGGATACTCCACGCGCACGGGCGGGATCGTCTCGGCCCTACGGTCCGGCGGCAACGATGTCACGGTGGTCGCACGCGCCGGTTACCCCTGGGACACCAAGACCGAGGCCAAGCACCCCAGGCGCAAGCGGTGGTCGCGCACCATCAACGACGTGGAGTACGTGCACCTGCCCGGCCCCGACCTCACGCGCACCCCTCTCGACCACTACCTGTTGCAGGCGGCAGACGCCTACGTGAGGGAGGCGCGACTGCAGCGCCCGAGCCTGATCCACGCCGCCTCGAACCATCGCACTGCCCTGCCCGCTTTGATCGCCGCGCGACGCCTCGGGCTGCCGTTCGTCTACGAGGTTCGCGGTCTCTGGGAGATCACCGAGGCCTCCGACCGCCCCGGCTTCGAGGGCACAGAACGCTACGAGATGCAGGTCTCGCTCGAGAACCTGGTGCTCACCGAAGCAGATGCAGTGCTGGCCATCACCGAGGAATTGAGGGACGAACTTGTCGTTCGGGGTGTCGACCCCGCGCGCATCCGTCTCGCACCCAACGCGGTGCATCCCCACGAGTTCCTCCCCCTGCCCAAGGACGAGGCCTACGCAGCCCGCCACGGAATCCCACTGGAGCACCCTGTCATCGGGTTCGCAGGCAGCCTGGTCACCTACGAAGGACTGGCAACCCTGCTCGACGCGGCTGCCCTGCTGCGGGACCGGGGCCGCGAGTTCACCATCGCGATCGCTGGCAGCGGGAAGGCCGAAGCCGACCTCGCCAAGCAGGTCACCAGGTTGGGACTGAGCGACCGGGTGCGACTGCTCGGACGGCTGCCCAACGCGGAAATGCCCCGGCTGCTCAGTCTGTTCGACATCATGCCGCTCCCCCGCCTCAGTCTTCCCGTCACCGAGATGGTGTCACCACTGAAGCCGCTGGAGGCCCTGAGCAGCGCCAAGGCAGTGGTGCTCTCCGACGTGAAACCGCACCGCATCTACGCCGGGGCGGACGATCCCACGGCGCCGCCCCGCGGGTTGCTCGTCCCCGCTGGCGACCCCGTGGGCCTGGCCGACGCGCTGGCAGACCTGATCGACGATCCTGACCGCCGGGCCGATCTCGGCCGGGCCGGGAGGCAGTGGTGCCTGCGAGAGCGCACGTGGGACGTCGTCGCCGCCCAGGTGCGACAGGCCCACACCGACGCCGGGCTGGAGCAGCAGCGCCTCGCCGATGCCACCCCGGCGCGCAGTCTGTCCGACCTGCGGGTCGGACTCATCGCCGACGAGTTCACGAGCCAGACGTTGGCGGCCTCCATGCAGACCCAACCCTTGGACAGGCACCGCTGGGCCGACCAACTGGCAGGACTCGACCTCGTCTTCATCGAGTCGGCCTGGAAGGGCAACCACGGTCAGTGGTTCAGGGGCGTCGGACGGTACGAGGACGACGAACACGCAGACATCGCCGCGCTGCTCTCATCCGCGCGCGAACGCGGAATCCCGACAGTCTTCTGGAACAAGGAGGACCCAGTCCACTTCGCGCGTTTCGTCGACACCGCTGCCCTCTGCGATCACGTGTTCACCACCGACGCCGACATGATCGGCCCGTACCTGCGGGCTGGGCTCGGGACGGTGAGAACAGCCTCGGCACTTCCCTTCTACGCCCAGCCGAGGAT
Source organism: Aestuariimicrobium kwangyangense DSM 21549 (assembly GCF_000421525.1). Classification (GTDB taxonomy): domain Bacteria; phylum Actinomycetota; class Actinomycetes; order Propionibacteriales; family Propionibacteriaceae; genus Aestuariimicrobium; species Aestuariimicrobium kwangyangense. The sequence goes on along the minus strand of NZ_ATXE01000003.1, from coordinate 43,233 downwards.
TCACAATCCCCTGGCGAGGTCGCGCACCTTCGAGCCGACGGTTGCCTACGCCGGAACGTTCTACGGTGACCGCTACAAGAAGCGCTCGGCGGAACTCGCCTCGCTGCTCACGACAGCCGAGCCGTTCGGCCTGACGATCTACGACCGGCAGGCAGACGATCCCGATTCTCCCTACCGATTCCCCGCCTCGCTGCAGCCCTTCGTCCGCGGCAGCCTGCCCTACGACGAGGTGATCGATGCCTACTCCACCCACCTCGCGAACCTGAACGTCAACAGCGTCTCTGACTCGCCCTCCATGTTCTCCCGACGCGTGGTCGAGATCGCCGCGTGCGGTGGGGTGGTTCTCTCCGGTCCCGGTCGCGGTATCGAGGAGACCTTCGGCTCAGCCATCCCCGTCAGTGCCGATCCGCTGATGTGGCGCGCCTGGCTCGGCCGTTGGTCCCGCAACCCCCAGGCCAGGCTCGCGGAGGCATGGCTGCAAGTTCGGTCGGTGCTGCGGGCGCACACCGTCGCCAGCGCACTCACCATCCTGACCCGTACAGCCGGGCTGTCGGTGGAGGGAGTGACCTTGGCGACCTACGCCTTGGACATTCGCCATTCGGATCCCGCCCTCGCGCTCCGAGCAGTGGCGCAGCAGTCGGTTCTGCCTCGTCAGGTCATGGGCGAGGTCGATCAGGAAACCCACGCCCTGCTGGCCGAGCTGGGCATCGAGGTGGTGCCGCGCGGTGAGGCCACGGCCGACTACGTCGGAATCCTGGACGAATCGACCCTCGCCGCACTCACGCGTACGTGGTTCGAGGACCTGCTGCTGAGCAATGCCTACGGGCCATGGGAACGGATCGAGCCCGCAGCGGACGAGGGCCTGTCGCTCTCGTCCCCGTTGGCGACGCCGACAGACGCACCGAGCAGTTCGGCAGGCCTGGTCGCCCGCGTCCTGGTGGACGAGATGGGCCTGGACGAGGCCCTGCATCGCAACGGGGTGACCGGGGTGAGGCTGACCACGATGAGTGCACCCCCGCACGACTCGAACCACGGGATCGTCGACATGACTGACAAGACCGCAGGTCAGTCCCTCGAAGGCCGCACGGTGCTGGTCGCCGGCCATGACCTGAAGTTCGCGACGGCCCTGATCACGTCGCTGGAAAAGGCGGGAGCCACCGTGCTCACCGACGTCTGGCAGTCCCACACCAAACACGACGAAGCCACCTCACTGCAGTTGCTGGCGCAGGCCGATGTGGTGCTCTGCGAGTGGGGGCTGGGCAACGCGGTGTGGTACTCCAAGCACGTCTCAGCGCAGCAGCGCCTGGTCGTGCGGGTGCACTCCCAGGAACTTCGACGCCCGTACCTGTCGCAGATCAGACATGCTGCCGTCGATCGCTACGTGTTCGTCGGCGAACTCATCCGGCAGGCGGCCATTCGCAGTCACGGGGTGCCCGCCCACAAGGCGGTGGTGATCCCCAACCCTGTCGATGTCGATGCACTCGACCTGCCCAAGCTGCCCGGAGCGGAACACACCATCGGCTTCGTCGGTATCGTGCCCCAGACGAAGCGACTCGACCGAGCCATCGAGGTGGTCGAGCGACTGCGTGACCGCGGCCACGACCACCGGCTGCGGATCAAGGGGAAGCGACTGGAGGACTACCCCTGGATGGCACAGCGGCCCGACGAGATGAAGTGGTACGCCGCCCAGCAGGAACGGATCGACCGCCTGAACGAGGCCGCCCCGGGAACCGTCGTCTTCGACGGCCACGGCGACGACATGCCGCAGTGGTACCGCTCCATAGGTGTGGTCCTCTCGACCAGCGATTTCGAGTCCTTCCACCTCACGATCGCCGACGGGGCCGCCTCGGGCGCCCTGCCGGTGACGGTGGCCTGGTCGGGCGCCGACCTGATCTATCCCGCTGCGTGGATCGAGCCCACGGTCGACGAGCTGGTGGACCACATCATCGCCGGCGACCATGACGTCGAGGCGGGCAAGGCATTCGTCCGCGCCCACTTCGCCCAGTCGAACGTCCTCGCCGCCTTGCGCGGCGTGCTGGCCGGATGACGGGGCCGGTCATGGCCACGTCGTCGCTGGGCGCACTGGAGCCGGTGGTACGTCGCCGCCTCCCCCACGCGACCAACGGGCCTGCCGCTGCGCGAGCTCGCCGGTTCATGGCGGAGCGCGTGTTCGAGTCTGCCCAGTTCGGTGACATCGCCTTCCACGAAGGTGGGATGTGGACCGAGCAGACCGATCGCTCGCGGGCCCGCTACGCGCACGGCTTCCTCTGGTTCACCGACTGGGTCGCTGCAGCGGGCGACGACGCGGAACTGGCCCAAACGGCCCTGGAGCTGACCCGTCAGTGGCGAGCCCACGCCGACGAATGGCGCAGCGACCCCTCGAGCATGGCGTTCCACGACGAGACGACAGCCCAGCGGCTCACGATGCATCTCGCCATGATGGACGCTTGGTCGAAGCACCTGGACGAGGGTCGACTGCGTGAACTGCACGAGTTCGTCGACCAGACAGCCGACTTGTTGGCCTCAGACGCCTTCCACGCGGGCCTCAACAACCACGGGATGTTCCAGGACATCGCCGTGGTCAACTGGGCCGGAGTGGCGACGTGGGAATCCGAGGAACTCAGGCAGTCCCTCCTGGCGACCGCGCTGGGTCGACTCAACGCCTACTTCCGGCACGCCTTCACCGCCGAGGGCGTCCACATCGAGCACGCCCCCAATTACCACCTGATGGTGTCGCGACAGCTGATGGCCCACCTGGAGGTCTTGCGAGCCGTCGACCATGTCGAGCTCACCAGCTTCGAAGACCTGCTCGCGGGCACACTCGCCTACGCCACCCACGCCGTCACACCCACCGGCGTCTACCCACCGGTCAGCGACACGACCGTCGCTCCGCTCGCCGGCGGAGCAAGCAGCTTCGGCGACGACCACTTCTCGTACGCCGCCACCGTCGGCAAGCGGGGCGTCGAGCCAGACACGCGCACCTTGGTCCTGCCGCAATCGGGGTACGCCATCCACCGCAGCGCCTGGGGAGATCCCGACGCCACCTACGTCTTCTTCAGCTCCGCCTACAACGGTGACTACCACAAGCACGCAGACGAGAACTCCCTGTTCCTGCGCCACGAGCGCCTCGACCTCATCAGTGAGGCCGGGCCCAACGGCTACAACTACGGCGATCCGCTCACGAAGTACGCCTACTCCCAGTACGCCCACAGCACCCTGGTGGTCGACGGCACGAGCATCCCCCGCACCGGTGGTGACCTGGCGACCGTGACCATGAGCGTGAGCAGCGCAGATGACGACGGGTTCACCGCAACCGGCCGCAACGCGCGACTCCGTGACGGTGTCGTGCATGAGCGCACGGTCGACGTGGTCGACGCCGACGGCGGACCTGTCATCGAGGTCACCGACCGGATCACGGCCCCTTCGCCTCACGCCTATGAACTGCTCTGGCACGCGGGTGAGGACCTCGAGGTCATTCCCCATGGACAGGGCTACGAGGTTCACCATCACGGCACCAAGGTGATGGACGCGTGGTGGCAAGCCGACGTCCCGACTCGCACGAGCGTCAAGAAGGGGGTCGCCGGTCGCAAGCCTCTGGGCTGGCGATTCCCGGCGATGGGTCAGCACGAGCCCAACGACGTGGCGGTGGTGTCATTCGCAGGAACTGATGTGCAGATCGGGACCAGCATCCGTCTGCACGACTTCACCTACCGAGACCGCGGCGTCGGCCCCCGCTCAGGCTGGCGACGGTTCGAGTCAGAGGTGGGAGTGAACCACCTGCGCACCAAGGGCAGGACGCAGCGTCGGCTGGTCGTGGCCTTCACGAGCATGCACCAGCGCGGGGATTTCACCTACAACTACAAGCCCGTGATCGATGCCGCCGAGGCCGAGGCCCTGTACATCCTCGACGACTTCGGCGACCAGGGCGCGTACTACCTGCAGGACCACGGGGACCGCGCCATCTTCCGCTCAGTGCAGGCGCTGATCCGCCGCACCCTGGAGCAATTGGGCCTCACCCCGGACGACTTGGTGTGTGTCGGGTCCTCGAAGGGTGCGACGGCGGCGCTGATGCACGGCATGGCCCTCGGGGCGGGAGACATCTTCGTCGGAGGGCCCCAGACGCTGATCGGCAACTTCGTCGCGACACCCCACCCCAATGTGCTCGAGTTCATGACGGGCGGCACCTCTGAGGAGAACATCGAGGAGCTGAACCGTGCCCTCTACGACCTCGCATCCGACAACCTCGGGCTCTGGCGGAACTCCCGCATCACCGTGTTGGTCGGCGACAAGGATCACCACTACAAGGGTCACGTGCTTCCGTTCATCGAGCACGTGCAGGCGCTGGGTGGTACGCCCTCCCTGGTGACCCTGCCCGGACTCACCCACGGGGACTTCGGGCCGGCCTACCGTGACGCTCTGGCCAGCCACCTGGCCCAGGTGCTGCACGGCGACTCGACGCCCACCGATGCAGACCTGTTGGTCATCCAGGCAGCGGCTGAGTCGGGTGGGGTGACGGCGAGGGTCGTCCAGGGCAGCTGGCGGGAGTACTCGGCCCGGCTGTTTCGCGGCGGCGACCATGTGGCCACCGTTGCGTATGGTCCGCGACGCGAATTCGTCTTCGAGGGCCTGTCGCCCGGCCGCTACCGCGTTCGCGTGTTCGGGCGGGGTGGGGCCGACGACCAGCCGGTTGCGCTCACGAGCAATTGGGTCGTCGTCCCTGCCGGCGGATGACGCGCGCCCGGCCGCGGGGCGATGTCGCCGCCCAGGCACCGTTCTCGTCAGAGCCGGCTGACCCGCAAGGTGTTCGAGGCAATGGCGATCCGGGATCCCTGGCGATCAAGCACGTGCACCCGGGCCCGATACAGACCTGCCTCGTCGATCGGGATGGTGGCGCTCGCCTCCTTCGACCACGGGCCGGCCGAAACCCGCTCGCTGCCCCGATAGAGGTCGATCCTCACCGAAGCGAATGGGACGCCTGACAGGGTGACCTCGATCTGTCGGCGCACCTGGCGGATGTTTGCACCGCCTCGGTTGACGGCCGACCGTCGTTCCGCCTCCACGATGGGTGGGCGTGGAGGTACGCGGGTGACGAGGGCGAGCGGGTCGATCGCGGAAGACACTCGTTCACGGATCAGGCCACCGTGGAGGCCGAGCACCGCACGGGCGAGCTCCACGTGGGTGGCTTCGTCATAGTGGAAGGGTGCCACTCCCCAACGATGCGCCGTGGGTGACCGGACGTCGCTCAGGCCCCGTCCCACGACAGGCACTCCCGTGACCTCTTCGATCAGGTCGAGGTAGCGGGGCATGACACGGTTCGCCTCCTCGGCCGTGGGTCCGCGCCCCTCCACGGCAACGCCAACTGGAAGAGTCTGCGTGGCCCACGGTGGCGCGAGGAGCACCGCCTTGTGGAGCACTCCGCATTGCTCCAACAGAGACCGCCACTGGTGAAGGGCCGCCCGGAACAGTGAGAAATGCTCGTCGGTACCGAACGGGATCCTCCGCCGGTTGACGAGCCCGTCGGGCAGGTGCGGGGCGATGTCGACCGACGACGTGGTGACGTGGCCGTCGTCGTACAGCCAGACGCCGAGTCGTTCGTCGGTGAGGTCCCAGAGGAGCAGGTCAACTTCTGGCGCCCGCTGGGACAGAAGGCGTGGCAGCGCAGACTCAGCGTCCCACTCGAGCATCCTGCGCTGGAAGGAGCTCGACAGCTTGGCCGGGTCGATGAGGGGATCGCCGGCGGGAGCGAAGGCCGACACCAGGCTCTGTCGCGCCACGTAGTTGCTGAGGGTGAAGACGGTGCTGTCGAAGTAGGCGAACGTGTCGCGGGAGACGCAACTGCCGTACACGAAGATCTTGAGCCGAGCAGGAGGGGTCACCGCTGGCACCTGACGCTGACCGATCTCGACGCCCAGCCCGTCTCGCAGCGACACGGTCACCAGTTCGCCCTCGGGCGCCGGGTCAGCGAGAGCCGAGAGCCCAGCTGGTTGGGTGGCCCCGGAAACGCACGTGGCTCGCACTCGGATTCCATCCGTTGCTCGCCAGACAATCGCCCGCAGGTCTTGCTCGAGACCCTCTCGCGCATCCCAGCGGCGGGGCAGGTTGTCGAGCCCGTCGGCCGGAAGCAGACCCTCCTGCTTCAGGCGGTCGACCAGCGGGACGGGGTTGTTCTCGCACCTCACCAATACCTGCAGCACCCGAACGATGACGGGCTTCGGCCACGGGTCGTGCCCGACGCTGATCTCGGACAGGAGCGCCACGTGGGTGTCACCACGGACATACGAGTCACGTCCGCTCGCCTCGAGGGGTGAGTCGTCGAGCCAGGGGAAGAAGTGGCTGCCGACATGCCAGTCAGTGGCGTTCTGGCCGTACATCAGCCGTCGTACGTGTGGGTTCGCGGCCACTGCACGAGCCTTCACCGCATGGGTGATCCCGCGCTCAGACAACAACGCGGCGCGGTCGTCGTCATTCAGCGCACGCAGGTCCGCTGTGGTGAAGCCGGTGATGGCAGAGAGGTAGTCGAGTACGGGACCGGGCGAGTACCGCAGGATGTCGGTCTGGGGGTTCCAGACGAAGACCGAGGTGGGTACCGAAGTGACCTCGGCCAGAGAGAGTGCCGCGAAGCCACCACCGCTGCCCCCGACCAACAACAACTCCCGACCCAATCGGGTGTGGACGGCCGCAAGGAAGTGGGCCATGGCTTCACGCACGCCCTCGCCGGGAAGTCCCGTGTACCAGCCCAGAGCGAGTTCGGAGTCGTGGTCCAGGGTCGGGTCCGACAAGCACAGGTACGGGCCACCCACCTCGGACATCACGCCCAAGCCTGAGAAGAACGGCCCGGACGCGCCGTTGCGCCCCGTCACCGCACCACTCAGGAACACCGGGACCGCGCGATCGGCCGCCGCCTCATGCAGGTCCCCGACGACGAGCACGTCGAGGTGAGTGGCCGGCGACAGCCAGATCACGTGAACCCCGGGCCGCCACTGAGCCGCCTCGCCGAACGACTTCAGAGAGTCCCAGGCGGCAGGGGCTTCCCCCCATCGTCCGTAGTCCGAAGCAGCCGGAAGCCCCGAGTTGGCCATACCAGTACCGGTTCCCTTCAGCGGTGTGCTCACGACACAGGCACCCTACGCAACGATGCGCCGGTCGGGAAATAGACCTCACCATCGACCACCGCCAACAGTTGGTGGGTCACCCCTGAGGGTACGGGGGTGGTGACAGCCCCGCTCGCGAGATCGACTCGGTGGATGGACCCACCAGCAGCCAGGTAGAGCCTGCCCTCGGCCTCCTTCAGGTCGACGTTGCGCCACGCCACCCGTTCGGGCTGACTCAACTTCGCCGCAACAACGGTCTTCATCACCCGACCGGTGGTGGGATCGAGGCGAACCAGGGTCCCTCCGGTCGCGGCCCACAGTTGTCCGTCGTGGGTCAGCACCATGCCACCGAAGCTCTGGGCGCCAGACACGGGTGCCACTGACCACAGGAGCCGCCCAGAGCGGGTGTCATACGCGAAGACGCGAGCATCGCCCTTGATCGGGGTTGCACCCAGACCCCCCCAGCGCGACGTCCCGCCGTAGGCGATGTCGCCGGAGGCCGCCAAGGAGACCACGCTCTGTCCCGGCACTGGCTGCTCGATGACCCGGGGGGCTGACGTCGGGGTCTCGATGACTCCGAGCACCCCGCCCCGATGGCCGTAGGCCGGCACGGTTCCGAAGTAGGTTCTCCCTCCGCTCGTCGCCCAGGCCTGCGGACGGTCCTGGAGGTCGCCGGAGAGGTCGGCGACGAGCGTGGGGTTCGAACCGTCGACCCATGGTTGGGTCGTGTCGTACCGGAAGATCTTGCCCCTCGTGTAGGTGCCGAGGAACTGGTACCTGCCTTGGCTGATCATGCCTTCGACCTCACCGATGACTCCCCTGGCGGTGCGATCGAGGGGGTACTGCGAGGCCTCCCCGGTGGCGGGGTCGACGACCGCGAGGCTGGCTCCGCCGTAGCCACCGACGTACAGGGAGCCTTCCGGACCGACGGCCAAGGACTTCATCCTCAGGCTCACGGGCCTGAAGCTGAAGTTCACCGTCACCACTTTGCCGTTCGCGAGATTCACCGCCTGCAGTCCCGATGCCGGTTGGAACAGGACCATCCACTCGCCGTCCAGACCGGCCATGACGCCCTGATGGATGGTGCGCCCCTGCCAGGGATCGACCTTGATGTGGCGGGCGATCGTCGAGGCGCGCCCACTGCTCGAGTCGACTCCGACCAGCGAGCCGCCCCGCAGGTAGAAGAAGCGGCCCTTGGAGTCCTCCCCCACCGGCGCCTGACCCGGCACGTTGGCCGCAACGTCCCATGTCTTCCTGGTGAGGTCGTACAGATAGCGCTGACCGGGGTGCGAGGTCCCGTCGGGTGTCTTGCCGGTCGGCACGTTGGTCGCCAGGAAGTTCCCGTAGACGGACAGTTCCGACACCGTTCCGGTCGTGACCGGTACCGGGAGCGGAATGGTGGTCCTCTTCGTCGTGTCATCGGCCTGGATGCGGACGATGGCTGGGGTGCTGCTGCCCACACCGACGTACACGTAGCTCTCATCCACCGCGATGGCGCGGGCGTAGTCACGACCCGGGGCGACCTGTCCATGGTTGCTCACCAGGTGGCTGGTCGGATCAATGCTGATCAGTTCACCCCCTGGATAGGTTCCGCCCCAGATACGGCCGTCCGGCCCCGGGGTGAGGTCGAACACGGCGGTGGCCGTCGCCGTGGCCCGGCCCAGGTCCTGCAAAGTGTTGGTCACAGGGTCCCAGTGGTACACGTGCCCGCCCTGACTACCGGTGTAGACGCTGCCGTCGTCAGCCACCGCGATCGCGCCGCTCTGACTGAAGTTGGGGTTGTCGAACGGTAGGTCGGCCTCCAGATCGCCGGTGACCACGTCGACGACCTGGAAGTGGGCGGGATATCCCGAGACGATGGCGCAGGCCTTCAGTCGTCCATCGACCGTGGTCAGGGTTGTCTGCACGACGTTGCTGAAGTCGTCCAGAGGGTCACCGACGATGCCACCCTCGCCCGGGAGCGACAGACCGTCCACGATCGGCAGCAGTGTCACGCCATCGAGGGTCACGCTCGACGGACCCCACGCCGTGAAGGTCACGCGAGCGGTGGAGGCGAGGGTGGGGGCGTTCAGATCGCGCGAGGCCAAACGCCACTGGGTACCGGGCGAGGTCAGGTCGACATGTTCGGTTCCCGCTGGCGTGCCATCGGAGGCAAACCAGTCGACGGTGACCTCCAGGGCTCTGGTCCCCTGCCTCACCCACATCCTCAGGCGGGTTGCCCCGCCCCCGAAGACAGGAGTGAGGGAACTGGTGACCCGGGCGGTGTCGGCAGGTTCGGCCGCAAGCAGTTCCAGAGCCCTCCTCCCTGTTCGGGGATCGTCGGTCACCACCCGAGCCGATCCAGCAGCGTTGGAGGCATCGGTCCATCCGGGTACCGGCTCCGTCCTCGATGGCGCATCCTCGAACCCGCCGTTTCGCAGGGCAGGCTCGAGTGACGCCAACGCGTCCCACCACCCTTGGGACAAGCCCTTGTCCGCTGTCGAGATGACGACCTGTGCGACAGCGACGCCCTCGGGTGCGACCCCCCGCAGGGTCACGGTCGACCAGCGACCCGCCGAGGGCACGGCGGATCCGCTGACTCGTCCCAGTTCCTTGCCGAGTCGGTCGTAGAAGACCAGCGACATGTCCTGCTGGCCCTGGGTGATGAAGGCCCGGCCCCGCAGGTAGGTGACGGCTCCGCCGACCATGGTGAGGGCCGGCCCCATCACCGTCGCGCCAGCACTGGGCGTTTCGTCGGCAACATACAGGGAGCGCTTCCCCGTCACGGCTCTCGTGGACGACGTCTCGACGGTCACGCCGCGAGGAGCATTGACCTGCCATCCGAGAGGGATGGGGTTGCCTGCCTCGAAGTCCCCGAGTTGACCCAAGTCGGTCGTGGAACTCGACTGCGGCCGCGGCGTGGCCCCTCTGCCCGATGGACTGGTCGGGGTCGGGCCGGGTGCTCGCGACGATCCGGTCACCCGCAGGATCGCTGCACTCACCAGCACGATGACCACCACGCCGACCACGGCGAGGATCGTCCAGCGGTTGCGCGGTGTCACGTCGAACCGCTGGTCATGGGGCGACGGGGGCTCCGAAGTCGGGAAGCCTCACTCCGAGCCCGAGCAGGTGGGCGATGGCCGCCACGGCCCGCTGCGAGGCTTTGCCGTCACCGTAGGGGTTCGTCGCCTGAGCCATCTCGAGGTAGGCGGCGGGGTCATCGAGCAGGCGGCGCGCTTCGAAGACGATGCGATCGGTGTCGGTGCCGATCAGGCGCGCGGTGCCGGCTTGCACGGCTTCTGGACGCTCGGTGTTCTCGCGGAGCACCAGCACGGGCTTGCCGAGCCCCGGTGACTCCTCCTGGACGCCGCCGGAGTCGGTGAGCACGATGTGGGCCGCCTTCTGCAGGTGCACGAACTGGAGGTAGTCGAGCGGTTCGGTGATCGTGACATTGGGCAATGACTCGAGAATGGGGAAGACGACATCGCGCATCTTGGGATTGCGATGCGCCGGGAAGACCACCTGCAGGCTCGGGTAGGAGCGGGCGAGGTCGGCGATGGCGCGAGCGATCTGCGCCATCGGTTCCCCGAGGTTCTCGCGCCGGTGAACCGTGAGCAGCAGGATCTTCTCCCCCGACTCGACCACCTGGGCCACGCGCGGATCGTCGAAGACCACCGGCTTCTTTGCGGCTTCGAGGAGCGCATCAATCACCGTGTTCCCCGTGACGGCGATGTCGTCGACGTTGAAGTTCTCGCGGACGAGGTTGTCACGCGCCTGGGTGGTGGGAGCGAGGTGCAGGGCCGTCACCTGCCCCGCGAGGCGGCGATTGGCCTCCTCCGGGAAGGGCGACAGGATGTCGTGGGACCGGAGCCCGGCCTCGAGGTGTACGACCTTGACCCCGCGCATGAACGAAGCAATGGCGACCATGGCCACCGTGGTGGTGTCGCCCTGCACCACGACCGCATCTGGGGACATGTGGTCGAGCAGTTCGTCCGTACCGCGGATCACTTTGGCAGCCAGTGTGTTGAGGGACTGTCCGGGAGCGAACAGGTCCATGTCGACGTCGGGCACGATGCCGAACAACTCGTTCACCTGGTCGAGCATCTCTCGGTGTTGGCCTGTGACGGCGGTCTTGACCTCGAGCACCTCTGAGCGGCCCAGTTCCGCGATCAGGGGCGCCACCTTGATCGCCTCGGGGCGCGTGCCGTACACGACCAGTACCTTGCCCGCCATGGGATGCCTCTTCTCCTCGTGTGATGCCGCCATGGGCGACGGTACCGATCCGTCAGAGCAACATCAGGTCGGTGGGTGAACTCTGGACCAACTCGCCGTGTGAGAAGTTCTCGTCGGTGGCCATCCAGGTGTGGCCACTGAGGTCGGCACTGCGCATCTGCACGAAGTTGAAACGGTCGGCAGCGGCCAGGGTCAGCCCGGACTCGCGTGCCCGCTTCAGGAGTCCGGAGTCCTCACCCGTCGAGACGTCCGGGAACCGGAGCTCCAGTGCCGCGTCCTTGGCGAGGGTGATCGTGGGACCGGCCACGAACGTCGTAGGGCAGTGCTCCATGTGCCCGGACATGAAGCGCGTCTCACCCGAACCAGCGAGGTGCACGAAGCGTGCCTGCTTCCCGACGATGTCGGCCTGACTGACGAATCTCCAGTCCAGTAGGTCGGCCAGGTACTGGGGGCCGTACAGGTCGTCGTCGTCCATCTTCGAGACCACGTCGCCATCCGCGTGCGCCACCAGGTCATTGAGGATCGCTCCCAGCAGCCGTTCGGGCGGCTGCGGGAGAACCTTGACCGCCAGCCCAAGCTCGGCCGCGAGACCGAGTTCGGCTGCCGTCGGCTCGAAGCCGTGGGTGCCCAACAGAAGCTCGTACTCGACCTCGCACTGCTGCCCGACCTGGCGCAATAGGTGGACGATCTGCCCCGGGCGCCTGGTCGCGCTGACGACACTCACCGTGGGGCGCACACCGGCACGTCTTTCATGGCCCAACGGCGCGAGAACGTCATCGACGCGGTGCGAATAGGTGTGGTGGCGCCACAGTTCCCGTTGTCCGAGATGAACGAGGCGGGCGCGCTCGTGGTCGTCCTTGGTCAACCGGCCGAGTACGTCCGTGGCCTCGGCGGTCGAGCGGACGACGGCCACTCCGTCGCCCAGGAAGGATCGGAGGGCGGATGCGGGAGGCGAGACCACCGGTGTGCCGCAAGCGGTGATCTCGAGGACCCTCCGCGCGCACATGGTCGGCGAACGCGTGATGGTGTTGACGTTGAGGAAGACCTTGTAGGCGCGATAGGCACTGAGCATCTGGTCGTAGCCGAGAGACCCGACCACGTGGCTGGCCCACGGCTCGGGGAACTCGTACTGCTCACCCTTGCCCGCGAAGCGTGACCAGATCTCGAACGGATCGGTCTCGGTGGCGACGGCCTCCGCAGCGGGGAAGAGGAGTTCCATCTGTTCACGCCGCTCGGGGAACTTGTGTTGGAACCAGGTGCCGGCAAACGCGATTCCCGCTGGCTTGTCCGTGAGGGTGCGCAGCGGGTGATGCACCGCAGGCTGCACCGCGAATGGGAGCACCCCGACTCGATCATGACCCAGCCGCTCTCGGTAGAGATCCACCACATCGAGGTCGGTCGTCCACACGTGGTCGAACAGGGCGGCAGTTTCGATGAAGTCCTCGAAGTGAGCAGGGTCCTCCTTGTTCCAGAAGACGGTGGCGACACCACGGCTCCTGCAGGCATCCACGAGGGCGCGGAGTTCGGAGGACGGTGCCTTGGGCCCCGTCAGATGATGGGCCCACCTACCGCCGTTCGCAGACCAGGCTGACTCGACGAAGAGCACGTCAATGCCGTCGATCTGCTCGGGCCATGTCGTGGGGTCGGCCTCGATCTGCCGCCATTCGTAGCGCAAGGCGGCGAGCGTGAAGTCGTCAGCAATCACCAAGGCAGCGTGTTGCCTGGCCGGGGCGCGCTCAGGCCAACTCCAAGGGGCCACTGAGACACCGTCAGAAGTGCGTAGCACCTTGCGCGAACGAAGGGAGCCGAACCGGACGTTCTCAAGGTATCGCCGCACCTGCCGCCAGCCCCCGTGGCGGGCATGCCACAGCATCCGTCGGAGATGGTCGAGGCTACGACTCACACTGCTCACGACAAACACTGGGACAGGAATCAGGAGGAAGCGACGCGCTCGCCGGCAATGCGGCCGGAGATCTCGGTCAGGCGTTCTAGGAATTCGAGATAGTAGGGTTCGACGTAGTGGAAGGGGGAAAGACCCCACTTGTGGTCGGGCTCGGCCGCCCTGAGGTCTTCCGACACGGTGATGAACTGGTCGGCGGGGATGTCCCTCGCCATGACCTGCTTGGCGTTTCTGAGCCAGTCGTTGGCCCGATCGATCGCGCCGATCGCCATGGGCGGTTCATCGCTACCACGCACCTTGGTGGCCCACGAGGCGTCATGGACGACCAGCCTCTCCCTGGCTCCGATCTGGTCGAGCAGCACCATGAAGGTCGACCAACCCGCGCGCCATTTGTCGAAGTGCTCCGCGGACCACGGGCGGATGGTGCTGAACTCCGACTCGGCCACGCCCAATTTGCTGAATTCGCTCGAGATCGTGGCAATGCCGAGGTCTGGGAAGACTGCCAGCGCGAACCGCTCGTCGATGGGGTCATACACCAGCACGTCCCATGCTGTTCGCCGCAGGATGCCACGCCCGGACTTCAGCACGTCCCATTGCACCATTCGACGCTGAAAGGCCGAATCAATCACGTCGAAGTTGGGCGAGAAGGCTTCGCTACGCCGGCCGAAGAAACTGCCGAGTCCCGACCTCGCCATGTATTCAGCGACCTCGAAGCGCCCCTGTTCGGCGTACTCGAAAGCGTCGCGCGTGACGCAGCTACCCAAGATGGCCACGGCGGTAGGGGACTTCACCGTCCAAGGTTACCACGGGCGCTGTGCGCAGGCCTGGATGGGAACATGGGGGCGCGACCGCTCGCCTAGACTCGTCAGGGCAGCGTCGATCAAGGGTGGATGGCCCATGTGCGACGACCATGGCGACTCGCCATACACCTGCCCGGGGAGAACACAGGAGAATCATGCACTACCAGGAATTGCTCGACCGGGCGTCTGGGATCCCGTTCCTCATGGAGCCACTCCAGCCCAAGGCCTTGACCATCGACCCCTTGAGTTCGTCATTCTGGATCACACTGCCGAGTGGCGACCCCGTAGAAGTCTCGCTGTCACATGGGGTGGACTTCCTGCAGGACTTCGAGCGACAAGAGCGAAGCAACAGGATGTGGCTGTGGTCACTGTGGGCCGTCGGCGCGTTGGCGAAGACACAGCTCGTGAGCGGGCACGGTGCAAGCCACGCGACCGCGATCGTCCGCTCGTACCTTCGCGCGGAGGTCGACTCCGAGTTGCGGACACTCAGCAAGCGCATGCCGAGTGCAGACCACTCTGCCGCAGTCCGGGTGACCTGTCTCATCAGTTATCTGCGCTGCATTCAGCAGACACCGGACGAGGCTGTAGAGGAATCACTCGTGGCGGCGGTCGTTGACGCCATCGGCGACAACGCCGACTGGCTTGCGAACGAGGCGCCCTTTGCGATCAACAATCACGGAGTGATGGCTGCGATGGCTCTTCTTCACGCTGGCGCATTGTTCGATGGTGAACGTGGCAGGCTCTACACTGAGGTGGCGCGTGAGCGCATCACCCGGTTGGCTGACGAGTGCTTCGACGCTGATGGCATGGCGAATGAGAACACGCCGGGATACTTGAACTTCAACATCATCCTCTACAACGAGATCCTCAGATTCATCACCGCGGTCGACATCAGCCCGGGGCTCGTCGAACACCTGCAAAAGGTGGTCGAGAGCGCGAGAGAGGCGTTGGCGCACTGTTTGTGGCAGGACGGCTCCGTTCCGCCCATCGGTGACTCCCCCGTCTACCGGCCAGGACTCGCGCCAAAGAACACCTCGCGCAGCTTCTCCGCGAGTGGACTCACTGTTATCAAGGACGATGAGCTCTACGTCAGCTTTGTGTGCGGCTCCGCTTCAGAGGCCCACAAGCACATGGATGACACAGCCCTGACTGTTCGTTTCCGGAACCACGACGTACTCATTGACGCAGGCTCGTACAACTACGATCACACCGATCCCTACCGTAGGTGTCTGGAGTCAACTCGGGGCCACTCCGGCATCTTTCCCAAGGCCTACGACTGGCGCACGCGCCGAGAGATCGTCCGTGAGCACGGGGGCAGGCACGACGTCACTGATCAGTTCGTCGAGTCCGAACTCCTCTCGCAGGTCGTGGGAACCGCCTCGACACAGGACGGGGCGTTTCGCGCCAAGCGGGAGGTGTCCGTTGTCTGGCCCGACGAGATCGTGGTGGTCGACAGTTACCTCCATGACTCCTCCACGAGTTCCCCCGGGTGGGTCAGCCGCTTCCTCCTGGGGCCCGAAATGCAGGTGACGAACACCAGCCCAGGCAGGATCGGCCTCGCGGATGGTGTCATCAGCGCGACGCTCTTCAGTGATCCATCCAGACCAGTGGAGGAGTACCGAGGAGTTGCAGGCGACCAGCCCAGAGGATGGCGCTCCGTCACCAACGGCGTGAAGACCCCGACCACAGGGCTCGACTTCGCGACCGACGCCGTCGCAGGCAGGTTCGCGACGCTACTCAAGTTGGGTCCCGCCCACTCCTTGCATGACTGCTCCCCCACGGCCCTGGCGCTCTACCTGGATTGGTGAAGCCTGCGTCGCGGGTGACACCTTCTCGTCACGTCGGCAGGATCGACAACTCCTGTGGGATGACGACGTCGACGGAGGTCTGCCTTCTCACTCGCTTCGCGGCCTTCTCCGACTTCTCCAGGAAGACGTCCGGAGCGTGCGCCAGCGACCAGACCGCCTCGGCGAGGGCCCACGAGTCCTCGCCGGGGACCAAGGCTCCGCAGGTCTCGTCCACGAACTCCGGCACTGCGGCGACCGCGGTCGTCACCGGCACCATCCCCGAGGACATCGCCTCGTCGCGGGAGACACCTTGGGTGTCCATCCGGGTGGGCACGAGGAAGATGCCGTGGGAGCGGTGCAGCGCGGCAATCTCGTCATGTCGCAGAAACCCCTTGTGGATGGTCACGTTGGGGAACTTCTGCAACGGGGCGAGGGTCGCGTCGAACAGCGGGCCATCACCATGGAACGAGAAGCTCAGGTCTTCGAAACCTTCCCGCTCGGAGAGATGCAGGACGGCAGCGACGGCCAAGTCGTTCGCATAGGTCGCATTCACGTAGGGCCTGATCGACAGCACGCGTGTCGCCTGGGCGGCATCCTTGGCCACGTACTGGAACAGATCAGTGTCGATGGGGTTGTGGATGACGCGGTACTGATGGGGTTCCAGGGTCCTCCCGACATCCTCGAACGCCGTGGCAGCGAACTGCCGCGACACGAAGACCATTTCGAAGTTGGCCGGGAAGTTCTCGAAGGCAGCCCGCCAGAAGGCCATGCGGGCGTCGGAGACCTCCTTCGCGGCGTTTCGCTCTGCCTCAGTGGACAGGTTGAAGGCCCGTCTCCACCACGGCTGGATCTCGAACCCGTGCACCCAGACCGCGACCCGATCCAACTCGGGGTGGCTGGCGAGCACGTTCCAGACCTCAGGCGTGGGGCCGTGCACCAGAACACTGCTGACCTGTCCAAGCTGCAGAGTGGCATCCAACGTGGCGGCGTCGCAGACGGTCACATCGACGTTCTCGAATTCTCGGAAACGTCGACCCGCGATCCGGGGGTCGACCACCATGACGTCGACGTCCGCTCCGTGGCGACGATAGGCCTTGACCCGGGAGTGAACGAACGCGTTGCGATAGAGCTGGTGGTAGTCGGGGTAGATGTTGCTCACCAGCAGCGTCGACGAGGGAACAATGACGGGGCTGGGGGCGGTCAGTACCGTCTCCCCCGTCAGTCTCTCGAAGATCGCGTCTCCGCGTCCCTTCACGCGGAGTCCGAGCTGCATCAGCTCTGCCCCAGGGGGAGCCACGATGGGGGTGTTGTGGCCGTTGTTGGCCATGGCATGCCCCAGCCTGTTGCCAGCGCCGTCGAGGAAGATCACCGCGAGCGTCACGTCCAAGCCGGGACCCACCGAGAACATCACGGTCCGATCCAGTGGGTTGATGTTGCCATCGATGTCCATCGGCGGGAGGTAGACGTATCTGTGCATTCCGGGCTCGAGTTCGGACCGCACGTGCACCCGCCCCAAGTCGTCGAGTTCGACCGCCACCTCTGCGGTGGCCGGGAACAACTCCTGAAGTCTCGGCAGATCGAAGTCCCATGGGCTGGTGGGCATGTCCGGTGGATCAAGTGCGCGGGAATGGTCTCGGAGCACGGCCAGGTCACTCCCGAGGTCAACCTGCAGGTCGTCCAGACTCGCAAGGTGTTCGGCTCCGGCCTGGCGCCCGCCTGCACAGTAGCCGAGCGCGCCGACAGCCAATCCGTCGAACGTGGCGTTCGCCCACTCCGAGAGGCTGGAGATCCTGTGCCACGCTTCCCCGGTGACCATGCAGCGGGTCGGAGCCAGTTCGCGCGCCATCTGCCAACCGTGCCCGGCCCGGGTGCGGGTCGGGATCCCGTCAATCAGTCGGAAGTGCTCGTCGAGGCCGACGCACTTCACGTCAGCCCACTCCAAGGTCGCCACCAAGTCCGACAAGTAGCTGGGTGAGTACCAGTCCTTGGGATCGAGCAGGGCTGCATGTTCAGCCCCTTGGGACCTGCCCCACTGCATGGCTTGTTCGTCATCGACGAAATGGCGGACCCGGTCGTCACGCGGCGAACCGCCAGCCGGTCCGACGGTGGCCAGCAGCCACTCGGGGTGGCTCTGCGACAGGGCGGTGCGCACGCTGGCCTCGACGTCTTCCTCATCACCGCATGGAGCAACCATCAACACCCGGGGTGCCGTCGCCCGCGGCGCCTCGATCAGACCCAGGCAGTGAGCGATGAAGGCGATGCGCTCCCCATACGTGTGCTGGGCCATCACCTTGCGCAGGGCCATGGCTCGCAGTCGCTCACGCCCATTCGGTACCGAATCCACACGCTGCAGGGTCGTCTGGATCTCGCCGGGAGAATCGGACACGATGGCCAACTCGCCGAACATGGTCCGCAGGCCACGGGAGAAGTTGCTCACGACCAAGGTGCCGGAGGCCATCAGTTCGTACACCCTTCGGGCGAACATGGACTGGCTCTGCTTCACGGAGTTGAGATTCAGATTTGTCGTGTACCCCTTGTAGGCAACGTTGATCTGGTCGGGCGCCAATCCCCCGACGATGAAGGTCTGGTACGACTCAGGAAAGGCGTAGTCCGGATCACTGCCACCGAAGTTGCGGTCGTAGATGTGGAACGGCGCCACACTCGCGAGAGACTCCGAGAGGTTTCCCAGATCCTCGGTCCGCTCCGGATACTTCTTGTAGTAGGCCCCCGCGAATGCACAGCCCTCGATCCGCCGGAACTCCTCGATCGGGTTGTGGATGCTCGGCTGAGCGGCAAACGGCAGGAAATGGACGTTGTGGTGTCCCAGGGCCGCACGGTAGTGGCCGACCATGTCGAGGTCGGTGGTGAAGACTGCGTCGAACTCCTTGGCGAGGGTCAGGAACGTGCGGTAGTGGACCGGGTCCTCCTTGTTCCAGAAGGCGGTCGGAATGTTGCGCTCCCTGCACCACTCCAGCACCCCTCGGATCTCGGGGCCCATGCGGAACACCTGGTTCCACCAAGTCTGTCGATGCCCTCGCCATGCTGACTCGATGAGGAGCATGTCGGGCTGGGTGGCGATCAACTCCGCCCTCCAGTCGCGCATGGTCAGGGGAGAGAGGTCCACCTCCGGCGAGAAACAGGCTGCGGAGAAGTCGTCCAGGATGCACGCCACCGTGAGGTGCCCAGCCGGCCCGCTGCGCCTGCGGATCGGGACCTCGGATCGGTTGAGCTGCCTTTCTGCCATGAAGGCCGGGACATTGCTCACTTGTCGATCTCCTTCGGTTCATCGCTTCGGGGC
Source organism: Aestuariimicrobium kwangyangense DSM 21549 (assembly GCF_000421525.1). GTDB lineage: Bacteria > Actinomycetota > Actinomycetes > Propionibacteriales > Propionibacteriaceae > Aestuariimicrobium > Aestuariimicrobium kwangyangense. The sequence continues at coordinate 24,145 of NZ_ATXE01000003.1, read as the reverse complement.
GCCGCTTGCACGGCCTTCCAGAGTCGCCACGGCAGGGTGATCGCCCCCCGAGGACCTCGCGTCTCCCGAAGTGCCTTCCCAGAGAGGAATGTCCGGCTGCCTCGAACCTCGTGGAGAGTGGCCCGGAGGGAGGCCCGTTCTGCGCTCACCGTCGCCAGTTCACGCTCCAGTCGCGCCGCGAGGCCCTGGAGTTCCTGCGATGTCGCCTCGGCCTTCAAGGATCGCGACTCCAGATCACTCCGGTGCGCGTCCCACTCCGCCCTCATTTCCTCGATCTCGCTGGTCAACCGGCCCGCCTGAGCACTGCTCTCCGACAACGACTCGCGCAGCGAGAGCGCTTGTTCCTGTTCAGCCTCCAGCCGTCGGTGCGCCTCACTCAGGTGCTGCTGGAGGCGATCGATCTCCTGCACATGGAGGGCGAGCTGCTCGTCGCGCTGCTCGGCCGTCCGGATCGAACGTTTCGTGCTCTCCTCGGCCTCGGCCCGTACCTTCTTCAGTTCAGCCGTGGTCGACTCCCACCGCTCTTGCAGCCTCGCCGTCTCCTGATCAGCCGCAGCCTCCGCCTCCTGGCGCCCCTGAATCCACTCGCGCAGATAGGTGAGATCCTCGCGACTGACGCGCACCCGCCCGACGCTCGTCGCTGAGTCAGCGCTCACCTGCTCGGGTAGTTGCCTTGCCTTCACCCTTTCGATGTCAGCCCGTTCGACCCATTCGGACACGACGAGCCCCAGCCTCGCGACCTCGCCCTCCAACCTCAGCGTCTGGTCGGACCGCTGGCGCAGCCTGCTCAGTTCGTCCTCGTACTGTTGGCGCTCGAGTTGTCGGTGCGCGCTCATCCGGCTCACCTCGTCGGTGACCGCTGCCAGCTCCACCCGTGCTTCGTCCAGTTCGGTCTGCAGACGGTCGGCATCGGCCACGGCCGTGTCGGCGACCTGACCCTTGGCCAACGCATCGGCCTCGACCTGGCCCAAGACCGACTGGAGTGACTCCCGGTCCGCCGCCATGGATGCGAGCGCGGCCCGCGCCTCCTCCAGTCGGAGCCTCAGGTCGGCCGATTCGGCTGCTGCCGCCTCCGCCTGCCTGCGCGCCTCCCGTCCGTCCTGTTGCTGTTGGAGGAGTTGGCGCTCCAGCCGTTGCGTGAGCTCCATGGAAGAGATGAGCGCGTCATGCGCACTGAGCGCGCTCAAGGGGTCTGACGCCGCCTTCTCGCGCATCGAAGCCACCTGCCCCTGAAGGGTGCCTATCGTGGCCGTCACCTCCCGATACTTCTGGTTGGCCGCCAGCAGCCGGTCGCGCGTGGTCACATAGGCGGCGTGGTCCTGGTAGAAGCGGTCCATCAGCCCCAGCACAGGGTCGTCCCCTTCAGCTGGAGCGCCCTCCCAGACGAACAGGTGCGTGGGAGACGCGTTGAACGTCGCTCGGTACCTGTAGCCCAGCGGCTGGATGAGGCGCCACACCTCCATGAAGGACGCACGGTCGAGACATTCGACGTAGAGGAGGGGGCGGTACTTGCTCAGGACGGCGACGCCACCGGAGATGACAGCCCCCTCGCTGCCCTCCACGTCGATCTTGACGGCCACCAGGTCACGTCCTGGGTCAGGCATGGGCACCAAGGTGACGGAGGTCGCCCGGGTCGACTCGGCCGAGCCGTCGTCGACCAGATGGGCCGTGCCGAGGTTCGTGGAGTCGGGAGGCACGAGCAGGCCGTGTCCGTCACGATCCGACAGGGCCACGTCGAACAGGCGCACGCGCTCTTCGACATGGTTCAACTGGACGGATCGCTCCATGGTGGATCGGAGCTCGGGAAGTGGCTCGAATGCCCAGACGTCCAAGCCGGCGACAGCCCACGAGACGGTGTGATTGCCGATGTTGGCGCCGACATCGAAGACCAGCCCGCCGGCAGGACACCGCCGAATGACGTCTCGCACGAGTTCGGGCTCGTAGGGAGCACCGCTCTTCCTGATGATCTGCTGGATCGAGTCCTCGTCGGACGAGGGGAGACTGAGGCAGTAGTCGAGCTCGTCAAGGCGCACTTGGAAGACGTCGGACCCATGCTTTGACTCCGTGTCTGTCACGTTGGCTCCTCGAACCCAGTCGACCACGGTCTGGCCGGTTCCTCCCGAACCATAGCGAAACCCGTGTCAGGGTCGTCCCCTGTTCAGGGAAGAGCAGACGGCTCGATGCGCCTCACTGCGTTCACCTCGGCAACCAGCCCTTCACCGCCGGTCCGCCCTCGAAATTCCTCCCCACAAGCACTCAAGGCTGGCTCCCCGCAGGGAACCAGCCTTGAGCTGTGTCTCGTCCGCCCTCACCGGGCGGGGGTGACGCAAGCGGGCGAACCCGCCCAGATCACTTGACCGAAACGGTGGCGCCGGCAGCCTCGAGCTGCTCCTTGGCCTTGGCGGCGACGTCCTTCTTGACCTTCTCGAGGATCGCCTTGGGGGCGGCCTCCACCAGGTCCTTGGCCTCCTTCAGGCCGAGGCTGGTCAGCGCGCGCACCTCCTTGATGACACCGATCTTCTTGTCACCAGCGGCCTCGAGGATCACGTCGACCTCGTCCGACTCCTCGACAGCTTCCTCGCCACCAGCGGCGGCGGGGGCAGCGGCCGCAGCGACGGCCACGGGGGCAGCGGCGGTGACGCCGAAGGTGTCCTCGAACTGCTTCACGAACTCAGAGAGCTCGATCAGGGTCATCTCCTTGAAAGCCTCAAGGAGCTCTTCGTTGTTGAGCTTTGCCATGTTGGGCGTCCTTCCTTACTCAGTCTCCGCCGCGACGGCGGTGTTGTCGTCTGCCGCATCAGCGGCGGGTTCGTCCTGCTTCTGATCGATCTCGACGGCGGCGGCCTCTCCGGCCCCGGCGATGAGATCAGGGTTTGCCTGTGCGGCGGTCTCGAGGGCACCCAGTGCACGGGCGGCCTGCGAGAGCGGGGCGGCAAGCAAGAACACGGCGCGCTGCAGGTTGGCCTGCATGGCACCGGCGAGCTTCGCGAGCAGAACCTCGCGCGACTCGAGATCGGCCAACTTCTTGACCTCGTCGGCGTTCAGGACGCGACCGTCCATCACACCACCCTTGATGATCAGAAGCGGGTTGGCCTTTGCGAAGTCACGCAGACCCTTCGCGACGGAGGCAACGTCTCCGTTCACGAACGCGATTGCCGTGGGGCCGACGAGCTGGTCGTCGAGTCCCTCGATGCCCGCCTCACGGGCAGCAATCGTGGTCAGGGTGTTCTTCGCAACGGCGTAGGTGGCGTCCTGCCCAAGGGACCGGCGAAGGTCCTTGAGGTTCGCCACAGTGAGTCCGCGATAGTCGGTCAGCACGACCGCGTCGGCTGAGGAGAACTTCTCCGTCAGCTCGGCGACCGCGGCTGCCTTGTCAGGCCTCGCCATTGGGTCTCCTTCCCACTTCCTGGATTGACACCGTCGTCAGCCGGAAGTCGGGCCAGACATCTGGACCCAACAAAAAAGCCCCGAGCACAGGGCTTCGGGGCGAGGACGTGCGGGGCACGATCCCATCTCAGCAGTCCTGCGCAGGCGTTGGTGTTGCCACCAACCTTGGGGATTCCTCCACCGGCGGTCTTCGGTACGAACTGAACAGTACGGCAACCCGTGAGGGCGACCAAATCCTGCCAACATCATGGGCGATCTGCTCCTCGGACCCCGATCGACCTAGACTCCCGCGTGGGGGCTGCGTCAGGGGGCTCAAGAAGAGAGTCCGACAGTGTCTGTCCGCTCGGCCCGATCCGCCCTGGCCATCGTTGCCACCATTTTCATCGTCATCTTCTCGACGGTCGCCCCAAGCGCTCCGGGAGCGTCCGCGCTGGAGCAGGTCACCTCCACCGACGCCGTCGGTGACTTCGAGACCACCGGCACGACAGTGCGCGGCTGGTCCGTGAGCGCCCCTTCGCCCAACTCGATCGTGGCGTCGGGCAGTCGGGCCATCTCAGGACTCAGGTCGATGCGGGTCCAGGACACCTCCACCAGCCTCGGCGCCGTCGCGACCGGCCCATCCTTTCCCGTGACCCGGTCCGTCGACGTCTTCGTCCAGGGCTACGCCTACATCACGACGGGGTCCCAGACCCTGGCCATCCTCTACTACGACGCCAGTGGTGCCGTCGTGCACCGGGTGACGTCGAACGCCTCGACCGCCGGGATGGCCTGGTCACGCATCTCACTCCGCGGGGTGACGCCCAGCACCGCTGCGACCGCACGCATCCAGGTCTCGAGCAGCAGCACGATGCTCTCGGAGGGATGGTGGGACGCCATCGCTCACCTCGAACCGACCACCCCCAACTCGGGTTTCGAGGAGCAACCCACCGCCGACCAGCCGGTGGCGCAGTGGACCAGCAGCGCCAGCTCGGGCGCGAGCGTCACCACGGCAACGACGGGGAGCAGGTCGGGTCAACAGTCCGCGCTCATCAACGACACGAGCACCACCGGCAAGGCGCTGCTGCAGTCGCCCCTGGTGCCAGCCTTCCCCGCCGCAGGCACCCAGGCGCGCTTCTGGATGAAGCTGAGTCAGGGCCGCGTGACCCTGACGATGCGGTGGTACGACGCCAACCGCGCGTTGGTGGGGTCGGAGGGATTCTCCCTGAACCTCACGCCGGGTTCGTGGCAGCTCGTCGCGCGCACGGCGATCGCCCCCGAGAACGCCCATTACGTCTCGGCGCAGTTCTGGACCTCGTCCACACAGACGGGAGTCGGGGCCCTCGACGCCTTCACCCTCAAGCCCGCCAGCGGTACCTCCGTCACCACGACGAGGACCGAGAGTCTCGGTGAGCCGCTCGACACGTTCAGCAACAGCCAGACCTCGGTGATGACCACGGTCGGCGGTCGCCCCAAGCTGTACACCGTCGTGTCGGGCTATCCGGCCCACTTCGAGGTGGCCGACGTGCAGACGGGCAGGGTCGAGGTCGACATCCCCTTCGACAACGAGAACAACAGCCAGAGTGGCGCGATGACCACCGGGCTCGACGGGAACGTCTACCTCGGTACCCAGGGCGGCTACCTGTTCCGATGGCGCCCGGGGTCCACCAGCCTCGACCCCCTCGGACGGGCCACGCCCACCTCGTCCAACGTCTACGACCTCGAGACGGCACCTGACGGACGCATCTGGGGTGGCACCTACCCCGGCGGGGAGGTCTTCAGCTACACCCCCGGAGCCAGCGGAACCGTCAACCACGGACAGGTGGCGCAGGGCGACTCGTATGCCCGCAGCCTTGCGGTGGACGGCCAGTACGTGTACGTGGCCGTCGGATCAGTTCGCCCCACCATCTGGCGGCTGAACCAGAGTTCCCCCAGCACCAAGGTGCAGATCGCTCCCCCGGTGCAGCTGACCTCGGGCAACATCACCGAACTCGAGGTGTACGGACGATTCCTGGCCACCGCCCTGCCGGCCGGGACCACCGAGTCCGGCCAGAGCTACAGCTCACAGCGCTACCTCTACGACCTGACGAAGCAGACGTGGGACGTGCCCGCGAACGTGCCGGGCCAGTCGCCCGCCGGGATGGACTCGAAGAAGCGCTTCTTCTACCTCGCGGCCAACTACCTCAACGCGGTCGACCAGTACGGCACCTACACCCCGTTGGCCCGAACCGACCTGAATCCCGGGCGGAACCGGCAGATCTACGCCGGCACGCTGGGCGGGGTGAAGGGAGAGTGGCTGGTGAGCCATGACCCTGCTCGCGGGGTCGAGGCGGTGAACGTTGCCACGTACCAGAAGGTCACATACCCCCTGGTCTTCACCCCGGTGAGCCTGCGCATGAAGTCGCTGGCCCCCGGGGCCAACGGCTCGGTCTATGCCGGTGGCTACGGCGGAGCCAGCCTTGCCGTCGTGAACACCGCAACCGGGGCCCACGAGACGTACCCCAATGATCCCGGCGCGAAGAACGTGATCGGTGAGGTCGAGGGTTCGATCAACCAAGGCCAGTACCAGTTCCTCGGCACCTACACGCGGGCCAAGATCTTCCGGCAGGACACCACCCAGCCGTGGGTGGACGGCAGCAATCCCACGCTGCTCGTCGATCTGTCGTCGCAGGGTCAGGACCGGCCGCAGGGATGGGCCGTGAGCGGCCAACGAACGTTCTTCGGGACCGTTCCCGCCTATGGCCGGCTCGGTGGGGTGTTGGGCATCATCGACACCCCGACCTCGACACCACGAATCGTCCCGGCACCGGTGAAGGACCAGTCAGTCGTCTCGCTGGCGGCGTCCGGGAATGTGGTCTACGGGGGTACCTCCCGCTGGGGCGGCATGGGTTCCACCCCGACGACCGACACTGCTCGTCTGTTCGCCTACGACGCCTCCACCAATCGACTGCTGTGGTCGGTGGCCCCGGCGGCCGGTGTGCAGAGCTACGGTGCGGTGTTGGTCGCCCCGGACGGAAAGCTGTGGGCGGCGGCTGGGCCGGTGCTCTACCAACTCGACCGATACTCCGGGCGGGTGCTGCGTCGGATCATGGTGAACACGTTGCCGCAGCCGGTGGAGACGACCTGGAAGAACGTCGACCTCGAATACGTGAACGGCCTGCTGTACCTGGCGGCGATCGACCGGGTGTACACCATCGACCCGATCAGCCTGCGGGTGGAGACCCCTGTTCCGAGCGGCGTCACCCATCGACACCTTGCCGTCGTGGGCAACGACGTCTACTACCCCAGCGGCCCCGAATTGCGCAGGATCGTCCGCTGAGCTCCCCGGCGCACCCGAGCCGTTCCTGAGAGAAGATCGGCCCTGATGCGGGACGGTGAGCTCGCTCACGTCACCTTCTCCGTAGCCATCTGGCAGTAACGGCGGGGCGAATCGGTCACTGTGGTTGAAGCTGAGTTTTGCCTGAGAGGAAGATGAAGCTTATGCTGCGTGAGCCGTTGGACGGAACGACGGCACCAGCAACCAATCGCCGGTCCTGTCGACCCCCGGCGAACGACCAGAGGGGACGTCATGTCCAAGCTCCGCAACACCATGGCCGCTGCTGCGGCTTCCCTGGCTCTCGGTGCGGGCATGCTCGTCGCCGGTCCAGTCCCGAACGCCTCGGCCGCTGTCACCTGCACGCCCAGCCCGGCCAACATCCACTGCTCGATGTACTGGGCCAATCGCACCACGTACGCAGCCAGGTACAACGCCCGCAACTACTACGTGCACGCCCTGCAGCGCGCTCTCACCCAGGCTGGCTTCGCCGTGGGTGACACGGGGCACTACAACACCTACACCGTCACCGCCGTGAAGCGGTACCAGTCATCCCGCGGGCTCACGGTGACCGGCGCCCTGAACTACAAGACGCTGCGGTGGATGCGCGTCGGCGCAGGCCCCGTTCGTCCGGCACTGACCAAGGGACAGGTCGCCGTCAAGTTCGCCTACGCCCAGATCGGCAAGCCCTACGCCTATGGCGCCACGGGTCCCTCGTCCTACGACTGCTCGGGACTGACCGGCGCCTCGTGGAAGTCGGCGGGTCTCACCATCTCGCGCACCAGCCAGGCGCAGCTGAGCAACTACCGCTCGGTGTCGCGGTCGTCCTTGCAGCCCGGAGACATCGTGGGCTTCTACTCCGGATCCCACGTCAGCATCTACGTCGGTAGCGGCTACGTCATCCACAGCTCTCGTCCGGGCAAGCCCGTGAGCAAGGTTGCCGTCAGCTCGATGCCGTTCTACAAGGCCGTTCGTCCGGTCGGCTGACCCCTGCCCGGGTCAGCGACCGAACTGCAGCAGGTTGAGCAGGTAGCTGCCGTAGCCCGACTTGACCAGCGGTTCGGCACGCTGCCGCAGCTCTTCATCGGTCAGCAGTCCGGCCCGCCAGGCCGCCTCCTCGGGACATCCCACCTGGAGGCCCTGGCGGGCCTGGATCGTCCGCACGTAGTTGCTGGCGTCGTTGAGTGAGTCGAACGTACCGGTGTCGAGCCACGCCGTTCCCCGCGGCAGGATCTCCACCGCGAGTTGGCCACGCTGCATGTAGACCCGGTTCAGGTCGGTGATCTCGTACTCACCTCTCGCGGAGGGCTGCAGCCCCCTCGCGATCTCGACCACCTGCGGGTCGTAGAAGTAGAGGCCCGGCACCGCATAGTTCGACTTCGGGTGGGCCGGCTTCTCCTCGATGGAGACGGCCAGACCCTGGGGGTCGACCTCGACCACGCCGTAGGCCGTCGGGTCGCTGACCCAGTAGCCGAAGATCTTGGCCCCTTCGACGTCGTGGTGACGGCTCAGTTGGCTGCCCAGTCCGGTGCCGTAGAAGATGTTGTCGCCGAGCACCAGACACGCCGAGTCGCCGTCGATGAACTCGGCACCGATCGTGAACGCCTGCGCCAGACCCTGGGGTTCGGGCTGGGTGGCGTAGCTGATCTCGAGTCCGAACTGCGACCCGTCCCCCAGCAGCCGGTGGAATCCCTCGGCCTCGTGCGGGGTCGTGATCACCAGCACCTCGCGGATCCCGGCGAAGATCAGCGTCGACAGCGGGTAGTAGATCATCGGCTTGTCATAGACGACGACCAGTTGCTTGCTGGTCGCCAGCGTGATCGGGTGCAGCCGCGAGCCGGTGCCCCCGGCCAGGATGATGCCCTTCATCAGATCTCCTCCTCGGTCGCCACCCAGGCGTCCTCTGACCCACGGCCGTGTGCCCCGACGATCACTGGCCCACCTTCTGGTACTTGGCCTCGGTGGCCTGCTTCATGGGTCGCCACCAGGCCTCGTTGTCGCGGTACCAGGCGATGGTGTCGGCGAGACCATCCTCGAAACTGGTGAACTGCGGCTGCCAGCCCAGTTCGGAGCGCAGCTTGCTGGAATCGATCGCGTAGCGCAGGTCATGACCGGCGCGGTCGTTGACGTGGTCGTAGGCATCGGTCGGCTGGCCCATCAACGCCAGGATCAGCTCGATCACCGAGACATTGTTCTTCTCGCCGTCGGCACCGATGAGGTAGGTCTCCCCGATCCGGCCCGACTCCAGGATCCGCAGGACCGCCGCATTGTGGTCGTCCACGTGGATCCAGTCGCGTACGTTGAGGCCGGCTCCGTAGAGCTTGGGACGAACCCCGTCGATCACGTTGGTGATCTGCCGCGGGATGAACTTCTCGACGTGCTGGCGGGGACCGTAGTTGTTGGAGCAGTTGCTGAGCGTGGCCTCCACCCCGAAGCTGCGCACCCAGGCACGTACCAGGTGGTCGCTGGCAGCCTTGGACGCCGAGTAGGGGCTGGACGGGTTGTAGGCCGTCGCCTCGGTGAACCGATGCGGGTCATCGAGGGCCAGATCACCGTAGACCTCGTCAGTCGAGACGTGGTGGTAGCGAGTGTGGTGGCGGCGCACGGCCTCGAGCAGCACGAACGTGCCGGTCACATTGGTCTCGATGAAGGGGCTCGGGTCGTCCAGCGAGTTGTCGTTGTGGCTCTCGGCCGCGAAGTGCACCACGGCATCGGCCTTGGCCACGAGGCTGTCGACCAGGTCGGCATCGGCGACCGATCCCACCACCAGATGCATCCTCGATTCGTCAGCCCCGTCGAGTGAGGCGGTGTTCGAGGCGTAGGTGAGGGCGTCCAGTACGGTCACATCGTGCGTGGTGTGCGCCAGCAGGTGATGGACGAAGTTGCTGCCGATGAATCCTGCACCGCCGGTCACCACGATGTTTCCCATGGCCGTCATCCTTGCATGGTGGCGCACCAACTGGCGTGGCGGCAGGACGCCTCGTGCAGCGCTGTGGCACGAACTGGCCCGATGACGCCGACAGCGCCCCGCGGGCCGGTGGCATCAGCGGGTGCGCGGCAGTCCCCTGGCCCACTTGACCAGCACCAGCAGCGTGTAGGCGGAGGTGAGCACCGCCAGGATCAGGTACACCCAGTGGAAGACGGTCGCCAGCGGCACCAGCAGGAACACCCAGCAGAGCAACCCGTAGTCGGTGGGGAGCTTCGCCCACGACATGAGCATCGAACCCGCCCGCTTGGGGGGCGTGGGTTCACCGCGCCGGGCGAGGTCGAGCCGCGTCAACAACTCGGTGAGCAGCATCCCGAAGAAGTGGACGACCGTCGCCACCAGGAAGAGGGCCGGCACCAGCAGCCACCAGGAGCGATCCCCATAGTGGCGGTAGAACATAGCGGTCACCGCGACCTGCAGCAGCACGATCTTCCCGGAGTCGATGACGTGGTCGAGCCACTCCCCCAGCAAGGATCCCCCACCGCGCAGCCTTGCCAGCTGTCCGTCGGCCGCGTCCAGCCCATAGCCCAGCACGAGACAGGCCGTCACGATGCCGGCCATCGGCCAGCTGGGTCGGGCGGTTCCGAGAACCAGAATGCCCGCGTAGGTGAAGACCGCCGAGATCACGGTGACTGCGTTCGGGGTGAGGCCGACCACGTGGGCGAGGGCGGCGAAGAACCGCCCCAATCGCCGATTCACCAACACGGAGTAGATGGGCGCGCCCGCGTTCGACTTCTGGGCGAGTGCGAGTTGACGGTGGTTGTCGGCGAAGGAACCCGGCACAGGGGGCCTCTCTACTGGCGCGTGATGGACGAACCCACCACCTCGACCAGTCTGCCCTGATAGAGGTCCGGGGCGTGACGCGTCCGCGCCCGATTCGTGTCGTCGTCGATCGACTCCCGGACCTCGTCCCAATGGCCGACGATGTCGACGACGGCGTCGGCGATCGCCTGAGGGTCGTTGGGCGTCACCCTGCGCGCCCATCGATAACCGCCTGCGGCCTCCCTCAGTCCCGACGTGTCGCTGACGACCACAGGACGCCCGGCGAGGATCGCCTCGACCGCCGTGTTGCCGAACGGCTCGTCCGCCACGGAGGGGACCACCACGATGTCGGCGGACGCCACCACGGACCACACGTCGGGCCTGAACCCGAGGAAGCGCACATGGTCGTCGAGGTGCAATTCGGAGACCTGCTCGTGGAGTTCTCGCTCGAACCACTCGTAGCCCTCGAACACGGCGCCGAGCAGGTCGAGGTGGGCAGGCACCCCGGCATCGTGCAGGCGCCTGAGGGCGGCAAGCGCCACCTGCGGGCCCTTGCGCGGCGAAAGGCGTCCGATGAACAACAGCCTGGGTGCTTCGCAGGTCTCCCTCAGCGGGGCGGGCTCAGGCGGACCGGGAACGGGGTTGTCGACCACGGTTGACCGCCGACGCAGGCTCGGCCACGCGCCCGCCAGCACCTCCAGGGCATAGCGGGAGTTGACGACCAGGTGATCGGTGACGAGCAAGGGCGCGTACAGGAGCTTCTTGACCACGGCCCGCTGCCCACCCTCGGCCTCGTGGACGTGACAGACGACGCGCTTGCCCAAGAACTTGGGGATCACCTGCCACATCGGGATCGTGACGGTGTTGACGAACACCAGGTCGGGTCGCGTGCGGCGGAGCAGGCGAACCGTGGGGCCCAGCGTGCCCAGCACCTCGGCCACCAGGTGAAGGAATCCGCCAGGACTCAGGGCCGACTTGCGGATGACGGGACTGGGGCATCCCACGACCGAGGCACCCCGGGACTCCAGGTGCGCGACCAGGGGGCCCTCCGACGGCAGGGCCACGGTGACCTCGTCACCCGACCGGACGAAGGCCTGCACCGTGTCGAGCAGTACGCGGTCCGATCCGTACAGGTCGGGGCTCGGATGGGCGACCAGGACCCTGCGTCGCATCCGGGAGGCGGTGGCGCCACGACGCGGTTGCTGACGAGGCAGGGCAGCCGGCAGCGCGAGTCTGATCCCCGCCAAGGTTCCTCGCACGGCGGCCCAGGCACCGGCAGGGTGGTGCAGCAGTTGTCGTCGACCGCCCCGGAGCCAGATCTGGGCGGACTCGGCTGGTGTCTTCCGCAGCCACGCTCGTACCACCGACGGGGCGAGGTTGTCGGCCGCGAAGGCGAGGCGGTTCCGCGTGTTCCAGTAGTAGTAGAGGTCTGACTTGGCATTCCTGGGGGCGGCGGAGCCATGGGTGCTCCCTTCGTCGTGGGTCACCACGACGTCCTGCAGCACGGCCAGGCGAAGCCCTGCCCGGGTGGCCCGCCAACTGAAGTCGACATCCTCCCAGTAGAGGAACAGGCTCTCCCGCATGCCGTGGAGGCGCTCGAAGGCCTGGGAGCTGAAGGCCAGACATGCCCCGCTCAACCAGTTGGTGCGGGTGGGGTCGTCGTCCTCGACCCAACCACCGCGTAGGTGTCCCGTGCTCAGGTCGAGGGTCGAGCCGCGGTAGAAGATCTCCCCATCTGCGTCGACGATCCGCGGTGAGACCAGTAGATCTGGCTCGGCCTCGACCCGGGCGGCCAGCCGCTCGAGCGCCTCACTGGTGGCGCTGGCGTCGGGGTTGAGCAGCACCAGGCTGGTGCAGCCCAACTCGACCGCACGGCGACAGCCGGCGTTCACCCCGCCACCGAAGCCCACGTTCGCCTGTCCGATGAACTGCCACCCGCGGCGCTCAGCCAATGCGCTCGCCGCCCGCCGCTCCTGGTCGCCGGAGAAGTTGTCGACCAGCACGACCGTCAGGCTGGAATCGAGTGCGGACAGGTTCTCGTCGACCATGGACGAGGAACCGTACGAGACGACGACGACGCCCGTGCTCATGGGAGCGCTCCCGAGGTGGATCGATCGATGAGTGTCCGCATGACGCGAACCGCAGCGTGCGGCACACGTTCGAGCATGCGCAGCCCGACAGTGGCCGCGCTCGCCGCCAAGGTGCCCTCCCGCCGGGCGCCACTCGGACGAGCCGTGCGAGGTGTGGGCCCCCCGCGGGCGAGATCGGTCAGCAACCGTGCGTACTGGTCGGCCACGTCGTCCCAGGAGTAACGAGCGATGTCGCGCTGCAGGCCCTCCCCGTCGGCGCGCGCCTCCTGCGGATGCGCCTCCGCCCACTCCACGCCCTCAGCCAGGGTGGCGGGGCTGGAGAAGAGCTGACCGTGCGGGCCGATCACCTCACGATTGAACGCCACGTCCCAGGCGATGACGTGCGCGCCCGCACCCGCAGCCCGCAGCAGTGAGGGGTTGGTGCCGCCGACCGAGTGGCCGTGCACATAGCTCAGGCAGTGGGCGTACAGCTGGTCCAGCAGGTCGTTGTCCCAGATGCCACCGACCAGCCTGATGCGGCTGTCCCGCTGCGCTGCCTCCCGGACGCTCGCCACGTAGCCATGCGAGTAGGGAGCGCTCCCCACGACCACGAGCGGCGCAGTGGCACTGCTGCGGGCGTATCCCTCGACGGCCTCGAGCACGTGGTTCTCGACCTCGAACCTGGCGACGACCAGGTGGTATCCACGGGGCTGCAGGCCGAGACCGGCCAGCTTGTCGGAGGCCGCCCCGGTGATGAGCGGAGCCCCGTAGGCGATCTCACGGGTCGGCGCGGCGAACTCCTCGGTGTAGTAGTCGGCGATGCCGCGAGCGTCCGCGATCAGCGCATCCGACCAACGCACCGAGAGCGCCTCGGCCAGTCGGTAGTAGTCGCGCCCGACCGGCCCCCACTTCCCCCGCTTCCATTCGAGTCCGTCGACGTGGGTGGCGACGGGGATGCCTCGAGCCCGCAGGACCGGCAGCAGCGGCGAGTTGGCCGCATTGAAGACGATCGCGGCGTCGACGTCCTTCAGGTGAGGGCTGACCACTGACAGTGCGGTGTGACTCAAGGTCTCGACGGCAGGGTGCCTGAGCGCCGGCAGGTGCACGAGGCGCATGCCGAGGTACTGCTCGGCAGATGTCTCGCCGCCGACGGGCCGACAGAACACGACGACCTCGTGGCCCCTGTCGACAAGCCGTCGTCCGACTTCTTCGACGGCAGTCTCGAAGCCCCCGTAGTGGGCCGGCACGCCCCTGGTCCCGATGAGTGCCACTCTCATGACGTCACTCTTTCCCCGCTGGATGATCGACCGATTTCTGTGCAGTGGCTGCACCGAGGTCCGGCTCGCGCGAGGTGACGATGCCACGAAGTCTCGTCGACGAGGTGGACTGTGTGTAGGGGAAGAAGTGCACCCTCACGCCGACGGTCGCCATGTCCGCCACGAGCTTGTCACCCTTGGGGGTCCCCAACCAGTCATCGCCCTTGAACAACACATCGAAGTTGTGGCGGTGCCAGACATCGAGCTTGCTGCCCTGGTCGATCACCACCTCATCGACGATGCCCAGTGCGGCCAGGATCTGCATCCGCTCCGCCAGGGGCACCATGGGGTGCTTGCCCTTGGCGTCGAACAGCGCCTGGTCGGTCACCACACCCACGATCAGTCGGTCGCAGAGCGCCCTGGCGCGCAGCAGGATGTTCAGGTGCCCGATGTGGAACATGTCCCAGGCGCCCGGGACGTACCCCGTGATGGTGTCCGCTACCACCGGCTCAGCTGACTCGTCCGAGGCCATCGGACCAGAGGAGGACGTTGGCGGGATACTCGGCGGGCCGAACGATGTCGTCGATGTGGACGTCGCCCCGTTCACCGAGGGCATAGACCCGGGTCCCGGGATGCTCCTGCGGCCAGCGCGGATCGTGCTCAACCACTTGATCCACCCCGCGGACATGCCGCAACACCTCCACCCGCTCGGCTGCCGAGGTGATCGGACGATGCCCCGTCTCCTGGAGCACCGCTTCGTCGCTGAGCACCCCGATCACCAAGACCTCGCAACGGTCCCTGACCTGGTTGACCACGCTCAAGTGGGCCACGTTGAGCATGTCAAACGTGCCGATGACGTAACCAACTCCAGACGGCGCGTCCATGGCGCGGCCCTCGACTTCCCCCCGAAAGACAATTCCCCGTGCTCAGCCTGACAGCTGTCGACCAGAAACAAAAGGCCTCGGTCACGCTTTTGCGCGTGGAGTTCCCCACCCCACGTCGAGTGCCCTCAGCGTTCCATCAGAACCACTGTCGATTCGGTGCCCGACCAGCGGTATGCCTCGCTGTATCCCGCCGCCACCAGAATGGAGAGATCAGCGGCTTCGCCGCGGTCGCGATCTGACCAGATCGCCCAGAGGCGATGAGGCGTCTTCTGCAGCACCTCCGGGGTCAGCCGAACCGCCTCACCATCCAGCGATCCCTCTGCGGCTGGCGTCTGCACCACGGTGACGTCGGTCAGCGAACCGAAGGCGGACGGGTAGGCCAGGGACACCACACGCGTGGGCGGGTTCGAGCCGAAGTACACGCCGTCGCCGGCGCGCGAGCGTGAGCTGACCACGGCGGCGACCTGGGACCAGTCGTAGCCGCCCTTGGAGTTCGTGTCGCGCTGGGACAGCTGCACCGGCACGCTCAGGACGACCAGCAGAGCCGCCACCACTGCTCGGGCCCTCCGCAGGGAGAGCCGATGCCCCCCGAGGGACTGCAGACCCGAGGCCACCGCGAGTGCGAAGGCGGGTGCGGTGAAGGCGAAGTAGCGGGGGTGGTACAGGTTGCCCTGGGTGACCAAGGAAGCCACCAGGACGAGGAAGGGTGGGATGGCGACCCAGGGCAGCGCCCAGACGAGTACCTGTCGCGATGGCGAGCGCTCGGCCCCCGATCGGCTCTCCATCACGGCACGGACCGTGGCCACCAGCACCAAGCACCAACCCACGAGGGCGAACCCGACGGCAGCGACCGCCCACAGCGTCTGCGGGACCCAGGTTGCCGCCCCACCCGGGGTGTCGCCCAGAGCGAACTGGTTGACCACCACGTCCCTGGCCCAGCCGATCACTCCCAGGGGCTGACGATCGCCGAGTTGGCCCCGCTGCTGCCCGGCCGCGACCACGACGGGAGCGGCCGCGCCGATCGCCAGGATGACCGCCACCCCCCAGCGCACCAGCGAGGGCCGGGGCAGTCGCTGGATCAGCAGGCTGACCCCGTGCGCCACCACCAGGAACACGACGTAGATGTTCATGCTGATCCCCACCGCCAGCAGCAGCGCGTGAAGCACCAGCGCGCTGGTGCGTCGGTTCTGCACCCACTTCACCAGGGCAAACGTCGCAGCCAGCACCACGAGCGAGCCGATCGCCCATGACCGCCCCTCGATCGCCATCCAGGTTGTCCGGGGCAGGAGAGCCAGAAGGACGGCGACCACGGTCGCCCAGCCCCGACTGAACCAGACCCGCGCCACCATGTGGCTCAGGGCCACGAGGGCACCGACCGCCAGCAGACTGGGTAGGCGCAACGTGAAGGCGTTGATCGGCGCGACACCGAGCCAGACCTTCATGAGTGCGTAGTAGACGCCGTGCACCGCATCGATGTGCCCGAGCAGTGCCCACAGCTGAGGCCAACTTCTCTGGACGGCGCTGAGGGTGGCTCCTTCGTCCGCCCACAGTGAAGGCACAGACATGCGCACCGAGGCCCAGAGCGCAGCGAGTGCACCAAGAGCTGTGGCCCACCCCCAGTCCGCGGCAGCGCCCGAAGCATTGGTTCGAGCACCGTACGGAGGCTCAGCCATGGTTCACGAGGACCCAGCCCCGGTCGCCCGTCGATACCACCCGTCCACGAGATCGGGGAGCCGGTCGTGGGACCAGCGGTTGTGCCGCGTGCCCCCGGCCTCGCCTGCCCGTTCCAGCTGTTCGGCCACATTGGCCACGATGTCGCCATCCAGGCTGGCCACGAAAGCGTTCGGCCCCGCCAGCAGGGGCGGACCACCGAGCGGAAGGCAGACGACCGGGCATCCCAGGGAACTGGCCTCCCCGGCCACCCAACCCGCCTGGTCATGCATGGAGGGAAAGAGCATGGCGTCGGCGCTGGCGAAGGCCGACAGCACCTCGGTGCGGGGCCGATGGCCGCGGAACTCCACGCGATCGGCGATCCCGAGCCGCCGCGCGCGCTCGATCAACAGCTCGCGATCGGGTCCGTCACCGTAGACGACCAGCCGCCAGGCCTGCGCCGGGGTTCTGGCAACGGCGTCGATGGCAAGACGGACGCCCTTCAGCCCGATCAGCCTGCCCGCGAAGACCGCCGTCCTGGGACCTTCTGCCCGGACGCGCCGCGGCGCATTCGCCAGGTCCACTGGCTCGAGGGCGGCATTCGGTTCTACGACGGTGTCGGCGAACCGGGCAAAACGTCGCGCGACGTCCGCGTTCTGGGCCACCACCAACGAGGCCCGCTTGGCGGCCGACTCACCCCAGACTGCCCTGGGCAGGGTGGTCACCAGGTCGCGGACGATCTCGGTGCGCAGCCCCTTCAGGCCCAGCCACTGCCTGAGCCGCCAGTAGGGAATGTCGCTGGCGCCGCCCACCGGACCCCACACCAGCGGCACGTCCTCCAGACCGGCCAGACCGCACAGCAACCAGTCGTTGGCGAAGGTGACGTGGTGCGCCACGTCGAAGTGGTGTTGGGCGTGCAACCCACGGACGGTCCTGGCCAACTGTCGCTGCCACAGGAGGTAGTACCAGTACATGTCCCAGTCGTGCCGGCGCAGTGCCATCACCCGATCCGACAGGTCGATGTAGGTGACCGTGAGGTGTCGGGCCAGTTCGGGGTCCGCGCGCCGCGCGGCCTCGACGGACTCGGCGAAGCGACGGCGCGTCACGACCCAGACGTCGCTGGTGGCCGCCGCCGCCACCGCGTGGGCCCAGCCGGCGCCAGCCTCGGGCTCCTCCAGAGGGCCGCACGCGTAGGCACCGATGACGACTCGACGCCGGCGTGGACTGGTCACGTGGTTCCTCCACTTCCCTGCCACCGGCGGTGGCTTCGGATCGACACCAGTGCGAAGGGGAAACCCACCGGTTGGTCGCCTCGACCGCAGCGGACGGGCCCGGTCAATATCCTAGGGTTGCTTCAATCGTGGCGACATTGTTCGCCCATGGAAAGGCGTGCGACTGTGAGACAGCCGAACCTGGTGGCCATTGGAATGGCGACCTACAAGCGTCAGGGCAACCTGCGAATGCTGGTCCCGGCCGTCCTGCAGCAGGCCGCCGAGGCCGCGCGCGAGTTGGATCTCGAGTGCGAGTGGGCCGTGATCGTGGTCGACAACGACGCGGGCGGCAGCGGCGAAGAGGCCGCAAACCCCACCGGTGACTCCCGTGTCCGCTACTCCATCGAGCCACGGCCGGGGGTCACGAGCGCCCGCAACGCGGTGCTGCGCGCCGCCTCGGACTGCGATGTGTTGATCTTCATCGACGACGACGAACTCCCCCAGCCCCAATGGCTCACCCATCTGCTGCGCACCTACCTCGAACGGGACGCGGATGTCGTCAGTGGACCCGTCCAGTCCGTGTTCGAGGGGCCGCTTGACCCATGGCTCGAGGCGAGCGACTCGCACCTGCGGCTGCATCGCAGCCATCTGCGGACGGGTGACGAGATCACCAGGGCCGCGACCAACAACCTGCTTCTCGACATGGCGAAGGTGCGCGAGCTGGGCGTGGGTTTCGATGAGCGCTTCGGGCTCACGGGCGGCGAGGACTCCTTCTTCACCGGCCAACTGCACAAGGCCGGCGCCCGCATGGTCTGGTGCGCCGAGGCAGTGGTCGACGACCTGGTGCCGGCCGAGCGAGCCAACCGTGACTACAACCTGCGGCGCCGCTTCAGCCTGTCCAACGCCAGCGCACGCGTCGAATTGATGCTCGCGGACCCTGGTCTGGACCGGCTCGGCACCCGTGCGGTGTGCTTGGCCCGAGGGGTCGCACAGATCGGCATGGGTACGACCATGGCCGTGTCAGGACGAATGGGGGGCTCACTGCGCAGACGGGCCCACGGTGAGCGCTTCGTCATGGGCGGGTTGGGGGCACTGGCCGCAGGTCTGGGCGTGGCCGCCTCCCCCTACCGGCGCAAGAAGGCCCGCTAGCATGTGTCGCGCCGACCGTGCTCCGCTCGGCCTTTGATCGATCTGGGGTGGGGTCATGAACGAGAACGACGTGAACGAGAACGACAGGGGCGAGGCCCAGGGTCCCGAGTTCGTGCCGCCGGCATCCAACCCCGGCTCCGAGGCGAGTCCAGCAGGCGGCGACGGACTCGTCCGCTCGCACGCTCCGCGTCGATGGGTCTGGCTCGTGCTCGCCGCTCTCGTGCTCACCCTCACAGCAGCAGCGCTGATCGTCAGGAGCCAGCAGGACCCCAGTTCCGTCGAGACGCCATCGACGAGTCCCACCGCCTCTGTCGGGGCCACTGGTCCGACCACCACTGCTTCGTCGGGCACTCCGACGACGTCGCCGGCCCCTTCGAGCAGTCGACCGGCGCCGTCGGGCCCGTCCGCCACCACACGGCTTCCCACGCCTCCGAAGGCCTCAGGTGCACTGCCGGAGATGCCTCCCGTCGACGTCACGGCCGACTCTGACCGGGCTGGCGGGGTCGTCGTGTCGCTCCCGCTGATCGAGAGCGTCGCCGGTCAGGCGCAATTGCCCGGAGAGGTGGCGGGAGCGGCGATTCGGGTGACCATCCGGGTGCAGAACGACAGCAACGCCGCTGTGGGTCTCGATGCCGTGGTGGTGAACGCCTATGCGGGAGCGTCTCGCGCCCCCTTGGAGTCGCTGACATCGCCAGGAGGTCGACCGTTCGGGGGTTCGGTGAAGCCGGGCGCCGAGGCCACGGCCGTGTACCTGTTCGCCGTCGACCCCTCCGACCGATCGGATGTCACCATCACAGTCGACCTGCAGGCCGGGACACCCGCATCGGTTTTTCGCGGGGACGTTCGGCAGTGACTTCAGGCGTCTTCCGCAGACGCCGGTAAAGGACCTCACAGATCACCCTTACGGGGGCATTGTCGTGCCCCCAGCGGTGGGATAGCATCGCGACTGGAACTGGGTTAGGTCTCGACCAGCAGTTTCAATGCAGCCTTGGGGGGCTGGGCGGGTGCGTCGCACTCGCGTCAGAGGTTAATGGGGGAAATTCTCGTGAAGTCATCATTTCGCGCGCTCAAGGCTGGTCTGGTCGGCGCTGTCGCACTGAGTCTGGGCGCCAGCATGGCGCTGCTCGGTCCCACCGCATCACCGGCCCGCGCAGCAGAGCCGAGCGCACCCGCGATCATCTACGACCAGGCACCGGTCACCGCCGACCCGCTGCCGACGGTGCAGATGGACGGCGTGGCCTGGACGCAGGTGATCTCGGGCAACACGGTCTTCGTGGGCGGCCAGTTCACCAACGCCCGTCCGGCTGGTGCGGCGGCCGGTACCAATCTCACCCCGCGCACCAACCTGCTCGCCTACAACCTGAGCACGGGCACGCTCATCACCGGCTGGGCCCCCACCTCGAACTCGCCCATTCGCGGCCTGAACGTGTCGGCCGACGGCTCGACCGTGTACGTGGCCGGCCAGTTCACCCAGATCAACGGCGTGACCCGCTATCGCGTCGCAGCCCTCAACTCCACCACCGGGGCGCTCACCTCGTGGGCACCCGAGGTCAACGGCCGAGTGAACTCGATCGTCCTGAAGGACGGCGTCGTCTTCATCGCGGGAGAGTTCAGCGCGGTGAACGGCATCAGCCGCCCCCGGGTGGCTGCCCTCAGCGCCTCGACAGGCGCAGTGCTCCCGTTCATGGCAGACCTGGCCGGTGGCTACGGGGCGCGCAGTGTCGTCGTCTCCCCAGACGGCTCCAAGGTCGTGGTCGGCGGAGACTTCACGTCGGCCAACGGATCGACCAATCCCGGCCGCGGGCTGGCCGCTCTCGACTCGTCCACCGGCGCCTCGTTGCCCTGGCTGGGAAACAGCGTCGTGCGGAATGCCGACACGAAGGCTGGTATCTACAACATGTCGTCCGATGGCGACTCGGTCTATGCGACCGGGTGGGACTACGGCGGCGGTTCGGAGGATGGTTTCGAGGGGTCCGTCCGCATGTCGTGGACGGATGGTTCGATCGTCTGGCTCGAGGACTGCCACGGCGACTCCTACGACGTCGCCTCGAACGACACGACGAAGACCGTGTACGTGGTCAGCCATTCTCACTATTGCGGCAACATCGGCGGCTTCCCACAGACCAACCCGTGGGGATTCCATCACTCGCTGGCGTTCAGCAAGGACCCGACCGGCAACCTGATCACCCCCGACATCTACGGCTACAAGAGCTACACCGGTATGCAGGCTCCCAGGCCCCTGGTGTGGTACCCCAATTGGGTGGTCGGCACGTTCACCGGGCAGTCGCAGGCCGGCTGGACCATCAAGGCTTCCGGCGACTACGTGGTTGTGGGCGGTGAGTTCCTCGGCGTCGCTGGGGCGAACCAGCAGGGTCTGGTGCGCTTCACGACCAGAGCGAAGGCTCCGAACAAGATGGGCCCCCAGACCAAGGGTGGTGCCTACAAGCTGACGACCTCGTCCTTCCGCGCCGGCGAGGCCCGCCTGACGTGGGCCGCCAACAACGACCCGGACGATCCCCAGCTCACTTACCAGGTGTTCCGTCAGGACCTCGGCCTGACCACGCCCTTGGCCACCTTCACCCAGAAGTCGACCTTCTGGATGCTGCCCGTGATGCAGTACACCGACTCGAACCTGGTCGCTGGCCAGACCTACAACTACACGATCAAGGTGACCGACCCGGCGGGCAACAGCACGAGGACCGACTGGACCCCCGTGACCGTGACCAGCACGACCCAGGCCACGCCCTATTCCGACTCGGTGCTGAACAGTCTTCCGACCGATTACTGGCCCCTCGGTGAATCCTCAGGGACCTTGGGCTACGACTGGGCTGGGGGCTACGACCAGACCGTCACCGGTGCCACCCGAAACGTCGCCGGCCAGCAGTTGAACGCCACCAGTCAGGCGACGCAGTTTGGTGGCACCAGTTCGTCGTTCGCTTCCACGAGCGGGGCGGTCAACGGGCCCCAGACGTTCACCATTGAGGCCTGGTTCAAGACCACGAGCACGAGCGGCGGAAAGATCATCGGTTTCGGTAGTTCGTCCTCTGGCCTGTCGGGCAGCTACGACCGCCACGTGTACCTGAGCAATCAGGGGCGAGTGACGTTCGGTGTCTACCCAGGAGGCGTGCAGAGCATCAGCAGCTCAACCGGCTACAACGACGGTCAATGGCACCAGGTGGTCGCATCCTTGGCCGGCGACGGACAGAAGTTGTGGCTGGACGGGAGGCTCATCGGCACCAACGCGTCCGTCACCTCCGCCCAGGCCTACTCGGGTTACTGGCGGATCGGCGGCGACAACATCTCGGGTTGGCCGAACACCGGAAGCAGCAACTACCTGTCGGGAAGCATCGCCGACGTCGCCGTCTACGACCGCGCCTTGACCCGCACAGAGATCGACAACCACTGGGTCGCCAGCGGCCGCACGTCGACGATCCAGCCCGCTCCTTCCGATTCGTACGGTGCCATGGTCTACAACCTGAACCCCTCGCTGTACTGGAGGCTGAACGACCAAGGGGGGACAACTGCGGCGGACTCCGGTATCAACGGCTACACCGGCACCTACTCCAACGGTGTCACTCAGCGTCAGCCGGGCGCCCTGGTCGGCGTGAGCAACCAGTCGGCCTTGTTCAACGGCAAGAATGGGACGGTCGTGGCCAAGACCTTGGTCTCGGGCCCGACGACCTTCGCGCTCGAGACCTGGTTCAAGAGCACCAGCACGACCGGCGGCAAGATCATCGGCTTCGGCAACGCTCCCTCCGGGTCCACCAGCACCAACTACGACCGCCACATCTACATGGACGCGAACGGCTTCGTCCAGTTCGGTGTCTGGAACGGGTCGGCCGCCACGATCGGAAGCACGCGAGCCCTGAATGACGGCGTGTGGCACCACGTGGTGGGCCAGATCTCGGCCTCGGGCATGCAGTTCTACGTCGACGGGGTGCTGCAGGGAACCAACCCGAACACGGCGTCGCAGGACTACCAGGGCTACTGGCGTCTGGGCGGTGACACGAGCTGGGCTGGTGACACGTACTTCGACGGAACCATCGACGAGGCGGCCGTGTACCCCGCCCCACTGACCGACGCCCAGGTGCAGGAGCACTACTTCCTCGGGTCGTCGGGCACTCCGAACAACGCCCCCGTCGCGCAGTTCACCACGGTGACCAGTGACCTGACTGCAACCTTCGACGGGTCGACGTCGAGCGACTCGGACGGGACGATCGCCTCCTACAGCTGGAACTTCGGGGACGGCACCAGCGGCACCGGCGTCACACCCACGCACACCTACGCCGCCGCGGGCACCTATCAGGTGTCATTGACGGTGACCGATGATCGGGGTGCCACGGCAACCGCCACGGCCCCTGTCGTGGTCAGGGCACCCAACCAACTGCCGGTGGCGAACTTCACGGTCGTCGCTGACTTCCTCAACCTGTCCTTCGACGGATCGTCCAGCACCGACTCCGATGGCACCATCCAGTCGTACTCGTGGGCGTTCGGCGATGGCACGGTGGGCACCGGCGCGACCGCGCAGCACACGTATGCAGCGGCTGGCCAGTACCAGGTCAGCCTCACCGTCACCGACGATCGCGGAGGCAGTTCGGTCAAGACCACGACGGTGACCGTCGCGGCGCCGCCGAACCAGGCACCCAACGCGCGGTTCACCGCCACCACCGACGGCAAGACGATGTCGGTCGATGGCACCGCCAGCAACGACCCGGATGGGACCGTGGCCTCGTACGCGTGGGACTTCGGGGACGGCACCACCGGCACCGGCGCCAAGACCTCTCACACCTATGCGGCGGCGGGCACCTACACGGTGGCCTTGACGGTCACTGACAACCAAGGAGGAACAGGCACCACGAGCCAAGCGGTGGTGGTGAGCGCGTTCAGGGTGATCGCGTCCGACTCGTTCGGCCGTTCCGTCACGGGTGGCTGGGGTACCGCGGACGTGGGCGGGGACTGGGTGACCAGCGGAGGCGCTGCAGCCTTCACCGTCGACGGAACGGGACACATCCTGCTTCAGCCCTCGTGGTCGCGTCAGGCCAACCTGCCAGGTGTCTCCTCAACCAGCACCCGGAGCACGGTGTCCTTCTCGTCCGACCATGCCTACGACGGCGGCGTGCAGGCGGTCACGCTGATCGGCCGCCAAGCGGGCTCGTCGGTCTACTCGGCCCGCGCCAGGATCGAGTCCGGTGGCATCCGGCTGTACCTCCTGCGGGACGAGACCTCTCTCACGGGCAGCTACGTCATCCCCAACTACACCTACCAGGCGGGCGACGTGCTCAACCTGTCGGTGGAAGTGACTGGGACCAGCCCCACCACCATCAAGGGCAAGGTGTGGGTGAACGGCACCCCGGAGCCGACGGCCTTCAACCTGACCGCCTCGGACTCGACTGCATCCATGCAGGTCGCGGGTGCGGTGGGGGTCAAGGCACAGTCGGCGGCCGCCACCAACGGCAACCGGGTGATCACGGTCACCTCGTACTCGGTGGTCGACCCCAGTTC
>NZ_ATXE01000002.1 GCF_000421525.1 Aestuariimicrobium kwangyangense DSM 21549 | reverse complement strand
TTTCAGCGCCGATGGTACTGCAGGGGGGACCCTGTGGGAGAGTAGGACGCCGCCGGACTTACAACACCCCCTTGATCTTCGGATCAAGGGGGTGTCTCCATTTGTGCGCAAGGTGTGGGCTCGTCCCGTTGTGCGCAACGCCTGCCCGAGAACACCAGGTCGCCGGCACCTGCGCCAGCCGTACGGCCCGTTCGTCCCCACTGTGCACGTTCCCACTCGAGCCCGACTCGGCCCACGGCCGCGTCGTCCTCGAACGGTAGACTCAGCCTTCGGCGACCCTTCGCCGATCCTCGAACCATCGGAGCACCCCAACCATGGCGATCCCCAGTTTCATCGACCGCGTCTCACTGACGGTGCGGGCGGGCCATGGCGGCCACGGATGCGTCTCGGTGCACCGCGAGAAGTTCAAACCCCTGGGCGGCCCTGACGGCGGCAATGGCGGCAACGGCGGGTCCATCATCCTGCGGGTCGACACCCAGCTGACCACGTTGGTCGACTATCACCGACAGTCGCTGCGCAAGGCTCCCAATGGTGAACCCGGCAAGGGTGACCACCAGAACGGCGGGCTGGGGGAGGACATCGTTCTGCCCGTGCCCGACGGAACCGTGGTCACCGACACGGAGACCGGCGAGGTGCTGGCCGACCTCACCGGCGAAGGCACTCAACTCGTCGTCGCCCAGGGCGGGAAGGGCGGTCTCGGGAATGCGTCCCTGGCCTCGTCCACCCGCAAGGCACCCGGTTTCGCACTGCTCGGCGAGGAGGGGGAGGAACGCCAGATCCAACTGGAGCTCAAGGTCGTGGCAGACGTCGGCCTGGTCGGCTTCCCCAGCGCCGGCAAGTCGTCATTGGTGGCGGCCATCTCCAGAGCTCGTCCCAAGATCGCTGACTACCCCTTCACCACCCTGATCCCCAACCTCGGTGTCGTGATCGCCGGGAACACGACCTTCACGGTCGCCGACGTGCCGGGGCTGATCGAGGGTGCCTCGGACGGTCGCGGCCTCGGCCACGACTTCCTGCGGCACATCGAGCGGTGCCAGGCCCTCGTCCATGTGATCGACACCGCGACCTTCGAGCCTGGGCGGGATCCCCTGTCGGACCTCGACATCATCGAAGCTGAGTTGGCTGCCCACGGTGGTCTCGAGGACCGTCCGAGGTTGGTTGCCCTGAACAAGGTCGACGTTCCCGATGGCGCCGAGATTGCCGCCATGGTCGAAGCCGAGATCCGTGCGCGCGGCCTCAAGGTGTTCCCGATCTCGACGAAATCGGGCGAGGGGCTGCAGCAGTTGACGTTCGCGATGGCCGAGATCGTTCGTCAGCGACGGGCAGCTCTGCCCCCCAAGGCGGCGCCCACCATCGTGCTGCGGCCCAAGGCCGTGAAGGCAGCCTCTGAGTTCAGTGTGAAGAAGCAGGGTGACGGCGAGGGTGGATTCGTCTGGCGGGTGCGGGGCGAGAAGCCCGAGCGCTGGGTGCGACAGACCGACTTCAGCAACGCGGAGGCGGTCGGGTTCCTCGCGGACCGGCTCAACCGACTCGGTGTGGAGGACCAGCTGTCCAAGCTGGGTGCGGTTCCGGGCGATGCGGTCGCGATCGGCGGGGACAACGCCGTCGTCTTCGACTACGCACCCCAGATCCAGGCCGGTGCCGAGATGCTGGGGCGACGCGGCGAGGACCAGCGCTTCGACACCGAGCGTCCCTCGGCCACCCGCCGCCGGGAGGACGACAAGGCCTACCACGAGGCTCGCGAGCAGTACGGCGTGGTCGGACGGGATCCCCGCGGCGTGAACTGGCGTGCGGGCGTGCCTTTCGACATCGACGCCGACGAGGAGGACGCGGCGAATCGTCCCAAGGCGAGCGACTTCGGCGACTTCGACGAGGACTTCTCGGACGAGGCAGACCACGGCCGTGACTGAACGCCAGGCCCTCACCCAGGCGCGGCGCGTGGTGGTGAAGGTCGGGTCGTCGTCGCTCACCTCGTCCGACGGCGGCATCGCACCGGATCGCATCGCCCTCCTGGTGGACGCTCTGGCGAACCTGCGGGCCTCCGGCAAGGAGGTGGTGCTGATCTCGTCCGGTGCGGTCGCGGCGGGGTACCCGAGGCTGGGTCTCCCCAGCCGTCCCCGTGACCTGGCCGGCCAGCAGGCCGCGGCGTCGGTCGGACAAGGACTGCTGATGGCCCAGTACGGCGAGCAGTTCGGGCGGCACGGACTGACGACCGGGCAAGTGCTGCTCACGGTGGACGACCTCACCCGCCTGTCGAGCTACCGCAATGCGACCCGAACCCTGGGGCGGTTGCTGCAGCTGGGGGTGGTACCCGTGGTCAACGAGAACGACACCGTGGCCACCCATGAGATCCGCTTCGGTGACAACGACCGGCTGGGCGCGCTCGTGGCCCAGGCCGTACGCTCCGACGTGCTGGTGCTGCTGTCGGACGTCGACGCTCTCTACACCGCCCACCCCTCCTCGCCGGACGCCGCGCGCATCGCCCGGGTACCCGACATCGACGAGTTGGACGTCGACACCTCCCGAGGCGGCAGTCATGTCGGCACAGGCGGGATGACGACCAAATTGCAGGCAGCGCAGATCGCCACCAGCGTCGGTATCCCGACCCTGCTGGCGGCCGCCGACCAAGCGGCCCGAGCGTTGGCCGGCGACCCCGAGATCGGCACCTGGTTCGACCCTGCCGGAAAACGGCGTCCCCGACGCCTGCTGTGGCTGGCCCACGCCTCGCACGTGCGCGGAAGGCTGCTGCTCGACCACGGCGCCGTGAGCGCACTGGCCCACCGCGGCGCTTCTCTGCTCGCTGCCGGTGTGACCGCGGTGGAGGGTGACTTCGCCGCCGGTGACCCCGTGGAGTTGGTCGGACCGGACGGCCGCATCGTCGGACGCGGCCTGGTCGCCTTCTCGTCGGAGGAACTGCCAGCCATGCTCGGCAAGAAGACGGCCGAACTCGCCGAGACCCTCGGCGCCCAGTACGAGCGTGAGGTCGTGCATCGCGACCAATTGATGTTGAACAGGAGACGGGCGTGAGCGCCTTCGAAATCTACGGTTGGACGATCGCCCTCATCAGTTCGGTGTCGGCGGTGCCCCAGTTGCTGCGGATCCTGCGCTCGCGCACCAGCGCGGGTGCCTCGCTGGTGATGTGGCAGATCACCGCCGCCATCACCGGGACCTGGTTGGTGCACGGCAGCCTCACCGGCGCCTACAACCTGGTGCTGGCCAATGGCATCGCATGCCTGATGTCAGTCCTGATCCTGTGGTTCGTGCGCCGGGACCGCACGCTGTCGCTGCTCCGCACCTTCGGCGTCCCGGCCCTGGGCATCGCCGCGCTCGTCGCCACGGACCTGTGGAACCCCCTCGTCTTCGGTGCCTTCATCTCGATCCCGCAGTTCATCGGTGGGGTCGCACAATTCCTCGACCTGCTGCGCTGCCGCGACATCCGTGGTGTCAGTGTTGGCTTCCTCGCCTGGCAGGTCGCGGTTCAGGTGTTCTGGTTCGTCTGGGGGCTGTGGGGTGGCGACGTCGCCATCCAGATCGCCGCCGGCTCGTTCTTCGTGATCTGCCTGCTCAACTTCATCTGGTGGCTGCTGCGACGATTCGGACTGGTGCGAGCACACGGTCCGCAGCCGGAGGACGGGCTGGTCGACGCCGCCGTCCGGACGCCGGCCGCCGAGGCGAGCTGACCGCCTACTCTGGACTGTCGTGACTGCTTTCACCGACCAAGCCAGGGCCGCGCGCGTCGCCGCCCGAGCGTTGGCCCTCGCCGACCGTGCCCGCAAGGACCAGGCACTCAACGCCATGGCCGATGCCCTGCTCGAACACACCGCGATGGTGCTCAGCGCCAACACTGCCGACGTCGAGGCCGCGGAGGACGCCGGCGTCGCCCCCTCGCAGATCGACAGGCTGCGGCTCACTGTCGACCGCGTCGCCGGTATGGCGCAGGGGCTGCGCGACCTCGCTGGGTTGCCCGACCCCGTGGGCGAAGTCGCTCGACAGTGGACGACCACCACTGGCCTGCACATCAGCCAGCAGCGGGTGCCGTTCGGGGTGGTCGGCATCATCTACGAGGCCAGGCCGAACGTCACCGCCGATGCCGCGGGGATCTGCCTGAAGTCCGGCAACGCCGCACTGCTCCGGGGCTCCTCGTCCGCTCTGCGCACCAACCGAGTAGTCGTCGAAGCGCTGCGGGCGGGGCACTCAGCCAGCGGGATCGACCCGAACTCCATCCAGTTGGTGGAGGGGGGTCGTGAGGTCACCACCGAGATGATGACGGCCCGCGGTCTGGTCGACCTGCTCATCCCGCGTGGGGGAGCGGGCTTGATCGAGGCGGTGGTCACTGGTTCCACCGTGCCCGTGATCGAGACCGGCACCGGCAACTGTCACCTCTACGTCGATCGCGACGCGGATCTCGAGGTGGCCGCCAGGATCACCATCAACGCCAAGGCGCAGCGCCCCAGCGTCTGCAATGCGCTGGAAACGGTGCTGGTGCACCACGACGTTGCCCGTGACTACTGGCAGGCCCTCGCTCCTCTGCTCGCGGAGGCCGGGGTCACCGTCCACGGCGACAAGGCCACCCTCACCCTCGTTCCGGGTGCGGTCCCGGCCACCGATGCGGAGTATGACGCCGAGTACCTGAGCCTCGACCTCGCTGCCCGCGTGGTCGACGACATGGACGAGGCCATCGAACACATCCAGACCCACAGCAGCGGTCACTCCGAGACCATCGTGACCACCGACCAAGCGGCTGCCGCCGAGTTCGCCCGACGCATCGATGCGGCCGCGGTGCTGGTGAACGCCTCGTCGAGGTTCGTCGACGGTGGCGAGTTCGGTTTCGGCGCCGAGATCGGCATCTCGACGCAGAAACTGCACGCCCGCGGTCCCATGGGGTTGGCCGAGCTGACCTCGACCAAGTACGTGGTGGTGGGGCAGGGCCAGACGCGCTCATGTGAAACGCACCAGTGCCACCGACCCGGCTAGGCTGTCCGCCATGATCGCGCTCGTCACAGCATCCTCTCTCATCGTCGGCGGCATCGCCCTTGCGTTGCTGCTCGGTGCCCTCATCCTCGTGAAGACTTTCGGGGACTCACGTCCCCACAGCTGATGAGCGCCGTCCCCACCAGCCCCGTCACGCCCCCGTCGACCCGCACGTCCGGTTCAACCCCGGGGATCAACCGCCAACCGGGTCATCGACACCGGTTGGGCGTCATGGGCGGCACGTTCGACCCCATCCACCACGGGCATCTGGTGGCAGCGAGCGAGGTGGCAGCGCGCTTCCAGTTGGACGAGGTCGTCTTCGTCCCCACCGGTATCCCGTGGCAGAAGGCGGGACGGATCGTCTCCCTCCCTGAGGACCGTTACCTGATGACCGTCATCGCCACCGCTTCGAACCCCTCGTTCTCGACGAGCCGGGTCGACATCGAACGGGCCGGTGACACCTACACCGTCGACACCCTCAAGGACCTGCGAGCCGAGCGCGGGGACGACACCGACCTGTTCTTCATCACCGGCGCCGATGCCCTCGCCAAGATCCTGACGTGGCGAGGCGCCGAGGAACTGTTCGACCTGGCGCATTTCGTGGGAGTCTCCAGGCCCGGGGTGCCGCTGGGTCCGCAGGACATCGCACACCTGCCCAAGGACAAGGTCACCCTGCTGGAGGTGCCCGCCATGGCGATCTCGTCGACCGCCTGCCGTGAGCGCGTCTCCGAAGGCCTCCCGATCTGGTACCTCGTGCCCGACGGAATCGTGCAGTACATCAACAAGCGCGGCTTGTACGCGCAGGGGTTCGCGAACGCCGACAACGACGCCGAATTCCCCACGGACTTCCCACCCATCCCTCTCTCAGGAGCGCAGTGACTGCCACCGACATCGCCATCCACACCACCCAACTCGCCGCCCAGGCGGCTTCCGACAAGCGCGGCAAACGGATCGTGGCCTTCGACGTCTCTGACCACCTCGCCATCACCGACGTCTTCCTCGTGATCGGCGCCTCGTCCGACCGTCAGGTGGGAGCCATCGTCGACAACATCGAGGAGCAGCTTCTCGAGGCCGGCCTGAAGCCCGTGCGGCGGGAGGGCGAGCGCGAGAACCGGTGGGTGCTGCTCGACTACATCGACGTGGTCGTGCACGTGCAACACGACGAGGAGCGCGAGTTGTACTCCTTGGAGCGCCTGTGGAAGGACTGTCCCCGGATCGACTTGGTGCTCGACGAGCCGCCAGCCGATGCCGAGACCTTCGAGGACGACGACCGGGGCTGGTGATGGAGGCACGTTCCGGTACGGCGGTGACCACCACGCTCCTGCTGTGGCGCCACGGGAGAACGGCATGGAACGCGGGTGGCCGCTTCCAGGGCCAGCACGATGTCGAGTTGGACGAGGTGGGCCTTGACCAGGCCGAGACTTCCGCGGGGGCGCTCGCGGCCCTGCACCCTCAGGTGCTCTACTCGTCCCCGTTGTCTCGCGCCCGCCAGACTGCTGCGGCCCTGACCCGGCTCACGGGCCTCGAGGCGACGCTCGTGGACGAACTGGCCGAGATCAATGTGGGGTCCTGGGTCGGTCTGACCCCTGCCGACCTCGGGCACGATCCCGAGTACGTCAAGGCGGCCCGGGGAGTCGACTTCCGCCGCTCACCCACCGGTGAGACGGCAACCGAGGTGGGGCAGCGGATGGCCGGCGCGGTGCGCGGCATCGCCGACACCCACGTCGGCAAGCGGGTCGTCGTGGCCTCGCACGGCTTGGCGATCCGGATGGGGGTGGGCGCCCTGCTCGGCTGGGACTTCGAGTCCACGTGGTGGCTGGGGGCCCTGCGCAACTGTCACTGGGTCGAACTCACCGTCAGTGAACCGTTGCAGGAGCACGGCCGTCGTCGATGGCGACTGCAGGCCTACAACGTCGGGGTCTGAATCCGGCCCCGGCTCGTCCGCGGATGCCGCAGACTCTCGCCTCCGGCGCAGACTTCACCGTTGGAACCATGCAGTTCGGTCCCGAAGGCGAGAGTGTGCGGGCCTGTGGGGCTGAACGAGTGATGCCGAGCGAGAACGCTGGGTGATGGTCAGCGGGGGGTGAGAGCGAGCGATGGTCAGCGGGCGATGGTCTGCAGCGAGCGTCGCAGGGTGTCCGCGGAGGCATGGAGCTTGGTGGTCTCGTAGGGATCCATCGCCGGGGTGAGCACCTGCTCCACACCCGCGGCCGAGACCACGCAGGGAAGGCTCAGGGCGACGTCATGGATTCCGTACTGGCCGTCCAGCACCGTCGACAGCGGCAGGATGGAACGCGCGGGAGCGAGCAGCGCCTCCACCAGTCGCGCGCCCGCGATGCCGATGGCGTAGTTGGTCGATCCCTTGCCGTCGATGATGCGGTAGGCGGCCGTTGCCGCCTCGTGGGCGAGTTCGGTGAGGTAGGAGTCGGTGAAGATCTTCTGCCCGTCGACGGACCACTGGCGCAGGGGGACCTCGCCGATCGTGGCGGAACTCCACAGGGGGAACTCGGTGTCGCCGTGCTCGCCTGCGATGGTCACGTGCACGTTGCGCTGACTGATGTTGAGTCGACGTCCGACCATCCAGCGAAGCCGAGAGGTGTCGAGCATGGTGCCGGTGGAGAACACTCGTCCGCGGGGGAGGCCCGACAGGCGTTGTGCCACGACGGTGAGCACGTCGCAGGGATTGGTGACCAGGACGAACAACGCCTCGGGGGCCTGCTGGATCAGCTTGGGCAGCAGATCGGCCAGGATGCGCGCGTTCGTCTCGGCCAGGTCGAGCCGGGACTGGCCCGGGTGCTGCTTGGCTCCCGCAGTCACCACCACCACGTTGGAATCCTTGACGGCAGAGATGTCGGCACCACCCATCACGATGGACGAGGTGAACTGCGTGCCGTGCGCGAGGTCGGCCACTTCTGCCTCGACCTTGGCGCGGTCGATGTCATAGAGGGCGATCACGTCGGCTGAACCCCTGATCAGGGCCGCATAGGCCAGCGAGGTTCCGACGGCGCCCGCGCCGACGACGGCCAGCTTCGAGTTCATCCTGCTCATGCTCTGAGGGTACTGGCAGGCGCGATGTGACAAGGCTGCGGTGGGTGCGCTAATGTTTCGGAGTCCCAAGCGGCAACGTACGGGATCCCACAAGGGGCTATGGCGCAGTTGGTAGCGCGCTTCCATGGCATGGAAGAGGCCAGGGGTTCGAATCCCCTTAGCTCCACCACAGCGGTGACGTTGGCCGAGCAGTGATGCTCGTGGCGTCCGGCGCACCGGCCACCCCGTCGCTGACACGCCACTCCACGCAACGTGGGTCAGCCTCCCACTGCTCGGGGCGCAGGGTCTCGAGGAAGCTGACCAGATCCGGCGCTCGTGCGCCGAGCGCTGGCTTGTGTCGGAGCGTGTTAACTCTGTTGCATGAAGCAACCGCCGC
The DNA here is from genome assembly GCF_000421525.1 of Aestuariimicrobium kwangyangense DSM 21549. Taxonomy (GTDB): domain Bacteria; phylum Actinomycetota; class Actinomycetes; order Propionibacteriales; family Propionibacteriaceae; genus Aestuariimicrobium; species Aestuariimicrobium kwangyangense. Next base: position 735,318 of record NZ_ATXE01000002.1, on the reverse strand, counting down.
TCGACTCGGTCAGCACCGGCTCTGACCACACGTTGCTCGACCGGACCTTCCGAGTCAGCCTGCTGCTGAAGGGGCTCAATGGTGTGCTGGAGTTGGTGGGCGGTCTGGCGCTGCTCCTGGTGGGCCCCGGTCAACTCCACGCGATTGCGACCGCGCTCACCCACCGTGAGCTGATGGAGGACCCCGGCGACTTCCTGGCGAATGCGCTCGTGCGGCTCGCCTCCCGGCTCGACCTGTCGACCCAGCTGTTCGCCGCCATCTATCTGCTGGTGCACGGGGTCGTGAAGGTCGTGCTCGTGCTGGCCGTGCTCCGAGACCGGCTCTGGGCGTACCCGTGGCTGATCGCCACCCTGATCGCCTTCATCGGCTACCAGACCTTTGAGCTGTTCCGTTCGTTCGGCTGGGGCCTTCTCCTGCTGACAGCATTCGACATCTTCATCGTGGTGCTGACGTTCCGCGAGTACGGACTGCACAAGCAGCGCGTGGAGGTCCCGGACACGGGGCCCGATCCCTCACCCTGAGTCGCCGGGAGTGCCCTGGAGGCGGGTAGCAGAGTCTCGCTTGCATACCCCCCCGGGTATGACATACTTGAGACGTGAAGACCTCAGACCAGCAGCTCGGTGTCTCGCCCGGACTCATTCGACGCACCAACGCGACCCCCGTGGGCCACGTGGCGGTGCCGGCGTCGGGGCCGAGGTACTGGAAGTCGGTGTGGTCGTCGCGACACACCGTCGCTGCGGTGGTGGCCTTCCTCGTGCTGGCGCTCGTGCTGTTCTCAGTCCGGTCCACGGCTCTGGCCGGACAGCTCCCCAGCGCGTTCGACCTGTTGTTGCTCGCGCCCGCCGCTGCCCTGGGGGCGGTCACGTTGGCCACGTACGTCCCTCCCGCCGGGGTGGCAGCACGTGAGCATCTCGCCGGAGGATCCTGCGCCATCGTCCCGATCGCGCTCGTCGTCGGATCGCCACTCCTGGTGGCCCAGTCGGCTGGGACGACCTACCCGCTGGTGCTGCTGCTGGTCTTCCTGGTCGCGGCGGCCGCCAAACGGATCACCGATCACGCGTCCTGCTGAGCACCCTCGCCTCCCTGAGCAGACCGAACAACCTCGTCAGAACCCACCCACACCAACCATCGACAGGAGTCCCCGTGCCCACCCTTGAACTGACCCACGACAACTTCGAGTCCACCGTCACCGCCGAAGGCATCACCTTCGTCGACTTCTGGGCGGAATGGTGCATGCCCTGCCGCGCCTTCGCCCCCGTCTTCGAGAAGGCGGCGCAAGCACACCCGGACGTCCGCTTCGGCAAGGTCGACACCGAGGCCCAGCCCCAGCTGGCGGGAGCGGCCGAGATCTCGGCCATCCCGACGTTGATGGCGTTCCGAGACGGGGTGCTGGTCTTCCGCCAGTCCGGAGCCCTGCCGGCCAAGGCACTGGAAGAAGTGCTCACCGCCATCCGGGAACTCGACATGGACGAGGTCCGGCAGCAACTGGCCGAGTCCCCCCAGGCACAGAACCGCTGATCACATCGTGGGGCCGGGGCATGTCCCGGCCCCTCGCTGGCACGGCCACCTGTCAGAGGCGGGCGCCGAACCACCATCCTGCAGCGGCTGCCGCAGCGGCTCCGACCACCGTGCCGCTCGCCTTGGCGAGTGCGGTTCCCGGGCGCCCCTCCTGGGCGAGGCGGACGGTCTCGAAGCTGGCCGTGGAGAACGTGGTGTACCCGCCGAGGAGGCCCGTTCCCAGCACGGTCTGCCAGTGCTCGGGGAGAACGCGGGCTCCGGCCAGTCCTGCCAGGACGCCGAGCAGGAACGATCCGGACAGGTTGATGAACACGGTGCCCCAAGGCACCACCCCGTCCACCCTGGAGCGGATCAGGCCGTCGACCACCAAGCGGGTGGCAGCCCCGAACCCGCCAGCCACGGACAGGGCGAGGAACAGCGCCGGCGTCATGCACCCTCCCCGGACCCGGCGAGCCGCGTGAGCCGGCCTGCGTGGGCGTGCAGCCGGGCGGCGACGGTGATCCCGGACCACGTCGCCATCACCCCCAGCACGGCGGTACCCACCGCGAACGCCACCGCGCGCGCGACGGCCCCTGCGTCGAGGAGGCGGACGATGTCGAGCGCGAAGGTGCTGTAGGTCGTGAAACCGCCCAGGACGCCGGTTCCCAGCAGCAGTCGGACCACGCGGCGTCCCCCTCGGTCAGGGCCGAGCCGATGCAACACCTCGAGCAGCACACCCAACAGGAATGCCCCGACCACATTGACGGTGACGATGGCGACGGGTAGGTCGGCGACCGAGGGCACGACCAGCGAGACGCCCTCACGCAGGGCAGTCCCCACCATGCCCCCGGCCGCGACGACGGCCACCAATCCGGGTCTCATATGGGCCGGCCGATGCTGGGGGACCGTGGGCTCGTCCGGATCGGACTCGCTGTCATCGATCGGGTCGGGGTCGACGGGCAGATCGTCGAAATCGGCCTGGCGGGCACGCCACCGGCCGAGGGCGCGAAGTCCGCTGGTCTCAGGTTTCGTCACGAGGGATCTCCCACCGTCAGGGCCTTCCCATCATCTGGGCAGGGGTGCCGTTCGGGTAGGGACTGTTGTCGGATGTCCGAGGTTGGGAACGGCGAGCCCCACCGCCGCGAGGAGCCCGGGGGCTCCTCGCGGACCAGTGTGGCACAGGGCCGTCGTCCCGCCACGGCAGGTCCATCGGCGAGCTGGACGGGTATCGTGACTCCTCGTGCACCACCTGCCTCGCGACGTCTGGACGGCCCGGGCGGCCGAACACCGCGAGCGGGCGCTGGCGGTGCTCGCCCCCACGATCGAGCGTCGGCAGAGGGGGGAGCGGCACCCCGTCTGGGACTTCCTGTTCGACTACTACCGGCTGCGCCCGGCCGAACTGGTCGCGTGGAGTCCGGGGGCGGGGGTGGTTCTCGATGACGCCCCCGAGTTCGCCGAGCGGCGTCACTTCCGGATGGACGAGGACGGTTCGGCCTCGGTCGACGCGGCTGCCCTGGTGGCAGCGCGCCGGACCACCCTCGAGTTCACCGGCCGGCTGCTGTCCGCCGTGTCGCAGCGTCCTCCGCAGTTCGGGTGTTTCGGGCTCCACGAATGGGCCATGGTGTATCGCCAACCGGCAGATCGGGTGCGCCACGGAATCGCCCTGAGGTTCTCGACCGACGAGACCGCCGGCATCGTCGAATCCCACGAGCTTCGTTGCACCCATTTCGATGCCTTCAGGTTCTTCACCCCGCCAGCCGTACCCCTCAACCACGTGGCCCTGACGCGTGACGATCAGGTCGACAGCGACCAGGGTGGCTGCCTGCACGCCAACATGGACCTCTACAAGTGGGCCGGCAAACTGCATCCGCTCACCTCGTCGACGCTGCTGTTCGACTGCTTCGAACTGGCGCGGGACGTGCGGGAGCTGGACATGCGCGCCAGCCCCTACGACCTGCGCCCGTGGGGGTTCGAGCCCGTTGCGGTCGAGACCGCAGCAGGGAAGGCCGACTACGTCCGCCAACAGCGCGGCTTCGCCGAGCGCGCACAGCTGTTGCGTGAGCGGCTCCGGGACGAGATCGACGTGTCAGGCCTGACCGGCTCCCGTCGATCGTGAACCCAGGACCCTCGGGCCGAAGTAGCACAATCCCGCAGTCGTGACGCTGGCGCCCAGAGCCGCCAGGAAGGCCACCGGGAACATGGCGGTGCCGCTCATGCCCAGCACCGCCAGCAGCAGGATGGTGCAGACCAGGGCCGACACGCTCACGAACCCGAACAGGGCGATCGCCATCGAGCGGGCCGGTTCACTGGTCGACGCCCGGGAGGGGGAATGGGCTGACGCGGCCCCGGCGACGGCGGCCGGAGCGTTCGACCCCACACCGGGCAGGTCGGCGCACAGCGCTGCCAATTCTCGGGCGGTGCGTGCCCGGACGGCGAGGTCGGTTCGTTCGTCCACCTCGGCGGCGGTCAGGCGACCGGCTGCGTAGTGCTCCGCCAGACAGGCGCAGGTGCGATCACGCTCGGCGTCCCCGATGCGCAGTGACCCGTCATCCCAGCGTCGAGGTGGGCCATCGGCCTGCACGGGGCGGAGCGCGGGGCGCTGGTTCAGCTGCATGATCGGGTCCATGGCCCGACTCTGACGTCCGGTGCCCACGAGAGGGAAGTGGTGCGACCCGATCTCGGCCCCCCGGCGTGGTGCGAGGGACCAGGGTGTGGTCCCGGATGGGTAGGTGGTCGGTCGCAAGTCGCAGGGGAGCCCTCGGCGGACTTCTCAGGGAGTTCTTGGTCACGATCAGGCAACCAGCCGTGGGCCACTGCGCGTATCCGAGATGACCGCAGTTATGGTGTTCCAGCGGTCCATACCCCAGATCGCCCTTCCGTGAGGATCCGCCGCCATGAAGACCGCCTTCCACCGCGCTGCCGCCGCCACTGCCGTACTCGCCCTCGCCCTGACGGCAGGATGTGCCAAGGACATCGGTGCCGCGCACCCCTCGAGCCTGCCCACCCTGCAGAGCAGCGTCCCGTCGTCGCCGGCAGCGCCCAGTTCGACGGCCACCCCTGACGAACAGCCCAGCGACACCCCCACGCCGTCCGTCGAGCCGAGCAGTCCGTCCGCGCCGGCCGTCCCGTCCTCCCCCGCCAGTGCTCCGACGCCGTCGGCGGTACCGGCGCTGCTGAAGTCCGGTGACAGCGGCGACAAGGTGCGCGAACTCAACCACCGACTGCTGCAGCTCGACTGGTACGCGGGCAAGATCCAGGCCGTCTACGACGCCGCCACCGTCGAGGGCGTCTCGGGCTTCCAGCGCAAGCGCGGGTTCCCGGTCACAGGGCAACTCGACCAGCAGACCTGGGACAAGCTCGTCTCGATGACCTCGACGCCCACGCACGACCAGATGTACAACATCCTGCGACCCGGTCCGGCACTCTACCGACAAGGATCGAACGGCGACGCAGTGCGGCGCATCCAGGTGCGACTCAAGGAGATCGCCTGGTATGAGGAGAAGCTGATCACCGGCACCTACGGCTCGGCGACGGTGGCCGCGGTGAAGGGCTTCCAGGACAAGCGTGGCATCCCGGTGACCGGTGAGGTCGACCAGCGCACTCTCGACCTGCTGGTCGCGATGACCTCCACTCCGACCCAAGAGCAGATGTACAACAAGCCGCCCAAACCGGTGGCCGCGGCGAAGCTCGACCCGCGCTGCCTCACCGGGCGCGCCATGTGCATCGACAAGAACACCCGTCGTCTGGTCTGGGTGGTCGACGGCAAGGCTCAACTGACCGTCGACGTGCGCTTCGGCTCGGAGCTGACCCCGACCCGCGAGGGATCGTTCTCGGTCGGGTGGAAGTCGCGCAACCACGTCTCGAGCATCTACCACACCTCCATGCCGTACGCGATGTTCTTCTCGGGCGGCCAGGCCGTGCACTACTCCTCGGACTTCGCAGCCCGCGGCTACAACGGCGCCTCCCACGGGTGTGTCAACGTTCGCGACCTGCAGGGGATCAGCTGGTTGTTCGACCAGGTGCACGTCGGCGACAAGGTGATCGTCTACCGTTCCTGACCCGGACGACCGCGACGCCCGGCTCCCGTCAAGGGGGCCGGGCGTCTCCGTGTCCGGGCTCAGCCGCGTACCACCAACGCCGTGACCTGGCGTCCGCTCCCGGCCAGGTAGACGGTGGTGTCGCTCTGGGGTTTGTCGAAGATCACCACGCCGGTGACCTTCTCACCCTCACTGGCGGTGCCGTGCGACAGGGTCTCGGTGCTGCCGGGCGCCGGGTCGTAGTCCTGGGTGGTCGCGTTGTCGAGCGCGAAGAATGAGTAGTCCATGGTGCCGGAGGTGATGGTGAGTTCCATGGTGAGTTCCAGCCCGGAGCTCGACCACCGCTGGCTCGTGATCGTCCAGTAACCGTCGGCATTGTCTCGTTCTGAGTGGAAGGGCACGCCGTTGCTGGACGCCGCGGTCGGCCCTTGGGGGCCGCTCGACACCGGCGGCGTCGGGGAAGGGGTGGTCACCGATTGGGGCGTCCGTCCCACGGAGAAGGCGGCGGCGACCAGCCCGGCGACCACCACGGCCACGGCCGCCGCCACCCACCAGACGGCCCGGCTGCGGGGCTCGCGGAACTGGTCGATCGAGACGCTCTCGGGGCGTTGCCTGCCCAGGGGGATGCTCCCCGGCGTGGGCGGGGGAGCCGGAGGCAGAGGACGCTGGTAGGGGTTCGTCTGGTGGAAGGCGCCCGGCGCCTGGGCTGGTGGCGGGCTCCCCTGCGGACCAGTCGGCGGGCGCCACTGGTTCTGCGGGGGCTGGTTCGTCTGGCTCATCGTTCCCCATCGTACGTGCGCTCTCCCACAGGAGACCGCCACCCAGCGCCACGGTCCTCATCCACAAGGAGGCGATGGCGCAAGCGGTTGTCCACAGATCCAGCCGGGGCCGGAGCATGGTCGCATCGGCTCCGCACAGTGCAGACATGAAGAAGACACGTCTGCGCGCCGGAAGCCCCGCCGAGCTGCTCGCCCTCGGGCCCTACCTGCTCGGATTCGAGCCGACCGAGTCGATCGTGGTCGTCGCCGTCTCCGAGGGCGAATCCGCAGGCGTCGCCCGCGCCGACCTGGAAGCCTTCGAGTCCGATCGCCAGTTGGCCCGGCGCACCTGGCAGACGCTGAGCCGGCCCACCCCCGACGCGCACGCCCTGATCCTCGGCTATGGCGCTGACCATGAGCGGATGGTGGCGGCCCTCAGGTCGGTGGCCTGCTCGATCGAGGAATGGACGGGATCACTGTTGGTCGACCACGTCTGCTTCACCGACGGTCACCTGTGGTGGCCGCTGTGGGAGGACTGGGAGTTCGATCCGGACGCTGGTCAACCGTATGACCCCGCCCCGCCGTCGGTCGTGCAAGCGGTCTGCGAGGGATTGTCGGTGACCGGCGACAGGGCTCAGCTGGAGCGATCAGTCGAAGGGCCACGCGGGAAACAGGCCGCGTCCTTCGCCGCGAAGGTGCGGCGTCAGCTTCGGCTGGTGGGTTCGATGACCGATGCCGACGCCACCACCTGCGTGCTCGACCTGCTGATGCGAGGGCTGGAGGCGCCCGCCGGGATGGACGACCTCGACCAGGCCCGGCTGGTCGCCCTGGTGCAGAAGATCCACCCGCGCGACGACGTCTGGTTGAGTCAGACCAGGGCCAGTGCCGAACAGCACCAAGTGCTGTGGCACCACCTGGCTCAGCGGACCCCGGTGGAGTTCGCCGTGCCGGTGCTGTCCTTGCTGGGGTTCGCCGCGTGGCTGTCCGGACACGGAGCGCTGGCCAACATCGCCTGCCTGCGAGCTCTGAGCCTCGATCCCTGCTACCGGATGGCCCGGTTGCTCGATGAGGCGCTGGTGAACGGGGCGCACCCCGACCTGTGGAACGACATGCCTGATGTCAGTGCCTGAGCCGGGGGCGCCCCGACGATCACAGCTTGACGGCCTCGCCCGACTCGGCAGAGCGGTACATCGCGTCGACGATGCGCGTCACCTGCAGGGCCTGCGAGGGCTTGGTGACGACCGTGCCACCGGTGCGGACCGCGTTCACGAACTCAGCGGCCTGGTGGGCGCCGGGGTCGAGCTTGGCGTCCGCGATCCAGTCCGGCTTCCACGTGGTCAGCATCTCGTGGTCGGCCTTGTTGACGCTCAGCGGGAAGACCTCGAGGCCCGCCTTCGTGCCTGACAGTGAGATGTTCTCGCGCGACTCGGGGATGTTGATGGCCCACGCGCACTCGAGCATCATGGTCACGCCGTTCTCGAAGCGGACGAACGCGGCCACCTGGTCCTCGACGGTGAACTCCTGGTAGTTCCAGTCGCCCCAGGTGTTGACGTTGGGCGACTTGCCCAGGCGCTGCGACAGGCTCGCGGTCACCTCGATCGCCTTGGGATTGCCCATCAGCCACAAGGCCGAGTCGAGCAGGTGGACGCCGAAGTCGATCATCGCGCCGCCACCCTGGATGTGCTTGTGGACGAAGGTGCCCCAGCTCGGGATGCCCCGGCGGCGCAGTGCCTGCACCCGCACCATGTAGACGTCACCCAACTCGCCCGAGTCGACCACGCGGCGGGCGGCCATCACCTCGGGCATGTGGCGGTAGTGGAAGCCGAAGGTCAGCAGCTTGCCTGACTTCTCGGCTGCCGCGAGCATGGCCTCGCCCTCGGTCGGGTCGAGCGCCATCGGCTTCTCGCAGAGCACGTTGATGCCCCGCTCGAGTGCCGCGATGGTCGCCGGGGCGTGCACGTCATTGGGGGTGCAGACCACCACGGCGTCGAGATTCTCGTTGTCGTACATCTCGAGGTAGTCGGTGTAGCGGGCAGCGACGTCGAAGTCGTCTCCCGCCTTCTTCAACACGTCTGGCTTGATGTCGCACAGGCCGACCAGCTCGGCTGACTCGTTCTCGGTCAAACAGGGCAGATGACGTGCGCGGGCGATACCGCCGGTGCCGACGATGCCGACCCTGACCTTGGCAGTCATGAAAGATTTCCTCCGGGGGGATGGGGGTCTGGTGGAGGACGCCGGGTCGGCGCCCTTGCCACCCCCAGTCAATCAGAGGTGAGCTGCGAGGTTCCACGGGAGTACACTTCTGGCATGCAGATGGAGTCGCTCCTTCCGTAGCCGCACCACCGATGGTGGAGCGGCTGTCCTCGATGCCCATGGGGCCTCGGGGACTTTTCATGTGAGGACGGCTGTGACTCGACCCGGGGTTCGGGGCGAGTGGAGACGAGGCGCCGATGGTGCCGGTGGGAGGACACGACGTGAGCGAGCATCACGGCAGCGGGCACGAGGAGCGCCGCGGCTATGTGGCGGCTGAGGCCGAACGCAAGTGGCAGGCCTTCTGGGAGGCCGACAACACCTTCGGCACGCTCGATGACGGATCGAAGCCACGGCGTTATGTGCTCGACATGTTCCCCTATCCGTCGGGTGACCTGCACATGGGCCATGCCGAGGCCTTCGCGATGGGCGACGTGCCCGCTCGGTTCTGGCGCATGCAGGGCTACGACGTCATGCATCCCCTGGGGTGGGACTCGTTCGGACTGCCTGCCGAGAACGCCGCCATCGCCAGGAATGCCCATCCCTCGGAGTGGACCTACGCCAACATCGAGACCCAGGCGCGTTCCTTCAAGCGGTACGGCGTCTCGGTCGACTGGAGCCGGCGACTGCACACCTCCGACGCGGAGTACTACAGGTGGACCCAGTGGCTGTTCCTGCGCTTCTTCGAGCGAGGCTTGGCCTATCGCAAGAACTCCTACGTGAACTGGTGCCCGGTCGACCAGACGGTGCTGGCGAACGAGCAGGTCGTCCAGGGGCTGTGTGAGCGCTGCCACAACCCGGTGACCAAGCGGCAGCTGAACCAGTGGTACTTCAAGATCACCGATTACGCCCAGCAGTTGCTCGACGACATGCAGCAGCTGGAAGGGGGATGGCCCGACCGGGTTCTGGCGATGCAGCGCAACTGGATCGGTCGCTCCGAGGGTGCCTACGTGAAGTTCGCCATCGAGGGCCGCGAGGAGCCGGTGACGGTGTTCACCACACGTCCCGACACCTTGTACGGCGCCACGTTCATGGTGGTGGCGCCCGACGGCGCACTGGCCTCCGAGATCGTGTCGGACGCGGCTCGTCCGGCGTTCGAGGAGTACCTGGAGAAGACCAAGCGCGCCTCGGAGATCGAGCGGCAGTCCACCGACCGTGAGAAGACCGGCGTCGACCTGGGGGTCTTCGCGACCAACCCCGTCAATGGTGCGCGCGTGCCCGTCTGGGCTGCCGACTACGTGCTGGCCGAGTACGGCACCGGCGCCATCATGTCGGTGCCCGCCCACGACTCCCGCGACCTGGAGTTCGCGCGGACCTTCGGACTGCCCGTCGTGCAGGTCATCGACACCGGTGACGGGGACCCGGCCCAGACCGGGATCGCCACCACCGGTGACGGCACCTACGTCAACTCAGGCGTTCTGGACGGGCTGGAGGGCAAGGCCGCAGGTGTCGCCCGCATGGTCGAGAAGTTGAACGCCGACGGTACCGGCGAGGCGACCGTGACCTTCCGGTTGCGCGACTGGCTGCTGAGCCGCCAGCGGTTCTGGGGTTGCCCCATCCCGATCATCCACTGTCCGGCGTGCGGTGAGGTGCCGGTACCCGAGGACCAGTTGCCGGTTGAGTTGCCCGACCTGCGTGGTTCCGACCTGGCACCCAAGGGGACCTCCCCCCTCGCCGGCCAGGCAGCAGCCGAATGGCGCCACGTGGAGTGCCCACGCTGCGGTGGTGAGGCCGAGCGTGACACCGACACGATGGACACCTTCGTGGACTCCTCGTGGTACTACTTCCGCTACTGCTCGCCCGGCTTCCAGGACGGACCCTTCCGAGTGGAGGATGTCCGGAACTGGATGCCCGTCGCCCAGTACGTCGGGGGTGTCGAACACGCAATCCTGCACCTGCTGTACATGCGCTTCTTCACCAAGGTGCTGCGCGATCTGGGGATGGTCGACTTCGATGAGCCGATGCAACGTCTGCTGAACCAGGGCCAGGTGATCAACCAGGGCCGGGCCATGTCGAAGTCCTTGGGCAATGGCGTCGACCTCGGCAAGCAGATGGACGAGTTCGGGGTGGATGCCGTACGCCTGACCGTGGTCTTCGCGGGACCCCCCGAGGACGACATCGACTGGGCCGACATGTCCCCAGCCTCATCGCTGAAGTTCCTGCAGCGGGCTCACCGTCTGGCCACCGACGTCGTCTCTCCCGTCGACGCCGATCGCGAAAGTGGCGACCGTTCCCTGCGCCAGACGACCCATCGCACCATCGCCGAGGTGACCGAACTGCTCAACGGGCAACGGTTCAACGTCGTCGTGGCCCGGGTGATGGAGTTGGTCAACGCCACCCGCAAGGCGGTCGACAGCGGACCGGGAGCGGCTGACCCGGCCGTGCGTGAGGCCGCCGAGTTCGTGGCCCAGGCACTCAGCTTGGTCGCGCCCTACGTCGCCGAGGAGATGTGGGAGGCGTTGGGTCGTCCCGCTTCGGTGGCCAATTCGGTGTGGCCCGAGGCTGACCCAACCCTGCTGGTGGCCGAATCGGTCACTATGGTGGTGCAGGTGGCGGGGAAGATCCGGGCCAAGTTGGAGGTCTCGCCCGAGATCACCGAGGCCGAGGCCACCGAGATGGCGGTCAACGACCCCGGGGTGCAGCGCGCACTGGACGGTCGTCCGGTCGCGAAGGTGATCTGCCGGCTGCCGAAGATGGTCTCGATCGTCCCCGGGACGTGACACCGGAGGCGAGGGTCGCGGCTCCCGGGGCTGGGTTCTCCACAGGCCGCGGAGCGGTCGAACCGTTGTCCACAGACGGCTGCTTGCCGCGGGACTGAACGGCGGGTGGTGAGCACAGTCAGGGCGTGACCGAGACACCTCGCACGCCGCCGGACCGTCCCACCCCCGCCGAGAGGTTGTGGCGAGTGCTGGGCGGCCCGCCCAGCACCACCGCGGCAAGCCGTGGGCCGTCCTCGGAACCGGTGCCGGCGCGCCATCGGTCGCAGGAGGACGACGTCCGCGACTTCGCCGACCTCCCTGACCTGCCTGATCCCGACGGGCCACGTTCGACCGAACGGCGCTCCCAACCGGTGCTGGCCAGGGTCCGTCGATTCGGCGCCCGCCACCTGGGCGCCGTCGGCGTGTTCGTGGTGGTGGCCCTCGTGTTCTGTTCGGTCCAATTGCTGCGCGCCCGCACCGATGAGGTGCCACTCGCGGTCCAGGCGTCTCACGAGGCCAGCGGCTCGGTGGGTGCCGACCCGAGCGGCTCGGGCCGGACGAGTTCTGGCATCCCCAGTTCCACGCCCGCCCCCCTGGTGGTTCATGTCGTGGGACGGGTGTCCCACCCGGGTGTGATCCGGCTCCCACCGGGTTCCCGCGTCGCGGATGCCATCGCTGCCGCCGGGGGACTGGCGACTGGCGCCCAGACCGGACGGCTCAATCTGGCCGAGCCGCTGGCCGACGGCAGCCAGGTCGTGGTGGGTCCCCACGCCGGAGAGGAGTCCACCGTGAGGGGTCCGGGTTCGTCCGGGGGTGGTGGAGTGGGCGCGCCCGCTGACGGCCAGTCGTCCGCCCAGCTGGACCTCAACGCAGCGACCGCGGAGCAGTTCGAGGCGCTGCCGGGGATCGGCCCGGTCACCGCCCGAAGCATCGTCGACTGGCGCACGCAGCACCAGCGGTTCACCAGCGTCGATGAGTTGCAGGAAGTCGACGGCATCGGGCCCAAGACCTTCCAGAAGCTGGCCCCGATGGTGCGGGTCTGAGATGGGTGCTGCCGATCGTCCCGCTGAGCGACCCGACCTGCGCATGGTGGCCACAGCCGCGATCGGTTGGGCCGTCACCTTCTTCTGTCTGACCGCCACCAGCCCATCGATCGTCCTCGTCGCCGGTGGGGGAGCCGTGCTGGCGATGGCCGCCGCCGCACGGGGACGGTGGCAGCTGTCGGCCGTCGCAGTCGTGGGGTGCTGCTTGGCAGTCACCACCTCCCTGCGCGTGGGCCTCGTCCATGACAGCCCGACGGCCGATCTCGCCGCCCAGCGAGCGGCGGGCAGCCTCACCTGTGTCGTGACCAGCGACGTCCGGCTCCGACCCGCCCAAGGGGTTCGCCCCGAGGTCGCCACGGTCGTCGTCCGCGTCGTCAGCCTGGATGCCCGGGGCAGGCAGCTACGGGGTGGACCTCACCTGACGGCCCGGGCCTCGGGCGAGCTCGCGGAGGCCCTCTCACACCAGCCCGCGGGCGCCACCGTCGTCCTGCAGGGACGGCTGGGGGCGGCCGAACCGGACGACCCGACCGCTGGCTCGTTCACCGTCCGCGCCCCGCCGGTGCTCGTCAGGGGACCGGGGTGGGCAGATCGAACCGTGAACCGCATGCGCGCTGCCCTCGTGCACGCAACTCGCCACTCGCCGCCAGACCAGGCCGCCCTTCTGCCCTCGCTGGTGGTGGGCGACACGTCTCGGCTGCGCGTGGACGTCGTCGAGCAGTTCAAGGCAACCGGCCTCACCCATCTGACGGCCGTCTCCGGGTCGAACCTGGTGCTGTTGCTGGGGTTCGGCACGATGGTCGCGACCCGTCTGGGGGCCCGCGGAACCGTGTTGCGCATGGTGCAGGTGGGTGCCGTCCTCGGTTTCGTGGTGCTCTGCCGGGTGGAGCCCTCGGTCGTGCGTGCGGCCGCGATGGGGCTGGTCGCCCTCGCCGCCCTGGGACGCTCCGGGGTCGGGCGGGCCAAGGAGCGTTCCCGGGGCATGAGGCACTTGGCGGTGGCGGTGCTGGCCCTGATGGTGGTCGACCCGTGGCTGTCGCGCTCCTGGGGGTTCGCGTTGTCCGCCGGTGCCACCGCCGCCCTGATCGCCTGCGCCTCGGCCTTCCAACGGGCCATGGCGTGGGCACCTGCGTGGTTGGCCGAGGCGGTCGCTGTCCCGCTCGCGGCGCAACTGGCGACTCAACCCCTCGTCACTGCTCTCTCGGGCACCCTGAGCGTGTCTGGTCTGGTGGCGAACGCGCTGGCTGGCCCGTTCGTGGGCCCGGCGACCGTCCTGGGCATGCTGGCTGCCTTCACGTCGCTGCTCCCCGGGCGTCCGGGCGAACTGGTGGGCGGTGGCTTCGGGTGGCTGGGTGGGTGGACGGTCGAGCCACTGTTGCGGATCGCACGACTGGGCGCTGCCCTGCCCGGCGGGTCGCTGACCTGGCCGGCGAGCCCTGCGGGGCTGACAGTGATCTCGGTCCTGAGCCTGGCGCTGTGTTGGCTCGCTCCGATGCTGCTGAGGCGCCGTTGGCTGCTGCTCGCCCTCGGTCTCGTGCTCCTGCTGGCCCTCGGTCGTGCCCCGGCCAGTCCCGGCTGGCCCGGCCGGTGGCAGGTGACCTTCTGCTCGGTGGGGCAGGGTGATGCGGCGGTGCTGCGCGCCGGACGGGGGCAGGCCGTGGTCGTTGATGTGGGCCCGGACCCCAAGCCCGTGGTCACCTGCCTGAGACAGCTGGGTCTGGTGGCGCTCCCGGTGGTGGTGATCACCCACTTCCACGCCGACCACCTCACGGGGCTCGGCCAGGTGCTCGACACCTTCAGGGTGGGACGCATCGTCATCTCCCGCGAGGACCCCTCGTCCGCCTCCGCTCGGGAGGTCCACCTGCTGGCGGCCAGCCATGGGGTCCCGGTCGTATCGGCGCATGCGGGTGAACAGTGGCGGGTGGGCTCGGTGACGTGGGAGACCATCCGCACCGGTCCCGTCGCCGGTGATGTGCCAGCAACGGGCAGTCAGCGGGTGGATCCCGAGAACTCGTCGGAGAACGACGCATCCGTGATGGGGGTGGCCACGGTCGGCGCGGTCGGTGACCCCCGGGGCGGACCCGTCCGCGTGCTCCTGGCCGGTGACTCGGAACCGGACGCGCAACGCGCGGCGTTGCGGGCGTTGACCGACGATTCCGTCTTGAGGGTCGATGTGATGGCCATGCCCCACCACGGGTCCTCCCGGCAGGAGAAGAGGTTCTGGCAGGCGGCGGGGGCGCAGGTGGCGGTCTCCTCGTCCGGCGTCGACAACGACTACGGGCATCCGGCGGTCAAGGCGGTCGACCTGGCCCACTCCCTGGGGATGCGCGTGGCGCAGACGAATGAACTGGGCTCGATTGCGATCCGTCGCGAGGACGGCTCGCTGGTCCTGGTCAGCAACCGTGGACCCCAGCGGTGAGCACAGCGCTGGGGTGCTGGCCCGGGTACGGGCAGACTGGGACTCGTGCGCATCCGCAGAGTGGCCCTCGCCCTGACCACCGTCGCAGCCATCGGTCTGGCTCCCACGGCCATCGTGCACGCCTTGGCCTGGGGTCATCAGGCGGGCAGTGCCAATGCCGCCCCCCACCGCGACGTGCTGCTGGTGCTGGGGGCCGGGGTGCTGCCCGACGGGCAGCCGGGCGCCTACCTGAAGGCTCGGCTCGATCTCGCCGCCGACCTCTACGCCTCCGGGAAGGCCTCCGTGATCCTGGTCTCGGGCGACAACCGGGAGGCGAACTACAACGAACCGTTGGCCATGCAGCGCTACCTGGTCAGGCACGGGGTGCCCGCGGGTCGCATCGTCCGCGACCCTGCCGGGTTCGACACCTACGACTCCTGCGTACGCGCCAAGCGCATCTACGGCGTCAGCCGGCTCACGCTCGTCACGCAGGGCTATCACCTGCCGCGGGCGGTCGCGACCTGTCGGATGGTGGGGGTCGACACCTTCGGCGTGGGCGACCACAGCGCCAAGGCTGCCAGCCCCGGCCAGTGGCGCTACGGAGTGGTGCGTGAACTCCCGGCCGCCTGGAAGACCATGTACGACGTCGTCTCGCGACGTACCCCCACCCTTGGGCAACCCGATCCGAGCGTCCAGCAGGCGCTAGGCTCCTGAACAATGCGCATCCCGGCGAGCACGTACCGACTCCAGATCACCGAGGACTTCGACCTGCTCGAAGCAGCGAAACGCCTCACCTACCTCCACGCCCTCGGCATCGACTGGGTCTACCTGTCTCCCCTGCTGTCGGCGGGCACCGGCTCGACCCACGGCTACGACGTCTCGGACCACTCAGCAATCGACCCCACCCGCGGACGGGGTGCCGGCCTTGCCGCCCTGGCGAACGAGGCCCACCGTCTTGGCATGGGGGTTCTGGTCGACATCGTCCCGAACCACGTCGGGGTGGCTCGTCCGTGGGAGAACCCCTGGTGGTGGCACGTCCTCACCCACGGCCAGTCCTCACCGTGGGCGAGCGCCTTCGACATCGACTGGGAGGCATCCGGGGGGAAGGTCCGCATCCCCGTCGTCGGCGACGACGACCTGAATCCCGACGGCACCGTCGCCAACCTGCGGGTACTGGCCGGAGAACTGCACTACCACGACAACCGTTACCCCCTCGCACCCGACTCCGGGGGACCCGACGACGACCCCTCCGCCGTGCACGGTCGGCAGCACTACGAACTGGTCAGCTGGCGCCGGGCCGACACCGACCTCAACTACCGACGCTTCTTCGCCGTCAACGACCTGGTCGCGATCCGGGTGGAGGACCCGGAGTGGTTCGCCCGCAGCCACGAGGAGATCCGAAGGTGGTTCACCGAGGGCCAGGTCGACGGGCTGCGGGTCGACCATCCCGACGGGCTCCGCGACCCGGTGCGCTACCTCGACGACCTGGCCGCGCTGACCACCACCGAGCGATCGCCCGAGGGTGCCTACGTGCTCGTCGAGAAGATCCTCGAGCCGGGCGAGGAACTGCCCACCGGTTGGGCCACCGCAGGAACCACCGGCTACGACCTGCTCGGTCTGGTCGACCGGGTGCTGGTCGACCCCCAGGGTATGCAAGCCCTCAGCGACCTCGAGGACGAGCTCCGCGGTCACCCCACCGACTGGCCGTCCCTGATCCATGACACCAAACGAACCGTGGCCGACACGATCCTCAACTCCGAGGTACGTCGTATCGCGCGCGACTCCGGTCTGCTCCACGCCCCTGACGGGCAGCACCAGGCGCCGGTCGACGAGGGTGAACTCATCGACGCCGTGGCCGAGCTGCTCGCCTGCTTCCCGGTCTACCGCAGCTACCTGCCGGAGGGGCGCGAACACCTCGAGCAGTGCTTCACCTCGGCTCGCGGCCGGCGCCCTGAGTTGGCCGACCTGTTCGACCGGTTGTCCGTGGTTCTCTTCGACGGGGCCTCCGGTGCTGCGCAGCGCTTCCAGCAGACCAGTGGCATGGTGATGGCCAAGGGTGTGGAGGACTGCGCCTTCTACCGGTGGGCGCGCCTCACGTCACTGAACGAGGTGGGCGGCGACCCCAGCGTGTTCGATGTCAGCCCCGACGACTTCCACGCTGCCCTGTTCTCGCGCCAGCAGCTCTGGCCGCACGCCATGAACGCCGGCACCACCCATGACACCAAGCGCGGTGAGGACGTGAGGGCACGGATCAGCGTGCTGGCCGAACGGCCACAGTGGTGGGCCGAGGTCGTGCGACGCCTCGACGGCCTGGCACCCATCCCCGACCAGGGGATGGCGAACCTGGTGTGGCAGGCCATCATCGGCGCGTGGCCAGCCACCCCTGACCCCACCTGGCGTGAGCGCCTGCACGGCTACGCCATGAAGGCCATGCGTGAGGCTGGGGAGCACACCACGTGGACCGCACCTGACGAGGCCTTCGAGGCAGCCGTGCACGCAGCAGTGGATGCCTGCTTCGACAACGGCGAGGTGGCCGACCTGCTGCAGGAGGCGGTCTCGCAGTTGGCCATCCCCGGGTTCAGCAATGCCCTGGCCGCCAAGCTGCTGACCATCTTCGCCCCGGGTGTCCCCGACGTGTACCAGGGGTCGGAACTGTGGGAGCAGTCGCTCGTGGACCCCGACAACCGTCGAAGTGTCGACTTCGACCAGCGTGAGAACGTGCTCGCGGGCATCCGGCTCGGTGACCGTCCCCGGCTCGCGGAACCAGCTGGCGACACCGACGCTGGTGAGGATGGCGCCGGCGACCCCGGGGCCGTCAAACTGCTCGTCAGCCACGTCGCCCTGACCACCCGCCGCGATCGTCCTGAACTGTTCACCGACTACTCGCCCCTGCACGCCGAGGGGGAGGCGAGTGAGCACGTGCTCGCGTTCAACCGTGGCGGGGCGGTGGCCGTGGTCACC
This sequence comes from Aestuariimicrobium kwangyangense DSM 21549, assembly GCF_000421525.1. Lineage (GTDB taxonomy): Bacteria > Actinomycetota > Actinomycetes > Propionibacteriales > Propionibacteriaceae > Aestuariimicrobium > Aestuariimicrobium kwangyangense. The sequence continues at coordinate 717,678 of NZ_ATXE01000002.1, read as the reverse complement.
CGACTGCCGCACGGTCTGCGCGAGCGCGGCGGGTTCGGCGACACCACCCTGCAGCTTCCCGGTGGCATGTGGGTCGACCTGCTCACCCACCGCACCGTCTCGGGCACGGTGGCGGTGGCTGACCTGCTCGACCAGCACCCGGTCGCGGTGCTGGTGCGGCCGCTGCCGCAACAGCTCAAGGACGGTCGGGGACGATTCGACGTGTGGGCACCCCGCGCCGAACGGGTGCGGCTCAGCGTCGGCGATCGGGTGCTCCCGATGACCCGTGGCAGTGACGACTGGTGGCGACTCGACGGTCCGGAACCCCAGGGGGAGGTCGACTACGGCTACGTGCTGGACGACGATCCGACGCCCCGTCCCGACCCGCGTTCCCGGCGTCAACCCGAGGGCGTGCACGGTCGCTCGCGCACCTTCGACGCCGCCAGTTTCGCCTGGTCGGACGACCACTGGCACGGACGCCCACTGGCGGGGTCCTCGGTGTACGAGTTGCACATCGGCACGTTCACCCCCGAGGGCACGCTCGACGCGGCCATCGGCCGGCTCGACCACCTGGTCGACCTGGGCATCGACATGGTCGAACTGATGCCCGTCAGCGCCTTCAACGGTGTGCACAACTGGGGCTACGACGGGGTGGCGTGGACGGCGGTCCATGAACCCTACGGTGGCCCGGTCGCCTACCAACGGTTCGTCGACGCTGCCCACGAGCGCGGGCTGGCGGTCGTGCAGGACGTGGTGCACAACCACTTCGGACCCTCAGGCAACTACCTGCCCCTGTTCGGCCCGTACCTGAAGGAGGGCGAGAGCCCGTGGGGTGCCCTGGTCAACCTCGACTCGGAAGGCTCCGACCAGGTGCGCCGGTTCATCCTGGACGGGGTGCGCATGTGGTTCACCGACATGCACGTCGACGGCCTGCGGCTCGATGCCGTGCACGCCCTCTCCGACGAATCCGAGGTGCACCTGCTCGAGGAGTTGGCCCTCGAGGCCGCGAACCTGTCGGCGCACCTGGGTCGTCCGCTCACCCTCATTGCCGAGTCGGACCTCAACGACATCACGCTGGTGACACCGCGTGAGGCCGGGGGAATGGGCGTCGACGCGCAGTGGTCCGATGACTTCCACCACGCGCTGCACGTCGCTCTGACCCGCGAGACCGACGGGTACTACGCCGATTTCGAACCGTTGGCGGCCCTGCAGAAGGTGCTCACCGGGGGCTTCTTCCACGACGGCTCGTTCTCGAGCTTCCGTGGACGTGAGCACGGCGCACCGATCGACACCTCCCGTGTGCCGGGGTGGCGACTCGTGGTCTGCAGCCAGAACCATGACCAGGTCGGCAACCGCGCCCACGGCGACCGCCTGACCGAGGCGCTCGACGACGACCAGTTGGCCGTCGCCGCCCTCGTGACCTTGGCCGGCCCCTTCACCCCCATGCTCTTCCAGGGGGAGGAGTGGGCGGCCAGCAGTCCCTTCCAGTTCTTCACCGACCACCCCGAGGACGACCTGGGACGAGCCGTGAGCGAGGGCCGACTCTCGGAGTTCTCGCGCATGGACTGGGACACCAAGCAGGTGCCCGACCCGCAGGACCCGGACACGTTCCTGCGGTCGAAGCTCGACTGGGACGAGGTGGGCGAGGGACGCCACGCCCGGATCCTCGAGTGCTACCGCAGGCTGCTCAGGCTGCGGCGGGCCCTGCCCGAGCTCACCGACCCCGACCTGCGCCACACGAGTTGCGAGATCGACGAGGACACGAGGGTGCTGCACCTGCGGCGTGGCGGGGTGAGTGTGGTCGTCAACTTCGGCGACCAGCCCGTGACGCTGCCCGTCGGTCGGGTGGGGGCCCTGCTCTTCAGCACGCCGGCGGGTGCCGAACTCGAGGGCGACGACGAGCATGGCGCCACGGTGCACCTGCCTGCCCACGCGGGCGCGATGCTCGCGTGAGCCCGACCGTCGGGCACCTGTGTCCATGGTCAGCCGGCATGTCGGGGGCGACTGGCAGGATGAAGCCATGACGATGGGACGAGCGCTGCTGGTGACCGGGCCCGAGGCCCTGCTGGCCGAACGGCATGTGGCCGCCCGGGTGCGTTCGGCCCGCAAGCAGGCGCCGGAGGCCGACCTGCACCAGGTCGAGGCGAGCTCGGTCGACGCGGGCACGTTCGCGGAACTGACGGGCGGTTCGCTGTTCGCCTCCGCGTCGATCGTGGTGCTCAACGACGTCTCTGGCCTGGACCAGTCATTGTTCGACCTGGTCGCTGCCACCGCAGCCGACCCGTCCGAGGAGTTGTGCCTGGTCATGACCCACCCGGGCGGGGTCAAGGGCAAGGGACTGCTCGACAAACTGAAGAAGGCCAAGGTCGAGACGATCGAGGCACCCGCGATCAAGACCTGGGAGTTGGGCAAGTTCGTCGAGAACGAGGCCAGACACGCGAAGTTGAGGCTCGAGGCCGGTGCGGCGCAGGCGCTGGTCGACGCCATCGGCAACGACCCGAGAGCGATTGCCGCCGCGGTCGTGCAGTTGTGCGACGACCTCGTCGACCAGACGTTGACCGTCGAGGCCGTGCAGACCTACTTCGGCGGACGAGCCGAGGTCACCAGTTTCGCCGTCGCCGACGACGTCATGGCCGGACGAACCGGTGACGCCCTCGAGAAGCTGCGGTGGGCCCTGGCGACCGGCGTGGCGCCCGTCCTGGTGACCAGTGCCCTGGCGAACTCGCTGCGAGGGCTGGGGAAGTACCACGACCTGCGCTCGTCCCGCCTCAACGACGGAGAGGTCGCACGCCAGATCGGTGTGCCGCCGTGGAAGGTGAAGGACCTGACCCGATTGTCACGCAGTTGGAGCCCGCGTGCCATCGCTCAGGCCGTGGTCGCGGTGGCCGAGGCTGACGGTGCGGTCAAGGGGATGGCTGCGGACGCCGACTTCGCCCTCGAGCAGATGCTGCTGGCGCTCGACCGAGCCCGCACCGCTCGCTAGCGCACCAGCCGGGTTCGGACACGCAGAACGCCCCCCGATCACCCAGACGGATCGGGGGGCGTTCTGCGTGTGAGAGGTACGACTGGCGGCCGTCAGCTGCCTGATGGCGCGCGGCCTGCCGTAGAACCCCGGGTGCTCAGGAGAGCTTGGCGGCAGCCGTCGAGATGGACGACTTGCGGTTGGCGGCCTGGTTGGCGTGGATGACGCCCTTGCTGGCTGCCTTGTCCAGCGCGCGGTTCGCGGCCTGGGCGAGGGTCTGGGCCTTCTCGGAGTCGCCGGCCTCGACAGCGTCACGGAAGCGGCGCACGTGGGTCTTGAGGGCCGACTTGACGGCCTTGTTGCGCTGACGCGCCTTCTCGTTGGTCTTGATGCGCTTCATCTGGGACTTGATGTTTGCCATCGGGCAGGCTCCAACTTTCGTGGTTCAGTGATCTGGGTGTGTGCGTGTCGCCGAGGCACACGCGCGAACAACAAAGTTACCAGTCCGGCCCTCCGCCCCCAAATCGAGACCCCCCGTGGGTGCCCTCACCCGGGCCGCCACCGTCCGCCGGTGCAGCGGCGCCAGGTGGCAGGGGTCCCGGGTACAGGGGAGCCCGGTGTCAGGGGCGCCATGTGAGAGACTGGGGAGCCGCGCCACTGGGCGCGTCCGTGTCTCGACTTCGACTGGATCTGCTGCATGCCCGCCTCCACCCACGTTCCGGCACCCGGCGCCACCCCGTCGGAGGTGATCAGGAACTTCTGCATCATCGCCCACATCGACCACGGCAAGTCCACGCTGGCCGACCGCATGCTGCAGTTGACCGAGGTCGTCGACGCCCGCAGCGCCCGTGCCCAGTACCTCGACCGGATGGACATCGAGCGCGAACGTGGGATCACCATCAAGTCGCAGGCCGTTCGGATGCCCTGGGATGTCGACGGGCGCACCCACGTGCTGAACATGATCGACACCCCGGGCCACGTCGACTTCACCTATGAGGTGTCCCGCTCACTGGCTGCCTGCGAGGGTGCCGTGCTGCTGGTCGACGCCGCCCAGGGCATTGAGGCCCAGACGTTGGCGAACCTGTACCTGGCCATCGAGGCCGACCTGCACATCATCCCGGTGCTCAACAAGATCGACCTGCCCAGTGCCAACCCCGACAAGTTCGCCGCGGAACTGGCCGGGATCATCGGCTGCGACCCCTCCGACGTGCTGCGGGTCTCGGCCAAGACCGGGGCGGGGGTGGCCGACCTGCTCGACGAGATCGTCCGACAGATCCCGGCACCGGTCGGCGATCCCACCGCTCCCGCCCGCGCCCTCATCTTCGACTCCGTCTACGACACCTACCGTGGGGTCGTCACCTATGTCCGCGTCGTCGACGGCGAACTCTCCCACCGTGAGCGCATCCTGATGATGTCGACCAAGGCCACCCACGAGGTGCTCGAGGTCGGCGTCATCTCGCCCGAGCCGATCAAGTCCCAGGCCATCGGGGTCGGCGAGGTGGGTTACCTGATCACCGGTGTGAAGGACGTGCGCCAGTCCCGCGTCGGCGACACCGTCACCCTGTCGACCCGTCCCGCCACCCAGGACCTCGGAGGGTACAAGCACCCCAATCCGATGGTCTTCGCCGGGCTCTACCCCATCGACGGGGACGACTTCCCCGAACTGCGCGAGGCCCTCGACAAGCTGCAGCTCAACGATGCCGCGCTCACCTACGAGCCGGAGACCTCCGGGGCGCTGGGGTTCGGGTTCCGGGTCGGGTTCCTGGGCCTGCTGCACATGGAGATCGTCCGCGAACGACTCGAACGTGAGTTCAACCTCGACCTGATCTCGACCGCCCCCAACGTCGTCTACCGCGTGGTGATGGAGGACGGCACCGAGCACACCGTCACCAACCCCTCGGAATACCCCGAGGGCAAGATCGCCGAGGTGTACGAGCCGATGATCCGGGCCACCCTGTTGGCGCCGGCGGAGTACATCGGCACCATCCTGGAGCTGTGCCAGACCCGGCGCGGCATCCAGTTGGGTCTGGACTACCTGTCGGAAGACCGCGTCGAGATCCGCTACCGCCTGCCGTTGGGTGAGATCGTCTTCGACTTCTTCGACGCGCTGAAGTCGCGGACGAAGGGCTACGCCTCCCTCGACTACGACGCCGACGGGGAGGCCTCGTCCGACCTGGTGAAGGTCGACATCCTGCTGCACGGTGACCCGGTCGACGCGTTCTCGGCCATCGTCCACAAGGACAAGGCCTACGCCTACGGGGTGGCCATGGCCGCCAAGCTGAAGGAGCTCATCCCGCGCCAGCAGTTCGAGGTGCCCATCCAGGCCGCCATCGGTGCCCGGGTCATCGCCCGCGAGACGATCCGTGCCATGCGCAAGGACGTGCTCGCCAAGTGCTACGGCGGCGACATCAGCCGCAAGCGCAAGCTCCTGGAGAAGCAGAAGGAGGGCAAGAAGCGGATGAAGATGGTCGGACGCGTCGAGGTGCCCCAGGAGGCCTTCGTGGCCGCCCTGCAGACCGGCGAGGGCAGCGGCAAGGACAAGGACAAGAAGCAGGGCTGATGGCCCGCTCGTGGCTGCCGGTGACTACTTGATGCCCGAGGTCTCGACCCCGGCCACCAACCAGCGCTGCAGGAAGAGGAACACCACCACCACCGGTACGACGGCGACGAGCGCCCCGGCGAACAGTTCGGGGTACTTCACCCCCTGCGAGGTCATGAACTGACTCAGGGTCAGCTGGATGGTGCGGGTGTTGTCGCGAGCGATCAGCAGGGGCCACAGGAACGCGTTCCACGCCCCGATGAACGTGATCGTGCCCACCGCCCCGATGATGCCCATCGAGTTCGGCACCACCACTCGCCAGAAGGTCGACCACGGGTTCGCGCCGTCGATGGCGGCGGCTTCCTCGAGTTCCGCGGGGAAGGTGAGGAAGCTCTGCCGGAACAGGTAGACCGCGAAGGCCGAGAACATCACCGGGACGACCAGACCGGGCAGCGAGTCGACCCAGCCGAGCTGGGAGGTCATCACGAAGGTGGGCAGGAAGGTGACCGCCGCAGGCACCATCAGGGTGAACAGGGTCACGCCCGTCAGCACCCGACCGAGCCGGTTGTCGAGTCGGGCCAGGGCGTAGCCGGCCAACAGGGCGATCACCACGGTGAGCACCGTCTGCCCGACCGACTGCAGGGCCGAGTGCCACAACGACCCCACGATGTCGAGTTGCTCGTCGGCGAACATTCGGCCCAGCACCCCGACGTCCCAGTTCTTGGGGATCCACTGCCAGCGGGCAGCGACGATCGTCGAGTTGTCACTGAACGCGTTGCGCACGATCACGTAGAACGGCAGCAGGAACAGCACCGCGAGCACCACCAACAGCAGGTAGCGCAGGCCGCGGGTGAGACGTGAGCTGCGCGAGCCGACCATGCTCATGGTCGCGACCCCCTCATCGTCCCGGACTCCTTGCGCTCGCTTCGGCCCAGCAGCCAGTTCTGCGCCAGACCGAAGATCACGATCAGGGCGGTGACGATCATGGTGCCCGCCCCGCCAAGGCCCAGATCTGCCTGCGAACCGCCCAGGCTGAGCAGGTAGAGGTGCACCAGCGGGGGCCGCGCGAAGGTCGGGTAGGACCCGATCGCCCCGAACAGGTTGAAGAACTCGTCGAACGCCTGGAAGGCGCTGATCAGCAGCAGCATCAGCACGGCCACCGTGGTCGTCCGCAACTGCGGCAAGGTGATCCAGCGCAGCTTGCGCCAACCCGTGGCGCCATCGATGGCGGCCGCCTCGTAGGTGTCCTGGGGGATGCGGTTGAGTCCGGCGATGATCAGGATCATGTAGAAGCCGACCTGCAGCCACAATCGCAGGCTGATCACCACGAACCAGTACCAGTAGTTGTCGCCGCCCAGCAGCCACGCCTTGTTCTCACCGCCGACGCTGCGCAGCAGCGAGTTGGCCAACCCGAACCGCGCGCCGTTGAAGAAGCTCAACCGCCACACCATGGCTGCCACGACGTACGAGACCGCCGTCGGGATGAAGAAGACGGAGCGGAAGAAGGCTCGTCCGACCCTGACACCGTCGAGCAGCAGGGCGAGGCCGAGCGAGCAGACATAGGTGACGGGCACGATGAAGGCTGCGAACAGCACGAAGGTGCCGATCGACGAGCGGAACATCGGGTCGCCCAGCAGGTAGCGATAGTTGGCCAGACCCACGAACTTCGTGGGATGCACGGTCGCGCGCGCGTCGAAGAACGACAGGTAGGCCGACCACCCGATCGGGATGTAGACGAAGACCAACAACCCGGCAACGAAGGGGAGCGCGAAGGCCAGGAACCAGAGGTTGCGCCCCTGGTTCCCGGCGATCCTGTTCCACGCGCTGACCGGACGGGGCCGCTGCCCGTTCGGCAGCAGCCCCGTCTGCGGTCGACCTTCGCTGGTCAGCTCGCTCATCAGCCCTTGAGGCGCTTGAGTTCGTCCTTGGCCTTCTGGGCGACCGAGGCGAACTCCTTGGCCGGGTCGGCACCCTTGGTGATGACGTTCGACACCGCCGCACCGTAGGCCTCGCCCAAGGCCCCCGACCACATGATGTCGTTGGTGAATCCGTTGTCGGCCACGAACTTCGCAGCGTCGGCGCCGGGACCCGAGGCCAGCTTGTCGGCCTTGGCGACCAGCGAGAGCTTGGCCGGGATGTGGGTGCCGTAGGAGTTGGCGAAGTCGACCTGGTCGTCGTCGTTGTCGATCCACAGCCACTTGACGAACGCCTTGGCCGCGTCGATGTTCTTGCCCTTGGCCGCGACGCACGAGCCGAACGCGCCGAACGGCACCGCGGGCCGACCGGACGAACCGATGGCGGGGAAGGCGATCACGCCGAAGTCGTCACCCAGCGCCTTCTGGATGTCGGGCATCGACCACAGGCCACCCCACTGCATGGCCGTCTCGCCCTGCGCGAAGGGGGTGCCGTCGTACCAGTCCTTCGAGGCGGCCTTCAACAGTCCCTTGCCGTTCTTGTAGAAGTCGCCGTAGGCCTTCAGCCCGTCGTAGAAGTTCTGGTTGATGAACGTGGCCTCGGTGCGATCGGCGTTGAGCTGCTCGTTGCCAGAGGCCCAGATGAAGATGGTGCCCAGCACACCCAGACCGCCGTCGTTGCCGGCGAAGAAGCCACCCATGTCGCCGGTGGCGACGGCGTTCGCCACGTCGACCAGTTCGGTGAGGGTCTTGGGGGGCTGCTTGCCGGCCTTCTCGAGCACTGACTTGCGGTAGTAGAGCAACTGCATGTCGATGACCTGCGGGATGCCGTAGATCTTGCCCTCGAAGGTGAAGCGGTCGACAACCTTGGGGTTGAACTGGTCCTTGACCGAGTCGAAGATGTCGTTGAGGTCGACGATCTGCTTGCCCTGGATCATGTCGAGTGATCCACCCTGCTCGGCCTCGAAGACGTCTGGCACGTCGTTGGTCAGCAGTGTCGCGGACAGCTTCTTGTTGTAGTCACCGACGTTCCAGGTGACCTTCACGGTGGCATCGGGGTAGGCGGCCGCGTACTTCTGGACTGCCTCCTTCACCCCGGCCTCGCCGTACTCGTGGTACCACTGCTGCAGGGTGACCTTGGCGCCGCCCGAGCTGGCTCCCGAGGCAGCCGACGTGCCCGCCGACGAGGGAGCGGTCGAGGAGCCGATGCCGCCGGAGTTGCTTCCGCAGGCGGCGAGGGTGGCCAGGGCGGCGATTCCGCCAGTGGCGCCGAGAATGGAGCGACGAGACAGGTTCATGAGGCCCACCTTAGGACTCGGTTGTGACAGTTGCTCCCCTGTTCGCTGTGGGAGTGCCGATCGTGACCTCGCCGAGACCGGGGGCGTACCCTCACGCGGTGAAGGTCATCACCCGAGTTCGATGGTTCGTCCGACCAGCACCATGCCCCATTGGTGCCCGAACCCCCCCGCCGCAAGGTCTCTACAGTTGACCCCATGCCCTCCTCGCTGCCTGACGGTGAACCCGTCCCCTCCGACGGATCGCTCCCGGCGGAGGCGCTCGCCGAACTGGGCGAGGGTGCGCACGGGTTGTCGTTCTACCTGCACGTGCCGTTCTGCTCGTCGCGCTGCGGCTACTGCGATTTCAACACCTACACGCCCTCCGAGCTGGGTGGGCTGTCGATGGCCGACTACTTGGTCGCCGCTCACCGCGAGATCGACCTGGCGGCCCGGGTGCTGCCGGACGACCGTCCGAGGTTGCAGTCGGTCTTCATCGGCGGCGGCACTCCGTCACTGCTCTCGTCCGACCAGTACGGCGAGTTGCTGGGGCATCTGCGTGACGTCTTCGGGTTCGCGGATGGGTGTGAGGTCACGAGCGAGGCCAATCCCGAGTCCGCCAGCCCTGGCCTGCTGGAAGCCATGCTCGAGGCAGGCGTCAACCGGCTCAGCCTGGGCATGCAGTCCGCTCGACCGCACGTCCTTCAGGTGTTGGAGCGGGTGCACACTCCCGGACGCGCGCTCGAGGTGGTGGCCGATGCCCGGGCCGCCGGGTTCCAAGACATCTCCCTCGACCTGATCATGGGCACACCGGGGGAGTCACTCGACGACTGGCGAGCCTCGCTCGAGGCTGTCCTCGGGGCCGGGGTCGACCATGTCAGCGCGTACTCGCTGATCGTCGAACCCGGCACCCGCTTCGCCAGGCAGGTCGAGCAGGGCAACCTCCCGCTCCCCGACGAGGACGACCTCGCCGACAAGTACTTGCTCACCGAGCACCTGCTCACCGGTGCCGGTTTCGAGAACTACGAGGTCTCGAACTGGGCCCGCCCCCGCGCAGGACGATTGCACCGCTCCGAACACAACCTCGCCTACTGGCGTGGCGACCACTGGTGGGGCATCGGGCCGGGCGCGCACTCCCACGTGGGCGGGGTGCGCTGGTGGAACGTCAAACATCCGCGCACCTACGCCAAGGCCCTGCACGAGGGAAGATCCCCGGGCGCAGGCCGGGAGCTGCTGACTCCTGAGGAGCGTCGCACCGAGCGGGTGCTACTGGAACTGCGGATCGCCGACGGACTGCCTCTGTCGGTGCTGACCGCTGCCGAGCGCGAACGCGTGGCCGACCCGCTGGCGCGAGGGCTCGCGATCGTCCGGTCAGGCGCGGGGCCTGAGGCGGAGGATCGGTTGGTGCTCACCCTGCAGGGCCGACTGCTCGCCGACGCGGTGATCCGGGACCTGCTCGACTGAGCGGCGGCCGGTAGGCTCGGGAAGCGTGACTTCCCCCACGTCCCACCCCTTTGACCGCTACGGCAACGACGTGCTCGCCGCACCCCGCGAGAAGCCCAAGCCGCGTGAACTGCCGCTGGCCCGCGACCTGGTGCTCGAGGTGCCCGGCTCCTTCACGGGTGCAGTGGTGGGGTGGGAGAACGGGCTCGTGCTGCTCGAGGACCGCAAGGGGAAGCAGCGGGCCTTCCCCGTCGGGGGCACCTTCTGGGTCGACGGCAAGCCTGTCGCGGTGCGCATCCCCCCTCGGGTGGGGACATCGAAGCCCACCCACACGGCGTCGGGATCGCGGGCCAGTGTGACCACGGCGAAGGTTGCCCTGCCCAGCCGCATCTACGTCGAGGGCCGCCACGACGCCGAACTCGTCGAGAAGGTCTGGGGTGACGACCTGCGCCACGTCGGCGTTGTGGTCGAGTACCTGGGCGGCATCGACGACCTGCCCGGCATCATCGGTGAGTTCCGACCCGAGTCCGGACGACGCCTCGGCGTGCTCGTCGACCACCTGGTGGCCGGGTCGAAGGAGTCACGGATCGCCAGGGAGTGCATGAAGTCGGGTTACGGGGACTTCCTGATGATCACCGGTCACGCCTACATCGACATCTGGCAGGCGATCAAGCCCAGCAGTCTGGGGTTCAAGGCCTGGCCCGCCGTTCCCATGGACGAGGACTGGAAGAAGGGGACGCTCAAGCGACTCGGCCAACCGCATGCCGAACAGGCCGACGTGGCCCGCGCCTGGCAGGCGATGCTGGCCAGGGTCAGTTCCTTCCGGGACCTCGACTCCCGGCTCAACACCGAGGTCGAGAAGTTGATCGACTTCGTGACCGCCGATCACCTCGGCACCCTCGACCAGTGACCACCCCCTCCACAGGCGATGAGCCCTCGACGAGTGATCAGAAGGAAGCAGAGAAAGAGCGCATGACGATCCCCAGCACCCAGGCCGTACTCGAGCAGATCCGGCAGGTGGCTGACGAGGTGATCCGCCCCCGGTGGCGCAACCTCGGCGCTGGCGAGGTGGACGAGAAGCGCCCCGGTGACCTGGTCACCATCGCCGACCGGGAGTCCGAGGAACGGCTCACGGCCTGGCTGCGGGAGGTTGCACCGGGCGCGCTGGTGGTGGGGGAGGAGGCCGTCTTCGCCAACCCCGACCTACCTCGTGGTCTGGTGGATGCCGACCTGGCCTACACCGTCGACCCGGTCGACGGCACCCGCAACTTTGCCGCCGGCAGTCCCGACTACGCCGTGATGGTCGCCGAGGTGCGCCGTGGTGTCACCACCCGGTCGTGGATCCTGCAACCCGAACACGGGCGAGCCTTCGTCGCCGAACTGGGTGCCGGGGCCACCCTCAACGGGCAGCCGCTCACCGCGCTCAGGGCGAGCGACCAGCCCAGTGGGATGTCGTCGCGGCGCGAACTCCATGGCATCTCCGTCGCCGAGGGTTGGCCCGAGGTCACCGAGACAGCCCTGTGTTGCGGCATCGACTACCCGATGCTCGCCCTCGGCGAGATCGACTTCATCTGCTACTGGAACCTCAACCCGTGGGACCACCTGCCCGGCGCCCTGTTGATCCGTGAGTTGGGCGGCAGCGTGAGCCTGCTGGACGGATCCGACTACGGCATCGAACTCGACCAGCACGGGCTGGTGGTGGCAGCCTCGTCGGACGTGGCGGCCACCGTGCTCGCCCGGTGGCGCCCGCGGGCCTGACGGTCCCTGACGCCAGCCAGCCCCAGGTCAACCAGCCCCAGGTCAACCAGCCCCGGATCAGCCAAGCGCGACGGTCAGCCAGCCAGGTGCGACCAGCGGGTCGACAGTTCTTCCCACGGTCCCTCGGCGGCGATCTCCCCGTCGACCATGACCACCACCCGGTCGGCCCGGGCGAGGGCTGCTCGCTTCGAGGTGGCGCCGACCACGGTCGCCGAGCGGTGGCGGAGCGCCTCCCACAGTTCGACCTCCGTCCTCGCGTCGAGGGCGGACGAGACGTCGTCGGCCAGCAGCAGTTCCGCGTCGGCAGCCAGAGCCCGTGCCAGCGCCAGTCGCTGCACCTGGCCACCCGACAACCGGACGCCACGGTGACCCACCATGGCGGTGGGGCCACCCGCGTCCTCCACGTCGGGCGTCAGCCGGGCGTCGGAGACAGGCGCGTCGAACGCGCGGGTGAAGCCCAACTGCACGTTGTCGGCGAACGTGCCCGACATGACGCGCGGCACCTGGGCCACGTAGGCGACCTGGCCGGGGCGCATGAACAACTCTGCGTCGCCCACGACCTGCCCGTTCCAGAGCACCTCTCCGGAGTAGTCAATCAGGCCGGCGAGAGTGCGCAGCAGGCTCGACTTGCCCGAACCCACCTGACCCAGCAGCAACACCAGTTCGCCGCGACGCACGGTCAGTGAGACGTTCTCGACGCCGACCGTACCGTCCTCATGGATGGCGGTGACGTCGCGGACACTGAGCACCTCGAGTGGGATCTGCTCGACCGGGGGAGCGGCCGGTGCCTCCCCCGTCTCGAGGTCGACACCATCGGGCACCGTCATCAGGTCGACACCGCCGGCCATCTTCTGGGTCGCCACCTGCCAGGAACGGGTACCGGGTGCCTCGGTGACGACGGCGCCGGCGACTCGTCCGAACCACTCGAATCCGTTGAGGGCGTTGACCACCAGCAGGGCAGTCGCCAGCCCCCACCAGCCGCCGACCACGGCAGCCCACACGACCACCACGCCGACCTTGATCATCACCACGGGCACCGCGTCCAGCACAGCCTGCACGTGGTGCTCGCGGACGGCCGCGTCGACACGCCCGGAGTCCACCTTGAGCAGGTGGGCGTGCACCTCGGGGGTGCGTCCCGCCAGCTTCACGGTGCGAGCCGACTCGAGGGTCGAGACGAGGGCTCGCCCGAAGGTGGCCCGCATGGCCGACGCCCTGGTCGCCGTACGCCCCGCGATCGGACGACCGATGGCCGAGGCCAGGGTGGCCGCAACCACGACAGCGAACAGCACCAGCCCGGCAACCGGGTTGGAGGCTGCGATCGCGGTCACGACCACCACCACCAGGCCGTTGATGAAGTCGACCCAACGGTCGGCATAGCGGGCGTACCGGTCGGAGTCCATGGCACGCGCGACGACCTCACCGGCGGGCACCTTCTCGAGTCGGTGCTGGGCGGTCTGGCCCACGAGCACCGCCAACCGGACCCGCAACAGCACCTCGATCCACCAGCGCGGATAACGGGCGATCCCCTCGGAGAGCATGACCGGGCCGGCGAAGACCATCACGACGAGTGCTGCCAGCCACCACCACGGCTGCTGGCCAGCCGCGACCTGCTCGACGGCGTGTCCCCAGGCGAAGCCAGTGAGGGCGCCAGCCGACCCGGTCAGGGACACCCCCAGGAACAGCCCCACCGAGAGAAGGCCCCACTCTGGGCGCACCGTGAGCGCACTCCAGATGCCGCGGGCCAGGCTCGGGCCCGTCTCGACCGCTGCCCGCGCGAGCACCTCGCGGCGTCGGCGTGCCGACCCGACGGACTCCACCAGCGACCCGTTGGCGTGGGCGGCAGCGTGTTCGGCCCCCGCCTGGGGCAGGGCCACCGGGCGGGCATCGTCCGGCTCGTCGACGCCGACGCCAGCGCTACCGGCCGATCGCAACAGGTCACGGAAGGGGCCCTCGGTGCGGCTGAGGGCAGTCTGTGACCCGAACTGGACGAGTTCGCCCGCCCTCATCACCGCCACCAGGTCGGCGCGGGCGATGGTCGACAGACGGTGGGCCACGAGCAGACCGGTGCGTCCGCGCAGCAGTCGGTCGCTGGCGGCGACGACGCGGTGCTCGGTGAGGGGGTCCATGCGGGCGGTTGCCTCGTCCAGCACGACCACGTGCACGTCGCGGATCAGCAGCCGCGCGAACGCCACCAGTTGTTCCTCACCGGCCGACAGGGTGGTGCCGCCCGGCCCGAGCAGGGTGTCGAGTCCTTGGTCGAGTCCGGCCACCCAGTCGGTGAGCCCGAGTTCGTCGATCACCTCGACGACACGTCGGCGGGGCAGGTCGGCGAACAGGGTGATGTTCTCGGCGAGCGTGCCCGCGAGGATCTCGGTGCGTTGGGTGACCACACCCACCTGGCGGCGAAGGTTCTGCAGATCCAGGTCGAGCACGTCCACACCGCCCAGCAGCACCATGCCGGGGCTGGGTTCCACCGCCCTCGAGATCAGCGAGGCGAGGGTTGACTTGCCCGATCCGGAGCGTCCCACGAGCGCGAGGGTCTGGCCCGCAGGCACGTGCAGGTCGATGTCGCGCAGCGCGAACGTGCCCTCGTCATAGGCGAAGGTGAGATGGCGGAACTCGAGGTCGACCTCGTCGGACTCGATCTGGCGACCACCCACGGGCTCGGGCTGCAGGGCCATCATCTGCCGCAGCCGTGCGACGGCACCCAGCCCGGCCTGGATGTCGGGCATCTGCTCGGCGACGAACCCCACCACGCCCACGAACTGGGTGGTGATCAGGAACAGGGTGACCAGCTGGGCCACCGAGGTGTGGCCCCGGGTGGCCATCGTCGCGCCGATCACCGCCACGGCCGCGAGCAGCGCGTTGAGCAGGATGATGCCGCGCAGCAGGATCTTCTTCTCCAGGTCGAGCACGGCCTTGAACTTGCGGTGCACGTCGGCCGAGAGCTGCGCGAGTCGGCGGATGGCGAACGACTGACCCAGGCTGGTGCGCAGGTCGTCCCGACCCGCGATGCCCTCCTCGAGGGCGGCGGCATGGTCGGTCCACGCGGCCTCCTCGACGATCTTGCGTTCCTGGATGGGCTTGAGCAGTGAGCGCATGCCCAGCCAGGTGAGCGCCGCGAAGCCGGGGAACATGAACCAGGCCGGCCACCACGTGAGTCCGGCGATGATCCACATCGGCACGGCCCCGAAGAGGGCACGCAGCACCATCCACGACTGCCAGCGCATCAGGTTGCCGACCTCGCGGGTGTCGTCGTCGACACGGTCGAGCACCTCACCGACGGCCTGCTCGCCGAGGTGGGCCAGCGGCTGGTTGAGGGCAGCATCGAGGAGGTCTCGACGAAGCCCGCCCTCGACCCGGTCGATCTCGCCGAACCACAGGTATCGACCGGACATGTCGAGGATCGAGCCGCCGATCATGGCGATGGCGAGCCAGCGGACGACCTGCCAGCTGGGCTGCTGGGCCACCTGGCCGGCGAAGACATTGCCGAGGACCATCGCGAGCGAGCCGATGGCGAGCACGATCAGCGCCACGGTGTTCACCGGCGTGACGAGGCGCCGCCAGTCGACGGTGCGGGTGGTGGAATCGGTGACGATCGCCGCGATGGGCGCGGTGCTGGTGCTGGTGCTCATGGCGCCGACCAGCCTAGGTCCAGGGACTGACGAATTGCGCGCCAATTATCGCTGGACGGTCCTCCTCAGAGGCGTCCCAGCAGCGGCAGGGAGGTGCGGGGCTCGAGGCCCTTGGCAGCCAGTTCGGCATAGGCCAGGGGAAGGGCGGTGCGGATCGTCCGAGCTGAGTACGGCCAGTCCCACTGAGAGGCCCCCGGGTGGGGTCGTCCGTCGATCTCCGGGGTGTCGAGTGCCTCGAGGGCCTGATCGAGTCTGATGCCCCGACCGACGAGTTGTTCGGCCTGGCCGTAGATGGTCGAGACGTTGGCGCGCTGCTCGAAGACGACCTGCTTGTCGACGACGGAACCGTGGCCGGGCACGAAACGGGTCGAGTCCAGGGTGGCGCCCAGCATGCCGTCGAGGGTGGCGGCCCAGGTCTCGACGGTGCTGTCGGGCCCGAAACTGGGTTCGGCGCCGACCTCGACGAGGTCTCCGGTGAACACGACGTCCCGCTCGGGCAGGTGCACCACCAGGTCGCCCTGGGTGTGACCACGCCCGTGGTGGATGATCTCTGCCCTGGCCCCGCCCAGGTCGATCGCCTTCACCATGGCGACGGTCGTCGTGGCGGCCGCCAGGCCCTCCGGGACGGCGGGTGTCGGCTCGCCAGGGCCGTCAGGAACCTCACGCCCATCGCCTGTGGGCAGGTGCGCGGACTCGTGCGCGATCGAGACCACCTCGGACCCGAAGCCGGCCAACCCCCAGAAGTGGTCGAAGTGGTCGTGCGTGACAACCACGTGCGTGACGGGTCGTCCGGCATGTTCGGCGGCGGATGCGGCGATCATCGCGCCCTGCTCGGGCGAGGATCCGGTGTCGACCACCAGTACGGCGCGGTCGCCGACCACGAGCCCGATGTTGACCGAGGCGGGCTCCGCCACGGCGACCCAGACGCGGTCGGCCACGGGCTGCCACTGACCCAGAGAGAACTCCATGTCCGCGAGCCTAGCGTTACACTGGCACTCGGCCTGGCGGAGTGCCAGCGCCACCGGCCGGCAGGAGGTGACCATGGACGACCGCAAACTCGAGGTGCTCCGCGCCATCGTCACCGACTACGTCGAGTCGCGCGAGCCAGTCGGGTCGAAGGCCCTGGTGGATCGCCACCAGCTCAACGTCTCGCCCGCCACCGTGCGCAACGACATGGCGGTGCTGGAGGAGGAGGGCTACATCACGCAGCCCCACACCAGCGCCGGACGAATCCCCACCGACAAGGGCTATCGCATCTTCGTCGACCGCTTGGCCAGCATCAAGCCGCTGTCGGCGGCCGAACGGCGAGCCATCCAGACGTTCCTCTCCGGTGCGGTCGACGTCGACGACATCGTGCTGAGGACGGTGCGCCTGCTGGCGCAGATCACCCAGCAGGTGGCGATCGTGCAGTACCCGGCGTCGAACTCGGCGATCGTCCGCCACGTCGAACTCGTCAGCCTCACCGTTGACCGGGTGATGGTGGTGCTGATCACGTCGACCGGGCGTATCGAGCAGCAGGTGATCGAGCTGCCTGATCACGACGAGGCCCTGTTGGCGCGGTTGCGCGAGAAGCTGAACGGCAGCATCGTCGGCCTCGCCACCTCGCAGGCCGCCCAGCAGTTGACGGCCCTCTTGGCCGACATCTCACCCGACGACGCCATGCCCGCGGCCGCCCTCGTGGCGACGGTGCTCGAACTGTTGGCCGTCGACCGGGCCTCGGCCCGCGTGGCGGTCGCCGGAGTGCCGTACCTCACCCGTTTCACCGACCAGTTCGAGAGCACCGTCAAGCCGGTGCTCGAGGCGCTCGAGGAGCAGGTGGTGTTGCTCCGCCTGCTTGGTGAGACAGTGCAGGGCCACGAGATCGGGGTGAGGATCGGGCACGAGAACTCCGTCGAACAGCTGCGTTCGACGTCCATGGTGGCCAGCGCCTACGGCCCACAGGCCTCGGCATGGGCCAGCCTCGGGGTCGTCGGCCCCACCCGCATGGACTACCCCCAGACGATGGCCTCGGTGAGTGCCGTCGCGCGATATCTCGGCCGTTTCCTGTCAGAAGGTTGACCAACCCCAGAAGGATGTCCCAACGCAGATGAGCCCCTCCCAGACCGACTACTACGAGGTTCTCGGCGTCGCCCGCGACGCCACCCCCGAGCAGATCAAGAAGGCCTATCGCCGGATGGCGATGAAGGTGCATCCCGACGTCGCAGCCGATGCCGATTCGGCAGAGAAGTTCAAGCAGGTGCAAGAGGCCTACGAGGTGTTGCACGACCCGAACAAGCGGGCCGTCTACGACCGCGGCGGAGACCCGATGGGGTCGGGTTTCAGCGGCTTCGGCGGCGGCCAGGGGTTCGACGGGTTCGGCGGCAACTTCGGTGGTGCCGGGTTCGACTTCACCAACCTGGTCGACGCCATGTTCGGGGCCCAGTCCTCGAGAGGACCCCGCAGCCGGGTGCGGCGTGGTCAGGACGCGCTGGTGCGCGCCCAGCTGACCCTCGCCGAGGCGGCCTTCGGTCTCACCAAGCCGATCAGCATCGACACGGCGGTCGTCTGCCCCACCTGTGCCGGCAAGGGTTCCGAGGACGGCCAGGAGCCGGTCACCTGCACCGTCTGTGACGGGCACGGCGAGATCACCCAGATCCAGCGATCCTTCCTCGGCGACATCCGCACCTCCCAGGCCTGCCCCAACTGCCGCGGCTTCGGCTCGATCATCGCCCATCCCTGCACCGAGTGCTCGGGGGAGGGTCGGGTCCGGCACAAGCGCACCATCAACGTGAAGATCCCCGCCGGGGTCAAGTCGGGCAACCGCATCCACCTCGAGGCTCAGGGTGAGGTGGGTCCCGGTGGTGGCCAGGCCGGTGACCTCTACGTCGAACTGATCGTGGCCAACCACGAGACCTTCACCCGCGAGGACGACAACCTCGAGACGGTGATCCGGGTACCGATGACCGCCGCCGCGCTGGGCACCACGGTGCAGATCGCCACCCTGGAATCCGAGCGCGAGGAGACCGACGAGGCCGACCGCTGGGTCGACGTCGAGATCCCCACCGGTACCCAGTCGGGCACCCGGTTGGTGGTCGAGGGACGCGGCGTGCCCAACCTTCGCAGCGGACGACGGGGCGAACTCGGTGTCACCCTGCTGGTGCAGACCCCCACCAAGCTCGACGACGAGCAGCGCGAGCTGCTGGTCCGACTGGCTGAACTGCGCGACGAGACCTCCGTGGTGCCCAAGATGACCAAGCACGGCAAGGGAGTCTTCGGACGCCTGAAGGAAGCCTTCGGCGGATGACCGACGCGCTCTTCCTCGGGGAGATCGACGGCGCGGTTCCAGGCTCGGTGGTCGAACTGACCGGCGACGAGGGACGCCACGCGGCCGTGGTCAAGCGGATCCGGGTGGGGGAGTCGGTACTCGTCTCCGACGGCCGGGGACGCGCCGTCCACGGCCCGGTGGTCGAGGTCACCAAGCAGGGGATCCGGATGCGGGTGGACGAGGTGCTCAGCTCTGCGGAGGGCTCGCTCCGCTTCCGGGCGGTGCAGGCCCTGGCCAAGGGCGACCGCAGCGACCTGGCGGTCGAACTGCTCACCGAGATCGGCTGTTCCGAGATCGTTGCCTGGCAGTCGCACCGGTCGATCGTCCGGTGGGACGCCAAGGCCGACAAGGGACTGGCCAAGTGGGCGGCCACCGCCCGTGAGGCCACCAAGCAGTCGCGTCGGTTCCGCGTGCCCGTGGTCGATCGGGTGGTGACGACTCCCCAGCTGGTGAAGCAGGTGGCGGCCGACGAGGGCCTGGTGCTGGTGCTGCACGAGGACGCCACCGAACCGCTCAGTTCGCTCGACCTGCCCCACTCCGGCACGGTGACCGTGGTGGTCGGGCCCGAGGGCGGCATCG
Organism: Aestuariimicrobium kwangyangense DSM 21549; assembly: GCF_000421525.1. GTDB lineage: Bacteria > Actinomycetota > Actinomycetes > Propionibacteriales > Propionibacteriaceae > Aestuariimicrobium > Aestuariimicrobium kwangyangense. The sequence continues at coordinate 698,292 of NZ_ATXE01000002.1, read as the reverse complement.
CCCCCGAGGAACTGGTGCAGCTGACCGAGGCCGGGGCTCGTCCGGTCGTCATCAGTGACGGAGTTCTCCGCTCCTCGACGGCGGCCGCCATCGCCATCACCCAACTCCAGACCCTGGCCGCGGTGCGGCCGTGAGCGAGTTCGGCTTCGTCCCCGACGCCGTGCTCGACAACGGGCTCGGGCGGGCCGGGGTGATCCACACCCCACACGGCCAGATCGAGACCCCCGCGTTCGTCGTGGTCGGCACCAAGGCGACCGTCAAGGCCGTGCTGCCCGAGACGGTGGCCCAGGTGGGGGCGCAGGCGGTGCTCGCCAACGCGTACCACCTCTACCTGCAGCCCGGATCCGATCTGGTCGACGAGGCAGGTGGGTTGGGGCGGTTCATGAACTGGCCGGGCCCCACCTTCACCGATTCCGGCGGCTTCCAGGTGATGAGCCTGGGTGCCGGGTTCAAGAAGGTGCTGGCCATGGACGCCTCGCGCGTCTCCAGTGACGAGGTGATCGCCGAGGGCAAGGAGCGGATGGCCCACGTCGACGACGACGGGGTCACCTTCAAGAGCCACCTCGACGGTTCGAGGCACCGGTTCACCCCCGAGGTGAGCATGAGGGTGCAGCACGAGTTGGGTGCCGACATCATGTTCGCCTTCGACGAGCTGACCACGCTGATGAACACGCGTACCTACCAGGAGGAGTCCCTCGAACGGACGAGGCTGTGGGCCGAGCGCTGCCTGGCGGCCCATGCCACCCTGACCCGCGAACGCGCCGACAAGCCGTACCAGGCGCTCTTCGGGGTACTGCAGGGAGCCCAGTACGAAGACCTGCGGCGCAAGGCGGCGCGCGACCTGGCGGCCATGGAGGTCGACGGGCAGTCCTTCGACGGTTTCGGCATCGGCGGTGCGCTCGAGAAGGAGAACCTGGGCACCATCATCGGCTGGGTCTGCGAGGAACTTCCCTTCGACAAGCCCCGTCACCTGCTGGGCATCTCGGAGCCGGAGGACTTCTTCGCCGCGGTCGAGGCGGGCGCCGACACCTTTGACTGCGTCAATCCTTCGCGGGTGGCCCGCAACGCCGCCATCTACACGGTCGACGGACGGTTCAACGTCAACACCGCGGCCTCACGCCGGGCCTTCGTGCCCTTGGACGAGGAGTGCGACTGCTACACCTGCGCCCACTACACGCGCGCCTACCTGCACCACCTGTTCAAGGCCAAGGAGATGCTCGCCTCCACGCTGGCGACCATCCACAACGAGCGGTTCACGGTGCGGCTGGTCGACCAGATCCGGGCCTCGGTGAGGTCGGGGGAGTTCGACGACCTGCGCACGGAGTTCCTGGGTCGGTTCCACGCCCGCAGGCGGTCCACCGCGCTCTGAGGGGGCCGGGTTCCGGTGGACGAGCGGCTCAGCGGGGACGGTAGCTGGGCTCGTGGCGCTTCAGCCACTTGATCAGCCAGGCGGTGGCCGGCATGACGGCGTACTGCACCGCCACCTTGTAGACGAATCCGAAGCAGGTGTAGTTGGCCCACTGGCCGACGGTGGTGATACCGATCGCGGTCGCTGCCACGGTGCAGAAGACCAGGGTGTCGACCAATTCGCCCAGACCGGTGGACGAGGCGAGTCGCGCGAACAGCCCCCGCTCGAGGGTGCGCCTCTTCATCAGCACCATCACGGTCGAGTTGAGCGTCTGCCCCGCTGCGTAGCCCAGCAGCCCCGCGAGCACGATCTGCCAGACGGGGCCCAGGGCCGTCTCGAGGGCTGACTGCTTCGCGATGCCGTAGTCGTCGTTGAACCCGGGCAGCACGATGATGATGGCGTAACAGATCACCGAGACGACCGCGGCGATGAATCCCATCACGATCGCCCGGCGGGCCGCCCTCGCGCCGTACAACTCGGTGATGACGTCGCCGAGGATGTAGGCCAGCGGGAACAGGAAGAAGCCACCGTCTGTGATGATCGGTCCGAACTGCACCCCCTTGGAGCCGCCGATGTTCGACAGGATCACGACCACGCTGATGCTGGCCAGCAGCACCGCGTAGTGGCCGGACCCCGGGTCGGCCCACGCGGGGCCGGCGGTGTCGGGCTGGGTGCGGGACGTGGGGGAGGTCTCGATCACGATCGGTCAGTGTATGCGGAGTCGGTTGGCTCACTCGTACATGACATAGACGGGGTGGAGCGCGAGTACCTCTGCCGGGGTCATCAGTCGGCCCCCGGTCTTGACGTCCTCCTGGTAGAAGAGCTTGAAGCCCAACCGCACGAAGTCGGGAGTGGTGGCGGTCACACGCTTCCACGTCGCCACCTTCGCTCCCGGGCTGCCGATGCCGTCGACGGATTTCACCCAGGCCATGCCGGGGTAGGGGCGCAGCGTGGATTCCTGGCGGACGACCCCGGGGTTGAGCTGGTGGAAGACGGCCACCTTCTCGGGCAGACCACGACGGGAGACCAGCGCCGACAGGTACTGCCCCACCAGGTTGAGCTCCGCTCCGGTGGTGTGTCCGAAGACCCGCCCGGGCACCTGTCCCGGTTGGACCGACCATTCCGGGTCGAGGGCCACGCCGACGTCGGGCTCCTCCAACCAGCGTTCGTAGGCCCTGACCTCATCGATGAAGCGCGCCCGGCCGGGCTGGATGTTGAGCAGCAGCAGCGCCCGCCGGCGTCTGGCCATGGCCAGCCACTGGTCGATGACGGCCCCGTCGATGCGGGTGCGGTACGTGCCGTCGGCGCCCGGCGTGGCGTGCACGGTGGTGACGATGAGTTCCATCACCGGGACGACGGGCTTCGCCCCGGCGTACTGACGGGTCAGGGCAAGCATCTCGGTCGTGCGGGCGGCCAGGTCGTTCCCGACCCCGAGGCGTCCCTGCCCCGGTGCGCCGGGATGGCCGCACCAACCGACGAGCCGGGCACCGCTCGAGAGGGGCGTCATTCCTCCCGGCGTGTCGAACGAGGGGGTACTCGCAGGGCTCGAGGGGGCTGAGGGCGAGGAGGGAGGGGTCGCGCTGGCGGTGGGCACCGGTGACCGAGTGGCGGTGGAGCGCCCCTTCACGGACGATCCGTGCCCGGGCGTGGAGGAGCCGCCGCAGCCCGCGAGGGCGGCAGCGGCTCCGAGTGCGGAACTGCCGGTCAGGGTCAGGAGGTGGCGACGATCCATGTGTCCATCGTCGCCGATCGGCGTGCCGCGGGGCACATCACTGCTCGGCGAGCAGGCCGTAGAGCTGCTTTCGAGTGCTGGTCACCAGCTCGGCGGCCCGCTTCGCGAGCTCCTCGTCACCGGTCTGTGCGACGGCCTTGGCGGCGTGGGCGAGTCCGCCGAGTGCCTTGAACAGTTGGGCCTGGGCGTTGTCGTCCGAGCCATCGCTGGTCTGCTCCCAAGGAGCGGGACGATCGGCGGCCCGCTCGGACTCGGCTCGGCCCTCCTCGGTGATCTCGTAGAGACGGCGGCCGCCGGACTCGGTCTCGCGGATCAGGCCCTCGTCGGTCAGTTGGCTGAGGGCGGGGTAGATGGCGCCGGGGCTTGGCTTCCATGCTCCTTCGGAGCGATCACCGAGTTCCTGGATGATCTGGTAGCCGTTTCGCGGTTCCTCGGCGATCAGCAGCAGGGCCGCCAGTCGCACGTCCCCACGTCGGGCCCTGCCGCCGCGGCCACGAGGGCCGCCGAAGCCGGGCCCGAAGCCGGGCCCGAACCCGAAACCCCGGCCGAAGCCCGGGCCGCCGAAGGGTGGATTGAAGCCCGGAGCCTCCGGACCGGGCCCGAAGCCATCATGGCGACGGTGGCGACCACGCGGTCCGCGCCCGTCACCGTCGGGGCCCTCGGGTTCGGGGCGATGGTTGTGGGGGTGCTCGTGGCGCCCCCCGAATGGGGGAGTGAAGTCGAAGCTCTTCATGATTGCTGTCTCGTTTCGTGTTGGTCGGTGGGCCCCGGGGGCGCCACGCTGGAGTTGTGGAGGTGGGCACGACGTCTCGGGCTCACGAGATCAACTGTGACGGCCATATCGCGATATGTCAACGATATATCTAGAACTGTCGCGAAGTGCTCCGATGGATACCCGCTGGAACCTCGGCGTTCCGCCTTGCCTGGACGTGAGTCAGTGGCAGAATCGGGTCATGGAAGGCTCATTCAGCACCGACGAAGTGGTCCCCGAGGACTCCGAGCAGCTCGACCAGCTCGACCAGGTCGACACCCTGATCGACCGGGGGGTGAACGATCCCCTCGACGAGGGCTGGATCGCTCCCGACCACTGGTCCGCGGCCCAGGGCTTCGGCAACACGGCCACCGAACAGCGCGAGGGAGAGACCCTCGAGATGCGGATCAGCCAGGAGGAGCCGGAGGTCGTCCGTCGCCACGAGGACTGGAATCCCGACCACGAGAAGCGCGAGGTCGGACGCCAACGCGCCGGCCGACTGGTCGATGCCAAGCTCGGCGAGGACGGCGTCGACACCGAGAAGGACGAGGTCGGCGTCGACGTCGGCTTCGCGGGTGGTGCGGCCTCCGCGGAAGAAGCGGCCATGCACATCTACGATCCCGACCACGACGATCCCGACGAGGAATGGGACGGCGAGGAGTGGGACGAGCCGGTGGCCTCCGAGGTCGCCCGCTGACAGCCCACCGCCCTTGGTGGGATCAGGTGGTTCTGAGCGCCGTCACCTCAGGGGCCCGGTAGGCGCGGAAGGATCGCCCGAACACCGCGCACGCCGCCACGCCGAGCACCACCAACACACCGCCCCACAGGGACGCCCAACCCGCGCCGATCCTCGCGGCCGCCAAGCCGTGCGCCACGTCGGCGACCCGGGGTCCGCCGACCACCACGACGAAGAACACCCCTTGCAGCCGTCCCCGCACGTCATCGTCGGCCGCCTGCATCAACATCGTCGAACGAAACGCGGACGAGGCCGTGTCGGACGCACCGCCGACCGCCATGGCGGCCACGGCCACCACCAGCCAGGGCAGCATCGTGCCTCCCGCCAGCACGCAGGCGAGGCCGAAGGCGATGACGCACAGACCCCAGCAGAGGACGCAGACCAGCACCGCGACCCCGTGGTGGCGCACCCGGGAGACCCAGCCGGAGAACACACCACCGAGGAAGCCGCCGAAGGGGATCGCCGCGAACAGCACGGCCAGGGCCACGCCGCCATCGGAGGGTCCGCCGAAGTTGACGTCGGCCAACTGGGGGAACAGCACCCGCGGCATGCCGAAGATCATCGCCACCAGGTCGACCACGAAACTCATCAACAGCACCGGCGACCCCTTCAGATAGCCCAGACCGTCGGCAATGGAGCGCAGTCCGGGACGACGATGCGTTGCCGCGCCCTCGGAGCGGCGGGGGAGCATCGGCGGCAACTTCCAGACCGCGTAGACCGTGCTCAGCAGGAAGAGGGCGTCGGCGAGGTAGAGCCAACTGAAGCCCAGCACTGGGATCAACATGCCACCGACGAGCGGCCCCGCGATGCCACCGAAGAGGAAGACGGTGGTGTTCAGGGCATTGGCGGCGGCCAGTTCGTCCGGTTCGACCAGGCTGGGGAGCATGGCCGTGCGCGCCGGTGAGGTGATGGCGAAGAAGGCTTGCTGCACCGAGAACAGGCCGAGGATCAGCCACACGTTGTGCAGCCCCGCGAACGCCTGCACGGCGAACAGGCTGCTGGCTGCGACCAGGCCGACCCCGGCGAGCAGGGCGAGTTTGCGCCGGTCGAAGTGGTCGGCCAGCGCCCCGCCCCACAGCCCGAACACGAGCAGGGGCACCAGTCCGAAGACACCGGTCAGACCGACGATCGCGGAATCGTGGGTGAGTTGCCACAGCTGCGCCGGCACGCTGACGACGGTGAGTTGGGCACCGATCGTGGTGACGATCTGGGCGGTCCACAGGCGCCGGTAGTCGGGGTGTCTGAGCGGCCGCGTGTCGGCGAACAGTCGGGGAGCCACCGGGGAACCCTAGTCCTCGGACGGGAGCGCAGCGGGGCCCACATCCACGCGAGAAGAGGCAGTTGAGGGGCCTTTCCGTCACCCTGCGTGACGACAAGCCCTCCCACGTGCCCCGATTGGCGCGGATCCGGCGGGAGGATTTCGCCTCGAGCCGATGCCGACCCCACCACGGTCAATCGGGTCGATCACGCGGGCGCGCGCGCCTAGAATGGTGCCGTCCACCCCATCGGTCCTGCCCCGGAGGCCCTCCTGAGTACCGTCACGCCGCTCCCAGCCGAGCGCATCGTGCAGATTCCTGCGTCCATCCCCATGGTCAACGTGCTCGGCCCGCGCGATGAGTTCCTGCGCATCCTCGAACGTGAACTCGAGGCTGACCTGCACGTGCGCGGCAACGAGGTGACCCTGCGTGGCACCCCCGACCAGGTGGTCTTCGCCCAAGAGGTGCTGACCGAGTTGATCACCATCCTGCGCACCGGTCAGGGGCTGACTGCCGAGACCGTCGAGCGCGTGGTGACGATGAGCGAGGCCCAGGAGCAGGTGGCGCCCGCCGAGGTGCTCACCCAGAACATCCTCTCCAACCGCGGCAAGACGATCCGCCCGAAGACGCTCAACCAGAAGCGGTACGTCGACGCCATCGACCAGCACACGGTCGTGTTCGGCATCGGCCCCGCGGGCACGGGCAAGACCTATCTGGCCATGGCCAAGGCCGTGCAGGCGCTGCAGGCCAAGCAGGTCAACCGCATCATCCTGACCCGCCCCGCGATCGAGGCGGGCGAGAAGTTGGGCTTCCTGCCCGGCACCCTCAACGACAAGATCGACCCGTATCTTCGTCCGCTCTACGACGCCCTGCACGACATGGTCGACCCCGAGTCGGTGCCCAAGCTGTTGACGGCGGGCACCATCGAGGTGGCGCCGCTCGCCTACATGCGCGGGCGCAGCCTCAACGACGCCTTCATCATCCTCGACGAGGCCCAGAACACGTCGATGGAGCAGATGAAGATGTTCCTCACCCGGCTGGGGTTCGGTTCGAAGATGGTGGTCACCGGCGACGTCACCCAGGTGGACCTTCCCGGTGGGCAGCTGTCCGGGCTGCGCGCCGTGCAGCACATCCTCGACGGGGTCGCCGACATCACCTTCTGCCAGTTGACCAACCACGACGTGGTACGACACAAGCTGGTCGGACGCATCGTGGCCGCCTACGACCGCTACGAGACGGCACAGCCCCACGAGGACGAACGCGGTCAACGTCACGACCGGTTCCGTCGATGATCGACCTCAACAACGAGTCGGGTGAGCCTGCCGACGAGCAGGGCCTGATCGCGCTGGCGTCGTTCGCACTCGACCACCTGCGCATCAACCCCCAGTCGGAGTTGTCCATCCTGCTCGTCGACGAGGACACCATGGCCGGCTACCACGAACGGTTCATGGACCTGCCCGGACCGACGGACGTGATGAGCTTCCCGATGGACGAGATGCGGGCGCCCTCCGACGACCAGGACCCCCCGCGCGGGCTGCTGGGTGACATCGTGCTCTGCCCGACCGTGACCGCCAGGCAGGCCGCCGAGAACGGACGATCCGCCGACGACGAGGCGGAGTACCTGCTGATCCACGGGCTGCTGCACCTGCTGGGGCATGACCATGCCGAACCGCAGGAGAAGGCAGTGATGTTCGGCCTCAACGACCGCATCATCGCCGCCTGGCAGTCGCGCAAACCGGGGGCCTGAGTGGGCACCACCGACTGGGTGATGCTCGGTTTCGCCCTGGCGTCGGCCATCCTCGCCAGCATCCTGGTGGCGACCGATGCCGCCCTGCAGTCGTTCAGCCGTTCACGCTCCGACCAGTTGGTCGAGGACGGTCGTCCCGGGTCGGCCCGCCTGCAACGGATCGTCGTCGACCCCGCCCCCTACGTCAACGCGTCGATGTTCGTGCGCATCCTGGCCGAGATCGTCTCGATCGTGCTGGTGGCCTTCGTGGTCTACGGGCAGCTCGAGCCGACCTGGCAGCGGATCCTGATTGCCGCCGGCTCGATGGTGGTGACCTCGTTCATCTTCTGGGGGGTCGCGCCCCGCACGATCGGGCGCCAGCGCGCCGACCAGGTCGCCCTCGCGATGTCGGGCCCCGTGACCTTCCTCGACGCCATCCTCGGCCCCATTCCGCAGCTGATGATCCTGATCGGCAACGCACTCACCCCCGGGCGAGGGTTCGCCGACGGACCCTTCTCGAGCGAGGCCGAGTTGAGGGAGATGGTCGACCTGGCCCAGGCCAACGAGGTGATCGAGGCAGGTCAGGTCAAGATGATCCACTCGGTCTTCGAACTGGGTGCCACCTATGTCAAGGAAGTGATGGTGCCCCGCACCGACGTGGTGTGGGTCTCCGCCGACAAGACCTTGCGCCAGGGCCAGGCGCTCTGCCTGCGCTCGGGCATCAGCCGCATCCCCGTGGTGGGCGCCGGCGGTCTCGACGACGTGCAGGGCATCCTGTTCCTCAAGGACGCCACCCGCCGCATCTTCGACCACCCCGACGCCGGACGCCACGAGACCGTGGCGCAGGTGATGCGACCGGTCACCTTCGTGCCCGACTCCAAGCCGGTCGACGAGGTGCTGCGTGACATGCAGCGCACCCGCACCCACCTGGTGATGGTGGTCGACGAGTTCGGTGGCACGGCTGGCCTGTTGTCGATCGAGGACATCCTCGAGGAGATCGTCGGCGAGATCGTGGACGAGTACGACGCCGACCCGACCCTGGCCGAGGAGATCGGCGACGGCACTTGGCGGATCAGCGCCCGGATGCCGATCGACGACCTGGGCGACCTGTTCGGGCTGCACCTCGACGACGACGACGTCGAGACGGTCGGCGGCCTGATGGCCAAGCAACTGTCGGTGGTGCCGATCCCGGGCTCGATGATCGTCTACGAGGGCCTGGTGATCACCGCCGAGAAGGAAGTGGGTCGCCGCCACCAGATCGACACCTGTCTGGTGCGCCGCGCCGAGGACGACGAACCGACCGAGGAGAACGCCCATGCCTGATCACACCCCGACCGCCCAGCGGGGGACCGAGACGCCCTTCGTGTCGGGCTTCGCCTGTTTCGTCGGTCGCCCCAATGCCGGCAAGTCCACCCTCACCAACGCGCTGGTGGGCCAGAAGGTCGCGATCGCCTCGTCGAAGCCGCAGACGACCAGGCACGCCGTGCGTGGCATCGTGAACCGTCCCTCCGCCCAGTTGGTGCTGATCGACACCCCCGGGCTGCACAAGCCCCGCACCCTCCTGGGGGAGCGCCTCAACGACATCGTGCGCGCCACCTGGACCGAGGTCGACGTCGTCGGTGTGGTGCTGCCGGCGAACCAGAAGATCGGCGCCGGCGACACCTACCTGGTCTCGGAATTGGCCAAGTTGCCCCGTCGACCCAAGCTGGTGGCGATTGCCTCGAAGATCGACCTGGTCAGGCCGGAGCAGTTGCGCCAGCACCTGCTCGACATCACTGCCCTCGAGGATGCCCACCAGGTGCGCTTCGAGCACATCGTCCCGGTCTCGGCGATGTCGGGGGAGCAGGTCGACGAGGTCGCCGACGTGCTGATCTCGATGCTGGAACCCGGCCCGGCGTTCTACCCCGACGGTGAGGCCACCGACGAACCGACAGAGACCTTGGTGGCGGAGCTGATCCGCGAGGCAGCCCTCGAGGGGGTGCGCGACGAACTGCCTCACTCCATCACCGTCGTGATCGACGAGATGGGGTTGCGCAAGGATCGTCCCCAGGACAAGCCGCTGCTCGACATCTACGCCTCGATGGTGCTCGAGCGCGACTCGCAGAAGGGCATCATGATCGGCCACCAGGGGTCACACCTGCGCGAGGTCGGCACGAAGGCCCGCGAGCAGATCACCGCGCTGCTCGGCACCCCTGTCCACCTTGACCTCAAGGTCAAGGTGATGAAGGACTGGCAGCGCGACCCCAAGTTCCTCAACCGGCTGGGCTTCTGACGCCACCCGACTGCGGCCACGTCCGCCCCGACCCGCTCACAGACCGGAGTGGGTGATCCGTCCGTCCAACATGGTCAACGACGGACGAGTGGCCGCCAACCGCTGCGGAGCCACGTCGAACGGGTTCTCGTCGAGCAACAACAGGTCGGCCTCCGCCCCGGGCACGAGGCTGGCCACGCCGCGGGTGGACGACAACAGGGCCTGTGAGACGGTGAGCGACTGCTCGGCGTGCCACGCCTCACGAATGCCGTCGCTGCGGGTCACCGCCGCCTGGATCGCCAGCCACGGGTCGAGCGGTGCCACGGGCGCATCGGAGCCGAACGTCATCACCACCCCGGCCTCGGCCATCGACGCGCAGGCGAACGCGCTGGCCGTGCGGTCGGCCCACAGGTCGTCCATCGCATCGCGGTCGTCGAGCAGGTGGGCGGGTTGCACACTGGCGCGGATGCCCAGCTGGGCCATCCGGGTGATGTCGGAGGGACGCACCAACTGTGCGTGCTCGATGCTGCCGCGGGCGCCGGTCGCGGCGAAGGCGTCGAGCACCTGCGAGACGGCCTGGTCACCGATGGCGTGGATGGCCGACTCGATGCCGTTCGCCCATGCCCTCGACATCAGGTGGGCGAGGTCGCCGGTGGAGATGTTCACCACCCCGCGATCGCGGTCGGGATCGACCCGACCCAGTTCGGACGAGGTGTACGGCTCGCAGCAGTAGGCGGTGCGCGCGGTCAGTGAACCGTCGGAGACCACCTTCAGTGGGCCGGCGATCAGCAGCCCCGAGGGATCGAGCAGGTCACCGGAGTGCAGCCCCTCGTCGATGGCTCGTTCCAGCCACTGCGGGTAGATGGCGGGCCTCACGCACAGGGTCTGGAATCCCTCGGCGAAGCGGCGCCGCCACTCGTCCATGGTCCAGCTCATCTCCATGTCGACGATGCCCACGACACCGCGGGAGGCAGCCTGTTTGGCGGTCTCGTTGATCCGGCGGTCGAGGGCTGCGGTGGGCAGGTGGTTGAGCTGGCGGGTGAGCGCGAACGCTTCCTCCTCGACCAGGTGGCCGGAGCCTGTCACGCCGTGGCGTGCCATGGCGGCGGAGTTGAGCCAGGCGGAGTGCAGGTCGCCCGAGAGCAGCACCGTGGGGTGCTGACCGGTGGCCTCGTCCAGCACCTCGAGGGTCGGCGGCTCTGGCCAGCGGGAGTCCCGGAAGCCGAATCCGACCAGGGTGTCGGCCTCCAGCGTCCGTCGGGAGCGGTCGAGGTGGGCGCGGACGATCGAGGCGGCCTCCGCGGCCGACGCGGAGTCCGCGACGCTCACCCAGCGCGAACACATCGCCCACTGCGCCATGTGCACGTGGGCATCCCACAGGCCGGGGATGACGAAACGTCCGTCGGCGTCGACCTCCTCGACCTGGCTCAGTCCAGGACGACGGCTGATCCGGCGCTGCACGATGTGCAGGTCGGTCGGCGAGGAGGCTCGGCCCGTGGCCAGGTCGAGCACTCGGGCGTCCCGGATCACCAGGTCTGGGGCGTCGCCCGTGTGCGTCGCGAGGGCCGGGCTGATGGCTGTCACGGCAGTCATTCAAACCCACCGGGATCAGCGCCGATGACCTCGTCCAGAGGGTGGGCCGATGGGGTCGAGCGGCCCGCACGGGTCACGCGCCGGGTGCATACCCCTGCCCGTACTGCTTCACGTAGGCAGCGGGATCGGCGGTGCGCATCGCCTCGCCGAGGGCCCGCATGCGGGCGGCGTTGACCCGGTTGACCGACGCCCCGTTCACCATGGCGAAGCCCTGGATCGGCACCTGCAGCGAGATCATCGTCCGCTCGTCGACCCGCCGCAGCGCGGGCAGCAACCCCAGCACGTTCTGCTCGGAGATGCCGCCGCTGACCTTGGTGTTCTTCAGCAGCATGCGCAACAACATCGGCAGCTGCGTAGGTTCGGTGGCGGCGTGCTGCTTGAGTCGACTGATCATGCCCTGCAGCAGGGCCCGGTGGCGCTCCGCCCGGTCGAGGTCGCCCAGCGGCAGGGTCTTGCGCTCGCGCGCGTAGATCAGCCCGTCGGTGCCCTCGAGGGTGATCCGTCCCTTCTTGAAGAAGACCACCCGCCCTGTCGAGATCACCTTGGCGGTGGTGGCATGACGGTTCGTCACCGTGATGCCCTTCAACCAGCGGGTGATCGCGATGAAGCCGGCGAACCCGGTCTGGGCGACGTAGTGGATCTGCAGCCCACCGAACAACGCCGACACGGTCTTGACCATGCCGGCGGTGCCACCTCGGGTCTGCGCCGCGTTGATCTTGCCCGAGCCCCCGCCGGCATACGACACGAAGGTGTCCCGGGGAATCGAGACGACCGCCAGCTTGGTGCGGTCGGCCGAGAGCTGGGCGACCATGATCACGTCGGGACGCCCCGACCAGTTGTCGGTGCGTGAGTCATTGCCGAGGAAGAGCACGTTGACCACCCCGGGACGCAACACGTCGGCGATGCTCGCGGTGGCGGTGGGTGTCGGGCTGGGTGTGGGGGTCGCTCTGGCCGAGGAACTCGACTGGCTGGGTGTGGCAGTGCCGCTGGAGGTTGCCGGGGGAGCGCTGGGCGAGGGGGTCTCGGTCTGGGAGCCGCGTCGGCTGCAGGCGCTGAGCAGCGCTGCGGCCGCTCCGAGCAGGCCTCGTCTGGTCCATCGATGGGAGGGCGGCATCGTCATGCACTCATTCAAGCGTGGCGAGGGTCGAGTCGGGCGGTGCTCGCCGCAGCTGGGCCGGGAACCACCGGTCGTCCCGGAGGGTTCGCGGTCTGACGGGTCGCGGGCAAACAGGCCACTGGCAGACGCGGGGTGTAGGGTCGGCACCGTGACGTGCGTGCGGCTCCTCCTTCACTGCCGCAGCGAGGCCCGGTAATCGTCCGGCGGACCCTCTCGCTGCGGAGTTGTGACGTGCCCGCCCCACACGACGAACCCAGTGAGGACTCATGAACACCACCCCTTCGGCTGCGTCCGAGCAGCCAGCCGCCACCGCTCCGACTCGTTTCGGGACGCTGCGCCAGCCCGTACCGGTGCAGCAACCCAGTCCGATGCCCGTGGGCCGCTACACCCCCTTCGTGCCCATCGCCCTGCCCGACCGCACCTGGCCCGACAACAAGGTGACCCGGGCCCCGCGCTGGCTGTCAACCGACCTGCGCGACGGCAACCAGGCCCTGATCGACCCGATGACGCCGGCCCGCAAGCGCACCATGTTCGACCTGTTGGTGAAGTTGGGCTACAAGGAGATCGAGATCGGTTTCCCGTCGGCCTCGCAGACCGACTTCGACTTCGTCCGCCATCTCATCGAGGACGACGTCGTGCCCGACGACGTGACCATCTCGGTGCTCACGCAGGCCCGCGAAGACCTGATCGAGCGCACGGCCCAGTCGCTGGTGGGCGCTCGGCGAGCGACCATCCACATGTACAACGCGACCGCCGAACTCTTCCGCCGGGTGGTGTTCAACATCAGCGCCGAGGAGTGCATCGCCATGGCGACCCGGGGCACCCAGATGGTGATGAAGCATGCGGAGTCGCACCTGGGCGACGTCGAGTTCGGCTACCAGTACAGCCCCGAGATCTTCACCCAGACACCGACCGATTTCGCGGTCGAGGTCTGCAACGCGGTCTCCGACGTGTGGCAGCCCGACGCGGGCCGCGAGATCATCTTCAACCTGCCGGCGACCGTGGAGCGTTCGACGCCCAACACCTACGCCGACCAGATCGAGTACTTCATCCGCAACGTCCGCGACCGCGAGAACGTGGCCGTGTCGTTGCACCCCCACAACGACCGAGGCACGGCGGTGGCTGCGACCGAGCTGGCGATGATGGCCGGTGCTGACCGGGTCGAGGGTTGCCTGTTCGGCCACGGCGAGCGCACCGGCAACGTCGACCTGGTGACGCTGGCACTGAACCTGTTCAGCCAGGGCATCGACCCCCAGGTGGACTTCTCGGACATCGACGAGGTGCGCCGCACGGTGGAGTACTGCACGGGTCTGCCCGTGCATCCCCGTCACCCCTATGCGGGCGACCTGGTCTACACGGCCTTCTCCGGCTCCCACCAGGACGCCATCAAGAAGGGCCTGGAGGCGCTCGAGAAGCAGGCCGCCGCCGAGGGCGTGGGGCTGCACGAGGTGGCCTGGGAGGCCCCCTACCTGCCCATCGACCCCCACGACGTCGGACGAACCTACGAGGCCGTGATCCGGGTCAACAGCCAGTCCGGCAAGGGCGGCATGGCGTACATCATGAAGACCGAGCACAAGCTCAACCTGCCGCGCAGGCTGCAGATCGAGTTCTCGCGCGCGGTCCAGTCGCACGCCGACGCCGACGGTGGTGAGGTCAACGCCGCCCAGATGTGGGACTACTTCGACAACGAGTACCTCACCGGCGGCAAGTACAAGCTGGTCAAGGCGAGTTCCTCGTCCCAGGACGGCGAGCACGAGATCCATGCCGTGGTCGAGGTCTCGGGTGAGCGTCGAGAGGTGAGCGGACGAGGCAATGGTCCGCTGTCGGCCTTCATCGACGCCATCACCGAGCGCGGTCTGGTGGTGAGGGTCCTCGACTACTCCGAGCATGCGCTCACCACCGGGGGTGACGCGCAGGCGGCCGCCTATGTCGAGGCAGAGGTGGGCGAGGGTGACGATGCCCAGGTGCTGTGGGGCGTCGGCATCGACTCCGACATCGTCACGGCCACGATCAAGGCCGTGTTGAGCGCCGTCAACCGTTCGGTTCGCTGACCGGGGGACGAAGTCCACACCGACCCCACACGACACCACGAACCTGGCAGGGGCGACGGCCACACGGGCGACGGGGGTGCGGAGCCATTGGCTCCGCACCCCCGTCGTGGTGTTCGGTTGACGACCGGACTGGATCAGCCCTTGGTCAGCGGGGCGAGCGTCTTGTCGTCCTTGTAGACCTCGGCGGCGTTGTCCTTGGTGACGATCTTCGGCTCGAGCAGGTAGGCCGGAACCACCTTGACGCCGTTGTCGTACGACTTCTCGTCGTTGACCTCGGGCTTCTTGCCCTGCTGCAGGTCATCGACCATCACGATCGAGTGCTGCACCAGCGCGGTGGTGTCCTTGTAGATGGTCGAGTACTGGGCGCCCTCCATGATCGACTTCACCGACTCCACCTCGGAGTCCTGTCCGGTGACCACGGGGACGTCCTTGCCGGCCTGCTTGACGGAGGTCATCGCGGCGCGGGCAAGGGTGTCATTGGGGGAGAGGATGCCGTCGAGCTTGGTCGAGCCCGCGTAGGTGCCCGACATGATGGTGTCCATGCGCTTCTGGGCGTTCTCGGCCTTCCATCCCTGGGTGGCCACCTGCTGGAACGTGGTCTGACCCGAGCCGACGGTCAGCGTCTTGTCGTCGATCTTGGGCTTGAGCACGCTCATGGCGCCGTCGAAGAAGACCTGCGAGTTGGCGTCGTCGGGCGAACCGGCGATCAGTTCGATGGTGTAGGGGCCGCTGCCCTTGCGCGCCTTGAGCCCGTCGAGCAGGGCCTGGCCCTGCAGCTGGCCGACCTTGAAGTTGTCGTAGGCGACGTAGTAGTCGACCGCGTCGGTGTTCTTCACCAGGCGGTCATAGGCGATCACCGTGACGCCGGCATCCTTGGCGGCCTTGAGCTGGGTGCCCAACTGGGAGCCGTCGATGGCACCCACGATGATCACCTTGGCGCCCTTGGTGACCATGGCCTGGATCTGGTTCTGCTGCTCCGAGACGCCGCCGTTGGCGAACTGCACGTCGGCCTTGTAGCCGCCCTTGTCCAGGCCGTCCTTGAACAGGTTCTCGGCCAGCACCCAGTTCTCCGAGGTCTTCTGGGGCAGTGCGACGCCGATCAGGGAGCCCTTGTCGAACCCGGAGGTCGAGTTCGACTGCTGGGCGCTGCCCTCGCGACCGCCACAGGCGGAGAGGGCAAGGGCGGCGGCAGCCACCAGGGCGACCGCGGCCTTCGTGAACTTCTTCATGGTTCCTCTTCTTGGTGTGTGTTGCATCAGTGATCGGCGGCTGTGCCGACCAAGGTCTGGGGTTGTTCGGGCGGGTTCTGCCCGGTGGGTCCGTTCGGCTGCTGGTCGACGGATGAGAGCGAGGTCTGGTCGGGCAGGTCGGACGACGACTGGCGACGCTGCAGCCCGCGGGTCAACAGGCCGGTGATGGAGGGCTTGCCCTGGGACTTGTTGTAGACGTCGAAGGCGACGGCGACCAGCAGCACGAGGCCCTTGATCACCGAGGTGGTGTCGGCGCCGACGCCCATCATCTGCAGGCCGTTGTTGAGCACGGCCATCACCAGGCCACCGATCATCGACCCGACCACGGTGCCGACACCGCCCGAGACGGCTGCCCCGCCGATGAACACGGCGGCGATGGCGTCGAGCTCCCAGCCGACACCGTCGAAGGGCCCCGAGGCGGTGGAGCGGGCGACGAAGATCATGCCGGCCAGCGCTGCCAGCACCGACATGTTCACCATCACCAAGAAGTCGATGCGCTTGGTCTTCACGCCCGACAACTGCGCGGCGTGGCGGTTGCCGCCGACGGCGTAGACGTGACGCCCCAGGATGGTTCGTCCGGCGACGAAGCTGTAGACCAGCACGAGGGCCACCAGGATCAGACCCGAGATCGGGAACGAGGTACCCGGACGGCCGGTGGCGAACATGTAGGTGAGGAAGAAGATGATGGCTGCCAGCAGCACGAGTTGCACCGCCGTGACCGCGAAGGGACGAAGCGTGACACCGAGCTTGGCCTGCTGGGCGCGACGACGCAGGGCGAACACCACCAGCAGTGCGATGGCCAGCAGGCCGAGCAGCATGGTGAGGTTGTTGAACCCGGTGTCCGGCCCGATCTCGGGCAGGTAACCGGCGCCGATCTGCTGGAAGTCGGCCGGCACCGGGATCGTGTTCGACTTGCCCAGCATCTGGTTGAGTCCGCGGAAGAGCATCATGCCGGCCAGCGTCACGATGAAGGCGGGGATGCCGGCGTAGGCGACCCAGAATCCCTGCCAGACACCGATCACGGCACCGATCAGCAGGCCGATGATGATGCCCACCCACCACGGCAGGTGCGCGTCCCTCATCACCAGTGCCACCGAGATGCCGGCGACCGCGGCGACGGAGCCGACGGAGAGGTCGATGTGGCCGGCGATGATCACCAGCACCATGCCGATGGCCAGTACCAGGATGTAGGAGTTGCCATTGAGCAGGTTCATCAGGTTGGTGGGGGTGAGCACCCTGCCCCCCGATTGCCACTGGAAGTACAACACCAGGGCCAGCAGGGCGAACAACATGCCGAACTGGCGGATGTCGCCGGAGAACAGTTCCTTCAGAAGTTTCATGCGATGGGCTCCTCGTTGGTCAACGCGAGCAGGTCTTCGGCCTTGGCGTTGTCGTCTGTCTTGGTGGTGCCGATGGTCATCAGCCGCATCAGCGACTCCTGGTCCGCCTCCCCGTGGGGCAGGCAGCCGGTGATCCGTCCCTCGGCGATGGTGTAGATGCGGTCACACAGGCCCAACAGTTCGGGCAGTTCCGACGAGATCACCACCACGGCCTTGCCGGCGTCGGCGAGTTTCTGGATGATCCCGTAGATCTCGAACTTGGCGCCCACGTCGATGCCGCGGGTCGGTTCGTCCAGGATCAGCACCTCGGGCTGGGTGAACAGCCACTTGGCGAGCACCACCTTCTGCTGGTTGCCGCCCGAGAGCTTGGTGACCCTCTCCTTGACGCTGGGGGTCTTGGTGCGCAGCGAGCGCCGGTAGTCGTCGGCGACGGCCACCTCCTGGTCACGGTCGACCACTCCGTGGTTGCTGATCCGGGCCAGGTCGGCGATCACCGTGGTCGCCTGGATGGTGTCGAGCGGGTTGAAGCCGAGGGTCTTGCGGTCCTCGGTGACGTAGGCCAGTCCCGCACGGATGGCCTTGCTGACGGTGCTCACGTCGGCGTGGCGTCCGTTGATCCGTACCTCGCCCGAGACGTACTGCCCGTAGCTGTGGCCGAACAGGGACCGCGCCAACTCGGTGCGACCGGCACCCATCAGCCCTGCGAAGCCGACGATCTCGCCACGGCGCACGTGGAACGAGTTCTGCTTGCTGACGAGGCGATCGGGCACCTGCGGGTGGCGCACCGTCCAGTCGCGCACCTCGAGCAGGGTCTCGCCGATGTTCGGGGTGTGGTCGGGGAAGCGGCTCGACAGCGGACGACCGACCATGCCCCGGATCACCCGGTTCTCGTCGATGTCGGCGGTCACGGGGAAGCTCTCGACGGTCTTGCCGTCGCGCAGGATGGTGATCGAGTCGGCCAGCGCGGTGATCTCGTTGAGCTTGTGGCTGATCATGATGCAGGTCACGCCGCGCGAACGCAGGTCACGCAGCAGGTCGAGCAGGTGGGCCGAGTCGGTCTCGTTCAGGGCGGCGGTGGGCTCGTCCAGGATGAGCAGCTTGACGTTCTTGCTCATCGCCTTGGCTATCTCGACCAACTGCTGCTTGCCGACGCCGATGTTCTTGATGGGCGTCTTGGGGTTCTCGACCAGACCCACGCGGGCCAGCAGCCTGGACGCCTCGAGCTCGCTGCGGTTCCAGTTGATCACTCCCGACGAGGCGAGTTCGTTGCCGAGGAAGATGTTCTCGGCGATCGACAACTCGGGGATGAGCGCCAGCTCCTGGTGGATGATCGCGATCCCGGCCGCCTCGGACTGGCGGATGTTCGAGAACGATGCCGGCTTGCCGTCGAACTCGATCTCGCCCTCGTAGCTGCCGTGCGGGTAGACGGCCGAGAGCACGTTCATCAGGGTCGACTTGCCGGCGCCGTTCTCGCCGCAGATCGCGTGGATCTCACCGCGCCTGACGGTCAGGTTGACGTCGTCGAGGGCCTTCACACCGGGGAAGGTCTTGGTGATGTGGCGCATGGCCAGCAAGGTGTCGCCGGGGCGGCTGTCGTCGCTCTCGGTGGTTGGCTCCACGAAACCGGGGCCCGGGTTTGCCCCGGCTGCGGACAGCGGGGCGTGACTGTCGGTCATCTCACTCCTGTGACGTCGTTGTCAGGTCGTCGCCTCAAGCTAGGCCCTGAACCGCATGCGGTCAACTCTTGAACGCAAGCTATCTGCTTCAATTCCGGCCCTGGTGGGCGGGTCGCCTATTGCAGGCGCAGCGCCTCGGTGCGGGCCACCAGTGCGGCCGCCCCCAGGGCCGCCGCAGTCGGACCCAGCTGGCACCGCGTGATGACGGTGGTCTGCGCCACGGCCGGGATCACGTGCCTGACGAAGGCCCGTTGCACGGGGTCGAACAGGGGGGCCCCGGCCTCGGCGAGGGTGCCACCGATCACGACTGTTCCCGGGTTGACCACGGTGCAGACGGCGGCCAGGGCCTGTCCGATCGCCTCGCCCACGTCCTCGAGCACTCGTAGGGCGGGCAGGTCGCGCTCCTGGGCGAGAGCCACGACACCGGCATCGGTGAGGGAGGGCAACCGACGCGCGCGGGCCACCAGCCCCGCCACCACGGCGGACGATGCGACCGTCTGCAGGCAGCCCCGGTTGCCGCAGCGGCAGATCTCGCCGCGGGGCACGACCTGGAGGTGGGCGATCCGGCCTGCCGCTCCCACTCTGCCGGAGACCAGCCGGTTGTCGACCACGAGACCGACCACGGGCTCGACGCCGAGGGTCAGGTGTGCCACCGAACTTGAACTGGCATAGGGGCCCCACGAGATCTGGGCGAACGCGGCCAGTGCGGCGGCCGGTTCGAAGCGGCACTCGTACGAGAACGTGACCTCGGCCAGCGGCGACGGGTCGACATCGTCCCAGGTCGAGAGCCGGTCGTCGCCGGAGAACGCATGGGTGGCCGGGGGCAGACCGATGACCGCTCCGATCACGTCGTCGACGGTGATGCCGAGGTCGTCCAGCAGGTCGTCGGCCTGTCGCCGCAGTTGCTGCAGCTGTCCCGACGGGGTGGTCGCGGTGAGGGGGACGTCCACCGATCGGAGCACCTCGTGATCGGTGCGGGCCAGCACCAGGCGCAGTCGTCCCTCGCTCAGGTCGGCCCCCACGCAGACGCGGGCATCGGCGCGCAGCGCGATCTCCATTGCCCGCCGGCCGGAGTCGATGACAGGTGTCGTGGTCACCCGCGCGGCGGCGCTGAGCTCGCGGACAATGTTCGAGATGGTGCCCGTCGACAGGCCGGTCAGTCGGCTCAACTTGGCCTGGGTGGTCGGTCCGCGCTGGGCCAGGGTCTCCACCACCCGCTGGGTGTTCTGGTGGCGAAGGGCAGGCTGGGAGCCGGGCTTGCGGCGCGCGTGCTTCGGCTGTCCGGGCATGGGCGCCAGTGTGGAGCGAGTTCGATGCTGTCGTCAAACAGTGAACGCGGGCCTCGACCCTGCTCGGCAGGCCTCGGACGGAAGGCCCGGGGTGGAGCCGCCGTGGTCAGCCGCGGCTGGTCGCCCCCGGCTGTTCCCCGTTCACGATCTGCTCGTTCGGCACGGCGCCGCCGAAACGACGGTCCCGGTTCACGTACAGCTCGACGGCGTGCCACAGGTCACGGCGGTCGAAGTCCGGCCACAGCCGGTCGAGGAAGACCATCTCGGCGTAGGCCGACTGCCAGACGAGGAAGTTGCTGGTGCGCTGTTCACCAGACGAGCGGACGAACAGGTCGACCTCGGGCACGTCGGGGCAGTAGAGGTAGCGCTCGAGCCGGTCCTCGGTGATCCGGTCGGGATCGATCCGCCCGGCCTTGGCGTCGGCCGCCAGTCGGCGTACCGCGTCGACGATCTCGGCTCGTCCACCGTAGTTGACGCAGAACTGCAGGGTCAGGGTGGTGTTGTTCCGCGACTGCTCCTCGGCCGCCCGCAGTTCGTGGATGACCGACTTCCACAACCGGGGTTCCCGGCCTGCCCAGCGGATCCGTACGCCCATCGCGTCCAGCTGGTCGCGGCGTCGATGGATCACGTCACGGTTGAAGCCCATCAACCACCGCACCTCGTCGGGGGAGCGCTTCCAGTTCTCGGTCGAGAAGGCGTAGGCCGACAGGTAGGGGATCCCGAGCTCGATGGCGCCGGCGATGACGTCGAACAGGGAGTCCTCGCCCCGTGCGTGCCCCTCGGTGCGCTTGAGCCCACGCTGTTTGGCCCATCGGCCGTTGCCGTCCATCACGATGGCGACGTGTCGGGGCAGGTCCTTGGCGGCGATGGCCGGTGGTCTGGCGCCGCTGGGGTGGGGCTCGGGGGGTCGGGGCGACATGGGGCTCCTCACTGCAGGTGGGCGAGCATCTCGGGGGCGTCGGCCAAGGTGGTGGCCGCATTCGCCAGGGTCACCGACACCGGGGTGATGAAGACCACCGGGATCTCGCCGAACCCGTTCTCCCAGTCACGGCGCGGGGAGGTCACCACGGGACGACCGGACCGCAGCGTCGACAGGGTGAGGGCTGTCTGGTGGGCCAGCAGCTTCGGGTCGCGGTACTCGGTGGCCACCACGATGCCGTCGGCGAGGGCCTTCAGCCCCGCGGGCGTGGCCCCGGCCGAGACCATCAGGGGCAGCGGTCGCCGGTTCACCTCGAAGGCGGCCCGTGCCGGCGCGATGAAGTCGTCGGTGGGCAGCAGCAGGCCGTCCATGGGTTGGTTGAGGTAGGTGGCCTGGATGGTGGTCGACAACTGCTTGGTCGCCCTCGCCGGGTCGAGGTCGGGCACCTCGACCTGGGTGTAGTAGAGCCTCCCGGTCTTGGTGATGGTCGGTGAGTCCGACCGGTAGGGCAGGCGCTGGACGAACGTTCCCCGGAGGCGCGCGGCGCCGGCCTTGTCGTCGGGTGCCAGGCCGAGGCTCTCGACGTTCCAGCGACGACCCTCGTTCTTGCCCAGTGCTGTGGTCAGGGCGGCGGCCTGTTCAAAGCCCCCGGCCCAGTCGTCCCAACCGACGAAGACCGAGCACATGCCCGTCGACACCTGCGGTCGCTCTCCCAGGCACAACACACTGGTCCCGGCCTTGACGACTGCCGCCAACTCGTCGGCGGGTTGGTCGGAGTGGGGGAGTTCGACGACCAGGGTGGGCGGAGGGTGGTCCTCGAGGTCACGGACCCTCGTCCGCAGTTCTTGGGTGTTCCTCACCTGGGTGATGTCGAGGTCGAGTCCGGCAGCAGCGTAGGCCGACCGCAGGAACGGCCGCAGGGCCGGGTGGCCCGGGGTGCTGGGAGCGAGCACCAGCGTCTCGACCGCACCGTCATGGGCGAAGTCGACGGTCACCGACTCGGCCTCTGCCTTGTTCGCGCAGCCCCCCAGCACCAGCGTGGTCGCCAGGGCCAGGGCACCGGCCCAGACACCCACGCTTCGCTTCACCCGTTCAGGGTATCCGGTGGGAGAATGGACGACATGCCCAGCTACCGTGACGAAGCCATCGTGCTGCGCACCCACAAGCTGGGTGAGGCCGATCGGATCATCACCTTGCTGACCCGCACCCACGGGAAGGTGCGAGCGGTGGCGCGCGGGGTGCGCCGTACCAGTTCGAAGTTCGGTGGCCGGCTCGAACCGTTCCGCCACGTCGACCTGCAGGTGATCGAGGGACGAAGCCTCGACATCTGCGGCCAGGTGCAGCAGTTGCACGCGTGGTCCGAGCCGATCCTGGCTGACTACGAGCGCTACACCGCCGGGCAGGTGATGCTCGAGACCGTCGACCGGCTGGTCAGCGTCGAGAACGAGCCCGCCCTGCGCCACTACCTGCTGCTGGCCGGTGCCCTCAGGGTGCTGGGGGAGGGAACCACCGACGGTCCCCGTTCGGCCGGGATGATCCTCGACTCCTACCTGCTGCGGTCCCTGTCACTCGCCGGCTACTCACCTTCCCTCGACTCGTGTGCGGCCTGTGGGCGCGTCGGACCGCATCCGTTCTTCTCACCCTCATCGGGAGGGATGGTCTGCGCCGGCTGCCGAGGCTCAGGGGCGGTACGGGTGTCGGCGGAGACGTCGGTCCTGCTCGCCGCGCTGGTGCGCGGGGACTGGCCCTCGACCCGTGCGGCCACCCCCATGGTGCAACGTCAGGTGAGCGGAATCGTCTCGGCGTTCGCGACCTGGCACCTGGAGCACGGGTTGCGTTCCTTCAGCCACGTCGAACGCAGCTTCTCAGCGGTCGTCGGTGAGCTGGACCCGGCCGCGGATCAGTCGGCGCAGTCGCTGCAGAGCCCGTAGAGCTCCAGTTCGTGGCCGGCGTCGCTGAAACCGTGTTGGCGGGCCACCCGATCAGCCCATGACTCCACCTCGCTGGCGCTGATCTCGACGGTCCTGCCGCAGGTGCGGCAGATCAGGTGGTGGTGGTGCTCCCGGGCGGCGCAGGCCCGGTAGGCGATCTCTCCCTCAGGTTGACGGACGGCGTCGAGCTCGCCGGACTCGGCCATCGACTGCAGGGCCCGGTAGACGGTGGCCAACCCCACCGACTCGCCACGCAGTCTGAGGTCGTCGTGCACCTGCTGGGCGGTCCGGAACTCGTCGGTCACGGCCACCAGTTCGCGGATGGCAGCACGCTGCTTCGTCCGGCGGACGGGAGGGGTGGTCTGCGACGTGGTCATCGCCCCAAGTGTGCCATCAGCCCAGCCTGCAGCCGCAGTCCGGCATTGACGCCGGCTGGCTGGGCTTCGCAGGGCGGCCGGGACAGGGGGGACTAAATTGGGGTCCGTGATCGTGCTCAACCGCTTCCGGGTCCCTCCCGAGCGCCGGGACCTGTTCCGCGAACAGGCCGCAGCGGCGATGGGTGTGCTCCAGGCCAGACCCGGACTCGTCTCGATCGAGCTCGTGCAGAACGTCGACGAGCCCGACCTGTGGGCGCTGGTGCACGTCTGGGACGAGGTCGGCTCCTACCGGAGGGCGCTGCAGGGGTACGAGTCGAAGATGACGGTTGTGCCCATGCTGTCGATGGCGGTGGACGAACCCAGCGCCTACCTCTCCCCGGAGCTCCTCGGCGAGAACCGACCGCGCGGCAGCTGAGGCGAACCCCGGCCCGAATGGCGTGCACCGCCGGTGTCGTGTCGGTGCTCACCGCTAGGCTCGACGCATGGCCACAGACGTTCACGCCCAGCCCTCCGCGCTGCCCACCCACCGCATCCTGCTCACCTCGGAGAAGACCGTTGTCGCGCTGAAGATCAGTCGCGGTGACCTGCCAGCCGTGCTGCACTGGGGAGACCCCCTCGGCGACCTCTCGGTCGACCAGTTCGAGGCCATGGACTCCGTGCTGGGCGGCTCCGGCATGAACAACGGCGTGCCAGCCGACTTCCACCGCACCGCACTGGTGCCCGAGACGTGGATGGGCTGGACGGGCCGTCCCGGACTGAGCGGTTCACGTTCGGGCAAGGACTGGGCCCCGAAGTTCGTGGTCAACCAGGTGCTGCTCGACGGTTCCGAGGCTGATCCCGATGCCGTCGCCACCGGTCACGTGCTGCAGGTGCGGGCGGGTTGCGCCAGCACGAGGCTCGAGCTGGCGATCGAGATCGAGATCGACGATGCCGGCCTCGTGCGGTCGCGTGCGACGGTCACCAATGGTGGCGACGACGGCTACCAGGTGGGCGAGCTCAACGTCGCCCTGCCCGTGCCGTACCGGGCCAGCGAGGTGCTCGACACTGCCGGTCGTTGGGGCAAGGAGCGCGTGCCGCAGCGCACCACCCTCGGTGTCGGGGCGCACGTGCGTGAAGGACGCCACGGACGCACCGGCGCCGACGCGGCCACCATCGTGCACCTCGGGGAGCCCGGCTTCGGGTTCGCCGAGGGTGAGGTCTGGGGGGTTCACGTGGGCTGGTCGGGCAACCACCTGCACTACGCCGAGCGCGTGCTCACGGGTGAGCAGCTGGTCGGGGGCGGTGAGATCCTGCTGCCCGGTGAGATGGTGCTCGCCAACGGACAGTCCTACGCCGGCCCGTGGGTCTACTTCAGCCACGGCCACGGGCTCGACGCCATCGCCCACCAGAACCACGCCTTCCTGCGCCGGGTGCATCCGGTCGGCACCGATCGTCCGGTGACCATCAACGTGTGGGAGGCCGTCTACTTCGACCACGACGCCGACCGCCTGATCGATCTGGCCGAACGCGCGGCCGCCGTGGGTGTCGAGCGGTACGTGCTCGACGACGGCTGGTTCGGATCCCGTCGCGACGACCACTCCGGGCTGGGCGACTGGGTCGTCTCCCAGGACGTCTGGCCGCAGGGCCTGCACCCCCTCATCGACAAGGTGCGCGAGCTGGGCATGCAGTTCGGGCTCTGGTTCGAACCCGAGATGGTCAACCCCGACTCCGACCTCGCCCGGGCCCACCCCGAGTGGGTGATGCAGGTGCCCGGACGCATGCCGTTGGAGTCACGCAACCAGTGGGTGCTCAACCTGGCCGTGCCCGAGGCCTACGCCCACGTGCGCGACCAGATGATGGCGCTGCTCGACGAGTACGAGATCGGCTACATCAAGTGGGACCACAACCGCGACCTGCTCGACGCCGGCACCGCCCCCGACGGCCGTCCCGCGGTGCACGAGCAGACCCTGGCCTTCTACCGCCTCGTCGACGAGCTCAAGGCCGCCCACCAGGGGCTCGAGATCGAGTCGTGCAGCTCGGGTGGTGCCCGCATCGACCTCGAGGTCATGCAGCACTGCGACCGCGTCTGGGTGAGTGACAACATCGACCCGACCGACCGCCAGCAGATGCTCCGCTGGACGACCCAATTGTTGCCGCCCGAGCTGATGGGTTCGCACATCGCCTCCGGGGCCTCGCACACGACGGGTCGCCACCACGACATCAACTACCGTGCCGCCACGGCAGTGTTCGGTCACCTGGGCATCGAGTGGGACCTGAAGCAGGCCACGGACGACGAGGTCGCAGCGCTGAAGGCGTGGGTGCAGTGGTACAAGGACAACCGTGCCCACCTGCTCGGCGGCACCGTGGTGCGGCTCGACACCCAGCCCGGGGTCTTCGTGCACGGTGTGGTCACAGCCGACCGCGGCATCTTCTCGATCACCCAACTCGAGATGTCGACCACTTGGACCATCGGTGCCATCCGGCTGCCGGGGCTCGACCCGGACGCCAGCTACCGGGTCAGCGAACTCGAACTGACGCAGGTGCGTGGTGCAGTCGTTTCGCCCACGGTTCTCACCGGACGACAGTTGGCCACCCACGGCGTCCTGACCGGCGTCGGGGTGCCCGAGCGAGCACGCATCGTCGTCGCGGAGCGAGTCTGACATGGGCGTGTGGATCGCCCTGCTGAGGGCGGTCAACGTCGGAGGGCGCAAGTATCCCATGGCCGAACTCCGTGCCGCCCTTGAGGCGGCGGGGTTCGCCGGGGTGCAGACCCACATCCAGACCGGCAATGTTCGTCTGGAGTCACCGCTGCGCTCGCGGGAGAAGCTGGAGGACGCCCTTGAGTCCGTCTTCCTCACCGACCGGGGGTTCGAGGTGAGCACGATCGTGCTGTCGACCGCCGAACTCGCTGGGATCGTGGCCGACGTGGACGACCTGGCCGCCACGTTCACGCCCAAGGTCGGATCGTACGTGTCGGTGATGAAGCGACAGCCCCCGGCGGCGGTGGCGCGCGAGATCGAGCAGATGTCGACACCAGGGGAGAGGCTGGTCGTCCGCGGCCGGGCCATCCACCTGCTGGTCGACGTGCCGTTCAACCAGGTGCGGACGAACTTCGCGAAGATCGAGCGGATCAGTGGACCCTCCACGAACCGCAACGACCGGGTGCTGCGGGCACTCGCCGAGAAATGGGGCTGACGAGGCGCGCGGCGTAGGATCGTCCGTCGTGACTGTCACCACCACCGAGTTCGCACCCCTGCGCCTGCACGCCCCGAGCCGGCGCGACGCCGTCGTTGCCGAGACCCCGGTGGTGCTGGCCCCCATGGCCGGCATCACGAATGCGGCCTACCGCCAGCTCTGTCTGGAACAGGGCGCGGGACTCTATGTGTGCGAGATGATCACCAGCCGGGGACTCGTGTACGGCGACCACCGCACCAAGGACATGCTGGCCTTCGCCCCCAATGAGCAGGTGCGCTCGGTGCAGTTGTACGGGGTCGACCCGGGCATGGTGGCCGAGGCCACGACGATCCTGTGCGAGCAGTACGGCGTGCACCACGTCGACCTCAACTTCGGCTGTCCCGTGCCCAAGGTCACCCGCAAGGGCGGGGGAGGGGTGCTCCCGTGGAAGCGGGACCGGCTGCGTCAGATCCTGGAGGCAACGGTCGCGGCCGCCGACCCGTTCGGCGTGCCCGTCACCATGAAGACCAGGATCGGCATCGACGACGACCACCTCACCTACCTCGATGCCGGCCGCATCGCCGAGCAGTCCGGCTGTGCCGCGATCGCGTTGCACGCGCGCACCGTTTCACAGGCCTACGCGGGGCAGGCCGACTGGCGCACCATCGGGGCGCTGGTGGAGCACGTCGAGATCCCTGTGCTGGGCAATGGCGACATCTGGGAGGCCACCGACGCCGTGCGCATGATGCGGGAGACCGGTAGCGCCGGGGTGGTGATCGGTCGGGGATGCCTGGGTCGCCCGTGGCTGTTCCGCGACCTGGCCGACGCGATGGCCGGCCGTGACACCCGGGCCCTGCCCCGTCTGGGCGAGGTCGCCGCCATCGTGCGCCGGCATGCGGAACTGCTGGCGGGGGTGATGGGTGAGAAGCATGGCCTGACCGACATGCGCAAGCACATGGCCTGGTACTTCAAGGGCTTCCCGGTGGGTGGCGAACTGCGCCATGCGCTCGCCATGATCTCGACCTTCGAGGAACTGGACAGCCTGCTCGCGCAACTCGACCACGACGCTCCCTACCCACAGGGAGAACTCGGACGACCGCGCGGCCGCCAGGGCAGCCCGCGCCACAAGGTGGTCATGCCGACCGGTTGGCTGGACGACACCTCGGGCTGCGAACTCGACCTGGCAGAAGCCGAACTGGACAGTTCCGGCGGTTAGCCGACTGCGCCGGCCACCCCGGCGAAGAAGACGACCAGGCTGACGATCGGTGCCACGATCGCGCCCACCACCGCGATCAGCCCCTTGGTCTTGGTCTGCGGGTGCCGCATGGCGCGGATGCCGAGCACCAGACCGACGATCCCGACGACGATGGGCACCAACTGCAGCAGCACCGAGCCCCCCAGTTCGAGGGCATAGCTCGACTCGGCCGCGGCGGCGTCACCCTCGGAGTTGGAGAGGGTGACGTAGTTGACCGCGGCGGCGGCGCCCCAGACGCTCAGCAGCACACTCACCACGAAGGCGGAGCCAACCAGCACCAGTGGCACGTTGCCCCGTGGCGTGGGCCCGGCGGGCTGGGCTTGGTAGGGGGTGGCACCGTAGCCGTAAGGAGCAGGCACCTGGCCGTACTGGGAGGTTTGCCCGTACTGGGGAGCCTGCCCGTACTGGGGAGCCTGCCCGTACTGGGGAGCCTGCCCGTACTGGGGAGCCTGCCCGTACTGAGGGGGCTGGCCGTACTGAGGCGATTGCCCGTACTGAGGCGATTGCCCTTACTGGTCGGGCTGGTTCGCCGAGGGCTGCCCCCAGGGTTGCTGGGGAGCCTGCTGGTCCCAGGAGGGCGTCTGGGCATTGCCCGGCGCCTGTTCCCACCGTCGCTGCTGCCCCCATGGCTGCTGCTCCGGTTGTTGAGGGTTGTTGGCCGAGGGCTGGTTGGTCATCGGGAGGCTCCTTGTCGCGTGCCATCAGTATTGCCCACCGCTCCCTCCCGCCCACGACTGGCACACTGACTGGCGTGTGTGCAGAACAACCCGATGCCGTCGTGATGCCCCGAGCACAGGCGTGGGCAGCGACCCATTCAGGCCACCCCGCTCCCAGTGGGGCCGACGTCGTCCGCGCGCACCGTGACACGGACGCTCACCTGCAGGCCCGCGACCTCACGCGTCAGGCCCGGGAGGAACGGGAGGATGCACTGCTGGCGCCCGGGGCGACGCGGGCACGTGGGGCAGGAAACCGTGCCATCGAGGAGGAACCCGACAGCGAGCGAACCTGTTTCGAACGTGACCGGGATCGCATCATCCACTCGACGGCGTTCCGGCGACTGGCGGGCAAGACGCAGGTCGTCGTCGCCCCCCGCGACCACCAGCGGACCCGACTGACACACGCACTCGAGGTGTCCCAGGTGGCCACCTCCATCGCCCGCGGGGTGGGCGCCAACGTGTCGCTGACCGAGGCGATCGCCATCGGCCATGACTGCGGCCATGGCCCCGGCGGACATGCGAGCGAGGACGCCTTCGACGCCTTCATCCCGGAGGGTTACGACCACGGACCCTGGGGGGCCGATGTCGTCCTCAGCGGGCTCAACCTGTGTGCCGAGACCCTGGACGGCATCCGCAACCATTCCTGGTCGAGACCCGCTCCCATGACCGTGGAGGGCGAGATCGTCAGCTGGGCCGACCGCATCGCCTACTGCGCCCACGACCTCGAGGACGCCGTGCACGCCGGCATCGTGCACCTCGATGACCTGCCCGGGCTGGTCGCCGAACGGGTCGGACGAACCCGTGGCCAGCAGTTGGGGCGGTTCATCCGTGCTGTCATCGCCACCACCCAGCAGACCGGGCAGGTGGGGATGGATGCCGACACTGCTGGCGCGCTGGCGGCGCTGCGGGCCTTCAACTATGAGCGCATCTACACCCGACCCGAGTCGTTGGCGCAGTCCCACGTCGTGGTCGAGGTGCTGCACGGACTCGTGGGGGCCTACCTGGCTCGTCCCGAACTGATGCCGGCGGAGTACCGCTCCGAGCAGGACCCGGTCCGTGGCGCGGTCACCTACGTGGGCGGCATGACCGACCGGTTCGCCTTCGACCAGGCCGAGTTGGTACTGGGATGGGGTCCGGACCGCCTGCCCGAAGGCATCGGGCGAGGCCTCGGCTGACCGTCACGGACGCAACGAGGCGACCAGGTCGACGGGAAGCAGCTTGGCCGCCCGGATGAGTCGGTGTGAGACGGTGACGGTCACGAACTGACCGGCGAGGATTCCCACCAGGACGAGCACCTGGGCGGCGCCCGCCTGCACAGGACTGCCACCACCGAGCATGACCCCGATGAAGGCGCCAGGCAGGGTGACCAGACCAGTGGTGCGGGTGGAGTCGAGACTGGGCACCAACGACTCGGTGGCGTGCCGATGGGTGACCTCGTCGATCGCCTCGGATCGGGTCAGTCCCACCGACAGCCCCGCCTCGTACTCCCGGTGCTCGTCCCGCAGCGCAGCGAACAGGCGTCGTCCATTGAGGGTGTGCACGCTCATCATGTTGCCCACCATGATCCCGGCGATCGGGATGATGCTGATGCCGGTGAAGGGTGCCACCTGCAATCCGAAGATGACCAGCAGCACCGGTAGGGCACCGGAGGCCATCGCCAAGGCCACCCAGGGCCAACGCCGCCGGGTGCCCGTGCGCGTCGCCGTGGTGTGCACGCCGATCGCGAACATCAGCAGCACGAAGCCGATGGCCGCGACTGTGTTCTGGATGGCACCGACGATGATGGCCGACACGGCCGCCAACTGCAGGGCCGCCCTCACCGAGGCCACCAGCAGGGACCGCCGTAGGGGCAACCGCCCCCAGGTCGCCGCGACCGTCCCGACCACCACCAGGACCACCAGGGCAACGGCGAGTTGCCAGGAGGGTTCGACGGTCACACCCGTGAACCTACGCCACGCGGGCGCGGCTAACATGTGCGCCATGGCCGGCCGCATCAACGACGAAGACATCGCTCTCGTCCGCGAACGCGCCCGAATCGACGACGTGGTCGGTTCGTACGTGTCCCTGCGCAAGGCCGGTGGCGGTTCGCTGAAAGGCCTGTGCCCCTTCCACGACGAACGCACACCGAGCTTCCACGTCACCCCGAGCCGTGGCTTCTACCACTGCTTCGGCTGCGGTGAGGGCGGCGACGTCATCAGTTTCGTGCAGAAGATCAGCAACCTGTCGTTCGCCGAGGCCGTGCAGCAGCTTGCCGACCGAGTGGGGGTGCAGTTGCGCATCGAGGAGGACGGACGCGGCGGTGGTGCGCGCACCCAACCCGGCACCCGGGTGAGGATCCTCGAGGCCAACGCGGCCGCTGCGGAGTTCTACGCCAAGCAACTGCTCACCACCGATGCGTTGGCCGCTCGCCAGTTCATCGACCAGCGCGGCTTCGCGCGCACCGACGCCGAGCGTTTCGGCGTCGGGTACGCCCCTCGGGGTGGCCGTGACCTGCGCCACCACCTGAACCGGGCGGGATTCGCCGACGACGTCCTGGTGGCGGCCGGACTGGTGCGCGAGGCGGGGTACGACTTCTTCCAGGGGCGGGTGCTGTGGCCGATCCGGGACTCGGGATCGTCCACGCTGGGTTTCGGGGCGCGCCGCATCTTCGACGACGACCGCATGCCGGCGAAGTACCTCAACACCCCCGAAACCCCGGTGTACAAGAAGTCGCAGGTGCTCTACGGGCTCGACCTGGCCCGACAGCAGATCGGGAAGAAGTCCCAGGCGGTGGTCGTCGAGGGCTACACCGACGTGATGGCCGCCCACCTGTCGGGGGTCGACACGGCGGTCGCCTCGTGTGGTACCGCCTTCGGTGACGACCATGCCCGCCTGCTGACCCGGCTGATGGGCAACCACGACGCGTTCAACGGCGAGGTGGTCTTCACCTTCGACGGGGACGAGGCCGGTCAGCGGGCCGCGCTCAAGGTGTTCAGTGGTGACCAGAACTTCATCACCCAGACCTACGTGGCAGTCGAGCCCAACGGTCTCGACCCCTGTGACCTGCGTCTGCAGCACGGTGAGGCGGCCGTGCGTGAACTGGTGGCCAGGCGAGTGCCGCTGTACACGTTCGTGATGCGCAATGCCTTGTCGGGACATGACCTCGACCGGGCCGACGGACGCCTGGCCGCCCTGCGTCAGGCCGCGCCCCTGGTGTCGTCCATCCGCGACTCGAGTCTGGTCTCCGGCTATGTGCGCGAGTTGGCGAGCATGCTCGGCATGGACGTGGACGAGGTGCGTGCCGAGGTCCAGCGGGTCGGCAAGCGAGGCCTTCCCCCCGATCGGGTGCTTCGTCCGAGTGCTCCGAGCCCGACGACGGACGAGCCGGCGCTGCTGTCATCTGTTCCCCTGCCCGACCCACGTGACCGGGCGACGGCCGTGGAACGGGGCACCTGCAAGCTGATGCTGCAGTACCCCCTGCTGTTCGATGCGGAATGGAACGGGGTCAGCAGCGACGACTTCTCCCACCCCGCCTACCGGGCAGTCTTCGAGGCGCTGGCAGCGGTCGTCTACACCGGTCCCGAGTGGTCGGAGCGAGTGCTCGAGTCCATCCAGGACGAGGTGGTGCGCCAACTGTTCACGGGACTGATGGTGGAGCCGCTGCTGCGGGAGCCCGACGAGGCCTACGCCACGGCATATGCCGACCGGTTGAAGTTGCTGCGGGTGACCCATGACCTGCGCAACCTCAAGTCGAAGTTGCAGCGCACCAACCCGGTCGAGAACACCTCGGCCTACAACCAGATGTTCTCGCGGTTGCTCGAACTGGAGGCCACCCGCAAGCAGTTGCAGCAGTCGGGGATGGGCGCGCTCGACTGAGCCCGCCTCCTGCCCTCGGAGTTCGTCGGTGCGCTCGTCTGTGGCGGGCACCATGTCAAGGGCTGTGGACAAGGTGGTGTTGTCCGGATGCGGACTCCACAGCTGTCGTGGCTCCCCGCCGCCACGGGCCCCGCGAGAGTGGGGTGGGACCCATGACGAACACACGCCCCACCCGGTCCGCCCTGCTGAGCGCGGACGAGGAGATCGACCTGGCCCGCACCATCGAGGCCGGTGTCCTGGCCCGCGCCGCCCTCGACGGCGACTTCGACACCGACGCCCCCCTCGACGACCTGCGGGCGTTGACGGTGGCCGGCGACGAGGCCTGGCAACGCATGTGGCAGGCCAATGTCGGGCTGGCCGGGATGCTGGCAGGGCGGGTGTCCCGACGTCACGGGCTTCCCGAGGACGACCTGGTCAGCGAGGCACAACTGGGCCTCGCCGAGGCGATCATGCGGTGGGACCACCGGCGTGGAACCCGGTTCTCGACCACCGCGTGGATCTGGATCACCAGTCGACTCCAGCGCGCCCAGCGCGACCTGTTCACCCAGCGCGACGAGTTGCGCAACGCCATCGACCTGCCCGAACTGGTCTCCGACGAGACCGTGGACGAACAGATCCTGGACGAGCAGCCCCCGGCGTGGCTCGATGACCTGCCCGTGCGGGAACGGACCCTGCTGCAGCTGCTGGCCCGCCCCGATGCCACCCCTGCCCGGGTGCGAGCGCAGCTGGGGCTCAGCCGCAGCGCCTATCACCGACTGGTGCAGCGGGCCCGCGAGCTGGCTGCGGTGGCGTGGAAGTCTGCCGCCTGAGGCAGACTGGGATGGTGTTCGGACGAAAGACGTTGCCCCCCGCGGTGAGCCGCGACCTCGAGTCCCGGGTCCCGGGCGCACGGGTGCTGGCCTGGGCCGCCGGCCCGGACGACTCGTGGGCGGTCGCCCTCGACAGCGCACTGGCCATCGGCCGCCAGGGTCAGTGGGAGGTGCACGGCTGGCACCTGCTGCAGGCCGGCGGATGGAACCGTGACTCGTCCTCGCTGCGCTGGACCACCAACACCGACGAGCGCGGCAGCATCGTGCTGGACGACCCCGGTCGCGTGCCCGAGGTCTTCAACGAGCGGGTGATGGCCTCGATCGTGGTGCAGCAGAACTTCGACGCACCGGGCGGAGGCCGGGTGATGGTCGCAGGCAGGCGAGCGCTGGGAGCCGCTGGTGGCGCAACCGTGTGGCAGGCGGTCAGCCAAGGACGAGCCGACCTCGACGACCCCCAGGTGCGGGCTTTCGTGCTGGCCCGCACCACCGACCTCCAGGAGCAGTACGACCTGTGATCCGGGCCTTGAGGATTTTTGTTCTCCGGTGCTGCTCTGCTAGCGTTTCCAAGCGTGCTCGAGAGAGCCGCACAGCGGCAACGCTGATCCCCTGTAGCTCAATTGGCAGAGCATTCGACTGTTAATCGAAGGGTTGGAGGTTCGAGTCCTCCCGGGGGAGCAAGACTTCGCCAAGCCCGTCCCACCAGCGCATGTGCGCTGGTCAGGACGGGCTTTTGTCGTTCAGTCGGGAGCGGGCGCCCACGGTCCCAGCCGTGGGCGCCCAAGGCTCACCCGTGGGCTCGGGCCACCTCGTCCAAAGTGTCGAGGAAGTTCTGCGCCCACCGATCGATCGTGTGCTCGCTCACCTGCCTGCGCAACGCCGACATCCGGCGACGGCGCACTCGCGGCCCGTCGGTGGCCGCCTGCATGAGCGTCTCCTTCATGCCGTTCAGGTCGTACGGGTTGACCAGGTATGCCTGCTTGAGTTCCAGCGCGGCCCCCGCGAACTCGCTCAGCACCAGGGCGCCGTCGTCGCTGCCGTGGCAGGCGATGTACTCCTTGGCGACCAGGTTCATGCCGTCGCGCAGGGGAGTGACCACCATCACGTCGGCGATCGAGTACATGGCAGCCATCGTGTGACGGGGGAAGGAGGCGTGACGGTAGACGATGGCCGATCGTCCAACCCCTCCCACCTCGGAGTTGATGCGACCCACCAGCAGGTCGATGTCGTCACGCAGCCGCTTGTACTCCTCAACCCGCTCCCGGCTGGGGGTGGCCACCTGCAGCAGCACGGCCTCCGAGGGGTCGAGCTTGCCCTCGGCGAAGAGTTCCCCCATGGCCCTGATGCGCTGGCGCAGACCCTTGGTGTAGTCCAGCCGGTCGACGCCCAGGAAGATCACCTTCGGGTTCCCGAGGTCTTCGCGCAGTTGTCTGGCCTCAGCCTTGACCTCGTCTGACTCGGCCAGTTCGCGGAAGCCGTCCGTGTCGATCGAGATGGGGAAGGCCTTCGCGACCGCCACCCGACCGTCGCCCAAGGTGATCTCGCTGCCCTTCACGGTCACCTTCTCGGGGGCGTGGCGACGGGCGAGCCGCAGGAAGTTCTGCGCACCGCCGGGAACCTGGAACCCGACCAGGTCGGCTCCCATCAGGCCGCCGAGCAACTGTCGACGCCACGGGATCTGGTGGAACAGCTCCACAGGTGGGAACGGGATGTGCAGGAAGAAGCCGATCTTGAGGTCGGGTCGCAGTTCCCGCAGCATCGTCGGCACCAGGTGCAGTTGGTAGTCCTGCACCCACACGGTCGCGCCGGGGCCGGCCACTTCGGCCGCCCGCTCGGCGAACCGCTGGTTGACCAACTGGTAGGAGTCCCACCACTCACGGTGGAACTCGGGGAAGGCCACGGAGTCGTGGTAGAGCGGCCACAGGGTGGCGTTGGAGAATCCCTCGTAGTACTCGTTGACCTCCTGGGCCGACAGTGGCACGGGCACCACCGTGAAACCGTCGTGCTCGAACTCGTCGACGGTCTCGTCGGGCGCGCCGTGCCACCCGACCCAGGCACCGCCCTTGGCTCGCATGACGGGTTCGAGGGCCGTCACCAAGCCACCGGGCGAGGTGCGCCAGTCAATGGTTCCGTCGGGCGAGACGGTGCGGTCGACGGGAAGTCTGTTGGCGACGACGACGAACGGGGCGCCGTCGGTGGGGGCAGCGGTCAAGGCTCACTCCTTCAGTCATTCCCACCCTAGCGGTGCCTCGCGGAACGTTGTTCCTTGTCAGCTTCGCGAGGCGCCGCCACCACCCAGCTGACTAGGGTGAGGGCATGAGCTCATGGCAGGTGACCACCGACCGAGGGCGGGCCTTCGTCCAGGCGATCGTGGACGACCCGGGGCACGCCCTGCTTGCCTTCGACTTCGACGGCACGTTGTCGCCGATGGTCGAGGATCCCGCGGTCGCCTTCATCTCCGACGATGCCCGCGCCGCTCTGCTCGCGCTCGGCTCGAGGGTCGGGCAACTGGCCATCGTGACCGGACGACCGGTCGATGCGGTGCGGCGGCTGGCCAGGCTGGACGATGACGACTTCGGCCACCTGGTGGTGCTGGGCCAGTACGGGGTGGAGCGCTTCGACTGTGCCACCGGGGTGGCCCGGGTGCCCGAGGTCTCGGCGGGATTCCGCGAAGCGGTGGCTGAGATCTCGTCGCTGGTGGAGGGGCGAGCCGCCAGCGATCCAGCGCTGGTTGGCGTCCACCTCGAGGACAAGGGTCGGGCGCTGGGCGTGCACACCCGCAGGGCGGCCGATCCCCGGCGGGCGCTGGAGACCCTCACCGGTCCCGTCGCGGAGGTTGCGGGCGCCCACGGGCTCCACCTCGAGCCCGGCAAGCTGGTGCTCGAAGTCAGGGAGCAGTCGACCTCGAAGGCCGAGGCCCTGCGCGAGCTGATCGAGCACGGCTCACCGAGGACGGTGCTGATGGCGGGGGACGACCTGGGTGACCTCCCCGCGTTCGAGGAACTTCACCGGTGGGCCGACCGGGGGGTGGTGACGGCTGCCCTGGTCTCGGGGTCGACCGAGAGGCCCGAGTTGGCCGCCCACGCTGACCTCCAGGCGGACGGTGTGGAGGGAGTTGGAGCCTTTCTTGCCTGGCTGGCCGCCGAACTCACCACCAGGGCTGATCGGGGAGTGTGACCGGGGCGCCCCGGCGCACCGATTCCTCGATGGCGAACCCGATGGCCGCGTCCTGGCAGGCCTCCGCCAGCGGGTAGGGCCCGGGCGTCGACGATCCTGCCTCCGAGTCGGACACCCAGGTTGCCATCTGCGCCAGCACCGCCGCGGTGGCGTGCTCGTCGTCCGACCAGCGTCGACCCGGCCAAGGGTTGCGCCACAGCACGTGGTCGCCGTGGCTCAGGGCCTCGGAGTCATAGCCCGACATGTCGAGGTCGTGCCCCGACTGACGGCGTTCGATGCGCGAGCTGAGCACCGTCTCTGGTCCTCCCCAGCGCAGTACCTGCTCGCCGTCGAGTTCTCCGTGGGTGCCGCGCACCACCAGTCGGCGCACCCGCAGCAGGTTGCGGGTCTGCAGGTCGGTGAAGTCGTAGACGCCACTGCGACCCTCACCCGGGGCGCCGAACTGGATTACCGCGTGGGTGGTGGTGGCACTCGTCGGCGAGGGGTCGGGAGTCCACCCGGCGCGTGACAAGGGCTGGAGCAGAGGTGCGGAAGTGGTCGTCGCGGTCACGGTGGCAGTGCCGGGGCGGGCGTCGAGGTGGGCCCGCATCAGCGCCACGGCGTGGTAG
This sequence comes from Aestuariimicrobium kwangyangense DSM 21549, assembly GCF_000421525.1. Lineage (GTDB taxonomy): Bacteria > Actinomycetota > Actinomycetes > Propionibacteriales > Propionibacteriaceae > Aestuariimicrobium > Aestuariimicrobium kwangyangense. Next base: position 661,319 of record NZ_ATXE01000002.1, on the reverse strand, counting down.
AGCTGGGTCGAACTGACCTGCACCTGGGTGGGAGTGCCGAGGGCCCCCGAGCGCACCAGCGCCAGCCGGGCCGCGTGGGAGGGGTACTGCGGGTACTGCTCCGCCACCTGCACCAGGCCGGAGTCACCCACCTGCGACCACAGGGTGGCCAACCCCTCGAGGTCCGCTGCGGGTGGGGTCTCGCTCAGGATGGGGAGCCCCAGGTGCACGGATTCGGCGATCACCGCGGCAGCGCTCGTCCACCCCACGGACGAGACGACGAACCGTGCGCCGGTGGTGGCCACGGCCTCGGCGATCGACCCGAACGATGGAACCGGGGTCTCGCGCGGGCTGCGCACCACGATGCCGGCGCAGGTGGCGCCGATCCCTCGCGCGGCCTCCCACCAGGCGCGGGAGCGGTAGCCCCAACCGACCAGGACGAAGGAGGGTGCAGGCTCAGGCATGGTCATGCCCGGAGGTTAGCGGAGAGCGCTCTCCGAGCGGGAGCGTTGAGTTGACGCCGAGGGCTGCGACAAAGGGTGTCAGGCGCAGTCGACGCACAGATCGGGATTGACCACGCCGAATCGGGCGAGCAGCCCGAAGAGCTTGCAGCCGACGCACAGGCCGAGCACTGCCTCGAGTGCGGGGAAGAGCACCATGATGGCGCCGACGGCCCAGACCACCGTGATGGGCCACGAGGCGGGGGTGACCAGCGATCCGACCCAGGCGACGCTGGCCAGACCGGTCATGGCCGCTCCGATACCTGCTGCGAACTGCTTCGGTGCCGAAGCGGTGGGGCGACGGCCGACCGAGACGCGCGGACGCACGAACCGTTGGATCACACGCGAGGTGACGCCCCAGCGCGGGCCGAAGATCGTTCGGCTGAGGAAGTCCGCGAACAGCAGGGCGAAGAGCCACCATTGCTGGGTCAGCAGGGTGACCAGCACGACGGCCAGCACGAGACCGGCGACGAGACGGACGGTCACATCGTCCACGGATTCGGGCCAGCGGCGGCGCGCGCCGATGGCGCCTATCGGGAGGGTGGTCGTCATGACTCCTGCTTTCTCAGTCGATAAGCAAAGGTTATGTGAGGTGATGGCGGCGGGCAACTCGGAGCGCGTCGGGCAGCCGAAGGTGGGCAGGACGGGTGAACCGATAGAGTCTGCGGGTCGCAGTCTCGGCGCACGGGGGCGTTAGCTCAGCCGGTCAGAGCAGGGGACTCATAATCCCTGGGTCGCGGGTTCGAGCCCCGCACGCCCCACCCCACACCTGATGGCCCGGCTGTGAGCTTGCCGAATCAGAGTCCACGCCTCCCACGATCGGCGCATCCGTCCGGTAGAACAGCAGGTGTCGTGGGCTGCGACAGCGGCCATCACCGAGGGAGACACACATGCGCATCATTGTGATCGGCGGGAGTGGCCACATCGGGTCGTTCCTGATTCCCCGACTCGTCCGGGGCGGCCACCAGGTCGTGAACATCAGCCGTGGGACGTCGAACCCGTACGTCGATGCCCCGGAGTGGCAACAGGTTGAGCAGGTGGTGGCTGACCGCCAGCGGGAGGACGCCGAGGGCAGCTTCCCCGATCGATTGCTCGGGCTCGGTGGCGAGGTCGTGATCGATCTGGTCTGCTTCACCCTCGATTCGGCCGCCGCCCTCGTGGAGCGGTTGCGGGGCCAGACCGGGCACTACCTCTTCTGTGGCTCGATCTGGAGCGCGGGAGCCAGCCAGGTCATCCCGATGTCGGAGGAGAACACGACCGAACCCTTCGGCGAGTACGGCATCGGCAAGTACGAGATCGCGCGGATGTTGAAGCAGGAGACGGCCAGCGGGGGACTGGTGACCACGAGCCTCCACCCCGGCCACATCAGTGGCCCGGGCTGGGCGCCCATCGGTCCCACGGGCAACCTGGACCCCACCGTCTGGACGAGGCTCTCGTCCGGCGAACCCATCAGGATTCCCGGCCTCGGTGCGGAGACCATGGCGCACGTGCACGCCGACGATGTCGCCCAGTCGTTCGAGTGTGCGGTTGAGCACCGGGACGAGGCGTCAGGTGAGGAGTTCTACATCACCGCCGCCGACGCGCTCAACGTGCGCGGCTACGCCACCCTTGCTGCCTCCTGGTTCGGCAGGACGCCCGTACTCGAGTCCGTCTCGTGGGCGGCCTTCAGGGAGGGCTTGACCCCCGAGCACGCCGATGCGAGCTGGCAGCACTTGGTGCGAAGTCAGAGTTTCACGATGCAGAAGGCGCAGCGGTTGCTCGGCTATGCCCCGAAGTACAGCGCGGGCGGGACCGTCCAGGAGGCGGTGCGGTGGTTGGTCGACCATGGCCAGCTCGAGGTGGCGTCGCCCCTCGTGGGCTGACCCGGCCCGAAGATCGCTCGGTGGCGACGTCTGTGGACGCCTCCCCAGATCAAGCCGAGTCAGCCACGACGGTCAGGCCAGCAGTTTGTAGGTGCTCGTGCCGCTGAGCAGCTTGGTGGCAGGTCCCCATGAGCCAACCTTGTTGGCATAGCCGAAGACGGTGCCGTCGCTGCGCTGCCCCGCGAGGTCCCAGCGGCCGTCGCGCGTCAGGTCGAGAGGCGAGAAGGCACGGGTGAAACCGGTCCATCCCTGACCGACCTTGGTGCCGGAGCCGATCGTGGCCCCCGACGTCCCGGAGTATCGCCACAGCGTCCCGTCCGTGCGCACGGCCACGATGTCGGCGCGGCCGTCCCCGGTGAAGTCACCCACCCCGACGATGTGACGCATCGATCCCCAGTTCTTGCCAATTTGGCTCGCGCCGCTCAGGCGCGATCCCGACAAGGTGTAGCGGAACAGTGCTCCGTCGGTTGCCCTGCGCGCCACCACGTAGCGCGTGGTTCCACCGCCGAGGTTCGAGACGGGCACGATCAGGTCCATGCCACCCCAATTGGAGCCCACCTGACCCACCAGGGTGAGCCAACCGTTGCTGCCGCCCTTGTACAGCCACAACGACTGGTCTGCTCCGCGGCGGGCGATCAGGTCGGGGTAGCCGTCGCTGTTGGCGTTCAGTTGGGCAATGTACGTCATGGCACCCCAGCCCGTTCCGCGCTGGCCGACGTAGGCAAGTCCGGAGGAAAGGTTGCCCTTGAAGTACTGAAGGACGCCTTGCGCGTTGACCCCGTAGACCTGTCCCGCAGGGAGCGTGGCCGAAGGGCTGGAGGTGGGAGCTGGTGCGGGTGCGGGTGCCGGAGCAGGTCCGGCTGCGGTCTCGCAGGCGATGCCATCGCCGTCGCGATCGAGTCCCGACCGGTAGCCAGGCTCACCGATTCGCATGTCGTGGTACCCAGCTGCGGCGGCATCGGCGCAGCTGCTGAAGTAGAGGGATGGCTGCGTGACGGACTCGGAGGGAGTCGCCACCGACAGGGCGATGGTGGCCCCCAGGGCAATGGAGCCGGCGAGGCGCACCATGGGGCGGGCAGTGATCATGAGTGGTCCTTCTGCAGAGGTGGTGGGAAAACGCTCTCACGCACCCCTGAGTGCCCTGTGATCAGGGTGGTCATTGTTGCACGGCGTCAGGCTGAACGATTTGGGGAGTGGCCGGAGACCGATGGCCGGGAATCTGCGTGCAGTTTCTCGATGTGTCTGATCGACAGGTCACCCAATGGGAACGAAGGACAAGCGCTCCACTCCTCGGGGCAGCAGCGCTGTTCTTGGTGGTCTATGCGTGGCCTATCCTGCAGCCAGACCTTCCGTCCGCTGCAAGAAGAGGGTGCTCGATAGCGTCCTGGGCAATCTGGTTCCTGTTTGCCCTGGACCTCGTCGTCCGCGTGATCCTGTCAGAGCGACGGTGGGCATTTCTTCGTCGCAACTGGCTCGACGTGGTGACGCTGGCCGCCCCGATGCTTCGTCCACTCAGGGCGCTACGGATCGTGATGGCGCTGAATGTTCTGAGTCGACGTGGCCAGGCTTTCGCCCGGGGTCGCGACGTGTCATACGTGTTGGTGGCAGTTGCCGTGGTCGGCCTTGTCGCCGCGCTGGCCGTCCTGGACGCCGAGCGCCTCGCGCCCGGTGCCAACATCACTTCGATCGGAGATGCTCTTTGGTGGGTGGCGACCACCATCACCACAGTCGGATACGGCGATCAGTTCCCCGTCACCTATGCCGGCAGACTCGTGGGGCTCGGACTGATGGTCACAGGAATCGCGCTGCTCGGAGTCATCACCGCGGCATTGGCGTCGTGGTTCGTCGAGAAGGTCGCCGAGGCAGCTCAATCCGCTGAACAACGTACCGAGAGCGAGGTGCTCGACCTCGCCTCCGAGGTGGCTGCGCTCAGACAGGAACTGAGGCAACTGTTGCGCGAGCGCGACCGGCAAGACTGATCAACTGGCCTGCCTCACTTGAGGCGTGGGGAAGGGCCGCGCGGCATGATGCGAGGAGCAATTTCGGGGGGGCGACGTCCGTGGACGCCGCCCCCGACCGGGAAGGCCAATCAGGCCCCGATCAATCAGGCCTCGAAGGCGATGGCCTCACCGGTGCGGTGCGACTCGAAGGCGGCCTCGAGCACCTTCAGGCAACGCAGCACCGTCGAGATCTCGACCAAGGGCTGCTCGCGTCCCTCGATGGCGGCGACCAGGTTGGTGTAGAAACCGTCCATCGACACCGGGATGCGCGGGATCGGCAGGATCTCAAGGTTGTCCTGCACCTTGGCGCGGGCGGCGTAGTCGACGAGCCGGGGAGCCATCGTCTTGGTCATGCCCTGCCCTGCGAGCACCGGCACCGCGTCCGAGTCCTTCTCGAGGTCGTGCAGACGCACGATCTTGCCGTTCAGGTCCCAGTCCTCGATCTCGGCGGTGCCGTGGGCACCCTCCATGTGGAAGTTGGGTCCCGAGATGAAGTTGTTGGTCGTGCACGCAGCCACGGCCTCCACGCCGTTGTCGAACGACAACTGGATGCGGAAGCCGTCGTCGACCTCGTGGCCGGCGATGTGCGAGAGACGGCAGAACACGCGGTTGAGCTTGGCGGGCACCATCAGCAGCAGCCGGTCGACGAGGTGGACACCCCAGTCGAGCACCATGCCGCCTCCGCGAACGGGGTCGCGGCGCCAGTCACCGGGAATCCCTCGGGATCCGTCGACGCGGGACTCGACGTAGGTGACCTGACCCAGCGTCCCCTCGTCGAAGAGCTGCTTGATGACGAGGTAGTCCTCGTCCCAGCGGCGGTTCTGGTGCACGGTGAAGACCTTGCCTGCCGCCTCGGCCGCGGCCATCACTTCTTCCAGCTCGGCTGAGTTGAGCATGGCCGGCTTCTCGGTGAGCACGTGCTTGCCGGCCGCGAAGGCCGCCAGTGCGATCGGGTGATGCGCCTCGTTGGGGGTGGTGATCACGACGAGATCGATCTCGGGATCAGCCAAGCCCTCCTCCAGCGACGCGTAGCCGTGGAGTCCGGCGGTCTCGGCCTCCTCGATGGCGCGGGGGTCGACGTCGACCACGCCCTTGACCGTCACCCCCTCGGCTGCCGCCAGCTTGCGTGAGTGGTAGATGCCCATCGTGCCGTAGCCGACGATGAGGGCCGCATGAGTCATGGGTGAAGCTTCCTGGGGTGGGGGTGAATGGATGTTCAGTCAACTCTTTCAGACCCGGGCGACCCGATGGCAAGTGCCCACGCCAAAGCGCGCCAACGGTGCGATCAGTAGTCGTGACCGAGCAGGCCCAGCAGGGTTCGACCCACGCCCGAGTCGTCGTGGTCGCCCGCGACCGGGAGCCCCAGTTCGTGCAACGACGGATGGGCATTCGACATCACGAACCCGCGACCCACCAACTGCAGCATGGCGATGTCGTTGGGCATGTCACCGAATGCCACCGCCTCGGCGGCAGCGATGTCGAGGTCGTCCAGCACCCGTTGCAGACCGCTGGCCTTGGTCACCCCGGGCGACGAGATCTCGAGCAACCCGGGTGAGACCACGAACGACCACGTGGGGGTGAGCCGGTCGCCGATGAGCGGGGCCAGCAATTCGGCGAGACGATCTGAGGGCAGGTCCGCCGAGCGCACCAACAGCTTGACGGCTGGACTGACGTTCAGGGCCTCGTCGATCGGACGAACGGTGGCGCCCGGAACGGCCACGGTCGAATGAGCCAGGTAGACCTCATCGCACGACCACCCGTCCACGTGTTCCAAGGCGAACCCGAGCCGGGAGTCGGCGCCACGCAGGTCGTCGATGACCTCGGCGACCACGTCGACGTCGAGGCTGTCGTGGGAGGTGACGACTCCACCGTGCAGGTCGTAGCGCACCGCACCGTTGCTGGTGAGCACGTGCAGGTCGAGGTCATGGAGAGGTTCGAGCACCTGCAGCCAGCGCCACGGCCGGCCGGTGGCCACCACCACCTCGATGCCACGATCGGCAGCCTCACGGAGTGCTCGTTGGTTGAGCTCGGAGATCACACCCTCGGCATTGAGCAGGGTTCCGTCGAGATCGGTCGCGACCAGTCTGGGCTCGGTCATCACAACTTCTTGTTCGGGGTAGGTGACCCACCCGACTTCGACCCCTGTGGGTCGGGTGACTCATAGCTGGCCGACTTGGTGGGGGAGTTGTGCCCCCCCGAAGACCCCGGCGACTCCGGTGAGGCCGACTGCGAACCCGAGGACGACGGCGAGGCCGATCCGCCGCCGGAGGCGGAGCCGGTGGTCGGCACCGGCGGTGGTGGGGAGACCGGGGGTTGCTTGGAGAAGATGAGGACGGCGATCAGCAACGCGAGGGCGGCCAGCAACAGCATCAGCAGCCAGGCCACCAGGGTCGTCACCCATCCCGCGCGGTCGGTTCGTCCCGGCCACGGCAGCGGCCACAGGCGCGACGTGCCCGGCTGCTGGTTGTTGCGCCAGTGCAGGTCGTAGTCGGGGCCGCTGGGGCGTCCCAGCAGGGACGTCCGGGACAGGTCGACCGCTGTGAGCAGACGCTCGGCCTCGGCCACGGCGCGCGGGGAGCCGTCATAGGCCAGTGCCACCCACGGCGCCAGCGGGGCATGGCCGGGATCGACGGGGTCGTCGTCCTCGGAACGGAAGGTGTGGGCCAGTCGGCCCTCGTCCTGGCCTCGTCCGCCGCGGGCGATGACGGTGTCGATGTGGAGCTTGTTGACCTCACCGGCCAGGCGGTCACGAGCCGCGGCGTCGTGGGCTGCGCCGTCGGAGAGCACGATCACCATGACGGGGGTGTTGTCGTTGTCATCGTGACCGACGTAGGCCACCCCGGACGGACCGGCCGTCAGACGCGCGTCCAGCCAGAAGTCACCCACCTTGGGTGGGTCATCGGGGAACAGCGCGGAGGCGGGTCCGGCGTGCGGCAGGTCAGACATCACCACCCATCTCACCACATCGCCGGAGCACGGCGGCTGTCGACCCGAGGGGGCGGTATCGTGGCCAAGGCGTAATCACCCCGAGCACCTCAGGAGACGTGAGTGACCAACCCATCAGGGCCACAGGCGCCCACCCAGACTGGGGCCCACGGGGGCATGACCACCAAGGAAGCCTCGGAACTGCTGGGGCAGGCGATCCAGCAGGTGCAGAGGGTGATCGTGGGCCAGGAGCACATGGTCGAACAGTTGATGGTCGGGTTGCTGGCCCAAGGACACGTCCTGCTCGAAGGCGTTCCCGGTGTTGCCAAGACCCTGGCCGTGCGCTCGTTCGCCACCGTGGTGGGTGGTTCGTTCGCACGCGTGCAGTTCACCCCCGACCTGGTGCCCTCCGACATCGTCGGCACCCGCATCTACTCGGCGAGCAAGGAGTCCTTCGACATCGAGTTGGGCCCGGTCTTCGTCAACTTCGTGCTGGCCGACGAGATCAACCGGGCGCCCGCCAAGGTGCAGTCGGCGATGCTGGAGTTGATGGCCGAGAAGCAGGTCTCCATCGCAGGTGTGACCTACCCTGCCAAGAAGCCGTTCATCGTCATCGCCACCCAGAACCCGGTGGAGTCCGAGGGCGTCTACCCGCTGCCGGAGGCGCAGCGCGACCGCTTCCTGCTCAAGGTCGACGTGCCCTACCCCCGCGGCAACGAGGAGTTCGAGATCCTGCGCCGCATGAGCGTGCGGCCCCCCGAGGCCAATGGGGTGCTGAACCCCGACCTGGTGCTGCAGTTGCAGGACATGGCCGCCAACGTCTTCGTGCACAACCTGGTTGCTGAGTACATCGTCCGCCTCGTGCTCGCCACGCGCACCCCCGACGAGTTCGGCATGCCCGACCTCACCAGCGTCATCCAGATCGGCTGCTCCCCACGAGCCACGCTCGGACTCGTGGCCGCCGCTCGTGCTCTCGCGCTCATCCACGGGCGCGACTACGTCATGCCCACCGATGTGCAGGCCGTGGCCCGTGACGTGATGGGCCACCGACTGGTGCTCGGCTTCGATGCTGTCGCCGACAACATCGAGCCCGCCAGTGTGGTCGAGCGCATCCTGGCCATGGTGCCCGCACCGACGCCGGTGTGGAACCAGCAACAGCGCCAGGCCAGCCACGAACAGGGTCGATACAACCCCGAGTTCCGCTGACCCGGTGTGGCGGACCAGATGACCCAACACCCGTCCTTCGCACCGCCACCGGGCCCGCCGCTCGGCGGAGCCCCAGCACCGAACCGATCCGACGTAGGGGTTGCAGCGACCGTGCTGGCCTCCCCGACCGGTCCGAGCCTGCCGCTCAACCGGCTGGCACCCGAGGCTGCTCTTCGCCGACTCGAACTAACCATCGTGCGTCGACTCGAGGGCTTCCTCCACGGTGACCATCTCGGGCTGTTGCCCGGCCCGGGTTCGGACGCCAATGACGCACGCATCTACCAGCCCGGCCAGGACGACGTGCGCAAGATGGACTGGGCGGTGACGGCGAGAACCACGGTGCCCCACGTGCGCGACACGATGGCCGACCGCGAACTCGAGGTGTGGGCGCTGCTGGACGTGACCCCGTCGATGAACTGGGGCACCGACGGTGTCACGAAGCGCGACCTCGGCATCGCCGCCATCGCCACCATCGGCTTCCTGTCGCAGAAGATGGGTGACCGCTTCGGCGGCATGCTGATGCGCCAGGACTCCATCAAACGGCTTCCGGCCCGTTCCGGCCGCTCGGCCCTGTACGGGCTGTTGCGCACCATGCTGGACGAACCCATCGTCCCCGACCATGCCCCCGGGGAGCTGACGCTGGCCGCCGGCATCGAACAGTTGAGCCGAACCCAGCGGCGCCGCGGGATGCGAGTGGTCGTCTCCGACTTCCTCTCCCCGGGCGACGCCGAACTCGACCCCAACGTCAGCCCCGACTGGGAACGTGCCCTGCGCAGACTGTCGGTGCGCAACCAGGTGCTCTGCGTCGAGGTGGTCGACTCCCACGAACTGGAGTTCCCCGACGTCGGCGAGATGCTGATCAAGGACCCCGAGTCGAACTTCGCGCGCTATGTCAACACCGGCGACGAGAAGGCCAGGGCCCGCATGAACGCCGCCTCCGCGGCCCAACGTGAACGAGTGGCCATCGCCCTGCGCCGGGCCGGGGTGGGACACATACAGTTGCGCACCGACAGAGACTGGGTGCAGGACATCGCCCGGTTCGTGCTGGGCTACCGGCGGGTCGCGAGCATGTTGCACGCCCCGCCCCAGGGCGTCAGCCGATGAGGGGGAGTCAGTCGATGGAGGGAGTCAGCCGATGAGCTGGTTGCCGGAGTTCATGAACTCGGGACGACTGTGGGTGCTGGCCCTGATCCCGCTGCTGGTGCTGGCCTACGTCATCATCCTGTTGCGGCGCTCCCAGTTGGGCATGAGGTTCACCAACACCGCCGTACTCGACCGCATCATGCCCAAGCAGTCGACCTGGCGCCGTCACGTGACGGTCGCCATGATGCTGCTGTCGCTGGTGGCCCTCTCCTTCGCGTGGGCTCGTCCGGTGGGTCAGGAGAAGGTGCCGCGCGAACGGGCGACGATCGTGGTCGTGATCGACGTCTCGTTGTCGATGAAGGCCAAGGACGTCTCACCCGATCGACTCACCTCGGCCAAGCAGGCCGCGACCGAGTTCATCACCCGACTCCCCGCAGGGTTCAACGTCGCCATCGTCGAACTGTCGGGCAAGCCGGCCACCAGGCTTCCACCCTCCACCGATCGGGGCGCTGCCCAGCGCGCCATCGGCGCGCTGGAGTTGAAGGAGGGCACGGCCATCGGCGACTCGATCACGAAGGCCCTTCAAGCCGTCGACCAGGCACCGAAGGGTCAGGACGACAAGCCGGCGCCTGCGGCGATCGTGATGCTGTCGGACGGCCAGAACACCGAGGGGGCTTCTCCCGCGGGACCAGCCGCGCAGGCCAAGCAACGAAAGATCCCCATCTACACCATCGCCTACGGCACCGAGACCGGCTACGTCGACCTCGACGGCAAGCGCGAACGGGTGGCACCCGACAAGGCGGCCCTCAGGCAGATCGCGCAGTCCACGGGCGGCAAGGCCTGGGGGGCCGACAGTGCCAGCCAACTGAACAACGTCTACAAGGACGTTCGCAGTGAGGTCGGCTACGAGGACGTCAAGACCGAGATCACGGCCCAGTGGGCCTTCTACGCCTTGGCGTTCGCCGTGGTGGCGGCGCTGGGAGCCGTGTCGATGGCAGCGAGGTGGCCCTCATGAACCTGGAGTTCCTGCTCCCGCACCGACTGTGGTGGTTGCTGGTGCCGATCGGCATCACCTGCCTGTACGTCTTCCTGCTGCTGCGTCGTCCGCACACCACGCCGTCACGACCCAGCAACCTCTCACGGATCCTGCCCAAGGACCGCGCCTGGAAACGCCACCTCGCAGTCGGTGCGGCGGTGCTGTCACTGGTCTCCCTGGTGGTCGCCTACGCCAAGCCGAAGGACTACACCGAGGTTCCCCGCGAGCGCGCGACCGTGATCGTGGCCATCGACGTGTCCCGCTCGATGATGGCCCAGGACGTGAAGCCGAGTCGGTTGGCTGCCGCCCAGACGGCCGCCAAGGAGTTCGTCTCGTCGCTTCCCCCGCGGTTCAACGTCGCGCTGGTGAGCTTCGCCGCGACAGCGGAGCCGCTGGTTCCGCCCACCACCGACCGTGGCGCCGTGGAACGAGCCATCGACGGACTGCAACTACAGCCATCCACAGCCATCGGCGAGGGGATCTACACCTCCCTTGACCAACTGAAGCTGGTTCCACCCGACCCGAAGGACCCCAAGGCAGTCGCCCCGGCCGCCATCGTCCTGCTCTCCGACGGTGCCACCAACTCCGGCCGCTCGTCCCTGCAGGCCGCCAAGGACTCGAAGAAGCTGAACGTGCCGATCTACACCATCGCCTACGGCACGGCCAACGGCTACGTGCTCGAGAACGGTGTGCGCCAGCCCGTGCCGGTCAACCACGGGGAGTTGCTCGACGTCGCACGGGCCTCCGGAGGCAAGAAGTTGTCGGCCGAGTCGGCCGACCAACTGGGCAAGGTGTACCGGACGATCGCCCAGGACATCGGCTACGAGAAGGTCTTCGTCGAGGTGACGGAGCGGTACGCGGGACTGGCCCTGCTGTGTGGCTTCGTGGCAGCGCTGAGCGTCATCTCGCTGGCCGCCCGCTGGCCATGACCGGGCTGGCTGCCGTCCGGGCTCGGGTCGAGGCGGCCTGCGTCGACGCCGGGCGTGACCCCTCGGGGGTACGACTGTTGGCGGTGAGCAAGACCCATCCTCTGCCGCTGCTGGTCGAGGCGGTCAGTGAGGGCTGCACCGAACTGGCCGAGTCGCGGGTGCAGGAGGTCGTCGAGAAGGCCACCGGCTGGCCCGACGCCACCGACCTGCCGATGCCCACCTGGGTGCTGATCGGGCACCTGCAGCGGAACAAGGTCCGCGACGTGGTCAGCCACGTCGGGGAGTTCCAGGCCCTCGACAGCCTCGACCTCGCTGCCGCGTTGGACCGCAGGCTCCAGGCCGCCGGACGAGACCTGCGGGTGCTGGTGCAGGTCAACTCCTCGGGGGAGGAGAGCAAGTTCGGTCTGGCCCCCGACGAGGTGATGCAGTTCTGTCGATCGCTGCACCCGTTCTCGTCCCTGCGCGTGGACGGGCTCATGACCATTGCCGCCCGCAGCGACGACCCCCGCGAGGTCGTCGCCTGCTTCGAGACGATGCGCACCCTGCAGACGCGACTGCGCGACGACGGCGTTCTCGCTGCGGCGTGGGACGAACTGTCGATGGGCATGTCGGGCGACCTCGAGCAGGCCATCGCCCATGGTGCGACCACGGTTCGGGTGGGCACCGCGATCTTCGGCGCCCGCGGCTGAACTCAGGTCAGCAGGCGCATGCTGTCCCAGCCGCTGCCGATCGCCTTGCCGACACTCCACGTGCCGACACGGTTGGCGTAGAAGTACAGCTGGCCGCCGTTGCGCACCGAGAGCAGGTCGGCAGTGCCATTGCCGTCGATGTCGCCGGGCGACCACAGCTTGTCGGTGGGTTGCCATCCTCGTCCCACCACGTTGGCGGTCGAGAAGCTGCCGCCCGAGAAGGCGTAGCGAATGAGCAGCCCGCTCTGGGTGACGGCCAACAGGTCGGGAGTGCCGTCGCCCGAGAAGTCGCCGGGGGAGAAGGTGGTGGCGATCCCGCCCCACCCGCGGCCGATCTTGCGGGTGTTGTTGAGGTACTTGCCGCCGGCGGTGAAGCTGTAGCGGTACAGGGAGCCGTCAGAGGTGCGACCCAGCAGTTCGGGCAGTCCGTCACCGGTGACGTCATTGACCACGGTCAACAGGCTGAGACCGTCGAAGCCGCGTCCGATCTCCATGGCCGAACTCCACAGGCCCCGGCCCAGGCCGAAGAAGAGGAACAGTTTGCCGGTGTCGTGCTGTCGTCCGATCAGTTCGGTGCGGCTGTCACCGTTGAGGTCGGGGACGACTGCCATCCAGTCCCAGGGACCCCAACCACGGCCCACGACCACCCCGGGGGCGACGCTGGGCCCGGGCTTGGTCTGGTAGAAGTACAGGTCGCCGTCGCCGCGCACCGCGAGGATGTCTGCCAGGCCGTCGCCGTTGTGGTCGCCGGTCACTCCCGAGGCGGGGTTGCCCGTGTCGAACCGGTACACGTGGGTGCCGGAGGCGGTGGTCACGGTGCCGGTGTAGCCGCGGTTCAGGGTGAGCGGGCGCATCGGGATGACGAGCACCTTGCCGGCCATCAACGCGCGGGCCGTGGGGTTGGAGTAGCTGCTCGCCGTCCGGACGCAGACGGGGACGTTGCTCCCGTCCTCGACCAGGGTGGCGGTGGCGGAGGTGACGGTGGCCGAGGGGCCGTAGTCGATCAGGTTGGCCGTGCCGTACCAACTGCCCACCGGAGCGCCGCAGCCAGCGGCGGGGTCGGGATAGGAGCCGTCCGACATCTCGAGCATGGTCGTGGTGCCCTTGGGCCAGGTCCGAGGCCACCCGCTGGTGGGCTCGGTTCCGGTGCGACCCTGCAGCACGTTCAGGGTGGCGGCGGTGCGACCCGACTGGGTGGCCTGGCCGTACGCCGAGGTGGTGAGCCTGCCCGACAACATCGTGATCAGGTGGAACGGTGACGCCGCCCAGGCATCCACGAATGACGTCGGCGTGGTGTAGCCGAGGGCCACGTGGGAGTTCTGCGCCGCGACGTTGCCCGCGTCGGTGTAGCCCGGCAGGGCAGGGTCCTCGGCGTTGGTGACGACGCCGTTGAGGGCCATGTAGTTCGAGTGAGCCACCGCCGCCTGGGACCACGTGCTGTTCTCGGTCACGGCCGGCACCCCGAACTGGCTGCGATAGCTGTTCAGGCGGGCCAGCGCCTCGCTGGTCAGGGCATCGGCTGCGGGCTTCACGCCCGTCGACGTCGTGGCCGGTGCGACTGCGGTGGGGGGCGCCAGGGCCGGGCCGAGTTCGGCAGTGGTCTCAGCATGAGCTGTGCCACCGAACAGCCCCACGGCGGTCAACGTCGTGGCCAGCGCCAGCACCGAGATCCTCACCGCGGTCGGACGCGACCGTCGCACGCGCTGGGTCGGATCGGGGGACAGGTCGGCACTCTGGGGGGAAGGGCGCATGTCGCAGAGATTATCCGAACAGCCGCTCGTAGAAGGTGAGCTCTCGTTCCAGCGCGTCGCGGCGTGCCTCGCCCCCACGGAATCCGTGGCCCTCGCCGGGGTACAGCTTCAGTTCGACGGGCAACCCCTTCGAGCGGACGGCCTCGGCCATGGTCTCGGCCTGGTTGGGGGGCACCACCCTGTCGTCGCTGCCCTGCAGGATCAGCATCGGGGTCGACAACCGGTCGACGTGGTGAATGGGTGACCGCGCGAGGTACGTCGCTTCGTCCGCGGGCCAGGGGCCGACCAGCGAGTCGAGATAGCGGCTCTCGAACTTGTGGGTGTCGGTGGCCAGCATCACCAGGTCGCCGATCCCGTACCTGCTGACGCCGGCCGTGTAGCGGTCGGTCGAGACGAGTGACTGCAGGGTGGTGTAGCCACCCGCCGACCCGCCTGTGATGCTCACCTTGCGGGGATCGACTGCGCCTGCGTCGACCAGATGGTCGACCACCGCGACACAGTCGGCCACGTCGAGCAGGCCCCACTGGCCACGGAGACGATTGCGGTAGTCACGTCCGAATCCGGTGGAGCCGGAGTAGTTCACGTCGACCACCGCATAGCCGCGGCTGGTCCAGAAGTCGTTGAGTGGGGAGTGTGCGATCGAGGCGGACGAGGTCGGACCGCCATGTGACTTCACGATCAGCGCCGGTGCGTGCTCGGCCGGCGCGGGGAGGTAGAGCCATGCCTGCACGTCGCCGTTGCTGCCGCTGACGGTGATGCTGGTGGGAACGGTGGGCTGCCAGTCGGGCCGGCGTCCACCGGCGCGCTGTGCGACCCTGGGATGGTCCTCGTCCAGTCGTACCCGCACCAGGGCGTCGCCGGCGCAGACCAGGCCGACCAGGGCGTGGGCCTCGTTCCCGGCGACCACACACGACCGGACCTCCGCGAGTCCGTCGCATTCCGGGTGACGGACGACCCCGGCGACGAGGTCGATCACGGCAAGCCGGGGCCAGCCCTGCACCATCTGGTGCACCAGGAGCCGTCCGCCGCTGACTGTCCATGAGGGGCCCGTGAGCGTCCAGACCGGGTGGTCGCAGTCGGCGTCGACGGGCCAGACGAGGCTCGACCCCTGCTCCGGCGTCCACGAGTGGAGGTTCCAGTACCCCGACTCGTCCGCCATGAACCACAGCGTGGTGGTGCCCGACGGGTCCACGTCCCACTGCGGGTGCTGGGCGCTCACCTCCGGTTCGTCCATGACGGTCGTGACCTCACCCAACTGCCATCCCGATCCGCCCTCCTCGTCGAACGCCAGGGGAGCAGTGCGGACAGTGCTTCGATCCCAGGGCATGTCGGGGTGGTTCCACTCGAACCAGGCGAGACGTCCATCGGGAGACAGGCGCGGTCCCGCGACGAAGTCGGGGCCGGAGACCAGCACCTGTCCGAAGTCGTCGTTGGCACCGGACAACCGGAGCGCCACCACCGTTGTCACCGCCTCCCCGGGGCCGCGGTGGTCCTCGCGCACTGCCAGCAGCAGGTCGAGGTTCGGGTGCACCTGCAGCCCGCCGTAGCGCACCTGCGAGGACGCGGGGGTCACGGCTCGGTCGGTGGCCACCTCGATCACCTGGTTGCGGACGTCGTCGACCGCCACCACCACACCGTCGCGCGCGTCCCAGGCGCCGCCGCCGTACTCCATCACCCGCGAGCGGACGCAGAACGGGGCGGGCGTCAGTTCGACGCCGTCGCCGTCGACGATGGTGGTGCGGCGGTTCTCCGTGGGCCGGGACTCGAGCCACAGCAGGCGGTCGCGGTCGGCCCGGAGCTCTGACCAAGAGGGTGCACCCGCCAGGGCCTCGTCCACCGTGACCAGTCGGGGACGGGTCGATGCCGCGGAAGTGGTGGATTCGTGGAGCGGGTGCTGGGTCATGGCCACATGCTAGGGCTGGCACGACTGCTGGGAATGATGCACAATCGGCACAAGGTCATCGTGCGACCGCGACCAGACAGCTGGGGAAGGCTCATCTGGACGAGGAGGCACACGATGATCTCGAGCCGGACCATGACCGACCAACCCGTCACGGGGGTCGTTCAGATCCATTCCACGCCGTCTGCTCTGCGTCCCCATTTGGAGTGGGCGCTCGGCGGCGTGGTCGGCGTGCCCACACATCTGGAGTGGAAGCCGCAACCCGTCGAACCCAACAGCTGGCGTGCCGAACTGGCGTTCGCCGGGCGCGCCGGCACGGGCGCTCGCCTGACCAGCGAACTCGCGCGCTGGCAACGGGTGCGATTCGACGTGACCGAGACCCCCCGATCGGGTGGCGCGGGGCAGCGCTGGTCGGTCACCCCGAGCCTGGGGGTGTTCGCTGCGGCCACCAACGAGGTGGGCGACATCGTCGTCCACGAGGATCGGATCAGGCAGGCCATGGCTGCCGCCGTCGCCCGTGGCACCGACCTGCACCACGGCCTGGAGGCCCTGCTGGGCGCGGCCTGGGACGCCGAGCTGGAACCCTTCAGGAGAGCAGAGGACGACCAGGTGCGTTGGCTGCACCACGTGGTCTGAGCGCAGGGGTCACCCGGGCAAGAGCGGTCGACCGGGCGAGGAGCCCGGCCGACCCCGACCCTCACTCAGCCGGACGGAGTGACCGGCTCTGGTGGGCGTTGGTGACGGCGATGACCACGTTGTGGCCACCGAAGCCGAACGAGTTGTTCAGACCCGCCAGGTCGCCCTCGGGCAGCGCGGTGGTGCTGGTGGCGATCTGAACGGGCAGCCCCGGCTCGAGGTTCTCGATGTTGATGGTGCCGGGGATGGTGCGGGTGTTGAGCGCCATCACCGTCGCGAAGGTCTCAACAGCGCCGGCGCCACCCAACAGGTGACCGGTCATCGACTTGGTCGAGTTCACGAGAACTCCCGAGGTGTCACCCAGGGCCAGCGCGATCGAACCTGCCTCGGCGCGATCCCCTTGTGGGGTCGAGGTGCCGTGGGCGTTGATGTGCCTGATGTCGGCGGCCTGCAGGTCGGCCTCCTTGAGGGCCTTCACCATGGCCGAGGCCTGGCCTCGTCCCTCGGGGTCGGGCTGCACCAGGTCGTGGCTGTCGGCCGAGATGCCGGCGCCCGCCAGGGTGCCGTAGATCTTCGCCCCACGGGCCTGGGCGTGTTCGAGCGTCTCGATCACCATCATCGCCGAGCCCTCACCGAGCACGAACCCGTCGCGGTCGACGTCCCAGGGGCGCGAAGCCTTCTCGGGGGCGTCATTGCGGCGCGACAAGGCCTGCATCTGGCCGAAGGCGGCCAGGGGCAGGGGGTGGATGACGGCCTCGGTGCCACCGACGACGGCAATGTCGGCGCGACCCAGGCGGAGCATGTCGAGCCCGAACGATATGGCCTCGTTCGACGAGGCGCAGGCCGAGACCGGGGTGTGGATGGCGGCGCGGGCACCGAGCTTCAGGCCGACGTTGGCGGCTGGCGCGTTGGCCATCAGCATGGGGATGGTGAAGGGGCTGACCCGGCGGAAGCCCTTCTCCTTCTGCACGTCCCACTGGCCCAGCAGCGACTGCATACCACCGATGCCTGAGGCGCAACAGACGCCGAGACGGTCGCGGTCGATGCCGTTGTCGTCGTCGAGGGTCAGCCCCGCATCGGCCCAGGCCTCCAGGGCGGCGATCACGGCGTGCTGGGTGGAGCGGTCCATGCGACGGGCGGCCACGCGGTCGATCCGTTCGGCAGGGTCGCCGGCGGTCTCGGCGGCGAAGTTGGTGGGCAGGTCACGGGCCCACTCGTAGGGCAGGGTGTGGGCGCCCGAGACGCCCTCGAGCATGGCCTGCCAGGTGCTGGGGGCGTCGACGCCCAACGGCGTGAAGGCGCCGAATCCGGTGATCACGACAGTAGTCATGGAGTGCTCCAGTGCTGCTTGTTGGTGATGCGCGAGGTGGGTCGACCACCGCCCCGGCAGGGCGTGGTCGACCCACCCGATCAGGCTCAGGCCTGGGCGCGCTCGATGAAGGCCACGGCGTCACCGACGGTCTTCAGGTTCTTGGCGTCCTCATCGGGGATCGACACGCCGAACTTCTCCTCACAGGCGTAGATGATCTCGACCATCGACAGCGAGTCGACGTCGAGGTCATCCGTGAAGGACTTGTCGAGCTGGACGTCGTCCGCGGCCACGCCGGCCACGTCGTTCACGATCTCGGCGAGGTCCGCGCGGATCTCTTCGGTGCTGGCCATGTGGCCCTCCTTGGTGTGGTTGGGGTGGAGCGGGTGCTCCGTCCCTGCGAACACTCGAGTAGTCCGCAGGAAGTCTGGTGGGGGTTGTGCCTCAGGGGAGGACGATGACCTGCCCGGCGAACACGAGGCCTGCGCCGAAACCAATCGTGAGTGCTGTCTGGCCGCTGTGCGCCTCGCCCGACTCCAGCAGGGCCTCCATCGCCAGCGGCACTGACGCCGCTGAGGAATTGCCCATGCCGACGATGTCGCGGCTTACCACGACCGATTCGGGCAGCTTGAGGTGCCGCAGCATCGAGTCGGTGATGCGGTTGTTCGCCTGGTGGGGAATGAAGACGTCCAGTTCCTCGGGGGAGAGGCCAGCGACGCGCAGGGTCTCGCGCGCCTTGTCGGCGATGAAGGTGGTCGCCCACCGGAAGACCTTCTGGCCCTCCATGGTGATGAAGGGTCCCGGGGCGTCCGACTCGTGGGTGGCGTGCCAGTCGTCGATCTCGATGACGTCGGCCTGCGAGGGGTCCGAGCCCCACACCACCGGTCCGATGCCGGGGGTGTCGGAGGGTCCGATGACCACGGCGCCGGCGCCGTCGGAGAAGAGGAAGGCGGTCGAGCGGTCGGTGAAGTCGGTAACCAGCGAGAGGGCTTCGACCCCGATCACGAGCACGTACTGGCTGGCTCCCGATCGCACCAACGACTCGGCCTGGGCCACGCCGTAGCAGAAGCCCGCGCAGGCGGCCGAGATGTCGAAGGCCGCCGGTGCGGCACAGCCCAGGTCATCGGCGACGAGCACGGCCAATGACGGAGTCTGCTTGAAGTGGGTGACGGTCGACACGATGACGGTCGAGATCTGGTTGGCGGTGAGGTTCGCACGCTCAAGCGCCTTGCGCGCCGCGGCCACCGCCATCGTCCGGGGAGTCTCACCCTCGGCGACCCAGCGCCGTTCGACGATGCCGGTCCGCTGCCGGATCCACTCGTCGGAGGAGTCGATCATGGTGCACATCTCGGCGTTGTCGACGACCCGGCTGCCCCGGTATCCACCGACGGACAGGATCCGGGCGTACTTGGCTCCCTGGCTGGCGTGCAGGCTCATCAGTTGGTCCCGTTCTCGTGCTGGGTGGGGGTGGTGGTGACGTGTCGGGCGAGGAACTCGCGCGCGTCGTCGAGTTGGTCAGGGGTGTTCAGGTTGAACAGTTCGACTCCCTTGAGGTTGCGCTTGGCGATGCCGGTCAGCGTCCCCGCCGGGGCCAGTTCGAGCAGGCCGGTGACGCCGAGGTCGCGCATCGTCGCCAGGCACAGGTCCCAGCGAACGGGGTTGGTCACCTGGCTGACCAGGCGGGCCACCACCTCGGCACCCGAACCGATCTCGGCGCCGTCGCGGTTGCTCAGCAGGCGGGCCCTGGGGTCGTGGGTGGTCATGGCATCGGCCAGGGCCCGCAGCGCGGCCTGCGCAGGTTCCATGTGCACCGTGTGGAAGGCGCCCGCCACGCTCAGCGGGAACAGTCGGGCGCGGGCGGGGGGATCGGCGGCGAGCGCGGAGAGTTGTTCGACGGTTCCGGCGGCGACGACCTGGCCGGAGCCGTTGTTGTTGGCCGCCGTCAGGCCGTGGGCTTCGATGGCGGCGAGCACCTCGGCGGGGTCACCACCGACGACGGCGGTCATCGACGTCGGACGCAGCGCAGACGCGGCCGCCATGCCTCGTCCTCGTTCGCTCACGAAGGCCATCGCGTCCTCGGCGGAGACCACGCCGGTGAGGGCGGCTGCCGTGATCTCGCCGACGGAGTGCCCGGAGACGACGACCTCCGGGTCGAGCGGTCCCGTCCCTGCCAGGAGTTCGTCGGCCGTGGCCAACCCGGCGGCCACCAGCAGCGGCTGCGCCACGGCGGTGTCGCGGATGGTCTCGGCATCGGCCCGCGTGCCCAGCTGGGCCAGGTCGAGCGAGGCCGCCTGGCTGAGGTGCGCCACGGTCGAGCGGAACGAATCCCGCTCGAGCCAGGGCGTCAGGAAGCCGGGTGTCTGGGCGCCCTGTCCGGGCGCGACGATGGCAAGCACGAGGTCAACTCTGCCGGTCGCAGGCCTTGGACGGGCGGACTGGGGCAACGAAACTGTCCCGGGGCTGTTGTGGGGTTCCCACAACCGTGGGTCACCGCGGAGCGGCACCCGAATGGCGACGGTGGTGTATCAGGCGGAGAGCTTTGTCGGAAAAGATGAATCGCATGGTTGTGATTCACCGGTTGCACGGCCCGATGTGGCAAGCGCGAAGAGGTCAGCCGCGGGCCGGGGCGGGGCGTCCCGCCGTCAGTCGGCCCAGGGTGATCGCCAGCCGCAGCACGTAGGCGTCACGGGAGTCCATGGGCGAGTAGCCGGTCACCTCCTGGATGCGCTTCAGCCGGTAGCGCACGGTGTTGGCGTGGATGAAGACCGCACGAGCGGTCGCCTCGACAGAGCCGGACTGGTCCAGGAAGGCCACACAGGTGGCTAGCAGGTCGCCGCCGGCATTCTCGAGGTTGCGGTAGACCTCGTCCACCAGCGCACGACGGGCGTGACCGTCGCCCATCAGCGTGCGCTCGGGCAGCAGGTCAGCTGCAGCCATGGTGCGGGGACCCTCGGGCCAGGCGATGGCCGCCCGGTGCCCGGCGATGGCGGCACGGGCCGACGTTGAGGCGTCGACCAGGTCGTCGACGAGCGGACCCACCACCACCGGCCCCGGACCGAAGTGGGGAGCCAACCAGGCGGCGGCCTCGACTGCCGAACTGGGATCGGTGATGGTTGCACCCGAGATGATCAGCACCAGGCGGTCACCCTGCACGGCGGCGAGCAGGCCGAGCTTGTGCCGATCGGCGGCGTGACGGACGTCCTCGAGCCCTCGCTCCGCGAGGTCGGGGGCTCGTCCGACGGCGACGGCCACCTTGGTGCCGGCCACCCATCCCAGGGTGGAGGCTCGGGAGATGACCGTCTCGTCGGTCTCGGAGCGCACGATTGCGTCGACGACCAAGGCCTCCAGGCGTGAGTCCCAGGCCCCCCTGATCTCCGCTGCCCGTGCGTACACCTCAGCGGCCCCGAAGGCGACCTCGCGGGAGTACTCGACCACGGCGGAGCGCAGCACCTCACGGTCCTCCTCGGGCAACAGCGCCTCGATCTCCTCCTCGACCACCGCGATGGTGACGCGCACGAGTTCGACGGTCTGCAACAGGCTCACCCGGCGGGTCAGGGCGCGGGGGGCGCGATCGAAGATGGCAGTGGACGAGGTGTGCGCAGGATCAGCGGCCAGGATCCAGCTGGCGAAACCGTCGATGCCCCCGCGGGCGACGAGCATGATCCACGAACGCTCCTCGGCGTCCATGTCGCGGAACCACGGCAGACGTTCCTCCATGGCCGACACGGCCGCGGTGGTCATCTGGGCAGTGGCCTGGTTCAGGCGGCGCACCAGTGCGGCGCGGTGGTCCTCGTCGAGCTCGATCATCGAGTGCGATCCTAGATCCATGCCTGTCGACATCCCTGCGCCCGTGGCCGCACTGCGCGAAGTGGCCTTCTGGCGCGAACGGCGTCGTGACGAGACCCGGCGGGTGGAGGCCTACCGCAAGGCGGCCGATGCGCTCGCCGCGCTCGATGCAGACGACCTGGTGGTGCTGCACGAGAACAACGCCTGGCAGTCGGTGCCGGGGGTGGGGCCGAGCACGGCGGCCGTGATCCGCGAGGCGATGGACGGCAGGGTGCCACCGACCCTGGCGGAACTGCGTGAGTGGGGGCAGACCCCGCTGGCAGAGTCAGAGCTGCGCTCCCGGTTGCGGGGCGACCTGCACACCCACACGCTGTGGTCGGACGGGGGTTCGCCCCTCGAGGAGATGGTCACCGTCGCGGCCCGGTTGGGGCGGGAGTACATCGCCATCACCGACCACTCGCCACGACTGCGGGTCGCAAACGGCCTGTCCGCGGAGCGACTGCAGGAGCAGTGGCGCGAGATCGAACGGGTACAGGCCGACCATGGCGACATCCGGGTGCTGCGCGGCATCGAGGTCGACATCCTCGACGACGGGTCACTCGACCAGCGCGACGACCTGCTGGGGAGTCTCGACATCGTCGTCGCCTCGGTGCACTCCAAGTTGCAGATGGACGCCGACTACATGACCAGGCGAATGGTGGCAGCGATCGCCAACCCGCACACGACGGTGCTCGGTCATTGCACCGGGCGCAAGGTCGAGGGCGGCAAGGTGCGCGGACAGTCCAGCTTCGACGCGGAGGTGGTCTTCGCGGCCTGCGCCCAGTTCGGCGTGGCGGTCGAGATCAACGCCCGTCCCGAGCGCAATGACCCACCCGACGACCTGCTGGCGCTGGCCCACGAGCTCGACTGCGTCTTCTCGATCGACACCGATGCCCATGCCCCGGGCCAGCTCGACTTCGCTGATCTCGGAGCGGCCCGTGCCGAGGCCGCCGGGATCGATCCCGACCGGATCATCACCACCTGGCCGGTCGAGCGACTGCTCGAGTTCAGTCGTCGCCGTCGAGCCGCTTGACCATCTCGAGTTCGCTCGAACCCTCTGGGTCGAGGGGGTAGGGGCGCACCGCTCCGGTACGCACCCAGCCCTCACGTTCGTAGAACGCGATCGCCCGGGGGTTGTGGTCGTTCACCTCGAGCCAGAGTTCGTGGTGGTCGATGGCCCGTGCCCAGCGTGACGCGGCAGCCATCAGCATTCCGGCGCCACCGCCCCCGCGGGCCGCGGGCGTGACGTAGACGGCGCCGACCCAGACTCGGGTCGGATTCGACCAGCGATCGAGGGTGACGCTGCACTGGCCGAGCCAGCGATCCTCGGCATCGGTCAGGGCGAAGGCCTCACCCCGACCCGGTGCCCAGGTGGAGATGCGGCGCTGCCAGTCCTCATCGGTCAGTCGACGCGCGTCCTCGACCCGTTCGAGGTAGGCGAGGGGGGTGTCGGCGAGCATCTCGAGCCTCAGGTCACGAACCCTGGCCCAGTCATCGGGCGTCTGCAGACGCACCCGCAGCGCGCGGTGAGGCGGTTCGGCCTGTCGGTCGGGTGCTTCGTCCATGTCAGGAGCGTGACACACCCCCGAAGGTGGGTTCCACACCCCTGCTGTGACAAACCGAACGCCACGGTGGAAGATGGTGGATGAATTTGTCAGCAGAAAGGAATGCGCAGTGACCCAGCGCGCGGAGTCCGGCCCCATCATCAACGGTCTTCCCACCAATCTCCCAGATGCGGACCCCGAGGAGACCTCGGAGTGGTTGGAGTCACTCGACGGCATCATCGAGGAGGGAGGCCGCAACCGGGCCCGGTACGTGATGCTGAAGTTGCTCGAGCGAGCCCGGGAGCAGCAGATCGGCGTTCCCTCGCTGACCAGCACCGACTACATCAACACCATCCCCGTCGAGCAGGAGCCCGACTACCCCGGTGACGAGGCCTTGGAGCGCCAGGTGCGCCGGCTGCTCCGCTGGAACGCCGCGGTGATGGTGCACCGTGCCCAGCGTCCCGGCATCGGGGTCGGTGGCCACATCTCGACCTACGCCTCGGCGACCACCTTGTACGAGGTCGGCCTGAACCACTTCTGGCGGGGCAAGGACCACCCCGGTGGCGGTGACCAGATCTTCTTCCAGGGCCATGCCTCGCCGGGCATGTACGCCCGCGGCTTCCTGGAGGGGCGCCTCAGCGAGGAGCAGATGGACGCCTTCCGGCAGGAGAAGTCCAAGCCGCACCCGCTGCCCTCGTACCCCCACCCGCGTCAGATGCCCGAGTTCTGGGAGTTCCCCACCGTCTCGATGGGCATCGGGCCCATGAACGCGATCCACCAGGCCCAGTTCAACCGGTACCTGCACAACCGTGGGCTGAAGGACACCTCGCAGCAGCGGGTCTGGGCCTTCCTCGGCGACGGTGAGATGGACGAGCCGGAGTCGCGCGGACTGCTGCAGCTGGCGGCCAACGAGGAACTCGACAACCTGACCTTCGTGATCAACTGCAACCTGCAGCGGCTCGACGGGCCCGTGCGAGGCAACGGCAAGATCATGCAGGAACTCGAGGCCTTCTTCCGTGGCGCCGGGTGGAACGTGATCAAGGTCGTCTGGGGTCGTGGCTGGGACCAGTTGCTCGCCCAGGACACCGAGGGCGCGCTGGTCAACCTGATGAACGCCACCACTGACGGCGACTACCAGACCTTCAAGGCCAACGACGGTGCCTACGTGCGCGAGCACTTCTTCGGTCGCGACCCGCGCACCGCGAAGATGGTCGAGGACTGGAGCGACGAGGACATCTGGCGCCTGGCGCGCGGTGGTCACGACTACCAGAAGGTGTACGCGGCCTACGACGCGGCCACCAAGGTGACCGGTGCCCCGACCGTCATCCTCGCGCAGACCATCAAGGGTTACTTCCTCGGCAAGCACTTCGCCGGCCGCAACGCGACCCACCAGATGAAGAAGCTGGCGCTGGACGACCTGAAGGGGTTCCGCGACCGTCTGCAGATCCCGATCACCGACGAGCAGCTCGAGGCCAACCCCTACGAGCCGCCGTACTACCACCCCGGTGACGACGACCCGCGCATCAAGTACCTCAAGCAGCGGCGCCAGGAGTTGGGCGGGTTCCTGCCCGAGCGACGCAACCAGCCCGCTGCCCTGACCCTGCCCGGCGACAAGGCGTATGCCTCGGTCAAGAAGGGCTCGGGCCAACAGCAGATCGCGACGACCATGGCGTTCGTCCGTCTGCTCAAGGACCTGATGCGCGACAAGGACTTCGCACCCCACGTCGTGCCGATCATCCCGGACGAGGCCCGCACCTTCGGCATGGACTCGTTCTTCCCGACGATCAAGATCTACAACCCGCACGGGCAGAACTACACCCCGGTCGACCACGAGCTGATGCTGGCCTACCGCGAGAGCCCGCAGGGTCAGATCATGCACATGGGCATCAACGAGGCCGGATCGGTGGCCGCCTTCACGGCTGCCGCAACGTCGTACGCCACCCATGGCGTACCGATGGTGCCGATCTACGTCTTCTACTCGATGTTCGGGTTCCAGCGAACCGGTGACGGCATCTGGGCCGCAGCCGACCAGTTGGGCCGCGGATTCCTGGTCGGCGCCACCGCCGGGCGCACCACGCTCACCGGTGAGGGCACCCAGCACATGGACGGGCACTCTCCCGTGCTCGCGGCGACCAACACGGCTGTCCTGAGCTACGACCCGGCCTACGGTTACGAGATCGCCCACATCGTGCAGGAGGGCCTGCGACGGATGTACGGCGAGAAGCCCGAGGACGTCATCTACTACCTCACGGTCTACAACGAGCCGCTCGTGCAGCCCGCTGAGCCCGAGAACGTCGACGCCGAGGGCATCCTCAAGGGGATGTACCTGCTCAAGGAAGGTTCCTTCGACGGAGTGGGGGAGGACGCCCGCCGCGCCCAGATCCTGGCTTCCGGCGTGGGGGTGCCGTGGGCGCTGGAGGCCCAGCAGCTGCTCAAGCAGGACTTCGGAGTGGTCGCCGACGTCTGGTCGGTGACCAGCTGGGGAGAACTGCGTCGCGACGGTCTGGCCGCCGACGAGGCGAACTTCCTGCACGGCGAGGAGCGGGTTCCCTACGTCACCCAGAAGCTGCAGGATCGTCCCGGGCCCGTCATCGCGGTCTCGGACTACATGCGTCAGGTGCAGGACCAGATCGCGCAGTGGGTACCGGGCGACTTCATCTCGCTGGGTGCCGACGGCTTCGGCTTCTCCGACACCCGCGCAGCCGCCCGCCGCTTCTTCCACATCGACGGTCCCTCGATCGTCGTGCGGACGCTGCAGCAGTTGGCCAAGCAGGGACAGGTGCCGGCCGAGTGGGCCAAGCAGGCCTTCGACAAGTACGACCTGATGAACCCGGCCGCAGGCGCCTCGGGCAACGCCGGCGGTGACGCCTGACCGTCCCTCCACGGCACCGAACCGCAGCACCGCGCCGGGCCCCCACATCGGGGGCCCGGCGCGGGCTGGTTCCACGCCCAGGACGAGCGCGGACCAGACTCAGTTGGCTGCCAGGATCTCGCGCACCTGCGGGATCACGGCGGTGCCGTAGAGCTCGATCGACGCCATCAACTGCTCGTGCGGCATCGGCCCGTTCGCGTACTTCAGGTCGAATCGGTCGAGGTCGAGCAGCGTCACCGTGCGGGCGATCTTGGCCGCAACGGTCTCGGGCGAGCCAACGTAGAGCGCGCCGTGTTCGATGTCGTGGTCGAACTGGTCGCGGGTCGCCTCACCCCAGCCACGCTCGATGCCGATGCGGTCGCGGTTCGCCTTGAAGTGCGGCCACAGTTCCTCCCGGGCCTGGTCGTCGGTCTCGGCGATGTGGCCGGGGGAGTGCACCCCGACCGGCTGGGGAGCATGGCCGAACTCGCCCAGCGCGCGTCGGTACAGGTCGGCGAAGGGCTTGAAGCGGTCGGCGGGCCCACCGATGATGGCCAGCATCATGGGGATCTGGTGCCGCGCGGCCCGAACCACCGACTCGGGGCTGCCGCCCACGCCGATCCAGGCACGCAGGCGGCCCGACTCCGTGGCTGGGTGCACGGTGACCCCGTCGAGCGGGGGCCGGGTGGTGCCCTCCCAACTCACCGCACCCCCGGCCAGCAGCTTCGCGAACAGGTCGAGCTTCTCCTCGAACAGCACCTCGTAGTCGCGCAGGTCGAACCCGAACAGCGGGAACGACTCGGTGAACGACCCACGACCCACCTGCACCTCGGCCCGCCCGTGCGAGAGGGCGTCGATGGTGGAGTAGCGCTCGAACACCCGGATCGGGTCGTCGGACGAGAGCACCGTCACGGCGGACCCGAGCAGGATGCGCTCGGTGCGGGTGGCAACACCTGCCAGCACCACGTCGGGGGCGCTGACGGCGAAGTCGTCACGGTGGTGCTCGCCGATGCCGATGGCGTCAACCCCGACCCGGTCGGCCAGGACTGCCTGCTCGACCAGGTTCCGGATCACCGTGGCGGGGTGCTGGGTGACGCCGTGGCGGTCGACGGTGACGTCGCCGAACGTGTCGAGGCCGAACTGGGGTCCGGTACGGGGCTGGGTGGTGCTCACGAGAACTCCTGAGGTCGTTTCGATTTCAACCACTCAACCGGACGGTCGGGCGGTTTGTTCCAGCGTGTCGTCCAGCCCTGTGCCCGTCCCCCCGGTGAACCCCGCCGCGGCCGCGGCTCTGGTGGGAGAGGGGGAAAGTCTGGCAGGCTTGCCCCAACGATGTACTCGAACAGGAAGGTCTTCGTCACCGTGGGGACGACAGAGGTCGCGACTTTGCTGGGGCTCAAGCCCGGGCAGGTCGTGCAGGAACTGGGTTGGGACGATGACGTGGACGAGGTGCTTCGCGACGCCATCATGGACGCGATCGACGCCGACCTGGTCGACGAGGCCGTCGATGGGGTCGATGCCGTGCTGCTGTGGTGGCGGGCAGACGACGGCGACGTCGCTGATGCCCTCGTCGATTCGCTCACCGACCTGTCGAAGTCGGGCCACGTCTGGCTCGCCACCCCGAAGGTGGGCCGACCCGGTCACGTCGACGCGGCAGACATCTCCGAAGGTGTGACCACCGCAGGCATGGCCGTCACGGCCCCGGTGGGCGTCTCGCAGACCTGGCACGTGCAGAAAGTGGTCCGTCCGAAGGCCGGTCGCGGCCGCTGAGCCTCCCGCCACGGCCCTCAGCCCACGATGCTGGCGAGGGTGGTGAAGGAGTAGCCCCGGGCACGAAGCTCGGTGATCACCCGAGCGAGGGCGTCGGCGTCAAGAGTCGAATGATCGGTGGGGTGAGCGCCGACGTGCATCAGTACGATCTCGCCGGGACGCGCCTGGGAGATGACTCGCGAGACGACGGTGTCGACCGATTGGCCACCCGAGGTCCCCTTCCACCCCAGCGTGTCCACGGTCCAGCGGAAGGGAACGTAGCACTCGTCGTTGACCACGATGATGCGGTGGGCGTCCACCGCCCCGAACGGGAACCGGAACAGCGGCTGCGGGTCATGCCCCGTGACGGTGCGGATCCGGCTGGCCGCTGACCGGATCTCGGTTCGTACCCGGGAATCGCTGAGCGTCGTCAGGTCAGGGTGGTGGTAGGTGTGGTTGCCGACCGGCCCGTAGGCCGCCATCGCGCGTGCGCTGGCGGGGAAGTCGTCCACGAACTCGCCGGTCAGGAAGAACGTCGCTGGCACGCCCTCCCGCTTCAGGGTCGCGAGGATCGGGGCGACACCCTCATTGCTGGCACCTGCGTCGAAGGTGAGCGCAACGACGGGGCGCGACACCGGTAGCGCCGCCACGTCACGACCCAGCAGTGAGGCCGGGAGCCGGCAACTGGTCGTCGGCGGGCGCGGCGTCGGGCTGGACGGAACTGGGCTGCTGGGCGGACGACTGGTGGGCGGACGACTGGTGGGTGCACTCGTCGTGGGAGGGGCGCTCGTGGGGGGCCGCGTGGTCGGGGGTCGCGTGCTCGGTGGTGAGGTGGTCGAGGACGCGGGGTGCGATGCCGTCGTGGGTGCCGGCGTGGTGGGCGTTGTGATCGAAGGCGAGACCTGGGTCGTCCTCGTGGACTGCACCGGAGTCGACTGCACGATGGAGGGCCCCGACGACGAGGGTCCACCCGACGTCGGTGCGGAGACCGAAGGCGCCGAGGTGGCGCTGAGGGTGGAGGTCGGGGTGACGGATCCGCCGGTGCAGCCGGCGGCGAGGATGCCCACCGAGCACAGGGCGAGCCACGTGCGCGTCGCCGCTTTCCGGTGCGAACGCCGGGACGTACTCGGCCCGCTCATGACGGACTCCTCTGCACGTGGGTCGAGGTCGACCCACTCCCAGTTCACTCCTGTGCAGTGGGGAAGTCGAGACCAGTGCGGGGTCGGCCGATGATCATTTCCTCACACCCGAGGCCGACGCCGCACAAGCCGTCAGACGGCGATGTCGAATCCCTCCAGGGCCTTGCGGCTCTTCTTGCCACCGGTCGCCTGCAGGTCGAGCAACTCGTTGTAGATCCCGCCCGAAACCGCGAGTTCGGCCGGTGTCCCGATCTCGTCCACCCGCCCGTCCCGCAGCGTGACGATCCGGTCGACCGAGGCGATCGTCGAGAGCCGGTGGGCGATGATGATGCTGGTCCGGTCGGCCATCAGGTCCTCGAGCCCTGCCTGCACCAGGCGCTCGCTGCGGGTGTCGAGCGCCGAGGTGGCCTCGTCCAGGATGAGGATCGGTGCGTCCTTGAGCATCGCCCGGGCAACGGCGATCCGCTGGCGCTGGCCACCCGAGAGCTTCAGACCACGCTCACCGATCAGCGAGTCGTAGCCCGCGTCGAATCGCTCGATGAAGGGGTGCGCGTTGGCCCGCCGGGCGACGGCGATGACCTCGTCGAGGGTCGCGTCGGGACGTCCGTAGGCGATGTTGTCGCGGATGGTTCCCGAGAACAGCGCCGGCTCCTGGAAGACGACGCCGATGGTCGCACGCACGGCTGACAGGTCGGCCCGCGACTGGTCCTCACCGTGGACGAGGATCCGTCCCCCGTTGACGGGGTACAGGCCCAACAGCAGGTTGACGATGGTGGTCTTGCCACCACCGGACTCGCTGACCAGGGCGACCTTCTCGCCCTGCCCGACCTCGAAGCTGACGCCCGAGAGCACATCGGTCTTGGAGTCGGAGTAGGCGAACGATGCGTGGTCGAAGACGATGGCCGGCTCGCCGGGATGCGGGTCGGGCAATCGCAGTTCGGTGCGCTCGGCACTGCCCAGCTCCTCGGACTCCTCGGGCTCGTCCATCACCTCGAAGTAGCTCTTGGACCCGGCGACGGCACGCTGGCTGATGTCGACGAGGTAGCTCATGCCCGAGACAGGCATCTTGGCCATGGTGACCAACTGGATCAGCATCACCATGGTGCCCACGCTGTAGCGGCCCTGCATGGTCTGGACGAGGATCAGCGCGTGCACGGCGAAGAAGATGACGGCGAGGGCGCCGTTGCGGGCGACGTCCATGCGGTGCCACCAACTCGACTGGGTGTGGGTGAGGCCGATGGTCGCGTCGTAGTCGTCGGTGAACCGACGCAGCTCCCGGCGTTCGGTGACGAAGCTCTTCACCACCTTGATCTGTCCCACCACCTCGGCGAAGGCGCCACCGGCCTGGTCGACGTGGTCGTTCTTGGTTCGTTCGATGCGCTGCCAGCGGGGGCTGGTGAGCATCGTCAGCCAGGTGTAGACGGGGAAGATCACCACCAGGGCGATCACCAGCCAGGGGGAGTAGAACCCGGTGATCACGAGCACGGCGAACAGGGTGACCAACATCGGCAGGAAGTTGTTGGCGAAGGCGGTCAGGAAGTTCGTCACCTCGGTGATCGAGCGGTTGAGTCGCGCGATGATCGAGCCCGACAACGTGTTGTCGAAGTAGCGCTGGGGCAGCCTCAACAGTTTCGAGTAGTAGCGACCCGACAGGATGGCGCGCATCCGGGCGCCCATCACGTCACCCCAGTAGCCGGCGACATTGCGCAGCACCGTCTGCAACAGTTCGGCCACCAACAGGGCGACCGCGAACCAGAGGATCATCCACACCCCGCGACCGTGGCCCTGCACGTTGGCGACGACCTCGTCGGTGGCCCCCTTGATGATGAACGGGCCGAGCAGGCTGGTGCCCGCGATCAGCACGGAGGCAGCGGCGATGCCGACATAGAGCCAGGTGAGTTCTCGGACGTGACGGAGCAGTTTCGCGATGCTGCGCACAGCGGGGCCCTTCGGGGAGTGGTGGATGGGAGCCAGTCGCTCATACTACGGCGATAGAGTCGGAGCCATGACGAGCTACCTCGCTGCCGCGGACCGTTACGACCACATGACCTATCGCTTCACCGGACGCAGTGGACTCAAACTGCCACTGATCAGCCTGGGGCTCTGGCAGAACTTCGGGGACGTCGGTTCGTCCCAGACCCAACGAGCCATCCTGCGCCGCGCCTTCGACCGCGGCGTCACCCACTTCGACCTCGCCAACAACTACGGGCCCCCCTACGGGCAGGCCGAGCTCAACTACGGTGCGCTGCACGCCCAGGACTTCAAGCCCTACCGCGACGAACTGATCATCTCGTCGAAGGCCGGGTACGACATGTGGCCCGGGCCCTACGGACAAGGGGGCGGGTCGCGCAAGTACGTCCTGGCGAGCCTCGACCAGTCGCTGAAGCGCACCGGACTGGACTACTTCGACATCTTCTACTCGCACCGCTTCGATGCCGACACCCCGCTGGAGGAGACCATGGGCGCGCTCGACAGCGCCGTGCGCTCCGGCAAGGCCCTCTACATCGGCATTTCGAGCTACGACGCCGAGCAGACCCATCGTGCGGCGGCCATCGCCCGCGAGCTCGGTACCCCACTGCTGATCCACCAGCCCAGCTACTCGATCATCAACCGCTGGATCGAGACCGGTGGCCTGGTTGACGCCTGCGCCGACGAGGGCATGGGCATCATCGCCTTCTCGTCGCTCGCCCAGGGTGTGCTCACCGACCGCTACCTCGACGGCATCCCCGCGGATTCCCGTGCGGCCCGAGGGGGCTCGTTGAAGTCCGACCAGATCACCGACGCGACCATCACCAAGGTGCGCCGGCTGAACGAGATCGCGGCCAGCCGCGGCCAGAAACTGGCCCAACTGGCGTTGGCCTGGGCCCTGCGTGACGAGCGGATGACGTCGGTGATCATCGGAGCCTCGTCGGTCGACCAGCTCGAGACCAACCTGGGTGCACTCGACCGTCTCGACTTCTCCGACGAGGAACTCGCGGCCATCGACGAGGCAGTCGCCTGATGAGCGAGCTGAAGACGACCCTCAAGGCCGACATGGTCGCCGCGATGAAGGCCCGCGACGACCTCACCAAGGGCACGTTGCGCATGGTGCTCGCCGCGATCACGACCGCCGAGGTGGCCGGTGACGAGGCACGTGAACTGGGCGACGACGAGGTGCTGGCCCTGCTCACTCGCGAGGTGCGCACCCGCAAGGACTCCGCGCAGGCCTACACCGACGGCGGACGTCCAGAACTGGCCGACAAGGAACTGGCCGAGGTGGGTGTGCTGCAGCGCTACCTGCCTGCTGACCTGACCTCGGACGAACTGGCAACCATGGTGGCCGAGGAAGTGGCCTCGGCGGAGGCCGGTCTGGGTCAGAAGCCGACGATGAAGCAGATGGGTCAGATCGTCCGCGCCGTCAACGAGCGGGCGGCGGGGCGTGCCGAGGGCGGCGAAGTGGCCAGACTGGTGCGGCAGGCGCTGGCCTGAGCGAACCGGTCCACCCGAGGTCGTCCGGGCCCTCGGCCATGGCGTGGCGCACCAACACCACCACCAGCACCCCGTAGGGCACTCCCGACAGCACGTCGCCGCCGGGGAAGGTGAGGTTGAACAGCGCCTTGCTGTAACTGAGGGCAGAGACCGTGGAGGTCGCCACCGCCACCCACCACAGCCGTGGACGGAGTACGGCGGCCATCAGCACGAGCACCTCGGCGAGGAAGAAGTAACGGTTGCGCATGCCCGGCAGTGTGTAGGGCAGCAGCATCGCGAAGGCGGCCGCCAGCACGACCCAGCGGCTGCGATCGATGAACCAGACGTGGCGACGCAGGGCCCACACCATCAGGGCACCGGTCAGCACGGCAGCGAACGCCGTCATCGACGAGATCAGGTCGGGGTCGTCGGCGAACAGGCGCCACAGGTTCGGAGCCACCGTCGCCTTCGACGCCGACGTCTGTTCCGAGTAGGTCAGCAGCAGCGAGCGCCAGGGAAGCCCGATGGCCAGTGCGGGTACCGCGGTCAGGAACCATGCGACCACCGCCAACGGCGGTGCAGCCCACGACCGACGCGGGTCGCGCAGCCAGACCACCACCAGGAAGGGCAGCAGGAACACGGCCTGCAGCTTGAACGCGAACGCCAGCCCGAAGACGAACCAGGCGCGGTTCTGCTTGCCACGCAGCAGATCGGCCAGCGTGTGGATGGCGAGGGCGGTGTAGATCTGGTCGGTCTGGCCCCACACCGCCGAGTTGATCCAGATCCCGGGCACCAGCAGCACCAGCAGCCCCGCGCCCAGGGCCACGTTCCGTCCACGGAAGGGCCAGACCACCCGGACGACCCCCCACGCCAGGACCAGGTCAGCCAGGTTCGAGATCACCTTGATGGCGACCAACCCGTTCTCGAAGACCAGGGTCGAGGCGTACAGCAGGTAGAGGTAGGGCACGTTGTAGTCGGCGAACCTGGTGCGCAGACCGGGCCAGCCGGTGCGCTCGAGGTGGTTGTACCAGCCGATGACGAAGTGCTGGGCGTCATAGGCGGCGTAGGGGGTCAGGTTCCAGCGGAACAGCACGAGGAAACCCACGACCCCGATCGTCCCCACCCAGGTGGCTGTTCGTGTCACCCAGTCGGGTCTCGGATCGGTCTGCTCCACGGGAGCATCCTGTCACGGCGGCACGGCCGTCCCGCAGCGCCACCGCTGACGCGGATAGGGTGAGCCCATGCAGGGACTCCAACCGCGTGTGCACACCCTTTCCGTGGTGATCCCCGTCTACCGGGGTGAGAAGAGCCTCACGCCGGTGGTCGAGGAGTTGCTGGCACTGGCCGGCCCCCAGCTCACCCCGGCAGGGCACAGCTTCGCGATCACCGAGATCATGCCGGTGTGGGACAACGGACCTGATGCCTCCGACGAGACGATCCGCTCGCTGCAGGAGCGTTCCCCCTTGGTTCGCCCGGTCTGGTTGAGCCGGAACTTCGGGCAGCACCCCGCCACCATGGCGGGTCTGGCCTCGGCCGGCGGTGACTGGATCGTGACCATGGACGAGGACGGCCAGCACGATCCCGCCCAGATCGGGCGCATGCTCGACACGGCGCTGGCGGAGCAGGCGACCGTGGTCTACGCCCAACCCAGCAACGAGCCCCCGCACGGTGCCTTCCGCAATCTCGCCTCCCGCCTGGCCAAGCGGATCCTGGCGCGAGCCATGGGGTCACGTTCGGCCACCCAGTTCAACAGCTTCCGGCTCATCCTGGGCGAGACGGGTCGAGCGTTGTCAGCCTTCGCCGGACCAGGGGTCTACCTCGACGTGGCCCTCAGCTGGATCAGTCGCAAGGTCACCTCGTGCCCGGTGCCGATGCGTTCGGAGGGTCGCGAGTCCTCGTACACGGTGCGGTCGCTCAGTTCCCACTTCTGGCGCATGGTGGTCACCAGTGGCACCCGTGCGCTGCGACTGGTCGCCTTCCTGGGCGCCATCATCGGCTTGTTGGGACTGGTGCTGACGGTCGTGGTCGTCGTCCGTCAGATCATGGATCCCGCCGCCATCGTGGGGTGGGCCTCGCTGATGTGCGTCATCCTGATCGGTTCCGGGCTGATCCTGTTCTCCCTGGGGGTGGTCGCCGAGTACCTCGGTGTGACCGTGAACCAGGCCATGGGCAAGCCGCTCTACCTCATCGTCGGCGACCCCGAGCACGGTCCACTGGGGCGCCGCGACGTCACCCCTGACCC
This sequence comes from Aestuariimicrobium kwangyangense DSM 21549, assembly GCF_000421525.1. Lineage (GTDB taxonomy): Bacteria > Actinomycetota > Actinomycetes > Propionibacteriales > Propionibacteriaceae > Aestuariimicrobium > Aestuariimicrobium kwangyangense. Next base: position 626,717 of record NZ_ATXE01000002.1, on the reverse strand, counting down.
GCAGGACGCATGACCGACACCCTGTGGGTACTGGGGGCCGGAGGGCTGCTGGGCTCAGCGGTCGTCCGCGCCTCGGCGTCCCGGAGGACGGACAGGGAGTCGGTCCTGGTCGTGCCTGTTCCCTGGGACGACCCCGAGGCGGCCGCTGTCGTCTTCAGCGAGACCGTCGCCCGGCTCAACCGTCAGTACCTCAGCAGTCCCGGCGACACCCTGCGGGTGGCATGGTGCGCGGGTGCCGGGGTGGTGGCCTCCCAGCAGGACCAGTTCGCGCGGGAGGCGGCGGTCGTCGAGGCGTTGGTGTCGGCGCTGGGTGAGCTCGTGCCCGGTCTGCTGGCCGGTCTGAGCGTCTTCGTCGCCAGTTCCGCGGGGGGTGTCTACGCCGGCAGTTCGCCGGCCCCCCATGACGAGTTCAGCGCGACCTCGGCGTTGGTGCCGTACGGGTTCGCCAAACTGCGACTCGAGCAGCAGTTCAGCGAGTTCGCCGGCGCGAGCGGCGCCCGGGTCGTCCTCGGCAGGATCGCCAACCTGTACGGTCCCGGTCAGAACCTGGGCAAGGGTCAGGGGTTGATCAGCACGCTGCTGTGGGGTGCTCTGCAGGGTTCCCCGGTCAAGGTGTACGTCGACCTCGACACGGTGCGCGACTACCTGTTCGTGGACGACGCCGCCGCCATGGTGATGGGCAGCCTCGACCTGGCGGCCCTCACCGATCCGGGTACCGTCACCATCAAGGTGATCGCCAGCGGCAACCGGGTGACCGTGTTCAACCTGCTGCACGTCGTCAGGCGGATCAGCAGCCAGCGACCCCTGGTGGTGCAGGGATCCTCACCGCTTCGCACCGGGCAGGTCCGGGACCTGTCGCTCACCTCACGGGTCTGGCCCGAACTCGACGAACTGGCCTCCACCTCACTGTTGGTGGGAGTCCACCGCACCTACCTCGACCTGCAACGTGCCCGACTGGAGGCCCATCCGTGACCACCGCACCTCCCACCGTCTCGGTGGTCGTGCCCGCCTTCCGGCAGGCCGGCCTCATCTCGCAGACCCTCGACTCGGTGCTGGCCCAGACCTGGACGGACTTCGAACTCGTCGTGGCAGACCACAGCTCCGACGACGGCACGGGCGAGGTGCTGGAACGCTACCGGCACGAACCGCGGGTGCGGCTGCTCGAGCCGACACCGGCCGGTGGGGGTGCTCCGGCCAACTGGAACCGGGTGAGCCAGGCGGCGCGCGGAGATCTGCTGAAGCTGCTGCCCGGCGACGACCTGCTCGAGCCCACGGCCCTGGAACGGCAGGTGGCGGCCTTCCGCGACCACCTCAGCGCATCGCTGGTGTGCTCGCGGCGACGCATCATCGATGCGGGCGGACGAACGCTCAAACGCTCCCACGGGATGCCTCGCCGGTGGTGGGGGGCCCACGACGGACGCGAGGTGATCGCCGCCTCGGTGCGAGCGGGGCGCAATGTCTTCGGTGAACCCGGCTCGGTGATGCTCCGGCGTGACCTCCTCGCCGGTTCCGGCTGGTGGGACGACAGCAAGGCGTACCTGATCGACCAGGCCACCTACACCCGGGTCGTGCTCGCCGGTCACGATGTCGGTCTGAGCACGGTGGTCGCGCTGGGCGAGGTGCTGGGATCGTTCCGCGTCAGCTCGGGCCAGTGGTCGGTCGCGCTGGCGGGACACCAGGCAGCCCAGGCCAAGGCCTTCCACCACGAGTTGGCCGAGGTGCCCCACTTGCTGGGACGGCGCGACCTCGTGCAGGGCGACGCCACCGTGAGCGCCATGGCCGTGGCCCGCCAGGCCGTCTACTCGGTGTTGGGGCTCGTCCGGCGGGACTGAACGAGCAGCCAACCCAGCAGGATGACGGCGCCCACCACGGGGCCGGCGACCAGACTCGCGAGCAGCCTCGGCAAGACGGGCAGGTGCACCGTGAACAACACGGTGATCGAGGTGACCGCGGCCAGCGCCCAGCCGATGCCGTAGACCCGGTGACCGTCGAGCGCGAGGGCGGCCGTGCCGACCAGCACCAGCGCCGCCATCGCGGTGCTGGCCAGGGTCAGCAGCGCCAAGGCCCACCCGCCGATGTGGAATGAGGGATCGAACAGCCTCAGGAACCACGGACCGAGCAGTCCTGCGCCGACGGCCGCGACAGTACCCACCGCGAGCACGAGGGCCACCGGAACCACCATCGCCCGCAGTGTTCCCCGTCGGTGGGCCACGAACCGGGCCACGGCAACCTGTTGGAAGGTGATGATCGGCATCATCACCGGAGCGCGCGTGATGCTGACAGCCAGCATCCAGGCCGCCAACTGGGGTTCGCCGCGCAGACTCGCCTTCATCAGGGCCGGGTAACCGGTGATCATCACCGCACTCGACGCCGCCGACAGGATCGCCATTCCGAGTTGGCGCAGGCTCACCCGCGCTTCCCGGTCGCTGCGGCTGGTGAGCAGGGCCCGCGTTGCAGGGATGGCACACAGCGCGGCTGTCATGACCACGACGGCGGAGGTCATGGCCGTCTGGTAGCCGAACAGGCTCCGGACCGTGAGGGCCACGCCAGCGACCGCGATCACCCGGACGGCGACCTCTGCCGTGAGGGTTCCGGCCAACCCGGCCCATCGGCCCGTGCCGGCCATGGCGCCGAGCACCAGGGCGTAGACGGCGTAGCAGAGGGCGGTTGCCACCAACAGCGTCGTGGCCCACAGGGGGTGGCTGGGAAGCACCCAGTGAATGCCCACGGCGGCTGCGACTGAGACGAGGACCGCAGCGGCCAGCCCCACACCCAGGACCGGCGACAACAGGCGACCTCGTTCCGGGCGCCCGTGTCGGACGGCGGCGGTGGCGCGGGTGGATTCGTTCTGGACGCCGACCAGCACCCCGAACAGGCCTGTGAGCACCGACCAGAACGCGAGTGCCTCGGACTGCTGCTCGGCATCGGGCAGGGTGCGGGTCATCAGGAACATGATGACGAAGTTGCTGAGGGCCCCCAGACCCGACGCTGACGCGAGCGCCAGACCCTGCCCGCGCGTGGGGTGCAAGCGCGGGGCCGGTGCGATGTCGGTCATGAGACCCGCAGCGGCCAGCGGACGTCGTTGGGTTGGCTGAGCGCCTGACCGGCCTTCATCCTGGGTTCGATCTGCATCATGCGGGTCGGCTCACCCGGTGGCACGAACGAGATGGAGCACATGGTGAGGGTCGTCCCCTCGCCGAACGCGAAGCCGCGGCGCAACTGGGGCACCTGGCACGGTGACTGGTTCCAGTCCTTCAGCCCGTTGGGTGGGAGTACGGCCTTCTGTTTGCCGGGCATCACCTGCAACCTGATGTCGGGATACCCAGGGATGGCCGTCCCGCGCAGATAGGTGAGGCGGTAGGTGATGTAGAACACCCGCATACCGCCGACCTCGGTGGGATCGGCCAGGCGGAAGTCAGACATCTTTCCCTCGACCACCGAGATCGGGGTGACCTCGGTGACGTAGGACTTCGACGTGGAGTACCGATTCCACACGAGCACCGATTCGGTGGGCGAGGTGGGCCTGGCGAGCTTGGGCAGGCGGGTGTCGCTGGGGAGTAGGGGCAGCTCGGCCGTGCTCCCCATCTCACCGACCGAGGTGTTGGCCCGGATCCCCACCCCGGCCACTGCCAGCACGACGAGTGCCACCAGCCAGACAGCGAGAGTGGGCGCCCACCGTCGGACGAGCGTCCACCGTGCCACGTGTACCCCGGCGTCGGCCGGCGGACTCGTGCTCGTCATGACCCGCAGTCTAGGGCAGCGACACTTCGTGTCCCCGACCTGACAGAATGGGGTGTCGAGCGCGCCGTCGGGTGCCTCGGGCGCATAGCTCAGGTGGTCAGAGCGCCTGCCTTACAAGCAGGATGTCGGGGGTTCAAGTCCCTCTGCGCCCACCCCCTCTCTCCGAGGCACTCGAACCTCCCGAGAACGACGAAAAGCGCCCCACCCCGCTCAGGGGTGGGGCGCTTCGTCATGATGGCGGGACACTCTTCGTGGCTCGCCCCAGGGGAAGGTCTCGGTACATCGGGGGGAAGAGACCAGTCCACCAATCGGGGGGATCGGGCGATGCGGGGTGAAGAGCGACCCGCAGATGAATCGTTGCACGGCGTACGAGGGACGTGAACCCCGCCCACCACTATTCGGTGAACTCTCCACCACGGCTTCAGCTCCGGATGGGAAAAACCCGACGGGCCGCTCACGACCCGTCGAAGGGCCATCCGACGCACTCCTGCCCGTCTTCGTGTCCTGTCTGAAGGGTTGGCCCAAGTCCACGCCGGGCCCGTCGGCAGCACCTAGATTGAACATGGGACCGACGACCGCCGCGCCCCACCGACGAAGGAGTCACCGTGGAGACCAATCACATCAAGGACATGCGCGATCGACTCGACCTGCTGCAGGAGAGCATGGACGACATCGCGCAGCGCAACGGCCAGGGCAGCGACATCGGCCGCCTCGGTCTCGCGATCCGCGAACTGAGCGTCAGCCTCGGATTCGTCCTCGACGCAGCCGAGACAGACGTGGCCGAGGGCGGCACCCTCTTCACCGACCGCACGAGGCCCATCCAGAACTGAGTACGACCCGCGAGACCCCCTTCGGGGGTCCGAGGGGTGCACCGACCAGCCGTCAGTCGGCGAATCGTCCATGTCCACCCTGCGCCATGCCTGCAGAACCTGCCCGCGCCCCGGCCGTCGCTCACTAGGCTGGGCTGGTGCCAGTCACCATCACCGACCATGCGGTCGCGGCCCACGATTCCTTCGACCTGGAACTGGAGTTCCCGTTGGGGGCCGGGGTGGGTCTGTGGACCCCCGAGGCCCGCGGCCATCGCACCCTGCCCCCCGACTGGGCGAACCGGACGACCACCAGCTTGGTCCAGTCCGCGCCCGTGGTGGTGCTGCACGACGCGGAGGGGATCGGCCTGTGGGGGCTGGCCTGCTCCGAGGTGGTCGGCGAGATCAGCATCAGGGGGGGAGTGAGCGAGGAGCACAAGTCGGTCAGGTTGTCGCTGCACGCGGCGGCCGAATCCGGTGACCGCGTGGTGCGCCTGGCGACCACGGATGCGCCCGCCCCTCTCGCCGAGGTGATCGGGGAGCTGTCGGCCTGGCTGGGCGAGGTCAACCAGATCACGGCGCTGCCGCTGCCCCGGGCGGCCACCGAACCGGTCTTCTCGACCTGGTACACCTACACCCAGGACGTCAACCACGACAATGTCGTGGCCGAGGGCCGGATGGCCGCCGAACTGGGCTGTCGCAGCCTGTTCGTGGACGACGGTTGGCAGGTCGGCGGTCACGGCCGTGGCTACGGCCGCTGCGGGGAGTGGATCCCTGACACCGACAAGTTCCCCGACCTGCGGGCCACGGTCGATGAACTGCGGAGCCTCGAGATCGACACCGTGCTGTGGATCGCTCCGCTCCTGCTCGGCATGGACAGCCCGGTGGTGTCGCAGTTGGGCCAGTACGCCCCGAAGGGCGACGAGCGGAACCGGATGTGGATCCTCGACCCCCGCCACGGACCCGTCCGGGAGTTCGTCGCCTCCACCTGCGCCCGGATCGTCACCGACTACGGCGTCGCCGGCCTCAAGATCGACTTCCTCAACAACGCGATGGTCTACGCCGGCGAGGTCGTCGACAACCCGGGTGAAGGCTTTGTCGCCGACGTGGGCGAGGCGATGCGGATGATGCTGGGGCAGGTGCGCTCCCGGTTGGCGGACGCGGGTCTCGCCGAGCCGATCATCGAGTTCCGACAGCCCTACGTCTCACCGGCCATCACGGCCTACGGGAACTGCATCCGGGTGGGTGACTGCCCGGCGGATGCGGTGGTCAACCGGCAGGGCTCGCTCGACCTGCGTCTGTTCGTCCGCGAGGTGGCGGTTCACGCGGACCCGCTGATGTGGGCGAGGGACGGCGGGGCGGTCGCGGTCGCCCAGCAGTTCCAGAGCACCTTCTTCTCCGTGCCCCAGGTGTCGATGCCGCTGGCCACCCTCGACGACGAGCAGCGCAAGACGCTCGCCCACCAACTGCGCCTGTGGCGCGACTGGCGCGAGGTGGCGTTGTTCGGACGGCTCTCGGTGCAGGGTTCGGAACTGGGCTACACCCAGGCCCGAGCCGTCCACGACCGGCGGGCCGTGGTCGCCGTGTGGCGGCCCGAACTGGTCGACCTCACCGACCTCGACGTCGACGAGGTGCTCGTGCTGAACGGGTCCACCGTCGACGGCCTGCTGCTGCGCGACGTGGACGACTGGGAGCCGGTGAGCTGCTGGGGCCCTAGCGGTGTGCCGACGGAGTCGGACGCCCCGGCCCCAGCCTTCGGGACGGTGGTGCTCAGACCACGCCCTGGGCGAGCATCGCGTCAGCGACCTTGACGTAACCGGCGAGATTGGCCCCCACGACGTAGTCGCCTGGGTGCCCGTACTCGTCGGCGGTCTCGAGGCAGGTCGCGTGGATGTCGGTCATGATCGCCTTCAGGCGCCTCTCGGTGGCGTCGAAGTGCCACGCGTCGCGGCTGGCGTTCTGCTGCATCTCGAGCCCGCTGGTGGCAACCCCACCGGCGTTGGAGGCCTTGCCCGGCGCGTACAGCACACCCGCCTGCTGGAACAGGTCAGCGCCGGCGATGGTGGTGGGCATGTTGGCGCCCTCGGCCACCAGCCGCACCCCGTTCCTGATCAGGGTGGCGGCGTGGGTCTCGTCGAGTTCGTTCTGGGTGGCGCAGGGCAGTGCGATCTCGCAGGGCACGTCCCAGATGGACCCGGACTCGTTGAAGGTGGCGCCGGGTCGGGCGTCTGCGTAGGCGCTCAGGCGGGCTCGGTCGACCTCCTTCACCTGCTTGAGCAGGGCGAGGTCCACCCCCTGCTCGTCGACGACGAAGCCGGACGAGTCCGAGCACGCCACCACGGTCGCCCCCAACTGCTGGAGCTTCTCGACGGCGTAGACGGCCACGTTGCCCGACCCGGAGACGACGCAGCGTCGTCCTTCGAGGTCTTGGCCGCGCTGGGCGAGCATCTGCTCCACGAAGAAGACGGTGCCGTACCCGGTCGCCTCGGTACGGACGAGGGAACCGCCCCAGCTGATGCCCTTGCCGGTGAGCACCCCGGCCTCGAAACGGTTGGTGATGCGCTTGTACTGCCCGAACAGGTAGCCGATCTCGCGGCCACCGACCCCGATGTCACCGGCCGGCACGTCGGTGTGCTCGCCCAGGTGGCGGTACAACTCGGTCATGAACGACTGGCAGAAGCGCATGATCTCGGTCTCGCTGCGGCCCTTCGGGTCGAAGTCCGAACCACCCTTGCCGCCCCCCAACGGCAGCCCGGTCAGAGAGTTCTTGTAGACCTGCTCGAAGCCGAGGAACTTCACGATCGACAGGTTGACGCTCGGGTGGAACCTCAGGCCGCCCTTGTAGGGGCCGAGCACGGAACTGAACTCGACCCGGAAACCGCGGTTGACCCGCACCTCACCGGAATCGGTCATCCACGGCACCCGGAAGATGATCTGGCGCTCCGGCTCGACCATGCGCTGCAGCACCGACCACTGGGCGTAGTCGGGTCGGCGGGTCACCAGCGGCGTCAGTGAACGCATCACCTCGCCCACGGCCTGGAGGAACTCCGGCTCCCCGTGGTTGCGACTGGCCACCTCGTCGAGCATGTCGGCCAGTTTGGGATGCACGGCGTCTGTCATGGTCGTGACTGTACCGATCCGTCCGGCGGCGAACCCTCGCATGTCTGGTCGTGGACGTCAGGTGCAGCGGGCGCATCGATGGGGTCGGAGCGGCGGTGGTCAGCGGTAGAGTGACCTCTCGTGGCACTTGCTGATCTGACCGAGACCATCTCGACCCTTCGACACTCCCTCGACTCGATCGAGGCAGTGCTCGACCCTGCGTCGAAGAAGAAGGAGATCGCAGACCTCGAGGAACAGGTGGCCGCTCCCGACCTGTGGAACGACCAGGAGAACGCCCAGAAGGTGACCTCCCGCCTGTCGACCCTGCAGGGCGAGGTGCAGCGGGTCGAGAAGCTCCGCCAGCGACTGGACGATGCCGAACTGCTGCTCGAGATGGCTTCCGACGAGGGCGACTCCGACTCGGTGCACGAGGTCGAGACGGAGGTCTCGTCCCTGGCGAAGTCGATCGAGGCCCTCGAGGTGCGCACCCTGCTGTCGGGTGACTACGACTCCCGCGAGGCGGTCGTCACCATCCGGTCCGAGGCGGGCGGCATCGATGCCGCCGACTTCGCGCAGATGTTGCTGCGCATGTACACCCGCTGGGCCGAGCGACACAGCTACCCCTTCGAGGTCTATGACATCTCCTACGCGGAGGAGGCCGGCATCAAGTCCGCCACCTTCACGGTCAAGGCCCCCTTCGCCTACGGAACCCTGTCGGTCGAGCAGGGGACGCACCGTCTCGTGCGGATCTCTCCCTTCGACAACCAGGGACGACGCCAGACCTCCTTCGCCGGGGTCGAGGTGCTTCCCGTCACCGAGGAGACCGACCACATTGACATCCCCGAGGCCGACGTGCGGGTCGACGTCTTCCGCTCGTCCGGCCCCGGCGGCCAATCGGTCAACACCACGGACTCGGCGGTTCGTCTGACCCACCTGCCCACCGGACTGGTGGTGAGCTGTCAGAACGAGAAGTCGCAGCTGCAGAACAAGGCGGCCGCGATGCGGGTGCTGCAGTCGCGTCTGCTCGAGCGTGCACGGCAGGAGCGGGAAGCCGAGATGAACGCGCTGAAGGGCGACGCCGGCAACTCGTGGGGTTCACAGATGCGTTCCTACGTGCTCCACCCGTATCAGATGGTCAAGGACCTGCGCACCGACCACGAGGTGGGCAATCCCGACGCCGTCTTCGACGGTGACATCGACGGCTTCATCGATGCCGGCATCCGGTGGCGCCGCAGCGCCGAGGAGCACTGAGCCGGGTCGGGAATTGTCGGGCCGTGGGCGTGGCAGCTTGTGGCTCCGGCGGCTGCACCTAGACTCGTCGCAGTCGGCCTGAGAAACCCTCAGGAAACCCTCCAGCGTCGTCCACCGCGACGCCATGCCCCCCAAGTCCCCCGACGAAGGATGCCGTGTGATCACGTTCGAGGACGTCACCAAGCTGTACGAGGGCTCCACCAAGCCCGCTCTGCGCGGCGTGAACGTGCAGATCGAGAAGGGGGAGTTCGTCTTCCTCGTGGGCCAGTCGGGGTCGGGCAAGTCGACCTTCCTGCGGCTCATCCTGCGGGAGTACCGCCCCACCAAGGGCACGGTGTTCGTCCTCGGCAAGGACCTGAACCGGCTCGCGGGATGGAAGGTTCCGGGGCTGCGCCGCCAGATCGGAACCGTCTTCCAGGACTTCCGGCTGCTCCCGGGCAAGACCGTCTACGAGAACGTCGCCTTCGCCCTGCAGGTGCTGGGTCGTCCGACCTCGGAGATCAAGAAGGTCGTGCCCGAGACACTCGACACCGTCGGCCTGGCGAGCAAGGGTGCACGTCTGCCCGAGGAACTCTCCGGCGGTGAGCAGCAGCGGGTGGCCATCGCCCGCGCCTACGTGAACAAGCCGAAGATCCTGATCGCGGACGAACCGACCGGCAACCTCGACCCGGCCACCAGCGTCGGCATCATGAAGTTGCTCGACCGCATCAACAAGACCGGCACCACGGTGATCATGGCCACCCACGACTCCACCATCGTCGACCAGATGCGACGACGGGTGATCGAGTTGGAGTCCGGCCAGGTCATCCGCGACCAGAGCAAGGGCGTCTACGGCACCGCCTGAGCGGTGACGAGCGACCCACCCGAGAGCGAGAGAGATTCGATGCGACACACGCTGCGAGAAACGTGGTCCGGACTGCGCCGCAACCTGGCCATGAACGCCGCCGTCGTGGTGACCATCTTCGTGAGCCTGACCCTGTTCGGCATGGGACTGCTGATCAACCGACAGGTCGACGTCACCAAGGACCGCTGGTACGACAAGATCGAGGTCTCGGTCTTCCTGTGCGTCAAGGACTCGTCATCGGGCAACTGTGACCCGGGCCAGGACGCCACCCAGCCGCAGAAGGACGCCATCCAGGCAGCGCTGAGGAAGAACCCCGAGGTGCAGCAGGTGCACTACGAGTCGAAGCAGCAGGCCTACGACGCCTTCCGCGAGACCTTCAAGGACTCACCCCTGCTCGACACCCTCACGGTCGACCAGATGCAGGACTCCTTCCGGGTGAAGTTGGTCAACCCGGAGCAGTACAAGGGAGTGGTGGCCGAGGCCGGCGTGATGCCGGGGGTGCAGGCGGTCGTCGACCAGCACCTGATCCTCGACAAGATCTTCTCGGCGCTGAACCTGCTCAAGTGGGGCACCGTCGCCCTGGCCGGACTCCTACTGCTGGCCGCGTGGGTGCAGATCGCCAACACGATCCGGATGGCCGCCTTCGCGCGTCGCCGCGAGCTGGGGATCATGCGGCTGGTGGGGGCGAGCAACTGGTACATCATGATGCCGTTCCTGCTCGAGAGCCTGCTCACGGGGGTCATCGGCTGGGCCCTGGCCAGCGGAACACTGCTCGGTCTGCACGAGTTCGCGATCGTCCGCAACGCTCAAGTCTCACTTTCGAGTTTACGATGGATTGACCGTGCGGACGTCTATGGGGCGATCGGATGGGTTGCGGTGGCGGCCATTGGGCTGTCTATCATCCCCACGCTGATAGCAACCAAGCGATACCTGCGCGTCTGACGCCGGTGTCAGAGAAGGGGTACAGCTGTGATTCGGGACCTCCCCCCCGCCCGTAGCGGTTCCCGCGCGGGCCGAATCGCCCGATTCGGTCTGGCCGCCCTCGTGGCCCTGAGCCTGGGTCTGGGCAGCGTCCAGCTGGCCACCGCCGACCAGCTCGACATCCAGAAGAAGTCGGTGCAGACCCGCATCGCGCAGAACAAGCAGGATCTCGACGAGGCCAATGCCCAGGCCGTCGCCGCCACCCAGGCGCTGGCGCAGTCGCAGGCGGCGTTGGCAGACGCGCAGGCCAAGCTGGCCGCGGCACAGTCCCGTCTCGAGCAGTCGCAGGCCCTCGACCAGAAGCGGGCGGCCGAACTCGAGGTGGCCCAAGCCGCCCAGCAGCTCGCCCAGGACGAGGCCGACAGTGCCCAGCGGGACGTCGCCGCCTGGCAGCACGAATCGGGTGCCCGGGTGCGCGAGACGATGCAGCAGCAGAACCCGCTGGCCGGCTTCGGTTCGCTGTTCTCGAACACCACCATCGACGACCTGAACCAGAAGGTGCAGTGGTCGACCACCGTCCTCGACTCGACCAGCGCCCAGATGGATCGCCTGACCGCGCTGAAGTTGAAGTTGGACGCCGCCGAGGCCAAGGCCACCGAGGTCGAGGCCAAGGTCTCGAAGTTGCGCGCCGAAGCGGCTGCTGGTCTGAAGACCTCGCAGCAGCTGCAGGGGGCTGCCAGCCAGGCCGCCGCAGTGGTGGCCACCGCCAACGCGCAGAACCAGAAGGCCAAGGCCAGCGCCGACGCCCAGGTGAAGGCCGAGCAGCAGCGGCAGGTTGCACTGCAGACCGAGAGCGAGGCCGTCGACAAGCGGATCGCCCAGCGCATCGCCGCCCAGAAGGCAGCGGCAGCCAAGGCCGAGCGCGACCGCCTGGCCCGCGAGCGTGCCGAGGCCAGCCGCAGGGCGGCAGCCGCGAAGGCGGCAGCGGCCAAGGCCAAGAGTTCGTCGAAGACCTCACGTTCGACCAACCGGACGAGCGGCGGCAAGACGTCCACCAGGACCACCACCCGCACCACCACTGCCTCGCAGGGTTGGATCTACCCGTCGGGGGCAGCCATCACCTCGCAGTACGGCATGCGTCTGCACCCGGTGCTGCACATCTGGAAGCTGCACGACGGCACCGACTTCGGGGCGGCCTGCGGCTCACCCATCCGCGCGGCCCGCTCTGGGGTGGTCGCCGAGAGGTACTACAACGCCGGTTACGGCAACCGCCTGATGATCGACCACGGCCTGGTCAACGGCCGCTATGTCACCACCGGCTACAACCACGCGATCCGCTACACGGTGGGCGTCGGCCAGCACGTGTCGCAGGGCCAGATCATCGGCTACGTCGGCTCGACCGGTTACTCGACCGGCTGCCACCTGCACCTGATGGTCTGGGTCAACGGCCAGGTCACCAACGCCATGACCAGCATCTACTGAGCGAGTGTTCGGTCGTGCCCTACGATCCCGTGATCGCCGATCGACTCCGCGCCGCACTGGCCGGGGTCGACGGCGTGAGCGAGAAGAGGATGTTCGGTGGGGTCGGCTTCATGGTGAACGGCACCATGGCGGTTGCGGCCTCGTCGACCGGGGGAGTGATGCTGCGTTCCGACCCCGATGACAGCGGGGGCATCATCGACGGGGTGGCCATCACCGGGATGGAGATGAAGGGTCGTCCCATGAAGGGCTGGCTGGCGGTGCTGCCAGAAGCCGTGGCCACCGACGAGGACCTGCAACGCATCGTTGACCACGGGGTCACCGCCGCCAGGTCACTGCCCTCCCGCTGAGCCCGCCGAGGGCGTGAAGGAGCGCACGGACCGCGCCGGAGGACGCAGTGGCCCTCGAATTGGGTGGGCGGGTGATGCTCGTCGGCCTATGCTGGGAGGTCGCAGCACCCCACCAGATCGGACGACACCCATGCCACGCGAGAAGGGCCGCAAGCTCATCGCCCAGAACAAGAAGGCCTTCCACGACTTCCACGTGGGGGAGCGGTTCGAGGCTGGGCTGGTGCTGACCGGTACCGAGGTGAAGTCCCTGCGTCAGGGGCGGGCCTCGCTGGCCGATGCGTTCGCCACCATCGATGACGGTGAGGCGTGGCTGCGCAACGCGCACATCCCGGAGTACGCCTTCGGCACGTGGACCAACCACGCGACCAGGCGCACCCGCAAGCTGTTGCTGAACCGCCGCGAGATCGACAAGTTGGCGCGGGAGACCGACCATTCGGGACGAACCATCGTCCCGCTGTCGATCTACTTCTCCGACGGCTACGCCAAGGTCGAGTTGGCACTGGCGACCGGAAAGAAGGAGTGGGACAAGCGGCAGACGATCGCCGAGCGCGACGCCAACCGCGAGGTCGAACGGGAGCTGGCGCAGCGCCGCCGGCGCGGCTGAGCCCTTCGGTCAACCGGCCGGCGGCCTGGGTATGGGTGGTTCGGGTCGTGTCGGGGTGCCTCGGTCCGCAGTCAGCGGACGCCGACGAGGTCGCACACGAAGATCAGGGTCTCGCCCGGCTTGATGACGCCACCGGCGCCTCGGTCGCCGTAGGCCAGGTGTGCGGGGATCACCAACTGGCGACGTCCGCCCACCTTCATCCCCTGGACCCCTTGGTCCCATCCCTGGATGACCATGCCGGCGCCGAGGGGGAACGACAGGGGCTCGCCCCGGCCGTAGCTGGAGTCGAACTCCTCGCCGGTGGAGTACGAGACCCCCACGTAGTGCACGGCCACGGTCTGGCCGGCAGTGGCCTCGTCGCCCTCGCCCTCGATCAGGTCGGTGATGACCAGTTCGGTGGGGGCAGGACCCTCGGGAAACTCAACTTCAGGCTTTTCAGTCATGGCCACGAGGGTAGTGGAAGGTACCCAATCCGGGGTGATTCGGGGTCGCGCCCGATCGCTGCCCAACGGCCCGCGCGGAAGAATGGTCGCATGATCCAGCCCGCCCCTGCCCTTCCTCCGGCGTCCCAGCACCCGAGCCTTTCCCTCCTGGTGACCGAGGCCCAACGAGACCGGGCCCTCGCCTACCTGCAGAACGCCTATGCCGAGGGTCGCATCACCGCCGAGGAGCTCGACCAGCGGGTCGGCCAAGCCCTCCTGGCCCGCACCCGCGCCGATCTCAACCGTGCCTTCGCCGGGCTCGTCAGCGTGCCCCTGTCGAGCGCCGCGGTGGGCGCCCACCCCGCCTACGCCCCGATGCTCAACCAGCACCGCGACGGGCGCACGGGCAAGGGAGCCGCCGGCTTCGCACACTTCTCGGCCCTCGCACTGGGCTTCATCGGTCCGGCCATCACCTACGCAGCCACCAGCCCCGGAACCTTCGCCCATCGCGAGGCCGCCAAGTCGTTCAACACCCAGATTGCGCTGTCGATCGCGATGGTGGGGGCCATCATCGTCGGTGCGATCATCGATCCGCTCAGCTGGGTGACGGCTGTCGTCGGACTGGCCTGGCTGATCGTGACGGTGGTCGGGGGTGCCAAGGCGGCCAGCGGCGAGGACTCCGACACGTTCCTCACCAGCATCAACCCCATCAAGCTGCTCAACGACAGCGGAAAACCGCGTGAGCTGGGTCGCTGAACCGGGTACACTGGACCTTCGGCGGTCGTAGCCCCCTCGGGGGAGCGGACGTCACAACTCAACAGGGGGTGACTGGTTTCGACTTGGGACGATAGTCCCAGGAGAAGCGGGCCGAGAATCTGGGGTCAACTCGTAAATGTTCCCTGGAAACCAATAACTGCCGACAACACTCGCGCAGACTTCGCTCTCGCTGCCTGAGCAGTGACCGAAGGGTCAGACCGGATGTAGCCTTCCGTCCGGATCCTGGCCTCATCAAGGAGGCTTGCTGCCTCTCCTGCGTTGCAGGGGAGAGGTGGGACTTCACTGCGACTGGGCTTGTCAGTGATCTGTCGTCAGAAGCACTGGAGCCAAGTAGAACGTCATGACGACTGCGCCCGGAGAAGTCCTGGTTCATCTCTCGAGGACGCGGGTTCAATTCCCGCCACCTCCACCCCTGCTGCACGCCCTCGTTCCCGCCACCGCGCGGGGCGAGGGCGTTGTGGTTCCCGGACCTGCGCCGCCGGTGCCCCTGCCCCCGTTTCGCCCGTGCAAGGATGGAAGGGTGAGCAGCGGCAACCGACCCACAGCGGGTGAACTCCTGGTGGCCAGCGCCGAGCAGAGCGGCGGCTTCTTCGAGCAGTCGGTCGTCTACCTGCTCGACGCGGACGAGTCCGGTGCCCTCGGGGTCGTGCTCAACCGGCTCGCCGACGCCGATCTCGACGAGGTGCTGCCCTCGTGGGTGCCGCTGGTCAGCCCCCCGCAACTGCTCTTCCAGGGCGGCCCGGTCTCGCCGAACGGTGCCATCTGTGTCGCCCGCCTGAACCAGCCCGCCGAGGAACCCCCGGGCTGGCGACGGGTGCAGGGAGACGTGGGACTGCTCCACCTCGACACCCCCACCGAGATCGTCACGGGCGCCTACTCCAACCTGCGCATCTTCGCTGGCTACGCCGGTTGGGAGTCAGGTCAGCTGGAGGGTGAACTGCTGCGGGGTGACTGGTACCGGGTGCCGGCCCGCGAGACCGACCTCTTCGGCTCCGACCAACGCAACCTGTGGCGACGTGTGCTGCGCCGTCAGGGCGGTGAACTCGGGTTGCTGTCGACCTGGGTCGACGACCCCGACCAGAACTGAGTCCATCGGCAGCCCGCCTGCCAGCCTCCCCGTTGTGGGGTGGGCGTTAGCATGTCGTGATGAAGCATTGCCCGGGCGGCGATGCCCGTCCGAGGAGGGATTCGCAGTGGCCGAACCGACCCGCGGTGGCACGCGGCAGCGCGTGCTGGTGGTGGACGACGATTCGGCGCTCGCCGAGATGCTGCAGATCGTGCTGCGTCAGGAGGGATTCGACACCGCGCGGTGCGGACACGGCTCGAAGGCCCTGCAGATGTTCCGCGAGACCAAACCCGACCTGGTGCTGCTCGACCTCATGTTGCCGGGCCGTGACGGGGTGCAGATCTGCCGTGACATCCGGCAGGAGTCCGGGGTGCCGATCGTGATGCTGACCGCCAAGTCCGACACGACCGACGTGGTGACAGGGCTGGAGGCCGGCGCCGATGACTACGTCTCCAAGCCGTTCCGGGCCAAGGAACTGGTGGCTCGCATCCGCACCCGTCTGCGGCGGCTCGAGGTCGAGGACAGCGTGCCCACCATCCTGCGGATCGGTGACCTGCGCATCAACACCGAACGACACACCGTCACCCGTCGGGGCGCCCTGATCTCGCTCACCCCGCTGGAGTTCGACCTGTTGCTGGCGCTGGCGCGTCGTCCCACCCAGGTCTTCAGCCGTGAGCAACTGCTCGAGCAGGTGTGGGGTTACCGCCACGCCGCCGACACCCGCCTGGTCAACGTCCACGTGCAACGCCTGCGCAGCAAGATCGAGCGCGACCCCGAGCGTCCCGAGACCGTGATCACCGTCAGAGGGGTCGGGTATCGGGCCGGGGACCCCATCGAGGACGAGTGAACCAGCGACGTCGCACGATCGGTCAGTGGTGGTGGTCGTCCCTGCCGCTGCGGGTGATCTCGTCGACCGTGATCGGCTCCATCATCGTGGTGCTGCTGAGCGGCTGGCTGATCATGCGACAGGCCACCGACGGCGTGATGGCGGGCAAGCGGAGTGCGGCGATCGCGGAGGCGTCGAGCTCGCTGGACCGTATCCAGCGCCAGTTGCGTGACACCGACCTGCGCACCGCCAGCCTGTACGAGCGGCTCAACCAACTGGCCGACGAGGCCGGCAGTTCGGGCAGCCAGTTCCACATCGTCATCCAGGGACCCGTCTCGGGATTCGTCTCGCCCGGTATCGCCCTCGACTCGGTTCCGCAGTCCTTGGTCGACGCGGTCGCCGCCGACCCCGACGGCATGTTCGTCACACCGACCACTGTGATCTCGTCCGACGACAGGGTGGCCCCGATCCCGGGGCTCGCAGTCGGCGCCCGGTTGCAGGCCCCGGTGTCGGGGCAGTCCTATCCCATCTACTTCATCTTTCCCCTCAACCACGAGGTGCAGGTGCTCCAGGTGATGCAACGCGCCCTGATCACCACTGGAGCGCTGCTGCTGGCCCTCATGCTGGGCATCTCCGCCCTCGTGTCGGCGCACGTGGTCCGTCCGATCAGGCAGGCGAGCATCATCGCGGGACGGCTGGCCGACGGCCACCTCGACGAACGGATGGCGGTGCGGGGCACCGACGACCTCGCCAGTCTCGCCACGTCGATGAACCACATGGCCTCCGAACTGCAGCAGCAGATCGTGCAGTTGGAGGACCTGTCGCGCGTCCAGCAACAGTTCGTCTCCGACGTCTCCCACGAACTGCGCACCCCGCTCACCACGGTGAAGATGGCCGCCGAACTGCTGCACGACGGTCGGGAGGACTTCGACCCCTCGGTGGCACGGACCACCGAACTGCTCTACGACGAACTGGATCGGTTCGAGGGACTCCTGGGAGACCTGCTCGAGATCAGCCGGTTCGATGCCGGGGCCGCGGTGCTCAACCTCGACGAGGTCGACCTGGTGGCTCTGGTGACCGCCGAGGTCGAGAGCCAGCGACCGTTCGCCGAGAGGGCCGGTACCCAGCTTCGTCTGCACGCCGAGGGGACGGCCTACGCCGAAGTGGACGCCCGCCGGATCCGGCGAATCCTGCGCAACCTGATCACCAACGCGATCGAGCACGCCGAACAGTTGCCCATCGACATCACCGTCAAGGTGGACGACGAAGCCGTCGCCATCGTCGTGCGTGACCACGGCGTCGGCTTCCTCGCCTCGCAGGCGCGGCAGGTGTTCCACCGGTTCTGGCGGGCCGATCCTTCCCGCACCCGCACCATGGGTGGCACGGGACTGGGCCTGGCGATCAGTCTGGAGGACGCGATGCTGCACGAGGGTTGGTTGTCGGCCTGGGGACGACCCAAGCGAGGAGCCCAGTTCCGGCTGACGCTGCCGCGCCGGCACGGTCAGGTGCTCCGCAGTTCGCCCCTGCCGTTGGCCCCCACCGACTTCACCCTGGTGGAACGCAACGTCACCCACGAGGTGGGTCACCCGTGATCCGCCGTCGAGACCTGTTCGCCCTCGTCCCCGTCGCCCTGGCTGCGAGCGGGTGCGCCACCATCGCCACCTCCGGACCCGTCACCCGGATCAGCCAGACACCGCTGGAACAGAACTCGCAGGGCGTCGACATCGCTCCGTTGCCGCCATCCCGCGGAGGCAACACCGAGGTGATCCTCGCGGGGTTCCTGACGGCGATGGCCACCCCGACACCGGGGTACCAGGTGGCGCGCCAATATCTCACCGAGGGTGCGGCCAAGAGTTGGAAGCCCGACAGCGGTGCTGTCATCTACGACCCCCAGGACCATCCGCCGATCACCACCGACAAGTCGGCGGTGATCACGGCGCCCCTGGTGGGGCAGGTCGACGGGCAGGGTCGTTTCGTCCCCGGTCAGGGCACGTTGCAGCACGACTTCGGGATGCAGCGGGTGGGCGGGCAGTGGCGAATCGGCAACCCCCCCGAGGGATTGCTGCTGGCCCACACCCTGTTCACCCGCTACTACTCGCCGATCACGATCTGGTTCCTGTCAGCCGACAGTTCGATGCTGGCACCGCAACTGGTGCACGTGCCCGACACCGCGGCCAACCCCAGCCGCGCCCTCGACGCCCTGCTGGCCGGCCCCAGCACCTGGCTGGGTCAAGCGGTGGGGACCGCGCTCCCGGCGGAGGCCAAGGGCAGCACGACCGTCAGCATCGATTCCGACGGATTGGCCCTGGTCAACCTGTCGACGCAGTTGAACGTGCTCTCCGAGGGGGCGCGTACCCGCGCGGCCGCACAGATCGTCACCACCTTGACCGAGTTCGACCAGGTGCAGGCGGTGCGACTGCAGGCGGGCGGCCAGGTGTGGCAGATCCCACGGGCCTCCGACCCGACCCGCATCCGGCGCTCGGATTTCGACTCCTACCAGCCCGTCGAGCAGCGCGCCGCGTCCGACCTGGTGGTCGTCCGCGACCAGGTGGTGGGGCGCATCGTCGAGGGCGGTTCCCCCGAGTTCACCCCGATCAGTGGGGCCTTCGGTGGACGCAGCTGGGGCGGGGTTCCCGGCAACGTCGACGTCGGCCCCGACCTGGGCACCGTCGTGGTGGTCAACGTCGCGCGTACCGAGGTGTGGACCACCCAGTTCGGCTCCGACCAGGCCACCCGACGCGTGACCGCCACCCAACTGTGTCGACCCCAGGTGATGCTCGACGGCACCGTGTGGAGCATCGGGACGATCGAGGGGCAGCCGACCCTGCTGCGGATGACCCTGGACGGACAGGTGCACCGCTTCCCGGTGAAGGATCTGCCCGTGGGCACGGTGAGCGCCTTCCGCATCTCGCCGGACCGCACCACGATGGCCCTGATCGTCGAGTCGGGCAAGACCCGCGTGCTCGGTCTGGTGAGGCTCCGGGGCACCGAGACCATCACGGCGGACGGCTGGCTCGAGATGCCCGTCACCACCACCTCGGGGCGGCTCGAGAACCCCCGGGACGTGGGCTGGGCCGAGCCCGCGACCCTGGTGGTGCTGAGCCCCACCGCCCAGGACTCCCGCACCTCGGTGTGGAGCGTCTCGGCCGATGGCGCCTTGGTCGAGGCGCTCGGTCCGTCAGCCAGCGACATCGAACCGGTGTCGCTGTCCGCCACTCCTCGACGTCAGGGCGTGACGGCCGTGATCCGCGGCAATGACAACCGCGTCTGGCGGTTCGAGGACCGGTTCCGATGGCGGCTGGTCGTCGGCGGCGTCACCAGTGCGGTGCTCCCGGGCTGAGTCCCCACGTCGCCCGAGTTGTCCACAGGCGGTCCGCGGTGGCCACTTGAGCGGGTGATGATCAGGAGATGGAACCACGCGTTCGCGCGCTGCTCGACGCCACCGCCGACCTCTTCCTGGGCTCGTCCTGCCCGGGGTGCGGTCGTCCGGGCTGGGGCGCCTGCGGGGACTGCCTGGCCGCCTTGGCCCGCCCCACCCCCCTCCGCCTGGTCGGACCGGCACCGGGGTGGCCGGTGGTGGCGGCGTGCAGCTACCGCCCACCGGTGCCGGCGCTGGTGAAGGCGTGGAAGGACGAAGGTGGTTGGGGCCTCACCCGTCCTTTCGCCGAGGCCGTCTCGCTGCGAGTGGGGCTGGCCGGCTGGTGTGAGCCGATGCTGGTCGTCCCGGTTCCCTCTCGCTCCAAGGCTGTTGCCGAGCGCGGCCACGACCATGCCCGGGCGTTGGCACGAGCGGTGGCGAGGCGCCTGGGATGGTCCCACGAGCCGCTGCTGCGGGTGGCGCGATCCGGCTCCGACCAGTTCGACCTCGGACGAACCGAGCGGTGGCAGAACATGGCCGCCGCCATGCGCGCCCAGAGCGGGTCAGGCAGGGTGCTCCTGGTCGACGACGTGATCACGACCGGGGCCAGCCTGACGGCTGCCGCCACCGCCCTGACCAGGGCCGGTTGGACGGTCTCGGGGGCGGCCACAGTGGCCTCGTCCGAACTCAGACACGCGCAAAGCACGCCCCGGCAGACACCTGCTGGGTGACTCGGTAACGTTGGTGCATGGCACGACCTGCAGCCCTCGATTGCTCGCAGGTTCGTGCCTGTGTCATGTCTGGACCCAGGCAAACATAGGAGATTGAGATGGACATCGTCGTTCAGGGCCGTCACTGCAATGTCAGCGACACCGTGAAGGAGCAGGTGGTCGAACGGATCAGCACCGTTGAGAGGTTCCGTGACCGGGTGCAGCGGGTCGAGGTGGAGTTCACCGTCGAGCCGGCCCGCCGAGGTCGCGACCAGGACGTGATCGCCGAGATCACCCTCCGGAGCAAGGGTCCGGTGGTGCGTGCAGAAGGACTGGCCGACGACAAGCTGGCCGCCTTCGACAAGGCCATGGAACGTCTCAAGACCCAGCTTCGCAAGGCCCAGGATCGGCGCAAGCACCACCACCACGGGCTGCGGACCGCGGATCACTTCGGCGCCCCCCTGATCGAGGCCGGTTCGTCGGAAGGTCTGGACGGAGAACACCAGGTCAACGGGTCGGACAGCCACCACACCGTCGCCGGACTCGACGTGATCGGTGACGGCCCCCTGGTGGTGAAGGAGAAGGAGTTCAGCGGGGCCCCGCTGACGCTCGCCCAGGCGCTCGACGAGATGGAGTTGGTCGGGCACGACTTCTTCCTCTACTCCGACGCCGAGTCGGGTCGGCCCAGTGTGGTCTACCGGCGGAAGGGATACGACTACGGGGTGATCCACCTGGACGTGAGGAACGCCAGTTGATCCGACACCGCGAGGAATGTCCCCTCGGGAATGTCGGTGGGGCCCGTTAGGTTGGGCCCCATGAGCGACCTGACCCTGGCCCTGGCCCGCCGGATGGCTCTGGCGGCCCAGGGCCTTGTCACGCACCGACGTCCGCCCGCGGTCACCATGAGGCACGTGCAGACCGAGATCGAACGGGTCGCGCAGTTCCAGATCGACACGGTCAACGTCGTCCAGCGAGCCCACTACCTGCCGCTCTTCTCCAGGCTGGGCCCCTACGACCTCGCCCTGCTCGATCGGGCCGCCGGCAAGGCCCCGCGACGGCTCTTCGAGTACTGGGGCCACGCCGCCAGCCTGATCGACGTGGCACTGGCCCCGGCCCTGCGGCACCGGATGGACGCCATGGCGGCCAGGTACGCCGACACCCTGGCCAGGGTCGAGACGGCGCACCCCGGTCTGCCCGCCCACGTGCTGTCGACCATTGCCGACCACGGCCCACTCACGGCCCGCCAGATCGACCACGAGGAGGAGCGCAGCCGCGAGAGCTGGGGATGGAACTGGTCGTCGGTCAAGCAGGTGCTCGAGTACGACTTCTCGGCAGGCTCCGTCTCCTCCGCAGGACGCAACAGCCAGTTCGAACGACGCTACGACCTGATCGAGCGGGTGCTGCCACCGCAACACCTGCACCAGGACTGGTCGCCGGTCGAGCAGCGCCGCCAGTTGTTGGCCCGCGCTGGCCGTGCGCTCGGGGTGTTCTCGCTCACCTGTGTGAGTGACTACTTCTACCTGCGGCGTGACGCCGTCACCGCCCAGGCCTTCGAGCAGTTGGTGAGCGACGGGCAGTTCGTGCCGGTGAGGGTGCGCGGTTGGGAGACCAGGCCCACCTGGGTCTGGCACGAGGCAGAGCGCCCCCGTCGGGCCAGTGGCCGGGCCCTGCTCAGCCCGTTCGACTCGATGATGTTCCAACGTGACCGCATCGAGGCCCTGTTCGGCTACCCGTACCGCATCGAGATCTATGTGCCTGCGCCCCAGCGGGTGCACGGGTACTACGTCTATTCCTTCCTGTTGGACGACCAGCTGTGTGCGCGGGTCGACCTCAAGGCCAACCGGGCGGCTTCCCGTCTCGAGGTGAAGGCGACCTGGCTGGAGGCCGACGCGGATCCGGTGCGCACGAGCGCCGAACTGGCCCAAGCACTTCTCGAGCTGACCGGCTGGCTGGGGCTGGAGCAGGTGGTGGTCGAGCCGCGCGGCAACGGTGCAGCGCGGCTCGCACCCATGCTGTGAGGGCCTGCCACTGCGAGGCGGGTAGCATGATCGGGTATGTGTGCGCCCCCTGCGGGGCGCACCCGAGTGAGTCAAGCGAAAAGGACGTCTGTGAGCTTCATCGATCGACTGCTGAATGCCGGCAGTGGCAGGGAACTCAAGAAGCTGTCGAAGGTCGCCGACCAGGTCAACGCCATCGAGCCTGACTTCGAGGACATGTCGGACGACGAGTTGTCAGGGATGACCGCTGAGTTCAAGCAGCGCATCGACAACGGTGAGTCACTGGACAGCATCCTGCCCGAGGCCTTCGCGACGGTGCGTGAGGCGTCCAAACGGGTGCTGGGCAAGCGCCACTTCGACGTGCAGCTGATCGGCGGTGCAGCCCTGCACCACGGACGGATCGCGGAGATGAAGACCGGTGAGGGCAAGACCCTCGTGGGCACCCTGCCCGCCTACCTCAACGCGCTGACGGGCAAGGGCGTGCACGTGGTCACGGTCAACGACTACCTGGTGCGCTACCAGTCGGAGCAGATGGGTCGCGTGCACCACATGCTGGGGCTGCGCACCGACGCGATCCTCACCTCGATGACCCCGGCCGAGCGCGCCGTCGCCTACCAGGCCGACATCACCTACGGCACCAACAACGAGTTCGGCTTCGACTACCTGCGCGACAACATGGCGCTGTCGGCCGAGGAACTGGTGCAGCGCGGTCACCACTACGCCATCGTCGACGAGGTCGACTCCATCCTGATCGACGAGGCCCGCACCCCGCTGATCATCTCGGGGCCAGCCGAGGACAACCACCAGTGGTACCCCGAGTTCGCCTCGCTGGTCACCCGCCTGCGTCGGGATCGTGACTACGAGGTCGACGAGAAGAAGCGCACCGTCTCGGTGCTGGGCCCCGGCATCAGCACCGTCGAGGACCGACTCGGCATCCACAACCTGTACGAGTCCGCCAACACCCCGCTGATCGGCTACCTGAACAACGCCATCAAGGCCAAGGAGTTGTTCAAGCGCGACAAGGACTACGTCGTGATGCAGGGCGAGGTGCTGATCGTCGACGAGCACACCGGACGAACCCTCACCGGTCGCCGCTACAACGAAGGCCTGCACCAGGCGCTCGAGGCGAAGGAGGGGGTCGAGATCAAGGACGAGTACCAGACCCTGGCCACGATCACCCTGCAGAACTTCTTCCGCATGTACGACAAGTTGGCTGGCATGACCGGTACGGCTCTCACCGAGGAGAGCGAGTTCCAGAAGATCTACGGGCTGGGTGTGGTGCCCATCCCCACCAACATGCCCATGATCCGCGTCGACCAGAAGGACCTGATCTACCGCACCGAGGACGCCAAGTTCGATGCCATCATCGCCGACGTCGTCGAGCGACATGCCAAGGGCCAGCCGGTGCTGATCGGTACCGCCTCCGTCGCGAAGTCAGAGGAACTCTCCAAGCGGCTGCGTACCGCCGGTGTGCCCCACCAAGTGCTGAACGCCAAGCACCACGAGTCTGAGGCCGCCATCGTCTCGATGGCCGGTCGCAAGGGTGCTGTCACCGTGGCCACCAACATGGCCGGACGTGGCACCGACATCATGCTCGGCGGCAACCCCGAGTTCCTGGCCGACCTCGTGCTGAGGGAGCGGGGGCTCGACCCGCACACCACCCCCGAGGAGTACGAGGCTGCCTGGGATGACACCCTGGCCGAGCTCGAGGAGCAGGTCGCGGCCGAACACCAGGAGGTCGTCGAAGCGGGTGGGCTCTACGTGGTGGGTTCCGAGCGTCACGAGTCACGTCGCATCGACAACCAGTTGCGCGGCCGGTCCGGCCGTCAGGGTGACCCGGGGGAGAGCAGGTTCTACCTGTCGCTGGGCGACGACCTGATGAGGCTGTTCAACGGGCCCGCCATGGAGCGCGCCATGGTCACCCTGAAGGTGCCCGATGACGTCCCCATCGAGTCCAACTGGGTCGGCAAGTCGATCGAGAGCGCCCAGAAGCAGGTCGAGGCGCAGAACTTCGAGATGCGCAAGAACGTCCTCAAGTACGACGACGTGATGAACCGTCAGCGCCACGCGATCTACGGCGACCGCCGACAGGTGCTCGACGGCGCCGACGTGGAGCAGCAGTTGCGCGACACCGTGTCGAGGGTCGTTGAGGCCGCCGTCCGCCAGCGCACCGAGGGACTGCCCGAGGACTGGGACCTGGAGCAGTTGATCACCGACCTGCAGACGCTGTATCCCGTCACCGTCACCTTCGATGACATCGACGACGAACATGACGCGTCTGCCCTGGTCGAGCGCTTCGTCGAGGACGCCAGCCGTGCCTACGACGCCCGTGAGGAGTCGCTGGGAGCTGACACCATGCGCGAACTCGAACGCCAGGTGATGTTGACGGTGCTGGATCGCAAGTGGCGTGAGCACCTCTACGAGATGGACTACCTGCGCGAGGGCATCGGCCTGCGGGCCATGGCCCAACGCGACCCGTTGGTGGAGTACCAGCGTGAGGGTGGCCTCATGTTCCAGCAGATGATGGAAGCCTTCATGGAGGAGGTCGTCGGCTACCTGTTCAACCTGGAGGTCACCGGCGAGGTGAGCGGTGTCGGCGTGCAGTCGGGAGTCGACCCCCGCACCTTGGTCACGTCCGAGACCGATGACGCCGACGTGCCCGAGGCGGAGGTGGAGTTCGACGCCCTGGCCGAGGTGCGGGGTGTGACCTCCACTGCGCAACCAGGGGCTGGCCGGGAGGCATCGTCCCGTCGTCCCAAGGTGCGTGCCAAGGGACTGGCAGGGTCGCAGCCCGCCCGTGAGCGCCAGCTCACCTACACCGCTCCGGACGAGCAGGGTGAGGCGGAGAGTTCCACGCCGTCGGCCCGCAACACCGGTGGTTTCGCCAACGTCGGGCGCAACCAGCAGTGCCCCTGCGGGTCGGGCAAGAAGTTCAAGGCCTGTCACGGGAGGAACACGGCGGCCTGATCCTCAGGCAGCTGCCACTCCCCACCGTGCCAGGTGGCCGCGGCTGCAGAGCACGTCGATCCTCGCGCAGGCCCATCCGCGCGGGGATCGCTCCAGCCGCAGGGTGATCATCACGGAGCGATCCTGGGTGACCACCCGCACGCATCCCTCGACGTGGCGGTGGTTGAGCACCGTGGCGCGCACGCTGCCGATCCGGGCACCCTCCCAGGCAGGCACCCCCGACCACGCGCGCAGCACGGTCATCGACTCCTCGCTGAACAGTGCCTGCACGTGCTTGGCCTGGCGCCGCAGCTGCAGCACCTCGAGGGCACGGTGGGCGAGCACACCCACCAACTGGGTGGCGCGCCGCTCGCCGCCCAGCGGCGACTCCTGCGCGGAGGGCATGGTCCGATTCGAGCTCGGACCCCGAGGGGTGGGGGGTGTGGCGGTTGCGGGATCGAGGACCAGGGTGAGTGTCGTCATGGCCCCACTGAATCCGCAGCCGCTCGACGGGGGAAGTCCCTCGCCATGGACGACAACACCCGGACAACACTCCACGGATGAAGTGTTGCCCGGGTGGGCTGTCTGTCGACTGCGGGTCGAGCGGGTCCCTCAGACGAAGATGGACCGGTAGTCGTCCACGCGGCTCAACACGGAGTCGGCCTCGTCGACGCTGATCCGGTTCGCCTCGGCCTCGTAGACCAGGGGCAGCAGGCGGGATTCGCCGGCGGTGGCGATGCCGGTGATGGTCGGGAACTTGCCCAGCACCCACGAGACGGCGGCCGTGACCAGATCCTGGGTGTCGAAGGGTTCGTACCACGTGGCGTAGCGGCGCTCCTGGTCATCCCACGGGCGGCGGGCCACGGCCTTGATGGTGCGCAGTCCCACGTCCTTCTGCTCGACCAGGTCAAGCAGCGTGTGGAAGTTCTCGGCGAACTCCGGCTCGGAGTAGAGCTGGTGGTTCAGCGGGGTGAGCACCGAGTCGAAGTCATACCGGCGCAGGGCCTCGGCATGGATGCGCGGTGCGGCCTCCGTGTGACCGGTGATGCCGATGAAACGGATCAGTCCCTCCTCGCGTGCACGCTCGAGTGCGGGCAGCGGGCCCCCGTCGGCGAAGACGTCGGCGAGGTCGTCGTCATTGCAGACGGCGTGGAGCTGCAGCAGGTCGACGTGGTCGGTGTCGAGCCGCTCGAGGGAACGGTTGATCTCGGCCCACGCGGCGTCCTTGGTGCGCTGCTGGGTCTTGGTGGCCAGGAAGATCTGGTCACGCACCCCCGGCACCCAAGGGCCCATGCGGTCCTCGGCCTCGCCGTAGTTGTGGGCGGTGTCGAAGTGGTTGATGCCCGCCTCGAGGGCGGATTGCAGGGACGCGTCCGCGACCTGCTGGCTGACGGCTGACAAACCGGCGGCACCATAGACCAGCACGCTGGACTGGTGATTGGTGCGGCCGAAACGACGAAGTTCCATGGACACAATCTATGCCCGGGTGGCGGCGGAGTGGGCGGATCGAGGGTGTTCGCTCAGCCGGCGAACAGCAGCAGGAGCCCTCCGCAGGTGTAGGCCACCATCACCACCAGCAACGGCAGCTGACCGCGCGCCGTCCCCGACGTCGGCAGCCAGCGCACCGCGAGGTCGTGGGCGACCAGTACCGCCATGACGTGCCCGAGCACGATGCCCATCACCTGGTTCCAGGCCATCAGGGTCGGATGGTCGACCAGGCCGGCGTCGACTCCGAGGGTTGCAGTCCCGAACCAGTCCTGACCACGGCTCAGGGGGTCCGAGAGGTTGACCGCCACCCGTTGCCCCTCGAGCACGAGGTAACTGGCGTAGTGCGCGAACGTGTAGCCGACCGCGATCGGCACCAGCGAGACACCCAGCCGATTGACCAGCGCCCCTTCGCCCGTCCGGGTGGTTGTCTCGAGGGCGGTGGCGCCCAGCAGGTAGAGACCCACCGCGATTGCCACCAGGGCCAGAAGTCCCAGCCCGGACCACAGTTGTGGCGGCCGGTCGGACGACTGGACCGTCTGCACCCAAGCCGTGGAGGAACCCAGCGAGTCGAACAGGGTCACCCCGATGAGCGCCGCGCCGACTGCCCAGGTGCCCCGGTGTGGCCTTGACGAGGCGAGGTGCCGCAGCGGGTTCACCACGTGCAGGACGCCGTCGATCCGCTGCCACGGAGAGAACCTCGACACCAGCGTCGCGTAGGCCTCGAACGGGTCGGCGGACGCGATCCAGCGGCCGCCGAACGCCAGGGCCCCTCCCGCCACCCAGACCAGCCAGATCAGGAACCACCAGCGCAGCACTGACAGGTGGGTGCGGTCGGGCTGCACCAGCTCGAGGTACCCGAAGGCGACCAGCGCCAGAGCTGCCGGCCACAGGCCCCACTGGGGCAGCGGTTCGTCCGCTCGCAGCGCCCCACGCCAGGCCATCAGCAGCCTGACGACGCTGAACCGCCGCCAGACCGCGCCGAGCAGCAGCGACACAGGCACCAGCCCGACCCACACCCACACGAAGAGCAGACCCGGGAAGGGATTGCGATCGAGGTCCGCACCGAACCACAGCGCCACCTGTCCCACCCCCGCCACCGCCAGGACGACAAGTCGTCCGGTCCACACCACCGCGGGGTGGTCCACGAGCCGTGTCAGTCGGGGCAACGGCGGGCCAGCGGCGGTCTGCCAGCGCGGTCGGGACCACAGGCGGAGCGCGACCACGAACGTGACCACCAGGACCGCCACGGCACCGACCACCACCAGCGAGAACGGCAGGGGCAGGTCCTGGCGGGTGCCGACCCCGTGCAACGGCACCCAGACCCCCGGCGCCGATGTGAGCAGGGGCAGTGGGCTCACGAGCGAACGGCGAACTTGACGACCAGTTTGTCGAGCTCGTGCGACTCCATCTCGAACACCCCGCCCTGGTCGGCGGTGAAGGTCATGCTGGCCGGCACACCAGCCTTGACCTGCAGTTCCCGATCGAGGCCGTGCACGTGGATCTCGTCGGCCATGTCGGAGGTCACATTGACGGTGACGGACCCGCCCTTGGCGACGTCAACGGTGGTGCCGTTGGGGGTCACCGAGCCGTTCCTGATGGTGACGTCGACCGTGACGGAGTCCGGTGCCTGAGGGGAGGAGCAGGCCGTGAGCGTCAGGGTGGCCACGAGGAACAGGGCAGCGAACAGGCGACCGGGCATGGCGTTCACGGTAGCGTGACGCAGCAAGGGGACACGAAGCCGACGACAGGAGGGGATCCATGGCGGGAGTGATGGTGTTCATACCGACCGAGCGATCCGCATGGCAGTCCGCTGCCAGCGGTGACGTGGCCGCCCACGCGCCGACCGAGAGCCTGATGGAGGCCTTCGACATCACCGACCCCGAAGAGGCCGAGTACGCGGCGATGTCGGTCGCATCAGTGGCCGCCCTGACCCGGCACGGAGCCCGCTTCGTGCTGGGCGCCGAGGTGAACCCCGACCAGGTCGACGATGCCGACGACACCGGCAACGGCGAAGTGGTGGTGCACGGACTGCGCCGGGCGCAGATCGTCAGTTGGTTCAGCGAGGAACTGCCCGATGACCCCCGGGTGCGGACCGCAGCACAGGAAGCGCGCGGCCTCGGCATCGACGACGCCTGGCATCTCGACGAGGTGCAGGCACTGATCGGCACGCAGGCCCTGCTGTGGCACGCGGCCGAGGAACTGGAGGACTGATGCCTCGCTCCATGTGGAAGGGCGCCATCTCTTTCGGGTTGGTCACCATTCCGGTCAGACTGTTCGGTGCCACCGAGTCGAAGGACATCTCCTTCCACCAGGTGCATCCCGCCGACGGCGGCCGCATCAAGTACAAGCGCGTCTGCGAGAAGTGTGGCAAGGAGGTTCCCTTCGCGGAGATCGCCAAGGGATACGAGGCCCCGGACGGACGGGTGGCGATCCTGGAGAAGTCGGACTTCGACGACCTGCCATTGGCCTCGACCAAGGCAGTCGAGGTCGTGCAATTCGTGGACGCGTCCGCCGTCGACCCGACCTACTTCGAGAAGACCTATGTCCTGGAGGCCGACGGACCCGGAGGAAAGCCCTACGTGCTGTTGCGCGACGCCCTGCAGGCCACCGGGAAGTCGGCCGTGGTGAAGGTCGCCCTGCGCCAGCGCGAGTCGTTGGCGCTGATTCGTCCGCGCGACAACGTGCTGGTCATGCACACGATGCTGTGGCCCGACGAACTGCGCGACCTGGCCTTCGCCGAGCCGCCCAGTGACGTCAAGGCCTCCGCGGCCGAGGTCAAGATGGCCCAGTCGTTCATCAAGGAGTTGGAGGGGGAGTTCGACCCGAGCCAGTTCTCCGACTCCTACCGCGAGGCCCTCGACGCCGTGGTCCAGTCCAAGCTCAGCGGCGTGGCACTCGAGGAGGCCGGCGAGGGCGAGCAGAAGCCTGCCGAGGTGGTCGACCTGGTGGCGGCTCTGAAGGCCTCCGTGGCTGCGGCCAAGGCCAAGCGGGAGGCGGCCGCCGCCGAGGCGAAGAAGGTGAAGCCGGCGAAGGCCGGGTGAGACTGGATCTTCTCGGATCTCGCGCCCGTGGGCGTACAACTTCTGGCACGACCGGCTGCGGGTGGCGATTTTTGCGCCCGTGTCAGGGCTCGCGCCTAGACTGCAGGCATGCAGACGTCGTCGTCGTTCCCGCATCCTGTGAACGAGCCGGTGCGGGGCTACGCGCCGGGTTCGCCCGAGCGGACGGGGCTGCTGGCGCAGCTGGAGGCCTACTCCTCGGCCGATCCCATCGAGTTGACCGGGCACTTCGGCCGAGGACGCCGCCCGGGTGGTGGTGAGCGGGTCGCGGTCACCATGCCCTCCGATCACCATCACGTCCTGGGCCATGTGGGACTGTCCACCGCCGACGACGTCCGTGAAGCCCTGGCTGCGGGTGAGCGGGTCGCCCGTGACTGGGACGACCTCGGGCTCGAGGCGCGGGCGGCCATCTTCCTGCGCGCCGCCGAGTTGGCGGCCGGGCCGTGGCGTGACCGCCTGAATGCGGCAACCATGGTGGGGCAGGGCAAGACCGTGCAGCAGGCCGAGATCGATGCGGCCTGCGAACTGATCGACTTCCTGCGCTTCAACGTCGACTACGCCCGCCAGGTCACGGGGGTGCAGCCTGCCAGTTCGTCCGGGGTGTGGAATCGGATGGACTACCGGCCCCTCGAGGGATTCGTCTACGCCATCAGCCCCTTCAACTTCACGGCCATCGCGGCCAACCTGCCCGCGGCCCCGGCCCTGATGGGCAACGTCGTGGTCTGGAAGCCGTCGCTCACCCAGCAGTTCGCGGCCCAGGTCACGATGGACCTGTTCGAGGCTGCGGGGCTCCCGGAGGGAGTGATCTGCCTCGTGCCCGGGCGCGGTCCCGAGGTGAGCGCCGTGGCCCTCTCCGACCCACGACTGGCGGGCATCCACTTCACCGGTTCGACTGCGACCTTCCAGCACCTGTGGGGAGAAGTGGGCCGCAACATCGCCGGCTACCACACCTACCCGCGACTGGTGGGGGAGACCGGGGGCAAGGACTTCGTGCTCGCGCACCCCAGCGCCGATCCCCGGATGACCGTGACCGCGCTGGTGCGGGGGGCCTTCGAGTACTCCGGCCAGAAGTGTTCAGCCGCCTCCCGTGCCTACCTACCGGCCTCGCTGTGGCGCTCGATCAGGGACGAACTGGTCGAGACCACCGAAGGCCTCTCCGTGGGTGACGTGCGTGATCTCAGTCACTTCACCTCGGCGGTGATCGACCAGCGGTCCTTCGCCAAGCAGTCCGACGCGATCGCGCGCGCCCGGAGCACCGCGTCGACCCAGATCGTCGCGGGCGGCACCCTGGACGACACCCAGGGGTGGTTCGTGCGGCCCACCATCGTCACCGGCGACGACCCCTACGACGAGGTCTTCCGTACGGAGTACTTCGGCCCCATCCTGGGCGTGCACGTCTACCCCGACGGTGAGTGGGAGAAGATGATCGAGGTCGTTGACGGCACCGCCTCGTACGCCCTCACCGGGGCCGTGCTGGCGACTGATCGTCGCGCGATCGAGCAGGCTCAGCGCGGGCTGCGCCGGGCCGCCGGGAACTTCTACGTGAACGACAAGCCCACGGGTGCCGTCGTCGGTCAGCAGCCCTTCGGTGGGGCTCGCGCCTCGGGCACCAATGACAAGGCAGGATCGTTGTGGAACATCGCCCGCTGGGCGAGTCCGCGGGCGATCAAGGAGACCTTGGTGCCCGTCATCGATCACCGCTACCCGCACATGGGTGCCGACCCGAAGGACCGCTGACGTGAGTGTCACCCGCATCCACCTCGACGACGAGGACGAAGCCGCCCGCCTGGCCGAGGGCATCGACGCCCTCGGCTTCGAGGTCGCCGTGATCGCCGAGCGGTTCGCGGGCGAGGACGATGACGAGGCCCTGGAGTACGTGGTCTGCACCCCCGCCGCCCGCGCCGACCTCGGCGGACTGATCGACGAGGAGTGGTTCGTCACCACCGACTGATCCCGACACCCCCGACACACCCAAACCACGACACCCACCCCGCGAGACACCCAGCCCACTACACACAAGGACGTGTGACCCATGGTGCAGACGCACCCGCTCCCGACCACCCGCGACCTCCGCGAGACCTGGGTCGAAGGCTGTCTGGCCTATGACCACCACTCGGACGACCGCTCGACCCTCGAGGCGCTCGGCGGAGCGCAGGTCGACCTGGCCGCCGGGCGTCGTCCGGGCGAGGATCGGGTACGGGTGGCTCGTCCGGACGCCGGGGTCGACGTGGGCGCAGCCTGGCTGGTGCAGGTGATCGGTGACGACGGGCCGTTCCGGGTCGACTCGGTGGCGATGGCACTGACCGAGCTGGGTTGGGCCATCCGCGACCTGTACCACCCGACGCTCCCGGTGACCCACGACGACACGACGATCGTGGAGTCATGGGTGGCCGTGCTGGCCGCGCCCCCGCTGGGGGTCGACTCCGACCAGGCCGCGGGTCGGCTGCAGGAGCGGCTCGAGACGGCCTTCCAGCACCTGGCCGTGGCGGTGGCCGACTGGGGAGCCATGGCCGACCGGGCGCGCGACATCTCGGCCGGGATGCGTGGGGGCGACACCGAGACCGAGGCGTTCGCCGACACCCTGGACTGGTTCGCCGAGGTCGGGTTCTTCTTCCTGGGCGCCCGCGACCACGAGGTGGTCGACGGGCAGTTCCGCACCGTCCCGGGCAGCGGGCTGGGGGTGCTCCGCGACGGCGAACCGATGGCCTTCCACGCCACGGTCGCCACCGGTGACCCACGTCCGTGGCTGATCACCAAGGACTCGACCCGCAGCCTCGTCCACCGCTCGGGACTGCGCGACTACATCGCCGTGCGCACGTTCGACGAGGACGGCCACTTGGTCGCGGAACGCTGCCTGGTCGGCATGCTTGCCTCCAAGGCGTACTCGGAGGACCTCGCCCGCATCCCGATGCTGCGCGACAAGCTGGACCAGGTGTTGTCACTGTTGGGCGCCGACCCGCTCAGTCACCGCGGCAAGGCCGTGATCGCAGCCATGTCGACCCACCCCCGCGACGAGGTGTTCCAGTCCCGCCCCGAACAACTGGCAGAACTGGTCGGCGAGGTCGCCGAGCTGCGCGAGCGCCGACAGGTCAGGGCGTTCGTCCGGGCCGACCCGTGGGGGCGGTTCGCCTACATCACCGTCTTCCTGCCCCGCGACCGCTACAACACGCAGGTCAGGGAGGCCATGCAGGATGTGCTGCGGCGGCACACCGGTGCCACCGCCATCGACTTCCGCACCCAGGTCTCGGAATCGGCGTTGGCGCGACTGTTCTTCACGCTCACGCTGCCCGGTGCCGTGGACTGGGACCTGACGGCCCTGCAGTCGGACCTCACGCGATCGAGCCTCGACTGGACCGACGGCTTCTTCGAACAGGCCAAGGCGCTGCCCAGTTCGGAACGCGGAGTGGAGTTCTCCGCGGCGTACATGGACCACAACAGCCCCGCCCAAGGGGTGTTCGACCTGGCTGAGTTGAACTCGCTCAGGGACGACGATGACATGCGCCTGGTGATGTACCGCCCCGACCAGGCCGAGCGGGCAGACCTGCGGGTCAAGGTGTTCGTGGGCGGACCACCCATGACCCTGTCCCATGCGATGCCACTGTGGAACAGCCTGGGCCTGACCATCGTCGACGAGCGCGCCTATCCCGTCGACCTGCGTGGCCGGACCATGAGCATCGCCGACTTCGGGCTGGTCAACCCGGCCGGGGTGCGGTGGGACGTGCCCGACCGTCAGCGGGTGCTCGACGCGTTCGAGGCCTGTCACCGCGGTGCCATGGATGTCGACCAGCTCAATGCGCTGGTGGCCACCTCGGGGCTCACCTGGCGGCAGGTGGTCGTCGTCCGGACGATCTCGCGCTACCTGATGCAGGCGGGCATCTCCTACTCGCAGAGCTACATCTCGCAGACCCTGCTCGACCACCCGGCCATCACCCGCGCACTGGTGGAACTCTTCGACGCCAAGTTCGACCCCACCGTCTTCGTCGACGGGTTCGACCGACGTACCCGTGAGGTGGACGCCCTGTCCCGAGCCCTCGGGCGTGAGCTCGACGAGGTCACCAGCCTCGACGCCGACCGGATCCTGCGTTCCTTCCTGCAGGTGATCGAGGCGACGGTGCGCACCAATGCCTTCCAGCCTCAGGCGAGGGCGACGGCGCTGAAGCTCGTCCCCGAGCGTCTCTCGCTGCTGCCGAAACCCCGACCCGCATTCGAGATCTTCGTGCACTCCCCCCGGGTCGAGGGCGTCCATCTCCGGTTCGGCTCGGTGGCCCGCGGGGGACTGCGCTGGTCGGACCGGCCCGAGGACTTCCGCACCGAGGTGCTGGGCCTGGTCAAGGCGCAGATGGTCAAGAACACCGTGATCGTCCCGGTCGGTGCCAAGGGTGGTTTCCTGCCCAGGCGGTTGCCGTCGGCGACTGACCGCGCGGCCTGGTTGGCCGAGGGTCAGGAGTGTTATCGGATCTTCATCGGATCCTTGCTTGACGTCACCGACAACCTCGTCGCCGGTGAGGTCGTGCACCCCGAGCACGTGGTGCGCCACGACGCCGACGACACCTACCTCGTGGTCGCGGCTGACAAGGGCACGGCGGCGTTCTCCGACCTGGCCAACCAGATCGCGCTGGAGCGGGGATTCTGGCTGGGTGACGCCTTCGCCTCGGGCGGGTCGAAGGGTTACGACCACAAGGCCATGGGGATCACGGCCCGGGGGGCCTGGGAGTCGGTCAAGCGGCACCTGGCCGAACTGGGCATCGATTCCCAGGCCCAGGACTTCAGCTGCGTGGGCATCGGTGACATGGCAGGAGACGTCTTCGGCAACGGGATGCTGCTGAGCGAGCACATCCGGCTGGTGGCGGCCTTCAACCACCAACACATCTTCCTCGACCCCACCCCCGATGCCGCGGCCGGCTTCGCCGAGCGTCAGCGGCTCTTCCACCTGCCGCGGTCGAGTTGGGACGACTACGACCCCTCCGCCATCTCCACCGGTGGAGGGGTGCACTCACGACAGGCCAAGGCCATCGCGGTCACCCCTGAGGTGTGCGAACTGCTCGACCTGGACGCCGCGATCACGAGTCTCACCCCCACCGAGCTGATCCACGCGATCCTGCAGGCACCCGTCGACCTCCTCTTCAACGGGGGCATCGGCACCTATGTGAAGGCCGAGAGCGAGTCGCACGCCGATGTCGGGGACCGCGCCAACGACGCCGTCCGCGTCAACGGTTCCGAGTTGCGCTGCAGGGCGATCGGGGAGGGGGGCAATCTCGGGCTCACGCAGAAGGGACGGATCGAGTACGCCCGCGGGGGTGGACGGGTCAACACCGACTTCATCGACAACTCGGCGGGGGTCGACACCTCCGACCACGAGGTGAACATCAAGATCCTGTTGTCGGATGCGGTCGAAGCGGGCCGACTCGACCCAGCGGGGCGGGACGAACTGCTGCCCACCATGACCGACGAGATCGCCGACCTCGTGCTCATCCACAACATCGACCAGAACGTCGCGCTCGCCAACGCGCGCTCGCGCGCCGCGGCCATGAGCTGGGTGCACGAGTCGCTGATCCAGCACCTGGAGTCTGCGGTGGGGCTCGACCGGCAGCTCGAAGGGCTGCCGGACCAGGCGGCCATGCAGGCCATCGTCGAGCGGGGGGAGGCACTCAGCAACCCCGAACTGTGCACCCTGATGGCATGGTCGAAGATCTGGTTGGAGCGAGTCGTCCTCGAATCGGACCTGCCCGACGACCCGTACCTGCAGCACCGCCTGCACACCTACTTCCCCATGCGACTGCGTGAGCAGTTCGGCGATCTGTTCGACCGCCACGCCCTGCGTCGCGAGATCATCACCACGGTCGCCGTCAACCGCTTCGTCAACTCCCAGGGCATCAGTGCCTGTCACCGCTTGGCGACCGAGACCGGACGAACACCCGACGAGGTGATCCGGGCACAGTTGGTGGCCCGCAGCGTGTTCGGGGCGGGTCGCTACGAGGCGGCGCTGGTGCTGACCGGGATGGACCCGACCCTGCAGCTCGACCTGCGGCTCAGTGTGAGGAAGCTGGTCGAACGGGGCACCCGGTGGCTGCTCATGCACCGTCGATCGACCCTCGACATCGCGGCCGAGATCGAACTGCTGACCCCTCGGGTCGAGCGGGTGGCACGAGCCCTGCCCGACCTGCTGACGGCCCGCAGTCGGGGACTGCGCGACCAGGCACTCGAGGGGTACCTGCGACAGGGGGTCGACCGCGGGCTGGCTGAGACCGCGGCCGAGACCAAGTACCTGCACCTGGCCCTGGCCATGATCGAGGTGAGCCGACGCGATGGCCATGACCTCGAGCTGACCGCGGCCACCTTCGTCGAGATGGTGGAGCGGCTGGGCCTGGACAACCTGCTGCCACTGATCGAGGGGCTGCCCCGATCGAGTGAGTGGGACGTGCAGGCCCGCTCGGCCATGCGGGACGAACTGCTGCAACTGCAGACCGACCTGACGGCCCAGGCCCTCCAGGTGGGGAGCGGACGAGAGACCGCATCCGAGGTGGTGCAGGCCTGGGGTGAGCGGGTGCCGCAACTGGAGCGACGACTCGAACAGCTCAAGCAGGCGGCCACCGGGGGCTCAGACCTGCCCCGTCTGTCGGTGGCCCTCAGGCTCGTCCGCGGCATGTTCGACGCCGTCAACGTCGGGTAGCTCGGTTCGCCACTGGGCCTGCCCGTGTGGGAGAATTGCCACAGGCGGGTCCATCTGACCCGACCGACGTCGTGGAGTCCCCAACGCGCGCCCTTCTCGTGGGCCCGTCTCATGCGGCGAACCCGACCATTTCCCTCATCGGTCCTGGCCGTCGCGTGCCTGCACGCCCATCGGCGGACCTGAAAGGTGTACAACCGTGCACACGTTCTCTGATTTCGCGCTGCCCAGCGCCATCGTCTCCGAGCTCACCCGACAGGGGCTCACCACGCCCTTCCCCATCCAGGCTGCCTCGCTGCCCGACTCAGTCGCCGGCAAGGACGTGCTCGGTCGTGGGCGCACCGGCTCGGGCAAGACGCTCGCGTTCGCCCTGCCGATCGTGACCCGCCTCGCGGGTGCCCCCGCCAGCCAGTCCCGCCGCCCCCGGGCGCTGGTGCTCTGCCCGACCCGTGAGCTGGCCAACCAGATCAACGCCACCATCGAGCCTCTGGCCAAGGCCGTTGGTCTGACCGCCACCACCATCTTCGGTGGGGTGGGGCCGGCGCGCCAGATCAGCGCCCTTCGCTCCGGCGTCGACATCGTGATCGCCTGCCCGGGTCGGCTCGAGGACCTGCTCGGCCAGCGTGCGCTGACCCTTGACGGCATCGAGATCACGGTGCTGGACGAGGCCGACCACATGGCCGATCTCGGCTTCCTCCCCGGGGTCAAGCGGATCATGGACAAGACACCGCAGCGCGGACAGAGGTTGCTGTTCTCGGCCACCCTCGACAACGGTGTCGACCAGCTCGTCAAGCGTTACCTGCATGCGCCGGTGACCCACTCGGTCGACAGCGCCCAGTCCCCGGTCGCGGCCATGACCCACCACTTCTTCGTCGTGGGAGACCTGGACGCCAAGCGTGACATCGTCCACGAACTGGCCTCGGGCACGGCCCGCCGGGTGCTGTTCACCCGGACGAAGCACACCGCCAAGAAGCTCGCCAAGCAGCTCACGGCCTCGGGCGTGCCTGCTGTCGACCTGCACGGCAACCTCAGCCAGAACGCCCGCGAGCGCAATCTGGCTGCCTTCTCGTCCGGCGAGGTCAAGGTCCTGGTGGCCACCGACATCGCCGCGCGCGGTATCCACGTCGATGACGTCGACCTGGTCGTGCACGTCGACCCGCCGGCAGAGGACAAGGCCTACCTGCACCGCTCGGGACGAACCGCTCGCGCCGGTCACAGCGGCACGGTGGTGACCCTCGCGCTCGCCGAACAGCGTGACGAGGTGCGCCAGCTGATGCGCCGGGCCAAGATCACCGCCGCACCGGTGCATGTGGCGGTCGGCCACGCGGCCGTGAACGACCTCATCGGCGTGCGCGCAGCTCACGTCCGTCCGGCCCCGGTGGCTCCTGTGGCCACTGCGGCGCGTGGCGCACAGAGCCCTCGCGGTGGGCAGAGCAGTCGCGGTGGCCAGAGCACCCGTGGTGGCCAGTCGGCTCGTGGGACCCAGTCCGCCCAGAACTCCAGGAACGGCCAGTCATCTCGCAGCAGCCAGCCCGCCCGCAGCGGGCAGGGTGGGCGCGGTCAGCGGGTCACCACGGGCACCGGCGGTTCAGCCGCCGACGCCTCCCGTTCGTTCCGTCCCCGACGCAGCTCCTCCTCGCGCTGATCCGAGCACGCTGGTCGCAGGGCACCCCGGTCACTGTCCCCGGACTTCGGCGGGGCTGGTTTCTGGGGTTCCTCCGACGGGCTGTGGGTCCTGCTTCGGCATGATGGGCTCATGCGCATCGACCTGCACACCCACAGCTCCGTCTCGGATGGCACCGACACCCCCAGTGCCTTGGTGCTCGCTGCTCTGGCCGTGGGGCTCGATGCCATCGCGCTGACCGACCACGACACCTTCGACGGCGTCCCTGAGGCCAAGGAGGCCGGCCGCCGGGCCGGGCTCACCGTGATCGCCGGTGTCGAGATGAGCGCCCAACTGGACGGTGTCTCCGTGCACCTGCTCGGTTACGGGATGGATCGGCGCAACCGTCCGCTGCTGGCCGAACTCGGCTTGCTGCGGGAAGGTCGGGTCGGGCGGGTGAAGGCCATGGCCGACCGGCTCACCGAACTCGGGATGCCCCTGACCGAGGCCGAGATCGTGGCCGCCGCGAAGGCGTCACCTTCGATCGGACGCCCCCACGTGGCTGACGCGATGGTGGCGAAGGGCTACGTCGCCGACCGGGACGAAGCCTTCCGTTACTGGCTCGCCGACGACAAGCCCGGCTATGTGCACCGCTACTCCTGCGAGCTCGGACGAGCCATCGACCTGCTGCACGCCGCTGGGGGAGTGGCCGTGATCGCCCATCCGTGGTCGCGATCCAGCCGCTCCGTGCTCACGGCCGAGGTGATCAGTGATCTGGTGCGCGACCACCAGCTCGACGGCATCGAGGTCGACCACCAGGACCACGACGCCGACACCAGGTCGCTGCTGTCGGACCTGGCCGTCCGGCTCGGTCTGGTGCGCACGGGATCGTCCGACCACCACGGGACCGGAAAGGTGGGCTTCCCGTTGGGGGCCAACCTCACCCGGGAGACCGCATTGGGGCAACTGCGTCGACTCAGCGCCGCGCGGGGGGGTCAGGTCGAGCAGGTGTAGGTTGGTCACCCGTGACCGACCCCGCGATGACCCCGGCCGACCAACTGACCGACGGCGACGCGCTCGAGGCCTCGACCTCGGACGCCTCCCTGGCTTCGAGCATGAGACGCAGCGACGAGATCGAGGCCGACCTCGCAGCCGGCAAGGGTGCCCGCTACCGCATGTTGACCGGCGACCGACCGACCGGACGACTGCACATCGGGCACTACTTCGGATCGCTCGCGAACAGGGTGCGCCTGCAGAACCTGGGTCTGGACACCTTCGTGTTGATCGCTGACTACCAGGTGATCTACGACCGCGATGGGGTGGGCGAGCTCGCCGACAACGTGCTCAACTGCGTGACCGACTACTTGGCCATCGGCATCGACCCCGAGAAGTCGACCATCTTCGCCCACTCGGCGGTGCCGGCGTTGAACCAGTTGATGCTCCCGTTCCTGTCGCTGGTCACCGACTCGGAGTTGAGGCGCAACCCCACCGTCAAGGACGAGATGGCCGGCTCCAGTCGGCCGATGTCCGGCCTGATGCTCACCTTCCCCGTGCACCAGGCGGCGGACATCCTGTTCTGCAAGGCCAACGTCGTGCCGGTCGGCAAGGACCAGCTACCCCACATCGAGGTCACCCGGGTGATCGCCCGCCGCTTCGACGAGCGCTACGGACGAGCCAGGGCCGACCAGCCGGTGTTCCCCCAGGCCGATGCCCTGTTGTCGAAGTCGCCGCTGCTGCTGGGCATGGACGGCTCGAAAATGTCGAAGTCGCGAGGCAACACCATCGAGATCGGGATGACCGCGGACGAGACGGCGAAGCTGATCAAGCGTGCGGTGACCGACTCGAACCGGACCATCACCTACGACCCCGCGAATCGTCCCGAGGTGTCGAACCTGCTGATGCTCGCGGCGCTGTGCACCGATCGTGACCCGATCGAGATCGCCGACGAGATCGGCGACGGCGGCGGGGGCGGACTGAAGAAGCTGGTGACCGAGGCCGTGAACGAGTACTTTGCACCGATCCGGGCCCGTCGCCTCGAACTGGCCGCCGCTCCCGACCACGTGCTCGGGGTGCTGCGCCAAGGCAATGGGCGCGCGAACGAGGTGGCTGACGCGACCCTCGACGACGTGCTCACCGCCATGCAGATGCGCTACTGAACCCGCGCGCCTCAGGTGGCCGGGCGCGAGCGCGCGATCCGGGTGAGCGCCGCGATGGCGACCGCCCCGACCACGAGGGCGACGGCCCCCACCAGCACCGCCCCGATCACCCCGACGGCCGACCCCAGCAGCGCCAGCGAGACACCGTTGCCCGTCCGCAGCCCGTTCGCCATCATCGAGTAGACGCCCACGACTCGTCCGCGCTCGTGGGTGGGAGCCCTGAGTTGCACCACTGCCTGACCGATCGACATGGCCGCCAGACTGGCGACGCCCCCGATGAACAGGGCCAGCAGGGTCAGGCCGAACCAGTGCGAGGTGGCCACCACCACGGTCGTGGTGCCCAGCAGCACCGTGGCCACCACCGCCGAGGCCAGTGTGGGACGAATCCGGCCGCTCGCTTCGAGCAGCACCCCGCCGAGCACCCCGCCAGCACCATTCGCGAACAGCAGCAAGCCGTACCCGATGCCGCTCCCGGCCCCGAGACGGTCACCCAGTGACGGCATGGCCACCTGCAGGGAGGTGCCCACGCACACCGCGACCAGGCCACCCAGCGTGACCAGACCGATCAGCACCTTGTCGTCGCGAACGGTGCGCAGCACCGAGAAGGTGTCGAGGATCGAGAGGCGTCGGGTGCGGACGAAACCGTCGCGCACGTGCCCGGTGAACGGGGTCCGGAGCATGAGCAGGGTCATCGGCAGGTAGAAGATCGTGTTGGCGAGGATGCCCCAGGACTGACCCAGACCCAGGAGCAGAGCAGACCCGACCACCGGGCCGGCCAGGATGCCCAGGCTCTTGAAGGTGGCATTCAGCCGCACGGCGCTCGGCAGTTCGGGGGGAGCGGCGAAGTCGTGCAGCATCAACTGTTCGGCCGGGCCCCACAGGGCCCCGGCGCACCCGTGCAGCACCAGCAGCACGCAGGCCTGCCACATCTGCAGGCTGCCGGTCAGGAAGAGCACGCCCCACACCAGTGAGACGAAGGCGAACAGCCCCTGCGCCACCTGGATGATCCGGCGGCAGTCGAACCGCTCGGCCAGCGAGCCGAACCAGACCGACAGCGTCAGGAAGGGCAGCCAGTGGCTGATCACCTGGAAGCCGACCAGTGCGGGGGAGTGGAAGACCTGCCAGAGCACCCAGTAGGTGATCACGTGCTCGATGTTGTCGCCCATCATCGACAGACCGGCCGTCACCAGGTAGGGCCTGGAGTGGCGATCGCGCAGGGCACCGAACCGTCGCGGGGGTGCGGTGCTGGGTGCTGTCGATGCGCTGGACGTGGTGAACTCCTCGAGCAAGGGCGGAGCTCCAGCCTACGGCTGGCGGGACGGGTGGCCGGGGATCGTCCCAGTCGCCGAATGGCCCCGGGACGGGTGCAGGGAGGGCGCTGCTTGTGTATCGTTACAGGAGCTGCTCTGTATCGTTACAACGAGTTCACCGCTGGGCAGCGCCAGGCCGGCTCCGCACACTTCACCGCCGAAGGACCATCCGCATGATTCGTCTCGCCCCTGCCGACACCCCCGTCACCCTGGATCGCCGCATCCAGGGCCAGTTCGCCGAGCACCTGGGCCGCTGCATCTACGAGGGCATCTGGGTCGGCCGCGACTCCGAGATCGCCAACAAGAACGGCATCCGCACCGATGTGGTGCAGGCGCTGCGCCACATCCAGGTGCCCCTCGTGCGTTGGCCGGGCGGATGCTTCGCGGACGAGTACCACTGGCTGAAGGGGGTGGGACCCGAGCGGCAGCCGATGGTCAACACCCACTGGGGCGGTGTGGTCGAGCCGAACGAGTTCGGGACCCATGAGTACTTCGACCTGGTCAACCAGCTCGACGCCGAGGCCTACATCTGCGGCAACGTCGGAAGCGGCACCGTGGCCGAGATGCACGACTGGGTCGAGTACATGACCCTCGACTCCACCGCCCCGATGGCCGAACTGCGCAAGCACCACGGACGCGAACAGCCCTGGAAGCTGGAGTGGTTCGGGGTCGGCAATGAGTCCTGGGGCTGCGGTGGCAACATGCTGCCCCTGCACTACGCCAACCTGTACCGCCAGTACCAGACCTATGTGCGCCAGTACGGGCCAGAGCGGGTGGCGCGGATCGCCTGCGGCCCCAACGCCGAGGACTACGAGTGGACCGAGGTGTTGATGGCTCGGGCCGGCGGCCACATGGACGGCCTCAGCCTGCACTACTAC
Organism: Aestuariimicrobium kwangyangense DSM 21549; assembly: GCF_000421525.1. GTDB lineage: Bacteria > Actinomycetota > Actinomycetes > Propionibacteriales > Propionibacteriaceae > Aestuariimicrobium > Aestuariimicrobium kwangyangense. Next base: position 584,359 of record NZ_ATXE01000002.1, on the reverse strand, counting down.
ACGCTCCCGACCACCGACTGGTCGGCGAAGGGGGCCGCCACCGGTTTCGACGAGTACGGGTGGCACGAGACCCTGAGGCAGACCCGACGGATGGACGAGTTGGTCACCGCCCACAGCCGGATCATGGATCGCCACGACCCCCACAAGCGGGTCGCCCTCGTGATCGACGAGTGGGGAACCTGGTACGACGTGGAGGAGGGCACCAACCCCGGCTTCCTGTACCAGCAGAACACCCAGCGTGACGCCATGGTGGCGGCCATCAACCTCAACATCTTCCACCGCCACGCCGACCGGGTGCGCATGACCAACATCGCCCAGATGGTCAATGTGCTGCAGTCGATGATCCTGACCGACGGCGCCTCGATGATCACCACTCCGACCTACCACGTGTTCGACCTCTACCGCGACCACCAGGATGCCGAGTACGTGCCCACCCCGGCCGGCGCGCTGGGTCCCGACGGCGAACTGACGGTCTCCCGCAAGGGGGACGACTGGACGATCAGCGCCGCGAACACCTCCCTGGAGCGCGAGCTGCCCGCCGAGTTCGAACTGCCGCGTGGCGTGGGTGAGCTGCTCCGCGCCCAGCTGCTGGGCTCCGACGCCCCCGACTCGCACAACACCTTCGACCAACCGGACGCCGTCTCGCTCGCCGACCTGGCCGTTCGGGTCGACGGGGGCCGGGTCAGCTTCACGCTGCCGCCCCACGCGGTGGCGACCGTCCGCGTGCGGCTCGGATAGGTTGCAGCTCCATGGGCACGATGCAGGACGTGGCTCGCCATGCGGGCGTCTCGGTGATGACGGTCTCGAACGTGATCAACGGGCACCCGCATGTGCGCGAGTCCACCCGGCAGAAGGTGCTGGCCGCGATCGCCGAACTGGACTACCACGTCAACACCGCCGCCCGGAACCTGCGCCAAGGGCGTAGCGGCGTGATCTGCCTGGCCGTGCCCGACATCGATCGCCCCTATTTCGGGCTGCTGGCGACCTTGCTGATCGAGCGCGCCGCCGCACGGGGGTACGAGTTGGTGGTCGAACAGACCAGCGCGCGCCGTGACCGGGAACTCGACTCGATCACCCGCTCACGCCTGCGCAGCTACGACGGGGTCATGCTGAGCTCGGTGCAGTTGCACGACGACGATGCCACCCTGCTGCGCGGCGACTTCCCGTTGGTGGTCTTCGGCGAGCGTCCCTTCAGCATCCCCATCGACCACGTCGCCATGGCGAACGAGCGTGGCACCGACCTCGCCACCCAGCACCTGATCGACCAGGGCTGCACGCGGATCGCGATCATCGGGGGTCAGGTGGGCACCGGCGAGGTCGACGTGTCGACGCTGCGAGCGCAGGGATACCTGACGGCCATGGAGCGAGCCGGGCTCACGGTCAACCCGCTCTGGGTGCACCACGCCGACTACTCCTTCGAGGGAAGTCTGGAGTCCACCGGTCGACTGCTCGACGAACTCGGTGGCGAGGGTGGTCAACCTCCCGTTGACGGCCTGGTCTGCGCCACCGACGTGATCGCGGTCTCGGCCATCAGGGTCCTGCGCGACCGGGGGTTCAGTGTGCCCGAGGACGTCTTGGTCGTCGGGTTCGACGACGTACCGTTGGCCCAGTTCCTCACGCCCTCGCTGACCGCCGTCCGGCCCGACCACGAGGGCATGGTCGACGCGGCCCTCGACATGCTGGTCGAACGCATCGAGGGCCGTCGCGACCCCGATGACTACCGCACCTTCATCGGCGACGTCACCCTCGTCCAACGCGAATCCACCAGGAGATGAGATGAGCCCTCGCCCACCCATGGGCTGGAACAGCTGGGACTGCTACGGCACCACCGTCACTGAGGACGAGGTGCTCGCCAACGCCCACTTCATGGCCGAGCACCTGCTGGCACACGGATTCGACACGGTGGTCGTCGACATCGACTGGTCGGATCCGACGGCACGTTCGCACGGGTACAACCCCGAGGCACCCCTGCAGCTCGACGGGCACGGCAGGCTCGTGCCCGACCCGGGCCGATTTCCCTCCAGTGCAGGCGGGGCAGGTTTTCGTCCACTCGCCGACCAGGTGCACGCCCTCGGGCTGAAGTTCGGCATCCACACGATGCGGGGCATCCCGCGCCTGGCCGTTGCCGCCGACCTGCCCATCGCCGGTTCCCCACACACCGCCCGGCAGGTGGCGGTCGAGACCAACTCGTGTGAGTGGAATCCCGACATGGTCGGCCTCGACCACACCCACCCGGGCGCCCAGGACTACTACGACTCGACCATGGCCCTCTACGCCGAGTGGGGCGTCGACTTCATCAAGGCCGACGACATGTTGTGGCCTTACCAGGCGGCCGACATCGAGGCGTACTCCCGCGCGATCGCCAAAACCGGGCGGGAGATGCAGTTGAGCCTGTCACCGGGAAGGGACCTGTCGCTGAGCCGACTCGACCACCTGCGGCAGCACGCCACCATGTGGCGCATCTGCGACGACCTGTGGGATCGCTGGAGCGATGTCGAGGCCAACTTCGCCCGCTTCGCCCGCTGGGCCCCCCATGCCGGTGAGCAGGGGTGGCCCGATGGCGACATGCTGCCATTGGGGCGGATCGGCATCAGGGCCGAACGTGGTGAGCCTCGCGACGACCTGCTGACCCCGGACGAGCGACGCAGCCTGCTCACCCTGTGGCTGATGGCTCGCTCTCCGCTCATGATCGGTGGAGACCTACCCAGCACCCGACCCGAGACCATCGCGCTGTTCACCAACGACGAGGTGCTCGCCGTGCTGGACTCCCGCGACAACAGGGAACTCTTCCGTGAGGGCGACACCGTCCTGTGGGGGGCACGGGGCATCCGTGAGGGACAGCCGGTGGCGTGGGCTGCCTGCTTCAACCTGGCCGACGTGGCGCGCGAACTGGTTCTCGACGTCGGCAACCTCGGACTGGTGCCCGGCGAGGGGCCACACCTGGTGGAGTTGTGGTCGGGTGAGAGTCTCGTGGTGGAGCCCGTCGACGAACAGTCCGACCGGGCCCGCGGCGTGGCTCCTGGGAGTGGGGCGGTCAGGCTGAACCTGCCGGCCCACGGGGTGGCCCTGTTGCGAGGTGCGACACTCTGAGCCGCTGGCGTGGACCAATCTGTAACGATACATTTGTGGAGTGATCACCGTGGACACCAGACAGATCGACGCCGTCAGGGATGACGTCGCGCGCCTGCACGCCGAACTCGTGCGAGCCGGCTTGGTGGTGTGGACCGGCGGCAACGTCTCGGGACGGGTTCCGGGAACCGATCTGTTCGTCATCAAACCGTCCGGGGTCTCCTATGACGACCTCGCGCCGGAGAACATGGTGGTCTGTGACCTCGACGGACGGCCCGTGCCCGGGCTGCCCGGCTCCGAGCGCCAACCCTCCAGCGACACTGCGGCCCATGCCTACGTCTACCGCCAGATGCCCGAGGTCGGAGGGGTCGTGCACACGCACTCGACCTACGCCGTCGCGTGGGCCGCCAGGGGCGAGGAGATTCCCTGCGTGATCACCGCCATGGCCGACGAGTTCGGGGGACCCATCCCGGTCGGACCGTTCGCGATCATCGGTGACGACTCCATCGGGCGCGGCATCGTCGAGACCCTGAGGGGTCACCGCTCCCGGGCCGTCCTGATGCGCAACCACGGGCCCTTCACGATCGGCAGTTCGGCCAAGGACGCGGTCAAGGCCGCTGTCATGCTCGAGGATGTCGCCAGGACCGTGCACATCGCGCGGCAGGGCGGCGACCTGGTTCCGATCGACCCGGCCGACATCGATCGTCTGTACGACCGCTACCAGAACGTCTACGGACAGCAGGGGGACGAACGTCGATGAGCACCACCTCCACGGGCGGCTCACAGCGCAGCTGCCTGGGCATCGAGCTCGGATCGACCCGGATCAAGGCCTGCCTGGTCGACGCCGACCACCCGACCACCGTGCTCGCCACCGGCAGCCACGCCTGGGAGAACCAGTTCGTCGATCGCATGTGGACCTACTCCCTCGATGAGGTGTGGAACGGCATCCGGGCCGCCATCGCCGACCTCGGCCCGATCGCAGGGATGCGCATCGACGCCATCGGGATCTCCGCCATGATGCACGGATACCTCCCCTTCGACTCCGCCGGTGAGCTGCTGGTGCCGTTCCGCACCTGGCGCAACACCACCACCGCTCGGGCCTCGGAAGAACTGGTGAGCGAGTTGGGCGTCAACATCCCGCTTCGCTGGTCGATCGCCCATCTGCACCAAGCCGTGCTGGACGACGAGCAGCACCTGGCGCGGCTGCACCACATCACCACTCTGGCCGGGTACGTGCACGAGAAGCTGACGGGGGAGCGGGTGCTGGGTGTCGGTGACGCCTCCGGTGTGTTCCCCATCTCCTCGGGTCCGGGCACCGGCCCCGACCACCACCTGGACTACGACCCGGAACTGGTCGAGCGCTACGACCGCCTGGCTGCCGGGCGGGTTCCACCCTTGCGCGACCTGCTGCCGCGGGTGCTGAAGGCCGGTGACCCGGCCGGTTCGCTGACCCCCGAGGGTCTGCGACTGCTCGACCCCGAGGGCACGCTCAGTGCCGGTGTGCTCGTCGAGGGCACCCCGGTGTGCCCGCCCGAGGGCGATGCCGGCACCGGCATGGTGGCGACCCACGCCGTTGCCCCCCGAACCGGCAACGTGAGCGCGGGCACCTCGATCTTCGCGATGGTGGTGCTTGAGCGTCCCTTGGCCAGGGTGCACCAGGAGATCGACCTGGTCACCACCCCGGCGGGAGACCCGGTGGCGATGGTGCACTGCAACAACGGGGCCAGCGAACTGGCCAGCTGGGCCGGGCTGTTCCGACGATTCGCCGAGCTTGCCGGTCTCGCTCTCGACGATGACGCGGTCTACGACCTGCTCTTCCGTGAGGCGCTCGCGGGCGATCCCGACGCCGGCGGCCTGCTCGCCTACAACCAGCTGGCGGGTGAGCCGATCGCCGGGCTGGAGGAGGGTCGTCCCCTGTTCGTGCGCACCCCCGACAGCTCGTTCACCCTGGCCAACACGGTCCGTGCCCAGCTCTACGGGGTCTTCTCCACCCTCGCTCTCGGCATGCGCGTGCTGACCGAAGAAGGCGTGCAGCTCGACTCCCTGTACGCGCACGGGGGAATGTTCCGTACCGCCGGAGGGGCCCAGAGATTCCTGGCCGGTGCCCTCGACGTGCCGGTGAGCGTCGGTGAGACGGCTGCCGAAGGGGGAGCGTGGGGCATGGCCGTGTTGGCCGCCCACGGTCTCGCCCACGGGGGACGCGACCTCGCCACCTTCCTCGACGACCAGGTGTTCGCCGACGCCGCCCTCGTCACCCACGACCCCGATCCGGCCGATGTCGCCGGGTTCGCCTCCCACCTCGAGCGCTACCGCGTCGGACTGGCCGTCGAGGCCGCCGCCGTCGAGGCTCTCTGACCACCCCACCTAGGAGCCCCCATGGCACTCAGCTCGTCGTTCGACGGCCTCACCGTCTGGTTCGTCACCGGATCCCAGCACCTCTACGGCCCCGAGACGCTCCGGCAGGTGGCCGAGCAGTCCCGGCAGGTTGCCGAGGGCCTGGCGGGACTGCCCGTCCGGGTCGAGTGGAAGCCGGTGCTCACCGACACCGATGCGATTCGCAGGCTCGCGCTCGACGCGAACGCAGACGACTCCGTGATCGGGGTGATCTCCTGGATGCACACGTTCAGCCCCGCCAAGATGTGGATCGCGGGACTCGACGCACTGCGCAAACCCCTGCTGCACCTGCACACCCAGGCCAATGTGGCCCTGCCGTGGGACGAGATCGACTTCGACTTCATGAACCTCAACCAAGCGGCACATGGTGACCGCGAGTTCGGCTACATCCAGACTCGCCTCGGTGTCCCACGGACGACCGTGGTGGGCCACGTCTCCAACCCCGCAGTGCTGGCCCAGGTCGAGAACTGGCAGCGCGCCGCCGCCGGTGCCCAGGCCCTGCGCACGCTCAAGCTGGCCCGGTTCGGCGACAACATGCGTTACGTGGCCGTCACCGAGGGCGACAAGACCGAGGCTGAACTCCGATTCGGGGTGCAGGTCAACACCTGGGGTGTCAACGAGTTGGCCGAGGCCGTGGCGGCCGCCACCGATGCCCAGGTCGACGCCCTGGTCGAGGAGTACGTGGCCAGCTACGACGTGGCCGCTGAACTGTTGCCCGGAGCCGAGAGGCACCAGTCGCTGCGCGACGGCGCCGCCATCGAGGTCGGTCTGCGCAGTTTCCTCGAGGCCGGGGACTTCGGCGCGTTCACCACCAGCTTCGAAGACCTGGGGGCGCTCAGGCAACTGCCCGGCCTGGCCGTGCAGCGGTTGATGGCCGAGGGTTACGGCTTCGGAGCCGAGGGTGACTGGAAGACGGCCATCCTCGTCCGGCTCGCGAACGTGATGGGCACAGGACTGCCCGGCGGCGCGAGCCTGATGGAGGACTACACCTACGACCTGGTGCCCGGACATGAGGTCATCCTTGGCGCCCACATGCTCGAGGTGTCGCCCTCGCTCACCACCTCGAAGCCCCGCCTCGAGGTGCATCCGCTCGGTATCGGCGGCAAGGACGACCCGGTGCGCCTGGTCTTCACCGCCGACCCGGGCCCGGCGATTGTCGTGGCGCTCACCGACCTGCGGGACCGCTTCAGGCTGACCGCCAACCTCGTCGAGAACGTGTCGGCGCCCGACCTCCCCAAGCTGCCGGTCGGACGAGCCGTCTGGAAGCCCGCACCCGACCTCGCCACCTCCGCTGCCTGCTGGCTCGCTGCCGGGGCCGCGCACCACACCGTGATGAGCACCGCCGTGGACGTGGAGGTCTTCCGCATCTTCGCCGACATCACCCGCACCGAGCTGGTCGTCATCGACGACCAGACCACCGTGCGCGGGTTCCAGCAGGAATTGCGCTGGAACCAGGCCTACCACCGCCTCGCCCAGGGGCTCTGAGCCCGGGGGCATCCGCTGCGGGTCCACGCGACCTCCGACTTCCAGCGCCGCCGCCGGTTAGTGTGACCGGATCGGGTACCACTCCCGTACCGGGGCTCGACGACGCACTTCGGAGGACAAGATGTCACAGCAGTTCCAGCACACCCCCACCGCACTCGGCCGCAGGGCGCTACTCGCAGGAGGTGTCGGTGTGGGCATCGGCGCCCTCGGCGCCACGGCTCCGACCCCTGCGCACGCAGGCCCGAACCAGAGCCAGCAGGAGCGAAGACTGCTGATGCGCTGGGGCAGGGACACCTGGCATTGCCTCGCGGCCATGGCCGATCCGCGCACCGGCCTGGTGACAGACCTGATCCAGGCCGACCTGACCGAACCCGCCACCGTGACGTCGCCGACCAACATCGGCGGCTACCTGTGGTCAGCCGTCGTCGCCCGCGAACTCGGCATCATCACCCCCGGTGAGGCCAGTCGGCGTGTCCGCCAGACGCTCGACACGCTGTCGCGGATGGAGCACCACACCGCCTCGGGCATGTACTTCAACTGGTACGACCCCCGCGACGGATCCGTCGTCACCGCGTGGCCGGGCAGCGGGGACCCCGTCGAACCGTTCGTGTCGTCCGTTGACGCCGCGTGGTTGGGGGCGGCGCTGCTGGTCGTGCGGAATGCCGATCCGGCCAACGCCACCTTGGCGGGGCGGATGTTCGACCGGATGCGCTTCGACGTCTTCTCCGACCCCACCTTCTGGAAGCCCTACCTCAACTACGGCGGCTTCTACCTGGAGGAGCCGACCCGACTGGCCCGCCCCCCGCGGACCGAGGCGCGTGACCTGATCGGCGCCGGAACCCCGGTCTGGTACACCGCCGACCACCACTACGACACCATCGTCTCCGAGACCCGCATCACGACCTATCTGGGTATCGCCAAGGAGCAGATCCCCGCCACCGCGTATTTCCAGGCTTGGCGAACCTTCCCGCCGGACTGGACCTGGCCCGAGATGACCCCGGTGGGTCAGTGGCGCAGCTACCTGGGGGTCGACGTCTTCGAGGGGGCTCACGACTACCTCGGACGGCGCACCGTGCCGGGCTGGGGGGGCTCGATGTTCGAGGAACTCATGCCCAATGTCTTCGTGCCCGAGGAGACCTGGGCTCCGTTGTCGTGGGGGCGCAATCATGCCAACCACGTGGCCGTGCAACGAGACCATGGCCTGAAGGAGTACGGGTACTGGGGGTTCTCGCCCGCCAGCAACCCCTTCGGGGGGTACTCCGAATGGGGGGTGGACGCGTTGGGGCTCAAGCCCGACGGTTACTTCAGCGATGTGGAACACACCGACCGCACACCCACCGATCCCGACCCGGACTACGGGAACGGTGTCGTCACTCCCCACGCGGCGTTCCTCGCGATGATGCATGACCGGGCCGGGGCGATCGCCACCCTGCAGGCACTGGAGACCAACTTCGACTGCTACGGGCCGGGCGGCTTCCACGACGCGGTGGCGGTCGGCTCTGGCACCGTCGCCCATCGGCACCTGTCGCTGGACCAGGCCATGATCATGGGAGCCCTCGGCAACGTCCTGGCCAAAGGGGTGCTGCAGCGGGCCTTCTCGTCAGGCGCGGTCGAGCGATTGGTCCGTCCTGTGATCTCGCTCGAGGAGTTCGGCGCCAGCTGAGGCACCGAGGGAGGCGTCGTAGGCGTCAGCCCACCGTGCGAGATCGGCGCGGTGGGCACCGATCCGGCAGCCTCGTCCGCTTGGCTTGATCGTGATGCCCTCGTCACGCCAGTGCGCGCTCGCCTCGACCGCGAGGTCGGGTGGCAGGTCACCGGACGCGCTGGTGACGCGCCACCACGTCACGGACGAACCCCACGCGCTCATCACGGCGCCGACCCTGCGCGGACCGGTGCCGACCAGCGCGGCGATGTCCCCGTAGCTGACGACCCGGCCCGCGGGGACCAGGTCGACGGCGCGGAGCACCCTCTCGACCAGGTCCTCGGCCATCGGCGTCAGTCGTTCGGACCCTGGGTGGTCGAAACCTGGGGGGTCGACGTCGGGGCACTCGAAGTCTGGGCGCTCGAACCCTGGGCCGGCGCCGAGGTGGCCCCGGCACCGCCGCGCGAACGGCGGCGACGGCGACGCGGGGCGCCGCCCTCGGGCTTCTCGGACTCGGACGCGCTCGTGGCGCTCACCTGCTCGCCCCCCGGGGTGACCGTCTCGCCGTTGCGGCTGCGGCGGCGTTCCCTTGGCTGGCGTTCGCGGCGAGGCTGGCTCTCGGAGCCGCGCTCACCCCCTCCGCGACGATCGTGGCGGGCGCCGCGGTCACGGTCCGGACGGTCCTCACGCGGCTTGGCGGGGATGAGTCGTCCCTTGGTGCCGGCGGGGATGTCCAGGTCGGTGAACAGGTGGGGGCTGGACGAGTAGGTCTCGATGGGCTCGGGGAAGTCGAGGGAGAGCGACTTGTTGATCGTCTTCCAGCGCGTGACGTCGGCCCAGTCGACCAAGGTCACCGCCACGCCCTTGTTCCCGGCTCGACCCGTGCGGCCGATGCGGTGCACGTAGGTCTTGTCGTCGTCGGGGCACTCGTTGTTGATGACGTGGCTGACTCCGGTGACGTCGATACCGCGGGCGGCGACGTCGGTGGCGACCAGGACGCTCACCGCTCCGTCGCGGAAACGCTTGAGGGCACGTTCGCGGGCGGCCTGGTTGAGGTCACCGTGGATGGGCGCAGCCGGGAAGCCCCGGTCGACCAATTCGTCGGTGAGCCGCTGCGCAGCACGCTTGGTGCGGCAGAAGATCATCACCTTCTCGACCCCGGTCGACTGCAGGATGCGTCCGATCACCTCGGGCTTGTCGAGGTCGTGCGCCTGGTAGACGAACTGGGTGGTGTCGGGCACCGTGGCCTGGGCGTCGTGTCCCTCGGCGCGCACGTTCACGGGACGCTGCAACCAGGTACGAGCCAGCGAGACGATCGCCGAGGGCATGGTGGCCGAGAACAACATGGTCTGGCGCGACTTGGGGGTCATGCCCAGCAGTCGCTCGACGTCGGGCAGGAAGCCGAGGTCGAGCATCTCGTCGGCTTCGTCCAGCACCGCGACGCGCACGTGCGAGAGGTCGAGCTTGCCACGGTTGGCCAGGTCGATGAGGCGACCCGGGGTGCCGACGACCACGTCGACACCGCGCTCGAGGGCCTCCAGTTGAGGCTCGTAGCCCACGCCTCCGTAGACCGTCAGGACGCGGGCCTTGCGGATCGTCGATCCCGTCTCGAGGTCGCGGGCCACCTGGACGGTCAGCTCACGGGTGGGGGTGACCACCAGGGCCTGCGGCTTGCCGGGGTGCTCGAGCTCGTCGAAGAACTCGTCACCCTCGATGAGCACGCGCTGCAGCACGGCGATGCCGAAGGCGAGGGTCTTGCCGGTTCCGGTGCGGGCCTGACCGATCAGGTCCACGCCCTCGAGCGCCAAGGGCAGCGCGAGGCGCTGAATGGCGAACGGGTGGGTGATGCCCACCTGGGCGAGGGACTGTTCGATGGCCGGCAGCACGCCGAGGTCGGCGAAGGTCTGCTCGATCTCGGGGGTGGGGTTCTCGTCGGTGACGTTGTCGTCGATGTGAAGAGTCAGGGTGGTGCCTTCGTTGTGCGGCGCGGGAGGCGCCGATCGGGCTGCAGGGCTCATCCGGATCGGAGGTGCCGCTGGCACCGGGGGGACGAGGGCGCGGAGACCATGGTGTCCACCCAGTGGTGTTCCCATGGCTCCGCAGCGCACGCTGCAGGGTCGGACACGATTGCCCAACCTTGTTCAGTCTACCCCGCCCACGACACGTTCGCCGACCTCACGGGCTGTGGGCGTGGTGATGGCTACCGTGGGTGCGTGAGCAGCAGCCAGACCACCACAGCCCAGACCGGTGAGGCCAACCAGGACGACGACGGCCGGGCGAGCCTGCGGACCCTTGTCGTGCTGGGCCAGCTGGATGCCTTCGAGACGATCATCGCCGATGCCCGGCTCGCGCCAGACCTCTCGTCCCGTACCCAGTTGACGCGCCTGGGGCTGCTGCAGTTCGCACCGGTCGACCGGTTGCTGGAGTCGATCGAGCCGGCCACGCTGGCGGGCACGGTGGCGGAGGCGCTGAAGAACTTCCACCAGTACACGCCGACCTCCACCTGGCCACAGGCGCTGGTGAAGACGGTGCTCACGTCCGGCATGGCCACTGACCTGCTCGACCTGCTGGATGGCTCGGCCATCGACGGGCTCGACCTGAGGGCCGTGGGGGTCGCCCATGCCGAGGCCGGACGCTGGGCGCGAGATCAGCTGTCAGGGGTACTCGAGGAAGACCCCGAGGTGGCCGGCCGGTTGGCGCTGTTCGCGCGCAGGATGCTCGGTGAGGCCAGCGCCCAGACCCAGCGCGTGGCGGGCCGGGCATCGGCCCTCGCGGCCCTGCTCACGGGACAACCGGCGGGGTCTTCCGCCGAGGTGGCAGCCACCAGCCAGTTGGTCGGACGACTCGTCGAACTCTCGGCGGCGCGCCTCGAGGAGCTGGGGCTCCAGCCCTGAGCCGGGCGGTTCAGACCGAGCCGAAACCCACCTGACGAGACTGCTCGATCCCGAGGTCGAGGTATCCCACCTGCTCGGCCGGGACGGCGATGGTGCGGCCCCGGTCGTCGGTGAGGGTGAACAGGCCGTTGTTGTCGCGCGCGTCGGAGAGCGCCTTCAGCACCTCGTCGGCCGTCGACTTCGACTCGAGCTGAATCTCGCGGGACACGTGCTTGATACCGATCTTGATCTCCACGGGACCCACCGTAGCGGTGTGTCGGGTTGGATCGGAGCGCGTGGGGTCGGTTGCGCCGAAGGCGGAGCCGCCTGATGTCCGTCAGTCCACGTGAGCCAGGGCGACGGTGATGTTGTCCCGTCCACCTTGCTGACAAGCCCACTCGGTGAGGGTCCTGGCCACGTCGCGCAGGTCCGTGCTGGCCCCCGCGGCCACTCGGCCGCCGCCGACCTCGGCAAGGGTCCGGCCGACGAGGTCACCCATCGCCTCGGGCGCCGAGGCGTAGTTCCACAGCCCGTCCGAGCAGACGACCAGGATGCCCGGCGCCTCGGCGCGGAAGTGCCTCATGCGCGGGTTGAGTTCCGGGGCGTCGGGTCCGATCCAGCGGGTGATGGCGTGGGCCTGGCGGCTCGACTCGGCCTGCTCACGGCTGTAGCCCAGCTCGATCTGGGCCTGGGCCAAGGAGTCGTCCACGCTCAACTGCACGGTCGCAGGTGCCGGCGCACCCGGGGTGGGGGCGTCGGGCACCCAGTAGGCGCGGGTGTCGCCGATGTTCCCGAGATGGATCTCATGCCCGTGCACCAGTGCAGCGACCAGGGTGCACGAGCCGACGGGTGAGCCGTCCTCGCCCAGCGCCAGCACCGCGCGCTGGGCCGCCTGGTAGGCCGAACCGAAGGTGGCGTCCCAGTCCCGGTCCGCGTCGGGCCCGACCGCGTCGAGCAGGGCATTGCGGACCGTGGTCGCCGCGACCTGGGAGGCCCGTTCAGCGCCGATGGAGCTCGAGACACCGTCGCAGACCACCAGCGCAGCCCAGTCACCGCTCACGCCGGCGGAGTAGGCATCCTGGTTGGTGCGGTGCCGTCGTCCGATCTCGGTGGCGACACCGACCCATGCGGCCGGGGCCTCGGCGTGTCGGGTGCGCTCGGGCGCCTCCTGGGGACGCTGCAACACCCGGGTCGGTTCGTCGGCCTGGTGTTCTGGCGGTGGGGACTGGTCGAACATCGTCTGCTCTCCATTGGTCGAGGGGCGATGGACGAGGCACAGTCCATCACGAACGGGGTCCGACGGCGTCCGGCGCGCTGGCCCCGGGGTGGCCGACTTTCACTGCTCGGGCGCGACGAACCGGGGCAGCGGTGCGGCGACCTCGGGGTCGAGCAGGTGTTCCCACACGTCACCCAGCGTGGCCACCCGCTCGGGGACGTCCCGGATCGTGAAGTGCAACTCATCGCCGGGGCCGACTGCCGCCACCTCGTCCCAGGTCAGGGGTGTCGACACGCGTGGTTCGGCGCGTCCGCGGGCCGAGTACACGCTGATGGTGTTGCGGTCGGCCCGGTTCTGCAGGTGGTCGACGTAGATGCGCTCGGGTCTGGCCGCCTTGTTCATGGTGATCACGAACAGGTCGGGGCGGGCGCGGGCCAGGCGCAGACCCAGGATCCGAACCTGGTCGACCACCTCCCGCCAGGCCGACGGTTCGATGGGCGCCATCACCTGCAGGCCCTTCGAGCCGGTGGTCTTCACGAAGGGAACCAAACCCTCCCCGGCGAGTTCGGTGGCCGCCATCATCGCCGCAGCCGCCAACTGGTGTGCGCTGATGCCCGGTCCCGGGTCGAGGTCGACGACCAGGGTGGTGGCCCGTACGGAGTTCTCGCCGTCGAAGCCGATCGGTTCACCCGCACCGGTGGGGGAGTCGCCGAGCCGCCACTGCGGGGTGTGCAGTTCGATGGCCGCGAGGTTGGCCAGCCAGACCAAGGTCGCGGCGTCGTCGGCGACCACGTAGTCGATCCGTGAACCGGCAGCCAGCACCTGCTGGATGTGCACCCACTCCGGGGTGCCGGCCGGGGCGTTCTTCTCGTAGAACGACTCGGCATCGGCGCCGTTGGGGAAACGCAGCCGGGTGATGCATCGCCCAGCCAGGTGCGGCAGCAACGTCGGCGCGATCGCGACGTGGTAGTCGATCAGCTCGGCCTTGGTGGTGCCGTCGGGGAACAGGACCTTGTCGAGATTGGTGAGGGTGAGCACGTGGCCGTCGACCTCGGTGCGCAGCCCCTCTGATTCGGCGGGCATTCCCGCAGCGTAGCCGTCGTGGGGTGACACGGTCAGTCTCCCTGCCGGTGGTGCGACCTCGGTCCCTCAGCACGGGGCCGGACGGGATGGGGCAACAGACAACGGGGCCCGTCCGTGTGGACGGGCCCCGTTGGGAAGTCTGGAGTCCAGACGGGTGATCAGCCGATCACGCGAACGTTCTCAGCCTGCTGGCCCTTCTGGCCCTGCGTCACCTCGAACTCGACGGCCTGACCTTCTTCGAGAGTCTTGAATCCCTTGGTCTCGATCGAAGAGTAGTGAACGAAAACGTCCTCGCCTCCGCCATCGATCGCAATGAAACCGTAGCCCTTGCCGGCATCGAACCACTTGACGGTTCCCTGTGCCATGTAAATCTCCTCGTGCACCGATCGGGGTGGATGCATTACCGCCCCCTGCTGCCATCGGTCTTTCCGTTGGCTGCAGTGTGACCACTCTTGCACAATCTGAGGCCAACCCCCACACCGGAGGGCCACGAATTTGTCAGATCGGGCTGATTGGATGTCCCTGTGACCCCAACGACGCCCCCCTCAGCCGTCCCAGTCGCCGGTGGCGACGGCACCAGGCAGGCGTCGACGAGGCCGCGAAGGGTGGTCCTGCCGCAGGCGCCGGCGCCCCTGGTGCCCGATCCCACCCAGGTCGCAGCCCTCTCGGCTGCCGCCACCACCGACTCGCTTCTGGTGCTCGGAGGCCCGGGCACCGGGAAGTCGAGCCTGGTCGTCGAGTCGGTGCGCCGCTCGGTCCTGTCGGGTGTGGCGTTGGAACAGTGTCTGGTGCTCGCCCCGACGCGCCCTGCGGCGCAGGCCCTGAGGGCCACCATCGCCCGAACCCTGGGGGGTTCGCACCTGCGCCCCCGGGTGATGACCGTCCACGCCCTGGCCCACTCGATCCGAGACCTGGCCGAGTCGCGTCACGACGACCCGTCCGGAGAGGGCGGGCGGGCACGTCTGTTGACGGCCCCCGAGGCCGAGTTCCGCATCCGGGAGCTGTTGCTCCGCCACGATGTCACCGGTTGGCCGTCCCACCTGCGCCACGCATCCAGGACCCTGGCCTTTGCCCGGGAGGTGAGGCAGGCGATCTCACGCGTCCGTCAACTCGGACTGGATCCCGAGCGGGTGGCAGCACTCGGTCGCGAGACCGATCGTCCCGAGTGGGTGGCACTGGCCGAGTTCTTCGAGGAGTACCTCGACGTGCTCGACTCCGAGCAGGTGCTCGACTACGCCGAGATCGTCCACCGGGCTCGCCTGGCCTTGCTCGACGACGACACGCTGGCGGCGGTCAGGCGCCCGATCTCCCGGGTCTGGGTCGACGACCTCGGCGAGCACGACCCAGCCCAAGTTGCCCTGCTGGTCGAGGTGGTCGGAGCCGCCATCCCGATCCTCGCCACAGGTGACCCCGGCACCAGCGTCTTCGGGTTCCGGGGTGCGGACGCCCGCGTTCTGGCCGACTTCGAGCAACTGTTCGGCGCAGCGGGCAGGCAGGTGGCGACCCTCATCCTTGAACACAACCACCGCAATGCGCCGGAGGTTGCCGCCGCGGTGACCCGGATCGAGGCCAGGCTGCCACGCCCGGTGGCGTTTCGTCCCGCATCCCGGGCCGCCGAACCACCCACTGCGGTCCGCCCCGGAACTGTCCGTGCCCGCGTCTTCGACTCCTTGGGCGCAGAGGCCGAGCACATCGCCCACACCCTGCGCCGGGCCCGACTCGAGGACGGCGTGCCGTGGGAGGGGATGGCAGTGATCACCCGCAGCGGGCGAGGCCTGCTGCCGCTGCTGGCGCGCACGTTGGCGGTGCAGGGGGTGCCGGTACGACTCGGCGCCGATGACATGCCGCTGCACGAGTCCGCCGCTGTGCGCGCCCTCCAGCACGGACTGGAGGCTGCCTTGGCGCTCTGCTCGGCCAGTGGCGGCGGCGCCGAGCAGGAGGCGGCTGCCGGCCCGGATCTGGCCCCCGATGTTGTCGACGCCCTGCTCAGGTCACCCCTGGGTGGGCTCGACGGACTCGCCCTGCGGCGACTGGGTCGTCAACTGCGCAGCCAGGCGGACGACATGCACGTGGACGTGTTGTCGTCGCAGGCCTGGCGCGCGGCTCTGGTCAGTCACCCGGACGAACTCCCGCACGTGGGTCCATCGCCGGAGGTCGACGCGGCGCGCAGGCTGGGTCGTCTGCTTCGGTCCGTGGCGGAGGTCGTGCGACGCGACGAGAGCTCCGCCGCGGCCCTGTGGGCGCTCTGGGAAGGAACTGGGTGGCCCACCGCACTGGAGCGTCAGGCCTTGGCCGAGGATGACGGGTCGGCCACCGCTCACCGCGACCTCGACGCCGTGATGGCCTTGTTCGATGTCGCGAACCGTGATTCCTCCCTCGTGGGTGCACGGGCGGTGCGTGCGTTGGTGGCCGAGATCGATGCCCACGACATCCCCGCAGACCATGCCCGCGAGACCGGGCCCCGAGCGCGGGGGGTTCTGCTCACCACGGCCCATCGCGTCAAGGGCGAGAGCTTCGACGTGGTCGTCGTCGCGGGCGTGCAGGAGGGCCAGTGGCCGACGACCAGGCGGGTGGGCACGATCCTCGACGCCAACCAGTTGACCGAACACGGCGTCACCGGGCTCGAGCCCTTCTCGGTGCGGGTCAACAACGAACGCCGACTGTTCCTGTTGGCGGTCAGCCGGGCGCGCACCCGCGTCGAGATCACCTGCAGCACCGGGGTCGAGGGTGAGGCGGACCAGCCGTCCCGGTTCCTGGCCGAACTGGTGGGTGCTGAGCCTCAGCGCGTGGTGGGCCGCCCTCGACGTCCCCTCACGATGACCGCCCTGGTGGCCGAGCTGCGGCGCACGGTGGAGGATCCCCATGCCTCCCCGGGGCTGCGCGAGCACGCCGCTGCCAAGCTCGCCTCACTCGGCCGCGCCCGCGGCGCCCACCCCGACCAGTGGTGGGGGATGCATGACTACACCCAGTCCGCCGCGCCGGCCAGCGACCGGACCCGCCCCGTTCGGCTCACCCCGTCCGAGGTCGAGAGCCTGCTCGGCTGCGCCCGGCGCTGGTTCCTCGACAGGCGCGCACGTGCCGAGTCCAGTCGGGGATCAGCGGCCAGCCTGGGCTCGGTGATCCATGTGCTGGCTGAACACGCCTCGGCCGCCCAGATCGGCGCCGGAGAGCTGATGGAGCGGCTCGACGAGGTGTGGAACCGCATCCCCTTCGACGCCGCGTGGCTCTCCCACTCGGAACGGGTGGTGGCGGAAGAAGCACTGGAGCGGTTCGCGCGTTGGGATGCGCGCTCGACCCGCACCGTGGTGGGAACCGAGGTGCCCTTCCGTGTCGTCGTTGACGTCCCCGACGGTGACAGCCTCGACCGGGTCGAACTGGTGGGCAAGGTCGACCGGCTCGAACTCGACGCCGAGGGACGACTGCACGTGGTCGACCTGAAGACGGGGCGGATGGTGCCCAACCAGAAGCAGGTGGACGAGCACGCCCAACTCGGGGTCTACCAACTGGCTGCCATGCAGGGGGGCTTTGCTGAGGTCGTCCCCGAGCACAGGGACGTGGGCGGGGCCGAACTGGTCTACCTGCGCAAGGCCGACTCGTCGGGCGGTCCGACCGTACTGCGCCAAGGATCACTGCAGAACCATCCCTGGACGGCCACCACCCCCGACGACGGATCGGCCGACAACTGGGTGCGGCACAAGCTGGCCCGGGCTGCGGCCACGGTCCGAGCCGAGCAGTACCCGGCCACGGCCAATGACATGTGCCGATTCTGTTCCCACGCGGGCTCGTGCCCGCTCTGGACGAACGAGCGCGGCACCATCCAGCCAGGGAGACGATGATGCGCACGTTCCATGACCCGGGCGAGCTCGTCGACGCCATGGGCATCCCCTTCTCGGCGCAGCAACTGCGTGCCATCACCGCCCCCCTGGAGCCGGCCGTGGTGATCGCCGGGGCAGGGTCGGGCAAGACAACGGTGATGGCCGCGCGGGTGGTGTGGCTCGTGGGAACGGGGCAGGTTCGTCCCGATCAGGTGCTCGGCCTCACGTTCACCCGCAAGGCCGCCGCCGAACTGGGGCATCGAGTGCGGGCCGCGCTGCTGAAGGCGGGGGTGATCACCGCCGGCGTCGACGAGCAGGGCGAGGAGGTGGTGATGACCTATGACTCGTTCGCGGGTCGACTCGTCACCGAGCACGGCTCCAGGATCGGTGTCGAGAATGCCTCGGCGCTGATCACCGGCGCCGCTCGGTACCGGTTGGCCTCGCGGGCCGTGAACCGGGCGCCGGGCCCCTTCCAGCACGCCTCCAGACTGCGCCCCGACTCGCTCACCGAGCGGGTACTCGGTCTCGAGGCGATGATGAGCTCCCATCTGGTCACCGCGGAACAGATCAGGGAGCACGCCCTCGTCCACGAACGCCGACTCGACGAGGCCCCCCGCTGGAGGGGAAACCCCTACAAGGCCATCGAGCAGGCAGCGGCCACGTCCGCGGAACGGGTCGAGCTGCTGGGTCTGGTCGACGACTACCGAAGCCTCAAGAACTCCCTGGGGGTCACCGAGTTCGCCGACCAGATGGCGGTTGCTGCCCGGTTGGCCGACCAGGTGCCCCACGTCGGACGAGTGCTGCGCGAACAGTTCCGGGTCGTGCTCCTGGACGAGTACCAGGACACCTCGTCGGCCCAGGCGCAGCTGCTGCGAGCGCTCTTCTCCGGCGACACCCCCGCCAACGGGCTGGGCCACCCCGTCACCGCGGTGGGAGACCCCTTCCAGGCCATCTACGGATGGCGCGGCGCCGCGGCCAGCAACATCCTCGCCTTCCATCGCGAGTTCCCCCGCGTGGCCGGCACGGGTTCGCAGCCCGCGGCTGCCTACCAGCTCACCGTCAACCGGCGCTCCGGGCCGCACATCCTCGAGGTCGCCAACGACATCGCCGGATCACTGCGGGGCGACCCGGTGCTGCTCAAGCACGACCCCAGCGGTGCGCAGACGCCGGGCGCGCTCGTCGCGCCCGATGATCGACCCGGCGGGGTGGTGCGGGTGGCAAGCTTCGACACCTGGCCGGAAGAGGTTGCCCACATCGCCGACGACATCGTCCGGCTGCATCGGGAACGGCCAGACCTGGACTGGAAGGACTTCGCGGTGTTGCTGCGGAGGAACGCCGACTCGGGTGATGTGCACCAGGCCCTGGTCGGGCGAGACGTGCCCGTCGAGATCGTGGGCCTCGGTGGTCTGCTGGGCCTGCCCGAGGTGGCCGAGGTCGTCGCGACGCTCAGGCTGGTCAACGACGTCACGGCGAACCCCGAACTCGTGCGCCTGCTGACGGGGCCACGGTGGCGGATCGGTGCGCGTGACCTGGCCCTGCTCGGAGCCCGGGCCCGTGAGTTGACCCACCGCGAGGGCGCGGGGCAGGAGGTGCCCGACCTGTTCGGCGAATTGGCCGAGGCCGTCTCCGACACCGACCCCACCGATGTGGTCAGCCTGCTCGATGCCACCGGCGACCTGGGGGAGGGACCCTACTCGCCCCAGGCCCGGGAACGGTTCTCTGCCTTCGCGGCAGAGATGGCACGACTCCGCCGACACTCCAGCGAGCCCGTGCTGGATCAGGTGCGCCGGGTGATCACGCTGCTCGGCCTGGACATCGAGCTCAACACCAGTGGACGCATCGGCGCCTCCGACCAGCTGGCTGCGTTCATCGACTGCATCGCCGACTACGTCGACGTCGACGGTGACTCGTCGCTCTCGGGCCTGCTGGCCTGGTTCCAGGCGGAACTCGACCACGGTGTGGGGCTGGAGCAGGCCACTCCCAGTGCCCGGGACTCGGTCAAGCTGCTCACGGTGCACCGGGCCAAGGGTCTGGAGTGGGAGGTCGTCTACCTGCCGGCGTTGGTCGACAAGACGTTCCCCTCCGACCGGCTCACGGACAACTGGGTGACCACGGCCAGCGCCCTCCCCGCCGTGCTGCGCGGTGACGCCGACTCGATCGACCAGTTGCCCGAGTCCCTCACCAAGCAGGCACTCGATGACTACGCGGGGGCGCAGCGGGCCTCCAACCGGTTGGCCGAGGATCGGCTCGCCTACGTGGGGGTCACCCGGGCCAGGGAGGAACTGGTGGCCACCTGCCATGTGTGGCGACCGGCCCAGGCCAAGCCCAAGGAGGCCAGCAGCTACTTCACTGCTGTCGCCGCGCAGGCGATCGAGCAGGATCGCGTCGACCATCTCGCGGGCCCCACGGCTGATGTCAACCCGATGCTGGGCGGGGCCGAGACGACCGCGTGGCCGGTTCCGGTCGACGACGCACAACGCGGCCGGCGCATCGACGCGGCCGAACGGGTGATGCGGAGGATCGCCGACCCCGACGCGCCGTTGCCCGATCTGTCCACCGAGGACGCGAACCTGCTGGCGTCGTGGGACGCGACCCTGGCCGCCCTGGAGGACGAGCGCGCGGCTGATCTCGCCGACCGTGACCAGGTGACGCTGCCGGGCTCCCTGTCTGTCACCCAGGCGATGCGGCTGGCAGCCGATCCGGCGGAGTACCTCAAGCGGATCCTTCGACCGATGCCAGCTGCGGCCTCACGCTCGGCGAGCCTCGGCACGCAGTTCCACGCCTGGGTGGAGTCGCGACTGGGCCAGCAGTCGCTGCTCGAACCTGAACCCGAGGACTCAACCGACGACGGCGACCCCGCCACCACCGCCAGGTTGGCGGCCCTGCAGCGGGCGTTCGAGGCATCATCGTGGGCGCAGCGCACGCCCGTGGCGCTCGAGGTTCCCTTCGTCCTCACCGTCGGTGACGGATCCGCAGAGGGCGGAGCAGTGCAGCTGCGGGGTCAGATCGACGCCGTCTACCCGGGCACCGATGAGCACACCGATGCGGTGCTCGTGGACTGGAAGACCGGGCGCGGCGCCGCGGACGAGAACCAACTCGCCATCTACCGGCTCGCTTGGGCTCGCGCCCAAGGGCTGCCCGTCGAGCGGGTTGCTGCGGGGTTCGTCTACGTGGGCAGTGGACGAGAGCACTGGTCGCAGCGTCACCTCGACGAAGCAGGCATCCTGTCGCTGATCACGGCTGCCCGACGTGATTCTCAGGACAGCACCACCTCGTGACGGGCACGAGGTGTCGGCCGCGGCGAGTGGACCCGCCGGGGGGTCCGGATCGGGCGGATAGGGTCGGGGCGTGGCCAGCATCCCTCGTAGCACCCGCGTCCTGCTCGACCGGCAAGCAGACTTGCGCTCCGACCATGGAGCCCTGGTGGGCCTGTGGCAGAGGGAGACCTCGCGACTGGTGGGGATCGACGCCTCGGGGGCCCTTCGCGGGGGCTTCGAGCGTCGACCCACGGGCGAGTTCGACCCCCAACGACACGTCTTCCTCGGGGTGGGTGGAGGTCGTGAGTGGTTCGCAGTCGAGGTCGGGGTGGACGCCGACACCTCCTCCATCCACACCCTGAGGGAGGGCACGCTCCACGACCTCGAAGAGGAGGTGGTTGCCACAGCCGCCGCCCTGCTGGGCTGGCACCGGCGCGAGCCTCGCTGCGAGAAGTGTTCGGGGACGACGTCGGTGGCCGAGGGCGGATTCGTCCGGTTGTGCAACGACTGTGGGGCGCAGGTCTTCCCCCGCACCGACCCAGCCATGATCGTGGTGCTGCTCGACCCCGCCGACCGACTCCTGCTCGCCCACGCGGTGGGGTGGCCCGAGCGTCGAATGTCGCTGTTGGCCGGCTTCGTCGAAGCGGGCGAGTCCCTGGAGGCGGCGGTGGTGCGTGAGGTCGATGAGGAGGCGAGGCTGCGGGTGACCCACGTCGGCTACCTGGCCAGTCAGCCCTGGCCGTTCCCGCGGTCATTGATGCTGGGCTGCGTCGCCCGGGTGGAGCCCGGGGAACCGCGCGTGGACGGGGTCGAGCTCGATCAGGCCACCTGGTTCAGCCGGGCCTCCATGGACGAAGCTGTCGCCTCCGGGGACCTGGTGTTGTCACCGATGGGATCCATCGCACGCAGGATGATCGAGGCGTGGCGCGCAGGGTCGGTCAGTGCTGCGGACGCGGCTGTTGCGGTGGTTCGAGACGCAGGCCGCTGACCCGTTCGGTGTTGCGCAGGACGGCCGCGCGGACGGCGTCGGCTGTCCCGACCAGACGCACCCGATGGATCGCCCTGGTGACTGCCGTGTAGAGCAGTTCCCGGGTCAGCAGGGGCGAGGTCTCCGGCGGCAGCACCATGGTCACGGAGCCGAACTGTGACCCCTGCGACTTGTGCACCGTCAGCGCGTGCATCGTCTCCAGTCCGTCGACGAGTGAGGGTGCGATCAGACGAGCGCCCTCGGGGGTGGGCAGCGCGAGCAGGGTGGCGGGATGCCGTGCGGTCGCGGACCCACCGGACGCCGACGGACCACGGATCGCCCCTGGGGTCGACTGGGGCGCGACGATCACTCCTGCGTCACCGTTGAACACCCCGATGTCGCGGGAGTTGGCGGTCACCAGGATCGGCCGGCCCGGATACCACTCCCCGGCCACGCCGTAGCCCTCGATGCGATGGCGCAGCAGGTGCTGCACCTGTCTGGACCACCCGCCCACGCCGTGTCGTCCCTCGCGGTGGGCGAGAAGGATGCGATGGGCGTCGAGGGCGGCGAGCGCGGACGTCGCGTCCCCCGCCAGGGCCGCGGCATGCATCGCCTCGCCCTGGCTCACGAGTTCGTCGACCAGCCCGGGCACATCGGTGAGGTCTGGTCCGTCGGCACCGACCCAGGTGATCGACTCGTCCGAGCACCGCAACAGCCTCACGACCTCGTCGGCATCGCCCGCTTTGATGGCTTGGGCCAGGGTGTGGATGTCTCCGGGGTTGCGCCAGTTGCGCTGGAGTTCCACCACCGCCGACTCCTTCGAGGTCGCGGCGGTCGTCAACCCGCTCACGGCGACGTCGGCGAGCACCCGTCCGGCGTCCACGCTGCTGAGCTGGTGGGGGTCACCCACGACCACCAGCCGCGCTGTCGGACGCAGGGCCGAGAGCAGGGCCGAGAACATGGCCGTGTCGACCATGCTGGCCTCGTCGAGCACCACGACGTCGTGCGGAAGGGGATTGCCCGGCCCTCGGGTGAAGCCATTGCCCAGCCCGCGTGCCCCCAGCAGGGAGTGCAGCGTCTGGCCGGACGGGATGTCGGGCAAGGGCAGGGCAATCCCGGCCGCTTCGGATCTGACTGACTGCTCGAGCCGGGCGGCGGCCTTGCCACTGGGGGCGGCCAGCGCCACGGTGAGGTGCCGCTCGGTCTGGCTGGTCAGGACCGCCAGCAGCCGGGCCACCGTCGTGGTCTTGCCCGTGCCGGGGCCGCCGGCGATCACCGAGGTCCATGACCTCGCCGCCACGCTGGCGGCGAGCCGCTGCAGGTCGACCTCGCCGGGCTGGAGACGGTCACGGGCGAAGAGCGCGTCGAGGGCCCTTTCGAGTTCTTCCTCGTCGATGCGAGGGGGTTCTGCCGACTGACGCATCGTCAGGGCATGGCCGATCTCGCGCTCGTGGGTCCACCACCGGTTCAGGTAGAACAGCGTGCCCGCCAGCCAGTACGGACGGCGGGGGTCGTCGTGCCCCGGCTCGGCGCGACCCACCGACTCCGATCCGGCGATGGAGACGGCCCATGAGGCTGGCTCGGGCCACGGCAGGGCCTGTACCGCGGCCAGTCGATCCGCCGACGTGGTGTCGTCGCTCTGCCCGTCGCCATCGGCCACCTCAGCCAGCACGCGGTCGCGGATGGTCGACAGGTCAACGCAGACCGAGCCCTGGCGCAGTTGGCGGACAGCCAGCGCTGCGGCCAGTTGCACCTCCGGTTCGTTGATGGCGCACAGGCGGCAGATCACCTGAGCGAGTTGCACGTCGGGAACCTGCAGCACTCCGGCCTGGTTGAACAGTGCCAGGACACCGGTGGCGCTGATCACGGTCCGAGGGTCGTGGGGGACCTCAGCGGAACTGAGCCTGGCTGCCGTGTTCACATCGACTCCTCGGAGCGTGCAGTGAGGAGTGCGTCAGCGGCCAGGACGAGAGCCGCCGAGGGCCGCCACGCGAACACCCCGTACGGGGACGATGGTGTGCTGGCGGCGTCGGGACCGGCCATACCGCGGACGAAGAGGTAGCCCACGCCCCCCAGATGGATGGTGGGGTCGTAGCCGGGTTGCCGCCATCTCAGGAACCGGTGCAGGGCCACGCAGTAGAGCAGCGCCTGCAGCGGGTAGTGGGCCGCCACCATGGCGTCGGTCATGGCCTCGGTCGTGTAGTCCTCCACGCGCAGGTCGCGGCCCGCAGGCAACCAGATGCGGTTGGTCTTGTAGTCGACGACGAGGTGGCGTGATTGGCCACCCTCGCCCGGGATCCGTAGCACCGCGTCGATGGAGCCGGTCAACCAACCGCTGAGTCGTTCCTCGGCGGCCGGACTCTCGGCCAGCGCCCGACCGTATTCGGCCAGCGGGTCGTCGGCCGGAACCAACGCACGGTCGTCGAACAGCCCCGCCAGGTCGGCGAGGGTGGCAGCACGTTCGGAGTGGGCGGCCATCGGCAACTCGAAGTCGAGTTCGGTGAGTCGGTCACGCAGGGGGATGTCGACGAGGGCTCGCCCGGCGGCCAACTGCCCCAGAGGAGTCCGCACGACGAGCCCGAGGCCGGCCGACAGCTCCGCCAGCCCCACGTCGGGGACCGGGTGCTGGGCATGGGTCTGCGCCACCACCCGCGCCAGCTCGGACGGCAGGTCGTCGCTCGTCCAGTCCAGTTGCTCGAGGGCGAGGTGCACCAAGCCTCCGAACTCGGTTCCGCCGGGCAATCCGGTCAGGGGCTGCGGGAACCGGGTGGCGGGGACTTCCGAGGGCGGCTCGGCGTCCGGCCGGGCTGACGGTTCGGGGTCGGACAGGTCGGACACGGCCGGGTCGAGCAGTTCGTCGCTGCCGGCGCCCTCGTCGGTGGCCGGTTCGTCCTCGGTGGGGAGATCGCCGACCGGAATGCCGTGCGCGTGACGGGTGAGCCCGGTGTAGGAGGTGCGTCGCCACTCCTGGTCGAGTTGGCGCGTCCATGAGCGGGCCCGCTCGGGCAACACCGACAATGCCGTGCCCACGGGTGGCAACGGGGGCGGGGCCGACTCGCCCACCAGTTGCACGTCGATCAGGGGGGACCACAGCTCGTGGATCTGCTCGGCACGCTGCCGATCGGCGGTCACGTAGGGGGCAGGGACGCCGGGGGCGTCCGGCTGGTGCAGCAGCCGGTTGATCGCCGATTCACCGGTGCTCGGGTCGGCGCTCCACCAGATGCGCAACAGGTACTGGGGCCGGGTGGCGGCGACGTAGGCCAACCGCAGGAGTTCGTCGCGGTCATCGGCATCGATGCGCTCACGCTGCGCGGGCGTGGGCGCGGCCGCGATCACGGGTTCTCCCGTCTCGTGCAGCACCTGGGGGTGGCTGCGCTCCGGCTTGCGGCGAGCGGCTGTGGTCAGGTCGGGCAGGAACACCACCGGCAGGCTCAGACCCTTGGCCCGGTGAATGGTCATGATCTGCACCGCACCGCCATCTGCCTCGAGTCGCCGCGTCTGCTCGTCGGCCACCGCACGGTCATGCATCCGCTCGTCGAGCCACCGGGCGAGGTGAACCGCCAGGTTGGCCCGCGGCTGCGATGCCCCGATCACCGACGCCTGGGCGTGCAGGAGTTCGGCCAGGTGGCGCAGGTCTGTGAGCCGCCGTTCGCCACCGCGCCTGGACAGGAGGCGAGCCGGGACACCACGTCGGGTCGACAGTTCCTCGAACATCGCTGCGACCGAACCGTGCTCGAGACTTCGTGCGGCGCGACGCAGGTCGAGGCCGATGTCGGCCAGCTCGGCGTCGCTGACGCGGGCCAGGTCGGGGGCCTCCAGTCCGAAGAAGTCCGTCAGCGCCGCCCTGCGCAGAGTGGCCGAACCCGGTCGGACGAGAGCCTGCAGCAGCGCGGCCCAGTCCGTCGCAGCAGGCGAGGTGAACACGGAGTCGGCACCTGCGAAGACCACGGGAACACCGGCCGAGGCGAGGTGTTCCCTCACCTGCTCGGCCCGCCGGTTGGCGCGCACGACGATGGCGACGTCCTGGGGACGGATGCGTCGTCCGGGCTGGTCGGCGGGCAGGTCGGGTTCCCGGACTTCTGCATTCGCCAACACCGACTTCACCTGCTCGGTGAGATCACGCAGCACGATGGGCCAGTGCTGACCGTCCCGATCGAACTCGGTGCCCTGGTCGGGCACCACCAGCCGCAGTTGCAGTGCCGGGACCGGCCCACCGTCGATGCCCCGCACGACCGACGAACTGCCGCCCGTGGCAGGGGGGCAGGTGATCTCGCGACCCAGGTCTCGTCCGCGGAACAACCGGTCGACCTGTGACACGAGCTCACTGGTGCTGCGCCGATTGGTGCGCAGGGTGAACTGCTGGTCGGACGCGGCGCGGGCCGTCAGGTAGGCGTAGACGTCAGCCTGTCGGAAGGCGTAGATCGCCTGTTTGGGGTCGCCGATCAGGAACACCTGGCTGTGGTGGTGGAAGGCTGCCCGCACGATCTGCCACTGCAGGGAGTCGGTGTCCTGGTACTCGTCGATCATCACCAGCCGGAATCGACGGCTCAGCGCGTTGCGGGCAGCGGCCGCCGTCGGTGGTAGCTGGTCACGATCGGCGGCATCCACCTCAGCCTGCAGGGCGCGATGGAGCCTGACCACCATGTCGTCGAAGTCATAGCTGCGCGACTGCCACTTGCGTTGCTCGATGCCTTCCCGAAGATCGGTGCCGAGGGCGACCTTCTCCAGGGTCGACGCTCCCGAGGGGGTGTCGAACCTGGCCTCACCCGACCGGACGAGGTCCACGAGTCGCCTGGCGTAGCTGAACCACGGCACGTTGGTGGTCTCGGCGGCGTGGTAGCGACGGGTGTAGGTCTCGTGCAGCACGTCCTCGAGCAGGTCGGCCGGATTCTCGACGAACTGGGCCGTGGCATCGAAGTCGGCGAGCACCCCCAGTTCGGCCAGCATGGCGTGGCAGAACTGGTGAGTGGTCGCGATCGTCGCCTGGTCGAAATCCTGTCGTGCCCGCTGGAGTCGTTCGAGGCGCAGACGGAGCACCTCCGGTGGGCCGGCGAGCAACAGGTCACGCACACCATCGTGGAGCACTCCCGCCGTGGCGGGCCGCCTGCCGTCCAGTCTGGCCTCGAGCCCGTCAACCGTCTGCACCAGCCGGTCATGCAGCCCGGTGCGCAGTTCGCTCGCAGCCCTCCTGCCGAAGGTGACGAGCATCACCTGCGGCATCTCGTACCAGCCCTCAGCCAGGGCGCGGGTGGTCAGTGCGGCGATGGTGGTCGTCTTTCCCGTGCCCGCGCTTGCCTCGATGAGGGTGGTGGACATCATCGGCGCCATGGACAGGGGGTCGAAGTCTCTGACCTCGCTCATGGCAGCACCATGGCCTTCCGGATCGGTGCGAAGAGGTGATCGCCGAACTCGGCCACGGTGAACTCCAGGTCGGCGTGCACGGGGGCCTGCAACAGCGACGTCTGTGTCGGGGGCAGGAATCCGCTCCAGTCGTCGTCGCGTTGCAGAGTCCGGAACTCGCGAGCGATCTGCTTGTCGAGCTGGGCGCGTTCCTCCGATGGCATGGCCGCCGACCGCTGGCCGACCAGGTGGAGCAGCCTGACCGGTGACACCAGGATCGAACCCAGCCCGAGCGACCGCCACTCGAGGAGGTCGACCAGCAGGTCGCGACAACGTGCTGGACTCGGGGCCTGCAACACCATGGTGCGACTGTCGAGGTGCAGGCTGCGGGCGCGAAGGGGGGAGTCGAGTGCGACCGAGACGGCCAACAGCGTCAGCCATGACTCGAGCAGGGCGGCGCCGTTGAGTCGGGCGTACGAGACGGAGAACACCGTGTCGTGCCGCATCCTTGCCACTCCGCTGAGTTGCCAGCGCCCCAGGCTCAATGACAGTGGTTGGTCGAGCGGCTCGCCGGGCACCTCTGAGGCTGCCGCGGCGAGGTCTGCCGCCGTCTTCATCACCTGCTGCAGGGAGGCTCGTCCCAGCTGCCCCGGCGGTACGTCGCCACCCAGGGCGGCCGCCGTGCGCACCTGCTCGGGGGTCGCCCCCGCCAGCAATTGCTCCAAGGCCTGCTGTCCCACGCCGAACTCCGACAGTCCCCACAACTCAAGGGGCACCTGCCGGCTGGACTGCCGCCCGTCGCGGTTGAGGCTGGTACCGATGGCGTGCCGGAGCATCGCCCGGGCGGGGTTGCGCCAGAAGCCGGTCAGATCGGCCAGGGCCACCGCCCCGGGTGCCACGTCGGGGAAGCGCCACTGCAGGGGTGTGGGCTCCGCGGGTGCGGGTAGTTGCTGGGCTTGCGCCAAGGCCTGCGCGGCGGCGAGGGCCTCACCATCGAAGCTGAACGGATGCTCGTCGGTCCGCGGGTCGGAGACGAAGTTGACCGGGCTGTGGGGTTGCAGCGACATCGAGCGGGCCTTGAAGCCGGGGCAGACACGTTGCAGGGCCGCCGTCAGCTGGGCCACCGCCACGGGCGGTTCGACAGGTGCCCCGGTGCGCGGGTCGGATCCTTGGTGCACGACCAGGAAGCGCTGCCTGGCTGCGAGCAACGTCGTCAGCAGCGCTCCCTGCGACTGCACCCGGGGGTCGTGCTCGGCATCGAGCTGGCTGGCCAGCAGGTCGTCCCCCCAGCGCCTGGCGTGTTGCGGGAAGACCCGCTCGTCAAGTCCCAGCACGGCAACCACCCGATGCGGGATCCCGCGCAGTTCGTCCCACCCGACCGCGTGCACCGCACCATTGCCGAACGCCGGCCTGGAGGGCCAGTCGGCGGCGAGGGTGCGCATCACCTGATGGACGTCATGCTGGTCGAGCGGGGCGGAAGAGGCAGCGGCGGAGGCCCAACGGCGAACGGCAGCGACGGTCGCGGTGATCGCTCCCTGCTGGTCCCACGGGAGGTCGACGAACAGTTCGACAGCCCGCTGGATCCGCTCGGCCCACACTGGTGCGGTGGCAGCCTGCCGGAACTCCTGGTCGAGCCAACGCACGCGCGAGACCAGTTCGGCCAGCTGACCCACCAGCCGCAGGTCACCCGCCTCGACGTGGGAGATCGGCAGCGCGGTGCCGACCCAGGTGAGGGGCCTCTCCGCGAAGGTCGCACCCGCAACCATGCGCTCGATGGCATTCACCCACGTCCCCTGGGGAACCCCGGGCATCCCCAACTCCGCCCGCGTCCGGGAGTCGAGCCCCCACCGCAGTCGGGCACGTTCCACCAGCGCGCGAATGCGTTCGTGGTCGTCGTGGGAGAAGCCGAACCTGCGCGAGACGGGAGGAAGGGACACCAAGGTGTTCAGGTCTTCGGCGCCGGCCCGTCCGATCACCAACGAGAAGAGTTGGTCCACCACTTCGTGCACGGGGCCGCCCGTGCCGGAGCGCTGGGGCACCTGCACCCTCAGCTGGTGGCCGGGGTGCACGAAGCCGTCACTCTCCCTGGACCCGAAGGAGGCCTGCAGCAACGGTGCGTAGGTGGGCAGATCGGGGCAGACGATCACCACATCACGGGGCTCGAGGGTGGGGTCGTCCTCGAACAGTCCGCACAGGGCGTCCCGCAGCACCTCCACCTGCCGGTCGGGCCCGTGGCTGCGCAGCACCTGCACCGAGGTGTCGGGAGGACCCGTGCGGGAGTCCCCGGTGAGGATGGCCTCGCCCAGTCGCCCGAGCACGGTCGTCGGTGCCCGGTCGACATCGTGGGCGGGGACCACAGCGGCGCCCACCTCGACCCAGCCGGCGACGGCGACCTGCTGGGCCTGCTGCAGCGGGTCGAGAACGGGGTGCTGGCCCTCGGATCGGGTCACGAGCTGGAGGCAGCGCAGGGGAGTGGCCCTGGCCAGGGCCACGGTCACTTCTCGTTCGTCGTGCCGCAGGGGTGAGAGGGCCGCGACACAGATGCGTTCCCAGTCGAGAGTGACCCGGGTCAGCCCCTCCAGCAGGGACTGGTGCTGGGCGCGGGGATGGTGCTCGCCGATGCGCTGGGCGCAGCGTCGCATCAGTTCGAACTGCCAGCGTTCGTGGTCGGCCAGCGGCTCGCCCGTCACCGTGACCGGGTTCCCGACGCTCCATTCCTCGATCATCGCTGGTGCCAACCGGGAGTACCGGTGCACCAGACGCGCCCACCGATGGGCGGTCGCCCACAGGCGTCCGGGGCGCTGCTGCACTGGTGAGGGGCCGGGGCGCAGGTGTGCGCGCAGGGCGTCTGCCCAGCCGGGAGGGGTCGGGTCGTCGAGCACCTCGCACAGCACCTCACAGGCCGCCAGGGCCAGAGCGGGGACCGACCACGGGTCGCCGTCCTCGGTCAGGCCGAGCCGGTCGCGGAGATGGTGTCGGACCTGGTCCATCGACCAGAAGTCGACGCCCGCCGTGATGCCGAAGGTCAGTGCCACCTGCTGGGAGAGCCAGCGTGCCTGGCCCGGACTCGAGACGATGACGAGTTGACGTGCGAAGGGGTCCCGCAGGGGACCACCGACCCATGAGGCGACCTCGGACGCCACCGTCTCGCCCCGCGTGCACAACTGCACCTCGAATCCGGGGGACGGGTCTGTGGCGTGCGGCACTGTCATGATGCACCTGACCCTAGAGGCAGGCTGCGACATTTCCGTGGCCGGCCAGGTGACTGGGACGGGAGTGCGATCGAGGGCCCGATCGGGGGAGGACGACCAGGGGGTGATCCAACCGGGTCGAACTTGTCGTTGGCCGTGGCTACAGTCGCTCGGGTGAACCCGACCATCGCCACCGTGCTCGACGCACTCGATCCGGAGCAGCGACAGGTGGCTGAGGTGCTCGACCGCCCGATGGTGGTGATCGCTGGTGCCGGGACGGGCAAGACCAGGGCCATCACCCACCGCATCGCCCACGCCTCGCTCATCGGCGCCAAGGACCCTCGGCGCACCCTGGCGGTCACGTTCACCACGCGGGCCGCGGGCGAGATGCGCTCCCGGCTCGACCAGCTGGGTGTCAGCGGGGTGCAGGCCCGCACCTTCCACTCGGCTGCCCTGCGTCAACTGCAGCACTTCTGGCCACGTGCCCACCGGCGCGAGTTGCCACCTGTGACGGCCAACACGTTCTCGCTGGTGGCCGAGGCTGCGGGTCGCCACCGGCTGCGCACCGACACCGGCCTGCTGCGCGACCTGACCGGCGAGATCAGCTGGGCGAAGGTCACCAACGTCGCCCCGGGGGAGTATCCGCGGCTGGCCCGCGCAGCCCACCGATCCGTCTCCGGGCTCGACGAGACCACGGTGGCCCGAGTCCTGACCAGCTATGAGCAGGTGAAATCGGAGCGTGACCTGATCGACTTCGACGACATCCTGCTGCTGACCGTCGCACTGCTCGGCGAACACCCCGAGATCGCAGACGAGGTGAGGGGCCGTTACCGCCACGTGCTGGTCGACGAGTTCCAGGACGTCTCCCCGCTGCAGCGCAACGTGCTGGCCGCGTGGCTGGGCGATTCGGACGACCTGTGTGTGGTGGGCGACCCGCATCAATCCATCCACGCCTTCGCAGGGGCCCGGCCTGCCTATCTGACCGATTTCACGCGCACCCATCCCGATGCTGCCGTGGTCAGGCTGGTCCGTGACTACCGCTCGACACCGCAGGTGGTCGGGTTGGCCAACGCCGTGCTCCGCACGGGCTTGGACAAGGCCGTCCCCCGCACGGGGCTGGACGGTTCCGTGCTCCGCACGGGGCTGGATGGGGCCGTGCTCCGCACGGGCGACCCGCTGGTCAGCGGTGTCCCGACCCTGGTGGCCCAGCAACCCGACGGACCGCCACCCGAGGTGGTCGGTTCGGCGACGGAGGCCGACGAGGCCCACGACGTGGCTCGGTGGCTCCGCTCGCGCCACAGCGACGGAGTGCCGTGGGACGAGATGGCCGTCCTGTTCAGGATCCGCGCGCAGTCCCCGGCGATCGAGGCGGCGCTGGACGATGCCCGGATC
The DNA here is from genome assembly GCF_000421525.1 of Aestuariimicrobium kwangyangense DSM 21549. Classification (GTDB taxonomy): domain Bacteria; phylum Actinomycetota; class Actinomycetes; order Propionibacteriales; family Propionibacteriaceae; genus Aestuariimicrobium; species Aestuariimicrobium kwangyangense. The sequence continues at coordinate 552,635 of NZ_ATXE01000002.1, read as the reverse complement.
CCCTACGTGGTGCGGGGGACTGAACGCTTCTACGAACGTGCCGAGATCCGTCAGGCGCTCGGTCAGGTGATGGCGCAGGCAGCACAGGGGCCTGACCAGCCCGGGCTGAGTGCCCTCAGTGGCATCCTGGCCGGCTTCGGTTGGCGCGAGACGGCACCGGAGGGTGCTGGCTCCGCACGCGAACGGTGGGAGTCGTTGACTGCGCTGCTCGACCTCGCCCGTGACTTCGACGACGAGTACGACGGCGTGACCTTGGGCGTGCTGGCCGAGGAACTCCAGAAGCGGGCCGACCTGCAGCATGCGCCCACCGCCAAGGGCGTCACCTTGGCCACCATCCACTCGGCCAAGGGTCTCGAGTGGGACGCCGTCGCGGTCACGGGCGTGCACGAGGGGAGCCTGCCTTTCGTCCTGGCGACGACGGACGAGCAGCTGGCCGAGGAGCAGCGCCTGCTCTACGTGGCCGTGACCCGGGCCCGCTTCCACCTGCGGGTCAGCTGGTCGCGCAGTTCGACGCAGGGACGCGGCAGCCGCAACCCGTCGAGGTTCCTCGGCTCGCTGGCGCCCCGGGTGAGTGCGCCCGAACGGGTGCGGGAAGCCGGACGCAAGCAGCGCGGGACGGCCCAGAGCGAGGTGTGCAGGGTCTGCGGCGAAGGGCTGCGGACGGGCTCGGACCGCAAACTGGGGCGTCACGTCGATTGCGCCAATGATGTCGACGAGATGTTGTTCGAGGCGCTGAGAACGTGGCGCAAGCAGGTGGCCGACGAAACCTCGATGCCGGCCTTCGTCATCTTCACCGATGCCACCCTGATCGCTCTGGCTGAGCGGCGCCCCACGGATGGGGACGACCTGCTGAAGGTGCCGGGAGTGGGTCGTGCCAAGGCCGACAAGTTCGGCGAGCAGGTGCTGTCGATCATCGCGGCTGCCACCAGCTGAGCCGGCTGCGTTCCTGGCGGAGCGGGACGTGGCAGATCCGGGGGCGCGCTGGCAGACGGAGGCGACGGCCCACCCTCCGGAACTTCTGCGGGAAATGTGTCACTGCTTGCCATAAATGGGTTGCCAGCCAGAGGACCGTGCAGGGTAGTCTTCTCGGCAGGTCATGGGGTCCCATGTCCGTACGGCAAACAAGCTGCACCGCACGGTGGAGCGAGCACTGAGAGGAGGGCAACAAGATGTCGAACATCACAGGCGAGTCGAACCAGACCGTGGTGACCCGGAACGTGGTCGTTCTGCGTCCCGCTGCGCGCGTTGCCCTCACCACCACTGCGTCTCGCTTCGGCAAGCCCTTCGGCGCCCTCTATGGCGCCTGGATCACTGCCAACCCCACCCCGGCGGATCGCCGCTTGAGCGGAGACACCTGCTGACAGGTCTCTCTCCAGTCAAGGCTCAGGCCGTGAACCCGCCCCGGGATTCACGGCCTTCGTGTTTTCCGGACTCCGCCACTCCATCCCGGAAGAAACCACCTCATGAGCCTCGACATCCTGCTACCCGACCTGGCAGCCGATGACTTCGACCTTCCCTGCCATCGTGTCGACCCCGAACTGTTCTTCTCCGACGTACCCACCACTGTCGAGGAGGCCAAGGCCATCTGTGGGCCCTGCCCGCTTCGGGCCGAATGCCTCACGGGCGCCATCGAACGGCGTGAACCGCACGGTGTCTGGGGTGGCGAACTGTTCGACAACGGGGTCGTCATACCCCGCAAGCGTCCCCGTGGACGTCCTCGCAAGCACCCCCTCCCCGGCGAGGTGGCTGCCTGATGGGCACTGATCCCGCGGGCATCGACCCGACCAGAGAACCTGGCCTTCCCATGGGAGGTCAGGTTCTTTGCTTGTGCGGGCGATCGGCGCGCCTGGTCCCATGGGGGAGAATCGTCGCCATGGCTGAACTCCTGTTCGTGTGTTGGGGCAACATCTGTCGCAGTCCCATGGGGGAGGTGATCGCGCGGAACTGGGCCCGGCAGCAGCGCATCGATGTCGACGTCGCCAGCGCCGGGGTCAGCCGCGAGGAGGAGGGTCGTCCCATGGATCGACGTGCCCGAGAGGCGTTGGTCGAGCACGGTTTCGACGTCGGGGGCACCCGTCCGGCCCGCCTCGTCAGCCAGGACATCTTCTCCGCGGCCCGACTGGTGGTTGCCGCCGAGGCCTCACACGCCAGGCGGCTGGAGCCGTTGTCGAAGGCTTCGCCTGACGTCTCGGTGAGATTGGTCAGCGATTTCATCCCCGGCGCGGTGCCCGGCTCAGCCCTGGACGACCCCTGGTACGGCGACCTGGACGACTTCCGGGACACCAGGGCCGCCCTGATCGACGCCATGCCAGGTGTCTTCGCCGAACTCGACGCCCTGAGGGCGGCAGGGATCAGTCGACGCTGACCGAGCCGGTCACCGGTAGGGCGGTCTGGCAGGGGCAGTCCGGATGGGCCAGCCATTGACGGCACCACGGGCCGGCGGTCGACGACGCAGACCACACCGTCGCGGTGTCGACCCCATCCCCGGGCGGTGGGAGAGCCTGTGGTGACCGAGGAGCGCCAGCCGAGGTGACAGAGCCGACCAGGAGGGATGCCTGCCGCGCGGCCCAGCCCACCATCGCCTCGTCAGTGGACGCTCGCGTACGGGAGAGGGTGGCCACCGTCGTCGGCCACCGTGGGTCCCCGGCGGCCTTCACGATGTCGTCGCAGCACAGGCAGGGGCCTCGTCCGGGAACGACCATCGGTCCCACGTGGGCGGCGGCTCGGTGCTGGGTGACGATCAGATGGGTGAGCCCGCTGCGCTGGAGGTGATCGGTCACGGCACGGTCGGGAAGCACGGTGGGGGTGACCACCACGGCCACGTCCACGCCCTCGGCGGTGAGGTCGGCCCAGTGGCCTCCCACCACGAGGGCGCGTGGGGAGTCGACCCGCGAACGCAGCCACTGGTGCAGGGCACCGGCGCCCGTGGAGTCCCGGCTCCTGGGGTAGAGCCCTCGGTCCGGCGCGGACACGTCCACCAACACCAGGGTCGTCCCTGCTTGACGGCACGTGGCCAGACAGAACTCCTGGGCGAGTCGACCCGAACCGATGACCGCGACCGTGCGCGGCCGGGGCTGGGTGTGGAGCGCGCCTGCGGACGCCAGTGCCCCGCACAGGTCCAGCCATTCGTCACGCCTGTGGGCTGGGAGGGTTGCTGCCAGTGCCACGGCACCATCGGTGCCCGTGCAGCGTCGCAAGGTGCTGACCAGGGTCGCATCAAGGTCCCCGAGGTGCCAGATGCGCCCGACGTCATCGATCAGCCTCCAGCCGCCGTCGTGGACGAGGTCGCCGGTCAGCAGGACTGGGGGGTCAGCGGTCATCCCCTCATCCCACCCGGCGATGAGTCGCCGGGGAGCCGGTGTGGGGTTCCGGACAACACCGGGACACCACCGGGACGACGCCGAAACATCGCGCCACCTGCGACCTGCCCCGGAAACCAGAACGGACGACCCCCACCGGGGGTCGTCCGTCGCGGTGAATGGAGTTCTCAGGCCTTGCCGAGGATGCGGTTCAGGTTGGTGCCGCACTCGGGGCACTTGGCCTTGGCCATGCGGGTGCCCTTGTCGTTGACGACGACATTGCCCTCGGCGGTGCGCTTGGCCTTGCACTTCACGCAGTAGAACTCGCCGTTGTAGGTCTCGTCTGCCACTTTTCCTCCTTGTGTATGGGTTGACCCACTCGTGCCTCTCACAGAGTCCCGAGCGGGCAGCTACCGGATCACTGTAGCCAAGCCGGTGGCACTTGCCGGCGAACACGCGCTCGACGTGGCCCGTTTCCGGGCGAAGAGAAACCCCCGGAACCGGCTCGCTTGCCTTCCCCTGCACGCGATCGGCCCTCCGGGGGCTTCACGAAAAAGGTAGTGGGCACGTGGATCAGGCGTCAAGCGCCGCATCCGTCGCGAGGCTGACCCGACCAGGGCCGTGACCCGCGGGTCAGCCTTCGGCGTGATCAGCCTTCGGGCTTGTCCGACTCCTCGGCGAGCAGCTGCGCCAAGGCGCGGTCCATCTCGTCGCCCTCCGCCGGGGTCTCCGCCTCGGGGGTGGCGAAGCCCATCGGGTCGTCAAGGGCTGCCGCTGTCGGCAGGAGGTCGGGATGGCTCCAGAGGCGATCCCGTTCGTGCTGCCCACGCAGTTCGGTGACGGCCGCCCACAGGTTCGCCGCGTCACGCATCCGACGCGGACGCAGCTCCAGTCCCACCAACGACGCGAAGACCTCCTCGGCCGGACCGCCCGCACCCCGCCGCCTGCGCCACGACTCGGCGAGCGCCGCATGGTTGGGCATGTAGCGACCGGCAGCCTTCGCGACCAGTTCGTCGACCCATCCCTCGGTCAGCGCCAGCAGGGTCTCCAGCCGACCGAGCACCTCGACCTGCTCGGGGGTCCGACTGGGTTCGAAAAGCTTGCCCTGCAGCTGCTGGGAGAGCTCCTGCATGCGTTGCGGGGTCATCTGCTCCATCTCGTCGAAGTCGAACACGCTCTCGACAGCGGCTTGGTCAATCCGCGTCTCACGGGCGTAGTGCTCCACATAGGCCAACAGCTGGGGGCCCAGCCAACCGACGTGGGCGAACAGTCGCTGGCGTGCCGACTCGCGCAGGGTCAGGTAGAGACGCACGTCGTCCAGGGGCAGTTCGAGTTCCCCGAACTGGTCCTGGACATTCTTCGGCAGGATGGTCACCCGCGGCTCAGCCAGCAGCTGGAAGCCGATCTCGGCGCCGGATACGACCTTTCCCGAAAGGCTGGCGAGAGCTTGGGCGAACTGCAGCTGGTACATGCCGGCCGCCATGTGCTTCATCATGGGCGCCAGCATCTGGGTGAGGCCGGCCATCGGGTCATCGGCGGGAAGTTCGGCCTGCTGCTGGGTGAGCAGACCCATCATCGCGTCGGCCAGCGAACCGATGATCGGGTCAACGATCGGTTTCCACGACGCGACAGTCGACTCGATCCACTCCGCCCGGCTCCACGCCTGAGGGGTGCTCGCCACCTGGGGGAACTCGCACACCTCGTCCAGCCACAGATCGGCGAGCCGGACCGCGGACTGGACGGCGGACTGGTCGTGCAGGGTCGGGGTGGGATCCGGACCCGCTTGGGCGGATAGTTGCCGGGTGAGCTGGCGCACCTGCGTCCAGTTCAGGGATCCACCCTCTGGCTGCTCACCCGCGCCGGTGGAACCGGGCATGCCGGCCAGTCCGGGAAAGCCCCCGAACCCGGGGAACGGCCCACCAGCCAGCAGGCCACCTGGGAACTCGCCCCCCTGGGCACCACCCAGCATCTGCTGCAGCCGGGCAGCCAACTCGTTGAAGTCGACCTGGCCACCGGCACCGGTCAGACCCAGTTGTTCGAACAGGGCCTCGAAGGGGTCCTTGGGCTGGTCGTCCCCGCCCGGGGTGGGCGAACCTGGGGTGGTCGGCGGTGTCAAGGGATCCTCCTGGCTGCTGCAGACCTTGCGGTCCGTGTCTGCTCCATTGAACCGCAGCGCGTCCCTCGACCCAAGGCCCCTGCGTCGCTGCTGGCCCGGTTCGGGGGCACGGTAGGGTTCAGGCCATGACGGTCGGGCGCGGGACACCTCATCGGGTGGTTCGTGCCCTGGGACGGCGCCGTCGTGCCGCGCACGATCCCTGGTCGTCGAACAGCATCACGGCACTGGTGGCGGCCGTCGCCTTCGTCGGGCTGGGGCTGGTCATCTTCCTCGCGCCGATCCCCTTCGTGGCGTGGGCCCCGGGCGGCACCCTCGACGTCGCCGGCAAGGACCAGTCGGGCAAACCGCTGATCCAGGTGGGGGGAGTACCCAGCCAACCCGAGAACGGTCGGCTCTTCATGACGACGGTATCGGTCACCACCGTCGACGGCCACCTCGGACTGGCAGAGGCCCTGGCCGACCACTGGCTGCCGCGCCATGACGTGCTTCCCCGTGAGGTCATCTACCCGCCCACCAAGTCCGACCAGCAGGTGAAGGCCGACGAGGTGGCCATGATGGACACCTCGCAGCGCGATGCCGTCGTCGCGGCTCTGAGGGCCGCGGGCCAACCGGTGCTGGAGTTGCCGCAGGTCCAGGGGGTGAGCGTGTCAGGGCCCTCCAACCAGAAGCTCCAACCGGGTGACCTGATCCTCAAGATCGACTCGGTGGCCGTCCAGACCAATGAGGACGTGCGCAGCCGCATCCGTCGCCACAAGGTGGGGGAGCAGGTGGTCTTCACCGTCGAACGCGCCGGCAAGCAGCTCACGGTCACCATCACCACTGCGGCCTCGGCGAAGGACGCCACCGTGCCGATCGTCGGGATCACCACGGCCACCGGCTACAAGTACGGCGCCACGGTGCAGTTCTCGCTCGATCCACGCATCGTGGGGCCCAGCGCCGGGCTGGTGTTCGCACTGGCCATCTACGACCGGATCGACCCCTCCGACATGCTCGCGGGTCGCAGTGTCGCCGGCACCGGCTCGATCGGACCGGACGGCAACGTCGGGGCGATCGGGGGCATCCAGGAGAAGATCGCCGGGGCCGAACGGGCCAAGGCGACGATCTTCCTGGTGCCGGCCGACAACTGCAAGGACCTCGCCGGTCTCGAGACCGATCTCCGACTGGTCAAGGTGGCCACCCTGCGCGACGCCATCTCGGCGCTGGCGCAGTTGCAGCAGGATCCATCCGGCAAGGAGGTGCCTCGCTGTTGAGCGAGCAGACCAACACCCTGATCGCGGCACTGGCCGAGATCGAACGACATGTCAGCCGCGCGGGTTGGGACCAGCCGGCACGGCTGTTCGCACTCGTGCGCACCGATGTGCTCATCCAGCAGGAACCCAGCCTCGCCGCACACCTGACGGCAGGATCACCCGACTCCCTGTCGAGCATCGAGCAGGAGGACTTCGTCCTGGGTGACAGCCTGTTCGCCACCCTGTCGCGCATCCAGTGGCCGGCGACCGTCGCCGGGTGTGCCCTGGCCCTCGAACGGTCGTTCCTCCCGCCGGCGCTCGACTCCCAGATCCCCAGCGATCCGGCGGCCGCCGAGGAGTTCGTCCACCACCATCCGCAGCGCCAGGACGCACGCGTCGTGGTCGGCGCCCTGCGTGACGGCACGCAGCACGGTCTGGGACGACTGCTGAGCCATCCCGACGAACTGCTGGGCGGGGATGACTTCGTGCCCGGTCTGGCCACGGCACTATTGGGGACACTGAGATGACGACCGCAAGCATCCGCCACCCGGCCAAGACGGAGCACCGCTCCCGGTTGGGGTGGGTGGTGCTGGCCGTGGGTGTGTTGGTGATCGGCTGGCTGGTCGCGAGCCGGATCACCACGTCGGCGATGTGGTACTCGTCGGTGGGGGTGAGGTCGGTCTACGTGACCCGGCTGGTGACCTCGCTGCTCCTCTTCCTGGTCTTTGCGCTGGTGATGGGGGTCTCGGTTGCCCTGACCGTCATGGTCGCCCACCGCATGCGTCCCAAGGTGCGCACCCCAGCCGCCTCGCCCGTGCTGGCCCGCTACCGCGAACTCATCGAACAGCGGTGGTGGACGACGAGTCTGCTGCCCGCGGGCGTGCTCGGACTGCTCGCCGGGCTCGCCGCCGCCGACCAGACCGACAGATACCTGGCGTGGCGCAACGCGACGGACTTCGGCACCCGCGATCCCTACTCGGGGCTGGATGCCTCCTTCTTCGTGTTCGCCCTGCCGTGGTGGATGTTCGTCGTCGGGTTCGTGATCGCGGTGCTGGTGGCCTGCCTGGTGGTGGCGGGCGTGACCCACCTCGCCAACGGGGCGCTGCGGGCGATGGCTCCCCGGCTCGGGGGCCGCCCGGGCACGCGCCAGGCCTCGTCGCCGTTCGACTCACCCGCCCAGGCGCACCTGTCACTGCTGATGGCTGCCCTGCTGGTCGCCTACGGGGGACTGCAGTTGCTCGAGCGATTCACCTACCAGGTGAGCCCCAACTACCTGTTCACCGGTGTCGGCTACGCCGACGCCCATGCCCGCATCACAGGCAAGCTGGTGATGGCGGTGGTGTCTTTCCTGTGCGCCGCCGGGCTCGTCGTCAATGCCAAGTTGCGGCGGTGGCCCCTGGTCGGCTCGACCCTGGTGGTGATGCTGGTCACCTCGATCGTGGTGCAGGGGATCTATCCAGCGGCCCTTCAGCGACTGAGTGTTCGTCCGAGCTACCAGTCCAAGGAGTACGACTACGTGGCGGCCAACATCAAGGCCACCCGTGACGCGTACGGCATCGCGGGCACCGAGATCACCGACTACCCCGCCGTCACCACGGCCACAGCCGGCCAACTGAGGCAGGACGCGGAGGCACTTCCGTCCATCCGACTGATGGATCCGGCCGTCATCTCGGCCGCGTTCGAGCAACAGCAGCAGGTGCGCGGCTACTACTCCTTCCCCTCCGAACTCGATGTCGACCGCTACACCCTCGACGGTCAGACCACCGACGCGGTGGTCGCCGCCCGTGAGGTCGACGTGGACAAGTTGGCCGACAAGTCGTGGAACAACCTGCACACCGTCTACACCCATGGCTACGGCCTGGTCGCCGCCTACGGCAACCAGCGGGAGTTGAACGGTGAGCCGGTCTGGCTCGAGGGTGACCTGCCCTCCCGCGGCAAGTTGGGGGTCGAGCAGCCGCGCATCTACTTCGGCGAGGAGTCCAGCCAGTACGTGGTGGTGGGCGCACCCTCGGGCACGGCTCCCGTGGAGCTCGACCTGCCCACCAGCGGTGACCTCGGCAAGGACCAGAAGGTGACCTACTCCGGCGCCGGAGGGGTGTCGCTGCGCAACTGGCTGGTGCGGCTGATGTTCGCCACGACGAACGTCGACGCCAACCTGCTGTTGTCGAACCAGGTCAACGCCGACTCGAAGATCCTCTTCGACCGCGAGCCACGGGTGCGCGTGCAGAAGGTGGCGCCGTGGTTGACCGTCGACCAGGACCCGTACCCCACCGTGGTCAACGGACGAGTCGTCTGGGTCGTCGACGGCTACACCACCAGTGACTCCTACCCGAACTCCCAGCGGGTCGACCTACGGGCGGCCACGACTGATTCCCAGTCGATCGGCGTCGCCCAGAAGAACGTCAACTACCTGCGCAACTCCGTGAAGGCTGTCGTCGACGCCTACGACGGCACGGTCACGCTGTACGCCTGGGACGAGACCGACCCGATCCTGCAGACCGAGATGAAGGTCTACCCGGGGGTGGTGAAGCCCAAGTCGTCCATCCCCAGCGCGCTGCTCAGCCACCTGCGCTACCCGCAGGACCTGTTCAAGGTGCAGCGCCAAGTGCTGGGCAAGTACCACACCACCAATCCGCTGACGCTGATGCAGAACTCCGACCTGTGGCGCGTGCCGGCCGACCCCACGCAGAGCGGAGGCAAGCTGGAGCCCCCGTACTACCTGACCATCAAGTGGCCGGGCGACTCCTCACCGGTGTTCAGCCAGACCTCGGTCTTCGTCCCCGACAAGCGCGAGAACCTGCGCTCGTACATGGCCGTCAACGCCGACGCGACCAGCGCCGACTACGGCAAGATCCGGATCCTGCGGATGGACGACTCGCAACAGATCCCCGGCCCCTCCCAGACGATGAACGCCATCACCACCAACACGGTCGTGGCCGAGAAGCTGCGTCCCTTCCTGAACCAGGGCAGCGCGCAGGCCATCTTCGGCAACCTGCTCACGCTCCCCTTGGGGGGTGGCCTGCTCTACGTGCAGCCGATCTACACCCAGCGCCAGTCGAGCGCCAACGGGGGATACCCCGCCCTGCAGTTCGTGGTGGTGCGGTTCGGTGAGCACGTGGGCATCGGTGACACCCTGCAGGAGGCGCTCGACGCGGTCTTCGGTGGTGACGCCGGTGGACAGACCGAGGAGAAACCGACCAGCCCGACCACCAATCCCACGACCAATCCCACCGCCGCGAAGCTGCTGGCCGAGGCCCAGGCAGCCTTCACCGCTGCCGACTCCGCCCTCAAGCAGGGCAACCTGGCCGAGTACCAGAAGCAGTTGGCCATAGCGCGCACCAAGGTCGAGGAGGCCCTCAAGGTCGTCAAGTAGCTCGCGGGATGGCGTGGGCCTCGGCCCGGCTGCTGACGATCAGTCGTCGGCCCGGTGGGGGAGCACGGTGAACCCGCGGGCCTCCAGGGCGGGTCGCAGGGCCTCAGCGGGGCCGACCATGACGGTCTGCTGGCTCTGCGGTGTGACCACCCGACTGAAGACCGCGGTGGCCTCGTCGGGGTCGGTGGCCGACATGCGCGCGAAGTAGCGGTTGATCCAGTCGACGTCGAGCCCGTCGGTGGCGATGGCCGCCGCCTGCCCGACGATCGCGGAGGCGGTCTCGTAACGCAGCGGTGCGATGGTGACGAGTTGGGCCCGGGCATCGTCCACCTCGCGATCGGTGAGCGGGCGGGACCCGAGGTCGAGCAGCGGGATGGTCTCGGCCAGGGCATCGGCGGCGACCTCGGTGCGCACACTGGTGCTGACCTGCCAGCGCGAACTGCTGGACGAGGGTCGGTGGCTGAAGCCGATGCCGTAGGTGTAGCCCAGGTCTTCCCGCAGCCGCTCGTTCAGTCGGCTGAGAAAGCTGCCACCCACGGCGACTCCGGCCAATTGCAGGGCGGGCAGGTCGCGGTCGCGCCGTGACAGCCCCACCCCACCGATGCGGAGGTCCACCTGCACGGCCTCGGGACGATCCACGAGGTGCACCACTCCCGCGCCCGCTGCGGGCAGGGCAGTGGGTACCTCGGCGGTGGTGACGGCCGGTGTGGTCGGGCGAACCCAGTCGCCGAGCGCCTCGGTGACCAGCCCGATCAGGTCGGGATGGTCGCCGGCGATCACGACCCGGGCGACGTCCGGACGCCAGGTGCTGGCGTGGAACGCGGCCAGGTCGTCGCGGGTGATGCGGTGCAGGGTCTCGGCGGTGCCCCCGCTCGGACGGCCCCGTCGCTGTTCGCGGCCCCACATCAGTTGGCGGGTCGACCGGTTCGCGGTGGCGGGCCCGGAGGCTCGCTCCTGCTCGATCTCGGCCAGGCGCAGGGAGACGTGACGGGAGAGGTCAGCCGGGTTGTGCTCCGGGGTGGTGAGGATCTCGCGGAAGAGGTCGAGGGCCGTCTGGATGCGGGTGGTCGGTGCGTCCAGGCTGCAGCCCGTGAAGTGGTGGTTGATGGCGCCGTCGTAGGCGGCGCCCGCCGACTCCAGGGCTTCGGCCAACCGGGGGCCGGGGTGGTCGTGGCTGCCCTCGTCCGAGGTGCGCAGGGCCATGGTGGCGATGCCCTCCAGCTGCCTGGGCTCGACCGAGAGGTCGATGTCGAGGGTGAGGTCGAGGGCGATGACGTGCTGGCCGGGCAGGTTGTAGGCCCAGATCTCGAGGCCGTTCGCCAACCGGGCGATCTCGGGAATGGGGAACAGCCAAGGGTTCGCCGCGATCACCGACGGCCGCAGGTGGCGGGGGGTGGTGGGCTCGGTGATCGGGGTCATCGACGGGCTTCCTTCTCCGAAGCGGGCAGGGGGTTCGACGCGGTCAGGTAGTCGAGGGTGAAGACGTCCTCGGGGGCGAGGTGCGTGCCCAGCGCGCGGCTGACGTCGTCGGCGGTGACCGCCGACAGGTCGGCCAGGTGGCGGTTGATGGCCGTCGGGTCACCCGTGGTGGACGTCCACTGGTTGATCTCGTCGGCGCGAGCCTCCACGGTCGCGAGTTCTTCGAGCCACTCGCGCTCGGTCTGGGCATCGGCCCGATCGAGTTCCTCGTCGGTGGGCCCTTCGGTGGCGAGTGCCACGATCTCGGCCAGGAGCAGGTCGCGCACCTGTGCTGGTGACGACTCGGGACGGACGCGGGCGCTGACCAGGGCAAGGTTGGTGCCCGCCACCAGTCCGAGGGTGGAGGCGCTCACCCCCTCGGCGACCTCGAGTTCACGGACGAGTCGCTGGTGCAGCCGGGCCGACTGCCCACCCGAGAGCAGGCCGAGTGCCACGTCGAGGGCGAGGTCGTCGCCGGAGTGCTGGGGCGGAACGGGCCAGACGAGGTGGACGGTGTCTCGGGGGACGTCACGGTGGACGACATGCCTGGCCCCCCGCAGGTCGACCTGGGGAAGGCCCATGGTGGCCCGGGTCGGGCGCTGTCGCGCGGGGATGGCACCGAAGTGGTGCTGGGCGCGGGTCAGGGCCTCGTCCGCGGTGATCTGGCCGGCCAGGACCAGCACCGCGTTCGACGGGCAGTACCAATGGTCGTAGAAAGCCTGCACGTCGGCCAGGTCGGCGGAGTCGAGGTCGGCCATCGAGCCGATCGGGGTGTGCCCGTAGGGATGGTCGGCGCCGAAGGCCAGGGAGGTCAGCAACTCGAACGTGTCCCCGTAGGGCTGGTTGTCGTAGCGCTGGCGCTTCTCCTCCTTGACGACCTCGCGCTGGGTGTCGAGGTTGGTCTGGTCGACCTTGAGGGCCTCCATCCGCTGCGCCTCCAGCCACAGGGCCAGGTCGAGGGCCCCCGGGGTGACGGTCTCGAAGTAGTTGGTGCGGTCGAAACTGGTGGTTGCGTTGGCGCCGCCACCCGTGGCCTGGATCGCAGCCAGGTGCTCGCCCACACCCACACCGGTCCAGGTGCCCTGGAACATCAGGTGTTCGAAGAGGTGGGCGAAGCCCGTCCTCTGCGCGACCTCATCGCGTGAACCCACCTGGTACCAGAGGTTGACCGCCACCCCCGGGCTGGAAGGGTCGGGGTTGACCACCACGCGCAGCCCGTTGTCGAGGGTGTGGTCGATCAGGTCGTAGTGCAGTCCGGACGAGGCCATGGGGTTCAGCTTGGCACAGGTGGGCCAAGGGTGCCCTCGGCCTTCAGCGGGCCGACCGGGGGTCAGCTGAAACGACCGGTGGTGAAGTCGTCGCCATCCGTGTGGCGGGGGAGCACGGGCGGCTCCTGGGCGAGGCAGCGCTTGGCCGTTGAACGGCTCGCCCTCGCTTCGGCCGCCAGGTCGTGCAGGGTCTCGACCAGCCGGCCGACGCTGAACGGCGTGGCCGCGATCACGGCCTGGAGGCAGATGCGGTCGTCGACCACGGAGTAGTCGAACGGCCATGCCGAAACGTTCAGCAGGTCCACCGCGATCGCTGCCCGGCCGGGATCGACCAGATGGGCGAGCACCGTGGAGCGCAGGACCACCCGTCCGAGATCGTCGCTCGGGCGAACCGAGACAGGCACCGACCCCCACATGCCCTGCACCCAGCCATCGGACGAACGGTGGAAGGCCTCACCCTTGAAGTCGAAGGCACACTCGATGAGCATGTCGAGGTGGTACCTGTCGACGATCTCGACCTCGTCGTCGGCCTCGCGGGGCAGGGCGGGCGCGTCGAACGGCTCGACCGCCCGGCTCTGGATCAGCGGCTGGGCGAGCAGGGCCGGGTGGAGCAGTCCGTACGACTCGCGCAGGGCCGAGCAGACGTGGTCGGCCGCGCGGGTGCCATTGGACAGCGCGAAGACGCGCACGTAGTAGCCCGGCAACTGCCGGAGGTGTTGGAAGCCGAGGGCCCGGAGGTGGGCCATGCCGGCTGGGGTCAACCGACGCGAGGCCGGCAACAGCTTGTTGTCGAGGGCCAACACCGTCAGACCGGTGGCCGTCTTCGTCACCTCCATCAGCTTCTGGCTGCGGTGCCCGGCCAGCTGACGGATCGTCACCTTGCTCTCGAGTTCGAGCGTCTCCAGGCTCACCTCGAGCAGTTCCGCGAACTCGTCGAACGCCTCGTCCGTCGCGGCATCGATGTCAAAGAAATCTGCGTTCATCGCCATCCCCCTTCGGTCATTCCCACGTTCATGACCATAGGAAGGGGCTCTGACAATTTCTGGGCAGAACGAAAGGCGGCCGTGGGAGAGAACCGACGGTATGTCAGCATCCTATTCCTGATTCGTACAGATGTCCAATACCAGGAGCTGTTCGAGCTTCTCCATCAGCCCTTTCGCGGGCGGGTCCGGCGTCTACACTCACGGCGTGAACACACCCGCGTCCAGCCAGAAGGACGACTCCCCGGGCACCGAGAGCATGGTCACCGTCGTGATCGCGCTGGTGGCCAACACCCTCATCGCGATCGCCAAGTCGGTGGTGGCCCTCCTGACGGGCTCCGCCTCGATGGTCGCGGAGGCGGCTCACTCCTGGGCCGACACCGGCAACGAGATCTTCCTGCTGGTGGCCGAACGCCGATCGGCCAAGGAGGCGGACGACTCCCACCCCTTGGGCTACGGTCGCGAGGCGTACGTGTGGTCGATGATCGCAGCGTTCGGATTGTTCGGGGCGGGGTCCATCGTCTCGGCCTGGCACGGCATCACCGCACTGAGCGCGCCGGAAGCAGAGGCGAACTACACGTGGGGGTATGTCGTCCTGGGCATCTCCTTCGTGCTGGAGGGCATCTCGTTCCTGCAGGCCCTGCGGTCGGTGCGAAGCCAGGCGCGCAGCCTCAGCCTTCATCCCTTGCACTTCGTCAGTTCCACCTCGAACCCCACGCTGCGGGCTGTGTTCGCCGAGGACGCCGCTGCCCTGGCCGGTCTGCTGATCGCGGCTCTGGGCATCGGCCTCCACCAGGCCACGGGCAATCCCGTGTACGACGCGGTTGGCTCGATCCTCGTCGGGGTACTGCTCGGGGTGGTCGCCATCTTCCTGATCGCGCGCAATCGTGACTTCCTCACCGGGCAGGCGGTCAACGAGAAGACCAGACAGGCCGCGATGAACATGCTGCTGGAGCAGACGCTGATCGAGCGCGTCAGCTTCCTCTACCTGGTCTACGTCGGTCCCGGCAAGGTGTTGCTGATCGCGGCGGTCGACCTGGCAGGGAACCTTGCCGAGTCCGACCTCGCCCACGAGTTGCAGGTGATCGAGGATCGTCTCAACAACCATGGCAACATCGAGCGCGCCATCCTGACGCTGAGCGCGCCCGAAAGGGCAGGGCTCTGAGTCGCCTGTTCTGACCCCTCTGGTCTGGGCTCAGGTCTTCTGTGTGGCCGATGCGGGCTTAGTTCCCAGGAGCAGGTTGAGTCCCCATCCTGCGGCCGTGATGAGCAGGATGGCCCCGACCATGGACAGCAGTTGGCGTGGGGTCGTCAGGATGCCGAGGCTCACGATCAGCGTCGTCGCTCCGGCTGGTGGGTGCGGGGTGCGGAGCCAGGTGAGCACCAGCGTGGTGAGCGCGACGGAAAGGGCGCCAGCGGCCACGTGGGAGGGCGTGAGCCCACCGACCGGCGCCGACGGTGTGTGCTGGACCCTGAGCGCATACAGGCAGACGACCCCCATGATGAGCCCGGTGCCGTGACCCACCACGGCGTTGACCGGACGAGAAGAGGGCTGCTCGGGTGATTCGAAGAACAGCATCACGGTGGGGCCGAGGCTCGGGAAGAGCCATGGCAGACGTAGCGCGATCCCGACGGCACCGGTGAGACCCAGGACGATCAGCGAGAGCGCGGCTGCGTACAGCGCGGGCCCCAGTGTGGTCCGTCGTGACGTGAGCCGTTCCAGCAGCGACGGGGTCATCATGTCAGCGCGCTGCGACAAGGGCCTGCGGTGCCGCCTGCTTCATGCGGGTCTGCAGCCAGCGGAGCTGGACCGAGGTCTCGTGGTCACAGTGGGCCACCACATCCAGGAGTTCCTCGTCGTGGAGCGCCGAACCGGCCTGCTTGAGCATGGTCCAGGTCACGTCGACGAAGCTGCCCAGCAGGTAGAGGTCCTGCAGGTCGCGAAGCAGTCCCAGTGGGCCTTGGCGCGTGGTGGACAGACCCTCGGCGTGGAGGCGTTCCGGTTCGCCGTCGGACGCTTCGCCGTAGCGCTCGACCACGGGCTGCAACCGATCGCTGTGTTCGTCACATTGTTTGGCCAGGGTGTGACACAGGGCGTACACATCCGGTTCGGAGGCGTGGCCGTCCGCAACCTGGCGGAACGACTCCGCCAAAGTCGTCTCGGCGCGGTGGAGCATTCCCAGGTAGATGTTGACGTTCATGGCCGGCCCACCTGCCCTTGACGTGCGCCCGAGAACACGGGGGCTGAGGCGCCCGGCTTGATTGCTTCGGGGAAATGTGGCGGCGGTACCGCATCCACCTGTTCCGTCGCGTGCGCGTCGCTGCCGCCCACGGTCGGCCTCATCCGGTTCCTGGCTGCCGCCACTGGGCGTGACGCGGTCGTGGTGGGTGCCGGCGCGGGTCCGTTGGCGTGACCGATCTTCTCCACCTTCACAGCCGCGTTCTTGAACACGGGCTGCTTCGAGACGGGGTCCCACTCGGTGAGCGTGAGCTCGTTCGCCGCCGTGGGGTGCGCGCCCGGGGAGCCACCGGCGTCCCAGTACCCGTAGTGGAACGGTGCGAAGACGGTGTTGTCACGAATGTCGCTGATGCGTACCGGCACCTCGATCTTGCCTCGCCGTGAGCTGACGCGCACCATGTCGCCCTCCTGGATGCCGAGCCGCTGGGCGTCGTTCGGCCCCAGCTCCACCCAGGCGCTCGGGGCGGCTTGCCGGAGAGGCCGCGACCGTCCCGTCTTCGTCCGGGTGTGGAAGTGATAGGCGGTCCTACCGGTCGTGTAGCGCATCGGGTAATCCGAGTCGGGCTCCTCGTGGGGCGGGGAGTAGTCAGCCGTCTTCAGGATGGCGCGTCCCGCCGGCACGGTGGCGCGGAACGCCTCGGAGCCGACGGTCGCGCCCGTGAGCAGATCGTGGCCGTAGCTTTCGCAGTAGTCGGGATCCGTGGCGAACACTCCGTCCTCATACAGCCGTTCGCGCCCGTCCGGGTTCTCCTCGTTGCAGGGCCACTGGATGCCGCTGCCGCCTCGGAGCCGGTCGTAGCTGATGCCGGTGTAGTCACACGGACGACCACGCGAACACTCCTGCCAGGCACGGAAGCCGTCCTCGGGACCTGACCAACTCAGCAGGGGAGCACCGCTCAGGGTGGTGAACCCCATTCGCTTGGAGTAGTCGAGGAAGATGTCGAGGTCGGTGTGCGCCTCCCCGGGAGGGTCCACCGCCTTGTCGGAGAGGTGGACGGTCCGGTTGACGTTGGTGAAGGTCCCTGTCTTCTCGCCCCAGCCCGCGGCCGGCAGCACGACGTCGGCGGCCTGTGCGGTTTCGGTGAGGTAGAGGTCCTGCACCACGACGAAGAGCTCGGGCTTCTCCAGGATCCTGCGGATCCGGGAGAGGTCAGGCATTGAGACCGCAGGGTTGGTCGCGGAGATCCAGAGGAACTCGATGGAGCCCTGTTCCGCGTAGCGGAAGATCTGCATCGCATGCGTCGGCGGTGCCCAGTGGGGGATGGTCAGGGGATCGACGTCCCAGAGGTCGGCGAGTTCCTGCACGTGGTTCGGGTTCTCCCAATTCCGGAACCCCGGCAGGTCGCCGTCCGCCCCGCACTCGCGATTGTTCTGCGCTGTGGGCTGGCCGTTCATCTGCAGGATGCCGCAACCCGGACGCCCCAGCAGCCCCCGGAGCAGGTGCAGATTGTTGACCTGGCAGGACGACGCGGTGGCCTGCGCTGACTGGTAGAACCCCTGCAGCACGGTGGACAGGACCCGGGCCGAGGTGCCGAAGATCCGCGCGGCTTCGCGGATGTCGTCGGCGCTCACGTCGCAGATCCCCGCCGCCTTCTCGGGGGTCCAGTCCGCCACGGTCGCCTTCAGCTGCTCGAGGCCCGTCGTGTGCGCCTGCACGTACTCCTCGTCCCACCAACCGTTCGCCAGGACCTCGTGGATCAGCGCATTCATCAGCGCCATGTTCGTGCCGGGTCGCACGGCAAGGTGAACGTCGGCGTGGCGGGCCACCTCAGTGTCACGCGGATCGACGCACACGACCTTCGGTCGGTCGGGTCCCTCGATGCGGTCGAGCACTCGCGACCACAGCACCGTCTGCGTCTCGGCCATGTTGTGCCCGTACAGGAAGATCGCGTCACAGCTGTCGATGTCGGTGTAGGACCCCGGCTGTCCGTCGGCGCCGAAGCTCTCCTTCATGGCCGCTGCAGCTGTGGCCGTGCAGAGGCGGGTGTTGCCGTCCATGTGGGGGGTCCCGATGCCCGCCTTCCCGATGATGGCGAGGGCGTAGTACTCCTCGATGAACAGCTGGCCGCTGGTGTAGAAGCCGTGGCTCAGCGGGCCACGGGTCCGCAACAGCTCCCGGCTGCGTTCGGTGATGCGGTTCATGGCGGTGTCCCAGTCGCATTCGACCAGTTCGCCGTTCTCGCGGATCAGGGGGCGCGTCAGACGGTCCGGATGCGACATGCCCTGCCAACTGGCGAACAGGCCCTTGGGTCCCAGGCGGCCATGGTTGACCAGGTCCCCCGCGCGCCCCCGGATACCCACCATCGCTCCGTCCTTGACGGCGATGTCGCAGGCGCAGCCGTTGCTGCACAGCACGCACGCGGACTGCACCCACCGGTCGATGTCGGCCTCCGTGACGCCCTCGGCCAGGGCTTGGTCGACGCGTACCGGCCACAGTCCGTCTCGTGGGTAGGGAGTCCTGGTTCCCCAGATCTCGGCAATCCGATCAACCACGATCGTCTCCTCCTCCATGCGAGGCCCAGAGGTCCCCGGCCGGCACCGTTGCCGGGACCAGACTTACCACCGGGCCCCGGTGGAGTAAAGCGATTCGGCCACGGTGGTCGCGCGAGCAGTCACGCTGGTTGTGGAGGGCCTCGCACGAGGGCTCCCGTCCTGCGCCCGGACTTCTGCGCGCTCCCGAGGCGAGCGATTCCGTCCACACGGCCCTCGTCCCACATCCCTGGTCTGGTTAGCATGGCGCATGACCAGACCGGTGATCCGAGCGACCGTCATCACGGTGTCGGACGAGGTGGTGAACCACACCGACGACGACCGGGCGGGGGCACTCGCCGAACGTCTGCTGGCGGCCTTGGCTGTCGACGTGGCGCGAATGGTGGTCCCCGACGATCCGACACAGCTGCTCGCTGCGGTGAGCTCGGCGATCGCCGACGGATCTCGGCTCGTCATGACCTGCGGAGGGACGGGAATCGGACCCGCCGACCGGACGAGCGATGCGGTGGCCGAACTCCTCACCTTCCAGATCCCGGGCATCGCCGAGGAGATCAGACGCCGCGGCATCGCCCACGCCGCCCCGGCGGTGGTGTCACGCGAGATCGCGGGAGTCATCGTCCGGGCAGGTGAACCCTCGGTCTTCGTCCTGTGCGCTCCCGGCTCGCGGGGCGGGGTGCAGGACGCGGTCGACGTGATCGGTCCGGTGTTGCCCTACATCTTCGCGGAACTGGACGGGCGCTAGGTGGCTCGTCGCGAGCGCGGTTCTTGGCGGAGTCGCCCTCGTCCCTCACCCGGTCTGCCGCCCGGAGGCACGTGGGACCGGCGCTACTGCGGTAGGTAGAGGTCGAGATTGCGCCTCATTGTCCTCAGGAGTTCGCGCTCGTGAACCTGTTCACCCCGGTCACTCCCGAGGCCAAGGCCAAGTTCGGGGTGTAGCTGTAGCCGGGGGAACCAAGAAGGCCTTGCGAAACCGGACATGAATCCAGTTTCACAAGGCCTTTTCGTAGCGGGGACAGGATTTGAACCTGTGACCTCCGGGTTATGAGCCCGGCGAGCTACCGAGCTGCTCCACCCCGCGTCGGTACTTGTAGAAGCTTACACAGACTCCGGCGAGAGCTCAAATCGCGGCGGGCTCCTCCCCGAACGGGTCCCCTCAGGACTTCTCGGCGAGGGCCTTGAGGCGCTCGATCGATGCCAGCAGGGCCTCGGGCTGCAACCTCTTGCCGTAGTCCACACGTCCGGGGTGGCTCTGCTGGGAGTAGTCGTAGCTGTGCGTCACGCGGGTGCCGTCCTGGACGCGCTCGAAGTCCCAGCGCCAGACATGCCCGGTGGGCTCCTCCCCGGCGTCAGCGGGGGCCCAAGCGATCGTCCGGCCCTCCTCGAACGCGACGACTCGGTTGTGCTTGATCTTGCCCGAGGTGTTGTTCATGACGAACACGTCGCCCACGGCGTGTACTCGCTGGCCCTGGTCGGCGTTCGAAAGGTTGTCGTTTCCGTCCCACGAGGGCTGCTTGGCGGGATCGGCGACAAGCTCGAAGATGACCTCAGCGGGTGCCTGGACGACGGCCGAGGCACTCACGGTGCTGTCTTCGAGGCTCTTGCTCAGATGCTTCTCGTTCTGGGTGTTCTCGCTCATGGGCACCATGGAACCATCTGCGGCCTCATCCCGACAGGGTGGAGGACGAAGCCGTCAGGTACCGGGGATCTTGACCAGGACCGCACTCAGTTGGCCGATCGGTAAGGAAGCGGTTGAGTCCGTGGTCACGCTCTCCACGCCCGACTGGCCCAGCGCGGTCCACGTGACCCGCCAGGTGGCGCGGGTGGTCACGGTGTAGTTGCCCTCCGGCAAGGAGGCCTTCGTGTACGCGTGACCGCAGGTGGGGGAAGCCTCCCCATGCGGAGCGCGAGCGGGGGAGTAGGGAGTCGTGGCGGTGCAGTGGACGACGGTGCCGTCGCCCATGTCGACGTCGAGGGATGTTCGGCGGGCCTGCAGGGTCACTGTGTAGCCGCGGACGGTGGTCGAGCTCGACAGTGTGCCTGACGTGTCGGTCCACAACCAGACGTTGTAGTGCACCGGGATCATGCCCCACTCGTTGCCCTCGGGGTTGGGTCCGAAGGAGGTGGTGGGCGCGGGCAGATGAAGGTTCGTGACGGCCTCGAGCCCCAGCAGTGCCGGGTTGGGAGGCGGCGCCTTCTGCTTCGGAGGAGCGAGGGGCAGTCCCGGGGCACACACCTGCCGATAGGTGTTGTTGAGAGCGATGCTGCCCTCGGCGCTGAGCAGGCCTTTGGTGCGCAGGTCGGTGAACATCACGTCACAGCCGGCAGCCATGTTGTTCCAAGTGTTGGTGATGGACGACTTGGTGTGCGTGCGTGTTTGACCGTTGATGAGCGGCCCAGCAATCCCACCTGCGTCGCTGCTCTTCGTCTTGATTGCCACAGTCACATCAGCCCCGGAGGGGGACCTGTGGTCGTCATACCTGATAGCGGTCTCACGCTTCTTCTCCTTCGCCTCCGCGTGCGAAGCCACGCTGATGGTCAGCGCTCCGCACAGGGCTGCCGCGAGCAGCGGACGAACTAGACGCATGACTTGACTCGCTCGCTGGACCAGTCGGAAACCTTCAGCGATCCTGCTGAGTCCCTCTTCACGTAGACGACGTACCTAGCAAAAGTGCCTGTCTTCTTCGCGCCATCTGGGTACTCGAAGGTCCAGTGGGATGCGTCACGGCAAGATGAGACAGCTACGAGAGCGCCGTCCGGGTCGTCGGCCAGCTTCGTCCCAGACATTCTTTGGCGACTCTCCGAGGTGGCATGAGCGCCGTCCTCCCAGATCTTCCAGAGTATGTTCAGTCTGGCCTCTAGGCCGTCGCCAGGCAGCATGATGTCCGTGATGGCGGTCGGGCGGGTGCCACGAGGGACCCCGCTCCTTTCCAGAGCCGAGACCACTTCGAACTCCTTCTGGTTCAGGGCCAAGGCCTCCTTCACCAGCGCCGCATCCGGACTCCCCGACACCATCGTTGGCGTACCTGACACCGAACTCGCAGCCGAGGATGCGCTCGTCGAGGGGGTCGCGCTCGTCCGCTTCGCCGTGGGAGCCGAGCCACTCGTCGCCGAGACCCTGGGCGTCACCGTGGGGTTGCCTCCACCACCCGTGCACCCGGTCACCAGAACTCCGAGCGCCAGCATGGGCGCCATCACCCGCGGGGGGAACGTCGGCGTCATCGGACCTCCTTGCGCGGGGCGCGTCCTCCGCACCCTCTCTCACGCCGTCGACACTCTCACGCAGAGGGGTCGGACCTCGAGGGCCTTCGAAGATCTGTGGACAACCCCGGCAACCGACTGCGACCTGTGGACAAGACCTCTCAGTCCATCTCGGGAACCAGTTCACGGGCATCGGGATAGTCCAGCCCCGTCAACTCCAACAGGTCGACACAGATCGATCGCAACTGGGCCACCACCACCGATGACGACAGCGAGCCCAACTCGAGGTGGCTGGTCTCGCGCGCCACGGCCACGATCCGCTCCCGGGCCCTTTCCGGCAGCCTTCGTGCCCGCAGTTCGGCCGCGCAGAAGTCCGTCACCAGTGCCACCTCGCCCATCAGCCTGAGGTGCTCGTCCGAGATCTGCTCCTCGCGCCACACCAACACCACAGCGCGGCGAGCCAGCACTCGGAGGTTGCGGGTCAGCCGGTCTAGTGGCGCGACGAGGTCGGCCACCTGCTGAACGTGGTCGCGCTCCCCGCGCTGGAAGGGCGAGTAGCGCACCACCGCAACGCCCTCAGCCGCCGCAGCCGACAGTGCCGACAGCGCGCGCTCCGAACCTCGCGCCTGGATCAGGGTGCGCTCGGCCGCCTCCTGGTCGCCGGCGGCCAGCGCATCCCGGGCCGCATGCAAGGTCTGGGCCACCTCGGTGAGCACCTGCGCCGCCCTGATCCGGGGCCTCTGCACCGGCGAGGTGGGTGCGACCATCGCGAACGCCAGGGCGATGGCACAACCGAGCAGCGCGTCCACGAACCTGCTGCCCGCTCGGGTGGGGTCGGGCAACAAGGTCATCACCGTCGCCGCCTGGATGCCCGCCTGGTTGATCATCAGCGGACGAGCCCCCACCCAGGTGGCCACGCTCATGGCCGCGAAGATCACCAGCGCCACCTGCCACCAGCCGGTGCCGAAGACCACGATGAACGCATCGCCCATGAGCACCCCGATGGCCACCCCCAGGCACACCTCCAGCACCCGACTGGTCCGCTGCCCGAACGACATGCCGAGCGCGAGCATGGCCGAGACCGGGGCGAAGACCGGTAGGTAGCGGTGCATCACGTCGTTGGCGATGAACCAGGCCAGCGCCGCCGCGAGGGCGGACTGCGCGATCATGAAGGCCCGCCCCCGCCACCGTGAGACGCGCGTGCGCTGCTCGGCCAATGACCAGCGGGCCGTCCGCTCGCTGACGTCGAAGGCTCGCAGGGTGATGCGTCTGGCGGCCACCGCCGCCCGGTTCGGCCGCGGGTCGGGGTCGGGCGTGCTCATGGGCCCCAGTGTCCCAGCCCTGCCGTCCTGACCGCCCGTCGGGTGGGGACGCCGTCGCAGCGGTTCGGCTTGTAGACTCTTGCCCGTCTCTGGGCCGACCGGGTCAAGGGCAGAGGGAAGGAACCCCACCGGATGGGTCAGAATTCTTGGGGACGGACCCAGTTGGGGCGCCGCAGCCTGATCGCGGGAGTGGCGGCGGCCGCCGTCGTCGCGGCAGCCGGGTGCAGCACGTCGAAGACCGGCGAACAGCCCTCCTCGTCCAATCCCGGCCGGAGCCTGTTCATCGGGGCCGTGACGATGCCCGAGACCTTCGACCTGGTCACCAACAACGACGCGGCCATTCCCCAGGTGCTGCTCTACAACGTCTACGAGACGCTGGTGAAGATCGACGGTGACGGCCAACTGCGTCCCCTGCTGGCGACCGCCTGGACCGTCTCGGATGACCGGCTCACCTACACCTTCACCCTGCAGAGCGGAGCGAAGTTCGCCTCTGGCACGCCCGTCAACGCCGAGGCCGTGATGAAGTCTCTGAATTTGCTGCGCCAGACCGGCAACGCCGTGATCAAGGCTCGCCACCAGATGGTCGAGACGATCGGGGCGACCGATGACAAGACCCTGACGGTGACGCTGTCGAAGCCCAGCCAGGAATGGTTGTACTCGTTGACCTCGAGTTCCGGCGTGGTCATCGACCCCGAAGGGTTCACCACCCTGGCGACCAAGCCGATGGGTTCGGGGCCGTTCGCGTTCGACTCCTGGAACAAGGGCTCCGACATCACCCTGGTCAGGAACGGCAGTTACTGGGGTACGGGCACCCGCTTCGACAAGGTGACCTGGCGCTACTTCAAGGACGCCAACGCCATGAACGCCGCCATGCTGTCGGGTGATCTCGACATCATCTCCAACGTGGCGGCTCCTCAGACACTTCCGCAGTTCTCCGACCCGGCCAAGTTCACGGTGCTCGAGGGAACCACCAATGGTGAGGTGGTGCTCGGTTTCAACCACGACACCCCGGCGCTGAAGAACCTCAAGCTGCGGCAGGCGATCTGCCACGCCATCGACCGTCAGGCCGTCATCGACACGGTGTGGGGCGGCAAGGGAACCCTGATCGGCTCGATGGTGCCTCCCACCGACCCGTGGTACGAGGACCTGTCGAACACCTACCCCTACGACGTCGAGAAGGCCAAGCAGTTGGTCGCCGAGTCGGGCATCAAGAACCCGACCCTGCGCCTGCGGGTGCCGAGCCTGCCCTATGCGACGGGTGCGGTGCAGTTGCTGACCTCACAACTGAAGGCCGCCGGCATCACGTTGAAGTCCGACGTGCTGGAGTTCCCCGGACGCTGGCTCGACGTCGTCTACACCAAGGGTGACTACGACCTCACCATCGTCGCGCACGTCGAGTCACACGACCTGGGCAACTGGGCCAACCCCAAGTACTACTGGCACTACGACAATCCGACCTTCCAGGCGTTGATGGCCGAGGCCGATGCTTCCGACGAGCAGACCGCCATCGAGAAGTACAAGCAGGCTGCCAAGATCCTCGCGGACGATGCGGCCGCGGACTTCTTGTTCCTGTTGCCGAACCTGATCGTCACCAAGCCCGACATCCACGGCGTCTCACCCAACGCCACGTCGTTGAGCTTCGACCTGACGACGGTCACGTCCAAGCTGACCTGAGCAGTCGGCCCATGTTGCCACTTCTCGGGGAGACCGGGCGTCTTCGACTCGTGCTCGGTCGAGTGGCTGTGCTGGTGGCAAGTCTGCTGGCAGCGTCCGCGATCGTGTTCTGGCTCGTCAACGCGCTGCCGGGCGACGTGGCGCAGGTGATGCTCGGCAACTCCTCCGATCCGGCGTCGGTGGCGGAGTTGCGGGCCCGACTGGGCCTCGATCGTCCCCTCCTGGTGCGCTACGGCGACTGGCTCGCAGGGCTGGCCACCGGTGACCTGGGCCACTCGGCCTTCACGGGGGAGGCCGTCGGTGGGCTGGTGGCTCGTCCGTTGACGGTCACCTTCTGGCTGGTGGCACTGGGCACGCTCGGTTCGCTGGTGGTCGCCGTCCCGGCAGGTCTGTGGGCGGCGCACCGGCGCCGTCACTGGGACGGCTTTGCCGTCAACGCCCTCAGTCAGGTCGGTATGGCGGTGCCGGCGTTCCTGGCCGGCATCGCCCTGGTGCTGCTGTTCGCGGTCAACCTGCGCTGGCTTCCCGCCAACGGGTACGTGTCGTTCGGGTCAGACCCGGCGGGCTGGTTCCGGACGATGCTGCTGCCGGTTGTATCGATCTCGGTCATCCAGGGCGCTGCCCTCACCCGCTACGTGCGCTCGGCCTTCGTCGAGGTCGGCACCTCCGACCACATCCGGACGGCCCGCTCGATCGGCTGGGGTCGGTTGTCGGCCCTGTGGCGCCACGGTCGCAGGGAGGCCTCATTGCAGGTGGTCACCGTGCTCGGGCTGCAGGTGGCGGCTGGTTTCGCGGGTGCCATCGTCGTCGAGCAGGTCTTCGTGCTGCCCGGCCTGGGCTCGATGCTGATGAACGCCGTTGCCAGCCGCGACCTGATGGTGGTGCAGTCGGTGGTGATGGTGCTGGTCGCGATCGTGTTGGTGGTGATGGCGCTGCTCGACCTCAGCTACGTGGCCCTTGACCCCCGCTTGCGCACGCGTCGCGATGGACGAGGAGGCCAGTGATGCGCCGCGCCTCGTTGGTGATCGGCACCACCCTGGTCGCCCTGACCGTGCTGTCGGGGCTGCTGTCACTGGTCTGGACCCCCTTCGACCCGGTCGGCGTCGACCCGCGCTCCGCCCTGCAGGCGCCCAGCGGTGCCCATTGGCTGGGCACCGACCAACTGGGCAGTGACGTCTTCTCCCGGCTGATCAGCGGCGCGCAGATCTGTCTGGTGGTCGGGCTGGTCTCGGTCGGGATCGCGGCCGTGGTCGGTATCCCGCTGGGAGTGCTGTCAGGCATGGGCCCGGACTGGTTGTCACGACTGGTCGTCCGCGTGACCGACGTGCTGTACGCCTTCCCGGCGGTGCTGCTCGCCATCTTGTTGGCGGCTGTGCTGGGCGGGTCGACCGTCACCGGCCTGGTCGCCATCGGCGTGGCCACCATCCCGGTGTTCACCCGGGTCACCAGGGCGGGTGCCCTGCAGGTGATGAGCCAGGACCACATCACGGCGGCCAGGGTCGCCGGGATCGGCTGGTTCACCATCGCGCGCCGGCACGTCCTGCCCAACATCGCGCCGCTGCTGGGGGTGCAGGCGTCGGTGAGCTTCGCGATGGCTGTGCTCGCCGAGGCCGCGCTGAGTTACCTGGGCCTCGGTACCCAACCGCCGACTCCGACCTGGGGGCGGATGCTCTACGACGCCCGCGTGCTGCTGTTCTCCCACCCGGGCCTCGCGCTGTGGCCCGCCGCCGCGATCGCTGCGGCGGTGCTGGGGTTCAACCTGCTCGGTGACGGGCTGCGCGACCTGCTCGACCCCCGCCTGCGGGAGGTGCGCTGATGGCCCCGATGCTGCAGGTGCGAGACCTGACCGTGCGGTTCGGACGTCGCCAACAGTTGGCCGTCGAGGGTCTCGACCTCGACCTCGACAGGGGAGCACGGGTCGGTCTGATCGGCGAGTCCGGCTCTGGGAAGTCGGTGACGGCTCTCGCCATCATGGGGCTGCTGCCCGAGAACGCCCACGTGACCGGATCGATCCGCCTCGAGGGCACCGAACTGGTCGGCAGATCCGACCGCCACCTCACCCGGCTCCGCGGTGACGCACTCGGCATGGTCTTCCAGGAGCCGATGACCGCTCTCGACCCCACCATGAAGGCCGGTCGGCAGGTGGCCGAGGTCTATCGCCTGCACGGCCGTGGGGGTGCCAAGGGTCACGCCCGGGAGGCCGTCATCGGTGAACTGGCAGCCATGGGGCTGGGCGAGCCCGAACGGGTGGCCGACTCCTACCCGCACCAGCTCTCCGGTGGCCAGCGGCAGCGGGTGCTGATGGCCATGGCCCTGGCCAATCGCCCGAACCTGGTGATCTGCGACGAGCCCACCACCGCCCTCGACGTGACGGTGCAGGCACGGGTGCTGCAGACCCTGCGACGGCGGCTCGACGTGGTCGACGACGCCCAGCAGACCGGTGCGGCGTGCCTGTTCATCAGCCACGACCTCGCCGTCGTCGCCAGCATGTGTGACCACCTGCTCGTCATGCGGAACGGACGGGTCGTCGAACGGGGATCCCTGCACCAGGTCATCTCCGGCCCGCGCCACCCCTACACCCGCGGGCTGATGGCCACCAGCCGCCTCGACCTGGCCAGCCCCGGCTCACGGCTGCCCACCATCGAGGAGGGGGCATGACGGCTCTGTTCACGGCCAGCGACCTGGTCGTCCGCTTCGGACGCACCACCGCCCTCGACGGGGTCACCCTCGCCATCTCCGCGGGTGACCGTCTCGGCATCGTGGGGGAGTCCGGATCGGGCAAGACGACCCTGGTCCGGTGCCTGCTGGGCCTGCAGACGCCCACCGCTGGCGCCCTCACCCGAACCCCCGACGCCCAGCTCGTCTTCCAGGACCCCCGTAGTTCGCTCGACCCGCGCATGCGGGTGCGCGACATCGTCGCCGAACCGCTCACGTCGCGCCGGTTGCGGTCGCAGTACCCCCGGGCGGTGCGCCGGGCGCGAGCCGCCGAGGTGCTCACCCAGGTCGGACTGCGACCTGACGAGGGGGACCGCTACCCGCACGAGTTCTCGGGAGGCCAGCGCCAACGGATCGCCATCGCGAGGGCGCTGGCGCCTCGTCCGACCGTGCTGTTCGCCGACGAGCCCGTGTCGGCCCTGGACGTGTCCGTGCGGGCGCAGGTGCTGAACCTGCTCACCGACCTCGTCGACACCGAGCAGCTCACCCTCGTACTGGTGAGCCACGACCTGGCGGTGGTGCGCCACCTGTGCGAGCGGGTCGTGGTGATGAGAACGGGCAGGATCGTCGAGCAGGGACCCACCGAGCAGGTCTACGGCCATCCGAGGGAGGACTACACCCGCGAGCTGCTGGCGGCCGTCCCCACCCTGGGATCGCTGGATGGGCGTGGACCAGCCGATGGGCTGCGGCGCTGAGACTCCCGCCCGTGCCTTCCCCAGCGCTCCTAGGATGGCCCCGTGAAAGCGCTGCTCCTCGAGAACATCCATCCTGAAGCCACCCGCATCCTCACCGAAGCGGGATTCGAGGTCGAGAACCGGTCGGGCGCACTGGCCGAGCAGGAGTTGATCGACGCCCTCGACGGGGTCGATTTCGTCGGCATCCGTTCGCGCACCTACGTCACCGAGAAGGTGCTCGCCGCCCGCGGCAGCACCCTGCAGGCGATCGGGGCGTTCTGCATCGGCACCAACCAGATCGACCTGGCCGAGGCGGCCCGTCACGGTGTCACCGTGTTCAACGCCCCCTACTCGAACACCAGGTCGGTGGTGGAGCTCGCGATCGGCGAGATCATCATGATGGCCCGCCACCTCGGCGACAAGTCCTCGATGATGCACGCAGGTGTCTGGGACAAGTCGGCCAAGGGTGCCCACGAGGTCCGCGGACGCACCCTCGGGATCGTCGGGTACGGCAACATCGGCTCCCAGCTCTCGGTGGTCGCTGAGGCCTTGGGCATGCGGGTCATGTTCTACGACGTCGCCGACAAGCTCGCGCTGGGCAACGCGCGCAAGGCCGAGAGCCTCGACGAACTGCTGGGGGAGTGCGAGACCATCACCCTGCACGTGGACGGGCGTCCCTCGAACGCCAACTTCTTCGGGGCGGCTGAGTTCGCCAAGATGCGTCCGCGTTCGCTGTTCCTCAACCTGTGCCGTGGCATCGTCGTCGATCACCACGCCCTGGTGGAGAACCTGCGATCCGGCCACATCGCCGGTGCCGCGATCGACGTCTTCCCCTCCGAGCCCAAGGCACCCGGGGAGCCGTTCGTCTCCGAGCTGCAGGGACTGCCCAATGTCGTGCTCACCCCCCACATCGGTGGGTCGACCCAGGAGGCGCAGACCGACATCGGACGATTCGTGGCCGGCAAGCTGGTCGACTTCCACCGCTACGGTGCGACGGGCATGAACGTCAACCTGCCGCAGATCGTCGCGCCCGCCCAGGACGGCAGCCGCGTGTTGCACCTGCACCGCAACGTGCCCGGCGTGATGGCCCGGCTCAACCAGTTGTTCGCGGAGCACGGTGCCAACATCGGCAGCCAGCAGTTGTCGACCAAGGGCGACTACGGCTACTCCGTCACCGACATCTCGGACGTCGACACCGATCTCGTGCAGAAGCTCGAGCAGATGCCCGAGACCATTCGGGCCCGCATCCTCTGAGCCCGTCGGGCGTCAGTCGGCGTCCTCGGCCAGCCTGGCCAGCACCTCGTCGTGCAGCAGCCCGTTGGTGGCCAGCGCCCCGGGCCCGCCGACCCCGTCGGCTCCGTCCACGTTGGTGAACCGGCCACCGGCCTCACGCACGATCACGTCGAGGGCGGCCATGTCGTAGAGCTCCAACTCGGGCTCGGTGGCGATGTCGACGGCTCCCTCGGCCACCAGCATGTAGCTCCAGAAGTCGCCGAAGGCGCGGGTGCGCCAGCACTCGCGCATCAGGTCGACGAACTGCTGCCCACGGCCGGTGCGCACCCAACCGTCGATGCTGGCGTAGCTGAGCGAGGAGTCCTCGACCCGCGAGACCTTCGAGACATGGATGGGGGCACCGCGCAACAGGGTGGTTCCCGAGAACGCGCCGCCACCCTTCGAAGCCCACCAGCGTCGCGCCAGGGCGGGAGCCGACACCACCGAGGCAACGATCTCACCGTCCACCGACAGCGCGATCAGGGTGGCCCAGACGGGCACCCCACGGACGAAGTTGGCGGTGCCGTCGATCGGGTCGATGATCCAGCGACGAGGCCCCCACCCGGTGTCGTCCCCCTCCTCGCCGTGCACGGCGTCGCGGGGCCGAGCCTTCTTCAGCGTCGCCCTGATTCCCTGCTCCACGGCGGTGTCCGCATCGGTGACGTGGGTCATGTTCGGCTTCATGGACACCTCCAGGTCACGGGCCTTGAAACGGCTCATCGTGATCGAGTCGGCGTTGTCGGCCAGCAAATGGGCGAGTCTGAGGTCGTCGGTGAAGTCTCCAGCCATGCGGGTCAGCCTAGACCGTGGCGGGGTGGGGTCAGTGACCGGCCAGTTCCATGCGTCGGTACGACTCCACCCTCGCTGCGGGCAGTCGCCCCTCGGCAACTGCCTCGTCGAGGGCGCAGTCGGGTGCATCGGCGCGGTGGGTGCAGCCGCGCGGGCAGTCCTCGGCCACCTCGGAGAGGTCGCCGAACGAACCCAGCACCGACTCCCGGTTGACGTGGCTCAGCCCGAAGGACCGGACCCCGGGCGTGTCGATCACCCACGACTCGTCCCCGTTCAGCGTGGGCAGCACCAGAGCGATGGCCGAGGTGGACGTGTGCTTGCCACGACCCGTCACCTC
This sequence comes from Aestuariimicrobium kwangyangense DSM 21549, assembly GCF_000421525.1. Lineage (GTDB taxonomy): Bacteria > Actinomycetota > Actinomycetes > Propionibacteriales > Propionibacteriaceae > Aestuariimicrobium > Aestuariimicrobium kwangyangense. The sequence goes on along the minus strand of NZ_ATXE01000002.1, from coordinate 522,202 downwards.
GTTGACCTCACCGATGGAGCGGTGTGCATCAGGGATCAGCGCGTTCACCAGCGTCGACTTGCCCACCCCCGAGTGGCCCACGAAGACGGTCACGTGACCGGCGAGCAGAGCGCGGATCGTGTCGAGGTCGGCGCCCGGTTCGGTGACCACCACGCGCACGTCGAGCGGCTCGTAGGCGGCGATCAGGTCGGCGGGGCTCGCCAGGTCGGCCTTGGTCAGGCACAGGATGGGGTCGATGCCGGCATCGAATGCAGCCACCAGGATGCGGTCGATCATGCCCACCCTCGGTGGCGGGTCCGCCAGGGCGGTCACGATCATCAGCTGGTCGGCGTTGGCGACGATGGGCCGCTCCCACGGGTCGTTGTCGTCGGCCGTGCGGCGCAGCACCGTGGTGCGCTCCTCGACCTCGACGATCCTGGCCAAGCTGCCCTGGTCGCCGGAGACATTGCCGTCGAGGCGCACCTGGTCACCGACGATGGCTGCCTTGCGTCCCAGCTGGCGCGCCTTGGTGGCCGAGACCATCACCTCGCCGACCAGGCACCGGAACCGGCCCCGGTCCACGGTGATGACCCGACCGATGGGCAGAGCGGAGTAGTTCGGACGATCCTTGGTCCGTGGTCGGGTGCCCTTGCCCGGTCGTCCGAACGAGGCATCGTCCTCGTCGCGGATCGAGCCACGCACTGCCCGGCTCAAGCGTCGGCTCCGACGTGGTCAAGCATGCCGTCCCACAGGCCGGGGAAGTCACGAATCGTCTTGTTGGTGCAGGTGACGTCGCTCAGTACCAGCCCGTCGACGACCAGGCCGGCGAGCGCCCCGGCGTGGGCCATGCGATGGTCGGCGTAGGTCTCGAACCTGTCCGGAGCCCTGAGCCCCGCACCGTGTCGTCCTGTGCCACGGATCACGAGGCCGTCCTCGGTCTCGCGCACCTGGGCGCCCAGTTTGGTGAACTCCGTGCGCAGGGCCGCGAGCCGGTCGGTCTCGTGGCCACGGATGTTGGCGACCCCCCGAATCGTGGTCTGGCCGGTGGCGAACAGGGCGACCGCGGCGGCACAGGGGGTGAGGTCTGCCCCGTCGCGGAGGTCGAGGTCTGCGCCCTGCAGGTCCCCGGACGAACGAACCGTCAACCCCACCGGGGTCAGGTCGGTGGTGCACCCGAACGCCTCCAGCACCGTGCGGAACAGGTCCCCCGACTGGGTGGTGTGGCGGGGCCACCCCTCGATGGTGAGTTCTCCCCCCACGATCGCGGCGGCCGCCAGGAAGACGGACGCGCCCGTCAGGTCGGGTTCGATCTGCGTGTCGAGGGCCGCGACGGGGCCAGGCAGCACTCGCCAGGTGCGGTCGTCGATGCGTTGGGCGTCGACGCCCCGGTCGCGCAACATGGCGACGCTCATCTGGATCGGCGGGATCGAGGGGAACTGTGCCCCCGTGTGGTGCACCTCGACCCCGTGCGGGAATCGGGCGGCGCACAACAGCAGCGCCGAGATGAACTGGCTGGAGCCCGTCGAGTCGATCTCGACCCGCGGGCCCGCCAGTCCTCCAGCGGGCGCGGTGACGGTCAGCGGCAGGTGGTCGGAGTCGATGCTGCAGCCCAGTTGGCGCAGGCCGTCGAGCATTGGCTTCATGGGTCGCGCGAAGGACTCTTCGTCGCCGGTGAAGGAGGTGGAGCCCCCCGCGGCGGCGGCCAGTGGCGGCACGAACCGCATCACCGTGCCGGCGAGACCGCAGTCAATGGCGTGCTCGGGCTGGAGGAACTCGGCCGGTGGGGTGACCACCCACGGCTCGCGGGGGTCTGGCGACACCTGGATGTCAACCCCGAAAGCTTCGAGGGCGCCCCGCATGAGGTCGGAGTCGCGGCTGTCGAGCGCTCCGCGAAGTCGGGAGGGTCCATGGGCCAGAGCGGCCAGGAGCAACGCCCGGTTGGTCTCGGACTTCGAGCCGGGCACAGAAACGTGCGCACGGATTTCTCCGTGCGCACGCGGTGCAGACCAGGGGAGGACGTGGCTCACGAAACCGCCTTCGCGATCTGCTTCTTGGCTGCCTTGGCCTCCTTGGCGATCTGCTTCTTCCGCGAGGAAGTCTCCTTGGACAGCTTGCGCTGTGCCTGCTCGGCGCGCCACCCCAGGCCGGGGCGGCCCTGGGTGTCGCCAGCGGCGATCATGGCCGCGCCGAGCAGGGCGACGTTGCGCAGCAGCAGACTGCGGGCGTGCGCCCGCTCCTCGGCGTTGGCCCCCTTGGGTGCGCGGGAGGCGATCACGTGGGGGACCATCGACAGGGCCAGCACTCCCGCACCCAGCTGCCGTCCGATGCCCGTGGCCAGCATCAGACCACCGGCCACCTGGGCGCCACCGGAGATGCGCACGAGGGTCTCGGTGTCGTCGGGGATGTGGTTCGCGACGCTCGGGGGCGCCAGCCGCTGGGCGAGGGGCACCACTTTGGTGGCAATCGGCTCGGCGCTCTCGACGAGCTCCTGTGGCTTGGTGAACGACTTGATGCCGTTGGCCACGAAGAAGCTGGCGAGCATGGTTCGACCTGCGAAGCGGAGAAGACTCATGGGCCCATTCTGCCCTGTTGGGGGCAGGGGTGCGAGGAACTAGGGTCTTCACATGTGCGGACGATATGCGGCGTCGGCCAGCGCCGACCGGCTGGTCGAGACCTTCGAGGTGGACGAGGTCGTCGCCCCGGGACCCGATCCAGCGCCCTGGCTGCTGCCCCGGTGGAACATCGCGCCCACCGATCCGGTGGCGGTGGTGATGGAGCGCGCGGGCAAGCAGAACGGTGAGGTGACCCGAAGGCTCGCCGGACTGCGCTGGGGGCTGGTACCGAGTTGGTCGAAGGGGCCCAAGTCCCAGGCCCCCCTGATCAACGCTCGCCTCGAGACCGTCACCGAGAAGCCCAGCTTCCGCAAACCGATGGCCTCCCGCCGCTGCATCCTGCCCGCCGATGGCTACTACGAGTGGTACGCCCTGACCGAGCCTGATGGCAGCCCGGTGCTGACCCCACGCGGCAAGCCGAGCAAGCAACCGTTCTACATCCACCCGGTCTCGGGGCCGATGGTGATGGCGGGGCTGTACGAGTACTGGCGCGACCCCTCCAAACCACCGGAGGACGAGGATGCGTGGGTGGTCAGCACCTGCATCATCACCACCCGCGCCATCGACGAGTTGGGCCACATCCACGACCGCATGCCGGTGCAACTCGAACCCGGACGGATCGACGCATGGCTCGACCCAACCCTCACCGATGCGGCGGCGGCGGTCCAGTTGCTGCACCTGCCCGAGCCCGGGGAGATGACGGCGCACGCCGTGTCGACGGCGGTCAACACGGTCAAGAACGACGGCCCCGAACTGGTGCAACCGCTGCCGGACGAGGACTTCGTCCAGGAGGGTCTGCTGTGACCGAGGAGTTCGTGGTCGACACCCCCGAGGGACCCGGCCTGTGGACGATCAGCCCGGCCGCTTCACGCGGTGGCACCGTGGTCGCGCTGGGCCATGGTGCCGGGGGACAGATCACCGCCAAGGATCTCGTCGTCCTCTCCCGACTGCTCCCGGCGCACGGCCTGCACGTCGCCCGGTTCACCCAGCCGTGGAAGGTAGCCGGACGCAGGATCACCGCGGGCGCGCCAGCACTCGATCGGGCCTGGCTCGCCGCCGTGGAGCAGGTGGTGGCGCGTCAGGGTGCCGACAGGTTGGTCAGTGGCGGCCGCTCGAACGGTGCCCGGGTGGCCTGCCGCACCCAGGTGGAGTCGGGTGCCGTCGCCGTGGTCTGTCTGGCCTTCCCCCTGCATCCGCCGGGCAAACCGGCCCAGTCACGGGCCCAGGAACTCCTGGCCTCCCGCTCCCCGACACTCGTGCTCCAGGGCTCGACGGATCCGTTCGGCTCCGCCGAGGAGGTGCGCGCCGTGCTGCCCGAGGGCTCGCCCGTGCGCGTGGTCGAGGTCGGCGGAGCACCCCACAGTCTGCAACCGCCTGCTCGGGTGCGCTCCGCGGACGAGCACTGGCGCTGGCTGGGGGACGAGGTGCTCGCCTTCCTGGGGTCGCTGGCCTGATCGGGCGCGCCGACTGGACCCGCGCGGGACAATGGCGCCATGTTCACGTGGACGATCGTGCCGCTGGGCCCCGAGACGCGCCCGCTGCACGACGAGTTGGTCGCAGCTAACGGTGGCCACGTCGGACAGTGCTGTCCGGACGCCCGGGCAGCGCTGGTGCTGGATGCGGACGGGAGCTGTCTGGGGTGGGCCAAGTACGGCACGCCCGAGGAGGTGCCCACCCTCAGGCACGGCCGTGGCTACCCGGAGGGTGCCCTGCCCACACCCGACTGGAGGATCAGCTGCGTCTTCGTGGGTCGCGGTTTCCGCAAGCTGGGGGTCGCCCGCGCTGCCGTCGAGGGTGCACTCGATCTGATCGCGGCCGAGGGTGGCGGTGTCGTCGAGGCGATCAGCGATCCCACCGACGACCACGAGGTGCAGCCACGATCCTTGCCGTGCGCCACCGTGGAACTCTTCGAGCGGCACGGTTTCAGCCGTGTGCTGCGGGTGGGCGCCCACAGTTGGGTGGTGGTGCGAACCGTGGAGCCGCGTGATGACTGAAGCTGTGCCGGGCCAACTGTGGGACCGGGTGGCGCCGCACTACGACCGCACCTCGGCATGGCTGGAGCGTCGGTTCATGGCGGGTGCCCGCCAGTGGGTGTGCGAGCGAGCCAGCGGACGAGTGCTCGATGTCGGCGTCGGGACGGGCGCCAACCTGGGACTGCTGGGCCACGCCGACGGGGTGGTCGGCATCGACCCTTCCGAGGGCATGCTCGAGGTCGCACGGGGCAAGCCCGCATCGGCAGGGGTGACCCTGCTGCGTGGGGTCGCCGACGACCTACCGTTCGCGGACTCCAGTTTCGACACCGTCGTGATCACCTTCGTGCTCTGCGGCGTGCCCGACGTCGGCGGGGCCCTCAGGGAGGCGGCCCGGGTGCTCCGTCCTGGAGGGAGCCTGTTGTTGGCCGACCACGTGGCGTCGACCACCGCTCCACTGCGCTGGGGGCAGCGCCTGCTGGAGTCGATCACCGGACCGCGCCAGGGGGAGTGGTGGACGAGGCGTCCCCTGCCCCTGTTGCCCGAGCGGGGCTGGGCGGTGAGGGAGTCTCGCCGCCGTCATTTCGGCATCATCGAGAGCGTCTGGGCCTCCCGGGAGGACGCCAACTCGTCCGGGGAATAGCACGGGGAGTCGTCGGTGTTGTGTCAGGCATGAGCGCACCCGCAGTGATGGATCGTCCGGTCGTCCCGGCGACCGCCGTCCTGCCCGGCAGCACGCGTGAGTGGGTAGGATCGTCCCTTGTGACCCTGAATCACGCAGAAGCCATCCCCGATGTCTCGAACGAGACGCCCGAAGAACGGGCCGCACGCTTCGAGGCCGACGCGATGCAGTACCTCGACCAGTTGTACGGCGCGGCGCTGCGGATGACCCGCAACCCGGCCGACGCCGAGGATGTCGTGCAGGACACCTACGCCAAGGCCTTCCAGTCGTTCGGCCAGTTCACTCCCGGCACCAACCTCAAGGCGTGGCTCTACCGGATCCTGACGAACACCTACATCAACACCTACCGCAAGGCGCAGCGCCAGCCCAAGACCAGCGGCGCCGGTGAGGACGTGGAGGACTGGCAGCTCGCCAAGGCCTCCCAGCACGACTCCACCGGTCTGCGCTCGGCCGAGGTGGAGGCGCTGGAGTCGCTGCCCGACCAGGACATCGTGGCGGCGCTGAACGAACTCTCCCCGGACTTCCGGCAGGCCGTCATGCTGGCCGACGTCGAGGGGTTCGCCTACAAGGAGATCGCCGAGATCATGGGCACGCCCATCGGCACGGTGATGTCGCGGCTCAACCGTGGACGGTCCCAGCTGCGGGCACTGCTCGCCGGGGTTGCGCACGAGCGGGGGATCGGGCTCGACCACGATTCCCAGGGGAGAAAGATCCAGACCACTCAGCGGGGCAAGGAAGAGCAGTCATGACCGCCGAACGCCACACCGACGCTGGTCACCCACACGAGTCGGCCGAGCACAATGCCTGCCTGAGTGCCCTCTCGCAGCTGCAGGAATTCCTGCACCACGAACTCGCGACCTGCGATGAGGACGCCATCCGGGCCCACCTCGCAGCCTGCGACAAGTGTCTGGAGACCTTCGACATCGAGCAGACCATCACCATGCTCGTGAAGCGCTGTCATCCCGAACAGCAGGCCTCCGCCGACCTGCGCATGCGCGTCATGAAGCTCTCGGTCACCATGCACGACCCCCAGACCTGACCCGCTCGGCGCACCTGCCCTGACATGCACACACCCCCGACCTCGGACGAGGTTCGGGGGTGTTGGTGTCTGGGGCGAACGACGGCTCAGGCGTTGGGACGCTTGCCGTGGTTCGCTGCGTTCTTGCGACGAGCGCGACGCTTGCGTCCACCCTTGCCCATGGCAGCCTCCTGAGTTGTTCGATGTCAGTGCAGGGACTGCACCGAGGGGTCATTCTGCCAGATGCGAGCACCCATCCCCAACCCGCACCGCCCGGGGCCGAGGGCCGGAGGGCTGCCCCTAGAATCCTGCGCATGGCATCCCTCGGGCAGATCCTCGCCGACCACACCACCTTGGCGCCGGCCGACGCGGACTGGCTGAAGGCGTTCGTCAACGAGTGGCACCTGCTGGCCGACACGTCCTTCTCCGACCTGATCCTGTGGGTCCCGGACGTGGACGACAACATCTTCTGGGCGGCGGCCCAGATCCGTCCCAACACCGGGCCCACCGCGCTCGAGGACGACGTGGTGGGCGAGAGCATCAGCTACGAGCCGGAGCACCTGGTGCTCGAGGCCTACCTGTCCGAGGAGATCTGCGAGACCTCCGACAACCAACTGCGCGCCGGGATCCCGGTGGACGTCTGGGCGATCCCGATCATCCGCAACGACCGGGTGATCGGCGTGGTGGAGCGCCACACCAACCGGATGGGCGTGCGTGCACCCGGTGCCCTCGAGGACGCCTACCTCGAGACCGCCGACATCCTGTCGGGGATGGTGTGGCAGGGCACCTTCCCGGTGTACCCGCCCTCCGACCCCTCACTGAGCCCCAAGGTCGGGGACGGCATGGTGCTGACCAGCGTCGCGGGGATCATCAGCTATGCCACGCCCAATGCGGTCTCTGCCTTCCGTCGGATGGGCTACGTCGGTGACCTCGAGGGCGACGACATCCGCCAGATCATCCAGGACGTACTGGCCCGCTATCCCCAACTGGGTCAGACCATCACCGCCGACCTCACCGGCACGGTGGTGCGCGAACTCGACCTCGAGTCGAACCAGGCCACCATCCGGATGCGGGTCGTCCCCCTCTCGGACGTGGATGGCGGCCTGGGCACCATGCTGTTGGTGCGAGACACCACCGAACTGCGCCACCGGGAACGGGCGTTGGTCACCAAGGACGCCACCATCCGCGAGATCCACCACCGGGTGAAGAACAACCTGCAGACGGTTGCTGCCCTGCTGAGGTTGCAGTCACGGCGCATGCAGTCATCGGAGGCCCAAGGTGCCCTGAAGGACGCCATGAGCCGGGTGCAGGCCATCGCAGTGGTGCACGAGATCCTCAGCCAGGCCTTCGACGAGACGGTGGTCTTCGACGACGTCGCCGATCGCATCCTGCGGATGGTCGGAGACGTCGCGGCCGCGCAGGGGAGCGTGGACGCCCGACGCGAGGGCAGCTTCGGCATGGTGCCCGCAGCGTTGGCCACCAACCTGGCCCTGGTCATCACCGAGCTGTGCCAGAACGCCGTCGAGCACGGCCTGAACCAACGATCGGGCCAGGTCCGCGTGCTGCCGACCCGGGTCGGTCAGCAGCTCACGGTCGAGGTGCGTGACGACGGTGAGGGCGTGCCCGAGGACTTCTCGATCGAGACCTCGCCCAGCCTGGGGCTGAACATCGTCAACACCCTCGTCCGTGACATGGGCGGCACGTTCAGCCTCGCCAATGCCAGCGACCGTCCCGGCAATGGGAGGGGAGCGGTCGCCACCCTGCAGTTGCAGATCAGGGAATGACTGTCGTTCAGGAGTTGCGCAGGCGGGAGCGGGCCTGACGCCGCTTCATGGCGCGACGTTCGTCCTCGCTGAGGCCGCCCCAGACTCCGTGGTCCTGACCGGCCTCGAGGGCCCAGGCCAGGCACTGCTCACGCACCTCGCAGCGACGGCAGACGAGCTTGGCCTGCTCGATCTGCAGAATGGCCGGGCCGGTGTTCCCGATGGGGAAGAACAGCTCCGGGTCTTCGGTGAGGCATGCCGCGCGGTGGCGCCAGTCCATGACAGTGTGACTCCTTCTCGATGCTGGGGCACCGTGACGTGCAAGTCCCAAGAGTGGGCTCGCCGGACATCCCATGTGACGGGCTCGGGCTCACGCCACCCTACCGCCGACTCCTGGTCGGCGAGCGGAAACGGTACCGAGCGCATGGGAACAACGCTCTAGAGTATCCCGGTGACCCCCGTGCAGACCACCCCTGAGCATGTCCGCCGTCCGCTGATTGTCGCCGGGGGGCTGACGGGAGCGGCCGCTGCCGCGCTGGTGGTGCTCGGCGTGGTGGTCGCGGCCCAGCGCCACGGCATCTTCTCCGTCGGGGTCGGCGTCATGCTGCTGCTCTACGGGCTGCTGGTGGGCGCGGTGGCGTGGTGGGCACGACGCGGACGACTCTGGACCACCGGTCCGATGGTCGCCGCCGCTCTGCTGCACCTGTTGGTCGTCGTCGCCATCGCCCCCGACGCCAATGCCTGGTGGTGGGCTCTGGTACTGCCCCTGGCCATGACCGCGGCGCTGGCCCTGGTCGCGCGCGTGCGCGCCCAACGGGTCGAGGTCCACTGACCTCGACCCGCTAGAGGATTCTGCGTGCGCCGGCTGCGGGGGTGGCCGTGAACCAGGCAGGCGCGCCGTAGCCGGCGTCGGCGAACGCCCCAGCGATCGTCTGCCCGATGGTGTCGCCCTCCCCGGCGCGGCACAGGGCGATGATGCAGCCGCCGAACCCACCACCGGTCATGCGGGCACCGAGTGCCCCGGCCGCCCGGGCCGTCTCGACGGCCAGGTCGACCGTGGGAACGGTGATCTCGAAGTCGTCGCGCATCGAGGCGTGGGAGGCGTCGAGCAGGGGGGCCAGGGACTCGAACTCTCCGGCCTGGGCCAACTCGGCCGCGCGGAGCACCCGCTCGTCCTCGGTCACGACGTGCCGCACGCGCTTGGTCAGCAGCTCGGCATCGTCAGCGGTGGCCAGCTTCGCCAGCGCGTCGTCCAGGTCGGTCACGTCACGCAACGCCGGGACGCCGAGCAGCAGCGCCGCCCGTTCACAGCTGGCGCGCCGTTCGACGTACTCACCGTCGACGTGGCTGTGCGGGGTCTTGGTGTCGAACACGAGGATCTCGAGTCCAGCGGCCCCGAGGTCCATGGGCACCTGCTCGGTCTCGTGGGTGCGGCAGTCAAGCACCAAGGTGTTCCCCTCGGTGCACAGCGTCGAGGCGGCCTGGTCGAGCAATCCCGTGGGTGCACCGACGTAGGCGTTCTCGGCCTTGCGGGCCAAGGTGGCCCGTTCCAAGGGGGCGATGTCGAGACCGAACAGGTCACACAGCCCCCCGATCATGGCGCACTCGATGGCGGCCGAACTCGACAGACCCGCGCCGAACGGCACGTCGGACGACAACACCACCGTCACCCCGGTCGGAATGCCCCCGATGGCCCAGATGCACCCCGTGAGGTAGTCCCACCACCCACGCTCGCCGGCTTCGGGATGGTCGAAGGGACGAAGCTCGTCGAGACCCACCTCGTGGCGTTGGTCAAGGTCGAGGGCCTGGACGAGTACCCGGTCGTCGTCCCGCTTCGAGAGGCTGACCAACGCGCACTGTTCCAGCGCGAAGGGCATCACGAAACCGTCGTTGTAGTCGGTGTGTTCACCGATCAGGTTCACCCGACCCGGCCCGGCCCACACCAGTTCGGGTTCGACCCCGGCCAGTTCACGGTGGGCCGCCAGCAGCACCTGGATGTCTTTCATGTCAGGAGTCCTCATCGTCGTCGTCGAGTCGTGCCAGCCACGTGGCCAGCCGCTCGACCGGGGTTTCGAACTCGGGATTGAGGTCGACGAACGTGCGCAGCTGCTCGGCCAGCCACCCGAGGCTGACCTCCTCCTCGCCACGGCGCCGATCGAGTTCCTCGATCCCGCGATCGGTGAAGTACACGGCTCAGCCCTCGACCGCGTCGAAGGCCCGTTGCAGCAACTCGGCCTCCTGGGCCTGGTGCACCTTCGACAGGCCCACCGACGGCGCAGAGGCCGGGGGACGGGTGATGCCCGTGAACGAGAGTTCGTAGTTGCTCATGTGCCGCGCAACAGCCTGGGGCAGGTGCAGCTTCATGAACTCGTAGGCACCCTGGTTCTCGGGCTCGTCCTGCACGAAGCGCACGTCGTCGACGTGGCGGTAGCGCTCCAGGATGGCGGCGAGCGCCTCATCGGGCAGCGGGTAGAGCCGCTCGAGCGAGACGATCGCGACCTGCCCCTCGAGCCCGCGGCGCTTGCGCTCGGCCACCAGGTCCCAGCGGATCTTGCCCGAGCACAACAGCACGGTCCTGACCGAGGCCGGATCGGTGATGGTCGGGTCGTCGAGGGCCGGCTGCCACGTGCCCGTGGTGAACTCCTCGGGCATCGACGTCGACAGCTTGTTGCGCAGCATCGACTTGGGAGTGGCGATCACCACGGGACGGTGCCAGTTCACGTAGGCGTGCTGACGCAGCAGGTGGAAGTGGCTGGCCGGTGTCGAGGGCTGGCAGACCGCCAGGGCACCCTCGCTGCACAACTGCAGCCAACGCTCGATCCGGGCGGAGCTGTGGTCGGGACCCTGCCCGTCATGCCCGTGGGGGAGCAGCAGGACGACTCCGGACTTCTGGGTCCACTTGGCCGCGCCGGAGCTGATGAACTCGTCCGCGATGGTCTGGGCGCCGTTGGCGAAGTCGCCGAACTGTGCCTCCCACAGCACCAGCGCCTCGGGTGCGGCCACGGAGTAGCCGTACTCGAAGCCCATCACGGCGTACTCGCTCAACAGGGAGTCGAACACCTCGAAGGTCGCCTGGTCCTCGCTGAGGTGCTTGAGCGGAACCCACGAGTCGTTCGTGTGCCGGTCGACGATGGCCGCGAAACGCTGGACGAAGGTGCCGCGCCTCGAGTCCTGCCCGGTCAGGCGCACCGGCCTGCCCTCCAGCAGCAGCGAGCCGAAGGCGAGCAACTCGGCGGTGGCCCAGTCGATGGGCCCCTCCATGATCGCCTTGGCGCGACGCTCCAGCTGGGGCAGCACCTTGGGATGCACGGTGAACCCGTCGGGGAAGCTGGAGTGCACCTCGGCGACCTTGGCCAGCACGTCGGGAGTCGTGGCCGTGCCCTTGAACCCGCCCGGCTTGACGGGGTAGACCGGAACCTTCTTGTACTCATCGGCGTCGGGAGCGGCCTCGCGGACCTCCTTGAAGACGTTCTCGAGACGACTGCGGAAGCGGTCCATCACCTCTTCGGCGTCCGCGACGGAGATGTCACCGCGTCCGATCAACGACTCGGTGTACAACTTGCGGGTCGAGCGCTTCTGCTCGATCAGGTCGTACATCCTGGGCTGCGTGAAGCTGGGGTCGTCACCCTCGTTGTGGCCGCGGCGGCGGTAACAGATCAGGTCGATGACGACGTCCTTGTTGAACTTCTGGCGGAACTCGTAGGCCATCCGCGAGGCCTCGACGCAGGCGTCGGGGTCGTCCCCGTTGACGTGGAAGACGGGCGCCTCGATCACCTTGGCCACGTCGGTGCAGTACACCGAGGTGCGCGACTCGCTGGGCGAGGTGGTGAACCCGACCTGGTTGTTCACCACCAGGTGGATCGTGCCACCGGTCTTGTATCCGCGCAGTTGGCTCATCTGCAGGGTCTCGTAGACCACGCCCTGACCGGCGAACGAGGCGTCACCGTGCATGAGGATGGGCACCACGGGGTAGACGCCGCCGCTCGAGCGCAACCGGTCGAGCTTGGCCCGGGCGATGCCCTCGAGCACGGGGTTGACCGCCTCGAGGTGTGAGGGGTTGGCAGCCACCGAGGCCTTGACGGTGGCGCCGGACAGTGCCGTGAACTGGCCCTCGGCTCCGAGGTGGTACTTGACGTCACCGGTTCCCTGCGAGTTGCGGGGGTCCATGTTCCCGTCGAACTCGGCGAAGATCTGGCCGTACTTCTTGCCGATGATGTTGGCCAGCACGTTCAGGCGTCCACGGTGGGGCATGCCGATGCACACCTCGTCGAGGTTGTCATTGGCCGCCTGCTCGCAGATCTCGTCGAGTGCGACGATCGCCGACTCGCCACCCTCGAGCGAGAACCTCTTCTGACCCACGAACTTGGTCTGCAGGAAGGTCTCGAAGATCTCGGCCTCGTTGAGCTTGTCGAGGATGCGCAGGTGCTCGTCGCGGGGGAGCGCCACGTGGGGCTTCTCCATCCGCTCCTGGAACCAGGTGCGCTGGTCGGGATCGGTGATGTGCATGTACTCGACGCCCAGGGTGTGGCAGTACGAGTCGCGCAGGATGTCGAGGATCTCGCGCAAGGTCAGGTAGGCGCGGCGGTTGCCGCCGAACCGGCCGACCGCGAACTCACGGTCGAGGTCCCAGATGGTCAGCCCATGGGTCTCGAGCTGCAGGTCGGGGTGGCTCCCGACGCGGTACTCGAGCGGGTCGATGTCTGCGGCCAGGTGGCCAAGCGATCGGTAGGCCTGGATCAACTCGACCACCCGGGCGGCCTTCGCCACTTGGTTGGTGCGGTGGCCCGAGATGTCGTTGGCCCAGCGCAACGGGGCGTAGGGGATGCGCAACGCCTTGAAGATGTCGTCGTAGAAGCCGTCCTGCCCGATCAGGAGCTCGTGCAGCTTCTTGAGGAACTCACCCGACTGGGCGCCCTGGATGACGCGGTGGTCGTAGGTGCTGGTCAGCGTGGTGAGCTTGCCGATGCCGAGGTCGTTGAGCCTGGACTCGGAGTTGCCCTGGAACTCCGGCGGGTAGTCGATCGAGCCGACTCCCAGGATGGTGCCCTGGCCGTTCATCAGCCGGGGAACCGAGTGGTTGGTGCCGATACCGCCGGGGTTGGTCAATGAGGCGGTGGTGCCGGCGAAGTCGTCGACGGTCAGTTCGCCCCTGCGCGCCTTGGCCACGACCTCCTCGTAGGCGCCCCAGAACTGGTTGAAGTCCAGCGACTCGCAGTTCTTGATGTTGGGCACCAACAGTTGGCGGGTGCCGTCCTTCTTCGCCACGTCGATCGCCAGACCGAGGTTGATCGACGGGTTGGTGACCAGGGCAGGCTTGCCGTCGACCTCTGCGTAGGCGTTGTTCATGGCCGGGACGGCCTTGAGGGCCTGCACCATGGCGTAGCCGATGAGGTGGGTGAAGCTGACCTTGCCGCCCTTGCTGCGACGCAGGAAGTTGTTGATCATCGTCCGCTGGTCGATGACCAGTTTCATGGGCACGGAACGCACCGAGGTGGCCGTTGGCATGGTGAGCGACGAGTCCATGTTCTTGGCCGTGCGCATCGGTGCACCCTTCATCACCGTCGTCACGGGAGCAGCGGACTCCACGGTCGGGCGGCGGGTCGGGTTGGGTGCGTCGGCCGACAGGCCGCCCGAGGCACCGGGCACCGAGGGGCGGTTCGGACGGTTCTCGGGAACCTTGCGCGGTGAGTTGGCGGCGTTGGGGGCCGGCTTCGGATCGGCCGGGATCGCCTCGGGTGACTGCCCGGGCGTGGGCCTGGACGGATCCGGCTGGGGTGTCTCAGCGGTCGCCTTGACCGGGGCCTGGCCGTTGGGGGCCGGCTTGGTCTGGGCGGCGGGCTTGTTCTGGGCCGGCTTGTTCTGGGCCGGCTTGTTCTGGGTCGGCTTGGTCTGGGCGGGCTTGGTCTGGGCGGCGGCGGTCGGCTCGGGGCTCACCGATGCGGGGGCAGACTGGTGGTTCGACTCCCGGTCGAAGTAGGTACGCCAGCTGGGGTCGAGCTCGTCCGGGTTCTTCTCGTACGTCTCTCGCAACTCATCGATCAGCCAGTCATTGGCTCCGAAGTCACTCGCCTGGTCGTGGGACATGCTGTCTGAGGTGGAGGGAGCCACCATCGCCTTCTTCCGCTGAGAGCCGCCGCCAGGCTTCCGTGCCTGATCCTCTGACAAGGCTATCGAAAGCCAACGGCCTGACCAACACACACGCACGGACTGGTGCCGCCCCCGTTCGGGCTCAGCGACGCCCGACCCTGCGCAGCAGCACGACCACCGCCGACACCTGGGTCGCCACCCAGACGGCCACCATCAACAGGTTGCGAGCCACCAGCACGGAGGTGGCCGCCGAGGAACTGTGGGGGTTGCCGATCAGCCCGGCGTACTGCACGGGATAGACCTGCTGGGTCAACCACGCCAGCACGATGCAGGTGACCGCAACCGCGGCGGCCAGCAGGTACATCAGTCGGGTCCTGGCCTCGACCAGCAGGGCCGCCACCGGGGCAGCCAGCCAGACCAGGTACTGGGGCGAGAAGGTCTTGTTCGCCACCAGCATCCCGGCGACCACTGCGACCATCATCAAGGTCAGCACATCGGCGGGCAGCGACCGGTGGAGCAGGGCCATCAGCCCCATGCCCACGGCACAGATGACGACGACGGCCATGGCCAGGTCGGCTGCCCTCAGCCACGCCTCCACGCCCGGTCCGTAGATCTCGAAGGCGTTGTGGGGGCTGAACTCCACCTTCCACTGCGACGAGGTGACCCGCTGCGCCATCAGCCAGGTGGCCGGCACCGCCTCGATCTGCAACCCCCGGTCTCCCTGCCAGGTCAGGGGCGAGACCAGTCGCGCCGGCGACGAGCTGATGAGCGCCAGCAGCGCCAGGGCCAGTCCGGTGAACGCGAACCACACGACTCGCTGCACACCCGCGCGATGGCGCCCCGCCAGGGGGGCGATCAGGAGCGCGGGCCACAGCTTCAGACCGGCACCCAGCGCGACCAGAGCACCGCTCACCCGTGGATGCCTGGTGACGTAGAGCGCCGCCAGGCCCACCACGAGCGCGGGCACCATGTCGTAGCGGAACCAGATGAGCCCACCGAAGGCGAGCACGAATACGGTCCAGAACATCACGGCACGGGTGGATCCACGGCGGTGCAGCGCGATCGTGAAGACCGCGTCGAGGGCGGCCATGGTCAGGCCGAACAGCACCACGTAGTCGTTCACCTCCCGTGCCGGGAGCACGATCAACCCCAACACCCACAGCACCGGCACGGGGTACTCCACGAGACGGTTCATGCCCAGGTCGGGTTGTGACATCCACGCGTAGTAGTAGCGGACGTCGTTCCAGATGAACCGGGCGTGTGCCGACCACTGCGAGAACATGTAGGCCCGGGTGACGATCCACACCACCGCCCACAGGGCCCCGTGCCGCCAGACCCGCACGAGGTCGTCCCGCAGTTCGCGGGTCAGCCCCCTCACCGCTGGGCTTTCTGCAACGGCTGGGCCTTCTTCGCCGGGGGTCGCAGGAACGTCCACAGCCAGTGCAGCACCCACACCAGCAGGGCGACGATCCCGAAGTTGCGGGCGACCAGCACCAACGTCACCGCGGTCATGCCCAGGGATCCCTTGACGAGCGGCGCGTATCCGATCGGGTACACCAGTTGGGTGGCCAGGGTCAGGGCCAGCAGCACCGAGCCCGTGCGGATCAGCCGCCGCTCGTCGGCGAGGCGCCGGAAGGTGGAGGGGTCGTCGGCCGAGGAGATCACGCTCAACCCTGCTGCCAGCGGCCCGCCGAGCCAGATGATGTACTGCGGCGAGAACGTCTTGTTGGTCACGATCATGACCAGGATCACCATCAACATCAGCACCACCGCCTCGATCCGTCGGCGGGAGTGACCCGGTCGGAGCCACGCCAGGTAGACAGCGACGGCCAGCGCATAACCCACGTAGGTCGAGATGGTGGCCATCGCGAGCAGGGCGTTGGCCCCCGGTCCCCAGATCTCGAAGGCCTGGAAGCTCGAGATGCCCACCCAGTAGTCGTGCCGGTGCAGGATCCGCCACAGCATCGCCGGGGTAGCCCAGACCGACTCGATCTGCAGGTGTCGTCCCGACTGCCAGGTCAGCGGCGACAGGAGCCGGTCCCACCCCGCCCAGAGGAGGCTGGCCAGGGCCAGTGCCCCGCCCAGGCCGAACATGGCGGCGGTGGCCTTCACCCGGGCCCGCGCATCCCCGCGCAGCAGGGCCGGCCACAGCAGTGCCGGCCACAGCTTCGTGGCCGCACCCAGGCCGATGAGCGCCCCGGCTCGTCCGTGGTGCCGGTTGACCAGGGCAAGCAGCGCCCAGGCGGCCAGGGCCGAGGTGACCAGGTCGAAACGCAGGTAGGCCGTGGGTCCGATGAACGCCAGGAAGACCACCCAGAAGACGACCGCCTCACCGCGCAGACGGCCGCCGTTGATCCACAGGCTGCGGCAGATGGCGGCGTCGATGGCCAGCATCACCACCACGAAGACGATGATGTAGCCGACCTTGGTGGTGAACCCGAGGTAGTAGGGGACCAGCATCAACCAGATCACCGGCGTCGGGTACTCGACCAGGGTCTGTTGTGGACCGACGTCGAACAGGGCGCGTGTCTTCTCGAAGTAGTAGACGACATCGCCCTGGGTGCTGGGTGCCGCGATCAGCCACAGGGCGAACACCAGGCATCTGGCGATCACCCACAAGGTGGCGAGGAAGCGAGGACTGTCGAGCTGGGCGCTGGTGAACCAGGTGCTCCACGCCCACCAGCGGCGTTTCAGGGGCAGTCGACGAGGCGCCTCCGTCTCCACCACGAGGCCTCCTGACACCGCGCCGCGCCGGGCGCGACACCCGCCCCTGGGTCCTGACTGGTCGATCCTGCTGGCGCCCCCGGCAGGATTCGAACCTGCGCTCCCGCCTCCGGAGGGCGGTGCTCTATCCCCTGAGCTACGGGGGCCTGGTGGCCTGGGGCCTGCCCCACACTAGCAGCCGTCGGAGGGTCGCGACACGCGCCGCCCGCCGCCCCTCCAACTGGACGGCATCGGGCCGATCCTCGCCGACATGGCACGCTTGCCCCATGACCCACATGCACGTCGCAGGTGTCACCCACGCCGATGTCTGGGGTGCTGGCCCGCAGTGGCTGGAACGCCCCACCGATCCCAATGCCCTCGACACCCAGTTGTGGTCGTCCACGACCAGGCGCGAGCCCTCTGGCGAGGTCACCATCGGCGGGATCGGGGTCACCGGGATCGTCGAGCAGACCCAGACACCGGTCTACGTGATGGACGAGGTCGACTTCCGCGCCCGCGCGGCCGCGTTCAGGCAGGCCTTCGCCGACTGGGACGTCTACTACGCCGGCAAGGCGTTGCTGACCCGGTCGGTCGCCCGCTGGGCCATGGAGGAGGGCCTCCGACTCGACGTGTGCAGCCTGGGTGAACTCGTGACTGCCCTGCGCGCGGGGGTTCCGGCCGCCGACATCGGGCTGCACGGCAACAACAAGAGCGTCGAAGAACTGCGGCTGGCCATCGAACAGGGAGTGGGCCGTATCGTGGTCGACTCGCTCGACGAGGTGGCGCGCATCGAGCGGCTCACCGAGGAACTCGACCTCACCGCCCATGTGCTGGTGCGTGTCACGGTCGGGGTCGAGGCGCACACGCACGAGTACATCGCGACCGCCCACGAGGACCAGAAGTTCGGCTTCTCGATCGCCAATGGGGCCGCCATGGTCGCGATGGTCAGGTGCCACTACAACCCCCGGATCGACCTGCGGGGAATCCACAGCCACATCGGCTCGCAGATCTTCGCCACCCAGGGCTTCGAGGTGGCGGCGCGCCGCACCATGAAGCTGTTGGGACAGTTCGTCTCGGCGACCGGGTCCCAGTTGCCCGAGCTGGACCTCGGGGGCGGCTTCGGCATCCGCTACACCAGTCAGGACTCGCCGGCGACCCCCGACCAGCTGGCCAGCGACCTGCGCGAGATCGTCGAGCACGAGTCCCGAGCGTTCGGTCTGACGGCGCCGAGGATGTCGATCGAGCCGGGCCGGGCCATCGTCGGACCGGCGGGTACCGCGCTGTACACCGTCGGCACGGTGAAGACGGTCGAACTGGACGGTGGCCAGAGCCGGGTCTACGTCTCGGTCGACGGAGGCATGAGCGACAACATCCGCACCGCCCTGTACGCGGCGGAGTACTCGGCCGCGTTGGTGAATCGGGCCAGCACCGCCCAACCCGTGCTCTGTCGCGTGGTGGGCAAGCACTGCGAGGCAGGTGACATCGTCGTGCGGGACGTCTTCCTGCCCGGGGACATCACCCCCGGTGACCTGATCGGCGTGCCCGCCAATGGTGCCTACTCACGCTCGATGGCCTCCAACTACAACCACGCCACCAAGCCCCCGGTGGTGGCGGTGCGCGACGGGCACCTGGTGACCATGCTGCGCCGCGAGACGCTGGACGACCTGCTGGGACTGGACGTGGGCGCATGATCAAGCCTGCAGACCTGAAAGAGGACACCGTGAAGGAACCGCTGAAGATCGCCCTGTTGGGGTGTGGGGTCGTCGGTACCCAGGTGGCCCGACTGCTCACCCAGCAGACCGCCGACATCGAGGCCCGGATCGGCCGGGAGATCGAGTTGGTCGGCATCGCCGTACGCGACCTCGACCGGCCCCGCGAAGGGCTCGACCCTGCGTTGTTCACCACGGACGCCACCGCCCTGGTCAGCCGGGACGACCTGGACGTGGTGATCGAGGTGATCGGTGGTATCGACCCGGTGCACGCCCTGGTGCGCGCAGCCATCCAGCACGGTGCCTCGGTGGTCACCGCCAACAAGGCGCTGTTGGCCGAGCACGGCCCGGAACTGGCAGCCCTCGCCGAGAGTGAGGGGGTCGACCTGTACTTCGAGGCGGCCGTCGCCGGTGCCATCCCGATCATCCGCCCACTGCGGGAGTCGTTGGTCGGTGACGAGATCACCACGGTGATGGGCATCGTCAACGGCACCACGAACTTCATCCTCGACAAGATGTCATCGGAGGGCGGATCGTTCGCCGACGTGTTGGCCGAAGCCCAGGAGCTGGGCTACGCAGAGGCCGACCCGACCGCCGACATCGAGGGGTTCGACGCCGCCGCCAAGGCGGCCATCCTCGCCTCCCTCGCCTTCCACACCCACGTGCGCGGTTCCGAGGTCTACCGCGAGGGGATCACGAAGCTTGCCAGCGACGACATCGCTGCCGCCCAGCGGATGGGCTTCGAGGTCAAGCTGGTCGCCATCGCCCACCTCAACCAGGACGACTCGGTGACCGTCAAGGTGCATCCGGCCATGGTTCCGCTCGACCACCCACTGGCCGCGGTCAAGGGTGCCTACAACGCCATCTTCGTCGAGTCGAGGGAGGCCGGACGCCTGATGTTCCTCGGCCCCGGCGCCGGGGGAGCGCCGACCGCATCGGCGGTGATGGGTGACCTGGTCACCGTGGCCCGCAACCGCGTGCGTGGGGTGGCGGGTCCCGCCCAGACCAGCTACACCCAGCGCAAGGTCGCCCCCATGGGTGCCTCCGTGACCCGCTACTTCATGCGGTTCGAGGTCCGGGACAAGCCGGGCATCCTGGCGGCTGCGGCCCAGATCTTCGCCGAGCACGAGGTGTCGGTGCAGACGGTGCAGCAGTCGACCATCGAGGCCCTCTCGAGGGGCGACGAGATCTCAGCCACCCTGGGCATGCTCACCCACGCCGCCACCGAAGAACAACTGCGCGCCTGCGTCCAGGAACTGGAGGCGAGCGACTTCGTGCCCGGCGCCGTGCGGGTGCTGCGCGTCGAGGGGGTGTGATGGCGGCCGTCACCGTACGGGTGCCGGCCACCTCGGCCAACCTCGGCCCGGGTTTCGACGCCATGGGTCTCGCGCTCGACGTCTATGACGAGATCACCGTCACCCCCGCCCACCGGCTCGGCTTCGACCTGAGCGGCGAGGGTGCCGATGACGTGCCCCGCGACGAGTCGCACCTGGTGATCACGACGATCCGCCAAGGCCTGGTCGACCTCGGGCACCACGATCCGCACCAGGGCCTGCACCTGCGCGCCACCAACGTCATCCCGCACAGCCGCGGTCTGGGCTCGTCCGCCGCCGCCATCGGCGCGGGTCTGGTGGCGGCCTGGGCGCTCGCTCGTCCGGGCACCGAACTCGACCGCGAGTGGCTGCTCGACCGGTCGTCGCGCATCGAGGGGCACCCGGACAACGCCGGTGCGGTCGTGCACGGTGGTGCGGTGCTGGCCTGGATGGACGCCGACCGGGTCGGACTGGTCAACCTCGCCCTCGACCCACGCATCGAGGCCCGCGTGTACGTGCCTGCCACGACGCTGCCCACGGCCAAGGCGCGTCGGGTGCTCCCCGGCACCATGCGGCGTGCGGCGGTCATCAACCAGGCGAGTCGGGCGGCGCTGCTGGTGCACGCCCTGGCCGGGGCGCCGGAACACCTGTGGGAGGCGACCCGCGACTGGATGCACCAGGAGCAGCGGGCAACCCTCATGCCCGAGTCCCACCGCCTGCGCCTGCGCCTGCGCGGGGTGGGGGTTGCCGCGGCGGTGTCGGGGGCCGGTACCACCATCATCGCCCTGGGCACCCCGGAACAGTTGGCGGCCGCTGACGCGGTCAACTGTGAGGGTTTCCAGGAGCACCACGTCAAGGTCGGACGAGGCGCCCATCTCGTCGGCTGACCGTTGGCACCGGCGCGTCAGAATTCCCCAGTTGTCGCCACGCTGCTATGGTTGACGCTGACACGAGACGGTGTCATACAGCCGAGGACTCCGGCAGCTTCCAGCAAGCACGCGGACCCCGCCACCAGCACCTGGTGCCGGCCCGCTGCAACCCAGACGATCACAACTGGGAGAAGTCCGAATCTTGGGTGACCGGGTTCGTCCCGTGAGCTCACATGCACCCCTTGAAGGGACCTTCGTGACCGAATCCACCGCCGGCCTGTCCGGCAAGCTCCTGCCGGAGCTCAAGTCCATCGCCGCAGGCATGGGCATCCAGGGCACCGCAAAGATGCGCAAGGCAGACCTCGTCGCCGCCATCGGCGCCCGCAATGGCGGGGGAGGGGCGCCGCGTCAGTCGGCCGCCCAGACCTCAACCGGCCAGGGCGGGACGGGCCAACCCGAGACCCAGCCGCGCCAGCACCGCTCGGCCCGCCGTGATGCCGGGGCACCCGCCCAGAGCCCAGCGGAGTCGTCCGGTGTGCACGTCGCACCCTCGACCGTCGACGAAGTGGGCGCCCGGCTGGCCCAGCTCGCCGCCGAGAGCGGCACCCCCGACACCCAGGACGGTGGGGGATCCCGCCGTCGCAGGCGTCGTGGTGACCAGGCCGAGCAGGCCGACCAGTCCGAGGGCACCCAGCCCTCTGAGAACCAGCCGAACGACTCGGGCTCGAACGACTCGCAGGGCTCGGAGGGACGACGCTCCCGCGGTGGCCGAAACGACCGCCAGAACGGTGACCGCCAGAACGGTGATCGCCAGAACGGTGATCGCCAGAACGGCCAGAACAACGATCGTCAGGGCTCTGGTCGCCAGGGCGGCCAGAACAACGACCGCCAGAACAACAACGACCGCCAGAACAACGACCGCCAGAACAACGACCGGCAGAACAACGACCGGCAGAACAACGACCGGCAGTCGCAGAACTCGGGCGGGGGCTTCGAGTTCGACGACGAGCCGGGCGGTCGGCGCAGCCGTCGTCGTCGTCAGCGCGACCGACAGGGCCGCCGTACCCGCCCCTCGGGTGGCCAGGGTCTGGCCGACGAGCCCACGGTCAGTGATGACGACGTGCTGGTGCCCGTCCGCGGCATCCTCGACGTTCTCGACAACTACGCCTGCGTGCGAACCCAGGGCTACCTCCCCGGGCCCAACGACGCCTACCTGTCGCTCTCGCAGGTGCGCAAGTACGGCCTTCGCCGCGGCGACGTGGTGACGGGCCAGATGCGCGCCGCCCGTGAGGGTGACCGGAGCCAGAAGTTCTCGCCCTTGGTCTCGGTCGAGTCGATCAACAATGCCGAGCCCGAGTCGATGCGCAGTCGTCCCGAGTTCAACAAGCTGACGCCGCTGTACCCCCAGGAGAGGCTGCGGCTCGAGACCACCCCGACCAACATGACCGGCCGCATCATCGACCTCGTGTCGCCCATCGGCAAGGGTCAGCGTGGCCTCATCGTCTCGCCGCCGAAGGCCGGCAAGACGATGATCATGCAGAACATCGCGAATGCGATCGCCACCAACAACCCCGAGGTGCACCTCATGGTGGTGCTGGTCGACGAGCGACCCGAAGAGGTCACCGACTTCCAGCGCACCGTCTCGGGCGAGGTGATCGCCTCGACCTTCGACCGGCCCGCCGAGGACCACACGATGATCTCGGAGTTGGCCATCGAACGGGCCAAGCGCCTGGTCGAGCTGGGTCATGACGTGGTCGTCCTGCTCGACGGCATCACCCGACTCGGTCGCGCGTACAACCTCGCGGCGCCGGCGTCGGGACGCATCCTGTCGGGTGGTGTCGACTCGGCCGCGCTGTACCCGCCGAAGAAGTTCTTCGGTGCTGCCCGCAACATCGAGGACGGCGGTTCGCTGACCATCCTGGCGACGGCGCTGATCGAGACCGGCTCACGCATGGACGAGGTGATCTTCGAGGAGTTCAAGGGCACCGGCAACATGGAGCTCAGGCTGCAGCGCCAGTTGGCCGACAAGCGCATCTTCCCGGCCATCGACGTGGACGCCTCGGGTACCCGTCGTGAGGAACTGCTGCTGGGGCGCGAGGAGCTCGCCATCATGTGGAAGCTTCGCAGGGTGCTGTCGGGTCTGGAGGACCAGGCCGCCCTCGAGATGCTGCTGTCACGGTTGCGCAAGACCCAGACCAACCACGAGTTCCTGGCCGTCATCTCGCGTACCACACCATCCTCGGAGAGCTGATCCCGGCCCCCTCGAAAGGCCCTCGGGGAACCGATTTCGGAGAACCGATTCTGTAGCCCCTGACAAGTACCGACGCCCCATCGTGACCCGGTGGGGCGTTGGTGTATGTTCACGATTGGGTCACGGTTCGGTGAACATCCTCGCGGATCTCACTGAATGGTGGTTCAGTTAAGCGATCCTGACACTCGGGGGGCGGTGCAGCCCACTCGTTTCGAAGGTCAGCCCTTCTGGTCGAGGACGACCAGTCAAGGACTCACAGAGCATGCAAAGGAGCATCATGAACAATTCGTGGACGCCGACCCGTCGCGGGTTCCTGGGACTGGCCGCTGCGGCCACCGCGGGCCTCGCGCTGACGGCCTGTGGCACGGCCACCAACACTCCGGGGGGTGGGAGCACCAACAAGTCCTCCACCACCGGTACCGGCGCCAAGCCGATCCGCACCGGGGCATCGGCCGACACCTTCTTCATCGCCGGCTTCCAGTGGGGCCCGCCCACCAGCTTCAGCCCCATCAACGCCTCGCCCGCCTTCGGCGCGGCCCTGAACACCTTCGACATCATGTTCGAGCAGTTGGTGCACTTCAACCAGCTCGACGGCAAGATCGAGCCCTGCCTGGCCAAGGAGCTCAAGCAGACCGACACCGGTTTCGAGCTGCCGCTGCAGGACACCATCAAGTGGTCCGACGGCACCGACCTGACCGCTGACGACGTGCTCTACACGTTCGAGATCGCCAAGAAGGCCCAGGTGAGCTTCTCGTCCTTCTGGACCTACGTCGACAAGGTCGAGGCCAAGGATCGCACCATCGTGATCACCCTCAAGAAGGATCCCTTCAACCCGCTGATCGTCAAGGACATGCTCTGCACCGTCCCGATCCTGCCCAAGGCGTACTACGGCAAGCTCTCGGACGCCGACCTGACCAAGGACGCCAACCTGAAGCCCGTCGGCTCGGGCCCGTACATGCTCGACAAGTACGACGCCACCCAGGTGATCTTCAAGCGCAATGACGACTGGTGGGGCAACGACGTGTTCGGCAAGCCCGCGCCGACCGCCATCGTCCACCCGATCTTCAAGGCCAACAACGACGGTGACCTGCAGCTCGAGGCCGGCCAGCTCGACGGCAGCCAGCAGTTCACCGCCCAGATCTGGAAGATGTGGGAGGACAAGAAGAAGCCGGTCGGCACCTACCTCAAGGAGAAGCCGTACTACCTGCCCGGCGCCATGCCCTCGTTGATCTTCAACGTCGCCAAGAAGGGCCTCGACAACGTCGGCGTCCGCAAGGCCATCGCCTACGCGATCAACTACGGTGACATCGCCTCGAAGGCCATGAGCGACTACTCCGACGAGATGCAGGCCTCGATCGTGCTGCCGAAGGGCTCGGAGGAGAAGTACTTCGACAAGGCCGCCGTCGAGAAGTCGGGCTGGAAGTTCGACAAGGAGAAGGCCGTCAAGATCCTCGAGGAGGAGCTCAAGTGCAAGAAGGGCTCCGACGGCATCTACTCCCTGCCTGACGGCACTCGTCTGGGCCCGTGGAAGCTGCAGACCCCGACCGGCTGGACCGACTGGAACACCTCCTGCGAGATCATCGCCAAGTCCTGCAAGGACATCGGCATCGACGTGCAGACCAACTTCCCGCAGGCCGCCACCATGATCGACGCCATGCAGAACGGCAACTTCGACCTGGTGCACTACAGCTACGCCTCGGTCGGCTCCGCCACCCCGTGGCAGCGCTTCCGTGACTACCTCGGTGACGAGGGTGTCGCACCCGTCGGCCAGCGTGCCTTCTGGAACTACGGCCGGTTCAAGAACGCCGACGTCACCGCGCTGCTGAAGCAGGCGGCGGCCGAGACCGACGAGGCCAAGGCCAAGGAGATCTACGGAAAGTTGGACGAGATCTTCCGTACCAACGTGCCGGCGATCCCCGTGATGTACCGTCCGAGCCAGTTCTACGAGTTCAACCAGGGAACCTGGACCAACTTCCCGACCGAGGCCAACCCCTACGCCCCCCCGACCTGGAAGGGCGCGGGACGCAAGTTCCTCTGGAACATCAAGAAGGTTGGCGCCTGAGTCACCCCTGGGTGACTCCCTCTCCCCGGAAGGACAGACATGGGCCTCGGCCGCTACCTGCTGCGGAAGGCTCTGTGGTACATCGCTGCACTGTTCGTCGCTCTCCTGCTCAACTTCCTCCTCCCGCGACTCATCCCCGGCAACCCGGTGGATGCGCTGGTGGGGAAGTTGGCGCAGGGGGGCGCCGGCAGCGACCAACTGCAGACCATCTACGAGCACTACGTCAAGGAATTCGGCCTTGACAAGCCAATGTGGGAACAGTTCCTGGTGTACCTGCAGAACACCTTCACCGGGAATCTCGGTACCTCATTCATGCAGTACCCCGCCTCGGTCAACAAGCTGATCGGAGACGCCCTTCCTTGGAGCCTCGCGATCCAGTTGCCGGCCGTCATCATCGGATGGCTGGTGGGCAACCTGCTGGGCGCCGTGGCCGCCTTCAAGGGCGGCTGGTTCGACAGGGGAGCCTTCGTCGGCTCGCTGTTCCTGTCGTCGATGCCGTACTACTGCCTGGCCATCCTGCTGCTGTTCGGCTTCGCCGTGTGGCAGCCGGTCTTCCCGCAGGGCCGGGCCTACTCCATCGGGCTCACCCCCGAGTTCTCGATGCCCTTCTTCATGGACGCCATCAGCTACTGGTGGTTGCCGTTCTGGTCGCTGGTGCTGATCTTCATCGGTGGCCAGGCCGTGGGCATGCGCTCCATGGCCATCTACGAACTGGGTTCCGACTACGTGAACTACGGTCGCGGCCTGGGCATGCGCGACAGCCAGATGGTGCGCTACATCTTCCGCAACGCCATGCTGCCCCAGATCACCGGTCTGGCGCTGTCGCTGGGTGGTCTGGTGGGTGGCGCACTGATCACCGAACTGGTCTTCAACTACCCGGGCATGGGCTCACTGTTGTTCACCGCCATCTCGGCGAACGACTACCCCGTGATCCAGGCGATCACGTTGATCATCACGGTGACGGTGCTCGTCGCCAACTTCGCCGTCGAAGTTCTCTACGGCCTCATCGATCCCCGCATCCGGGCCACCCAAGGTGGTGACAAGTCATGAGATTCTCCGTCCGTTTCTACGTCGCGGCCGGTCTGGTCGTGCTGGTTCTGCTGGCGGCACTGCTCGGCCCGTTCCTGATCGGCGTCGACCCCAACACCTCCATCGGTGGTCTGTACGACAAACCCGGGGTCCACCCCGGCTTCGGGGGCATCCTCGGCACCGACAACGAGGGCCAGTCGGTGATGTCGAACCTGCTGTACGGCACCCGCACCTCACTGTTGGTCGGCCTGATCGCTGGCATCGTCGCCTCTGCGATCGGTCTGGTCATCGGCCTGATCGCCGGGTATGCCGGTGGTCTGGTGGAGGAGATCCTGATGGGCCTGACCAACATCATGTTGGCCATCCCCAGCATCGTGATCGTCATCCTGTTGTCGGTGTCACTGCCGCAGCGCAACATCTTCACCCTTGCGCTGGTCATCGGGATCACCTCGTGGCCCTGGACGGCACGAGCGGTTCGTGCCCAGGCAACCTCGGTTCGCACCCGCGAGCACATCGAGGTCGCCAAGATGTCGGGTGCGAACTTCTGGAGCATCCTGGTCTGGGACGTGTTGCCCTACCTGCTCAGCTATGTCGTGATGGCCTTCGTCCTCCAGGTGGCCAGCGCCATCCTGACGGAGTCCTCACTGTCGATGCTGGGGCTCGGTCCCTCGAACATCGTGTCGATCGGCATGATGCTCAACTGGGCACTGGCGTGGGGATCGATCCGGGTCGGTGCCTGGTGGGCCTTCATCCCGCCGACGTTGATGTTGACCCTGATCGCGTTCTCGCTCTTCCTGCTGCAGTCCAGCCTGGACGAGCTGTTCAACCCGCGCCTGCGCCGAGGCAAGAAGGTCAAGGCCGGCGTTGTCACCCCCGACCAAGACGACGAGTTCCTGCCCGAGGCAGGTTCGGCGGCCGGTCCCGCAGCCCTGATGGAAGCGGCCGTCGTCGACAGGACTCGTGAGGAGGCCCGACCATGACGAAGCGCCTGTTGGAGGCCAAGCAGGTCACTGCGGCCTACCACACACCCGACGGACGTGAGGTGCGCGCCGTCGACAACGTCAGCGTGTTCGTGAACGAGGGCGAGATCCTGGGCTGTGCGGGCGAGTCGGGGTGTGGCAAGTCCACCCTCGGCAACGTGCTGGCCCTGACCGCTCGTCCGCCGCTGTACCCGATCAGCGGCACTCTGAACATCGACGGCCAGGTGCTCGAGCTCGGGCAGAACAACAAGGTGCCCCGCACCTGGCGTGGTTCGGTGGTCTCGATGC
The DNA here is from genome assembly GCF_000421525.1 of Aestuariimicrobium kwangyangense DSM 21549. GTDB lineage: Bacteria > Actinomycetota > Actinomycetes > Propionibacteriales > Propionibacteriaceae > Aestuariimicrobium > Aestuariimicrobium kwangyangense. The sequence continues at coordinate 494,887 of NZ_ATXE01000002.1, read as the reverse complement.
TGCCCCAGGGTGCCTTGAACTCGTTGTCGCCCACGGCCAAGATCCGCGGGCTGGTGGTCGACGTGCTCAAGTCGCACGGCACCAAGTTGTCGAAGGACGAATGCCTCGACCTCGCCCGGGACAGGATGAAGAACCTCGGGCTGCCCACCCGGGCCCTCGACTCCTACCCCCACCAGTTGTCGGGCGGTATGAAGCAGCGCGTGATCACGGTGATCTCGACCTTGCTCAACCCGCGATTGCTGATCGCCGACGAGCCCACGTCGGCGCTCGACGTGTCGAGCCAGCGGGCCCTGGTCGAGATGCTCCGGGAGATGCTCAACCAGGACATCATGAAGGGCGTCATCTTCATCACCCACGACCTGCCGTTGCTGAAGACGATCTCTGACCGGGTCGCCATCATGTACGCGGGCCAGATCGTCGAGGTGGCGAACTCCGAGGACATCGCGGAGCGGCCCCGCCACCCGTACTCGAAGGCCCTCCTCAACGCGGTGCTCGCACCCGAGGAGGACACCCTTGCGAAGAGGGTGGAGGGCATCAAGGGCTCCCCGCCCAGCCTTGCCAAGCCGCCGTCGGGATGCCGGTTCCACCCTCGCTGCGGCCTGGCGATGGACATCTGCACCCAGGTGATGCCACGTGCCCAGGGCAACGAGCTGCAGTTCGCCAAGTGTCATTGGTCACAGCAACATCCCCACGAGCCCATCCGTATCGAAGACGTGTTGCGTCGCAACGACGAGATCGAGGCCCCCGTGCTGATCAAGAAGGAGGCCTGACATGGCACTGTTCGAAGCCGACAACCTGTCCAAGACCTTCGGCGGCGGCAAGGGTGCGGTGCACGCCGTCAAGGGAGCCACCTTCGGGCTGGAGCCGGGATCCATCACAGCAGTCGTGGGGGAGTCCGGTTCGGGCAAGTCGACGCTCGCCCGGTTGGTGCTGGGGCTACTGCCCTCGTCGGGTGGAACGATGACCTTCGACGGTAGTGACGTGACGAAGATGAGCTTCCTGCAGTCGAAGAAGTACTGGCAGGAGGTGCAGGCGGTCTTCCAGGACCCGTTCAGCGCGTTCAACCAGTTCTTCACGGTCGAGCGCCTGCTCGACCGTTCGGCAAAGCTGATCGACAACAAGGCCGAGGCGAGGACCCGCATGGAGGAGGCCCTCCACCACGTTGGGTTCGAGGTGGCCGACGTCATCAAGAAGCACCCGCACGAACTGTCCGGCGGGCAGCGGCAGCGCATCATGATCGCACGAGCGCTGATGATGCGACCCAAGCTGCTGCTGGCCGACGAGGCGACCTCCATGTTGGACGCCTCACTGCGGGTGAACGTGCTCAACGTGTTCAAGGACCTGCGCGACAACCTCGGCACCACCATCATGATCATCACCCACGACATCGGACAGGCCACCTACGTGGCCGACCGCATGTTGGTGATGCAGAAGGGTGACATGGTCGAGCAGGGCACGAGCCAGGACGTGGTGTTCAACCCGCAGCACGAGTACACCAAGCAGCTCCTGGCCGACGTCCCGAAGCTGCACGGCGAGCTGGGCGAACTCGTCCACTGAGTCACCCCCGTCCCACCACTCGGGACGGGGCAGTCGACCCTGAAGGGGGTGAGCAGGCGCTCACCCCCTTTTGGGTGTTCATGTCAGGGGGCCGGTGCAAGCTGTGCTTGGATGTCCTGCGTGACCCGACCGAAACTTCATGACGAAACCTTGCGCGAGGCCCTGATCGAGGAGGCTTCGAAGGTGATCGCCAGGCACGGTCCGGACAGCCTGAACCTTCGCCGGGTGGCCACGGCCACGGGTACTTCCACGACCGCGATCTACTCCCTGTTCGGGTCGAAGGACGAGCTGGTGAGCGCGGTCACGATCACCTCCTACGAGAGTCTGGCGGCCTCCCAAGCGGCTGTGCCCACCACGGACGATGCCTTCGCCGACCTGTGCGAGATCGGTCGCGACTACCGTCGCTGGGCCCTGAAGCACCCCCACTTCTACGTGGGCATGTTCCGCGAGCAGGCGCTCAGCCTGTCGGCCTCCACTCCCACCGCCATGGACCCGGTCAAGGACTGCATCCGCCGGTGCATCGACGAGGACCTCTTCCGTGGGGACGTCTACCTGCTGTCGATGCTGTTCTGGTCCATCGTCCACGGCTTCGTCGTCCTCGAGATCGAGGGCCATTTCGAGATGCTCCCCGACCACGATGCCCTGTACGAGACCCTGCTGCTTGCCAATGCCGCCGGTTGGGTCACCGAGGCCCACAATGCCGAGCCCCGATCGAGCGACTGGCTCCACCAGTTGTCGATTCGGATGCAGCGCCCTTCCGTGGCATAATCAATCCTCGGTCCCGGTTCACGCACTCCTGCGACCCGGGGCACCAACCCAAGGAGAATCATGAAGCAGGGCATCCACCCCGAGTACGTCGACACCACGGTCACCTGCACCTGTGGCGCCACGTTCACCACCAAGAGCACCGCGAAGGGCGGCCAGCTGACCGCTGACGTCTGCTCCGAGTGCCACCCGTTCTACACCGGCAAGCAGAAGATCCTCGACACCGGCGGCCGCGTGGCCCGGTTCGAGCGCCGTTACGCCAAGAAGTGACGCTGCCGACCGTCTGATGGCCCACCCTCGTGCGGCCTCCAACGACCCCTCGCGTTCACGCGGGGGGTCGTTCTCGTCCGGGGCTGACCCGAGACCATCGATCAGAGCCGACGCAGGGGAGAGGATTCATCCGTGGCTGATCTGGCTGAAGGCCTGCGGGCCGAGCACGCCGACCTGGAACGTCAACTGGCCGATCCCGCGGTGCTGGGCGATGTGGCCCAGAGCCGAAGGGTGGGTCGGCGCTACTCCGAACTGACCGGCATCGTCCGGGCCCTGGACGATCGGGACGCCCTCGTCGCCGACGTACAGGCCGCCCGCGAACTCGCCGAGGAGGACCCCGACTTCGCCGCCGACGCCCAGACGCTTGCCGAGCGACTCGACCTGGCCCAGCGTCGAGTGGCCGAGTTGTTGGCGCCGCGCGACCCCCATGACTCCTTCGACGCCCTGGTCGAGATCAAAGCAGGGGAGGGTGGGGAGGAGTCGGCCCTGTTCGCTGCCGACCTGTTCTCGATGTACTCCAGGTATGCCGAGAGGGTGGGGTGGAGGATCGCGGTGCTCGACTCCCAGGACACCGATTTGGGCGGGCACAAGTCGATCACCTTCTCGGTGCAGGCGACCGCTGCCTGCCCGCCCGAACGACTGCCCTACGGGGTGCTGAAGTTCGAGGGAGGGGTGCACCGGGTGCAGCGCGTGCCCGTGACTGAATCCCAGGGAAGGATCCACACCTCGGCTGCGGGGGTGCTCGTGATGCCCGACCTCGAGGCCGACGAGGTCGACCTGCGCGAGTCGGACCTGAGGATCGATGTCTTCCGCTCGTCGGGGCCCGGCGGACAGGGGGTCAACACCACCGACTCGGCCGTACGGATCACGCACCTGCCGACGGGCATCGTGGTCAGTTGCCAGAACGAACGCAGCCAGTTGCAGAACCGTGAGCAGGCGATGCGCATGCTGCGGGCCCGGCTGGTGGCGCGCGCCGACGAGGAGGCGGCCGCGTCCGCGTCGGCGGCACGACGTTCGCAGGTGAGGACGGTCGACCGATCCGAGCGAATCCGCACCTACAACTACCCCGAGAACCGCATTGCCGACCACCGGATCGGTTTCAAGGCGCACAATCTCGACGCCGTGCTGGGCGGTGACCTGGAGGCGGTCGTCGAGGCACTCCAGTCCGCCGACGTCGCCGAACGTCTGGGCCAGGCGTGAGTGACCTGCGTCGTCTGACCCGTCAGCTGGCGGAAGGGGGTTCGCCCAGCCCCGAGGCGGAGGCCCGCACCTTGCTGAGCCACGTCACGGGCGTGCCGCTCGATCGCCTGTTCCTGGTCGGCGAACTCTCCGAACAGCAGCAGGCCACCCTCATGGCTGCGACCCGACGGAGGCTGGCCGGCGAGCCCGTGCAACACATCACCGGTGAAGTCTGGTTCCGTCACGCCCGGCTCCGGGTCGGGCCAGGAGTCTTCGTGCCCCGCCCGGAGACCGAACTGCTGGCGGGCTGGGCCATCGACCAGCTGGGGGACACCCACGGTCGGGTGGTGGTGGAGCTGTGTGCCGGGTCGGGGGCGATCAGCCGGTCGATCGCCGACGAGGCGCCGGGTCACCACCAGTACGCAGTCGAGATCAGCGAGACCGCGCTCACCTTCGCCCGGGAGAACCTCGCGGGAACCGATGTCGACCTGCGCCCCGGTGACATGGCGGACGCGTTCCACGACCTCGACTCCAAGGTCGACCTGCTGGTGGTCAACCCCCCCTACGTGCCCCTGCCGACCCGGGTGTCGGCCGAGGTGCACCATGATCCCGCGGCCGCCGTCTTCGGCGGGGAGGACGGGCTGGATGCGGTGCGGGTGGTCGCCGAGGTGGCGGCCCGGCTGCTGCGTGCCGGTGGAGTGCTCGGCTGCGAGCACGACGAGTCCCATCCGGAGGCCGTCCGTGGACTGTTCGAGCGTGCGGGACTGACCCGGGTCGAGACCCATGCCGATCTGGTGGGTCGTCCTCGGTACACGACCGCCGTGGCAGGATGATCGCGTGAGCGTGAACGAACCCGAACAGTCCCCCCTTGACGAGTGGACCCCTGACGAGTCGACCGGCGACCAACTGCCCCTGGCCCCCGTGGAGCCCGCCTGGCAGCGCCACACGCTGGGGATCGATGACGAGGCCGGGCTCGACGCCGCGGTGAAGGCAGTGCGCGCCGGCGAGGTGATCGTCATCCCCACCGACACCGTCTACGGGGTCGCCGCTGACGCCACGAGTCCCGAGGCCGTGCAGCGCCTGCTCAACGCCAAGGTGAGGGGTCGCGACATGCCCCCGCCGGTGCTGATCTCTGACGCCATCATGCTCGGCTCGCTCGCCGACGAGGTGCCCGAGTCGGTGCACGCGCTGACCGCCGCCCACTGGCCGGGGGCGTTGACGGTGATCCTCAAGGCCCAGTCGAGCCTGGGCATGGACCTCGGGGAGACCGAGGGGACGATCGCGGTGCGTGTGCCCAACCACGACGGTGCCCGCGCCCTGCTGAGGCGCACCGGTCCGTTGGCGGTGAGCTCGGCCAACATCTCGGGCAATCCCGCCGCCACCACCGTTGACGAGGCGATCGACCAGTTGGGGGAGTCGATCTCGGTCTACCTGGACGGAGGGCCGACCCCGGGACTCGCGCCCTCGTCCATCGTCGACTTCTCCACGAACCCCGACGGCCGGCTGGTGCGTCTGGGTGCGTTGACGATCGAACAACTGACCGAGCGGCTGCCCCAGCTGGACCTGGGCGAGTTCGCGCCCCAGCCCAGCCAGGATCCCGGGACGCCCGTCGAGCTTGCCGAGTCCGACGACGACGCCACCAGCGAGGACGAACCCGTCCGCTGACATGCGCGAATACCTGCTGGTGCTGCTGACGGCGGCCATGACCACCTACCTGCTCGCAGGCATGTGTCGTCGCGTGGCTCTGCGTGTGGGCGCACTGGCGATGGTGCGCGACCGCGACGTCCACGCCGTGCCCATCCCGTACTTCGGCGGGGTCGCCATGCTCGGTGGCGCCGCGGCAGCCTTCCTGCTGGCCGCCCAGCTGCCCTTCCTGGGCCGCTTCGCACTGGTCAGCCATGACGCCATGACCATCTTGCTGGCGGGCACCGTCATCTGCCTCGTCGGGGTGGTGGACGACATGATCGACCTGCCCGCGCTGGCGAAGTTCGCCGGTCAGATCCTCGCGGCCGCCATCGTGGTGACCAACGGCGTGCGGATGTACTGGATCCCCCTGTCGAGTTCGATCTTCGCCCTCGACCAGGCCTCCTCGATCGTGATCACGGTCTTCTTCATCGTGCTGTGTGCGAACGCCGTCAACTTCGTCGACGGTCTCGACGGTCTCGCCTCGGGCGTGGTCGCCATCGGTGCCGGAGCCTTCTTCATCTACACCTACCTGCTCGCCTACGAGCAGGACATCACCCGCGCGACCACAGCAAGTCTGGTGACGGTGGGCATCACGGGGGTGTGCCTGGGGTTCCTGCCCCACAACTTCTCGCCCGCGCGCATGTTCATGGGTGATTCCGGCGCGCTGCTGCTCGGACTGCTGATGGCCTGCTCGGTGATCTCCCTGACGGGCCAGATCGACTCGTCGGCACTGTCGGCCACCAACGGGTCGCTGGTGCCGAGCTACCTGCCGATCGTGCTTCCCTTCGCCATCATGGCCATCCCCCTGCTCGACCTGGTGCTGGCCTACGTGCGGCGCACCATGAACGGCAACTGGTGGTTCGTCGCCGACAAGCAGCACCTGCACCACCGCCTGCTGCAACAGGGTCACAGCCAGGCGGGTGCCGTCGGCGTGATGTACCTGTGGACGGCCATCCTGAGTTTCGGCACCGTGGCGATCGGCATGCGCACCAATGCCTGGACCATCGGGGGTACGGCTGTCGCGGTGGCCCTCGCGGTCGTCCTCACCCTGATCCGTGGCCGAGGGGCGCGGGCGGCATGAACCGTGCCGGACACCGGGTGAGCGTCAGCGCGAGGCTGCTGTCGTCCATGATGCGAGGGTCTGTGCTGTTCGCGCACGCAGCCCTGCTGATCGCGCTCGGTGTGGGATGGCTCACATCTGGGGCGGCTGGTCTGGCCAACGCGGCCATCGGGGGAGCGATGGTGGTGCTGTTCTTCGCGGCCGGCCAAGGGGTACAGGTGCTGGCCGGGGAACTCGACCCACGTGCCGGTCTTGGACTGACGCTGCTCAGCTACCTGGTCAGGGCAGCGCTGCTGGCCGCGGCGCTGCTGGCGGTGCAGAACTCGCAGAAGGTGGCCGATGCCTTTCGTCCGGTGCCCTTCTGCTGGGGGGTCGGTCTGGTGCTCGCGGGGTGGCTGGCCGGTATGTTCTGGGCCCACGCGCGTCTGCGGATCCCCGTCTACGACACCGACGATGGTGGCCCCGACGAGGGCAGCGACCGCGTCTGAGGGGTGGACGCCGCAGTGTGACCCGCACTGACTTGTGCTGATAGAGTCGCAGCGACATGGACGACGAGAGTTCGAAGAAGGCTCCGCCAGTCAGATCCGGCAACGGTGAGGACGGCATGGTGGTGCTGAGCTATGTCTTGTCGGGAATCCTCCTCTATGGCGGACTCGGCTGGGCAGGTGCTCACTTCCTGGGCCAGGTCTGGATGCTTCCAGCCGGCCTCATTCTCGGACTCGGACTGAGCCTTTTCTTGATCGTCAAGCGATACGGGAGCCCGACACGATGATGAGCACCGCGGAGCGGCCATGCTGATCCCCTTCCTGCCCCTCGAGACCGCCGGTCACGGTGGTGGTTACCACGCGCCCTCGGTCGAGGACTTCTACTTCGACAACCTGTTCGGGGTGGCCCAGGTCGACCGGGTGATCTTCCAAGCCGTCCTGGGTGCTGTGATCGTGGTGGCGTTGTGGTGGTTGGCGGCACGCCGACTGAGGACGGTGCCCACCAAGGCGCAGTTCATCTCGGAGTACCTCTACGACTTCGTGCGCAACGGCATCGCACGCGACCTGTTGGGTCACGACTACCGCAAGTTCCTGCCCTACCTGCTGGGGCTGTTCAGCTTCATCTTGGTGAACAACCTGTTCGGGCAGTTCTTCCTGTTCATGTTCCCGACCTTCTCGCGAGTCGGGTTCGCGTACGGACTGGCCCTGCTGACGTGGCTCATCTACATCGGCGCGGGCCTCAAGCGGCACGGGCTCACCTACATCAAGAACTCCCTGCTGCCCTCGGGCGTGCCGTGGTACCTGTGGGTGCTGATCATCCCGCTGGAGTTCCTCTCGAACTTCATCACCAGGCCGATCACGTTGGCCCTGCGTCTGTTCGCGAACCTGTTCGCCGGACACCTGGTGGTCTCGGTGTTCGTGGTCGGCGGCGCCTTCCTGCTGCAGTACCAGGACAACCTCTTCTACAACATCTCCGGCGGCGTCTCGCTGCTGTTCAGCTTCGCCATCCTGTGCCTGGAGCTGTTCGTGGGGTCGCTGCAGGCCTACATCTTCACGGTGTTGACCGCGCAGTACATCTCCAGTTCCCTGGCCGAGTCCCACTGACCCGGTCCGACCACCCCACCCCAGAACTTCTCCACGCCAGTGGAGAGCAATCCGAAAGGAAACCACATGACCCCCATGGAAATCGGCGGCTCGATCAACATGATCGGCTACGGTCTGGCGACACTTGGACCGGCCATCGGTGTGGCCCTGATCTTCGCGGCCGTCATCAACGGCACCGCTCGTCAGCCCGAGGCTCGTGGCGCGATGATGAGCACCGCCTTCATCGGCTTCGCCGTGGTTGAGGCCCTCGCCATCATCGGCATCGCCCTCGCCTTCGTCCTGGCGTGACCTTGATGGGCCCCAACGTGTGGGCGCCCCTCGAAATCGACCTTGGGCCGCTCCTTCCGCACTACGTCTCGGAGATCATCGTCGGCATCGTGCTGATGGTGTTGATCTGGCTCGTCATGCGCTCGAAGGTCGTTCCTGCGTTCGAGAAGATGTACGCGGAGCGTACGGACTCGATCCAGGGCGGCATGGAGCGGGCCGAGAAGGCCCAGGCCGAAGCTGAGGCGGCACTCGCTGAGTACCGCACCCAGCTGGCCGAGGCCCGCGAGGAGGCAGCCAGGATTCGTGAGGACGCCAAGAACCAAGGCGCCCAGATCATCGCAGAGATGCGTGATCAGGCGACCGCCGAGTCGGCTCGTATCGTCGAGCACACCCGCGCTCAACTCGAGGCCGAGCGGGCTCAGGCCATGCAGCAGCTGAAGGTCGAGGTGGGCGGCTTGGCCACCACACTGGCAGGCAAGATCGTGGGCGAATCGCTCTCGGACGACGCCCGTGCCCGCCAGACGGTCGACCGCTTCATCGCCGAACTCGAGGCCGCTGACGCCGAGGCGGGGCAGCTGTCGTGAGTGCAGTGACCGAAGGCCGCGCACGCCAACTCGACTCCGTCCTCGACCAGAGCCAGGTCACCGAGGCGGTCGCCGACGACCTGTTCGCGGTCGTGGACGTGCTCGGTGAGGCCACGGCCCTGCGCCGCGCCCTCAGCGATCCCGATGCCACGGCCGGTGCCAAGACCGATCTGGTCGAACGGCTGTTCGGGGCGCGACTCTCGGCCCCTGCGGTGGCCGTCGTGAAGGAGGCGGCATCGTTGCGCTGGTCGTCGATGGGGGCCCTGGTGGCCGGCATCGAGCGGCAGGCGGCCCGAGCGGCCCTGAAGCAGGCGGAGGCGGCTGGTCAACTCGACCAGGTGGCCGACGACCTGTTCCACTTCAACCGGATCGTGGCTGACGACGACGGGCTGCGCGAAACCCTGACCGACGCCCGGATCGACCGCACCGCTCGCGAGCAGTTGGTCGACCAGTTGCTGCAGCACCGGACGAGCCCGGTGGTCGTGGTGTTGGCCAAACGAGCACTGCGCGCACGCCACCTGGCCGACGCGCTGGCCGAGTACGGCGGCCTGGCGGCCCAGTTGCGCGACCGCAGCGTCGCCAGGGTGGTCGCGGCGGTACCCCTCACCCCTGAGCAGGAGGCGCGTCTTCGTGCAGCCCTGGTCAAGCAGGTGGGACGCGAGGTCGATCTGCAGGTGAGCATCGACCCCAGCGTGCTGGGTGGGCTCACGGTGCGCATCGGCGACGAGGTCATCGAGGGCACCGTCGCACATCGCCTCGAAGACGCCCGACGCCAGCTGGCCTGACCAGCGACAACTTCAACCGGCGGCTGCCGTCGCCACCCAGTACTTCTTGAGATGAGGACGCTATGGCGGAACTGACGATTCGTCCGGACGAGATCCGCGACGCTCTGGACACCTTCGTCCAGAACTACACCCCTGAGGCGGCCAGCCGCGAAGAGGTCGGCACCGTCGTGACCTCCGGCGACGGCATCGCCCGTGTCGAGGGACTGCCCTCGGCCATGGCCAACGAGCTGCTGAAGTTCGAGAACGGCACCCTCGGCATCGCCCTGAACCTGGACGTGCGTGAGATCGGTGTCGTGGTGCTGGGCAACTCCGAGGGCATCGAGGAGGGTTCGAGCGTCACCGGCACCGGTGAGGTGCTCTCGGTCCCGGTGGGCGACGGCTTCCTGGGTCGCGTCGTCGACGCCATGGGCAACCCGATCGACGGTCTCGGTGAGATCACCGATGTCGACGGCCGTCGTGCCCTCGAGCTCCAGGCTGCGGGTGTGATGGATCGCCAGGAGGTGCGTGAGCCGCTGCAGACCGGTCTCAAGGCCATCGACGCCATGGTGCCGATCGGCCGGGGACAGCGTCAGTTGATCATCGGCGACCGCAAGACCGGCAAGACCGCGCTGGCGATCGACACCATCATCAACCAGAAGTCGAACTGGGCCTCCGGCGACCCGAAGAAGCAGGTGCGGTGCATCTACGTCGCGGTCGGGCAGAAGGGCTCCACCGTCGCCGAGGTGCGCGGTGCGCTCGAGGAGGCCGGGGCGCTGGAGTACACCACCATCGTCCACGCCCCTGCGTCGGACCCCGCCGGGTACAAGTACATCGCCCCCTACGCCGGATCGGCCATCGGGCAGCACTGGATGTACGCCGGCAAGCACGTGCTGATCATCTTCGACGACCTCACCAAGCAGGCCGAGGCGTACCGCGCCATGTCGTTGCTGCTGCGTCGTCCCCCGGGCCGTGAGGCCTACCCCGGCGACGTGTTCTACCTCCACTCCCGTCTGCTGGAGCGTTGTGCCAAGCTCTCCGACGAGCTGGGCGGTGGTTCGATGACCGGTCTGCCGATCATCGAGACCAAGGCCAACGACGTGTCTGCCTACATTCCCACCAACGTGATCTCGATCACCGACGGCCAGATCTTCCTGCAGTCCGACCTGTTCAACGCCAACCAGCGCCCGGCCATCGACGTCGGCGTGTCGGTCTCGCGCGTGGGTGGCGCGGCACAGATCAAGGCCATGAAGGGTGTCGCCGGCTCGCTGAAGCTGAACCTGGCCCAGTACCGCGACATGCAGGCCTTCGCCATGTTCGCCTCCGACCTCGACGCGACCACGCGCCGGCAGCTGGACCGGGGCGCCCGCCTCACCGAACTGCTCCGTCAGGGGCAGTACGCGCCCTACCCGGTCGAGGACCAGGTGGTCAGCGTCTGGGCCGGCACCACCGGTGAGTTCGACGACGTCCCCGTCGACGACGTGCTCCGCTTCGAGCAGGAACTGCTCGAGCACATGCGCCACAACACTCCCATCCTGAAGACGATCGCCGAGACGCAGGTCTTCGACGACGACCAGAAGCAGGCTGCCAAGGAGGCCATCGCCTCGTTCAAGCAGGGCTTCCGCACCTCAGCGGGCAAGCTCCTGCTCGGTCATGAGGAGGCGGAGCCACTGGCCGAGGAAGAGATCGGCCAGGAGACCATCGTCAAGCAGAAGCGGGGCTGATCGACGTGCCAGCCAGTCTGCGTGAACTCAGGCAGCGGCGGAAGTCTGTCCAGACCACGAAGAAGATCACCCGGGCCATGGAACTGATCGCCGCCTCGCGGATCGTCAAGGCCCAGCAGGCTGCCGCAGCCGCCGCCCCGTACAGCCGTGAACTGTTCCGGGCGGTCTCGGCAGTCGCGACCTTCTCGGACGTCGACCACCCGCTGACCAATGACGTGGAGTCGCCGCAGCGATCCGCCGTGCTGCTGATCACCTCCGACAGGGGGCTCGCGGGGGCGTACTCCTCGTCCGTCATCAAGGCGGGGGAGCAGTTGACCGCTCGCCTGCACCATGAGCAGGGCCAGGAAGTGCTGCCCTATCTGGCGGGTCGCAAGGCGATCGGCTACTACGGGTTCCGCAAGCGCCAGGTGGCCCAGCAGTGGGACGGGTTCTCGGACTCACCCACCTACACCCAGGCTCGCGAGATCGCTGACGCGCTGATCGAGGCCTTCCTCACCCCGACCGAGGAGGGCGGTGTCGACGAGATCCACATCGTCTTCACCCGTTTCGTCTCGATGATGACCCAGACCCCGACGGTGGTGCGCCTGCTCCCGCTCGAGGTCGTCGAGGGCACTGAACCCCCGGCCCCGGGTGAACTGTTGCCCGAGTACGAGTTCGAGCCCGACCCCGAGACGGTGCTCGACCGGTTGTTGCCGTTGTACGTCGCCAACCGCGTGCACTTCGCCCTGCTGCAGTCGGCAGCCTCGGAACTGGCGAGCCGTCAACGGGCCATGAAGTCGGCCACCGACAATGCACAGACACTGATCGAGACCCTGACCCGCCAGGAGAACCAGGCGCGGCAGGCCGAGATCACCCAGGAAATCAGCGAGATCGTCGGCGGCGCCTCGGCGCTGGCCGATTCCGCACCGCAAGCGTGACGACCACGGAAATTTGGAGACACAATGACTGCCACTGAAGTTGATCCCCAGGCCTCGCGCCCTGCCGGTGCGACCGGCGGAGTCGGCCGGGTCAGCCGCGTCATCGGCCCCGTGGTCGACGTGGAGTTCCCCGCCGACCAGATGCCCGACATCATGAACGCGCTGCTGGTCGAGACCGAGGTGATGGGCGACAAGCGCACCATGACCATGGAGGTCGCCCTGCACATCGGTGACAACACCGTGCGTGCGATCGCGCTGAAGCCCACCGACGGCATGCAGCGCGGGGCCGAGGTGCGTGACACGGGTGCACCGATCTCGGTGCCCGTGGGTGACATCACCAAGGGACACGTCTGGAACGTGACCGGTGACGTGCTCAACGCCGATCCCTCCACTGTCGAGATCACCGAGCGCTGGCCCATCCACCGCGATGCGCCCAAGTTCGATGCCCTCGAGTCCAAGACAGAGATGCTCGAGACCGGTATCAAGGTGCTCGACCTGCTGACCCCCTACGTTCAGGGCGGCAAGATCGGTCTGTTCGGTGGTGCCGGCGTGGGCAAGACCGTGCTGATCCAGGAGATGATCTACCGCATCGCCCACAACTTCGGTGGCACCTCGGTGTTCGCCGGCGTGGGGGAGCGCACCCGTGAGGGCAACGACCTCATCCACGAGATGGACGAGGCCGGCGTCCTCAAGGACACTGCGCTCGTGTTCGGCCAGATGGACGAGCCCCCGGGCACCCGTCTGCGTGTCGCCCTGTCGGCGCTCACCATGGCGGAGTACTTCCGCGATGTGCAGAACCAGGACGTGCTGTTGTTCATCGACAACATCTTCCGGTTCACCCAGGCCGGCTCGGAGGTGTCGACCCTGCTGGGCCGCATGCCCTCCGCGGTGGGCTACCAGCCCAACCTGGCCGACGAGATGGGTCAGCTGCAGGAGCGGATCACCTCGACCCGTGGACACTCGATCACCTCGATGCAGGCGATCTACGTTCCCGCGGACGACTACACCGACCCGGCACCGGCGACCACCTTCGCCCACCTCGATGCGACCACCGAGCTGAGCCGCGAGATCGCCTCCCGCGGTCTCTACCCGGCCGTCGACCCGCTGACCTCGACCTCGCGCATCCTCGACCCCCGCTACGTGGGCCAGGAGCACTACGACACCGCGGTCCGGGTCAAGCAGATCCTCCAGCGCAACAAGGAACTGCAGGACATCATCGCGATCCTGGGCGTCGACGAGTTGTCCGAGGAGGACAAGATCATCGTCAACCGGGCTCGTCGCATTCAGCAGTTCCTGAGCCAGAACACCTACATGGCCGAGAAGTTCACCCAGATCGAAGGTTCGACGGTTCCGCTGAAGGACACCATCGAGTCGTTCAAGATGATCTGCGACGGTGAGGTCGACCACATCGCCGAGCAGGCCTTCTTCAACGTGGGTGGCATGGACATGGTGATGGAGAACTGGTCGAAGATGCAGAAGGACGCCTGATCGTGGCCGAGCCATACCAGGTTGAGGTGGTCGCGGCGGATCGTCGGGTCTGGGAGGGGCGCGCGGTCAATGTGATCGTCCGCACCACCGAGGGCGACATCGGCATCCTGCCCGGCCACGAACCGCTGCTGGCCGCCCTGGTGCCGTGCGCTGCCGAGATCGTCACCGCCGAGGGCGGCCGTGAGGTGATCGCCCTCGACGGCGGCTTCGTCTCGGTGACCCCCGAACGCGTCTCCCTGCTGGCCCAGTACGCCTCGTTGGCGACCGAGGTGAAGCCCGACCAGGCCCAGCGTGAGCTCGACAAGTTGCAGGTCCTGATGGATTCGGGTGACGCCACCGACGAGGAGCAGCACCGCTACCACCTCGCCGTCGCCCAACTGGCGGTGCTCAGGCGACAGGGGAACGAGCCTCACTGAGGCCACGTATGACCCCCGCTGACACGGAGGCCCCGTCCACATCCGAGCGCGATGTGACGGGGCCTTCGCCGTTGGCTATCTTCTGAACATGAACGAGTGGGAGCTTCCGGTCGAGATCGCTCTCGCGGTCTTCGTGATCGTGGTGCTCCCGCTGGTCTGGCTGTTCGTCCGGCGCCGCTGGCTGACCGGTCGAGGCGGTCTGTTCGACTGTTCCCTGGCCAGGGGCCAGAGTCATCGGTGGGCCCTGGGTCTGGCCCGCTACGAGGGAAACACGCTCCAGTGGTACCCGGCGCTGGGTGTCAGCCTTCGTCCGGCGCTGACCCTGGACCGGACCGAGACGACATTCGAGTCACAGCGGGAGCCAGACGTCTCGGAGGCGATCCAGTTGTTCAGCCATGACGTGGTGGTCACCCTGCGCAGCACTCGCCCCGACCAGTCCCACCAGTTGGCGATGACCCCCGCCTCGCTGATGGGCCTGCTCAGCTGGCTCGAGGCCGCCCCCCCGGGGGGTCTGCGCTACCCCGGACTGGAGTAGGGCTCAGCGTTCGGGACGCGGACGGTCGCCTCCGGGCACCCACAAGACCTCGCGCTCGGGGTGCGCTCCGGACTCGGTGGTGACCGACCGACTCAGGATGAACAGCAGGTCGGAGAGCCGGTTGAGGTAGGTCAACGCCAGCACGTGCAGCCCACCATCTGTCTCGAGGCCGTGGGCCTCGGCTGCCTGCCATCCGGCGCGCTCGGCCCGACGCACGACCGTGCGGGCCACGTGCAACTGCGCGCCCGCAGGCGACCCGCTGGGCAGGATGAACGAGCGAAGGTTCGGCAGCGGTTCGGAGAACTCGTCGCACCACGCCTCGAGTCGGTCGATCGACTCCTGCTCGATGCGCAGCGGCGGCCACGGCGGTGACTGCTGGATGGGCGTGGACAGGTCGGCGCCGACGTCGAAGAGTTCGTTCTGGATGAGCGTCAGCACGCCCGCCACGGCCTCGGGGAGGTCGGCGGCGGCCAGCACCACCCCCAGCAGCGAGTTGGCCTCGTCGACGTGACCGTAGGCGGCAACCCGCAGATCGGTCTTGGACGCGACCGAGTTGTCACTCAACCGAGTCTGACCGGCGTCGCCGGTGCGGGTGTAGATGCGTGTCAGATTGACCATGTACCCACCCTAGTGAACAGTGGAGCAGTGGCTTCCTCCCCCCGCTCCTTGACCCTGCTGATGGCTGCGCTGGCACTGGTCGCCGCAGGCTGCAGCGGTTCACCCTCCGCAGCCGACGATCCCGCGACCGTCGCCTCGGGGAAGCAGCCCCGGTGCGCCTACCCGGTGGGTGGACGCGAACCGGCTCGTCCGGTCGACCCGCCCAGCACCGATCGGGTGCCCACCACGGGCACCGTCACGGCGACCCTGAAGATGGCCGCCGGCACGGTGACCATCACGATGGATCGAGCCAAGACGCCTTGTACCGTCCACAACTTCGAGTCTTTGGCCGCCCAGCAGTTCTTCGACCACACCACGTGCCACCGACTGGTCGACACCGGCATCTTCATCCTGCAGTGCGGTGACCCCAGCGCCACCGGCACCGGTGGCCCCGGGTACTCCTTCGCCGACGAACTGACGGGCAAGGAGACCTACCCGCGGGGCACGGTGGCGATGGCCAACGCCGGACCCGACACCAACGGCTCCCAGTTCTTCCTGGTCTGGCAGGACAGCCCGCTCGACCCGAACTACACCGTCTTCGGGCATCTGGACGATGCGTCGCTGAACGTGGTGGCCTCGATCGCCTCCCAAGGTGTCGACGGCACCGATGGGGTCTCGCCGATCGCCGACGCCTCGATCACGTCGGTCACGCTGGGCTGAGGAAGGCCTTCACCACCGCCACGAAGGCGGCTGGCTGCTCGGCGTGCACCCAGTGGCCCGCGTTCTTGATGGTGACCAACCGCACCTGCGGGAAGAGACTGCGCATCAGCGGCCGGTCGGCATCGGTGATGTAGTCGGAGTCCTGCCCGGCCAACCAGAGAACAGGGCCCGGCCACGGTGTGAACTCTTCGTCGGGCCAGCCCCCGATCGCGGGCAACTGTTCCGCCAGCAGGTCGAGGTTCATCTGCCACCGCCACTGGGCGGGACCGTGGTCGCCGGGGATGCGGCGCAGGTTCTGCAGCAGGAACCCCCGCACCGTCGCCGACGGCACGGCCGAGCGCAGGGCCTCGTCGGCCTGACTGCGGGCGGTGAGCCGTTCGAGGTCGATGGCCCGCATCGCCTCGATGTAGGGGGCGAACGCGCTGACCCCCGTCGACTGGCCCGGTGAGATGTCGGCGACGACGAGCCGCTGGACGAGTTCCGGGTGCCGCAGGGCCACCAGCATCGCCACCTTGCCACCCATGGAATGGCCCAGCAGGGTCGCTCCTCGTCCACGGGCGACCGAGCCGGTGTGCGTGTGCATCCACGTGGCGATCTGGTCGGCCAGCTGGGGGTAGGAGAGATCGACGGTCCACGCTGAATGGCCGTGGTTGGGCAGGTCGAGCAGGTGGACCGTGACGTCACCCAGCTCGTCGGCCAGGGCCTTGGCGACGGTCGAGAAGTTCTTCCCCTGCCCGAAGAGGCCATGCAGGAAAACCACCTGTCGGGGGCCGGAGCCGTGGTGCAGGGCGTGGATCGGTTGGCTCACGGCGACTCAGTGCCTGGTGGTCCAGCAGTGCCCGTGCCAGTGGCGCCGGACGTCGGAGGCGCGCTCGACACCCCAGTCCGGTTCGGCGGGCCAGGCCACGACGTGGGCGGTGCCAGCCGGGATGGTGCGGTGGCAGCCGGGGCAGGTGTAGGTCTTCTGTGCGGCGGTGCCGGTCACGGTGCGGACGATCCAGCGGCCGTCAGATTTCTCGACCACGCTCGCCAGACTCCCGGTTGACAAGGGACGATGCGCCCGCTGATGTTTGCTGACTCGTCGTGCCACCCGACCAGCCTAGCGTCGGTTCGCTAAGGTGTCGGCGTGCGAATGGTGATAGCGGAGTGTCAGGTCGATTACGCGGGCCGGCTGACCGCCCATCTGCCGATGGCCAAGCGGTTGATCCTGGTGAAGGCCGACAACTCGGTCTCGATCCACGCCGACGACCGGGCCTACAAACCGCTCAACTGGATGAGCCCTCCGTGCACCTTGGTCGAACGCGAGCCGGAGCCCGACGAGGCTGCAGCCACCGTCGACGTCGATCCGAGGATCACCCGGGTCTGGGTGGTCGAGGGCAAGAACGGTGACACCCTGCAGATCTCTCTGGGCGAGGTCTTCCACGACTCGAGTCACGAGTTGGGCGTCGACCCCGGGCTGCAGAAGGACGGGGTCGAGGCGCACCTGCAGGCGTTGCTGGCCGAGAACCCGGCGACCTTCGGGAGGGGGTACACCCTCGTGCAGCGGGAGTACATGACGCCCATCGGCCCCGTCGACCTGCTGCTGCGCGACGACCGGGGTGCCTATGTGGCCGTCGAGGTGAAGCGCCGGGGCGAGATCGACGGCGTCGAGCAGTTGACCCGCTATCTCGAACTGATGAACCGCGACCCCCTGCTGGGGCAGGTCAGCGGCGTCTTCTGCGCCCAGCAGATCAAACCACAGGCGAAGACCCTGGCCACCGACCGTGGCATCGCCTGCGTCACCGTCGACTACGACGCCCTGCGTGGACTCGACCACGCCGAGGACCGACTGTTCTGAGCCGATTCGCCCGATCAGGCCCTGCGGTCCGCGGACGAGGAGGCTGCCGGTTCGGAGGGGGGATTGTTCGGGTCGAGGACCATCGTGGGTTCGGACTCGGGAGTCTCGAAGGGGTCGGCGTCGGGGAAGTCGCCGACCGACTGACCTGCCAGCTGGCGAAGGTTCGACAACTGGGCCAGCACGGACTGCTTACGCTGCAGCAGGGTGGCGACCTCTCGCTCCAACTGCTCCTTGCGCCAGGCGAACTGCTCCTCGAGCCGGTCCTTCATCATGGCCGCCTGGCGATGGGCGGCAGCGATCTGCTGCTCCGACTCGCGAGCCGCCTCGACCTTGATGGTCTCGGCCTCGGTCAGGGCGTCGCTGCGCAGTTTCTGCGCGTTGTCGGTCTCGGTGGTCAGGTGCGCCGCGGCCGCCTCCAGGTGACGGGTGGCGTCGGCCAACATCTGTTGCGAGCGGTCCTTGGCCTCCAGATGGTCGGACTGGGCCTTCGAGATCAGCTGTTCTGAGTCGTTGCGGGCCTGCAGCATCGCCGCAGCGGCGTCCCTCTCACCCTGGGCACGAAGCGTGCTGCCCTCGGCCTTGGCAGCCTCGATCAGCGAGGCGGCGGTGCGCTCGGCGGCGTGCACCTTGCCGTCGGCCTCACGCCGAGCTGCCGCCACCAGGGAGGCGGCCTGTGACTTCGCCTGCCGCAGGGTCTGCTCGTGCACGGCCTCGTGCTCGGACCGGAGCTTGCGCAGGTTGGCCAGCCCGGCCACGCGGATGTCGTCGGCCTCCGCCTGGGCATTGGCGCGCAGGTCGGCCGCCACCCTCCGGCCCTCCTCCTTGATCCGTTCGGCTTCGAGTCCCGCCCGGCTGACCAGGTCGGCAGCCTGGGCCTCGGCGGCCTTGAGCAGCCCCTGGGCATGTGCCCCGAGCCGCGTCAGGTCGGTGGTGCCGTGGGCCTCGTGGGCGAGAGCCACCTCGCGGCGCAACTGTCGGGCCAGCTGCTTGAGGGTCGACAGTTGTGTCTCGATCTCGCGCACGTAGCGGTCGACCTCCCGGCGTTCGTAGCCCATCATGGCGCTCGGGAAGGTGCCAGCGGCACTGGCCTGGTCGTCGAACAGGTTGAGCCCGGTCTCTTCGCCGAGGTCACGCACCTGCAGTTGGTCGTTGTCGCTCATGAGCCCTCCAGAACACGTTCGTCCCCGAGGCTACCCTGCCAGTGGCGGGGTGCTCGGGGACGACTCGGCGGGTTTCTGGCGGATTGTGGGTGGCGCTCAGTGAGCGGCTGCGGCCGGGGGTTCGGTCAGCTCGAGCAGCACGCCGCCGGCATCCTTGGGGTGCACGAAGTTGATGCGCGCGCCACCGGTGCCGGTCTTCGACTCGGGGTAGAGCAGTCGCACACCACGCTCACGGAGCACCGCCGAGACATGCTCGAGATCTGCGACGCGGTAGCAGAGCTGCTGCATGCCCGGACCGTTCTTGGTGAGGAACTTGCCGATCGCCGAGTCCTCGCGCAGAGGAGCCAGCAACTGGATCTGCGCGCTCTCGGGAAGCTGCGATCCGGTACCGATCATGGCCTCCTCGACACCCTGTTCCTCGTTGGTCTCGCGGTGCAGCAGACGCCACCCGAAGACCTCGGTGTGGAAGCGGATCGCCTCGTCGAGGTCGGGCACGGCCAGACCGACGTGGTCGATGCAGATGAACAGGTCCTGGGGGAGGGTGACTGGGGTGTGTGCGCCGTTTTCCATGGGCCCATCGTCCCAAACCGGATGGCCACTCGTCGGGGCGGGGCGCCCATTCCGATTGCGGTTGCTGCGCCTGGCCCCCGGCGCGCCGCCCGCGAGGAGGCAGCCGCGGCGGGCATCATGTGAGCTGGAGTGGAGACCGATCGCTCGGTGTGCCATGATCCCGTGACCTTCCCCGCCACTAGGAGATGACCATGCCAGGCTGGCTCAAGAAGATCCTGTGGGCGCTGCTTGCTGCCTTCGCGCTGTACTACATCTTCACGCAGCCGGAGCAGACCGCCACCGTCGTCCGCAACTTCTTCGGGGGCATCTTCACGTTGTTCCGCGCCCTGGCCTCCTGATCACAGCGGTGCCGCAGCGATGGGCCTGCTGACCCGTTTCGTCGAACCGGACATCGACCGCCACCTGCTCACCCAGGAGGGGGAGTACGTGATCGACGAGGTGACCAAGCACTGGGTGACCATTCTGGGGCCCACCCTGGGTGTGGTCGCCTGCATCCCGATCTTCCTGGCCATGATCTGGTTGGGCCCGTGGTTCTGGTTGTCGTTCGTCGTCGGTGTGCCCCTTCTGGTGTTCTGTCTGGTCCGGATCCACGTGGAGTACATGGACCGGTTCGTGGTGACCAACATGCGTGTCTTCAGGGTGCACGGGGTGCTGAGCCAGCACTTGGCGACCATGCCGATGACCCGCATCCTCGACATCTCGGTCTTCCAGCCCTTCCTGGGCCGGCTGGTCGGCTACGGGCACTTCACCTTCGAGTCGGCCGCCCAGGACCAGGGACTGCGCGACATCCGCTTCGTCCCCGATCCCGAGGGCCGCGACCTGACCATCCAGCGGACGATCCAGCGGGCCGGTCTGCGGGCCTCATTCAGCCGACAGACCGACGACGACGCCCAAGACGGCAACTGATCGAACGGCAACTGAGCCGAGGGGCGGTCACGCCAGTGCGGCGTCGACCACCTGCTTGGCCTCGGCCAGCACCTGCTGGAGGTGTTCTGGGCTCTTGAGCGACTCGGCGTAGATCTTGTACTTGTCCTCGGTGCCGGAGGGTCGGGCCGCGAACCAGGCGTGCTCGGTGGTCACCTTGATCCCGCCGATGGCCGCCCCGTTGCCCGGTGCGTGGGTGAGCACGGCGGTGATGGGCTCACCTGCGAGGTCCGTGGCGGTGACGTCGTCGGCGGAGAGCTTCGACAGGCGCGCCTTCTGCTCCCGGGTGGCGTCGGCGTCGACCCGGGCGTAGGACGAGGCACCGTAGCGGGCCTCGAGGTCGGCGTAGTGCTGGCTCGGGGTGCGGCCGGTGACCGCAGTGATCTCGGAGGCCAGCAGGTCGAGCACCAACCCGTCCTTGTCGGTTGTCCACGTGGAGCCGTCCATGGCGAGGAAGGAGGCCCCCGCCGACTCCTCGCCGCCGAACCCCATCTCTCCCGAGATCAGTCCGGGCACGAACCACTTGAAACCGACGGGCACCTCGACCAGTTCTCGTCCGATCTCGGCGGCCACCTTGTCGATCATCGAGGAACTGACCAAGGTCTTGCCCACTTTGGCGTCGGCCGACCACCCGGGGCGATGGGTGAACAGGTACCAGATCGCCACGGCGAGGAAGTGGTTGGGATTCATCAGTCCGGCGTCAGGGGTGACGATGCCGTGACGGTCGGCGTCCGCGTCGTTGCCGGTCGACAGGTCGAACGCGGTGCGGTTGCGGATCAGCGAGGCCATGGCGTTGGGGGAGGAGCAGTCCATGCGGATCTTGCCGTCGGTGTCGAGGGTCATGAAGCGCCACGTCGGGTCGACCTCGGGGTTGATCACCGTCAGGTTGATCCCGTGCGTGTGGGCGATCGCACCCCAGTACTGCACCGAGGCGCCACCCATCGGGTCGGCCCCGATCCGCAGACCCGACCTCTGGATGGCCTCGAAGTCGATGGCCTGGGCGAGGTCGGCGACGTAGGCCGTGCGGTAGTCGTAGCGTGTCACCGAGGACGAGGCCAAGGGGTAGGGGGTGCGCGCGATCGCCCCCGCGTCCTCCTTCAGCTCGGCCAGCAACTGGTTCGCCCGGTCGGCGATCCAGCCCGTGGCGTCGGAGTCGGCCGGTCCACCGTTGGGCGGGTTGTACTTGAAGCCCCCGTCACGCGGAGGGTTGTGGCTGGGGGTGACCACGATGCCGTCGGCCAGGGCCTCGGGGCGTTCGCGGTTGTACCGGATGATGGCGCGGCTGACGGCCGGGGTGGGGGTGTACTCGTCCTCCCGCTCGGCGAGGACGGCGACCCCGTTGGCCACCAGCACCTCGATGGCGGTCGTCCAGGCGGGCAGGGAGAGGGCGTGGGTGTCCTTGCCGATGAACAGCGGTCCGGTGGTGCCCTGACCCGCGCGGTACTCGATGATCGCCTGCGTTGTGGCGGCGATGTGGGCGTCGTTGAACTTGGTGTCCGGGCTCGAACCGCGGTGCCCGGAGGTGCCGAAGACCACCCGCTGGTCGGGGTTGCTCGGGTCGGGTACCAGCTCGTGGTAGGCGGCCAGCACCTCATCGACGTTGATCAGGTCCGCCTCGGTCGCGGGTTGGCCCGCTCGTACATGTGCCATGGCCCCATCCTTGCGGATAGTCGGGGTTGGTGCAGGGCGAAGGTTTGGTTGAATGGGAGCCATGACCGACGCTCAGTTCTCCCGTCCCGGTGCCGTTGACCTCTCCTCCCTCACGCAGGCCGCCCAGACGTCGCCCGCGGCAGCCCCCGGCGGCGACACGTGGGTGACCGACCTCACCGAGGCCAGCTTCAACGACTTCGTCCAGTTGTCGATGCAGTACCCCGTGGTGCTCGAACTGTGGTCCCCCCGTGCCCAGGGTGGCGAGCAGTTGGCCCGAGACCTGGC
Organism: Aestuariimicrobium kwangyangense DSM 21549; assembly: GCF_000421525.1. Classification (GTDB taxonomy): domain Bacteria; phylum Actinomycetota; class Actinomycetes; order Propionibacteriales; family Propionibacteriaceae; genus Aestuariimicrobium; species Aestuariimicrobium kwangyangense. The sequence continues at coordinate 472,346 of NZ_ATXE01000002.1, read as the reverse complement.
CGAACTCACCGACGCCGCCCGGGGGTCCTGGCTGCTGGGCCGGGTGAACGTCGACACCGAACCGCGCATCGCCCAGGCACTCCAGGCCCAGGCCGTGCCCTACGTCGTCGTGTTGCTGGGTGGGCAGGTGGCCCCGCTGTTCCAGGGCACCCGCTCACGGGACGAGGTGAAGGCGGCGCTCGACCAGATCGGTCAGGCGGCGGCTGCCGGGGGCATGGTGGGCAAGGCCCAGCCGCTGGGACGCTCTGCCGCCGCTTCGGCGGGCAGCCCGGACGAGTCACCCGCCAATCCCCGGTTCGCTGCCGCCGATGCCGCCCTCGAACGGGGAGACTTCGCCGCCGCCCTCGCCGAGTTCGACAAGTTGGTTGCCGAGACGCCACGGGACGCTGAGGTGCTCGCCGGGCGAGCCCAGGCGGCCCTGCTGGTCCGCGCCGGGGCCCATGACCCGGCCGGGGTGCTCGCGGCAGCCCAGGCCAACCCCGACGACTTGGAGGCCCAGTTTCGAGCCGCCGACGTCGAGTTGATGAACAACCGCGCCCAGGAGGGATTCGACAGGTTGCTCGTCCTCGTGCGGAACACGTCGGGGGACGAGCGCGAACAGGTGCGCCTGCGTTTGGTGGAGTTGTTCAGTCTGCTCGGCAACGGTGACCCGCGGGTGCTGAAGGCCCGGCGGGAACTCTCAACAGCCCTGTTCTGAGACCCCGCTCCCGTCCACCGCGTGCCGCGCAGACCGCAGGGGCGACAGGGCCACGACGAGGGCAGCGAGGACGAACGCCGTCGCCCCGACGCCCATGGTCGCCCTGTAGCCGAATCGGGTCGCGAGCAAGCCCGAGACGAGCGCCCCGAAGAAGAAGACCACCCGGTTCGTGGTGCGAATGGTGGCGTTCATGCGCCCTTGCAGGCGGTCGGGGGTGACCGACTGGCGATAGCCCGTGTCGTTGGCGTCCTCGATGCCCATCGCCAGCCCGTGCACGACCTGGACCGCCGCCACCGCCACGATGGTCCGCGTTTCAGCCCCCAGCTCCGGTGGCCACAGTGCCAGTGCCGCCCAAGGCAGGAACACCAGCGTTCGTCCCAGCAGGATGGCGCGGCCAGCGCCGAGTCGGTCACCGAGCCCGGGCGAAACCAGGGTTCCCGCCAGCCCGCCCACCCCCGCGCAGGCCAGCGCCAGTCCATAGCCCCAGGCCGGTACCCGCAGTTCGCGAAGCACGAAGACCGCGAACACGGTCATCACCAGCGAGTTGCCCAGGAACCACAGGTGCACCGACAGGGCCAGTGGCCGCAGGGTGCGATGGCGGTAGGTGAACCTCATTCCCTCGGCGATGTCGTGGCCCAGGTGCGTTCCGGCTGGGCGAGCCTGGGCGCGTGGCTCGCGGACGCTGATCCGTGCCTGCAGCAGGGCCGCCAACCCCGTGAGTGCGGAGTCGGCCACGAAGAGCAGCGGGGCCCCGATCAGGGTCAGCAACACCCCTCCCAGGGCCGGACCCGCGGTTCCCGCGACGGTCTCGCTCTGACCGAGTCTGGCGTGGGCCATCACCAGGGAGCGGCGTGGAACCAGTCGCGGCAGCAGCGGCTGGGCTGCTGAATCGCCGAAGAGCACCAACACTCCCAGCCACAGGGCCACCAGGGCCAGTGCCGGGAAGGACAGGTGTCCCGTCACCATCAGCAGCGGGACCAGGGCCAGCAGGCAGGCCCGCCCCAGGCTCGTGAGGACCAGTGTTCGCTGCCGGGGCCAGCGGTCCATCAACGCCCCCACGACCAGTCCCAGGAACAGGTAGGGAAGGACGCCCAGTGCGCTGAGCACGCTGATCTGCAGTGGGGTCGCCCCCAGCCGGGTGACCACCACGACGTTGAGGGCCACCCCGGACACGGAGGCACCCGCCAGCCGAAGCGTGTGGGCTCCCCAGAAGAGGGCGAACCTGGGCTGCCGGAGCACCTCGTGCGTGGGCACCCGTCAGTCGACGACGGCGTTCGAGAGTGAGGTCAGTCGTCCGTCGTACTTGAGCCAGACCGAACCTAACGGGGGCAGGCACACGCTCGCCCCGGCCATGGCCCCGCGCCCACCCGGGATCTCGCGAGCGATCACCTGGCCCATGTTCCCGTAGCTGCCCGTGCCCTGGAAGTAGGCCGAATCGGTGTTCAGGATCTCGGTCCACACGCCGGGCTTCGGCAGCCCCAGTTGGTAGTGGTCGTGCGGGGTGGGGGAGAAGTTGGTGATGCAGGCCACCAACTGCCCCTCCCCGTCGGAGCGCAGGAAGGCGAACACGTTCGCGGCCGAGTCATCGGCGTTGATCCACCGGAAGCCAGCCGGGTCGTTGTCGAGCTTGTGCAGTGCCGGCAGCGAGCGGTACAGACCGTTCAGGTCCCGCAACAGCAGCTTGAGCCCGTGGTGTCCGTGCTGGTCGGCCTGCCACCAGTCGAGGCCGCGGGTCTCGGAGAACTCGGCCGACTGCCCGAACTCCTGCCCCATGAACAGCAACTGCTTGCCCGGGAAGCTCCACATGAAGGAGTAGAAGGCACGCAGGGTGGCGAGCTTGCGCCAGTCGTCCTGGGGGATCTTGCCGAACATCGAACCCTTGCCGTGCACGACCTCGTCGTGGCTGATCGGCAGCATGAAGTTCTCGGAGTAGGCGTAGACCATCGCGAACGTCATCAGGTGGTGGTGGTGGCGCCGGTTGATCGGGTCTTCCTCGAGGTAGCGCAGGGAGTCGTTCATCCAGCCCATGTTCCACTTGAACCCGAACCCCAACCCGCCGTGGTGCACCGGCCGGGTGACCCCCGGGAAGCTGGTCGACTCCTCGGCGATCATCAGCACCCCCGGTTCACGCTCGTAGAGGTGGGTGTTGACGTAGCGCAGGAAGTCGATCGCCTCGAGGTTCTCGCGGCCACCGAACTGGTTGGGCACCCATTCGCCCTCCTTGCGCGAGTAGTCCAGGTAAAGCATCGATGCGACGGCATCGACCCTCAGACCGTCGATGTGGAACTCCTGGATCCAGTACAGCGCGTTCGAGACGAGGAAGCTCTTCACCTCGTTGCGGCCGTAGTTGAAGATGTAGGTGCCCCAGTCCATGTGCTCGCCCTGGCGGGGGTCGGAGTGCTCGTAGAGAGCGGTCCCGTCGAAGCGACCCAGGGCGAAGTCGTCCTTGGGGAAGTGGCCCGGCACCCAGTCGAGGATGACCCCGATGCCGGCCTGGTGCAGGCGGTCGACCAGGTACCGGAACTCGTCGGGACGGCCCAACCGGCTGGTGGGGGCGAAGTACCCGGTCACCTGGTAGCCCCAGGAACCCTCGAAGGGGTGCTCGGCGACCGGCATGAACTCCACGTGGGTGTAGCCCTGCCAGGTGACGTACTCGACCAACTCCTCGGCCAGCTCCAGGTAGGTCTTGCCGCGCCGCCATGAACCCAGGTGCACCTCGTAGACGCTGATCGGTTCCTGATGGGCCTGACTGGTGCGCCGCTTGGCCATCCAGTCCTCGTCCGCCCACAGGTACTTGCTCTCGTAGACGATCGAGGCGGTCGACGGTGCGGCCTCGCAGAAGCGGGCCATCGGGTCGGCCTTCTCGATCCACCTCCCGTCGGCGGTGAGGATCTTGTACTTGTACACGGTGCCGGTGTCGATTCCCTCGACGAAGCGTGCCCACACCCCCGAGCCGGGAACGAGCGTGAGCTCGTCGCCCTGCCACCCGTTGAAGTCGGCGATCACCATCACGCGCTGCGCGTTCGGTGCCCAGACCGAGAAACGGGTGCCCCTCACCGACCCGCGCTCGTCGTCGTGCACGTCGGTGACGACGGCTCCCAGACGCTTCCAGCACTCGGTGTCGCCACCGGAGTGGAAGCCCTCCAGGTCCCAGCCGGTGAGTCCACCGGAGAAGTCGTGTGCCACGTCAGTTCCTTTCGGTCAGCTGCTGCAGGGCGAGCAGAGGAATCCCAACCCACGTCGGTCGGTTGCGTGTCTCGTAGACCACTTCGTAGATCGCCTTGTCAGCGATGTAGGCGGCAAGGATCCGGCGCTGCTCGGCCGTGATCTGTGGAGCGTAGGCGCCGAGGAAGGCCGCCGTGGTGCGGTCGAGCCAGCCTGCGGCCGTTGACGGGTCGTCGGCTGCCGAGGTGGCGTAACCGAAGGAGCGCACCATGCCGGCGACGTCACGCCACTTGGAGTCGGGCAGGCGGCGCTCCTCCAAGGACTTCATGGGTTCCCCCTCGAAGTCGATGATCCGCCAGCCGCCGGGGGTGTGCAGGGTCTGGCCCAGGTGGAAGTCGCCATGGGTCTGCTGGGTGTTCAACTGCAACCCCACCAGGCCCTCGAACAGCGAGGTCAGCGCCGTGACGTGCGGCTCGAGCACCGGTGCGGCCAGCACGGCCTGGTCGAGCCGCGCCCGCATGGTCGCCGCCACGGTGGCACCGTCGACGCGTTGCGCCGGGAAGGTGTCGGCCAGTGCCCGGTGCACCTGGGCCAGCGCACTGCCCAGGGCGGCCGCGTGGTCGGTGAAGTCGGAATCGGTGCGGGCCGCCTCGCAGGCGAGCCCCCAGCCGTCGACGGCGTCCTGCAGGCGTTCGACGATCATCGCCAGATCGCAACCACCCAGTCCGGGCACCGGTGCCGTCGACTCGACCCAGCCGTAGAGTCGCGCCACCGCACCCGACCCGGCCCGGGCGAGGGCGTCGTGCACGGCGATGTCGAGGTTTCGTCCGGCCTCCAACTTGCGGAACAGCTTCACCAGGGCCGCGCCGCCGACCTCGAGGTTGGTGTTGGACTGCTCGCCACCGAAGACGGTGACCTCGCCCGACAGCGCCTCGGGGTGGCTGACGACCGATGACCACGTGCCCGACTCCCCCCCGCGCTGAGCCATGGCGGACACCATGGCCCGCAGGGCGGCGGGATCGCGGGTGGCGTCGTGGGCGTGGCCCTCGTTCGTGTGGCCCAGACCGCCGGATCCCAGCGCCTGGGGCCGGTAGCTCACCACCACCTGGTAGAACTCGTGGCCGCCGTCGTCGTAGGTGACGGTGACGATCTCGCTGCGCACCGACAACTCGTCGGAGCGTACGTACCAGTCGAGGGGGACGAGGGCGGTCAGGCGACCGCCACGGCCCTTGCCGGAGAACCAACGGGCCCCCAGCACGTGGTCGGACAGGGCGGGGCTCTCGAGCAGCGTGGTCACGGGCGACACCTCACTGCTGGCGGGCACTGAAGATGTGGGCGGGCGTCGCGGGCGAGAGCTTGACGAAGTTGGTCTGCCCCCAGCTGAAGGTGGACCCCGTCAGTTCGTCGTGCACGCGCAGCACCGCCCCGGCATCGAAGCCCAGACCGGCCAGGTCGAGGGACACCTCGGCCGACTGCTCCAGGTTGGGGTCGAGCGAGACGATCACCAGCACGACGTCGTCACCGTCGCGTTTGGCGTAGGCGAGGATCGCCTCGGAGGTGGTGTGCTGGAAACTGGTGCGGCGCAGTTGCTGCAGGGCCGGGTGCCGGCGCCTGATGTCGTTGAGCAGGCCGATCAGCGCGTTCAGGTTGGGCTCCGCGTTGTGGTCACGGGGCCGGTACTCGTACTTCTCCGAGTCGAGGTACTCCTCACGACCGGGTGCCAGGGGCAGGTGTTCGAACAGTTCGAAGCCGGAGTACACCCCCCAACTCGGCGCGAGGGTGGCCGCCAGGATGGCCCGGATCGCGAACTGGGCCGGGTTGCCCGACTGCAGGGCGAAGGGGTTGATGTCGGGCGTGTTGACCCAGAAGCTGGGCCGGTAGCAGTCGGCCCACTCCGTGGCCAGTTCGGTGACGTACTCGGTCAGTTCGTGCTTGGTGTTGCGCCAGGTGAAGTAGGTGTAGCTCTGCTGGAACCCGGCCTTGCCCAGGGCCTGCATCATCTGGGGGCGGGTGAACGCCTCGGCCAGGAACACCACCTCGGGATGGGCGGCGTTGACCCGCCCGATCAGCCACTCCCAGAAGTCCACGGGCTTGGTGTGGGGGTTGTCGACCCGGAAGACGGTCACCCCCTTCGAGATCCACAACTCCAGCAGCCGCAACGACTCGGCATAGATGCCCTCGGGGTCGTTGTCGAAGTTGATGGGGTAGATGTCCTGGTACTTCTTGGGAGGGTTCTCGGCGTAGGCGATGGTGCCGTCCAGCCGGGTGGTGAACCACTCCGGGTGCGAGGTCACCCACGGATGGTCGGGCGATGCCTGCAGGGCGAAGTCCATCGCCACCTCCAGCCCCAGCTCCCGGGCTCTGGACACGAAGGCCTCGAAGTCGGCCATGGTGCCCAGGTCGGGATGGATGCTGTCGTGGCCGCCGGCCGGGGAACCGATCGCCCAGGGAGAGCCGGGGTCCTGTTCGCCGGGGGTCAGGGTGTTGTTCCTGCCCTTGCGGAACGAGGTCCCGATGGGGTGGATGGGTGGCAGGTAGACGATGTCGAAGCCCATCGCGGCCGCTGCCTCGAGCCGCTCGTGCGACGAGGCGAAGGTGCCCGAGACCCATCGTCCGGTCTGGGCGTCGATGTGGGCCCCCTGGGAACGGGGGAAGAACTCGTACCAACTCGAGAACGCCGCGAGCCGCCGCTCGACCCGCACCGGGACGGGGCTGGTGGGGGTCACGAGACCGCGTACGGGGAACCTGGCCATGGCGTTGGAGACGGCCCGGGTCTGCACCGTCTCGAGCAGTTCGGCCGGGTCACGTTCGGGCAGCAGGGTCGCGGCGACGGAGTCGAGCACGGTGGCGGTGGTGGTGTCACCGGCCGTGCGGGCCAGGTCAGCGGCCCGGGTGAGCACGTCGCGTCCCTCGAGGCAGACCAGCGCGACGTCGATCGCCAGCGGCAGCTTCGCCTCGGCGTGGTGCAGCCAGGTGTTCCATTCGTCGGCCCAGCCCTCCACGTGGAGGGTCCAGTCACCCTCGGCATCGGGGCGAACCCAGCACTCGAAGATGTCGAGCCCCATCGGCTCCACCTGGACCATCGCAGTGGTCAGTCGTCGACCGTCGGGGGCGGTCAGCACCGCGGTCGCGGCGACCGCGTCGTGCCCCTCGCGGAAGACGTGCGCCCGGACGAGCACCTGCTCCTTGACGACCGCTTTCGTGGGGTACGCGCCACAGTCGACCAGCGGCTCGGTGAGCCGCACGGGGATACGTCCCATGGCGGCCGGGTGAGGGTTGCGTTCGAGGGTGATCGCAGCCACGGCGGGAGCCGCGGTGGTGGCAGTGTCGGCCTGGACGGCCGAGGGTTCGGTGGCCTTCTGGGCGGGCTTCTTGCTGGGAGTGCTCACGCCTCCAACGTATCGGCTCCGGCCTTGCTGGGGGCCAGATGCACGCGCACCACCAGTGAGGATCGTCCCGGGATGGTCAGCGTCTCACCCGGGGCCAGCACCGTCGGAGCCGACCCGGTCGTGCCGTCCGTTTCCGGTGCCGACCAGGAGTCGAGCAGCACCTCGTGGCCGGCTCCCCATTCGGCGGGCGGCATCACCAGGTCGAGGGGTTCCGGGCCGGCGTGCAGCCAGACGATGAACGCGTCGGTCTCGTCGGAGACGTACATGCCCAGGGTGCGGCGTCCGGCGTCGGCCCAGTCGGCGTCCCCCATCTCCCCGGCCCCGCCGTTGAGCCAGGCGAGGCGGTGGCGACCGGTCGGCTCACCGTCGGCATCGAGGATCTCGTCGTGTCCGCTGAACTCGGGCCGGCGCAGGAGCGGCTGCTCGGCCCGCAGCTTGAGGGCGCGCGCGGTGAAACCGGTGACGTCGGCCCAGTCGTCTGCCATCTCCCAGTGCACCCACGAAATGGGGGAGTCCTGGCAGTAGGCGTTGTTGTTGCCCCGCTGGGTGCGTCCGATCTCGTCACCGGCCAGCAGCATCGGCACGCCCACCGCCATCACCTGGCTGAGCATCATGTTCTTGATCTGTCGGTGGCGCAGGTCGAGCAGGGCCTCGTCGTCGGTGTCGCCCTCCCACCCGTGGTTCCACGAGTGGTTGTTGTCGGAGCCGTCGCGGTTCGACTCGCCGTTGGCGTCGTTGTGCTTGACGTCGTAACTGACGACATCGCGCAGGGTGAAACCGTCGTGCACGGCCACGAAGTTGATACCCGCCGTGGCATCGCGCCCCGGGGTCTGGAAGATGTCTGGGGACCCGGCCATGCGGGTCGCCAGTTCGCGCACACCGTGGGTGGCGCCACGCCAGAAGTCGCGCACGTGGTCGCGGAAGTGGTCGTTGTGCTCGGCCCAGCCCGGCCCCCAGTTGCCCACTTGGTAGCCGAAGGGGCCCACGTCCCACGGCTCGGCGATCAACTTGATGTCGGCGAAGACCGGATCGGCCGCCAGTGCCTGCTTGAACGGGTGGTTCTGGTCGACGTGGTGCTGGGCGTCGCGGATGAGGGTGGTGGCGAGGTCGAACCGGAACCCGTCGACCCCCATCTCGGTGACCCAGTAACGCATCGAGTCGAGCACCATGTCGAGCACCGCCGGGTGGGAGGTGTCGACCGAGTTGCCACAACCGGTGACGTCGTAGTCGTTGTGCAGGTCCTGTGTGAGCCGGTAGTAGGCCCCGTGGTCGATGCCGCGGTAGCCCAGGGTGGGTCCTTCGTGACCGCCCTCACCGGTGTGGTTGTAGACGACGTCGAGGATCACCTCGATGCCCGCCTCGTGCAGCGTCGAGACCATCTGCTTGAACTCCAGCACCTGTTCGCCGGTGGTCCCCATCGACGAGTAGGCGGCATGCGGTGCGAAGAAGCCCAGCGTGTTGTAGCCCCAGAAGTTCGTCAGTCCCTTGCCGACCACGAACGGCTCCGAGACGAAGTGGTGGACCGGCATCAACTGCACCGCTGTGATGCCCGTCCTCACGAGGTGCTCGACCACGGCGGGATAGGCCAACCCGCCGTAGGTGCCACGCAGGTGCTCGGGGACCTGCGGGTGCTGATGGGTGTAGCCCGACAGGTGCGTCTCGTAGATGACCGTCTCCGACATCGGACGACGCCGGGCGAGCGGGGTCGGCGCCGGTCCGTCGGCCACCACCACGGCCAGGGGCACCGCCGAGGCACTGTCGCGGGTGTCGGGCTGGTAGTTGGACTCGGCGGTGTGGTCGCGGATGGGTCCGGCGTAGTCCACCCCGGCCGTGATGGCGCGGGCGTAGGGGTCGAGCAGCAACTTGGCCGGGTTGAAGCGCATGCCCCGGTTGGGGTTCCACTCACCGTGCACCCGGTAGCCGTAGAGCTGACCTGCGCGCACACCCGGCACGTGCACCAGCCAGGTGCCGTCTGGTTGCTGGGCCATGTCATGGTTCTGCTGGCTGCGGTCGAGTTCGAGGAGGGAGAGTTCCACCCGCGTGGCGCGAGGCGCCCACAGGGAGAATCGACAACCGTCGTCGACGAGGTGTGCCCCCAAGCTCGATGAATCCTGGGCTCGACGGGACTCAGCAGCGCTGATCTCGCTCAATTCACATCCTTTGGTTGACCGGCGACTGATTGTAACCGCCACGGTAAGTTGACCGACATGAACAGAGCGGACGTCGTGGTCGAGCGTGTCGGACGAGTGGCGGTCATCCGGTTGGATCGTCCGCCGGTGAATGCCCTCTCGATGGCGATGCAGGACCGCCTCGGTGAGATCGCCCATGACCTGTCAGCGGATGCCGGGGTACGGGCGGTCGTGGTCACCGGCAACGGCAAGAACTTCGCCGCCGGTGTCGACATCAAGGAGATGTCGCAGCTGGGCGTGACGCAGATGTCGTCGCGCGTGAAGGTGATGCAGGAGTGTTTCACGGCCGTGGCGAAGATCGGCAAACCGGTCGTGGCCGCCGTCAACGGCTACGTACTGGGCGGGGGCTGTGAACTGGCCCTGTGCGCCGACCGCCGGATCGCGGGGGAGTCGACCACCCTGGGCCAGCCCGAGATCCTGCTGGGCATCATGCCGGGGGCGGGTGGCACCCAGCGGCTGCCGAGGCTGATCGGCTCGTCCGCGGCCAAGGACCTGATCTTCACGGGACGCCGGGTGCACGCCCAGGAGGCACTGGCGCTGGGCCTGGTCGACGAGGTGGTGCCCGATGCGGAGTTGGTCGACCGGGCCGTTGCGTGGGCCGCGCAGTTCGAGAACTCGCCCTCGTGGGCGATCAGCTGGGCCAAGGAGTCCATCGACACCGGCCTCGAGACCGACCTCGACAACGGACTGACCATCGAGGCGACCGGGTTCGCGTCACTGTTCGGCACCGAGGACCGTCGGATCGGCATGAAGAGTTTCCTGGAGTCCGGGCCCGGCAAGGCCGTCTTCCGTGGCCGCTGAGGCGACCCGACACTACTTCGACCACGCGGCGCACTCGCCGCTGCGGCCCGCTGCCCGGCAGGCGTGGCTGCAGGCCGCCGACCTGGTCGGCAACCCGGCCGCCCTGCACGCCTCAGCCCGGCGCTCCCGGGCCGCGCTGGAGGACGCCCGCGAGTCGATCGCGGCTGATCTGGGGGCGCACCCCACCGAGGTGGTGCTGACCTCCGGCGGGTCGGAGGCCGACACCCTGGCGGTGTGGGGTGGTGTGCGTGGGCGCGCGTCGTCGGGCCGCGATCTGGTGGTGATCTCGGCCGTCGAGCACCCCGCGGTCGGCGAACTGGCCCGACAGTGGCCGGGCACCCTGATCGCCGGTGTCGACCCGACCGGCTCGGTGATGCTGGACGAACTGGCCCGTCTGGTCGGTCCGTCGACGGCGGTGGTGAGCGTGCAGACCGTCAACAACGAGGTCGGGGTGGTGCAGCCGGTGGCCGAGGCCGCCGAGATCGCCCACGCGGCCGGCGCCTGGTTCCACACCGACGCGGTCCAGGCACTGGTCTCACCCGGGCTTGACTTCTCAGCCAGCGCGGCCGATCTGGTGTCGGTCTCCGCCCACAAGCTGGGTGGCCCCGTCGGGGTGGGGGCGCTGCTCGTCCGACGTGAGGTGGCCCCCGCCGTCACCGGACTGGGAGGGCGCCAGGAACGGGACCTGCGCTCAGGCACTCAGTCCGCGGCGCTGGCGGCAGCCTTCGCCGCGGCGCTGCACGAATCGGTGGCGAGCCGAGAGGCCGAGCGCGTCCGGATGGCTCGACTGAGGGCTGAACTGCTGGCCGGTCTGGCCGCAGCAGGCCAGGGAGAGGGGGTGCGCGTGAACGGCGGCGAGGTCGTCAACCCGGCCATCGTCCACCTCACCGCCCCCGGGGTACGCGCCGACGATGTGCTCCTGCTGCTCGACCGGGTCGGCATCGACGCCTCCGTGGGGTCGGCGTGCCGGGCGGGGGTGCACCAGCCCAGCGAGGTGGTGTTGGCGATGACCGGCTCCACCCAGGACGCCCTGTCGAGCCTGCGCTTCTCGATGGGTTGGTCGACCACCGACGACGACGTCGCGGCGCTGGTGAGGGAACTGCCCCGGGCGCTGGCGCGGGCGCGGGGAGTCTGAGGCCGCCGGGCCACCGAGGGCGGCGGGGTAGACTCGTCCGCCGTGAGAGTTCTGGCAGCCATGAGCGGGGGAGTGGACTCCGCCGTCGCCGCTGCCCGCATGGTGGCCGCAGGTCACGACGTCACCGGCGTGCACCTGGCGCTGTCGAAGAACCCCGAGTCGTATCGCAGCGGTGCCCGTGGGTGCTGCTCGCTGGAGGACTCCCATGACGCCCGCCGCGCCGCCGACAAGCTGGGCATCCCCTTCTACGTCTGGGACTTCGCCGAGCGTTTCCATGCCGACGTCGTCGAGGACTTCGTCGCCGAGTACGCCGCCGGCCGTACCCCCAACCCGTGCCTGAGGTGCAACGAGAAGATCAAGTTCGCTGCCGTCCTCGACCGAGGGCTGCAGTTGGGATTCGACGTGGTGGCCACCGGGCACTACGCCCGGTTGACCCGCTCGTCCGCCGGCCAGGTGGAACTGCGCCGCGCCGCTGACCCCGCCAAGGACCAGTCCTACGTGCTGGGCGTGCTGGACGCACACCAACTCGCGCACTGCGCCTTCCCGCTCGGCGACACCCACAAGACCGACGTGCGGGCCGAGGCCGCAGCCCTCGGGCTCGGGGTGGCCAAGAAACCCGACAGCCATGACATCTGCTTCATCCCCGATGGTGACACCGCGGGCTTCCTGACCCGCCAGCTCGGTGAGCGGGTCGGCGAGGTCGTCGACACCGCCGGACGGGTGGTGGGAAGCCATCCGGGTCACCACCAGTTCACCGTGGGCCAGCGGCGTGGCCTGCACCTGGGTGTGCCCGCCGATGACGGACGACCGCGCTTCGTGCTGTCGATCGAGCCCGTCCAGAACCGGGTCACGGTGGGTGCGAGGGAGCACCTGGCAGTCGGGGTGATCGACGCGATCCGGCCCATCCTGGCCGGCGCCGCCGTGCCCGGACGGTGGCGCGGGCACGTGCAGGTGCGGGCGCACGGCGTACCGATGCCGGCCACCGTCGAGTTCAGCGCCGACGCTCTGCACGTCGAGCTCGACCACCCCTGCGAGGGCATTGCCCCCGGCCAGGCCGCCGTCGTGTACGCCGACGACCGCGTGGTCGGCAGCGCCACCATCAGTGGGACCCGCTGACATGTTCGCCACCCATCTGGGATCGCTCCCGGGCACCGACTTCCGCGCAGCCGTGCGACTGGTCCGTGACCGGCTCGGACGGGCCGACCTGCCCGAGCTGCCCGCCCGTGGGGTGGGTGCCCAACTGGTCGGGCGAGGGGCCTCCCTGCTCGACGGGTTGGCCGTCGACCTGCAGCCTGCAGGGTGGCGGCTGACCGACCACCCCGGACGCGACCAGCGGCGCGCCCTCGCCCTGTTCCGGCGTGACCTCGACGACCTCGAGGAGGAGTGCTCCACCTTCGCCGGCCCCGCGAAGCTGTCGGTGGCCGGACCATGGACACTGGCCGCCGGTGTCGAACTGGCCCGCGGTGAACTGGTGCTCGCCGACGCGGGTGCGACCCGCGACGTTGCAGCCTCGCTCGCCTCGGGACTGGCCGACCTGGTCGGCGAACTGCGCCGCAGGTTTCCCGCCGCCAGCTGGACGGTGCAACTGGACGAGCCCTCCCTTCCGGCCGTGAGCTCCGGTGCCCTGCGCACGGCCTCGGGTTTCGGCCGCCATCGCGCCGTGGACGAGTCCGTCATCGGTGGTGGGCTGACGGCGGTCGCGTCGGCGGTGGCCGCCGCGGGTGCCCAGGTGGCCCTGCACTGTTGCGCGCCCGGGCTCCAGCTGCAGTGGTTGGAGCGCGCCGGGATCGGCACTGTCGCGCTCGACGTGGCCCTGCTGACCGATCACGACCTGGCTGCCCTGGCCGGCTGGCTGGAATCGGGCAACCAGGTGTGGTGGGGCGTGCAACCCACCCAGGTACCCGACCGGGTGCTCAGCCGGGACGAACTGGTGGCCACCCACCGCCGGGTCGTCGATCGGCTCGGGCTCGACCCCCTGGTGGTGGACGAACGCTCGGCGGTCAGCCCTGCCTGTGGGCTGGCCGGGTGGAGCGAGGGCACCGTCCCACGCGTGTTCGACTCGCTGGTGTGGCTGGCCGAGGCCGCTCTGGAGTCAACCACCTAAGCGGTACTGTGGGCCGGGTGCGGATCTTCACCAACCTGAACCTCAACGGCACCACCCCGGCCCGGGTTCAGCCCAAGGTGGGGGAATGGGGACCGACCAAGGTGCCCACGACGGCCGCGAAGAAGCGGATGCGCATCTGGGTGAGCATTGCGTTCGTGGTGGTGCTGGCCGTCCTGGTGTTCGTGGGGTGGACGTTCTTCAAGGCCTTCACCCAGACCGCGTGACGCCGGCGCTCAGCCGAAGATGCCCTGGAAGGCTCCCATGGTGCCCAGGGCCAGCACGATGCAACGCACGAAGAACCCGACCAGCATGACCAGGCTGAAGGCCCAGAAGTTCATCGCCGTGGTGCCCGCGACCAGCACGACACCGTAGACCGGGGGCGCCCCGGTGGCCGATGAGACGAACAGGATCGGCATCCCCCACCGTGGGTTCTCGACCAGACGCGCCGTACGGGCCGACCAGCGGCGCCACCGGGCCCGCCACGATCCGGCGGGCACCTGGACCGGTTCACCCCGGTTCAGCCACGGCAGCTTCTTGCCGTGCCTGACCGCCAGGAACATCACCTGCTTGCCGATGGTGTGGCCGATGGCCAGTCCCACCGACAGTTCCACCGGGCCCAGCAGGTTGGACGCCGCCGCGGCCACGATGAAGGCCTCGGTGTGGAACACGGGGACGATCGACGACAGCACCCCGTAGCCGATCGACGAGATCACCTCGAGCCACTGGTGCCAGCTGATCAAAGGGTCATCCCTGCCAGGTGCTGCAGCCGGCGCACCTCCGAGACCAGATAGGCGGGCCCTCCCTGACGGCCCAGCACCAACGCGGATCCGTTCTGGAGGGGCGCGAAGGCGATGGTGGTCTCGCCCCAGCCCGGCAGCCACCCCTCGGGCAGGTCGCGGGTGGCGGCCTCGTCGAGGGGACCGAGGGCGCTGATCGCCTCGTCGTCCAACTCGGGGGCCAATTGGCTGGTCGTCGACGAACCGTCGGCGTTGACCACGGCCGCCCACTGGCTGTGGAAGACCACCGGCGCGTGGGCCGTCAACGTCTCGCTGGCACGGGCGGGGTCGGCCGAGATGCGGTCGAGCAGGTCGATGTCTGACTCAAGCCCCCAGTTCTCCGGGTACCGCGACAGCCACAGCACCTGTACCCCCGGCAACTCGTTGCAGGCGCTCACCAAGGTGTCGGGAAGACTGTTGGGAGGCATCGTCAGCATGAAGTCGTTGATCACCGAACCCTGCTGCTTCTCGACGATCTCGATGGCGGAGATGTCGGCACCCACGGTGCCCATGGCGGTCGCCACCTGGCCCAGGGAGCCGGGACGGTCGGGGAGTTGGACTCGGAGCAACAGCACCCCCCCAGTGTGACCGACGGCGGCGACGAGCCCAAGCCGACCGTGTTGCAGTCCTGTTTCACCCCCTAGGATGGGGTGGCCCCGTGCGGGTCGGTCCCGCACATGCCCGGGCTGCAGGAGGTTTCGTGGCACTCACCGAACGAGAGGTCGCTCGGCTCGCCGAGTTGGCCCGCATCGAGTTGACCCCCGAGGAGCTCCGCCTGTTCGCGCCGCAGCTCGACGTGATCCTCGACTCCGTGGCCAGTGTCGCCCAGGTCGCCACCGACGACGTGCCGCCCACCTCGCACGCGATGGGTCTGACCAATGTGTTCCGCGACGACGTGGTGCGCCCGGGCCTGACCCCGCAGCAGGCGCTCGCGATGGCACCCGTCTCGGAGGACGACCGGTTCCGCGTGCCCCGCATCCTGGACGAGGAGTGATCGTGTCCCAAGCCGACCTGAACGCGCGGATCATCACCGCCACCGCCGCCGAGCTCGGACGAGCCATCGCCGCCGGCACCTGGACCTCGGTGCAGGTGACCACCGCCTTCCTGGCCCAGATCGACGCCGTCGACGACCGGGTGAACGCCTTCGTCAGCGTCGACCGGGAGGGTGCGCTCGCAGCCGCCCGCCGGGTGGACGAGAGGATCGCCGCCGGGGAACGACTGGGTCCGCTCGCGGGGGTGCCGATCGCGGTCAAGGACCTGCTCTGCTACCAGGAGCTGCCCACCACGGCCGGCTCGAGGATGCTCGAGAACTGGACCCCGCCCTACAACTCCACGGTCGTGCAGCGCCTGCTCGACGCCGGGCTGGTGATCCTCGGCAAGACCAACCTCGATGAGTTCGCCATGGGCTCCTCCACGGAGACCTCAGCCTTCGGCGCCTCCCACAACCCGTGGGACCTGGACCGGATCCCGGGCGGTTCCGGCGGCGGATCGTCCGCGGCCCTGGCGGCCCATGAGGCACCCCTGGCGATCGGCACCGACACGGGTGGATCGATCCGCCAGCCGGCGTCGGTGACCGGCACCGTCGGGGTGAAGCCGACCTATGGTGGCGTCAGTCGCTACGGCATCATCGCGATGGCCTCCTCGCTCGACCAGTGCGGCCCCTGTGCCCGCACCGTCGAGGACGCTGCGCTGCTGCACGAGGTGATCGCGGGGCACGACCCGATGGATGCCACCTCCATCGATCAGCCGGTACCCGCCGTGGCTGAGGCCTCCCGCGCAGGCGATGTGCGGGGGATGAGGATCGGCGTCGTCCGCGAACTCGGCGGCGAGGGCTATGCCCCCGGTGTCGAGCAGCGCTTCGACGAGGCCGTCGAACTGCTCAGGGCCCAAGGGGCCGAGGTGGTGGAGGTCTCCTGCCCCCACTTCGACCAGTCGCTGTCGACCTACTACCTGATCATGCCGGCCGAGATGAGCTCGAACCTCGCCCGCTACGACGCCATGCGCTACGGCCTGCGGGTCGGCGACGACGGCCAGAACTCGGCCGAGCAGGTGATGCGGCTCAGCCGCGGAGCCGGTTTCGGGTCGGAGGCCAAGCGACGGATCATCATTGGCACCTATGCCTTGTCTGCCGGTTACTACGACGCCTACTACGGCTCCGCCCAGAAGATGCGCACGCTGATCACACGTGACTTCGACGCTGCCTTCGCGCAGTGCGACGTGCTCGTCTCGCCATCGACGCCCACCACCGCGTTCAAGCTGGGGGAGCGGATAGACGACCCCCTGGCGATGTACAAGGCCGACCTGTGCACCATCCCCTCGAACCTGGCCGGCAATGCCTCGGCGTCGTTCCCCTGCGGCACCGCACCCGAGGACGGGTTGCCCGTCGGTTTCCAGGTGATGGCGCCCCCGATGGCCGACGACCGCCTCTACCGCGTCGGCGCCGCCCTCGAACGGGCGCTGGCCACGCGTGGCACCTCCACCGTCATTCCCCAGCTGCCCGGCAGTCTGGCCGAACCTTCACAGGAGGCCTGAGATGAGCGCATCCGCCGACGAGCTGATGGACTACGACGAGGTGCTCGACCGCTTCGACCCGGTGATGGGGCTCGAGGTGCACGTCGAACTCAACACGGCCACCAAGATGTTCTGTGGCTGCCCCACCACGTTCGGCGCCGAGCCCAACACCCAGGTCTGCCCCGTCTGTCTTGGCCTGCCCGGGTCAATGCCGGTGGTCAACGGCAAGGCCGTCGAATCGGCCATCCGGATCGGTCTGGCGCTCAACTGCGAGATCGCGCAGTGGTGCCGGTTCGCCCGGAAGAACTACTTCTACCCCGACATGCCCAAGGACTACCAGATCAGCCAGTACGACGAGCCGATCGCCTTCAACGGCCACCTCGACGTCGACGTCGAGGGTGAGACCTTCCGCATCGACATCGAGCGCGCCCACATGGAGGAGGACACCGGCAAGTCGCTGCACGTCGGCGGTTCGACCGGTCGCATCCAGGGGGCGGAGTACTCGCTGCTGGACTACAACCGGTGCGGTGTGCCGCTGATCGAGATCGTCACCAAGCCGATCGTCGGCGCCGGGGCGAAGGCACCCCAGGTGGCCCGGGCGTACGTGGCGCACCTGCGCGAACTGCTGCGCGCGCTCGGCGTCTCCGACGTCCGCATGGAGCAGGGTTCGCTGCGCTGCGATGCCAACGTCTCGCTGATGGCCAAGGACGCGACCGAGTTCGGCACCCGCACCGAGACCAAGAACGTGAACTCCCTGCGTTCGGTCGAGAACGCCCTCGCCTTCGAGATGCGGCGTCAGGCCATGGTGCTGGCTGGGGGAGGACGGGTGAAGCAGGAGACCCGTCACTGGAACGAGTCCCAGGGCAACACCTCACCGGGACGCTCCAAGGAGACCGCCGAGGACTACCGCTACTTCCCCGAGCCCGACCTGGTTCCCGTGGCCCCCGCGACCGCCTGGGTGGAGGAACTGCGGGCCACCCTGCCCGAACCCCCCGCCCAGCGCATGCGACGCCTCGCCGAGCAGTGGCAGCTGGGTGAGCTCGAACTGCAGGCGGTGATCAGCGCCGGCGCGCTCGACCTGATCGACGCCACGGTCACCGCCGGCGCCAGTCCGCAGGCCGCCCGCAAGTGGTGGACCGGTGAGCTGCTGCGCCGCGCCAACGAGGCCGGCGTCGACCTGGCCGACCTTGGCATCAGCCCGGCCCAGGTGGCGGCCGTCCAGGGTCTGGTCGAGGCGGGAACCGTCAACGACAAGCTGGCCCGGCAGGTGATCGAAGGCGTGCTGGCCGGTGAGGGCGAACCGGCCGAGGTCGTCGAGTCACGGGGCCTGGCCGTCGTCTCGGACGAGGGCGAACTCTCCGCCGCCGTCGATGCCGCCATCGCGGCCAACCCCGACGTCGCCGCGAAGATCCGTGAGGGCAAGGTGCAGGCGGCTGGAGCCCTGATCGGCTCGGTGATGAAGGCCATGCGTGGCCAGGCCGATGCGGCCCGGGTGCGTGAACTCGTGCTGGCCAAGCTCGCACAGTCATGACGGATGCGTTGGTGAACGGGGTCGAGCGGCTGGCCACGGCCGCACGCTGGCTCGAGGGACCCTGCTGGGTGCCGGCTCGGCGCAGTGTCGTGATGTCCGACATCCCGGGCAATCGGGTGCTCGAATGGCATGCCGAGACCGGTGAGCTGACCGTGTTGGAGGACCGGTGCGAGTTCACCAACGGACGCACGTTGGCCGCCGACGGCTCGTTGCTGGAGTGCAGCCACGGCCGCCGCGCGGTGCAGCGCCGACAGTTCACCGAGAACGGGTCGTCCACCGAGGTGCTCGTCGACCGTTGGCACGACCACCGGTTGAACTCGCCCAATGACCTGGTGGTGAGCCGCGACGGAGCGATCTGGTTCAGCGACCCCAGCTACGGCATCGATCTGCCCGATGAGGGGCACCCCGGTGAGCGCGAGTACGGCGACCGCTGGGTCTTCCGGCTCGACCCCACCGGTCGACTGAGCCCCGTCGTCACCGACATCGTCGCTCCCAACGGGCTGGCGTTCTCACCGGACGAGACCCTGCTCTACGTCGCCGATTCCGACGTGGCCGCCCAGATCAGGGTCTACGACGTCGTCGATGGCTGTAGGGCCAAGAACGGACGCTGGTTCGCCACCGTGCCGGCGGGCGTGCCCGACGGGATCCGGGTGGATGCCTCGGGGCGGGTGTGGTCGTCCGCGGCCGATGGGGTGCACGTGTACGACACCCTCGGCACCCACGTCGGGTTCGTGGGGGTGCCCGAGGTGGTCTCGAACCTCTGCTTCGGTGACGACGACTGGGTCTATGTCACGGCCTCGACCAGCCTCTACCGGTTCCGGATCCACGACCTGCCTGGCTGAGGCAACATCAGGCAAGCGCCTCCGTTCGCTGCGCGGGCGGGCAAGGCCGGACGTAGCGTGGATGCATGGCCCCCGGTGGGCCCCGCTCCCACGAAAAGAGTGCTGCACCATGTCCGCCCCGACCCTGGAACTGACGCCGTCCACCACCTCCCAACTGCCGCGGTCGCGGATCTTCTCCTACGCCCTCGGCGACGTGGCGAACAACCTGAGCTTCCAGCTCACGTCCATGTTCCTGATGATCTACATGACCGACATCGTGGGCATCTCGGCCGGGGTGGCGGGCACCATCTACGCGATCACCAAGATCTGGGCCGGCGTCGCCGACCTGATCGCCGGTTCCACCGTCGACCGTGCGCGCACCAGGTGGGGACGGCTTCGTCCGTGGCTGTTGTGGTGCTCGACACCGCTGGCCGTGGTCTTCGTGTTGCTCTTCTCGGTGCCGGCGGGACTCAGTCCGGCCGCCTCGGTCGCGTGGATCTTCCTGTTCGACGCGCTCTTCCAGCTCTTCTACTCCTTCGTCAACATTCCCTACGGTTCCCTGTCGGCTGCCATGACCCAGGACTCGGTCGACCGCTCCCGACTCTCCGGTGCCCGGGCGATCGCCTCCGCGCTGACCGGGGTGGGATTGGCGGCCGTTGTCGCCCCACAGTTCAAGGACACCGCCGCTGACGGGGTACGGCTCACCTTCACCCTCACCACCATCGTGCTGGGCGCCATCGCGCTCGGACTGCACCTGGTGTGCTTCCGCAACACCCGTGAGGTCGTGCCACGCGGCACGGCACGGATCAACCTGCGCAACACGCTGGTGATGGTGCGCCGCAACCGGCCCCTGCTGGTGCTCTGCCTGGGGGCCCTGTTCCTGCTGGCCGCGAACTTCACGATGAATGCCGTGGCCATGTACTACACCCGCTACGTGCTCGGCAACGCCTCGTGGTTCACCTGGCTGATGCTGGCGCAGACCGTCGGGACCATCGCCGCCGCCTCCCTCGTGCCCACCCTGACGATGCGGTGGGGCAAGCGCCGGGGCTACATCGGTTTCGCGGCCGTCGCCGTGATCGCCCACCTGCTGGTCTTCCTCGTCCCCGGCGGCGAGGGCAGCCTGTTCATCGCGATGATCGCCTGGCTGCTGCTCGGCATCGGGATGGGCGGCACCAACGCGCTGATGTTCGCCATGCAGGCCGACACCGTCGACTACGGCGAGTGGCGCACCGGCATCCGGTCCGAGGGAGGCTCGTACTCGATCCTGTCGTTCGTCCGCAAGGTCGGCCAGGGTGTCGGTGGGGCGGTCGGTGGGGCCGTGGTGGGTGCGTTCGGTTACGTGGCCCAGGCGCCTTCACAGAGCGCCCACGCGTTGACCGGTATCAAGCTGTCGGCCGGGCTGGTGCCGGCCGGGCTGGCCGTGCTGGCCGCGTTGGTGATCATCTTCTACCCGCTCACCGCCGACCAGCACCGCTCCCTGGTGCGTGAACTCAGTGACCGTCGCACTCGCGCGGCAGCCGCCGAACAGGGCGTGGACGAGGTCACGATCACCGGTGTCGGCGACGGTCGCGACACCATGGTCACCGTTCCCCCCGCGACGCTTGGTGCGCAGGTGCCGCCGATCGTCACGATCTTCGCCCAGTACGGCTCGGGCGCCTCGGTGATCGCACCGGCGGTGGCCGAACGGCTGGGGGTGCGCTTCATCGGGCAGGCCTTCAGCCACGAGCAGATCGCCGATCCCACGGGGCGCAGCGACAACCCAGGCATCTGGGACCGGTTCCTGCAGACCTTCCAGGACGCGGGGTCGTCCGACTCGGAGATCTCGCGGGCCGCGCACCAGAGCCTCGACCACACCATGGTGGTGCGCAACACCGACGAACTGCTCGCCGGGGTGCAGAACGGTGCCGTGGTGCTCGGACACAACGGTCAGGCCGTGCTGGCTCGTGCCGTGGGGGCGCTGCACGTGCGGCTCACCTCGCCGGTCAGCATGCGTACCCAGCGCGTGGCCTACCTGACGGGACTGCCCGAGGACCAGGCGCTGGCCAGGCTGCGCAACGACGACAGGCTCCGCGCCGAGATGTCGATCAGGCTGCACCAGGTCGACCCCAACGACGACACCTTCTACGACCTCGTGCTGAACACGGCCACCTTCACCTTCGACCAGGCCGTCGATGCCATCGTCGACGTCTACCGGACGAAGTACCCCACGGCCGTGCTCTGAGGCAGATGTCGGTGCGGCTTGCCATGATGGGCCCATGGCTCGCATCCTGCCCCCGACCGAGGAATGGTCGGACTCCGAACACCCCGTCATGAAGGCGCTCCACCAGACCCTGACCGACGAGGACGTGGTGCTCGTCCACCTCAACCTGATGGAGGCCGACCGTGACCGTGAGGTCGACTTCCTGGTGATGATGCCCGGCACGGGTTTCGCCGTGGTCGAGGCCAAGGGAGGGCTGGTCAGCCACGACAAGGACGGGCAGTGGTGGACCAGGTCGAGGGGCAGCAGGTTCGCGAGGGTGGACCCCGTCGACCAGGCCAGGCGCGGCAAGTACGCCGTCATCGAGCGGTTGGAGCGAGACTCCCGCTGGGGGCGCAGGGGACGGATCGCATTCGTGCACAGTGTCGCCGTTCCCTTCTCGGAGTTCCCCGACACCTGGCACTCCGCTGACCTGTCCCGCTCAGCGCTGCACGACAAGGCCGACCTGCCCCAGATCGGCGGACGACTCCGGCGCCTGGTCGCCGAGCTCCGCCCCGGCGACCGGGTGCCCGACCACGACGACATCGAGGTGGCCGTCGAGATCCTCCTGGGCGGCGAGGTCTGGCAGGACGGTCCGCGACCCGAGGCCGACCTGCGGGCCGGCCAGGTGGCGCGGCTCACCACCGAGCAGTACTCCCTGCTGGGCGTCACGCGGCTGCTGAACCGGGTCGAGGTACGGGGGAGCGCCGGGTCCGGCAAGACCACGTTGGCCCTCGAGCAGGCCCGCCAACTGGCCGGCGGACGGCAGGGACACCCCGCCCAGAAGGTGGCGGTGATCTGCTACACCCACGGCTTGGCCGAACACCTCAAGCGTGAGGTCGCCAGCTGGCCCCGACGCTCCCGGCCCGCGTTCGTCGGACGCTACGACGAACTCGCCGAGGACTGGGGCATCCCACCCCATGACCGCGACGACTCACAGTGGTGGGAACAGGAACTCCCCGCGCAGATGGCGGAGGCCGCCAAGCAGCTCGACGAGGTGCAGAAGTTCGACGCCCTCGTGGTCGACGAGGCACAGGACTTCGCGGATGCCTGGTGGACCCCGCTGTTGGGCTGCCTGCGGGACCCCGACAGCGGTGGCATCTACACCTACGCCGATCCTGACCAAGGGGTGTTCGGGCGTCGTGGGACGCCCGGGGTGCCCATGGTTCCGCTGGTGCTCGACCACAACCTTCGCAACAGTCGTCAGATCGCCGAGTCGCTGCGCCCCTTCGCCCCCCACATCCGCCCACGCGGGTTGGACGGGCCGGCGGTCCGCTTCGTCGCGGCCGACCCTGACCAGGTGGTCGGTGTGGCCGACGACCTGGTCGACGAGCTGCTGGGCGAGGGCTGGGCCCCGGGCGATGTCGCCCTGATCACCACTGGCAAGCGGCACGAGGTGCAGCGGGAGCTGTTCGACCGGTACGGCAACCAGGGGTACTGGGCGAGCTTCTTCGCCGGCGACGAGGTCTTCTACGGAACCGCCCTGGGGTTCAAGGGCATGGAACGCACCGTGGTGGTGCTGGCCGTCAACGACGGGCGAATGGATCCCGAACGGGCGCGGGAGCGCCTCTACGTGGGCATGTCACGTGCGACCGATCTGCTGGTCGTCGTGGCTGATCCCGATCACATCGTCCGCGTGGGAGGACGCGACCTGGCCCACAAGTTGGGGGTCACCACCCCCCACCGGTGAGGGTCACAGGCTGATGGCGGCGGCCTCGAGGGCTGACTGGCCCTCCTCGTCGGCGATCACCGTGACGTCGGCGTGGGCGCCGCGGCCGTAGCCGGCCAGCAGCAGTTCGCTGGCGCGTCCCTGCAGGGTGACGGTGTGGCTGCCGGGGCGGACCCGCAGCGACTCGCCGGGGGTGCCGTCGGCGCCGACCCGTTCGAGCACCAGCCCGGCGTCCACCTTGCGGAAGATGGCGCGGGCCAGCAACTTCAGCCGCTTCCAGCAGAACTCCTCGACCTCCTCGGGCAGTTCACGCGGCGGCAGTGGCGGTGTCTGGGCCCGACGGACGTCCTCGCAGTGGATGAAGAACTCCATGGCGTTGGCGCCCTCATCGACCCCGGGCACCCGGAACGGGCTCCATTGCCCGGGCCCACGCCGCAGCCTCTCCACCACCTGCGTCCACGGTTCGGCCGCCAGCACCTCGGTCATCCGACGTTCGGTGTGCGCGGCCAGCGGTTTGAGCACGATCCCGCCCGCTGCGATGGGGTCGTTCTCGCGGACGATCAGGTGCGCGGCCAGGTCGCCGGTCGTCCAGCCCTCGCACAGCGTCGGCTGGTCGGGGCCCAACTGGTCGAACAGGTCACAGATCAGGGAACGTTCGTCGGAGGCGATGGTCACCTGCCCCACCTTAGGCCCGGGCGAGCAAGCCGGGCCATAATGGGCGCCATGCCTTCTGCCGACCCCCGGTCCGGACTGGACCCCGCCCTCGCTGGCCGCCTCAAGCGCAACGAGGCAGGACTGGTGGCCGTGGTCACCCAGGACGCGACCTCCGGCGAGGTGCTGATGCAGGCCTGGATGAACGACGAGGCCCTGGCGGCGACGCTCGCCACCCGCCGGGCGACGTACTGGTCGCGCTCGCGCGACGAGCTGTGGGTCAAGGGACTGACCAGTGGTCACACCCAAGTCGTGCGCGAGGTGCGACTCGACTGCGACGGCGACACGGTGCTGCTGAAGGTCGACCAGACCGGCGCAGCCTGCCACACCGGCGACCGCACCTGCTTCGACTCCGATCTGCTGCTGGCCGACCCCCTGCTGGCCGACCCCTCGCCCGCCACCCACGTGCACCACCTGTCCGATCAGCAAGCCATGGAGCGCCCGTGACCATCACCCCCTCGCTGCACGAGTTCCGGCGGCTGGCCAGCCAGCGCCGGGTGATCAGCGTGCACCGACGCGTCCTGGTCGACGACCTGACGCCCATCGGCATCCACCAGACCCTGTGCGGTGACCGCGTCAACACCTTCCTGCTGGAATCAGCCGATGCCGGGGTCTGGTCGCGGTGGTCGTTCATCGGGGTGAACTGTTCGACCACCCTCACCGAGACCGACGGACAGGCCGTCTGGCTGGGTCGTCCCATCGCGGGGTTGCCGACCGAGGGTGACGTGCTCGAGGTGCTGGGCGCCACCATCGACGCGCTGCACACCGAACCTGCTCCCGACCTGCCCCCGTTCACCTCGGGTCTGGTGGGTTACCTCGGCTACGACTGCGTGCGCCATCTCGAGAAGCTGCCCGAGACGACGGTGGACGACCTGGGGATCCCCGAGCTGATGATGCTGGTGACCACCGACCTCGCCGCCTATGACCACCACACCGGTGAGTTGTGGCTGATCGCCAACGCCATCAACTTCGACGACTCGGATGCCGGCGTCGACGAGGCCTGGCGTGACGCGGTCAGCCGGGTCGACGCCATGGCCGACGTTCTCGCGCGTCCCCGTGGACGACGCCTGCGCGAACGCTCCAGCCAGCCCGACCTGCCGATCCACTGGCAGCGTGGCGCGGGGGAGTACCAGCAGATGGTGCGCGACGCGGTCGAGGAGATCCGGGCTGGTGAGGCCTTCCAGGTCGTGCCTTCCCAGAGGTTCGAGTTGGCCACCAACGTTCCCGGCATCGACGTGTACCGCGAGCTGCGGCTGATGAACCCCAGTCCCTACATGTACCTGCTGACGTTGCCCGGTTTCGAGATCGTTGGCGCCTCACCGGAGGCCCTGGTCACCGTGGTCGACGGGCGGGCCGCCACCAACCCGATCGCGGGCACCCGCCCGCGTGGCGCGACCATGGCCGACGACCAGCGCAACGAGGAGGAGTTGCTCGCCGACCCCAAGGAGCGCGCCGAGCACATCATGCTGGTCGACCTGGGTCGCAATGACCTGGGCCGGGTCTGCAGCCCCGGCACCGTCGAGGTCACCGAGTTCATGAAGGTGGCCCGCTACTCCCACGTCATGCACCTGGAGGCACGGGTCGAGGGAGAGGTGGCCGAGGGGCGCAACGCACTCGACGTCACCCTGGCCTGTTTCCCCGCCGGCACCCTGTCGGGTGCACCCAAGGTGCGCGCCATGGAGATCATCGACCGGCTCGAACTGACCAGGCGCGGCGTGTACGGGGGCGTGGTGGGCTACTTCGACTTCGCCGGCAATGCCGACACCGCCATCGGCATCCGCACCGCACTGTTGAAGGACGGGCGGGCCTATGTGCAGGCCGGTGCCGGGATCGTGGCCGACTCCGTGCCCGACACCGAGAACGACGAGACCCAGCACAAGGCCCGGTCGGTGGTGAACGCGGTGCGCCGCGCTGCCGGGGTGAGCCGGTGAGGCGCTGGTACGCCGCCGTGTCGTGGGCCGTCGCCGCGGGGCTCTCGGCCGTCGCGGGTCAGCGCACCTGGGCCCATGACGGGGTGCTGTCGGTGTCGGGTGCCGACGCCACCGGGGGCCTGGTGACCACCCTGGCTTGGGCCAGCGCCGCACTGGCCCTGTTGCTGCTCGTGGTGCGACGACGGGGTAGCAGGGTGGTGGGCGCGCTCGCCCTGGTGCTGGGCATCGGCGCGCTGCTGTCGGGACTGACCGCCTCCTTCCCCGCCCAGGACCTGCCCGCCGCCGTCGCCGCCCAGGCCAACCGGGATCCGTGGCGCTTCGCGTTCGCGGGGGCCGGGCTGCTGTTGGCACTCGGTGGCGTGGTCGCCCTGGTCACCGCGGGGCAGGCGGGTCGTCGTCCCGATCGGTACAGCCGACGCGCCGAGGCCACCGATGCCGACCTGTGGAAGGCCATGGACGCGGGACACGACCCCACCGAGGACCCGCGATAGGCTGCGCTCACCCTCACATCCCAGGGGCACGACCACGAGAGGACGACCATGGCTGACACCACCGAGGCCATCACCACCGCCACCGCGGGTCGCCGCAGCAAGCCGGTGCGTCACTACCACCATGGCCGCAGCCCGGCTGCCTGGACCGGCGTCGTGCTGGCCAGCGTCGGATTCCTGCTGGCGGCCATCGCCGCCGTCACCGGACCCAACTGGGTGCTGGCCATCGTCGGTGGGGTGCTGATCGTGCTGAGCCTGGTCATCAGCGGCATCCTGAAGGCCGCTGGCTTCGGCAACGGCTGATGAGTGTGCTCGACAGCATCGTCGCCGGTGTGCGGGAAGACCTGGCCGTTCGTGAGCAGCTGACGCCCCGGCGCGACCTCGAGGCCCTGCTCGACCGGGCGCCCGCCCCCCGGGACCCACGACCCGCGTTCCGACGGGCGGGGGTCCAGGTGATCGCAGAGGTGAAGAGGTCGAGCCCCTCGAAGGGCGCCCTCGCCGACATCCCCGATCCCGCCAGCCTCGCCGCCCTGTACGAGGCAGGCGGCGCCGCCGCCATCAGCGTGCTCACCGAGAAGCGGCGCTTCGGTGGCAGCCTCGCCGACCTCGACGCCGTCCGTGACCGGGTCGACCTGCCGGTGTTGCGCAAGGACTTCATGGTCACCGAGTACCAACTGGTCGAGGCGCGGGTGCACGGTGCCGACCTGGCGCTGCTGATCGTCGCCTCGCTGGACGACGCCGAACTGCGTCGCCTGCACCGGCTCGCCCTCGACCTGGGACTCACCCCCCTGGTCGAGGTGCACACCCCGGACGAGGCGAAGCGGGCAGCCGACCTGGTGTCCGAGGACCCAGCCGAGGCCGTGATCGGCGTCAACAACCGCAACCTGGTCACCCTCGAGGTCGACATCTTCCAGTTCGGCTCCTTGGTCGCCGAACTCCCGGCCACTGCCATCAAGGTCGCCGAGAGCGGCCTGACCGGGCCACAGGACGTCGCCCTGGTCGCCCAGCAGGGGGCCGACGTCGTCCTGGTGGGAGAGGCGCTCGTGCGCCATCACGATCCCGCCCACGCCATCGAGGCGATGCTCGCCACGTCAACCCCCACCACGGGAGGAAACCTGTGACCGAACCGCGCGCCACCCATCCGTCCGGGGCCCCGCTGCCCGACAAGGGCGGCCACTTCGAGGAGTTCGGGGGCAAGTTCGTCCCCGAGGCCCTCTATGCCGCCCTGGCCCAGCTCGAGGATGCCTTCGACGCCGCCCAGCAGGACCCCGACTTCGCGGCCGAACTGAGCCGTCTCCAGCGTGACTACGCCGGCCGCCCCACCCCCATCACCGAGGCCACCCGGTTCTCGGAACACTGCGGTGGTGCGCGCATGCTGCTCAAGCGCGAGGACCTCAACCACACCGGCAGCCACAAGATCAACAACGTGCTGGGCCAGGCCCTGCTCACCCGCCGGATGGGCAAGCGCAGGGTGATCGCCGAGACCGGCGCCGGGCAGCATGGCGTGGCCAGCGCCACCGCCGCGGCGCTGCTCGGGCTCGAGTGTCGCGTCTACATGGGCAAGGTCGACACCGACCGGCAGGCCCTGAACGTGGCCCGCATGCAGATGCTCGGCGCCGAGGTGGTGGCGGTCAAGGCCGGTTCGCAGACCCTCAAGGATGCGATGAACGAGGCCATGCGTGACTGGGTCACCCATGTCGACGACACCCACTACCTGATCGGCACCGTCGGCGGCCCGCACCCGTTCCCGAGGATCGTGCGCGAGTTCCAGCGGATCATCTCGACCGAGTCGAGGGCGCAGGTGCTGGAGAAGTACGGACAACTGCCCGACGCGGTCTGCGCCTGCATCGGTGGCGGCTCCAACGCCATGGGCATCTTCGCCGACTTCATCCCCGACGAGGGTGTGGGCCTGTACGGCTTCGAGGCCGGGGGCGACGGGGTCGACACCGGACGCCACGCCGCCAGCATCACCGCGGGTTCGCTCGGCGTGTTGCACGGGGCCCGCACCTACGTGCTGCAGGACGAGGACGGGCAGACCGTCGAGTCGCACTCCATCTCGGCGGGGCTCGACTACCCGGGGGTGGGTCCCGAGCATGCCTGGCTGGCCCGTACCGGACGGGCCACCTACCGTCCCATCACCGACACCGAGGCGATGGACGCGCTGATGCTGCTCACCCGGACCGAGGGCATCCTGCCAGCCATCGAGTCCGCCCACGCCGTCGCCGGTGCCCAGAAGTTGGCATTGGAGTTGGTCGAGCGTCCCGAGTTCAGGACGAAGCCACCGACCATCCTGGTCAACATCTCGGGACGCGGTGACAAGGACGTGTCAACCGCGCTCGAGTGGTTCGGCATCGACGGTTCCGTCGACCGTGAGACCGAGGAGGTCAGGTGAGCAGCAGTGCCCAGGCGATCCTCACCGCCAGGACGCAGAACCGGGCGGCGCTGGTGGGCTACCTGCCCGTCGGGTACCCCGACGTGGCCGGGTCCTTCGATGCGCTGCGCGCGATCACCGAGGGATCGGATGGTACCGGGGTCGACCTCGTCGAGATCGGCGCGCCGTACTCCGACCCGGTGATGGACGGACTGGCGATCCAGCACGCCGCCACCCGGGCGCTCGAGCGTGGGGTGAGGACCGCGGACGTCTTCCGCGCCGTCGAGGCCGTCACCGCCACCGGGACGCCGGCCGTCGTGATGACCTACTGGAACCTGGTGGAGCACTACGGGGTCGAGCGCTACGCCCGCGACCTCGCCTCGGCCGGGGGATCGGGACTGATCACCCCCGACCTCACCCCCGATGATGCCGAGCCGTGGATCGCTGCCAGCGAGCAGCACGACCTCGACCGCATCTTCCTGATCGCACCCTCGTCGACCGACGAGCGGATCGCGCTCACCACCCGCGCCTGCCGGGGATGGGTCTACGCCACCGCCGTCATGGGTGTCACCGGAGCCCGGCAGCAGACGTCCTCGGCCGCTCCCGACCTGGTGGCGCGCATCCGAGCCCAGTCCGACCTCCCCGTGGGAGTGGGACTGGGGGTCTCCAACGGTGACCAGGCCGCCGAGATCGGGGCCTATGCCGATGCGGTGATCGTCGGTTCGGCGCTGGTGAAGGAACTGATCGACAACGAGCGCACCGGATCGTCCGACCTGTCTGGTCTGCGCGCGGTGGTGGACGACCTGGCCGCCGGCGTGCGCCGCGCCCGATGAAGCTCTCCAGACGCGCGCTGCTGGGTTCGGTGACCGCTGCCGGGGCAGCCGTGGCCGTGTCCGGTTGCTCGTCATCGGCGCCGGCCACCACCGGTGGTCGTCCGGGCGGCTATGCGGCCGGTACCGAGATCACCTCGACCGGCTGGAAGCTGCCCATGGCCGAGCTCACCGACACCACGGGTGCGGTAGCCCCCCTGAACTCCCACCACGGGTCAGCGGCCACCCTGGTCTTCTTCGGCTACACGAACTGCCCCGACGTCTGCCCCGGCATCATGGCCGACCTGGCCAGCGCCCTGCAGCGGGTCGACGCACGGGTGCGTGAGCAGGTCAAGGTCGTGATCGTGACCACCGACCCGGCCCGGGACACCCCAGCGGTGCTGAAGGCGTACCTCGACCGGATCGATCCCGGTTTCGTGGGCCTGACCGGGAAGCTGTCGGTGATCGTCAAGGCGGCCTCCCAGATCGGTCTCAGCATCGATGACGCCACGAAACTGCCCTCGGGCGGTTACGAGGTCACCCACTCCACCCAGGTGATCGGATTCGGCAGGGACGAGACCGCGGCCGTGCTGTGGTCGACCGGTACCAGCGTCGCCGACTACGTCACCGACATCGCCCGTCTCGTCAACCAACAGAAGTGAGCCACCCGATGCCCGAACTGGTCTGGCTGTCGATCCCGAGCCCTTCCTGGAACGGCTTCAACCTGGGGCCGCTGCGGGTGCACGCCTACGCCCTGTGCATCCTGGCGGGGGTGATGGTCGCCTGGCTGCTGGTCAGGCACCGCTACCGCGTCCGGGGAGGAAATCCCGAACAGGTCGAGTCGCTCACCCTGTGGGCGGTGCTGGCGGGCATCATCGGCGCGCGGATCTACCACGTCACCACCGACCCGGAGCTCTACTTCGGGCCGGGCCGGGACTGGTACCGGGCCTTCTTCATCTGGGAGGGAGGGCTCGGCATCTGGGGTGGTGTGGCCGCGGGTGCCCTGGTGGTGTGGTGGCTGTGCCGCCGCTGGCAGGTCAACTTCGGCGCCGTCGCCGACGTGATGGCACCCGCCCTGCTGATCGCCCAGGCCATCGGACGACTGGGGAACTGGTTCAACCAGGAACTCTTCGGAGGGCCGACCACCCTGCCCTGGGGGTTGGAGATCGCTCCCCAGTACCGTCCCGTCGGATATGAGCAGTTCGCGACCTTCCACCCCACCTTCCTCTACGAACTGGTGTGGTGCCTGCTCGGTGCCGCGCTGTTGCTGGTGCTGGAGCGGCCGTTGCGGCTGGGTCGAGGCAAACTGATGACCAGCTACGTCATCTGGTACACCCTGGGTCGCTTCTTCATCGAGGGCGTGCGGATCGACAAGGCCAATCAGTTCGGGGGACTGCGCGTCAACGAGTACGTCTCGCTGGTGGTCTTCCTGGCGGCGGTCGCACTGCTGGTCGTCCAGTTCGTGAGGTACCCCGGACGCGACCCGCAGCCCTTCGTCCAGATCCCGGACGAGGCAGAGGCAGCCAGTCCTGCTGTGTGAGATTGAACCGCTTGCCACCCGGGCACGCGTGAGCCGATTGGAGTCAACGATGGTCTTTGGCCACCACCCCAAGCAGGGTCTCTACCGTCCGGATTTCGAGCACGACGCCTGTGGTGTCGCCTTCGTGGCGCAGCTGAACGGTGTGCCCAGCCACGCCATCGTCGAGCAGGGACTCGAGGCCCTGCGCAACCTTGACCACCGTGGTGCCACCGGCGCCGACGAGGCAGCAGGGGACGGTGCCGGCATCCTGGTGCAGGTTCCCGATGCCTTCCTGCGCGCCGCGGTCGACTTCGACCTGCCGGCCGCCGGCGCCTACGCCGTCGGCATGGCCCACCTTCCCGTGGACGAGGCCGAACTCGCGAACGCCCGCACCTCGATCGAGCGGATCGCCGCCGACGAGAACCTGACCGTGCTGGGCTGGCGAGAGGTGCCGGTGGTCACCGACTCCTTGAGCCCCGTGTCGCTCGCCGTGATGCCGCACTTCGCGCAGTTGTTCGTCAGCGCACCCCCGCCCAAGTCGGGCGAGCCGGTGACCGGACTCGCCCTCGACCGGCTCGTCTACGGCCTGCGTCGCCGTGCCCAGCACGAGGTCGACGTCTACTTCTCGTCGCTGTCGTCACGCACGCTGGTCTACAAGGGCATGCTCACCACCGACCAGCTGGAGCAGGTGTACCCCGAGCTGCACGAGGAGTCGTTCACCTCGGCGCTCGCGCTGGTGCACTCCCGCTTCTCGACGAACACCTTCCCCGCCTGGGAACTGGCCCACCCGTACCGGTTGATGGCCCACAACGGCGAGATCAACACCGTGCGCGGCAACCGCAACTGGATGCGTGCGCGTGAGGCCCTGCTGACCAGCGACCTGCTGCCCGGCGACCTCGAGCGGCTGTTCCCGATCTGCACCCCCGAGGCCTCCGACTCGGCCAGCTTCGACGAGGTGCTCGAACTGCTGCACCTGGGCGGTCGCAGCCTGCCGCACGCGGTGCTGATGATGATCCCGGAGGCGTGGGAGAACCACACCGAGATGGATCCCGCCCGTCGCGCCTTCTACGAGTTCCACTCCTCGATGATGGAGCCCTGGGACGGCCCCGCCTGCGTCACCTTCACCGACGGCACCGTGATCGGCGGGGTGCTCGACCGCAACGGGCTTCGTCCGGCGCGCTACTGGGTGACCACCGACGGACGGGTGATCTTCGCATCCGAGGCTGGTGTGCTGCCCGTCGAGCCCGACCAGGTGGTGCAGAAGGGACGCCTGCAGCCGGGCCGCATGTTCCTGGTCGACCTCGACCAGCACCGCATCATCGGCGACGACGAGGTGAAGTCGGCGCTGGCCGCCGAACACCCCTACCAGGAGTGGTTGCAGAACAAGCTCCGCTTCGACGACCTGCCCGAGCGCACCCACATCGTGCACTCCCACGCGTCGGTCACCCGGCGCCAGCAGTTGTTCGGCTACACCCACGAGGAACTGCGCCATCTGATCGCGCCGATGGCCAACGACGGTGCCGAGGCGATCGGCTCGATGGGTACCGACACCCCCATCGCCGTGCTGTCGGAGCGGCCACGGCTGATCTTCGACTACTTCGCGCAACTGTTCGCGCAGGTGACGAACCCGCCGCTCGACGCCATCCGTGAGGAACTGGTCACGTCGCTGGCCAGCACCATCGGGCCCGAGGGCAACCTGCTCAGCCCCAGCGAGGAGTCCTGTCGCCAACTGGTGATCCCCTTCCCGATCCTCGACTCCGAGCAGTTGTCGAAGCTGATCCACATCTCCGACGGCGGGGTGCACCCCCACCTGGCGGCCCATGTCGTGCGGGGCCTCTACTCGGTCGACGGGGGCGGCGACGCGCTGCGCACCCGGCTGGACGAGATCCGCGCCGAGGTCAGCACCGCCATCGCCGAGGGGGCCCGGGTGATCGTGCTCTCCGACCGCCACTCCACCCGCGAGTTGGCCCCGATCCCCTCCCTCCTGCTCACCTCCGCCATCCACCACCACCTGGTCAGCGAGAAGACCCGCACCCAGGTGGGCCTGATCGTCGAGGCCGGTGACGTGCGCGAGGTGCACCACGTCGCGCTGCTGATCGGCTACGGCGCGGCAGCCGTCAACCCCTACCTCGTGCTCGAGTCGGCCGAGGACATGGCCCGCAACGAGCTCTACGTGGGCGTCGACCCGCAGAAGGCGATCAAGAACGTCTACAAGGCGCTCG
Source organism: Aestuariimicrobium kwangyangense DSM 21549 (assembly GCF_000421525.1). Lineage (GTDB taxonomy): Bacteria > Actinomycetota > Actinomycetes > Propionibacteriales > Propionibacteriaceae > Aestuariimicrobium > Aestuariimicrobium kwangyangense. Next base: position 439,271 of record NZ_ATXE01000002.1, on the reverse strand, counting down.
GCAAGGGCGTGCTCAAGGTGATGAGCAAGATGGGCGTCTCGACACTGGCCAGCTACACCGGCGCCCAGATCTTCGAGGCCGTCGGACTGCGCAGCGACTTCGTGGACGAGTTCTTCACCGGCACCACCAGCCGGATCGAGGGGATCGGTCTCGACGAGATCGCCGAGGAGGTCAACCTTCGCCACCAGCAGGCCTACCCGCTGTCGGGGGTGCCGAACGCCCACCGCACGCTGCCCGTCGGGGGCGAGTACCAGTGGCGTCGCGAGGGCGAACAGCACCTGTTCGACCCCGAGTCGGTGTTCCGGCTGCAGCACTCCACCCAGACCGGCCGCTACGACATCTTCAAGCGCTACACCCAGCTGGTCGACGACAACTCGGCGCGGTTGATGACGCTGCGCTCATTGCTGACCTTCAACTCCGACCGCGAGCCGATCGACATCGACGAGGTGGAACCCGTCTCGGAGATCGTCAAGCGGTTCTCGACGGGAGCCATGAGCTACGGCTCCATCTCGATGGAGGCCCACCAGACCCTGGCCATCGCCATGAACCGGTTGGGCGGCAAGTCGAACACCGGCGAGGGCGGTGAGGACGCCGACCGACTGCACGACCCGGAGCGTCGCTCCGCGATCAAGCAGGTCGCCTCGGGACGGTTCGGAGTCACCTCCGACTACCTGACCAACGCCACCGACATCCAGATCAAGATGGCCCAGGGCGCCAAGCCCGGCGAGGGCGGCCAGCTGCCGGGGGCCAAGGTGTACCCGTGGGTCGCGAAGACCCGCCACTCCACCCCCGGAGTCGGTCTGATCTCGCCACCGCCGCACCACGACATCTACTCGATCGAAGACCTCAAGCAGCTGATCCACGACCTCAAGTGCGCCAACCCCTCGGCGCGGGTGCACGTCAAGCTCGTCGCCGAGATCGGCGTCGGCACGGTGGCGGCGGGTGTCTCGAAGGCCAAGGCCGACGTGGTGCTGATCTCGGGACATGACGGTGGCACCGGGGCGGCACCGCTGACCTCGCTCAAGCACGCCGGCGGCCCCTGGGAGCTGGGGCTCGCCGAGACCCAGCAGACCCTGCTGATCAACGGTCTGCGTGACCGGATCGTCGTGCAGTGCGACGGGCAGCTCAAGACGGGACGCGACGTCATCATCGCCGCCCTGCTGGGTGCCGAGGAGTTCGGTTTCGCCACGGCGCCGCTGGTGGTCTCGGGATGCATCATGATGCGCGTCTGCCACAAGGACACCTGCCCGGTCGGCATCGCCACGCAGAACCCGGAACTGCGCGAGCACTACCACGGCAAGGCCGAGCACGTCGTCAACTTCTTCACCTTCATCGCCGAGGAGGTGCGCGAGTACCTGGCCCAGCTGGGCTTCCGGTCCATCGAGGAAGCCGTGGGCCACGTCGAGGCCCTCGACTCGTCCTCGGCCGTCGACCACTGGAAGGCACGGGGGCTCGACCTGTCGCCGGTGCTGCACCAGGTCGGGCTCGCCGCCGGCTCGTCCCTCCACCACACCACCGGTCAGGACCACGGCCTCGACACCAAACTCGACGTGCAGTTGATCGAGGCCGCCCGTCCCGCCCTCGACCGGGGGGAGCGGGTCGAGGCCAGCTTCGGCATCCGCAACATCGACCGCACCGTCGGGACGGTGCTGGGCCACGAGGTCACCAAGGCGACCGAGGGCCGAGGGCTGCCCGAGGGCACCATCTCGCTGACCTTCACCGGCACGGCCGGGCAGAGCTTCGGCGCCTTCCTCCCCGCGGGGGTCGATCTCACCCTGATCGGTGACTCCAACGACTACGTCGGCAAGGGACTGTCGGGTGGCACCGTGGTGGTGACCCCGGCCGACGAGGTCAGTTTCGATCCGCACGACCAGATCGTCGCCGGCAACGTGATCGGCTACGGCGCCACCTCGGGCAAGTTGTTCCTGCGCGGAGTGGTGGGGGAGCGGTTCTGCGTGCGCAACTCCGGGGCCTCGGCGGTCGTCGAGGGTGTGGGCGACCACGGTTGTGAGTACATGACCGGGGGTGAGGTGCTGATCATCGGTCCCACCGGGCGCAACTTCGCCGCCGGGATGTCGGGTGGCCACGCCTGGGTGCTCGACCTCAACCGTGACCGGCTCAACACCGAACTGGTCGACGCGGTCGAACTCACCGCGGACGATCTCGACCGCGTGACCGAGTTGCTGACCGAACACCGCGACCGCACCGGCTCGACCAAGGCCGCGGAACTGCTCGAGGCCGGTCGCGACCACCTCGCGCAGGTGTTCACGAAGGTGGAGCCGCGCGATTTCGCCAAGGTGATGCGTGCTCGCGCCGAGGCCATGCAGAAGGGCCTCGACGAGGCCGCCACGACCGCACTGATGATGGAGGCCGCTCATGGCTGATCCCAAGGGATTCATGACCACCGACCGTGAGGTTGCACCCCGCCGGCCCGTGCAGGAGCGCCTGCACGACTGGAAGGAGGTCTACCCCGGCGGACCGGGGCGGGCGCTGCTGCCGATCATCACCCAGCAGGCCGGCCGATGCATGGACTGCGGTATCCCGTTCTGCCACACCGGTTGTCCCCTGGGGAACCTCATCCCCGAATGGAACGACCTGGTCTGGCGCGACGAATGGGTGAACGCGCTGGAGCGGCTGCACGCCACCAACAACTTCCCCGAGTTCACCGGCCGGCTGTGCCCGGCACCGTGTGAGACCGCCTGCGTGGTGGGCATCACCCGTGAGCCGGTGACCATCAAGAACGTCGAGGTCGCCATCATCGACAAGGCGTGGGACGACCTCCGGGTCACCCCCCAGCAGCCCGAGTGGCACTCGTTGAAGACCGTCGCCGTGGTCGGGTCGGGTCCCGCCGGTCTGGCGGTCGCCCAGCAGTTGACCCGCACCGGCCACACCGTGGTCGTCTACGAGCGTGCCGACGCCATCGGCGGGCTGCTGCGCTACGGCATCCCTGAGTTCAAGATGGAGAAGGCGGTGCTCGACCGCCGACTCAAGCAGATGAAGCTCGAGGGCACCGTCTTCAAGCCCGACACCAACGTCGGCGTCGACATCACCGGCGAGCAGTTGCTCGAACGGTTCGATGCCGTGGTGCTGGCCACGGGTGCCACCAAGGCCCGTGACCTGCCCGTCCCCGGGCGCGAACTCGCGGGGATCCACCAGGCCATGGAGTTCCTTCCTCAGGCCAACCGCGTCGCGTTGGGTCAGACCGTCGACAACCAGATCACGGCCACCGGCAAGCACGTGGTCATCATCGGTGGCGGCGACACCGGGGCCGACTGCCTGGGTACGTCGCTGCGCCAAGGGGCTGCCTCGGTCACCCAGCTCGAGATCATGCCGATGCCTCCGGAGGCCCGTCCGGCCCATCAGCCGTGGCCCACCTACCCGATGATCTTCCGGGTGAGTTCGGCCCACGAGGAGGGCGGTGACCGCGTCTACGCCAGCTCGACCTCGCAGTTCCTCGGCGATGACGAGGGCAACCTGCGGGCTCTGCAGCTGTCGGAGGTCGAGTTCGTCGACGGCAGGTTCCAGCCCGTGCCCGGCACCGAGCGCGAGATCGAGGCCGAACTGGTGCTGTTGGCGATGGGCTTCACCGGTCCCGAGACCGACACCGTGGTCAGCCAGTTGGGCTGCGAGATCGACGAGCGCGGCAACATCAAGCGCGACGAGTCGTACCAGACCACCGTGCCGGGCGTGTTCGCCTGTGGGGACGCCGGACGTGGCCAGTCCCTGATCGTGTGGGCCATCGCCGAGGGTCGTTCGGCTGCCCAGGGGGTCGACTCGTTCCTGTCGGGCACCGCATCGGCGCTCCCGCGGCCGATCGGGCCGCAGGTACGCCAGATGCTGGCCTGAGTCCAGACAAGGTGGTGTGGGGCTGGCTCAGCCGCCCCACACCATCCGGGCCCCGGAGTCCCCGGTGAGCACGATGGTCACGAGTACCGCGAGCCCACCGAGCACCATCAGCACGTGACCCAACAGGGCCACCCAGCCCGGCTTCAACCGCGGGCCGAAGCCGGTACCCGGGCGGGTGAGCAGCGCCAGCAGGATGCCGAGTCCGAAGGCGGAGCCGGCGGCCACCAGCAGACTGGAGTACTGCTCGTGCACCGCCACCTGGGCGGCCTCGCCGGGGAACCTCTGGGCCAGGTCCTCGCCGGTCGTCCGGGCGACCAGGGTGGCGAGGAAGGCCACCAGGGCAGCGACAGCGGTCGGCCACAGCAGGTGACCACGCCAGCGCTTGACCGCCACGTGGACGATGCCGGCGATCGCGGCGAGCGGGAAGAGGACGACCGGCAGGTGGACGAACAGCGGGTGCAGCGGAAGGTTCATGGGCGAAAGCATGTCAGGTGATCACCAGGAATGACCGGCCATCCACCAACCCAGGTGTCGATCCTCGGGGGAGCGCCGGCGTCGATAATGTGCTGACGGTGTCCGAACCCACGCCCGTCGCCCGGCTGCCCTACCACGCCCTGATCTGGCTCGCGGTGGCCGGGTTCTCCACCGGCATCGACGGGTACGTGCTCGCCGGGCTGTTGCCCACCATCTCGACCGACCTCGGCGTCAGCAACGCCCTCGCCGGGCAACTGGTCAGCGTGTTCGCGCTCACCTCCGCCTTCGCCGGACCCCTGCTCGGCACCTTCACCAGCGGATGGGAGCGACGGCGAACCATCACGGTCGCGTTGGCGGTGTTCGTGGTCGGCAATGTCATCGTGGCGCTCGCGCCCGATTTCTCGGTGGCGCTGGCCGGCCGGGTGGTGTCGGCCCTGGGTGGCAGCCTGCTCAGCGCAGCCATCACCAGCTACGTCATCCACCTCGCCCCGCCCGACCAGCGCGGCCGGGCGCTGTCGTTCGTGCTCGGGGGCTGGATGACGGCAACCGCCCTCGGGGTGCCCGTGGGACTGCTGCTGGGTCAGTCGAACTGGCGGTTCCCGCTGGTGATGGTGGCCGCTGTGGGAACCGTCGCCCTGCTGGGGATTCTGGCCCGGCTGCCGCACCTGCACCTGCCCAGCACCACCCTGGCCGAGCGTCTCGCCCCGCTCCGACAGCCGCGCCTGGTGGTGGCGCTCCTGGTCACCATCGGGATCCTGTCGTCCAGCTACGCGTGCTTCACCTTTGCCGCGCTGATCCTTCGTCCGTACTTCCCGTTGGGCTGGGCGATCATCCTGATCATGTTCGGCTACGGCGCGGCCAGCATGCTGGGCAACGCCTTCACCGGACGCCTGGCCGACCGTCACACCCCGGTCCGGGTACTGACGGTGGTGCTCACCGGTCTGCTCGTGAACGCGGTGTTCGGTTCGGTGGTGTTCCTGCTGGGAGCCCGACTGGGGGCGGGACTGGGTCTGGGGGTGCTGGGGCTGGTCTGGTTCTTCGTGTGCGGCATCGGCAACGGGGGAGCCGCGGTTCCCCAGCAGGCCAGGCTGGCGGCGATGGCGCCCCAGTCAGCGCCCATCGTGATGGCCCTCAATGCCAGCGCCATCTCCCTCGGCAACGCCCTGGGAGGGGGTCTCGGTGGCCTCACCCTGGCGGCCGGGGCCGGACCCGAGCACCTCCCGGTCGTGTCCGCGGTGATCCTGGTCGGGGCGTTGGTCGTCCATCGGGTTGTCAGCGGTCGGCACTACAGTGGGTCTCTCACCCTTCGCCGCCCCGCTGACCGGAAGGCCGCCATCGATGGCTGACAACTTCGTCCACCTGCACGTGCACACCGAGTACTCGACGCTCGACGGGCTGGCGAAGAACAAGCAGCTGTTCGCCGAGGTCGAACGACTCGGCATGCCTGCGGTCGCCATGAGCGACCACGGCAACATGTTCGGCGCCTACGAGTTCTTCCAGACCTCGAAGAACCATGCGGTCAAGCCGATCATCGGCATCGAGGCCTACGTGGCACCCTCGTCCCGCTTCTCCCGGGTGCAGGAGTACTGGGCCGACGGCGGACGCCGCGATCCCTCCGATCCTGACGCCGAGGGCGGCAAGGACGTCTCCGGTGGCGGCCGCTACACCCACATGACGATGTGGGCGAAGAACGCCTCTGGGCTGCACAACCTGTTCCGGTTGTCGTCCTTGGCCAGCTTCGAGGGCTACTACATGAAGCCCCGCATGGACCGGGAACTGATCGACACCCACCACGAGGGCATCATCGCCACCACCGGCTGTCCCTCCGGTGAGGTGCAGACCAGACTCCGGCTGGGTCAGTACGACAAGGCCCGCCAGGCCGCCGCCGACTACCGCGACATCTTCGGCGCCGAGAACTACTTCATAGAACTGATGGAGCACGGGGTCCCGATCGAGCGCGAGGTGCGCGAAGACCTGATGCGCCTGCACCGCGACCTCGGCATCCCGTTGTTGCTCACCAACGACTCCCACTACGTCACCGAGGAGCAGGCCAACGCCCACGACGACCTGCTGTGCGTGGGGGTGGGCCGCAACAAGGACGACGAGAAGCGCTTCCGCTTCAACGGTTCGGGCTACTACATCAAGTCCTCCCAGCAGATGCGCGACCTCTTCCGGGAACTGCCCGAGGCCGCCGACAACACCCTGCTGGTCGCCGAGATGGTCGAGCCCTACGACGAGGTCTTCGCCCACGTCGACCGCATGCCCCAGTTCAAGGTTCCCGAGGGCGAGACCCAGAACTCGTGGCTGCGCAAGAAGGTCGACGAGGGTGTGAAGCTGAGGTTCGGCGACAACCCGTCACCCGAGGTGCTGGAGCGCATCGAGACCGAGTTGGCCGTGATCGAGCCGCTCGGCTTCTCGGCCTACTTCCTGGTGGTCTCCGACATCTGTCAGGCCGCCCGTGACATGGGCGTAGCGGTGGGCCCCGGACGAGGGTCCGCGACCGGTTCGATGATCGCCTACCTGACCCGCATCACCGAACTCGACCCGATCGAGCACGCCCTGCTGTTCGAACGCTTCCTCAACCCCGAACGCATCAACCCCCCCGACGTCGACCTCGACTTCGACGACCGCCAGCGCGACAAGATCATCGACTACGTCACCACCAAGTACGGCGCCGAGTTCACCAGCCAGGTCAACACCTTCTCGACCATCAAGGCCAAGGCAGCCATCAAGGACGCCAACCGCATCCTGGGCCACCCGTTCTCGCTGGGCGAGAAGATCACCAAGGCCATGCCGCCCGCGGTGATGGGCAAGGACGTGCCCCTGAAGGACCTGTTCAACGAGAAGCACGAGCGCTACGCCGAGGGTGCGGAGTTCAGGGCCCTGTTCGACACCGACCCCGACGTGCGGCAGGTGGTCGAGACCGGGCTGGGGCTCGAGGGCGCCATGCGCGGCACCGGCGTGCACGCCTGCGCGTTCATCCTCTCGTCGGCGCCGCTGCTCGACCTGATCCCGCTGCACCGCCGCGACAAGGACGGCACCATCATCGCGGGCTTCGCCTATCCCCAGCTCGAGGAGATGGGGCTGATGAAGATGGACTTCCTCGGCCTGCGCAACCTCGGCATCATCGACCACGCCCTGTCGATCATCCGCGCCAACCGGGGCATCGACCTCGCCTGCGAGAACATCCCGCTGGAGGACGAGAAGACCTTCGAACTGCTGGCCCGCGGTGACACCCTCGGAGTCTTCCAGCTCGACGGTGGGCCCATGCGCAGCCTGTTGCGGCTGATGGCGCCCACCCGATTCGAGGACATTGCCGCCGTGTTGGCGCTGTACCGGCCGGGTCCGATGGCCGCCAACGCACACATCAACTACGCGGCCCGCAAGAACGGGCGCCAACCGATCACTCCGATCCACCCGGAGTTGAAGGATGCGCTGGAGCCCATCCTGGGCACGACCTACCACCTGATGGTCTACCAGGAGCAGATCATGGCCGTGGCCCGTGACCTCGCCGGGTACACCCTCGGCGGCGCGGACCTGCTGCGGCGGGCGATGGGCAAGAAGAAGCCCGAGATCCTCGCCAAGGAATTCGACAACTTCAAGGCCGGGATGAGCGCCAACGGATGGTCGCCCGCCGCCACCCAGGCCCTCTGGGACGTGATGCTTCCCTTCTCGGGCTACGCGTTCAACAAGTCGCACACCGCCGGTTACGGGCTGGTCTCGTACTGGACCGCCTACCTGAAGGCCAACTACCCGGCCGAGTTCGGCGCCGCTCTGTTGACCAGCGTCGGCGACGACAAGGACAAGATGGCCATCTACCTGGCCGACACCCGTTCGATGGGCATCAAGGTGTTGCCGCCCGACGTGAACAGCTCCGAGGCCGAGTTCTCCGCCGTCGGCGACGACATCCGCTTCGGGCTGGCCGCCATCCGCAACGTGGGTGAGAACGTGGTCGCCTCCATCGTCGAGGCCCGGACCGAGCACGGTGAACCGTCCGACTTCAACGCCTTCCTCGACCAGGTGCCGCTCAGTGTCTGCAACAAGCGCACCGTCGAGTCCCTGATCAAGGCGGGTGCCTTCGACTCGATGGGCCACCCGCGACGCGCCCTGATGGAGATCTTCGAGGGTGCGATCGACGAGGTCACCGACCTCAAGCGCAACGAGGCCAACGGCCAGGACTCCTTCGACTTCGGCTTCGGGCTGGACGAGGCGACCGACCCCCCCAGCGGGTTCTCGGGACGTGCCATCCCCGAGGTCGAGGACTGGGACAAGCGCACCAAACTGGCGTTCGAGCGCGAGATGTTGGGCCTCTACGTCTCCGACCACCCGCTGCAGGGCCTCGAGCACGTGCTGGCCGCGAACCGGGACACCACCATTGCCAGGGCGCTGGACGAGGACGGTCCCGCAGACGGCTCGACCCTCACCGTCTGCGGACTGGTCACCTCCGTGACCCGACGGCAGAACAAGCGCGGCGAACTGTGGGCGGCGGTCACCCTCGAGGACCTGGAGTCGGGACTCGAGGTGCTGGTGTTCAACAAGGCCTTCCAGCAGTACGCCCTGCTGCTGGCCCCCGACACCGTGCTGCGGGTCAAGGGACGCATCCGTCGCGGTGAGGATCGTGTCTCGTTGTCGGCCATCGAGATCTCGGCTCCGGACGTCGACCAGCAGGCCCACAACGGCCCTCTGACCCTGCAACTGCCCACCGTGCGCTGCACTCCCGAGGTGGTGGGCCGTCTGCGTGAGGTGCTGGGTCGCCACCCGGGCATGTCGGAGGTGCGGCTGCGGCTGGTCTCCCGTGAGAAGGTCACCACCTTCAGGCTGGACGAGCGACTGCGCGTGCAGGCCTCGCCGCCCCTGGTGGCCGACCTGAAGGCGCTGCTCGGTCCTTCGTGCGTGGCCTAGGGTGACCGGTGTGAGCGAGTCCGACCTGCCCCCGCGCAGCCTGCTGACCGAGCAGGCCGAGGCGCCGCGAGCCTTCGTCGACCCGCAGGGTCAGGTCTCGCGGGTGGCCCGCGGGTTGGGACTGTTCGCACTGGTCTGCCTGGTGGGCGGGTTGCTGGCCGGGTTCGTCTGGAATGTGGTGGTGGTCCGACCCGTCTACGTGATGGGCAACGACTCGGTCGCCACCACCACCGAACGGGGGCTCGCGCAGTTCTTCGGCGCCGACGCCTGGTTCTCGGTGATCGGTCTGGTCGGTGGTGCCCTGATCGGCTGGTTGGCCTGGATCCGGCACGGACGACAGGGCTGGCCGGTCGTGCCCCTGGCCGTGGTGGGGTCCTGTCTGGCCGGCCTGTTGGCCTGGGGGTTCGGGATCTTCCTCGACTCCGGCGACTTCGCCTCGCGGATTGCCGCCGCCAAGGCCGGCGACCAGATCTCGATCGAGTTGGCCCTGAGGGCCAAGGATGCGCTGGCCGTGTGGCCCTTCGGTGCGGTGCTACCGGTGCTGGCTGCGTCCTCGCTGACCGATGACGAGTCCGGGCCGGGACCGCTCACCCGACTCCGCCTGCGCCGGGCCCACCGGCGGATGACGGAGGCGCTGATCGTCCAGCAGCAACGGGCGAACCAACGACGCCAGGTCGAGGCCCCCGGTTCAGAGCAGGCGCGCGAGGCTGAACAGCAGCGGCGCCATCACCAGGCCGGGGGTCAGGTCGGCAACCCGTACCTGTCGGATGTCGAGCAGCCGTAGCCCAAGTCCCAGCAGGATGACCCCTCCGGCGATCGACAGGGAGTCGATCTGCGCGGCATCCAGCAGACGACCCAGCCACCATCCGCCAGCAGTGAGCAGTCCCTGCACGACGAGCACCCCCGCGGCCGAGAGGTAAACCCCGGCACCCATCGCCGAGGCCAGCGCGATGGAGGCGACACCGTCCATCAGCGCCTTGGTGAGCAGGACGTGCTGACCCGTGCCCAGCCCGTCCGACAGGGAACCCAGCACGGTCATCGGTCCGACGCAGAACAGCAGGGTCGAGGTCAGGAAGGCCTGCACGAACCGGTGCCGGTCGACCACGTCCTGGTCCCCGGCGGCGCCACCGCGCGCCAGCAGCCCGCGAGTCCACACGCCCAGTTGCTCGATCCGCTCCTCGATGCCGACCAGCGATCCGATCACGGCGCCGACGGCAAGCCCGATCAGGACGACGATCAGGGCGAGTTGACCCGACACCGCCCGCGAGAACCGGTCCCCGGCGGCCGGCAGCAGGGAGAGCACGGCGGTCATCAACGTGAACAGGCCCAGCAGGTCGATCAGCGTCGACCGCGTGCGCTCGTCCAGCCGATGTCCGATGACCAGGCCCACCGTCGTGCCCAGCATGATCGTGCCCACATTGGCGACCGTCCCGAAGCCCACGAACGCTTGCAGGGGCACGGGCATGAAGGAGTCCAGCACGCCGCCCACCGTAGTGGTGCCGACGGAGTCCGTCCTAGACTCGTGGCTGTGATGAGAACCCTTGACCTGCGTGATCGACCGGCCGACCTGACTGCGGTGCTGCCCCGGGCCGAGTTCGACGTCGAGCATGCCGTCGAGCGGGTCCGTCCGATCATCGATGCCGTGCGCGACGAGGGCCGGACGGCCCTGATCCGCTTCTCGGAGCAGTTCGACGGCATCCGGCCGCCCTCCCTGCGGGTACCTGCCGAGGTCCTGGAGCGGTGCGCCGCCGAACTGGACGACGACCTGCGCGCCGCCTTCGACGAGTCGATCGCACGCCGCCGGGCCGTCTGCGAACTGGGGGAGCGGGAGCGCTCGTCCGAGACCGTGGAAGTCGCCCCCGGCGCCAAGGTGACCCAGCGGATCATCCCCGTCGACCGGGTCGGGCTCTACGTGCCGGGCGGACTGGCGCCGCTGGCCTCGTCGGTGATCATGAACGTCGTCCCCGCCCAGGTGGCCAAGGTGCGCTCGATCGCCGTCGCCTCACCGCCCCAGAAGGACTTCGGCGGACTCCCGCACCCCAACATCCTGGGACTGTGCCACCTGCTGGGCGTCGACGAGGTCTACGCGGTCGGCGGCGCGCAGGCCATCGCCATGTTCGCGCTGGGGGTGGAGGGTCTGTGTGACCGCGTCGACATGGTGACGGGCCCCGGCAACATCTACGTCGCGGCAGCCAAGCGACTGCTGCGCGGGGTGGTGGGCATCGACGCCGAGGCCGGCCCCACCGAGATCGCCATCCTCGCCGACCACACCGCCAACCCGGTGCACGTCGCAGCCGACCTGATCAGCCAGGCCGAGCACGACCCGATGGCGGCCTCGGTGCTGGTCACCGACTCGGAAGACCTGGCCCGGGCCGTCGAGGCCGAGACCACCCGCCAGGTGGCGCTCACCCCGCAACGGGAGCGGGTGACGACAGCCCTGACGGGACAGCAGTCGGCCATCGTGCTGGTCGCCGACCTCGACCAGGGTCTCGACGTGGTCAACGCCTACGCCGCCGAGCACCTCGAGATCCAGACCGAGTCTCCCGAGTCCTGGGCCGCCCGGGTGCGCAACGCCGGGGCCATCTTCGTCGGCGCGTGGTCGCCGGTCTCACTGGGCGACTACTCGGCGGGCTCGACCCACGTGCTGCCCACCGCCGGGTGTGCCTGCCACTCCTCGGGACTGGGGGTGCGCAGTTTCATGAAGGCCGTGCAGGTGATCCAGTACAACGCCCAGGCGTTGGCCGAGGTCGCCGACCGGGTCGAGACCTTCGCCCGCGCCGAGAACCTGCACGCCCACGCCGCTGCCATCACCGTACGCCGGGAGCAGACCCGATGAGCCCCGACTCGGACTTCGGCCTGGCCGCGCTGCCACTGCGCCCCGAACTGGTGGGGGAGGAGCCCTACGGCGCCCCCCAGCTCGACGTACCCGTGCGGCTCAACGTCAACGAGAACCCCTACCCGCCCTCGGACGACGTGGTGCACGAGATGGGCCGGGTCGTCCAGCGGCTGGCCCGCGAGGTCAACCGCTACCCCGACCGGGAGGCGACCGAGCTGCGCACCGCGCTGGCCGGTTACCTCGGCTTCGGGCTGACGGCGGCCAACATCTGGGTCGCCAACGGCTCCAACGAGGTGATGACCCACCTGATGGGTGCGTTCGGTGGTCCCGGGCGCAGGGTGCTGTCGTTCTCACCCACCTACTCGATGTACCCCGAGTACGCCCGCAACACCCACACCGACTACGTCACCCGTCCCCGGGACGCCGACTTCAGGGTCAGCACCGCCCTGGTGCTCGAAGCGATCGCCGAGACCGAGGCCGACGTGGTGGTGATCACCACCCCCAACAACCCGACCGGCACCACCACCGCCGTGCAGGTGATCGACGAGATCTGTGCCGCCACCCAGGCCATCGTCGTGGTCGATGAGGCCTACCAGGAGTTCACGGCCGTGCCCGAGGACTCGGCCATCGCGCTGCTGCCGAAGTACCCGCGCCTCGTGGTCACCCGCACGATGAGCAAGGCCTTCGCCTTCGCGGGTGGACGTCTCGGTTACCTGGTCGCCAACCCGGCTGTGGTCGACGCCTGTCGGATCGTCCGGTTGCCGTACCACCTGTCGGCGCAGTCCCAGGCGTTGGCCCTGGTGGCGCTGCGGCACTCGACCCAGATGCTGGCCCGCGTGGAGTCACTGCGGGACGGGTTGCAGCGCCTGCAGCACGACCTGCGCCGCCGTGGCTACGAGGTGGTGCCCAGTGATGCGAACTTCTGCCTGTTCGGGCGCTTCGCAGACCGCCACGCCGTCTTCTCGGCACTGCTGGACCGTGGAGTCCTCGTCCGCGAGACTGGCCCCGCAGGGTTCCTGCGGGTCTCGGCTGGAACCCCTGACGAGCTGGCTGCCTTCCTGACTGCCCTCGACGACGTCCGTCCCCCCATCCAGGAGCTGCCCACATGAGTGAGTCCAGTACGCCCTCGTCCAGAACGGGCTCCGTCACCCGCGTGACGAGTGAGTCCGAGGTGCGGGTCAGCCTGGACCTCGACGGCACGGGTGCCTCGTCCATCTCGACGGGGGTCGGCTTCTACGACCACATGCTGACCGCGCTGTCGAAGCACTCGCTGATCGACCTCGAGGTGGCCACCACCGGCGACCTGCACATCGACGGCCACCACAGCATCGAGGACACCGCCATCGCCATCGGCCAGGCCCTCGGCCAGGCCCTCGGCGACAAGCGGGGCATCACCCGGTACGGCGATGCCATGGTGCCGCTGGACGAAGCGCTCGCCCAATGTGTCGTCGATGTCGCCGGCCGGCCCTGGGTCTCGTGCTCGGGTGAGCCCGAGGGGCAGGTCTACGCGCTGATCGGCGGCTCCGGGGTTCCCTACGCCGGTTCGATGACCCGTCACGTCGTCGAGTCCCTGGCCATGAACGCCGGACTGTGCGTGCACCTGCGCCTGCTTGCCGGGCGTGACCCGCACCACATCGTCGAGGCACAGTTCAAGGCCCTGGCCCGGGCCCTGCGCACCGCTGTCTCGCGGGACCCCCGCGTGCAGGGAGTGCCCAGCACCAAGGGCTCGCTATAGGGTCATGGCGTGACTGATCTTGTTCTGCTGCCCGCCGTCGACGTCCAGGGCGGCCAGGCCGTGCAGCTCGTGCAGGGCGTGGCCGGCTCCGAGAAGACGTTCGGTGACCCACTGGCTGCTGCCCTGCGCTGGCAGCAGGCCGGCGCCGAATGGCTGCACCTGGTCGACCTCGACGCGGCCTTCGGACGAGGCTCCAATGCCGAGGTGACCAGCCGGATCGTCGGTGAGCTCGGCATCAAGGTCGAGCTGTCCGGCGGCATCCGCGATGACGCCTCGCTCGAGCGTGCCTTGGCGGCCGGGGCCCGCCGGGTCAACATCGGCACGGCCGCGCTGGAGAATCCGCAGTGGTGCGAGCGGATCATCGGGGAGCACGGCGACCGGGTCGCGATCGGCCTCGACGTGCGTGGTACCCGGCTCGCGGCTCGCGGATGGACCGAGGAGGGCGGCGACCTGCACGAGACGATCGACCGCCTCAACGCCGCAGGGTGTCAGCGCTACGTCGTCACCGACGTCGCCTCGGACGGCATGCTGACCGGCCCCAACCTCGACCTGCTGCGCGACGTCTGCTCGCGCACCGACGCGGCCGTCATCGCCTCCGGCGGGGTGGCCCGACTGAGCGACCTGGCCGGTCTGCGAACCCTGGTCGACGAAGGCGTCGAGGGCGCCATCATCGGCACCGCCCTGTACGTGGGCAACTTCACCCTCGAGGACGCCCTGCGGGTAGCCCGCGGAGAGGAGACTCACCCGTGAGCACCCGACCTGTACGACGCCAGGGCCCCGCCGCGACCTTCGGCGAGTACCACGCGGCCCACCTGCCGCCGCTGCTGGACGGCCGGTTGCGCGACCTGCTGGCGGGACAGAAGATCCTGCTCACCGGTGTCACCGGCTTCATCGGCGAGCAGTTGCTCTGGAAGATCCTGACCGAACTGCCCGACACCAGGGTGGCGGTGCTGGTGCGGCGCAAGGGCTCGGTCACCGCCCACGAGCGGGTCGTCAGCCTCGCCCGCAAGAAGATATTCAAGCCACTGGTCGAGGCGGCCGGCGGCCCCGAGCAACTGGTCGATGACCGCATCGAGGTGATCGAGGGCGACCTGCCGCACGTGCCCGACCTTCCCCGCGACCTCGACGTGCTGATCCACTGCGCCGGGGACGTGTCGTTCGACCCGCCCATCGACGAGGCCTTCAAGACCAACGTGCTGGGCACCCAGGCCCTGATCGGCAAGCTGATCGAGGCCTGCACCGACCAGGACGGCACCCTGCACCGCATTCCGCACTACGTGCACATCTCGACGGCCTACACCGCCGGCCGGCGTCGCGGCGCCATCCCCGAGGAGGCCCACGCCCACGGCGTCGACTACGAGGCGGAGACCAGGCACGCCCTCTCCCTCAAGGAACACATCGAGACCCAGTCGCGCACCTCGGAGCAGCTGACGGCCCTGCGCAAGCAGGCCGAACGGCAGCACCAGCAGGCGGGCTACCTCACCACCGCCGCCGACACCGAACGTCGTCGAGCCGAATGGGTGAAGCGCAAGCTGGTCGAGGCCGGCACCGAACGGGCCAGGTCATTGGGCTGGACCGACGTCTACACCTTCGCCAAGGCGATGGGCGAACGAGTGGTCGCAGACCTGACGAGCTCCATCAAGGTCTCGATCGTTCGTCCCGCCATCGTCGAGTCCTCCTTGGTCGACCCCTTCCCCGGGTGGATCGAGGGATTCAAGATGGCCGATCCGATCATCCTCGCCTACGCCCGCGGCGAACTGCCCGAGTTCCCCGCCTCGCCCGATGCCGTCATCGACATCGTCCCCTGCGACCACGTGGTCAACGCGATCGTCGCCGTCGCTGCGACCGAACCCGAGATCGGACGACCCGAGTACTACCACTCGAACTCCGGCGCCAGGAACCCGCTCACCTTCCGGGGGGTGCACGACATCTGCCGCGCCTACTTCACGGCGCACCCGTTCATCCGCAACGGTGAGCCCGTCCCGGCCGTCACCTGGAAGTTCCCCGGAGCCGCACCCATCGAGAAGTACCTGGCTCTGGCCGAACGCGCCCATGCGGTGGGGGAGCGACTGCTCAGCTTCGCACCCCGCAGCGTGCGCACCCGGGAGGCGGCCATCGCCCTCGACAAGCAGGCCGAGCAGTTGGCCTTCTTCCGCAAGTACTTCAGCCTGTACGGGGAGTACCTGCAGTCGGAACTGCACTTCGTCGACGACAGCACCCTCGCCCTGCACCAGTCGCTGCACCCCGACGACGTCGAGCACTTCAGCTTCGACACCGGACAGATCGACTGGGACCACTACCTGGGCGAGGTGCACATCCCCGCCATCATCAACCCCGTGCAGCGACTCGAACTGGCCCGCACCAGACGAGGTGAGCGGTCGAGCACCTACAAGGCGCTCAAGCCCTCCCCGACCCCGGTGCTGGCCGTGTTCGACCTCGACGGCACCGTGATGGCCACCAACGTGGTCGAGACCTACTTGTGGGCCACCCTGCCCGACCTGCCGCTGACCGACCAGGTCAAGGAGGTCGCAAAGGTGGCCTCGCACCTGCCCGCCTACCTTGCCTCGCTGCGGCGCGACCGCGGCAACTTCCTCCGGCAGGTCTACCGGCGCTACGCCGGCATGCCGCTGGACGAACTGAACGCCATCGTCGACACCCGCATGCGGCCCTTCATCATGGATCGACTGGCCCATGACGCACTCACCCGCATCCAGGAGCACCGTGAGGTGGGGCACACCACGGTGCTGCTGACCGGCGCCGTTCGCCCGTTCACCCGGCCCATCGCCGACCTGTTCGACGTGGTGGTGGCGGCCGAACTGTCGACCGACGACCAGGGGGTGTGCACCGGCTTCCTCGACGGCCCCCCGATGGTCGGTGAGACCCGGTCGGCCTGGCTTCGCCAGTACGCCACCCTGCACGGCTACGACCTGGCCAAGAGCTACGCCTATGCCGACTCCCACGTCGACCTGCCTATGCTCACCGCGGTCGGCAATCCCGTCGTGGTCAGCCCCGACGTGGGCCTGTTGAGGGCGGCCCGACAGAACGGCTGGTCGGTCGTGGACTGGCCGGTCAGCGCGGAGCGGCGCCGGTTCCTGCCCCAGAGATGAGCGCCCCCCGGTGAACGCCATCAGTGACCTCATGGTCGAGCCGATGCTGGAGTGGTCACCGCTCACCCTCACCGACGTCGACGAACTCGCCGAGTTGGCCGAGGCCTGCGCCTGGCTCGACGACCCGGTCGACCGTCCCAGCGGCGACCAGTTGCGCGAGGACCTCAGCGACCCCCGCTCCGAGCCGGAACGCAACGGGGTGGTGGGTCGGGACCGTTCGGGGGCGATGCTGGCGGCCGGCTGGTTGCTGGTGCGTCGTGACGACGCCGACCTCCCACGCATCTGGCTCAACTGGCTGATTCACCCCCAGGCGCGCCACCGCCAGATCGGCCACCACCTGGTGCGCTGGCTGACCGAACGTGGTTGTGAGTGGGGTCTCGAGGCCGGTGTCGAGTCGCTGTGGCTCGGCTCCTACGTCGACACGAAGCTCACCCTGCGTCGGGACAGCCTCATCGCGGCCGGGTTCACCCCGGAGCGATGGTTCGCCGACATGCACCTGTCCTTCGACGAGGTCGACCCCCACGCCCTGCCCGACGAACTCTGCGACGGCGTCACCATCGTCGGCTTCGACCCCGAGCGCCACACCGAGCAGGTGCGGATCGCGCACAACCTCGCCTTCGCCGACCTGCCCGGCGCCAAGTCGGTGGGTCGCCTCGACTGGGAGAGGTCGCTCAGCGGAGCCAGTTCCCGGCCCGAGTGGTCCTTCGTGGCGCTCGAGGACGACCGGGTGGTGGGCTACGCGCTCTCATCGGCCTACCAGCAGGACTGGGACGCCCAGGGGTGGAGCGAGGGCTGGACCGACCGGATCGGGGTCCTTCCCAGTCACCGAGGACGCCGGCTGGGGCAGGCACTGCTCCGGCGGGTGTTGATCAGCTTCGCCGATGCCGGGCTCGAGGGGGCCGGTCTGGGGGTCGACACCGGTGGCGCCGACTCGGCCGAACAGGGCAGTGCGGCAGTGTCGTTGTTCGCCCGTCTGGGCTACCAGGAGGCTGACTCCGTGGTGCTGTACAGCCAACGGTGTGAGTACCATGACGGGGTACTGCGACGCGTAGAAGGGGTCCAATGAGCGGGCATTCCAAGTGGGCGACCACCAAGCACAAGAAGGCTGCGATCGACGCCAAGCGAGGCAAGCTCTTCGCCAAGCTGATCAAGAACGTCGAGGTGGCGGCCCGCATCGGTGGTGGTGACCCCGCTGGCAACCCCACGCTCTACGACGCGATCCAGAAGGCCAAGAAGACCTCCGTCCCCAACGACAACATCGACCGCGCCGTCAAGCGCGGGTCGGGTGCAGACGGTGGCGGTGCGAACTACGACACGATCATGTACGAGGCCTACGGGCCCGCCGGTGTCGCGATCCTGATCGAGTGCCTCACCGACAACCGCAACCGCGCCATCTCGGACGTTCGGGTGGCCGTCACCCGCAACGGCGGCTCGATGGCCGATGGCGGCTCCGTGCAGCGCATCTTCGCCCGCAAGGGTGTCGTGGCCGTGCTGAAGAAGCAGTCCGACCGTGAGGTCGGCGAGGACGACCTGCTCGAGGCGACACTGGACGCCGAGCCCGAGGACGTCGTCGACGAGGGCGAGGCCTTCGAGGTGATCTCCGACCCGTCGGTGATGGTCGAGGTGCGCAAGGCGGTCGAGGCCGCCGGACTCGACTACGAATCGGCCGAGGTCGAGTTCAAGCCCGAGTTCACCCAGACGGTGACCCTGGACGAGGCCCAGAAACTGTTCCGCATCATCGATGCGCTCGAGGACTCCGACGACGTGCAGAACGTCTACTCCAATGTCGAGGTGCCCGAGGATGTCGCGGTAGCCCTCGAGGAGGAATGAGCTAGCGTATCGAACATGTGTTCGGCAATCCGCGTGCTCGGGGTCGACCCCGGTCTGACCCGTTGTGGCGTGGGAGTGGTCGAGGGCGTGGT
Source organism: Aestuariimicrobium kwangyangense DSM 21549 (assembly GCF_000421525.1). GTDB lineage: Bacteria > Actinomycetota > Actinomycetes > Propionibacteriales > Propionibacteriaceae > Aestuariimicrobium > Aestuariimicrobium kwangyangense. Next base: position 420,449 of record NZ_ATXE01000002.1, on the reverse strand, counting down.
CGGACGACCGCCCAGCCTGGTCGCCGTGGGAGTGGTGCGCACCCCGGCCGATCTTGACCTCGCCAAGCGGCTGTTGCAGATCGAGCAGGGGATCGAGGAATGGGTCACCACCCATCGTCCCGACGCGGTGGCGGTCGAACGCGTGTTCGCCCAGCACAACCTCAGTTCTGTCACCGGAACCGCCCAGGCCGCCGGCGTGGCGATGTTGGTCGCCGCCCGACACGGCATCCCCGTGGTGCTGCACACACCCAGCGAGGTGAAGGCCGCCATCACCGGATCCGGCCGGGCGGACAAGGCCCAGGTCGGTGTGATGGTCGCGCGGGTGTTGAGACTGACCGAGGCCCCCAAGCCCGCTGATGCCGCCGACGCCGTCGCGCTGGCCATCACCCACCTGTGGCGGGGCAGCGCCACCAACCGGTACGCGGCGCTGGTCGCCGAACACAGCGCCAGGACCACCGCCACCCACCGGAGCAGGACACCGAACAGGAGCAGGTCATGATCAACCAAGTGCGGGGCACCTGCCTCGAGGCTGGCGCCACCTGGGTGGTGGTCGACCTGGGTGGATTCGGGGTGAAGGCCCTGTGCACCCCGGCCACCTCGGCGGCCGCCCGACCGGGACACTCCCTGCACCTGCACACCTCGCTGGTGGTCCGTGAGGACTCGCTCACCCTCTACGGCTTCGCCGAGGCGATGGAACGTGACGCCTTCGAACTGGTGCAGACCGCCTCGGGGGTGGGTCCGAAGCTCGCGCTGGCCGTCGTCTCGGTGGTGGCCCCGGCCGACTTCGTCCGCGCCGTGCAGCAGGGCGACCTGGCCAGGCTGACCTCGGTGCCCGGGATCGGCGCCAAGGGAGCCCAGAAGATGGTGATCGAACTCAAGGACAAGGTCGCCCAGTTGGGTCTCACCCCCGGTCCCCAGCCGGATCGGGCCCCCAGCGGGGACGAGGCCTGGCGCGACCAGGTCTCGAGCGGTCTGCAAGGTCTGGGCTGGAGCAGCAAGGACGCCGACGCGGCATGCGAGAAGGTTGCCCCGCTGGTCTCGGACGACCCGACGATCGGTGTCGGCCAGCTGATGAGGGCCGCCCTGCGGAGCCTTGCCCGATGAGCGCCGTCGATCCCCTGGTCGATCCGGCGGAACTGGCATCGGAGGCTGCCCTCCGTCCGACGACGTTGGCGGAGTTCGGCGGCCAGCCCCGGGTGAGTGACCAGTTGGGGCTGGTGCTCGACGCCGCCAAGCACCGCGGCACCGTGCCCGACCACGTGCTGCTGTCCGGGCCTCCCGGGCTGGGCAAGACCACCCTCGCCATGATCATCGCCGCAGAGATGGCGACGCCCATCCGCATCTCGTCGGGCCCGGCCATCCAGCACGCGGGTGACCTCGCCGCCATCCTGTCTGGGCTGGTCGAGGGCGAGGTGCTCTTCCTCGACGAGATCCACCGGCTGGCGCGGCCCGCCGAGGAGATGCTCTACCTGGCCATGGAGGACTTCCGCGTCGACGTGGTCGTGGGCAAGGGACCCGGCGCGACCGCCATCCCCATCGACATCCCACCGTTCACCCTGGTGGGGGCCACCACCCGTGCTGGGATGCTGCCGGGGCCGCTCCGCGACCGGTTCGGGTTCACCGCGAGCCTCGATTTCTACGACACCGATGCTCTGGCCGTGATCGTCGCCCGCTCCGCGGCCATGCTCGGGCTCCGGCTCGACGACGCGTCGGCCGCCGAGATCGCCGGACGGTCCCGGGGCACCCCCCGCATCGCGAACCGCCTGCTGCGGCGGGTGAGGGACTTCTCCCAGGTACGCCACGCCGGCCGGATCACCCATCAGACCGTCGACCTGGCCCTGCGGCTCTACGAGGTCGACGAGATCGGTCTGGACCGGCTCGACCGGGCGGTGCTCCAGGCCATCTGCGGCAAGTTCAACGGCGGCCCGGTGGGCCTGTCGACACTCGCCATCAGCGTCGGTGAGGAGACCGAGACCGTCGAGGACGTGGCCGAGCCCTACCTCGTGCGCCAGGGCTTCCTGATGCGCACACCCCGGGGGCGGGTCGCCACCCCTGCGGCGTGGGAACACCTGGGGCTCACCCCTCCCCAGAACCCGACACGGCAGGTCGAACCCGACCTGTTCGGAGCCTGACAGGACTGCCGGTAGGCTTGCCGGGTCATCGTTCCCGGACGAAAGAAATCATCGTGCAACCGCTGCTCGCCGGCCAAGGCCTGTCCACCATCATCATGCTGGTTGGCCTGGTCGCCGTCTTCTACCTCCTGTTGATCCGCCCCATGCGCAAGCAGGCCGCCGAGCATGCGAAGAAGCAGCAGGCGCTGCGCGACTCGCTGGCCCCGGGCGTCCGCGTCCAGCTGGCCGGCGGACTCTTCGGCACCATCAAGCACCTCGGTGAGAAGCAGGCCGTCGTCGAACTGGCACCCGGTGTCGAGGTGACCGCCATGAAGGACGCGATCATCAAGGCCGTCGACGCCAGCGAGGAGGAGTTCGAGTACGACGACGACTCCCACCCCGACGACGAGGGCGAGCTGGACGACCAGACAGAACTGGCCGGCGAGGCCGAGCAGACGGGCGACGAGCAGCACCTCGACGAGCTCGATCCGCCGGCCCAGCCGGGAGAGCAGCGGGTCTGACCCGATGGCGACCACGAGTCCTCATCGTCCGCATCCCGCGCGGACACTCGCCATCTTCCTGCTGGTCTGCTGTGGCCTGGTCGGCCTGATGGCCGTCGCCAAGCAGTGGACGCCGCGTCTGGGTCTCGACCTGCGCGGTGGCACCACCATCACCCTGACGGCCCGCAACTCCACGGGATCCGGCTCGGTGTCCGCCGACAGCCTCGAGCAGGCCCGCACGATCATCCAGCAGCGAGTCGACTCCCTGGGCGTGGGGGAGTCCGAGGTGACCACCGAGGGTGGCACCAACATCGTGGTCAGCGTGCCCAACGCCAACCGCGACGAACTCGTCTCACTCGTGGGCCAGACGGCCCAGCTGAGTTTCCGCATGGTCAACGAGGTCGGCCAGTCCACCCCGGCCGACCCGGCCACCGCATCGCCGTCGGCGAGCCCCAGCGGATCGTCCAGTGCCTCCGCCTCGCCCAAGCCGTCGGCTCCCGGGATGCCGACCCCGGCGGCGACGCCCACGCCGGTCGCTCCTGGACTGCCCACCGCTCCCGCGCCCGAGCCGACCCCTCGCCCCACGGCCCCGGGCAAGCAGACGCGGACGGTCGAGCAGTTGCTGGCGTGGCAGCCCAGCGCCCAGGACACCACCGAGTTCCAGACCTGGCAGTGCGGTGACCCGTTCCCCGACGTCGCCGACCAGCCTCTGTTCGCCTGCGACGCCTACGGGCAGAAGTACCTGCTCGGCCCGGTCGTGATCCCCGGCACCCAGGTCAACGACGCGGCCTCCGGCATCCCGCAGCAGGGGGTCGGCTACGTGGTCACCCTCGATTTCAACGGTGCCGGCACCAGCGCCTTCACCAAGTCGACGACCTACCTCGCCCAGCAGGCCTCACCCAAGAACCAGTTCGCCATCGTGCTCGACCAGCGGGTCATCTCGGCCCCCAGCGTCTCGTCGCCGATCCCCGGTGGGAAGGCCGAGATCTCGGGTCAGTTCACCGCGGCATCCTCGGCGGAGTTGGCCAACGTGCTCAAGTACGGCGCCCTGCCGCTGGCCTTCGACATCTCGTCGGTGGAGAACATCTCCGCGACCCTGGGTGGTGACCAGTTGCACGCCGGACTGATCGCCGGTGCGATCGGCCTGGCGCTGGTGCTGGTCTACTCGATGATCTACTACCGGGCCCTCAGCATCGTGGTCGTCGGCACCCTGGTCGTGGCCGGTGGCCTGACCTACACCTGCATGGTGCTGCTGGGCGCCGGACTCGGGCTGGCCCTCAACCTGCCCGGCATCGCGGGCGCCATCGTCGCCATCGGGGTGACCGCCGACTCGTTCATCATCTACTTCGAACGCATCCGCGACGAGGTGCGTGACGGACGAGCCCTGCGATCGGCGATCGAGTCGGGCTGGACGAAGGCCCGCGGCACCGTCGTGATCGCCGACATCGTCTCGTTGTTGAGCGCCACCGTGCTGTTCGTGCTCGCGATCGGGTCGGTGAAGGGCTTCGCGTTCACCCTGGGGCTGACCACGCTGATCGACCTGGCCATCGTGTTCTTCTTCACCAAGCCCCTGATGACCCTGCTCGGACGAACCAGGTACTTCGGTCAGGGCGGCCGTTTCTCCGGCCTGGACCCCAACCACATGGGGGTCACCCGGGAATCACTGCTGGGTCGGCGCACCCGACGCATTCGCAAGGAGGCCTGACATGGCAGACGCGGAACACAAGCACCACTCCTTCGCCCACAAGCTCTACACCGGCGAGATCAGCTATGACTTCGTCGGCAAGCGCAAGGTGTTCTACGCCATCTCGGCCGCGCTGGTGATCATCTCTCTGCTGGGGCTCGGCATCCGCGGTCTCAACCTCGGCATCGAGTTCACCGGTGGGTCCAGCTTCCAGGTTCCGACGGCTCAGGCGGCCAGCAAGATCGACCGCGCCCGCGAAGTGGTGCAGAACTCGGGCGTCCCCGACCTCGACTCCGTGACGACGGTTGCCGTCGGCGACTCCCAGGTGCGCGTGCAGATGCGCAGCCTCGAGACCGCCGAGGTGACCACGGTGCGGCAGGCCCTCGCCAGTGAGTTCAAGGTCAAGGAGGTCGACATCGCCTACTCCCTGATCGGCAAGTCCTGGGGCAAGCAGATCACCCAGAAGGGCATCATCGCCCTGGTCGTGTTCGTCGGACTGGTCATGCTGCTGATCTGGGGCTACTTCCGCGACTGGAAGATGTCGGTGGCCGCCATCGTCGCGCTCGGCCACGACCTCGTCCTCACCGTCGGCGCCTACGCCCTGTTGGGCTTCGCGGTGACCCCGGCGACCCTGATCGGCGTGCTGACCATCCTCGGTTACTCGTTGTACGACACCGTCGTGGTCTTCGACAAGGTGCGCGAGAACGTCAGGGGGCTGCGGTCCGGTGACCGCACCTACGCCGAGGCGGCGAACCACGCCGTCAACCAGGTGCTCGTCCGTTCCGTGAACACGACCATCATCGGTGTTCTGCCCGTGGCGGCGCTGTTGGTGGGCGGCTTGTTCTTCCTGGGCACCGGACCGCTGCTCGACCTGGGCCTCGCCCTGTTCGTCGGCATGGTGGCCGGCGCCTACTCGTCCATCTTCATCGCGGCCCCGTTGCTGGCGCAGATGCGGGAGGCCGAGCCCGAGATGGCCGAGCACCGCGCCTCCCTCGTGCGGCGCCGGCAGCGCCATCGGGAGCAGGCCGATCGGCCCGAGACCACGGCGGCTGCCGCCCTCGCAACGACCCCGAACGCGGGTGGTGGGGTGCGTGTCCAGCCGTCCCGCAGCACCCGCAGCCACCGCAAGCGCTGACAAGGAACTCCGATGGCAGATGTTGAGCTGATCTCGTCGCTGGTGCGTGACGTACCCGACTTCCCGAACCCCGGCGTGATGTTCAAGGACATCACCCCGCTGATCGCCTCCCCCCGCGGGTTCTGCGAGGCGGTCAAGGCGATGGTCGAGTCCTCTCCGCGCGACATCGACGTGGTGGTGGGCATGGAGGCGCGGGGGTTCATCTTCGCCGCCCCCGTCGCCCTCGCCCTGGGTGTGGGGTTCGTGCCCGTCCGCAAGCCGGGCAAGCTCCCGGGCAAGACGTTCACCGAGACCTTCGCCCTCGAGTACGGCCAGGACTCGCTGGCGGTGCACCAGGACGCCATCCCGCACGGTGGGCGAGCCCTCGTGATCGACGACGTGTTGGCCACCGGGGGGACGATCTCCGCGACCGCCGGCCTGCTCAAGCAGTTGGGGGCAGAGTTGGTGCACGTGACAGTGTTGATGGAACTGGGCTTCCTCGACGGGCGCGCCAGGCTGATGTCGGAGGGCATCGACTCCTGCGCCGCCGTGCTGCAGGCCTGAGTCGGTGGCGGCCATGGCGACGTTGCGGGCGGGTGGCAAGGGCTGGCGCGACCAGATCATGGTCAGCCTGCCCCGGCCCACCTCGAGCAGCCCCTGGGTCGAACTGGGCAAGCGGCTCGGGGCGGCCTTGCTGCTGCTGATGGCCTCGACCCTGATCGTCTGGTTCGACCGCGGCTCCTACGTCGACAACACCGGTGGTGACGGGATCAGCCTGATCGACGCCATCTACTACTCGACGGTCACCATCACCACCACCGGTTACGGTGACATCACCCCGCTCGCCACCCACGCCCGCCTCATCAACGCCCTCGTGGTCACCCCGCTGCGCATCGGCTTCCTCGTGTTGTTGGTCGGCACCACCCTGCAGGTGCTCGCCAACGAGGGCCGCCGCGGCATGCTCGACAGTTCGTGGAGGAAACGCATGCGCAACCACACCGTGGTCATCGGTTACGGCACCAAGGGACGCAGCGCCATCAACGCGTTGCGGCGCAATGACGTGCCCCTTGACCGGATCGTGGTCATCGACGCGGACGAGACCGCCGTCAACGACGCCAACCTCGATGGGCTGGCCGCGTTCACCGGCGACGCCAGCCGCCGTTCGTTGCTGCGCCGTGCCGAGATCTCGAAGGCCCGCGAGGTGATCATCACCCTCAACCGTGACGATGCCGCCATCCTCACGACCCTGACCGTGCGCCAGCTGAACCCTCGCGCACACATCGTGGTCTCGGTGCGCGAACACGAGAACGTGCCGCTGCTGCGCCAGTCCGGCGCCGACATGGTGGTCACCAGTTCCGATGCCGTCGGACGCCTGATGGGCCTGTCGTCGGTCAACCCCTACGTCGGCAACATCATCGAGGACCTGCTCTCCCACGGTGAGGGCCTCGAGGTGGTGCAACGGCCCGTCAAGCAGGACGAGGTGGGCCTCAGCCCCCGCCAGGTCAGCGACGACCGGGTGCTGGGGGTCGTCCGCAACCGCACCCTGCGACGGTTCTACGACTCCACCGTCGACCGGCTGCAACTCGGCGACGAACTCATCGTCGTCCGCAAGTCGGAGGGCGGTGCCGTGCTGGCGCCGAGCGAGGCTGACGACTAGCCGGGTACAGTTGGCCTGCGACCGCGGAAGGAGGCTGTGATGGCTGAATCTCCTGCCGCCCTGCGGCCAGTACCCGAACCCGAACCTGAGTCCCCGGCAACGGCGCGATTCACGTCCGGCCCCGAACAGCCACGGCTGCGGATGCGCCAACGCCTGGCCCGTCTCGGTGCGGTCAAGAGTCCGCAGTCGGCAGTGCTCGACCCCCTGTTCAAGGTCGTGCGGGCCAACCACCCCAAGGCCGACCTGCAACTGCTCGAGCGTGCCTACCACACCGCCGAGCACTACCACCGGGGCCAGTTGCGCAAGTCGGGCGACGCCTACATCACCCATCCACTGGCGGTCACCTCGATCCTGGCCGAACTGGGCATGACCGAACCCACCCTCGTGGCAGCGTTGCTGCACGACACGGTCGAGGACACCAGCTACACCATGGAGCAGCTCACCGCCGACTTCGGCGAGGAGGTGGCCGGGCTGGTCGACGGTGTGACCAAGCTCGACAAGGTGCAGTACGGCGACTCGGCCAAGGCCGAGACGCTGCGCAAGATGGTGATCGCGATGAGCCGCGACATCAGGGTGCTGGTGATCAAACTCGCCGACCGTCTGCACAACATGCGCACCCTGGGCTTCCTTCGCCCCGACAAGCAGAACCGGATCGCCAAGGAGACCCTCGAGATCTTCGCCCCCCTGGCCCACCGACTCGGCATGAACGCCGTCAAGTGGGAGCTGGAGGACCTGGCCTTCTCGACCATGCAACCCAAGGTCTACGACGAGATCGTCCGCCTCGTGGCCGAGAGTGCACCCCAACGCGATCGCGCCCTGCGCGAGGTGATCGCCACCGTCGAGGACGACCTGGCTGCGGCAGGCATCAAGGCCAGCGTCTACGGTCGTCCGAAGCACTACTACTCGATCTACCAGAAGATGGTGGTGCGCGGTCGCGAGTTCTCCGAGATCTACGACCTGATCGGGCTGCGCATCCTGGTCGACAGCAACCGCGACTGCTACTCCGCCCTCGGCGTGATGCACGTGCGCTGGAACCCGCTGCCCGGCCGGTTCAAGGACTACATCGCGATGCCGAAGTACAACATGTACCAGTCCCTCCACACGACGGTGCTGGGCCCCGGCGGCAAGCCCGTGGAGCTGCAGATCCGCACCCACGAGATGCACCGGCGGGCCGAGCTGGGTGTGGCCGCCCACTGGAAGTACAAGCAGGGCAGCAACGACTCGGCCGAGGCCACCGACCTGGCCTGGGTGCACTCGCTCAACCAGTGGAGCCACGAGGCGGACGACCCCGGCGAGTTCCTCGACTCGCTGAGGTTCGAGATCCAGTCGAGCGAGGTCTACGTCTTCACGCCGAAGGGTGACGTGGTGGCACTGCCCACCGACTCCACCCCCGTCGACTTCGCCTACTCGGTGCACACCGAGGTGGGCAACCGCTGCATCGGTGCCCGGGTCAACCAGCGACTGGTTCCGCTGGACACCAAGCTGGCCAATGGTGACGTGGTGGAGGTGCTCACCTCGAAGAACGAGCACGCCGGCCCCTCACGTGACTGGCTCGCCTTCGTCGCCAGCCCGAGGGCTCGCCAGAAGATCAAGCAGCACTTCACCCGTGAGCGCCGCGAGGAGTCGGCCGACAAGGGCAAGGACCTGCTCGCCAAGCAACTGCGCAAGTCGGGGGTGCCGCTGCAGCGGCTGCTCACCCTCGAACACCTGACGGCCGTGGCCGATGACCTGCGGCTGTCGGACGTCAACGCCCTCTACACCGCCATCGGTGACGGTTCGGTGGGCACCCAGCACGTGGTCGAGCTGTTGCTGCGCACCGAGGGTGGGGTCGAGAACGCCCGCGAGGAGTCCTTCGAGGACCGGCCGCTGCCGATCAACCTCTCGCGCCGGACCTCCGAGTCGGGGGTGATCGTCGCCGGCGACCCCGACGTCTACGTCAAGCTGGCCAAGTGCTGCCTGCCGCTACCGGGCGACGACATCATCGGGTTCGTCACCCGCGGCGACGGGGTGTCGGTGCACCGGCGGGACTGCACCAACGCCGACAACCTGCTGAACACCCCCGAGCGCATCCTCGACGTCACCTGGGCACAGAACGCCCAGCAGGGCTACCTGGTGGCCATCCAGATCGAGGGGCTCGACCGGGCGGGCCTGCTCTCGGACGTCAGCCGCACCCTGGCCGAGCAGCACGTCAACATCTTGTCGATCAACATGAACCAGACCAAGGACCGGCTGTTCAAGTTCCGCATGACCTTCGAGTCGGCAGACCCCCGGCACCTCGACCACCTGTTGAAGGCGATCCGGCGGGTACCGGGGGTCTACGACACGTTCCGGGTCAGGCAGTGAGCCTCCGGTCGCTGGGCCTCAGGCGGTGAACTCGTCCAGCGCCTTCTGGGCCTGTTCGCGCCACGAGGTGTAGGTGGCGATGGAGGCGTCCGCCTCCTTCGCGGCCTTGCTGTTGCCCGACTTCTCGGCGCTGTCGCGCTGGGCGGTCAGCTTGTCGATCTGCGCGGTGAACATGTCGACCGTGTCCTGCGCGCGCTGACGGGCCTCGGGATCGGTGCGACGCCACTGCTCCGCCTCCGCGTTCCGGACGGCCTGGTCGAGCTTGCGCACCCGGTCGTCGAGGGTGCGGATGGCATCACGCGGCACCTTGCCCAGTTCGTTGAACTTGGCGAGGAAGTCGCGGTAGGCGGTCTTGCCGGCCTCCGCATCGGTCACCGGCAGGATGCTGGCCTCGGCCTGGTCGAGCAGGGCCTCCTTGGCCTTCTGGTTCGCGGTGAACTCGGCGTTCTGCTCGTCCAGCACCGCGTTGCGGCGCCCGAAGAACTCGTCCTGGATGGCCCGGAACCGGGCCCACAACTTGTCGTCGACGCCCCGGGGGGCCGAACCGGCCGCCTTCCACCGGTTCATCAGGTCGCGGAACCCGGCCGCGCCAACACCGAAGTCCTCGGTCTTGGCCAGCTCCTCCGACTCGGCGATGATCTGTTCCTTGGCCTGCTGGGCCGTGGAGCGGGCCGCGTTGCGCTCGGCGAACTGGGCCTTGCGGCGGCGGGTGTAGGTGGTGCGGGCCGACGAGAAGCGGTGCCACAGGTCGTCGTCGGTGGCCTTGTCGATGCGGGGGAGCGCCTTCCACTCCTCGAGCAGGGTGCGGAAGCGATTGACCCCGTCTCGCCAGTCATTGCCGGCCGCGAGCTTCTCGGCCTCGGTGACCATGCCCTCCTTGGCCTGCTTCGTGCGGGCGTGCGCCTCGGCCCGTTCCGCGCGCTTGGCCTCCTGCTTGGCGGCGAGCGTCGGCGCCAGAGCCTGCAGGCGGGCCAGCAGACCGTCGAGGTCGCCGACCGCATTGGCCTCACCGATCTGCGTGGTCAACGCGTCCACCTTCTTGCGTGCCTCGTCGCCGCCCAGCGCTCCGGAACCTATGCGCGCCTCGGCCAGGCTCACCTCGGTCTCGAGCGCCAGGAAGCGACGCACGAAGAACTCCAGGGCTTCGGCGGGCGGAACATCGGGCACCTGGCCGACTCGTCGCTCGCCTGCGGACGTGGTGACGTAGACCGTGCCATCTTCTTCGACTCGGCCGAAGCTGGCAGGACCTGTGGATTCGCTCATGGGTCCATCTTGCCCGATAGGCTGGTCGGCGCGCTCACCCCTTCCGCCCCCCACCCCTTCCGCCCTGAGGAAAGATCACGCTGTGGCTCGTCCCCAACCGCTCTCCGGATTCCCCGAGTACCTGCCGGCACAGTCGGCCGTCGAGCAACAGCTGATCACGCTCCTGCGGGAGACCTTCGAGTTGCACGGGTTCGGCCGGATCGAGACCCGGGCGGTCGAGCCGCTGGAGCAGTTGAACCGCAAGGGTGAGATCACCAAGGAGGTGTACACGGTCAAGCGGCTGCACGCGGCCGCCGACGACACCGCGGAACTGGGTCTGCACTTCGACCTGACCGTACCCTTCGCGCGCTACGTGCTCGAGAACGCTGGCCACCTGGTCTTCCCCTTCCGCCGCCACCAGATCCAGAAGGTGTGGCGGGGGGAACGACCGCAGGAGGGTCGCTACCGCGAGTTCTGCCAGGCCGACATCGACGTCGTCGGCCAGGACACCCTCGCCGCCCACCACGACTCCGAGGTGGTGCTGGTCGCGCTCGAGGCCTTCGAGAAGATGCACACCCAGTTGAACCTGCCCCCGGTGCTGATGAGGGTGAACAACCGCAAGCTCGCCCAGGGGTTCTACGACGGGCTGGGAGTGGTCGACGCGCTGGCCGTCATCCAGCGGGTCGACAAGATCCACAAGATCGGACGCGACGGGGTCGCCACCCTGCTGGCCGACGAGTGTGGGCTCACCCCCGACCAGATCGAACCGGTGCTGGCCCTGGCCGCCATCCGTTCGGAGGACTCCTCGTTCGTCGACCGCGTGCTCTCGCTGGTGGCCGACCACCCCGAACTCGACAACGACCTGCTGCGCACCGGGCTGGACGAGCTCTCCGCACTGATCGCGCTGGTCGCCCGTCACTTCCCGGGACGAGCGGTGGCCGACCTGTCCATCGCCCGCGGCCTCGACTACTACACCGGTGCCGTCTTCGAGATCGAACTGGTCGGCTACGAGTCGCTGGGCACCATCTCGGCCGGCGGCCGTTACGACGCGCTCGCCAGTGACGGCAAGCGCACCTTCCCGGGTGTCGGCATCTCGGTGGGGGTGACCCGCATCCTGGCGCCGCTGCTGGGCCGGGGTGTGCTGACGGCGAACCGTTCGGTGCCCAGTTGCGTCCTGGTCGCTGTCGACAGCGAGGACGACCGAACCGTCGCCGTCGAGGTCGCCACCGCGCTACGGTCCCGCGGCATCCCCTGTGAGGTGGCACCCAAGGCTGACAAGTTCGGGCGCCAGATCAGGCATGCAGACCGACGGGGGATCCCCTATGTCTGGTTCGGTGGTGCGAACGGTCAGGTGAAGGACATCCGTTCGGGCGACCAGGTCGACGCCTCCGCCGCGGAATGGCAGCCACCGAGCGAGGATCTTTTCCCGCGCGTCATCCACCCTGCCTGACCTAGGCTTGGCCCGGGCCTCCAGCCACACACGCGGGCGCACTGTCGATGCGCACGCAACAACGGAAAAGGACAACCATGCTCAGAACCCATGAAGCAGGCACGCTCCGCGCGGAACACGCCGGACGGACCGTCACCCTCACCGGGTGGGTGGCCAAGCGCCGCGACCACGGTGGGGTCGCCTTCATCGACCTGCGCGACGCCTCCGGCATCGCCCAGGTCGTCGTCCGTGACGAGATCCTCGAGTCGTCGGGGGCCCACGACCTGCGCAACGAGTTCTGCATCAAGGTGACCGGTGTGGTCGAGGCCCGGCCCGAGGGCAACGCCAACCCCGACCTGCCCACCGGTGAGATCGAGGTCGCGATCACCGACCTCGAAGTCCTCAACGCTGCCGCCCCGTTGCCCTTCCAGATCGACCAGCGGGTCACGGTGGGTGAGGACGCCCGCCTGAAGTACCGCTACCTCGACCTGCGTCGGCCGCGGCAGGCCGAGGCGATCCGGTTGCGCTCCAAGGTGACCCGGGCCATCCGGGAGGTGCTCGACGAGCGGGAGTTCGTCGACGTCGAGACCCCCACCCTGACCCGTTCGACCCCCGAGGGCGCTCGTGACTTCCTCGTGCCGGCCCGGCTGCACCCCGGCAGTTGGTACGCGCTGCCGCAGAGCCCCCAACTGTTCAAGCAGTTGTTGATGGTCGCGGGCCTCGAGCGCTACTACCAGATCGCGCGTTGCTACCGCGACGAGGACTTCCGCGCCGACCGCCAGCCCGAGTTCACCCAACTCGACATCGAGATGAGCTTCGTCGACCAGGACGATGTCATGGAACTGGCCGAATCGGTGATGGCCAACTGCTGGAAGCTGATCGGTGTCGACCTGCCCTCGCCGTTGCCGCGGATCACCTGGCACGAGGCAATGGACTCCTACGGCTCCGACAAGCCCGACCTGCGCTTCGACCTGAAACTGACCGAGGTCACCGACTTCTTCTCGGGCACCCCGTTCCGGGTGTTCCAGGCCCCCTACGTCGGTGCCGTGGTGATGCCCGGCGGCGCCGACCAGCCCCGCCGGCAGTTCGATGCCTGGCAGGAGTGGGCCAAGCAGCGCGGTGCCCGTGGCCTCGCCTACATCACCATCTCGTCCGAGGGTGAGTTGGGTGGCCCGGTCTCGAAGAACATCTCCGAGGCCGAGCGGGCAGGCATCGCCGAGCGGGTGGGGGCGAAGCCCGGTGACTGCATCTTCTTCGGCGCGGGGGCCCGCGAGACCACCCAGGAACTGCTGGGTGCGGCCCGTCTCGAGATCGGACGCCGCTGCGGCCTGATCGACGAGAGCGCATGGAGCTTCCTGTGGGTGGTCGACGCCCCGCTGTTCAAGTCGACCTCCGACGCCGTCGCCTCGGGTGACGTCGCCGTCGGTGGTGGCTCCTGGACGGCCGTGCACCACGCCTTCACCTCGCCTCGTCCGGAGTCCATGGAGACCTTCGACACCGATCCGGGTTCGGCGTTGAGCTACGGCTACGACTTCGTCTGCAACGGCAACGAGGTCGGTGGCGGGTCGATCCGTATCCATCGCCGCGACGTGCAGGAGCGCGTCTTCAAGGTGATGGGCCTCTCGCCCGAGGAGTCGCAGGAGAAGTTCGGCTTCCTGCTCGACGCCTTCCAGTTCGGCGCGCCCCCGCACGGCGGCATCGCATTCGGCCTCGACCGGCTGGTCATGCTGCTGGGCGGTTTCGACACCATCCGCGACGTGATCGCCTTCCCGAAGTCCGGTGGCGGTTTCGACCCGCTCACCCAGGCACCTGCGCCGATCACGGCCCAGCAGCGCAAGGAGGCGGGCGTCGACGCCCGACCGGAGAAGAAGGATGCGCCGGAGAAGAAGGTCGAGAAGCTCGATGCCTGAGGCCACCGTCCCGATCGAACTGGTGGAGTCGCCCGAGGGGTCGGGTGCGGCCATCGTGCTGGTGCACGAGATCTTCGGACGCTCGCAGTACATGCGCACTCGCGCCCGTGACCTGGCGGCGCTCGGCTACACCGTCGCCCTGCCGCAGCTGTACTGGCGCATCGGCGCCGACGCAGTCGACGAGAACGGCGACGACTCGCTGGAGCGCGGTGTCGCAATGATGCGGCAGGTCGACTGGCAGCAGGCGGTCGACGACGTGCGGCTGGTCATCGCCTCCCTGCGCCGTGAACCTCGCACCGGCGGCCGGGTGGCCCTGGTCGGCTTCTGCTTCGGTGGTGGCCTGGCCTACGCAGCCCTGCAGGGGGCGGCCGACGGTGAGCGAGCCGACGCCCTGGTGAGCTACTACGGGTCTGCGCTGCCGAACCTGGTCGACGGCGAAGCGGTGACAGTACCGAGCCTGCACCACTTCGGCGACGCCGACGCCTACCTGACCTCCGACGCGGTGGAGCACATCTGCGAGGTGGTGCAGCACAACGGCGCCGAGGTGAAGCTGTGGCAGGGCGCCGGTCACGCCTTCGACAACCCCGCCCCGCAGTTCCACCACGCCCAGGCCTCCGACGCTGCCTGGGAGGCAACCGTGGAGTGGTTGCGCACCCACTACCCGGCCTGACCCGCGACTGACACAGAGCCATGACTGACCTGTTCGGCAACCCCGACCCCGGCACCGCACCGACAGCCGGTGGATCGTTGGGCGGCGCCCGGCAGGGCGGTCAGCCGTTGGCGGTGAGGCTTCGTCCGCGCAGCATCGACGAGATCGTCGGCCAGCAGCACCTGCTCGGCCCCGGTTCACCGCTGCGTCGGCTGGCCGACGGCAGCCAGGCGATGTCTGTCTTCCTCTGGGGACCGCCCGGGGTGGGCAAGACCACCATCGCCTCGGTGGTCTCGCACTCCACGAACCGCAGGTTCGTCGAGATCTCTGCCGTGACGGCCGGGGTGAAGCAGGTGCGCGAGGAACTCGACACCGCCTCGCGTGAGCTGGCCCGCGGACGCGGAACCGTGCTGTTCATCGACGAGGTCCACCGGTTCTCCAAGGCCCAGCAGGACGTACTCCTGCCCGCGGTCGAGAACCGGCTCGTGACGCTGATCGCGGCCACCACCGAGAACCCGAGCTTCTCGGTGATCTCGCCGCTGCTGTCACGTTCGCTGCTGCTCACCCTGAAGCCGCTGACCGACGACGACATCGGCACCCTGGTCGACCGGGGGCTCACCGACGAGCGCGGTGTCCGCACCGCCTCGGGTGAACCGTTCACGCTCGATCCGGAGGCGAGGGCCACCATCGTCCGACTGGCCCAGGGTGACGCCCGGCGGTCGCTGACCTATCTCGAGGAGGCCGCGGCCGGGGCCGAGGCGCTGGGGGAGACCCGGATCACCCCCGAGATCGTGGCCAAGGCCGTCGACCGCGCCACGGTTCGCTACGACAAGGACGGCGACCAGCACTACGACGTGATCAGCGCCTTCATCAAGAGTGTGCGCGGCTCCGACGTCGACGCGTCGCTGCACTATCTGGCCCGCATGCTCGAGGCGGGGGAGGACCCCCGCTTCATCGCCCGCCGACTGATGATCCTGGCCTCGGAGGACATCGGCATGGCGGCGCCGTCGGTGTTGCAGACGGCGGTCGCCGCCGCTCAGACGGTCCAGTTGATCGGCATGCCGGAGGCGCAACTCACCCTCGCCCACGCCACCATCGCCGCCGCCGTGGCCCCCAAGTCGAACGCGGTCACCACCGCCATCGCAGCCGCCCGCGCCGACGTGCAGGCAGGGAAGGTGGGTCTGGTCCCCGCCCACCTGCGTGACTCCCACTACGCGGGGGCGAAGACGTACGGCCACGGTCAGGGCTACGTGTACCCGCACGACCTCGACCCCGGGGTGGCCCGGCAGCAGTACCTGCCCGACGAACTCGAGGGCACCCACTACTACCAGCCGACCGACCACGGCAACGAGGCAGCGATCGGCAGCCAACTCGAGGCCATCCGGCGGCTCCTCGGTCACTGAGCAGTTGCCGGTAGGCTTGGCTCGCCCCGCGGGCGCTGACACCGGCCGCACCACGACCGCAGGAAACAAGACAACCCGAGGATCACCGATGAAGACCGCAGAAGTTGGCCGCCGCTACGTCGAGTTCTTCCGACGACGCGGCCACGCCGTCGTCCCCAGCGTCTCGCTGGTGCACAACGACCCCAATCTGCTGTTCGTGGTCGCCGGCATGGTGCCGATGGTGCCCTACTTCACCGGCGAGGTGCCGGCGCCGTGGAGCCGGGCCGTCTCGGTGCAGAAGTGCATCCGCACCCTCGACATCGACGAGGTCGGCAAGACCACCCGTCACGGCACCTTCTTCCAGATGCTGGGCAACTTCTCCTTCGGCGACTACTTCAAGGCCGAGGTGATCCCGTGGACCTGGGAGTTCCTCACCGGGTCCGTCGAGGACGGCAACCTCGGTTTCGACCCCGACCGCATCTCCGTCTCGGTGCTCGGCCCGGGCTTCCACCCCGCCTATCCCGAGGGGGACGTCGAGGCGCTCGAGATCTGGCGCTCCATCGGCATGCCCGACGAACGCATCTGGCGGCGTGACCTCAAGGAGAACTACTGGCACATGGGGGTGCCCGGGCCCGGTGGACCCGATTCCGAGGTCTTCTTCGACCGTGGCCCCGAGTTCGGCCCCGACGGGGGTCCGGACGTCAACGACGAGCGTTACCTCGAGATCTGGAACAACGTCTTCCAGCAGGAGGAACTGTCGGCGGTCCGCGCCAAGGACGACTTCGACGTCGCCCGGCCACTGCCCACCAAGAACATCGACACGGGTGCCGGGCTGGAGCGGATGGCGACCCTGCTGCAGGGCAAGCACAACCTCTACGAGATCGACCAGGTCTCGCCGGTGATCGAGCGCGCTGCCGAGCTCTCGGGCAAGGTCTACGGCGCCGACCCCGAGGACGACGTGCGCCTGCGGGTGATCGCCGACCACGTGCGGTCAGGGCTGATGTTGATGAGTGACGGTGTCCGCCCCGGGAACGAGGCCCGTGGCTACGTGTTGCGCCGCCTGTTGCGCCGATCCGTGCGGTCGATGCGTCTGCTCGGCTACCAGGGCACCTCGCTGGTCGACCTGCTCGACGTGTCCCGGCAGGCGATGAGCGAGTCCTACCCCGAGGTGGAACAGGCCTGGCAGCAGACCGCGGCCGCGGCCGAGGCCGAGGAGGCGACCTTCTCGCGCACCCTGACCAGTGGCACCCAGTTGTTCGAGACCGCGGCCAACCAGGTGCGCGCCGACCAGGGCACCACGCTGTCGGGCGAGAAGGCCTTCCAGTTGCACGACACCTACGGGTTCCCGATCGACCTCACCCTCGAGATGGCTGCCGAGCAGGGGCTCGACGTCGACCGCGGTGCGTTCACCCGGTTGATGACCGAACAGCGCAACCGCGCCAAGGCCGATGCCAGGGCCAAGAAGACCGGCGGTGTCTCCGTCGACGTCTACCGCGGCCTCCGCGAACACGGTGAGACCCCGTTCCTGGGCTACACCGACCTCGTCGTGCCCACCCGCGTGCGCGGCATCATCAGCGACGGCAGCGTCGTCGACCACGCCGCCGCCGGTTCCGTCGTCGAGGTGGTGCTCGCCGAGACCCCCTTCTACGCCGAGTCAGGCGGTCAGGACGCCGACGCCGGGGTGATCAAGGCGGGCGGTTTCGACCTCGAGGTGCTCGACGTCCAACGCCCCGTCCCGGGGCTCGTCGTGCACAAGGTCGCCGTGAACGGGGACCTCGCCGTGGGTGACCAGGTGGAGGCCGCCGTCGACGGTGTCAATCGCCTCGGGGCCTGCCAGGCCCACACCGCCACCCACGTGCTGCACGCCGCGCTGCGCGAACTGGTCGGCTCCGGAGCCACCCAGGCCGGCTCCTACAACAAGCCGGGCTACCTGCGCTTCGACTACTCGGCCCAGGCGGGACTCTCCGACGCGCTGCGCGCCGAGATCGAGGAACGCTGCAACGTCGCGATCAAGGACAACCTGACGATCACCGACACGCAGATGCCGCTGGAGCAGGCCAAGTCGATGGGGGCCATGGCGATGTTCGGGGAGAAGTACCCCGCCATCGTCCGCATGGTCGAGATGGGTGGACCCTGGTCGCGTGAGCTCTGCGGTGGCACGCACGTGCAGACCTCGTCGCAGATCGGGCTGATGGCATTGCTGGGCGAGCAGTCCATCGGGTCGGGCGCCCGTCGTGTCGAGGCGTTGGTCTCGACCGATGCCTTCTCCCACCTGGCGGCCGAGCGTGCCCTCGTGCACGGACTGACCGACGTGCTCAAGGTGCAGCCCGAGCAACTGACCGATCGGGTGCAGAAGCTCGTCGCCGACCTCAAGCAGGCCGAGAAGCAGATCGCCGAACTGCGGGCCGCCCAGTTGCAGGCACAGGCCGGGCAGATGCTCGACCAGGTACGCACCGTCGGCCGCTACCACCTGCTCGCCCTCGAGGTGCCCGGTGTCGGCGGCAACGACCTGCGCGGTCTGGTCACCGACCTGCGAGGCCGGCTGTCCGAGCAGGCCGCTGTCGTGGCCGCCGTGGGTGGTACCAGCGACAAGCCCGCACTGGTGGTGGCGACCACCCAGGCGGCCCGTGAGCTGGGCGCCAAGGCCGGACAACTGGTGTCGGTCGGCACCGTCCCGCTCAGCGGGCGCGGTGGCGGCAAGGACGACCTGGCCCAGGGCGGCGGCACCAACGGCGCCGGCGCCGCCGACGCACTGGCGGCCATCGCCCAAGCACTGGTCTGACCGCGTGCCCACCGACGTGCCCGACGACCTGCCCCCCGTGCTGGACGCCCTCGGCGACCAGCGGGGTGTCCGGTTGTGCTTCGACTGGGGCAAGGCCCGGGTGGGAGTCGCCTACAGCGACCGGGACGGTCTGATGGCCCACCCCGTCGAGACCATCCCGGCACGCGACCAGCCGTTCCGGCGGGTCGCGGTGCTGGTCGCCGAGTACGAACCCGTCGAGGTGGTGCTGGGCTGGCCGCGGAACCTCGCCGGGCAGGAAGGCCCCGCCGTGGAGTTCATGCGCGGGGTGCTGGCCGAACTGCGGACGACGGTGGCGCCGGTGCCCGTGGTGCTGGTCGATGAGCGGATGAGCACGGCGGAGGCGTCACGTAGACTCATGCAGGCTGGCAAGAACGCTCGTCAGCGGCGCGGGATCATCGATCAGGCTGCCGCAGTGGGCATCCTTGAGCAGGCGTTGGAGACCCGGCGCCGGGTCTGACCGGCCGACTTGGAAGGGGCACTGCGTGAGCGGTCTGTTCGTCGACAACGAGGGCAAGTACAACTGGAAGAAGGTGCTCTACCACACCCGTAGTGCCTTCGCCGTGCTGCTCTCGCTCGCGGTGCTCGTCGGGGGTGGCTGGGCCACCTACCACTACGCGAACAAGGCCTACATCGCCTACCGGACCACCGACGACTACCTGGGTTCCGCTGGTGTCAAGGACGTGATGGTGACCGTGCCCCGCGGTGCCGGGATGAACCAGATCGGGTTCATCCTGCTCGACGCCGGCGTGATCAAGTCGATGAAGCCGTGGCGCAAGGTGACCGCAGCCGAGGCGGGCTCGAAGGACATCCAGGCCGGACGCTACAAAATGCGCACCCAGATCTCGGCCGAGGCTGCCTTCAACTACCTGGCCGATCCGAAGAACATCGAGCGCACCCGCGTCACCCTGCCCGAGGGCCTTCGGCTCACCGAGCAGTGGCCGATCATCGAGAAGGCCACCAAGATCAAACCAGCCGACATGAAGGCAGCGGAGCAGAACACCAAGGCCCTGGGCGCCCCCGCGTGGGTGCCGGCCAAGAACGCCGAGGGGATCATGTTCCCCGAGACCTACGAGGTCGACGACAGCCCCACCGCCGCCGAACTGGGCAGCGCACAGGTCAGGCAGTTCAACACCGTGATCACCGACCTGAACTTCGCCGACCGGGCCAAGGCGATCGGGGTCACCCCCTACAACGCGCTGATCGTGGCCAGCATCGCCGAGAAGGAGGTGCGCGGCGAGAAGGACCTCGGTCTGGTTGCCGGCATCTTCTACAACCGACTCAAGGCCGGCATGCCACTGCAGTCGGACGCCACGGTCGTCTACGCCAACAACATCAAGGGACGACTCACCACCACCAACAAGGAGCGGGCCGTCAAGTCCCCGTACAACACCTATGTCAACAAGGGCCTGCCGCCCGGCCCGGTGAGCAACCCGGGCAAGTTGGCGCTGACGGCCGCCGTCAACCCGACCAAGACCGACTTCCTGTACTTCGTGGTGGTCAACCCCGACACCGGTGAGACGGCCTTCGCCAAGACGCTGGCCGACCACAACAAGAACGTCAAGAAGTTCCAGGCGTGGTGCCAGAGCAACCCGGGCAAGTGCTGACCCGGTGTGCGGTGATCGGGCACCCGGTCTCCCACTCCCTCTCCCCGGCCATCCACCGCGCGGCCTACGCCGCGCTCGGCCTCGACTGGGAATACTCCGCCGTCGACGTACCCCCGGGCGGGGTCGCCGCTTTCGTCAACTCGTTGGACGACTCCTGGCGTGGCCTGAGCGTCACCGCCCCCCACAAGGATGACCTGGTCAGCCTCGGCGAGCCGGACGAGACGGTGCTGCTCACCGGGGCGGCCAACACCTGGGTGCGGGACCCGCGGGCGGTGGGTGGTGCGATCGTCCGCAACACCGACGTGCCCGGGTACGGGGTGGCGTTCGCCGCCGCCGGCGTGACCGACCTCGCCACTGCGACCATCGTCGGGAACGGGGCCACGGCCCGGTCGGCCTTGGTCGGGCTCGCCCAGTTGGGCGTGCGCGAGGTGGTCGTGGTGGCCCGCGAACCGGCCCGTGCTGCTGGTCTGGTGGCCTTGGGGGAGCGGCTGGGGGTGGGTGTCTCGCCGATCCGGCTGGGGGGAGCGGTGCGCTCGTCCGACGTGATCGTCTCGACCGTTCCCGCCGCCGGTGCCACCCCCCACGCCGATCGCCTCGCCGCCTCGGCACCTGTGGTCTTCGACTCGGTCTACGACCCATGGCCCACCCCGTTGGCGACGGCCGCGGCACGGCTGGGTTCGGTCGTGCTCAACGGACTCGACCTGCTCGCCGGCCAGGCCGTCGAGCAGATCCGGTGGCACACGGGCCGCGAGGTCGGCTTCGACCTGCTGCGAGCCGCCGCGCAAGACGCAGCGACGGCGCGAATCCAAACCTGAGAGACTGATCGGCATGTTGCGTTACCTGACTGCGGGGGAATCCCACGGCCAAGCCCTGGTCGCCACCATGGAGGGCATCCCGGCCCACGTGCAGGTCTCGACCGAGGAGATCGGACGAGACCTGGCCCGCCGCCGGCTGGGAGTCGGCCGGGGCGCACGCATGAAGTTCGAGGCCGACGCGCTCACCCTGCTCGGGGGATTCCGCCACGGCGAGACCCTGGGTTCGCCGATCGCGCTCACCATCGGCAACACCGAGTGGCCCAAGTGGGAAGAGGCGATGAGCCCCGGCGCCGTCCCCGCCGAGGTGCTCGCGGAGCAGGCCCGCAACGCGCCCCTGACCCGGCCCCGTCCCGGTCACGCCGACCTGGCCGGCATGCAGAAGTACGACTTCGACGAGGCCCGCCCCATCCTGGAGCGTGCCTCGGCCCGCGAGACGGCGGCCCGGGTTGCCCTGGGCGCCATCGCCAAGGCCTTCCTGCAGCAGGCGCTGGGCATCACCGTGCTCTCCCACGTCGTCGAACTGGGCCCCGTGCAGGCGGCCAAGGGGCTGTTCCCCACGCTGAGCGATCTCGAGGCCATCGACGCCGATCCGGTGCGCTGCTTCGACCCCGAGGCCTCTGCGGCCATGCTCGAGGAGGTGGAGGCCTGTCACCGGGAGGGCGACACCCTCGGTGGCGTGGTCGAGGTGCTGGCCTGGGGCCTGCCCCCGGGCCTGGGTTCCCACTCCCAGGGCGATCGCAAGCTGGACGCCAAACTGGCCTACGCCCTGATGGGCATCCAGGCCATCAAGGGTGTGGAACTGGGTGACGGGTTCGGACTGGCCCGCGTGCGCGGATCCCTCGCCCACGACGAGATCGAACCGGGTGCTGACGGCATCCACCGGCTCAGCCAGCACTCGGGCGGTACCGAGGGCGGCATGAGCACCGGTGAACTGCTGCGGGTGCGAGCGGCCATGAAGCCCATCGCGACCGTGCCCCGCGCGCTGCGCACCCTCGACGTGTCGACCGGTGAGCCGGCCAAGGCCCACCACCAGCGTTCCGACGTCTGCGCGGTACCGGCTGCGGGGGTGGTGGCCGAGGCCATGGTCGCCCTGGTGCTGGCCGAGGTGGCGCTCGAGAAGTTCGGCGGCGACTCGGTCGCCGAGACCCGACGCAACGCCGAGGCCTACCTGGCCGACGTGCGGGCACGGGGGCTCGGGTGACCATCGTCTTCGTCGGCCTACCGGCCTCGGGCAAGACCACCCTCGGACGTGCTCTGGCCGCGCGACTGGGGTTGGAGTTCGTCGACGTCGACCAGGTGATCGAGGACCGGGCCGCCAAGACCATCGCCGAGATCTTCGTGGACGAGGGGGAGGCCCACTTCCGCGGACTGGAGCGGGACACCACGCTCGAGCTCCTGGGACCGCCCGACGAGCCCGCCAAGCGGGTGCTGTCGTTGGGTGGAGGGGCCGTGATGGACGACCAGATCCGCGACGCCCTGGCCGGTCACGACGTCATCTGGCTGCAGGTGTCGGTGACCCACGCCACCCGGCGGGTGGGCATGAACGTGATGCGACCGCTGGTGCTGGGTGACGTTCGGGCCAATCTGGAGCGATTGCAGGCCGAGCGCGAACCCCTCTACCGGGAGGTCGCCCGCCATGAGATCGACACCACCGACCGTCGGCCCGAGGCACTGGTCGACGCGATCCTCGAGCTGCTGGGCGGGTCCCGGTGACCCGGAGCCTCGAGGTCAATGCCGAGCGGCCCTACCGGGTCGAGATCGGCCCTGGTGTCTCGGCTCGCCTGGCCGAACTCGTCGGATCGGCGGCTCGGGTGGCCATCGTCCACCCCGAATCACTGACGACACGTACCGCAACGCTGACCCGTGACCTGGAAGCCGGCGGGAGGCGCGTCCTGCCGCTGCTGGTCCCCACCGGCGAACAGGCCAAGTTCGCCGACGTCCTGGTCTCGTGCTGGGAACAGCTGGCCGAGGCCGGGTTCACCCGCAGCGATGTCGTGGTCGGTCTGGGTGGGGGAGCGACAACCGATCTGGCAGGTTTCGTCGCCGCCAGTTGGCTGCGTGGGGTGGGCTACGTCGCCATGCCCACCTCGGTGCTCGGGATGGTGGACGCCGCCGTCGGCGGGAAGACCGGTATCAACCTGCCCGCCGGCAAGAACCTGGTCGGTGCCTTCTGGGAGCCGCTCGGGGTGATCTGCGACCTCGACACTCTGGTCGACCTGCCGCCGGCCGAGGTGGTCAACGGGCTCGCCGAGGTGATCAAGTGCGGGTTCATCGCCGACCCCGGCATCCTCGACCTGGTCGAGGCCGATCCCCGCGAAGCGCTCGACCCCACCTCGGAGGTGCTGGCCGAGCTGATCACCCGCGGGATCGCGGTGAAGGCGCGCACCGTGTCGTCCGACCTGCGTGAGCAGACCTCCGTCGGTGCCAGCGTCGGGCGGGAGGCGCTCAACTACGGCCACACCCTGGGACATGCCATCGAGAAGGCCGAACACTTCGGCTGGCGACATGGCGAGGCGATCAGTGTGGGCATGGTCTTCGCTGCCGAACTGTCGGCCCGCACCCTCGGGTTGGACGAATCCACCCTCGCCCGACACCGGGCAGTGCTGGCCTCGGTGGGGCTGCCGATCGGCTACACCGGTGCCGACTGGGCGGAGCTCCGGGCTGCCATGAGCCTGGACAAGAAGACCCGAGGCTCGGCCCTGCGCTTCGTCGGCCTGCCCGAGGTCGGTCGGGTGCAGATCATCGACGCCCCCGACGAGGCCCTGCTGGCAGAGTGCTTCGGCCACCTGCTGACGAGCGGGGTCAATCCTCGGGATTGAGCAGGATTCCCAGCTCGGCGGCCAATTGGTGGCTCAACTCGACGATGTCGAGCGGGTCGATGGCCATGCCTCGTAGACCAGAGATCGTCTTCGCACCGGCGAGTTGACTGGCGCGGATGCGACCCCTGGTGGTGCGCAGACCATGGAACTGCACCTCGGAGAGGTCGCAGCCCTCGAAGCTGACATCGATCAGTTGCGCGGACGAGAGGTCGGCACCCCGAAGTCGGCAGTCGACGAAACGCACCCGGGAGAGCTTGGCGAAGCGGAGGTTCGCCAAGTCGAGCAGACACCCGGTGAACAGTGCGTCCTGCACCACGGCCTGGGACAGGTCGAACCCGGTCATGCGGCAGTCGGTGAAGACGACGCGTCGCAACCCCGCCTCGGTGAGTCGGGCGTTGGCGAGGTCGGCGTTGGCCACCGTCAGGTCGTACCAGCTTGGTTTGAACCACTCGGAGTTGGCGGCGGTGCCACCGTCCACCGTGCTCGTACCCCACTCGACGAATTCGCAGGCGTGCCATTCGAGGGCCAGTGCCTGCACGGCCAGGCCTTCGACGAGGGAGTCGTCGGCCAAGTCGGAGCCGGAGAGTTCGGCCCGCCCGGTGAGGTTGTCGTGGCGAGGGGGGAAGGGTGCCCGAGGCGCGGTGGAGGCCATGGCTTCAGCCGAGCCGGTAGACCCGGCAGGCGGTTGCGTGCCACAGGTCGTCCTGCTGGGCGGACGAGAGCGTGCCGGCCCAGCCCCTGATCGCCTCCAGGTGGGGTGCGTATCCGCCGTCGAAGCGGGTGGTCATCGGCCAGTCGCTGCCGTACATCAGCCGGTTCGAGCCGAACAGTTCCAAGGCGGTGTCGAGCACCGGGGTGAGGTCATCGGTGGTGAGCGGGGCACGGGTGCCCGGGCTGGCGCCGGCAGCCTGCAGCCCCGACACCTTGGCCACCACATTGGGCAGGGCCGCGGCCGTGGCGAGGAATTCCTGCCACGACGCCATCGCCCGCCGGGCATCGGCCACAGACCGCGGCGGCTTGGCGAGGTGGTCGACCACCACCGTCAGCGCGGGCAGGTCGCTGGCCAGACGGGTGAGCTGGTCGAGGTGCCGGGGCCACGCATCGGGCACGTCCAAGGGGAGACCCGCCGCGGCCACCAGCGACAACGACGCGCGGACCTGGTCGTGGTCGAGGAACTCGGCGTCGGGGTCGTCGTGCACCAGATGGCGCACGCCCACCAGGGGGCGGTGGGCGAGTCGGGCCAGTTCCTCCGCAGTGGCGGCCGGGTCGAGCAGGGGCAGCCAGCCGACCACCCCCACGATCCACGGGTGCTGGTCGGCCCACTCGAGCAACAGGTCGGTCTCCGCCGTGGAGTCCTCCGCCTGCACCAGCACCACCTGGTCGACACCGGCCGCGTCGAGCACGGTGCGTGCCTCGTCCGGCAGGTGGTCGCGGTGCAGGTCAGCCCAGTCGGGGGTGAGCCACGGGTAGGCGTGTGGGTCGGTCGTCCGACGTCCGAGGTCCCACAGGTGCAGGTGACTGTCGACGACCCTCATGCCCCGACGGCCCGCCAGAACTCGTCGGGGATGGGCGCACGGAGTTGGTCGAGGTTCCGCGCGATGTGGTCGACGCTGGCACCACCGACGACGAGTCGGACGACCGCAGGGTGGCGCAGTGGGAACTGCAGCGCCGCGGCCGCCAACTCCACCCCGTACTCCCGGCAGGCAGCTTCGAGTGCCTGCACCCGGTCCTTCTTCTCGGCAGTGATCGGCACGTAGTCGAACAGGTCGTCACCACGCAGACCGGTCGCCAGCACCCCGCCGTTGAGCACGGCCGCAGCCGCCACCGCGATGCCCTGGGCGAGGGCCCGGTCGAGGATGCGGGTGCCATCGGTGGCCAGCGTGTGGGCGCCGGCGACCATCAGTTCGTCCCAGCCTCCGCGATCGGCCGCTTCGTACAGCGCCGTGGCGTCCATCGACGCGAACCCGATGGCCCCGACCAACCCCTCGTCCTTGAGAGCGAGCAGTCCCTCCTGGGCCGTGGTCAGGCCGGCCTCCAGGTCGTAGCGCTCGGCATCGTGCACGTAGGCGACGTCGACCCGCTCGAGCCCGAGCCGGTCGAGGGACGACAGCAGGCTGGCGCGCACGCCCGCTGCGCTGAAGTCGGGTTGGCGTCGGTGGTCGGCAGGCACCAGGAAGTCCTCGTCGTCCAGCCTGCCGCCGGCCTCCTGGCGCACCAGTAGGCGGCCCACCTTGGTCGTGACCAGCACCTGGTCGCGGGGCACCTCGGTGAGCAGGTCGGCCAGGAATCGCCCGAGCCTGCGCTCGGACAGGCCCAGGCCGTAGTGGGGGGCCGTGTCGAAGCCGCGCAGTCCCAGCCGCCAGGCGCCGGTGAGCACCTCAGCGGCCTGGTCGTCGGTGAAGGAACGCAGGTGGTTGCCGATGGTCGAGCAGCCCAGCGCCAGCATCGGTTCAGACATGGCGATACCTCTCGATCGAGGTGGCCAGCATCTCGGCGCCGGCCCCGGGGGCGGTGGGGGCGTGATAGCGGCCGCCGGTGACGACGACGGGGGTGACGAAGTGTTCGTGCAGGTGGTCCACGTACTCGATCATGCGCCCCTGCATGGTTCCCGAGAGCGCGACGAAGTCGAACATGGCCAGGTGCTGCACGGCTTCGCACAGCCCGACCCCGCCGGCGTGGGGGCAGACGGGCACCCCGAACTCGGCGGCCAACAACAGCATGGCGATGTTCTCGTTGACGCCCGCGACCCGGCTGGCGTCGATCTGCAACACGTCGAGGGCCTCGGCCTGCAGGAACTGCTTGGCCAGCACCCGGTTCATCATGTGCTCGCCCGTGGCCACCGGGGTGGGGGAGACCCCGCGGCGGATGGCCGCATGACCCAACACGTCGTCTGGACTGGTGGGTTCCTCGATCCAGGCGATCTCGGTGACCTCGGCCAATCGGTTCACCCAGGCGATGGCCTCAGCCACGTCCCAGTGCTGGTTGGCGTCGATGGCGATCGGGATGTCGGGCCCCACGGCCTCGCGGGCCAGCCGCAGTCGGCGCAGGTCGTCGTCCAGCGAGGCCCCCACCTTGAGCTTGATCTGGCAGAACCCGTCGGCGACCGCCTCCCGGGCCAGCCGGACGAGCTTCTCGTCGGAGTAGCCCAGCCATCCCGGGGTGGTGGTGTAGGCGGGGTAGCCGGAGGCGAGCAGTTCGGCCTCGCGTGCGGCCCGGCCGGGTTCGGCTTCGCGCAACAGTTCCAGGGCTCGCTCAGGGGTGAGCGCATCGGTGAGGTAACGGAAGTCGACGAGGTCGACGAGTTCCTCGGGGCTCATCCGCGCCAGCACCTGCCACAGGGGCAGTCGGGCGCGCTTGGCCTTGAGGTCCCACAGGGCGTTGATGACGGCCCCGAGGGCCATGTGCATCACGCCCTTCTCGGGGCCGAGCCAGCGCAGTTGGGAGTCCCCGTTGAGTTCTCGCCAGACCCCGCCGAGGTCGTCGAGCAGGCTGAGGTCGCGGCCGATCAGGTGCTGGGCGACCAGTGCGTTCGCGGCTGCCTGCACGTCATTGCCTCGTCCGATGGTGAACACGAAACCGTGGCCCGAACCACCGTCGGAGGTGTCGAGACGTAGATAGGCTGCGGAGTAGTCCGGATCGGGGTTCATGGCATCGGAGCCGTCCAGGAATTGTGAGGTCGGGAACCGCACGTCCTCCGCATGACATCCGATGATTGTTGCCGCGCCCACGCTTGTCTCCCTTGACCGATTGCCTGCTGGCCACGCTAGACATCGGATGTCTTCACCGTCAAGATGGTGCCCATGACGGAATTCGACGGACTGGTGGCCATCGTCACCGGAGGCGCCAGCGGCATCGGGCTGGCGGTCGTGGAGCAATTGCTGGCCAAGGGCGCGCGGGTGGCAGCCTTCGACGTCAGCCCGGTAGGGCTACCCGAGGGGGTGCTCGCCGTGCGTGCCGACGTCACCGATGACGCCTCGGTCGTCGCGGGCGTGGATCAGGTCGTGTCGCAGTTCGGTGGGGTCGACATCGTCGTCAACAACGCCGGTATCGGCTCGCAGGGCGATGTGGCGGCCAATGACGACGCCGAGTGGGCGCGCGGGTTCGACGTCAACGTGATCGGGATGGCGCGGGTGACCCGGGCGGCGTTGCCGCACCTGCGGGCCAGCCGTCATGCCGCCGTGGTCAACACCGGCTCCATCGCCGGAGACGCCGGCCTGCCGCAGCGCGCGGTGTACAGCGCCACCAAGGGTGCCGTGCACGCGCTCACCCGGGCGATGGCGGCCGACCACGTGCGGGAGGGCATCCGGGTCAACGCCGTCGCCCCGGGCACGGCCGACACGCCCTGGGTGAAGCGCCTGCTCGCCAAGGCGGACGACCCCGCCGCCGAGCGGGCCGCGCTGGAGGCCAGGCAGCCGCACGGACGCCTGGTCAGTGCCGACGAGGTCGCCCATGCCATCGTCCATCTGGCGAGCCCGCTGTCGGGTTCGACGACGGGCACCGTGTTCGCGGTCGACGGAGGCATGGCCGCGCTGAGGTTGCGCCCGGTGCAGGACTGAGGTGGCCGTCACCGACGATGCCATCGAGGCGATCAAGCAGATGATCGCCGCTGGCTCGCTCAGGCCCGGCGACCGCCTGCCGAGGGAGGCCGACCTGGCCGCCACGCTGGGGCTGTCGCGTAGTTCCCTGCGGGAGGCGGTCAAGGCCTTGGCGCTGATCAGGGTGCTCGACGTCAGGCAGGGCGACGGCACCTACGTGGCCAGTCTCAGCCCGTCCTCGCTGGTCGACGTGATGGGGTTCGTCGCCGAGTTGGCCCAAGACGCCACCGTGCTGCAGTACATGCAGCTGAGGCGGCTGCTCGAGCCCGAGGTGACGGCGCTGGCCGCCCAGACGATGACCGCGGACGAGGCCCGTGCCCTCGGAGACCTGTTGGACGAGCTGCCGTCTGATCCCGACATCGAGTCACTGGTGGCCAACGACGCCGCCTTCCACTCCCGGATCGCGGAGGCCGCGGACAATCCGCTGATCGGTTCGCTGTTGCACGCCGTCTCGGGACGAACCCAACGCGCCCGGGTCTGGCGCGGGCTGACCCAGTCGGGGGCGGTGCACCGGACGATCGACGAGCACCGCGCGATCCAGCAGGCGATCGCTCGCGGTGACAGTCAGGCGGCCAGGGCATGGGCCACCGTGCACATCTGCGGGGTGGAGGACTGGCTGCGGGCCTCGCTGGCCGATTCTGCCGCGGAGGGTGCGCGCGGCTAGAATCTTCCGCGGTGCGGGCCCTGGTGCCCGCTGACAACTTCGAAAGGCGATGACGTGGCTTCAACCAACGATCTGAAGAACGGCATGGTGCTCGACCTCGATGGTCAGCTCTGGCAGGTGCTGTGGTTCCAGCACCACAAGCCGGGCAAGGGCAACACCGTCGTCCGCACCAAGCTGAAGCACGTGCTGTCGGGCAAGGTCGTCGACAAGACCTTCAACTCCGACACCAAGGTCGACACCGCAACGGTCGATCGTCGCGACATGCAGTACCTGTACCACGATGGCGACGCGTTCGTCTTCATGGACACCACCACCTATGACCAGGTGGCCATTCCCGACGCGACCGTCGGCGAGGCCAGCGACTACATGCTCGAGAACCAGATGGCCACCGTGGCACTGCACGAGGGCAACCCCCTCTACATCGACCTGCCCGCCTCGGTCGAGCTCGAGATCACCTACACCGAGCCCGGCCTGCAGGGCGATCGTTCGACCGGTGGCACCAAGCCCGCCACCCTCGAGACCGGCAAGCAGATCCAGGTGCCGCTGTTCATCACCACCGGCGAGAAGGTCAAGGTGGACACCCGTGACGGTTCCTACCTGGGCCGCATCACCGACAAGTGACCGGTACCGGGGGCCGTCCGCACTTCTCGGCGCGGACGAAGGCGCGCAAGGCCGCCCTTGACGTGCTGTTCGAGGCCGACCTGCGTGGCGAGCCGGCGCTGGCCATCCTGCACGACCACGTGCTGCTGGCCGACCCGCCGTTGCGGGAGTACACGGCCGAACTCGTCGAGGGCGTGATGGCGAACCTCCGTTCCATCGACGCGCGGCTCAGTCAGGCGCTGGACGAGGGATGGTCGCTGCCGCGCATGCCGCGGGTCGACCGTGCACTGGCCCGGATCGCCGTCTATGAGATCGACCACGGCGGCATCGACCACCGGGTCGCCATCGCGGAGGCCCTCGTGCTGGCCGGCGAGTTGTCGACCGACGAGTCACCCAGCTTTCTCAACGGGGTGCTGTCGGGTGTCGTCCGGGCACCCATGATGGACGAGGACCAGGTCGCCCAGGTGCACGCCGAAGTGGTGGCCGAGGCCGAGCAGACCGGCGAGCCCACGACCGACGAGTTGGAATGACCCCCAGCCGCTTCGACCTGGAGACCTACCGATCACGCGTTCGGGGTTCCCTGCTCGGAGGGGCCATCGGGGACGCCTTGGGTGGGCCGGTGGAGTTCTGGAAGACCGAGAAGATCCTCGCCAGATGCGGCGAGGGTGGGGTGCGGGAGTACGTCCCGTGGCGGGTCGACGGACGAGACCCCTGCCTGACGGCCCTGCGATCGGCCCGGGCCGGTGCTCGTCGCCCCAAGCAGTTCGGTGCCGCGGCCGACAATGACTCCAAGGGGTGCGGGGGAGTGATGCGCAGCGCCCCGTTCGGGTTGCTGCCGTCGTGGGGGTGGGCGGGGCTCGACTTCTGCTACTCCGGGGCCGCCGAGGCTGCCGGTCACGCCCACGGCCATCCCACGGGTCAGATCGCATCCGGCGCCTTGGCGGTGCTGGTGGGCGCCATCGTCCGCGGTCAGGGTCTGCGTGAGGCGACCCGGACCATGATCGAGGTTCTGCGGGAGCGCGACAGCAACGGCGAGACGCTGCGAGCGGTGCAGGCGGCGATCGATCTGGGCGAGTCCGTCGGGGGAGTGGCTTCGACGACCACGATGGAGTCGCTGGGGGGCGGCTGGATCGCCGAGGAGGCGTTGGCCATGGCGCTGCACGCAGCGCTGGTGTTCCCGGAGCCCGACCAGATGCTCGACGCCCTGGCCTACGCGGTGACCCACTCGGGGGACAGCGATTCGACCGGCGCCATCTGCGGCAACATCCTGGGCGCCCTGCACGGGGAGACGGCGTTGCCACCCTCGCTCGTCTTCGAGGTCGAGGGCCGGGGGACGATCCTCGAACTGGCCGACGACTTCGTCCTCGAGTTCACGGGTGGGGAGCACCCGCACGGGGACTGGGGTCCGCACACCCGGTGGACGGACCGCTATCCGGGCTGGTGAGGCTCAGGCGACGTCGGGCAGTGCGATGAAGTCCTCGTGGTCGAGCACCACAGTGCAGGAGGGCGTCACCAGATAGCGATGGTTCCGTGGTGAGGTCCACAGGAAGCATCCCGGAATGGGTTGATCCAGCTTCCAGCCACCGTGGGTCTTCGCGCGATGGGCTCGTCGATCGAGCGGTCCGAGATTGTTGGTTGCCGTTTGACCCGGGGGACCATTCCTCGCGAACGACAACGTGTGGTCGACGTCGCAGGATTCGCTCTGCTTCTTGCTGAAGGGAAAGACCGAAAGCGGATTCCTGACCTGAATCGCTTCGCGCAAATGGGTTGGCACTTCGTAGCTGTCGGAGGGCCGCAGGGAGTCGACCGTGAGAACCGGACGAAGAGCGATCCGGGTGTGACCGACGAGATCGGCCAACCACGACACGAGCTGGGGTCCCAGCGCCTCGACCCTGACGAGGGCATCGGGCTCGATGTCGGCGTCGCGCAGGGTCGCATCGGACAGATGCACCCGGATCTCAGCCTTGGGGAGCAGCCGGTCGGGGTGGACCGTGATGGTTCCGCACGTGTGCCCGCGCTGCCCCAGCGCTGGGCAGTCAAGGTCGAGCCCGTCCTCGTCGACCAGGGCGGGCAGCTCGTCCAGGAGCGAGGCCTGGATCAGTTGCAGGGCTCGGGCAGGTGTACCCAGCACGCCGAGCGCCTTGGCCCGCCGCACCTCGAGGGTGTCGCTGTCGCCGGCCCGCTTGAAGATCTCTGCCAGCCGGTCCACCTGGGCGTCGAGGCCGATGGCGTCGGCGGCATCGAGCGTGGCCGTGAGGCCAGTGGTGTGACCGTTCTCTGACGAGGTGAACTCGACGCGCCGTCTGGCCCGGTCTCGGTCACGCTCATCGTTGGCCTCGTCGGACCGGAGTTGGCGGACCAGCGCACGGGCATGGGCCTCGAGCCGGGTCGGGCTCATTCCAGCAGCGCGGGGCGAGAGCTCTGAGTCGAGCCAGGCTGCTTGTTCGGCGTCAAGCCCCCGGATGAGATCGGCCAGTGTGCGGGCCTGCCACACCTCGAGACGATCCGCCTTGAGCAACGCCCAGATGCCCGGCAGGCGGTACTTCGCCGCAAGGGCGTCGCGCATCAGGGCCCACGCGGCGTCGGGAGTGAGGCGCAGGCGAGGACCCAGTTCGAGGGACGCGAACTCCGCGACCAGAGGGGTTCCGTCTCCGGCCATGCGCGACAGTCGTTCTCCGTGCATCACGGGCGCCATGCCCGAGGCGGCGCGAGCGCCCTCGCGGATCATGGCCTCGCGGCCGGACAGTTCGGCGTACTCGGCGGCCAACTGGAACTCGGCGAGAGTGGCACGACGGCGAAGGGCGCGCATCTTCGTGATCTCCTCGAGAGCATCGGACGCACTGGACGAGAAGACGGCATCGGGCCGCGAGACATCGGGCAGCTCGTGCCACCAGTCGAGGTTAGACGTCGATTCGTACATGTGTACCATTCTACGTCACCCGACTGACAATTCCCAGTGCTGCAGAGCATCTCTCCGGGATTCCGAGGGGTACCCACAAACGTCCTCAGCACTGTGCGTCAGGGACCCGTGACAAGTCTTCCGCCCGGTGCCACCATGACTCATGACCTCCGAACACGTGGCCGCCGTCGCGAAGGTCTTCGACAGCCTTGCCGGGGACTACGACCGCATGGGCTTCGACTTCTTCGTCCCGCTGGCGCAGGGGCTGGTCGACGCGCTCGACCCACGACCCGGCGAGGTCTGTGCCGACCTGGGCTGTGGGCCGGGCACCGCCACAGCGATGCTCGCCCGCCGCGTGGCTCCCCAAGGACGGGTGACGGGCGTCGACATCAGCACCGCCATGATCGATCGGGCCAGATCCGAGTGCGGCGCCGGTGAGTCCAGCCTCGACACGGTCACCTTCGTTCAGGGCGATGCCCAGCAACCCGACCTTCCTGAGGGCAGTCACGACCTCGTCGCCTCGGCCCTCGTCCTGTTCTTCCTGCCCGACCCGCAAGCCGCCCTCTCCCACTGGGTGCGACTGTTGAAACCCGGCGGACGACTGGGCATCTCCACCTTCGGTCCGGCCGGCGAGGGATGGGACGCCTTGAGCGCCCTGCTCCGCCCATGGATGCCGGCTGCCGACCCGAAAGCTGCCGAGTTGTCGTCCCTGTTCGGCAGCGACGAGCAACTCGAGCGAGCATTCCAGCGCGCTGGCGCCACCACGGTCTCGACCAGCCACCGACGTATCTCGCTGCCCTTCGACGGAGTGCCCGCCTGGGAACGGTTCAGTCGGTCCGTCGGGCAACGGGCGGCCTGGATGCGGCTCAGCCCTGACGAACTCAGCCAGGTTCGGTCAGCGGCGGAGCAGGTGTTGGCCCAGCACGGCCCGGACGCCTACTGGCAGGACGTCCGCTACACCATCGGTCACCGGCCACCCGCATCCACGGACAACTGACAGGTCCACACCAGCGAACCGTCGAGCTCGGCTGTCACCTGGGCGATCCACAGGGTCCGTGGTGCCCCGTGGTGCGATCGAGTGTCGAGCCGACACACCTCGACCCGTCCCGTCGACAGGGCCGCGGTCAACGTCCCTCTGGACGCCTGCCAGCGCAACCCACCCGCCAGCACCTCCGGTTCTACCTCACTGACCAGGTGCCATCCGACGGTGCTCCCGTCGGCCACGACGGTGTCGGTCAGGGTGACGCTGGCCCCGGCATCCGCCCACTCCACCCGCCGCTCGACCCGCCCCTGATTTCGGAGCCCATCGGGTAGGGCACTGGAGAGGTCGAGTGAGATCCAACCCCGTTCGAGCCCCAGTTCGTGGCCCGTGACGACGGCCCGGGCCTCGGCGCCGAGTCGTTGTTGTCGTCCGTCGACAAGCGGGGCGTTGTGGGCGAAGCTCGAGGGTTCGAAGAAGTCGTAGCGGGTCTCGTCCGCGAAGTACTCGCGGGTGTAGACCCCCGACCCCGGGTCGAGCAGCACCTGTTCTGACCCCACCCACACGCTCAGCTGCCCGAGATCGAGCTGGTTGTGGGACTCCCCGTTGTCGCCGGCCTTCACCGCCAACGCCCGGTCGTCGTTCGAGACCACCAGCCACCCGGTGTCATCCAACAGGTCGACGTGCGGACGACCCGGCGTCTCGGGCGGCAGCCACACCGGTGCCCGAGATATCGACAGCCAACGCGCGCAGGGGTCCTGTCCGATCACCTCGACCGGAACCGTGGGCAGCTCGATGCCGCGGCCGTGCCACCAGCCGACAGCGCTCGAGGCGACCGGGTCGTCGGTGGTGTCGGAGAAGGTGATGCCCGCGCCACCGGGCAACGAGACCTTGGCCGGGAACTCCGCAGCGGCCAGGGCCCTCGGATCGTCCGCCAGTCTCACGGCACCCGAGGTGAGCCGCTCCACCAGGTCGGCGAACCCGATGAAGTGCACCATGCCGTACGACCAGTAGCCCAGCCCTTCGGCGCAGCCACCGTCGGAGCCGAAGCCCGACAGATACCAGTCCAGCGCCGACAGCACGCGGGCGAGGATGCGTACCAGTCGCTCGCGGTCATGCTCCAGCAGCAGCGCTGCCGATCCGACCGCACCCGCGCAGACCGCCGACCAGTTGTTCTCGGCCGTCTCCCACCAGAACGAGGTGTCCGGGTCGGCCAACGGGTCGAGCACCCGGCGGCTGACCTGCTCGGTCACCAGGTCGTGCACCCGCGGGTCGAGTTCGCCCGACAGCAGGGTCACCAGCTCGGCGAGGGTGTTGGCGGTCTCCGCAGCGAACAGGTCCACCTGTCGCTGCCCACCCGGTTCCCAGCCGCCGTGGGCCGGCAATGCCCAACTCGGCTCCTCGCAGACGGCCGCGATCCGATCGGGCAGCGCGTGCAGGGCGTCGCGGCGTCCGGCCATCGATGACAGCCCGATCGCCGCCAGCCTGCGACGACGGGCGAAGTAGGCGTCCTCGTAGGGGAGCCGTGCACCCGTGTCGAGGTACTCCCAGACGGCCGTCCGCGGCAGGGTCGGTTCGGGAGCGGCCAGCGCCTCGTCGGTGGCAGCGGCCAGCGTGCGCCAGAAGTCGTCGAGCCGCGGCTCGTCGCGCACCGGCTCCCAAACGAGGGTGACCTCGTCGGGCAGTGCGGCCACCAGATCGTCGGCGGTGAAGGTCCACGTCATGGGTCCAGCCTGTCATCCGTCCAGCGTCCGCAGTGTGGGCGGTGGGCGTCGGGCTCGCTGCTAAAGTTCTGCAGACACTTCCACGCTTGACCTGCCTTGGCAGGGGAAGGACGGCCATGCCCGAAGCAATCCTGGTTCTGGAGGATGGCCGCCGTTTCCGCGGTGAGGCCTACGGTGCGATCGGTGAGACGTTCGGGGAGGCCGTGTTCGCCACCGCGATGACCGGCTACCAGGAGACGCTCACCGACCCGAGCTACCACCGGCAGGTGGTCGTGATGACCGCCCCCCACGTCGGCAACACGGGCTGGAACGACGAGGACGACGAGTCCAGCCGCATCTGGGTGGCCGGCTACGTCGTCCGTGACCCCGCCCGGCTCGCCTCGAACTGGAGGGCCCGGCGCAGCCTCGACGACGAACTCAAGGCCCAGGGCATCGTGGGCATCTCGGGCATCGACACCCGTGCCCTCACGCGCCACCTGCGCGACAAGGGCGCGATGAGGGTCGGCATCAGTTCCGAGGGCACCGACCCCGAGGCGCTGCTCGCCAAGGTGCTCGAGCAACCCTCGATGGCGGGCGCCAACCTGGTCGACGACGTCACCACCGACCACCCCTACGTGGTGCCGGCCGAGGGCGAGAAACTCTTCACCGTCGCCGCCGTCGATCTCGGCATCAAGGCGATGACCCCCCAGCGGATGGCCCAGCGGGGCATCGAGGTGCACGTGCTGCCGGCCTCGTCCTCCCTCGACGACATTCGCGCCACCGGCGCAGACGGCGTGTTCTTCTCCAACGGCCCGGGCGACCCGGCTGCGGCCGAGCATTCGGTCCAGTTGCTCCAGCAGGTGCTCACCGCGGGCATGCCCTACTTCGGCATCTGCTTCGGCAACCAGATCTTCGGACGAGCCCTCGGCCTGGGCACC
The DNA here is from genome assembly GCF_000421525.1 of Aestuariimicrobium kwangyangense DSM 21549. Lineage (GTDB taxonomy): Bacteria > Actinomycetota > Actinomycetes > Propionibacteriales > Propionibacteriaceae > Aestuariimicrobium > Aestuariimicrobium kwangyangense. The sequence goes on along the minus strand of NZ_ATXE01000002.1, from coordinate 384,009 downwards.
TACAAGCTGCCGTTCGGCCACCGCGGGGTGAACCAGCCCGTGATGGACCTGGGCACCCGCAAGGTCGAGATCACCAGCCAGAACCACGGGTTCGCGGTCGACGCCCCCGTCGGGGACGACCTCGACACCCCCTATGGCACCGCGCGGGTGAGCCACATCGGACTCAACGACCACGTGGTCGAGGGACTGGAACTGCGCAAGGACGGCAAGCTGATCGCCTTCTCGGTGCAGTACCACCCCGAGGCCGCTGCCGGACCGCACGACGCCGCCTACCTCTTCGACCGCTTCGTCGACCTGCTGAAGGACAACTGAATGCCCAAGCGCACCGACATCTCGTCGATCCTGGTGATCGGCTCCGGACCCATCGTCATCGGCCAAGCGGCCGAGTTCGACTACTCGGGCACCCAGGCCTGCCGGGTGCTGCGTGAGGAGGGGTTCCGGGTCATCCTGGTCAACTCGAACCCGGCCACGATCATGACCGACCCCGAGTTCGCCGACGCCACCTACGTCGAGCCGATCACCCCGGAGTTCGTCGAGCGGGTGATCGCCAAGGAGCGTCCCGATGCCGTGCTGGCCACCCTCGGCGGCCAGACCGCGCTGAACACCGCCATCGCGCTGCACGACAACGGGGTGCTCGAGAAGTACGGTGCCGAACTGATCGGCGCCTCGGTCGAGGCGATCCAGCGCGGTGAGGACCGCGAGCAGTTCAAGCAGATCGTGCTCGCGCTGACCGGCATCACCGGAGGCACCGCCGAGGTGGCCAAGTCGGCCATCTGCCACACCATGGACGAGGTGGTCGCCGCCGCCGACGACCTCGGCTACCCCGTCGTGGTGCGCCCCAGCTTCACCATGGGCGGGCTCGGGTCGGGGTTCGCCCACGACGAGACCGAACTGCGCCGCATCGCCGGCACCGGTCTCGACGCCAGCCCCACCACCGAGGTGCTGATCGAGGAGTCGATCACGGGCTGGAAGGAGTACGAGCTCGAGGTGATGCGCGACAAGGCCGACAACGTCGTCATCATCTGCTCGATCGAGAACTTCGACCCCATGGGCATCCACACCGGTGACTCGATCACCGTCGCCCCGGCGATGACCCTGACCGACCGCGAGTACCAGCGGATGCGCGACATCGCCATCGGCGTCATCCGCGCCGTCGGCGTCGACACCGGCGGCTGCAACATCCAGTTCGCGGTCAATCCTGCCGACGGTCGCATGATCGTGATCGAGATGAACCCGCGGGTCTCCCGGTCCTCGGCGCTTGCCTCGAAGGCCACCGGCTTCCCGATCGCCAAGATCGCTGCCAAGGTCGCCGTCGGGTACACCCTCGACGAGATCGACAACGACATCACCCTGAAGACCCCGGCGAGCTTCGAGCCGACCCTCGACTACGTCGTGGTGAAGGTGCCCCGGTTCGCCTTCGAGAAGTTCCCTTCGGCCGACAAGACCCTCACCACCCACATGAAGTCGGTGGGCGAGTCGATGGCCATCGGGCGCAACTTCACCGAGGCCCTGAACAAGGCACTGCGCTCCCTCGAGGCCGGACACCACGGGTTCTGGACCGACACCGAGGACGCCGAGCCGTTCGCCGAGCAGGACGGCGGAGACGTCGACGAGATCCTCGAGCGGCTGCGCCAGCCCCACGACGGACGCATCCTGTTGATGGAGCGGGCCCTGCGCTGGGGCGCCACCCCCGAGCAGGTGATCGAGGCCACCGGGCTCGACCCGTGGTTCATGGACCAACTGGTGCTGATCCACGAGATCGGCAAGCAGGTGCACGACGCACCGGAACTGACCCCCGAACTGCTCCGCCGGGCCAAGCGGCACGGGCTGGGTGACGCCCAGGTCGCGAAGCTGCGCGGTATGCCCGAGGACGTCGTCCGGGGTCTGCGCTGGGCGCTGGGGATTCGTCCGGTCTACAAGACCGTCGACACCTGCGCCGCCGAATTCGAGGCGCACACGCCGTACCACTACTCCTCCTACGACGAGGAGACCGAGGTCGAGCCCCGCGAGAAGCCGGCCGTGCTCATCCTCGGGTCGGGACCCAACCGCATCGGCCAGGGCATCGAGTTCGACTACTCCTGTGTGCATGCCGCCATGGCGCTGTCGGAGGCCGGCTACGAGTCGGTGATGGTCAACTGCAACCCCGAGACGGTCTCGACCGACTACGACACCGCCGACCGGCTCTACTTCGAACCGCTCACCCTCGAAGACGTGCTCGAGGTCTACCACGCCGAGCTCGCAGCGGGCCCGGTGGCCGGGGTGATGGTGCAGTTGGGCGGGCAGACCCCGCTCAAGCTGGCCGCCGCCCTCAAGGCCGCTGGGGTGCCCATCGTGGGCACCAGCCCCGAGGCGATCCACCTGGCCGAGGAGCGCGGCGCCTTCGGGGCCGTGCTCGCCCGGGCCGACCTGCCCGCACCCAAGCACGGCATGGCGGAGTCGTTCGAACAGGCCCGCGCCGTTGCCGCCGAGATCGGCTACCCGGTGCTGGTTCGTCCGAGCTACGTGCTGGGTGGGCGCGGCATGGAGATCGTCTACGACGAGACCTCCCTGGCTCGCTACATCGAACAGTCAACCCTGATCTCGTCGGCCTCACCGGTGCTGGTCGACCGGTTCCTGGACGACGCGGTCGAGATCGACGTCGACGCCCTCTACGACGGCCGGGAGCTCTACCTGGGCGGCGTCATGGAGCACATCGAGGAGGCCGGGATCCACTCCGGTGACTCGGCCTGCGCCCTGCCGCCGATCACCCTCGGTGAGGAGGTCGTCGACCGGATCCGCACCTCGACCGAGGCGATCGCCCGCGGAGTGGGGGTGCGAGGACTGATCAACATCCAGTTCGCGCTCGCCAGCGACACCCTCTACGTGCTCGAGGCCAACCCGCGCGCCTCCCGCACCGTGCCGTTCGTCTCGAAGGCCACCGGCACCCAGCTCGCCAAGGCCGCCGCCCTGGTGATGGTCGGTCGGACGATCGCCGAACTGCGTGAGCAGGGCATGCTCCGCGCCGAGGGCGATGGCGCGATCGTCCGCGAGGGGGCACCGCTGGCGGTGAAGGAGGCGGTGATGCCGTTCAACCGGTTCCGCACCCCCGAGGGCTTCGGTGTCGACACGGTGCTCGGACCTGAGATGCGCTCCACCGGGGAGGTGATGGGGCTCGACACCACCTTCGGTACGGCCTTCGCGAAGGCCCAGGCCGGGGTCGGGCAGGGACTGCCCACTTCGGGCACGGCCTTCGTCGCTGTCGCGAACCGTGACAAGCGGCACGCCATCTTCCCGGTGAAGCGGCTGGCCGACCTCGGCTTCACCCTGTACGCCACGGCCGGCACCGCCACGGTGCTGCGCCGCCACGGCGTGCAGGTCACGACGGTGCGCAAGTTCTCCGAGGGACGAGGACCCGAGGGCGAACCCACCATCGTCGACCTGATCCACGACGACAAGATCGACCTGATCTTCAACACCCCCCAGGGCCAGACCCCCGGCGGCTCGCCGCGTGCCGACGGCTACGAGATCAGGACGGCCGCCATCCGCCAGGGTGTGCCGTGCGTGACCACGGTGCAGGGACTGTCCGCCGCGGTCCAGGGCATCGAGGCGATCCGCGCGGGTGCGGTCGAGGTGAAGAGCCTGCAGGAGTGGAATGATCCGTCCTGACCCCGCCAAACTGGCCGACGGCTGGACCCACTTGTTGGGTGCCGGCTACCAGCGGGTGGCTCGTCCGGTGCTGTTCACCCGCGACCCCGAACAGATCCACGAGGCGATGATCGCCGGCCTCGAGCGGAGTCCTCGGGTGTTCGACCGGGTGCTGCGGTCGACGGTGGCGGGGGAGCGGTCACCGGTCACCCTCGCGGGCGTCAGGTTCCCCGGCCGGGTCGGCCTCGCTGCAGGGCTCGACAAGGACGGTCGCGCAGCCCACGCGTGGGCCGGTTTCGGGTTCGGTTTCGCCGAACTGGGCACCGTCACCCCGGTGGCCCAACCGGGCAACGACCGTCCCCGGCTGTTCCGGCTGCCGGAGTCGAAGGCGATCATCAACCGGATGGGGTTCAACAACTCCGGCTCGGGCGCCTTGGCCGCCAGGTTGCGTCGGGCCGGGGTCCATCGCGGAAACCAGGCCCTCGGACTGGCGGTCGGCATCAGTCTCGGCAAGAACAAGGTCACCCCCAACGAGCGGGCCATCGACGACTACCGGGCCGCCCTGGCCGACGTGGTCGACGTGGCCGACTACGTCGCCATCAACGTCTCCAGCCCCAACACCCCGGGGTTGCGGGCCCTTCAGACCGGCCGTGACCTCGAGGCGTTGGTCGGTGCCGTCGTGAGGGCCGCCCATGAGCACGACCCGGCTCGTCCCCTGCCCGTCTTCGTCAAACTCGCCCCTGATCTCGATCCGGACGACCTGGCCGCGGCCGTCTCTGCTGCCGACCTGGCCGGCGCCGCCGCCCTGGTGGCGACCAACACGACGCTGGCTCGCGACGGGCTCGCCGCCTCGGACCGCGCCACCGGCGAACAGGCGGGCGGACTCTCTGGTGCCCCGCTGAGCGCCCGGGCGCTCGCCGTCGTCGAGCAGGTCGTCGCGCGCACCCAGCTCCCCGTCGTCGGGGTCGGCGGGTTGATGGACGAAGGCGACGTGCGCCGCATGTTCGCCGCCGGCGCCCAGCTGGTGCAGCTCTACACCGGATTCATCTACTCGGGCCCGGCGCTGGTGCGATCTGCCAACCGGGTCTCGAAGGAGCACTGATGACAGCCCCTGCCTACGCCGAACGACTGCGTGCAGCCATCGACCTACGCGGGGGACTGGCCCTGTGTGTCGGCATCGACCCCCACCCGGCCCTGCTCGACGCATGGGGGCTGCCCCTCGACGGCGACGGGGCCGAGCGGTTCGGTCGTCGGGTGGTCGAGTCGCTGGCCGACCGGGTGCCGGTCTTCAAGCCCCAGTCGGGACTGTTCGAACCCTTCGGGTCCCGGGGGGTACTGGCGCTCGAGCGCATCCTGGCCGACCTGCGTGAGGCGAATGCGCTCAGCATCATGGACGCCAAGCGAGGCGACATCGGCTCGACCATGGACGGCTACGCGCGCGCCTACCTCTCGGACGAGTCGCCGCTTCGCTCCGACGCCCTCACCGTCTCCCCGTACCTGGGTTACGAGTCATTGCGTCCGGCCATCGACCTGGCCGCCGCCACCGGGCGTGGTCTTCACGTGCTCTGCCGCACCAGCAATCCCGAGGGTCATGAGGTGCAACTGGCAGCCACCGGCGACGGCTCGGTGGCCCAGACAATCGTGCGCCACGCCCAGCGGGACAATTCGTCCGAGGGCCGAAACCATGTCGGTCTCGTGGTCGGTGGCACGCATGCTGACCTGGGGATCGACCTGACCGGGTTCTCGGGCGTCGTGCTGGTACCCGGGATCGGTGCGCAGGGGGGCACCCTTTCGGGTGTGGCGAGCCAATTCGGCAACACCGACGGGATAGTTTTGCCGAGTGCGTCCCGAGAAGTGCTGGCGGGTGGACCCTCACTGGCCGGGATGCAGGAACGGGTCGAAGGGCTGCGCTGAACCGGCGTGCCGGAACGCCTGATCCACTACGTTGTTTGACTGTCGCGGACGCCCTCACGCCGCGAGTTCGAGATGGAAAGAAGGGGACATGGCCATTCCGACGCTGACGCCGGAGCAGCTGCAGGCTGCCCGCGCCGCCGCCACGAAGGCACGCCGCGAGCGGGCCGACCTGAAGGAGAGGATCCGCACCGGCCAGCTGTCGTTGTCCGACGCCCTCGACCAGGCCGCCTCGAACGAGGTGCTGGCCCATCTCAAGGTGGTCGACCTGCTGAAGTCGCTGCCGCGCGTCGGCGAGAAGCGTGCCGCAGAGATCATGGAACGCCTCGAGATCGCCCAGAACCGTCGCCTGCGTGGTCTCGGTCGCCACCAGATCGCCGGCCTCAAGGCCGAGTTCAACTGACCGGTGCCCCACGACGTCGCCCATTCTGTGTCGCCGCCCGAGATGCCGCACAGCAGCTCGTTCGACTCACTCCCCGAGAACCATTCCGGGGTGATGGTCGTCTCGGGGCCTACGGCAGTGGGCAAGGGCACCGTTGTCGCCCGACTGCGGCACGCCCACCCCGAGGTCTTCGTCTCGGTGAGCGCCACCACCCGTCCACCCCGACCGGGTGAGGTCGACGGCCGCCACTACCACTTCGTCAGCGAGGCCGAGTTCGACCGGCTCGTCGCCGAGGACGGCCTGCTCGAGTGGGCGGTCGTGCACGGCAGGCATCGCTACGGAACCCCGCGTCGGCCCGTGGTCGAGGCCGTGGCGGCACGTCGTCCGGTGATCCTGGAGATCGACCTGCAGGGTGCCCGACAGGTCAGGACCACCTACCCGGACGCCCGTCAGGTCTTCCTGTCACCCCCCAGTTGGGACGAGTTGGTGCGCCGCCTGATCGGGCGTGGCACCGAGTCCCCGGAGCAACAGCAACGACGTCTCGCGACCGCCGTCGACGAGTTGGCGGCCGCCGACGAGTTCGACTGCGTGGTGGTCAACGGCCAGATCGATGAAACCGTGGCCCGTTTGGTAGAGTTGCTCAGTCTGACCAGCCAGTGAGAGGTATCCGTGAGCGTCAACGAAGCCCAAGGCATCATCAACCCACCGATCGACGACCTGCTCGACAAGGTGGACTCGAAGTACCGTCTGGTGCTTTTCGCCGCCAAGCGGGCCCGTCAGATCAACGCGTACTACAGCCAGCTCGGTGAGGGCCTGCTCGAGAACGTCGGGCCGCTCGTCGACTCCGGCGTGACCGAGAAGCCCCTGTCGATCGCCATGCGCGAGATCCAGGCGGGCGTGCTCGAGTGCAACCCGATCGACCCCGAGGCCGAGGCCGCCGCGCGTGCGGAAGCCGCTGCCGAGACCCCCGACCTGAACTTCGGCGACCCGTTCGCCGACCTGGACCCCGCCTGATCGCTGGGTCCTCCCTCGAGGGGCAAGCTTTTTGCCCCGCTCCGGCCTGATCGCTGTACGGGTCAGGTCGGAACCGAGGTCCCGACCCGCAGAGTGCCGGTCGGAGAGAGCTGGGCTCGTTGCCCGGCAGACAAGGAATGACACGTGACTCGTCTGTTCACGTCAGAGTCCGTCACCGAGGGCCACCCCGACAAGATCGCGGACGCCATCTCGGACGGAGTGCTTGATGCCCTCCTGACCGACGACCCCAGCAGCAGGGTGGCGGTCGAGACCCTCGTCACCACGGGCTTGGTCGTGGTGGCCGGTGAGGTCACCACGGAGGCCTATGCCGATGTCGCCCGCATCGCCCGTGACACCATCCTCAGGATCGGCTACGACTCGTCCCGCAAGGGTTTCGACGGTGCCTCCTGTGGTGTCTCGGTTGCGCTCGGCGCCCAGTCACCTGACATCGCCCAAGGGGTCAACGCGGCCGTGGAGGCCCGCGGTGGCTCGGTCGATGCCTTCGACCTGCAGGGCGCCGGCGACCAGGGACTGATGTTCGGCTATGCCTGCACCGAGACCCCCTCGCTGATGCCGCTGCCGATCGACCTCGCCCACCGCCTCGCCGAGCGGCTGACCGCGGTCCGCATGGACGGCACCCTCGACTACCTGCGACCCGACGGCAAGACCCAGGTGACCATCGAGTACGACGAGGACTTCCGCCCCGTCGGCCTCGACACCGTGGTGCTGTCGACCCAGCACGCCGAAGGGGTCGATCTCGCGGCGACGCTGGAGCCCGACGTGGTCAGGCACGTGATCGAGCCGGTGCTCGAGCGCTACGAGCTCAGGCACTCCGACTACCGCGTGCACGTGAACCCGACCGGCAAGTTCGTGATCGGCGGCCCGATGGGTGACGCGGGGGTCACCGGCCGCAAGATCATCGTCGACACCTACGGCGGCATGGCTCGCCACGGCGGTGGCGCGTTCTCGGGCAAGGACCCCTCGAAGGTCGACAGGTCGGCGGCGTACGCCATGCGCTGGGTCGCCAAGAACGTGGTGGCCGCCGGGCTCGCGACCCGCTGTGAGGTGCAGGTGGCCTACGCCATCGGCAAGGCACAGCCCGTGGGCTTCTACGTCGACACCTACGGCACCTCGGTGGTGCCCGAGGAGCAGATCAAGGCCGCGGTGCGTGAGGTGTTCGACCTGCGTCCGGCGGCGATCGTCCGCGACCTCGACCTGCTGCGACCGATCTACTCGCAGCTGACCGCCTACGGTCACTTCGGACGAGAACTCGAGTCGATGACCTGGGAGCGCACGGATCGGGCCGAGGCCCTGGCGAGGGCGGTCAAGGGCTGAGGGACTGTCGGTGGGTGTCCCTAGAGTGGCGACGTGGACCAAGACCAACTGATCGAGGCACCCGGGGTGACCGCGCCGCAGGCGGGGATCGCCTCGGTCATGCTCGATGTGCCGTTGGCCAACGTCGATCGTCCCTTCGACTACGCCGTACCCGCCGACCTGGACGAGACCGCGGTCGTCGGCGCTCGGGTGCGGGCCAGGTTCGCGGGTCGGCTGGTCGACGGGTTCGTGGTGGGACGGCCCACCTCGTCCAGCTTCTCCGGTCAGTTGGCGCACCTCGACAAGGTGGTCTCGGGCGAGCCGGTGATCACGCCCGCCCAGGTGCAGCTGATCCGCGCCACCGCCGACCACTACGCAGGGACGTTCGCCGATGTCATGAGGATGGCCGTCCCGCCCCGGCACGCGGCCACCGAACGGGCAGACCAGGCGACGTGGCCAGTGCCCGACCCCGCCGGTGCGCCCCCCTCCGGCGGGTTGTCCGACACCACGACCGGCGCGCGTTTCCTCGCTGCCCTCGAGCGCGGCGAGGCGGTGCGCGGATTCTGGCAGGTGCCGACCGTTCACCATCCCGCGGGCGACATCGCCCGCGGTGTCGCCCAGGCGGTGGCGGCCGCGCTGCGGGCCGGACGGGGAGCGTTGGTGCTCGTCCCCGACCTGAAGGACATCGCCCGGGTGCAGCCGGCGCTCGAGGCGGCGCTGGGCCCCCGGACCGTCGCGGTGCTGCAGTCCGAATCGGGTCCCGCGGCCCGCTACCGCAACTATCTCTCCGTGGTGCGGGGACAGGCCCGGGTGGTGCTGGGCACCCGTTCGGCGATGTTCGCCCCGGTGCGTGACCTGGGTCTGGTGGTGGTGCTCGACGACGGGGACGACCTTCATGCCGAACCTCGCACCCCGTACCCGCACACGCGACAGGTGGCCGCCATGCGGGTGCCCATCGACGGCTGCGCGCTGCTGCTGGCATCCCGGGCCCGCAGCTGTGAAGCGCAGGCGTGGGTCGAGGCAGGCTGGATGCACCCCCTGGAGCTGCCCCGGGGCGAACTTCGACGGATGCTCCCGTTGGTCAAGGTCGCGGCCGACTCCGATCGCGCCATCGCCCGTGACCCGTTGGCGGCACAGGTTCGGCTGCCCCAGGTGGTCTTCGAGACGATCAGGGTCGGGCTCACCCAAGGACCCGTGCTCGTCCAGGTGCCCAGGGGTGGCCATCTGCTGGCGCTGCGCTGCGAGCGATGCCGCGAACCTGCCCGCTGCCAGCACTGCCACGGACCCCTGCAGACCCGACGGGAACCGGGCGCCGCGGAGCAGCAGGTGTCGTGCCAGTGGTGTGCTCGGCCGGTGGGTCAGTGGCGCTGCCTCGTGTGCGGAGGCGACCACCTGCGGGCGCCCCTGGTGGGGGCCTCCCAGACGGCGGCCGACTTCGCGCGTGCCTTCCCCGGTGCGGCCGTCGTCGACTCCTCACGGGACCACGTCGTCGACGAGGTCGGTGACAAGCCCGTCCTGGTGGTGGCCACACCCGGGGCCGAGCCCCGGGCATCGTCGGGGTACGCAGCCGCGGTGCTGCTGGATGCCCCCCAACTCCTGGCCCGCGCCGACCTGCGTGCCGGTGAGGAGGCGCTCAGGCGCTGGCAGGTGGTGGCGGGGCACGTTCGTCCGGGAGGCGACGGCGGCACCGTGTGCATGGTGGGACCCATCGACGACCCGGCCGTGCAGGCCTTCGTCCGGCAGGACCCGGCAGCCTACGCGGCTCGTCTGCTGGGTGAACGTCTCGAGGCGGGGTTCCCTCCCGCCGTCAGCTTCGTCACCCTCGAGGGCACCGCTCAGGCGGTCGATGAACTGATCGTCTGGGCGGCGCTGGCGGAACTGGAGTCGGTCGAACTGCTGGGGCCCGTGCCGATCGAGGGCCCCGGTGTGGGCGGTGAGGTCGACGGGCTGGTGCGGATGATCGTGCGTGCCCCGCGGGCGCAGGGACGACAGGTGGTGGGGGCGATCGCGGCGGGGCTGGACCAGCGTGCCGCCCGCAAGGCGACACCGGTGCGGGTGCGCGTCGATCCCCAACAGTTAGGGTGAACAGTTGTGACAGCACTGAAGATCGGATTCGCCGGCACTCCCGAGGTGGCCCTGCCCGCGCTGGCCGCCCTGGCCGAGTCCGAGCATGAGGTCGCAGTGGTGATCACCCGCCCCGACGCCCCCGCCGGACGAGGGAAGAAGCTCACCGCCTCATCGGTCGCGCAACTGGCCGCGGAGTTGGGCATCCCGGTGCTGAAGCCCTCTCACCCGCGCGACCCCGAGTTCCAGGCCGCGCTGGTCGCGTTCGGGCTCGATGCCGTCGCGGTCGTGGCCTACGGTGCGTTGCTGCCGCAGTCAGCGCTCGACCTGGTGCCGCACGGGTGGGTGAACCTGCACTTCTCGTTGCTGCCTCGATGGCGTGGAGCGGCCCCGGTGCAGCGGGCCATCTGGGAGGGCGACCAGGTCACCGGCGCCACCACGTTCCGCATCGTCAGGGCCCTCGACGCCGGTCCTGTGTTCGGCACGATCGAGACGCCCGTCAGGTCTGGGCAGACAGCTGGGGAGTTGCTGGACGAGCTTTCCCAGTCCGGAGCCCAGTTGCTGGTCAAGACAATGTCGGCCATCGCTGACGGTGCTGAGCCGACCGAACAGGCCGACGAGGGCCTCACCGTTGCCGCGAAGATCACCGTGGACGACGCCCACGTCGACTTCGGCGTGCCGACTGACGCGGTGGACCGTCAGATCAGGGCCGTGACCCCCGCGCCCGGTGCGTGGGCCCAGTTCACGAGCAATGGGGTCGAGGAGAGGTTCAAGATCGTCTCGGCGACGCCGGTTCACCTCGACGAACCCTTGGGACCCGGTGAGTTGCGCGCCACCAAGCGGGCACTGTTGGTCGGCACCGTCGATGGTGGGCTGGAGTTGGTTCGGGTGCAGCCGCACGGCAAGAAGCAGATGGCGGGTGCCGACTGGGCCAGGGGCGTACAGGTGACGGGAGCACGGCTGTCATGAGTGATGTGTTGTGGTTGGCGACTCAGGTGATGACCCGGGTGACCCGCGACCAGGCCTATGCGAATCTGGCGCTGGACGAGGTGCTGCGCCAACACCCCGATCACCGCCGCAGTGTGGCCGAGGTGACCGAACTGGTCTACGGCACCTGCCGCCTGATGGGCACCCACGACCGCGTCATCGAAGCGGCCTCGCGTCGCCGCCTGACGGACCTGCAGCCCCAGGTGGTCGACCTGCTCCGGCTCACCAGTCACCGGATGCTGGCCATGCGCACGCCCAACCACGTCGCCGCCCAGCAGGCCGTCGACCAGGCCCGCACGCGCATTCACCCGAAGGTGGCGGGCCTGGTCAATGCCGTCTCGCGGCGAATCAGCGAGAGGAGCCTCGACGAGTGGGTGCAGACGCTGTCGAATGGGCTCGACTCGATCGACGCTCTCGCGCTGCGTACCCATCACCCCCGTTGGATAGCCGAGTCGTACCGTGACCTGCTCGGTGACGAGGCCGAAGCCGCGCTGCTTGCCAACAACCTGCCGGCCCAACCCGTGCTTGTCGTGCGGCCGGGGCTGATGCGGCTCGACGACTTGCCGGGCGACGACATCACTCCCACGCGGTGGTCGCCGTTCGGCTTCACCTCCCGACAGCGTCCCGCCGACATTGCCGCCGTGCGTGACGGACGGGCCGGCGTGCAGGACGAAGGATCACAACTTGTGGCGACCGCGCTGGCCACGGCCGTCGACGCCACCGGCCCGTGGCTCGACCTGTGTGCTGGGCCCGGCGGCAAGGCCGCCCTGCTGGTGGGTCTCGCCCGCCGCAGACACACGTGGCTGCTGGCCAACGAGGTCGCCCCCCACCGTGCCGACCTGGTGGCCCAGGGAACGAGGGCTTATCCGGACGGTGTGCAGGTGATCTGCGCCGACGGTCGAGCGCCCGCGTGGCTTCCCGATGAGTTCGCGGCCGTCATGGCCGATGTTCCGTGCTCGGGGCTGGGGGCGCTGCGTCGTCGACCCGACGCCCGCTGGCGCAAGGACACCGCCGACGTGGCTGGGTTGACCGGCCTGCAACTCGACCTCGCCCACATGGGCGCCGATTCGCTGGCCGGCGGGGGAGTGATGGCCTACGTCACCTGCTCTCCGGATCGACGCGAGACGACCGACGTGATCGACGCGCTGCTCGCCGAGCGCGACGACCTTGACCTGCTGGACGCACCCGCTGTGCTCCAAGCAGTCGCGGGGGGCGCGACGTCGGGTGAAGCACTGCCCGATGTCTCGGTGCCCGGGCATCCGTTGGTGGCTCAGTTGTGGCCCCATCGCCACGGCACCGACGCCATGTTCCTGGCGCTTCTGCGCCGTCGCTCAGCGTGACCGGAGTGGGCGGCCACGAGCGGCGACCCACGCCAAGGCCAAGATGCATGCGGCGTTGAGCGCCCCAAAGGCGATGTAGACCAACAAACCGTGTTTGTAAGGGAAATATGCGTGGCACTGCCCGTCCAATACGGCGCAGCTCGCTGACAAGTGGATAGTGGTCAGCCAAGAAAAATACAGCGCGGCCCCCGCTGTCATCACCACCAGCTGGACCATGAAAAGAACCCGGATCTTTGACACGACGATCAGGGGGGCGTGGCTGTTCCGCCGAAGAGCGATCCAACCAAGTATTATGGAAAAGGCGGTGGCCACGGTGGTGGTTCCGACATGAACCTGTGCCGCGTGGCGAGTGCGATCCATCGTGTCGCACAGCCCAGTCCCGAAGCATCCGGCGATTGAGTAGATGTAGGTCATTCCTACGAAGACCGACACGGCTCCTAGGTCGATGAGCGCTAGGAAAACAATGAGAAGCGCCCACAGCGCCCTCAACGGGCGGAAACGTGTGTGGTCGACAAAAGTCACGTCAGTCGATCATGATCGCGTGCGGTATGCTCATTGGAGTTTTGGCGTGAGGGACGGGAAGTAGATCCGTGCGTCGGCCCACGTGGCGAAGGCGAGCGAGGTTCCGCACAGCTCTGAGGTAGCGCTTGAGATCACGCCTGCCGTTGCCCATTTGCCGTCGTTGGCCACGAACCACACGATCCCTCCGCTATCGCCCCCACCCACGCATCCTCCCTGGGTAGAGGTCATCCGCCAGCCGTAAGTGTAGATGTATTGGGTTGTACCACCGGTGGCCGAACCCTTTACCGTCGCAACCGTGAGGTCTCGACCGGTGACCTTCCATCCGCAAGATCTGAAATTCGTGGCTCCGGAGACGCACATCGTCAGGCCAGTGTAATCAGTCGAAGGAGATGGGTAGGTATCCTGCGCGTGATTGATCACATCCCCCGAACTGGTCCCAGTATAGTAGGAAGCACCGTAGTTGTTCGCGGCAGGAGTGGTGTGGAGAAATACCCACGCCATGTCCACCACCGATGAGTTCCCAACAGCTTGTGTCTGTGTCGAATACGTCTTGGCCATGGTTTTCCACACGGAGCCCACCTCGCGATGGCGACAGCCGGCGAGAGCGCAGAGAATTCCCCCTTCAGTGAGAGACTTCCCATTCCACGCCCAGCGCGGTGTGGAGGCGGCGCCGTACGGGGCACAGTGCCCTGCGGTCGCCATCACCTCGTACCCTTCGCTGATCGCTGGGAAGCCGGCGGTACAGATCACGGGCTCCTTCAATTTGTCGAGCGAGTTCGGATCATTGAGGTCACTCCCTGGCCAGTAGAGCTTGATTCTGGTACCACCCCATCGCGGAGGATTGTCCTCGAAACGGCCGTAGAGGGCTTGCATTGGCCCCTCCACGACGGTGGTGACCACGCGAACCCCTAGGAAACGCTCCAAGTCGGTTGCGTTGCCCGCCCAAGAACTGGACCCGCAACTCCAAGGCATTCTCTCGGTATTCGAGTCCAACGCCCATCAGGCCCGCCAGCCATTCCTGTGGAACGCCGCGGTCTTTCCAGCGTGACGACTCCAGCTGCGCCCCAAGCTGCTCGCTGGAGTAGGTGACGCGCACCACGGCTACGTCGAAGCCTGATGAGTCGATCTCTTCCTGCCATTGCCTGCGCGCGCCGTCGGCATCGCCAGCCACGTAGAGGGTGACGGTGTTGTTCTCATCGACCCAATAGCCAGCGCGTTGATCGGTGGGCAGGGTCTGCACAAGACCTTGGGCCCATAGGGCACGTCGGGTGCTGTCCGCAGGCTCTTCAGGCGGGGCGGTGTCCTGGTGGCCGACCTCAGCACGCTTGGAGGCTTCGGCCTGGGAAACCGGCGGGGTTGGTTCCCCCACCGCCGTGGAAGCCAAGCCTCCTGCCACGAGCACCATCAGCACGACGTACGCAACCAGGCGATGTCTCGAATCTGCCGCCTGAATCTTCATGGAAGGACGCTAACTCCATGGCACCTAGGTAGCAAGGGTTTCCAGTTCTGCTCGGTAGTCTGATGACATGTCGCTCCCCGCCATGCAGATCACCCCGAGCGTCCTCAACGCCAACTTCGCCGAGCTGGGCGCCGAGATCGCGCGGATTCCGTCGGCGGACATGGTCCACGTCGACGTGATGGACGGGCACTTCGTCCCCAATCTGACCATCGGTCTGCCCGTCGTGGAGTCGATCCGCAAGGCGACCGACAAGCTTCTCGACATCCACCTGATGATCGAGGACCCCGATCGCTGGGCCCCCGATTACGCGGCCGCGGGCGCTGACTCGGTCACCTTCCACGTCGAGGCTGCCCGCGCGCCCATCCGGCTCGCCCGCGAACTCCGCAAACTCGGCGCGCGCGCGTCCATGGCCCTGAAGCCGGCCACACCCATCGACGGCTTCGCCGACATGCTCACCGAGGTCGACATGGTGTTGCTGATGACCGTCGAGCCGGGTTTTGGCGGGCAGAGCTTCCTCGACCTGGTGTTGCCCAAGATCCGGCGCACCCGAGAACTGGTGCGCCGGACGGGTGCGCAGATCCTCGTCCAGGTCGACGGGGGAGTGTCGGTCGACACCATCGGACGAGCCGCCGAGGCGGGTGCGGACGTGTTCGTGGCGGGGTCGGCTGTCTATCGAGCGGACGACCCCGACGCCATGGTCAACGAACTGCGCGACGCTGCGGTCAAGGGGTGCCAACACTGAGATCTCGACACGTCACTGGTGCCTCGCTCCTGCTGGAATGACGCCGAAGGCGGTCTTGTCCGTCAGCCGCGTCGCTCGGGCCCGGGGTGGTCGCGACCGGGGCGCGAGCGTCCCAGCCAGCGCTGGAACTGGGCCGCGATGTCGTCGCCGGTGGTCTCCTTGAGGTCGGCGTCCTGGGCCGCTTCGAGCTCGGCGATGTAGCGGGCCACGTCGGGATCGTTCTCGGCCAGCTGGTTGATCGTCTGCTCCCACTCGGCCACCTCGTCGTCGAGGTCACCCTCATCGATGTCGAGATCGAGCACGTCGCTGAGTCGGCGCAGCAGGGCCTGTTTGGCCTTCGGGCACTCGCGCTGGGGTGAGTAGTGCGGGCTGGACCCCCACAGTGATGCGGTGGGGATGCCCAGGTCGGAACAGGCCCGGTGCACCAACCCGGTCATCCCGGTGGGACCCACGTAGGTCTCGGGATCGACCCCCAACGCGGAGGCCAACTCGGGGGTGCTGGCGTGACCCGAGACCGGCAGCGGTCGTGAGTGCGGGTCGTCGGTGACCATGCAGCCGACCGTGATCACCATCGCGGGTTCGAATCCCTTGATCAGGCCCGTCAGTTCGGCGAGGAAACTGCGCCACCTCAACGCCGGCTCCGGGCCGAGCACGCAGATGACGTCCCGTTCGGGATGTTCAACCCTCCACACCTTCACCTGTGGCCAGTCGATGAACCGTTCGCCCGATTCCTCCTTGCGGATCTCGGGCCGCTGCTCGGTGTAGTCCCAGTAGGCCTCGTCGTCCAGGATGGCGACCTCCTCAGCCGGGTCATACATGTCGACGAACTGTCCCACTGCCCCGGTCGCTGCCTCGCCCGCGTCGTTCCACCCCGAGAAGGCGACCAGCACCACCGGGGTGGAGGGCCGTGGATCGGCGGGTGTGAGACGCGACATGGATCGAGACTAGCGCCGTCCGCCGAGACTGAACACCGTCGTCGCCGCGCGTGTGCCACGCCTAGAGTGGCCCCCATGACATCTGCCATTCGTGACGTCCTGGGCCGCCGTGTGCTGATCGCAGACGGAGCCATGGGCACGATGCTGCAGACCTACGACCTCGACATCGAGGCCGACTTCCAAGGCCATGAGGGCTGCAACGAGGTGTTGTCGGTCACCCGCCCCGACATCATCGCCGACATCCACCGCGCCTACTTCGACGCCGGTGTCGACATGGTCGAGACCAACACCTTCGGGACGAACCTGGCGGCCCTGGCCGAGTACGGCATCACCGATCGCCTCGACGAGTTGGCCGAGGCGGCCGCCCGGATCGCCCGTGAGGTCGCCGACGAGGTCACGGCCCTGACCCCTGAGAAGCCACGCTTCGTGCTGGGCTCCATCGGCCCCGGCACGAAGCTGCCCACCTTGGGGCACATCGGCTTCCGTGAGATCCGTGACGCCTACCAGGCCCAGACCACCGCGATGATCCGTGGCGGCATCGACGCCGTGCAGATCGAGACCGCCCAGGACCTGCTGCAGGCCAAGGCCGCCGTGATCGGTGCCAAGCGGGCCCGCGCCGAGGCCGGCGTCGACCTGCCCATCTTCGTCAACGTCACCGTCGAGACCACGGGCACCATGCTGCTCGGTTCCGAGATCGGGGCGGCGTTGACCGCCTTGGAGCCCTTGGGGATCGATGTGATCGGGCTCAACTGTGCGACCGGTCCCGCCGAGATGACCGAACACCTGCGCCACCTCTCCCAGCACGCCCGCATCGGCATCGGGACGATGCCCAACGCCGGCCTCCCCGAGCTGACCACAGACGGTGCGCGCTACCCGCTCACCCCCGAGCAGTTGGCCGAGGCCGCCACCCGTTTCGTCCGCGACTACGGGTTGAGCGTGTTCGGCGGATGCTGTGGCACCACCCCTGAGCATCTGCGCCACGTCGTCGAGGCCCTCCGGGAGCACCCGGTCGAGCCCCGCAGCCCGCGTCACCAGAACTCCGTCAGCTCGCTGTACCACGAGGTCCCGTTCGCCCAGGACGCCAGCTACCTCGCCATCGGTGAGCGCACCAACGCCAACGGTTCGAAGGCATTCCGGGAGGCGATGCTGGCCGACAACATCTCCGAATGTGTCGACATCGCGCGCGCGCAGACCCGCGACGGGGCCCACGTGCTCGACCTGTGTGTCGACTACGTGGGACGCGCCGGGGCCGACGACATGCGGCGGATCGGCCGCGAGTTCGCGACCGCCGTGACGTTGCCCGTCGTGCTCGACTCGACCGAACCCGAGGTGGTCGAGGCAGGGCTCGAGACCTTCGCCGGTCGCTCGATCATCAACTCGGTGAACTTCGAGGACGGTGACGGTCCCGGGTCACGGTTCGCCCGGGTGATGCCCGTCGTCGCCGAACACGGGGCCGCCGTGGTCGCCCTCACCATCGACGAGGAGGGCCAGGCGCGCACCGCGGAGTGGAAGGTGAGGGTGGCCAGCCGGCTGATCGATGACCTCACCCAGAAGTGGGGCATGGAGGTCGGCGACATCCTGGTGGACTGCCTCACCTTCCCCATCGGCACCGGCCAGGAGGAGACCCGTAAGGACGGCCTCGAGACGATCCAGGCCATCCGCGAGCTGAAGGCCAAGTACCCCGGCGTGCACACGACGCTGGGCGTGTCGAACATCAGCTTCGGCCTCAACCCGGCCGCCCGTATCGTCCTCAACTCCGTCTTCCTGCACGAGTGCGTGGAGGCGGGCCTCGACTCGGCCATCGTGCACGCCGCCAAGATCGTGCCGATGGACCGGGTCCCCGAGGAGCAGCGACAGGTCGCGCTCGACATGGTCTATGACCGTCGTCGTGAGGGATATGACCCGCTGACCCGCTTCCTGGAACTGTTCGAGGGTGTCACCACCGCCTCGATGAAGGCCGAGCGCGAGGCAGAGCTGGCCAGCCTGCCGCTGAACGAGCGGCTGCAGCGGCGCATCGTCGACGGCAACTCCAAGGGGCTCACCGTCGACCTCGACGAGGCCCTTGCCACCAAACCGGCCCTCGAGATCATCAACGAAGACCTGCTCGCCGGCATGAAGACGGTGGGCGAGTTGTTCGGTTCCGGGCAGATGCAGCTTCCCTTCGTGCTGCAGTCCGCCGAGACGATGAAGGCGGCCGTGGCCCACCTCGAACCGCACATCGAGAAGGTCGAGGGAGACGAAGGGGGCAAGGGCACCATCGTGCTCGCCACCGTCAAGGGTGATGTGCACGACATCGGCAAGAACCTGGTCGACATCATCGTGTCGAACAACGGCTACACGGTGGTCAACCTCGGCATCAAGCAGTCGATCACCGACATCATCGCCGCCGCCGAGGCCGCACGCGCCGACGCCATCGGCATGTCGGGGCTGTTGGTGAAGTCGACGATGGTGATGAAGGACAACCTGGCCGAACTCAACGCCCGCGGTCTCGCCTCGCGGTACCCGGTGCTGCTGGGCGGCGCTGCCCTGACCCGCGCCTACGTCGAGCACGACCTCAACGAGATGTTCGAGGGAGAGGTGCGCTACGCCAAGGATGCCTTCGAAGGGCTGACCCTGATGGACTCCGTGATGGCCGTCAAGCGTGGCGTCCCCGGTGCCACGCTTCCCCCGATCCGCCAACGTCGGGTGGCCCCGAAGGTCACCGTCGAGATCCTGGAGCCGGAGCTTGGGGTGCGCTCCGAGGTCGCCCGCCCGACGCCCGAGGGTGGTGTGGACGTGCCGACCCCACCGTTCTGGGGTTCGCGGGTCACCAAGGGCATCGCGCTCAACGAGATCATCGGCTGGTTGGACGAGCGCGCCACCCTGATGGGCCGCTGGGGTCTGCGCGGCTCCCGCGACGGGGCGTCCTACGAGGAACTCGCTGCCACCGAGGGCCGCCCGCGGTTGCGGGCCTGGTTCGAACGCATCCGCTCCGAGGGGCTGGGGGAGTTCGGAGTGGTGCACGGCTACTGGCCGGTGGTCAGCCGTGACGAGACCCTGATCGTGCTCGACCCCGACGACCACTCCCGCGAACTCACCTCGTTCACCTTCCCGAGGCAGCGTCGAGACCGTCGCCTGTGCCTGGCGGACTTCTTCAGGGACGAGACGGAGGCGGCCGAACTCGGCCCGGACGTGCTCGGCATGCAGCTGGTCACCATGGGTGGCGCCGTGGCGCGTGCGACGTCGCAGCTGTTCGCCGCCAACTCCTACCGGGACTACCTCGAGCTGCACGGACTGTCGGTACAGCTCACCGAGGCCTTGGCGGAGTACTGGCACCACCGGGTGCGCGGCGAGTTGGGGTTCGTGGCCGAGGACGGTGACATCGAGTCCGCCATCGCCGACCAGGCCTATCGCGGGTCGCGGTACTCCTTCGGGTACGCCGCCTGCCCTGACCTGACCGACCGCATCAAGCTGGTGGAGTTGCTCGACCCGAGCCGGATCGGCGTCGAGTTGTCGGAGGAACTGCAGTTGCACCCGGAGCAGTCGACCGACGCGATCGTCGTGCACCACCCGGAGGCGAAGTACTTCAACGCCCGCTGAGGTACGTTTCCTGTCGTGAACGAGGGTTTCACCGATGAGCGGGTGCGGAAATGGCTCGCCGCGCGCCCTCGTAGGTGGCTGCGGTGGGTGCTGACAGGGCTGTGGCTGGCTGCTTTTGTCGTCTCGGCGGCAAGCGAACCCACCGTCTGCACGCTCGATCAACCGTGTGGCCCTGACCTGACCTTCTCGGTCGCGATGGTGTTGTGTTTCGTCACCGTGGTGCTGGTGTGGTGGCGTCCGCTCGTGGCGGCCGTGAGCGCCGTCGGCTTCGCCCTCACCGACCTGACCTGGGACCCCCTGTGGCAGGCCAATCTTGCGTGGACACTGGTGGCCTTCCCGTTTGTGGGTTACGCCGGTCACGTGCTCCATTGCGCACGACGACAGCGCGAGGTCGCCAGCGAGGGTGCCGTGGCCTCGTGGCGGCACTTGTCCTCCGCTCGCGTAGGGGAGACCGTCGACCCCGATCGCCGGCTCGTCGTCGGACTTGTCGTGGTGCTGTGCCTGATCGCCGGTGGTGGGTGGTTCGCGTACGAGCGGGCCGTGCATCGCGATGCCATGCTCGAAGCGCGCAGCATCGTCGTCGCGGGACTGGTGACCAGCGCAGCCGATGAAGACGACAGACAGACGATCCGGCTCGAGCAGGTTCCAACGGGTGTTCCGGAGGAGGTGCGTGTCGTCTTCATCGATGTTCCCCAAGTGGGGGACGAGGTGAGGCTTCGGCTTGATCCTCAGGACTCCTCGTGGGTACATCCGGTCGCCGAGCCCCCTGATCGCACGTGGTGGGTGACCATCTCCGGCGGAGCGGCCCTGCTGGCTTCGCTCCTGATGGTGGGTCGTGCCGAGAGGTTGCTGAGGCTGCGGCGTCTGGAGCGTGACCCGCCGAAACGGGGCGTGCTCGTGCGAGCCGTGAGCAATCCCTGGGAGCACAGGACCCACCTGATGGCGCTCAACAGCACCCGCGGGTTGGCCAGTTTGGTGCACGACGAGTCAAACCACGACGCTCCGGACGATCAGCCCCGCGAACCGATGTCGGGGTATCTGGCCGGTGACGTCCGCGTGGGCGGATGGGTGAACCTTCACTTCGTCGACGGCTCGGTAGCGTCCTACGGTCGCTTGGTCGATCTGCCCCAGGGAACGACGATCGACACCCTCGCGCTCGACGAGAACGACGAGGACGAACTTCTGGCCGATTCCGATCCCGTACCGTCCAGTGCCGTCCCCGCGCAGTTGCCCGTTGTGGTCGCCGAGCCGTGGACCCTACGGGTGCTCGGACTGCTGGTGGCCATGGCCGCATCGGCGCTGCCGGTTTGGTTGGTGCCCGGCTCGGGCCTGCGCTGGGGTGTGATCGTGGTCCCACTGTGGGTGGGCATGGCTCTGAACTGGGGCATCGGGCGGGTCCTCGACCGCGTTCGGGTGACCGACAAGGAGTTCGTGGAGATGTCGGGTTTCTCCGTCGTGCGAACTTCGATGGGCATGGTCGATGACGTGCGGGTGTGGGGCGACAGCGTCCTTGTGGTCCTTGCTGACGGACGGATCCTTGGCATCAAGCCTCGGGGCGTCACCGCCCAGAGTGTGGGCGCAGCCATTCAACGAGCGGTCGAGGTCGTGCCCGAGTCGGACGACGGGACAGCCGGGTCATTCCGACTTCGCTGGACTGCGCTGATCCTGGTGGTCGGCATGATCCCTACGGTCGTCACGGTGATCACCCATCTGTTCCACTGACCACCTGATCCGCTGAAGGGTTTGCCATGCGTCCCGTGCGGACGAGACTCTAGAGAACATGAGTGCTGAGTCGTCCTACCCCGTGACCGAGGCGAATACGGTCGAGGCCGTGCTGTGGGACTTCGACGGCACCCTCGTCGACTCCGAACCCTTCTGGATCGAGGCCGAGTTCGCGCTGGTGGCCGAGCACGGCGGCACCTGGACGATGGAACAGGCGCTCAGCTGCGTCGGCGAGTCCCTGCCGTCCTCGGCCGACAAGATGCTCGCCGTGATCGAGCCGGGGCACGGCTACACCACGTGGGACTGGGTGGGCCTGTTGGTCGAGCGTGCCGGGGGAGTGATGGCCCAGCACGAGATCAACTGGCGTCCCGGTGCCGAGCGGCTGCTGCGTGAACTGTCCGCCACCGGCGTCCGGCAGGCGCTGGTCACCTCGTCGCCCAACGACTTCATCCGCGGCGTCATCGAGCGGCTCGACCCGATGCCCTTCGAGACCATCGTCACCGCCGAGACGGTGTCGCGGCACAAGCCCGACCCCGAGCCCTACCTGCACGCCGCCAGTGCACTGGGGGTCGACGTGACCCGCTGCGTGGTGCTCGAGGACTCCCGCGCCGGCACCGCCGCCGCCCTGGCCGCCGGTGCCCGCGTGGTGACCGCGCCCAGCGTCGACGGAACCACCTACGAACAGACCGACATCCTGTTGGACTCCCTGGCCGACGTCACCGCCGACCACCTGCTCGACACCTTCTGGAAGTGAGTCCCGTGACCGACATCTCCCCCGAACCCAACTGGTCGGGCGTCCGCACCGGGCCGCTGCGAGCCGGTGAGCGGGTCACCCTCACCGACCCCAAGGGACGACGCCACAGTCTGCTGCTGGGTGAGGGCAAGGAGTTCCACACCACCAAGGGGGCCATCAGCCATGACGAGCTGATCGGCGGCCCCGAGGGAGTGGTGGTCACCTCCACCGGGGGCATGAAGTTCCTGGCCCTTCGTCCGATCATGAACGAGTTCATGGTGTCGATGCCCCGCGAGGCTGCCGTGATCTACCCCAAGGACGCCGGCCAGATCCTGATGTGGGCCGACATCTTCCCCGGCGCCCGGGTGATCGAGGCCGGGGTGGGGTCCGGTGCGCTCAGCATCGCCCTGCTGCGCGCCATCGGCCCGACCGGACGACTGAACTCCTACGAGCGTCGCGCCGACTTCGCCGAGGTGGCCCGCAAGAACGTGGAGTGGTTCATCCAAGGCAAGCACCCCGGTTGGACGCTGACCGTCGGCGACCTGCAGGACACGATCCGCGACGAACCCGTCGACCGGGTCGTGCTCGACATGTTGGCCCCCTGGGAGTGCGTGGACGCGGTCGCGAACGTGCTCGTCGCCGGCGGGGTGCTGTGCTGCTACGTGGCCACGGCCACCCAGTTGGGTCGCACGATGGACACCATCCGCGCCCATGGCGAGTTCACCGAACCCAAGGCCTCCGAGACCACGGTGCGCGACTGGCACGCCGAGGGGCTGGCGATCCGTCCCGGCCACGGCACCACCGGCCACACCGGGTTCCTGGTGTTCGCCCGTCGGCTCGCCCCGGGTGTGCAGGCACCCATGCGCAAGCGGCGACCGGCCCCGGGTGCCTACGGTCCCGACTACTCCGGCCCGAGGCCCGCGAACGTGCCGATGGAGAACCAGCAGGTTCCCGAGGCAGGTGCCTGATGGTCGACGAACTCGAACTGGCTCAGCGTCGGCTCGCCGACGCCCGCACCGACGCCCGCCAACTGGCTGCCCAGAACGAGACGTTGAACCGCACCCTCAAGGAGGCGCGCGGCCAGTTGGTGTCGCTGCGCTCCCAGCTCGATGCGTTGCAGCAGCCCCCGCTCGGCCGCGCCCGGGTGGTGGGTCGCGCGGGTGACCTGCTCGACGTGCTGCACCTGGGGCGCGCCCTGCGCGTGGCGACCGCCCCCGAGGTGGGCGCCGAGAACTTCGAGTTGGGTGACCTGGTGCTGCTCAACGACGCCATGATCGTCGTCGGCAGCCTGGACGACCCGATCGCCGCCGAGTTGGGCGAACTGGCCAACGTGATCGAGGTGAGAGGCGAGTTCGCCGTCGTCTCGGCCGGCAACGACGAAGCCAGGGTGCGGCTGGTGCCCCGGCTTCTCGCCGCCGCCGTTGAGGCCGGCGACTCGGTGCTGGTCGACCGGTCGGCCCTGCTGGCGCTGAGTGTGGTGGCCCGTCGTCCGGTCGACGAACTGGTGCTGGGCGAGGTGCCCGACATCAGCTACTCCGACATCGGCGGACTGTCCGACCAGATCGAGCGGATCCGTGACGCGGTCGAACTGCCCTTCCTGCACCAGTCGCTGTTCGCCACCTACCAGTTGAAGGCTCCCAAGGGGGTGCTGCTCTACGGGCCGCCTGGGTGCGGCAAGACGATGATCGCCAAAGCCGTCGCCAAGTCGCTCACCGACCAGCTGGGCGTGGCCACCGCCACCTCGGAGAGCTGCTTCATTTCCGTCAAGGGTCCCGAACTGTTGTCGAAGTACGTCGGCGAGACCGAGCGGCAACTGCGGCGGGTGTTCGAACGGGCCCGCGAGCAGGCGACCATGGGTCTGCCGGTGATCGTCTTCTTCGACGAGATGGACTCGCTGTTCCGTACCCGCGGGTCGGGTGTCTCCTCCGATGTGGAGTCGACGATCGTGCCCCAGTTGCTGGCCGAGATCGACGGGGTGCAGGAACTCGAGAACGTCATCATCATCGGCGCCTCGAACCGTGAGGACATGATCGACCCGGCCATCCTTCGTCCGGGTCGTCTCGACGTGAAGATCAAGCTCGACCGGCCCTCGCGCGCCGGGGCAGACGAGATCATGGCCAAGTACCTGGTGCCCACGGTGCCGCTGCACGCCGACGATGTGCGGCTCGCGGGCGGGCAACCCGAGCGGGCCGCCTCGGAGTTGATCGACGCGGCGGTCACCCGCATCTACGACCGTGGCCCCGACAGCGAGTACATCCGGGTCACCTACGCCTCGGGTGACACCGAGGTGTTGCACTACGCCGACTTCGTCTCCGGAGCCATGCTGCGCAACATCGTCGACCGTGCCAAGAAGTATGCGATCAAGGAGGAACTCGCCGGACGAGCCGGTGGCGTGAGCCGCGGCGGTCTGCTGCAGGCCGTCAACGACGAGTTCCGCGAGAACGAGGAACTGCCGAACACGTCGAACCCCGACGACTGGGCCCGCATCTCGGGCCGGAAGGGCGAGCGGATCGTGTTCATCCAGCCGTTGACCGGCGATCGAGCCTGACCCACAGCAGGCGCCAGCCGATCAGGAACACCGCCAGCACCACCGTGGCGACCACGATGAAAGGGACTGCGGTGCCCTCGCCGGTCCAGCGGCGCAGCAGCATGCCCCCGACCACCGTCACCAGCCACACGAAGACCCCGGCACCCAGGGTGGTGGTCGGCCGCTTGCGCACCAGCAGCACCACCCACGCCACCAGCAGGGCCGTCATGAACGGCCAAGCGGTGTGCACGATGCCGGCGGGCACCAGCGACTCGCCGTGACTGACCCGGCCGATGGTCGCGAAGATCGCGACCAGGATCAGGTCGATGATGATGAAGTGCTGCTTCTGCATGGTTCCCTGAGCCTATCGGCCCGATAGCGTCTCGTTCGTGAGCGTGGTGGGCATCGAGAACGAGTACGGCGTGGCCGTCGAGGGCGTGCACGGCGACCGCGTCGACCCGATCACGCTGTCGGCCGCCGTGGTCACGGCCGGCACCTCGTTGGCCTCCCGCTGGGACTACGCCACCGAGTCCCCGTTGCGCGATGCCCGCGGCTACCACCTGCCCCGGCACGAGGCGCTGCCCGACCAACTCACCGACGAGACCCGTTACGCCAACCGGTTGCTGGGCAACGGCGCCCGGTTCTACGTCGACCACGCCCATCCGGAGTACTCCGGGCCTGAGGTCACCTCGGCCCGTGACGCCGTCGCCTGGGACCGGGCCGGTGACCTGATCGTGCAGGCCGCCGCCGAGCAGGCCTCAGCGACGCTGGGGGAGCGGGTGCGGGTGTTCAAGAACACCACCGACGGCAAGGGCTCGTCCTACGGCTGCCACGAGAACCACCTGGTGCCGCGAGGGGTCCCGTTCGACGCGATCGTCGAGGGATTCACGACCCACCTGGTCAGCCGGGTGCCGTTCACCGGTGCCGGACGGGTCGGGATCGGCCAACACGGAGAGGTGACGGGGTTCCAGATCGCCCAACGTCCCGACTTCTTCGAGGCCCGGGTGGGACTCGAGACCACCGTCCGCCGGCCGTTGATCAACACCCGGGACGAACCCCACGCCGACGTGCTGCGCTGGCGACGGCTGCACGTCATCACCGGCGACGCGCTGGTGGGGCAGTGGGGCACCTGGCTCAAGGTGGGGGCGGCGTCATTGGTGTTGCAGGCCATCGCCGCCGGCCTCACCTGGCCGAGTGTGCTCAACCCGGTCGCGGCCTTCCGCGCCTACTCCCATGACCCGTCGCTGCAGCAGCGCTGGACCTGCAGCGACGGCGTCGACCGCACCGCCGTCGAGGTGCAGCGGATGCTGTGGGAACGGGTGTCGCCCGTGGTCGCCGGCGCGGTCGGCGAGTGGTGGCTGGACGATGCCGGCGCTGTGCATGCCGCCTGGGGTCAGGCGCTGGACGATGCCTCCCGTGGGGCCGACGCTCTGGCCGACAGACTCGACTGGGCCGCGAAGTACCGGCTGTTGCAGGGCCTGTCGCAGCGCGGCGGGCTGGACTGGTCGAGCCCCAGACTGGCGGCGCTCGACCTGCAGTGGGCCGACCTCGACCCCGACAAGGGCATCGGGTTGACCCTGGAGCGGCAGGGGGCGCTGCGCACCGTGGTCACCCCCGCCGAGGTCGAGCACGCCCGTACCGAACCCCCGGCCACCACCCGCGCCTGGCTGCGCGGGTGGGTGCTGCACCACTTCGCCGGGCACGTGGTGCAGGCCACCTGGGACCAGTTCACCGTGCAGGTCGGCGGACGAGTGGTCACCGTGCGCCTGCCCGAACCCCTTGACCACACGGCCGCCCGCTGGGACCACGCCCTCGACGAGGTCACCGACGCCGCTGAAATGTTGAGGGTGCTCGAGACCGGCGGCGCTAGGCTGGAGCGATCATGAGCGAGCAGGAGCGGTCCCAGGAACGGGCGCAGCAGCAGTCCCAGAACACGGGCCGAGGATTCGGCAGCGGTGCCGGAGGCCCCCACGCCGGTCAGGAACAGGTGCAGCGCCAGACCCAGGAGTCCGACGCAGCCTTCGATGCGCTGCTCGACCAGATCGACGCGGTGCTCGAGACCAACGCCGAGGAGTACGTGCGCTCGTTCGTCCAGAAGGGTGGGCAGTGACCGCCCCCGAGGCGGATCACGCAGTCGTCGTCATCATCGGCGCCGGGCTCGTGGGCGCCAGCATCGGACGAGCCCTCGTGACCGCCGGCCGCACGGTGCACGTCGAGGACCGGGTGCCCAGCCACGCCATGGTCGCCGCCTCCCGCGGTTCGGGCAGCGTCGAGCCCGCCGCCGCCGACGAGGTGGGGCTGGTGGTCGTGGCCGTGCCGCCCGATGCCACCCCCGCGGCCGTCGCCGACGCACTCGAACGCTTCCCCCACGCCGTGGTCACCGATGTGGCCAGCGTGAAGACCCGGGTGCTGAGCGAACTCATCGCCGCCGGGGTCGACGTCTCGCGTTACTGCGGCTCGCACCCGATGGCAGGCTCCCAACACACCGGGCCGCTGACCGCTGACGGCGACCTGTTCGTCGACCGCACCTGGGTCGTCACCCCGCACCGGCGGATGGAACCCCGCGCCCAGACCGTCGTCGAGCAGTTGGTCGCCGACTGCCGCGCCCGCGCGGTCGAGATGCTGTGCGAGAACCACGACGAGGCCGTCGCCCAGGTCTCGCACCTGCCCCAGCTGATGAGCTCCCTGACCGCCGGGCACCTGCGCAGCGTGCCCGCCACCCACCTGGCGCTCGCCGGGCAGGGGATCCGCGACGTCACCCGCATCGCCGGGTCGGACCCGGTGCTGTGGCGACAGATCATCGCCGCCAACCGGGAGGCCGTGCAGCACGAACTACGGGCCGTCCGCGACGACCTCGACGCACTGATCGAGCACTTCGACGACCCCCAGGCGGTCGAGGACTTCATCGCCCGCGGCCGGATCGGGGCGCTGTCGCTGCCCGGCAAGCACGGCGCACCGTCACGTGCGACGGTGCCCGTCGTCATCGTCATCCCGGACGAACCCGGTGCCCTGGCCCGGCTGTTCAGCGACATCGAGGCGGCCGGCGTCAACGTCGAGGACCTGCAGATCGAGCACGACCCCGAACGCCAGATCGGCTACCTCGCGGTGCAGGTGGTGCCCGAGTTGGCCGAGCAGCTGACCGCCCAGATGGTGGCCGCGGGACGACAGTTGCGCTGAGCACCGCTCGGTAGTGTTCGTGCAAAGTTAACCGGGGCGCCCGCAGATGTCGGGTGTCGGCAAGGTGTCGTTCGGCAAGCCGAAAGATGGGAAACCTAACGTGACCAGTGTGACCGCAACGTCCGTCGAAGTCCTGCCCCCGCTGGTGGTGGCCATCGACGGACCCTCGGGATCGGGCAAGTCGTCGACGGCGAGGGGTGTGGCCCAACGACTGGGGCTCGCCTACCTCGACACCGGGTCGATGTACCGCGCCGTGGCCGTGGCCTTCCTCGACGACCACGTTGACGCCGATGACGAGGCCGCCATCGAGGCCCTCGTCGACGCCCATGACTACAGCATCGGCACCGACCCGACCGCACCCACCATCGCCGTCGACGGACGCGACGTCACCGACGCCATCCGTGACCCCCGGGTGACGGCCCAGGTGTCGACGATCGCCACCAACCTCGGGGTGCGTCGCGCCCTGAGCCAGCGGATGCGCGGCCTGGTCGTCGAGCACGCCGAGCGCATGGTCGTCGAGGGACGAGACATCACCACCAAGGTGTGCCCCGACGCCCACGTGCGGGTGCTGCTGGTGGCCGATCCGCAGGCTCGCATCCAGCGGCGCGAGGCCGAGTTGGCGGGACTGGCCGACACCGCCACCGTCACCGACCAGATCGTCCGCCGTGACCGCGACGACGCCACCGTCAGCGAGTTCGAGCAGCCCGCGGACGGGGTCACCCTGATCGACTCGACGCACCTGACCCTGGCCGAGGTGATCGACCGGATCGTCGCCTTGGTGCCCCTGTCGGAGTCGCCCGAGCAGGCCCACCACCAGAACAGTCCCACCTGAGCAGGAGCACCATGACCCTCGAACTCTCCGGCGCGGCCCCCCTCGAGACCCAGCTCGACCTGATCCGCACCGATGTGTTGCCGCCCCTGAGGACGAGGACCATCGACACCCTGCGCGGGCCCTTCGCGGCCGCCTTGCGCCGGCTCTACTCCATCCACGTGCACGGCGCGTCCAACGTTCCCGCCGGCGGACCGGTCATCCTGGCTTCGAACCACATCGGCACCCTCGACGGGCCGCTGTTGGTGGCGTTGAACCGGCGTTCGCTGGCGCTGGCGAAGTCGGAACTGTTCGAGTCGAGGGTGGGGCCACTGCTGCACCTGGCCGGGCAGATCCCCGTCACCCGCACCCACCACGACGTGAGGGCCGTCCGTCGGTGCGTGCAGGTGCTGCAGCAGGGTCGTCCGTTGGCGATCTTCCCCGAGGGGCTGCGGGGGACCGGTGACCTGACCCGGATCAGGCCCGGGGTGGCGTACCTCGCGATGGTGACCGGGGCACCCATCGTGCCGGTGGCGATCCTCGGCACCCGGCTGCCGGGGGCGGGTGTGAAGGCCAGCCCTCCGGTGGGATCGCCGATCCACATCGTGTACGGTGACAAGGTTCACATTCCCGCACGGGAGTGGCCTCGACGCAAGACGGACGTTGCGCGGGCGACCCACGAACTGTCGGCCATCCTGGCCGACCACGTGCGCTGGGCCGAACTCAAGACGGGGATGCGCCTGCCGGCAGTGTGAGCGCGGCCCCGGCCCAATTTCACACACAGGAGACACTGATGAGCGAATCCACCCCGGGTTCGGAACTCAACGATCAGGTGCCCACCGCGAACGACCACGAGTCGTTCGACGACAGCGCCATCGAACTGAACGGCTTCGGCGACACCGACCTCGACCTGGACGAGTTCGACGTTGACGCCGGTGAGCTGGAGTTCACCGAGTACGAACGAGAACAACTCAAGCCCCGCCCGGTGCTGGCCGTGGTCGGACGACCCAACGTGGGCAAGTCGACGCTGGTCAACCGCATCCTCGGGCGCCGTGAGGCCGTCGTGCAGGACGTGCCCGGCGTCACCCGTGACCGGGTCAGCTATGACGCCGACTGGAACGGCCGCGACTTCGTGATCGTCGACACCGGCGGCTGGATGTCGGACGCCAAGGGCATGTCACAGCAGATCGCCGAGCAGGCCGAGATGGCCATCTCGCTGGCCGATGCCGTGTTGTTCGTGGTCGACGCGACCGTCGGCACCCTCGACGAGGATGAGGCCGTCGTGCAGGTGCTGCGTCGCTCGAAGAAGCCTGTCATCCTGGCCGCCAACAAGGTGGACGACCAGCGTCGCGAGGCCGAAGCCGCCTCGATGTGGAACCTCGGGCTCGGCATGCCGTGGCCCGTCTCTGGCATGCACGGACGAGGCACCGGTGACCTGCTCGACGCCATCCTCGAGGTGCTGCCCCAGGAGCCCGCCAACGGCGAGGTGCGGCCCACGGGGCCGCGGCGCGTGGCCATCGTGGGCAAGCCCAACGTCGGCAAGTCATCGCTGCTGAACAAGCTGTCGAACAGCAACCGCGCCGTCGTCTCCGATGTGTCGGGCACCACCGTCGACCCGGTCGACGAGCTGGTCGACGTGGCCGGGACGACCTACCGGTTCATCGACACCGCCGGCATCCGGCGACGCGTCAAGGAGGCCTCGGGGCACGAGTACTACGCCTCGCTGCGCACGCAGACGGCCATCGAGCGCGCCGAGGTGTGTGTGGTGGTGGTCGACGCCCACGAGGAGATCACCGAGCAGGACCTCAGGATCTTGTCGATGGTCGAGGAGACCGGCCGCGCCCTGGTGATCGCCTACAACAAGTGGGACCTCACCGACGAGGAGCGTCGCCACTACCTCAGCCGCGAGATCGAGCGCGACGTGTACGCGTTCCAGTGGGCCCCGCACGTCAACATCTCGGCGTTGACCGGACGAAACGTCGACCGCCTCGGCAAGGCCATCGAGGCCGCCCTGGAGGGCTGGGAGACCCGGATCTCGACCGGGAAGCTCAATGCCTTCCTGGGACGGATCACGGCCTCGCACCCCCACCCGGTGCGCTCGGGCAAGCAGCCCCGCATCCTGTTCGGGACGCAGGCCCAGAACTGCCCGCCCACCTTCGTGTTGTTCACCTCGGGGCAGTTGGACGCCCAGTACGAGCGCTTCGTGCAGCGTCGTCTGCGTGAGGAGTTCGGGTTCATGGGGACGCCGGTGCACGTGTCGGTGCGGGCGCGCGCCAAGCGCAAGGATCGCTGAGGTCCGACGGGTCGATCGCCCTGGTGCCCATTGAGTAGGGAGGGGAGCGACCGTGTGGAGATGCCTCGATTGGCACCCGCGGCTCGGGTTGGGCTAGAGTTCATCGTCGGATCGAGGGGCCAGTTCGGGCCTGGATCTGGCGGGCTGTAGCGCAGCTTGGTAGCGCACTTGACTGGGGGTCAAGGGGTCGCAGGTTCAAATCCTGTCAGCCCGACGTTGGTGAAGTACGTTGTCAGGGCCGGTCTGAGAGCTTCGCGAGAAGCCCCGCTCCGGCCCTGATCCAATTCGCGCCTGGTCAAGGTCGTCACGTTCCGCGATCGCAGAGCTGGCTGAGAAGACCCACGGATGACCCTTGGCGAAGGCCTACACGCTCGTGCTGCTGCTGACTTCGGCCCAAGCGTCCAACTCGGCGCGCCGCGCGTCGAGCTCAACACGGAACATGTCGACCGTGGGTGAGCCGAGGACGAGGATCGCCGGCGGGTTGTGGCTCTCGACAGCCGCGATCATCGCTTGGGCAGCCTTGGCGGGGTCGCCGCCGCGGTTCGGGTTGGACGTGTCGTTCTCCTTGCGCCTCTTGCCGGCCGTCTCGGCGTAGTCGTCGATGGGCTCCGACGACTGCTTGAGGGAACGTCCGCCGAAGTCCGTACGGAAACCTCCGGGCTCGACGACGATGACGGAGATCCCGAGCGGCTCGAGCTCCTTGCGCAGCGAGCCGGACAGGCCTTCGAGTGCACCCTTGACGGCCGCGTAGTAACCGGAACCGGCGGGCGTGATCCGCACCGCGATGGACGAGATGTTCACGATCGTGCCGGCGCGGCGCGCCCGCATTCCCGGCAGGACGGCCTTGATGAGGCTGACCGGCCCGAAGAAGTGGGCCGCGAACAGCGCGGCCACGTCGGCGGTCGGCGCCTCCTCGACGGACCGGTAGCCGTACCCGGCGTTGTTCACGAGGACGTCGATCTGGCTGAACCGCTCCATGCCCGACTGGACCGCGGAGTCGATCTGTGCCACCTCGGTGACGTCCAGGGAGATGCCGAAGGCGTTGCCCGGGTAGCGGCTGAGCAGGTCGTCGACATCGGCGAGGTTGCGTGCGGTGACGACGACCTGTTGGCCGGCGACGAGGACAGCCTCGGCGAGATGGCGCCCGAGACCTGTGGAGCACCCGGTGATGAACCAAGTGGACATGCGAGGGGTCCTGTCCATGGGAGATTCGACTGCGCGCGGGCCGGCCGCGACGACTCGAACCTAGCCGTGCTCTGATGCGGCTGGCAGGTACTGACAGTGCCTTCCCCGTCCGCGGCCAGCGGCGTTGGATGGTGTCAGTTCAGCGAAGGGAACGGTCATGGAACAGGTTCGTCTGGGGTCTTCGGGGCTTCGGGTCAGCCGGATCGCGTTGGGGTGCATGAGCTTCGGCGACGGTACACGGGCGACGTGGGCGCTGGGGGACGAGGCGGCCGAACCGATCTTCCGTCAGGCTCTCGAGCTGGGGATCACGTTCTGGGACACGGCCAACATCTACGGGATCGGCACCTCTGAGGAGATCGTCGGACGCGCGCTCAGGAAGTACACCTCGCGTAACGACATCGTGCTGGCGACGAAGCTGTTCCAGCCGATGTACGAGGGCCCGGGTGGGCGAGGCCTGTCCCGGCGGGCCGTCATGGAGCAGGTGGATGCATCGCTGCGGCGACTCGGCACTGACTACATCGACCTCTACCAGATCCACCGCTTCGATCCCGAGACTCCGATCGAGGAGACGATGGAGGCCCTGCACGACGTGGTCAAGGCGGGCAAGGTGCGCTACCTCGGCGCTTCATCGATGTGGGCCTGGCAGTTCGCGACCATGCAGCACGCGGCCGACCTGCACGGCTGGACGCGGTTCATCTCGATGCAGGACCAGTACAGCCTCCTCCACCGCGAGGAGGAGCGGGAAATGCTGCCGCTGCTCGCATACCAAGGCGTCGGCAGCATCCCGTGGAGCCCGCTGGCCGGCGGCAAGGTGGCTCGCCCCTGGGGGGACGTCTCCACCCGACGCTCCTCGGAGAACCGCCAGACCGACCAGCACGGCAACCTGCTCCACCTCGACAGCGACAAGGACATCGTCGACGCCGTCGAGAAGGTCGCCCAGGCCCGTGGCGTGTCCATGGCGCAGATCGGGCTGGCATGGGTGCTCAAGCACCCGGTCGTCAGCGCCCCGATTGTCGGCGCGACGAAGCCCCAGCACCTCGCCGACGCGGTCGCCGCCCTCGACATAGCTCTGACCGACGACGAGATCAGCGCTCTCGAGGAGCACTATGTGACGCGCCGACCCACGTACTACCGGTGAGTCACTTCGGCATGAGGGTGGACCACTAGACGCTGGACGGTGCCGTGGTTCCCCGCCAGCTGGCAAGCAACCCGAGCTGCACCTCGGCAGCGCTGCGCGCGGCGGCGGTGTAGGCGACGATCGTCAGACCCTCGCCGGGCAGGTCGAGTGCGTCGCCGGTGAGTTCGATGTCCCCGACGACCGAGTTGTGCAGGTGTTTGGTGGCCGTGCGGTGCCGGCGGACGTTGTGTTGAGCCCACTTCGTGGCGAAGGGGTGGCTACGCGCAATCAGTTCGCCGATCAGGTCGGTGAGGGGCTTGTCCATGGGGTTGCGTCCGGCCTCGGTGCGCAGCGCACCGACGGTGCCGTCGGCGACGTCGTCCCAGTCGAGGAAGAAGCCATGCGCCCGGCCGTCGAGGAACACGAATCGCGCGAGGTTGAGCGGCAGCTCGTCCAGGATCCCGTCGTACAGCGCCAAGCAGAGGTCGTTTGCGGCCAGGATGTCGGACCGCTGGTTGCGTACGTAGGCAGGTACTTTCGTCATCCCGCTCAGCAGCGCGCGGATGCTGGGCCGCAGCGTGGGGGACTTGGGGACGCGGGTGCGCAGCCTGCGTTCGGGTTCGGCGGCCGCGGCGGCCAGGTCGCGCAGGTGCTGACGCTCCGCCTCGTCGAGCTTCAGGGCGTCGGAGATCCCGTCCAGCACGGACATGGAAACACCGCTGAGCAGGCCGCGCTCGAGGCGCGCGTAATAGTCGACACTGACCCCGGCAAGCAGAGACACCTCTTCGCGCTTGAGCCCCGGGACTCGGCGTCGGTCGTCATGCGCCGGAAGACCTGAGTCCTCCGGGCGCACCCGCGCCCGGCGGCTGGTCAGGAACTCGCTGATCTCGCGACGGTTGTCCACTCCTCGAGGCTAATCGCGAAGGGTTGCGTGGAACAGGTACTGCTGGTGCGTGGTGTGCCAGACCCTTCCCCGCACGCGCGGGGAAGGGTCGAATGGGAGTTGCATCCATTCCGTACAGGACGAAGGACACCCAGCATGCGCACTGTCACCCTCAACAACGGCGTCGAGATGCCGATCCTCGGCTTCGGCGTCTTCCAGATCGCCGACCCGGCTGACTGCGAGAAGGCAGTCACCGATGCCCTCGCCGCGGGCTACCGGTCCCTGGACACGGCGGCGTCGTACCTGAACGAGGAGGCCGTCGGCCGCGCGATCGCCGCGAGCGGCATCCCGCGCGAGGAGTTGTTCATCACCACCAAGCTCTGGATCCAGGACGCTGGCGAGACCAAGACCCGCGCCGCCTTCGAGCGGTCACTCGCGCGGCTCGGCTTGGACTACGTCGACCTCTACCTCATCCACCAGCCCTACGGCGACGTGTACGGGGCGTGGCGTGACATGGAGAAGATCAACGCAGAGAAGTTGTCGCGCGCGATCGGCGTCTCCAATTTCCACCCCGACCGGCTCGTCGACCTCATCTCGCACAACGAGGTCGTACCCGCCGTCGATCAGGTCGAGACCCACCCGTTCCACCAGCGGGTCGCCGACCAAGAGCTGATGGCGTCCGTGGGCGTACAGATCGAGTCCTGGGGCCCGTTCGCCGAGGGCAAGAACGACCTGTTCACCAATCCGACGCTGGCCGCGATCGCCGAGGGGCACGGCAAGTCGGTCGGCCAGGTCGTGCTGCGCTGGCTCATCCAGCGAGGGGTCGTCGTGATCCCCAAGACAGTGCGTCCCGAACGCATGGCGGAGAACTTTGACGTGTTCGACTTCGAGCTCACCACCGACGAGATGGCCTCGATCGCCGCCCTCGACACCGGTGCGAGCCAGTTCTTCGACCACCGCGACCCGGCCATGGTCACGTGGTTGTCCGGCCGCACGCTCGACGTCTGAGAAGGGCATACACGTGAAGACACGCAGGCTGGGCCGCGTCGAGGTCTCCGCCATCGGCCTCGGCTGCATGGGGATGAGTACGAATTACGGCCCGTCGCCGGAGCGGACGGAGCTGATCGCTTTCACGCGGAAGGCGCACGAGTTGGGTGTCACGCTCTTCGACACCGCGCAGGTGTACGGAGCGTTCGCCAACGAGGACCTCGTTGGTGAGGCGCTCGAACCAATTCGCGACCAGGTCGTGATCGCGACCAAGTTCGGCTTTGACATCGACCCTGACGACCCGCGGCAACGGTCGATCAGCAGTAGCCCCGAACTCATCCGCAGCTCGACCGAGGGTCCTTGCGTCGGCTTCGTACCGACCACATCGACCTGCTGTACCAGCACCGGGTAGACCCGAACGTACCGATCGAAGAGGTGGCCGGCACCGTCAAGGAGCTCATCGACGAGGGCAAGGTGCTCGCGTTCGGGCTCTCCGAGGCCGGAGCAGAGACCATCCGCCGCGCCCACAGCGTGCAGCCGGTCGCCGCGGTCCAGAACGAGTACTCGTTGTGGGCCCGCGACCCGGAGCCGGAGGTGCTGCCGACCTGCATCGAGCTCGGCATC
Source organism: Aestuariimicrobium kwangyangense DSM 21549 (assembly GCF_000421525.1). Taxonomy (GTDB): domain Bacteria; phylum Actinomycetota; class Actinomycetes; order Propionibacteriales; family Propionibacteriaceae; genus Aestuariimicrobium; species Aestuariimicrobium kwangyangense. The sequence continues at coordinate 348,080 of NZ_ATXE01000002.1, read as the reverse complement.
GGCTTCGTACCGTGGAGCCCTCTTGGCCAGGGCTTTCTCACCGGTACGGTCGCTTCGACCGCGACCTTCGTGGCCGACGACATCCGCAGCCGGTTCCCCCGGTTCACCCCGGAAGCCTTGGTGGCCAACCAGCCGATCGTCGATCTGGTCAACGAGGTCGCACGTGACGCCAAGGCGACTCCCGCACAGGTCGCGCTCGCTTGGCTCATGGCCCAGCACGAGTCGATCGTGCCGATCCCCGGGACCCGCAGGCTGCATCGTCTCGAGGAGAACCTCGCCGCTGCCGACGTCGTGCTGGGTGCGGACGCCGTCCGTCGGCTCGATGAGGCGACGGCGGGCTTCAGCGTCTTGGGTGCGCGGGGAAGCGGTCACGAGAACTACGGGTGACCGGTGTGAGCTCGGGCCGAACGGCTTCCCTTGCCCTGTCGGGCGGTCACTCCGCAGTCGGAGCGGTCATTGGCGACGACCATCTCCACCATGAGCCCACGGAGCTCCCGTAGGGTCTCAGTGATCGTCCACGCGCTTCACTGAGGAAGAGACACTTCATGCCCGATCTGGTCACCTTCCCCCAACGACTCGTACCGGTGGTCGTCCTCGAGGACGCCGCGCACGCGGAGCCACTGGCGGAGGCCCTCATCGCCGGAGGCCTCCCCGTCGCCGAAGTGACCCTGCGCACGAGCGCCGCCCTCGAAGCACTTCGCATGATGGCCCGCCGTGACGACATGCTCGTGGGCGCTGGCACCGTCGTCACCCCAGACCAAGTCGACGCCGCCGCCGATGCGGGCGCTGGCTACCTCGTCTCACCCGGACTCCTCGAATCGGTGGTCGTCCGGGCGCGAGAACGTGGATTGCCCATCTTCCCCGGCGTCGTGACCCCGTCGGAAGTGATGGCGGCGCTGGCTCTCGGTCTCACCACGCTCAAGTTCTTCCCCGCCGGCCAGTTCGGCGGCGTCGCCACGCTCAAGTCGTTCGCCTCGCCGTTCGGGGGCGTCCGGTTCGTCCCGACCGGGGGAGTCGACCAACACAATCTCCCCGACTACCTCGCGCTGCCGAACGTGGCAGCCGTCGGGGGCTCCTGGATGGTGAGCCCCAAGCTGATCGCCGCCGGTGACTTCGAGGCCATCTCACGCCTGACGGCAGAGGCCGTCGCCGTCGCATCGCCCGCCACGAACTGAGAGCCGAGCCACCATGAGCACGCTGACCCTTCGTCCTGCCGAGGACTGCCGCTACGACGCTGTCTCCCTCGGCGAGATCATGCTGCGACTCGACCCCGGTGAGGGCCGCATCCGCACCGCCCGCACCTTCACCGCGTGGGAGGGGGGCGGCGAGTACAACGTCGTCCGCGGGCTGTCGCGCGTGTTCGGCCTCCGCTCCGCCGCGCTCACCGCCCTGGTGGACGACGAGGTGGGTCACCTCGTCGAAGGACTCACGCTCGCCGGCGGGGTGGACACCTCCTTCATCCACTGGGTGCCCAGCGACGGCATCGGACGCCGCTCGCGCAACGGCCTCAACTTCACCGAACGCGGCTACGGCGTCCGCGCGGCCAAGGGTGTGTCCGATCGGGGCAACACGGCCGTCTCGCAGCTGAAGGCGTCCGATCTCGACCTCGACGAGTTGTTCGGACGCCGCGGCGTCCGGTGGCTGCACACCGGCGGCATCTTCGCCGCCCTGAGCGAGCAGAGCGCCGAGACCGCCGCAGCCGTACTGACGGCCGCCAAGAAACACGGCACGATCGTCTCCTACGACCTGAACTACCGGCCCAGCCTGTGGAGCAGCATCGGCGGCCAGGACCGCGCGCGGTCGGTGAACCGGGAACTCGCGACGTATGTCGACGTCATGATCGGCAACGAGGAGGACTTCACTGCCTCCCTGGGATTCGAGATCGAGGGCGTCGACGAGCACCTCACCGAGCTGCCCATCGAGGGGTTCGCGACGATGATCGAGGCCGCGGCCGCCGAGTACCCCAACTTCCAGGTGATCGCCACGACGCTTCGCAGCGTCACCAGCGCGTCCCGCAACGACTGGAGCGCCATCGCCTGGTCGCACGACTCGGGTCTGGTGCAGGCCGCCGACCGCAAGGACCTGGAGATCCTTGACCGGGTGGGCGGTGGGGACTCGTTCGCGTCCGGGCTGGTCTACGGACTGCTCACGGATGAGCCGCTGCAGACGTGCGTGGAGTACGGCGCCGCCCATGGGGCGCTGGCCATGACGACGCCGGGGGACACCTCGATGGTGACCAAGGCGGAGGTCATCAAGCTCGCCGGTGGGGGCAGCGCGCGCGTCGACCGCTGAGGTCCATCCTCACTCGCAGGCGACGCCGTCGTGGTCGCGGTCCAAGCCGGACCGGTAGCCCGGCTGACCCGCGTGGATCGGTGCCACCCCCGCCTCGCGGGCAGCGGTGCAGTTCTTGTAGTAGACGTCTGCCTGGGGCTCGGTGCTGGTCGGAGCCGGCTTGGGGGCCTGGGTGGTCACCCTCACCGTGGGCTTCGGGGCCGTGGGCTTCGGGGCCATGCTCGCGGTGATTGTGACCAAGGGTCGCAGCGTCGCGTTCGGGATGGGCTGGTTCGGGCAGCCAGCCAGAATCCGTGCAACCGCATCGTGCTCGGCCTGGGTCATCCAGAGCCCGTACTTGGCCTTGACCACGGTCTGCCGCGCCACATAGGCACACCGGAACGACTTGTTCGGCGGCAGCCACGTCGCAGCGTCCCCGTCACCCTTGGACTGGTTGGTCGGACCGTAGACCGCCAGCAGGTTGAGCGGGTCGTTGGCCAACGACACGCGCTTCTCGATGCTGAGCTGCTGGGCACCCTTCTGCCAGGCATCCCCCAGGGCGACGACGTGGTCGATCTGGACGATGGTGGAGGTTCCCTGACCCCGCACGAAGGGGATCGAGGTCGCCGTGTACGGGTCGGACAGGGTTCCGGTCAGGACGACACAATCGCGGGTGCCGTCCTTGAGCGTGACCTTGACCAAGTCGCGGCGCAGCATGTCGTTGCGGGTGTCACAGCCGTTGCGGTCGAGGTCGTACCAGGCCTGCCCGAACAGGTCCCTGTCGTAGTTGGTCCTGGGGGCCCGGCCCTTGATCGGGACGGTCGCGAGCACCTCCAAGGCGGTGCTCTGGCCCGTGACAGTGGTGGGCGCCGCCGTTGGTGTCGGCGTGGCTGAGGGGATCGGGGTGGGGGAGTCGCTGGAGGTGGGCGACAAGGAGCCACTCTCGGATGGGCCCGAGGACGAGGACTGACTCGGGGTCTGCGTGGACCCTGTCACCGAGGTCGAGTTCTGTGGGCTGGACGCCCTGGACGATGTCTGGGTGGTTGTCGGGACGTCGAGCGTGGTCTCACTCGCGGGCGCGGAAGCCATGCCCACCGCCATCAGCACCACGCTGATCGGGATCCCTATGAGGGCTTGCTTCCTCCGCAGAGGGAACAGGGCAGACAGCCAGGACTTCCCGACCACGAAGTGCCACAGGAGGGTCAGAGCAAGGAACGCGCTGGCGAACCCGACCGATCCGCCGACGCCGTCGATCAGTCCGAGCAAGGACACCAGCACCAAGACCCCGAGACCTATCCAGAAGCCAGTGCCGAAGCGTGGCCTCGTCGTGGTCGTGTCGCGATCCCGCCGCTTCATGGTTCCCCTTGCGATGGGCGGACCCGCCCCCTGAATGTGATGGATCACACGCTAGGCCCGGACGTTGCGGCGCTCGAAAGCGGGTGGGCCTATCAGCACGACACTGTGGTCGCACGATGTGCACCCCTGGGCGCGATGGGAGCCGGAATCCTTTCTCGGGCGCTACGCGCAAGCAATGGCGCGGAACTCGTCCTCGCCACTGATGGTCGTGAGGTCCTCGGTCGTGGAGGCGTTGGTGCCGCCCTCGTACATGACTTGACCGGGCTTGAGACGCGCCAGGTCCGCGGTGGTGAAGGTCACCCCAGACGCGGACGACGTGTTGTCGGTGGTCCAGCCATAGAAGGTGTAGTCCACACCAGGCTTGAGCCCGCCCAAGGCCCGATCGATCGTCCAACCGGGCCCTGGCGCGGACAGAGACCACCTGACGAAGTCCGTCACGGGAGATGAGGCCTGCCAACTCCCTGTCTGGTCCACGTCGCTGACGTACAGCGTGGCGCCGTCGACGTGATTCTCACACACCTGCAGGTAGCCGACCGGTGACCCATGGGCATCCACACCGATACCGGCAAGACCCACCGAGCGCACATTGCAGCCACCCAGCAACGAGGTCAGACCGACGACGAACGCAACCGTCAGCATCTTCGGGAGAGGCTGCGGCCGACGGCACGATGGTGCGGGCATACGACAGAGAGCCATTCGACCTCATTGGGTGTGTGGAGGCCCCAGTCTATTCGGCACGGTCCAACTGGGCCAGATGCGAGCCTGCCGCGTGTTCCTCATGATTCGATGGGCGTCTGCCCTCAGGCCCTCTTGATGGAGTTGAAATCCATCAGGAACTCGGGCCGAAGCACCGAGCCAGCCTCAGTGATGTTCATCGTTCGCAGCGTGGCGTCATCGTCCCTGAAGAGGGTTCCGCTGAAGGTGACCTTGTCACCCGGAGCGAGCGCCACCAGATCCTCGAAGAAGGGGCTTGATGTTGGGATCAGGGTCCCGTCAGAGGCGTCCGAAAACGCGTTGTTCCACGTGCCCATGACGACATCGTCTGCGATCTCGATGTCGACGTAAGCCTTGCCCTCGCCATTTGCGCCGACCCGCTTGATCGTCCCTGACCAGCGAGTCACCTCGCGTCCGCCAAGTGTCTTCACCAGGTTCTTGTTGCGTGTACGCATGGCCTGGGAACGCTGCAGATCCGTGGCCGCATCGGCATAGCGTTGCTTGGCGGCCTCGATCTCAGAGATGAAGGCTTGCTCGCCGGCTGGCAGCGCCGTGGCCGGCTTCTTCGTGGTTGCAGGCGCCTTCTCCGCTGCAGGCTTGGTCGTGGCCACCTTGGCAGCGCTGGTCGGGGCGCTGACGCTACTTGCGCTCGATGATGCAGTTTGGGTGACAGTGCTTGTCACCACGACAGTCTCGCCAGTCGCGGGGGTGCTCCCGCCCCCGTTGATGGCTTGGCCCATGATGACGAGGGCGACGAGGGCACCGGGGATCACGAACCTCTTCTTCTTGAACCACTGCCGCGGCGTCGGGGGCTGGAGCACGGACGCTTGGGGCGCATATGGCCCGGGATGCATCCCCATATTCGGCTGCTGGGGGAACTTCTGTTGCGGGCGAGGGAGGCCCGCGGCCGGGGGGTAGGTGGGGAACTGTTGCTGCGTTTGTCCCAGGGGGTTTGGCGCGTAACCCTGTGGCGGGCGCGGGGGCAATCCTCCCTGCGGCTGCTGGGGGGATTGCGGCGGCTGGCCACTGTGGGGAGTAGAGGGGCTCAAGGCCACTCCTTCACTGTCGGCATGGCACTCTGGCCACGTCAGGAATCGAACTGCCGAGTAAGTGCTCGGCAGTGTCGGATCAGTATCACGAAGAACTATGAATGGTGAAACTTCGTGGTCCAAACTGCGGACGGTTCCGCCACCCCTTGAACTGCTTTCGATGGTCATGTGTGTGGCACATTGCCTCGTGCAGGCGCGCACTGCCTCATCCGGTGCCCGGTACATGACCCTGCGGTGGTTCAGGGCGTTTGATGAGGGGTTCCTCACAACGTGAGCGGTGACGGTTGAGCGCATCGCTCAATGGGCATGGACGCACATTCGAACGCCGACGAGATTTGCGCCATGAGATCCAACGTCCCTGCCCCGCGGGGTACCACAGCCGCACCGGCCGCCTCCGTCGAACATCTCACCAAGATCTATGGAACAGGCGACGCACAAGTGGTCGCGCTGAACGACATCACCGTCAAGATCATGCCGGGCCAGCTGACCGCAGTCATGGGCCCTTCCGGCTCGGGGAAGTCAACACTGATGCACTGCATCGCTGGCCTCGATCGACCCACTTCAGGACGGGCACTCATCGGCCAGACCGACGTCGCCACCCTCAAGGACCGCGACCTCACCCGCCTGCGTCGCGAGCGGATCGGTTTCGTCTTCCAGCAGTTCAATCTCGTCCCCACCCTCACGGCCCGGGAGAACATCCTGTTGCCCCTCGCCATCGCGGGCCGTAAGCCCGACCCGGACTGGTACGACGAGGTTCTGCGAGTGGTCGACCTCGCCGATCGACTGACGCACAAGCCGTCACAACTGTCCGGTGGCCAGCAACAACGTGTCGCCTGCGCCCGAGCGCTGGTGGGTCGTCCCGACATCATCTTCGCCGACGAGCCCACCGGCAACCTGGACTCCGTCAGCGCGGTCGAGATCCTGCAGTTCCTACGCCGCGCGGTCGACGACCTGGGGCGAACCGTCGTGATGGTCACCCACGATCCCTACTCGGCCTCCTATGCCGACCGGGCGCTCTTCCTCGCCGACGGTCGCATCGTTGACGACGTCTCGCACCCGACCCACGAGATCGTCATGACGACCATGGCTCACCTTGACCCCCGCAGGATCGACCGGGCGAGCATTCCGCAGTCGCCCTCCGACCTCGATCCCACGCCGGTGAGTGTCTGACATGTGGAAGGCAACCTTCACCTCGTTGTGGGCCCGGAAATTGCGGCTCGCAATGTCGACCCTGGCCATCATTCTGGGAGTCGCGTTCGTGTCGGGCTCGTTCGTCTTCTCCGACATGATCATGAACTCGTTCAAGGGCATCATCTCGTCGACCATCTCCGACGTTGACGTCGCCAAGGATCCCGGTGCTTCGGTGCAAGGCGGAAATGCCGCCACCAGCGGCATCACCCCGGCTGTGATTGAGCGCGTCAAGCAGGTGGAGGGTGTCCAGGAGGCCCAAGGGTCGATCTACGGCACCGGTGTGATCGTGATCGCGACCTCCGGCAAGGCACTCGCCAGCGTGGGGCCACCGCAGATGGGTTTCAACTGGGGAACCCTCCCGGCCCTGGGCGGCCAGCCCGGCATCACCCTGCTCAGCGGCCGTGAGCCGCGGTCCGACGACGAGATCACCATGGATCCTGACACCCTGGCGAGGTCGGGCCACGGCCTCAGCGACGCGGTCAAGGTGATCACGCCCAATGCGGGCACCATCGAGGTCACGGTCGTGGGCACCGCCACCTTCGGCAATGGCTCGACGGCTGGAGCGACCTACGTCTTCTTCACCGGTCACCGCGCGCAACAGATCTTCCTGGACGGAGCCGACACCTATACCGGTATCTGGGTCGTCACCGCCCAGGACGCCGACCGCGCAGCCACCGCGGGACGGATCCAGAAGTTGCTGCCGACCGGGTACCTGGCCCGCGACGGTCAGGTGGCCGCCGACGCCCAGGAGTCGTCCATCCAAGCGGCCATGGGCTTCATCGGACCCTTCCTGCTGATCTTCGCCGGCGTAGCCCTGCTGGTGGCCAGCTTCCTGATCGTCAACACGTTCACCATCCTCGTCGCGCAGCGGTCCAAGGAGCTCGCTCTGTTCCGGGCCATGGGAGCCAGCAAGCGCCAGATCATGGGCACCGTCCTGGCGGAGGCGTTCGTCCTCGGGGTGATCGGCTCAGGCATCGGCCTGTTCGCCGGCGTGGGCCTCGCAATGGTCATCAAACAGGGCATGAAGGTGATGTGGGACATCGGTCCCGCCCGGGCCTCGCTGAGCACCACCGCGATCGTGGCGGCGCTGGCGACCGGAATCGTCGTGACGCTGCTGGCGTCACTGATACCCGCCCGGCGGGCCACCCACATCGCACCGATCGAGGCGATGTCGGCCGCACAGACCGAGCCCGACAAGGGCCTGGGACGACGGGCCGTGGTGGGGGTCGTGCTCGCCGGTGTCGGAGCCGTCCTCATCGTCCTCGCCCTGACGGTGAAACTGCCGGAACCGATGGTCTGGGCCGGCGCAGGCATGGCCGCAGAGATGGTCGGCGTGGCCATCGCGTCCCTGCTGCTGGGCAAGCCGCTGGTGTGGCTGGTCGGCAAGCTCTACCGCTCCGCGTTCGGTGAGGTGGGCAAGCTGGCGGCACTGAACTCGCTGCGTCAGCCCCGCCGCACGGCCGCCACAGCCTCGGCGTTGATGGTCGGACTCACCCTGGTCTCGATGATCGCGATCTTCGGCCAGTCCGCCCGTGCATCTGTCGTCGACCAGGTGAGGAGCACGGTTCGCGGCGACTACATCATCGGCCAACAGGGCTTCAAGGAGTTCCCCGCGCAGGTTGCGGAAAAGGTCGCCGCCGTGGACGAGGTCCAGGCCGTCCACCAGATGAAGCTCGGGTTGTTCTACCACGTGCCACCGGGCCAACAAGTCCCGCCAGCGGACGTGCTCGGGGACAAGGCCGGCCGCTACGTACAGCCCGTCGGCGGTATGCAGCCCACGTCCTTCAACAAGGTCTTCACCCAGACGATCACCAGCGGCCGCATGTTCAGCGCCCCCCGAGAGATCATCGTTGAGGAGGAGACCGCGACGAAGGAGAAGCTACGGGTCGGCTCCACGGTGACCCTGTACTCACGCGACGCGCAGGCGACGGTGGAGATGACGGTGGTGGGCATCTATTCCAAGGGCACCGGAACCACCATCGTCGACACGTGGGTCTCGACCTCGACGCTGGAGGAGTTGGGCCTGGGCCGCAATGACGTGTACCTGGGCATCTACCTCAAACCAGGGGCCGATGCGGCAGCCGCTCGCACGGCGCTCGACCGTGCCGTGGCAGACATGCCGCTGGTGAGCGTGATGGACCTGCAGGAGTACACCGACCAGATGCTGGCGAACCTGTCCCAGACGATGGCGCTGCTCTACGGCCTGCTCGCCTTGAGCATCGTGATTGCGGTGCTGGGCATCGTGAACACCTTGGGGCTCAGCATCGTCGAACGCACCCGGGAGATCGGGCTGCTGCGGGCGATTGCCCTGACCAGGGCGCAGGTGCGACGCATGGTCGCGTTGGAGTCGGTCGTGATCGCCCTGCTGGGCGCCGTGATCGGGATCGTGCTGGGCACCATCTTCGGGATCGTCCTGCAACGGGTTCTCCCCGAGGACCAGGGCATCACCCTGCTCAGGATTCCCGCCGGACAGCTGACCTGGTTCCTGGTCGCTGCCGTGGTGGTCGGGGTGCTGGCCGCGCTGTGGCCGGCCCACCAAGCCGCGCGAACGAACGTGCTGGAGGCCATTGCGGCGGAGTGACGATGGGCACGAGACGCACCTGACCCGGACAGCTTGGGGCGGCCGATGCTCGCTAGGACTGGGGGTCCACCAGAGCTTCCAAGGCGTCCGCATCCATGATTTCGACCGCAGCGCCCTCCACTCGGATCGCCCCATCTCGCTGCAGACGATCCAGCGCCCGACTCAACGATTCCGGAGTCGTGCCCAAGTAGGAGGCGACGTCCTTCTTGGGCCAAGGCAGCACCACACCGACCCCACCGCCAGAGGGGACGGTTGGCAGGTCGAGCAGGAAGGCAGCCAATCGCACCGGCACGTCCACCGACGTCTGGGTCAACCGGCGCTCCGCGTCCTGCAACCGCTGGCTGAGTGAGCGCAACATGCCCGCCGCGATCGCGGGGTACCGCGCGACCAGTCCGGCCAGGTCCGATGCCCCGAACGCGCAGACCCGTGCCGCTGACAGGGCCTCGACCTCGTACCCGGGCGGCTCGCCGGTCAGGAACGCGTGTTCGCCCACCACGTCACCCGGTCCAGCCACCCGCAGCACCCGTTGGTGGCCACTCGCCGCGACATGGGTCACCTTGAGTTTCCCCCGGTGGACGACGAACAGCGCCCGGCTGGCCTCACCGGCCCGGTGCAACAGCGCTCCTCGTGGCACGTCGACCGAGTGGGCGAAGGCGGCCACCGCGTCCTGCTGGGGGGTCGTCAGCTGCGCGAAGATCGGCACCCGGCGCACACAGGAGCCGTGGGACGGGTCGTCCACGATCGGCAGCAGTGTGGCCATGGGCCTCATCCTTCCACCGGGCCCGGTCTGGCGAATCGCCCGGTGGGTCAGTCAGCCGCGCAGCAACTCCTCCAGGGCGGCGGCCTCCTCGGCGCACACCCCGCACCCGGCCAAGTGCGTCTCCAGTCGATCGTCGCGGAAATCGCGGTCGGACACCCTCCGCTCGACGTACTCGTCGATGCGGGCGAAGCACTCGTCGCAGGACAGATAGGGCTCGGTGTCCGCCAGCAACGCGCGGACGGCTTCTGGGGTGAGGTCTGCGGCGGCGGTCATCGCGTGCTCCGGCGGGGAAGTTGGTCGAGGAATCCACGCTCGGTGAGCGAGGCGCGCAGGCGCTGGCGGGCGTCGTGCAGGGTCTTGTAGAGGGCATTGCGGGTCGTGCCGAGGCGGTCGGCGAGCACATCGATGGGCACGTCGTCGACCAGCAGCGCGAGCGTCACGTGGCGCTGATGGGGGGTGAGGTCCCGGGCGATCGCCGACGACAGCGCCCGCGCCAGGTCGTGGCCCTCGGCCTCGGAGGCCGGAGTCGCAGTTCCTGTCACCAGCACCAGAGTGTCGGGCAGCCCCACCTCACGGTGACGCCACGCCTGTCGGCGAACCGCGACACCGGCGTGGAGCAGGCCGAACTTGAACACCCAGGTGCTGAAGCGGCTGCGTCCCTCGAAGGTTCCGAGCTTGCCGAGCACGGCGACCATCGCGTCGTCCGCGGCCTGCTGCGACAGGTCCTCGAGATCCTGGATGCCGGCGCCGGGAAGCTGGTCGCGCAGTCTACACACCTGGTGGCGGGTGGCGCGCAGCAGCAGCTCATGGAGATGCTGTCTGGCCGCATGCCCCTGCGGGCCGGGGTCGTCGAGGGCCTCCACCCACGACTCGCCAGCGTCCAGCAGGGTCGCCTCACCGTTCATGGGCTTCACGAGCGTCATTGTGTCACCGGGTCCGGGACGGGGGAGAGGATGCGAGCCGCCAGTTCCGGGGGACACCCCTTGTCGACCAGCCCCAGCAGCGCATGCAGGTCCACCCGCGCGTCGCCCGCAAGCTCGCTTGCGACGCCCTCGGGGAACCGCGCCCCGAGAAGCTGCTGGCGCCGCCAGGCCACCACCTCGGGCGGCAACCGGAGCTCGGGCTTCGCCGGTGTCATGGGGATCGGGTTCATGATTCCTTGGTGTCACGGCGCCGGCCGTTCTTACTCCACGACTGCCGGGTAAGACCTCACCCACCCCACGACACCAACGCTGCGAGGCCCATCGGGATGCACCCGCACCCGCCAGTCGTCGGCCTGTTCGAGGAGAGGACATCCCATGACCACCACCACCCCCGTCGCGAGCGTCAGAAGGTCGGCCGCGACCATGCCTCGGCTCGCGGGCGCCGACCGGGCGTTCTGGCTGCTGCGCACCGTGTTCACGGTCGCCCCGATCGTGTTCGGGCTCGACAAGTTCTTCAACGTGTTGACCGACTGGGACCGCTACCTCGCCCCGTGGATCAACAACCTCGTGCCGGGCACTGCCCACCAGGCCATGCTCGCCGTCGGCGTGATCGAGATCGTCGCGGGCATCGGCGTGGCCGTCCTGCCTCGCTGGGGTGCCCTGCTGGTCGCGGCCTGGCTGGTCGGCATCATCTTCAACCTGGTCAGCATGGGTGCCTACTACGACGTCGCCCTGCGCGACTTCGGGCTGTTCGTCGGTGCGCTCGCCCTCGCGGCGCTGGCCTTCGACCGGCCCCGAGCTGTGACGGAATCGACCGGGAGGGCTTGACGTACGTCAAGGCGCCGTGAGCAGCGCGGATCTAGCGTCGAATCAGCAACCACAACCATGGAGGACTGACATGTTCCAGCTGATCAAGCGCTTGTTCGCACTCATCCCGCAGGTCGAGGCGCACTGCGACACGGCCGATGGCCCGGCGGTCACCGACGGCCGCCGCGCACTCGAGAGCGGCAACCTCAACCACGCCCTCAAGTGGATCCCCGCCGATGGCGAGGCCGAACTGAGGCACGTCTTCGAGCAGGCGATGGTCGTCCGCTCGCTCGGTGCGGAGGCCAAGGAGGTGGCCGATCGCCTCTTCCTCGAGACCTTGGTGCGGATCCACCGGATGGCCGAAGGTGTCGGCTTCACCGGTATCCAGGGCCACGGTGCCGCCGTCGAGCCGGTGGTCACGGCGGCCGATCGTGCCCTGGAGACCGGCGACCTCGAACCGCTTCGGCCGCTGGTGCCGGCCGATCGGTTCGACGAGTTGGCACACCGGTTCGAGCACGCCCGCGAGAAGAAGAACTTCGCGGTCGACGACGTGATGGCCGGACGCGACTACATCGCCGCGTACGTCTCCTACTTCAAGTACGCGGAAGGCGAGGACCACCACCACGCCCATCACGCGCACGCCCACGGGCACCATGCCTAGGACGCCCTGGCCCGCCGTCGTGAGGGTGGCTGGACGATCGATGCAGCCCACCCTGGAGCCCGGCGACCTGCTGCTCACGCTGCCGGTCGCCGGGAGGCGGGGTGACCTCGTCGTCCTGTGCCACGAGTCCGGTGCCCGCTATGTGAAGCGCGTGGTGGCCGCCGCGGGGGACGTCGTCGAGTTGGAGGCGGGACGACTGAGGGTCAACGGTCAGGCGATGGACGGACGACCTCCGGTGGCCGGCGCTGTTGTGGCGCGGTGGGAGGTGCCGCCGGGAACCGTCTTCGTCGTCGGGGACAACCAGCTGGTCTCCGACGACTCGAGGACGTGGACGGAGCCGTTCGTGCGCCTGGGGGCGACTCGGCGGGCGATGCGGCTTCCCACGGGGTGGATGGCGCGTGCGGGCCTCAGGCCTGTTGGCGACGCCTAGCCGGGGGTCTGGCTGGAGGAGTGCCGTGTGCCCTCGGGGTCCTCGGTTCGCTCCAAGGACTCCTCGAGGATGGCCTCCGCCTGGTCCCGGGCTGATTCGCTCCCGACGGCTTGTTCCTCGGGCAGCAGTTCCGCCCGCGTCTCGACATCGCGCTCGTCCGGCTTCTGAGTCATGGTCAGGACGTTAGCCGCTCGGATGGGTGCCAGTGGCTGAACTGGTTCAGCCCTCGAGCATTTCCCTCATCGACTCCTCGGTCTGGAACGGGCGCACCTCGACCGCTCCACCGCATGCCTTCGACCCTTCGGCAGCGAGCGCCAACGCCTCGTCCAGATCAGCGGCCTCGATCACCCAGAACCCGCCCAGGTACTCCTTCGCCTCGAGATAGGGACCATCGGTGAACACGGGCGCCTCGCCACGCCCGTCGACGGTGGTGGCCGTGCTGACCTCGGCCAGCCCGTCGGCGAAGACGAAGTGACCTTCGGCCTGCAACTTGTCATTGAAGACGCCGGTGTCAGCGAACGACTGCAACATGTCCTCCTTGGACGGGTAGCCGCCGAACTTCGGACGCTCGGCCGGGCCGTAGACCGACAACAGGTATCTGGGCATGGTGTGCTCCTCAGTGAGTGGGGTCGTGGTTCCCCGGTGGTGACGGCCAGGACGACCGTTCATCTCGTCCACGAGCGAGGTTGCGCATTTCGACGGGCCCAGTCGTCCGCACTCGTGGCGTATCACTTTCCACCCTGCACCCTGGCTTCGGATCATGGGGCAACAATGGCCGCATGGAGCAGATCAAGGTCGAGGTGTTGGTCATCGGCTGGGGGAAGGGTGGCAAGACCCTGGCCGGGGTTCTCGGCCGGGGCGGCCGCCGGGTTGCGGTGGTGGAACGCTCGCAGCACATGTACGGGGGCGGCTGCATCAACATCGCCTGCGTTCCCACCAAGGCCCTCGTCCACAGCGCCGAGAACCGACGCGAGACCGACGACGCTCAGCGGTGGTTCGACCGATCCGTGGCCAGTCGCGACGCATTGACCGCCAAACTGCGGGCCCGCAACCACGCCATGCTGGCCGAGGTCGACACCGTCACCCTGATCGATGGCGAAGCCCGGTTCGTCGGCCCGAACCAGGTGGAGGTGACCGCGGGCGCCGACCTGCTCGCCGTCCGCGCCGAGACCATCATCATCAACACTGGAAGCGTGCCCAGCCGACCATCGCTGCCGGGGGCCACCGGGCCCAAGGTGCACGACTCCGAGACCCTGCAGCACGTCCGCCCGCTCCCGCGACGGTTGCTGGTCGTCGGAGCCGGCTACGTCGGGCTCGAGTTCGCCGGTATGTTCGCCCACTTCGGTTCGCACGTGACCGTCGTGGCCCGCGGGGAGCGCGTCCTGCCCCACGAAGAGCCCGAGGTGGCGACCGCCGTGCAGGCCATGTTGGGCGAGTCCTCCGTGGACTTCCTGGTGGCAACCGAGGTCGAGCGCATCGACGACACCGGCGACGAGGCGGTGGTGACCCTCACCACAGCAGACGGCTCGCGACAGGTGGGCGTCGATGCGGTCCTGTTCGCCACCGGACGACGACCCGCCACCGATGCGCTCGACCTGGCAGCCGCTGGCATCGAGTCGGACGACCGCGGGTTCGTCGTCGTGGACGAGCACCTGCGCACGTCGGTGCCCGGAGTGTTCGCCGTCGGCGACGTCAACGGTGGTCCGCAGTTCACCTACATCTCCTTGGACGACCACCGCATCGTCCTCGACCAGCTGACGGGCACCGGCACCCGCGCAACCTCTGATCGGGTGGCGGTGCCATCGACCATGTTCCTCACCCCGCCCGTCTCACGCGTCGGCATGACGTTGGCCCAGGCCAAGGCCGAGGGTCGGGACGTGCTGGTCGCCACGAAGAACATCGCCGACATTGCGGCGATGCCGCGACCGAAGATCGTGGGGGAGACCCACGGTCTGATCACGGTGGTGGTCGATGCGGCCACCGACCTGGTGCTGGGAGCGACCGTGTTCTCGGTCGACTCCCAGGAGGTGATCAACCTGCTCGCGCTGGCCATGCGTGCGGGGGTCACCGCGAGTGCCCTACGCGACGGCATCTGGACCCACCCTTCGAGCACCGAAGCGCTCAACGAAGTGCTCGGAGCGCTCCATCCCGCCTGATCAACCCACCTGACCAAGGGGGACGGTGCGAGGATCGAACCACCACATTGATCAGAGGAGATCCCCATGCAATACCGCAATCTGGGTGACACCGGGGTCCAGGTCAGCACCCTGTGCCTGGGCACGATGATGTTCGGTGGCGTCAACAATGGCGACCGCGACGACTGCGTGCGCATCATTCACACCGCCCTCGACTCGGGCATCAACTTCGTCGACACCGCCGACGTCTATTCCCAGGGCGAGTCCGAGGAGATCGTGGGCCAGGCGCTCAAGGGCCGCCGCGACGACGTGGTGCTGGCCACCAAGTTCCAGGGGGCGATGGGTGACGAGCGGAACCGCCGCGGGGCCTCCCGGCGCTGGATCGTGCGCTCGGTCGAGGACTCGCTGCGCCGACTGGGCACCGACCACATCGACCTCTACCAGCTGCACCGGCCCAACCCCGACACCAACATCGAGGAGACCCTGGGCGCGTTGGACGACCTCGTGCGTCAGGGCAAGGTGCTCTATGTCGGGCACTCCGCCTTCCAGGCCAGCCAGATCGTCGAGGCACAGTGGGCGGCCCGCGACCGCGGCACGGTGCGTCCGGTCTGCGAGCAACTCTCGTATTCGCTGTTGGTGCGTCTGCCCGAGGTGGACGTGCTGCCCACCACCCTGCGACACCACATGGGAGTGATCTGCTACTCACCGTTGGCCGGTGGTTGGCTGAGCGGGAAGTGGCGCAAGGACGCCGAGGCACCCACCCCGTCGGCCGGTCGCGGCGCCAGTGGTGTCTTCAACCGGCGCTACAACCTGGACGAACCGGCCAACGCCGGCAAGCTCGAGGCCGCCGACGCCCTGGCCTCGTTGGCCGAGGACAACGGCATGACCCTGGTCGAACTGGCGATCGCGTTCGTGGTCAACCACCCTGCAGTGACCAGCGCCATCATCGGCCCGCGCACCATGGAGCAACTCACCACCCAGGTGCCCGCGGCAGACCTGACCCTGTCGGCAGAGGTGCTCGACCGGATCGACGAGATCGTGGCACCGGGGACGACGCCGAACCCGTTCGACAGCGCGTACGTCAACCCTGCACTGCAGCCGGAGGCCCTTCGCCGCTGACACGAGCCGGCTCGCCATCATCGGGAATCGGCCGCGAGGCGTTCCCACTCCGGCCCGAGGGGCGCAGACTTGGAGCAGGGACCCTGTTCAGAGTCTCGGGGGAGCGATGGTCATGAACGGACGCGTGTCGATGTGGCCCGCCACCACGTGGTGGCGACCGGCGGTGCGGGTGACTGCGGTCGTGGCACCCCTGCTCACGGCGATGCTGCTCTCCACGATCAGGGACCGGGTGACGGCTGCCACGGCGGTGCTCGCCTTGGTCGTCTGGGTGGTGGCAGCAGCCGCCACCGGCGACCGGGTGGCGGGAGTGTTGGCAGCGGTGTCGTCCGGGGCCTGGTACGACTTCTTCCTGACCGCCCCGCACCTGCGGTTCACCATCGCCAAGGCCGACGACATCGAGGCAACCACCCTGCTTGTCCTGATCAGTCTGGTCGTCGGGGAGGTGGCACTGTGGGGCTACCGGCAACAGCGACGTGCCTCCGAACAGGCGGGCTACCTCGAGGGAGTGCTGGGCGCTGCACGAGCCGTCGCCGCCGGCAGCGCCGAACCTGACGCCCTCGTGGAGGTCGTGGCACGCCAGATCGGCACCATCCTCGTCGCGGACGGCTGCCGCTACGTCGATGGCCCCGTGGGTGACAGCCGGATCGCCGTGCTCGACCATGACGGTGGGCTGACCCGCAACGGGGAGCCGGTCGACGTGGACGCTGCGGGACTGCCCGACGACGAGTACGTCGCCGTACCGGTGCATCTCGGCAACAGAGTGGTGGGTCACTTCCTGCTCACGGCCACCGCCCGACCGAGCTATCCGACGCTCGAACAGCGCCGGGTGGCCGTGCTGCTCGCCGACCAGGTCGCCGCGGCCCATCCCTGAGGGCTGTGGTCGTCCTCCCGGGACGATCCAAATCCGTCCTGTGGCGGCGGATGTGGCTCATGGTGGGCAACATCTGGAACTTGGGCACGGTTTTGGATCGCGAGTCGAGTTCGAGTGGGTGGATCGGCAGTGGGATCGCATGCCGACAGCCCGCGCCCACCCCAAAGGGCAGAGCCCCTCCCACTTCCTGACAAGGGGTCTCAAGCGTGGGTAGCCTCGAGATCATGGCTACCAAGAAGAGCCCGTCCACGTCGGGCGGCAAGCAGAGCACCTCCACCAACGCCTCGTTCACGGTTCCCGGTGTCGACCTGGCCCAGGGCCAGGAACTGGCTCAGAAGCTGCAGCTGCGCCTGCACGCGCTGAACGACCTGCAGCTGACCCTCAAGCACGCGCACTGGAATGTGCTCGGGCCCAAGTTCATCGGTGTGCACGAAATGCTCGACCCGCAGGTCGACGCGGTCCGTGCCATGGTCGACGTGGTCGCCGAGCGCATGGCCGCCATGGGCATCTCTCCCAACGGCTGCCCCGGCGCCCTGGTCGAGGCCCGCACCTGGAACGACTACCCGATCGGACGCGCGCAGGCCGCGGAGCACCTGGGCGCGCTCGCGGTCGTCTACAGCGGAGTGATCGAGGGCCACCGGGAACTGATGGACGAGTCCGAGGACATCGACCTGGTCACCCAGGACATGCTGATCGCGCAGGTCGCGGAGCTGGAGAAGTTCCAGTGGTTCATCCGCGCCCATCTCGAGGACGACAACGGCAAGCTCGCCACCGACGGTGACAGCAGCGCCACCCAGGCGGCAGCCGATGCGCTGGCCGCCGACCGCAAGATCGACTGACACCCCTCAGTCACGACCAGGCACCGGTTGGCAGCGGGGGCAGAAGTACAGCTCCCGCTGCTCCGGTGCCTCACCGATGCTGGCCTTGGTCAACGGTGTGGCGCAGCCCGGACAGGGTCGTCCGGGTTTGCCGTAGATGTAGAGCGGGTCGCGCCAGTCGCCGGTGGACACCGACCCTTGGAAGCGCAGGGTGCCGGTCAGCAGCCGATGGGCCCGCGCCACGACCGCCGCCAGAGCCTCGTCGTTGAGACTGCCCACGGGCAGCCACGGGCTGACCTTCTCGAGGAAACAGATCTCGGCGTCCCACATGGTGCCGATCCCGGCCAGGTTGGACTGGTCGAGCAGGGCTGCACCCAAGGGTCGATCGGGTCGCTCCCGAAGCCGTCGGAGGGCTTCCTCGGCGTCCCAGTCCTCGCCGAGCAGGTCGGGCCCGAGGTGACCCACCAATTCGTGTTCCCGGTCGGTGGGGACGAGGTCGACCATGCCCAGTTTTCGTCCGGTGGCGAGGCTCTCGGCAGTGCCGACCAGCACCCTGATCGACGGGTCTGACGCGAAACCGCGTGGCCGGGCGCGTCCGACCGGGCCGACGGCCCACCGGCCGTCCATGCGCAGGTGGGTGTGCAGGGTCCACCCGTCGTCCAGCCGGTGCAGCACGTGTTTGCCGCGGGGGACGACCTCGAGGGTGGTTCGTCCGCGCTTGTCGGAGGCGCCGAGACGACCCCAGCGCAGTTCCCAGGCGGTGATGGGGCGGCGGGCCAGCGCGTCGTGCAGTCGACGCGCGGCCCGCCACACCGCATCACCTTCGGGCACGGGTCAGCCCAGCTTCTTCTCGGCCAGCCAGTCCTTGGCGATGGTCGCCGCGGGCAGTTCCTCCTTGACGGAGCGTCCGTTCATCTTGATCAGGTCTTCGGGGGTCATGGCGGCCGAGACCTTGTTGATGACCGCGGCGGCTGCGTCGTCCACGTTCTTGCTGGCCAGCGGCACCACGTGCGAGGCCAGGAACAGCCCCTTGGTGTCCTTGAGCGAGACCAGACCGTTGGCGGCGATGGTCGGGTCGGCGGTGTAGATGATGGCGAGCTGGATGTCGTTGTCCTTCAGCGCCTTGACCGTGAGGGGGCCGCCACCGTCCTCGATGGGCTTGAAGCCCACCTTGACGCCGTAGGTCGCCTCGAGCCCCTTGGGGCCGTTGGGCCGCGACTCACCCTCGGAGTTGCCGCCCATGGTCATCGGTACGGTCACCTTCTTGAAGTCGTCGATAGTGGTCAGACCCCACTTGTCGGCGAACTCCTTGGTGACGGTGTAGGAGTCCTGGTCGGTGGCCGGTGACTGGTCGAGCACCCGCAGCCCGTTCTTGGTGGACTTCTTGAGTTCGGCGTACACGTCGTCGGCCAGGCGTGCCTTGGTGTCCTTGACCCAGTACTGCAGCAGCGGGCCGGAGTACTCCGGGAACAGGTCGATCTTGCCTGCCTCGATCTCGGGCAGGTAGACCTCGCGCTGCCCGATCTTGAACTGCCGCTTCACCTTGTGGCCAGCCTTCTCGAGGGCCTGCGCGTGGGTCTCCGCGATGATCTCGTTGGAGTAGTAGTCCTGGGAGCCGATCACGATGGTCGCGCCGCCGGCCGAACCACCGGACGACGGTGCGCTGCTCGTGGTGCCCTCGGTGAGCGGGTCGGAGGAGCCGCATCCGGCGAGGGCGACTACCCCCGCCAGCGCGAGGAGGGAGCGCCGGGGCACCGGGGTGATGAACGGGATTCCGGTCATGGAAGGTTCCTTTCGGGATGTGCGACCCGGTTGGTCGCGAGTCGCTGGCAGGAGGCCAGCACGAGTTCGAGCACGAGGGTGAGGACGACCACCAACAGGGCCCCGCCGAGCATCTGGGGGTAGTCGCGGGTCTTGAGGCCGGCGAACAGGTAGCGGCCGAGGCCGGTGTCGCTGGTGTAGGCGGCGAGGGTGGCGGTGGCGACCACCTGCAGGGTGGCCGAGCGCAGCCCGCCGATGATGACGGGCAGCGCCAACGGTAGTTCGACCGAGCGGATCACCTGTGCAGGTGTCATCCCGATCGCCTTGGCGGCTTGGGGAATGGTGGCGTCGATGTTCTCGATGCCGGCGTAGGCCCCTGCCAGCAGCGAGGGGATGGCCAGCACCACGAGGGCGAGCACGGGGGCGGACAGGCCGATGCCGAGCCAGAGCCCGAACAGGGTGAGCAGCCCCAGGGTGGGGATCGCGCGGGCGCCGCCGGTAATCGCCCCGATCATCCCTGACCCGCGGCGGGTGTGGCCCACCAGCACCCCGGCCGGCCACGCGATGGCTGCGGCGATCACCAGGGTCAGCAGCGTGATTCCCAGGTGCTGCAGCACCCGGGTGGGGATGCCCGAGGAGCCCTGCCAGTGGGTTCCGTCACCGAGCCAGGCCAGTGCCTGGGCGAACAGGTTCATGCGCTCACCCGCCAGGGGGTGAGCAGTCGTCCGGCCAGCAACAACAATCCGTCGAGCACCAGGGCTAGCAGCACGGTCACCACGACCCCGGTCAGCACCTCACCGGCGATGCCCCGCTGGAACCCGTCGGTGAGCAGGTTGCCCAGGCTCGAGACCCCGATCAGTGCACCGATGGTGACCAACCCGATGGTCGAGACGGTGACCACGCGGATGCCCGACAACAGCACGGGCAGCGCCATCGGCAGGTCCACGCGCCAGAGCAGGCTTCGTGGCGAGCAGCCGATCGCGACCGCGGCGTCGCGGGTGTGGGTGTCGACGGATGCGAAGGCGTCCGCGGCCGTGCGCACCAGCAGGGCGACCCCGTAGATGCTGAGCGCGATGACCATGGTGGCCGACGACCTCAGCGGGGTGCCGAACACGGCCGGGATGATGATCAGCAGCGGTAGTGCCGGGATGGCGTACATCAGCGAGGCGGCCCCCAACAGGGGTGAACCCCAGCGCGGACGGCGGTGCGCCAGTCGTCCGATGGGGACGGCCACCAGCACGCTGATCACGATGGCGGGCACGCTGAGCAGCAGGTGGTCGACGGTGAGGTCAACGACCTGGGTCCAGTTGAGCCGCAACCAGTTCATGCGCCGTCCCGCATGACGCCCACCGGTCGTCCCTGACCGTCGACGACGACGAGTCGTCCGTCGACCCGGGTCGTGGTGAGGGACCGTTCCGAGCGGTCGGCACCGATGAAGTGTCGGACGAAGTCGTCGGCCGGGTGGGCGAGGATCTGCTCCGGCGTGCCCTGCTGGGCGATCTGGCCCCGCTCGCGCAGCACGACCACCTCGTCGCCGAGTCGGAAGGCCTCGTCGATGTCGTGGGTGACGAACAGGATGGTCTTGCCGAGATCGGCCTGCAGTCGCAGCAGTTCGTCCTGCAGATCGCGGCGCACGATCGGGTCGACGGCACCGAAGGGTTCGTCCATCAGCAGGATGTTGGGGTCGGACGCCAGCGCCCGGGCGACGCCCACGCGTTGTTGCTGGCCGCCGGAGAGTTGGGCCGGGTAGCGCTTGGCCACCTCGGACGACAACCCGACCCGCTCGAGCAGTCCCAGGGCGTCATGATGGGCCTGGCGACGGCTGGTGCCGTTGAGCACGGGCACGGTCGCGATGTTGTCGACCACGGTGCGGTGGGGGAGCAGGCCCCCTTGTTGGAGGACGTAGCCGATCCGTCGGCGCAGCTTCACCGGGTCGCCCTCGCGGACATCGACGTCATCGATCAGCACCCTGCCCGAGGTCGGGTCGACCATCCGGTTGACCATGCGCATGAGGGTCGTCTTGCCCGAACCGGACGAGCCGACCAGCACCACCGTGCGGTGGGACGGGACGACGAGCGTGAAGTCCTCGACCGCGACGGACCCGCGGGCGTACACCTTCGAGACCTGCTCGAACTGGATCACGGGGGTCCTTCCGTGGGCGGGAGTGCGGTCAGTGTATGCATCGATGCAATGGGCACAGCGGACGTTCGCCGTGACTGGGTGAGGGTGTGATGGGCACCCGGCGGGCACCTCAGGCGCGTGTGCGCGCCAGTTGTCGCTGCAGGAAGGCGACCACGTCTTCCAGTTCCGGTTCGATGATGGTGTGCCCCATCGGGTAGTCGTGCAGTTCGAGGTCGAGGTGGTCGGGTGCCCAGTCGAGGGTGGCGCGGGTCTTCTCGGCGGTGATCACCTGGTCGGCGGTGCCGAAGGCGACGAATCCCGGCAGTCCGCGAGCGGCCAGTGCCGCGTCGTTCTCGCCGCCGCCGTTGTAGACGAAGCCCGAGAGCGCGACCACGTAGGCGAACCGGTCGATGTCGGTGCGTACCAACTGGAGGGCCGTCGCGGCACCTTGGGAGAAGCCGAGCACACCCACGGACTCGAAGCCCTCGGGGCGCGCGTCGAGCCAGTCGAGGATGCCTGCGACCGAGGCGGAGATCTTGCTGGTGTCGGTCGAGTGATCGGGGGTGACGTCGAACCACGAGCGGCCGCCGTTGGGCCACGGCAGGGGTCCGGGCAGGGACGCCACCGTGAGCTGGGTCGGGAGGTACGGAGCCAGACCGATCAGGTCGTGCTCGTTGCTGCCGACACCGTGCAACATCAGCAGCAGGTGGGAGCCTTCCCGTCCGCCCTCGGCATCTCGCCACTGGACTGCTGAGTCATCGATGCGGTGCGTGTTCGCCATGGGAGTCCTTTCGTCACAACCGTGGGCACAACGCGTGACAGGTTCACATTCTTCCCCAAGCGGAGGGATCCGTACGCGTGTTCGAAAAAATGTCTGAGGGGTTTCGTAGCGTGGTCGCATGGCGGAGTTCGACGGGTTGAGCGATGGGCAGGCGTGGGCTGCCCGAACGGGTCGCGCCTCGGCCCTGGCCGGTGTGCTGTGTCAGGCACAAGCCGATCTGGTCGCGTTCACGGTCGAACTGCTGGCGTCATCGGGATGGGCCGGAGACGGTGTCCGCTCTCCGGAACACTGGCTGCAGGTCTACACCGGGCTCGGGGTCGGCCAGTGTCGTGACCTGGTGCGAGTGGCTGAGCGAGCCCCCGACCTCGGCGCCGTGGTGGCCCGGATGGAGACCGGCGCCGTCACCCTCGACCAAGCGGCGGTGATCGCCCGCCACCTGCCGGCCGAGACCCCCGAGGAGGTGGTCGACCAGGTCGCCCACCTCGCCGAGGCGACCACCACCACGCAACTGGCCAGGGTGGTCGCCCACTACCACTTCGACCGCGAGCAGCCACCACACGAGGAACCGCGCGACAAGCCCGAACACCGTCCAGCGACCCTGTCACTGCACCAACGGGACGGCCGGTTCGTGCTCCGTTACGAGTGCACTCCGACCGACGGCGTTCTCGTGGAGCAGGCCGTCCGGGAGGCCAAGGACGCCCTGTTCACCAGCGGCCAGACGGGAGCCACCCTGGCGGACGGACTGCGCGAGGTGTGCACACGATCCCTGTCGGCCGTGAGCGGCGTCGAGCGGCGTGAGACGTACCGGGTGTTGATCCATCTGGACGTCGACGACCACGCGTGGGTGAACCGCCGAGGGGCGCTGCCGGCGAACCTGGCTCGGCACGTCACCTGTGACGGGACGATCACTCCCGTGTGGGAACGAGACGGCGTCCCGGTGGCGGTCGGTCGGGGACAGCGGATCGTGCCCCGCCGGACCCGTCGGTTGATCGAGGACCGTGACCGCGGCTGCCGCTTCCCGGGATGCCCGGTCACCGGCTTCCTGGAGAACCACCACATCGTCCACTGGCGAGATGGCGGTCCGACTGATCCGCAGAACCTGGTCAGCCTGTGTCCGCACCACCACCGCGCCCATCATCAGGGCGAGTTCACGATCGCTGGGAGCCCCACCACCGCAGATGGGCTCACCTTCACCACCCCTGGGGGACACACCATCGGACGCCCCGCCCCACCGAGCCCAGCAGCGGACGGAGGCGTCGCTCCGACCGTGGCCGCCCACCTGCGCGCACACTGGCCCGACCGACCACAGGTGGCCAGGAGCCCCTTCCGTGGAGAACGTCTTTCCTGGGGCTCGATCAACTTCGACGGCTCGAACCACGACCCCCGCATCCACCGCGTGCGCCGACCACGGCGAACCCGAGTCCCGGAGCCGCACCGACGTGAGTGAGGTGGGCCTCACTCGAACTCGATGAGCAGCCCGAGCATGCGGGCCAGCGCCTCCAGTTCCCGCTCGACGTCATCGACGGTCCCCGGGGCCCAGGGCTCATCACGGTGCACGGCGTGCACCCTCAGGAATCCACCGCGGCGATCGGCCTCGGCGTCGACCTTGCCGACCAGACGATCGCCGTGCAGCACGGGAAGCGCGAAGTAGCCCCACCTTCTGCTCGCGGCCGGCTTGTACATCTCGAGGGTGTAGTCGAACTCGAACAACTCGGCCATCCGCCGTCGGTCGAAGATGAGCCGGTCGAGTGGCGAGAGCACCGCGGTTCGTCCGCTGAAGGACTCACCGGGATCGTCGATGACGGTGGCAAGGTCGGGGGACAGACGCCAGCGACCGCGCACTCCGTCGACGACGGCCTCCACCCCGATCTCACCGACGTCATTGGGCTCGCCGGGAACCTTGGCCGACGTGCCCCGGAGCAGTCCCATCGAGCCGAGCCGACGTTCCGCCTGCAGGCGGAGCGCATCGTCGAGAGCGACGGGCGACACCTCGGGGTAGATGCGTTCGGCCAGCTCCCAGACGCGTTCACGGCCTTCCCGGTGTGAGACCGCCACCTGACCGGCCTCCTCGAGTCGCTCGAGCATCATCTGCACGTTCTTGCCTGAGTTCCAGCCCGACGAACGCCACGGCCTGACGAACCCGTCCTGCGGCAGTTGACCGGACCGAAGCGGTCCCTCTGAGCGCAGGGTCTGAAGGATGTCATCGCGGGCCCGCGCATTGGTGTCCAGCCACCGGGCGGTCGCGACCTGCCAGTCGGCGGCGTGCGGGCCCGGCCATGCGTCCATCTGGGCCCGGAACAGCGCGATGTCGTCGGCAGGCCTGAGGAACCCGTGGATCTCGACGAGTTCCCTCCGCTCGAGGGCCAGCCCCAACTGCTCCGTGTCGAACCCGTCGCCCAGCCGGCTCCAGAGCACCAACTCGACGTTGGGGGCGACATGACTGGTCAGGTCCACCTGGACGGCGGCCAGCCTGTCCACCGTGTCTACGACGCCCGACGGGCGACGTGCGGTCAGGCATTGGGAGGTGAGCGCGATCCGACGAGCCTGGGCCGCTGAGAGATGCAAGGGGGTGGGTGACTCAGCCACCTGCGCCCTCCCGATCGAACGAAGCCGTGATCAGGTCGAGGTCACGGACGCAGAAGCGGTGGTGCCACCATGTCTCGTCCAGCACCACCCCAAGACACTCACCGACCGTGCGTCCGTTCGCGTAGGGCGGCCAGCCACCAGACCGGTCCAGGAATCTGGTCACGCGCTGGACGCTACCGCCGCAGGCGGGTCACGGGTGACCCTCAGCCGAAGTCCACACCCTGGGCAAGGGCGACGTGGCCCGAGTAGTTGATGGTGGCGGTCTGGCGGCGC
The DNA here is from genome assembly GCF_000421525.1 of Aestuariimicrobium kwangyangense DSM 21549. Lineage (GTDB taxonomy): Bacteria > Actinomycetota > Actinomycetes > Propionibacteriales > Propionibacteriaceae > Aestuariimicrobium > Aestuariimicrobium kwangyangense. The sequence goes on along the minus strand of NZ_ATXE01000002.1, from coordinate 322,872 downwards.
ATGTACCCCCGCCAGGCATCCGACCCCGATTCCCGGCCACCCCCGGTCTGCTTCTCGCCGCCGAATGCGCCACCGATCTCGGCCCCCGAAGTGGCCACGTTGACGTTGGCGATACCGGTGTCGGCCGCGGCGAGGTAGCGCTCGGCCTCCGCCTGATCGCGGGTGAAGATGCCCCCCGACAGGCCTTGCGGTACCGCGTTGTGCAGCGTGATGGCCTCGTCCAGGTCGTCCCAGGTCAGCACGTACAGGATCGGGGCGAACGTCTCCGTCAGCACCACCCCGGCCTGCTCCGGAAGCCGGACGAGTGCGGGCCGCACCCACACCCCGCCCATGCCGGTGTCGACCCGTTCGCCACCGGTGACGGTGCCGCCCTGCTTCCGGGCTGCGTCGAGTGCGCTCGCCATCTGGTCGGCGGCGTGTTCGCTGATCAGCGGCCCCACCAGGGTGTGTTCGTCGAACGGGTCGCCGACGGGAAGCGAGGCGAATGCGCGTTCGAGCCTGCGGCAGACCTCATCGGCGACCGAGCGATGCACGAGCAGCCTGCGCTGGGTGGTGCAACGCTGACCGGCGGTGCCGGCAGCAGCGAACACCATCGAGCTGACTGCCAGGTCCAGGTCGGCACTGGCAGTGACGATGACGGCGTTGTTCCCGCCGAGCTCGAGCAGCGAACGCCCGAACCGGGCCGCGACGCGGGGACCCACCTGCTGACCCATCCTGGTGGACCCGGTGGCACTCACCAGCGCCACCCGCGGATCGTCCACCAGCAGCTCGCCCACCGACCGATCGCCCAGCAGCAGGCGGTGCACGTCGGGGGAGTGACCTTCCTCGACCAGTGCGCGCTCCACCAGGGCCGAACAGGCCAGTGCACACAGGCTGGTCAGTTCGCTGGGCTTCCAGACGACGGTGTTCCCGCAGACCAGGGCGACAGCGGTGTTCCACGACCAGACGGCGACCGGGAAGTTGAAGGCCGAGATGACGCCGACCTCCCCCACGGGGTACCAGGTCTCCTGCAGCCGGTGCCCGATCCGCTCCGAGGGCATCGTCCGACCGAACAGTTGCCGCGAGAGCCCGACGGCGAGGTCACAGATGTCGACCATCTCCTGCACCTCACCGAGCGCCTCGGAGCGGATCTTGCCCGCCTCGATGGTGACGAGGTCGGCGAGGTGTTCCTGGTGCTCGCTGATCAGCCTGCCCAGACGCTTCACGACCCGCCCCCGCACGGGGGCGGGCACCTCCCGCCAGCCGCTGAAGGCGGCGGACGCTCGTCCGATCTCGGCCGCCGGATCGCCGCCGGCGGACAGCGGGAACAGATCGCTGCCGCTGATGGGGGAGCGGGCGCTCATGGGCGAGTCGGACATCTCGGGGAGCGAGACACCGACGGCGGTCAAGGCTCGGCGGGCGCGGTCGACGAGGTCGTCGTGGCTGGTCATTCAGGCTCCTCGGGTGTCGGTTCGGGGCTGCTGGGTTCGGGGCCGGTCGATTCGGACGCGGTCGCGTCCCAGGTCGCGGGCGCACGTGCCCAACGAGGCGGCGCGCTGCTGTTCGTAGAGGACGAACGGATCACCCAGGTCACGCCCGAGGGCCTCGGCCATCCAACCCTCGTCGCGGAGACTCCCCTGGGCGGCCGTGTCACTGGTGCCCGCATCGTCGAGGTTCGAGGCGAAGATGCCCGCGGCCGAGCGCGGCAGGAAGTCCTCGTAGACGATCGGCGTCGCCTCGAGCCATCCCTCGTCGAGCAGTGAATCGAGGTCGGCGGGCGGTTCACCGGCGGGACGATCAGCGCTCAGCCTGTACTCGAAGAACCCCAGTCCCAGCCGGTCCAGATCGGCCTCGGTGGTGGGGAGCGACTGCCAGGCCGCGAGTTTCGCCTCGTCCCGCTCGGCACCCCGGGCCACCCGCTCGTCGACCTCGACCACCAGCCGATCGTAGAGGTCACGCCCGACACGGGTGAGGGCGATGCCGCGCTGTTCGACCTCACCGAAGCGCACGCTGAGGTGACCCTCCACCACCGACCCGTCCGCCTCGCGGAAGCGTCGTGGTTCGGCCAACGCCTTGAACGAGGTTTGCCGCAGCAGCACGTCGGGTCCGTGCCAGCGTGGTGGCCCCTGGATCTCGTCGATCATCGTGATGCCCCGCTCGGTCATCCGCCGGTAGAGGTCGTCGATGTCGAGCACCCTCGGCGTGAGGTGGTTGATGTGGGTCGAGGTGACTCCGCCGATGTCGGCGGCCACCCCCGAGATCCGCGCCAGCCGTTCGTACCAGGCGCGGTCCACCGGTTCGGTCGACAGTTCGAAGCAGGCCGTGGCCCGACGCAGGAACTCCTCGGCGTCTCCCTCGTCGAGGCCGCCCTCCCGCTCGGCCCGTTCGGCCAGGGCGATGACCACGTCGGGAAACAGTTCCCGCCGTGCCAGGAAGGCGTCCAGTTCGGATTGCAGGTCGGCGTCGAAGTAGCGCCGGTCGTCGGTGACCAGCACCGAGGTGAACACCCGGAACGGGTTGATCGCCAACGCCTCACGGCTGGTCGGACGAAAGGCAGTCGACACGATCGGCAGGCTGGTGCTCTGTGAGCCCCGCAGGTCGTAGAACCCGACCGGCGACATGCCCAGCGCAGCGAAGATGGTCGCCACCCTCGCCAACTCGCGGGCGGTACCGACCCGGATGGCGCCATGGCGCTCAGCGGTCACCCGGTCGATCCGTCCCAAGCGCTGGGCGCGGGCCGGATCTGCCGCGAGCGCATCGCTGTTCACCTGCGTCGAGACCTCGACCAAGGTGGTGTAGGCAGGCACCTCGTTGCCGTACATGGACGACAGCGACCGGGCGAACGCCGCCCTCAGTCGATGGGTCTCGACGAACCTTGAGCCAGTCATGAAACACCTTCCCGCGACGCTTTCGGCCGCTGCCCCAGCACCCGTGCGGGGCGACCTGTCGTGACCTCTTTCACACCGCTGAACCATGCCCCCGGGGGTATCATTGGTTCATGTACCAGAGTGGCACTTCGGGCCGCATCGTGGCGGCCCTCGTCTCCGAGGGAATCCTCGACACAGCCCGTGCCGAGGCCGCCCTCACCGTGGTCGAGCGCTCGCTCGCGACTACGCCCGTGCCGGCCGCCACTCCCACCGCCGCCGACGCCGTGAAGACCAGCCCGGCGGAGGGGGTGCTCGCCGCTCCTCCATCCGCCCCGCCCGCGGGCAGTGGTCGCCCGCGTCTGTCGGAGGTCGCAGGCTATGCCGGCGCCGCCCTGGTGGTCGCCTCCATCGTGCTGCTGGGGGCCCAGTACTGGGGTGAGATCGAACCGCTGCCCCGTAGCATCATCATCCTGGCCATCGCCGCAGTGCTGCTCGTCGGGGCGGCCCTCACCACCCGGATCGCCGGGGGCTCCTGGAACAGCGGACGACGCCTCGCCCTTCGTCCTCGCTACTTCGTCAGCACGTTGACGTTGGCGGCTGCCGTCGGCGTCGGACTGGCCGTGGGCAGCTACCTGTTCACCACCCGGTACCACCCACCCGAGAACTACGACATGCACAACGTGTCGATGACCTGGGGTGTCTCGGTGGCCTTGGTGGTGCTGCTGGTGGCCTATCTGGTGGTCCCGAGCATCGTGGTGCACCTGGGCCTGGCGATCGCCGTGTTCAACCTGATCGTCACCACCTGGCTGGGCGAGGGTCGCGGTGCAGAACTGTGGCGCAGCCTGGCCATCCTGGTGGTCGGTGCCACGTGGCTCGTGCTGGCCGAACTGCACCGGTGGCGCGAGGTGACCCTGGGCAGGGCCGTCGGGTCGGTGTACCTGCTCGCCGGTGCGCAGTTCCTGCTCAGCCAGGAGAACCCCGGATGGGCCCACGCCATGACCTTCGCGATCGCGTTGGTGCTGTTCGGGTTGTACTGGTGGCGCGGTGACTGGCCCTTCCTCGCCGTCGGGGTGGTGGCTCTGACCGTCTCGGTCACCGAGGCACTGGTCGAGTGGACCGAGGGATCGCTGGGAGCCGGTGGGGCGGTGCTGATCGCCGGGCTGACGTTGCTGGCCTCGTCCGGTGGTGCCATCCTGCTGCGGCGCCGCCGCGAACATCACGACGGGCAGCCCCCGCTGATCAGTCATCCCATCGGGTGAGCGCGTGGTCGAGCGCGTCACAGGCTCGGTCGATGGACCCGCGGGTGACGGTCAACGGCGGCCGCACCCGCAGGGACCGTTCACCACAGCCCAGCATGATCACGTGGTCACGCAACAGGTCGCCCAGCAAGGCGTCCCGCACGACCCGGTTGGGCAGGGTGATGGCGCACATCAGTCCCAGTCCGCGCGCGTTCGAGGCTGCCGGATGGCGTTCGCACAGCTCGGTCAGGCGTGACAACAGGTGGTCGCCCTCGATGGCGGCGTTGTCCATCAGGGCCTCCGACTCGATCACCTCGAGGATGCGTCGGCTGCGCACCATGTCGGTGAGGTTGCCGCCCCACGTGGAGTTGATCCGGCTGGGGACGCGGAACACGTTGTCGGGCACCTCGTCGACCCGGCCGCCGGCCATCAGCCCGCAGACCTGCAGTTTCTTGCCGAAGCTGACCACGTCGGGTTGCACGTCGAGCACCTGGTAGGCCCACGGCTTGCCCGTCATGCCGCCCCCGGTCTGCACCTCGTCAAGCACGAACAAGGAATCGTTGGCGTGGCAGAGGTCGCGCATGGCACGGAGGAACTGCGGCCTGAAGTGGTGGTCACCCCCCTCGGCCTGGATGGGCTCGGCGATGAAGCAGGCGATGTCGTGGGGGTGGGCGGCGAAGGCCTGCTCGGCCTCGGCCAGGGTGTGTGCCTCGACGCGGTCCATGTCGCGCCCCTCGGACAGGTACGGCGACGACAGCCGCGGCCATTCGAACTTCGGGTAGCGGGCGACCTTGCCGGGCTCGGTGTTGGTCAGGCTCATGGTGTAGCCGGAGCGTCCATGGAAGGCGTCGCGCAGGTGCAGCACCCGGGTACCCAACTCGGGGGAGCGATCCTGCGACTCGTTGTGTCGTGACTTCCAGTCGAAGCACACCTTCAACGCGTTCTCGACGGCGGCGGCCCCACCCTCGATGAAGAAGTAATGGGGCAGGGCCGGATCGCCCATGACCCGGGCGAAGGTGTCGACGAAGCGGGCCATCGCCTCGGTGTAGACGTCGGAGTTCGACGGCTTGTTCATCGCTGCGTCGAGCAGTTCCTCGCGGAAGGTGGCGTCGTCCACCAGCATCGGGTGGTTCATGCCCAGCGCGCTCGAGGCGAAGAAGGTGAACATGTCGAGGTACTGCTCACCCGTGGCCTGGTCGACGAGGGTGGTGCCGTGCGAGGCCTTCAGGTCGAGCACCAGCGGCAGTCCGTCCACGAGCAGGTGGGCGCCCAGTCGTGAGCGTACATCTTCGGCGGAATCTGTCCTCATGACGTGACACTAGCCGCGATCAAGGGATCGCGCCTGAGATATCGCTGTGATGCTGCGAAAGTGGTCCAAAACCTGTCGTGGGCGGTTCAGCTGGCGTTGCGTGCGGCCCGGCGGTACTCGGCCAACTGGTCCTTCATCTCCGGGTCGTCCATCACCAGCCAGACGAGGCCGCAGTCCTGGGGACCCGTGGCACCCGGCACGCACAGGGAGCAACGGTCGCCAGGTCGCAGGGGGCACATGGGCTGGACGAACGACTTCTGGCGGGCGGGCCTGCCTGTACCCGGGTTGTGGGGCTCACGCACGTCGGTCGTCATCGGGTCATCTCCTCGCGACCATGATCTCAGGGCGCCCTCACCTGCCCGGCGGCGGGGTGGCCCTTGACTACGGTGACAGCCATGACTGCGCGCTGGCCCCACGTCCTGTTCGATCTCGACGGCACCCTCGCCAACACCATCCCGATGATCCTGGCGTCGTACCGGTGGACGATCGAGCACTTCGGCCTGGAGCCCGGCCGACGACGCCACCATCCAGTCCTGGATCGGTCGCACGCTGATCGACATGTTCACCGAACTGGCCGGACCAGAGCGAGCCCCCGACCTGGTCACGGCCTACCGCGGCTGGCAGTACGAGCACTTCGAGGAGCTGATCCGGCCATACCCGGGAGTGCTCGAGGTGGTGCACGACCTGGCCGGGGCCGGGGTGGGCATGGCCGTGGTCACCTCGCGCTACCGCGAGAGCGCCGAATGGGCCCTGCGGGGTGCTGGGATTCGACGAGCACCTGCACGTCAGCGTCGGGCTGGAGGACTCGACCCGGCACAAACCGCACCCCGAACCCCTGCTCACGGCCTGCAAGACCCTGGCCTTCGACCCGGCGGCGGCGGTGTACGTGGGCGACGCCGCCGTCGACCTGCTGGCTGCGGTGGACGCAGGCATGGACGGGCTGGCCGTCACCTGGGGTGCCGGCCTGGCCGACGACCTGCGCGCCCTGCCGAACGCTGCGGTCGTCGACACGGCCGAGCAGTTGTCGGCTGTCCTGCTGGGCTGATCTGTCCTGCTGGGGCGGGTCAGGCCTCGTCCTGCTGGCGGAGCGCCAGCTGCTCGACACCCCACCGGACGAGCTCGTGGTCCTCGTCGGAGGTCAACCCCGAAGCGGTGATCGCCGCCACCACCCCCACCCCGGTCACCCGCACGGGGAATGAACCGCCCCCGGGCGCGTAACCGTGGTCAAGCCACCCGATCTCAACGGGGTCGATGCCCCAGACCCGGAACCGCTCGCCGGCGAGGGCACTCGAGCATTCCAGTCGCAGGGTGACGCGGGCCTTGCGTTCGGCCCAGACCTCCTGGTCGGGGCGGACCCCGGGCAGTGAGGCCCGGAACAGCTGCAGGTTGGCACGGCGGATGTCGACCAGCACCGCCAGCTTGTCCGACAGGGCCCGATCGACGACGAGGCACCCCAGCTGCCAGGCGTCGGCGGCATCGAAGTGCCGCAGCCAGATGACGTCCTGGGCCTCGAGCTCGGCGAGCCGATCACCGTTCATCGGGACGCCGCGGCCGAGGCCAACACCTGACGGCGGGCCTCGTCGAGGGTGGCGATGATCGAGACGATCTCGTCGTGCGGGTGCAGGGGCGACTCGGTGCGCCCCTCGCTGATCATGCGCGCGTAGGCCGACTGTTGCCACGACAGGCCCTCCATGCCGGGTCGGCCGGTGGTGTCGGTGTACTCGCCCCAGGCCTCACCCTCGCGGGAGAGGACCTTCAGCGTGGTCGGGTTGTAGAAGCGCCCGTCGAGTTCGACGCGGGCCTCGGTGCCGACGACGGTCGCCCGGTTGGACGACACGGCGGTGATGCTGGTGGTGAGGGTGGACGGTGCGTCCGTGCCGGCGTGGGTGAGGGCCACGGTCGCCGAGGTGTCGACACCGCTGTCCACTGCCCCCACGGCGGTCACCGAGGTGGGCGCTCCGAACAGCATGGAGGCCAGTTGGGCGGGATAGATGCCGAGGTCGAGCAGGGCTCCACCGCCGAGTTCCGGGCGGAAGAGTCGATGGCCCGGGGTGTGGGGGATCAGCTGGCCGTGGTCGGCGACCACGCTGTGCAGGTCGCCCAGCACACCCTCGGAGACCAGCCGACGGCAGATGTCGGTCTGCGGCAGGTAGCGCGACCACATCGCCTCCGTGACGAACACCCCGGCGGCCCGGGCCGCCTCGACCAGGGTGCGGGCGTCGTCCGGGGTGCAGGTGAAGGGCTTCTCGATGATCACGTGCTTGCCCGCCGCGATGGCTGCCAGGCCCTGCTGCAGGTGCTCACTCTGCGGCGTTGCGATGTAGACCACGTCGACGTCGGGGTCGGCGAGCAACTGCTCGTAGGAACCGTGGGCGCGCTCGATGCCGTGGTCCTTGGCGAACACCTCGGCTCGTTCGAGTGAGCGGGATCCGACGGCGACCATCCGCTGTGGGGTGTGGCGCATCGCCCGGGTGAAGATGTCGGCGATCCAGCCGGGACCGAGCAGCCCCCAGCGAAGCGAGGGCTCCTCGGGGGGCTGGGTGAACTCTGGCCCGGGGCTGAGCAACGAGGTGAGCGAGATGGGCATCGGCGTCTCCTGGGGTACGTGGTGATCGCAGCTTAGCTCGTTCCATTGGCACGTGCCAAGAGCGCCATGAAGGCCTAGGCTGGTGGCATGTCCAGCGACCATCCCGGCGTCCTGCCCACCATGAAGGACGTGGCAGACCGGGCCGGTGTCTCGCGGCAGACCGTCTCGTTGGTGATGCGCGGCCAGCCCGGGCCCAGTGACCACTCCCGCGAGCGCGTGCTCGCCGCGGCGAAGCAACTGGGCTACCACGCCAACGCTTCCGCCCGACTGCTCAGGCAACGTCGCACCGGGCTGATCGGGGTGCTCTACACCTCGCACAATGCGTTCGAGTTGCGGGTGGTCGACCGACTGCTGGAGCGGGCAGCCGAGCAGGGTCACCTGGTCGCCCTGGGCCCGGTCACCGAGAAGCGGACGACCGAGGTGGTGGTCACCCAACTCCTGGAACGTCGCGTCGAGGCCCTGGCCTGCTACAACCCCGACCCCGGCTCTGCCGCACTGCGGGCAGCCATCGAGTTGATGCCGGTGGTCTGGCTGGGGGAGCGGACGACCGTTCCCGGGGTCGACGTCGTCCGCACCGATGACGAGAACGGTCTGCAGCTGGTGGTCGACCACCTCGTCGAGCTGGGCCACACCCGCATCACCTACGCCGGCGGCCTACCCGCCGGTGTCGGTTCGGACCGGGCGGCCGCCTACCGCAGTGCGATGGCAGCGGCCGGACTGACCGATCACATCGACGTCGTCGAGGTCGGCTTCGGTGAGGAGGACGGGGCCGCCGCGGCCAGGGTGCTGCTGGCACGCAGCCAACGGCCCACCGCGGTGGTGACAGGTTCCGACCAGTGCGCAGCGGGAGTCCTGGCGGTGCTCGCCCGCGCCGGCGTCTCGGTGCCCGAGGACATCTCGGTCACCGGCTACGACGACAGCGACGTGGCCGCCCGGTCGTACCACCAACTGACCACCGTCCGCCAGGACGTAGACCTCACCGTCGAGGCGATCCTCGACTCCATTACCAGCCGGCTGGACGACCCGACCCGATCGCCGCGGGACGTGGCCACGGTGGCGACGCTGCAGCGGCGCGCCTCGACCGCGGCGCCACACCCCCGAGCCAGCACCCCCACCGCACCGAGGACGGACGAATCGTGAGCACCCTGCACCAGTTGGCCGAACGTCTCTCACCGGGCGTCGACCCGCTCGACGTCGACGCCGTGGCCCAGGCCTGGCAGGCCGACCAGCCTGAGCGGTTGGCCGCGGTGCTGCGCCTGGCCGGGGCACCGGACGACGCGTCCGACCACCCAGCCTTCGCCGATGCCGTCGCCCTGGCCGAGCAGGCACGGTGGGCCAATCCCCGCCAACTGCCCGCCGACCAGGTGTCGTCCTGGCGTGAGGTGGGGTTCACCACCGAACCCGCCGACGGGGGAGGCTGGCCCCCGGTGAGTCTGGCCCCGCCCCGCACCACCGCCTTCGGTGACGTGCACGAGGGCTACGACGTGGTCGTCATCGGCTCGGGCATCGGCAGCCTCGCCGCCAAGGTGGCAGCGGAGTCCGGCGCGACGGTGCTGTTGGTCGAGGCGGGCAGCTGGCTCGGTGCCGAGCGGGCTCGTCCGGACGCCTTGCGCAACCAACGGTTCGTCACCGGGCTGGAGACCCCCGCCGGGCCGGAGCTCGCCCCCAACCCGCGGGTCGTGGGGGAGCCGCCCGAGCCGGCGCTCGCCACCGAGGGACGGTGGAGCAACAACGCTTTCACCGTCGGGGGCGGCACCCGCGTGTTCGGCGCCCAGGCATGGCGGTTCAGCCGGGAGGACTTCAGGATGGCGTCCACGTACGGGGTGCCCGAGGGATCGAGCCTGGCTGACTGGCCGGTGAGCGTCGACGACATCGCCCCCTGGTACCTGAGGGTGGAACACGAGTTGGGGGTGAGCGGGTCACGCGAGGGCAACCGCTTCGCCGGTACCGACGAGCCCTACCCGATGCCCCCGCTGCCGATGAACCACTCGGGTGAGGTGATGGCCGAAGCGGCGGCTCGACTGGGCTGGTCGACCAACCGGGTGCCGCTGCTGATCAACTCCGTCGAACGCGGTGGACGCCCCGCCTGCCGCGCGTGTGGGGCCTGTGTGGGCTTCCCGTGTCGGGCCGAGGCCAAGAACGGCACCCACAACACGGCGCTGCCTCTGGCTCTGGCCACGGGCCTCTGCTCGCTGGTCACGGGCACCCGCGCCGTCCGGATCACGACCCACCACGGTCGGGTCGACGGCGTCGACCTGGTCGACCTCACGACCGGGGCCCGCCGGTGGGTACGCGCCGGGAAGGTGGTGCTCGCCGCGGGGGCGGTCGAGTCGGCCCGGCTGCTCCTGCTGAGCGCGCACGACGGTGAGCCCGACGGTCTCGGCAACCGATCGGACCAGGTGGGACGACACCTGCAGGCCCACCTCTACCCGGGAGCGCTGGGACTGACCGACGAGGTGATCCAGGACGGTGTCGGTCCGGGCCCCACCATCGCCGTGTCGGGGTTCCGCCACGGCAACCCCGGCATCGTCGGGGGCGGCATGCTGGCCAACGACTTCGTCCCCCTGCCCGAGTTCACCATCTCGGTGCTGCAGCGGGCGGGAGTCCTGCCCGACCACGGAGCCGGGGTGCACGCCGGCCTGGCGCGCCACTACCGGCGACACATCATGATCTTCGGACCCATCCAGGAGGTGACGACCGCCGACGCACGCGTGCGCCTGGCGCACGGGGTGACCGATGCGTGGGGGGTCCCGGTGGCGCGGCTGTCGGGTCGCCTGCACCGGGAGGACCATCGCACCGCCGCGTTCATGCTCGAGCGTGCGGTCGAGTGGCTCGAGGCCGCCGGGTGTCGCGAGGTGTTCGGCCTGCCGTCGGGTGGCACGGGTGTCTCGGGCGGGACGGGTGTGGCAGCGAGCGACCAGGAACTCTCGGGCGGGCCGTCCGTCGGTCAGCACCAGGCGGGCACCTGCCGGATGGGGGACGATCCGGCCACCTCGGTGGTCGACCCGCGCGGACGGGTCTGGGGGCACGAAAACCTCGCCGTCGCCGACACCTCGGTCCACGTGACCAATGGGGCGGTGAACCCCGTGTTGACGGGATTGGCGCTGGGCTGGAGGACGACCGCGTTGTTGATGGCGCACTGAGTTCAAATAGGGGGGACACCGGCGTGCTGCACCTGTGCATCGATTACCGTCCGTGCATGGGCAGGCGAACACACCCTTCCGAGACCCCCGCGACGACGGTGCTGCGACGAGCGGGGGTGTCCTTCGACCCCTTGGTCTACTCGTGGGTCGACCACGGTGGCACCTCGGAGTCGGCCCGACAACTGGGCCTCGACGAGCATGCCGTCATCAAGACCCTGGTGATGCAGGACGAGGAGGCGCAGCCGCTGGTCGTCCTGATGCACGGCGACCGTGAGGTCTCGACCAAGCAGTTGGCCCGCCAGATCGGGTGCAAGTCGGTGACCCCGTGCACACCGGCGATCGCCCAGCGCCACAGCGGCTACCAGATCGGCGGCACCTCCCCGTTCGGGGTGCGCAAGCCGATGCCCGTCTTCGTGGAGTCGACGGTGCTCGACCTCGACGAGATCGCCATCAACGGTGGCCGGCGCGGGTTCCTGGTGAAGATCGACCCCACTGTGCTGACCGACGTGCTGTCGGCGACGCCGGTGCAGGTCGCCAGCCCGGACTGAGCAACCAGCCCACACTGAACCAGCCCACAGTGAACGGGGTTCGCCGTCGCCGGGTCGGTGCGACAGACTGGGACGCATGAGTGCACCCGCCCCCGACCCCGGCCTGGGTCTGGTGACGACGCACAACGTGCGGCTGTTCGACGAGGACCAGCCGCTCGAACTGGCCAGCGGGGCGACGCTGGGGCCCGTCGACGTGGCCTACGAGACCTACGGCACCCTGAATGCCGCACGCGACAACGCCGTCTACATCTGTCACGCGCTGACCGGCGACGCCCACGCGGCGGGATGGCACGAGGGTGACCGGCGACCCGGCTGGTGGGACAACCTGATCGGTCCCGGTCGGGCCGTCGACACCGACCGCTGGTTCGTGGTCAGCAGCAACCTGCTGGGCGGGTGCCAAGGGACCACCGGGCCCAGTTCCACCAATCCGGCGACCGGACGCGCCTACGGCCTCGACTTCCCCCTGGTACAGATGAGCGACTTCGTCGACGTGCACTTGGCCCTGGCCCGACACCTGGGCATCGAGACGTTCCACGCGGTTGTTGGTGGCTCGTTGGGTGGGATGCAGGCCCTGCAGTGGGCGCTACAGGCCCCCCAGACCCTGCAGCGTGCCGTGATGATCGCCTCGTCCAGCCGGTTGACGGCCCAGAACATCGCCTTCTCGGCGGTGGGACGCCAAGCCATCATGCGCGACGAGAACTTCCACGCGGGCCAGTTCGCCCAACACGGCCACAACCCCGACGTCGGGTTGGCCATCGCCCGGATGATGGCGCACATCACCTACCTGTCGGAGGAGGCCTTCCAGACCAAGTTCGGACGGGATCCGCAGACCGAACCCACCCCGGGGTTCGGGATCGACTTCGCGGTCGAGTCATACCTCGACCACCAGGGTGAGGCCTTCCTGTCGCGGTTCGACGCGCTCAGCTACCTCTACCTCACGCGGGTGATGGACTACTTCGACCCGTTCGCCGATCCGGCCGCCCTGACCACGTTGCTGGACGACCCGGTCGACTTCCTGGTGATGAGCTTCGACTCCGACTGGCGCTTCTCGACCGAGCACAGCCGCAGGATCGTCCGGGTGCTCGAACAGGCGGGGCTCCCGGTCAGCTTCCGTGAGGTGCGTTCCGACTGGGGCCACGACTCGTTCCTGCTCGAGGTGCCGACCTACCACGAGACGATCGAGGCCTTCCTGACCGCCAACCGTGAGGTGGAGGGCTTCTGATGGTGCTGCGCGCGGATCTGCAACTGCTGGCCGGGTTGGTGCCCGAGGGCTCCCGGGTGCTCGACCTGGGCTGCGGCGACGGGGCCCTGCTCGCCCACCTGTTCCGCACCAGGGCCTGCGTCGGCACCGGTGTCGAGAAGGACCCCGAGCAGGTGATCGCGGCGATCGGCCATCGCGTGCCCGTCATCGAGCTCGACCTCGACCACCAACTGGGGGAGTTCGCCGACAGCTCCTACGACGTCGTCGTGCTCTCGCGCACCCTGCAGACGGTGCACCAACCGGAACAACTGCTCAGCGAGATGGCCAGGATCGGCCACCGGCTGGTCGTCTCGATGCCCAACTTCGGGCTGTGGCGGCACCGACTCCGGCTGCTGACCGGACGGATGCCGGTCAACAAGGACCTGCCGTACCACTGGTACGACACCCCGAACCTGAGGATGTCGTCGCTCTACGAACTCGAGCTGCTCTTCGACCGGCTCGGCCTGGTCGTCGAGCGGCGGGTGCCGCTGGCCGAGGACGCGCGGGCCTCCTGGTTCTCGGGCCTTCGTCCGAACCTGACCGCCGGGGCCGCGATCTACGTGTTGCACTCGCAGCGCTGGCACGCCGACGAGTCACTGAACCCTGTCAGTGACCCAGCGCTGCGTTGAGCCGCTCGGCTGACGACCCGAGCCCCCACCGTTCACTCAGGGCCGCCACCCGCTCCCCGTCCCAGGGCAGTGACTCCAGGTCGTCGACGCTCGGCAGGTCGAGGTCGGTGACCACCTGCACCACCACCTGGGCGGGTCCGAGGTACTCGACGGCGCCCGCCAGCTTGGTGCGCAGGCCGTTGGACATGCCCGAATCGGGATCGGTGGCGGCCACCGCGATCTCGTCCAGCCCGCCGTAGGCCTGGATCAGCTGAGCGGCGGACTTCTCCCCGATCCCCGCCACGCCGGGCAGACCGTCGGAGGCGTCACCGCGGAGCACCGAGAAGTCGACGTACTGGTCGGCGTTCACCCCGTACTTGGCCTCGACCCAGGCGGAATCGACCAGGTCGTGCTTGGCGACGCCCTTGCCGACGTAGATCACCTTCACCTCACCGGTTGCCAGTTGGAACAGGTCACGATCGCCGGTCACCACCAGCACCGGACGGGTGGCCTGGTGGGCGAGGGACCCCAGCACGTCGTCGGCCTCGTGGTCGTCGACGCCGATCACCGGGATCCCGTAGGCAGCGAGCACCTCGCGGATGATCGGTACCTGCACGGCCAACTCGTCGGCGGCCTCCTCGGCCTGTCCACTGACGGCACCGGTGCCGCCTGCCCCCACCACCTCGTGTGCGGCGTCACCGACGACCTGCGCGACGCGGTGGGCCTTGTAGCTGGGCACGAGGTCGACCCGCCAGGTCGGGCGCCAGTCGTTGTCCCACGCGCAGGCGATGGCTCCAGGGTGGTACTGCTCGATGAGTCGGGCCAGCGAGTCCATCAGTCCGCGGACCGCGTTCACGGGGGTGCCATCGGGGGAGGTCACGGAATTGGGCACCCCGAAGAACGACCGGAAGTAGAGCGACGCGGTGTCGAAAACCATGAGCGGAGTCGGGGTCACACGCGGAATGGTGCCACGATGGGCGGCATGGAGACCATTGATCACCACATTCTTGCGCTCCTGGCCGAGGACGGCCGCATGTCCTACACCGACATCGGCAAGGCGACGGGGCTGTCGACCTCTGCCGCCCAACAGCGTGTGCGGAGGCTCGAGCAGCGCGGGGTGATCACCTCGTACCGGGCGGTGCTGAGCCCCGAGCAACTCGGGCGCACCCTGACGGCATTCATCTCGATCAGGCCCTTCGACCCGGCCGAGGACGAACTCGTGCCTGCGGTGATCGGGACGATGCCCGAGGTGACCGACTGCTACTCGGTGGCCGGCGACGCGTCCTACCTGTTGAAGGTGCAGGTGGCCACGCCCGCCGAACTGGACGAGTTGCTCACCCGCATGCGGCTGCAGGCCAAGGTGTCGACCGCCACAACGATCGCGCTGACGACCCTGTTCACCGATCGTCCGCTGATCGCCGCCGACCCCAGGGGTGACCAGGCGTGACCAGCGACCGCCTGCGCGCCTGGCAGCGGGTGCCGCTGCTGGTGCTTGCCGGGGTCGTGACCGCCGGGGGGTTCGCCCCGCTGCAGTGGTGGCCGCTGGCGTTGCTCGGACCGGCCGCCTTCTTCTGGCTCGCCCGCGGAGGGCTCGAGCCCGACGGCAGGGTGAGCCTGCGGGTGGCGCGGGCAGGGGTGTGGCGCGGCTTCCTGTTCGGGCTGGGCTTCTACGGCGCCCTCGTCGGCTGGATCGGGGTGCTCGGCTGGTTCGTCGTGCCCGGGCTGGTGGGACTGATGGCGCTGCACACCGGCCTGGTGGGGCTGGGCGTGGCGCTCGTCCACCGATTGCGCTGGTGGCCCGTCTGGACGGCAGCCTGCTGGTCGCTGGGGGAGTGGACGGCCGCCCGCTACCCCTTCGGCGGGTTCGCGTGGGGCCGGCTCGCCTGGACCACCGCCGACCAACCACTGGGCGGATGGCTGGGCTTCGTGGGCGCCTCGGGGGTGAGCCTGCTGTGCGCGCTGGTCGCCGCAGCCGTCGCACACTGGGTGGAGCGTCCCCGGCTGCGGCCCTCGGTCTCGGAGGCAGTCGTCGTCGCCATCGTGCTGGCCGGACTGGGGCTGGGACGGGCCCCCGCCCTCCCGGCGACGGGCCAACGGGTGGCCGTGGGCATGGTGCAGGGCAACGTCGACGGCACCGCCGGGCCGGATTCGCTGGGCTATGCCCGTTCGGTCACCAACAACCACCTCTCGGAGACGATCGCCCTGATGGCGCGCGCCCGCACCGGCCTGGATCCTCGTCCGCAGTTCGTGCTGTGGCCCGAGAACTCCACCGACATCGACCCGACCGTCGACGCCGACACCCGCGAGATGATCACCGAGGCCCAGCAGCTGTCGGGTCTGCCCATGTTCATCGGCATCGTCCGCTACGGCCCCGGCCCCGACGAACGACAGACCTCGGGGCTGTGGTGGACCCAGCAGGGACCGGGGGAGCGCTACGACAAGCGGAATCTGGTCCCCTTCGGGGAGTACATCCCGTTCCGCGACGAACTGCTCCCGCGCTTCCCGATCCTGCAGCAGGTCGGAGCGCAGGGGGTTCCCGGCACCAAGCCGGGGGTCACCAGCGCCACCGTGGCGGGCCGCACCCTGCGGGTCGGCGACATCATCTGCTTCGAGTTGGCCTACGACTCCTCGGTGCACGACGTGGCCAGACTCGACCCGCAACTGGTGGTGGTGCAGTCGAACAACTCCACCTACACCTTCACCGGACAGCCCGCCCAGCAGTTCCAGATCACCCGGGTGCGAGCCATGGAGATGAGGCGTGACGTGGTGGTCGCGACCACCGGATCCTTCTCGGGTTGGATCGACCCCCACGGACGAGTGCTCGACCGCACCCGCGAGGCCACCGCAGCCGCGCGCACCTACGACGTCCCGGTGCGCTCCGGGGTCTCCATCGGGGTACTGGTCGGACCCTGGGTGGAGTCCGCCGCGGCGCTGGTGGCCCTGCTGGCCATGCTGACCTCGCTCGTGCTCGCCCGACGAGGGGGGAGACATCGGGTCGAGGGCTCCACGCGGAACCCGGGTGGCTACGCTGGTCCGTGAGGTCCACGCAGTCGGCGTGGCCGCGGACGAGGAGCTGTCGATGACCAGGCCACCCATCACCACCGTGCTCGTGGTGATCCCGACCTACAACGAGGCCGAGAACATCGAGAGCATCGTGGGACGGCTGCGCACGGCCGTGCCCGTCGCCGACGTGCTCGTCGCCGACGACAACTCCCCCGACGGCACCGGCGCGATCGCCGACCGGCTGGCGAAGAGCGACCCGCAGATCCACGTCATGCACCGGGCCGGCAAGCAGGGTCTGGGCGCCGCCTACCTCGCCGGATTCGCCTGGGGTCTGGAACGCAACTACGACGCCATCGTCGAGATGGACGCCGACGGCTCGCACCAGCCCGAGCAACTGCCGCTGCTGCTCGATGCCCTGCGTGATGCCGACATGGTGAAGGGTTCGCGCTACGTGCGAGGGGGCAGCACCGTCAACTGGCCCGCGGCCCGCAAGGTGATCAGCCGCGGCGGTTCGCTCTGGAGCGCCGCCGTGCTCGGCCTGCCGCTGCACGACGTGACGGGTGGCTTCAACGCCTTCCGCGCCGAGACCCTGCGCACCATCGGCCTCGACGAGATCGCGTCGGCCGGTTACTGCTTCCAGATCGATCTGGCGTGGCGCACCCACAAGGCCGGCCTGGTCATCAAGGAGGTGCCGATCGAGTTCGTGGAACGGGAGTTCGGTGACTCCAAGATGAACAAGGCGATCGTCGTCGAGGCCATGATCCGCACCACCTTGTGGGGTGTTGACCATCGCGCCAAGCAGGTCAAGCGCCTGGTGACGCGCGGGGGTCGCTGACATGGCCGAGCCTGCTGACGTGAACAGGTTCTCGCGATGAGTCGTCCCCGCTGGCTGGTGCCCGCCCTACTGGTGGTGTTCATCGGTCTGCCCATCCTCGAGGTCCTCATCCTGGTGAAGGTGGGCGACCTGATCGGTCTGTGGCCGACCATCGGGCTGCTCGTGCTGACCGCGGTGCTGGGCACGTGGCTGATGCGACGTGAGGGGACGAAGGCGTGGCGGGCGCTGATCGACGCGTTCGGGTCGGGCAAGGTTCCCAGCCGCGAACTGAGCGACGGGGCGCTGGTGTTGGCGGGTGGGATGCTGTTGACCCTGCCCGGGTTCACCACCGATGTGGTCGGCCTGGTCTGCCTGTTGCCCTTCACCCGCGCCATCCCGCGACGACTGCTGACGGCGATGGCCGAGCACCAGGTCGAGAGCCTCGGTCTCGGGTCGGGGATGCTGCCGGGCGCCATGGGCGGACGAGGCGGACGGGGCAGGGGCGGCGACGTGATCCCGGGCGAGGTGGTCGAACCCGACCCCGCCCCGGGTTCGGCCAGCACCACGAAGAAAACCCCCGACGACCCGCCACAGGCCATCGAGGGTTCCGTCATCGATTGAGTCCTCAGAGCTCCTGGCTCTTGCGGTGCAGGTCGAGACGCTCCTGCAGCAGTTCCTCGAGGTCACTGACCGAGCGGCGCTCGATCAGCATGTCCCAGTGGGTGCGCGGGGGCTTCTCGTCCTTCTCGGCCGCGACGGTGCCGTCGGAACGGACGGCCTGCTTGCCGCAGCGGGGGCACTCCCACACCGCCGGCAGTTCGGCCTCGCTCGCGAAGGTCAGGTCGAAGTGGTGCCCCTGGGGGCAGTCGAACCCGATCTGCAGACGCGAGGCGAACTCGATCCCCTCCTCGTCCTCGAAGCTCTTGGACCCCAAGCCCATGCCGCGCAATGCCCGGTCAGCCATCGTCCCCTCCTCAAAGGTCGGTCTTCGTCGAGCGTAGCGATCTGCGGCAAACCCGCGCAGGGTTTCACCCCACAGCCGCATCCGATGCTGGTACCCCAGGTCAGCGGCCGGTCCAGAGACCGCGGCTGATCAGCACCGTCTTCAGCACGTCGATGGCATCGCTCACGATGCCGTCGACACCGAGGTCGATCAGGTGGTGCATCTGGTCGGGGTCGTCGATCGTCCACACGTGCACCTGCCGACCCGCTCGGTGGGCACCGCGGACGAAGCCCCTGGTCACCACCGGCACCTGACGGCCGGCCACCGCTCGTCTGACGGGTACCTGATGGGCCCCTGCGGCGCCGGGGGCGGGCAACGACACCAGCCCCGCTGCCATCTGGGCCACCACCTCGACCCTGCTGCTCGACGTGAGCGCGCGTGGCCCCGCCAGCCGCCGGTACTCAGCCAGCCGCGCCGACGAGAAGGAGCCCACGCAGACCCGGTCGAAGGCATCCCGGTCGGCGAGCAGGGCCGCCAGCGGGGCCCCGGCGCCGGGCGCCTTCAGGTCGACGTTGAGGTTGGCCCCGGGAAAGGTGTCGAGCACCTCCCGGAACAGGGGGATCGGTTCGCCGTTGACGCGCACTTGCTGCACCTGTGCCCAGGTCAACTCGGCGATCAGACCGTGGGCGTCACTGACCCGGTCGAGCCGGTCGTCGTGGAAGGCGACCAGTTCCCCATCGGCGGTGAGGTGCACGTCGGTCTCGAGATAGCGGTAGCCCAGACCGACCGCGTGTTCGAAGGCGGTCAGCGTGTTCTCCTTGCCGACGTTGTCGGGCAACAGCGACCCGCCCCGGTGGGCCATCGCCACGAATCCGTTGCTGAGGTAGGGATGGGTGCTCACGGGTCGAGTCTGGCAGGAAGCCGTCGGTGGGGGGCGGTCGAGGGCAGGTGGAAGAATGCCGGGGTGACGACCATCCTCTCGATCCAGTCCCACGTGGCCTTCGGCCACGTCGGCAACTCGGCGGCCGTGTTCCCCCTGCAGCGACTGGGGGTGGAGGTGTGGCCGGTGCACACCGTGACCTTCTCGAACCACACCGGCTACGGGGCTTGGCGCGGACCGCTGATCCCTGCCGAAGAGGTGCTCGAGGTGGTGCGCGGTATCGACGACCGAGGCGAACTGGGGCGGGCTGATGCCGTGCTCAGCGGCTACCAGGGCGGCGAGGAGGTCGGGGCCGCGATCGTTCAGGCTGTGGCGCTGATCAAGCAACGCAACCCGGCCGCTCTCTACTGCTGCGACCCGGTGATGGGTGACGTCGGTCGCGGCTTCTACGCGCGCCCCGGCATCCCGGAGTTCATCCGCGACGTCGTCACCCCGATCGCCGACGTGATGAGCCCGAACCTGTTCGAGTTGGAGTTCCTGACGGGGCGCACCATCGCCTCCATCGAGGACGCCCGCGACGCGGCCCACGCGCTGCGCTCCCAGGGCCCCGAGACGGTGCTGGTCACCTCGGTCGTCACCCCGGATGAACCGGTGATGCGCATGCTCGCCGTGAACGCGGACGAGGCGTGGGTGGTCGAGACGCCCCTGTTCGCCAGCTACTTCACCGGTTCGGGTGACCTCACCTCGGCCATGTTCCTCGCCCATCTGCTCTCGGGTGGTGGGCTGCGCCGCGCGCTGGAGCAGACGGCGGCCATCGTCCACGGCGTGTTGAGGGTGACGGTGGAGTCGGAGCACTCGGAGTTGCAGCTGGTGGCCGGCCAGGAACAGATCGTGGCCCCGAACCAACGGTTCGAGGCCACGCGTCTGGACTGAGTGGTCAGCTCACTCGTGGAAGACCTCGATGTTGGCGCCCAGCTTGTTCAACCGGGTGGGCAGGTCTTCGTAACCGCGGTTGATGACGTAGACGTCACGCAGCACTGATTCGCCGCGGGCCGCCAGCGCAGCGAGCAACAGGCAGACCGCCGGACGCAGCGCGGGCGGGCAGACCATGTCGCGGGCGCGCCAACCGGTGGGGCCGGTGACGATCAACCGGTGGGGGTCGAGCAGTTGCACCGTCGCGCCGAGCTTGCCGAGTTCGAGCAGGTGGATCGCCCGGTTCTCGTAGACCCAGTCGTGGATCATCGTCTGGCCCTCGGCCGAGGCTGCGATCACGGCGAAGAAGGGCAGGTTGTCGATGTTCAGGCCGGGGAAGGGCATCGGGTGCACCTTGTCGACCGGGGCCTTCAGCTTCGAGGGGTGCACCGTGATGTCGACCAGCCGGGTGAACTGGTTGTGGCTGCGGTACTCCTCGGAGAGGCTGAACTTCAGCCCCATCTCCTCCAGGATGGCCAACTCGATCTCGAGGAACTCGATCGGGGCCCGGGTGATGGTCAACTCCGAGTCGGTCACGATGCCGGCGGTGATCAGGCTCATCGCCTCGATCGGGTCTTCGGAGGGGTAGTACTCGACCACCTCGTTGATGTCGGTCTTGCCGGTGATGGTCAAGGTGGTGGTGCCGATGCCCTCGATGCCGACGCCGAGCTTGGCGAGGAAGACGCACAGGTCCTGCACCATGTAGTTCGGGCTGGCGTTGCGCAGCACCGTCACACCGGCGGTCTGTGCCGCCGCGAGCAGCGCGTTCTCGGTGACGGTGTCACCGCGCTCGGTGAGCGTGACGTGCCGGGTGCCCTTGATGTCGCGCGAGACCCTGGCCTGGTAGAAGCCCTCGGTCGCCTCGACGTCGAGCCCGAACTCGCGCAACACCTGCAGGTGGGGCTCGACGGTGCGGGACCCGAGGTTGCAGCCACCGGCGTAGGGCAACTGGAACTCGCTGTAGAAGCGCAGCAGCGGGCCAAGGAACATGATCACCGAGCGGGTGCGGCGGGCGGCGTCGAGGTCCATCTCGTCCAACCGGAGCTCCTCGGGGCGCACCAGGGTGAGCAACGACTTGTCATCGCTCCAGGTGCACTCCACGCCGATCGAGGTGAGCACCTCGATGATGCGGTTCACCTCTTCGATGCGGGCGACACCGCGCAGCTTGGTGGTGCCCTTGTTGATCAGGCTGGCGCACAGCAGCGCGACGGCGGCGTTCTTCGAGGAACGCACCTCGATCGAACCCGAGAGCTTCGTCTCGCCCTGGATGCGGAAGTTCATGGTGCGGGAATCGGCGCGGGCGATCAGCGGCGACTCGAGTGCCTCGGCGATCTTGTTGATCATCTCGAGGCTCAGGTTCTGGTTGCCTGCCTCGATGCGGTGGATGGCGCTCTGCGAGGTCGACAGCTCATCGGCGAGTTGCTGCTGGGTCAGTCCGCGCTGCTTGCGCGCGTCCCTGATCAGGCTTCCGATGGCGGCGGGGCTGGTGTTGGTCACCCGATCACGATAACTCATAAACGATATGAAGCAAGCCTGACGGGGGCCGGGCGAGCGAGCGCGGAGCCGACGGGGGAGCGCTGGGGGACCATCGGGGCGGTCACCCGGGCGTCCGGACGGAGCACTAGAGTGTGGCCCATGAGCTCGCATTACGACGTCGTTGTCCTGGGCGCCGGCCCGGGTGGTTACGTGGCCGCCATTCGTGCCGCCCAGCTTGGCAAGAAGACCGCCATCATCGAGAAGAAGTACTGGGGCGGTGTCTGCCTCAACGTGGGCTGCATCCCGACGAAGTCGCTGCTGCGCAACGCCGAGATCGTCAACCTCGTCACCAAGGAGGGCGACAAGTTCGGCCTCGAGGGCGAGGTGACGGCCAAGTACAACAAGGCCTACACCCGCAGCCGTGAGGTCTCGAAGCGGATGACCAACGGCGTGCACTACCTGATGAAGAAGAACAAGATCACCGAGTACGACGGCTGGGGAGAGTTCGCCGACGCCTCGTCGATCACGGTCACCAAGAACGACGGTTCGGCCGAGACCGTCACCTTCACCGACTGCATCATCGCGACGGGCGCCACCACCAAGATGCTGCCCGGCACCAAGGTGAGCGACAAGGTCGTCACCTACGAGGAGCAGATCCTGGCCGAGGAGGTGCCCGCCTCGATCATCGTCGCCGGCTCGGGCGCCATCGGCACCGAGTTCGCCTACGTGCTCAACTCCTACGGCGTTAAGGTCACCATCGTCGAGTACCTCGACCGGATCGTGCCCCTCGAGGACCCCGAGATCTCGTCGGAACTGGCCAAGGCCTACAAGAAGCTCGGCATCACCCTGATGACCTCCACCAAGGTCGAGTCGATCGACGAGTCGGGTGCCGGGGTCAAGGTGACCGTCTCGCCCGCCAAGGGTGGCGACCAGCAGGTGCTCGAGGCAGACAAGGTGCTGTCGGCGATCGGCTTCCAGCCGCGCGTCGAGGGTTACGGACTGGAGCGCACCGGGGTCAAGCTGACCGAGCGCGGTGCGATCGACATCGACGACTTCATGCGGACGAACGTCGAGCACATCTACGCCATCGGCGACGTCACCGCGAAGCTGATGCTCGCGCACAACGCCGAGGCCATGGGGGTGGTGGCGGCCGAGACCATCGCGGGTGCCGAGACCTTCCCGATCGACTACATGATGGTGCCGCGCGCCACCTACTGCCAGCCTCAGGTCGCGAGCTTCGGCTACACCGAGGCGCAGGCCAAGGAGTTGGGCCACGACGTGAAGGTGTCGAAGTTCCCCTTCTCGGCCAACGGCAAGGCCTGGGGCCTGGGCGAGGGAGGCGGCTTCGTGAAGATCGTCGCCGACGCCAAGCACGGTGAACTGCTGGGCGCCTCGATGATCGGGCCCGACGTCACCGAACTGCTGCCCGAACTCGTGCTGGCCCAGAACTGGGACCTCACGGCCGAGGAGATCGGACGCACCATCCACGCGCACCCGACCCTGTCGGAGGCGATCAAGGAAGCGGCCGAGGGAGTCGTCGGCCACATGATCAACCTCTGATCCTCACCCAGTGAACCCCCCGCGACTGAACCTGGGGGGACTGAACTTGGGGCACTGAACCTTGGGGGATCAGCTCCGCGCGAAGGCCCTGTCCGGCCGGCCGTTGTCAGTCGTCGTCAACGGCCTCACCGGCCAGGGCCTTCGCCGCGAGACCCTCCTCCTCGGCGACATCCCAGACCTCCTTGGCCGCGGATCCGTTGAGGAGCACGATGCCCAGGCCGAGGACGATGTCGGGCCAGCCTGAGTGCACCCAGGCGGTGAGGCCGGCCATCAGGATGATCGCAGCGTTCGCGAAGACGTCGTTGCGTGCGGCCAGGAAGGCGGCCGTCGACATGCTGCCACCGTGGTGGCGGATGCGCGTCAGGATCAGCGCGCAGACGGAGTTCACGATGATGGCGCCGCCGGCGGTGAGGGCCAGCGACAGCACCTCGGGTGGGTGCGGGTCGCCGAACTTGGTCACGGCCTGCCACAGCGCGGCCACCGCGGGTACCAGGATGATGACGGCCATCAGCTTGCCCATCCGGGCGCGGCGGTGGATCGTCCAGCCCAGCGCGAGGGCGATCAGCAGATTGACCGCGGTGTCCTCGAGGAAGTCGACCGAGTCGGCGAACAGCGACACCGACCCGATCCTGAGCGCGACCGCAGCCTCCACGAAGAAGTAGCCGAGGTTGAGCGCCGCCACCAGCAGCACGGTCCGACGCAGCTGCCGAGGGGTGATGAGTGGGGTGGAGGTTGCTGCTGTCACGGCGCCAGTCAATCACGGTGCTCCGGTTGCCCTCGTCCGGTGCCGTTGCCCGCGTTCCGAGCCAGGTGCCGTTGCCCTCGTCCGGTGCCGTTGCCCTCGATCCGAGCCACTTGCCCGCGTTCGGTGCAGTTGCCCCCGGGGAGGGCCAGGGCACGTGGGCCCATCGAGGGCAAGTTGGACGGCCCGCGGGCAGCCAGCACGCATCGAGGGCAAACAGGGACGGCCCGAGGACGCACCCCCGCCGGAGCCCGATCCAGGTCCCCGCCGGCCACCGGGTGGAATCGAATCACCAGCTCCACCGTGTTGAGGGCTGACCTAGGCTGACCGCATGTACCTCACCGGTGACGACGTGGCCGACCAGCTGCTCGGCAGTTCCGATTTCGCCCTGTTGGCGGGCATGCTGCTCGACCAGCAGGTGACCATGGAGAAGGCCTTCTCGGGTCCGGCCGTGCTGAAGGAGCGTCTCGGCACGGTTGACCCCAGGGCGTGGGTCGACCTGGGCGAGGACGAGTTCGTCCGACAGGCCTCGATCCCTCCGGCGATCCACCGTTTCCCCGGATCGATGGGCAAGCGGTTGTACGACCTGTGCCGGGTGTTGGTCGACGAGTACGACGGTGACGCCTCCGCGGTGTGGGCCGACGTGCAGACCGGCGCCGAGCTGAAGAAGCGGCTCACCGCCCTGCCGGGGTTCGGTGACCAGAAGGCCCGCATCTTCGTCGCCCTGTTGGCCAAGCAGCGCGGGATTCGTCCGCCGGGTTGGGAACAGGTCGCCGGTGACTACGCCCTGGACGGGTACCGCTCGGTCGCCGACATCACCTCACCGGAGACCCTGGTCAAGGTGAGGGCCACCAAGAAGGCCGTCAAGGCCGCAGCCAAGTCGGCGAACCTGCCGGCAGCCGAGTCAGCCGGCGAGCGATCATGACCGCCGTCGACTGGGTGATGCCGGCGATCGGCGAGGTCACCGACTGGCAGGAGGCGCTCTACCGCGACATCCACCAGCACCCCGAACTGTCCATGCAGGAGGTGCGCACCCGAGGCATCGTCGCCGACCACCTGCGCCAGCAGGGATTCGCCGTCGACGAGTTCGGGGGAGGGGTGGTCGGGGTGCTGGCCAACGGCGAGGGCCCCACCGTGCTGTTCAGGGCCGACATGGACGCCCTGCCGGTGCTCGAGGCGGAACGATTCGACTATCGCTCCACCGACACCGGCACCTTGGCAGGAGAGACCGTCCCGGTGATGCACGCCTGCGGGCACGACATGCACGTCGCCAGCGCGATCGGCGCCGCCGCGGTGCTGGCGGCTCACCGCGACCGGTGGCGCGGCACCTACATCGCCCTGTTCCAGCCCGGTGAGGAGGTCGCCGCCGGTGCCAGGTCGATGGTGGCCGCGGGGCTGGTCGACCGGGTGCCTCGTCCCGATGTGGCCCTGGGCCAGCACGTGCTCGCCACTCCGGTGTCGGGGAGCGTCGCCATCGCTGACGGACCGGTTCTCTCCACCGCGGTGTCGATCAGGGTCACCGTGCACGGGCACGGCTCGCACGGATCCATGCCACACCTCAGCGTCGACCCGGTGGTGCTGGCGGCGGCGATCGTCACCCGCCTGCAGACCGTGGTGGCCCGCGAGATCGCTCCCGACCAGTTCGGCGTGGTCACCGCGGGCAGCCTGCGCGCCGGGGCGTCGGCCAACATCATCCCTGACGACGCGACGCTGCTGCTCAACCTGCGGGCCTACGACCAGGGCGTACTCGAGCAGATGCAGGCGGCCGTCGAGCGGATCGTCCGGGCGGAGTGCGCCGCTGCCCGTTCACCGCGTGACCCCCTGGTCGAGACCTACGACCCCTACCCGTTGACCGACAACGACCCCGCCGCCGTGGCCCGGGTGCGAGCGGGCATGGTCGCCGTGCTGGGCCAGGATCGGGTGCTGCAGATGCAACCAGCCACAGCCTCGGAGGACTTCAGCACCCTGCCCGATGCCTTCGGTGTGCCCTACGCCTACTGGGGTTTCGGGGGTTTCGTCGAGGGACGACCGACCGTGGCCAACCACAACCCGGGATTCCTCCCCGACCTGCAACCGACCCTGACCACCGGTACCGCTGCCGCCGTCGCCGGGGCCCTGGCCTGGTTGGGCGTGGGTGACTGACATCGACGGCGATCACGACCCCAGGGGAATCGTGGTGGCCGGACTGGTCGTCCGTGACGGACGGCTGCTGGCGGCGCAACGCGCCCATCCCCCGGAACTGGCTGGTCGTTGGGAGTTCCCCGGCGGCAAGGTCGAGGTGGGTGAGTCACCCGGGCTCGCACTGGCGAGGGAACTGCGCGAGGAACTGGGCGTCGAGGTGCAGGTGGGCGACGAGTTCCCGAACGTGGACGGTGGCCGGTGGCCGATCAACCACAGGTGGGCGATGCGCGCCTACTGGTGCACCGTGGTCGCGGGGGAGCCGCGAGCCATCGAACACTCGGCGCTGACCTGGCTCGATGCCGACAGCCCCCACCCTGACTGGCTCCCCGCCGACGTGGCCCTGGCCCGAGCGGCATGCACCCGGCTGTGGGTCAGCTGAGCACGACCACCAGGGCCGGCATCACCACGATGCTGACCAGGATCGTCAACGAGGTCATGAACGCCGACAGCTTCACGTCCAGGCCCAGCTCGGAGGTGAACCCGGGAATCATCGAGGCGATCGGCGCGAAACAGATGGTGGCGAGGGTCAGCCGCAGTTCGTGGCTCCACGGCAGCAGCGTGAACGAGGCGAAGCTGAACGCGATGCACCACGAGTAGCGCAGGGCCAGGAACTTCGCCGCCGACCGCAACTGGCTGGTGTCGAGGTCGAGGTCGAGCCCGATGCCGATCATCAGCATCGCCAGGAAGGTGTTGGCATTGCCCACGGTGCCCGTGAAGTGCATCAGTTGTTCCGGCAGCCGCAGCCGGAACACCTGCATCAGCAGCACCGTCAGGTAGAGCACGAAGATGGTGGACGAGAACAGCCGCTTCACGGTGGCCCACAACGACGCCCTGCCCCGCACGATCGAGAACGCCCAGAACCGTCCCCACCCAGCGGCGACGATCGAGTTCCCGATGTCGAACAGGGTGGCATTGATCAGCGCCGACGGGCCGCCGAACCCACTGATGTAGGGGGTGGCGAAGGCCCCCATGTTGTAGCTGCCGGTGTTCAGCACGCCGAAGGCCTGCAGGTTGCGCCCCTGGGCCCGGCACAGGACGAAGGCGCTGATCTGCTGGCAGAGGTTCAGCGCCACCGCCACCAGACCCACCGCCAGCAGTCCCAGCGGGACGGTCACCCGGTTGAAGCTGGTCAGGATGGCGGCGGGCAGCGTGATGTTGAGCACGATCCTCGAGAAGATCATGAAGTGGCTGGCACTGACCCAGTGCAGCCGCCGCATCAGTTGGCCCAGCCCGATGATGGCCACCAGCGACAGGGCCTGGATCACGACGTCTTGCACGGGATGAATCTAGACGCAATCCGCCGGCCCGGACGACCGGGGTCGTCCTACGCAGCTGGCCCGTGACCCGGTCGGTGACCCGGCCAGTCAGCGGGCCAGTGGTCCAGCTGCAGCGCGCTGTGGAAATGACGCGGCGTGTCGTCCACGGGGTCGTCGAACCACAGTTCGGAGCTCAACAGCTGCAGGGGATGACGGAAGTCGCCCAGGTCGATCTCACGCGCCCGGGGGTACAGCGGGTCGTTGACAATGGGCAGTCCCAGGCCCGACAGGTGCAGCCGCAGCTGGTGGGTCCGTCCGGTGTGGGGAGTCAGTCCGTACCCCGCCAGTCGGCCGTCGTCGCAGACCCGTTCGATGGTGGTGTGGGCGTTGGGTGCCGCCCCTGCCACCTCGTAGGCCTGCACCGTTCCCACGTCCTTGGCGATGTGGCTGACCACGTCGAGGGGTAGTTCGAGATCGGGACGATGGGCGGCCACGGCGAGGTAGCGCTTGCCCACCCCCCGGTGGGCGAACACCTGCTGGTAGGCCCCCCGGAACCGTCGTTCCTTGACGAGCAGCAGCAGCCCGGCGGTGGCGCGGTCGAGACGATGGGCGGGTCCGAGCTCGGGCAGGTCGAAGCGGCGACGCAGCTTGACCACCACCGACTGCTGGATGTGTTGCCCCCGCGGGATCGAAGCCAGGAAGTGCGGCTTGTCGACGACGAGGATGCGCTCGTCCTCGTGCACGACGCCGATCTCGAAGGGCACCTCGACCTCGTCGGGCAGGTCGCGGTGGAACCAGACGAAACGGTGCGGGGCGTAGGGCTCGTCGGCCGGGTAGGGCCGTCCCTGTTCATCGCACCAGACGCCGTCGGCGAACAACTCGTCGATGCGCGCGGGGCTCATCTTCGGCAGCCGGTCGACCAGGAATTCGCGCAGGGTCGTCCAGTGCCCGGGTTCGGTGCGCAGCCAGGCGGCCTCCAGCCCGAAACGCTGGGCGAGGGGGGAGCGGGGCACCCGCCCAGCCTACGGTGGTGCCCATGGACGAACACGACCCGGCCGAGGTGAAGCCGCAGCGCAGCGACCACCAGAACCTGCGCGTGGTCGCCGGCCCCGACCTGACCCCCCGCCAACTGCACGACCTGCTGCGGTTGCGGGTGCAGGTGTTCGTGGTCGAACAGGGTGACCCCTACCAGGCGATCGACGGGGTCGACCTCGATCCGGGAACGCGCCACCTGTGGATCGAGGACGAGGCCGGTGTGGTCGAGTCGGCCATCCGGTTGGTGCGCGAGCGCTGCCCCAACCACGACAACCCTGACCACGACGAGCGGCTCGATCGGTGGCGGATCGGCGCCGTGATCACCGCTGAACCCGCACGCGGACGCGGACTCGCCGCCCGGCTGATCAACCAGGCGCTCGTCCTCACCGAACGAGACGACGCCGAGTCCGGGCTCGACGTGGTGCTGCACGCGCAGGCCCACCTGGCTGGCTGGTACTCCCGCTTCGGTTTCGAGGTCGAGGGCGAGGAACACCTGGACGGGCGGATCCCGCACCTGTGGATGCGCCGGCGCAGGTGAGCACCTGCGCCGGGTCAGCGGATTCAGTAGCGTGTCGACGTGGCCACCGATGATCTGCATGCCGATCGCACCCCCGACGAGGCGCTCGTCGACGACTTCTTCGCCGACCTGAGTTTCGACTCCCAGAGGTTCGCGGCGCGTCCGGCGAAGCTGCGTCCACGGGCGATGAGGAGGCAGCCCACCCCCGACACCATCGCTCCGCCCCCGTTCGAGGCCGACGGGCGCAACGCCGCCTACGTCGCCTGGCTGGTCGACCAGTCGATGCTGAAGGACGCCACCGTGTTGGCGCGCCAGTTGGCGGGCCACGCCAGCATGTGGTCGAACCCCTATGCCCAGCCCGACCCGCGTGCCGCCCTCGACAAGGCGCAGGTGTGGTTCGCTGCCTACCCGTTGGCGCTGGTGACCCGCACCGGTGAGTCGTTCCTGTCGGCCCTGGGATCGGACGACCTGTGGGCCGCGTTCGAGCAGATCGGCATCGACGCGGTGCACACCGGTCCGGTGAAGCTGGCCGGTGGCATCTCCGGCTGGACGCTGACACCCTCGGTCGACGGACACTTCGACCGGATCAGCATGGTCATCGACCCCATCTTCGGCACCGAGGACGAGTTCCGCGACATGTGCGAGTCAGCGGCCCGCCACCACGGCACCATCATCGACGACGTCGTCCCCGGTCATACCGGCAAGGGAGCCGACTTCCGGTTGGCCGAGGCGAACTACCAGGACTACCCCGGCATCTACCACATGGTCTCGATCCCCGAGGACGCGTGGCCGCTGCTCCCGGAGGTGCCCGAGGGTCACGACTCGGTCAACCTCGATGCCGAGACCGAGGCCAAGCTCGCCGAGGAGGGCTACATCATCGGAGCCCTGCAGCGGGTGATCTTCTACGAGCCCGGCGTCAAGGAGACCAACTGGTCGGTCACCCGGGTCGTCCACGGGGTCGACGGGGTGGCCCGGCGTTGGGTCTACCTGCACTACTTCAAGGACGGCCAACCCTCCGTCAACTGGCTCGACCCCACCTTCGCCGGCATGCGGATGGTGATGGGTGACGCCCTGCACTCGCTCACCGACCTGGGTTCGGGGGGACTGAGGCTCGACGCCAACGGCTTCCTCGGGGTGGAGAAGCGGGTCGAGGAACTGGCGTGGTCGGAGGGCCACCCCCTCTCGCAGGCCGCGAACCAGCTGATCGGCTCCATGGTGCGCAAGGTGGGGGGCTTCACCTTCCAGGAACTCAACCTGGCCATGGACGACATCCTCGCCACCGGCTCGGTCGGGCCCGACCTCTCCTACGACTTCGTCACCAGGCCCGGGTACCACGTCGCCCTGCTGACCGCCGACACGGAGTTCCTGCGGCTCACCCTCAACGAGTCACTGGCCCTCGGCATCGACCAGGCCTCGCTCGTGCACGCCATGCAGAACCACGACGAACTGACCTACGAACTCGTGCACTTCGAGTCGGCGCACGCCCACGACACCTACCGGCTGGCCGGGCAGGAGTACACGGGACGAGAACTGGCCGAACACGTCCGCCAGACCATGCGCCAGACGATGGCCGGTGACGCCGCTCCCTACAACGCCCTGTTCGTGCAGAACGGCATCGCCTGCACGACCGCATCGGTGATCACCGCCGCACTGGGCATCACCGACCTGTCGACCCTCGACGACGACCAGGTCGCCCAGATCAAGGACGCGCACCTGCTGCTGGCCAAGTACAACGCCTGGCAGCCGGGGGTGTTCGCCCTGTCGGGTTGGGACCTCGTGGGTGCCCTGCCGCTGGAGCGCCAACAGGTGCAGAGCCTGATCGCCACCGGCGACACCAGGTGGATCGAGCGCGGGGCCTACGACCTGATGGGCGCCTCGAACCCCGGGGGCACCCCCACCTCGGGCATGCCGATGGCGCGATCCCTGTACGGCTCACTGCCCGCACAACTGGACGACGAGAGCTCGTTCGTCCGTCGTCTGGCCGAGGTGCTGACGGTGCGACGGCGCCACGGGCTGGCCACCGGGACCCTGCTCGAGGTGCCCGAGGTGGAGCAGCCGTGCGTGCTGGTGATGGTCAGCCGGCTCGCCGTGGGCGCCATCCAGGTGACGGTGCTGAACTTCTCGGCCTCGCCGGTGACCACCCACGTCGCCTCGGAGTACCTGCCGCAGGGCAGGGTGCTCGATCTCGCTGCCCGCCGCACCATCGGACGGGTCGAGATCACCGACACGGGCACCCCCGGATTCAAGGTGACGCTGCCCGCCTTCGGCGGCAGGGCAGTCATCATCAAGGAATGACCGGCCTCACACCAGGGCGATGACCTGCACCAGGTCGTGGGTCTGCCCGGCGGGCAGGGTGACGGCGTGGTCGAGCACGTTGGCGGCCTCGATGCAGACCATGCCGGGCCACTCGTCGTCACCGAAGTCGGGCATGGCCGCCGCCTTGTCGACCCAGGGGTTCCAGACGACGGTGTCGGAGGACCCCTGCTTGCTGACCTCGAGGGTGCGCTGCCAGCCCGGGTCGACCACCTGGACGGTGTTCTCACTCAGGTAGACGCGGTCGGTCTCCGCGGTGAAGGTCACGTCGCCGACCTGCACGTTCTCGAGGCGCGGAGCATGCTTCGCCCGGTCGAGGTAGTCGACGCCGTCGAGACCACGCACCACCACCTGACGGATGTCGGAGACAGCCAGATAGGTGTGCAGGGCCTGTTCGAAGGTGAACTCCGACTCGCCCGTGTTGGTGACCGTCATCGTCAGCCGGAGCTCGTCCTGGGAGAACCGCACCGTCATCGACACGTCCGCGGGCTGGGGCAGGGCGCCGGTCCAGCGGTGGCGCACGGTCAGCGGACCCCCGTTGGCCAGGTCGTCCACCACCTCGTCGCGCTCCCAGGCCGCGGTGCGCACCGGGCCGTGCGCCGGCTGCTGGTCGCCGGAGCGGCCGTTGGCGAACCAGGGGAAGATCACCGGCACGCCCCCACGGATCGGCTTGCCATCGCTCGGTTCGGTGGCCGCCGACAGCCAGAGCACGGGGCGTTCGCCTGCCGGCTGCCACGCCCAGGTGTGGGCGCCGTGGTCGACCACACCGTAGTGCGCCCCCTGGTCGGTGGTGATCTCGATGCCGGGCAGGTCGCTGATGCCCCCGGACTGGCTGGTGGGTGCTGCGCTGTCGCTCATGGTGTGATCCTCTCGCGAATCCTGCCGAGGGTTGTCCCGATGTCACCATCGCCGTCGACGACCAGTGCGTGGGGACGAAGCCTGACCAGCTCCACCATCGAGTCGGCCAACTCCTCGGCCTGCTCCGGGCCGACCAAGGTGTTGTTGTGCTGGTGCTCCGGACGATGCGGTCGCTCGGCCCTCCCGGTGAGTCGCTGACGCAGCGTCGCAGGTGCCACCCGGAGCACGACCTCGCGGAAACGGCCACCGGACGCGACGGTGGTCTGCTCGAGTTGCTCGATGAAGGGTGTGCGGGCCAGGTACTGGCCGATGACGACACCGTGCCCATCGAGGAGTTGTTGGCGGACGAGCGCGAGGGCGAGGCGACGGGCCTGCAGTCCGGCAGCGTTCAGGTCGTCGGACCACCCGCCGAGTGAGAACTTGAGTTGGTCGATGTCGAGCGCGAGAGCCAGCGGCATCTCCGCGGCCAGCAGGGCGGCGATGGTCGACTTGCCCGAGCCGGGTGCCCCGTTGATGAGCACGACCCGGGGTGCGTCCGGTCGGGGTTCCTCAAGTGCCGGCATGGGCTTCGTCCTGGACGGGTTCTCTGTTCCACACGTCGGTGTAGTGGGCCAGTTTGCGTTCGTCGAGTGCGATGCCGTAGCCCGCCAGCAGTCGGTCGCGGTTGGCCCGGTGCACCTCGGGATCCTCCCCGAAGTTCCAGCCGAGGCTGAGGATGGCGGGCGCCAGGTCAGCCCACCGGTCGCCGATGCCGACCTCGCCGAGGTCGACGTAACCGGTGAACGCGCCGCTGTCGTCGAACAGGAAGTTCGGGTTGCAGGCATCCCCGTGACAGACGACCAGGTCAACGGGATCGATGTCTGCGGGAACGTAGGCGAACGGGCACTCGTCCACGGGCAGGCTGTCGTGGAAGCGGCGCAGCGCTCGTCCCAGGCCTTCGACGATGGCAGGGTCGCCACAGGTGAAGTCATGGCTGATCGCCGACCGCCCCGGCAACGCCTCGGTGACCAGGTACGAAAGGCCGTCCTCGGTGCCGTGGTCGAGCACGTGGGGCACCGGCAGGTAGGAGGCGAGCCAGCGGTAGCGGTCCACGTGGGCGCCGACCTCGAACTCACGATGAGGGGGACCGACCTTCACGAACCGCACCGGGGCACCGTCGAGGCGCCACGTCGTCGAGCAGATCGCCTCGTTCTGCCACACCTGCACCACCGGTCGTCCCGCTGAACGGTCACGAACGATGCGCGGCAGCGGTGTGGAGCCGTCGGGAAGGTTCGGGTTCGTGGAGGGTTCAGTCAGCAAGCTTGA
This sequence comes from Aestuariimicrobium kwangyangense DSM 21549, assembly GCF_000421525.1. Taxonomy (GTDB): domain Bacteria; phylum Actinomycetota; class Actinomycetes; order Propionibacteriales; family Propionibacteriaceae; genus Aestuariimicrobium; species Aestuariimicrobium kwangyangense. The sequence continues at coordinate 289,498 of NZ_ATXE01000002.1, read as the reverse complement.
ACGCCAATTCTGTCTCCCAGGTGGTCATGTCGGCGCTCTCGTCGGAGACGTAGAACTCCAGTCGTGCGGCCCATTCGCGCTGGTCGGGGGTGCAGTCGAAGGTGAGACCGTTCGATGCAGCGTACTCGAGCAGTTGACGGGTCACCTCCACCAGGTCCTGGGGGTGACCCACGTGCGTGACGGTGAGGTAACGGCCGGCCGGCAGGGTGCCCACGAAGACGGTGTCGTCGGGCTGCTGGGGCTCATCGACGGCGAAACCCGCCACCACGGTGAGCTCGGCCTCCATGTCGATCACCTCGTACTTGTAGAAGGGTGGGCCCTCCGAGGTGGCCCCGTGCTCGGCGATCCACGCGGCGACGGTGGCGAAGCTCTGGGCGGGCTGGTCCATCTGCTGCATGGTCACCCGGTGGCGGACACCGACCCAGGGCATCTCGGGTGCGTCGACGATCTCAGGGGTGTCGATGGTGAAGGTCATGGTGCCAGCCTCGCAAGTCGCTCACGGGGACGGAGCGGTTGACGTGAAATCGTCAGCCAGCGCTCGCCGGGTCATTCGAACTGGGTCACTCGAATTGGGCGAGGTAGGCCTTGGCCACCCGCTTGGGTGCCCTCGACAACCAGGCCTCGACGATGACCTCCTCGAGCAGGGCCGGGTCGAGGCGACGGAGGTCGCTCGTCCGCACGAGCACGGCGGGATAGCCGTTGAAGTGAGGGGTGGTGAAGAAGGGGTTCTGGTCGTCGTCGAGCAGGGCCTGCTTGTCGTCGGCGCCGTGGGTACGGATGCAGATGACGTCGGTGAGCCTTTCACCGGACTCGTCGACGGCGTCGGGGCGTGGCTCCCGGAAGAAGATGAAGGTCTTGTCGTGCACGGCCCAACTGGGCAGTTCGTCGCTGCCTCCCCTCACGGCCTCGGGCAGCGATCCCGCGATCCGCTCGATGTCGGCCACGGTGGAACCTCGATGGGGAGTTGTCACACCGCGAGCCTAGGCTGGCGGGGTGGAATCAGTGATCACTCGCATCGGAAAGCTGCTGGCGAAGGCCGAGTCGACCGATTCGGTCGACGAGGCAGAGGCGCTGTTCGCCAAGGCTCAGGCCTTGGCCAGCCGGTACTCCGTCGAACTGGCGGTCGCCCGTCGCAGCCAAGCGAAGACCGAGGCGCGGGAGACACCCGAGGAGCGCACCATCGACCTGGGCCGTCCCGGCCAGCACCACCTCAAGCAGATCGCAGCCCTCTTCCTGGTGGTGGCCACCGCCAATGACGTCCGCTGCCTGATCGCCACGAACTCCTCGGTGATGTACCCGATGGGTTTCCCCTCCGACCTCGACGTGACCGAGGCGATCCACGTGGCCCTCTCCGAACAGATGGTGCGGTTCGGCAACGCCTGGCTGCGCGCCGGAGACTGGCGCCACGAGCACTACGACGCGGGCGTCGACCGATGGGGGCGGGTCGTCCGCAAGCCGATGACCGCCAGGGTGGCCCGGCGCAGTTTCTACGAAGGGTTCATCACCGAGATCCGGCGGCGGTTCACCGAGGCGAGGGACGAGGCGGTGGCCGAGTCCGAGCGACGCCACGCCGCCGAGTCAGCGGTCGCCGACGGCAAGCGGGTCTCGGTGACCAGTCTGGCCCTGCGGGAGAAGACCGAGGAGGTCAACGAGTTCCACCGCCAGCGTGTCAGGAGCCTGCGGGTGCGTTCCTCCTGGCGTGGGAGCGCGACCATGGCGACCCGGGGACCCTCGTCCGAGGCGGGACGACGCGCCGGTGCCCGCGCGTCGATGTCGTCGGCGAGGCAGGTGAGCGGTGGCTGAGCCGGTGGCAGCCGTGGCCCACGACCCCGATCGCGACGCCGTGTACCTGGCCGAACACCGGCTGGAGGCGCTGCTGGAGCGGGTCGGCACGGCCGGAGGAGCAGTCACCAGCTTCGGTGCGCGTTTCGTGCTCGAACCGGCCCTGGTCTTCACCACCTTGGTCGCCGCGCAGGGTTTCGCCACCCTGACCTGCATCGAATGGGGCCTTCGCCCGGTGGTCGTGATCCATGCCTCCGGTGTGCGGCACTCCAGCTACCGCGCTGCCCGGGGTCAACGCCCACCACAGATCAGGCTCGCCGAGTGGGGTGGCACCCGGTTGACGCTCTGCCACGAGTTGGCCCATCACGTGGTGGAGTCAGCCAACGGCCAGCCGGCGGTGGCCGTGCATGGTGGTGAGTTCAGGGGCGCGTTGACCGGGCTGCTGGAGCACGTGGGTGCGCCGGAGCAGGCTCGATGGCTGCGTCTGGCCCACCGCGACGCCGGCCTGGTGACGCCGCTGCGCCTGCCCGGTGTCGCGGATCAGGATCAGCAGGGGAGCGGGAAGGTGACATGACTCGGGACGACGACCACGGGACCTTGTTGTACGACCCCGACTGCGGCTTCTGCACCCGGGCCGCTGGCTGGCTGCGACGGATGGGGGCCAGGGCTGCCGTGATTCCGCTCAGCCTCGCCGAGCCACCGGATCCCGCGGGAGCCCTCTTGAGTGCCGAGCTCGACCTCGGACGAGCCCGACGCGAGGTGCCCTTCGTCGATGCAGGGGGTCGCGTCGTGTACGGGGCAGCGGCCATCGCCGCGGCGCTACGCACCTGCCGGTCGCCGTGGCGTGCGGCGGGCCGATTGTTGGCGACGCCACCGGGGCAGGCGATCGGTCGTCCGGTCTACGGGTGGGTCGCCCGCAACCGGCATCGCCTGCCCGGTGGCACCGCTGAGTGTGACCTCAGTGAGCAGCCGCCGCGTTGGCCGCAACCACGAGGGCAGTGAGGGCCCTGGCCGGTGCCAGGGTCTCGTTGACCGGAGTTCCGGACTGCAGGTCGGTGACCCACCGCTGGAACGGGGTGGCCGCGTCCTCGGGAACCTCGACCGACCGGCTGCCCTCGCGGGACGTGACCGTCATGGTGCGTCCCTCGAAGCCATAGCGAAGGCCACCGCGGGTGCCCTCGATCTCGATCGAGAAGGGACTGAGACCCGAGACGAACCCCGTCTCCAGCACACCGATGGCACCGGCCTCGGTCGACACGGTGACCGAGGCGTTGTCCTCGACGCCCCGTCCGGTCACGTCGGTGAAGGTGGATCGAACGCTGGCGTAGCGGCCGTCGGCGTTCTCGCCACCGAGGATCAGGTTGGTCAGGTAGACCGGGTGGGCGCCCAGGTCGGTGAACGCACCGCCGATGGTGTCCTTGGCGTCGTAGAAGCGGGCAGGCAGCCAGTCGGCGACCGACCCGTTGTGGCTCAACCGCACGCGCGAGTAGGTGAGGTCACCCAGTTCGCCCGAGTCGAGCACGGCGCGCAGGGCCAAGGTGTAGCCGTGGAACAGGCGGGGCAGCGAGACCGTGAGGGCGACGCCCTTCTCGCGGGCCGCCTCGACCAGACGATCACACTCCTCGACGGTCGGGGCGAGCAACTTCTCGGTGAAGATGTGCTTGCCCGCGGCGATCGCATCGCCGATCACCTCGCTGTGCGCCGTGGTCGCGGTGGTCACCGTGACCCCGTCGAGGTCATCTCGCGCCAGCAGGTCGTCGAGGGAGGGGACGAACTCGACCCCGAGCTTGTCGGCCATCTCCTGGCCGCGGGTGGCATCGTCGTCCCAGAGCGCCACCAACTCGCTGTCGGGGTGCTCCTGGGCTGCTCGTCCGTACTCCTCTGCGTGCACGTGCCACGCGCTGAGAACGGCGATTCGATGGGGGGACGTCATGGGAAAGACACTCCTGTGTGTGTGGGGATGTCATCGAACCTAGCGGGTTCTGGAGCACGATTCGCCAGACCCTAGAGTTTGAACGTGTCCGTTGCCGAGAGCTCACCGAATCGAGCCGTCGACCGGATCCCGGCGACCTGGTTGGTGGTGACCAGCATCCTCTCGGTGCAGGTGGGCGCGGCGATCGCCAAACATCTGTTCGGCACCATCCCGGCGACCTCGATGGTGTGGTTGCGCCTGGTCTCGTCGGCGGTCGTCCTCCTCGCCCTGGCCCGGCCGCGGCTCACCACCCGCAGTGGCCGTGACTGGGTCGTCGCCCTGCTGTTCGGGGTGATGTTGCTGGGTATGAACTGGAGCATCTACCAGTCCTTCGCACGCATTCCCCTGGGCATGGCGGTGACCCTTGAGTTCCTCGGCCCGCTCACGTTGAGCGTGGTGTTGTCGCGGCGCAGCAGTGACCTGGTGTGGGTGGGGCTCGCCGCCGTGGGCGTGGGCCTGCTCGGATTCACCCCGCACGGCCTGACCTGGGTCGGCGTGGGTTTCGCCCTGGCAGCGGGGGCCTTCTGGGCGGGCTACATCGTGCTGGCCGAACGCACCGGCCGTACCTGGCCCGGTCTGACGGGGCTGGCGGTCGCCAGCCTGGTGGGGGCGGTCGTGCTGGCGGGGCCAGCAATCGCCGAGGGGGGATCCGCCCTGCTCGACCCCGCGGTGATCGGCATCGGGCTGGCCGTGGGACTGCTGAGCTCGGTGATCCCGTACAGCCTGGAACTGATGGCCCTGAGGCGCATGAACCGCCGCGTCTTCAGCGTGCTGATGAGTCTGGAACCAGCCGCCGCCGCCCTGGCCGCCATGGTGCTGCTGAGGGAGTGGCTGGCGCCCCTGCAATGGCTGGCGATCGCCTGCGTCATCGGCGCGAGTGTCGGCGCGACCCGCGCGGCCCGTCCGGCAGCGGTGCCCACGGAGGCCCAACGGCTGACCGACTAGGTTTGATCCATGACCGACAAGATCGCCCTGCTCACCGGTGTGGGACGACGCCGCGGCATCGCCGCAGCCATCGCCCGTGGCCTCGCCGAGGACGGGTGGGACCTGGGCCTGAGCTACTTCTCCGACTACGACCAGCGGGTCAACCAGGAGACGAGTGACGTGGACGCCCTGGCCGAGGAACTGCGCCAACTGGGACGACGGGTGCTGCTGCTCCCCGGTGACCTGTCCGACCCCGCCGCGCCTCACCGGCTCGTCGAGGAACTGAGCGCCGGCATCGGCCCCGTCACCGGGTTGGTGATGAGCCACTGCGAGTCGGTGGACTCGTCGCTGCTGACCACGACGGTCGAGAGCTTCGACCGCCACTACGCCGTCAACGTCCGCGCCACCTGGCTGGTGCTCAAGGCCTTCGCCGAGCAGCAGCCCTGCCCCGGTGGCCCGGTGGTCGCCCTCACCAGCGACCACACGGTGCACAACCTGCCCTACGGGGCGACCAAGGGTGCGCTCGACCGTCTGGTGCTGGCGGCCACCCACGAACTCGCGGACCGGGGCATCTGGTCGAACGTGATCAACCCCGGCCCGATCGACACGGGTTGGATGGACGATGCCATCCGCGAATCAGGGGCCCGACAGACCCCCGCCGGCAGGCTGGGGGAGCCCAGCACCGTCGCCGACCTCGTGCGGTTCCTGTTCTCGGAACGTGGCAGCTGGATCCGCGGACAGTTGCTGCTGTCCAACGGGGGCTTCGCCACCCCTGCGCTCTGAACGAAGATCAGAGCGCTCCGAACGAATGTCCGGGTGCCCTGAACGAATGTCAGGGCGCAGGGGCAGCGACGGCGTGAAGCGCGGTCAGACCCGGCCGAACCTGGCCCTCACCACGCAGTAGGCGGCGAAACAGACGAAGCCGACGGCCATCGCCATCACCAGCACACGGCCGAAGCTGACGGCCAACACCGCCTTGAAGGCCCCGTCAAGACCTCGCGCCTGCCCGGTGTCACCGGTCAACCCGGCCCAGCCGAGCAGGCCTCCGGCGACCACCAGGGCGACACCCTTGGCGACGTAGCCGACCATGCCGAGTCGTTCGGCCGGACGGCCCGGGTTCTCGACCAGGTCCTGCAGGAACTTCCGCTTCCAGCCCTTGTAGACGTGGTAGACACCGACGCCGAGCACGAGCAGGCCGGCGGCGACGACCAGAAGCTTGCCCCCGGGCATCGAGAGCACGGTGCGGGTGGTCTGCTGGGTCTGGCTGCCGGAGTTGGTCTGGTGCGAGGTCAACAGCGACAGGGCCGGCGCGGCCAGGATCAGGTAGGCGACGAACTTGCCCAGCGGCTTGGCCTTCTGCTTCCACTCGGGGGCACGCACCGCCTCGGTGATCTGCCACACGGCGAGCAGGACCAGCCCCACCACCATGGCCACCATCAGCACCTTGCCGGCGGGGTGACTCGCCAGGGCCCGGAAGGCACCCGACTGGTCGGCCTCACCCGAGCGTTTGCCGAGCGCGAGGCTGAAGGCGATCCAGGCAATCAGCAGGTGCACGATGCCGGAGGCGACGTAGCCAGCCCTCGCGCCCCACTCGACGACACGCGACTCGCCCACGTTGGTGGCGTGGCCCTTCACCTCAGCGGAGACGCGCTCACTCTTCCCCGATCCCATCGTCACTCCTTGATCCGGCCCCAGCGAGGGTCGCTGTCTGCCTGCGCAGACAATATGCCTTGTGACGCCACGTCGGGAGGTCTCGTCGCCGAGTGCTTCTGCGTGCATACTTCTGGGGTGACTGTTGCTACCAGGGGCACGACCCCCACCCGTTCCCCGCTCACGTGGCTGGTGGGGCTGCCGCTGTTGGTGGTCTCCTTCCTGCTGGGCCTGATGGCCCCCCGGATCAACCCCCACGACGACGGTGAGTGGCAGGCGCTTGACACGATCAAGACCACCCGGGAGTCGTGGCTCAACCCGGTCAGCAAGGCCGTCGAGGTGTACGTCGGCCCGGCCTGGTCGCCGTGGGTGATCCTGGCCGCCGCAGTGGTGATCTTCCTGTTCCGCCGACGGTTCATCGCCGTGACCTTCGCGCTCGTCACTGGGCTGGCCTGGCTGCCCGGTCACTTCGTGAAGGACCTGGCCCACCGGCCTCGTCCCGACCACCTCGACGCGATGACCAGTTACGCCGACAACATGAGCATGCCCAGCGGGCACACCGGGATCGTCGCGGCCATCACCATCGGGGCCTGCTTGGTGGCCGCCAATGAACACCGCCGGTACCGCTGGATCGTGGTGGTCGGCGTGCTGGCCACCTTGTTCGTCGGGTACTTCCGCATGTACGCCGCCGCGCACTACCCCCTCGACGTCCTCGTCGGTGGTGCGCTCGCCGCTGGCACGGGACTGGCCCTCTGGCGACCGGCCTTGGCCCTGAACCGCCGCGTCAACCGCGGCGGTGGCTTCTGGGCCCTCCCGCCCGGTGTGAACCCCGAGACCGCGCCCGCGTTGCCCAGTCGCGCCGCAGAGCCCGCAGAGTGACCTGAGTCCGAACGAGAGGCAGCCGATGGCGATCCACCCCGCAGACCACCACGACGTGATCCGCGTGGTCGGAGCGCGAGAGAACAATCTCAAGAACGTCTCCGTCGACCTGCCCAAGCGCAGGTTGACGGTGTTCACCGGGGTCTCGGGATCGGGCAAGAGTTCGCTGGTCTTCGAGACCATCGCCGCGGAGTCCCAGCGGATGATCAACGAGACCTACTCCGCGTTCGTCCAGGGCTTCATGCCGACCGTCGATCGTCCCGAGGTCGACTCACTGGAGGGACTGACCACCGCGATCATCGTCGACCAGGAACGCCTCGGCGCCAATGTCCGCTCGACGGTGGGCACCGTCACCGACGCCAACGCCCTGCTGCGCCTGCTCTACAGCCGCATCGCGGAGCCCCACCTGGGCTCGACCACCGCGTACTCGTTCAACACCCCCACCGTGACCGCCCAAGGCGGGGTGACCGTCGAACGCGGCAACCGGACGAAGCGCGAGGTGGCGACCTTCCACCAACTCGGCGGCATGTGCCCGCGCTGCGAAGGGATCGGGAAGGTCTCGGACATCGACCTGGACGAGCTGTACGACTCGTCCAAGTCGCTCAACGAGAACCCCTTCAAGGTGCCCGGCTACTCGATGGACGGCTGGTACGGCCGCATCTTCAAGGGGTCGGGCTACTTCGACCCCGACAAACCGATCTCCCGCTACACCAAGAAGGAGATGCACGACCTGCTCCACCGCGACGCCACCCGCATCAAGGTCGAGGGCATCAACGTCACCTACGAGGGACTGGTGCCCAAGCTGCAGAAGTCGATGCTCTCGAAGGACCCCGAGCAGATGCAGGCGCACGTGCGCGCCTTCGTCGAGCGGGCCGTCACCTTCCAGACCTGCCCCGAGTGCGGCGGTACGCGGTTGGCCGAGCACGCCCGCACCTCACTGATCAAGGGCAAGTCGATCGCCGACCTGTGCGACATGCAGATCACCGACCTGGCTGTCTGGATCGGAGCGGTGGACGACCCCTCCGTGGCGCCGTTGGTGAAGGGATTGCAGGCCCACCTCGACGCGTTCGTGCAGATCGGCCTGGGCTACCTCTCGCTCAACCGGCCGTCGAGCACCTTGTCGGGTGGTGAGGCCCAGCGCACCAAGATGATCCGCCACCTCGGATCGTCGTTGACCGACGTCACCTACGTCTTCGATGAGCCCACCATCGGTCTGCACCCCCACGACATCGAGCACATGAACCAGTTGCTGCTCGACCTGCGCGACAAGGGCAACACCGTGCTGGTGGTCGAGCACAAGCCCGAGACCATCGCGATCGCCGACCATGTCGTCGACCTGGGCCCGCGTGCCGGGCAGGGTGGGGGAGAGGTCGTCTACGAGGGTGACCTCGACGGGTTGAGGTCCGCCGACACCCTGACGGGTCGTCACCTGGCCGACCGGGTCGCGCTCAAGCCCCAGGTGCGTACCCCCAGCGGTCTGATCGAGGTGCGCGGTGCACACGAGAACAACCTGCGCGATGTCGACGTCGACATCCCGACCGGGGTGCTCGTGGTCGTCACCGGCGTCGCCGGATCGGGCAAGAGTTCGCTGGTGCACGGGTCACTGGGCGGTCTGCCGGGGGTGGTCTCGATCGACCAGGGCGCCATCCGGGGCTCCCGGCGTTCGAACCCCGCCACCTACACCGACCTGCTCGAGCCGATCCGCAAGACCTTCGCCAAGCTCAACGGCGTCAAGCCGGCCCTGTTCAGCCCGAACTCCGAGGGTGCCTGCCAGGCCTGCAACGGGGTGGGGCTGATCTTCACCGAGTTGGGCTTCATGGAGACGGTCTCCACCACGTGCGAGGTGTGTGGCGGCCGTCGCTTCCACGCCGACGTGCTGGAGCACACCGTGGCCGGCAAGAACATCGCCGACGTCTTCGAGATGAGCGTCGACGAGGCAGAGTCGTTCTTCGGCCAGGGCGAGGCGAGGACGCCCGCCGCCCACACCATCCTGCTCAGGCTCAAGGACGTCGGGCTGGGGTACCTGACCCTCGGTCAGCCGCTGTCGACGCTGTCGGGAGGCGAACGCCAACGGGTGAAGCTGGCCGTGAACATGGGGTCCGACGCCGCCACGTACATCCTCGACGAGCCCACCAGCGGCTTGCACCTGGCCGACGTCGAGCAATTGCTGACCCTGCTCGACCGGTTGGTCGATGCAGGCCGCACGGTGATCGTGATCGAGCACCACCAGGCCGTGATGGCGCACGCCGACTGGATCATCGACCTGGGCCCGGGGGCGGGCCACGAAGGTGGGCGGGTGGTGTTCGAGGGCACCCCCGCTGACCTGGTCCGCGGGGCGGCCACGCTCACCGGTCGTCACCTGCGCGACTACGTCCGGGACTGACCCCAGCGTCGGCCGACACCCGCCTGTCAGGCCAGGTCGGGGGGCACCCCTTCGGGTGATTGACATCTCGATACCCATGGTATTGAATACCTTGGGTATCGAGGAGTTGAGATGACGACCACCACTGAGACCACGACCACCACCGCCACGGCCACCACTGGCGCGGCCGGCGCCACGACAACCACCGCTGGCACCCCCCGGGTCCGCCCCGAGCGTGTCCAGGTGCGCGAGGCGCTGCTCGACGCGGCGGGTGAGGAGTTCCTGGCGCACGGCTACCAGGGCACCACCGTCAGCCGCATCGCCCAGCGTGCCGGCTTCACCAAGGGAGCCGCCTACTCCAACTTCGGCGGCAAGGCCGAATTGTTGGCGGCCGCCTGCCTGCGCCGGTGGTCGGCCACCACCGAAGGGGTCGTGGGAGACGTCGCCATGCTGGGGGACGACCGCAGTCCCGACGCGATCGGCAGGCGGCTGACACGCGCCGTGATCGAGTCGAGCCAATGGAGCCAGACCCTCGCCGAGGTCGCATCGGTGGCCCGGCACGACCCGGAGACCGCCAGTGCCTACCGCCAGATTCGCGAGGCACAGCTGGAGCAGATGGTCGCCGAGATCGGCCGCCTCGACCTCGGCCTCAGCGGCTCGGTCGAGTCGACCGCACGGCTGCTGCAGGCCACCATGTCGCACCTGGGCTTCGAGCGGGCTGTGGTGCCCGACCGCTGGCCGGACTCAGTGATCGCCAGCACCCTGACGGCGTTGATGCGCGGACTGCTGGCGTGAGCCCGCGGGAGACCGTGCTGCGTGCCCGCGGGGTTCGCGTCAAGGCTCCCGGAGGTACGGTCGTCCCAGCCACCGACCTCGATGCTGCGGCGGGCGAGGTCACCCTCGTCGTGGCACCCAAGGGCAGCGGACGGACGAGCCTCCTGCTGGCCCTGGCGGGTCGCATGTCGGGGACCGAGGGCGACCTACGGATCGGTGAGGTCTCACTGGCCCACGACCGTCGCCACTACCGCCAGCTCGCCTCGGTGGCCCGAGCCGGTGTCTTCGTCGACCTCGAACCGCAGCTGTTGGTGCGCGAGGCGGTCGTCGAGCGAACCCTGACCGACAACCTCAAGACCGTCGCCGGTGAGTGGCGTTTCGCCCAACTGGCGCTCGAGGTGCGCGACGACCCCCTCATCTCGATGCCTGGCGATGCCCTCGTCGACAGCCTCGACGAGGCCTCGACGACCGTGCTCACCGCGATCCTGGCCATGCTGCGCCCCGCCCGGCTCGTCGTCCTCGACGACGTCGACGCTCGGCTCACCGTCGACCAGTGGAGATCGGTGCACGCCGCCCTCACCCGACTCGCCCGGCACGAGAACTGCGCCATCGTGTGCACCTCGTCGACCCCCGCTCCCCAGGAGACCTGATGCCGTTCCCGTTGTCGAGGTTGGCGCGCTTCGAGTTGCGCCGCTTCCGCGGACCGCTGCCCACCATCGCCCTGGTGTTCGTGCTGTGCGTCCCGCTGCTGTACGCCGCCATCTACCTCAGCGCCAACTGGGACCCCTACGGACGCCTCGGCAACCTGCCGGTCGCCGTGGTCAACGAGGACGTACCCACCCAGGTCGAGGTCACCACCGCCTCGGGCGGCCACACCACCACCCACACCGAGACCATCCACGCCGGTGCCGACTTCGTGAAGGAGTTGCAGGCCAAGCGCACCTTCCGATTCATCACCACCGACGCCGCCGAGGCAGAGGACGGGCTGCGCGAGGGGCGCTACTACCTGACCATCCAGGTGCCAGCCGACTTCTCCACCAACCTCGTCAGCGGCCAGACCGACAGCCCCGAACGGGCCCACCTCACCATGCACCGCAACGATGCCAACGGATTCGTCCATCGGCTCGATCACCGACAAGGCCAAGGACTCCGTGACCGAGGCCGTCAACGCCTCGGCCATCGAGAGCTACTTCCGTGCGGTGTTCACCAATCTGCAGACCCTGCGCAGTGGCATGGTCGACGCTCAGCAGGGTGCCGACCGACTCGCCAGCGGTCTTGACCAGGCCAGAACCGGGTCGATGGCGCTGGCCAGTGGTTCCGCCGACGCCCAGTCGGGGGCCGGTCGACTGGCGACGGGCGCCGACTCCCTCAGCTCTGGTCTCGTCCGAGCACACCAGGGGTCGTCCGATCTGGTGACGGGGCTCGACCAACTCCAGACCGGCGCCTCCGAGCTCAGCACGGGCGCCGACCAGGTGGCCGCCGGTACCCAGACGCTGCGCGACACCGTGGTGCCACCGCTGACAACGGTGCGCGACACGTGGCCGCAGGTGCAGGGCGATGTGACCACCCTCGCCTCCGACGCGGCGACGCTCACCTCATCCGTCTCGGGGACCACCTCGTCGGTGGCCTCCGACGTCAACCAGGCGGCATCCCTGCTCACCCAGATCGAGGCGTCCAACCCCGACCTCTCCCAGGACCCGCGCTGGCAGCAATTGCGATCGACCACCTCCAGCGCCCAGACCCGAACGGGCCAGGCGGCCGCGCGCGCGGGACAGATCAACGCCCGCGCCCAGCAGGTGCAGCAGGCCGTCGCCAACTCCGGCACCCTCACCGCGAAGGTCGACCGGGCCATCGCCGACGTGAACGCGCTCAACGACGGCGCCCATCAGGTCGCCTCCGGGGCCGACCAACTGCAGACGGGGATCGGCCGCGCCGATGCAGGCGCCCGCAGCCTCGACCAGGGGTTGTCGACCGCATCCCGGGGTGCCACGGAGCTCGCCACCGGGGCACACAGCCTCCAGACCGGGCTCGCCCAGCTGTCGACCGGAGCGAGCCAGCTCGACACCGGCATCGGTCAGCTCGCCACCGGCGCCCACCAACTCGCCGCCGGCCTCAAGGCGGGCGTCGACCGCATCCCCGTGCTCACCGCCGACCAGGAGAACAAGGCCGTCCAGGTGCTCTCGGCACCCGCGCAGGTCGACATGACCGTCGAGAACCCGGCCCTCTACTACGGACGAGGCCTGGCACCCATGTTCTTCTCGATCGCCATGTGGGTGTTCGGCATCTCGGTCTTCCTGGTGGTGAGGGCGATCACGGGCCGCGCCCTGGCCGGGCGTGCCTCGTCGCTGCGGGTGGCCCTCACCGCCTGGTTGCCGATCGGGGCCATCGCCGTCGCCGGTTCGCTGCTGATGCTCGGGGTGGTCTGGACGACCCTCGACCTGGCACCCGTGCACCCGGTGCTGACGCTTACGGTCACCGTGCTCGGAGCTCTGGCGTGGTCACTGGTGGCTCACCTGATGCGCACCGCGCTGGGCACGCCGGGGTCGAGCCTGCTGCTGGTGCTGCTGATCCTGCAACTGGTGGGGGCACAGGGGCTCTACCCGTCGCAGATCCTGCCGCCCTTCTTCGCGCACCTGAGCCCATTCCTGCCGATGACCTACCTGATCGACGCGTTCCGGGTGGTGATCTCGGGGGGCTGATCTCGCACCTCGCGCGGGACCTCGCGATCCTGACGCTGTTCTCGGTGGTCAACCTCGGCCTGCTCTGGTTGGTGGTCAGTCGCCGCCGCACCCTGCGCATGAAAGACCTGCACCCGCCGCTGATCACTCCCTGAGCGATCCGTAACGCTGCTCCCACAGGTCGCCCGCATGGCTGAGGTCGTGGCCGGCGAAGTCGGGGACGCCCTGCCCCGCCGAGGGGTTGTTGCCGGGGGCGTCGCCCAAGGGGTACGGACGACCGATCGCGTCGGGGAGTGCCGCCGCCGCGCTGTCACCGTTGCCTTCCTGGAAGGCGGTCAGCGGGTCGTCGCTGGCGTAGTAGCGGCGGATCTGGTCGTCGTTCGCCCGGCTGATCAGGGCCGCCGGGTCGTCCCCGTTGCGCTCTGCGACGTAGTTGACGGTGGCCTGGCTGACACCGGCCGCGTCGTAGGTGACGGCCGGCTGGCCCGAGTTGATGGCGGCGATGGCGGCCTGCCGCCCACCCAGGGAGTGGCCGGTGTAGACCACCTGGTCGCCCTGACTGCTGCGTTCGATCGCGTCAGAGATGGCGAGCACCTGCTGGGTCTGGGGTGAGACCGTGGCGCCCCCGATCCCGTCCTCGACCGCATCGGGCTGGAACTGCCCACCAGCAGCGCCCGTGCCGGCGAAGGCCACCACGTAGCCGCCCTCCGGTGTCCTGAACACCTCGGCCTGGAAGCCGTTCGGATCGGTCAGTTGGGCGCGGGTCAGACCGAGCGCCGCCAGATCGGCGTCCGTGGCGCGGGAGTATCCCGGCGGAAGGGGAGCATCGGGTGAACCCATCGCCTGGTTGAGGGCGATCAGGTCACCGTCCATGGCCTGCGGGTCGGCACCTCGTGCCCGGTCACCGTAGCTGCCGCGGGACGGCCCGTCGGAGGCGCTGCCCGGGTCGCTCTGGCCGCGCAGCAGGGCCGCTGCGCGCTGGGAGCGCATGCCGGTGTCGGCGATCTGGCCCAAGGTGGCGGTCATCACGTCGATGTTCTGGCGGACGAACACGGCGATCCTCTGCAGGGCCTGGCCGACCCTGCCCATGGCCCACTGCACGAACCGGTCGAAGGCCACCTTGAGCACCGCTTCGACGCTCTCCTTCGCACCGCTGACCGCACCGTGGAAACCACCGCTGATCATGCCGCCGAAGCCACCCTTGGTGAAACCGTTCACCGCACCCTTGAAACCACCCGAGATGCCTCCGCCGAGCGCGGCGGCGCCGAGCACCCACACCCCGGCGGCCACCACCAGACCCAACGACCGGACGATGGTGAACGCGGTGTTGCACAGTTCCCTGACCAGTTCGGCCGTGAGTTCGATCAGGCCCCGCTTGGCGGAGGCCAACTGTCCGGCCAGCACCAGGTGACGTTCGGCCGCGCTGGTGAGCACGCCCGACACGGCACCGGTGGCTCGTCCGAGGGCGCGGATCCTGGTCGAGAACGAGTCGTAGGCCTGTCCCTGCCAGATCTGGCCGACGGCCGATCCACAGCCACTGGCCTGGGCCTGTTGGGAGGCCACCTGCTGGGAGGCCCTCATCAGGGCACCGACATGGGCCCCGATCTGCGAGGTGTCACCGGTGAGCTGCTCGAAGGTCTCGTGCACCTTGGCCACGGCATCGACGATCCACCCGAAGATGTCGTGGGGCAGTTGGTCGGCGACCCATTGCGCGGTGTCGATCGTCTGGTCGATCACCACGTCGACCACCACGGCCCCGGCACCCTTGAGGTCACCGAAGGGGCTGGCCCCGTGGTTGTCGCCCAGCAGCGCGACGGCGGAGTTGAGCTGCGCGGTGGTGGCCCCGGTCCTCATGGCGGCAGTCCTCGACATGGTGGCGGTGGGCGCGGCGACCGACATCAGTTCAGTCCCCGCACGATGGCGTCTGCGATCAGCTCGACGTGGCCGCTCTCGACCTGTTGGTAGCAGCTGCCGGTGGCCGCCAGGCCATCGGACGTGGAACCGAAGACCTCCGAGAGGGCGAGCACCACGTCGTTGTGCTGGTCGGTGGTGCGCGGTTCGGTGGTCGCGCCGGCGCTGCCGACCAGTTGGCCGTACATGGCCGGGTCGGGGGCAGGGATGCT
Organism: Aestuariimicrobium kwangyangense DSM 21549; assembly: GCF_000421525.1. GTDB lineage: Bacteria > Actinomycetota > Actinomycetes > Propionibacteriales > Propionibacteriaceae > Aestuariimicrobium > Aestuariimicrobium kwangyangense. The sequence goes on along the minus strand of NZ_ATXE01000002.1, from coordinate 274,354 downwards.
CAACCCTGCCAGGACAGACTCGGCGTCCTGCAGGGGAGCGTTGGCGCGCACGACGGCGAAGGCGTCGATGCGGAAGTCGGTCGGCATGCGTGAACTCCTCGATCGGGTCGGGTCAGGCAATGGGTCGGGTCAGGGAAGGGGGCGGGTCAGGGGACCGGGGGCGCAAGCCGGGCGCAGGCCTCGGTGTAGGCGGCCATCACGTGCTCACCCAGGTCGGTGAAGCTCTGGTGGTCACGCAGTGCCTCGGTTGAGACGATCGCGTCGATGATCACCTCGACGGCATTCACCGTGAGGGTCACCCCCCGCACGGTGGCCGTCGACGTGACCGGCCCCTCGTCCGGGTCTGCCAGGTGGGAGAGCGCCCGATCCTGGTCGGCTCGGATCTGTGCGGCGACCAGGTCCTGCTCCGGGGCGCGCGGGCCCTCGGGGGCCGGCCCGCCGGGGGTGCCCGGCACCAGGCGCGGGACCTGCACCTCGGGTCGCTCGAACAGGGCCTGGGTGTAGGCCTCACCGAACTGTCGATTCCACCGGTCGGGCGTGGTCGGGGTCGCCGGGAACTCGACAGCCACCAGCTGACCACGCGCGTTCACGGTGACACTGGCACCGTCGTTGGTGATGGTGACGACGGCCGAGGCCGCCTCGTCGAGCCGGGCAGCCTCGTCGAGGAACGCCTGCGCATTCCGCTCGAGCCTGTCGAGCACCTCGTCATCCAGCGGACTCATGGGACGAGCCTAGGTGTGACGTGGTTCACGACCGTGCGAGAGTGGGTCACATGAATGCACCTCAGCGAACCATCGGCCAGTTCCAGGTCTCGGCGATCGGGCTGGGGGCCATGCCCCTGTCGTTCAAGGACCCCCTGCCCAGTGACGAGCAGTCCGACGCCACCATCCACGCCGCCCTCGATGCCAACATCACCCTGATCGACACCGCCGACATCTACGCCCCTTCGTGGGACACGATGGGCCACAACGAGCAACGGGTCGCCCACGCCCTGAAGTCGTGGTCCGGGGACCGGGACTCGATCGTGGTGGCCACCAAGGGCGGCATCACCAGGAGCCAGGGCAATGTGTGGGGACGCAACGGTTCACCGGAGTACCTGCGCCAGGCCGTCGAGAAGTCCCTGCGGAACCTGCAGGTCGACGTCATCGACCTCTACTACTGGCACCGCCCCGACCGTCACCGCCTCTACGCCGACTGCGTGCAGGTCTTCGCCGACCTCAAGGCCGAGGGGAAGATCAAGGAGATCGGCATCTCGAACGCCAACGTCGAAGAGATCGAGATCGCCCTCGAGGTGCTGGGCGAGGGCGGTCTGGCCGCTGTGCAGAACGAGTTCTCACTGCGCTTCAACCACACCTCCCTGAGCGAGTTGCAGTTCTGTTCCGATCACGACATCGCCTTCCTGCCCTGGTCGCCGTTGGGTGGCTCGGGGGGCGCCAAGGAGGTGGGCGGCAAGTACCCGGCCGTGCAGCGGATCGCGCAGGCTCGCGGTGTCAGCCCCCAGCAGGTCGTGCTCGCGTGGCAGTTGTCGCTGAGCGATCGGGTCATCCCGATCCCCGGCGCCTCTCGTCCCGAGTCGATCCTCGACTCCGCGCAGGCGATGACACTCGAACTGTCGGCCGACGAGATCGAGTCGCTGCACCTCTGACCTCGAACCCGCCCGTCGGACGACGTTCGCGCCGTCCGACGGACCCCACCCCTCACTCACGTCACGGGAGCGACCATGAACGTCACTGGACAACTCGGTGCTGTGACTCGCGGCTGGCGCCGCGAGGAGCGCGACGGTGAACTGGTGCTCGTCCAGACCCTCAGCCAGACCTTCCCCAGCCTTCTGGACGAAGTATGGGACGCCGTCACCTCCCCCGACCGGATCGCACGCTGGTTCATGCCGGTCTCCGGAGAGCTGCGGGTGGGTGGTCGCTACCAGTTCGAGGGCAACGCCGGGGGAGAGGTACTGGAGTGCGAGCCTCCCAGCGAGGGCTCGGCCCGGTACCGGGTCACGTGGGAGATGGGCGGGGTCTCGTGGGTCACGGTGCGCCTCGAGTCCGCGGGGGAACAGACCCGCTTCGACCTGGAGCACGTCGCCCGCGAGGACGACGTGCCCGCCGAGATGGCGGCGACCTTCGGGCCGGGTGCCACCGGTGTCGGATGGGAGGGCGGCCTGCTGGGGCTCGCGCTGCACCTGTCGGGCCGGGGCGGGTCGATGACGCCAGCCGAACTGATGGCGTGGGTCGCCACCGATGAGGGCCGCGCGTTCCACCGCGGCGCGGCCGACGCCTGGGGCCGAGCCGCCGTCGCGGCAGGCACCGAGCCCGACCTCGCCCAGCGACAGGCCGACGCGACGTACGCCTTCTACACCGGCACCGGGGGCTGAGCGCGAGCGGCGTCAGCCGATTCCCACCGCGGACGAGGCCCGGGCCACGTGGCTGCGGGCGTGCGCGACGGCCTCGTCCATCGTCGTGTACAGGTGTTCGTGGTGCCGCAGCGAGGCCAGCACGCCGACGCTCTGGAACAACTGCTCGTGGCCTTCCTGCACCCCCTTGATCAGCACCGTGATGCCCCGGCGCTCCAGGGCGCGCACGATCTCGGTCAGCACGCGGGCACCACTGGCATCGATCAGTTCGAGTTGCGACATCCGCAGGATCACGACGCTGACGTGCTCGATGCTCGTCACCGTCTCGAAGACCCGGTCGGACGAGGCGAAGATGAGTGGGCCGTCCAGGCGCAGGGTCGCGATCCGCTCGTCCCCCGGGCGAGGTTGACCGGGCAGGTCCTCGCGACTCACACCGGTGGCCCGGGCCATGTTCCTGATCGCCACGATGCCGATCACGACCACCCCGACCGCGACCGCCACGATCAGGTCGAACGACACGGTGACCACAGCCGTGACGATGAAGCTGATGGCGTCGCCCCTGGTCGATCCCAGGATGGAGCGCACCGTCGCGGCGTGCACCATGCGCACCGCCGTGACCATCAGGATGCCCCCGAGTGCGGCCAGCGGGATCCGGCCCACAGGACCGGCGGCGACGAGCACGATCAGCAGCAGCACGGAGGCGTGGATGATGGCGGCCAGGCGCGATCGTCCGCCCGACCGGACGTTGACGGCGGTGCGTGCGATGGCGCCCGTCGAGGGCATGCCGCCGAACAGTCCGGCGCCGATGGAGGCCACGCCCTGACCGACCAGTTCGCGGTCCGGGTCGTAGGGACCGGTGTCGTCGAGGGACGCAGCGACCCGCGCCGACAACAACGACTCGATCGCGGCCAGCGCGGCCACGGTGAGCGCCGGCGCGACGAGGTGACCCAGGGTCGACGGGTCGATCGTGGGCAGCCCGGGCACCGGCAGCGAGTGCGGCAGGGTGCCGATCACGGCCAGCGGGTTGGGCACGACGGCGGCCAGCCCCGCGACCACCACGATGCCGACCAACGATCCGGGCACGGCCCGGTAGACCCGCGGTGCCACCAGCATGCAGAGCGCGACCACCGCCGCAGCCCCGGCCGCCCACAGCAGGTACGACCAGTCCGCCTGCGCCAAGGACTGGCCGGCGGCGATCAGGGCATTGGAACTGTGTGCGCCGGCAGCGACCCGATGCCCCGAGGTCAGCAGGGGCACCTGCTGCAGGAAGATGATCAGCGCGATGCCGAGGGTGAAGCCCTCGATGACGGGCCACGGGATGAACGAGACGGCCCGGCCCAGCCGCAGCGCGCCCGCGATCAGGGTGAACAGGCCGGCAATGATGCTGACGGTGGCGACGGTACCGGCGCCGTACTGAGCCACGATCGGCAGCAGCACCACGACCATGGCCCCGGTGGGGCCCGACACCTGCACGTTCGAGCCGCCGAAGACGGCGGCCAGCAGCCCCGCCACGATGGCGGTGACCAGACCAGCCTCGGCGCTGACTCCGGAGCTGACCCCGAACCCCAGCGCCAGCGGCAGCGCGACCACGCCGACGGTGATGCCACCGAGAACGTCCCCCCGCCACGTGGTGCGCAGGTCGCGATAATCCGACACGGCGGGCAGGAGTCCGACCACCTGCCTGGCCCAGGCCAGAGGCGACCCGGGGGACGAGTCCGTCGTCGTCATCGGCTGGGGATCTCGGGCAGCGATGCGACCTCGTCCCACTGCAGGCTGGCATCGGCGGCCAGGTCCTTCAGCAGTCTGCGGGCGACGGTGAGCAGTTCGGCGACGGCGGGGGAGAACTGTCGGTAGAACACGTGGCTGCCACGCCGTTCGGAGACGACGAGGCGGTTCTTGCGCAGCACGGCCAGGTGCTGGCTCAGGTGGGAGGCCTCGAGCTGGGTGTGGAGACCGAGTTCGGAGACGGTGTGTTCCTCGTCGTCGGCGAGCAGTTCGAGGATGAGGATGCGGTACGGGTGCGTGAGGCCTTGGAACAGGCCGGCCTTCACCTCGTACAGGGGTCGGGCGGTCCAGGATTGCGGCATGATGAACTCATCATATCGTCAGATGGCGGCGGACCCTCACCTGCCGTCGGTGCGCACGGCCCGGCGTCAGTACCCGATGCTCCAGTCGGCCACGATCCCGCGGACGTACTGGGCCTGCGCCACATGGGCCACCGCATCGTCGATCACGCTGACCAGACGCACCCCTCGGGTCACGGGAGGGTCCCAGCGAGTGTCGACGACGTCGTCCAAGGCGGATTCGTCGATTTCGTCCAGATGGTGCAGCAGGCTGGCGACCGCGTCCGACAGGTAGGCGGGCAGCACCGAGGGGTCGCTCACTCGCAGCGATTCCACGTCGCCGTCGTCGTCACCGAAGCCGGACTCCTGGTCGTCGCGGTGGATGCCCGTGCGCCTCGCCCAGTCGCCGGTGTGCCACACCTGCTCGCGTCCGGTCAGCTCAGCCACCTGGGAGTCGAGTTGTCTGCCGGCATGCCAGATCAACCAGGCGATGCTGTTGCCCTTGCCGTCGGGACGGGCGTGCAGCGCGTCCAGGTCGAGCCCGCGCACGAGGGCGTTGGCGGAGTCGACGGGACGATGGGCGGCGTCGGCCAGAACTGCGAAAGCATCCATGCTCGGAGGCTACCGGGCATCTGGCCGACGCCCACCGATCTCAGTAGAGCTTGCCCCAGTCACGCTGCGGCCACGCGAGCACGGCCATGATCTGCACCATGGCGGCGTTCTCGATCAGCTCGGCCCTGGTCGGGTCGTCGTTGGGGAAGTAGAACAGGCCGGTCTCGGGGTCGCGGCGCTGCTGCCACGCCCACGTCGCGTACTCACCCATCCGAACCGCCGCATCGACGCGCCCGGTGACGGAGGCCAGCAGCAGCAGGTTCTTGAAGTAGATGGAGTTGAAGAACGGCGGTTGCTTCTCCAGCGCACCGCCGGCGTAGAAGGCTTCCGCCGCGTCGGCGATCCGCTGGGCCTCGTCCACGTACTTGCGCTCACCGGTGGCCAGGTACAGCAGCGTGTTGACGCCGATCGGGACGCCCTGGTTGTAACTCCAGATGGTGCGGTCGATGTCGCCCGACAGCTTGATGTTGTCGTGGTAGAGGCCGTCGGCACGCTGCAGGGTGGAGTTCGTCCACTCGTACATGCGCAGCGACCAGTCGAGGTACGACTGCTCGCCGGTCAGCAGGTGCAGGCGAAGACCCAGTTCTGCCCCGGGCATGTTCGAGACGGTGTTGCGGTCGGAGCTCCAGTTCGCCTGGGTCCAGAAGACACCTCCGGGGGAGGGGTGGGTCGGGTCGTCGTCCCACCCGCTGACCACCAGGTCGAAGATGGCCTTCGCCTCGTCGAGATCGGACGAGGCCCCACCCTGCATGAGGTGGCGCTGCACGTCGATCAGGCCGACCCATTCGTTGTCGTCGTAGAAGAAGTCACCGCCCCACCCCCACGGTGGCATCGGGTACGAGGCGTGGCCCGGCAGGCCCGTCGATCCGGACTGGCTCCAGTACCGGGACTGACCGGTGCGGCAGTCGGCCAATGCCTGGTCGAACCGGTGACCGGCACCGGTCATGCCGGTGAGGTCGAGGGCGGCCCCGTGCGCCTGCGAGAAGGGCCACTCGTAGGAGTAGGGGTTGTCGTGCGAGCCCTCGAAGGGGAATCGCTCCCGGAAGAGCTGGCTGCCGTCGTGGGTGGCGAAGTACTTCTGGACGAGGTCCCAGGTCTGCGCTGCCCGCAGCCCCCACACGGGGGAGGGGGTGGTGGCCGGAGGGGCGGGCTTGGCGTGGGCGGTCATGGGTGCGGACAGGCCCATCGCTGCGAGACCGGCGATGCCGGCGGCGCGGCCGAGCGTTCGACGACTGGTGAGCATGGAAGGGCTGGCGGGATTGGAGGGGTTGGGGGGCTTCTGCACGTGAATCTCCCTTGATCGTTCGTGACAGTGAGTTAATCCAAAGCTTGGATTAACGCTCGCGTCAAGCGATTGGGAGGATTTGGTCGGACGAAGTCAGGCCTCGGCGTTGGCGGGGGCACGGGCCAGGACGATGCAACCGCCGATGCAGGCGGCAAGCCCGAGCAGCGCCGGGGCCCACCACCCGGCGCGCACCTGGTCGTGCAACCACAGCAACCCCACGGCCGCGGGCACGACGACCTCCGCGACCCACAACACGGCGGTCACGGTGCCCACCGCGCCGCGCTCAAGGGCGCGGGCGTACATCAGCGCCCCCGCGACACCGGCGACCACGACGAGCCAGGTCAGCCCGTGGCGCAGCGCATCGAGCACACCGTGCTCTCCCAGGTGCTCCGCTCGGGCACCCAGTGCCGAGACAGAGAACAGCAGTCCGGCCACCAGCCCCAACAGCGCTGGGTGGCCCCGGCCATAGGAGACCGCTGCAGCGGCCAGGAGCAGCACGGTCGCCCCCAGCAGGGCCCACGTGAACGCTGGGGGAGGGGAGGCGGGCGCTTCGTCACCGGCGGACGCGGACACCACGACCAGGCCCAGGGTGACCACCGCTATGGCGGCGAGCTGGCCCCGGCTCGGCCGGATGCGCAGGACGGGCACGGCGAGCAGCACCGTGACGGCGAGCGAGGCAGCGAGGACGGCCTGGACGACGAAGAGGGGGAGCCAGGCGAGCGCCACCAGTGACGCCAGCCAGGCCAGCCCGTCACAGGCAAGGCCGACGAGGTACAGGGGTTGCGCCATCACGGACGGCCCGGAGGCTCGTCGGGCCCCGGCGGCTTGGAGCACGCTCGCCACGCCGTAGAGAACCATCCCTGCGATCGCCATCAGGTGTCCGAGAGTCATGCACGCATCCTTGCAGCCGACACCAGCGGCAGGCGCACTCGCGCACCGTTGGGGTGATGCACCCCAGCGATGAAAGCATGGGCGTGGCCTCATGACGACGAGCGAAGTGCCCCCGGCCGGAACTGATGGCCAACCGAAGGCGCTTGGAAGGGAATTGACGTGCACCTCGTCGCCCAGTTCGTGCAGATTCTGCTCGAGCTGCCGATGGACGGTCTGCCTGGCCCGAGACCGACCGCACCACCAGGCTCCGACCGGATCGCCGCCGTGCTCGGCTGGTTGATGTGGTCGGTGGGCGCTCTCTGTGTTCTGATGGCTGTCGCCGGGAGCGCCCGGCTGGCCGCCGCCCATCGCCGCGGTGAGCGCGTGGGATACGGCGCCGTAGGGATCCCGATCATCGGCCTGATCCTCGCGACCCTTGCGGCCTGCATCCTCACCCTTTTCCCCGGCGCCTGAGCGGGTCCGGACGGCTGTTCGAGATGAAGGAGCGAGAGGATCATGCGACGAGGAGTGGACGAGAGATGATCACAAGGGCTGGCTTCGTCGCTGGCGCGTGGCGACTCCTGCGGTGGGCTGCAGTGGCGTGCGCCGCGGGCTGGGCCGGGGCCTTCCTCCTCTGGCTGCCTTGGATGCTCACTGACAGCAAAGCGGCTGCAGACATGGTCCAGCCTGTCCGCAACCGCAACCCGAATGAGTCCATGACCCCCATGGAATACTGGGGTTGGATCCGAGGCTTGTACGCACCCAGTGCGACTGCCTTGGCGATCGCGGGCTTCGTGGTCATCGTCATGATTGGTTGGATACTTCCAAGCACGTGGCGAGCTTGGCGCCGGCCGAAGAGACTAGGTTCGACTGCGCGCGCCGGAGCGCTCTAGGCAGTTGCTCTGTAGGGAGGACTTCGACGGGATGGTGACGCGACCAGTCAGCCGAAGGATGGCCGGCGAGGCAGTCATTGCCCTCGTGATGATCACGGCCCTCGTCCTCGCAGCGAGGCTCGTGATGGAGTGGAGACAGGAGATCCCGAACAGTTTCTTCCCGGTGTTCTGCGGCACAGTAGCGTGCAGCACGTTGACGGCTCTGCTGTCACGCCACGCTTCCAAGTGGAAGCGCCTGACCGCCTCCATCACTGTCGTGGGAGCCTTGGCGGCCCTGCTGATCTATCCGGTTTCTTCCTCCAACTATGAGATCGCCCTCATGGACGATGGTGTCTACGCGCTGGAAGTGAGTGGCTTCATGGACTCCCATCTCGTCCTGGCACAGCGCAACTCCCTCCGGATGACACCGTGCAGTGATCAAGAGAGTCTGGGTACGAGCATCACCACCATCAGACTGCGTCGGATGGGCGGGTCGGCTTACTCCGTCGACTTGTCAACCCCCTTGGGCCCTCGGCACCTCACCATGCACTGCTGATGCCCGCCGCCCAGACCCGCCCTCAAGGCTTCCGGCGAACAGGACCCTGCGCACAAGCCTCGCCTCGACGCCGCACGGATGGTTCTCGCACGCACTCGGTCGGACGGACCAGTTGTCGGAGCAGGCATCGCGCGTGGTGACGTGCGCTTCCGGGTCCTCGGGCTGGGGGTCGGCCGCGCACGACTCCCGGAGGGAGCACGGTCGATAGTCTGGCGTTCCAACTCAGGAGGAGGACCGGATGCAGATCTGGCCAGGATCGCCCTACCCGCTCGGTGCGACCTACGACGGGAGGGGGACGAACTTCGCCCTGTTCAGTGAGGTCGCCGAACGGGTCGAGTTGTGCCTGTTCGATGCGGATCGCAACGAGACCAGGGTGGAGTTGACCGAGGTCGACGCCTACGTCTGGCACGGTTACCTTCCGCAGGTGGGCCCGGGGCAGAGGTACGGCTATCGGGTGCATGGGCCCTTCAACCCCGCCGCTGGGCTGCGCTGCAACCCGAACAAGCTGCTGCTCGACCCGTACGCGAAGGCCACCGAAGGGCAGATCGCCTGGGACCAGTCCCTGTTCGGCTACACCTTCGGCGACGAGAACTCCCGCAACGACGAGGACTCCGCCGCCCGGATGATGCTGGGCGTGGTGGTGAACCCGTTCTTCGACTGGACCGGTGACCGCGTCCTCAACATTCCCTACAACGAGTCGTTGATCTATGAGGCGCATGTCAAGGGCATCACCTGGCTGCATCCCGAGGTTCCGGAGGAACTGCGCGGCACGTACGCGGGGATCGGGCACCCGGCGGTGGTCAAGCACCTGCAGGACCTCGGGGTGACGGCGATCGAGTTGATGCCGGTTCACCAGTTCGTCCACGACGCGCACCTGGTGGAGCGTGGTCTGAAGAACTACTGGGGCTACAACACCTTGGCCTTCTTCGCCCCCCACGCCGAGTACTCCTCGATCAAGGACCCGGGCTCGCAGGTGCAGGAGTTCAAGGGCATGGTCAAGACCCTGCACGCCGCCGGTATCGAGGTGATCCTCGACGTGGTCTACAACCACACGGCGGAGGGCAACCACATGGGCCCAACTCTGAGCTTCAGGGGCATCGACAATCCGGCGTACTACCGCCTGGTCGATGACCAGAAGCAGTACTACATGGACTACACGGGAACCGGGAACTCCCTCAACGTCGGGCACCCCCACTCCTTGCAGCTGATCATGGACTCCCTGCGGTACTGGGTGGTGGACATGCACGTGGACGGGTTCCGCTTCGACCTCGCCTCGGCGCTGGCCCGGGAGTTCTATGACGTGGACCGGCTGGCGGTGTTCTTCGAACTCGTGCAGCAGGACCCGGTGATCAGCCAGGTGAAGCTGATCGCCGAGCCGTGGGACGTGGGCCCTGGTGGGTACCAGGTCGGCAACTTCCCGCCGCAGTGGTCGGAGTGGAACGGCAAGTTCCGCGACGCGATCCGCGACTTCTGGCGCGGCGAGCCGAATCTGGGTGAGTTCGCCGCACGGATCGCGGGCTCGGCCGACCTGTACGAGCACTCCGGACGGCGCCCGGTGGCCAGCGTCAACTTCGTCACCGCCCACGACGGCTTCACCCTTCGCGACCTCGTCTCGTACAACGAGAAGCACAACTACGCCAACGGCGAGGACAACCGTGACGGGGAGAGCCACAACAGGTCCTGGAACCACGGCGTGGAGGGGCCGACCACCGACCCCGACATCCTCGCCGCGCGGGCCCGGCAGCAGCGGAACCTGATCGCGACGCTGCTGCTCAGTCAGGGAGTGCCGATGATCCTCTACGGCGATGAGGTGGGACGCACCAAGGGTGGGAACAACAACACCTACGCGCAGGACTCCGAGATCTCGTGGGTGCACTGGGACGAGGCCGACGCGCCACTGACGCAGTTCACCGCCACCGTCGCGCGACTCCGCGCGGAGCACCCCACCTTCCGGCGCAAGCGCTTCTTCACCGGCGCCGCAGTCGCCAGGGTCGGGAATGAGCAGCGGCTCAACGACATCGTCTGGCTGCACCCGCAGGGTCGTCCGATGGAGGACAGCGACTGGGGAGCCCCGGGCGCCCGGGTGATCGGCATGTACCTCAACGGTCATGGCATCGCCGGCAAGGACGCCATCGGCAACCCGATCATCGACGACCACGCGTTGCTCTACTTCAACGGCCGGCCCGACCCGGTGGCGGTGACACTGCCGCCGGCGGAGTTCGCCGAGGCTTGGGACGTGGCGGCCGACACCGCAGCGGACGACTCACCGGCAGCGCCGCTCAAGGCAGGTTCAAGCCGGGTGCTCGACGGTCACAGCGTGTTGGTCCTGATCCAGCACACGGGTGTGGAGCCGGAACTGCAGGTGTCAGCAGCGGCGTCCGTGGCGATGATGGCAGAGCAGGCGGCGTCTCCGGTCGTGCCTGAGGAAGCACTGGGAGAGTATGTGGGAGTCAGGTAATCCATGGTCATACGAGCAGCCTCCTTCTGGCGTGCGCCGCCGGATCGCTACTCCACCGATGTGCTGCGCACGGACGTGGATACGTGGTCAGGGGCGCCAGCGCGTGCTCATCGCCCCGGGCGGCACTCGGAGACACATCCGGTGGGCAGTGCTCGCTCTGTATCAGTGGCATCGTCGGTTTCCGCCCGGGAACCACAGCGGTAGGGGAGTGGCGTGCTTTTCCGGGTGGGGTCACTTCGTTGGCTGGTGAGCGAGTCGGCGATCATCGTCTGTGCGGTCTTCGCGCCAGGAGGGCTGATTGTTGCAGCTCAGTGGTTCCAGTACATACCCATGCTGGTCAGAGAAAGATCTGTGGACAACATCTTCCTCGTGGCTTCGAATGGTGCTCTGACGCTTCTCATCCTTGCCATCGCCTCGTATCAGGTCGCCAACAGGACCCTCTTCATCCGAGACCAGCACTGGAAGCTACCCCTGGGAAGATGGCGACCGACTCGTGGTGAGCAAGGGCAGTTGACCGTTGATCTTCGACCCGGGATTGAGAGCAGGACGATCCGCCTGGTTCTCCCGGGGGAGTCCGATCGTCGAGTCGGTCGCGTCGAGACGGAATCCTTGGCCATGGCTCGCCGGTGGCAGGACTGCATCCACTCGGCGTGACCGGGCAGTACGCACGTCGGGCACTACTGCCGGCACGCTCTGCGATGTCGCCGATCGACGGATCAGCGAAGACTGTCGGTTACACCAAGACCACGGTCCCCCCAGCTGGAACAATCGTCCACGTGAAGGACAAGCGCGCATGACCGCCTACCGCGATCGCCGACGCGCTCCTGACGACAACGAGACCGGTGAGGAGCCCCGTGCCAAAGGTTGACAGACGCAAGTATTACCGAGCACTGGACAAGTTCATGGCTGACGCGGGACTGGAGAAGATCAAGGAACGCATATGGGCGGTCCCTGGGGCTCGTTGGGTTCTGCGTGGAGTGGCCTTCGAGAGCAAGAGCTCTTGGTTGGGAAGTTTTTCGACTCTCGTCTTTCCGCTGATGACCACAAGCTCCCTCATTGGCCTCAACGTCAGCATGCCCGCCGTGGGCATGGACTCACAGAGCTTCTATGACGTGGACAGGTTGTTGGCAGCAGCAGAAGAGATGTTGCCTCGCATACCCAGCACGGAGGAAGAAGCACTGGACCATGTCACGAGATGGGCTGACTCCACGTTCTTCCCGCAGGGGATGATGTCGGCGGTTCTCCTGAACCGGATGGAGGATGCCACACAGAGGGCGTCGGCTTTTCTCGCGTTGCGGCACCGGTGGCCTTCCGACTGCGCCACGGGGGCAGGGCCCTACCCGACGTTGTCAACCGAGGAATCCACACTGGTTCGTCTGATTGAGACCCGTGACGTGAGCGGTCTGTACCGCTTCATGGACGAGATGGCTGATGCATGGGCAGCAAGCCGAGGCTACGCCCGAGCCGAGTCGGATCCCTTCCCGGTGCCTGGGGCTCCCTAGCGTCCGCGTCGTCCCCTGCGGCGAGAAGCGCTCAATCGACAGCAGCCGTACCGCCTACCGGCAGATAGAAGGGGCAAGGTTCAGCGAAAGCGAAACTCGCCAAGAGACCGTCTACCCTAGCGCGAATGGGAGGACGACCTACCAGACCGAAGGTGGAGCAAGCACCTTCTCATCTACGGGTAACATCCGGGCCGCAGGTGCGGGTGGGATTTCGATCCGTGCCGGAGGAGGTACTCTCGGCGCGACAGTGCGGTAGGGCCATTGCCGGTGACGACCAAAGGATTGCTGTGGGCATGTCATGGATGGGTGCGTCGTTCAAGACGCGCGACGAGTTGGAGGAGTTCGTCAACCTCACGCTTGAGACAGAGGAGTGGCTGGATGACGTCTGGGACGAAATGCTGTGGGAGGACGACTACTATGAGCCGACCGCCGCTGAGGCGGGTTCCCCCGGCGATTCCGACGAGCCCCTGTGCGGCCGAGCCATCGACATCACAGGGTTCGCGTTGTTCGAGCGACTGATTCCTGCCAGCGGCTCGTTGCCACTTGCCCTGTCCGGAGGGGCGGAGATCACCGGCGACGTGCTTGGCCTGGGTGGGTGGAGGCTCCTGGAACCTGACCAAGTGGCGTCGATCGCTCGCGATCTCGAGGAAATGGATCCACAGGTCTTGGTTGACCGAGCAGATCCCAAGGAACTGGCACGGTTGGGCCTGCCTCCCCACGGTGGTCGATGGACCCGACGGCGGGTGGTGGAGATCTTCAACGAGGAATGGTTCACCTTCGTGGACTTCTACCGAGTCGCGGCGGAGCACCGCGCCCATGTGGCTCATCTGCTGGCATGAAGCGACACATCGTTACCGCCGAGGCCGTTTGGACGGCCTTGGACAAGTCCCCGGGACTCACGGGTCAGATCTACCACGACACCACCTTGGTCGCCTCTGGTGTGGCGAGACTCTCAGACCTCATCGTTGAACGCCAGGGTGACCACACGATCACCCTCGCAGCGCCCGGATCACCGACACAAGCAGTCCTTTGCACCAAGCCGGGAATTCGGGCACCGGAGGACGAAGGGGCGGAGGCCGCCGAACACCTCATCCTGGGAATCACCGACCGCGTCCTGGACAGGAACCGGTGGAGCTACTGCCACCTCGAACTTGCCATCTCGGACGCCCACCCCGCACCGAGGGCCGCACTCGACCTGCTCGGCTGGGAGAGATCCAGCCTGCCTTCCTACAGATTGGACGTCCCCTTGTATCGGTTCCCCGATCGTACGGACCTGCACTCTCCCGAACTCGTTGGCAACCGGTGGACGCTGACCACCGATGTCCTCGCCACCGTCAGCGATGCCCTGCTGCTGTCCACCACCGTTCTGGGCTGTCACGCACTGGCCCGCGCCCGCGACCTTGTGAAGCTCCGAGGAGCAGTCGAAAGATGGCGCTGGGCCGCAGTAGGACTCGCGATGCAGCATCCCTCCCCCACGCTCACCCCCGAGTTCCTCGCTCGGTACTTTCCTGACAGCACCACCGACAAGGTGCCGATCAACCGCCAACGGGCCGAGGCCAGGGACACCCTCGTGGCACTCCTGGAACGGCTCGGCCAAAGCCACCAGATAGCGCTGGTCGAACAGGTGTTCGCAGGACCATTCATCCGCTACTAGGACTCCTCGGTGCGAACCGGTCCGCCCACGAGGCGGGTTGGTGCCAGGCGCTGGGGAGAGAGAAGGATGGTTCCATCCCCCCGGGGGTGGAGAGAGGGAGCTTCTGGCGCACTCTGTCATGGCGCTCATCGCGACGGCAGCAGTGAACCTTCACGCGCGCCGCGAACCGTCGTGTGCCAAACCGTTACTTTTGAGGCGTTGACTGGCTTGGGCCTGATGGAGGACTGTCTTCCCATGACGTCACGCAGTCGCGCAGGGCTGGTTGGAGCCACACTGCTGCTCGCCTCCCTCACTGTCGCAGGGGCACTGTCGCTGCCCGCCACGGCCGATCCGACCTCGACTCCGAGCACGGCCGAGGAGAAGAAGATGCTGGAGGCCAACGGTGGGAAGCCGGAGGAGAGCGTCCCACCTCCTGCCGCAAACATCAGGAACGGCGCCGTCAACAAGGTCTTGGAGCTGATCCCGGTCGATCAACAGGCAGGCATTCAACTGCCGGACACGGGACCGGCGCGGATCTTCGTCACCACACCCGGTGCGGACAAGGACCCGATCCTGGCCCGAGCCATTGAGGCCAGCGGCTACGAGATGACCGTTGTCGTTGTGCCGCGCAGTGAGCAGGAAGTCATGAAGGTGAGCGACACGGCTCAGTGGATCGCAAAGGCGCCGGCTGACTGGGCCGACCACATCTCTGCTGTCGGCTTCACCCCGGAGATCAACGGGGTGACCCTTGAGGTCACCGAAGGGTGGAAGGGGACTCAGGAGCAAGCGGAGCAGCTGATTGGCGTGCCGGTCAGGGTCAAGGTCGTCAAGGATTTCGCCCAGGCCGTTAGCGAAAGCTCGGAAGATGGTGCTCATCGGTGACATAGGGGACACGCTCGTCCGGTTGCCTGGCTCACCAGTGAACGTGCTGGACGTATGAGACGGCCGCTTCAAGCTCGAGCCTTTTGATCGGTCAAGGTCTTCTTCACCCTCTATGTCGGGCCGCCACCAACGCCCTCGGCTCCTTGTCGAGCTACTCGGAGCGCTCGTTGAGCCGCGCGCCAACCCTGCCCAACCGGCTAGGGGAGTGGAAGCAGACTCATTCAGAGCGACGGAGTCGTTGTCGGGGCCCTTCAATGTTAACTTTGGCCGTGATCTCTGCCACGCTTCAGGTTTTGTCCCGCGTCCAGAGTGGCCTGGAGAGGCTAGGCCGTGGCGCGACCTTGGAGGCGTTGCAGCCTGGGTTGAGCCCGACTCAGACCAGACAATTTCTCCAAGCGGCGGGGCTGCCCGCTGATGCGCAGACCGAAGCGATTTACTCTTGGCGCGATGGCACCCGAACTTCTGGACTCAGACTGGATGGCCTTCAGATCTTCCCGGGCTTCTACTTCCTCTCGATTGAGGACGCGATTCACAATTACCGTGCGTTTGACAGCGACCCCCGGTGGAGACCGAGCTGGCTTCCCCTGTTCGCCAACGGCGGTGGGGACTTCTACCTAGTTGACTTTGGAGATCCGTCCCGGCCGATGCGTCACTTCCGCATTGAAGAGACCGAACACCCAATTGAGTTCGGCTCACTGTCGGACATGATGATGACTCTGGCAGGAGGCTTCGAGCGAAGCGTCTTCTTCGTTGATGGTCAGGGATTCGAAATGGACGACCTGAAATTCGCAACCCTCGCTGCGGAACTGAATCCCCGAGTTACCTGGTGGACTGACCCGACCCTCGGTGGCTTGGACTAGGCGGCAGATTTGGTCCCGCCAGAGTGCGCACTCGCTGTAGCCGCGAATGTGGGCTCGTTCCTCGTGCTCACGTCGGCCGAGGGACTTCGAAGCCGACGCACAGACGGAGATCCCGCGGCCCACTGGGAGCTGGTGCCCACGAATCGCATACCTGCCCTCTCATCGTAACCACGGCACGGGCGTCACAATCCTGAGGCGGCTCTGCTCTCGTCAGCCCTCCGGCGACAAGGAACTGTGCTCACCAGCGCTCTAGGGAAGGGGACACGCTCGGGGAGCCCCTCTGCGCCGCCCTCTCCCTACCCACAGTCGCGAACGCCTACTAGGCTGGGTTCCGCCCACGAACGTGCCGG
Organism: Aestuariimicrobium kwangyangense DSM 21549; assembly: GCF_000421525.1. Taxonomy (GTDB): domain Bacteria; phylum Actinomycetota; class Actinomycetes; order Propionibacteriales; family Propionibacteriaceae; genus Aestuariimicrobium; species Aestuariimicrobium kwangyangense. The sequence goes on along the minus strand of NZ_ATXE01000002.1, from coordinate 258,061 downwards.
CCCACTTGGGCGGTCCGTTGTTTGCGCCGCCAGCCGGGCCGGTGGTGTTGGTGAGGATGGAGCCATATGAAGTTGATCATGCCCGGAGCAACTGTGTTGGCTATGTTCATCTGCACAGGCTGCCTCGCGTATTGGATCGGAATAGTCGCCTACTATCGAGATGTTCCATCGGTAGTGGGGCTCGTGTTTTCTGCAGTCATCTTGACGCCGATCTACATCTCCCTTGTTCGCAAGAGCTTCCTCATTGTTGGTTCGCGGATTCGTACGCCCAGTGGCCCGTGGATCGAGGTGGATTCAGTCCTGAAGGTGGTTCCGTACGGAGACGACCACTTCAAACTCGCTCTTATGGATGGATCAACGGTCTTCTTTACCGTTTATGCTGGCACTCCATGGGGGTATGCAAGCGTCCTCAGGTGCGTGTCAAAGCACTGTCGTGCTCCCATCGAAGACGACATGCGGGAGCCCGTGGATCCAGACAATCCACCCCCTCCTCGACACGCACGATGACTGTGGCCGCTACCGGAACCGGTATTCTCAGGCGATGCTGAGAAGTCGCCCGATTGCAGTGATGCCGGGCCATGGGATCCAAGCCCCAGGCTGTGGCTTCGCTCCACCTGAGATCGACACCCTCCTAGTGTTTGTCGCCGACAGCGGGCCGCGCGGGGATCGTTCTCGATGAAGGCGGATGCCCAGCGCCCTGGGCCATGGCAGCTCTACAGCGGCAACGCCGAGATGGCCATGCCCCGCTCCGAGCGTCACACGCCCGCCATCGCCGAGCAAGCGGTGGACGCCCTCCTCAGCGAGGTTGAGAAGACTGGGCATCTCAAGTCGACCTCACGCCTGTGGGTGACTCCGCGGCATCTCCTGCTCACGATCGAACTCCGCAGCGGCCATGTGGTTCAGGCAGGATCCGCCGCAGGCGGCTTCCTGGTCTGGATGGACACCCTAGGTCCATCCAGAGGAGACCTGGCGGCGGTCGTTGACGCCATCCACGGCATCTGCGGCAACAGATTCTCCGTCGAGCACTCATTCTTCCGGACTGTGATGAGCATCAGCCGTGCGCACGGAGGCGCACCACACAGGCTGGTGGCGTGGGGACACCGCGGACGCGCGTCTTCAGGGGTGGTCCCTCTCGGCGAGGACCGACACAGGGCAGGTTGGTTCACCGGACTGCTGGTTGCGGGTTACGCGGCAAGTTGTGTCGTGATGTTGGTGGCGGGCTTCACCAATCCGCTGCTGCTCACGGCCGGAGCACTGGCCTACGTCTTCCTTGTCGCACTCTCCACGGACACCTGCTCTGACAGGATCACGCCCCTCACGCCCAACGGGGCGTGGCCAAGCACAGTGGTCTCCGAGGCAATGAGGCCGCGAACCCGGCTTGGGCGTGTGGTGGGCTGGCTGTGGTTGTTCGGGCCCCTAGGTTGGCTCGTCTTCGCAGCCCATTCCTTCACCCAGTTCTGAACCGTCCAACGGGATCTACCAAGCGAACCTCGCGGGTCAGGACCACTCCCGACGAACTGCTGTGACGATGGTCCGGATCGGCAGAGTGACCGGCCCTGGATCCTCCGGTCCCGCGTGTGTACGTAACCCCCTCAGTACCTAGCCTGTGCATAGGCAAAACCGGTGACCTCAGATTCCGGTGCGGGGGAGTGGGGAGAGAACGCGATGGCGACGTGGCTTACGTGATCTCAGCGACGATCTGGTGAGAGGACTTCGGATGTTCCAACGTTTCCGCGCCGCCTATGCCCCGCTGCGGGACGACGTGCTGGCGGGCTCGATGTGGCAACACGAACGTCTCGCCACCGTCGCCGGCTACCTGGAGTTCGCTGCGGAGTTCGCCGGCGCGACCTTGGGAGGGGGCCTTTACCGCATCCACGACGAGGCCTCGGGCGCACAGGCGTTGACTCTGATCGCCGAGGCGTTTCCCGAATACGCCACTCGTATCTGCCCATTCGGCTACGACTGGCTTGGGCGACAGTTCGCCGTCGACTCAGACCGGGCCGCGGGTGGGCAGCCCCAAGTCCTCCTGCTCGAGCCGGGAACAGCCGAGGCGCTGGAGATCCCATTGTCGTTCGTCGCGTTCCACGACGAAGAACTCATCGAATACGCAGACGCCGCGTTGGCAACGGGATTCTTTGATTCATGGTCATCGACCAACGGCGACGCCCTGCCCTTGCGCCGCGACCAGTGCGTGGGCTACCGAGTCCCATTGTTCGTCGGCGGCCAAGACGTGGTCGAGAACCTCGAGGTCAGTGACCTGGAGGTCTACTGGGCCATCTGTGGCCAGCTCCGACGTGGGGCCCTGAGGTTGCCGCAGGGGACGGCGATCAACGAGGTCGCGAAGCGTTAGCCGGCGTTGGTGGGCCTGATCGGTAGAATGCTGGTCAAGGAGGATCGTGCTCGTGGGTGACGTAGGGGACACGCACGTCCAGTGGACTGGCTCACTAGATGAGCCCGGCGCATGAGCAGGCTTCTTCGGTGCGTCCTATCGCTGCTGTTGGGGTGCCTGTTGAGCACGACGGCGCTGCACGTGTTCTTGTCGTGGATGGGGGCGGGAGACTCGCCGCTCTACCGCGCAGATCCGTTTCTGTGGCCTCAATGGCGAGGGGTGTTCCACCCGGCGACCTGGCTGCTGTGGCTAGTGGCGCTCGCGCTCAGTGTCTGGTTCTTGGCAAGGGTGAGGTGGCGTCGGAAGCTGCTTGTGCCCGTCACCCTGGTGTGGCTGCTCGCGTTCGTGCCGATGGTTCGAACGGAGCCGTCACCGGGGGCCATGTACTACCAGAACGCAACGGCATACGAGCAAGCAGTCGCACTCACGCGGCAGTCCGGCGAGACCGAAGGCCTCCACGTGCCAATTCCCCCTGGCCTGTCCCACCTGTCCGGCGACGGCACTTTGGACGTCGACAAGGTGGGGTATTTCTTTCCCACACTGACTGACTGGCGCGACGAGGACGCTCAAGGAGTGTGGTACTCGCGAAATGGGTCAGCGCCGCTGGGGGGCGGCATGCGGACTGTGGCATGCAGGTACCCGGTCCATCTTCGAGGGCCATGGTGGTACTGCTCGTGGTGACACCTCACGCGCCCACGGAGGCCTGCATGGTCCCCAGCAAGACCACGACTGGTGTACCAGCCGTCGCCTGCAAGCTCTGTATCACCGCCGTTCTTGGACTCGCACTCGCCACATCGACCATTCACGCGTTGGCTTGGCTCATGAGTCTCCGCGGGGAGTCGCCGCTGTGGTGGGTCGACCCGTTCGTCGAGATCCACTGGCGCGACTCCTGGGATTGGCGCACCACCCTCGCCTGGACGGTCACGGTCTCAGCAGTCATTCTTCGCGCGGCACTCACCCGCAAGCTCGCTTGGAACTCGCTTTCACGTCCCGTCCTTGTCGCCGCCCTCGCCTGGTCGATACTCGTCTTCCCTGTCGTAGTGGGGCTAGAACCGCGTTCCACCCCCGTGTTCTACAGACACGAGTCTGATTATCTTCGCGCGGCACAGTGGGTTGAGGAACATACTGATTCGAGTTCCAGCGAAGGGGATGTGATCCCACTTCCGCCGCGACTCGGTGGTCTCACAGTGGACGATGAGGTACGGGTGGATCGGGCGGGGGTCGTTTTCGCGACCGACAAGAGCTTGCTGGGACGGACCGCGGAGATCTGGTACACAGATTCAGACATTGAGGCTCCGGCTACTGGCGAGGGGTGCCGCTTCATTCGATTGTCCCAGCATTTTTGGCATTGCGGATGGCGCACCAAGTGGCGATGAGCTCCGGTCCTCCGACCCCTGGCGTTGAGATGACCGAATACGTCGAGCTCACCTTGAAGCGCGGCCGCGGCTGGCCGTGGTCCGAGGACCGGCGAAGGGGCTTCACGGCCGTCGAGGGCGGCTGCGTGCCGGGCTGGCAGTTCGACGCGATCTGCCTGGAGTCCTCTCCCAACCGGCGGGTCATCGGCCCCAACGGCGACTTGGGAGAGATCATTCGATGACGATGCCGGAACCCTTTCAGGCGCTTGCCCACTCGCTCGGCAGACTCGCTACGTCCGCCCCCGATCAGATCAAGTACCTCGAGGCGCTGGGTGTTACTGACCTTGTCGATGAGCTTGTCCTCGAGTTCGACGACCTCTATCGACCGCGCGCGAGTCTGGTCGAAGAGGCGTCGCCCGAAGCCGCCGCTGCCTGTCGAGAACTTGACCGCATGCTCTCCAACGACCAGCTCGGCTGGACGTTTGCCGACCTCGAATCCCCCCAATGGCAGGGGATCCGTGCAACTGCTGCGGCCGCACACTCCGCCCTGGCGGATGTCCCAGCGAGAGGATCGCTGTGCTGATCACTCGGCCAATTGCAGTGGCTGCAGGCATCGCAATCCTGGCTTGTGCGTATGGCTGCGCCCCCTCTGACCCTTCCCCCAGCGTCTACGTGCTGCACACCGGCCAAGGCTATGTGGCCAAGAGTGCCTGCGATTTCCCCATCAGTCGAGCAGCGTTCAAGGAGGTACCCAACGACGCAGAAGTGGTCGAGGACGGGCCGCCTTTCGTTCTCGACAGGCGAGCTACAGGGCAACCAGTGGAGGCACTGTTCTTAGCCGAGAGGATGCCCGATGCGCGTCCCGGAACCTACCTCGGGGTATACATCTGGCTGGGTCCAGAACAGGACGACGTTGCCCAGTGGATCGACGTGCCATCCGACTTGCGGGTCGGAGAGGCCGCTTGGGCACAGGGGGTCGACACCGAGGCCGCGGTGCGCTCCATGAAGGGCAAATTCGGCTGTGGGTAACGGCGGCGGATTGGGGGACGCAGCGTTCCGCCGCTTCATGACGGGCTGGTCCGCATGCCCTCTCACAGCCAACGCGTCCCACACCACCTCGGCGCGTGCGACGGCTGCGAACATCTACCAGAACCGAAAACGGGGCACGCAGGTAGCGGAGTTTGAGCGCACCAGGAGCCGTTGGCCCTGACTCCACCCGCCGGGGCCACCAGCACCGAAGATCCGCTCGGCCGCCAACCGACACCCCCAAGGTCGACCCGACACCGCGCATGCAGCGGAGGAGAAGCCCTACACCACCGACTACCAGCGTGATTCAGTGTCGGGTGTCGCCCGCGCGGGCCCGACTCGGTCGGTGGAACCAGAGCGACTGGCGAGATCTTGGCCATCAACTCGCGCACCAGGGCAACCAAGCAGCAAGTGTCGACAACGACTCCCTCGTATACGACACCGGGGAACTCGCCAGCAATATCGATCTCCTCTTCACCGGAGGATGGGGGTGCCGTAGGGCAGTGGCAGGCGGCATCCGCTACTCGGCAGGCCGTGCCGTCTCCGACACTGACTACTCCGCCGAAGGACTTGCCATTCCAGGCTCTTCACAATCCACGGTGTAGTCGGGGTCTGAAGCCCCCGGTCTCGAGGAGGCTGCGCGCGATGTAGTGGGTGAGGTTCCGGAAGCCGAGGGCGCTGCCCCGGAGGTGTTCGAGTCGGCCATTCAGGGCTTCGGTGGGCCCGTTCGACGTGCCGGGTCGGTCGAAGTAGGCGAGGATGTCGGCGGCCCGCTTCCTCAGGGTGCGGCCGAGGGTGATGACCTCGGTCAGAGCGCCGGGGACCCCACTGCCGATCGCGTCGATGACGGCTTGCATGAGGGTCTTGCCCTTGGCCTTGTCGGGTTCTCGGTAGGCGGCGATCATCTGCTGGTAGATGCCCCAGGTGGTCTCGACCTCGACGTGGTCATCGCCGGCGAACAAGGCCTCCAACCGTGTCTTCTGCCTGGGGGTGAGCAGGTCCAGGCCGGTGTGCAGCATCCGTCGTGCCCGGTACAGCGGATCAGCTGCGCGGCCGCGATGACCGTGCAGGTCTTGTTGGATGCGGCGTCGGCACTGGTCGAGCGCATCGCCGGCCAGCCGGACGACGTGGAACGGATCCAGCACGGGGGTGGCGTCGGGGAGTTCTTCGGTGGTGGCGGTCTTGAAGCCGGTGAACCCGTCCATCGCGACCACCTCCACGTTGGCGCGCCACTCCTGCGGGCGGGCGGCGAGCCAGGTCTTGAACGCTTGTTTGGAGCGGCCCTCGACCATGTCCAACAAGCGGGCCGGGCCGGTGTCATCTCTGACCGGAGTGAGGTCGATGACCACGGTCACGTACTTGTCGCCCTTGCGGGTGTGCCGCCACACATGCTCGTCGACGCCGATCACCTGGACGCCGTCGAATCGCTTGGGGTCATCGATCAGGGCGCGTTGGCCCTCGGCCAGGACGGCATCGTTGGCGGTGTTCCACGACACCGCGAGGCCTTCGGCGATCCGGGCGACGGTCAGGTGGGCGACCACGATGCTTTCCAGCGCCCACCGCAACGCTCGCCGGGACAACTTCGCCCGCGGTTCGGCGGCCTTGCTCATGTCCTGGCGCCACACATGACCGCACTCACCACACCGGTAGCGGCGCACCGTAACCACCAGGAGGGTGGGGCGCCACCCGAACGGCTCATGGGCCAGGCGCCGGACCACAGTGCCCCGCGGGATGCCCTCACCGCCACACCGACGGCACCACCGGTCATCATCGACGACCCGGCACGCCAACACCGCCCGAGCAGGGTCGAGGCGCTGGCCGACAACCTCCAGGCCGAGCTCACCGACACGGGCGAACGTGGTCAGGTCAGGACGAACGAAGGTAGCGTGGGGCACGTCGAGGTCTTCCAGATGGGCAGTGTGAGAACTTCCATCTTCGGGAGACCTCGACCCTCAACCGCGGACCGACGCGCCGCCCCAGATCACCCCGCCTCTACACCCTCCACTGTGATGAGCCCGATTGCCTCCGTACTTCGGCCCATTTATGTTCCAAGTCGGACCAGTCCCCCATTCTCTCAGCAACGTTCGGGACGTCTAGTGACGATCGGTTTCGGATCGGCAGCGTGACTGGTCCTGGGATCCGCCTTTCCGGTGTGTCTTTCGGTCCGAAACCCTCGCTGAGTACCTACTCTGTACGAAAGGCATCAACGGCGGGTCCTTTCGGATTCCGGTGTGAGGGAGAGGGAGGATCACGCGATGACGACGTGGGGAGATGCGCGGGTGTCGACGCTGCACCAGGATCCGGCGCCTCAGGTGGAGGCACTACGCCAGGCTGGGGTGTCCGGGGAGCATCTGGTAGGGGAACGGATGTCGGGGGCCACCAAGGACCGGCCCGGCCTGGCGGGTCTCCTCGAACAAGCACGCCCCGGCTGGGACAACGCTGATCCGCCGGTTCGGATCGGGCCATGAGCACGGCCGACATCGCACGGGCGTTCGTGATCCACCTCGGCTCGGGCGCCCCTGAACTTGTAAGGCTTGCGGACGAAGCGTGCGAGCGAGGAATGAGAGTCATCGAGCTCGATCTCCAGGGGCTCGTGGACCGATCGGCCCTGGTCGACTATTTGGCGAAGGCGTTCATGTTTCCCCACGAGATCGTGGGACTTGATGCCGCGGTGGACTTGATCTCAGACCTGGAGTGGTTCGGAAACTCTCGGGGGTACCTCGTGATTGCGCGGGGGGTGGTCGGCACGACGGCCGTCGGTGAAACCTTTGTGTCGATCCTTCCGAACATTGTCGACCGCTGGCGCAGCCAGCGTGTGCCGTTCGTGGTCGCGATCGACGGTGAGGACGAACGACTCCAGTCGGTACTCGCTTCTGCCAACCGCGAGATGGAGCGAGCGGGCAAGCTCGCGTGTGCCCAGCCTGGAACTGGACCGACGGAGGTGGTCCTGCACCGCGGCAACGGGCCAAGGGGGGCGGCCGGATGACAACATTCGTCCGCATCCAAGTTGTGATGTTCGCCCCTTGACGGAGACATCCCAACCCTTCAACCATGGAGCCCAACCTCCTACGCACGATTTGGTCCGATGACCGGCCCGGCTTGTACCGGCTCATGGATGAACGGGCACCAGCGAGTACCAACGAACAACGGTTTGGTGTCGGTTGCACCCGCCCGCGGCCAGACTCGATCGGCGGGACCAAGCAATCCCCACGCAGCTTCACCATCATCGATCTGACCACCTTCGCTGAGCTCGACCCTGACGCCCGGTCCAGATTCACGAGACCCCCGGGGGTACGACCGGTAAGTTGGGCTATGCACCTTCGCTTGTCAGCTACTTCGAAGGATCCATTCCATGTACACTTCTAGCTACACGAGTGCCAGGAGTTGACTCTGCCATGCATATCTCCCGTCGGCGTGCGACCATCGTCAATAAGATTCTTATCGCCGCCTTCATAATTGCCGTCATGATTATCTCCTTACAGTTTCGGCACTATTGGGCCGGCAGGATAGTCACTGCGATTGGCATTGGGGCTGTCCTTGGCTACGTATGGCGTGGAATTGTTGAGCGCAACCAGGACACTCCATCGCCGACACGGCAGAACGACTCCAAGTAATGACCGGGAATGAGCGTTGGGAGTACGCATGAGCGCTTGGCAAATACGGTTAATAGGTGCTCGGCTACAGGGCCCTGTTAAGTAGCGGGGGATCGTGTTTGTCATCGCTTTCGGACTCTGTCTGGGTGCCGGCGTGATTGCTCGGGCCACCACTTACTACGGCGTGCGCACTCAGGATCGCTTTACGGTCCTCGTCCGCTGGTCTGGCGTCATATACGCACTCGCTATGGTTGCGGTGGTGTTCATCCCTGCTGCGGGAGGGGATGGAGAACATCCCCAAGAGTGGGCAACGTGGACGATGTTTACGGTCGGCCTGATCTCGTGCCTCTGGCAGGTGTCCGAGTGGATCCACTGGATCTGTACGTCGCGTCTGAGGCGGGGTCAGGCAGTCGCTGATCTCCACCTCTCCAATGGCTCAAGGCTGAGATGAAATGAATACGTGGTTCCAAGGAAGTCCCCCACGGACTCCAGACGAGTCCTCTCTTGCCAGCCTACTCGCGGAGATCGAGCTGGACCGGTTCGGTGTTTCAGCGGAGCACACAACCACTTTCGGTTCGGAATTGCTGGTGCCATACCTGTATCATGTGCAACTTCCCGGGTTGTCAACCAATTTCATCTCTCTTGAGATCGCGCTATGGCCAATCGGCTCACCCACGAGACTTGCGTGCAATTGGAGTACCGGACATCTGATGGATGACTTCTCCGAGGAAGACAGCGCGCTCTTGGGTGGGGGAGACTACTCTGTGGATCTTTGTTTTGCAGTGGCCAGCGCTTGGCTTGAGGCGCAACTTTCGAGACCAATACGTGTAGAGGTTAAGCGAAGGTTCACCCGCTATTCATTGGGTGATACGGGTCGGTTGCTATACCTACAACGCAGATGACGGGAAGGTTCGGGGGGGACTGCTGCACGCACTCCGGGACCCAGACCGATTTCGTCGACATGGGCACGGGGCAAACTACCACCTCTGGCTACGCCGAACTCATCGGAGGCGACCTCCGCCTCAACACTGCCACCACCACCGCCTGAACCGCACCGGGTCAGTGCCGCCTCCGTCTGCGCCTAGTTGTGGCACCACCAATTTGGCGATGGTGCTGTCGCTGAGCTCATCCAACCGGCGACGTTGGCCATGGGAGCTGCCTTCCTTGGAGCCCCCACTGACCCCAGCTGCCCAGGAAGCAATGAAGAAGAGGGCAGCGGCTCGCACTCATGCTCTCTACTACCTGTTGGCCGTTAACGAACGCCTGACCTAGAGAGGCCAGCATCGAGGGGCATCCCGCTGTAGGAGCGTCCCGCAAGAGAACCGATGAGGACAAACTGGAGAGTGACCCTGCATCCACACACGATGCGGGCATGGCTCAGTCGCTCCAACATCAGTACTCATACCTCCTATGGCTATGTCCGATAAGCGACATTATGTCAGCTCGCGCACACGGAGCACCTGTTGGGTGTCTCCCTCCGAACCCCGCGCACGTCCGCATCCCTGCCCTCAGAAACGCTGACCAACTGACTCGCAGTCGAGTACCCCAGTGCAGGAGTAGCCGCTCGCTGCGCAACCTTGTGGCTCGCGAGCCGTTGTGAAGCTACCCTGCACGGGTGAAAGTTCCACGTCCGCTGGTGACCACGCGCTTCGCACTAGCTACAGCTTGGCGGTGCGCACCCAGGCTGACATTGCTCAGCATCATCGTGCTTGCGGCATCCAGCATTTTGCCGGGGATACAAATCCTACTCATCGCACGGCTCGTCTCGGCACTTTCGGCTGGGACAGGACTCCTCACCCCTACTCTGATGATCGCGATGGTGATGGCCATCAGTGAGCCACTGAGTCAGCTCCTCACTGGAATGGGTTACCAGATCGTTAGCCGATCGAGAGCGACCCTCAGAAGCGAACTTGCCCATACGGTCGCCACCCTGGCGCCATCTCAGCTGCGCAGAACTGACCTGGTTGATCGGATCCAATCGGCTCGAGACTCGATCCCCATGCAGTCCGGCTTCGCCTATCAACACGTACTTCTTGCACTTCAAGGGCTCATCAGTGCGGTGTCAATCTGCCTCGCGGTCTTCACATTCAATATCTTCACTGGCCTCCTCGTACTGACAGCGGCCGTCCCTGGCTACATAGCAGCCACATCCCTCAACAGGGTGCAAGACAAGATGGATCCTGACCTAGCCGCAATCTCAAGGCGGGCGACCTACCTAGAGGCTCTCATCACGCACCCACGAAGCGCCTCAGACCTCAACAGCTTCGGCACCGGCGGACGCGTTGCAGCTTGGGCAAGTCGTCAGTATTGGGCAGTCGCGCGGCACGAACGCGCACTGCTCGCCCCACTCGCCACGGGGCAACTCTGGGCGGGGGCCAGCACCGGGATTCTCGTGGCCGCTGCGCTCGGCGTCATGTGGCTCCAGGGCGCGACCACGGGAGACGCGGCGGGAGCCATGGCCGCCCTCGCAGGGATCAGCGCTGTGCGTTCCGCAGGGTTCTCAACAGCTGAACTCAGCGAGACAGCCCTGAAGGTGAATCGCCTGCAGTCTGTACTGAATCTGAAAGCACACCCATCGACCCAGATGGCGACTACAACCGCACGCTCCATGAACGTCACATCACTCTCCTACACCTACCCCGAAGCGTCGGAACCCGCACTGTGTGACGCCACACTGAGCCTCACAAGGGGACAGATCGTGGCAATTGTGGGTGCGAACGGGGCCGGCAAGACGACACTGGTCAATTGCCTCCTTGGACATCTTCAGCCCAGTGGCGGTTCAGTCGCAATCGACGGTATCGACGCTGCTTCCCTCGAGGAACACGAGCGCTTGGCATTCTTTGGAGTCCTCCAACAGGAGTATCAACGCTACGAATTCACGGCAAGAGCCTGTGTTGGACTGGGGAGAAGCGATGAGCCCTCGTCGCAGGAAGTGGACGCAGCCATGAACCAGGCTCACATTCTTCACCGGTTCTTGGATCTGCCAGATGGCACGGATACACAGCTCGGCGAACAGTGGCCCAACGGGACAGGCCTCTCCGGAGGACAGTGGCAAAGGATAGCTCTCGCGCGCGTCTTCGTGCGCAACGCGCCCATCTGGATCCTTGACGAGCCCACCTCCGCCATCGACGCCGCAACCGAAGTGCGCATATTCGACAGTCTCCTCCGTGACCGCAGCCAGCGAATCACAATCGTGGTGTCCCATCGAGCCTGGACCCTTCGTAACATGGACAAGATCTACTTCATGGACAGCGGCACTATCGCCGAAGAGGGGACCTTCGACGAGCTCGTGGCACGCGGAGGACGATTCACGGAGCTCTTCCGAAGCCAAGTCGAGGATCAACCAGAGTCAGCAGTTGATCGATAGACCATGCTGTGCTGGAGGCGCTTATGTAGGTCGGCGCCCATGCCCGCATCGAGCTTTGATCAAGTACGGACGAGTCGATTAGCTGCTCAAGCAGCCATGCCCTCAGACTCGGTCAACGAATCCAGTTCGCCCACTTGGGCCGTCGACCACATCGTAGGCTGCGGGCTCCCCTGTCGAACTCGTGATGCCAGCGAGGTGCATAGCGGTGTGTCCTCGGGCCCACCCATCGGACAGCCAGCAGCGGCGAGGGACCTGGAACAGGACGCGTCGGTCTGCGTCGAGGCATGCGCTCGCCCTGCAGGTCGCCCGCGCTAGAGTTTTGCGTGTCGAACCCCCCCGAAGACGAGGGCCGACCACGATGACACGAGCACGACGTCGTTGAGTTCGAGACCCGCATCAATCATCCCGAACGGTGAGGCTTTCGCACGACCAAGACCGACGGTGTGACCGGCGACCCCGAGGAGCTGTTGGACCCTTGACTGTTTTCGATCCCGAAGATCTGCCCGCCATTCGATCTTGGAGCTCTCAATTCAGCCAGCCACCGGATGCAGCGGCTTACCTGGCCACCCATCTAGATGTGTCGACAGCTGCCCTCTTCGCTGAGTTGTTGTCCCCTGACTTCACACGGGTGCGCGGATGCGTGATACTGAAGTCACGGTATAGCAGCGACAACTTCGAACAGTGGTGGGCACAGGAGGCTGGCAACGTGCCCGCGGTGGAGGGAGTGATCAACCACGTACACCTCTGGGACATCTTTGAGCCAGTGGGTGAAGTCGAGGAGCATGCCGTGGAATCCGTCGCCAGAAGGATGGCCCGAAGTTGGCTGCTGCATGCGCAATTCCAGTTTCCCGATCAGAAATTCGTCGTCGAGGTATCCCACGAGTACGGCCCCACGGTGGGGCTCTGGACTCAGGCATCCTAGCTGACGTGATCGCCAGAGAGGAGTTCCGCGTACCGCTCGGTCAGCGATATTCCCGTGCCTGATGGCCGCTCAGACTGCGGCCAGGCACCAGTGCAAACGATGTCGGGATCCGGCGACGTAGGGATGCTGTCGCCTGACTTGGCATCGAAGCGACAAGCTCCAAGCGTTGACCCCGACCTACTAGGACAGACAGTACCCAACGTTCACCGACATTTCGGGGTAATTGTGCAATCTGGAAAGAGACTTCCCCGCTCCACTATGTTCGCCGTCATCGCTCTCTTCCTCTGTGGAAGTTGTGGCTTGGGCCTTGGCACCTCGGAGCAACGGGCGGGTGCCCTTGATGTATACCAAAAGATGTATCCCTCCACAACCGAGACCGATGCTGAAGTGGTGATGTTTTCAGATCTGGGTCCGTGCCTCATGGCGAACGTTCAGAGCGGGGACAGAAATACCATTTTTACCTATGAGAAGTCTCGTGACGGGTATGTCCTACTGCGCAAATCGACGGACAGTGACTTCTTCGACTTCGACATCCCCGACTATGAGTTGCGCAGCAAATGTGAGCCGCCGGGCTGAGATCGGGCATGCAAGTTCGCGCAACACTCCGAATACCCCGGGAAGTGCATACGCCCCGCTCGGAGACGTCGAGAGACCCCGGGCATGCGGCTGCCCTTGACCAAGTGGTGGTGTGGGGCGGACCGTTGCCGTATGAAGTCACGGACCCGTGCTCACTTGATGGGAGCGACGCTCCTTGTGGTCTCCCTCACCGTCGCGGGAACACTGTCGCTACCCGCTACAGCCGATCCCACGGTCCCGAGCCCAGACGCGGCCGAGCAGATGAAGAAGGCGGGGGCGAACCGAGGCCAGCCTGAGCAGAACGATCCTCCCCCACCGGAGAACATCCGCGCCGCGGCCGTCCTCAAAGTGCTTGACGTGATCCCCCCGGAGCAGCAAGCGGGGACCAGCGTGCCTGAAGAGGGCCCTCTGCGCCTGTTCGTTGCGCGCCCTGGGGCGGACAAGGACCCAGCCCTCGCACGAGCGATCGCTGCGAGCGGGTACGAGATGACGGTTGTTGTGGTCCCTCTCAGCGAGCAGGAGGTCACCAGGCTGAGCGAGGCATCGAGGTGGATCTCACAAGCCCCGCGGGGGTGGGCCGAGATGATTGCAGCAATCGACTTCAACCCCGGGATCAATGGGGTAACCCTTGACGTGATGTCCGGATGGCCCGGATCCCGGGAACAGGCCGAGAGGTTGATGGGGGTACCGGTCACGATCCAAGTCGTAGAGACCGGGCCGACCTTCACCGTGAGTACGACCGAGGGGAATCCCCTTGTTTGGGGTGGGGCCCGTCGGAGTCACCCTCGGCAGACGAGACCCTAGGAGCCTGCCTGCTGACGCAGGCCGCCGAGCAGCAGATCCAGACCGGCGCGGAACTGCTCGCCATCGTCGTGGGCCGCGAACTCGTCCGCGATGTGGTGCAGGAAGGGGAAGTCGTTCGGGTCCATCGAGCGGATCTCGTTCCGGAAGGTGGCAACGTACGCGTCCCTGTCCACCCGGCCGTCCCGCACCTCGGGCGGCGGGTCCTGGCCGCGGTCGGCTGCGACACCGACGACGTAGGCCAGAATCGCTGACACGGCGTCGAACTGCTGGCGTGGGGTCAGGTGCAGCTGCATGACCTCCCTGCCCATCCTGTCGTACAGCGCCAGGCCGTTGACCTGCGTGCCGGTGTCCCTCAAGAAGTAGGCGCCGAGCCAGGGGCGATTCACCGTCGCCTCGTAGAAGGCGACAGCCAGCTCGCGCAGTTCAGCGATCGGTTCCTCCCCCTCGCCGAGGTGCGCAGTCCGTTCCAGGACGCCACCGAGCACGCTGTCCGCCGCCCGCCCCAGCAACTCGTCCTTGCTCGAGACGTACCAGTAGATGCTGCCAACCCCCGTGCCCAGCCGGCTCGCCAGCGCGCGGAAGGTCAGACCCGGCTCGCCGGCCTCGTCCAGCAGCGCGACCGCCTCTGACACGACCGCCTCGAGCGAGTGAGAACCGCGCGTGCGGCCAGCTGACGCGCGGCCACCGCCGCGTCGAGGGGACTTCTGCGGTGAGGCTTCGGGTGACGCTGTGCTCGCGTCGTCGTCCAGCATGGTTGCACTCTATCGAACTGCGTTCTAGATTGATAGAACGATGTTCTATCAACGAACGCGGTTCCATCTGGAAGGCCTGCCCATGACGACCCTGACCGCTCCTGCCCCCCGGCGCACCTACCTAACACTCCGTGCCGCGTGGATTCCGATGACCGCGCTGTGCCTGGCGTTCTTCGTGGAGATGGTCGACAACACCCTGCTGACGATCGCGCTTCCGACGATCGGACGCGACCTCAGCGCCGGAACCACCACCCTCCAATGGGTCACCGGCGCCTACTCCCTGACATTCGGAGGTCTCCTGCTGACGGTTGGCTCAGTCGCCGACCGCTTCGGCCGCCGCCGTGTGCTCAATATCGGCCTCGCCGGCTTCGGCCTGATCAGCCTGCTCGTGGTGTTCGTCGACACTGCCAGCCACCTGATCGTGCTGCGGGCGGCCCTGGGCATCGCCGCGGCGTGCATGGCCCCCATCACCAACTCCCTTGTCTTCCGCCTGTTCGACGACGAGAAGGTCCGGATGCGCGCGATCACCGTGATGATCGTGGTGGGCATGTCCGGATTCACCCTCGGACCGCTGCTGGGCGGCACCGCCTTGATGCATGTGCGCTGGGAGTGGCTCCTCGTCGTCAACGCTCCCCTGGCGCTGATTGCCGCCATCGGGATCCGCCTCGGTGTCCCCGCCGACGACCCCTCCGGCCTCACCCGGACGCCGCTCGACCTTCCCGGCGCATTCCTGTCCGTCGTCGCCATGGGTCTGGCCATGTACACCCTCACCTCGGGGGTCGACAACGGCTGGACCGACACGATCACCCTCTCCTGTGCGGTGGGGGCTGTCAGTGCTGTCGCGGGGTTCCTCTGGCGTGAACGCACCGCCCCAGTGCCCATGCTCGACCTGTCGCTGTTCGACTCCGGGACCGTGCGCGGTTCGGCCGTGACGCAGGTCGCCAGTTCGGCCGCCATGGCTGGCGTCATGTTCGGCCTGATCATGCACTTCCAGTACGCCCTGGGCTGGAGCCCCTTGGAGGCCGGCCTCGCGAACCTGCCCATGGTCATCGCGATGATCGGGGGC
Source organism: Aestuariimicrobium kwangyangense DSM 21549 (assembly GCF_000421525.1). Taxonomy (GTDB): domain Bacteria; phylum Actinomycetota; class Actinomycetes; order Propionibacteriales; family Propionibacteriaceae; genus Aestuariimicrobium; species Aestuariimicrobium kwangyangense. The sequence continues at coordinate 242,211 of NZ_ATXE01000002.1, read as the reverse complement.
ACCCCCGTGTCAGAGAACTTGATCAAGCACTTCGGCCACCGTGTCGCCTGTCTGATCGGGGTCGGGCTCCTCGTGATCGGCCTCGGTGGCCTGGCCTGGGGCGTCGGCAGCGGCTTCGGATACCCACCGATCGCGGCGGCGATGCTCATCTTCTCGCTGGGTCTCCGCACCCTCATGACGACGTGCGCCGTGGCTCTCATGGCGGCCGTGCCCGAGGACCAGACCTCACTCGGTGCTGCGCTCAACGACACCACGCAGGAGGTCGGCACCTCGCTCGGCACCGCCCTGACCGGAACCCTGATCGCGGCCCTCGTGACCACGGCACTGCCCGGCGGTGTCTGGCCCAGCGCCCTGGTGGACGCCTTCTTCCGCGGCGAACGACTCACCTACACCGTCCTGGCTGTCGTCGTCGCCGTCATCGGCTTCCTCGGGGCGCGCTCCCTCACAGACTCACGCCTCGCGGACGAGCAGCACTGAGACTTGGGGCGCCCAACCAGCTCAGATCTCCCCGGCGCCAACGGCCTACGGGCGGCGGCAACGGCGTGCGAGGTTGCGTCCAAGGCTGGCGTAAGAGTCAGGCGTCGTCATCTCGTGGATCACCCGCGTAGTCGTCTCGCTGTGACGGCAGTGGTGGGGCGGCCCCATCGTCTCCGGAACCGGCCCTCCCCCCTGGATCCACCAGACCAGTCTCGGCTCTCGTCAAGGACTCTCGCCGCCGCGGAATGGTCGACATCAAGAAACCTGGTGTCGAGTTCACGTCCATGCTCAGTTCTGCGAAAGCCCAAGACGTCGAGCACAGGGGCCTCAAGGTCTGTCACGACTCGCCGCGCACCGCGCCACGATGCTTGGTGAGCTGCCCCCAAGCAGAGTTCCAGCAGGACCGTGTCCGGGACCCCGGACAAGGTCTGGCAGAAGACGAGTCCGGCGGTCTCAGCATCAATCGCGGCCACCCCTGCGTGGCCCACCCATCTAGAGCCGTGCAGGTCGTCGACGGAGGCCCGCTCCCAACTGATCAGGCTGCCGTCGGCCCGCAGCGACCGCAGCATCGCCGTGTCGAAGCCTTGCTCGTCGAACGTATTCAGGGACGTCCAGCCATTGCCGTCATTCCCCGTGAGCGAGTCGACGCTACTGACGTAGAACCGCGAATCGAAAGGCCAGTCGGGCTCCACCAGCTCGAGCGCATCACCACGGGCTTGCCGGGCGGCTCGGAAGACGAGGCCCGTCCCCAGTTGTTCGTCCAGCCACGTGGCTGCGTCTTCTGCCCACTCGGCTGGGTGTGCGACCACAGCGTCGTCGTCGCGGTATTCACTGTGAGGGCCGAGGGCGTGAGCCAAACGGTGTGGATAGGCCATCCAGCTGAACGTCACCAACACCTGCTGTTCGCGCGCACTGATGTCCAGGACAGTCGCGAAAGCATCTCCCAGTCCACCACCGCCAATACGGCTGCCAACCGGAACGAGAGCACGAAACGCCGCGGCGTGCGCCTCCCCAACAGACCCGGACACGATCACTCCTCCCTCCGAGACAAGGCGTTGGGCGACCTCCCGTCACCCGATTCCATCGGAGGATAACGGGCGGACGCGCGGATTCGTTGGCCGGTGTCGGGACTCCCCCGGCAGCGCCTCATCCGTGGGTTGGTTCGGCCACTGGTCATATCGCGACGACCACGTGGGACGCAAGGTCCTACGCTTCAGGAGCACGTCGGCGGGCACGGCGGGAAAGGTTCCTTCCACCCGTCGAGAGACACACCGCCGCGACGAGGAAGAACCCCAGCATCACGGCAACGTTGGGCTTCTCGATGATTCGAACGCAGCCCACCCCGTTGCAGCCGACACCGTAAAGGTTCTGGCTCACGATGAGCCCCAACACGAGGGCCGCGACTCCGGCAACCAAGAACAGCGACGACGTAACGACGACGAACCATGGACGATCAACAAGCTGCGGTCGGGCCATGGGGCTGGCTCCCCTCATCTGGCTTGGACTGTGAGGACTCCGATTGTGGGTTCCGCCCAGGTATCTGCACCAGTACTGCCCACGTGATGATGGCTTCGTGGATCTCCTGCGTGGCCGCCACTGCGGTCCTGTGATGTTACGTCAGGGCAGTCGCCTTGTCACCAGCCCGGCTAGGAGCTTCAGCAATCTCGATCATCGCGCCGCCCGGCCGGTTGACAAGGGTCCGTCGTTGTCGCCTCCCAAACGCGATGAACCAGCGGCGGTTGGTACCGTTGATCCGGGCTGCAGCGTTGCCCATAGAACACGCTCGCGGTTTGGATGAGGACTCAACGTGAACGATCAGCGGTGGCGCTCCAGGAGATTGACTCGGACCATCGCGATCTGGGGTCCAGGCCTCGCGGGCTGGGGCCTCAACCTTGGCCTGGTCCTGTGGTTCGCTCTCAGCCAGTTCACTGCCAAGCTGCTCCAAGAACCTGTTGGATTTGGCATGACTTTCGCCGCTGCCCTGCTGACTGGTTCGACCAGCACGCGCGGTCCCATTTTCAAATCTGTGGCGCACTCCCGCGTGAATGCTGCTGCGATCATTCTGCAGATCATGGTGGTTTCATTCGTCCTGCCGTATTCAGTCATCTACGGCAGCAACGGAGAACTGAACACCAATATCGTCTTGCTCACCTGCGGAATTGCCGGAGTGGTCGGATCCAGCTGGGGGTTCCGGCTCCACCCTTTCCTTCGGGACGCCAGATCCAGACGCGATCCGGCGCGGCCCCGAGACACGGTGTGAAGGTGTCCGGCGCGGGTGGATCCTCACCACCTGGCGACACGCGTCGAACATCCTGCTCGCTGCAGGGCATGCCGTTGAACCCCACGAATTGGAGGGTTCGCCGTGATGAACCCTGTCACCCGGTCGAACTGGACGCGAGGGGGATGGTGCGATCGATCCGGATGACTGGCACGCCGAGCAGTTCGGCGGCTTGGGCCTCGGTCCAGGTGGCGGAGCGCTCAGCGGAGATCACGATCGCGTTGTCCTTCGAGGAGATCCCGATGCCGACGAACCCTGGACCGAGGACCTTCTCAATCCGGGGCGACCACCGTGACCTTCCCTCCATCACGGTCTCGAGCTGCTGGGTGCTGTACTTCACTGGCACGATCTGGATGGTGAAACCGGCCGACTTGGCATCGCTCACCACGCCCGGGCCGACCTTGGCGACAGCCTCCGTGCCACCTGCTAGGTAGACGACGGCCCCCTTCCCCATTGGGTCGGGGCACTCGCTGCCCGCCTTGAACGTGGCTGGGATGCCTTCCTCGACCTTGACCAGCATCTCGTAGCAGGACCCCAACGCGTTGCTCCAGATCACTTCCGGGTCATCTGGCGACGGTGGGGCTGGCTGGTAGCCGCCCTCGGCCTCGACCTGGGCCAGCTTCCTCGCCTGAGCGGCCGCCAAGTCATCTGCAGGATCAGCCACCGCCGTAGCCCCAGACGCCAGCGCCAATGCAACAGCGAAGGCCCCGCACAGGACCGGAATGCTCCGCCTCATCACTGCCCCCATCGACGCTGACCATGAATGGGTCGGGAAAAACCCACCAGCCCACAACGACAGGTTAGTCCGGGCGTCAATGGGCTCAAATCGAGTGAGGCCGATCTAAGCGGAGGCAGTGATCGCCATTGCAACCGAGACCGCCAGGCTCATCACCAGGAACGCCCGACTCAGCCCGCGCGATCCTCGCCGACCGGTCGCCATGGCGATCCAGCCAGCGACGAACAGACTCGAACCGACAACCAAGAGCGCGAGATGCGACCCCTTGACGGCAGGAAAGCACCACTGAGGAGCACCCTCACCACGGTCGGTGGCGCAGACCCAGCTCAGCGCGACAATCCATGCCGCGATCGCGGCGATCAGTGACACGACCAGAAGTCCGAGGTCGAGGCTTCGGGGCACTGTTCTGACATGCGACGGCATGTGATCCTCCAGACTGGCGTCCACCCCGAGATGACCGGCTGTGGACCTCCCAGTGTTCCAGCACTCGGGCGGGTCGGCTGGACCGCCGTGCGCAACTCCATCCAACGTGGCCACCCCGCTCCCCCACCACCAGCACGCACAATGAACCCATGAGCGACCACGAAGTCATCGTCATCGGTGCCGGCCTGGCAGGCCTTGCCTGCGCGCGACAACTCCGCGACGAGGGACTGCAGCCCCTCGTGCTGGAGGCGTCCGATCGGGTGGGTGGCCGGGTGGCCACCGACCGGGTCGACGGATTCCTCGTCGATCGAGGCTTCCAGGTGCTGAACCCGGCGTATCCGCACCTGCGCCGCACCGGCGTGATGGGCTCCCTGCGGATGCAGTCCTTCCCACGAGCCGTGAGGGTGCGCCGCGCCGACAGGCTGGACGAACTGGCCGACCCCACCCGTCGTCCCTCGGCAGCCCTTCGCGACCTGCGGACCGGACTGGTGAGCCCCCGAGACCTGATGGCCGCCGGCGTCATCCCGCAGTTGGCAGGCTTCGACCGTTCACGTGCCGACGCCTTCGACCGTGCGGGGTTCACCGGTCCCCTCCGTCGACGCGTCGTCGATCCGTTCCTGGCCGGTGTCGTGTGTGAGTCCGACGGGTCCACCTCCGCCCGGTTCACGGCTTGGCTCGCGTCGATGTTCGCGCTCGGTACCCCCGGGCTGCCAGCCGGTGGCATGCAGGCACTGCCCGCGGCGATGGCCGAGGGTCTCGACGTGCGGCCCCACCACAGGGTCGAGCACCTCGATCTCGACGGTGGCGTCGTCTCCACCGACCAGGGTGAGTTCACCGCCTCGTCCGTGGTGGTGGCCGCCGGCCTGACCACCACCTCCGAGCTCACCGGACAGCCCGATGTCGACGCCCACCCGACCACGACCTGGTGGTTCGCCACCGACCGATCCCCCAGCGACACCGCGGCCATCCACGTCGACGGGTTCGGACGAGGACCCATCGTCACCACCAGCGTCGTCAGCCTGGCGGCACCCGACTACGCCCCACCCGGCCAGCACCTGGTCGCCTGCCTCACCCTGTCCGGTGGCGAGTCACCCGATGGCGACGGTGCAGGAACCGACGGGGCAGGAGCCGATGGGGAGCAGTCCGTCCGCGACCACGCAGCCCACATCTACGGCGTCGACACCTCCACCTGGCGCACCCTGGCCACCCACCACATCGCCCAGACGCTGCCGGCCATGCCGCCCGGCACGTTCCCGGGGTCGCGCATCCGCATCGTGGGGCCTGCGGTGCTGTGTGGTGACCAGTTCGGCAACGCCTCGATCGAGGGTGCCATCTCGTCCGGGCGGGCAGCCGCCAACCACGTGCTGCGCCACCGCATCGGACGCTCCTGACTCCCACACTCCACGTCGGGCAGAATGGCCCCATGACAGCGAGAGTCATGGCGGTGCACAGCAGTCCGTCCCATTCGTTCAGCAAGCAGACGCACGACCACGTGACCCTGGTCGAGGGGTTGGGCGTCGAGGGCGATGCCCATTCCGGCGCCACGGTGAAGCACCGATCACGCGTAGCCAAGGCCCCTTCGACCCCGAACCTTCGACAGGTGCACCTGATGCACCAGGAACTGTTCGACACCCTGACCGACTCCGGCCACGAGGTGCACCCCGGTGACCTCGGCGAGAACATCACCACCGTCGGTGTCGACCTGCTCGGTCTCCCGGTGGGCACCCGCCTGGCGATGGGTGGCGCCGTGGTCACCCTGACGGGCCTGCGCAACCCGTGCAGTCAGATCAACGACTTCCAGTCGGGGCTGTTGAAGCAGGTGCTCCGCAACGACGGCGACGGAACCGTCGTCCGCCTCGCAGGAGTGATGGGGGTGGTCTCCCGCGGTGGCCAGGTAGCACCGGGTGACGAGATCACGATCGAATACCCGCCCAAACCGCACCTACCGCTCGCACCCGTGTGACGCTCGGTTGATGACGCCCCTCCCCCATCCGCGCTACACCCGAGCCAAGTCCGACCGCGACCTCGGACGACGCCACACCGTCAACGCGGCTCCCACCTTTGACCGTGCGGCCGTCGGCGCCGCGCTGGAGCGCGAGTACGGCGTCCGGGTGCAGTCGATCGCACCGATCGACGAGGACGCCGACACCAAGCCGCGCGGTTCGTGGCCCGGCCACCACCCGTCCACCCTGGTGGTGCGCCTGGCAGACGGCCGAGCTTGGATCGCGCGGGTGCGCTCCTCGACAGCAGACGGTCTCGTCCTGGTGCAGGGTGACGCCGAGATCCTGAGGTTCCTCGCCACCCACCGCTACCCCGCGGAGCGACTCGCCACCCCCGAGCCGGTCGTCGAGGTCGAGTGCGCCACTGTGCTGCTCACCACGATGATCCCGGGCGGACGACCCACCGACGAGAACGGACGAGCCCTCTCCCCCAGCGTGCAGCGCGAGCTGGGGGCGCTGCTCGGCAGGCTGCACACGCTTCCCGTCGGCGGCATCACCCCGCCCGACGGACCCACCCGACGGGGCGGTGCCGAGGACGGCGATGATGGGCGGCACCGCGGACGACCGGCCCAGGACCTGCTCGCAGCGATGTCGTTCCTGGTCGACGCCGAGGACTCCGTCACCGCCGCCGATCGAGCCGGGTTCGACGTGTTGCGTCACTTGGTCGAACGGGCCGACGACGGTGAGGGTCTCCCCGAGGCGCTCACCCATCCCAACTTCCACACCTGGGCCGTCGTCGGTGAACCCGGTGACCTCCGAGTGGTCGGATGGGCCGGCGCCGCGCTCGGTCCCCGCCTACCGGCCTTGGCATGGCTGCTCACCACCTCGTCCGAGATGGGTGATGAACATGTCGAGGCGGCCGTCGAGGGTTACGCCGAACACGTCACCCTCACCGAGCAGGAGCGGCAACGGCTGGCCGGGGTGATGGCCATCAAGCCCCTGTGGCTCGCCTGTCTCGACTTCCGGCAAGCCGTCCTCGCAGGTGGTCACCCCGACCTCGCGCAGGGCTGGCTCGGTTGGCGACCCGAGCGGGCCGATCGCATGGCCGAACGCGCACTCCGGCTGCTACCCGCCTGAGGTCTCGTCCAGCAACTGCAGCAACTCGTGGGCGGCAAGTTCCACCGACTTGTGGTGCCACTCCGAGGCCCTGAACACGCAGGCGATCAACGCGCTGCGATGCACACGACGGAAGTCGCCGACCGCGAAGGCGAAGCGTCCCTTCGTCTCGTCGGTCGCACCCTCGGTCAGCCCGAGGAACCAGCGGCCGTACTCGTCCCAGGAATGGTGCTCGAGATAGGTGTTCTGACGCTCGGCGTCGGGCTGCACCTCGTCCCAACGACTGTCGAGCACGTACTGCTTCTTGCCGATCAGGTCGCGCACGAACTCGACCGCGTCATGGTTCACGGAATAGGTGGCCATGACCACAGCCAAGCACCAATGCCGCCGATGCACCTGGAACCGACGAACCAGATGACTCCGGCGCTGCCGTCAGCGGGGGTCGTCCACCTCGTGCAGGGCTGCCTTCTCGGGACCACCGAAGGGGTCGTCGCGCAGGCGCTCGTCGTCCTCGTCCCACGCCGGGACACCCAGCACATCAGTCTCGGCCGGTATGGCATCGGGGTCGTCCCCACCGACCATGTCGACTGGCTCATCGCCAGCCTCGTTGTCAGGCGCGCCGTAGGCAGTGCCCTCCTCCGGCTCCTCCTGCAGGATCCGCTGGTCGATCGTCTCTTCCTGACCGGGGTCGTTGGCCGCCAGTTCGGCCCCTCGCGGTTGCCGCTCGGGCGGGCTCCAGGGCTCGTTGTCGGTGTCGGTCGGGTCGTCCAGTGCGGTCTCCGCGAGTTCGCGTTCGCTGCGGTCACGCTCGACCTCGCCGAAGTCGCTTCCCCACTCTGATGATTCATGGCTCATGCCACCCACCCTAGGCAGGTGCCAGCAACTGCACCCGTGTCGTCGAAAACCTGCACGACGGCCGATCCCGCGCTGACCCCTGACGAACCGCGAACGGTGTCCTAGTCTCGACACCAATCCGTCGACACAGGAGGAGCCATGCCCAAGGAATGGTCCGACAAGGACGAACGGCAGTACGAGCACATCAAGGAGTCCGAACAGAAGGAGCAGGGACGCTCCAAGGACCGCGCCGAGGAGATCGCCGCCGCGACCGTGAACAAGCGACGCTCCAAGGAGGGCCGGACCAAGGAACAGAAGGACGACGACTGAGCGCCAGGATCACCACCGTTGTTCGACCAACCCCCGATCTTCGAGGGTTGGTGCAGCCACGGTGGTGATCCTGGCGGGCTCTGGAAGGATTGCACCATGACCAGACGACGCATCCTGATCACCGGCGCCACCGGGGGCATCGGCAAGCTGCTCGCCCAGCGCCTGCGCGGCGACTACGACCTCGTCCTGCAGGGTCGCCACCCCGACGACGACGATCCTGACGACCTGGTGCTGGCCGACCTCACCAACTACGACGACACCCTGAAGCTCATGGACGGCGTCGACACCGTGGTGCACATGGCCGGCTCAGCCTCCCCCGACTCGACCTGGGACGACGTGCTGCAGGCCAACATCATCGGCTTCCGCAACGCCCTCGAGGCGGCTCGGGAGGCTGGGGTGCGCCGGTTCGTGTTCGCCTCGTCGAACCACGCGATGGGCATGTACGACCGGCACGGTGAGTGGCCGGTGCATCCCCACACCCTGCCCCGCGGGGACTCCCTGTACGGGGTCTCGAAGATCTTCGGGGAGGCCTTGGGACGCTTCTACCACGACGAGTACGGCATCGATTTCATCGCGCTGCGCATCGGTTGGAGCAGCCCCGACACCCATGAGACCGACCTCGACCTGCTGCGTGCCATGTGGCTCAGCCCCGACGACACCGAGCAGGTGGTGCGCCGCGCCATCGAGGCGGAGACGCGGTTCGGGCTGTACTACGCCATCTCCGACAACCCGAACCGGCGCTGGGACATGACCAACACGATGCTCGAGTTGGGTTACCGACCGAAGGACTCCTGGACCGACCACTCCGACGCCGAGGAGAACACGGCGGAGCCGACCCCCCAGTCGTGGCCCAAGGGGTGACCCCCGCCGACGTCGCGCACCGGCACGGCGTCGTCCTGGACGACCACCCGCTGCTGCCGGGCTCCATGTCGGGCTCGACTGTCGTCACGGGTGTGCGCGACGGCCAGGCCGTGGTGGTGAAGATCACCGTCCACGACTCCGACGAGGCCACCGGTCGCGCGCGACGCGAGTTCGCTGCCCTGACCGGGCTCGACCTGCCCATCCCGATGCCCCGCGTGCTCGCCAGCGAGGTGACGGCAGAGCACACGGTGGTGGTGATGCGCGCCCACCGGCCGGCCCTGACACCGGAGCACCCCGTCCCGAGCCTGTCCCTGTGGACGTCGCTGGTCGGGCTGCTGGCCCGACTGCACGCGACGCCGATGCCCTTGGACGCGCCCTCGGACTCGCTGTGGCGGTACCAGGGTTGGTCCGGGCTCGACCCGGTCGCCGATCGTCCGGCTCTCGACCTGCTCTGGTCGACCCCCCAGACCCGCTCCAAGCTGCAGCGCGTGCTCGACGACCGCGACGGGTTGGAACTGCTGGCTTCCGCCGGCGAGGAGGAGTTCGTTCACGGTGACTGCCACTGGGGCAATGTCGTCACCGACAACGGCGATCCGCTCCTGGTCGACTGGCAGAGCGCCGGCATCGGACGAGGAACCGATGACCTCGCGTTCCTGCTGACCAGGGCGGCCGCCAACCTCGACGTCGTCCCACGAACGACCGTGATCGCGGACTACGCCGCGCGACGCGGGCTCGACCCGGCCGAGGTGGAGGCACGGGTCACGGCGCGCCAGTTGCTGGTGCTCGCCCTGCAGTACCCGGCGTTCGTGGCGTACCTGCACCCGCGGGCCGTGGAGAGACTGCACACGCTGTTCGTCCAGCTCAGGCATCGCCCACGCTGACGGCGCGGGCCTCGAACTCCGAGTCGATGGGCTCGGCCCCGTGGTGGGGCGCCTGGTCGAGCGCGTGGATCAGGTCACGGGCCGTCCACAGCACCGCCATGGCGAGCAGCACGGCCCCTGCCCCGACGAAGAACGGCACGTGCACCGACCGCTCGCCCAGCCGACCGGCGAGCCACGGTGCGATCGCCCCGCCGATGAACCGGACGAAGCTGTAGGCCGACGACGCCACCCCACGCGGTGCCGGCGAGATCTTCATCACCGTCTCGGTGATCAGGGTGTTGTTGACCCCCAGGGCCGCTCCGGCGAGCACGACCCCGACCACCAGCACCACCTTGTGGTCGGTGAACAGACCCATGACCAGCAGGATCAGCATGAACAGTGCCAGCGCCGAGACCAGTCCCACAGCGGTGCCGACCCAGCGATGCACGAGCGGTGCGAGAAGCACAGACGAGAGCGCCAGCAACAGGCCCCAGCCGAAGAAGACCAGCCCGACGCCATGGGCATCCATGTCGAGGGGGAAGGGGGTGAAGGCGAGCAGGGTGAAGAACCCGAAGTTGTAGAGGAAGGCCGTCAGCCCCACCGTGAGCAGACCACGATGGCCCAAGGCCCGCAGCGGAGCCGTCACCGATGTCTTCTCGCCGGTGGGCGGGGCCGAGGGCAGCACCAGGGCGGTGGCCACCAGGGCGATGGTCATCAACACGCTGACCCCGAAGAACGGGAAGCGCCACGACATGCCACCGAGCACGCCCCCCAGCAGTGGTCCGGCCGCGATGCCCAGCCCGAGGGCCGCCTCGTAGAGGATGATGGCCTGCCCGACCGATCCCTTCGCGGCGGTGACGATGGTGGTCAGGGCCGTCGCGATGAACATGGCATTGCCCAGACCCCACACGGCCCGGAAGGCGACGATGCCCGAGATGGCGTGCTGCATGCCCGCCGCGCCCGCCCCGACGATGATGATCGCCAGCCCCACGAGCAGGGTCGTCTTGGCCCCCAGTCGGCTGGACACCCACCCGGCGAAGAGCATCGCCACGGCCATGACCGCGTTGTACGAGGTGAACAGCAGCGAGACCTGGGAGGGGGTGGCGCTCAGGTCGTCCGCGATGGGTTTGAGGATCGGGTCGACCAGACCGATGCCCATGAAGGCGATCACGCAGGCGAAGGCGACAGCCCACACGGTGCGGGGTTGGTGCACCACGCTGACACGGCTGGTTCGGGCAGTTCCGCTGGTTGGGGCAGTTCCGCTGGTTCGGGCAGTTCCGCTGGTTCGGGCAGTTCGGGCGGTTCGACGCACGAGGTTCAGTCCTTCCGGGACGTGGGGGCTGTCGGGGTGAGCAGGTCGGTCAGCACGGCCAACCCGCGACGCAGGTCGTCGAGTTGGTCGGGCGGCAACTCGTCCAGCAACGGTGCGAGCGTCCGGGCGCGCTGGTGGCGGGTGCGAGCCAGGCTCTGGGCACCCTTGCTGGTCAGACGCAGCAGCGAGGCCCGGGCATCGGTGTCGTCGGCGACGCGCTCGACCAGCCCGGCTTCCTGCAGGCGGTTGACCTGCGCCGTCACCCCCGGCTGGGACGAGTGGTCGGCAGCGGCCAGGGTGGTCACGCGCACCGGCTGCAGGTCGTCGATGTGGCCCAGCAGGCGCGCCTGCGCCGTGGGCAACTCGAAGGTCGAACGAGAACTGGCCCACCGGTTGATGCGGGCCACGGCCCGCAGCACCTCATCGGCGATCTGCTCACTCATGCATCATATTCTTATATAATTGTCGTATGTGTGCAATTCCACACCGGCGCTTGGGCCTGTGGCTACGCTCCAAACCGTGAGCACGGAGCACACGGCTGAGGGCCGTCGCCTCTCGACCTCGGCAGACCAGGACTCGGCCTGGCGCCGCTGGGGGCCGTACCTGTCCGCCCGGCAGTGGGGCACCGTCCGCGAGGACTACTCCCCCGACGGCGACGCCTGGCGCCACTTCCCCTTCGACCACGCCCACCGGCGCGCCTATCGCTGGGGAGAGGACGGCATCGCCGGGCTCACCGACCGCTACGGCTTTGCCAATCTGGCCGTCGCGCTGTGGAACGGCCAGGACGACCGGCTCAAGGAGCGTCCGTTCGGGCTCACCAACCCGCAGGGCAACCACGGTGAGGACGTCAAGGAGTACTACTGGCCGCTCGACGCGCTGCCGACCCACGCGTGGGGGCAGTTCCTCTACCGCTACCCCCAGGCGGCCTATCCGTACTCCGACCTGGTCCAGGAGAACGCCCGCCGCGGCACCGGTGACCGGGAGTACGAACTGAGTGACACCGGCGTGCTGGCCGACAACCGCTTCTTCGACATCACCATCACCCACGCCAAGGCCGAGGCCACCGACATCTGCATGGTCGTCACGGCCACCAACCACGGCCCGGACGCAGCACCGCTGCACCTGGTGCCCCAGTACTGGTTCCGCAACACCTGGGTCTGGGGGCGGGACGACCGCAAGGCCTCGATCAGCGGCGGGGACGAGCACCCGGGCCACACCGAGGTGCGCAGCAGCCACGCGTGGTTGGGCGAGTACCGGCTCGCGGTGCAACACTCCCCCGTCGTCGGGGCGCCCACCGTGCTGTGGTGCGACAACGAGTCCAACGCCCAGGACCTGTGGGGCCAACCCAACCCTTCGCCGCACCCCAAGGACGCGATCAACCGGGCCATCGTCCACGCACAGGCCGATGCCTGTCGGCCCGAACCCCATGGCACGAAAGTGGGGTTCTGGTTCCACTTCCGCACGGTGCCACCGGGTGGGAGCGTCGAGGTGCGGCTGAGGCTCACCCACAGCCAGAGCGACCTGGACGACCCGTTCGGCCCCGGCTTCGACCAGACCCTGGCCGAGCGACGCGCCGAGGCTGACGAGTTCCACGAGGCGGTGATGCCCGAGAACTCGTCCGCGCACGAGCGGCACCTGTGCCGACGGGCCTTCGCCGGACTGTTGTGGGGCAAGCAGATCTACCGCTACTCGGTCGAGGAGTGGCTTGAGGGTGACCCGGCCCAGCCCCCGCCACCGGAGTCGAGACGGGCCGACGAGCCGCTCGGTCGCAACACCGACTGGACGAACCTCGACCTCGCCGACGTCATCTCGATGCCTGACGACTGGGAGTACCCATGGTTCGCAGCCTGGGACCTCGCGTTCCACTGCGTCGCCCTGGCCCACATCGACCCTGCCTTCGCCAAGAACCAACTGCTGCTCATGTGCCGCGAGTGGGCCCAACACCCCAACGGCCAACTCCCCGCCTACGAGTGGCGGTTCAGCGACGTCAACCCACCCGTGCACGCCTGGGCGGCCTTCCAGGTCTACCTGGCCGACGGGGCCTGGGACCGTGCCTTCCTGGTGCGGATCATGACCAAGCTGCTGCTCAACTCGGGCTGGTGGGTCAACCGCAAGGACGAGGCCGGCAACAACCTGTTCGAGGGCGGTTTCCTCGGCATGGACAACATCTCGCTGTTCGACAGGTCGACACAGGTACCCGACGGCTGGCGGCTGGAGCAGTCCGACGCCACCAGCTGGATGGCCTTCCACACCCTGGTGATGATGCGCATCAGCCAGGAGTTGGCGCGCACCGACGCTGCCTGGGACGAGACGGCCACCACGCACTTCCACCGTTTCCTGTCGATCTGCCAGGCGATGGAGCGGTTCGGCACCGGCTGCGCCTCGCTGTGGGACGACGACGACGGCTTCTTCTACGACACCCTGGTCGGCCCCGACAACCGGGTGGAGCGGGTACCGGTGCGCTCCTTGGTCGGACTGGTGCCGCTGTTGGCCGTGGCCAACACGCAGTCGTGGGTGGCCGACGAACTGCCGGAGTTCACGCGGCGGCGACGATGGCTGGTCGACAACCGGCCCGACCTCGCCCGCTGGATCCTCACCGAACGATCGGACGACGGCCACCTGCAGACCCTGTCGCTGGTGGACCCACCGCGTCTGCCGCGGGTGCTGGCCCGGGTGTTCGACCCGGGCGAGTTCCTCTCCGACCATGGCATCCGCTCCCTCTCGGCCGCCTACCGCGACGGCCTCACCGTGCGACTGCTCGACCAGGACATGTCTTTGCGCTACCTGCCCGGGGAGTCGGACAGCCGCATGTTCGGCGGCAACTCCAACTGGCGAGGACCGATCTGGTTCCCGCTCAACTGCCTGCTGATCGAAGCCCTCCGTCACCGCGGAGACGGGGTCGGCGGCAAGAACCCGGTGGAGTTCCCGACCGGGTCGGGTCGCCACCTCACCCTGGCCGAGATCGCCGACGAGCTCTCCGACCGGCTGGTGGCCCTCTGGGCCCCCGGCCCCGACGGACGGCCCGCCAGCACCCCCCGTGACCGCGGGGACGGACCGCTCTGGCTCGACCACCCCACCTTCTCGGAGTACTTCGACGCCGACACCGGTGAGGGGCTGGGCGCCAGCCACCAGACCGGCTGGACCGCGATGGTCGCCCACCTGGTCATCGAGCGCGCCACCCACCAGGTGCAGCAGACCGAGACCCGCCACACGGGCGCCGCCCGCACCCGGCCCCAGCCACCCACCGTCCAACCCTCCTGAAGGAGCACCCATGGCAGCCAGGCTCGTCCCCAACGTCTACCCCAGTCTCGCCGGGCGCACGGTCGTCGTCACCGGGGGCAACACCGGCATCGGTGCCGCCATCTGTCGGGCCGCCGGGGGCCAGGGCTGCAACGTGGTCATCGACTTCGTGGGGGACGACTCCCCCAACGCCCGCCTGATCGCCGACGTCGAGAAGGCCGGCGGCCGGGCGATCGCGGTCCGGGCCGACGTCACCCGTGTCGACGACCTGCAACGTCTGGTGGGCGCCGCCGTCGACCAGTTCGGGAGACTCGACGTGTGGGTCAACAACGCCGGAGTCGAGACCCGCAGTTCACTGCTCGAGGCCACGGAGGCCCACTACGACCTCGAACTGGCGGTGAACCTGAAGGGCGCCTTCTTCGGTGCCCAGGTCGCCGCGAAGCGGTTCATCAAGCAACGCAGCCGCGGGGTGATCGTCAACGTCTCGTCCGTGCACGAGGACTGGCCCATGCCCGGCAACGCCATCTACTGCTGCAGCAAGGGAGGCATGCGCATGCTGGCCCGCAACGGCGCCGTCGAACTCGCGGGCCACGGCATCCGCATGGTCAACGTCGCCCCGGGCGCCGTGCGAACGCCCATGAACGCCGTCACCCTCGACGAACCCAAGCTCGCTGAGGCCCTCGAGGAGGCCATCCCCCTGGGGCGGGTGTCCAGTCCGGACGAGATCGCCAGTGTCGTGCTCTTCGCGGCCAGCGACGGCGCCAGCTACCTGACCGCCGAGACCATCACGGTCGACGGCGGCGTGAGCCACGAGTCACCGGGGCTGTGAGGCGATCATGCGACTGAGAAGGGTCTCGAGCCACCAACCCGGCTGGGAGCGCCGCCGATCGGGGCGTGGGTTCCGCTACCTCGACGAGTCGGGTCGCCCCCTCGGCGCCGACGACATCGCCCGGGTGAAGTCACTGGTCATCCCGCCGGCCTGGCGCGAGGTGTGGATCTGCCCTCTGCCCAACGGCCACCTGCAGGCCGTCGGCACCGACGACGCGGGGCGCCGACAGTACCTGTACCACCCCGACTGGAGGGCGGGACGGGACCGGGCCAAGTTCCAGCGCGTCGCAGCCGCGGCCCACCACCTGCCGGAGGCCCGTGCGCAGATCACCCGTGACCTGCGATCCGAGGGCCTCACCAAGGAGCGAGCGTGCGCCACCGCCGTGCGGCTGCTCGACGTCGGCTACTTCCGTGTCGGCAACGATGCCTACACCGATGCCAACGGCTCCTTCGGCCTGACGACTCTCGAGCGGCGCCACGTGCGTCGTCGGGGCGACGACCTGGTGTTCTCGTTCGTCGGCAAGTCGGGGATCGTCCACACCATCGAGGTGTCCGACCCCGACGCGGTCGCAGCCCTGGCCCAGATGCGCGCCCGCAAGGGTGGCATCCGACTGCTGGCCCACCATGACGGCAACCACACCTTGGCCTCGGGTGAAGGCTGGCGCGACCTCACCAGCGCCGACGTCAACTCCTACCTGGCCGACCTGTTCGACGGCGAGTTCACCGCGAAGGACTTCCGCACCTGGCACGCCGGTGTGATCGCCGCCGAGGTGCTCGCCACCACCGACGAACCCGGCACCAGCGAGGCCTCACGCAAGCGCGCCGTCAAGCAGGCGGTGATGGAGGTCTCGTCCTATCTGGGCAACACGCCGGCGATCGCGCGTTCGTCCTACATCGACCCGCGCATCATCGACCTCTACGAGTCGGGCACCACGATCGGGGACGCGGCCCGGGCCAGACACCGCTCCCCGACGGCCCGCCAGACGGCCCTGGAACGGGCCCTGCTCGACCTGCTGGACTGAGTCGCACGACATTCTGGTGAACGCGCCCCACGGTCGGCTCGACTGCACCAGAGTGGGGGCATGAGCAGTGACCAGGACCTCGCCCAGGAATTGTCGCAGTTGAGCGACGACGACCTCGCCACCGTCGACGCGTGGTGGCGCGCCAACAACTACCTCACGGTGGGCCAGATCTACCTGCAGGCCAATCCCCTGCTGCGGGACGACCTGGCACCCGAGCACATCAAACCGCGCCTGCTCGGCCACTGGGGAACCTCCCCGGGCCTGGCCTTCATCTACGCCCACGCCAGCCGGCTGATCCGCCACACCGGTCAGGACATGATCTACCTCGCCGGACCCGGTCACGGTGGTCCCGCACTGACCGGGGCCAGTTGGCTCGAGGGCAGCTACACCGAGTACTTCCCCCACATCCACCGGGACGGCGAGGGGCTGGAGGCCTTCTTCCGCCAGTTCTCGGCCCCCGGCGGCATCCCCTCCCACGCCTCGGTGACCACCCCCGGCTCGATCCACGAGGGTGGCGAACTGGGCTATGCCCTCATCCACGCGTTCGGTGCCGTGTTCGACAATCCCGACCTGATCGCCTGCGCCGTCGTCGGCGACGGCGAGGCCGAGACCGGCCCCCTCGAGGGCTCCTGGAAGGGGATCAGTTTCCTCAACCCGGTGCACGACGGAGCGGTACTGCCGGTGCTGCACCTCAACGGCGGCAAGATCGCCGCTCCCACCGTGCTCAGCCGCAAGCCGCCCGAGGAGGTGCGCAGCCTGTTCGAGGGCCACGGCTACGAGGTGATCGAGGTCAACGGCGGCGACCTTCCCGGTATGCACGCCCGGTTCGCCGAGGCACTCGCCCACGCATGGGGCCGAATCCGCCAGATCCAGGCCGAGGCACGCTCGGGTGGTGGGGGGCGGACGGGTCGTCCACGCTGGCCCATGATCATCCTGCGTTCACCGAAGGGTTGGACGGGTCCCCACGAGGTCGACGGCACCCTGATCGAGGGCACCTGGCGTGCCCACCAGGTGCCGCTGGCCGGCGTCAAGGAAGATCCTGAGCACCTGCGCATGCTGCAGCAATGGTTGGAGTCGTACCGGCCCGAGGAACTGTTCGACGAGTCGGGTGCACCCGTCGAGCTCGTCACCCGCAACAACCCCGTCGGGACGAAGGCGATGAGCCGCCAACCCCACGCCAACGGTGGGCTGCTGACCGAACCCCTCGACCTGCCCGACATCGACGACTACGAGGTGAAGGTGCCCGCACCGGCGACCACCCGTACTGAGTCCACCCGAGTGCTGGGTGCGCTGATGCGCGACCTGTACGAACGCAATCCCCACAGCTTCCGGTTGTTCTGCCCCGATGAGACCAACTCGAACCGGCTGGGTGCCGTCTTCGAGGTGTCCGACCGGGACTGGCAGGAGGCCGTCACCGAGGACGACGTGCACCTCTCCTCGGAGGGCCGGGTGATGGAGGTGCTCTCGGAACACAACTGCCACGGCTGGCTCGAGGCGTACAACCTGACCGGGCGGCACGGGCTGTTCGCCACCTACGAGGCCTTCGCGATGGTGAGCGCCAGCCAGACCATCCAGCACGCCAAGTGGCTCGAGGAGGCCAGTCACCTGTCATGGCGCGCGAAGGTGCCCAGCCTCAACATCCTGTTGTCGTCCACGGCCTGGCGCAATGACCACAACGGGTTCTCCCACCAGGGGCCGGGTCTGATCAACAACGTCATGCAGCACCGGGGCGACGTGGCCCGCATCTACCTGCCGCCGGACGCGAACTGCCTGTTGTCGGTGGCTCGCCACGCCTTCTCGAGCCGCAGCCACGTCAACCTGATCGTGCAGGACAAGCAGCCGCAACTGCAGTACCTCACCCTGGCCGAGGCCAACGAGCACTGCCGCCGCGGCGCCAGCGTGTGGGACTGGGCGGGCAACGAAGACCTGTCGACCGAGGCAGCCCCCGACATCATCCTGGGGTGTGCCGGTGACGTGGTCACCATGGAGACCGTCGCGGCGGCACACCTGTTGCGCACCCGGCTCCCGCAGCTCACCGTGCGGGTGGTGAACGTGGTCAACCTGATGACCCTGGCCCGTCCCAAGGACCACCCCAACGGGATGACCGCCGAACTGTTCCGGGAACTGTTCACCGACAACGTCGACGTGGTCTTCAGCTTCCACGGGTACCCGGGCACCATCCACCAGTTGGTGCACGGACGCCCCGACGTCGACCGGTTCCACTGCCGCGGATTCATCGAGCAGGGCACGACCACCACCCCCTTTGACATGGTGGTGCGCAACCAGGCCAGCCGGTACCACCTGGTGATCGACGCCATCCACAACTCCAAGCGCAAGGTGCGCGGCATGGCCGAGCTGAAGGCCTGGTGCGAGCGCCAGCTCGAGCGGCACTCGGAGTACATCGTCGACCACCTCGAGGACATGCCCGAGGTGCGTGACTGGGTGCTCGACCAGACCAGCTGGGACGAACTGGCCGAGGATCTCTCCGAGCAGTGAGCGCTCGTCCCAGCAGGGGGACGAATCGGGGGCGACCGGCCGGCTGGGGCCTAGGGTGCGAGGCGTGAACCACGCCTTCGACACCCGCCGCAGCTGGTCGGTCTACCTGTTGGCCGTGGTCGTCTACATCTCGGCCATCTGGCAACGGTCGTCCTTCGGGGTGGCCGGCGTGGTCGCCACGGAGCGGTTCCACGTCCTCGCCAGTGTGCTGAGCCTGTTCGTGGTCGTGCAGCTGCTGACCTACGCCGCGATGCAGGTTCCTGCCGGGTTGTTGGCCGACAGGTTCGGGTCGCGGGTCGTCATCGGCTCGGGAGCGGCCATCATGGCGCTGGGCCAACTGAGCCTGGCGAACTCGACGTCGCTGGTTCCGGCAGTGGCTGCCCGGGTGCTGATCGGCATGGGGGACGCCATGACGTTCACCAGCGTCATCCGGCTGCTGCCGTTCTGGTTCAGCGCCCGCCGGGTGCCGATGCTGGTTCAACTCACCAGCATGTTCGGGCAGGTCGGGCAGTTGATCTCGACCATCCCCTTCGCGGCCTTCCTCAGGCAGCGGGGGTGGACGCCCGCCTTCACGCTGTTGGCGGTCGTCTCCCTGGTGGCCGCGGCGACCTCCTGGTCGCTGCTGCGCAACCGGCCCGACGGACAGCGAGTGCACTCCCACGTCGACGGCGACTTCAGCTTCATCGACACTGCCCGGCAGGTGTGGCGCAACCCCGCCACCAAGCTCGGCTTCCTCCTGCACGCAGTCGCCGGTTTCCCCGGGCTCGTGTTCGCCATGATGTGGGGCTACCCGTATCTCGATCGCGGTGTCGGCCTGGGTGCCGGTGAGACGTCGTTGTTGTTCGCGCTGCTGGTCGTCACCGGCATGGTGTGCGGGCCGCTGATCGGCTGGTTGGCGCCGCGCCACCCGCTGAGGCTCTCGAACTTCTCCTTGACCGTGGCAGCGGCCAACGTGGTGGCGCTGGGGGTCGTGCTCTCCTTCGAGCGTCCACCCCTGTGGGCCCTGGTGCTGTGGATGGTGGCCCTGTCGGCCAATGCCGCCGGTTCGAACATCGGCATCGAGGTCGCGCGCACCCGCAACCTGGCCAGCCGGATCGGTACCGCCACCGGTGTGGTGATCATGGGGGCGTTCGTCTTCGGAGTGGCAGGCATGTTGCTGTTCGGGGTGGTGCTCGACCTGGCGGGTGGCTACACCCCCGCCGCCTTCCGGGTCGCGTGGTCGACCCAACTGGTGCTGTTCGCCATCGGTTTCGTCGGCGTCTATGCCCTGCGGCCGAAGGTGCGTCGGCTCAACGCCGCCGAGGGACGAGTGGTGCCCCCGTGGCCCGATGCCCTGGCACGCGAGTGGCGTCGCTGGCGGGAGCGCCTCAGCCGCAGGTGACCGCTGCCATTGGTAGCGTCAAGCATCACGTCCGCCGCGGTCGTGATCGCTTCGAGGAGGATCGGTGTCGCAGTACGGTCAGGACCCCGGCTGGGGTCGGGCACCAGGTTCGGAGGATCCGTGGAACCAGGCCTGGTCAGGCCGTTCCCAGCCCTCGGCCGGTCAGCCTCCCGCAGGTCAGCCCTCGGCCGGGCAGCCGACGTGGGGCCAGGCCCCCTCGGTCCAGCCGCAGTACGGGCAATCGGGCTACGGGAATTCGGGATACGGGCAGCCGACGTGGGGCCAGGCCCCTCCGGTGCAGCCGCAGTACGGGCAACCCGCGTACGGGCAACCGGCGTATGGGCAACAGCCCTACGGGCAACCCACCTACGGCCAACCGACCTACGGGGGTCGGGGGCTGTGGAACGTGGTGAAGCCGGGCATCCTGGCCCTGAAGCCGCTGGAGTTCAGTGACTTCTTCACCGGCCCCGTCGCGGTGATCAGGCACAACCCCAAGGCGACCATCCTGGTCAGCCTGCTGATGCAGGTGGTCGCCCTGCTGGTCGCCGTTCCGGTCACCCTGGGCATCCAGCAGGCGGTCGCCACCTCGTCCGCACTGGGCCGCGACGTCGCCGAGTCCATCGGACTCGTCGTGGGATCCATGGTCAGCGCCGTGCCCATGGCCATCGGTACCGCCTTGGTCGGACCGATGGTCATCCATGCCACCCGCGAGGCCGTCCTGGGCCGCAAGCCCGGCATCTCGCAGGTGTGGGCGGCCGTGAAGGGCCGAGTCCTGCCCTACTTCGGCACCAGTCTGCTGGTCTTCCTTTTGGCCAGCCTGCCGGCCCTCCTCGCCGGGGGTGCGGTGGCAGCGATCGTCGTCGGCTTCGTCCGATCGACCACCCCCGACAGTGGCACCGTGGCGATCATGGTGATGGCCGGCATCGTGGTCCTGCTGCTGGCGCTGGTGGGCACCATCTTCGTGAGTGTCAGGACGGTCGCCGCCGGAACCGAGACCGTCTGGTCGTCCCGTTCCCCGGGTGCCGCCGTCAAGCAGTCCTGGGAACTCACCCAGGGCTACTTCTGGCGGGTGTTCGGTGCCCTCTTCCTCGTGCAGGTGGTGCTCTCGATGGTCACCGGCATGATCTCCTTCCCCCTGCAACTCGTCCTCGGTCTGGGGCTCGAAGGCGTCGGCTCGGCCTCCTCCGGCGACGCCAACCTCGGGGTCTACGGGGTGGCCCAGGTCGCCGCCAACGCGATTCCCTCGATCGTGAGCGCGCCCGTCGTGGCCGCGCTGGTGGCGCTGATCACCCTCGACCTCAAGATCCGCCGGGAGGGCTACGACGTCACCCTGTTGAGCCAACTCGACGACGTCAGCGGCCGCTGAGCCCCGATGCTCCCCCTGCAGGCACCCGTACGTCCCTCGCCCGACGAGGCTCGGCGCTGGCTCGCCGAGGAACTGGCCCACCGCGGGTACGAGCGCCCCATCTCGTGGCTGGAGCGATGGCTGAACGATCTGTTGCGGCGCCTGCTCGACCAGTCCCTGCCGAGCCCCGACACTCAAGGCGTCAGCGTGGTCGTGGCGTTGCTGGTCGTCGCGGTGCTGGCACTGGTGGTGGTGCTGGTCTGGCGGGCGCGTCCCGAAGCCCGGCGTCGGCGGGCCACGGCGGCATCGAGCGCATTGGTCGACTCCACGCTCTCCGCCGACGACTACCGACGCCTGGCAGCTGAGTTCCTGGCACGAGGCGAGGTCGACCAAGCACTGATCCACGCCTTCCGCGCCATCGTCGCCGACATGGTCAGGCGCACGGTGCTCGGGCGTCGTCCGGGTGACACCGCGCAAGAGGTGGCTGCCGCAGTCGCCCGTGTGTTCCCCGCCCATGGCCAGGGTGTCCATCGTGCCGCAGACCTCTTCGACCAAGCGGCCTACCGCCACCGGGAAGGGCTGGCCTCCACCATCACCCCGGCCGACGTCGGCTCGGTGCAGGCGCTGGACGAGGGCCTGGGTTCGGCCCGTCCCCAGCACCACACCGCCGCAGACCTCGCTGCCACCACGGGGGTCGCCCCATGAGTGCCGCCTCCGGGCGGGCGACAGCGCACGCCGGCTTCCTGCGTCGCCACGGTGGGTCACTGGCCTTCTGGTTGATCGCCCTGGCGGCGGCCGCCACCGTTGCCACCGTCCTGTTGTGGCCGGCACCGTCGTGGGGGCCCAACGACCCCGAGAGCCAGAGCCGGGAAGGCATGCAGGCCCTGAGCAAGGTGCTGCAGCACCACGGTGTCGAGGTGACGGTGGTTCGCACCGGTGCCCAGTTGGGTGCGCTCGAGCCCCAGCAGCCGACCACCCTCGTGCTCACCAACCGGTCGGGCTACATGACCCCCGAGACCAGCCGACGGGCAGCGGAGGTGCAGGGTCGCTACCAGCGGGTGGTCATGCTGGGACAGTCGACCGAGGTGCTGCGCGCGTTCGGCGTGACCGGGGTCGGCTCGATCGGTCTGCCCACCCTGACCACGTCGGCCGCCGACTGCGCCGACCCGGCGATCGGGCAGGCGGTGACGGTGGGGGCTGCCAGTGGCCAGACGGGGTGGACGACCGTCTACACCCTCCCGTCGGAGCCCACGCCGGGGGTGCAGGGCTGCTTCCCGGTCGACGCCGGTGCGGGGCGCAGCCACCTGCTCGTCCATGCCCAGGGGAACCCCGAAGTACTGGCCTTCTCCGACGAGTCGATGTTCACCAACGAGCAGGTCCTTGTCGCCGACAACGCGGCCTTGGCCCTCACCCTGCTGGGCAACAACCAGCAGCTGGTCTGGTTCTCCACCGGGGTCGAGTCCGACGACCCCGCGAAACCTGCCAGCACCGGGCTGGCCTCGGTGCTCCCACCCTGGTGGGATGCCGTGCAGCGACTGGTCACCTGGACCCTGGTGCTCGCCCTGGTGTGGCAAGTGCGCCGGTTCGGACCCCTGGTCTCCGAACGGATGCCGGTCGTGGTCAAGGCGATCGAGACGACGCTGAACCGCGGTCACCTCTACCATCGGGCCGGCGCCCGCGACCGAGCCGTGTCGTCACTGCAACGGGGTACCCGCCAACGTCTGCGGCAAGCATTGGCGCTGCCCCGGGACGCTCCCGACGAGACCGTGGCCCGCGCCGTCGCCCTGGCCACCGGACGAGACCCCCGCGAGGTGCAGCGTGTGCTCAACGACGCTGGCGATGTGCACGATGACCAGACCATGGTGCTGCGAGCGCAGACCCTGGCCCAACTGGAAGAAGAGGTACGACACCCATGACCCAGCTCCACGCGTCGGCCCCGCCCGCCACCCGCGGCGACCACGAGGCCCGCGACGCCTTGAGGCGCGTCCGCTCAGAAGTGGCGAAGGTGGTGGTGGGGCAGGACGAAGCGGTCACCGGACTGCTGATGGCGCTGCTGACCCGCGGCCACGTGCTGCTCGAAGGGGCACCCGGAACGGCCAAGACGTTGCTGGTGCGCGCGCTCTCACAAGCCCTGTCGGTCGAGCACAAGCGGGTGCAGTTCACCCCTGACCTGATGCCCGGCGATGTCACCGGCTCGCTCGTCTTCAACGCCTCCACCTCTGATTTCAGCTTCCGTCCCGGACCCGTGTTCACCAACCTGCTGCTGGCCGACGAGGTCAACCGCACCCCACCCAAGACCCAGGCCTCGCTGCTCGAGGCCATGGCTGAGCGCACCGTGACCATCGACGGCCAACCCCGTGACCTGCCCAATCCGTTCCTGGTGGCGGCGACCCAGAACCCGATCGAGTACGAGGGCACCTACCCGCTCCCCGAGGCACAACTCGACCGCTTCCTGCTCAAGGTGGAGTTGCCCGCGCCCCCGCGCGACGCCGAGATCGAGATCGTCTCCCGCCATGCGGCAGGGTTCGACCCCTCCGACCTGCAGGCCGCCGGGCTGCGAGCCGTCGCGACCGCCGAAGACCTGCAGGCCGGCATGGCGGCCGTCCGCCGGGTTCAGGTGCACCCGCAGGTGGTCGCCTACATCGTCGACATCGCCCGCGCCACCCGGCACTCCCCCAGCCTGGCGCTGGGCATGTCACCGCGGGCTGCCACGGCGCTGATGTCGACCGCTCGCGCGTGGGCCTGGCTGAACGGACGCGACTTCGTCACCCCCGACGACGTCAAGGTCATGGCGCCCAGCACCATCGCGCACCGACTCACCCTTCGTCCCGAGGCCGACCTGGAGGGCGTGCGCGTGGGTGCGGTGCTCGCCAGTGCCGTCGACTCCGTCGTCGTGCCCCGCTGACCGTGGTGATCACCGGACGACCGGTGCTGGCCATGCTGGTCGGCGTCGCTGCCTGCGTCGTGTGGCCCTCCTGGACCACCGCAGTGTGGTGGACGGCGGCGGTGCTGCTGGTGGTCCTGGTCGACCTGCTGCTGGCACCGAGCCCGCGAGCGATCACGATCGAGCGGGAACCGTCCGCACCGGTGCGGGTGGACGAACCCACCGAGACCAGCCTGCTGGTCACCAACACCGGACGACGACGGCGACGGGGAATGCTGCGGGACGCCTGGCAGCCCTCCGCCGGGGCCTCGCCGAACCGGCACCGGTTCGCACTGCCCGGCGGGGAGCGCACCCGACTGACCACCCCACTGCTGCCGACCCGCCGGGGCGACCTCGTCTGCCGCCGGGTGACGATCAGGGTGTGGGGTCCCCTGGGATTCGCCGGGCGCCAACTCGGCTTCGACTCCCCCGGCACCCTACGGGCGCTGCCCGCCTTCCCCAGCCGCAAGCACCTGCCCAGCCGGCTGGCCCGCCTGCAGCAACTCGACGGACGTGCGCTGACGCGGACCCGCGGCCAGGGCACCGAGTTCGACTCGCTGCGCGACTGGGTCGACGGCGACGACGTCCGCTCCATCGACTGGCGTGCCACCGCGCGCCGGCAGGACGTGGTGGTGCGCACGTGGCGTCCCGAACGTGACCGCCGGATCATGATCGTGCTCGACACCTCCAGGGTGTCCGCAGGCAGGGTCGGGTCCGTGCCCCGCCTCGACACCGCCATGGACGCGGTGCAATTGTTGTCGGCGCTCGCCGTCAGGGCGGGTGACCGGGTCGACCTGCTGGCCGGCGACCGCGAGGTACTCGCCGCCGTGAAGGGAGTGCAACGCGGCGACGCGTTGCCCCGGATCACCCATGCGATGAGCCAGGTGGAGCCCTCCCTGGTCGAAGCCGACTGGACCAGACTGGCGGCGGCTGTCTCCGCCGCCGGACGCCGCTTCTCGCTGGTGGTGCTGCTGACCCCGCTGGAGCCGGCGGCGGTGGAGGAGTCACTGGCACCGACCCTCGAGGTGCTGGCCAGGCAGCACCGGGTGCTGGTCGCCTCGGTGTCGGACGACGAACTGGTGGCGCTGCGTGACCACCGCGACGACGCCCGCGAGGTGTACCGGGCGGCAGCAGCCGAGGACACCCTCGCCCGCAGGCAGCGGGTGGCGCTCGGGCTGCAGCAACTGGGGGTGACCGTGCTGGACGAGCCTCCCGCGCGGCTGCCGGTGGTGCTCGCCGACCACTACCTCGCCCTCAAGTCGCGCGGACTGCTCTGAGACCAGCCGGGCTCAGTCGACGCTGATCAGTTCCTCGCCGCGGTCCTCGGCATCGAGGTCACCCGTGGCGCCGGTCGCGGCGGCAGCTCGTCCCACCACCAGGGCGTAGTACAGGAAGGCGAGCCACACCACTGCCCCGATCGCCACGCGCGCGAAGCTCGGCAGCGGGCTGGGCGTGATGAACGCCTCGAGCACCGCGCTCACCGCGAACAGCACGACCAGTCCCAGCACCACCCCGAGGCTCTGCCGCCCCACATGGGCCATGGACGACATCCGGGTCCTGGCACCGGGTGCCACCCATGACCAGAACAGTCGAAGTCCCACCCCACCGGCCACGAAGATGCCGGTCAGTTCCAACAGCCCGTGGGGCAGGATCAGACCGAAGAAGAGACCGGCGCGCTGGTGGTTGACCATCACCGCACCGGTGAACGCGACGTTGTAACAGTTCGACAGCAGCACTGACAGGGTCGGGAAGCCCAGCACCCCGTAGGCGATGCACTGGGCGGCCACCCACGCATTGTTGAGCACCAACCGCAGGGCGAAGCTGCGGGCGGGATCAGAGGAGTAGTAGTCCTCGAAGTCGTGGTCGACGAGTCGTTGCAGTTCGGCGGGGGTGCCCAGCCGGACCATCAGCTCGGGATGGGCCACCAGGTAGCCGCCGAGGACGAACGCCAACCCGATCCACGCGAGCCCCGTCAGGATCCACCAGCGACGCATCAGGTACAGCGAGGCGGGAAACGACCGGGTGAAGAAGCGCAGAAGGTCGCCCCAGACGAACGCGCGCCCGGCTCCGGCGCGCCGACGGGCACGGGCCAACAGGTTCGACAGCCCCATCACGAGCTGTGGGTCGGGGCTGCCGGAGCGGATCACCGAGAGGTGGGTGCCGACCCGCTCGTAGAGGTCGACCAGGCGGTCGACCTCGTCGGGCGACAGGCGTGACCTCTTCACCAATTGCTCGAGTTCACGCCACTGCTCGGAGTGCGCATCGATGTAGGCGTCGAGGTCCACGGGGTGAGACTATCCAGCCAGTAGGGTCGTGCCATGGCAACCGAGGTGTTCGTCCCCACGGGCCCGGTCACCGGGGATGCCGTCGAGCTCGAGATCCGCGCCGCGAACCTCGGCGCGCGGATCCTCGCCCAGTTGATCGACGTGCTCGTGCAGGTCGCGCTGTTGGCCGTGCTGATCTTCTGGCTGTTCTCGGTGGGGCGCCACCAGCTCACCGATTCCTCCCTGCGCATCGCGGCTGTGATCGTCATCCTCGTCGGCGTGATGGTGGTCGTGCCGGCCACCGTCGAGACCCTGACCCGGGGCAAGTCCCTGGGCAAGTACGCCCTGGGTCTCCGGGTGGTGCGTGACGACCACGGCACGATCCGCGCCCGACAGGCCATCGGTCGGGCCCTGATCGGATACGTGGAACTGTGGATGACCGCCGGGGTGCCGGCCGTCCTGTCCGCTGTGCTGACCTCGCGCGGCAAGCGCCTCGGCGACCTGGCGTCGGGAACGGTCGTCGTCTCGGAACGGGTTCCCCTGAAGTGGCCCACGCCGATGCCGATGCCGGCGGGGTTGGCCCGTTGGGCCCTCAGCGCCGACATCGGTCCCCTCGACCCGCGCGTCACCCTGGCCGCGAGGCAGTACCTGCTGCGGCGCACCCAGTTGTCACCCACCGCGCGGGAACGGCTCTCGCACCAGCTGGCCGACAACCTGCGCCGCCAGGTCTCACCGCAGCCGCCGCCGTCGACCGCCGACGACCTGATCATGGCGATCATCGCTGAGCGTGGCCGCCGCGACCGCCAGCGCCTGCGACACCATGACGACCTGCGGACCCGGCTGTTCGGTTCCGTCAGGCCTTGACGGTGCGCTCGGCCGCCTCGACGACATTGCGGAAGAGCATGGCGATGGTGGTCGGCCCCACCCCTCCGATCCGCGGGGTGATGGCGGACGCAACCTCGGCGCAGGACTCGTCCACGTCGGGCAGCAGCTTGCGGCCCTCGTAGCGCACCCCGCCACCGACCACCACGACCCCTTCGCTCAGGTGCTCGGGACGAAGGATCCCCGGTACCCCGGCTGCCGCGATGACCACGTCGGCGACCTTGGTGTAGCGGGACCAGTCGGGCACCCCGGTGTGGACCAAGGTGACGGCCGCGTTGGCCGTGGGCCGCTTCTGGGTGAGCAGCATGGCCAGCGGACGACCGAGGGTGGTCCCCCGGCCCAGCACGACGACGTGCCTGCCAGAGATCTCCACACCGTGGAAGGCGAGCAGGGCCTCGATCCCGGCGGGGGTGCAGGGCACCGGACCCGGCATGCCCAGGGCCAGTCGGCCCATGTTGAGCGGGTGGAGTCCGTCCACGTCCTTGTCGGGATCCATCAGGGCCATGGCGGCATCGAAGTCGATCTGGGGAGGCGGCGGGTTCTGCACGAGGATCCCGTGGACGTCGTCGGCCCGGTTGAAGTCGGCGATGACCGCCTCCACATCGGCCTGGGTCGCGTCCTGCGGCAGGTGGACGTGAGGTGCGGTGAAGCCCAACGATTCGGCCTTCTCGATCTTCATGCGGATGTAGCCGGCGCTGGCCGAGTCGTCCCCCACCAGCAGGGTGGCGAGCCCGGGCACCACACCGACCTCGGCGAGGGCGGCGACCCGTGGGGTCAGATCGGCGAAGACGGCGTCGGCGACCGGGCCGCCGGGAAGGAGTCGAGCAGTCATGGGTTGCTTCCTGCCAGTGGGGTGACCAAGTGGTCGTGACCCGCCCATTCAACCAGCCCTCACCCTGCCGGGTCACAGTTCGCCGAGCGCATAGACTCGAGGTTCGAGGAACATCGCCCCGGGTCATCGCGTTGACCTGCTGCGATCGTGGTGAATGTGAAGCCGCCCCTCGCGGGCGTGGTTGATGAGGAAGGACGCCGATGTTGGACCCAGCAAGCCTGTACCAGATCGAGCCGCGGGTCGATCCGCGCACCATGCGCGCCCGCACCCTGGTGGTCACCCTCACGAGCTTCATGGACGCCGGACGAGCCCAGGGCCAGTTCGACCACCACGTGCTGACGACCCTCCCCCACCAGCGGGTGGCGGAGTTCGATCTCGACCAGTTGGTCGACTACCGCGGGCAGCGTCCCCCGATCACCTTCGACGCCGACCACTTCGTCGACTACGAGCCCGGACGCATGCTGCTGCACCACCTGCTCGACGAGCAGGGAGCCCCATGGCTGCTGTTGTCGGGTCCCGAGCCAGACCTGCAGTGGGAGCGACTGGCGAGGTCGATCGCGCAGCTGGTGGAACAGTTCGACGTGCAGACCGTGGTGCTGCTGTCGGCCATCCCCATGGCTGCCCCCCACACCCGTCCCGTGTCGGTCACCCGCCACGCCTCCGACCCCTCGCTGATCCCGGGCAACGTGCCGATGTTCCCGCGGGTGCAGATGAGCGCCTCCTTCCCCAGCATGCTCGAGCTGCGGTTGGCCGAACTGGGTCACAAGGTCGTGGGTCTCACCGCCCACGTGCCGCACTACCTGGCGCAGGCGGAGTACCCCGATGCCACCATCGCCCTGATCAGGGCGCTGTCGGAGACGACCGGCCACATCATCCCCACCACCGCCCTGGCCGTGACCGCCGAGCAGACCCAGGCCCAGGTGGCCGACGAGGTGCAGGGGTCGGACGAGGCCCAGCAACTCGTGCAGGCGCTCGAGGAGCAGTACGACCAGGTGCACCAGCACCGGCCCAGGCGTGGGCTTGCCGCCCAGCCCGAGGACCTGCCCGACGGGGATGCCCTGGCCCGTGAGGCCGAGGCGTTCCTCCGCGCCCACAACGCCGGGGACGAGGGCGAACAACCCGATCGTGACCAGCCCGAAGGATGGGACGGGCCCGGGGTCTGACACCCCGGGGCCCATCCCCCCTCGGCTGATCCCGACGTCCAGGACAATCCTGGCGTCCAGGACGATCCCGGCGACGAGGACTCAGCCCTTCAGACCGCTCGAGGCGACCCCCTCGATGACGTATCGCTGCAGGATCACGTAGAGGATCAGCACCGGTACTGCGGCCACCGTCGCACCTGCCATCACCACGGGATAGTCCGTGACATAGGCGCCCTTGAGGGTCGCCAGTCCCGGGGCGAGGGTCAACTTCTCGGGACTGAACAGGACGAACAGCGGCCAGATGAAGTCGTTCCAGTGACCCAGGAAACTCAGTGTCGCCAAGGTCACCAGCGCCGGTTTGCTGAGCGGCAGGATGATGCGGGTGAAGATCGTCCACTGGTTGGCACCATCGATCAACGCGCTCTCCTCGAGTTCCCTCGGGATCGAGAGGAAGAACTGGCGCAGGAAGAACACCCCGAAGGCACCGGCGGCGCCCGGGACCACCAGCGCCCAGTAGCTGTCGAGCCACTGCAGTTTGTCCATCGTCAGGTAGTTGGGCATCAGGAAGATGAAGCCCGGGATGAACATCGTCGCGATCAGGGTGCCGAACAAGAGGTTCCTGCCACGGAACTGCATCCTCGCCAAGGGATACGCAGCCATGGCCGCCACCACCAGGTTCCAGATGGTGCCCAGTGTCGAGACCACCAACGAGTTCAGGAACCACCGTGGCACCGGATTGGCGCCGGCCGAATCACTGGCCGGGTCGAAGATCATCCGGTAACCCCGCAGCGAGAAGTGTCGCGGGATCAGCTGGATGGGAATGGCCCTGGTCTCCTCCGAGACACGGAACGAGGTCAGGAACATCCACAGCACCGGCACGATGAACAGCAGCGCGATCAGCACCAGCACCACGTAGAAGATCGGTCCGTTGCGGTCGCGGTTGTACGACCGCTTGTGGGTCATCCGTCGGCTGGACTCGGACCCCACCGACGTCTGCTGGGTGGGGTCATCGACGGTCGTGGTCATGAGCGCTCCCTCATCACGAAGAAATTGGCCACCGAGACCACTGCGAGGAACAGTGCGAGCACGTAGCTCATGGCCGAGGCCGACCCCATCCTGAACTGGCGCAGGCCCTCCTCGGTCATCACCATGATCGCCGTGCGGGTCGAGTCCCCGGGCCCCCCGGAGGTGATCAGGTAGGACTGCCCGAACATGTTGGCGCTCGCCAGGATCGTGGTTGTCAGCACGAAGATGAAGACGTTGCGCAGTCCGGGGATGGTGACATGTCGGAACTTGCCCCAGCCTCCTGCCCCGTCCAGTTCGGCCGCCTCGTACTGCTGGGCGCTGATCGCCTGCATCCCTGCCAGGAAGATGATGGCGTTGAAGCCGATCGTCCACCAGATGGTGACGATCACCAGGCCGATCCACGCCGCCGGCTGGGTGGTCAGCCACCCGATCTCGGGCACCCCCACCCAGCTCAGCATCTCGTTGATCAGGCCGTAGCGGGCGTCGAACAGGTAGGTGAACAGCAGCCCGATCACTGAGATCCCCAGCACGAACGGGGCGAAGATCAGCGCCCTGAAAACGGTCCTCCCCGGGAACTTGCGGTTGAGCATCACCGCGAGCGCCAACGGGATCACCACCAGGAACGGCACGCTGATCACGGTGAAGATGAACGTGTTCTTCATGCCGTTCCAGAACGGGTCGTAGGTGGTCGAGGTCGAGTCGAGCAGGTTGGCGTAGTTCTGCAGTCCCACGAAGGGCTTCGAGGCGAGCAGGAAGTCCCAGTCGTGCAGGCTGATCCAGAAGCCGAACACCGCCGGCCACAACACGAACCCGAACAGCAGCACCACGTACGGAGCGATGAACAGGTACGGCGTCAGTGGGTGGTGGTGCCGGAGTCTGGACGAGAGCCTCGCTTCGGCGGCAGCCATCAGTACCCGTACTTCTTCTGGTTCGCGGCCAGGATCTTGTCACCCTTCACGGCTGCCTCCTTGAGGGCCACGTCGACCGGCTTCTTGCCGAGCATGGCGTTGCTGACCGCGGGGCCCCACTCGCTCTCGGCATCGGCGACACCGGGCTTGAGCGGCGGGAACTGCACCCAGTCGATCATCTTCTCGAACTGCGTCACCTCGGAGTACTTCTTGAACTCCTCGCTGTCGCGCACCGAGGTCCGCGCCGGCACCATGCCCGCCTCGGCCCAGCCCACGGAGTGGTTGCCCATCCAGTTGAGGAAGACACGCGCCGCCTTCTGCTTGTTGGCATCGTTCGACTTCTGCACGGGCAGGGTGAAGCAGTGGGAACCGCCCCAGGTTTTCTGGTCCTTGCCCAGGATCGGCACCGGTGCACACCCCCACTTCAACTTGGAGATCTCCTTGCAGGGGGTGACCATCCACGGGCCGTTGATCATGAAGGCAGCCTTGTCGTTCTGGAAGCTCACCCAGTCCGCATCGCCAGCGGCGTTCTTGGGCGAGTAACCCCCGTCGATCAGGGACTTGAAGAAGGTGATGGCGTCGATGGCGGCCTGATCACCGAAGCCGGTCTTGGTGCCGGTCTCGTCCTCCATGTAGCCGCCGTTCTGGAAGATCATCGACTGGGCGACCAGTCCGCCGACGCTGAGCGCCGAGACCCAGTAGCCCTGCACGCCCTTGCTCTTGCAGGCGTCGAGAGCGGCCATGAACTCGTCCTTGGTGGTGGGGGGCTTGGTCGGGTCGAGCCCGACCTTCTCCATCACGGTGGTGTTGTAGTAGAGACCGGCGGGGTGCAGGTCGAGCGGCATGGCGTACTGGTCGTTGTTGTAGAAGGCGGCCTTCCACACGTTCGAGGGGAAGTCGCTCTCGGAGAGGTTGAGGCCCTTGATCACGTCGTCGATGGGCTGGATCACCTTGCGGGCGCCCATGGTGGCGATGTCGGAGACGTGCATCAACGCGATCTCGGGGCCCTTGCCGTTCGAGACGGCCGCGGGCAACTTCTGGAAGAAGTCAGCCCAGGCGATGGCTGTGGTCACCACCTTGATCTTCGGGTTGGCCTTCATGAATTCGCCGACGAGCTTCTTCATGATGGGGCCGTCACCACCGGTCAGGCCGTTCCAGTACTGCAGGGTGACCTCGGGGCCGTCGTAGCCCTCGGCACCACCCGATCCGGATGCGGCGGTCGGACCGGCCTTGCCCGGAGACGAGCTGCCGCCGCAGGCCGAGAGGCCGAGGGCGGCGCTGCCGCCGACACCTGCACCGAGCAGGCCACGCCGGCTGAGCGAGGTGGTCACGGAGGTTGGGAGGTGATTCGTCATTGGATCTTTCCCTTCGGTTGGAGGTGGTCAGCTCGGGTTCGAGGTGAGCCGCAGGCAGTGCCACGACATGGGCGCCAACTGTGTGGTGAGCACCCCGTCCGCGAGGGACGAGGTGCCGGGGACGGGGACGACCCGATCGGGGTCATCGGCAGTGTTGTACCGATCGGGGTCATCGGCGGCCTCGACGGTGACGTGGTCGACCAGTGCTGTTCCGGCGAAGCTTGACAGGTCGAGGGTCCACTCGATCGATCGGTCGACCGATCGGTTGCAGCAGAACACGGCCACGTCGCCGGTCTGCGGATCATGGGTGGCGGTGGCCCACACCTGTTCGACCTGCCCGAATCGGGGCGTGTCGATCAGGGGGCTGGTGCCCGCCAGGCGCAGCACAGTGCCGCGGGCATGGCGCGAGGTCAGCGCGAACGGCTCGAAGATGGCCTGCTTCCACGCTCGTCCGCCCGCCTCGGTGAGGATGGGCGCGATGATGTTGACCAGTTGGGCCTGACAGGCGATGCCGACCCGGTCCGTGTGCCTCATCAGGGTGATCAGCAGCGACCCCACCACCACGGCGTCCATGGCGGAGTAGACGTCCTCGATGAGCGGTGGCTTCTCGGTGATCTCGACACTGTTCTCGCCCTGCCAGCGTTCCTGGAACCAGACGTTCCACTCGTCGAAGCTCACCGTGAACCGCTTGGACGACCCCCGCGCCGCCGCGACGGCGTCCGCAGTGGCGACCACGTCGTCGATGTGGCGACTCATGTCCTCCGAGCAGGCGAGGAAGCTGACCCGGTCACCGTCGATGGGTTCGTAGTAGGCGTGCGCGCTGATGTGGTCGACGTGGTCGAAGCATGCCTCGAGCACGACCCGTTCCCATTCGCCGAAGGTCGGCATGGCGTGGGACGACGACCCGCACGCGACCAGTTCGAGGGACTCGTCGTAGCGCTTGAACGCGTTCCCGACCTCCTGGGCCAGTCGTCCGTACTCCTGGGGAGTCTTGTGGCCGATCTGCCAGGGACCGTCCATCTCGTTCCCCAGGCACCACAGCCGCACGCCCCAGGGCTGTTCCACCCCGTGCTCGACCCGCTTGTCGGCCAGGGTCGTCCCCGCTGGGGAGTTGACGTACTGCAGGTAGTCCATCGCCTCGGTGAGCCCACGGGTGCCGAGGTTGACCGCCAGCAGCGGTTCCATGCCGACCCTGCCGCACCAGGCCAGGAACTCGTTGGTGCCCACCTGGTTGGTCTCGATCGACCGCCAGGCGAAGTCGAGCCGACGAGGACGGTCCTCGACCGGGCCCACCCCGTCCTCCCACTGGTAGGCACTGACGAAGTTGCCGCCGGGGTAGCGAACCAGGGTCGCGCCCAGTTCACGCACCAGGGCTTCGACGTCACCGCGGAAGCCGTGCTCGTCGGCCGTCGGGTGGTCGGGCTCGTGGATCCCGGTGTAGACGCACCGCCCCATGTGTTCGACGAAGGTGCCGAAGATGCGGCGATTGAGGGGGCCCACGGCGAACTCCGGGACGATCCGATGGTGTGATGACATGCGGCCTCCGATTTACAGCGTTGTAAACGTAGGAGCATTCTTGTCATGCCCCGGCGCTCGTGTCCAGCACCGTCCGGGACTTTTCCCGACCTGCGGTCAGTCGGGGATCGGCTCACGCGAGGCGAGGCCGACGAGATTGCCCTCACTGTCACGCACGAAGGCCATCCACTCGTCGACCCCGGCCTCCCCGAAGGTGCCATCGGTGTCGGTGAAGATCACGTCGGGTTCGGTCTCGATGACCACCCCCTCGGTGCGCAGCCGTTCGACTTCCCGACGCACTGACTCGACCCGCAGGTAGACCAGCCCTGAGGGCGCCCCGCGGTCGAGCAACAGTCTCGTCCCACCCAGCCACAGGAAGGAGAGTCCCGGTGGGTCGAACCGTGCGATGGGTGTCGCTCCCAGCGTGGACGACCAGAACTCGGTCGCGCGGACGAGGTCATCGGCACGGAGGGCGACCTGGTGCAGCAGGGGTGCGGGCATGGCGGCATTGTGCACGCTGACGATGCCCCGGCTCGCCCGATGGCGAAGATTGGCAACCCTGGGAACATTGACCCCCTGACGTGCGTTACTTCATGTGTGAAGCAAATGTCCTCCGTCGAACGCCAGCCCGTCCTCTATCTCTCGCATGGGGCTCCCCCGCTCGCCGATGACCAGACCTGGACCCGCCAGTTGGCCGACTGGTCCGGCGCGCTGCAGACAGCCGCCGGCAAGCCCAGCGCCATCCTGATGGTCTCGGCGCACTGGGAACAGGCGCCCCTCACCGTCTCGAGCACGGTGCAGGGCACCCCTCTGGTGTACGACTTCTGGGGATTCCCCGAGCGCTATTACCAGGTGACCTACGACGCACCCGTCGCGCCGGGTCTGGCGACCGACATCTCGAAGCTGATCGGCGGGGAGACGCCCCTCTACACCGACCCGGAGCGCGGACTGGACCACGGCGCGTACGTGCCTCTGGTCGAGATGTTCCCCGAGGCCGACGTGCCGGTGCTGCAGTTGTCGATGCCCACCCTCGCCCCCGAGAAGCTGTACGACCTCGGACGACGGCTGGCACCGCTGCGTGACCAGGGTGTGCTGATCGTCGGTTCGGGGTTCACGACGCACAACCTTCGTGGGTTCAATCCCAACGCCCCCGCCGATGCGCCGGCACCGACCTGGAGCACCGAGTTCGACGCCTGGGCCGCCGAACGCATGGACGCCCATGACGTCGACGCCCTGCTGAACTACGAGCAGCAGGCACCTGCCGCCACGATCGCGCACCCCCGCAGTGAGCATTGGGCCCCGCTCTACATCTCGCTGGGGGCCGCCATGGAGTCCAACCCCTCACCGAAGATCACGTCGACGGTTGACGGCTTCTGGTTCGGGCTCAGCAAGCGCAGTTGGCAGCTCGACTGAGCCTCGTCCCCTTCTGCCTGAAGCCTGAAGGCTTACACTGTGGCAATGAAGGCTGAGAGCTCAAGCGATTCCGCTGGTCGGCGGTGGTGGTTCGCCATCACCGCCGACCAGCGTCGTTCACAGCAGAACACCGACCGGGTGCCCGCCGCCCTGACGACGCTGTCGGGTCTGGACGGGTTGGCCCTCGGCTTCGAGCGCACGGCAGGCGACGAGCTGCAGGGACTGACGGACCAAGCGTCCGCGGTGGTCGCGGCCGTGTCAGCCCTGACCCGCCTCGGCGAGTTCCGCATCGGCGTCGGAGTGGGCACCGTGGAGGAGCCACTGCCCGGCTCCACCCGAGAGGCTCGGGGGGCCGCCTATGTCGCCGCCCGCCTGGCCGTCGACCAGCACAGCCAACCCGTGCGGATACGGGTCTCGGCTGAGGCATCGGAGGCCGAGACGTTGGCCCGCCATGCGGAGACTGCGCTGCTCGCCCTCGTGTCGTGCCTGGCCCGTCGCAGTCCCGAGGGGTGGCAGGTGGTCGACCTCGTCGAGCAGGGTCTCAGCGGTGCCGCCGCGGCGTCGCGTCTGGGTATCACGCCCTCTGCCGTCAGCCAGCGCCTGCGCGCGGCCGAGCACCAGCTCGTCAACCGCCTGGCAGACCTGTGCGAGCATCTGTTGGGTCAGCTGCACGCGGGAGGCACATCATGATCGACTGGGCCCACGTCGGCATCGTCGTGGGAATGGGCCTGCTCGTCACCCTGCTCGGCGGACGGGTCGTCACCGCCGTGTTCCGGATGGCCGACTCGATGTCTGATCGCCACAGTCGGCAGCACCCGGACCCCGTCCGATCGGCACCCCCTCACCCCGAACCGGCCGACCAGCCGCCCCTGGGTGCCCAGGCTGCGGCCGTCACCCTGCGTGGCGGGGCCTGGATCGGCGTGCTCGAACGTCTCGCCGTGTTCGCCTCGCTCCTTGCCCACTACCCCGAGGGCCTCGCCATCGCGTTGGCGGTCAAGGGGCTGGCTCGCTACCCCGAACTGAAGGCGCCGGAGACCGGTGTGGCGGAGCGGTTCATCATCGGCACCTTCGTCAGCGTGCTGTTGGCCTGCGGGGCCGCTGGGCTGACGCTGTGGCTGGTGACGTTGGTGTGAGCCAGGCCCATGCCGAACTGGCCGATCCGGCCCCGGAAGCGGTCGAACTCGTCGTCCGCAAGTCGGTCTTCCGTACCAGCCTGCTCAGGGTGCGCACCGAGGACGAGGCCCGCGCCGCCATCGCCGAGGTGCGCTCCCGCCACCCCCAGGCCAGGCACCACTGCACGGCCTTCGTCATCGGCCCCCGACGAGAACTGCAGCGATCCAATGACGACGGGGAACCCTCCGGCACGGCCGGGGTGCCCATGCTGAACGCCTTGCTGGGTCACACCATCGACGGGCATGCCCCGGGCACGGGCACTGGGGCGCCACCGACCACGAACGTGCTGGCCGTCGTCAGCCGGTGGTTCGGTGGGGTGAAACTGGGCGCTGGTGGCCTGACCCGCGCCTACGGGCAGGCAGTCGGGGCGGCCCTGGCGCAGGCGGCATGGTGTCAGCGGAGCCTGGTGGGGGTCTGTCCCCTCGACCTCGACCTCTCCGACCAGGGTCGCGTCGAGACGGCGCTGCGCGCGCACCGGGTGAGGCTGCTCGAGACCACCTTCGGCCATGACTCCGGTGGCCGCCCCCGGGCCACCATCTGGCTGGCCGTCGCGGACGAGTCGAGGCTCGTGGTCGAGCCTCTCGTGGCGCAGGTGACCGGCGGAGTGCTGATGGGCCAGCCGACCGAACACCGCTGGGTGAGCGTCCCGCTCGACCTCCCGGTTCGGGCGTGACCTGGCCTCGGGAGCGACCAAGCCCCGGGAGCGGCCGGTCTTCGGGGGCTTGACTAGGCTCTGGGGGTGACCGAGACCCGTCCCCCCGCCCGCTGGCGTCGCGCCCCCGTGACCATGGGGCTGATCGTCGCCTGCGTCCTCGTCTGGCTGGTGCAGTTGGTCGTCCCCACCTCCACCGACGCGCTCCTGCTCTCCGCCGACACGGGCTGGAGCCAGCCCTGGCGTTTCGTGACCGCCATGTTCACCCATGACCCCGTGCTCCCCTTCGGGTTCATGCACATCGGGTTCAACCTGTTCGCCCTGTACACCCTCGGACGCAGCCTCGAACCCTTCCTGGGCAGTGGCAGGTTCCTGCTGCTCCACCTCTGGTCGGGGCTGGCGGGCGGCGTCGCGTTCGTCCTGCTGATGCCCAACCCCGGCGGCACCATGCCCTGGGGCGGGGCGTGGACGCTGGGCACCGTCGGGGCGTCCGGAGCCGTCTTCGGGCTGTTCGGAGCCATCTTCATCGCGCAGCGCGCCGTCGGCGGGTCGACCTCCCAGATCCTGGTGGTGCTGGGCATCAACCTGCTGATCACCTTCGGCATCTCGGGCATTGCCTGGCAGGCCCACCTCGGTGGTCTGGCAGCAGGGGTGGCACTCGCCTGGCACCTGCTGCACCGACCGCGGGCCACCTGGCGGTGGCCCGCGGCGCTGACCCTGATGGCGCTCCTGGTCGTCGTCCGCTACACCGTGATGGTCTGAACCGCCCGCACACCGTTCACGGTGACCTCGAGTGTGGCGGTTCCCGGACGCAGGCCGCGCACGGTGCGGGTGGCCGGGTCGAACTCCACCACTGCCGCGGAGGTGTCCCGACCGCGCAGGGCCACCCCGTCACCCGACCAGGTGGCGCTGACGGGCCACGCGACCGGAACCTGCCGGCCACCGTCCTGGGTGAGCGTGGCCGACACGCTGGCACTCCCGCCCACGGACAGCCGCGCCGGAGCCTCCATCGCCAACTGGTCGACCCTGGCCCGCGTCTCGGCCTGCAGCCACCCGAGGCGGCCCGTTGACGAGGGATCGATGCCGAGCATCGTCCAGCCCGTGAACCCGCCCCGGTCGGGACTGCCCGAGGGAGACTTGCCGGAGTTGCCGTTCACGATCCTGGAGACGCCGTCGCGTGCATCGGCGTGGAAGCTGCCGATGTGGCCGTTGACCTGGGCGACCTGCTTGCCCGTCGAGCGGTGCCAGGCGGCGAGTTCCGCGGCCAACGCCGAGGCCTCGTACCGGTCGGTCAGCCTGGAGGCCTGATCCGGTTGGAAGTCGTCGACGGGATGGTGGTTGACCACCAGCACCCCGGTCACGGTCGGATCGGTCGAGGCGTGGGCCAGTTGCTGCTCGAGCATGCGCAACTGCTCCGTCGAGCCGCCCGGGTGCAGGGTCCCCGAGGACGAGTCCAGGGTCACGATCAGGGTGCCCTGCACCACGCGATGGGTGGAGGTCGGCCCGAACACGGACTCGAAGTTCGAGATCGGCGCCCCCATCACCTCATGGTTGCCGGGTACGTAGGTCCAGGGCACCTTGCCGGTGGCCTCCTCGTCGAGCACCGTCCTGGCCAGCTGCAGGTCGGCCATGCCGCCCTCGTCCACGAAGTCCCCCACCACCAACAGCAGGTCGGGCCGGGCCGCCACGATCTCGCGCAGGGTGCGTCGGGCCGCCTGCACGACGGGTCCGTCGGCACCGTTGCGGGCCACGAACTGCGTGTCACTCATCACCGCGATCCTCAAGGGCCGCTGGTCCACGGTGCCCTGGGTGATGATCACCTGGTCGGCTGCGACCGGAATCGGCGCCAGGTCGACCGACACAGGAACCTCGGCGACCAGGTCGGCGATCTCGAGGTGGTCGGTGTAGGTGGCGGTCGAGCGGGTCTCCATGAACCGGATCGCGGTGACCGTCAGTGGGAAGGGGGTACCGGCAGGTACGGGGAAGGTGACCTTGCGCCACCCGGACCACGTGATCAGCGGAGCGTCGAGGTTGGTCGAGGTGCCGTCGCCTCGGGTCACCTGCAGGCGTGGCCATTCACCCTTGCCGGTGCCGTTGATCCACATCGTGACCGCCTGGGGTTGCCCCCCGACGGCGATGGGCGTGACCGGCACCGCGTACATGCCGCGGGTGGCCGTCGAGGTGGTGAAGTCGAGGTCCATCCCCAGTGCTGGTCCACCCTGTGGACCCGTCGCCGGCGACAGGCTGCCGGTGGCGCGGGCCAGACCCACCTTCCAGTCGGCAACGGACGAGAAGTCAGCCAGCGGTACTTCGTCCACACCGACCGTGACGGGAACGGTGACACTCCTGCCGAGCACG
Source organism: Aestuariimicrobium kwangyangense DSM 21549 (assembly GCF_000421525.1). GTDB lineage: Bacteria > Actinomycetota > Actinomycetes > Propionibacteriales > Propionibacteriaceae > Aestuariimicrobium > Aestuariimicrobium kwangyangense. The sequence continues at coordinate 202,289 of NZ_ATXE01000002.1, read as the reverse complement.
GTCAGCACCACCTTCGACGCCTTGGTCGACCCGGTGGCGCTGACGGCGAGCGTCTCGAGGTCCCGGGAGCGCACCATGATGCCCGGTCCCGCATCGACGGCAATGTCACGGGTCTCGACCGGCACCCGGTTGCCGTCGTAGTCCACGGCTGTCACCGTCAGGTCGACGCTGTCGGTGGTGTCGGAGAGGGCCACGACCCGCCGGGAGGGCTCGATCCGGGCAAGCGCGCCGTCGACGTGCAGGGTGAGGTCGTCGCGGGCGGGGGCACCCGTCCGGCTGAGCTTGGCGAAGTACTCCACCTGTGTCTCCCCGCTGGTCAGGGCACGGACGACGCCCGTGGCACCGGTCGGTTTGGTGTTCTCCACCGTCGCCACGGCGGTGTTCTTGGTGACCAGTTTGCCCTCGACCGGCGTCGCTGCGAGGTTGGCGTCGAGTCCGGTCACCGCCATCGTGCGGCTGAGCCCCGGCAGCAGCCGGGTTGCTTCAGGTCGCTCCAGGCCGGCAGCGGGCTGGAGAGCTGGTCTGACGGCGACACCCCCCACGGGTCCGCCGGCGGTCGAGGTGAAGACCAGGGCGTTGGCGTCGAGGCGTTGGTTGCCGTCGGAGGGGCGGTTGACCAGCTGCAGGTCAGAGGTGCCGGCTGCTCGGGCGACCAGGGTCGTCGACCCCCCTCCGTCGAGGTTGAGGGCGTTCCAGACACCCAGATCGCGCATGAACGCCGACAGTTCGGCGATGGCCATGCCGTGGGAGTCCCCCGCCCGCCCGTCGATGGTCACGACCTTGAGCCGGGTACCGTCCTTGGACACGCCGATGGCGGTCCGACCCGCGGTCGCCTCGTCCACGGGGTTCACCACACCCTCGCGGATCATCCACTGGGAGCCACCCACGGCGACGTCCACGGGCGACGAGGTGCCCACGGACACCTCGACGACCGAGCCGACCTGCACCACCGCGAGCCGGGAGGCTGCGGCACCGCGGGCCACCACCACCGACTCGCCTGCGGCGATCGGGGACGACAACGCCAGGGATGACCGCTCCGACGAGGACGCGGTGACCACTCCGCCGGCGATCCGGACCACGCGAAGGTTGGTCTCGCCGACCGGTACGAGGCCTTCGAGGCTGTACCCACCCCACACCTGCGTGAACAACGTCGCCTGATCGGCCGCGACGCCCGGGGAGTTGACGGCGGTCAGCCTCTCGGTGATGTCACCGCTGGCGATCGTCGCGGTCGACATCAGCGCCTGCACTGCCGCTCGACCGTTGGAGACCGTGAACGACGGACGGCCCGAACTCGAGATGGTGCGCACCCCGGCGCTCGACACGTTCGTGCCCACCGGGGCGTCCGTGGCGTTCATGTCGAAGTAGTCGCCGTTGACGGCCGCCACCGCTCGTGCCTGTCTGCCCAGGCTCTCGATGGTCGCGTTCGACCCCGACACGGTTCCCCCGTCGGCCACGTCCACACCGAGACTCGGGGTGGACAGGTCGGCATCCATCACGTGACCGGTCACCCAACCACCGGGCTGCAGCCGGCGGAAACTGGTCAGGTCGAGTCCGGGAGCGATGGCGGTGGTGCGGTCGACCACCAGGGTCGACCCACCGGAGTGCACCGCCTGCACGGTGGCCTGCGAACCGGGCAGGGACGGTGCTGCGTGGGCCGGGGTGGCGATCGGCAGGCTTGCGGACGCCAGCGCTGCAGCAAGGGCCAGCACGACGATGCGGGGGCTCTTCGGCTGTGGGGGGTGTGTCTTCACGGGGGAGTTCCTTCGGGAGGGGACGAGGTGAAGCCGACCATCACCCGAAGTCAGGCAGAAGGCATCCACATGACGTCAGGGTGACGATTCGCACCCAACTCCCGTGCGGATGGGCTCCCGTTCGGATGGGGTTCGGGTGCGGTGTCAGGTCGAAGCGATGTCGGCCGCCCAGCGCTCATGCCGAGCGAGCAGGTCGTCGAAGACCTCGGGTCGTTCCCCCGACAGGTCGCGCTGTTCGCCGATGTCGGTCTCGAGGTCGGCCAGCAGGTATCCCGATCCCAGCGGCGCGTGCTCGGTCGCCCGCAGTTGGTGGGCGGCGGGCGCATCGGGGTCGCACCACGACAGTTTCCATCGGCCACTGCGCACCGCCCACTGGAAACCTGCGTCCCAGTGCAGTTCGTCGTGACCGGTCCCGGCGCCGGTGAGCAGGGGGACGAGGTCTCGTCCGTCTGTCTCGTCGACGGAACCACCGGCGGCAGCGACCAGGGTGGGCACCAGGTCGAGGCTGGATGCCAGGCCGTCGCGGACCTCGCCGGCGGGCACACCGCCCGCAGGCCACCGGACGATGTAGGGCACACGGATGCCGCCCTCGAACAGGGTGTACTTGGTGCCCCTCAGCGGACCGTTGTCGCCGTAGTTGCAGGTGCTGCCGCCGTTGTCGGTGAGGTACACCACGATGGTGTCGTCGGCCAGTCCCCGCTGGTCGAGCCGGTCGAGCAGTCGCCCGATGGCGGCGTCCATCAACTCGAGTTGGGCAAGGTAGTACTCGCGGCCGTGTTCCAGGTTCGGGGCGATGGCGTCGTCGTACCACTCCTCGTAGGGCTGGTCCCCGGGATGCCAGTCCGCGGCGGCCGGCAAGCCACGCTTGCGCAGTTCGTCGGCCGGCAACTGCCAGCAGAAGTTGTGCACCGCATTGAAGGCGACCATGCAGAAGAAGGGGTCCTCGTCATCGGCGTGGTCATCGATGAAGCGGTCGGCCCGCTCGGCCCACAGGTCGGTGAGGAAGCCGGGGGGAGCCACCTGCTCGTCGCCCTCCCACAGGGTTCCCACGCCCATCGGTCCGGCAGCCTGCCCGTACGCGGCCACGTCGTCGGCGCCGCGATGGAGGTAGTTGAGCCGCCCGAGGTGGAACTTCGCCAAGGCGTAGAGGGACTCGTCGAAACCGTGGTGCGGCGGGCAGGGACGGGTGCCGGGGTCGTCGGTCGACCCGTAGTGCACCTTGCCGAAGTACCCGGTGCTGTATCCGAGGTCGTGCAGCCGCTCGGCAAGCGTGGGTCCCGAGGTGGGGAAGGACGAGGACTCGAACCAACGCGCCCCCCACCGTGCCTGGTGGCGCCCCGAGATCAACCCAGCGCGGGAGGGGCTGCAGATCGGTGCGGTGACATAGGCCTCGTCCAGCGTGGTGCCCTCGGCCGCCAGCCGGTCGAGGTGCGGAGTCGCGAAGGCTTCCCCACCGGCCGGTGACCGGCTGCCGCGGTCGGCCCAGCCGTGGTCGTCGGAGAGGATCAGCAAGATGTTGGGCCGGCTCATGGGTGGAGCCTGCCCCGTGACGACGCCCCTGTCAGCGCTCGTACGGAACCGCTCAGCGGTGAGGGTCGGCTGCTCAGGCGGTGGCGTAGCGTTCCGCTGAGCGGGCGCGGGCCTTCGCCGCCTCCACCTCACGGTCCTTGGCGGGCGCCGTGGTGGTGAGGTCGTCCATCAGGTGGTGGGTGATGTGGGCGATCTCGTCGACCGCCCGGTCAAAGGCTTCCTGGTTGGCCTGGCTCGGCTTGCTGAAACCCGAGACCTTGCGGACGAACTGCAGCGCTGCAGCCCGGATCTCGTCATCGTCGGCGGGCGGCTCGAAGTTGTACAGCGGGCGGATGTTGCGGCACACGGGTGGCCCCTTTCGTCTGTCTGCCATGCTGCCCCGACGAGGCCTCCTGCTCAACCCCCCGGGCACGCACCGCTTGGGGCGAAGGACCGCTGGCTCAGCGCAGGAAGCCAACCAGCAGGGAGGCGCCGAGCACACTGCAGGCCAGCGTGGCGCACCCCAACTCCACCAGGATGCCCAGTCCCACCGAACGGATCGCGACCCAGCTGCTCGTGAGGGCGAGTCGGACCTGCTTGACCCTGATCCACTCCAGGGCGAGCAGGGCCACGACGAAGCCCACCACCATGCCCACCACGGGCACGTAGAAGCTGGCCAGCACCCCCACCACCAGCGCGACCACGATCGTCCAGTTGGGTATGCCACGCCGCTTCAGTTCACCGCCGGTCAACACGGTGGACGCGACCGAGCCCGCGACCAGCAGCAGTGCCCCGACCGCGAACCACGCCCAGGGCCAGGGTGCGTTGCCGAAGACCGCCCAGACCAGGAGGCCGATGCCGACGACCAGGGAACCGGGCAGCAGTTGGCTGATGATGCCGACGACCCCCAGCAGGCACAGCAGGACGGCGGCGAGGGCGGCGAGTTCTGCGGGCATGGGCCCAGCCTAGAGGCCCCTCCCCCCGAACCCTCCCTGAGCCGCTCCCCCATCCGGCCACTGATGTTGCCTCCAGCGCCCGGGGACGCGTCGACAATGGGTCCATGAGCAGCCACGATTCCTCCCCCCGCACCATCCGACCCGAGGTCCGCACCGCGGCCGCCCTCGCCCACCTGTCCGCGATCATCGCGATGGTGGTCTCGGCAGGCTGGCTCACCTTCCTGGGGCCATTGACGATGTGGGTGCTCTACCGCGACCGCAACTCCTACGTACGCCGCGCTGCAGCAGGCTCGTTCAACTTCAACGTGTGGAACTGGGTGATCGGCATCGTCGGGTGGATCTGCGTGCTGTCGGTGGTGCTGATGCCGGTGGGCCTGGTGCTGTGGGCGGTCTCGGCGATCCTGACGCTCTGGTGCCACATCCATGCCGCGCTGAGGGCCTTCAGCGGGCGCAGCTACCGCTACCCCTTCGAGATGAAGCTGCTCAGCTGAGTTCGAAGGGCGCGGGGTTCCCCGCCCCGACGCGGAGAACCTCGGGCTCGGCCCCGGTGAGATCGACGACCGTGGTGGGCTCGTGGCCGCATTCGCCGCAGTCCAGGACCACGTCGAGCAGACTGCCCAGCTCGTCCTGCACGGTCCATCCGTCGGTCATGGGCTCGGTCTCGCCGGGCAGGATGAGGGTGCTGGTGAGCAAGGGGGCACCCAGCACCTCCAGCAGCGACAACGGCACCACATGTTCGGGCACCCGCACACCCACGGTCCTCTTCTTGGGGTGCTGCATCAGCTTCGGCACCTCACGGCTGGCCTTCACGATGAAGGTGTAGCGGCCCGGTGTGTTCCCCTTGAGGGTGCGGAACACCCACCTGTCCATGTCGACGTACTCCCCCAACTGGGCGAAGCTCGAGACCATCAGCGTGAAGTGGTGCTTGTCGTCGAGGTTGCGCAACCTCTTGATCCGCTCCAGTGGCTCCTTGGCGCCCATGGCTCCGCACAGGGCGTACCCCGAGTCGGTGGGGATCGCCACCAGCCCACCATCACGGATCGCTTCGGCGGTCTGGTTCAGCAGCCTCGGCTGCGGGTTGACCGGGTGAACATCGAAATAGCGCCCCATGGCGGCGATGCTAGTCGCATCAGCGTTGGCGCAACTGCGCCGCCGCCTCACCGTCGGACGACAACTCCGTGATGCCGACCAGGGTCAGGAAGGTCGTGGGGGTGCGGTGATGCACCTGGACGCTCAGCACCCCTGAGGCCAGCATGGTCACCGACCCTTCCCTTCCCTGCTCGCGCAGGCTGGCTCGGGCGGCGGCCACGACCTGCGTGGCGCCCGGACGACCCTGGATGCCCGCCACGGCCCCCGCGTCCACGCCCACACGGGCCGCCCGGGCGGCGATGGCCTCCGACTCGCGTTGGTCGGCCGCCTTGGCACCACCGTCGACCACCAGCCCCGCCATCAACAACACCGCGACCGCCACGACCGCCGAGAAGGCCGACAGGCTGACCCCCCGGTGGCGCAACCGTACGTGCGCCGGGGACGGGACTGGGTGCGGCAGGGGTGGGTGGGGCATGGCGCCACCCCACCACGGCACGGGTGCACCCTGCGGCTGATTGGCCGAGTCTGTGGACAACCACTGTGCCAAGAGCCACAGTGAACACTCGCTCAGTTCGGTGCATCCGGAGGCCGGCCCTGCTATAGCCTCAGCCCATGTCCTCCATCGCTTCACCCGATGAGCCAACGGCGGCCCGTCGGGGTGGGCGCCCCAGTCGGCGCACCGAGATCGTCGTCGCGGCCATGGAGGCGTTCGCGGCGACCGGCTACCACAACACCTCGCTCAACGACATCGCCGACCAGCTCGACATGACGGCCGCCGGGATCCTGCACCACTTCAAGACCAAGGAGAACCTGCTGGTCGAGGTGCTCGGACAGCGGGACCTGGTCGCTCCCCCGCCCGCTGACCCCTCCGGGAAGGCCCTGCTGGAGACCCTGCTCGCCGTCACCGAACGCAACGAGCGCAAGCCCGGCCTGACCCAGCTCTACGCCGTGTTGTCGGCGGAGTCGCTCACCCACAACCATCCGGCCCAGGAATGGTTCCGTGACCGCTATCGCAGGGTGCGTGGCGACATCCGCGCGGCACTGATCGACGTGGTCGGTCCTGACGCCACCAAGGTGCCCGAGCTGGTCGAGGACGCCACCCGCGCCCTCATCGCTGTCATGGACGGGCTGCAACTGCAGTTCCTGCTCGAGCCCGACAGCCAACCGATGGTCAGCTCCCTGAGATTGACCATCGACAGCGTCGTCCGCGAGCTGACGCGGGCTGCAGCCGAGGCCTGAACCCCCACCCGGCGGGTGGGTGGCCGTGCCCTAGGCTGGCTCCGACATTCCACACGTCGGGTCCCGAAAGGTTCACACATGGTCAACAAGGTTGCTCTGCTCACCGCCGGGGGTTTCGCCCCCTGCCTGTCGTCAGCGATCGGCGGCCTGATCCAGCGCTACACCGAGGTCGCCCCCGAGGTCGAGATCATCGCCTACCGCCATGGCTACCAGGGGCTGTTGTCGGGTGACTACCTCACCGTGACCGATCAGGTGCGCCAGCATGCCGAGCTGCTCCACCTGTTCGGCGGCTCGCCGATCGGCAACTCGCGGGTCAAGCTGACCAACGCCCATGATCTCGTCAAGCGTGGTCTGGTGCAGCAGGGTGACGACCCCCTCAAGGTGGCCGCCGACCGGCTGGTGGCCGACGGTGTCGACGTGCTGCACACCATCGGCGGTGACGACACCAACACCACCGCCGCTGACCTGGCCGCCTACCTGGCCGAGCACGACTACGGACTGACCGTGGTGGGTCTACCCAAGACCATCGACAACGACGTCATCCCCATCAAGCAGTCCCTCGGCGCCTGGACCGCCGCCGAACAGGGCGCGCTGTTCGCCCGCAACGTGGTGGCCGAGCACAACTCGGGCTCGCGCATGCTGATCGTCCACGAGGTCATGGGGCGCCACTGCGGCTGGCTCACGGCCGCCACGGCGGCCAAGTACCGCGAGTGGCTCGACACGCAGACCTGGCTGCCCGAGATCGGCCTGTCCCGTGAGGCCTGGGACGTCCACGCCGTCTACGTGCCCGAGGCCGTCATCGACATCCACGCCGAGGCCGAGCGCCTCCACAAGGTGATGGACGAGGTCGGCAACGTCACCATCTTCCTGTCGGAGGGTGCGGGCCTCGACTCGATCGTTGCCGAGCTCGAGAAGTCGGGCAAGGAGGTGCCCCGCGACCCGTTCGGCCACGTCAAGCTCGACAAGGTGAACCCGGGCGCGTGGTTCGGCGCCCAGTTCGCCAAGCTGCTCGGTGCCGAGAAGGTCATGATCCAGAAGTCGGGGTACTTCTCCCGCTCGGCCGCCGCCAACCAGGCCGACCTCGACCTGATCAAGCAGTGCACCGACCTGGCCGTCGACTCGGCACTAGCCGGCACCCCCGGTGTCATCGGTCAGGACGAGGAGAACGGCGACCAGCTGTCTGCGATCGCCTTCGACCGGATCAAGGGTGGCAAGCCCTTCGACATCACCCAGCCGTGGTTCACCGAGATGATCGAGGCCATCGGCCAGCCCGCCCCCGTGGCGGGCGCTGCGCACTGATCCACCCGTCGTCCCCCGCTGCTGCGGGGAGCCCGTGGGCCGTCCTGGTGGCGGCCCACGGGCGTCTACGCTTCACCCATGCACCGCCTCGCCATCGCCAGTCTCGGCAACCGGGCCCTCATCGCCCTGATCACCGTTTTCGTGATGGCCTACGGCATCATCGCGACCAGCGGGCTGAAGCAGGAACTGCTGCCCTCGATCCAGTTCCCGCAGGTCTACATCATCGCCAGCTACCCCGGCGCCAGCCCCACGGTGGTCGAGGACAAGGTGACCACCCCCATCGAGCAGGCCGTCCTGGGGCTGCAGGGGCTGGAGTCGTCCGAGTCGACCTCGAGCACCGGGCAGTCGGTGGTCATCGCCACCATGAAGTACGGCAGCTCCATGAATGCGGTGCAGCAGGACGTGCAGGCGGCCATCTCCAGGATCGCCGGCGTGCTGCCGGATGGTGTCGACACCCAGGTCATCACCGGGTCGTTCGACTCCATCCCCGTGCTGGTGCTGTCGGTCGCCGACTCCACCAACGCCCCAGACCTGGCCCAGCGACTCAATGACCTGGTCGTGCCCCGTCTCGAGCGTCTCGACGGGGTGCGTTCGGTCGAGGTGTCGGGGGCGCCGGCCCGACAGGTGCAGGTGACCCTCGACCCCGTGGCGCTGGGGCGCGCCGGGTTGTCGTCCGTCGACGTGGTCACCGCCCTGGGCACCAACGGGCAGCTCTCGTCCAGCGGTGAGATCACCGACGGCGACACCACCATGTCGGTCACACTGGGGCAGCGCTACACCACTGTCGACCAGGTCAAGCAGGTGATGGTCACGCCGTCGTCGGCCCGGGCTGGATCTTCGGCCCCGCCGACAGCCCAGCGTCTCGACAGTGTCGCCACCGTCGAACTCGCCCCTGCCGCCGCACGCTCGATCTCGCGCACCAATGGGGCGCCCTCGGTGACGGTCAACGTGTTCAAGGTGCCCGACGCCAACACCGTCGCGGTCGCCGACGCCATCAAGGCCCAACTGCCCGAACTCGGGGCCGAACTGGGCCACGACGCACGGTTCACCGCCGTCTTCGACCAAGCCCCCTTCATCAGTCAGTCCATCCACGACCTGTTGGTCGAAGGTGGACTGGGACTGACCATGGCGATCGTGGTGATCCTGGTCTTCCTGCTGTCGCTGCGCTCCACCCTGGTCACGGCGGTGTCGATCCCGGTGTCGGTGCTGGCCACCCTGATCGGGCTGCAGATCGCGGGATACTCCCTCAACATCCTCACCCTCGGCGCCCTGACGATCGCGATCGGGCGGGTGGTGGACGACTCGATCGTGGTGATCGAGAACATCAAGCGTCACCTCTCCTACGGAGAACCGAAGCTGACCGCGATCATCACCGCCGTTCGCGAGGTTGCGGTCGCCGTCACCTCGGCAACGATCACCACCGTCGCCGTGTTCCTGCCCATCGGGCTGGTGCAGGGCCAGACCGGTGAACTCTTCCGGCCCTTCGCCATGACGGTCGCGCTCGCCCTGGTGGCCTCCCTGGTGGTCTCGCTGACCATCGTGCCCGTGCTGGCCCACTGGTTCCTCGCCACCCCCGGGGCCGGGGACGCCGAGACCGCCCGCCTCGCCCGGGAACGGGCAGAGGCCCGCGAGCACTCCGGCCTGCTGCAGCGGATCTACCTGCCCGTCCTGGGCTGGTCGCTGCGCCACCCCGTGGTGGTGTTGGTGGTCGCCGCCCTGCTGCTCGGAGCCACCGGGGCCGCAGCCACCCGCATGAAGACCAACTTCCTCGACGACGCCGGCCAGAACACGATGTCGGTCAACCAGCAGTTCCCGCCCGCACTCAGCCTGGCCGAGAAGGATCGGCGGGCCGCCCAGCTCGAGTCCCGGCTGCGCGACATCCCCGGACTTCAGGCGGTGCAGTTGACGGTCGGGTCGGAGGGGTTCAACTTCGGTCTGGGTGGCAGCCAGGACTCGGCCACCTTCAACCTCACGCTCGACCCCGACACCGACAAACCGACCGTCGAGGCACGCATCCGGCAGGTGGCCAAGGACCTCGCCGACACCGGCGACATCACCGTCGCGGCAACCGCCATGGCGGGCTCCTCACAGGTCACGGTGATCGTCCGCGGGCCCGACTCCGAGCGGCTCAACCGGGCAACGGCCGACATCCAGGACGCCATGAAGAAGGTGTCGGGGGCCAGCGACGTCTCCTCCTCCCTCACCGACGGACGACCCCAGATCCAGGTCGTCCCCACACCGCAGGCAGCCCGGCTGGGCGTCTCGACCGCCCTGCTGCAGCAGTTGGTCTCGCAGTCTCTGAGCACGCGCACCGTGGGACGGGTGGAGCAGTCCGGGGGCGCCAGCCTCGACGTCGTGGTGATGCCGACCGGCACACCCGCCAACGTGGCCGAGCTGAACAACCTGCCGGTGCCGACCGCGACCGGGATGGTGCCCCTGTCACAGGTGGCAAGCATCACCCGCACGACGGTTCCCACCAGCATCGCGCACCACGACGGCCAGCGCAGCGCCACCGTTTCGCTGACCCCCACCGGCAACGATCTCGGGGCACTGACCAGCCGGGTCAACATCGCCCTGGCCGCGGTGCAGTTGCCGCCCGGGGTGACGGCCGACGTGGGTGGCGCCTCCGCCGACCAGGCCGATGCCTTCAGACAACTGGGGCTGGCCCTGCTGGTGGCGATCGCCATCGTCTACGTGGTGATGGTGGCCACCTTCAAGTCGTTGGTGCAGCCACTCATCCTGGCCGTCTCGATCCCCTTCGCCGCCACCGGAGCCCTGGCCGGACTGTTGATCACCGACACCCCGCTCGGGGTGCCCGCGCTGATCGGGGTGTTGATGCTGGTGGGCATCGTCGTCACCAATGCCATCGTGCTGATCGACCTGGTCAACCACTACCGCGGCGCTGGTGACAGCGTCGACCAGGCCCTGCTCGACGGTGCCCGGCGCCGATTGCGTCCGATTCTGATGACGGCGGTCGCCACGGTGTTCGCGCTGGTCCCGATGGCACTGGGACTGAGTGGGGGTGGGGTGTTCATCTCCAAGCCGCTGGCGATCGTGGTGATCGGGGGCCTGACCTCGTCGACCCTGCTGACCCTGGTGCTCGTCCCCGTGCTCTACCACCTCGTCGAGGGAGGGCGGGAGCGCCGACGGGCCAGGCGCCGACCCGCGCCAGTCACCGCACCGGACGATGCCCGCGATGCAGCCGTGGACGAGAGCGGGACCCCCGTCCCGCCCCGCCGGGCAGCCGACTGAGGTCGCTCAGCCGCGGTCGCGGTTGAGCCAGCCCACGAGCATGCCCAGCCCGGCCCCGGCCCCCACTCCCAGGGCGAACCCACGCCGCAGGGGGCGCTCCGGGTCGAGCGGCGGGGGTGCTGTCGGCGGGCGCTGGAGGGCGCTGAGGGTGGGGTTCGCCTCCCGCGACGCGTCGGCGATGAGCTGGGCCGGCAACGGTTCCAGACCACGCCGGTCGCGGTCAGCCAGCTCCCAGTGGCCGGGGGCCACGTCGGCCCGTGGGTCCTCCCGCAAGGGCTCGTCGGCCGCGCTGTGGTGGAACGCGACGGCCGGCTGGGTGGAGGTCGCGATCCAGGCGCCCACCAGCAGCACCAGCCTGCCGAACAGGTTGAAGAACAACATCAGGATGATCACGGGCCCGAAGAGGGCAGCTGCCTTGTTCCTCGAGAAGACCCCGATCAGCAGGCCAGCCGTCAACTGCAGGGCCGTGAACGCCACCGCGGCCATCAGGGCGCCGCGGGCCCGGGCCGACCAGGGAGCCGGCTCACGCGGGAGCAACCAGTAGACGAGGGTGAACAGCAGCCACGCGCTGGCCACGGTCAGCACCAGCGCCAGCACCCGCATCAGCATCCGGCCCACCCAGGACTGGTCCAGACCGATCCACCCCGCGACGGTGGACGACAACGTGGTGCCAGCCTGGCTGAGGCCGAAGGTGAGCCCGACCCCGAGCAACAGCGCCAGCAGCATGCCGGTGTTGCGCAGGGTCTTCACCAGGATGTTGGCCTTGTCGTCGTCGTTCTCGAACTCGGGACGCCACTGCGCCCGGATGGCCGTGCGCAGGTTGCCCACCCAGCCCGAGCCGGCATACATCAGCGACAACAGACCGACCACGCCGACCGAGCGCCAGCTGCGCAGGTACTCGTCGATGAGCGAGATCACCTTCGGGTCGGAGACCTGCTGCCCCACAGCACGCTTGACGGCGCCGAGCCAGTCAGGTCTCAACACGGTCAGCGTCATGCCCAGCATCGAGAAGGCGAACATCATCACCGGCACCGCGGCCAACACCGAGAAATAGGTGATGGCGCCGGCGAACTGGTCACCGAGCCGGTTCGCGTAGCGTTCGCGGGCCCTCATCAGGTGCGCCACCACCCGGTTGGCCATCAGGCGCTCCAGACGCTTCTTCATGCACCCTCCTGGGTCAGTCGTCCTTCCATACTGTCAGGCCCGGTTGGCGCCATCAGGCAAAGAGCACCGCTGGTCAGTCCTCGTAGGCCTCCGGCGGGGGGCAGGAACAGACCAGGTTGCGGTCGCCGTAGACGTTGTCGATGCGCGCCACCGGCGGCCAGTACTTGTCGTGGCCGTGCCCGGCGATCGGCCCCCGGTGCTGACCCGAGGGATAGGCCGCCTGACGCCGTGAGTAGGGGTGGGACCATTCGTCGGAGGTCACCACGGCCAGCGTGTGCGGGGCGTTGCGCAGCGGGTTGTCGTCGGCCGGCCACTCGCCGGCACGCACCTGGTCGATCTCGGCGCGGATGGCGATCATCGCATCACAGAACCGGTCGAGTTCGGCGAGGTCCTCGGACTCGGTCGGCTCGACCATCAGGGTGCCCGCCACCGGGAAACTCATGGTGGGGGCGTGGAACCCGTGGTCGACGAGTCGCTTGGCGACGTCGTCGACCGTGACGCCAGAGGCCTTGGTGAGTGGCCGCAGGTCGAGGATGCACTCGTGGGCCACCAGACCGCCGGATCCGGCGTAGAGCACCGGATAGTGCTCCCTGAGCCGAGCGGCAACGTAGTTCGCGTTGAGCAGCGCGATCTGGGTGGCCTCACGCAGGCCGTGCGGGCCCATCATCGCGATGTAGCCGTGGCTGATGGGCAGCACACCGGCCGAGCCCCACGGTGCGCCGGAGATGGCGCCCGAACTGGTGGCGGGGCCAGCAGCCTCGACGACCGGGTGGTTGGGCAGGAACGATGCGAGGTGCTCCCGCACCGCCACCGGACCCACACCCGGGCCACCCCCGCCGTGGGGGATGGCGAAGGTCTTGTGCAGGTTCAGGTGGCTCACGTCGGCACCGAAGGCACCGGGACGGGCGAGACCCACCAGCGCGTTCATGTTGGCACCGTCGACGTAGACCTGGCCGCCGGCGGTGTGCACCGCCTCACACAACTCCGTGATGGTGTCCTCGAACACCCCGTGCGTCGAGGGGTAGGTCACCATGATGGCGGCCAACTCGTGGGCGTGCTTGTCGATCTTCGCGCGCAGGTCGTCGAGGTCGACCGAACCGTCGTCGGTGGCCTTGACCACCACCACCCGCATGCCAGCCATGGCGGCCGACGCGGCATTGGTGCCGTGGGCCGAACTGGGGATGAGGCAGACCGTGCGCTGGTTGTCCCCACGACTGCGGTGGTAACCCCGGATGGCGACCAGTCCGGCGAACTCGCCCTGTGAGCCGGCATTGGGCTGCAAGGAGACCCGGTCATACCCGGTGATCTGGACCAACCACTGTTCGAGTTCGGCGATCAGGATGGCGTAACCGGTCGCGTCCTCCGCCGGGACGTACGGGTGCAGGTCGGCGAACCCGGGGTAGCTGATCGGCTCGAGTTCTGCTGCCGCGTTGAGTTTCATGGTGCACGAACCCAGTGGGATCATGCCGCGGTCGAGGGCGAAGTCCCGGTCGGCGAGGGTGCGCAGGTAACGCATCATGCGGGTCTCGGAGTGGTGGGAGGTGAAGACCTCGTGGGTGCAGAAGGGGCTGGTGCGGCGGTGGCCGGCCAGGCCCCCGGTGACCTGGTCGCCCAGGCGGGCACCGAAGGCCTCGGCGACGGCCACCAGGTCGGCCTCGGTCGCGTCCTCACCGACACTGATGCCCACATGGGTGTCATCGGCGTGACGCAGGTGCACCTGCGCTGCCCGGGCGGCGGCCACCACGCTGGCGGCGTCCGGCACCTCGACCGTCAGGGTGTCGAAGAACTGGTCGCCGGCCAACCGGTGCCCGGCGGCCACGAGCGCGCCGGCCAGCCTGCGGGTGTTCTGGTGGATGGTGCGGGCGATCCTCGTGAGTCCGTCGGGGCCGTGATGGACGGCGTACATCGAGGCACACACCGCCAGCAGCACCTGGGCGGTGCAGATGTTCGACGTCGCCTTCTCCCGGCGGATGTGTTGTTCCCTGGTCTGCAGCGCCAGACGGTAGGCCTGCACCCCGGCCGCGTCGACCGAGACACCCACCAGCCTGCCCGGAAGACTCCGCTCCAGCCCGGCCGCGACCGAGATGTAGCCGGCGTGAGGCCCCCCGTAGAACAGAGGCACACCGAACCGCTGGGACGAGCCCACCGCGATGTCGGCACCCCACTCCCCCGGCGGCACGACCAGAGTCAGCGCCAGCAGGTCGGCCGCAGCCACCACCAGGGCGCCGTTGTCATGGGCCAGGTCGGCGATGGCGCGCAACTGCTCCGGCGGGCGCAGGGAGCCGTCGAGTCCCGGCACCTGCACGAGCACGCCGAAGACCTCGTGGGTGCGCAACGACTCGAGCAGGTCGTCGCCGGCCACCACCACCTCGATGTCGAGGGGCGTGGCGCGCGTCCGCAGCACCGCAAGGGTCTGCGGCAGCACCTGGGAGTCGACCAGGAAGACCGCACCCTTCTTCACCTGTCGCCGGCACAGGGCCATCGCCTCGGCGGCGGCGGTGGCCTCGTCCAACAGGCTCGAACCGGCCGTCGGCAATGCCGTCAGGTCGGCGACCATCGTCTGGAAGTTCAGCAGGGCCTCGAGTCGTCCCTGACTGATCTCGGGCTGGTAGGGGGTGTAGGCCGTGTACCACGCGGGGTTCTCGAGCACGTTGCGTCGGACCACCGCCGGGGTCACGGTGCCGTACCACCCCATGCCGATCATCGAGCGGCCGGGGTTGTTCAGCGCCGCCAGTTCTCGCATCCGGGCAAGGTGGGCCGCTTCGTCGAGCGCCTCGGGCAGGTCGAGGGGACCATTCATCGCGATCGCCGCGGGCATCGCCTGGTCGACAAGATCGTCGAGGGATGCGACCCCGACCACGTCGAGCATGTGCTCCAGATCAGTCTCGCGGGGGCCGATGTGACGAACGGCGAAGCTCAAGGCAGGCTCACTTTCAGCGGGGATGCCGCCACATTATCCCGAGCCCGCGGGAGCCGTCTCCTTCAGCCGACGCGGCGCTGGCGGCGGCGTCGAGCCAGTTCGTCGTCGGCACTGTGGGCCGCGTCGGACGAGCGTTCGCCCGGCAACTGCAGCAGTGCTCCCTCGAGGTCACGCCACACTCCGCCCAGCGCGATCGCGAACATGCCCTGGCCGCCGGCCAGCAGGTCGATGATCTCGTTGTCGGAGGTGCACTCGTAGACCGAGACACCATCGCTCATCAACGTGACCTGCGACAGGTCGTTGACCCCACGCACGCGCAGGTGGTCGACGGCGATCCGGATCTGCTGCAACGAGATGCCCGCGTCGATGAGGCGCTTGATGACCTTGAGCAGCAGGATGTCGCGGAACGAGTAGAGGCGCTGGGTACCGGAGCCCTCGGCCCCGCGGATCTCGGGCACGACCAACCCGGTGCGGGCCCAGTAGTCCAGTTGCCGGTAGGTGATGCCGGCAGCGGCGGAAGCCAGCGGGCCTCGGAAACCCAGGTCTTCGGGGAGCGGTGAGAACTCGCCCTCGAACAGCGCGTCCTGTCCCAGGTCGAGGTCGGACCGGGACAGCTCAGCGTGGGTGAGACCCTCTGCCTGCTCGTTCACGTCCGCTCCGTTCACTCGGTGGCCCCATTGTCACACGGATGACCGTGGCCCCACTGTTCTGCCAGCCGATTGGCTCGCTGGTGGGCACCAACCTACGGCCGCCGAATCACACCGACGTGACTGACACGCCGGGCGCGGCCCCCGGCCCGACGGGAATCTGGGCAAGTACGCTGCCACTAGGGGCGATGCACCTGCCCGCCGACGCTGAACCTTCAAGTGGAGGTTCAGCCCCCGGGCTCACACGGGGTTCGGGGGCTCCTCTCCCGACTCGAAGTCGTCGGGGGTGACGTTGTCGAGGAACTCCCTGAACTTCTCGACCTCGTCGTCGCCCTCGGTCTCGAGCACCACCCCGACCTCTTCGAGCAGGTCTTCGGGGCAGGTCACCACGATCCCGGCCCGGATGGCCAGGGCAACCACGTCGGAAGGCCGGGCAGAGATGATGTGACCGTCGATCTCGAGTTCGGCCATGAAGGTGCCGTCCGTCACGGCCGTGATGCGGCCGGCCAGTTCGGTGTGACCCAGTTCGGTCAGCACCTCGGCGAACAGGTCGTGGGTGAGTGGGCGCGGTGGCACCAGCCCCTCCATGGCGCTGGCGATGGCGGACGCCTCGGCCGCACCGATCCAGATCGGCAGGCATCGCGCCCCACCCGATTCCCGCAGCAACAACATGGGTCGCGACGGCAGGTCGAGACGGACTCCGAGGATGTCGAGCTCACGCATGGCACCAGAGTAGTCCGGCCGCGAGTGCCCGATCAGTCACCGCCCGATCCCTCAGCGCTCAAGCATGGAGTGCATCATCGCCGCGTGGGCGTAGATCACCAGTTGGGTGACCTCCGCTGCCGCCTCCGAGGCCCCGTCCTTCCTGCGGACGAACGGTGCGATCGCCTGCTCGACGAGACCCGCCTCACGTTCGGCGGACTGCTTGATGGCGCGCAGGTGGCGCGAGTCCATGCCATAGGGACGAAGCTTGCGGGCCACCACGCAGATCGTCAACGCCTCCCGCCCGTAGTAGCCACCCCCGCGACGGGGGAACACGAGTTGCAGCCGCTCCAGTTCCACCAGGACGGCCTCGCTCAACCCGCTGGCCGCGAGCAGTTCACGACGGCTCAGGCGGATCGGCTTGCGAGAGACCTGACGCTGCCCGGTCGCCACCGGACGCGGCTCAGGCATCACCTCCTCGGCCGGCAGCACCACCTGGGCGGGAGGGGGCGCGTCGAGATTGGGGGGCTCTCCCCCGCGATCCATCTCGTCGAGGTGGTCCTTGATGACCTTGAGCGGCAGGTAGTGGTCTCGCTGCACCCGCAGGATGTAGGTCAGGCGCTCGATGTCGACCTGGGCGTAGCGGCGGTACCCCGACGGGGCGCGCTCGGGCGACAGCAGGCCCTCCGACTCGAGGAACCTGATCTTCGAGATGGACACGTCCGGGAACTCCGCCTTGAGCAGGGCCAGGACCTGTCCGATGCTGCGCACGGGTGAGGGCATCAGTTCCGACCGGTCTCGCTCTCGGGCGCGCAGTAGACCATGCGGTACTTGCCGATCTGCACGTCGTCCCCGGTACGCAGCGGGGTCGGGGCCTCGACCAGCTTGCGATTGACGTAGGTGCCGTTCAGACTGCCCAGGTCCTGCACGCTGTAGCCGCGCCCCGCTCGCACGAACGTGGCGTGGTGGCGCGAGACGGTGACGTCGTCCAGGAAGATGCCGGAGTCGACGTGACGGCCGGCCGTGATCTCGTCGGTGTCGAGCAGGAACCGGGCACCCTCGTCCGGGCCCTGGTCGACGACCAGCAGAGCGCTGCCCGAGGGCAGGTCGCGGATGGCGTTGCGCACCTCGGTGGGGAACTCGTGTGCCGGCCGGGTGTCATCGGTCACCGCCGCGATGGTGTGCGTGGCCTCGCCGGACGAACCGGGCACCAGCTTGGCGCCGCAGTTGGGGCAGAAGTTGTTGGCCGAATCGCACTCACGTCCGCACTGGGGGCATTCGATCATTGCTCACACTCTCCTCTGGGGCACTCCCTCTGGGGGATGCCCATCGTATGCGGCCGAGGGGGCCCGACGGGTGGGACGTGTCCGGCGCGTCACTCGCCGACGTGGCTGGCGTACTCGTCGGCGTCGAGCAGGTCGTCGTCCGCCTCGTCGGGGGCGAGTTCCACCTCGAACAGCCAGCCGTCCCCGAAGGGTTCGGCGTTGACGGTCGCCGGGTTCTCGGTGAGCGCGTCGTTGACGGCGGTCACCACGCCCGAGACCGGGGAGAAGACGTCGGAGACACTCTTGGTCGACTCGAGTTCCCCGCACGAGTCGCCGGCAGCGACCTCCTCGCCGACCGTGGGCAGGGAGACGTAGACGATGTCGCCGAGGGCCTCGGCGGCGTAGTCGGTGATCCCGATGCGTACGGTTCGACCGTTGCCCTCGCGCACCCACTCATGCTCACGGCTGTACTTCAGGTCTTCCGGAAAGCGGGACACGGGTCGCTCCTCAGTGACGGTGCCTACGATCGGGGGAGTCGTCGGCAGGACGGTGTGGACAGGCTTGTCGTGAGTGGGTGGCAATCCCACGCGCTCACCCTAGTGAACATTCGGGAGTCACGCACGAGGGCCCCCGACCAAACTGTTCCGACACAGGTGGCACAGCGGTCGTGCAGGTCAGCGGGTCGGCTGGGCGAACCGCGGCTGCTTCGGCTGGGTGGTCGAGGTGATCTCGACCGAGTCGCGGGTGGAGATGTCGACCCGGGCGCCGACCTGCGGGGCCTGCACCTGTGAGACGAGCCCTCCGCGGAACCGGGCGCCCTCCTCGAGGGCGTGCGGTTCGCCGATCACCGTGATGACGTAGGGCGGCTGCAGCGGTGCCCCGTTCACCGTGACGGCACCGGCGGACCCTCCGAACCACGTCTGCGCCACCACCCTCACCCCGTTCACGTCGACCGCCTCGGCGCCGGCGTCACGCATCTCCTCGACGGCATCCAGCACCATGTCACCGGTGACCTGGTGTTCGGGGTCGACGACGGTGATGACGATGCCCGGGCCGGTGGCGGCCACGGTGCCGGCCAGCACCTGCAACTCCTTCAGCCGTGCGTTCGCCTTCTCCTGGGCCACCTTCCTGGAGTCGGCGCCGGACTGCAGGTCACGCTGTGCGGCCTCCTCGTTGGCGATGTCCTGCCGCAGTTTCGTGGCGTTGGCGTTGAGTTGGTCGAGGATCTGCACCAGGTCGGCGCGACGCATGCCGGCGTAGGTGTCGTCGGCGGATCGGACCCTCACCTGCCAGATGATGGCGGTGGTCAGCAGGCACAGCACGATGGCCATGAAGGCCTGGGCCCGTGAGGGGCGCACCAGGTCGGAGAGCATGCGCCGCCAGGTGAGGCGGGGTGCCGTCGGTGGCGTCGTCGTCGCGGCGCCCGCCGTCCCGCCGGTGTTGGTCTCTTCGGGGCTGGTCTCTTCGGGGCTGGCCTCGTCAGGCATGCAGCAACGCCCGCCTGATGGCCGCGCTGTTGGTGAAGATGCGGATGCCCAGCACCACGATCACCCCGGTGGCCAGTTGGGACCCGACCCCGATCTGGTCACCGACCCACACGATGAGCGCCGAGATGACGACGTTCGAGACGAACGAGACGACGAACACCCGGTCGGAGAAGACGCGCTCCAAGTAGGCCCGCAGGGCCCCGAAGAGCGCATCGAGGGCTGCGACGATCATGATCGGCAGATAGGGGGCCAGCACGGTCGGCAGGGTGGGTTCGAGCACCAGGCCCAGCACCAGGCCGAGCAGCAGGCCCAAGATGGCGATCATCGCCGTCTCCTCTCGTCGACGTCGACCACCCTAACCCGCGCCGTCATCGGCCAGCCTTCGCCGTGCGCAGCCCCAGACCGGCGTCGGCCGGAAGGGTGAGTGACTCGGAGGTGGACAGGTCGTACCTCATGCCGTAGTTCTGCTTGAGCAGGTTCCACAGCCCCCCGCCGGGGGTGGAGTTGAACCGCGCGGGCATCGTCTTCGGGTCACCGATCGCCTCGACCCGGTAGGGACGGTTGAGCGAGACGTAGTCAACGGTGATGGCCGTCCCCGCCCCACGGATCGCAGTTCGCGAGGTGATCCGGTGACCGTTGATGGCGATCGCCTCGGCGCCCACTTGCCACAAGGAGTTGACCAGTCGGCGCAGGTCGGTGTCGACCACGATCGACTGGGAGTCGTTGGTGCCCGACAGGCCGCCGGCGTCGTCGACCACGACCACGACCCCCGGACCGGTGACCGGCACCGCCCCGGTCAGGACCCCCAGCCGGTCGACCCCGGTCTGCACGCTGGAGTCCGCCCCCAACTGCGCGGCCTGCAACCGGTCGACCTCGCTCTGCCGCTGCTGCAGGGTGTGGGTGAGGTCGAGGTTGGCGGACTGGGCCTGGTTGATCTGGTCGATCAGGGTGGCCCGCTCCTTGGCCATCTCGGGGGCCTGCTGGGTGGTCTGGAAGGCGGCCGTGCCGAACAGCGTTCCCGCCAGCACCAGCGCCACCACCACCATCCACCGCCGCCCGGCGCGGCCCGGTCGGGCCGCCGCCTGCCGGTATCCGGGCTCGAGGGCCGTGCCCACCAGGTCGGTGAGCAGGCTCATGCTCGCGTCCGGTCGGCGCGGTGTCACACTCACACCGGTGCCCTGCGCAGCAGTTGGCGGGTCTGCCAGACATAGACGATGCCGGCCCACCAGTACAGGCCGACCCCCCAGGCCGCGAAGGCCCAGCCGATGATGCGAACCAGTCCGGCTGCTGGGAAGTCGACCTGGGCCAACAGCACCAGCGGGAAGGCGTAGAGCAGACAGAACGTGCCGGCCTTGCCCATCAGGTGCACCGGCAGTGAGGTCCATCCGCGTCTGCGCAGCAGGGGCACGAGAGCCACCAGCATCAGGTCACGCAGCAGCAGCGCGACCACCAACCACCACGGCACGAGGCCCCGGACCGCCATGGTCACCACCACGGTGAGGATGTACAGCCTGTCGGCCGCGGGATCGAGCATCTGGCCGACCCTGCTGGTCTGGTGCCAGCGACGGGCGAGGTGACCGTCGAGCCAGTCACTGGCTCCGGCGAGCGCGAGCAGCGACACGGCGACGAGGTCGTGCCCACTGAGGACGAGCCACCCGAAGACGGGGACACCCACCAGTCGCAGCAGTGACAAGACGTTGGGCAGCGTCAGCACCCGGTCGGTGTCATAGCTGGCCACACGGCCATGCTAGGCGATCTGGAGACCCGGGTCAGCGACCGCACCGGGCAGGACCGAGGTGTAGACCTCTTCGATGCGTGGTGCGATGTTGCTCCAGTCGAACTGTTCGGCGCGGGCCCTGCCCCGCCGCGGGTCGTGCTCCTCCTCGGCGAGAGTGGCGCAGATCGCGCCCGCCAGGGCCAGGTGGTCGCCGACGTCGACGATCCGGCCGATGGGGCCGTCCCCGTCGTCGAGCACCTCACGGAACGCGGGCAACGCGCTGGCGACGACAGGGGTGCCCGAGGCCATCGCCTCGAGCAGCACGATGCCGAACGACTCCCGACCCAGGTGGGGTGCGACGTAGACGTCAGAGGTCGAGAGCAGCAGGTCACGGTCGGCGTCGTTCACCCGCCCCAGGAAGCGCACCCCGGGCACGCTGCGACGGGTGCCCCCGCCGGCCACGACGACGTCGACCAGCGGGTGGCGTCGGCGGACGAGTTCCACGGCCCGGCAGAAGACGTCGAACCCCTTGCGTGGCTCGTCGTAGCGACCGATGAACGCGATCCGCGCCTGCTCCCCTCCCCGCCAGCCCTGCCACGGCAGCCGAACCGGATGGTCGGCGAGGGTGATGCCGTTGCCGATCACCACCGGCTCGATGCCGATGTGGCTGTGGACGACCTCGCGGGCGATGGTCGAGACGGCGATGCCTGCGGAGATGCGGCTGATGGTGCGGGTGAGGGTGCGCCCGGCGAGGCGCATGGTCCTGGATCCTGGGGTGGCGGTGTGGAAGGTGGCGACCACCGGCACCCGGGCCCGCCACAGGGCCAGCAGTGAGGCGGACGGGGTGATCGGCTCGTGCACGTGCAGCACGTCGGGCGAGACCTCGGCCAGCCAGTCGTGCACGCGGTGGTGGGTCAGTGGACCGAAGGTGACCCGGGCCACGGAGCCGTTGTAGCGGACGGGTACCGCTCGTCCCAGACCCGTGAACTGCTCCGACGACAGCCCGTGACGCACCAGCAGGGCCGGGTCGGGTCGTCCGGGACCGAGGATGGAGACCTCATGGCCGGCAGCCCCCAGCCACGCCGACAACCCGAGCACGTGGTTCTGCACCCCCCCGGGCTCGTCGAAGGAGTACGGGCACACCATCGCGACCCTCATCACGACTCCCCTTCAGCGAACATCGGTTGCAGCATGTGCCAGTCCTCAGGGCGTTCAGTGATCCGCTCGTGGAAGAACACACAGACCTGCTGCATCATCGACTGGTAACGGCTGACCCTACTTCGTGCCCCCGGTTCGGCTTCGATCGGGTCCGACAATTGCAGCCTCAGCCTGCCGCCCTCGAAGGTCGACGAGAGGGCCAGCAACATCGACCCCGACTCCAGGGCCACGTGTGCCGGTCCGATCGGCATCAAGGAGCGCACCGGACGAGGTGCCGGCCACTCCACCGGCACCCCGCCCCGGGACAGGTTGCGGTCGACCAGCAGGCAGACGAGCTTCTTGGCCCGGGCGTCGGCGATGAGTTTCTGCCCGACCAGCGGATCGCGGTGCCCGTGCACGGTGAATCCCAGCCGGCGCCGCTCCCGCAGGAACAGTTCGAACTCGCTTCGCCCCAGTTGCTCGGCGACGGTCGACACGGGCATGCCGACGGCGCAGGCCCAGGCGCCGGCGAGATCCCAGGAACCCATGTGCGGAAGTGCCACCACGGCCCCGCGGGTGGCGGAGACCGTGCGCAACCGCTCCTCCTGCTCGGGGTCCATCACGATCCGACTGATCACCTGCTCGCGGGTGAAGTGCCCCAGACGCATCGAGAGCGCATTGTTGTGGGCCCAACTGACCAGCGCCCGACGACGAAGGGACCGGCCCACCGGTCGACCGGTCAGCGCCGTGACGTTGGCCTGCCACTGCCTGAGGCCGCGGTTGGGGTGCAGGGCCAGGGCAGTGCCGGTCAGTTCGGCGACCGGCCGCCACACGGGCCACGGGACCCCACCCGCCGCACGCAGGCCGGCCGCGACCGCCCGCGAGCGCAGCTCGGCGCCGCCGATGGTCGCGGTACGACCTGGGGACTCAGGGACGGGAGAGCCCGGCGGAGGGGGCTTCATGGGGTCGTCGAGCGTGCGCTGTCGAACTCGCGCGCCTGACGGTGCACCTGGGCCATGCGCTGCCCCACGGTGATCGCCCCGGCCACGAACAACCAGGTGCAGGCGAGGGGAAGGGCCCAGTGCAGGCCGAGACCCGCGAGCAGGGCACCCAGCAGCAGCGCCAGGATGCGGTCGGCTCGGGCAGCCAGCCCGCCCGCGACCCGGAACGACAGCGACTCGCCTCGCGCCTTCACGTAACTGGTCACCTGGCCCATCACCAGCGCCCCGAGGGCCACTCCGGCCCACAGCAGCGAGTCGCCCGGGCCCGCGTAGTAGAGCATGATGCCGCCGAAGACGGCGCCGTCGCCGATCCGATCGAGGGACGAGTCGAGGAACGCTCCCCACGTCGAGGTGCGCCCCGTCATCCGCGCCATCTGTCCGTCCACCCCGTCGGAGAGCATGAACACGCCGAGGGCCAGCGCTCCCTGCCAGAGCCACCCCTGACTGAAGCACGTGATGGCCAGCGCCACCGTCGCGAGGGTGCCGACCCAGGTGATCACATCGGGGCTGACGCCCCACCGGATGAACAGGCGAGCCGGTGGGGTCATGGCCATCGACCAGTAGCGGCGGAACCTCTCCAGCATCAGGCGACCCACCCGTCGGCCAGCAGCTGGCGAGCCTCGCCCAGCAGTTGGGGCAGGGCCCGGGTTCGTCCGATGATGGGCAGGAAGTTCGAGTCGCCCTGCCAGCGGGGGACGACGTGCTGGTGCAGGTGGGCCGCGATCCCGGCGCCGGCGACCACTCCCTGGTTGAGACCGAGGTTGAACCCTGCGGGGTGGCTCACCGCACGCAGTGTGGTCATCGCCCGCTGGCTGAGCAGGGTCAGCTCCGCTGCCTCACTGGTGGTCAGCTCCGTCAGGTCGCTGACGTGCCGGTAGGGGCAGACGAGCAGGTGTCCGGAGTTGTAGGGATAGAGGTTGAGCACCACGAAGCACCGTTCCCCGCGCCGCACGACCAGCCCGTCCTCGTCGGTTCCGTCGGGGATGCGACAGAAGGGGCACTCACCCACCGACGAGTCGGCCGGCTTGTTCTCCCCCTGGATGTAGGCCATCCGATAGGGCGTCCACAACCGTTGGAAGGAGTCGGGTACCCCGGCGAACTCGTCGGTTGTCCCCGGGTCGTGGGCATCGGGTGGATCGAGGTGGTCGGTCACCGTCACCCCTCAGGCGTCGAAGCTGGCCGCGGTCGGCGAATCGTTGCGCCTGCTCGCGACCCAGTCCGCGATCTCGGCCACTGCCTGGTCCACCGGGATGCCGTTGCGTTGGGAGCCGTCGCGGTAACGGAAGCTCACGGCACCCGCGTCCCGGTCCTCGCCGCCGGCGATGACCATGAAGGGCGACTTCTGCTTCTGTGCGTTGCGGATCTTCTTGGGGAAGCGGTCGTCGGAGTCGTCGACCTCGACACGCACCCCCGCCCGCTTGAGCCGGTCGGCGACCTCGTACAGGTAGTCATCGAACTCGCCGGCCACCGGGATGCCTGCCACCTGCACGGGCGACAGCCAGGCCGGGAAGGCACCCGCGTAGTGCTCGACCAACACACCGATGAACCGCTCGATGGAACCGAACTTGGCCGAGTGGATCATCACCGGCTGCTGGTGCGAGCCGTCGGGTGCGGTGTAGGTCAGCCCGAAGCCCTGCGGCTGCGAGAAGTCGTACTGCACGGTCGACATCTGCCAGGTGCGGCCGATGGCGTCCTTGGCCTGGACGGAGATCTTGGGACCGTAGAACGCAGCGCCCCCCGGGTCGGGGACCACGGCGATGCCGTGCTGGGCGCCGAACTCGTCGGCGATCTGCTGCAACAGGGCGGTGGCATCGGCCCACTGCTGGTCGGTGCCGATGAACTTGTCCTTCTTCTTGCCGTCCTCGTCGCGGGTCGACAGCTCCAGGTAGAACTCGTTCAGCCCGAAGTCCTGCAGCAGTTCCAACACGAAGCCCAGCAGGTGGCGCACCTCGTCGGGTGCCTGCTCGGGGGTGCAGTAGCTGTGCGAGTCGTCCTGGGTGAGGGCCCGCACGCGGGTGAGTCCGTGCACGACGCCCGACTTCTCGTTGCGATAGACGGTGCCGAACTCGAAGAACCTGAGCGGCAGTTCACGGTAGGAACGCTGTCGCGACTGGTAGATGAGGTTGTGCATGGGACAGTTCATCGCCTTGAGGCGGTACGGCTGGCCGTCGTCGTCCAGGGCGGGGAACATGCTGTCGCCGTAGTAGGGCAGGTGCCCGGAGGTGTGGAACAGACCCTCCTTCGACAGGTGCGGGGTACCGACATAGAGGAATCCGTGGTCCAGGTGGGCCTGGCGCACGTAGTCCTCCATCTCGCGCTTGATGACACCGCCGTTGGGGTGGAAGACCGGCAGCCCCGGGCCGAGTTCCTCGGGGAAGCTGAACAGGTCGAGTTCGGCCCCCAGCTTGCGGTGGTCGCGCTTGGCGGCCTCCTCGAGTCGGTGCTGGTGAGCCTGCAGGTCCTCCTTGGTGGCCCACGCGGTGCCGTACACCCGCTGCAGGGAGGCGTTCGCCTGGTCGCCCCGCCAGTAGGCGGCCGACGACCTGGTCAGGGCCACCGCCTGCAGATAGCCGGTGTGGGGCACGTGGGGGCCGCGACACAGGTCCTTCCACGCCACCTCGCCGTTGCGACGCACGTTGTCGTAGATGGTGAGCTCGCCGGCGCCGACCTCCACCGACGACCCGTCGTCGTCGGAGGAGTTGCCCTTGAGCCCGATCAGCTCCAGCTTGAAGGGCTCGTCGGCGAGCTCGGCGCGTGCCTGCTCATCGGTGACCACCCGGCGGACGAAACGCTGCCGCTCCTTGATGATGCGCACCATGGCCTTCTGCACCTCTTTGAGGTCGTCGGGCGTGACCGGCTCGGTCTGGAAGTCGTAGTAGAACCCGTCCGTGATGGGCGGGCCGATGCCCAGCTTCGCGTCCGCACGCAGCGACTGCAGCGCTTGCGCGGCCACGTGGGCCGAGGAGTGACGCAGGATGGCCAGACCCTCGGCCGAGTCGATCGCGACGGGCTCGACGACGTCACCGTCGTGGAGTTCCCGCTGCAGGTCGAGCACCTCGGAGTTGACCCTCATGGCGACCACACCACGGTCGTCTCCGAACAGGTCGAACCCGGTCGTGGTGGTCTCGCGCGTCTCCTGGCTGGACTGGCCGTGACGGTGGACGCTGAACGAGATGGACACCACGGTGCCTTTCGCTGGGTGGGGTTCACGCCCTGCTGGGCGGACCGGGACTCATTCTGCCCGATCCGCCCAGCTGGCCGGAAACCAGATTCGGTGTTCGTTCGATCAGGACAGCGGATCGTCCTTGATGTCCCAGTCGTCGTCATCGGCATGCTTGGTGGCCTCGATCCGGGCCACCACCACTCCGGCCACCACCATCAGCAGCGAGATGATGATGGAACCGGTGTCAGCCCACCTGCTCGCTTGGCTCCTGATCGCCGGACGAACCACCAAGGCCAGGATCAACATCCCGATTCCCAGGCCGATCATCCCTCTGGCCGCCACCGACAGTTGCGACATGGTGCTCCTTGAGGACTCGTTCCTTCTGCACGTGGGTGAGCGGTTCCACGCGCTCGGGGAACAGGCAGGCACTGCGCCGGGGCCGATCCCCGGACGCACCAGGGGTCGGTGCCAGCGGTGGCATCGCCGTCCGGCACTCGGGCTGCACCATCGGGCAACGGTTGGCGAACACACAACCCTTCTGAGCGGGGGTACCGATCAAGCGCTCGGCCTGGTCGAGGTGCCGTTCCCGGGCCAGCACCGGGTCGGGGATCGGGATCGATTCCAGCAGCATCCGCGTGTAGGGGTGGGCCGGCGAGATGATCACCTCGTCGACGGGCCCTTCCTCGACGATCCTGCCGAAGAACATCACGGCGATCCGACCACCGCGGGCGAAGTAGCGCACCACCCCGAAGTCGTGGCTGATGAACGCGTAGCCGAGACCTCGTTCCTGCCGGAACTTGATCAGCAGATCGAGGATGGCCACGCGCATCGACACGTCGAGCATGCTGGTCACCTCGTCGGCGACGATCAGGTCAGGCTCCAGCCCGATGGCACGGGCGATCGAGACGCGCTGGCGCTGACCCCCGGAGAGTTGGTGCGGGTATCGGTTCAGGAATGCCGGCGTGGCATCGAGGCCCACCTGCTGCAGCAGGTCGATCATCGTCCTCTCGACCGTGCGATGGGTGGCGACCTTGTGCACCAGCAGCCCCGGAGCGAGCGTGCCCGCGAGGGTGAGGCCCGGGTTGAGGGAGCCGTAGGGATCCTGGTGCACCATCTGCACCCTTCGGCGCCACTGCTTGCGTTCACCGCCCCTCAGCGAGTTGATGTCCTTGCCGTTGAACTCGATCGTCCCCTCGCTGGGCTGGTGGAGGCCCGAGATGAGCCGACCCAGGGTGGTCTTGCCACACCCGGACTCCCCCACGATGGCCACCATCTCGCCTTCGGGGATCTCGAGGTTCACGTCGGTCAGCACCCGCCGCGGGCTGGTCGGGTAGGAGTGGGTGACGTCGCGAACGCTGAGGGTACTCATGCATCCTCCTTGCTGCTGGGGAAGGTCGTGGTGTCGGGGCCGGTCTCGCGGGCGATGACGTGGCAGGCCACGCCGTGGTCACCCCGCACGGTGAGGGCCGGTTCCACCTCGGTGCAGTGGGGCTCGGCCAAACCGCAGCGGGGGGCGAACCGGCACCCGGGCGGGAGTTGCGCCAGGTTCGGCACCTGCCCACCGATGGGCTTCACGGTCAGACCGGCCTCGAGCACACTGGGGATGGCGCTGATCAGTGCCTTGACGTAGGGGTGTCGGAACTCCCCGGCGAAGATGGCATCGACGTCGCCGACCTCGACGAGGCGGCCTGCGTACATGACCGCAACCTTGGTCGCCAGTTCGGCCACCACGGCCAGGTCATGGGTGACGAAGATGATGGTCAGGTCGAGCTCGCGGTGCAGGTCCTTGAGGATCTCGATCACCATCCGCTGGTTGAGCACGTCGAGCGCGGTGGTCGGTTCGTCCAGGATCAGCAGGGCCGGCTTGAGCAACAGCGCCACCGCGATGGCCACGCGCTGCTTCATGCCGCCCGAGAGCTGGCTCTCGAACGACTTCACGATGCGTTCGGGAGACAACTGCACCAGCGACAACAGCTCGGCGAAGTACTGCCGGCCGGCCTGTTTGGTGGGGTGCACGTCCGGATGCGCCTCGAGGATGTGGTCGACCTGGGTGCCGATCGTCAACACGGGGTTGAACGCGTTCATCGCCCCCTGGAAGACCATCGACATCTCGGCACCACGCAGCTTGTTCAACTGGTTCTTCGACATCGAGGTGATCGGGTTGCCCTGGAACTCGATGGTGCCGCCCACCACCTTGCCGGGTGGGGGGACGATGCCCATCAGCGCATAGGCGAGGGTCGACTTGCCGCAGCCCGACTCACCGACCAGGGCACACAGTTCACCGCGTTCGAGGGTGAGGCTCACCTCCTCGACCGCCTTGACCTGGCCTGGGCCTCGTCCGAACTGCACCGTCAGGTCATCGACCTTGAGCAGCGATGCCGACCGCGATGCGGTGGGCGCGACACGGGGGGTGGTGATCGTCATTGGACACGCAACCTCGGGTTGAAGACGGTGTCGAGCGCACGGCTGAAGAACACGAACGCGACCTGCAGGATGACGATGGCAGCCATCGGTGAGAGCAGGTAGAAGACACTGTCGGTGGTGTACAGGGCGCCCTGGGCCATGGCCAGGTTGATCATGATGCCCCAGTTGGTGCCGCTGATGGGGGCGATGCCCAGCATGAACAGACCGACCTGGGCATAGATGGCGCCCGTGATGGCCATCAGGAAGTGGATCGCGACATAGGGCCCGACGTTGGGCAGCAGTTGTCGTCCGATCATGTTGTTCAGCGACACCCCCTGCAGGGTCGCGGCCTCGACGAAGTCGGACGACCTGAGGCTCAGCGCCTGCGACCGGATGGCACGAGCAAGTCCGGCCCACGCGGTGATCGAGAGCACGCACGCCAGCACGAACGGGTTCGTGGTGCGGATGACCGCCGACAACACGATGATCAGCGGGAGGCCGGGAATCGTCAGGAACACGTCGGTGACGCGCATGATGGCTTGGTCGGTGATGCCACCCACGTAGCCCGACCAGAGGCCGACGATGACCCCGATCGCGACGGTGACGACGGCCGCCAGCACCCCGACGATCATGATGGGTCGGGTGCCGATGATGATCTGCTCGAACACTCCCTGACCGAGGGCGTCGGTGCCGAGCCAGTGCTGGGGCGAGGGTGGCAGGTAGGCCTTGGTGGGGTCCTGCTCCTGGTCGAGGTGCACGAACGTGGGCCCGAAGATGGCCACCAGCACGTAGATGAGCACGATCACACCGCCGATCAGGGCGGCGATGTCGTGGCGCAGGATGCGCCACAGGTCCTTGAACCAACTCATGCGATGGTCCCTCCTGCCGGGATGACGTCGGTCGACGGGTCGGTGTCGACGGTGTCGTCACGACGCTTGCGAGCACCAGGACGAGCGATACGGGGGTCGATCAGGGGGTACAGCAGGTCGACCAGGAAGTTGGTCACCACCACCGTGACGGTGATCAGCAGGAACGCTCCCATCATCAGGGAGTAGTCGCGCTGGTTGACCGATTGGATCATGTAGTAGCCCACGCCGGGGTACTGGAAGTAGGTCTCGATGAACACCGACCCACCGAACATGAACCCGATCGAGAGGGCCAGCTGCGTGATCATCGGCAACATCGAGTTGCGGCCGATGTAGGAGCGGGTGATGACCCGGTCCGACAGACCGCGCGACTCCGCGGCGCGCACGTACTCGGCGCCGAGCACCGACACGGCGCTGCCCTTCATGCCCAGGGCCCACCCACCGAACGAGGTGACCACGTAGGCGACGATGGGCAGGGCGGCGTGGTGCAGCACGCTGAGCACGTAGTCGAGGTTGGGGCCAGGCGCCACGTCGACGGAGTAGGCGCCACCGGTCGGGAAGACCCGGTAGATGCCGGTCAGCACGTAGAGCAACAGGATGGCCACCAGGTAGCTGGGCACCGCGCTGAGGAAACTGACGGTCAGCGTCATGATGCGGGCACCGACGCTGCTCTGGTGGGCGGCCATGGCCTGCCCGACCGCGCAGCCGATGATGAAGCTGAGCAGCAGCGAGACACCGACGATCATCAGCGTCCAGGGCAGGGCCTCGGCGATGACGGCGACCACGGTGGTGCCGGGATTGGTGAGGGGACGACCGAGGTCACCGCGCAGCACATTGCCCAGGTACTGCAGGTACTGCTGCCCGACGGGCGAGTTCGGCTGCAGGCCGTAGATGGCATTGATGCGGTTCTGGATCTCGATCTCGGTGAGGCCACCCTGCATGCGCAGTTGCGACTCGAGGGCTGCCATCGGGTTGCCCGGCATCAACCGGACCATGAAGAACGACAGCGTGACGACGATGTAGATGATGACCAGCGACAAGACGAGCCGCTGGAGGATGTACTTGACCATTCAGGTGCACTCCTGGGTGTGGGCTGTGCCCCAGCCCTCCACAGGCCTTCCGGTGCCGGGCATCGGAAGGCCTGCGGAGGGTGGGACGGGTTGGCGTCCTTCAGTGATCGATCACTTCGGGACGATGTAGCCCTGCTGCATGGCCAGCGAGAGACCGCCGGTCATGTTGTTGGAGATGATGTCCCAGAGCTCGCTCGAACCGTTCTGGTCGGCAGGCGGCCAGTTGTCGAAGTGCTTGGTCGAGTACGAGAACTGGTACACCTTGGTGGCGTACCACAGGTACGGCATGTCTTCGTTGACGAGCTGCGCCCAGGCCCAGGTGGCCTTCTTCATCTCGTCGTTCGGGGGGACCGTGCGCTCCTGGTTGGCAATGGTCGAGGGGATGTCGACGGTACCGAGACCGGGGACGTCCATCTTCGGGCCGAACCCGATACCGCGCTTGCCTGCGTAGTTGCCCTGGTTGGTGAAGTTGTAACCGGGGCCGAGCAGCGAGGCGTAGTTGCTGATCGGGTTGTTGCCACCCACGAAGGCCATCCCGATCTCGAAGTCACCGTTGTGCTGGTCAGCGTCCTGCTGGGCACCGGAGGTGGCCTTCACCTCGGACTTGATGCCGAACGCCGTCAGGGCAGTCGCAGCCGCGTTGAACGAGGTCACGATGTCGGAGGTGTCGGCGTTCACGGTCAGGGTCAGCGTGAACGGCTTGCCGTCAGGCTTGATCCACTGGTTGCCCTGCTTCTTGAAGCCCTTGCTGGTCAGCAGGTCGCTGGCCTTCTTGGCGTCCACGGGGTAGGGGTTCAGCTGCTTGAGCTGCTCGGGGGTCAGGTACAACTTGTCGAGCGTCGGCGACAGACCGGTCGGGATCTCCTTCCAGGCGCCACCTGCTCCCTCGACGTTGCCGTACGCAGCCTCGGCCAGCTTCTGCCGGGGGATGACGTAGGCGAGGGCCTGACGGACCTCCTTGATGTTCAAGGGGGCCTTGTTCGAGTTGAACGCCATCACGAACCCGAAGGCCAGCGGCAGGGCCGTCTTGGCGCCCTCGGTGTCACCCCAACGCTTCAGGATGGGCGGGGGCAGGTAGACGTTCGAGAAGTCCGCACCGTCGCTGAACAGCTGCGGGTAGATGGTCTGGTTCGACCCGTTGAGGTAGTCGATGCCGGCCACCTTGATCTTGTCGGCGGCCCAGAAGGTGGGCGACTTCGAGAGCTTCGCCTCCTTGGTGGTGATGTTGTCGAGCTTGAACGGGCCGTTGCCGATCAGCTTGTCGACCTTGAGGGCCGCGAGCTTCTGGAAGACGGCGCCCATGCGCTTGAACTCCGCCATCGAGGTGGCGCCCTCGGGGTCGGTCGCGGCCTTGGCGAAGTACGCCTCGGCGTCCTTCTTCAGTTCGTCGGTGACGAAGGAGCCGTACACGCTGGAGGGGTACACGACGATGTTGGGCAGGATGGCCAGCTTGGCCAGCGACATGTCCTGGCCCTTGGCGAGGGTGAACTCGACGGTCGAGTCGTCCTTGGCGGTGGCCGACTGGATCGTGCGCCAGAAGCCGTCGCCGCGGGTGGCGTCGAGGTAGACGGTGTCGACCAGGTCCTTGGCGGTGACGGGGGTGCCGTCCTCCCACTTGGCCTGCTTCTGCAGGTGGACGACGAGCTTGTCACCGCTCTCGTCCCAGCTCTCGGCGAGCTGCGGAACGAAGTCGGTCAGACCCGGCGCCTTCAGGATCGCCAGACGCATCGAGACGAAGTCGTTCTGGATGCCGAGCCCGTTGACGTTGTAGGGGTTGAACGACCACGTGGTGTTCCAACTGCAGCAGGGCGACAGCTTGATGTATCGGTTCGAACCGGCGGCGGTCTTGCCACCTGAACTGTTGTTCGGTTGCGTGTTGCCGGTGCTGCCCTGACCTGCTGTTCCCGCCGTGCAGGCGGCCATCAGTGACATCAGCACGGCCACGACCAAGGCCATTGCGGCGGGCAGACGCCCGCCCCGCCAGCCCGGGGTACCTCTGCTCATGGATCCTCCTTGATCCTCAGCGCCCAGTTGCGCCATGTGCCATGACTATTCCAGCGCCGGAGCAGTTAGTCCCGAACTTGGACGAAATACACCGTTTCGTTACACAACTGGTGGCCAAGGATCACGGTCGTCGTCCTGACAGGCCCCGGGCGTCCGGGCTGACCCGTTCGTCCAACACCATCGTTGCGGCCCCGATGGCGATCGCCTCGTGCATGGCCCGCGAACTCTGCACGTGCACGGGTCGAGCCGTCCGCAGCACCGCCCTCTCCCCCAGCCGACGTGCCATCGGCGACTGGACGAGATCGGCGTACCTGGCCCAGGAGTGGCCACCGATCACCACCTCGTTCACGTCGAGCAGGTCGGTCAACGGGGCCAGTCCAGCTGCCAGGTCGTCGGCCAGCGCATCCAGCACGCGGGCGCTGGCGGCGTCACCGTCGCGGGCCTGCTGGGCCAGCACCGCAACCAGCGCGTCACGGCCGGTCGGGCTGTTCTTGGCCGACTCCACCTCTGCCGGATCGAGGGCACCCACCTCGGCCGCCGCATGGATCAGGTGGCGGGGTGAGATGCGGTGCGCGAACGAGCCCGGCACCACACAGCACGACAGGGTCGGCTGCGAGGTCTGGACGATGAACATGTTGACCTCGCCGAAGTTGTGCGACACCCCGTGCTGCACGGCCCCGTCATGCACCAGCCCGAAACCCAGCCCGGCGCCCAGGTAGACGTAGAGGAAGTCGGGAGCGGTGGAACCCTGCCGCAGCCACGCCTCGCCGGCCGCCGCCGCGATCAGGTCCTTCTCGACACAGACCGGCAGTCCCAGTCGCGACCGCAACAGGGTGGCGATGGGCACGTCGCGCCAGGTCTGCAGCAGCGGAGGATTGATCATCACCCCGCGGGCGACGTCGATCGGACCCGGCACCCCCACCCCGACGCCCATCATCCTGCCCAGGGCAGCCGGGTGCCCGGCCGTCACCCGCTCGACCGCGGTGACGATCCCGTCGAGCACGCAGGCCGGGTCGGCGTCGTCCTCCAGCACCACTGTCGTGCGCTCGACCACCTCGCCGGCGAGGTTCACCATCAGGACGGCGACACTGACGGGGTCGAGGTGGATGCCGATCGAGAACATGCCCTCGGAGTTGAGCCCCAGCATGGTTCGGGGCTTGCCCGGACCGTTGACCTCCCGGCCCAGTTCCACGACGAGTCCTTCGTCGAGCAGCCGTCGGGTGAGGTTCGAGACGGTCTGCTCCGACAGGCCCGTGAGCCCGGCGATCTCGACCCGACTGATGCCCACGGTGGTACGCCGGATGCAGTCGAGCACCACCCGTTGATTGAAATCCCCCAGCCGCGGCACGTTTGACCCACGTTGCATGGAGGTCATTGAACCAAATGACCAACCTCCCCACCTGATCGGGTTGGTCTCAGGCGCGTCGCGATCGACCAGCGTCAGTCGGCGTCGAGCCATTCGACGTCGTCGACACGACGCCCGATGGCCTGCTTGAGTGGCGAGGTCGCATCCCAGTCGTTGAGGTGCATGCCAGCCACCACCGTGCCGTCCCGCACCCACAGCACCCGCATCGTGCGGGCCGCACGATCTCCGGTGACCACGGTCTGGTCGTCCGGCTTCGACCTGCCGACGTACTCCATGCCGAGGTCGTACTGGTCGGTGAAGAAGTAGGGCTGCCGCTCGTAGGGGGAGTCGTCGCCGGTGAGCTGCCTCGCGACGTACTTGCCCTGCTGCAGCGCCGTGTCCCAGTGCTCCACCCGCAGTCGTCCGAGCCGGGGGTGGTCGTGGTTGGCGATGTCGCCGATGGCGAAGACCTTGGGGTCGCTGGTGCGCAGGTGCGCGTCGACGAGCACACCGTCGTCGACCTTCAGACCGGCGCCCCGGGCCAGGTCGACGTTCGGCTCGGCACCGATGCCCACCAGTACGAGGTCGGCCTCGACCTGGGACTTGTCGTCCAGGGTCAGCACAGCCCCCTGGCCGTAGGACGAGATCGAGGTCACGTTCACCCCCGTGCGCAGGTCGACGCCGTGCTCGCGGTGCAGGTCGGCAAAGACCTGTGCCATGTCGTTGCCGAGCACTGCCTGCAGGGGCAGGGCGTCGCGGACGAGGACGATCGCCTGACCGCCCGCCTGTTGCACGGCTGCTGCCACCTCGAGCCCGATCCAGCCGCCGCCGATGATCGCCACCCGCTCGGGCAGGTGCGCCAGCAGGGCGTGGGCGTCGTCCAGGGTTCGAAGGTAGGCAACGGGCGCACCGGAGTCGTCTGCCATGGGCAGGGGACGGGGGCTCGACCCGGTGGCGAGCACGAGCTGGTCGAACGCCAGCCTGCGGCCATCGGGGAGCACGACCTCGGCAGCGTCCAGGTCGACCTCGTGCACCGTCGTGTCGGTCAGCAGTTCGACGTCGTGCTCGGAGTACCACGTGTCGTCGTGCACGAAGGCCTTGGCCTCTGCATCCTGCTTGCCGAGCAGCAGGTCCTTCGACAGCGGTGGCCGCTCATAGGGCAGGTGGGGCTCAGCGCCGATCAGGGTGATCGGGCGGGTGTCGCCTCGCTCACGCAGTTCTGTCGCCACACTGGCTCCGGCCAGTCCTGCACCGATGATCACCACGGACATCGCAATCCCTCCTCGACGAGTGTGACCACCCTAGTTGAGCAGGCATGACGGGGGCAGGAGTCGTGTGAGGTGATCACGCGGCAGGGACGCGAAAGGCTCCTGACCAGCGTTTCCGCTCGTCAGGAGCCTGTTCGTTCGGTGGGCGATACTGGGTTTGAACCAGTGACCTCTTCCGTGTCAGGGAAGCGCGCTACCACTGCGCCAACCGCCCGAGGTGGAGACGGGATTTGAACCCGTGTACACGGATTTGCAGTCCGTTGCCTCGCCTCTCGGCCACTCCACCAGGGAGAAGTGACCTCAAGCCTCGACTGGGCTGAGACCCCTCCGAGCGGACGACGAGATTCGAACTCGCGACCCTCACCTTGGCAAGGTGATGCTCTACCAACTGAGCCACGTCCGCATGCCCCCGGCCCGGATCTTCCCTTGCGGGATCCCGTTCTTGGGGCGTTGAAAACCATAGCGGACTCTTCAGCGGATGCACAAACCGGACGACGACCGAGCGTGTCCGGGCGGCGATGTGCAAACCGGGCGCGGCTGCTGCTACGGTTGCTTCTCGCACGGGCGATTGGCGCAGTGGTAGCGCGCTTCGTTCACACCGAAGAGGTCACTGGTTCGAACCCAGTATCGCCCACCCGTCTGGACGGCCCCTGACTCGCGGAAACGCGGTCAGGGGCCGTTCGCGTGCGATCAGTCCCCGAGCGCGTGGTCTCCACCGGTCGTCCAGCTCGGGAGGAAGGGCGGCCACCCTTCCCTTGGCGCGCACCTCCTGAATGGGGGGATGGAGGGCGCAGCGTGAAGGGTGACCAACGTCGGCAACGCTACAGAGCGCTCCTTGCCACGCATCGGCGCCCCCCTGCATTGGCGTCGGGTGCGACCCGGCGGAGCGTCGCCCGTTCCTGCGGGCAGACCCGTGGCACCATCGTGGGGTCAGTCCTTCCCCCTGGCACTTCCCCGCTCGAAAGCTCCTCCGTGCATGCTCACCGGATCCGTTGTCGTCATGCCCCAGCCTTGGCGTGAGCGCCTGCTCGACGTCAGCCGCCACCCTGCGCTGGCCCGTCTCGCCCTTGCCGCGAGGGTTCCGTGGCGCACCATCCAGGCCGCCATGCGCTACCGGGTCATGGGTCTGGCCGCCGAATCGGCCTTCTTCGCCGTGTTGTCACTGCCCCCGCTCTTGTTCGGCCTGGCAGGGTCGGTCGGCTTCGTCGCCCAGCGCTTCAGCGTCCAGTCGGTCGAGGAGTTCAAGACACGCATCGTCGACGTCGCCAGCCCCCTGCTGACCACCTCGGCCATCGACCAGGTGCTGGTGCCCACCCTGAACGAGGTGCTCGGGTCGGGGCGTGTCGACGTCATCTCCATCGGCTTCCTGCTCGCCCTGTGGTCGGGGTCCCGGGCCATGAGCGTCTTCATCGACACCGTCTCGATCATGTACGGACACGCGGGCAAGCGAAGCATCATCCACGCCCGAGCCCTCAGCCTGGGCATCTACCTGGTCGTGCTCCTGCTGACAGCCGTGATGCTCCCACTCGTCCTCGCCGGGCCGAGCCTGGTGGCGCGACTGCTGCCGACCCAGGTCGCCTGGGTCGCCGGCGCCTACTGGCCCACCGTGCTGATCGGGTCGACGTTGTTGCTCACCACGTTGTACTGGCGAGCGGTGCCGCTTCGTCGCAAGTGGCGGGCCGATCTACCCGGCGCCCTGCTCACTCTGGCCCTGTGGTTGGCAGGCTCGTGGGTCATGCGTCGTGTGCTCGACGAGTCCCTGGGGGGATCGTCGTTGTATGGCCCCCTGAGCGCGCCGATCGCGCTGCTGCTGTGGCTCTACCTGACCTCGCTCGCGGTGCTGATCGGGGCGGCCTTCAACGCAGCCCTGGAGTCCGTGTGGCCCGAGTTCTCCGGGATCAGCGTCATCCAGGCCGAACTGATCCGTGAGGGCGTGGCCGAGGGCGGCTCCACCCTGTCGTGAGAGGTTCAGCGCGGCCCCCCACTCGGACGACAGCCGCGTTCACATCGCCGGTCTGATGGACGTCCGTCCCGAAATGTGGGATTTGCCCTTGCGGATTGTCCACATGGCGAGAAGAGTACGCATCACGGCAACGGCGCCACCCTTCCATTCAATTCGGAAAGGCAGATCCATGACTGCTCCGGCCCTGGTGCTCGCCGCTGTCGGCGGCGACGACGCGCACGTTCGTCAGGTGGTGCACACTCTCGCCACGCGCATGATGAAGCTCCGTCCGACGGTTTCGGTGCAGACCGCCATGGTGGACGGTTCTGGGTACCAGCTGCGGGCTGCGGTCGAGCGCCTGTCCCAGCAGGGTGCCGACGAGATCGTGGTGGTCCCCCTCGACGTCACCAGTGCCATCGACGCCCACCCGGATCTGGCAGGTGAGCTCGGGGACCTCACGGCGACCTATCCCCTGCTCCGGATCGCGATGGCTCGTCCGATCGGCCCCGCTGCCGAGCTGCTGAACATCCTCGACGACCGGCTGCGTACCGCACTGCGAGCCACCCGGACCGTGGAACTCGACGCCCTGGTGCTCTCCCTCCCTGCCGGTGGCGACGTGCGCGGACACGGACTGGTGTCCCGCCGGGCCCGTCAGTGGGCCACTCACCACAAGCTCCCCTGCGTCGTCGCGGTCGCCGACGGCTCCGGCCCCAACGTGGCCCAGGCCATCGCCACCCTGCGGGGCCAGGGACGACGCCACATCGCCGTCGGTTCCCTGTTCCTCGCCGAGGGCCCCCGCTGGACGGCCCAGGCCGAACTGGCCCTGCACAGCGGTGCAGTCGCCGTCAGTGGACCCCTGGGTGCCGACGAACGCGTGCTCGACCTGGTCATGGCCCGCTACGCCTACGCGGCGATGGACCTGCTGGAACCGGATTCTGATGCGCCGCTCACCGACGTCGAACTGCACACCGAGGACGCCCTGATCGAACTGCTCGCGCACAGCTGATCACCCGAGCGCGGCGTCAGCGCAGCTTGGCCAACTCCTCCAGTTGCTCGGCTGCGCTGAACTCACCCACGGGCCACCCGAGGTTGAACGCCCGCAGGTGTTCGAGCAGGAGCTGGGCCACGGCCCAGTTGCGGTACCACTTGCGGTCGGCTGGCACGACGTACCAGGGGGCCACGTCGGTGTTCGTCCGCGAGATGGCCTCGCTGGCGGCTGTCTGGAACTCGGCGAAGTGTCGTCGGGTGTCGAGGTCACCGGGGTTGTACTTCCAGTGCTTGTCGGGATTCTCGAGCCGCTCCGCCAGCCGCTCGTACTGCTCGTCCCACGACACGTGGAGCCAGCACTTCAGCACGGTCGTGCCCGACGCGGCCAGGTCGGCCTCGAATGAGTTGATCTCGTCGTAACGGGCCTCCCACGTGGCCTTGTCGATCCAGCCGTTCACACGGGTCACCAGCACGTCCTCGTAGTGGGAGCGATCGAAGATGCCGATCATGCCGCTGGTCGGCAGCGCCTTCTTGATGCGCCACAGGAACGGGTGCGACTTCTCCTCGTCGGTGGGTGCCTTGAACGCCTTCAGTTGCACGCCCTGGGGGTCGACCATGCCGATCGCCTTCCGGATCACCCCACCCTTGCCGGACGTGTCGAGGCCCTGCAGCACCAGCAGCAGGCTGCGGGGAGGGGCCTCGTCCACCCGGGATGCTGCGTAGAGCCGCTCCTGCAGGTCCGACAACTCCGGATCGATGATGGCCATGTGTGCCGCCGAGTCCCGCTTGCCACGCCCTGGGTAGCCCAGTCGACCTCGGGGATCGACGTCGTCGAGGTTGAGCGCTCCAGCGGGCACCCGGAGCAGGTCGGTGAGATTCAGCTCTGCGTTGATCGGTTCTGCATTCTTCGTGGCCATCCGGGCATCATAGGAGGATGACCAACCCCACCACCCCCCGCGTGACGAAGACCTCGGACGAATGGCGTGCCCAGCTCAGTGATCTGGAGTACCACGTGCTGCGGGAGAGCGGCACCGAGCGTCCGTTCACCGGGGAGTACACCGACACCACCACGACGGGCGTCTACAGCTGCCGGGCGTGCGGTGCGGAGCTGTTCACCTCGACCGAGAAGTTCGAGTCCCACTGTGGGTGGCCGAGCTTCTACGCCCCGTCCGACAACGACGCGATCCGCTACCTGACCGACGACTCCCTGCCGGGGCGGCCCCGCATCGAGGTGCGCTGCGCAGCCTGCGACTCCCACCTGGGCCACGTCTTCGAGGGTGAGGGATACGACACCCCGACCGACCAGCGGTACTGCATCAACTCCGTCAGCCTGAAGCTGACCCCCCGATCCTGAGGGCAGGCCGGGGTGGGCCGCCGAGGTGGCGACCCGCTCCGGGTCAGGACCAGCTGGCCACGATCTGGGCCAGGTCGCGACGGCGCCCGGTGAAGAAGGGCACCTCCTCGCGGGTGTGACGGCGCGCCTTGGCGGCACGAAGGTTGCGCATCAGGTCGACGATCCGGAAGAGCTGGTCGGCCTCGAAGGCCAGCAGCCACTCGTAGTCACCGAGGGCGAAGGCTGACACGGTGTTGGCGCGCACGTCGGCGAAGTCCTTGGCCAGCATGCCGTGTTCGCGCAGCATCTCGCCGCGCTCCGCGTCGGGCAACAGGTACCACTCGTAGGAACGCACGAACGGGTACACGCACACGTAGGCTCGCGGATCGTCGCCCATCAGGAAGGCGGGGATGTGTGACTTGTTGAACTCTGCGGGACGATGCAGGCCCACCTGCGACCAGACCGGGTCGAGCACCGAACCGAGCGCTCCGCGACGAAGGGCCAGGTAGGCGTCCTGGAGCACCTCGGTCGAGTCGGGTGCACTCCACCACACCAACAGGTCGGCGTCGGCACGGAAACCGGCCAGGTCGTAGAACCCACGGATCACCAGTCCGCGACCTGCATTGGCCTCCTCGATGGCCCGCAGCGTGGCGGCCACGTCGTCGGCGCCCACTGAACCGGTCCTGCGGAAGACTGCGTACTGGGTGTAGTGCAGGCCGGCGTTGATGGCCTCATGGTCGACGGGGGTGGTGGTCGTGTCGTTCACGACAGGTCCTTCCTGATTCGGGGGCCCTCGGTGTGCACCAGCTCCACGATCCGGGTGAGCACATCAGGATCTGTGGTGGGGGGCACACCGTGTCCCAGGTTGAAGATGTGGCCGGGGGCCTTGGCCCCGGCACTGATCACGGCGCGCACCCGTTCGGCGAGCACGTCCCACGGGGCCAGCAGCAGGGCTGGGTCGAGGTTACCCTGCACCGCCGTGCCGCCCCCGACCCGGTCGGATGCCACATCGAGTGGGGTACGCCAGTCCACCCCGATCACCCGGCTTGGCACCTCGTCGGCAGCGGGGACGCCCATCGCCTCGGTCATCGCCGGCAACAGTTCGGCGGTGCCGACACCGAAGTGGATGCGGGGCAGGCCCTCGGGCAGAGAGGCGAGCACGGCCGCGCTGTGGGGCAGCACGCGGGCGCGGTAGTCCTGTTCGTCCAGCGAACCGGCCCACGAGTCGAAGAGTTGGACGATCCTGGCCCCACCGGCGATCTGCGCCGCCAGGAAGGCTGACGAGATCCCTGTCAGCCACGCGCACAAGCGCTCCCACAGCTCGGGCTCCCCCACCATGAACGCCTTCGCCACGGCATGGTCCTTGGACGGGCCCCCTTCGACGAGGTAGCTGGCCAGGGTGAAGGGGGCTCCGGCGAAACCGATCAGGGGCACCGACTCGTCCAGTTCGGCCACCGTCTGTCGGGCGGCCCTGGTGATCGGCTCGAGCGCCGCCGGGTCGAGCTCGGGCAGCCGGTCGAGATCGGCGGCCGTGCGCACGGGGTGCGCCACCACCGGGCCGGTGCCGGCAACGATGTCGAGGTCCACGCCTGCCGCCTTGAGCGGGACCATGATGTCGGAGAAGAAGACTGCGCCGTCGACCCGGTGGCGTCGAACCGGCTGCAGGGTGATCTCGGTCACCATGTCTGGGTCGAAGCAGCTGTCGAGCATGCGGGTGCCTGCCCTCGTCTCGCGGTATTCCGGCAACGATCGACCCGCCTGCCGCATGAACCAGACCGGCAGACGGTCCGCCTGCCTCTGGTGTGCCGCCGCCAGCAAGGCGGGCTCAGCCACCCCCGAAGGGAGGAACCCGTGGGAGGGGGCGACGGGGGTGTGGTGGGCCAAGGGCTTGGGGACGGTCACCCAACAATCCAACCACACCCCTCCAGACCCGCAGGGGCGGCCGGGGAGCCGCTGGCCGCCCGGGGTCGGCGTGGCAGCAGCCCCCCGACGGCTGGCACGCCGTACCGTGTGGGGGTGAGCGCGATTCCTCCCATCCGGGCTGCTGCGGACAGCTTCGCTCTGGTCGAGCGCCAGCTTGCCGAGTTCCGCTGGCGGCCCGAGGTGCAGGTGACCGAGATTCCCGCCCCGAACCGGATCGCGCCTCGCGCGGCGGCCGTCCAGGCGGTGGTGATGGGCGACGGGGACGAGATCGGCAACGGGCGCCTCGTGCTGCTCCATGACCCAGCCGGCAACGAGGCATGGGCCGGCACCTTCCGGCTGGTGTCGTTCGCGCGCGCCGACGTCGACGAGCAGATGGTCGCCGACCCCCTCCTGCCCGAGGTCGGTTGGTCCTGGCTCACCGACTCGCTGACCCAGCGTCACGCCGACTTCACGGCCGCCTCCGGCACGGTCACCTCGGTCGCGAGCCGCAGCTTCGGTGAGATGGCCGACGACCCGGCTCGCAGCGAGGTCGAGATCCGGGCGTCGTGGACCCCCGTGTTCGCCGATCCCGCCGATCTGGTGCCGCACCTGAGGGCATGGCAGGACCTGCTCTGCACCACGGCGGGGCTGCCCTCGCTGCCGGACGGGGTCGTGCAACTCGCCCCGCGCAGTGGTCTGCGGCCGCTGTGAAACGAGAACCCGAGGAATCATTGACCGTGACCCCAGAACCCCCCGCAGAACCCCCCACGGACGGCGCATCCCCCGACACCCCGGGGACGCCCGACAGCCCCGCCTCGCCGAGCCTGCCCGTGCTGCGGGAGCCGGCCGACGGCATCCCACTCGTGGTCGACACCCCTGACGCCTTGGCCGACACCATTCGCGCGCTGACGGCCGGCGAGGGTCCGATTGCCGTCGACGCCGAACGGGCCCAGAGCTTTCGTTACTCGTCGAAGGCCTACCTGCTGCAGCTGCGTCGTTCAGGTTCGGGAACCCACCTGATCGACCCGGTCGCGTTCGAGGACGCCGCCGGGACCCCCCAGCTTGCG
Organism: Aestuariimicrobium kwangyangense DSM 21549; assembly: GCF_000421525.1. GTDB lineage: Bacteria > Actinomycetota > Actinomycetes > Propionibacteriales > Propionibacteriaceae > Aestuariimicrobium > Aestuariimicrobium kwangyangense. Next base: position 159,804 of record NZ_ATXE01000002.1, on the reverse strand, counting down.
CAGTTGCAGGCCGCCATGGCCGACGCCGAATGGGTCATCCACGCCGCCAGTCAGGACCTGCCGTCCCTGGCCATGGCGGGACTGGTGCCCACGAGGGTCTTCGACACCGAACTCGCCGGTCGCCTGCTGGGGCTGCCCCGCGTGGGCCTGGGGGCCCTGGTCGAGGCCGAGTTCGGGGTGCAGTTGCTCAAGGAACATTCGGCCGCCAACTGGTCACAACGGCCGATTCCCACGGAGTGGTTGGCCTACGCGGCCCTCGACGTGGAACTGCTGGTCGAGTTGCGGGAGCGGATGGAACAGCAACTGCGCGAGGCGGGCAAGCTGGAGTGGGCCCACCAGGAGTTCGCCTTCGGCATCGTCAAGGCCTTGGAGCCCGTCGCCGACAAGGGCGACCGCTGGCGGCGGACGAACGGGTTGCAGCACGTTCGCAGCCGCTTGGGACTCGCGCTCGTCCGCGAATTGTGGGACGAACGAGACCTGCTCGCCGAACGCTACGACCTCGCCCCGTCCAAGGTGCTGCCCGACAAGGCCATCACGGAACTGGCCGCGTCGATGACCTCTGGCCGGCAGAGCGCGTCCAATCCTGCGACCAGGCCCGATCCGGTGCTGCCCACCCGGGCAGACCTGCGCACGATCGAGGGGTTCAGGCGACGCAACGCCCGCCGTTTCGAGAACAACTGGCTGGCAGCGATCGAGCGGGTCTCCCAGCTCCCGAGCCGGGAACTGCCTCCCCTCAAGGTGCCGCCCGTGGGTCCGCCCAACCCGAAGAGTTGGGAACAGCGCGACCCCGAGGCATGGGCACGGTGGAACCGGGTTCGACCCGCCACGCAGCAGGTTGCCGAGGTGCTGGGGATGCCACCCGAGCAGTTGATCCAACCGGAGGCGCTCAAGCGAATCACCCACCGCCCGCCGAGCCCGTTGACCGAACAGAGTGTGGACGAGGCTCTGGCCACCCTGTCGGTGCGCCCCTGGCAACGGAGCCACCTGGTGGCGACCTTGCTCGAGGGTCTCACTCCTCGCCCGGAGGACTCGCTGCCCCCGGGCTGACCTGGCGGACGGTCAGCCTCGGGACGCGTTGACGTCCTCGGACTGCTCCTCGGGCTGCATCCGCAGCCACCGTTCGGTGACCTGCCGCGCAATCGTCTGGGGCGTCAGGCCGCAGTGTTCGAGCACTTGTTCGCGTGAGGCATGGTGCAGGTACTCCAGGGGAATGCCCAGGTCCATGACGACGGTGGACGATTCACGGCCGCGAAGCAGTTGGGCGAGTCGTGAGCCCACTCCCCCGTTGACCAGGTTGTCCTCGATGGAGACGACCAGACGGTGCTGGCCGGCCAGTTCGACCAGGCCCTCGGCGACGGGCAGTGACCACAGCGGATCGACGACGATGACACCGATGCCCTGTTCCTCGAGGCGCCTGGCAACCTCGACCCCGAGACCGACGAACTGGCCGTGGGCCACGACGAGCACCTGCTGGTCACCGGAGAGGTGGACGACGTCGCAGCCTTGGCGGTGGGCGAGGGCCGGGATCGGGTCGGGGAGCTTCTCCTTCGAGTAGCGCACGACGGTGGGAGCGTCGGTCACACTGATGGCTCGCTCCAAGGCGGCCTTCAGCCGATCGGCGTCCCGTGGCGCCGCCAGTTGCAGCCCGGGGACCAGACCGAGCAGCGACATGTCCCACATGCCGTGGTGACTGGGCCCGTCCGGACCGGTGATGCCCGCCCGATCGAGCACGAAGGTGACGCCTTGGCGGTGCATGCCCACGTCGAGCAGGGTCTGGTCGAAGGCCCTGTTGAGGAAGGTGGCGTACAACGCCACGACCGGATGGAGGCCGGCCGAGGCAAGCCCTGCCGCGGAGGCGACGGCGTGCTGCTCGGCGATGCCGACGTCGAACGTGCGATCGGGGAAGGCTGCGGCGAACCGGGCCAACCCGACCGGGTGCAGCATGGCGGCGGTGAGGGCGACCACCTCGGGGTGGGCGTCACCGATCCGCACCATCTCGTCGGCGAAGATGTCGGTCCACGTGGCGCGGCCACCCTCGGAGAGGGACTCGCCCGTGATCTCGTCGATCTTGCCAACGGCGTGGAAGCGGTCTTCCTCGTGGTTCTCGGCAGCGTGGAACCCGGCACCCTTGCGGGTGATGCAGTGGACGATGACCGGACCACCGAAGCCCTTGGCTTGTTCGAGGGCGCGTTCTGTTGCCGCCTCGTCGTGACCGTCGATGGGGCCGATGTACTTGATCCCCAGATCGGAGAACATGCCCTGGGGCGCCAGCACGTCCTTGATGCCGGTCTTGACCCCGTGCAACAAGTCGTAGGCGGGACGCCCCACCAGTGGGGTGTTGTTGACCCCCCGCTTGACGAACCCCAGGGTCTGTTCGTAGCGCTTGTGGGTGCGCAGTCCCGACAGGTGTTGGGCCAGCCCCCCGACGGTGGGGGTGTAGGAGCGGCCGTTGTCATTGACCACGACGACCAGCCTCAGGTCGGGCTCCGCGGCGACGTTGTTGAGTGCCTCCCACGCCATTCCACCGGTGAGGGCACCGTCACCGATCACGACCACGACAGTGCGATCCTGGTGCGTGACCCGGAAGCCCTTGGCCAACCCCTCACCCCACGAGATGGAGGTTGAGGCGTGGGAGTTCTCGACCCAGTCGTGGGGTGACTCGGCCCGCTGGGGGTAACCCGCCAGTCCCCCGCGCTGCCGCAGTCCCGGGAACTGGTCGAGTCGTCCGGTCAACATCTTGTGCACGTAGCTCTGGTGCCCGGTGTCGAAGATGATCGGGTCGTCCGGGGAGTGGAAGACCCGGTGGATCGCGAGGGTCAGTTCGACGACTCCCAGGTTGGGGCCCAGGTGTCCGCCCGTGCGGCTGACGTTCGAGATCAGGGCTCCCCTGATCTCGGCTGCCAACGTCTCGATCTGGCCCCGTGACAAGCCTCGGAGGTCGTCGGGGCCACTGATGCGCTCGAGCAGTGACATGTCGACCAGTCTAGGTCCAGCGATTGAAGGTTCACGCATTCAGCACGGGAAGGTCTCCACCCCAGGCAGGTGACGGTGACCTCACAGACGGCTCACGAAGATCTTGCCGCGCAGCGTCTCCTCGACCAGCATCACCGCTCGACGCAGGCGCACCAGTCGCGCCTCCTCGGTCTGCAGCAGTTCCACGGTGCCGTCGAGCACCGGCGTGTCGACGTACTCCTGCAGCCCGGCCCGCGCCTGCATCAGCCCCTCTCGGGTCGCTCGTACCTGCGACTCGACGTACTGAGCGGCCAGCCGCGCCAGCACCACGGGTTGGCGTCGCAACAACGGGTAGCCACGGTACTCGTGGGGGCAGCAGTCCAGCAGGAAGGCAGCAGCCGACTGCTCCCAGTCGGGCTCGCAGGCAGGCAGCACCGATTCGGGCCAGCCCGGCGGCACGAACATGCGGTCCTCGTCACGGATCGGCTTGCGACGCTCCCCCGATCGGGCACGCGGCTCCCGCCGGGGTTCCCAGTCGGGACCCTGCTCGACCTTGGCCCAGTCATGGCGAAACACGGTGGTGCTCATGGCTCGTCCCCTCACTCCCGCCCCGTGGGGCCTCGTCTCTGTTCGATTCTAAATCGAACACGTGCAGGAGTCTAGGGGCGGCGTCCGACAATTCGGGCCCTGGCCCGAGCCACCATCCGAACGACGAGCGGCCGGTCCCCACTGGGGGCCGGCCGCTCGTCGTCCGATCAGGCGGGACGGTGACGTCTCAGGTCACGCCTTGGCGAGGTTCCGCAGGACGTACTGCATGATGCCGCCGTTGGTGTAGTAGGCGCGCTCCCCGGGGGTGTCGATGCGCACCACTGCCTCGAACTCGGTCACCGAGCCGTCCGGCTTCGTGGCGGTGACGTGCATCGTCGAGGGCGTCGCGCCGTCATTCAGACCGGTGACACCCGAGATCGAGAAGGTCTCGTCCCCGGTCAGACCGAGGGAGTCCGCGCTCGTGCCTTCGGGGAACTGCAGCGGGAGCACGCCCATGCCGATCAGGTTGGAGCGGTGAATGCGCTCGTAGCTCTCGGCGATGACCGCCTTCACACCCAGCAGGGCCGTGCCCTTGGCCGCCCAGTCACGCGACGAGCCCGAGCCGTACTCCTTGCCGGCCAGCACCACCAGGGGCACACCGGCGGTCTGGTAGTTCACCGATGCCTCGTAGACCGTGGTGACAGGTGCACCCTCGACGGTGAAGTCGCGGGTGAAACCGCCCTCGGTACCCGCGGCGATCTGGTTGCGCAGGCGAATGTTGGCGAACGTGCCCCGGATCATCACCTCGTGGTTGCCACGACGCGACCCGTAGGAGTTGAAGTCCTTGCGCGCGACCCCGTGCTCGGTCAGGTACGTACCAGCCGGGGAGTCCGCCTTGATCGAACCAGCAGGTGAGATGTGGTCGGTGGTCACCGAGTCGCCCAGCTTCAACAGCACTCGAGCACCCTCGATGTCGCGAACCGGATCGGGGGTGGCGGGCATGCCCTCGAAGTAGGGGGGCTTGCGCACGTAGGTCGAGTCCTCGGCCCACTCGAAGGTGTTCCCCCCGGGCGTGGGCAGCGAGGTCCAACGCTCGTCGCCCTTGAAGACGTCGGCGTACCGATCGGTGTACATCTGGGAGTTGATGGACGAGGCGATCACCTCGTCGATCTCCTCGGGGGTCGGCCAGATGTCGCGCATGAACACGTCGTTGCCGTCGCGGTCCTGACCGATCGGGTCGTTGAACAGGTCGATGTCCATGGTGCCCGCGAGGGCGTAGACGATGACCAGCATCGGGCTGGCGAGGTAGTTCATCTTCACGTCGGGGCTGATGCGTCCCTCGAAGTTGCGGTTGCCCGAGAGCACCGCAGTGACGGCGAGGTCGTTGTCATTGACCGCCTGCGAGATCTCCGGGATCAGCGGGCCGGTGTTGCCGATGCAGGTGACGCAGCCGTAGCCGACGAGGTTGAACCCGATCTGGTCCAGGTAGCGCGTGAGATCGGCCTTGTCGTAGTAGTCGGTCACGACCTGCGACCCGGGAGCCAGCGAGGTCTTGACCCACGGCTTGCGGTTGAGCCCACGTTCGGCTGCCTTCTTCGCCACCAGCCCGGCCCCGATCATCACGCTGGGGTTGGAGGTGTTGGTGCAGGAGGTGATGGAGGCCACCGTCACGGCGCCGTGGTCGAGGTTGAACTGCTCACCCGTGGCCAACGTGATGGGCACCCCAGCCTCGGGACGTGACTGTTCGCCCCCATCACCCATGTGGACGGGTCGGGCCGAGTCGTCATGGTCGGCCGGGTTCGAGCCGGTGGGGTCGGAGGCGGGGAAGCTGTCGGCGACGGTCTTGTCCCAGTCGTCCTTCTCCTCCGCGCCCCCCGGCAGCTGGTTCGCGGGCGCATACGCCTTGAGGGCCTCGCGGAACGCACTCTTGGACTGGTCCAGGCGGATCCGGTCCTGCGGGCGCTTCGGGCCAGCGATGGAGGGCACCACTGTGGACAGGTCGAGCTCGAGGTACTCGGAGTACACCGGCTCGTGTGCTGCGTCGTGCCACAGTCCCTGTGCCTTGGCATAGGACTCGACGAGGGCGATCTGGTGAGCCTCGCGGCCGGTGAGGCGCAAGTATTCCGTCGTCTTCTCGTCGATCGGGAAGACGGCGATGGTCGAGCCGTACTCGGGCGACATGTTACCGATCGTGGCGCGGTTGGCGACCGGCACAGCCGACACCCCCTCGCCGTAGAACTCGACGAACTTGCCGACCACCTTGTGCTCGCGCAGCATCTCGGTGATCGTGAGCACCAGGTCGGTGGCGGTGGTGCCCTCGTTGAGCTTGCCCGTGAGCCGGAATCCGACCACGCGCGGGATGAGCATCGAGACGGGCTGGCCGAGCATGGCGGCCTCGGCCTCGATGCCGCCCACGCCCCAGCCAACGACGCCGAGCCCGTTGACCATGGTGGTGTGCGAGTCGGTGCCGACGCAGGTGTCGGGGTAGGCCTGCAGCACGCCGTCGACGGTGCGGGGGAAGACGACTCGGGCGAGGTGCTCGATGTTGACCTGGTGCACGATGCCGGTGCCGGGGGGAACCACCTTGAAGTCGTCGAAGGCAGTCTGGCCCCAGCGCAGGAACTGGTAGCGCTCGCGGTTGCGCTGGTACTCGATGTCGGTGTTCTGCTGGAACGCCTCGGGGGTGCCGAAGACGTCGGCGATGACCGAGTGGTCGATCACCAGTTCGGCCGGGGACAAGGGATTCACCTTGTCGGGGTCGCCGCCGAGGTCGGCGACGGCCTCACGCATCGTGGCGAGATCGACCACGCAGGGAACGCCGGTGAAGTCCTGCATGATGACGCGGGCCGGGGTGAACTGGATCTCACGGCTCGGCTCGGCGCTCGGATCCCACTGGCCGAGGGCGCGGATGTCGTCCGCTGTGATGTTGGCCCCGTCCTCGGTGCGCAGCAGGTTCTCCAACAGCACCTTCAGGCTGTAGGGCAGCTGCTCGTGACCGGGAACCGTGTCGAGACGGAAGATCTCGTACTCGGTGCCCTGCACGTCGAGGGTGGACCTGGCTCCGAAGCTGTTCACGCTCATGGTGTCTCCTGTGGCTCAAAGTCTCTTGACGTCAAGATATCACGCGGTCCGACGCCGTCCCCGTCAGTCTGCCGCAATCGGCGCGACGAGGGGCGGGGAGGGGGCTCAATGCTCGGTCGGACGAAGGCTGGCGACCGCTTCGAGGTGCTGGGTCATGCCGAACAGGTCGAAGCCCCGGATCCACTCGGGTTTCCAGCCCTGCTCGGCGAAGAGGGCGAGGTCACGGGCGAACGATGCGGGGTCGCAGCCCACGTGCACGATCGCTCGAGCGCCGAGCCCCGCCACGTGCCCGACGACCTTGCGTCCCGCGCCCTGACGGGCGGGGTCGAGCACCACCAGGTCGACGTGGTCGGGCAGCCGTCCGAGTGCTCGGTCGAGGGGGGCCGCGATGAAGCGGGCGTCGGGGACGTTCCGCCTCGCCTGCGCCACCGCGTGCTTGTTGATCTCCACCCCGGTGACCCGGACGCCGCGGTCGCTCAGTGCGCCGGCGAACAGTCCGACACCGCAATAGAGGTCGAGCGCGGTCTCCCCCGCCCGAGGGTCGAGCCCGTCGAGCACCACCTCGGTCAGCAGTTCGGCTGCTCGGGGGTGGACCTGCCAGAAGCCGGCGGGGTGCACCCTGAACCGGTGGCCCAGCACGGTGTGCTCGACCAAGGCCGGTCCGTGGATGACCCGCCCGTCGGAAACGGCCGAGACCCCGGACTCGCCGACCGCCAGGCGCAACTCGTCACCCTCGGCGCGGGCCACGAGGTCGTCCAGCAGGTGACGGTCACGCAGCGCGGGGTCGGCGATCAGGCACCCCTGGGCTGGCAGGTCGACCAGGTGGTGGCTTCGATGGGCCAACAGTCCCAGTCGGGTGCCCGAATGACGCAGGTCGAGTCGGGTGCGCCAACCCAGCAGGTCACCGGCGGACTCGACCGTGCCCGACCACTCGATCCCGGCCAGACGGAGCAGTTGCTCGGCGAGCACGTCGGTCTTCCAGCGCAGTTGCCCGGCCTGGCTGACGTGCTGCAGGTCGCAGCCGCCGCACTCACCGGCCACCGGACAGGGAGGGACCACGCGGTCGTCCGAGGCGACCAGCACCTCGGTGACCTCGCCGCGCCAGAAGGCCTCTCGCGTGTCGTCGGTGATGCGCACCATCACCCGCTCGCCCGGGAGGGCACCGCGGACGAAGACCACTCTCCCCTCATGGCGGGCGACGGCATGGCCACCGTGGGCCACCCGCTCCACCTCGAGGGGTCCCACGACAGCCATCAGTAGGTGGCCCGGTCGTGCTCGACCTCACTGCGCCACGCCAGCGGGTCGTCCTGCGAGAAGCGTTCGCGGGAGGACTTCAACTGGTAGGGCACCGAGGTCACCATCACCCCGCTCATGAAGTGCAGCCGGGTCCTGATCAGCAGCGCTGTCTGGTTGTGCAGCAGTTGCTCCCACCAGTGCCCGACCACGTACTCGGGAATGAAGACGTTCACCACGTCGCGGGGGTTGTCGGAGCGCAATCCGCGGATGTACTCGATGAACGGGCTGGTCAGCTCCCGGTAGGGCGAGGCGAGCACGCGCAGCCGCACACCCAGCTCGGCGGCGTCCCAGTCCTCGATCAACTGCTGGGTCTCGGCGGTGTCGACCGAGACGGTGACGGCGTCGACCGACGACGCACGGGCCGCCTTGGCGAACATCAGGGCGCGCACCGTGGGCTTGTTGAGCTGGTGCACGAAGACCACGTTGCGGATCCTGCTCGGCAGCACCCGGTCGCTGTTCGACTTGATCCGGGTCTCCTCGGTGACCATGTCGTAGTGGTGGCGCACCAGCTTCATCGCCGCGAACACCAGGGCCATCGCGATGATCGCCAGGTACGCCCCGTGGGTGAACTTCGAGACGAGCACGATGACCAGCACGACACCGGTCATGGTCAACCCGATGGCATTGATCACCCGCGAGCGCTGCATGGTGGCCCGGCGGGCCGGATCGGTCTCGGTGCGCAGGTGCCTCGTCCAGTGTTTGAGCATGCCGGTCTGGCTCACCGTGAACGAGACGAACACCCCCACCACGTAGAGCTGGATCAGGGCCGTCACCGAGGCGTTGAACGCCAGCACCAGTCCGGCAGCCGCGCAGGCGAGCAACACGATGCCGTTGGAGTAGGCGAGTCGGTCGCCTCGGCTGTGCAACTGCTTGGGCAGGTAGCTGTCGCGCGCCAGGATCGAGCCGAGCACGGGGAATCCGTTGAAGGCGGTGTTCGCAGCCAGGAACAGGATGATCATCGTGGCGATGATGACGAAGTAGAACGCAGGTCTGAAATCGGAGAAGACGGTGGTGGCCAACTGGCCCACGGCGGTGCTCGCCTGCTCGTGGCGTTGGGTGCCGTCGGGCAGCACGTAGTAGGAGCCGCCGTGCTCGTCGATCAGGCGCACGCCCACCTTGTTCGCGAGAACGATGGTGCCCAGCAGCATCGTGACCGCGACCCCGCCCAGCAGCCCCAGGGTGGTGGCGGCGTTGCGGCTCTTGGGTTCGCGGAACGCCGGCACGCCGTTCGAGATGGCCTCGACACCGGTCAGGGCGGCACAACCGGACGAGAAGGCCCGGGCCAGCAGGGCCACCATGGCGAAGCCGGTCATCGCCGTGTACTGGGGGTTGGTGCCGATCACCTGCCAGTCGGCGGTGGGGGCCCGCAGTTCCTGTCCCAGCACGAAGATCTGGAACAACCCCCACGCGGTCATGCCGAGGATGCCCACCATGAAGCAGTAGGTGGGGATCGCGAAGATGGTGCCGGACTCCTTCACCCCGCGCAGGTTCAACAGCATCAGTACCATGATCATGACCGCGGCGATCGGCCCCTCGTGGCCCTGGATGAAGGGCAGCGCCGCCTCGGCATTCTGGATGCCCGACGAGACCGAGACGGCCACGGTCAGCACGTAGTCGACCATCAGGGCACTCGCCACCGTGAGGCCGGCATTGGGTCCGAGGTTGACCGTGGCCACCTCGTAGTCGCCACCGCCGGAGGGATAGGCGTGCACCGTCTGGCGGTAACTGGTGACCACCACCAGCATCACCACGGCGACGACGATGCCGATCTTCCACGAGAACCCGTATCCCGCCATGCCGGCCAGCGACAGGGTGAGCAGGATCTCGTCGGGGGCGTAGGCCACCGATGACAGGGCGTCGGAGGCGAAGACGGGCAGCGCGATGCGCTTCGGCAGCAGCGTCTCGCCCATCTGGGCGCTGGCCAGCTTGCGTCCCACCAGTAGGCGTTTCAGGGCATCCAGCGCGTTCACGAGCGCTCACAATACGCCCCGCAGGGCGCGCCCGGGCATTCGCCGGATCGGCCTCACGGCCCGGCAGGCGACGGGGTGCCGTTCAGCGTAGGCTGACCCGCGAACGGCCCACCAGGAGTGGGCCGCCGCCGGAGTCGAACGAAGGGACAGCGCGTGCACGTCGTCATCATGGGTTGTGGACGAGTGGGCTCGACCTTGGCCAAGAGCCTCGAGAAGCGCGGGCACACGGTGGCGATGATCGACATCGACGTCGACGCCTTCCGCCGTCTCGGCCCCGACTTCCGTGGCGACACCGTCAAGGGGGTCGGCTTCGACCGCGAGGTGCTCCGGCAGGCCGGCATCGAACACGCCGGCGGGTTCGCTGCCGTCTCGTCGGGTGACAACTCCAACGTCCTGGCCGCCCGCACGGTGCGCGAGGAGTTCGGGGTCGACAACGTCGTGGCCCGTATCTATGACCAGGGCCGCGCCGAGGTCTACGAGCGACTGGGCATCCCCACGGTGGCCACCGTCAGGTGGGCCGCGAACCAGGTGCTGCGTTCCCTGCTGCCCGAGGGGTCGGAGCCCGTGTGGCGCGATCCCGCCGGTGGCGTCCGGTTGGTGCAGATGCACCACCACGAGGACTGGGTGGGCAAGCGGGTGTGGCAGATCCAGGAGGCGGTGCGCACCCCGCTGCCCATCGTCATGCGATTCGGCAAGGGCATGATCCCCGCCGAGGACACGGTGCTGCAGGATGGCGACCTGTTGTACGTCGCCGTTGCCTCCGACCGCCTCGACGAGGTCGAATCGGCCCTGGCCAACCCGCCGGTCAAGCACTGAGCGTCGACCACCACCCCACCACCAGTTTCTGGAAGAAGGACAGACATGCGTGTCGCCATCGTCGGAGCCGGCAACGTCGGGCGATCGATCGCCCGCGAACTGCTGGCCAACGGCCACTCCGTGCTGCTGATCGACCGTGACCCCAGGGCCATCAAGACCGAGTCGGTGCCGGACGCGGAGTGGCTGCTGGCCGATGCGTGCGAGCTCGACACCCTCGAGGAGGCCAGGCTCGACAGTTGCGACGTCTCGATCGCAGCCACCGGCGACGACAAGGCCAACCTGGTGCACTCGCTGCTCGCCAAGACGGAGTTCGCCGTCCCGCGCACGGTCGCTCGCGTCAACCACCCGGGCAATGAGTGGATGTTCGACGAGGTGTGGGGGGTGGACGTTGCCGTCTCCACCCCGCGGTTGATGTCGGCACTGGTCGAGGAGGCCGTCAGTGTCGGCGACCTGGTGCGGCTGCTGACCTTCAAGCAGGGATCGGCCAACCTGGTCGAACTGACCCTTCCCTCGTCGTCACCGGTGGTCGGCACCCAACTGCGCGACATCGTGTTGCCCGGGGACGCCGTGCTGGTCGCACTCATCCGCGACGGGATCGCGACCGCTCCCGAACGTGACGGTGCCCTGGAGGGCGGGGACGAGTTGCTCTTCGTGGTGTCGCCGGAGTTCGAGACCACCCTGCGCGACGTGCTGGCCCCCCGCGAGAAGGTCGAGGGCGACAAGCGGGCCTTGGGCTGAGCCCTCGTGTCAGCCGACGATCCGGTACTCGGGGTTGAAGATGACCTTGCGTCCGTGGTCGTTGGCGAGCCGTCCCTGCACTCGCAGACGGCGCCCGCTCTCGATGCCGGGGATGTGGTCACGTCCCATCCAGACGAGGGTGACCTTGCCGGTGCCGTCGGTCAGTTCGGCCTCGAGCCAGCGCCGGTCACCGCGAGGTTCGATGGTCAGGCAGTTGACCATGCCCTGCAGGTTGACCCGGTCGCGCACGTGGCAGTCGGTGACCTGCGTGCAACCCGACCTCTTCGCCTCCTGTGCCAGCACCTGGTCGGCGGCCTCGGCGTCCGACTGGAACAGACGCCGCATGGCCTGCCGGAACCCTCCGCGTCGCTCGCCCATCGCCGTCAGCCCTCCACGGGAACCATGGACTCGGGCAGTGACATGGGAATGAGGTCACCGGGCACCTTGGGGTCGGTGCCCCGGCGTACCACCGTGTTGCGGAAGACCTCGAGGAGCAATTCGGCGTCGGGGCTGGAGAAGTCGTCGGCCAGGGCCGCCTGGCCCATCAGCGTTCCGCGCAGCAGCCACCGTGGGCCCTGGGCGTACCAAGTGCGGGACACATGCATGAGTTGCTCACCCTGCTCGTTCTGCACGGGCACCGTGCGACGCACGTCCGGCCCGTAGGGGCCCTCCTGCACCTGTGTCTCGCCCCCTTGCTGGGGGGTGGCGTTGACCACCTCCGCCACCACCTCGTCGACCATCGAGGTCGTCAGAGGGGCCGCGAACAGGGCCAGCTCCAGAGCGGACTGGCCCGCCATGATGAGCGCGCTCTGCACCTCATTGGTGGTCTGGTCGGCCTGCAGTTGCATCTGCATGTCCTCGAACGGGGTGATGATCAGGGTGCCGAAGTCGAGCCGGTCGACCTCGTCGGCGTCCAGGTCGACCTCCTCGATGTCGAAGGGGCCGTCGGCCCGCAGGGACGAATCGACCGGCCGCCCCCGGTCGTCATCATCGTCGTCTTCTTCGAGGTCGTCATCCTCGTCGTCGTCTTCCTCGAGGTCGTCATCGTCGTCGAGGTCATCGTCGTCGAGGTCATCGTCATCGTCGAGCTCATCGTCATCGGGGGTGTCGGGGTCGTCGAGGCGGACGCGGTCACCCTCGTCGTCCAGGAGCTCATCGGCATGCGCCTGCGGGTCGACCCCGTGCTGCACCTCATCGGCGCCCTCGTCAACCTTCTTCTTGCGTCCGAAGATCATCGCGCATCCTTCCATCGGCACGTGGTCAGCCCGCACGAGCGTGCGGGCACACAGCACAAGTCTAGACACCCCCGCACGGCTTGGGTCAGCCGGTGAATCCGCCCGTCGAGCCGAACCCGCCGCTCCCCCGGTCGCTGGGGGGCAGCACGTCGACCTCCACGAGGTCGGCCAGCCCGACCCTCTGGAAGACGATCTGCCCGGCCCGGTCGCCCCGCGCCAACTCGATGGCTCGGTGGGGGTCGGTGTTCAGCAGGCACAGCTGCACCTCGCCGCGGTAGCCGGCATCGATGGTCCCGGGTGTGTTGACCATGGTCAGGCCCTGACGAGCAGCGAGACCCGACCGGGGGTGGATCAGACCGACCCACCCCTCGGGGATGGCCAGAGCAACACCCGTGGGCACCAGCACGCGTTCCCCGGGCGCAATCGTGACATCCACAGCCGTGACCAGGTCCATCCCGGCATCCCCGGGCCGTGCGTAGCCCGGGGTCGGCAACTCCGGGTCCAGCTTCTGGATGAGAACCACCGGGCGCTCGACCTCAGTCATCGCTGCCACCACCCGTCGGACCCTGCTCGTTGACCGCCCGGGCCAGTTCGTCGGGTCGACGGCTGGCCACCAGCCAGGTGCGGTGCCGGTCGGCCGGGTCGTGCAACTGGATCCGCACCGATCGCGACAGCCAGGGACGAAGGTGCAGCCACTCGTCGGGACGCCCCGACCGGAGAGCTGACTTCGTCTGGGTGGCTGTCAGCGCGGAGGCCGTGCCGAGCCAGGTCGTGTCGACCCAGGCACCGCCCACCTGCAGGCGGCCCCCGTCCACCCGGATCACCGTCCGACCCCAGGCGTACAGTCCGCCCACGGTGAGCACCATCACCACGACCAGGCAGCCGAGTCCCCAGGTGGTGCCCAGGAAGGCCCAGACGGCCACCACGAGTGAGCACGCCAGCAGGAGCAGTCCGGCGGACCAGGACAGCGGGACCCATTGTCTCTCCCGGTAGGTGACGGGCGGGTGCCCCTTCGACGGGGTGGTGGGTTGGATCACGGCCCCCACGCTAGTCGCCGCGATCAGCGCTCGCACCAGACCCTCGCCCCTAGGATGGTGCCCATGAAACTCACCGACAAGGTTCTGCTCAAGGTCTACGCGGCCGTCCTCGCTTCGGTGTCGACCGTGGCCACCCAGAAGCTGCTCGCCGCCGGCTGGGAGTTCGTGACGGGCGAGAAGCCACCGGAGCCGGGTGACCCCGAGGTCTCGGGCGCCGCCGCGTTCACCTGGGTGCTGGCCAGCGCAGTCGGTTACGGGGTCAGCCAACTCGCGGTGCAGCGGGCCACGGCGCGGATGACCGTCAAGCGCGGCGGTCTTCGCCGCTCCCACCCGTTGCAGATCAAGATCTGAGGACGACGAGGGGCCCGACACCGAAGGTGTCGGGCCCCTCACGTTCGTCCCCGGAATCGCTCGGGGCGCGGGTCGCGCTCAGACGCAGTCGACGCAGATCGGACCCTTCTTGGTCTCCTCGGCCAGTTGGCTGCGCTGCTTGACCAGGTAACAGCTCACGCAGGTGAACTCGTTGGCCTGCCGGGGCAGCACGCGAACCGTGAGTTCCTCGTGCGAGAGGTCGGCCCCGGGGAGTTCGAAGGCTTCGGCAGCCTCGACCTCGTCCTCGTCGACCTTGCCTGAGTTCTTGTCGTTGCGGCGAGTCTTGAGCTCCTCGAGGGAGTCCTCATTCATTTCCTCGTCGGTCTTGCGTGGGGCGTCGTAGTCAGTCGCCATCGGTGTCCTCTCCCGGTCACGTCCATGCCTGCGGCCCCGCTCCGGGCGGGGTGTCGCGGCATTCCTATCACAGCTGTCAAGGCGGCCGCGACCGGGGTTGTTCCCATCGGCCGTCCGCCGAGGGCTGAGCGGTGCCTTCGCTCAACCCCTGCGTCAGTGCACGGCCTCGCGATCGGGCTCCCGGAGGTTGCTGCAGCACCCCAGCCCACCGCAGCCCGGGGGCGTCTCGGTGGGGTCCCGGCGCGCCGCCGCCGCTTCGATCCGGTCGACCAGAGTGCGGACGAACGCGGGGTCGACTCCGGCGGTCGCCGAGCGAGCCATGCTCAGGCCGAGCCTGTCGCAGGTCTGTCGGGCCTCGCTGTCGAGGTCGTAGATCACCTCCATGTGGTCGGAGGTGAATCCGATGGGAGCCAGCACCACGGAGCGCACTCCTCGTTCCGCCAGCGCCTCGAGGTGGTCGTTCACATCGGGTTCGAGCCACGGCTGGCTCGGCGGGCCCGAGCGCGAGCAGAAGGCCAGGTCGAAGTCCTCGACCCCCAGCAGGGCGCAGACCCGCTCGGCGACCCGCTGGTGCCAGGCCACGTAGGTGCCGGGCTGACCCGCCGGCCCGGAGGCATCGTCCATGGCGGTGGGGATGGAGTGGGTGACGAAGACGACCCTGGCACCCGGCTCGACGCTCGCCAGGGCCGCGGCCACCGCGTTGGCGTTGGCCTGGACGAAGCCCTCGTCCAGCGCGTAGTTGCCGACCCGCAGGAACTCGAAGCCCTCACCCTCGCCGTCGTCGAGGTCGGCGGCCGCCTCGGCCAGCGCCTCGCGGTAGCTGCGGCACCCCGAGTAGCTGGGGTAGGCAGCCGTGGTGAGGACGACCAGTCGGCGTCGTCCCTCCTGCTTGGCCGCGCGAAGGGTGTCGGGCAGCAGAGGGTGCCAGTGGCGGTTGCCCCACAGCAGGGGCCAGTGGTGTCCGCGGGCCGCGAACTCCGTCTCGATGGCTGACAACAGCTCACGGTTCTGGTCGTTGATCGGGCTGCGGCCGCCGAACAGGAAGTAGTGCTCACCCACCTGGCGGAGCCGCTCCTCGGGGATGTTGGCACCCCGGGTCACGCTCCTCAGGAAGGGCACGACGTCATCAGGCTGCTCGGGTCCCCCGAAGCTCACCAGCAGTACCCCGTCGATGGGGCGATCGGGCTCGTTCGCAGGTGCGGTGTCCATGCGCAGCATCGTCGCACAACGCGCCAACTCGGTCATCGGCGGAGGTGGACCGGGCGCCCCTGGATTCCTGCGGCCGGGGTCGCCGGGAGCGAGGGCGCCAAGCATCAAGTGCTGGTTCAGCGGCACGAGGCGCGGCGCAGTGGCCTCGCGGTAGTGTCGGGCGGAAGAATGGTGAGGACGATCATGTCTGCGAACGAGCCAGGACACCCTTGTCACATTCCCGCCCGTAACCAGGACGCATTGGAGATCCCCATGGAGAGCGCGCTCAGTCCCCGCGACATCCAGGCACGCATCCGGGCGGGCGAGAGCCTCGAGCAGGTCGCCCAGGCAGCCGGCGTTCCGATGGAGAGGGTCGAGGTCTTCGCGGCTCCGGTGTTGGCCGAGCGGGAGCACGTCGCAGGGGCTGCCCAGGCCGCTCCTGCCCGCAGAACGGGCGAGTCGTCGACCACCCGCTCCCTGCGCTCGGTGGTCACCGAGAGGCTGCAGCATCGGGGCATCGACATCGATGACGTCAGCTGGGACGCCTGGCGGGAGCCCGACCGTAGTTGGACGCTGGTGGCCCGTTACCACTCCGGCAGCGCCGAGCACGAGGGCCGCTTCCGATTCGACCAGCGGGCCCGGTTCAGCGTCGCCCGCAACGACGAGGCCCGTTGGCTGATCGGGGACGTCTCGCCCCTGCACGGGCCCCAGCCGGGGCGGCACACCGGGCGACACGGTGACCCCGACCAGGAGCCCACGGTCGACCTGAACGACGAACTTGCCCTGGTGCGTGCCGTGCAACCGGGTGGTCGGACTGCCAACCCTGCCCCGACCCCCGCGGCCCCGACCTCCGGTACACAGGTCGAGCCGGCAGTGTCGAACCCCGAGCCCGATGACTACGCCGAGGCCGACCTGCAGGAGGTCGACGGTGTCTACGACATCGTCCCGCAGCAGTCCGAACTCGACGTCCTCTACGAGATGCTCTCGTCGTTCAACGAGGACTCGGTGAACATCTACGCCGGTCTCACCCAGCCGGTGGTCGACGAACTGCTCGAGGGCGACCAGCCCCCGACCTCGTCCGACGTGGACGAGGCCCGCGCCGAGGAGGTCGAGGAGGCGGAGGTCGAGCACGAAGCCCAGTCGCACCAGTCAACCCAGTCGCACCAGTCAACCCAGTCCCATCGGGGAGACCAGTCACCGGGGACCGGCCCGAGTCTTCCCCCCGGGCAGCCGGAGGGCCTCGAGCAGGATCCACTGATCGCCCCGCACCTGATCCACGGCTCCCAAGCCGAGACGGAGTCCCCACAGGGCCCCGCCGAAACCGAGCCGGACGGGACCGAAGCGGCAGAGACCGAAGCGGAGTCCATCCCGGCCGAGTCGAAGGAGCCGACCCAGCCAGCACCCCGCAAGCGCACCCCGCGCAGGAAGTCGGGCCGGGCGCAGGTCCCGAGTTGGGACGAGATCATGTTCGGCGGGCCCAAGGACTCCTGACCGGCCGACCGGTCAGCACGGGCGCCGATCAGGCGTCCGGGTTCGGACCCGTCGCAACCGGCCGTGTGGGATCGGAGATCCAGTCCGACCAGGAACCGGGATAGATCGACAGCCCGGTCAGCCCGGCGGACTCCGCGGCCAGCAGCGCCAGGCTGGCGGTGACGCCCGATCCGCAGCTGAACGCGTCACCGGGGCCCAGCCCGGCGAAGTAGGCTCGGATCTGGTCGGGGGACGCGAAACCGTCGGCGGTGGCAACCTCGGTCACTGGTTTCGAGACCGATCCCGGGATGTGTCCCGCCACCGGGTCGATGGCCTCGTTCTCGCCCCGGTAGCGATCAGCGGCCCTGACGTCGACCACGGATCGTCCGGCTGCGATGGCGGCGGTCACGCCTTCGGCATCGAGTTGGGGCAGCTGGCCACTGCGCAGGACCACGTCGCCGAGGTGTGGCTGGGGCACACGATCCGTCACCTCGCCACCCGCTGCGATCCAGGCGCGCAGCCCGCCGTCGAGCACCCGCACGTCCGCCTGGCCGGCATCGCGCAGCAGCCACCACAGGCGCGCGGCCGCCAGTGACGAGCCCTGGTCGTAGACCACGACCTGACTGTCCTCGTTGACCCCGGCACGGCGCATGGCCTGCTGCAGGCCGACGGTGTCGGGCAGAGGGTGGCGACCCCCACGTCGGTCGGGTCGGAGGTCACCGGTGAGGTCGCTCTCCAGGTCGACGAACACTGCTCCCGGCAGGTGTGACTGCTGGTACTCGGAGCGGCCCCGCGTGGGGTCGGGTAGGTACCACCGCACATCGAGCAGCACCAGATCGGTGTCGCTCGGGTCGTCGGCGAGCAGCGCTCGCAGGTGCTCGGCACGGATCAGTGGGCTCATACGTCCTCCTCGAAGGGCAGCACGTCGGGACTGAGGGTGGCCATGGCGACGTGTTTCGACATCTTCAGACGGTGGTGCTTGCGACACAGCACCTCGTACTGCACCACGTGTGCGGGTTGCGTGCCAGCGGTGTCACCGACCACCACCTGCGACCCCTCCGTGACCATCACCCCGTCCAGGGTGCGGGCGTTGTGCGTGGCGCGGGCGCCACACCAACACAACGGACGAACCTGCAGGGTCTCCATCCGGTCGGCCAGTTCGACCAACCGCCGTGACCCGGGGAACAGTTCGGTGCGGAAGTCTGCGAGGATGCCGAAGCACAACACATCGATGTCGAGTTCATCGCAGACCCTGGCCAACTGGTCGATCTGGTCAGGCGAGTAGAACTGCGCCTCATCGCAGATCACGTAGTCGATCCTGCGACCTGCGGTGAGCCCCGAGACCACGTGGTCGAAGAAGTCGAACTGCTCGCCCACCTCGGTGGCAGCACTCGACAGGCCGATCCGTGAGGTGATCACGGCGTGGCCCGACCGGTCGTGGCAGGTGAACAACTCACCTTGTCGATCGTGGGCCGACTGGGTGTAGTCCATCTGCAGTGCCAAGGTCGACTTGCCGCAGTCCATGGGTCCGGTGAAGAAGACGAGTTCAGCCACGGGCCGCTGCCCCGTTCGACGTGGCGGGATGGTCAACCAGGAGCGGCACCACCATCTCGTCACCGGTCAACGAACCGTGCATGCCGACCAGGGTGAACTCGCCGGGAAGCGTCGTGCTCATCACGGCCCACCGATCCCGGGCGGCGACCAGCACGTCACCGATCCGGTCGACCACGGTGTCGTCCACCGCCCCGAACCACCCTTCCGCGATGGCCTCCTCACGGGTTCGCACCCAGGCCCGTTCACCGAGCACGGACGACCAGCGCCTCGCCACCGCCTCGGGTTCGTCGGTGTAGAGCTGACGGAGTCTGGCCTCACCGGCCAGATCGTCGACCCCTCGTTGCAGTTCGGGCTCCTCCTCGAAGCACAGGCGGTTCTCGAAGGGCACGTCGACCATGCCGTGGTCGCCGGTGACGACCAGACAGGTGTCATCGTCGAGTCGGGCGCGCAGGTCGGCGAGCCACGCGTCGGTGCTCTCCAGCGCGATCAACCAGGCCTCGCTCCCGACTCCCTGACCGTGACCGGTGTGGTCGACCGATCGGTCATAGACGTAGACCAGGCTGCGGTCGCTGGAGCGACTGGCAGAGACCGTGCGCTGGGTGCGCGACTCCAGGTCGTCCTCGTGACGGATGCCGATGAACTCGCCCCCACGCAGACCCGATTCGGTCAGTCCGGAGCCCTGGTGACGGGCTGGCATCACCCGAGCCACTGCCACTCCCTCGTCGTGCAGACGCTCGAGGACTGTGGGGTGCGGCTGCAGGTGGTGGGGGTCGACGTCGGAGTCCCAGGTGAGCGCGTTCATCACGGGACGGCCCACCTCGGGGCGAAACATGTACCCCACGATGCCGTGGGCGCCCGGCACGAGTCCCGAACCCAGCGAGGTCAGCGAGGTGGCGGTGGTCGAAGGGGCCCCGACAGTCACCGGGCGAGCCTGTGCGAACCGCTTGCCCAGCCAACGGGCATGGCCCAGGGCCGAACGGGTGATCGACCAGCCCAGCCCGTCGACGAGGGCGACGACGTAGCGCTTCGCCGGGGGTAGCCCCAGCACGTCGGCCTGGCCCGTCACTCCCATGGCGGCGGCCACCGAGGGCAGGACATCGGTCAGCGAGGCGCGCCCGTAGGCGGGCAGGACCAACTGGCCCGCCGCGGCTTCAGCCAACAGGTCGCGGTGTTGTGCAGCAGCGGTCATCGACCGACGGCCCGCTGCAGTCGGGTACCGAACTCGACGAGTTCGGCGACCTTCTCGACCCCGTCGGCGGTCGGACTCATCCGCACCGTGATGTCGTCGTTGACGAGCGTTCCGCTGAACCCGTGGTCGGCATCGCACTCGGGGTCGGCGCATCCCGCCGGCTCGAGGTCGACGCGCCGCATCGTTCCCCAACCCAGGGTCAACCAGGTCTCGACGACGGAGCGATGCGCCTCCTCGGCGACCTTGAAGCGACTGGGATTCTGGATCACCCGCGTGAGCGACACCGCCGACACCTGCCGCAGCGGGATCACCTCGGTCGACGTGATGGCCGTCGCCCCCTGGTCAGGACGATCGCTCTGCTCGTCGGTGTGCCCCACGATCAGTCGCGCCTCGGTGAGCACCAGCACGGTGAGGTGACGGAGCACCTCCTCGGAGGTGAAGGTGGCCTCGTGGTGGACGAGATGGGCCAGCACCGCATCGTCACCGATCGCTCGCGCAACGGCGTCCGACACCACCTCGGGGTAGTAGCCGGCGTCGAAGATCTGTGCCCGCAGTGCCGGGGTCAACGCGTTCGCTGCAGAATCCACCCGCCCATCTTGACACTTGCGGGCCCGCGACACCGAGTTGGCTAGGGTGCTGCTCATGAGCAACCGCCCCTTCATCGGCGCCCGCGCTGAAGAGGTCATGATCCGACGGATCGTGGCCCGCCTGCGCAAGCGTGGGTGGGTCGAGACGATCACCCCGTACACGGGGTACGGGTCGACCGACCAGTTGCGCATCCTGGGCCGGGTGGTGCTGACCCCCCGCAACCCCCACACCGACCTGCTCCGCGCGGCCGACAAGTTCCTCAGCCAGCGTGGTTGGCGCAACTTCATGGCGGTGCCCATCCCGTTGGCCACCGTCAGCGTCACCAGCATGGACCAGACCCTCGAGATCCAGGCGGACCGCACCGGGCACATCGACGTGCGCATCAAGAACCCCGGACTGCCCGCGGGGCTGCAGCACATCGACCTGCGCACGCCCGACTCGCACCTGGTCCAGGCGCCGGTCCACGTGGTCTCGGACGAGACGGACTTCGGACTCATCTCCGACATCGACGACACGGTCATCTCGACCTGGCTCCCGCGCCCCTTCATCGCCGCCTGGAACAGTCTCGTGGTCACCGAACAGGCACGCGAACCGGTGCCGGGCATGGCCAGGCTCTACCAGCGCCTGCTGGCCGAGCATCCCGGTGCGCCGATCATCTACGTGTCGACCGGCGCCTGGAACACCTATCCCTTCCTGCAGCGGTTCTTCAAGCGCCACGGTCTGCCGCTGGGCCCCCTGCTGCTGACCGACTGGGGGCCCACCAACACCGGTTGGTTCCGCTCGGGCCCCGACCACAAGCGCATCGCCCTGCGTGAACTGGCCCGCGACCTGCCCAAGGTCAGATGGGTCATGTTCGGCGATGACGGGCAGCACGACCCCTCCCTCTACAGCGAGTTCGCCAATCTGCAGCCCGAACACGTCCGCGCCATCGCGATCCGTCAGCTCACCCAGGCCCAGCAGGTGCTGGCACACGGCACGGCCACCGTGCTGCACGACGACGACCACCTGCAGTGGCAGCCCGACGCGCCGCCCGAGATCCGCGGGGCCGACGGGGACGACCTCTCACCGAAGCTCACCGAGGTGCTGGCCCAGGGGTGAAACCCACCGTGGGCGGCGTGTACGGTGCCCAGCGTGCCCGCAGCGCGGGACAATGAGGGGTCGTGCGCCGCGGAGGTCGCGGCGTGACCGGTGAGGAGTGAGAGTGGCGAAGTCGGACGGACCCGACGAAGAGGTCGTCGAACGGATCATCGACGTCGACGTCTCGGCCGAGATGGAGGCCAGCTTCCTCGAGTACGCCTACTCCGTGATCTACTCCCGCGCCCTGCCCGACGCGCGCGACGGGCTGAAGCCCGTGCAGCGGCGCATCCTCTACTCGATGGACGACATGGGCATCCGACCCGATCGGGCGCACGTGAAGTCGGCGCGCGTGGTCGGCGAGGTGATGGGCAAGCTGCACCCGCACGGCGACTCCGCGATCTACGACGCGCTGGTTCGCACGGCCCAGCCCTGGGCCATGCGCCTGCCCCTGATCGACGGCCACGGGAACTTCGGCTCGCTCGACGCCGGCCCCGCCGCCATGCGCTACACCGAGTGCCGGATGGCCGCCTCGGCGGTCGCGATGACCGCAGGCCTCGACGAGGACACGGTGGACTTCCGTCCGAACTACGACGGCAAGGAGACCGAACCGTCGGTGTTGCCGGCCGCCTTCCCGAACCTGCTGGTCAACGGCACCACCGGGATCGCGGTGGGCATGGCCACCAACATCCCCCCGCACAACCTGGTCGAGGTGGTGCAGGCGCTCAAGCACCTGCTGGCCCATCCCGACGCGACCCTGGACGACCTCATCCGTTTCGTGCCGGGACCAGACATGCCCACCGGCGGCACCATCATCGGTCTCGACGGCATCAAGGACGCCTACGCCGCCGGTCGCGGCAGCTTCCGCATCCGGGCCACCGCCAGGATCGAGCAGGTCACACCCCGTCGCAAGGGCATCGTGATCACCGAACTGCCCTACATGGTCGGGCCCGAGAAGGTGATCGAACAGATCAAGAACCTGGTGCAGTCGAAGAAGCTGACGGGCATCGCCGACGTGAAGGACCTGACCGACCTCACCCGCGGCATGCATCTGGTGATCGAGGTCAAGAACGGCATCAACCCCGAGGCCCTGCTCGAGCAGTTGTACCGGCAGACCAAGCTCGAGGACTCCTTCGGCATCAACGCCGTCGCCCTCGTCGAGGGACAACCCCGCACACTCGGTCTCAGGGAACTGCTCGAGGTCTACCTCGGCCATCGGCTCGAGGTCACGCGACGGCGCACCCAGTTCCAGCTGGCCAAGGCCCAGGACCGGTTGCACCTGGTCGAGGGACTGTTGCTGGCGATCGTCGACATCGACGACGTGATCGCCATCATCCGCTCCTCCGATGACGTGGCCGAGGCACGAACCAGGCTGATCGAGGCCTTCGAGCTCTCGGAGATCCAGGCCAACCACATCCTCGACATGCAGTTGCGACAGTTGACCAGACTGTCGTCGATCAGGCTCGAGTCCGAGCGGGACGACCTGCGGGCGCGGATCGCGCGCCTCACCGAGATCCTCGACAACGACCATGTGCTGCGCGGTGTCGTCTCCGACGACCTCGACTCCGTCACCCGCGAGTTCGGGACCCCCCGCCGCACCGTGCTGCTCGAGGGGTCCGGAGCCGTGGCAAAGGCCTCGTCCACCCCCCTCGAGATCGCCGACGACCCCTGCTGGGTGATGCTCTCGTCCACCGGGCTGCTGGCCCGGCTCGACCAGCGCGACGCGCCCGCCAGCACAGGTCCGCGGGGGCGCCACGACGTGATCATCTCCGCGGTCCGCGTCAGCGCCCACGCGGAATTCGGGGTGATCACCTCCGCGGGCCGACTGGTCAAGGCGCGCGCCATCGAACTGCCCACCGTCCCCGTCACGGCGAACGCCCCGCACCTTCGTGGTGGGTCACGGCTGACCGAACTGGTCGCCCTCGAGAAGGACGAACGTCCGTTGGCGCTGACCACCCTGTCCCCCGACTCATTGGGGTTGGCCCTCGGCACCAGCGCCGGGGTGGTCAAGCGCGTCAACGCCGACGTGCTGGCCCGCGACTCGTGGGAGGTGATCCGTCTCGACGCGGGTGACCGCCTGGTCGGGGCGGCGGAACTGCCCGCCGACGATGTCGAGTTGGTCTTCGTCACCGCCCAGGGGCAGCTGCTCCATTTCCCCGCCAGCGCCGTCCGTCCGCAGGGACGAGCAGGCGGTGGGGTCGCCGGGATCAAGCTCGGGGCCGGCGACAGCGCCCTGTGGTTCGGGATCGCCCCGGCGCAGGGAGCGCAGGTGGTCACCGTCTCCGGCACCTCCGCGTCACCGGCGGGCACGCAGAGCGGCTCGGCGAAGATCACTGCCTTCGAGGAGTACCCCGCCAAGGGAAGGGGCACCGGTGGCGTCCGCGCCCACCGGTTCCTGAAGGGCGAGGACACCCTGCTGCTCGCCTGGGTCGGCGCTTCGCCGGTGGTGGCGTCAGCCAGTTCGGGATCCCCCGTCGACCTGCCCCCGGCCACCGGCAAGCGGGACGGGTCGGGAGTCCCGCTCAGTCAGCCCGTCGCCGGTGTCGGGTCGCGCCACTTCGTGACTCCCCCGGCCGACGCCGGCAGCGTGTCGACGGCCCCCTCGTCGGCGGACGAACCCGAGCCGATGGACGAAGGGGTTGTCGACGAGGACGAAACGCTGTTCTGAGCCTCGATCGGTCGGCGGAGGTGCAACGCAGTTGATGGAGGGCGGCCGCGCCCGATTGACTGGTGTCACATCCCCATCCCCCAGCGGAGTCAGTCTCCCTGAAAGGAACGATCGATGAAGATCGGCATGGTCGGCGCCGGCCAGTTCTCCCCCAGCTTCACGGGTCTGTGGCAGTTGCACCCCGACGTGGACGAGGTCTGGATCACCGACGTTGTCCCCGAGCGGGCCGAGAACCTGGCGAAGAAGTACGGTCTGGCCGGTACCTACCCCAGTTTCGAGGCGATGCTCGAGTCGGACCTCGACGCGGTCGCCCTGCTGACCCAGCGGTGGACCCACGCCCCGCAAGCCATCCAGGCCCTGCGGGCGGGCAAGCACGTCTACTCCGCCGTCCCCATGGCCACGCGTACCGACGAGATCGCCGACATCATCCAGGCGGTGCTCGACACGGGCAAGGTCTACATGCTCGGTGAGACCCACTGGTACTACCCCCAGGTCATCTGGGCCCGTCAGGCGCAGGCAGAGGGCAAGTTCGGCCGCCTGTTCTACGGCGAGGGCGACTACGTCCACGACATGGACCACGGCTTCTACGCCGCCTACCAGTACTCCGGCGGCGACCAGTGGAAGTCGACGGCCTCCTACCCGCCCATGCTCTACCCGACCCACTCCACGGGCGGCGTGCTCGGTGCGTGGCCCGACGCGGTGCCGGTGAGTGTGAGCGCCCTCGGCGTGGTCGACAACCGCGGCGACGGTGTCTTCGACAAGGACGTGTCGATGTTCGGCAACGACATGTCGAACATGTCAGCGCTGATCGAACTCTCCGACGGTGGCATGGTGCGCATCAACGAGTTCCGACGTGTCGGCATGGCCGGGCAGATCGACGAGTCGACCCACCGCTGGTACGGCACCGACGGCATGTTCGACCAGGGGGCGCGGGTGAACAAGTTCTACTCCCGGGACGAGACCATCGACCTCACCGAAGACCTGCGCATCGGCAGGGCCGACCTGTCCGCCGAGGAACTGCAGGGCATCGACCCCGCGCTGGTGGAGTCGTTCGCCTCGGGTGTGGCACGCGTGCATGACCGCAACCGCCTCCCGGTGGAGTACGACGGCGCGCACAACGGCCACAACGGTGCACACCACTACCTGGCCGACGACTTCGTCCGCGCCGTGAAGTCGGGGCTGCAGCCGCCGCTGAACGCCTGGAATGCCGCTCGGATCAACCTCGGCGGCATCGTCGCCTGGGACTCCGTGCGCCAGGCTGGCGCCCGCCTGCCCGTGCCGCAGTTCGGTGCCTGCCCGCTGCCGATCGTGGACGTCACCACACCGGCACGCTGACCCGCGAACTGGCCTGTGGCCGGGTGCACTCGTGGCCAGGACCCGGAAACTCGTCACCAGATCCCCTGCTCCGCCCCTGATGGGCTGGTTGCGGCGGACTGGTGACGACTTTCCGGGTCCACCGGCACCCCGAGCGGTGGTCTCGGATCCGCAGAACGCTCCGCGGACCGCCCGACCGAGGCGCCCCGACGGCCCTACAGTGGCAGGCATGTCTGACTTCGATGATCTGCTCGCAGCCAACCAGTCCTACGCCCAGGGCTTCAGCGACGGCGGGTTCGACGGCATCGCCCGCGCCGGTGTCGCCGTCGTCACCTGCATGGACTCCCGCATCGAACCGCTGGCGATGCTCGGCCTGAAGCTCGGTGACGCCAAGATCCTGCGCACCCCCGGCGGACGCATCACCCCCGACGCCCTGATCGGCTGCATCCTCGGCGTGCACGTGCTGAACGTCGACCGCATCATGGTGGTGCCGCACACTCGCTGCGCGATGGCCTCGGGCACCGATGCCGACATCGCCGAGCGGATCCTCGCCCAGAACAGGGTCGACATCCGCGGTATGACCTTGGGTGCCAACCCCGACCAGGAGCGCACGCTCGACTTCGACGTGCGCCTGCTGACCTCGCACCCGCTGATCGATGGACGCGCCCAAGTGGGTGGCTTCCTCTACGACGTCGACTCCGGTTTACTGACCCAGCTGCACTGACCTGGACGACCCCGCCCGGAGGGCCCACGGATGCCGTGGGCCCACCGATGGCGTCACAGCGTGTGGTGGGTGTGCTCCTTGACGGGCGCCATCACGGCCAGCCCGGCCGCCAGCACGACCACGATGCCCAGGATGCCCCAGTACTGCGTGTTCTCCGCCTTGGTCAGGGCCGCCCCCAGCGTGATCGCCAGTCCGAACATGGCCGGTGACAGGAAGCTGACGACGCGTCCGGTGGTCGCGTAGAGACCGAAGATCTCACCGGACTTCCCCTCCGGGATGAGCCTCGCCAGGAAACTGCGGGAGGACGACTGCGCCGGCCCCACGAACATGCACATCACCAGACCGGCGGCCCAGAAGACGCCTGCCCCCCGGTCGTGGAAGAGGAAGACGACCAGGCCGGTGATCACGAGCCCCACCAGCGAGGTCATGATCACCACCTTGGGGCCGAGCCGGTCATCCAGCAGACCGGCCAGCATGGCCGACAGGCCGGCGACGACCGAGGCGGCTGCACCGAAGATGATCACCGAGCCGGCGCTGAATCCGAAGGTGCCGGTCGCGATGACCGCGCCGAACGCGAACACGCCGGCGAGCCCGTCCCGGAACAGGGCCGAGGCCAGCAGGAAGTAGACGGTGTGCGGGGAGGTGCGCCACAGTCTCCTCACGGTGCGCCAGAGCAACACGTAGGAGCGCACCAGCGACTCTCGCCCACCCGGCTGCGCCGGCTGGTCCTTCAGCACCACGAACGCCGGGATGGTGAACACCAGGGTCCAGACCATGCACACGAGCATCGAGACCCTGATGTCGAGACCGTTGGCGCCGGTCACACCGAACAGGCCGACCTCCGGGCCGATGAAGGCGAAGTAGATCAGCAGCAGCACCAGGATGCCGCCGAGGTAACCCGCGCCCCATCCGAAGCCCGAGACCCGTCCCACATTGGAGGGGGTGGCGACCTGCTCGATGGTGGCGTTGTAGTTGACCCCCGCGATCTCGGCGACGATGGAACCGACCGCCAACAACGACAAGCCCACCCACAGGTGCGAGGGGCGCGGCTCCACGAAGAACAATGAACCAGAGATGAGCGCCAACGCCCAGGTCAGGTATTTGAGCACCGTCACCAACCGCCCGGAACGGTCCGACATCTGCCCCAACACGGGAGCCAGCAACGCGATCAGCAGCCCCGCGAGGGTCGTCGAGACCGACAGCGCCTGCGAGGTGTGATTGGTGTCACCGAACGGTTTCGAGGTCAGGTAGACCGCGAACACGAACGTGGTGATGACCGTGTTGAACGGCTGGGTCCCCCAGTCCCAACTCGCCCAGGCCGCGATCTTCCTGCCGGACGACGGGGGCGCCTGCTCGAGTGCCGTGGGGGGCGGCGGGGCCGAATGGCCCGTGGTGGCTGCGGTGGTCACGACCGCACTCTAGTGGTCAGGCGTCGATTGCCTCGGCATCAATGGTGTACGCGCCGTCAATGATGAACTCCTTGCGCGGGGCCACGTCATTCCCCATCAGCATCTCGAAGGTGCGTTCCGCGGCCGCCGCCTCGTCCACCGTGATCCGGCGGAGGGTGCGGTGCAACGGGTTCATGGTCGTCTCGTTCAACTGGCCCGCGTCCATCTCACCCAGCCCCTTGTACCGCTGGGGCTCCTTGAAGTTCTGGCCCTTCTTGGTCAGTTCGGCCGCCTTGCGCTGGTATTCCGCATCGGAATAGGTGTAGATGAACTTCTCGTAGCCACGCTTCGGGTTGACCAACTCGAAACGGTGAAGGGGAGGGACGGCCGAGTACACCCGGCCGGCCTCGACCAGCGGCCGCATGTAGGTGAAGAACAGGGTCGCCAACAGACAGCGGATGTGCGCACCGTCGGAATCGGCGTCCGCCATGAAGATGACCTTGCCGTAACGGGCAGCGTCCAGGTCGAAGGAGCGGCCCGACCCGGCTCCGACCACCTGGATGATGGAGGCGCACTCCGCGTTCTTGAGCATGTCGCCGACCGAGGCCTTCTGCACGTTCAGGATCTTGCCCCGGATCGGCAGCAGCGCCTGGAACTCGGAGTTGCGGGCCACATTGGCCGTTCCCAGCGCCGAGTCACCCTCGACGATGAACAGTTCGGTGCGATCGACGTCGGACGAGCGGCAGTCCTTCAGCTTCGGCGGCAGCGAGGACGACTCCAGTGCGTTCTTGCGGCGCTGGTTGTCGCGGTGCATCCGCGCCTGGATCCGCGCCCGCCCGGCGTTCGCCACCTTCTCCATGACCAGACGCGCCTGCGCCTTGGTGGCGGCCTTGTTGCTGGTGAGCCAGTCACCCAGTTCGGTCTCAACCACCTTGGCCACGAGACGACGCACGGGCGGGGTGCCGAGCACTTCCTTGGTCTGTCCCTCGAACTGTGGTTCGGGCAGTCGGACGGTCACCACCGCCGTCATCCCCTCGAGGATGTCGTCCTTGATGACCTCCTCACCGGCCTTGAGGATGCGGGTGCCCTGCATCGAGTTGACGAAGGCCTTCGTGATGCCCTGCTCGAACCCGGCCACATGGGTGCCGCCCTTGGGGGTGGCGACCACGTTGACGAACGAGCGGGCGACCGTCTCGTAGGCGTTGGTCCAGCACAACGCGATGTCGACGTCGAGGCGGCGTTCGACGTCGGTGGGGGTCATGGCACCGTTGTCATCGAGCATTGGCACTGTCTCGGTGAACTCGCCGCTGCCCTGCAGGCGCAGGATGTCGGAGACCCGTTCACCGGTGGCCAGGAAGTCGGCGAACTCGGCGATGCCGCCGTCATGCTTGAACGTCTCGCTCACCTTCTCGGCGGTGCGGGAGTCGTTGACCACCAGCTCGAGGCCGGGCACCAGGAAGGACGTCTGGCGGGCCCGGTTGAGCAGGTTCTCCAGCGAGAGTTGGGCGTCCTTGAGGAAGATCTGGCGGTCGGGCCAGTAGGTGATGGTGGTGCCGCTGGTGCCTCGCTTGGCGCGCCCGATCTTGCGCAGTTCGTGATCGGGGGTGAACGGGGCGTCCGGTCCGTCACCGTCGAAGACCCCAGGCACCCCGCGCCGGAAGCTCATCGCCCAGACGGCCGAGTTGCGGGTCACCTCGACGTCGAGCCTGCTCGAGAGTGCGTTCACGACCGAGGCCCCGACCCCGTGCAGGCCGCCGGTGGCGTTGTACGAACCGCCGCCGAACTTGCCCCCGGCATGCAGCTTGGTGAACACCACCTCGACACCAGACAAGCCGGTTCGGGGCTCGGTGTCGACGGGGATACCAGCCCCTTGGTCCGACACCCGCACCGAACCGTCGCCGAGCAGGTCGATGTCGATGCGGTCACCCGAACCCGCCAGTGCCTCGTCGACCGAGTTGTCGATGATCTCCCACAGGCAGTGCATCAGACCCTTGGTGTCGGTCGATCCGATGTACATGGCGGGGCGTTTGCGGACGGCTTCGAGGCCCTCCAGCACGAGCAGGTGCTTGGCCTCGTAGTCGCGGCCCTGCGCCGGGACGGCCTTCTTCGCGGCTGCCGTCTTGGGGGTCGTCAACAGTGCTTCGGTCACCGAACGAGGTTACAGTCTGGGCACGACACGCTCACGCAGGCTCTCCGCCCGCACCTGGGTTGCGCTGAGTCGGTACGGTGGGGGTCAGGCCAACCGGAATGTCCGGGCCCCCTCGGGCGTTCCATGAGGCGAGAGTGATCAGTACGCGCCAGCTCGTGGGCACGCCCGGATGGGCGCGGAACCCTCATTCATGTGACATCACGACAGAAGGAGTAGCCATGAGCACCACCGTCACCGAGGACCGCAGCCTGACTGCTGCCGACCGTTGTGACCGCTGCGGCGCCCAGGCCTACCTGCGCGTCACCCTCCCCTCGGGGGGCACCCTGTTGTTCTGTGCGCACCATGGGCGCGCCCACCAGGACAAGCTGCAGCAGGTTGCCCTCAAGATCCAGGACGAGACCTCGGCCCTCTCGGAGAAGAACCCCACCTGAGGTGCCGACCGACCCGACGAGGGCCCGAGCCGATCCGGCTCGGGCCCTCGTCCGTTCAAGGGGAGCTGTCGGCGGCAGAATGTCAGCCATGGACGATTCCCTCACCCACCTGCTGGCCACCACCGACCAGTCCGACCCCACGCGCTGCTGCTTCCTGTTGCAGGTCCGACCGGAACGGCTGGCCGACTACGTGGACGAGCACCAGCGGGTGTGGCCCGAGATGCGCGAGGCACTCAGCCGCTGCGGTTGGCGCCGCTACTCGTTGTTCCTGGACCCCGACAGCGGGCTGGTGGTCGGATACTTCGAGGCGGACGACACGGCCGCTGCCATCCAGGCCATGGGTGAGGAGCCCGTCGACGAGCGCTGGCAGGCAGAGATGGCCCAGTACTTCGTCCAGCCGAACGGTGGCACACCGCGGTTGCTGCCGCAGTACTTCCACCTCGCCTGAACCGGGCCATCCCCCGCACACAGGGGAACGCCCCCGGGACCGAGGTCCCGGGGGCGTGCCGTGGAGTGGAGTCGTCCCGGATCAGACCGGTTCGATGGTTCCGTCCATGATGCCGATCACGACGAAGTTGTCGGAGTAGGCCGGGTTCTTCAGAACCGGGTTGTCGTCCGCCGGGAACTTCTTGACCCGCACGCCCTCGACCGCGGCGTTGTTGCCGTAGCGCTCGAACAGCGGGATGATCGGCAGCTCCTCGTTGAACAGCTGCGCCAGGATGCCGATCTGCACCTTCTGCTTGTCCAGGTCGAGGCCCTCACCGCACGCGGTGATCTGCTCCTCGATGTTGTACTTCTTGCCATCCGGGCCGGGAACCGCGGACAGGTCGTAGTCGATGCCACGGCCTCCGTTGTTCTTGGCGATCGGGTAGTTGTGCGTCAGGTAGTCAGCCTGGTACGCGAAGTACGGGTGCGGGTGCGAGTTGGCACCCCACGCCTGGATGATCAGCTGGAAGTTGCCCTTGTCGGCGTCCACCGGCACCTGGGCGAAGTTGACACCACGAGGGGTCACCTTGATGCCGAAGGTGGTCATCTGCTCGGCAACGTTCTTGCCGGCGGCCGACCAGTCAGCGAACTCCGCCGGGAACTCGAGCTCGTAGGCAGCGTCCTTTCCGGCGGGGGTCTTCCAGGTGTTGCCCGACTTGGTCCAGCCGGCTTCCTTCAACAGGGACTCGGCCTTGGCGTCGTCCTTGTCGTAGGTCTTCAGCTTGTCCTTGACACCGGCGGGCAGCCACTCGTCCACCGAGTTGTCGGTGAAACCGGCCATGTACTTCACACCCACACCCGACTCAGCCAGCGACACCTTGCCGACCACGGCGCGGTCGATCAACGTGGCGAAGGCCTGACGGACGCGCTTGTCCTTCAGCTCGGGCTGCTTGGCGAAGTTCATGAACAGTGCCGGGCCCGACAGGTTCGGCGGGCGCAGGATGCGGATACCGGCAGCGATGAACGACTTCTCGGTGCTGGGCGGGAAGCCGTGGGTCGCGTAGTCGACGGTCTTCGACTGCACGAGCGGGGTCACGTCCGGGGTCTCGCCGTTGTAGATGACGACCTTGTCGAACTTGATCTTGTCGGCGTTGACGCCCTTGTCGTTCTTCACCAGGGTCAGCTGGGTGTTGGTGATCGACCCGGTGTCGAACTTGAAGGGGCCCGAGGTGATCGGATCGGCAGGCTTGAGCTTCTGCAGCTCGGCCAGCAGCGCCGAGGGCTCGGGATCCGAGGCGGTCTTGCCGGCCTTGATCAGCGGCCCGACCTTGTCGGCGATCGCGCCGTAGGTCTGGGTGTCGGAGATCTTGAGCTTCAGGATGTAACGCTCGAGCACCGTCGAGGGGTTCTTCAGGGTCAGGACGAAGGTCTTGTCGTCCTTCGCCTCGACGTCCTTGACGTACTTCCACACCGGCTGGCTGGTGAGCCAGGCGCAGTAGAAGGAGGTCACGTAGTCCTTGGCCGTCAGCGGCTTGCCGTCCGACCAGGTGAGGCCGTCCTTGACCGTGACGGTGTAGGTGTTGGACGCCTCGTCCAGCTTGTAGTCGTCGATCAGGAACTTGATCCACGACTTGTCGGCCCACAGGTAGTAGGCGGACGGCATGTGCAGCATGTCGCCATAGGGAACACCGACCGCGTCGATGATCGTGTTGGCCGGCGCGAACATGTTGAACGTGCCCTCGGGAGGAGCGGTGAACGGGTAACCGACGTGGATCTCACCGCCACTCTTGGTTCCTCCGCCGGTGCTCCCCGAGCCGCTGGGCTTGGTCGAGCTGGTGTTGCCGTTGTCTGCGGTACCCGGTGAGCACGCGGCCAAAGCCCCGGCGCCCACCACGCCGACTGAAGTGATGCCCATGATCTGCAGCATTCTGCGCCGCGAGACCGAGATGGGATCGCTCATCGTTCTTCCTCCTTGAAGTTGGGCCGTTGGATGGTCCAACGCGCCACCAGGGTTGCACCGACCACAGCGACCAGGGAGACCCCCAGGCTGAGGACGGTGACAACGAACTCCGCCGTGCCGGGTTCGACCATGAACATCAACATGATCGAACCGACCAAGACGAAGCAGCTGACCGCCAGCATTCCGCGGGCGACAGCGTTCATCCGGCCAGCTCCCGGGTGGGAGAGTCCGTTTGGCTTCGGGTGTCGCGCCCCGTGACGTGGCAGGCCACCTCACGGTTCGGACCGATCTCAGCCAAGATTGGGACCACCTTGTCGCAGCCCGCCTCGAACAGCGGGCAGCGCGGGTGGAAGGTGCAGCCGGTCGGCAGTTCGCGCAGGTTCGGGATCTCCGAGGAGCGCAACCCACCGTTGGGCAGCTTGGTGCGGGTGAGGTCCGGGTCCGGCTCCGGGACCGCGTTCAGCAGAGCACGGGTGTAGGGATGCTGCGGATTGTTGATCACCTCGGGCGTCGGGCCGATCTCGACCACCTTGCCCAGGTACATCACAGCGGTCTTGCCCGACCAGCCGAAGTACTTCGCGATGGCCAGGTCGTGGGTGATGAACAGGAACCCGACGTTGAGCTCGTCACGGAGCTTGCCGAGCATCTTGAGCATGCCCACTCGGATCGAGACGTCGAGCATCGAGGTCGACTCGTCGGCGATGATCAGCTTCGGGTTGAGGGTCAGCGCACGAGCCACCGCCACACGCTGACGCTGGCCACCCGAGAGCTGGTGGGGGAACTTCGACAGGTACGCCTCGGGGGGCGTCAGGTCGACCCGACGGCACAGTTCGGCGGCCTGCTCCCAGGCTTCGTGGCGGTTCTTGGCCAGGCCGTGCTTGAGCAGGGGGGCCGTCAGCGTCGCCGCCACCGAACGAATCGGGTTCAGCGAGGCGTACGGATCCTGGTGCACGTACTGCACCGAGCGCCGGTAGTCGATGAACTCCTTGGAGTCCATGTCCCAGATGTTCTTGCCGAGGTAGGCCACCTCTCCGCCGGTCGGCTTCAACAGGCCGCCCGCCATCCGAGCGCTGGTGGTCTTGCCACAACCCGACTCCCCCACCAGGCACAACACCTGACCGGGCCCGACCTCGAAATTGACGTCCTGGACCGCCGGGACGTCACCCTTCTTGGTCTTGAAGGTCTGGTCGACGTGGGTCATCCGCAACAGCGGGGTGTCTCCGGACTCAAGCACGTGCAATCACCTTTCGCTCATGGTGCACCTCACGCCAGTGAATGCAGCGGACTTCGTGGGACTGACCTTGGTCCCGGGCCTCGATGGTCTCCTCGGGGGGCTCGGCGGCCCGGCACTCCGGGGTCGCGTACGAACACCGCGGTGCGAACGAGCACCCGACCGGCAGGTTTGCCAGTGACGGGGGCGAACCCGGGATGGACGCCAGTTCGGGAAGGTCACCCACCACTGGGGGCACCGCGTTGATCAGACCTGAGGTGTAGGGGTGGCGAGGCTCGTAGAAGATGTCGTGGAGTGACCCGCGCTCGATGATCTGCCCCGCATACATGGTCGCCACCCGGTCGGCCAGTTCGGCGGCCAGCGCGAGGTCGTGGCTGATGAAGATCATCGCGAAGCCGCGCTCCTCGCGCAGTTCGGCGAGCAGGTCGACGATGCCGCGCTGGGTGAGGATGTCGAGGGCGGTGGTCGGCTCGTCCAGCACGAGGAAGCGAGGGTCGAGCAGCAGGCTCATGGCGATCAACGTGCGCTGCCGCATGCCGCCCGACAGCTCGTGGGGGTAGGACCCCAGCACCCGGGACGGGTCGAGCCGCACCCGCTTGAGCATGTCACCGGCGCGCTGGATGCCTTCCTTCTTGTTGTACCGCTCCCCCTCGCGCACGTGGGCCTTGAGGGTGTCGGCCATCTGGTCGCCGATGGTGATCACCGGGTTGAAGGCGCTCTGGGCACCCTGGAAGACCATGGCTGCCTCGGCCCAGCGCCACCGGCGCAACTGGCGCGAGTTCAGCTTGAGCACGTCGATCGGGGTGGCGCCGGGCTGCCGCCGGTAGGTGATGGAGCCGGACGGGATGTGCCCCAGTCGCGGGAGCAGCCGCAGCAGCCCCAGACCGAGGGTGGTCTTGCCACAACCCGACTCCCCCACCAGGGCGAGCGCCTGGTTCGGGTAGAGGTCGAAGCTGACGCTGTTCACCGCGTCGACGGTCGTGCCCGAGCCGGTGCGGTACTGCACCACGAGGTCGCGCACGGAGAGCACGGGCTCGTCGGTTCGCTTGGCCGTCCTGGTGGACGAAGGGGATGCCACGCTTGTGTCGCTCATCGGTCACGCAACCTCGGGTTGAGGATCTCTTCGAGAGATCGGGTGAGCAGGATCAGGCCCAACTGCAGCAGCACGATCATCGCGACCGGGGCCAGGATGTAGGGCAGGGCGTCGGGGTTGAACATGGCGCCGTTGGTCCAGCCGTCCTGCACCATGATTCCCCAGTTGACGCCGGCCAGCGGGGCCAGACCCAGCAGGTAGAGGCCGACCATCGCGTAGATGGCGTTGGTGACGGCGATGATGAAGTTGATCAGGATGAAGCTGGCCATGTTCGGCACGATCTCGACGAACACGATCCGCAGGGTGCCCAGGTCGAGCAGGCGGGCTGCCTCGACGAACTCGCGCTCCTTGAGGGTGAGCACCTGTGCACGGATCGAACGCATCAACACCGGCCACGAGAGCGCACCGACGATCACCGCCAACCAGAACGGCGAGTCGAACCGGAACAGGGAGCCCATCACGGCCAGCAGCACGATCTGCGGGATGGTCATGAACAGGTCGGCCACCTGCAGCATCAGGGCGTCGAACCAGCCACGGAAGTAGGCGGCCAGGGAGCCGATCACGACAGCGATCAGCACCGTCAGCGCGGCAGCTCCGAAACCGACCAGCAGCACGGTCTTGCCACCGTTGACGACCATCGCCAGGGTGTCGATCCCCTGCCCGCTGGTCCCCAGCGGGTGGGCGGCCGAGAAGGGCGCCCAGTAGTCGGTGGTCGGCTTGAGGTTGCCCCGCAACAGCGGCGCGAAGATGGTCATGGCGACCAACAGCACGACGATGATGAAACCGATCAGCCCCGAGGTTGATCGAGCCAGTTCCCGGAAGAACCCACGGATGGGCCCGACCCCTTTGGCCTTCACGACCTCCTCGGAGACGTGCGGCTCCTCGCCCTTGGCGGGTTCGAGAGTGGCGTCCGCGACGTTGATCCCCATCTCAGTCCTCCGTTCGCTCGTCGGTCCGGATGCGGGGATCCAGGAAGCTGTAGATGAAGTCGGCCAACAGGTTGGCGAAGATGACCACGATCGTGATCATCAGCAGGATTCCCTGGATGATCGGGTAGTCGCGGAAGTTGATCGACTTGTAGAGCTGGATGCCGATGCCGTCGTAGGCGAAGGTCTGCTCCACGAAGATGGCACCGCCGACCACGAACCCGGCCTGGGTGGCGATCTGGGCCACCAGCGGGAGCACCGCGTTGCGTCCGACATAGGTGCCGGCGATGCGTCCACCCGAGAGCCCTCGGGCACGCGCGACGGTGACGTAGTCCTCACCGAGCACCTGCGTGGTGGACGACTTCATCACCAGTGCCCAGGTGCCGGCCGTGGTCAGCACGTAGGTCAGGATCGGCAGGGCCGCGTGGTAGAAGATGTCCTGGATGAAGTTGATGTTGAACCCCGGCTGCACCCCCGGAGTGACGCTCCCGCGCATCTGCGCGAAGTCGAACCACTTCAGCTTCACACCCCCGACCACGACGATCAACATGGCCAAGAGGTAGTTGGGGATGGCGTGCAGCAGCGAGCCGATCACCGAGACCGCGTGGTCGACGATGCCGCCGCGGCGGTAGGCCATCAGCATGCCGAGCACCAGCCCGAGGCCGATGGCGATCACCATCGAGATGCCCACCGAGAACATCGTCCACGGCAGGTGTGCCGCGACCTTCGAGGCGACGGTCGTGCCCGACGAGACGATGGAGCTGCCCATGTCGCCGTGGAGCAGGTTGTTCAGGTAGTCGACGTACTGCAGGATGAGCGGCTTGCTCGAGTCGAACTGGAACAGCGTGGCGGCCTGGGCCCTGGCCTGCTCGTACGAGAGGCCCTGTTCGGCGATCAGCTTGTTGGTGTAGGTGTCGACGGGGTTTCCGGGCATCAGTCGCACCAGGAAGAAGATCGCCGAGGTCACGACCCAGATCATGATCAGTGCGCGCACGACCCGCCGCAGGAAGTAGTTGCGCCAGATGCGCAACCAGATCGAGGGCGTCCGTGGGCGGTCCGGGTTCGCGACGGGCACGGATTTCACTGCCACTGCCGTCATCGCCACCTCCTGCCGGTGTCACACCGGGACACTGCGTCCCGCTTGGTGGACCCAACCTAGGGCCGGGGTGACCAATCGCGCGCAATTGCAGCGCCGCCACTTGTGCAACGATTCGGTAACAGCGGATTGACAAGGCATGACACGGCTGAGCGATGCGTTCATTTCGCGCACCTGAACTGCGCAATGGTTGTGCGCGGGCGGCGCCGAACCCGCCCTTGCACGAAGCCCGGACGACAGCCGGACGTCAGTCCCGGACGAGCCGTGTCTCCGAGCGTCCGGCGGGCACGCTGCCAGCGGGTCGGGTCACCCCGTCCGGACGAAAACCGTGGCGCCCCAGGAAGGCCGCGGCTCGCGGGTTGTCGACCTGCAGCCACAGATACGCAGGAGCGTCACCGATGGCCATCTGCAACAGCCGATCGGCGATCCCGGAGCCCCGGGCCACCTCGAGCAGGTGCAGGACCGCCAGCTCCAGAGGTGCCGGGGCACCCTCCTCACAGGCTGCCCGGGCATGGGCGACCCCCACCCACACGACACCCTGATCCGCCGGGACACGGGAGTCGACCACACCCCAGTAGTAGCCACCGCGCTGGGCCTCCCCGAGCCACTGTCTGGCAACCCGATCGATGTCCGCGTCACAGAGGTTCGGGCTGGGGGCATTCTCGTCGCAACCGGGCCACCACGCCCGTGCCCTCACCCGGGCCAGCTCCGGCAGGTCCGCCAAGGCGGCCTGCCGGATCCGGAAGCGCCCGTCGAGCCGACGGGCGTCTCGTGGCGACATCAGTCGAGGTAGTCGCGCAGCACCTGGGAACGCGAGGGGTGACGCAGCTTCGACATCGTCTTCGACTCGATCTGCCGGATGCGCTCGCGGGTGACCCCGTAGACCTTGCCGATCTCGTCGAGCGTCTTGGGCTGACCGTCCGTCAGGCCGAAGCGCATCTGCACCACACCGGCCTCGCGCTCGGAGAGCGTGTCGAGAACGTCGTGCAGTTGCTCCTGCAACAGCGTGAAGTTGACGGCGTCGGCCGGCACGATGGCCTCGGAGTCCTCGATCAGGTCACCGAACTCGGAATCCCCGTCCTCGCCCAGGGGGGTGTGCAGCGAGATGGGTTCACGCCCGTACTTCTGCACCTCGACGACCTTCTCGGGGGTCATGTCGAGTTCCTTGGCCAGTTCCTCCGGGGTGGGTTCACGTCCGAGGTCCTGCAGCATCTGCCGCTGCACACGAGCCAGCTTGTTGATGACCTCGACCATGTGCACCGGAATGCGGATGGTGCGGGCCTGGTCGGCCATGGCCCGGGTGATGGCCTGCTTGATCCACCAGGTCGCGTAGGTCGAGAACTTGTAGCCCTTGGTGTAGTCGAACTTCTCGACCGCGCGGATGAGGCCGAGGTTGCCCTCCTGGATCAGGTCGAGGAAGAGCATGCCGCGCCCCGTGTAGCGCTTGGCCAGGGACACGACCAGACGAAGGTTGGCCTCGAGCAGGTGGTTCTTGGCCTTGCGACCGTCGGCCGCGATCCACTCGAAGTCCTCGAGGTCGGCGGCAGAGACGACCGTCTCGGGATCGTTCAGTTGCTCGTCGGCGAACAGGCCGGCCTCGATCCGCTTGGCCAGTTCCACCTCCATCTCGGCGTTCAGCAGGGCGACCTTGCCGATCTGCTTGAGGTAGTCCTTGACGGGGTCGGCAGTCGCACCGGCGGTGACCACCTGCTGCTCCGGCTCGTCGGCGTCGTCGGCGTCCGAGAGACTGAAGCCCTGGTCCTCGGTCAGCTCCTTCTCGAGGGGAGCCTCCTTCTCGGGCACGAACTGCGCGTCGTCGACGTCGTCGAGATTGCGCTTCTTGCCCCCGACGGTCAGCACCAGGTCATCGCCGTCACGCTCTGCGACGACCTCGATCTCGCGGTTGGCAACCTGCTCGACGGTCTCGGCCACGGTCGGGGCGGCCTTTGCTGCTCGGCTGACCGACTTGCGGGGGGCGGCCTTGGTGGCGGCCGTTGTCTTGGGGGCAGCCTTGGTTGGGGCAGTGGTCCCGGTTGCCGCAGTGGTCTTGGTGGCCGCAGTGGTCTTGGTGGAGGGCGCAGCCTTGGCCGAGGCGCCGACGGGTGCGGACTTGGCTGTGGTGGCCCTCGTCCGTCGGGTCGTCGCCGGTGCCTCAGGGGTGATGTCTTCGGCGGGCTTCTGACCGGTGGAACGTGGCGTCACTGGGGATCCTCTTCAGTCTCGCGAATCGCTTCGAGGGCGCAGGAAAGCCGGTGGCTGTCAAGACCCGTGTCGTCCATCATGCCACGCCACGTTCGCTCACCCAAGCTGCCACTAGCCTTGGCACATGTTTGACCAGTCCTCCCGTCCCCAGCCGCCCGTCGCCGATCGCCGTCCTCACCCGCGCCGCCACCACGGTGACGTCTTCGACGACCCCTACGAGTGGCTGCGCGACAAGGCCAACCCCGAGGTGATCGAGCTGCTGAATGCCGAGAACGCCTACGCGGACGCCATGACCGCTCACCTGGAGGGCTTGCGTCAGGAACTGTTCGACGACATCAAGGTGCGCACCCAGGAGACCGACCTGTCGGTGCCCTCCTTCACCCGCCACCGCGGCGGCGACGCATGGTGGTACTACAGCCGCACGGTCGAGGGCAGTGCCTACCAGCTGTACTGCCGCGCGCCGGCCACCGACCGCGACCACGCCCCCCAGCTCGGGGAGGCCGAGATCCCGGGCGAGCAGGTGCTGCTCGACGCGAACCTCGAGTCCCAGGGGCACGAGTTCTTCTCGCTGGGAGCGCTCACCGTCTCACCCGACGGCACCCTGCTCGCCTTCTCGGTCGACAACTCCGGTGACGAGCGCTACGACCTCTGGGTGCGACGCCTCGACCTCCAGCAGATCGGCGACGGCGGGCACCCCGATGCGCTGGGGGCCAGTCATCCGGGCGGACCGGTCGTGACCGACATCGCCCACGGGGCGACCTGGGCAGGGCAGCAGCACCTGTTCTACCAGCGGGTCGACGAGGCCTGGCGTCCCCACCAGGTCTGGCTCCACACGTTGGGCAGCGACCCCTCGTCCGACGTGTTGGTCTTCGAGGAGACCGACGAGCGCTACTGGGTCGGGGTCGACGCCTCCCGCGACGAGAACTGGATCATCATCCACAACGGCTCGAAGCTCACCAGTGAGGCCTTCCTGCTCCCGGCTGCGCAGCCGACGGCGAAGCCGGTGCGGGTCGCCGAGAAGGTCGAGGGCGTCGAGTACGGGGTCGAGGTGGGAGACGGTGTGCTCTACCTGCTGCACAACCAGAACTCCCCCGACTTCGAGGTCTCGTCGTGCCCACTGGTGTGGGACGAGTCGGCTGCGGAGTTGGCGCCTCGGCACCGATGGACGAGCGTCGCCGCCCCCGCGGAGGGGGTGCGCTACACCGCGGTCGAGGCCTACCGCGACTTCGTCGTCGTCTCCCGTAGACGCGACGGCATCGCCGGGGTGCAGGTGCACCGCGGTGACGGCGTCACCGACCTGGAGTTCCCCGAGCAGGTCTACGACGCCCAGACCACCGGCTCGGAGGACATCGACACCGATCGGTTCCAACTCACCTACACCTCCTTGGTGACACCCACCACGGTGCACGACTACCTCGTCGACCGCGGTGAACTGGTGCAGTTGAAGCAGACGCAGGTGCGCGACCACCCCGTCCGCGGCGCCTACCGTCCTGAGGACCACGTCTCGGAACGGCAGTGGGCGCGGGCCACGGATGGCACCCTGATCCCGCTGTCGATCGTCCGCCGACGCGACACTCCCCTCGACGGCACGGCGCCTTGCCTTTTGTACGGCTACGGCTCCTACGAGATCTCGATCCCGCCCGCCTTCGCCGTCAGTCGGCTGTCACTGCTCGACCGTGGCTTCGTGTTCGTGATCGCCCACATCCGTGGCGGCGGCGAGATGGGACGAGCCTGGTACGAGAACGGCAAGACCCTCACCAAGAAGAACACGTTCACCGACTTCGTCGACTCGGCCAAGTGGCTCGTCGACAACGGTTACACCTCGAGCGATCGGCTCGTGGCCGAGGGGCGCAGTGCTGGTGGTCTGCTGATGGGGGCCATCGCCAATCTCGCACCCGACCTGTTCGCGGGTGTGCACGCCGGCGTCGCCTTCGTCGACGCGCTCACGACCATCCTCGACCCCTCGCTCCCCCTCACGGTGACCGAATGGGAGGAGTGGGGCGATCCCCTGCACGACCCCGAGGTCTACGCCTACATGAGGGGCTACAGCCCCTACGAGAACATCGCACCGGTGCAGTACCCCGCGATCCTGGCGACAACGGGCCTCAATGACACGCGCGTCTACTACGTCGAACCCACCAAATGGGTGCAGCAGTTGCGGCACACCATCCCGAAGAAGCTGGCTCGTCCCGTCCTGCAGAAGACCGAGATGGTGGCCGGCCACGCGGGGGTGACCGGCCGGTACGACCAGTGGAAGGAACGTGCCTGGGAGCTGGCCTGGATCATCGATGTGGCGGGCCAGCACCCAGGGCACGACTGATTCAGCGGGTCAGCACCTCATCGAAGGACGGTCCTGGCCATGGGCACGCCGTCCTTGATCTTCACGATGGTTCCCGGCATCGGCGGCTGCGACGGGTCGAGACTCATCGTCGTACCCGCCCACAGGGATCCGTCGCGACCGGACTCGACGGCCACGACGTTGGGAAGGTCGAGGTAGTGGGACTTCTTCCCGCTCGCCTTGACCAGGGTGATCCGACCGGCGAAGTACTCGGCCACGAAGATCTGGCCCGACTTGTCGATGGCGAGGTTGGTGGCTCCGAGGAATCCACCGGCCAGCTTCATGGCTGCGCCAGTGCCCGGGTTCAGCTTCCACAACGAGCCCCGTGCACCCAGCACGTCACTCTCGGGCCCCCCGGGCAGCGTGGTGACGTAGAGCATGCCGTCACGACCCACCTCGACGTCGGTCGGGACCGGTTCGAAGTTGTAGGTCAGGCCGATCGCGCAATCCGGCAGTCCCAGGGCTGAGGCCGCGCCTGCGGTGATCACCGTGGGCTGGGGAGGCAGCACCGCCAACGTGCTGATGTCGCCGGTGGGACTCACCTTCCACAGTGCGTTGGCGCCAGCATCGGCGACCACCCAGGAATGGCCCAGCGCGGTCACCGAGTACGCATGCGAATCGATCGCACCGGTGTAGGAGGCCGGAATGCCCATCTCGGCAAAGGCGTCCAGGGCGCACTGGTTGGGATTGACCAGCCCGTAGTGGTTCACCTGGTCGGGGTTGTGGGCCGATTCGTAGGCGAACGTGTCGGCGTAGACGCTGCCGCCGCCGGGCACCCAGAGGTGGAGCCCGCTCGCGGTGTTGGTGAACGTGCCCATGTCGGTGACGGTGGTGGTCCACACCAGCGCTGAACCGTCGGACGAGGTGGCCACTCCCGCGGCACCAGGCTGGTCGACAGCCACCGGGATGAGGGACCCGTTGGGCCCCAGCGTCGCCACCATGTTGGCGAATCCGTCTGCGACGTACACCGTGTCGCCGCTGACGGCCAGGTTGAAGGGTGCCGCCAATTGGCTGGAGGCCACCCGTGGATCGGGTTTGGGTTGAGCGGTCGCTGCCACCGGCGCGGCCAGGGTGAGTCCGGCCATGGTCAGGCCGGCGACTAGCAGATGTGCTGCACGCATGTTTCCCCCTTGGTTGTCTGGGCCCGCCCCCCGCGGGCTCCCCCGACCCGGCGGAGGCGTCGCTGCCCCGGGGTCGGCGGGACGCCTGCGTCAGCGTCCCTGCCGCCCATCGTGCGCTTCCGGGTACCCCACGGTCAATGGGGTCGATCTCGCCGGTCCTCTCGGGGTCGAGTACGACCACGGTCTTACTCGCTGATCGCTGTTGGCGTACTTGGGGCCAACCGCGGTGGTGGCGCGCAACATTTCTCGCCTTCCGGGCGTTGAACAGGGTGAATGTCGCATGAAAGGGGCACCCGGATGATCACCACCAGGACGCGCACTCGAAGCAGTGACGGAATCGACGGCAAGGACGCGGTCGGGCTCTACCTCGAGTCGATCGCGAAGACACCTCTGCTCAATGCCGAGGAGGAGGTCGAACTCGCCAGCCGGATCGAGGCCGGTGTGTTCGCGCAGGCGCTGCTCGACGGAACGGTGACCAGCCGGATTGATGCAACGACCGAGGAGTTGCAGGCCATCGCCGACGACGGCGACCGCGCCATGCAGCACTTCGTCCGGGCGAACCTGCGACTGGTGGTGAGTGTCGCCCGCAAGTACTCGCGTGCCCCCATGCCCCTGCTCGACATGGTGCAGGAGGGCAACACGGGTCTGATCCGCGCCGTGGAGAAGTTCGACTACACCAAGGGATTCAAGTTCTCGACCTACGCCACCTGGTGGGTGCGGCAGGCCATCAGCCGCGGTATCGCCCAGCAGGGCCGCATCGTCCGGCTGCCCGTTCACGTCGCCGAGCAGGTCAACCAGGTCTCGGCCGCACGCCGCAACCTCGAGCGCCAACTGGGTCGCGAGCCCGAGGTCGAGGAGATCGCTGCCGAACTCGCGCTTGAGCCGGAGCGAGTCGTCGAGCTGATCCGCTACAGCCGGGAACACGTCTCGCTCGACGCCCCCGTCGACGAGGACGGCGACACCGCGCTGGG
The DNA here is from genome assembly GCF_000421525.1 of Aestuariimicrobium kwangyangense DSM 21549. Taxonomy (GTDB): domain Bacteria; phylum Actinomycetota; class Actinomycetes; order Propionibacteriales; family Propionibacteriaceae; genus Aestuariimicrobium; species Aestuariimicrobium kwangyangense. Next base: position 116,324 of record NZ_ATXE01000002.1, on the reverse strand, counting down.
TGACCTGATTGCCCGCGAGAACGCCCCCGGCCCCGACGAGGAGGTGCTCAACGGGCAGGACCGTGGAGTGCTGGAGGGCATGTTGAAGAACTTGGACGCGCGCTCGGCCGATGTGGTGCGGCGTCGCTACGGCCTGCTGGACGGACGACAGGCCAAGCTGGCAGACATCGGGGCAGTCTGGGGCATCACCGCTGAACGGGTGCGCCAGATTGAACGCAACGCCTTGGCCGCCCTGAGGACCACGGCCGCCTGAGGCACGTCCAACACCGGCACCCGCCGTCGGCTCCCGTTCTCCCGGGGGGCCGGCGGCGGTGCTGTGTCCCCGCCCGTGCCGCCTGCACGTTCACCCGACCCGCTCAGCGCCCCCACCGATCAGTGACGTGCGGTTCCGGGCACGACCCGGATGAGGCCCTCCTGGTTGCAGGTGGCCACCTGGAGTCCGTCCTGCAGGAGTCGGCCCATCGAGAAACCGAGCGCGTTCGATGCGGACGGGCTGACCTGGTCGTAGAGGATCCACTGGTCGGCCCTGATCGGTCGATGGAACCACATCGCATGGTCGATGCTGGCGGCCTGCAGCTGCGCCGACAGGAAGGCCACCTCGTGGGGCACCGTCGAGACACCCAGCAGGGTCATGTCCGACAGGTAGGCGGTGACGGCCTGGTGGAGGCGGTGGTCGTCGGGCAACCCCTCGGTCGTCCTCACCCAGACGCGCATGTGTGCCCGGTGGGAACTGGGGCTGATCTCCCCCGATCGACCCGAGTCACCGGCGAAGCGGACGTCGAGAGCGTCCCACTCGTGGAACAGGCTGCTCTCCGACCCGAAACGCTCACTCATCACCTCGCTGAGGCGGCGGCACTGCTCGGGTGCCGGGACGTTCACCGGCGTCGGGTCGGAGTGCTCGAGTCCTTCCTCCAGTTCATGGAAACTGGCGCTCAGGGTGAAGATGACGGTGCCCCGCTGGCGGGCGAGCACACGTCTCGCCGAGAACGTGTGGCCGTCGCGGGTCCTCTCGACGTCGTAGATGATGGGTGCGTCGGTCGAGCCCGGGCGCAGGAAGTAGGCGTTGAGCGAATGGCAGATGCGCTCGGCGGGCATGGTGCCGTAGGCGGCCATCAACGCCTGGGCGAGTACCTGTCCACCGAAGGTGCGCTGCCAGGTCGTCCGGGGGTGGGAGCCCCGGTAGAGGCCCAGTTCGATCTCTTCCAGGCTGAGCAGGTCGACGAGTTCGGCGGTGGTTGCTGGCACGCAGGTCACTCAACCACAGATCGCCGACCTCGAGACCGAGCCGCTGCCTCCGCGGCGACCCGGACGACCCACGCGCGGCTGGTCAGAGCTTCTTGAGTGCCGTCCGCACCCGCTTGGGTGAGATCGGCACGGCCGTCCTCAAGGTCTGTGCGAACAGCCCCACCCGCAGTTCCTCGATCAGGAAGGCGACCTCCTCCACCTGCGGCGTGAGGGGGCCCGGCGGTTGGCGGTCGACCACCGCGGCGTACTCGTCCTCGAGTTCGTCCACCTGGTCCTGCAGTTCCCGGTCACGGACCGGATTGCGGGCGGCTGCCTCGAGCCGCAGCTTCATGGCCTGCACGTAGCGGGGAAGTTGTGCGAACCAGGGGTCGGGGGTGGCAGAGATGAAGTGGGGGAAGATGAGGTTTCGCAGTTGCCGCGAGACGTCCTGGCAGGCAGACGGCGGCGCATCCTGCCGCACCAACTCCTGTACTTCCAGGCGGTGCGTGAGGGTCTGCGCAACCAACGACACCACTCTGCGCATCGCGTCGGCCTGCTCCTGGCGAACGTGCAGGGCCACGGCCTCGTAGGCGGCTGCATCCCGCACCCCGTTGAGGTCACCGACCGCACCGACCGCCAGCGACTCGACAGTCTTGAGCCGGGCATCGGCCAGCAGTTCGGGGACCGAACCGTAGGGAGAGTGCGGCAGGGCCACCTTTTCGAGGTTGCTCAGGTGTGAGACCACCCATTTGGAGGGGTCGGGATTGGTCAGCACCAGCAGGCGCCTGATTCCCCGATGGTGCGAGCGCTGTTGGGCGGCTGGCGCGTCGAGCACCACCTGGCCCACCGATGCTCCCTCGTCGGTCAACGCCGGGTAGCCGACGGCCTTCGTACCGCCCCTGCCCACCTCGACGGTGACGGGGATCTCACCGAACGTCCAAGCGGTCTGGCCGGTGATCCGGTCGGCGCGGGTGGCCTTGGTGAGGGTGCGGCTCAGCTGGGTCGCCAACTCCTGGCGCAGTTCGTCGAAGTCCTTGCCGATCCGGTCGGAACCCTCCCTCGAGGTCACCTGGAACCGGACTCGCAGGTGGTCGGGGACCGCTTCGGGACGCCAGGCATCTGCCGGCACCGGGGAACCGGTCAGGGCGGTCAGCGCTCGTCCGAGTTCATCGGCGAAACGCACGGACCGATCTCCGCCGCCATCACCGTCCAGCCAACGCAGGGCCTCACGGGCATGGTCGGGGGCAGGGACGTAGTTGGTCCGCAGGTGTTTCGGCAGTCCGCGGATGAGTTCGGTGGCGAGTTCCTGACGCAACCCGGGCACCTGCCAACTGAACGGCTCCGCCGTCAACTGGTTGAGCAGGCGCATCGGGATGGTCACCGTCACACCGTCGTGACCGGACCCCGGCTCGAACACGTAGCGGACGTCGAGTCGAAGGTCACCCACCTGCCAGTGGTCGGGGAAGGCACCCTCGTCGAACGTCTGGGTGTCGTCCCGAATGAGGTCGTCGAGGTCGAGTTCCAGCAGTCGCTTGTCGTCGACCCGACGCCACCACGCGTCGAAGTGGCTGGCCGAGACCACCTCGTCGGGGATGCGACGGTCGTAGAAGTCGAAGATGACCTGGTCATCAACGACCACGTCCCGACGCCGGCTGCGCTCCTCGATCTCCTCGGCCCGTCGCCGCACTTCGGCGTTGTGGGCCAGCACGGCGTGGCGATTGGGCCACGCCTGTTCGACGAGACCTTGCCGGATGAAGATCTCGCGGGCCTCGACCGGGTTGATCCGGGCGTAGTTCACGGGACGCTCCGCGATGATCGGCACCCCGTAGAGGCTCACCCGCTCCATGGCCACCACTGAACCCGAGTTGGACGACCAGTGCGGCTCGGAGTACTGCCGCTTGAGCACGTGCTCGGCCACCTGTTCGACCCACTCGGCCTGGATCTCGGCCACCGTGCGCGCCCAGAGTCGGCTGGTCTCGACGAGTTCGACGGCCATCACCAGCGGGGGTGGGTTGCGGGCCAGCACCGAGCCGGGATTGATCGCGAACCGGGCGCCACGGGCACCGAGGTACTCCCGCGGCCCCGGGCGGGTGCGCTTGCGTGGGCCTGATCCGCGCGCGGGGCTCGGCTCCCGCACGTCCGCCAGTCCGACGTGGCCCAGGAGTCCGGCCAGCACGCTGGTCAACACGTCACTGGTGGCGGCTGCGGACTGGTTGCGGTGCCAGCCCAGTTCCTTGCACAGTTCCCGCAGTTGTGCGTGCAGGTCCTCCCACTCACGCACCCGCAGGAAGTTGAGGTACTCCTCTCGGCACATCCGGCGGAAGGCGTTGCCCGACAACTCGCGTCTGGCCCCACGCAGGTAGTTCCACAGTCGCACCAGCGGCATCACGTCGCCGCCCTCACCTGCCGGCGGGCCCTGCTCCTTGCGGGTGTTGGTGTGGGCGGTGTGCCGCAGTGGCCGGCCCTGGTCGTCGGTGCTGGCCTGAGCCGCTGTCACCACCTCGCGGGTGAACCGGGCGTGCATGGCGTCGGCCTGCGGCCGCTTGTCGACGGGCCGTTCCCTGACGTCCGGGATCGCGAGCGCGGAGACGATGACCAGCACCTCGCGCAGACAGTCGCGCCGCTGGGCCTCGATCAGCATCCGTCCCAGTCGGGGGTCGACCGGCAGCTTGGCGAGGGCGTGACCCGTCTGCGTCAGTCTCGGGTGATGGCGGTTGCCGGGCGCCAGGGCACCCAATTCGTCGAGCAGACGCATGCCGTCGGTGATCTGCCCGGAGTCGGGGGCCTCGACGAACGGGAAAGCCGCGATGTCACCCAGCCCCGCCTGCGCCATCTGCAGGATGACCGAGGCGAGGTTCGTCCTCAGGATCTCGGGTTCGGTGAACTCGGGACGAGCCTGGTAGTCCTCCTCGGAGTACAGGCGGATGCAGATCCCGGGGGCCACGCGACCGCACCGTCCGGCGCGCTGGTTGGCCGAAGCCTGCGACACCGGTTCGATGGGCAGCCGCTGCACCTTCGTGCGGGCCGAGTACCGACTGACCCTGGCAGTTCCGGGATCGACCACGTAACGGATGCCGGGAACCGTGATCGAGGTCTCGGCCACGTTGGTGGCCAGCACCACCCGCCGACCCGTGTGGGACTGGAAGACCCGCTGCTGCTCCGCGGACGACAGCCGCGCGTACAGCGGCAGCACCTCGGTCTCGGGCAGCTTCAGTGCGCTGACCGCCTCGGCGGCATCACGGATCTCCCGCTCCCCCGACAGGAAGACGAGGATGTCGCCGGGACCTTCGGCCGCCAACTCCTCCACCGCTGCGCTGATGCCGGCGACCTGGTCGTCATCGTCACCCAGGGGGCGGTAGCGGGTCTCGACCGGGAAGGTGCGCCCGGAGACCTCCACGACGGGAGCGCCCTCGAAGTGCTCGGAGAACCGGGCGGTGTCGATGGTGGCCGAGGTGATGACCACCTTCAGGTCGCGCCTGCGGGTGAGCAGCTGTTTGAGGTAGCCCAGCAGGAAGTCGATGTTGAGGCTGCGTTCGTGGGCCTCGTCGATGATGATCGTGTCGTAGCGACGCAGGTCGCGATCGCGGGTGATCTCAGCGAGCAGCACGCCGTCGGTCATCACCTTCACCCGGGTCTCGCGGCCCGCCTGTCGGGTGAACCGCACCTGGTAGCCGACCACCTCACCCAGCGGCGTGTTGATCTCGCTGGCGAGGCGCTCGGCCACCGACCGGGCGGCGATCCGACGGGGCTGGGTGTGGGCGATGCGCCGTCGGCCACGAGCCAGCGCGATCTTGGGCAACTGCGTGGTCTTGCCCGACCCGGTCTCCCCCGCCACCACGATCACCTGGTGGCGGTCGAGCAGGTCGCCGATGTCGTCGGCCCGGACCGAGATCGGCAGCTGCGGCGCGCAGGTGAGATCGAGGCCGGCGGGCAGGGCGGCGAGGGCGGGCTGGTTCATGGCCCGCCCAGCCTACGCGGTCAGTGCACCACCAGCAGCGGACATTTGGCGTGGGCCAGCACGGCGCGGGTGACGCCCCCGATGGAGAAGCCGATGACCGACGGCGGACGCATGCCCAGCACGAGCAGGTCGACGGTCGCAGACAGAGCGATCAGTTGTTCGACGGGGTGCCCCAGGGTGACCTGCAGGGTGTGCGGGACGTCCGGGTACCCCCCTGCCACCCGGCCCACGATGTCGGCGAGCTGCAGCTCGGCGGCGTGACGCATCTCGGTCTCGGCCTCGGCGGTGAGGCGATAGCCCCCGAACATGCCGGGAGGGATGTTGGCCTGCACGGTGGTGGCCAGCACGCTGGCACCGCGCAGCCGAGCCTCGTCGAAGGCTGCCTTCAAGGTCTGGGTGGAGTGCTTGTCGCACTCGACGCCGATACCCACCACACCGTGGGCACCGGTCGGGCCTGGGTTGACGGCGTTCGAGATGACCACCACGGGGCAGGCCGCGGTGGAGGCCAGCGAGACACTGGTCGACCCCACGAACATGCGCTCCAGACCGGAGATGGCCCGTCGTCCGATCACCAACAAGGTGGCGTCCTTCGACAGTTTGGCCAGCACGGCCGCAGCGTTTCCGAGCACCACCTCGGTGTGCACCTGGTCGGCGGCCATCCCCGTGTCGACGGCATGTTTCACGGCCTCGGCGAGCACCTCGCTGGCTGCCGACTCGAGGCTGGAGGGATCGTAGACGACACCCCAGGTGCCAGCCAGCACAGCATCATCGACGGCGTGCACCAGCAACAGTTCGGCCTTGCGCGCCAGGGCTGCCCGCACCCCGAACGCGACGGCGCGCAGGCCGTCCTCGGATCCGTCGACCCCCACCAACACGTGCGGTCGGTACTGCTCCGGCCCGTCCGTTTCCTCATGCGTAGACATCGACATCCCTCTCGGTTCCGGGGGCGACCGATCGTCCGGAGACTTCCGTGATTCGGATGGCCCGACCCAATTCTCTCTCGCCCGGTGCCCACGGTTCGGGCGCTGGTGTGGAAGTTCGTCCCGAGTCGGCCATCACCCCTCGCGCGACCACGCTCCAGCCGGTTCTGGTCTCGTCGTCGAGGTCATCGATCTCGAAGACGACCTCGCCGACGGCGCCCGCCAGTGGGCTGCCCGGCGAGGTGCGGTACCAGATCGTCTCGCCGTCACTGGTGCAGGTGACGGGAAGCAGGTGCACCCGCCCCTCCACCGCCCAGGCGAGTCGTCCCACACCCGCCTGCCGAAGCAGCGTGCGGCACTCGTCGGGGTCGATCGTGGTGAAGTGCCCGTGTTCCATCAGTGCCTCACTCGGCTCGTTGGTCGAAGGTGGTGCGGCCGCGCAGTTTGGCGGCGAGTTCGTCGTCGAGGCCGTCGGCGACAGCGCTGATCAGGCGGAGCGCCTGGTGCAGGTGCGCAGGCACGAAGGGGTGCGCGAGCACTGACAACTGCACGAAGACGCGGTCGCGGTGCAGCGCGAAGCGACCGTGGCGGGCCTCGACATTGAGGTCGTTGAGCACCTCGACGGCCCGTGAACGGCCCTCGACGTCGTGCACGAGGGCCGAGAACAGCACCACCTCCTCGGCGTCGGGAGTGGTGCGGACGAAGACCATGGTCGAGCCGACCCGGATGGCGATGTCACCCTCGGAGTCGCGCAACGGCTCGTGGCCGAACATCTGCGCGAGTTCCTCGGAGACCAGTTGGTCGAGATGTGCACGACCCGAGGGCATGATGGCCACCAGGTCGCTCGGATCGAAGCGCGACGGCTGCGTGTGGGCCTCGTCCTCGGCGGGAACACTGCCCTGGAGCACCTCCGCCAAGTGGTCGGGGGCCAGGAAGACCGGGTGCTGCACCCCGAAGACGTCACGCAGCGTGCGCACCCCCAGGTCGGCGAGGAAGGCCGACTCGTCCTGGGGGCGGACCAGGGTGAAGTTCGGGCTGGGGGTCTCACCGTCAACCGTCGGTGACTGCCAGCCCAACTTTTCGAGCTGGTGCAGTTGCTCGACCCCGAGCTGGAAACCTTCCCCCAGGACCGCATTGCTGGCGGCCTCGACCACCACGACCTCCGGCCGTTCCGACGAGACGGAGTAGCGCACGAAGGGCGCTGCGTCGGCGCTCGACGAGAGCGTCCCGATGGTCAACTCGCCGTCGGCGATCACCGAGATGACGTCGGCCAGCCGCTCGGCGAACTGCTCCCACGCCTGGGCGACACTGCGGTCGAGATCGAAGTCCTGATCGGGCATGGGCCCTCCTTCCACCCGTCAACCTAACCCACGAGGAATCCAGCCGTCCGCCGATCCGACCCGGTGAGGCCGCCAGCCGGTGACGTCGTGGACGGCACGGCCGGGCACCGGGCCCTCCGGCGTGGCAGGGCTCAGCGATGGACCAGCGCGGCGATCACGGTGATGGTCGGGATCGAGGCAATGGTGGTGATGAACACCACGTCGCGGGCCAGCACGATTCCCCGCGAGTAGCGCACCGACCAGACGAAGACGTTCTGGGCCGTCGGCAGGCCAGCGATCACGGTCACGGCCAAGGTCTGGATGGGATCGAGTCTGAACGCCACCGCGAGTCCCCAGGCGATCAGGGGTTGGACGACGAGCTTCAGGACGCTCGCCAGCGCGGTCTCGAAGCCCGCTCCCCCGCGACCCGGCAGCGGGCCCAGTCTGAGCGACAGTCCATAGGCGAGCAACATGCAGGGCACGGCGAGGGCACCCAACAGTTCGAGGGGGTCGGCGACGGGGGTGGGGATCCTCCAGTCGGCGAGGTTCACGACCAGACCGAGCAGGGTGGCCACGGTCATCGGGTTGCGGAACGGCAGGGAGAGGTTCCGGAGCAGGCTCGGGCTTCGTCCACTCTCGCGGGCAGCGTCGGCGTCGAGCAGTGACAGGCAGATCGGTTGCAGCACGCCGACCTGGATCAGCAGGATCGGAGCCACCCAGGTCACGTCCTTGAGCACGTAGGCGGCGATCGGGATGCCCAGGTTGGCGGCGTTCACGTAACCGGACGCGAAGGTGCCGATGATCCGGGGGGCGCGCTCGAGGTGCGGACGTACCACCAGCGAGATGGCGAGGAAGAGCAGCGAGGCCGACACGGCAGCGATGAAGCTGACCAACAGGTTCATGGCGAAGACGCGTTTCAGGTCGGCTCGCGCCATCATGGCGAACAGCAGGGCCGGTGAGCCGATGAAGAAGGTCACCTTGCCCAGGACCTGCTGGGCCGTCTCGTCGAGCACCCCGACGTGCGCGAGCAGCCAGCCGACACCGATCACCACCCAGATGGTCAGGAACCCGAGCAGGACGTCGATCACCCCCACAGGCTACGGGCTGGAGGCGGACCGGCCTCGACGACACCGCTGGCTAGGATGATCCGATGAACCCGCTCGACTGGGAAGCCCCGTGGGCTGTCATCGCGGCGGCCCTGTTCGTCATCGTCATGCTGCGCGCCAACGCCACCTACTGGCTGGGGCGTGGGTTGGGCGCCTCAGCCTCACGGCACCCTCGACTGCTCCGTCTGGTCCAGTCGGCCCGGTACCGGCGGGTGCTGGGCTGGATCGACCGTTGGGGTCCGCCCGTGGTGTCGGTCTCCTTCCTCACGGTGGGAATCCAGACGGTCGTCAACCTGGCCGCGGGCGCCACTCGGATGCGCCTGGCCCACTACCTGCCGGCAGTCACCGTGGGATGTGTGCTGTGGGCCCTCATCTACTCGACCGTGGGGTTCGTCGGGTTCCGTTCGGTGGCAGCTCTGCACGAGCGCTCCCCCGTGGCGGCCTGGTCGGCTCTGGCGATCGCTGTGGCCGCCCTGACCGCGTTCGTGATCGTGCGGAGGCGAGGAGAGGTGCAGCCGGCTCAGTCCTGACCCAGAGTGATGACCTGGCCACGCCACCGCTGCCTCAGCCAGCGGTCGTGACTGGCGATCAGCACGGCGCCGGGAAACTCGTCGAGGGCCCGTTCGAGCTCTTCGGCCAGTCCCAGGGCCAGGTGGTTGGTGGGCTCGTCCAGCAGCAGCAGGTGCGGGGGGTCGGCGACCAGACGAGCCAGCTCGACCCGCTTGCGCGTTCCCAGGGACAGCTCCCCCAGCGGTCGGTGCTGGTCGCGTCCGGCCACCAGCCCCAGGTCGGAGAGCGAACGCCCGACATCCTGGAACAGTTCGGCTGGGGTCGCATCGAGGTCGGTGGGGGTCGTGTCCTGGGTGAGGGTCCCGATCCTCAGGCCACGGCGCACCAGGCGGCGGCCCTGATCGGGCCGTAGGGTGCCGTTCACGACAGAGACCAGTGTGGACTTGCCCGAACCGTTGGCGCCGGTCACCAGTACGCGGTCACGACCCCGCAGGTCCAGGCTGAGCTCAGCCAGACGGTGGTTGACGCTGACCTGCTGCAGACTCACCAGCACCTCGTCGCCGTCGAGGGGTCGCCCGCCGAATCCGGTGAAGCGCAGCGCCGAAGGGGGCTTGCGCACCTGCTCCCGCTCGACCTGCTCGAGGCTGGCACGCGCGCGGTTGACCCGCCGGGCAATGGTGGCCGAGGCCTTGTCGGAGTAGAACTTCTTCGACCCGCGCTGCTCGGTCTTGGGAGCCGAGGTGTGGAACACCTGACGAGCCCCGTGGGCGACCTCATGACGGAGTTCGTTGATCCGTTGCCGTTCGGCACCGAAACGTTCGTCCCACGCCCTGCGTTCGCTCTCTCGCTGGGCCAAGTAGTCGGAGTACCGCCCGGTGGTGGTGACGCCGACCCTGAGCTCACCGACGGCTGAGCTGGCCGGGTCGAGGTCGACGATCCTGGTGGCCACCGTGTCAAGGAAGTGCCGGTCGTGGCTGGCGAACAGCACCGGGCCACCCCAGTTCGACAGCTCACCAGCCAGGAAGTCGAGGGCGGTGTCGTCCAGGTGGTTGGTCGGTTCGTCCAGCAGCAGACCGATGGGACGTTCCAGCAGCAAGGAGGCCAGCGCGAGCCGGGAGCGCTGACCACCCGACAGGCTGGTGACGGTCCGTTGTTGGGACACCTCGGCCAAGCCGAGACCTGCCAGTGCCGCCTCGACCCGGGGTTCGATCGTCCATGCGCCGACCTGTTCCGCCTCATCGAGCAGGGTGGCGTAGCGCGCACCCGCACCCGGGTCGTGGGCCAGCGCCTCGGCGGCACGATCGAGGTCGGCCAGCAGCGTCCGGGTGGGCACCAGGGCCCGCTCGAGCACGTCGCCGACGGAGTCGGTGTGGCGGAACGGCAGGTGCTGGTGCAGCATGCCCACCCTGGAGGGTCGGACGATGGTGCCCGACTGGGGCACCAGCGCGCCAGCGGCCAGGTGCAGGACGGTTGACTTGCCTGATCCGTTCTCGCCGATCAGGGCGACCCGTTGCCCGGGGGCTGCCGTGAGGCTCAGGTCGGTGAGGAGAGGGCGTCCATCGTGGGTGAACGAGACGCCGTCGAGGATGAAGGATTGCATGACTGACTCCGCGTGGAACTGGGCCACCGCGGGCGGCGGCCTGGGGACGAGGGCAGGTCAGCGATCTGTCATGACGCCCAGCCTAGCGCCACGCTCGCCATGGCGTCGCGGGATTTTCGGGCCCCGCCATGGCCCGTGCGGGCCATGGACACGTCCGGTCAGGAATGGCCCACCGTGTCGATGCGGGAGCCGGGGCGCCACGAGCAGGGTTGATCCTGCAGCTGCGATCCGCGCAGGTGCAGCACGAAGGAGCACGTCATGCCATTCATCAACGTGAAGGTCATCGAGAACGTCTTCACCCCCGAGCAGACCCAGCAGATCGTGCGCGGGCTGACCGATGCCATGGTGGCGATCGAGGGCGAGAACATGCGCCCGGTCACGTGGTGCGTCGTCGAGGAGGTGAAGAGCGGGTCGTGGGGTATCGCCGGGAATCCCCTGAGCACCGAGGACGTGAAGGCCCTGGCCAAGGGAGGGCCGGCCTGAGCCGTGCACGTCGGGATCGTTGCGCCGCCGTGGGACTGAGGGGACACTCTCACCATGGGGAGCCGCGCTGGGGCCGAGGATTCCGCCGACCAGCACCTGCGCGCGGGGCGCTGGGGGGCGGCCCGCGACTGCTTCCTGCGCCAGCTCGCCGAACGGCCCGATGGAGGCGCATACGAGGGCCTGGCGCAAGCCCTGTGGTGGCTGGACGATGGTGCCGGCTGCCTGGCAGCCCGCGAGTCGGCGTATCGGCTGTATCGCGACCAAGCGGACGACCTCGGCGCCGCCCGCGCGGCCACCTCGTTGGGCTATGACTCCCTGCTCTTCGGTGAGGGGGAGGCGGTGGCTCGCGGATGGCGGGGCCTGGCTCACGGGCTGCTCGATCGCCTGCCGGAGACGGTGGAGCAAGGATGGCTGGCCGTACGCGAGGCGGAGGCGGTCATCGCGGCGCAGGGCGACCCGCCCTTTGCCCAGGCCTGGGCCGAGCAGGCTGCGGCTGTGGGGGTTCGGCAGCAGGACGCCGACCTCAGCCATGCGGCAACGGCATTGGCGGGACTGGCCCTGACCCTGGCTGGATGCCCCGAGGAAGGCGCTCCCCTGCTCGACCGTGCGGTGACGGCTGCCACGACGGGCGAGGTGCGGGACGCGATGTGGATGGGCAAGATCTACTGCTGGCTCATCATCGCTTGCCAGCAGACCCGAGACCTGTCGCGGGCTGACGAGTGGTGCCGACGGGTCGAGACGGTCTGCGAGCGCCGACAACTGAGCCCGTTGTTCACCGCCTGCCGCATCCAGCACTCGTCGGTGCTGATCGAGCGGGGAACCTGGTCGCAGGCGGAGACCAACCTCACCGAGGTGATGGACGAGGCCGTCCCGTCCCGTCGCCACTCCCGTCTCGATGCCGTAGTGCTCCTGGGTGAGCTTCGCCGTCGACAGGGGCGGATCAGGGAGGCAGAGGAACTGCTCCGGCAGGCCGAGTTCGAGCCCGGGGCGATCGTGTCGCAGGCGATGATCCGGCTGTCACGGGGCGAGAGGATGCAGGCATGGACGGCCATCAGTGGAGTGCTGGCCGGCATTCCTGAACACCAGCGCACCGTGCGAGCCAGCTTCCTGCTGCCCGCCGTCCAAACAGCGCTCGCGGCCGGTGACGAGGAAGCCGCGCGCAACTGCGCCGACGAACTGAGGACGACAGCCGGCCTGGTCGGGAATGGTCCCCTGCAGGGGCTCGCAGCCGCGGCCGATGCCACTCTGGCGGTCGGCTCAGAGGCGGTGGCGCAGTGGCACACCGCTGTGCGTTGGTTCCACGAGTCCCGTCTGCCCTTCGACGAAGGTGAGAGCAGGCTCGCCCTGGCCACGGCTCTCCTTGCTCTGGGGGACGAGGGCGGGGCCGGCGAGCAGGTGGGGAGGGCGATCGAGCTGCTCGAGGGTCTGGGTGCGAGGGAGCGCCTCGACGATGCGATCCGGCTCAGGGGCCAGCTGTCCGGCCGACACGAGACGAGGCCGGTCCTCACCGAACGTGAGGTCGAGATCCTCCGGTGCGTCGCCCAGGGGATGACGAACCAGCAGATCGCCCAGACCCTGACCGTGAGTCCGCACACCGTCCACCGTCACCTGTCCCACATCCTCGGCAAGCTGGAGCAGCCCACCCGAGCGGGTGCCGTCGCGCACGCGCTCAGTCATCACCTGCTGTGACGAGCCAACCGCCGGGCGTCGTGGACGCCGCGTCGGGCTGGCCTCCAGGAGTCCAGCCCGACGCGGGGAGCCACAGATGCCGTGAATCAGATGGGTCTCAGCTGCAGCCGGAGGTCGACCCGCAGCCCTCGCAGACGTAGCACGAGCCCGACGGACGCATCTTGGTGCCGCAGGTCATGCAGAGGGGGGCATCCACCGACATGCCGGTGATCGCCTCCATCAGCTCGGCCGTGGTGTGAGCCGAACCCGGGGCCGGGGTGGCCACCGGCTCAGCCGCCACCAGCGACGGCTGGTTCGCGCCCGCCTCGTCGAAGCGACGGTTGTCGGCCTCGTCGTTCTTGAGCTGCTCCGCCTCGGGCATTCCCGCCTCGTCCTCCTCGGAGAGGTAGGTGCCGGTCTCGACGTAGCGGGCTCGCTCGGCGGCGGTGTAGACCCCGAGCTCGGAGCGCTCGTCGAACGATAGGTAGTCCAGCGCCAGGCGGCGGAAGATGTAGTCCATGATCGACTGGGCCATGCGGATGTCGGCGTCGTCGGTCATGCCGGCCGGCTCGAACTTGAGGTTGGTGAACTTCTGGACGTAGGTCTCCAGCGGAACGCCGTACTGCAGGGCCACCGAGATGGCGATCGAGAAGGCGTCCATCACGCCGGCCAGGGTGGAGCCCTGCTTGCCCAGCTTGAGGAAGACCTCACCCAGACGGCCGTCCTGGTAGTCGTTGGTGGTCATGTAGCCCTCGGCTCCGGCCACCGAGAACGAGGTGGTGTGACCCGAACGCGACTTGGGCAGACGGGTGCGGCGAGGACGGTACTCGACGCGCACCTCGGGCGCAGGCGCTGCTGCGGCGACGGCCTCGGGCGCCTTCTCGTCCTTCTTCTTCGCATCGGACAGGGGTTGACCGACCTTGCAGTTGTCGCGGTAGACGGCCAGGGCCTTCAGGCCCAGCTTCCATCCCTGCAGGTAGACGTCGGCGATCTCCTCGACGGTCGCACTCTCGGGCAGGTTGACCGTCTTCGAGATGGCACCCGACAGGAAGGGCTGGGTCGCGGCCATCATGCGCACGTGGCCCATCGGCTTGATCGCGCGGGCGCCCATGGCGGTGTCGAAGACCTCGTAGTGCTCGGGCTTGAGGCCGGGGGCGTCGATCACGTGACCGTGCTCCGCGATGAACTCCACGATGGCCTCGGCCGTCTCGGTGGAGTAGCCCAGGTTCTTCAGGGCCCGCGGGATGGTCTGGTTGACGATCTGCATGGAGCCGCCGCCGACGAGCTTCTTGAACTTGACCAGCGAGAAGTCGGGCTCGATGCCGGTGGTGTCGCAGTCCATCATGAAGCCGATGGTTCCGGTGGGGGCGAGCAGCGAAGCCTGTGCGTTGCGGAAGCCGTTGGTCTTGCCCAGCTTGACCACGTTCTCCCACTCGCGGGTCGCGGCCTTGTGCACGTCACCGTCGAGGGAACCGAGGGTGCGCAGGTCGTCGTTGGCGGCCTGGTGCTTGCGCATCACCTTCTGGTGAGCGGCCTGGTTGCGGGCGTAGCCGTTGTAGGGGCCGACCACCGACGCGAGTTCGGCGGAGCGACGGTAGGCGGCGCCGGTCATCAGAGAGGTGATGGCAGCGGCGAGCGAACGACCACCCTCGGAGTCATAGCCCTTGCCGAGGGCCATCAGCAGGGCGCCGAGGTTGGCGTAGCCGATGCCCAGCTGGCGGTAGTCACGGGTGGTCTGGCCGATCGCCTCGGTGGGGAAGTCGGCGAAGCAGATGGAGATGTCCATCGCCGTGAAGATCAGCTCGACGGCCTTCACGAACGACTCCGTGTCGAAGGTGTCCTTGTCGGTCAGGAACTTCATCAGGTTCAGGCTGGCCAGGTTGCACGAGGAGTTGTCGAGGCTCATGTACTCCGAGCAGGGGTTGGACGCAGTGATGCGTCCGGTCTCGGGGTTGGTGTGCCAGGCGTTGATGGTGTCGTCGTACTGGATGCCCGGGTCGGCGCACTCCCAGGCCGCCTTGGCGATCTTGCCGAACAACTCCTTGGCGTGCACCTCCTCGATGATCGAGCCGTCGCCACGCGAACGCAGGCCGAAGAGCCCGTCCTCCTCGACGGCGCGCATGAACTCATCGGTCACGCGGACGGAGTTGTTGGCGTTCTGGTACTGCACCGAGGTGATGTCACGGCCGCCGAGGTCCATGTCGAAACCTGCGTCGCGCAGGGCCCGGATCTTGTTCTCCTCGCGAGCCTTGGTCTCGACGAACTCCTCGATGTCCGGGTGGTCGACGTCAAGCACCACCATCTTGGCGGCGCGACGGGTGGCGCCACCCGACTTGATGGTTCCCGCGGACGCGTCGGCGCCGCGCATGAACGACACCGGGCCGGATGCCGTGCCACCGGAGCTGAGCAGTTCCTTCGAGGAGCGGATCCGCGACAGGTTCAGACCGGCACCCGAGCCGCCCTTGAAGATGAATCCCTCTTCCTTGTACCAGTTGAGGATCGAGTCCATCGAGTCGTCGACCGACAGGATGAAGCAGGCCGAGACCTGCTGGGGGCTCTGGGTGCCGACGTTGAACCAGACCGGCGAGTTGAAGCTGAAGTACTGGTGCAGCAGCATCCACGCCAGTTCGTGCTCGAAGATCTCTGCGTCGAGGTCCGAGGCGAAGTAGTCGTTCTCGATGCCGGCACGGGTGTAGGTCTTCACCACGCGGTCGATGAGCTGGCGCAGGCTCGTCTCGCGCGCGTCGGTTCCCACGGCGCCACGGAAGTACTTGGTGGTCACGATCGTCGAAGCATTCAGGCTCCAGAACGAGGGGAACTCCACCCCACGCTGCTCGAACACGGTCTCGCCGGTTCGCCAGTTGGTCTGCACGACGTCGCGCTTCTCCCAGGTGACGTCGTCGAAGGGATGCGATCCCTCGCGGGAGAACACACGGTCGATCGTCAGGCCTGACGACTTCTTGCCCGACCGACGGGTCGAGCGGGTGGTTTCGCTCATGGCGGGAACTTCCTCTTCTTGGTGGTGACCTGACGGCGTCAGGGGCGGGGGCGGTGCTGGGGGCGTCGACTGCTGAATGGGGGTCAGCCGATGGATTCAAGGGTGGGCTGGGCAGAGGCCGGGGAACTCGCGCGATGTTTGCGGACCCGGTCGGGTTGGGCGACGGCTTCGACGTCGGGATCAACCTGCGCACCTTCGCGCATGGCCGCGATCTCGGCGGCGAAGTCGTCGACCGACTCGTAGTGCTTGTACACCGAGGCGAACCTGAGGTAGGCGACAGGGTCGAGCTCCGACAACGGCCCCAGGATGGCGACCCCCACCTCCTCGGTGGGAACCTCGGCCATGCCGGACGAGCGGAGAGCCTCCTCCACCCGCTGCCCGAGTTTGGCGAGGTCGGCATCGCTCACGGGCCGGCCCTTGCAGGCCTTGCGGACACCCTGGACGACCTTGTCGCGGCTGAACGGCTCGACCACACCGGACTTCTTCACGACCACGAGTTGCATCTGCTCGACGGTGGTGAATCGACGCTCGCAGGCGGGGCACTGGCGGCGGCGACGGATGGACGTCCCGTCGTCCGAGGCGCGCGAGTCCAGGACACGTGAATCCGTGTTGCGGCAGAAGGGGCAGTGCACCCGACCCACCTCCTCGACCTGCTCGCGCTTCATCCCGGCTCGGGCTGGGGATGAACCTGTGGACACGATGTGGACAAGTCAGCCAACCAGTGGACAACTCACCACAACCTGTGGACGAATCACATCCACGGAACTACTAGATGTAGTGACTGTAGACACGCGATCAGCGCAGGTCAAGGGGACCGCGACGACACGCCGACACAAGATGTGGGACTGCTCGACGCCACCGATCACCACCGGTGGCGAACGGAGCATCAGATGTGGCTGGTCCGACCCTCAGGGCCGGCCACAGGGGTGACGACCCTTCAGCCCAAGGGTGCGTTCGAGAAGCCCAGGAAGGTGTTAACGACCACGGCAAGGGACAACACGACCAAGCAGGCGAGGCTGCCCAGCAGGAGCGCGAGGCCACGCTCGGTGATCTGGACGCGTTCGACCACCGCGAGGGATCGCCCGCCGACGCGAGCGGCGGTGGGCAAGGTGCACGCACGAGCCGACAGGGGCGAGGCGGTGGGTGCGGACGCGAGAGGGCGATGCAGTCGGGGTCCGGTGGGGCGCGGCCCGGTCGAGAGGCGACGGTCGGCGCGCCCACGAACTCGGGGGCGGGGAAGGACGGGGGCCAGGGTGGTAGCCGCAGCAGTCATCGTTCACTCCTCTGTCTTGGGCCGGACATCCTCCGGACCCGGGTTGTGCACCGCCCCGAGCGACTCGGACTGCAGTGCCTGTACACCTGTTCGATAACACTAGCCGCCCGGAGTGAATCGCACAACGGTTCGAATCAATCCGCGTGTCGCTGCCTCCATCGGGCTTCGTCGGCCAACGTGATGGGTTGCCGAACACTTCTCACCCAACAGGGCAGCTCTGACAATTTCCTTCGCGACACCGGAACACGCGGCCCGGGTGTTTGAAATCTCGTTCGATTCTGCCTACCGTCAGGCACATGTCAGGAGAAGAGGCACCCACCCCCCGCAAGCGTCGCCGGACCGTCACCAAGCGTGGGCCGGGCCGACCAAGCAATGCGGCGATCCAGGCCGAACTCGGCGCTGCCTCCTCTCCGGCGGAGGCCAACCCTGGTGCCGATGGGCTGACGCCTCGCCAGCACCGGATCCTCGAGGTCATTCGTGCCTCGATCGAGTCGAAGGGCTACCCGCCGAGCATTCGTGAGGTGGCGTCCGTGATGGGCTTCGCGTCCCCTTCGTCGGTCGCCCACCAGATGCGCGCACTCGAGGCCAAGGGCTACCTGCGCCGTGACCCCAACCGCCCCCGCGCCATCGAGGTGCGGATGCCGGCCACCGATCTCTCCGCGAAACAAACGGCCGCGCTACCGGCTCCGACCCCACTGCGGGCCAGCGCACCGACGACGAGGGCCACGGCGTCCGGAGGTGTGGCGGACGACCTCGACGTGACGGGCATCAACGACACCTTCCCCACCGCCGTCAACGTCCCCATCCTCGGTCGTATCGCCGCCGGCGGCCCGATCCTGGCCGAGGAGGTCATCGAGGACGTCTTCCCGCTCCCCCGCCAACTGGTGGGGGAAGGCACCCTGTTCATGCTCGAGGTGCGAGGCGACTCGATGATCGAGGCAGCCATCTGCGACGGCGACTGGGTTGTCGTCCGACAACAGCCGACTGCGGAGAACGGCGACATCGTCGCGGCCCTGCTCGACACCGAGGCCACGGTGAAGACCTTCAAGCGGGTTCCGGGACAGGTGTGGCTACTCCCGCACAACCCGCTCTACTCCCCCATCGACGGCAACCACGCCAGCATTCTCGGCAAGGTCGTCGCGGTGATGCGGAAGGTGTGAGTCACGACTCCCGTGCCGCTTGCAGCCGCTTCAGGGCCTGCACGGCCACCTCACGGTCTGCGGTCATCCAGAACTCCGGCATCGTCGCCCTCAGGAATGATCCGTACCTCGCCTTGACCAGGCGCGGATCGAGCATCGCCACCACGCCTCTGTCGCTGGCTCGTCGAATCAGCCGACCGGCTCCCTGCGCGAGCAGGAGGGCGGCGTGCGATGCCGCCACGGCCATGAAGCCGTTGCCACCCGCCTCGGTGACAGCCTGTTGCCTGGCCTGCATCAAAGGGTCGTCCGGGCGAGGGAAGGGGATCTTGTCGATGATCACCAACTCGCAGGTGTCGCCGGGGATGTCGATCCCCTGCCACAGCGACAGGGTTCCGAACAGGCTTGCATGAGGGTCCTCGATGAACCTCCGCGTCAACTCGGGCAGCTGGGCATCGCCCTGGCAGAGGATGGTGAGGTCGGGCAACTGCGCACGCACGTGCCGGGCGGCGGCCTCGGCGTTCCGCTGGGAAGCGAACAGCCCCAGCGTTCGACCGCCGGCCGCCCACACCAACTCCGCCACCTCGGCCAGCACTTCGGGGGCCATCTGTTCACGACCGGGGTTGGGCAGGTCGGCCGCGACGTAGAGGATGCCCTGTCGCCGGTAGTCGAACGGCGATCCGACGTCGAGGCCAGCCCAGTGCAGCTCGGTGGACTCCTCGGCGCGGTCGACCTCGACCGAGGGTGAGTCCACCCGTTCCTTGCGCTTGAGCCCGACCGTCTGGGCCACTTGGTCGAAGTCGCCGCCGATCTTGAGGGTCGCCGAGGTCATCACCACTGTCGCGGTGCTCATGACGGCCTCCCTCATCAGGCCGGCCACCGACAACGGGGCCACGTGGGCCCAGCGCCCGAACCGATCCCGGTCAGTGGTCCACACGACATCGGCGGGTCGCAGGGCCGCCATGCGTTCGGCGATGTCGAAGATCTCCTTCACGGCGGCGGCGGCCTGGGTCTTCTCGGCGTCGGCTCCCTGCATGACCGCTGGACGGTCGTCCGGCTTGGTGGCGAGTTGGCTGACGGCGTGACGGGCGGCATCACGCACGAGGGCGAAGGCCTGGGTCATCACCCCCGCCTCGGTGATCCGCCCCACCGGTGCCTCGTCGAGCGCGGACTTGAGCGCGTCGGCCGCCTCGAGCAGTTGCATGCCGGTGTCGTCGTCCACGTGGTTGAGCGCGCGGCGGGCGACCCTTTCCACCAGCTGGGGGCTGAGCTCGTCCGAGGCCGCCCCGGTGACCCGGGACACCAGGTCATGGGCCTCGTCGATCACGACCAGGTCGTGCTCGGGCAGGGCCGTACCGCCGTGCATGGCATCGATCGCCAGCAACGCGTGGTTGGTGACGATCAGTTGGGCCTTGCGAGCCTCGTCGCGTGACTTCTCCACGAAGCACTCGGACCCGAACGGGCAGCGCTGCACCCCCAGGCACTCCCGCACCGGGATCGAGACCTGTTCCCACGAACGGGGCAGGTGACTGGGGGCATCGTCGCGGTCAGCCACACCGTGCTCGGCCAACTGCTGCTCGGCCCACTCACGCAGCATCACCACCTCTGCGCCGATCACCGATTCCGCGCCCGCTCCTGAGGCCTTGGCGGCCTCGGCCACCTCCTCCCCACCCAGCAAGGTGTCCTGATCGGGTGCCAGTCCCTCGCGCACGCGGTAGAGGCAGGCGTAGTTGGTGCGGCCCTTGAGGATGGCGGTCGCGGGACGCTTGCCGTGGACGACCTCGATGGCGTCCAGCGCTGCCGGGATGTCCTTCTTCGCCAACTGCGCCTGCAGGGCCAGGGTGGCGGTGGCGACGATCACCGTGTCGCCGCTGGTGGCACAGCGGTCGAGCGCCGGGGCCAGGTAGCCCAACGACTTCCCCGTGCCGGTGCCGGCTTGGATGAGCGCGTGCACGCCGGTGTCAAACGCGTCGGCGATGGCGTCAGCCATCAGCTCCTGGCCCGGCCGCTCCTCGCCACCGAACCCGGCCACAGCTGCCGCCAGTACGTCCCGATGCCGGCGCTGTTGAGTCACCCGGTCATGTTAACGAACGCGTCCGACATTCCTCGGCGCCCGACCTCAGCGCCGGTAGGGCTCGATCTCTGCCGCGAGTCCGGGATGGACATGGGCCGTCACCAGGGTGCCGTCCGCGGTGTGTTCGCTGGTCACCAACTGGCCGGTGCGGTGGATCTTGTCGATCAGGTCACCGCGTGCGTAGGGAACCATGGCCGTCACCTCGACCTCGGGCACCGGCAACCTCGCCTCGGTGACGCGCCTGAGCTCATCGATGCCCTCACCCGTGCGCGCTGACACGAACACGGCGTCGGGGTACTGGCTGCGAAGCATGGTGAGGGTGTCCGGGTCGGCACGGTCGATCTTGTTGATCACCATCTGCTCGGCACGGTGACCGGCCCCGATGTCGTTGAGCACCGTCCGCACCGCATTGATCTGCCCGATCGGGTCGGGGTCGGAACCGTCGACCACGTGCAGCAGCAGGTCGGCCTGGGTGGACTCCTCCAGGGTCGAGGCGAAGGCCGCCACCAGGTCGTGGGGAAGGTGGCGCACGAAGCCGACGGTGTCGGTGAGGGTGAACACCCGTCCGTCGGAGGCGTTGGTGCGGCGCGTGGTCGGGTCAAGGGTGGCGAACAGCGCGTCCTCGACCAGCACCCCCGCGTGGGTGAGACGGTTGAGCAGGGACGACTTGCCCGCGTTGGTGTAGCCCACGATCGCAACCGAGGGGATCCGGTTGCGCACGCGATCGGCGCGCTTGGTCTCCCGAACCCCGTCCATCTCGCGCAGCCGGGCCCGCAACTGGGCGATGCGAGTGTTGATCCGGCGCCTGTCCGTCTCGATCTTCGTCTCACCGGGGCCACGGCCACCGATTCCCGCGCCACCGGCCGCACGCCCGCCGGCCTGGCGGGAGAGGTTCCCACCCCACCCACGCAACCGCTGCTTGAGGTAGCTCAGCTGGGCCAGTTCCACCTGGGCCTTGCCTTCGACGCTCTTGGCGTGCTGGGCGAAGATGTCGAGGATCAGCGCGGTCCGGTCGACGACCTTCACCTTGATCCGGTCCTCGAGGTTGCGCAGCTGGGCAGGTTGCAGTTCCCCGTCGCAGATCACGGTGTCGGCGCCGGTGGCCATGACCACCTCACGTACCTCGTCGACCTTGCCGCGTCCGATGTAGGTGGCAGGGTCGGGAGACTTCCTGCGCTGGACGAGCCCCTCCAGCACCTGCGAGCCGGCGGTCTCTGCCAGCAGTTTGAGTTCAGCCATGGCGTTGTCGACGTCCTGCTCGGTGCCGGAGGTCCAGACGGAAACCAGCACCACCCGCTCGAGTCGGAGTTGGCGGTACTCGACCTCGGTGACGTCCTCGAGCTCGGTCGAGATGCCCGCCACTCGGCGCAGGCTGTGCCGAGCAGCGAGGTCGATCTGGTCACCGTCGAAGCTCTGGTCCTCCTCGGGGTCGGGTTCGGCCCACGGGTCGCTGAGCTCGTCCCCCTCGAGGTAGTCGTCCTCGTCATCGAGTCCGCCGGGGTCGACGTCTGTGGTCGGGAGTTCAAGGGCGTCGAGGTCGCTGGGCTCGAGCGAATGCTGGGGTGCTTGGGTCATCGTCCATCCATTTTGCCAGCCGAACCGTCACACGACCAGCGCAATTCAGTCGGGCAGGCTGGTCTCGCCGGTTGCCACGAGCACCGCCGGACCGGTCAAGGTCGCTCTCTGCTCACCCAGGCCGACCCACAGTTGGCCACCGGGAACGGTCACCGCATAGCTGCCCGGACCGCCCCCACTGGCCCGGGCGAACGCGGCCGCCGCCGCGACCACCCCAGTGCCGCATGACAGGGTCTCGCCGCTACCCCGTTCGTGCACCCTGAGCGCGATCGAGCGCTCGCCGGTGGGCACGACGAACTCGACATTCGCACCCTCGGGGAAGGCCTCGGATGGCTGCCACCTGGGCTGCTGTTGCACCGGGAGCCCCGCAAGGTCGGTGCCCTCGTCAAGCAACACGACCGCGTGGGGGTTGCCGACGTCGACGACGGTGGCTGACCAGTTGCGCCCATCCAGGTCGACCTCCACGGTGCCACCCAGCGTCACCTCGCCCATGTCGACGGTGAAGGTGCCGTCGTTGGTGACCTGGACGGCACGCTCCCCGGCACGCGTGGCGATCCGGGGTTGGTTGAGCCAGTCGTTCTCCATCAGGTAGCGCACGAAGACCCTGAGCCCGTTGCCGCACATCTCGGCGATGGAGCCATCGGCGTTCCGGTAGTCCATGAACCACAGGTCGGGATCGCCGTCCCACTCGGGGATGTGCTCGGCCTTCACCGCACGCAACACTCCGTCGCCACCGATTCCGAAGTGGCGATCGGTGAGGGTACGCACATCATTGGCCGACAACGGCATCGTATTGTGCCGATCGGCCACGATCACGAAGTCGTTGCCGGTGCCTTGACCCTTGGCGAACCTGATCCTGCGCACGTGTGCCTCCCGTGGTGTGATCCCCGCAGTCTTTCACGCTCCCTGACGGGTGCACCGGCGGTTCAGCTCATAGCGACTCGATGACCCGATCGACGTTGGCCGGGTCGTCCGCGGGCAACCAGGTGATCCGTGGATCCCGCCTGAACCAACCCAGCTGCTTGCGGGCAAAGCGTCGGGTCTGGGCCACCGTGGCCAGCCGGGCCTCCTCCTCGGTGCAGGCGCCGGCGAGATGATCGAGCACCTGTCGATAGCCGAGGGCTCGCGACGCCGTGCGTGCCGATCTCAGGCCCTGGGCCTCGAGTCGACGCACCTCGTCGACGAATCCCTGCTCCCACATCTCGTCGACCCGTTGGGCGATCCGGGCGTCCATCACACCACGTTCGACCTCGAGGCCGAACTGGTGCACCTCGTCCAGGGCGTAGGTGGGTTCCGGCAGGCTGGCGCTGAAGGTGCCCGTCAGCGAGATGACTTCGAGGGCCCGGACGATTCGGCGGGCGTTCCCGGGCTCGATCCGCTCCGCCACCTCGGGGGCAATGGCGGCGAGTTCGGCGTGCAGGGCCTCTGCCCCCACCGTCTCGCAACGGTGCTGCCATGCGGCCCTCACCCGTGGATCGGTTCCGGGGAAGTCGAACTCGTCGGTGATGGCGTGGGTGTAGAGGGCAGATCCGCCCACCAGGACGGGGATGGTGCCGTGCGACCGCAGCGTCGCGATCACGTCTCGCGCCAGTTCCTGGAACTCGGCCACCGACGCGGTGACCGCGGGCTCCCAGATGTCGACCAGGTGGTGGCGGACGGCCCCACGTTGGTCAGGGGTGGGCTTCGCCGTGCCGATGTCCATCCCCCGATAGACCGCCATGGAGTCGGCGTTGACGATCTCACTGGGACGTCCGGCGGCCGACAGCGTGCAGGCCAGGTCGACGGCCAGCTGCGACTTCCCACTGGCCGTGGGGCCGACCAGGACGATCAACGGGACGGACGTGGGCACCCCGTCATTCTGCCAGCCCCCGAGGGAGCCGGTGGCGGATGGGCAGGGCCGGGGCATCGGGCGTTCCGCGTCTGGTCCGCGGCAGCGACGCCTCGTCCGGTTGCACCTGCCCTCGTTCCCGCCAACCTGCCCCCATCCGGTGCACCTGCCCTGTCCCTCCCCTAGGGCAACTGCTCCCCGTGAGGGCAACTGGGACGGAAGGCGGGCAACTGGGACGGAAGGGAGGCAACTGGACGGAAGGGAGGCAAGGCGCTGGAACTGGGGCAACCCGGGAGCCCATCGACGACCATCGTGGGAGAAATCTGACGCGAACGCCTGACAGCCGGATCGCTCGTGTGCACAGTGGATCCAAGCCCTCCGGGGATCGCACGCAGAAGGGAGACCACATGGGACTGCTTGACGATGTGAAGAATGCGTTCGACGGTGACGACAGCAATGACTCCGACCTGGTCAACAAGGGCCAGGAGCTGGCGAACCAGCACGCAGACCAGATCGATGGTGGCGTGGAGCAGGCGGGCGACTTCGTCGACGACAAGACCGGCGGCAAGTACTCAGGCCAGGTTGACCGAGGTCAGGCCTTCATCGAGGACAAGACCGGCAACCTCTGATTGCCGCTGCACATCAAGCAGCACGAACACCATCACCAGCGGTACCGGCACACCAGCGGTACCCGAAACTCCAGCATGACGAAGGGGACGAGCGAAGCCGCTCGTCCCCTTCTGCGTTCAGCCCGTCCTGCGTCCAGTTCGCGTGGACCGATCAACGGGTCAGGACGTGGGCCGAAGCGTCGGCATGCCCAAGGAGACGCCCGCAGACACCGCAGGAGTCTCCTGACGCCGCTGCCAGGCATCCCCGCCCCGGGTGCGACGCAGGTCGGTGATGCCGGCGTCGGCGTTCAGGTGGTGTGGGGCGGCGTGGGTGACCACGGTCGTGGCGATGTCACCGGGGCGCGGGCGCTGGGCAGCGTCCCCGGGCACGGTGACGTGGACGAGACGGTTGTCGCGGGCGCGACCGCTCATGCGGTGGGTGGCTTGGTCCTTGCGACCCTCTCCGTCGGCGAACATCACTTCGACTTCACGTCCCTCGAGCCCCTGGTTCTCGCGGTGGGCCACGTCGTTCACCAGCTCCAGCAATCGGTCGTAGCGCTCCTGGACGACGGGCTTGGGCACCTGGTCGGGCATGGTCGCCGCCGGTGTCCCCGGGCGGATCGAGTACTGGAATGTGAACGCGGCTGCGAAACGCGAGGCGGCCACGACGTCGAGGGTCTGGCGGAAGTCGTCCTCGGTCTCGCCGGGGAAACCCACGATCAGGTCGGTCGTGATGGCCGCCTCGGGCATTGCCGCGCGGACCCGCTCGATGATCCCGAGGTAGCGCTCCGCCCGGTACGAGCGGCGCATCTCCCGCAGGATGCGGTCCGACCCGGATTGCAGGGGCATGTGCAGCTGCGGCATGACGTTGGGGGTCTCGGCCATGGCCTCGATCACGTCATCGGTGAAGGCGGCCGGGTGCGGGCTGGTGAACCTCACCCGCTCAAGCCCCTCGACCCCACCGCAGGCACGCAACAGCTTGGCGAACGCACCACGATCACCGAACTCGACTCCGTAGGAGTTGACGTTCTGGCCGAGCAGGGTGATCTCCTGCACTCCTTCGGCCACCAGCGTCTCGATCTCGCGCAGAATGTCGCCCGGACGCCGATCCGTCTCCTTGCCACGCAGGGCCGGGACGATGCAGAAGGTGCAGGTGTTGTTGCACCCCACCGAGATCGAGACCCAGGCCGAGTAGGCGGAGTCACGACGGGTCGGCAGGTTGGACGGGAAGGTCTGCAGGGCCTCGACGATCTCGACCTGCGCCTCCTGTTCGATGCGCGCGCGCTCGAGCAGGACGGGCAACGAGCCGACATTGTGGGTACCGAAGACCACGTCGACCCACGGCGCGCGGCGTGTGATCGTGTCCCGGTCCTTCTGGGCCATGCACCCGCCCACGGCGATCTGCATCCCCGGACGGACGGCCTTGACCGAGGCGATGTGCCCGAGATTCCCGTACAACTTGTTGTCGGCATTCTCCCGAACGGCGCAGGTGTTGAACACGACCAGGTCGGCTTGGTCGTCCGCCTCCGTGCGGACGTAACCAGCGTCCTCGAGCAGACCCGAGATCCGCTCCGAGTCGTGAACGTTCATCTGGCAGCCGTAGGTCACGACCTGGTAGGTGCGCCGGGCGATGGTGGGAGACGTCATGATGGGCCGGATTCTACCGGCGCCGAACTGGGAGCCCGACCATCGTCCCCGGCGCCCGCACGGTCGCAGCAAAGTGGCTAGCGTGACGTCCATGCACGCACCAGCAGCCCACCACCCCACCGGCGAGCAGTACCAGATCAGCGCGGGCGAGGTCTCGGCCGTCGTCACCGAGCAGGGCGCCACGCTGCGCAGCCTGACCATCGGTGGCCACGAACGCCTGTGGGGGTTCGGGCCCGAGGACATCCCGCAGGGGAGCCAAGGTCAACAACTCCTGCCGTGGCCCAACCGGATCCGCGATGGTCGCTATGGCTTCGACGGTGCCGAGCACCAGCTTCCGGTCAACGAGATCGACCGCTTCACCGCCCTGCACGGGCTGGTGGCCTGGGTGCCGTGGCAGTTGGTGCATCACACCGACACCGAGGTCGAACAGCAGGTCCGCGTGCTCCCGCAGCCGGGCTACCCCTTCGGCGTCGAGGCGATCCTGACCCACCGCGTGGACGAGACCGGCCTCACCGTCGAGGTCAGCGCCCGCAACGTCGGCTCGACTCCCGCCCCCTGGGGATACGCAGCCCACCCCTACGTCAAGGTCGGGGGCCCCATCGACGAGTGGGTGGTCCGCTCGCCGTTCCGGCAGTACCTCGACGTCGAGGCCGACCGCCTGCTGCCCATCAGCTTGATCGACACCCAGGGCACGTCCGAGCAGTTGGACGACACTGCCCCGCTCGGGGCTCGCACCTTTGACCGTGCCTTTGCCGGCGTCGACGGGGCTTGGGAGCTGAACGTCCGCGGACGAGACGGCGAGATCACCCTGTGGGCGGACGAGAAGCTGCCCTGGCTGCAGATCTACACCCCCGCGGACCGTCTGTCGCTGGCCATCGAGCCCATGAGCTGCGGACCCGACGCCTTCAACCCGGGGCCGACGCACGACGGTCTGGTGATCCTGCAACCGGGCGCGGAGTGGTCGGCGAGCTGGGGTTTCAGGGTCCGCTGACTCCGCTCGGGAGGGTGTTACAGGTTGGCAACAGATGGTGGCCTCAGCAGCGAACCCGAGCCCCCACCCGCATGCTTGCCCTAGTGTTCCGGGCATGAGCGCAGTCGCAGAGCCTTCGCAGTCGCCGTCCACCTCGGGCCGCGACCTGGTCGTGCTGAAGGACGTCAACAAGCACTTCGGCGACAACCATGTGCTGCGGGACATCAACCTCACCGTGCGTCAGGGCGAGGTGGTCGTCGTGCTCGGACCTTCGGGCTCGGGCAAGTCGACCCTGTGCCGC
The DNA here is from genome assembly GCF_000421525.1 of Aestuariimicrobium kwangyangense DSM 21549. GTDB lineage: Bacteria > Actinomycetota > Actinomycetes > Propionibacteriales > Propionibacteriaceae > Aestuariimicrobium > Aestuariimicrobium kwangyangense. The sequence continues at coordinate 89,126 of NZ_ATXE01000002.1, read as the reverse complement.
ACCATCAATCGTCTCGAGACCATTGAGTCGGGCGAGATCCTGATCGACGGACAGCGACTGCCCGAGGAGGGCAAGGCCCTCGCCCAGTTGCGCGCCGACGTCGGCATGGTCTTCCAGTCATTCAACCTGTTCAGCCACAAGTCGATCCTCGACAACGTCACGCTCGGACCCACCAAGGTTCGCCGGCTGGGCGCTGCCAAGTCCCGCGACAAGGCCATGGACCTCCTGACCCGGGTGGGTGTGGACTCCCAGGCACAGAAGTACCCGGCCCAACTGTCGGGAGGACAGCAGCAGCGTGTCGCCATCGCCCGAGCGCTGGCCATGGACCCCAAAGTGATCCTCTTCGACGAGCCCACTTCTGCGCTCGACCCCGAGATGGTCAACGAGGTGCTCGACGTGATGGTCGGACTTGCCAAGCAGGGAATGACGATGATCGTGGTCACCCATGAGATGGGATTCGCCCGCAAGGCGGCCGACCGGGTCATCTTCATGGCCGACGGCCAGATCGTCGAGGAGGCCGAACCCGAGGCCTTCTTCACCTCACCCCAGTCCGATCGGGCCAAGGACTTCTTGTCGAAGATCCTGCACTGACCCCTGATCTGTTCCACCCGCCACCATCCACCACCGAAAGGCTCACCATGAAGCTCACCCGCAAGATCGCGGCAGGGGCTGCCGCCCTCCTGCTCGCCACCTCGCTGGCCGCCTGCGGCAACAACTCCGGCGCGGGCGACAAGATCGCCATCGGCATCAAGTTCGACCAGCCGGGCCTGGGACAGAAGGTCGGTGACTCCTACCAGGGCTTCGACGTCGAGGTCGCCAAGTACGTCGCCAAGGAGCTCGGGTACGACGAGAACAAGATCGAGTGGAAGGAGTCCCCCTCGGCGCAACGGGAGAACCTCATCCAGGGTGGGCAGGTCAAGCTGATCTTCGCGACCTATTCGATCACCGACGCGCGCAAGGAGAAGGTCTCGTTCGCCGGGCCGTACTTCGTGGCTGGTCAGGACCTGCTGGTCGCCAATGACTCGACCATCTCGGGTCCGAAGGACCTCGACGGCAAGAAGCTGTGCTCGGTCACCGGCTCGACCTCGGCCGAGAAGGTCAAGAAGGTCGTCCCCGGCGTCGACCTGCAGCAGTTCGACACGTATTCCAAGTGCGTTGAGGCGCTGGCCAATGGGTCGATCGACGCTGTCACCACCGACAACGTCATCCTCGCCGGTTTCGCAGCCCAGGACGCCTACAAGGGCAAGCTCAAGGTCGTGGGGGCCCCGTTCTCGGAGGAGCGCTACGGCGTCGGTCTGAAGAAGGGCGACGTCGAACTCTGCAAGAAGGTCAACACCGCCATCGAGAAGATGGTCTCGAGCGGCGACTGGGCCAAGGCGATCGAGAAGACTGTCGGCGCATCGGGTTTCAAGGCTCCGGCCGAACCCAAGGTCGACCCCTGCAGCTGAGTGCCCTCGGGTACCCAGAAACCAATCTGACCGGGACGAGCCTGCGTGGCAGGCTCGTCCCGGCAGACACCCCCTGATCCGAAAGGAGCGCGGATGAACGACGTGGCAGAACTGTTCAGGCAGTACAACCTGGTGCAGGCCTTCGGCATGACGCTGCTGCTCACCGTCTTGTCGGCCATCGGCGCCGCCCTGATCGGGATGGTGATCGCGGTGCTCCGCATCTCCCCCGTGGCAGCTCTCCGCTTCTTCGGTACCAGCTATGTCACGCTGATCCGCAACACTCCCCTGACGCTGATCCTCTTCTTCTGCGTCTTCGGCTTCCTGTTGTCCATGAACTGGCCCCTGCTCGGACGAGGCGCCAGCACCGAGTGGAACAACTTCGCATGGGCTGTGGTGGCGCTGTCGATCTACCACGCCTCGTTCGTCGCCGAGGCGATCAGGTCGGGGGTCAACACGGTGCCGATGGGTCAGGCCGAGGCCGCTCGGGCACTGGGGCTGTCCTTCGGGGGCTCGATCCGCGAGGTCATCCTGCCGCAGGCCCTGCGCGGGGCGGTCGCGCCACTCGGCAACACACTGATCGCGCTCACCAAGAACACCACGGTGGCGGCGACCGTCACAGTCACCGAGGCCTCGACCCAGATGAAAAACATGATCGAGTTCCGCCCCGACCTGATCGTGCTGATCTTCGCGATCATTGCCTTCGGGTTCGTGGTGCTGACGCTACCGATGGGCATCATCTTCACGCGCCTGTCACAGAAGTTGGCGGTGGCCCGATGAGCGCACAGTCGTCGTCGGTCATCTTCGACGCACCGGGGCCCCGTGGACGAGCCCTCAGCCGCGTGGTCGGCACCGTGGGTGTGCTCGCCTGTCTGGTGATCGGAGCCGCCTTCCTGTGGGCGCTGAGGAGCCAGCTGCTCACCGCATCGAAATGGGAGCCATTCCTCGAGGCATCGACCTGGACGAACTTCGTGCTGCCCGGTCTGCTGCAAACGCTGCAGGCGGCCGCCCTGTCGGTGCTCACCGCAGGTGTGGTGGGTGTGCTGTTGGGGGTGGGTCGGCTCAGTCACGTCAAGCCCATCTCCTGGGCGTCCGGCGTACTGGTGGAGTTCTTCCGATCAGTGCCCGTGCTGGTCATGATGGTCTTCTTCTACTACGTCTTCCTCTACTCCGGCGCCCTCAGCGGCGACGCCCTGCCGTTCCTCTCGGTGGTGCTGGGACTCACGTTCTACAACGGCTCCGTCATCGCCGAACTGATCCGCTCCGGAGTTCACTCACTTCCCAGCGGGCAGCGGGAGGCGGGATGGGCCATCGGGCTGACCCGGGAGCAGACCCTGTGGAACGTCCTGCTGCCCCAGGCCGTGACCGCGATGCTGCCGTCGCTGCTGAGTCAGATGGTGGTCGTGCTGAAGGACACGGCGCTCGGCTACATCGTCACCTACCCGGACCTGTTGCGCTCCTTGGGGACGCTGGCCTCGGGCAAGTCCAACATCCTGGCCGCCCTGCTGGTCGCGGCGGTGATCTACATCGTGATCAACTACGCCCTGACGACGTTCGCCGGCTGGGTCGAGACGAAGGTCCGCACCCGGCGCGCCGGAAGGGCCGTGGGAGTGGGCGCCGTGCCGGTGACCGGTATCGGTTCTGACAACGTCGATCCCGCCGACTGAGCCAGCCCAGTCCGGCCCGGGCCGACTCCTGAGTGGCTCCGGGAGTGGCTTAGCCACAGCCAGCGCGCATCCCGGGCCGCTCAGTTCCAGGTGTGAGGTCCGGGATCGATGTCGGCGTCGGTCAGGTCGCCCAGGATGTCAGGGTCGGCATCGAGTACCTCGCGACAGACACGGATGATGACGCTCGGGCCATAGCCCCGCCTGGCCAGTACCCCTTCCAGCCGACGCCGCGCCACCACCGGGTCGAGTCGGGCCAGACTGCGTGCCTTCTTCTCGGCGATCTGCCGAGCCGCACGCAGTTCGTCCTCATCGGTGATCTGGTCGAGCGCCTGCTTCGTGTCATCGTCCGACACGCCCTTGGCCCGCAGTTCGCGCCCGATCACCCGACGGGAGAGGTTCCGGTTGCGGTGCCTCGACTCACTCCACGCCGCTGCGAAGGCGGCATCATCGATGAGTTGCACCTCACTGAACCGGTCGAGCACCTCGTCGATGATCTCGCCGGGCACCAGTTTCGCTCGCATCGCCTCAGCCAGTTCGTGCCGACTGTGGGCGCGCAGCGTCAGTCGTCTGAGCGCGATCTCGCGGGCGACCTCCCGCGGGTCGGCGTCCCCATCAGCCGACCCCGCGGGCTCGCCGGAGCTCAGAACGCCACCTCGCCCGTCACGGGATCCACGCCGTCCGGCACGGCCTCAGGCGCACCCAGCCCCATCTTCTGCTTGATCTTGGTCTCGATCTCGAGGGCGATGTCGGGGTTGGCCTTGAGGAAGGCTCGGGCGTTCTCCTTGCCCTGGCCCAACTGGTCGGTCTCGTAGGTGAACCAGGCACCCGCCTTGCGGATGATGCCAGCGTCGACACCCATGTCGATCAGCGAGCCCTCCCTCGAGATGCCCTGTCCGTACAGGATGTCGAACTCGGCCTGCTTGAAGGGCGGCGCCACCTTGTTCTTGACGACCTTGACCCTGGTTCGGTTGCCCACGGACTCGGTACCGTCCTTGAGGGTCTCGATCCGGCGGACGTCGAGACGGACCGAGGAGTAGAACTTCAGGGCCTTGCCACCGGTCGTGGTCTCGGGCGAGCCGAACATGACGCCGATCTTCTCGCGCAGCTGGTTGATGAAGATGGCCGTGGTGCCGGCGCCGCTGAGCGCGCCGGTCATCTTGCGCAGCGCCTGGCTCATGAGTCGGGCCTGCAGGCCGACGTGGTTGTCACCCATCTCACCCTCGATCTCGGCGCGAGGCGTGAGGGCGGCCACCGAGTCGATCACGATGAGGGTCAGGGCACCGGACCGAACCAGCATGTCGGCGATCTCGAGCGCCTGTTCACCGTTGTCGGGCTGGCTCACCAGCAGGGCGTTGGTGTCGACACCCAACTTGGACGCATACTCCGGGTCAAGGGCGTGCTCGGCGTCGATGAACGCACAGATGCCGCCATCACGCTGGGCGTTGGCGATCGCGTGCAACGCCACCGTCGTCTTTCCGGAGGACTCGGGTCCGTAGATCTCGACGACTCGGCCTCGCGGGAGACCCCCGATGCCCAGGGCGATGTCGAGGGCCACGGAGCCCGTGGGGATGGCCGCGATGGGCTGTCGGGTCTCCTCACCCAATCGCATCACGGAGCCCTTGCCGTGCTGCTTCTCGATCTGGGCGAGCGCCGCCTCGAGGGCCTTGGCGCGATCTGCAACCGCCATGCTCGTTCCTTTCCTGGTCCCGGAGACCGGGCTCGTCCTGTTCGGTTCTGACGTCTGTGACTGTATGGACGGGCTCCGACAAAATCTCACCGGGCCCGAGGCCCTGTGGACAAGTGTTCGACCGTCGCCGCAGGTGTGGACAACACGTCAGAGCTTACCGAACACGCGTACGAATCACGCGAACGCATCGGTGTGTCGCACGTGTTTGGTGAGGGAGGCACCGAGGGCGTGATCCCACCGCCTGTCCTCTTCTGCCTGCGGGTCAGCGATGAACGGGGGCGAGCTCGAGCTCGGCCCACACGGCCCGCCAGATCGTCTTGCAGTTCACGCCGGCCACCAGTGCCTCCTCGACCGTGCGGCCGCCCAATGAGGCCATGGACTGGTTCTCGGCCCAGTGCAGGGAGTAGGCGCTGCCGAGATGTTGCGCCATGCGCGCCCTCAGCTCGGTTTCTCGCATGGGCGCAGCCTACCCGCGCCACGAGGACGGCCAGAACATGTCGGTGCCGTCTGCAACGATGCTGCCATGGTCGAGAAGCGGGCATCACGTCAGGAGGACAGGTCCGCCCTCGCCAGCTTCTCCGAGCCGACGCAGCGGTGGTTCACCGATTCGTTCACCGCCCCCACCCCGGCCCAGGCCGGCGCCTGGCGTGCGATCTCGTCCGGCGAACACAGCCTGCTGATCGCGCCGACGGGTTCGGGCAAGACCTTGGCCGCCTTCCTGCACAGCATCGATCGGCTGACACATCGTGGCGCCCGCCCCGAGGAGGGGCACGGCGACCAGGATCAGGTCCGGGTGCTCTACATCTCCCCCCTCAAGGCCCTCGCCGTCGACGTCGAGCGCAACCTGACCGCCCCGCTGCGGGGAATCCAGTTGGCGGCTGCGCGACTCGGCCGGACGTTGCCGCCGGTCACCGTGGCGGTCCGCACCGGGGACACGGCACCGGCGGAACGACGCCGGCAACTCGTGCGGCCCCCCGACATCCTGATCACGACCCCGGAGTCGTTGTTCCTGATGCTGTCGGGCCAGCACCGGGACCCGCTGACCGATCTCGACCTGGTGATCATCGATGAGATCCACGCCCTGGCCGGCACCAAACGGGGCGCTCATCTGGCGCTGAGCCTGGAACGGCTCGATGCACTCCACCAGCGCGGGGGTGCGCAACGGGTCGGGCTCTCCGCCACTGTTCGTCCGGCCGAACGCGTCGCTGCCTTCCTGGGTGGCGACCGACCCGTCACGATCGTGCAGCCGCCCGCTGACAAGCGGTGGGATCTGCACGTCGAGGTGCCGGTCGCCGACATGACCCAGTTGGCGCTCCCGCCCGACCCCGAGACCGGCATGGCTGAACCGAACCAGTCGATCTGGCCCTTCATCGAGTCGCGGGTGCTCGACCTGATCGAACCCCACCGGTCGACCTTGTGTTTCGTGAACTCACGGAGAGTGGCCGAACGGCTGACCGCACACCTCAACGAACAGTGGGCGACCCGGCTCGGCGAGGAGCCCATGGCCCCGAGCGTGCCGGCCCAGGTGATGGCCCAGTCCGGGGCAGGCGGCGGCCGGGAGGAGTATTCAGGGCAGGCTCTGGCCCGAGCCCACCACGGCTCCGTCAGCAAGGAGCGACGGGCCCAGATCGAGGCCGACCTGAAGTCGGGAGCGCTCGCCTGCGTGGTGGCCACCTCGTCGCTCGAGCTCGGCATCGACATGGGCGCCGTCGACCAGGTGATCCAGATCTCCTCGCCTCCTTCGGTCGCCTCGGGGCTGCAGCGGGTCGGTCGCGCCGGTCACCAGGTGGGCGCCGTGTCGCGAGGGGTGATCCTGCCCACCCACCGCGGAGACCTCATCGAGTCGGGGGTCATCGCCGAACGCATGGTGACCGGGCAGATCGAGGACGTCCGACGGATCACCAACCCCCTGGACGTGCTCGCCCAACAACTGGTGAGCATGTGCATCGACACCTCCGTGACCGCCGCCGAGGCCCGCGCCATGATCTCGCGCAGCGATCCCTACCGTGACCTGCCGGAGTCCGCGTTCAACGCCACCCTCGACATGCTCACGGGCCGCTATCCCAGCGACGACTGGGCCGAGCTTCGTCCACGCCTGGTCTGGGACCGTGCCACGGACCGGCTCACCGCCCGACCAGGCGCGAAGCGGCTGGTGACGACCTCGGGGGGCACCATCCCTGATCGCGGCCTCTTCGGTGTCTTCCTGGTCGGCGACGGCGCCGGGCGTCGAGTGGGTGAACTGGACGAGGAGATGGTCTACGAGTCACGCGTAGGTGACCTGTTCACCTTGGGCACCAGTACGTGGCGCATCGAGGAGATCACCGCCAACCAGGTCATGGTCAGCCCCGCACCGGGCCAGCCGGGCAGGTTGCCGTTCTGGCACGGGGACGCCAACTCCCGTCCGTTGGCGCTGGGGCGTGCACTGGGCGAGTTCACCGACCGCCTGCAGTCCAAGCCCGACAACCGAGCCGAGGAGCTGCGCGGACGAGGCCTCGACGCGTGGGCGGTCGACAACGCCTTGGCCCACTTGGACGAGCAACAGCGCGCCACCGGTGTCGTGCCCGGTGCACGCACCGTCGTGGTGGAGCGCTGCCGTGACGAACTGGGCGACTGGCGCGTCCTCGTGCACGCCAACTGGGGAGCCGCGGTGCTCGCACCGTGGGCGATGGTGATCGAGTCGAGGGCCCGGGAGCACTACGGCGTCGAGGCGCGAGCCACCGCCACCAACGACGGCATCATCATCCGCATCCCCGACGTCGAGCGCCAGCCGCCCGGGGCCGAACTGCTGGACATCTCCCCCGACGACGTGGAACACGTGCTCACCACCGAGGTGTTCGGCAGCGCCCTGTTCGCGGCACGCTTCCGCGAGTGCGCGGCACGAGCCCTGCTGCTGCCCCGCCGCGACCCCCGTCGTCGATCTCCGCTGTGGCAGCAACGGATGCGTTCGGCCCAGTTGTTGCAGGTCGCCAGTCAGTACCCGGACTTCCCGATCGTGCTGGAGACCCTGCGCGAGTGCATGGAGGACGTGTTCGACCTGCCGGGGCTCACCGAACAGCTCGTGGCCCTGGCCAGCCGCCGGATCAGGCTGCTCGAGGTCGAGACCGACCAACCCTCCCCCTACGCACGCAACCTGCTGTTCTCCTACGTCGGCGAGTTCATCTATGACTCCGACCAGCCGCTGGCGGAGCGCACCTTGGCAGCAGCGGGAATCGACCAGAACCTCCTGGCCGAACTGCTCGGCAGGTCCGGTGAGATCGCTGACCTGCTCGACCCCGAGGCTGCCCGGCAGGTCGAGGCTGAGGTTCAGCGCACCGCCGAGCACCACCGCGCCGAGACCCTCGAGGCGTGGTGGGACGTGATCCGCACCCTCGGGCCCTTGACGGTGCAGGAGGCCAACGAGCGGGCCGAGGGTGATGCCGACTGCTGGTTGCAGGAGCTCACGTCCGCGCGCCGTGTGGCGGCGGTCAGCCTTGGCCGCACCACCTTCCTGGTGACACCCGACGACCTGCCGCTGCTGCGTGACGGTCTGGGAGTGCCGGTACCTCCCGGCCACAGCGCCGGCGCCCCCCTCCCTCATGAGGAGGCATTGGCACGACTCGTCCTGCGGTGGGTGCGCACCCACACGGGTGCGTCAGCCGACGTCGTCGACGCCCGGTACCGGCTCCCGTCCGGCACCAGTGAGGGCATCCTCGAACGGGCCCGGTCGGCGCCCGGTTCGGAACTCGAGGTGCTCTCGCACCAGTGGTGGCACCGAAGCATGGTCCAGCGGGTTCGACGCCGGTCCTTGGCCCTTCTGCGCAGCGGCGTCGAACCGGTCGACCAGAGCCGCTTCGCCGCCTTCGCCCCCCGCTGGCATGAGCTGGATGAACCAGGGAGCGGTCCGGAGGCGCTGATGGCGGCCGTGGAGGCCTTGGCGGGATGTCCCATCCCTGCCTCCATGCTCGAGACCCTGGTGCTACCGGCCCGGGTCAGCGATTACCGACCGGAGATGCTGGACGACCTACTGGCCCGAGGTGACGTGTCGTGGAGTGGTCACGGCGCCATCGGCACCCGCGACGGCTGGGTGCAGCTGTGGCCCGCGGACCTCGCCCTGCCCGAACCGGCCGAAGGCACCCTGTCACCGCTGGCCGAGAAGATGCTGCAGCGTGCCCTCAGCGGAGGTGCCTGGACGGTCGCGGAGCTGTCCAGCACCGATGCGCTTGTCTCGATCGAGTCGGCCGAGGCCACGGACGCACTCTGGGAACTGGTGTGGGCGGGGCGCCTCACCAGCTCGACCTTCACGGCCGTACGTGAACACACCACCCGAGGCGCGCTGCGGACCCCCAAGCGGGCCACGCCGCGGCGGCGGACGATCGCCCGCCCGCTGCGCGCCCCCCGATCTGGAGGAACTCCCGGTCGCTGGTCGGCCAGCACACCCGCCGCAGGCACCCCGACCGAGCGTGACCTGATGGCGGCGTCCATGCTGCTCAGTCGCCACGGGGTGGTGACTCGCGGCGCCGTCCAGTCCGAGGCATTGTTCGGCTCGTTCGGGGCGGCATACCGTGTGCTGGCGGCGCTGGAGGAGCAGGGTGGGGTACGGCGCGGGTACTTCGTCGAAGGTCTCGGGGCGAGTCAGTTCGCCCTGCCGGGAGCCGTCGACCTCGTGCGCGAGGACCACCCCGAGGGGGCGGTGCGACTGTTGGCGGCGTGCGACCCGGCCAATCCTTTCGGTGCTGCTCTGCCCTGGCCTGAGTCACCCTCGCACCGTCCCACGCGCCGGGCCGGCGCCCTGGTGGTGCTCGGATCAGGGCAACCGCTCATCTATCTCGAGCGAGGGGTGCGGACGATGCTTGCCTTCACCGATGACCCTGAGCGGATCGTGGGTGCGTTGTCGGTGGTGGCCGACGCGGTGAGTCGTCGGGTGATGTCGCCCATGACGATCGAGACGATCAACGGCGAACCGGCATTGGGAGCACAGCTCGCCAACGGCACCTCATGGCGTTCCCTGCTCGAGGGCAGTCGATTCACCATGACACCCCAGGGGTTCCGAGCCCGTACCACCCCGTGAGGCCCACCCATGACCGGCGCGTCCGGAAGTCGGGATCAGGGTGTCCGGATCATGACCCAATGACGATCAGGGACGTGAGCGATCGCTACGATTTCCTCAGCCAAACGCTCACCCTGCGTTGATCGGAGAATCCATGACCACTTCCCCCGTCGATGCCGCCCAAGGAGGTCGTCGATCGGACCGCATGGTCGCACTGCTCGCCGCCGTCGCCGACAAGGGGGACGTGCAGCTCAGTGAACTGTCGGAGATGCTGGGAGCCTCCGCCGCGACCATACGCCGCGACGTGGCTGCCCTGGCCGAGCAGGGTCTGCTGGTGCGAACCCACGGCGGCGCCAAGCGGGTCCGACAGGGTGAGGAGTTGCCGGTGCAGTTGCGGGACGGACGCAATCGCCGCGCCAAGCAGGCCATCGCCCGCGCGGTCGTGGATCGGATTCCGCCGGGCAAACACGCCCTCGCCCTGACCGGAGGGACCACGACCACCGAGGTGCTGAGGGCCCTGCACGGGCGCAGCGACGTCACTTTGATCACCAACTCGGTCTCGCTCGCGCTCGAGGCGGCCAAGGTGGGTCAGCAGCGAGTCCTGATCGCGGGTGGTGTGCTGCGCTCCAACTCCCTGGAGTTGGTGGGATCATTGGCCGAGGCGACGTTCCGCCAGATCAATGTCGGAACCGCGATCGTGGGTTCCGACGGGGTCAGTGTCGATGGAGGCCTCACCACCCATGACGACACCGAGGCGGCCACCAACCACACCATGATCGAGCGCGCCCAGACCGTGATCTGCGTCGCCGACGGGTCGAAGATCGGTCGCGTCACCCTCGCCAAACTCGCCGACCTGAGCGAGATCGACCTGCTGGTCACGGACTCGACGGCCGACCGCAATGAACTGGCCAAGATCCGCAAGGCAGGGGTCGAGGTGCTGCTGGTTCCTGCCAACGGCGAGGTCTGACCGACACATCCGCCCGGCGGAGCGAGCCGTCACGAGCCATTGACGAGAACACCCTGCGTGCACCGCCCTCTGGGATGCACGCAGGGTGTTCGTCCGTTGGACCGGACCTGCTCGTCGACCGCGCTCAGGCGGCCTTGACGACCACCGGACGCTGCGGCTGTTCCGTCGTCACCAATTTCTGGCTCACCGTGTGCAGCACCTGGGACAGGGGCACGTTGAGCGCCGTGGCGATCGAGGCCAGCAATTCGGAGGATGCCTCCTTCTGGCCACGCTCGACCTCGGACAAGTACCCGAGGCTCACCCGGGCATCCATCGAGACGTCTCGCAGGGTGCGGCCCTGACCGAAGCGGAGTTCGCGCAGGGTCTCGCCGATCAGCTCTCGCATCAACATGGGCTTCATTGCGGCCGCCTCTCGTTCACCGTCTGTTCCGCCACAGTGGCGGTTCGACATTGGGGTCAACGTCCCCTGCGGGCGAATCATTCCCGCTCTGCGCGAAAGCCTCGAGCGGAGATGAAGCCTCGCGACTTCACATGATCTGATTAAGCCTTCAGGCTTTCGGCCGTCAGCGCGATCAGCGCCGCCACGGTTGCCTCCCGCACGCGTTGACGGTCACCGCTCTCGGCCAGCCTCCGCGCGATCGTCCCGCGCCGTGCTGCAACGGCGATCCACACGGTCCCGGCAGCCAACCCGTCCTGGGCGCCGGGACCGGCCACCCCGGTGCACGCGAGCCCCAGGTCTGCTCCCAGACGCGACCTGACGCCTTCCGCCATGGCCCGAGCGACAGCTTCGGAGACCACACCCTCGGCGGCGATCACGGCGGGGTCAACCCCGGCCAGACTGCTCTTCAGATCAGTGGCGTAGGTGATCAGGCCACCGCGCACCACCGCCGACGACCCGGGCACCGACGTCAGGGTGGCCGCCACCATGCCTCCGGTGAGTGACTCGCACGTGGCCACCGTGGTGCCGCGTTCGATCAGCGCTTCCACCAGTCGGCCGACCCCCGTAGCCACGGAGGTGGACGCCCCGGGGGTGTTCCCCTCAGGCACGGTCACCGGCATGCTCGGCCAGCCAGGTGGCGCGCAACCTGCGCGCGCCGTTCAGGTAGTCGAGCCCGGTGACCACGGTCAGCACGAATGCGAGGCCCATGGCCACCCACGCCACCCATTGCACCCACAACGGCAGGTGGGGCAGCCACAGCAGGTAGAGGATCAAGGCGATCGACTGCACCAGGGTCTTGAGCTTGCCGCCGCGGTTGGCGGCCATCACCCCGTACTTGAGGATCGCGAATCGGAGCAGGGTGATCCCCCATTCCCGCACCAGGATGATGATGGTCACCCACCACTGCAGTTCACCGATGATGCTCAGCCCGACGAAGGCCATGCCGGTGAGGGCCTTGTCGGCCAAGGGATCCCACAGCTTGCCGAAGTTGGTGACGAGGTCGTACTTGCGGGCGATCCGCCCGTCCGCGAAATCGGTCAGGATCGCGCCGACGAAGACCGCCGTGGTCGCCCACCGCCACCCCTGGTCGTGGGGGTGCGCCAGCAGCATCCAGGCGAAGACCGGCACGGCCAGGATGCGGATCCCCGTCAGGACGTTGGGGACGTTCCACTGGCTCTTCACGAGCCGACCGGTTCCGCGATCAGGTCGACGCCGTCCGATGCGGTGACGGCGGCCAGGACGAACTCCCCGACCTCTGCTCGGGGTCCCACCACCGTGGTGGTGCCATCGACCTCGGGGCCCTGGTGCTCGGCTCGTCCGGTCACCTCTCCCCCGTCGACCGACTCGACCAGCACGGTGAGCACCTCACCGATCCGGTCCTCGGCCCGCTGGGCGCACAGTTCTGCGGCGAGGTCCGAGATCGTCGCGGCACGGGCCTCGACCTCGTCTGGGTCGACGTGGTCACTCAGGCCCAGTGCCTCCGTCTCGTCCTCGTCGGAGTACCCGAACACCCCGACCACGTCCAGTCGGGCGTCGATGAGGAACTGCTTGAGCGTTTCGACGTCTGCCTCGGTCTCACCGGGGAAGCCGGCGATCACGTTCGAGCGGATCCCAGCCTGAGGGGCGAGCGTGCGCACGCTGTCGATCAGCCCCAGGAAGCTCTCGGCGTCGCCGAAGCGACGCATGCGCCGCAGCACCGACCCCGATGCGTGCTGGAACGACAGGTCGAAGTAGGGCACCACCTTGTCGGTGGACACCATCGCCTCCACCAGGGAGGGCCTCAACTCGGCGGGCTGCAGGTACGAGACCCGAATCCAGTCGAGTCCGTCCACCGCGGACAGGTCACCGAGCAACTTCTCCAGGGCGCGCAGGTCGCCGAGGTCCTTGCCGTAGGACGAGGAGTTCTCGCTCACGAGGAAGACTTCCTTCACCCCGTGGTCGACCAGCCAGCGCGCCTCCTCGACGACATCGGACGCCGCCCGGGACAGGTAGGAACCCCGGAACCTGGGGATGGCGCAGAAGGCGCAGCGACGGTCACAGCCCGAGGCGATCTTCAGCGGTGCGTAAGGGGAATTGCCCAACCTCTTGCGCAGCGTGCGCGGACCGCTCACCGGCGCCAGGCCCTCCGGGAGGTCGGTCAGGTGAGCGGTTCCGTGCCCGGGGATGGCGACCCCCCCAGCGGCGGCCGAGCGGGCCACCGGGGTCAGGGGCAGCAGGCTGCGACGGTCACGGGGCACGTGGGCCTCGTGGTGACCGCCGGCCAGGATGGTCTGGAGTCGTCCTGCAATGTCGGTGTAGTCGTCGAAGCCCAGCACGGCGTCGGCCTCCGGCAGCGAGTCGGCGAGTTCCTTGCCGTAGCGCTCAGCCATGCAACCCACGGCGACCACTGCCTTCGCGCGGCCCTCGCCCTTCAGTTCCGAGGCCTCGATGAGGGTGTCGATGGAGTCCTTCTTGGCCTGCTCGACGAAGCCGCAGGTGTTCACCATCACGGTGTCGGCCTCTTCTGCGTCGTCGACCAACCGGAAGCCGCCAGCCTCGAGTCGGGCGGCGAGTTCTTCGGAGTCGACCTCGTTGCGGGCACAGCCCAAGGTGACCAGGTGCACGTTCATCAGGTCAGTCATGATGGGCCCAGTATCTCATCCGCTGCGGCGCCTCGGGTGACGGTGCTCCCGCACCCCCCAGCGCCCAGGTCAAGCCTCGATGACGAAGGTCGCGTGCCGACCTCCCAGTTCGAGAACCAGGTCGGGGTAACTGCTGGGCTCCTGCGGCAGGTACCACACACGGGTGTTCGGGACGCTGGCCATCACTGCCGTGGCCCCCTCGAGATGCCAGGTCAGGTTCACGGCCGAGGCATCGCCCTGGGCGCTCGACCACGTCACGGCGATCACCACCCAGCCGTCCGGCAGGGTGATCCGTTGCGCCACCAGCCCCACGTCGAGTGTGGGACCGGTCGGCCGGAGCCCCAGCAGGTGCTCGGATGCGACGGGCTGTGGCAGGCCTGCTGCCTCGTCCGACAGAAGTCTGACCACCAGGGACGACCCGGCGAGGTAGACGACCGCGTCGGGTCGGGTGGGAACCACGGCCCAGGCGTCAACCGCCGCACCGTGCACGCGTCCCGCGAGGTCGCCCCACACGAGGGCGCGCGTGGTCCTGGTCGACCTGGGGTACACACCGGCGGCCACTCGGTGTGGACGGTCGTGGCTCAGTGAGACGGGACCTTCGGCATCGACCAGGTCGGCCCACGCCAACTGCGGGTGGTGGACGACCAGCACCCGCTCACTGCCGAGGTCGGGCTCCCCCGCCGGCAGGATCCCCGTGGTGGGTGTGCCAGCGGTGGCGTCGTCCAACAGCGGTATGGCCGCGAGCCCGACCCCGTGGTCGCTCTCGGAGGGCAACCGGACCAGTCGCGCCGTCGGACGGTCCGGGGAACCCACCCGGATGCGCAAGGCGAACCCACTGCCGATCATCATCAATGTCTCGGTCTCAACGACCCCCTTCGAGGTGAGGACCCACGCCCCGAGAGCGGCGAGCGGCACCACGAGGGCAGCACCAGCGAGGGTCCGTCTGCTGACGGCTCTGCGACCCAGTGCTGAGCCGAGCCCCCGAGGCAGTCGACCGCCCTCGACCACCCCACGGGGGTGCACCGGTGGGCCATCCCACGGCCTCAGCCCCTCCGCTGCCCGAGCCCGTTCGGCTCGACCACGCAGCAGCCAGGTGTTCGAAGGGCTGTCACTGGGCCGAAGCCCCACCTCGACGGGCCGGCTGTGCCGCACCAGCAGCAGTCGGAGCAGGTGGTCCGCGTCCTCGACGACCCACCGCCGCGCCCACACCCCGGCGAAGGCACGGTCCACGACGGTGGTGACATCGGGGTGGTCGGCAGTCAGTCCCATCAAGGTCGCCGAGACGGCGATCGCGGCCGGTCGACGCATTCCCCACCAAGCCTCGAACTGCTCCCGGTTCATGCGTTCACCACGGCCCTGTGAGGCAGGCCCTCTGACCCGAACCATCGCACCTCGACCGGATGTCCCGGGCTGGCAGGCGGACGGCAGACCGCCATCACGATCGGCCCGAGGTGGGGGCTGTCGACGATCCCGGTGGCCAGTTCGACCCCGTTGCGCCACAGCGACGGAGCAGAACCGGAGTGTGCCCTGACGGCCAGCAGCTGGCTGTCGTGGATCACAGGTCCGAGGTGGAGGACGAATTCGTGGCCCAGGTGACGGGTCATCACGACGTGGACCGGTTCGGCCAGGACGAGGGTGTCCCCCCACGACACGTGATAGCCCGAGATCCCTCGCTCGGGAGTGTCACGGAATCCGACCACGGAGCGGGGCACCTCACTGAGGAAGGACTGCCCGTCGCTGCGCACGACCATGGGCAGCGGCCACGGGCCGTCGACGAGCGCCAGGCCGATCGAGACCTGCACGCCCGCCAGTCCCAGGCCCAGCACGACTCCCGTGCACACCCCGCCGTCCGGAGTGTTGACCCAGTCGATGGCAGTCCACTCCCCCCGCACCCACGAGGCGATCAGGGTGCGGGGCGAGGCCGGGTCGCCGGACCACGGCACGGTCACCGTGGTGGGTTCGTCGACGGCGTGCGAGAACTCGGCCAGCAGTCGATCCGCGTGCCACAGCTGCAGCCACGCGTCATCGCCGTCGCCGCTCGGCAGCAGTTTCAGTTGCTCGCCAGCCACCTGCACGGGCCAGCCGTGGCCGGTCGAGGCGATCGTGGCCCCGGTGACCGCGATGACACCGGCCACCGTCACCCTCGAGAGGGTGGTGCTCAGTCGCCTCGACCCCTCGTCGATCACCGGCGATAGGACCCCGGTGCGCGCCAGACCGGCAGCAGCTCGCTGCCTGGACGGTGTCGGCCATTGCCCACCCATCGCCCACAGCTGGGCCAGGTGGCGGCGCGCCCAGCCGGCCCGCAGCTCGCCGCGAAGACTCGCACGCTCACGCCAGAGGTCGGTCAGGGTCCGATCGACCAATTGCTCGGCGACGCCACGATCGGAGACGAGCGCGTCGGCCACCGCCTGCAGGTCGTCGCCGTAGGTGGTCACGAAGTCCTCGTGAGCCTCGACGTCGTCGTCGATCCGCATACCGACAGGCTAGTCCGCCGACGAACGGGGTTCGGCGCTGCCTGGCGCTGCCTGGCGCCGCCGGCGTCCGAGATCAGAACGACACCACGTACTGCACCTCGTCGCGTGCCGTCCGCAGCGTCAGCCGCACCTCGAACGGGTCACCGGGACGGGTGGCCTGCGGCAGGGCAGGCACGTGCCAGAACCTGCCCGTGCCCGACACCGCACGAGAGGTCGCCAGACTGGGCAGGTCCCACGACAGTTCCCCAGGTTCGTCGGCCGTCACGGCGACCAGGCCCGTGCCGTCGACCAGTCCGAGCCCGTGGACCGTCACCCCGGGGGCGTCGGTTCGTCCCCAGGCCGGACGAACCGTGACCGGGTGGGAGCTCAATCGCATCTGCGAGAGCCCCCGCGTGAGGTGACGCACGACCAGGTGGTCGTGGGAGAGGTAGCAGATCCGCCCGGGGTCACCCGGGAAGGGTCCGTGCACGATCCAGGCGTCGCCGAACACCCCACCGGCCTCATCTCCCCACACGAGGGTGGACGGCCCGTAGGCGTCCAACGAGAAGAGCCCGGCTGCGAAGGGCTCCTCTGCGCTGGCGGCGAAGGGCACCACGGCGGTGTTCACGAGGTCGGCGAAGACCAGACCCGGCTGGTGCAGCAGGAGGGTCTGCAGGGTCGCGTCGTCCGACAGGCCTGCCGTGGGCAACACGACGCTGGTGCCGTGGGCGGCATCAACCACGAAGGAGCCGATCAGCGCCGGCAAGGAGGGCGACCAGCGTGGGTCGGAGGTGTAGACCTTGGCCTGGCGCCGGTTGCCGTGCCCCAGGATGTCGATGGTCAGGCGGAGCCGGGTGCCCCCGTCGATGGTGGTCCGGGTGCTGCGTACCGCGTCGTGCACCGCCAGCCCCAGAGTGGTGGCGCCGGCGGCGGTGGCGACACCGACGCCGCCGACGATCACGGCCCTGCGGGGCACGCCGGCGGGGTCGACGTGCTCGGTCCTGGCGGCCGCGGCACGCGCCCGCCATTCCACGGCGTTGGGGGGCCAGCGAACCACCGGCTCCGGCTTCCTGCCCGGGTGCGTGTGTCGGACCAGCGCGCGACGCAACAGCACCACCGGGTCGGCCCACCACATCCACCGGCGGGACCACACGTCGGCCAGCGCCCGGTCGGCTGCCGCGACGACTCGTCCGTCGGCGGTGGGCAGGCCCAGCAATTGGGCGGCCGAGGCCACGGCCCGCCCCCGGTGGCCCAGCACCAACTCGTCGAACTGCTCGCGCTTCATCGGCCCACCACCCGGATGCTGACCAGTCCGTTGACCCCGACCACCACGACATCGACAGGGTGGGCCGGGGAGGCCGGTGGTTCGAGCAGGGCACACACCAGGGCACCGTTCTGGAACACCTGCCGCAACGCCGGCAAGGGTGCACCGTCCCGGGACAGGGTGGCTGCCACCAGGCTCCAGCTCTGCACCACCAGCAGTTGGGTCTCGGCGCCGATGTCAGCGAGGAAGACCGTCGCCTGGTTCTCCCCGCGCCCCACCAACACCTCCCGGTGGGGCTTCTGCAGCACGAACACCCCCGTCTGGGGGGCGAAGTAGCCGGTGATCCGGTGGGGGGACCAGTCGACCAGGGCCTGCGGCACCCGTGGCGGCTCGCTGCGGTACCCCGGGTCGGAGAGGTACGTGACCACCGGCAGGCGCCCGACGGCTCGTCCGATCGCCAACGCCAACGTGCCGTGACCCGGATGCACCAGGGTCGTGGGCATCACCGGTTCTGAGCCCGCACCGACGAGGTCGACGGCTTCCACCTCCCCGCGCAGCCAGACCGCCACCAGGTCGCGCCCGTCGGGCAGCGGAGTGATCGAGGTCATCGGGCGCTCCCGGGCGGTCGCGAACTCGGCCAGGAGATCACCACGGCGACTGATCCGCACCACCGGCCCGGTCGGGTCCCCCTGCGGGGACGAGACGTCGAGGGCGAACCCGTCGACGAGGACCCGACTCCCGCGGCCGGCCGTCGCCAGGGACTGCCACAGGGCGCCCCCCAGGGCAGCAACACCCGTGGCCCCGGCCACCATCAGGCCACGGCGGGTCGCCATCGCGTGTCCGGCGGCGACGATCGCATCCGTGCCCGGTCGGGCTGCCTGGTCGACCCGTTCCTCCGCGATCGGGGTGGGCCACCCGGAACGACGGGCCCAGCGGCGCGCCACTCGCTCGCGGGCGAAGGCGGGCCACTCCGCGCTGTCGAGCCGATGACGTTCGGCCCACACGTCGGACAGGGCCGCGTCGACCAACGCGCTGGCCGCGTCGGGATCGCCCGTCAGCTGCTCGGCGAACTGCTGCAGCGGGGCGCCGTGGCTGGCCGCGAAGTCCTCGTGGTCGTCGACGTCATCGTCTGCCATGCACAGACGATAGGCCGACCGAGCCCCCAGGGGAATGGCCCGGCCACACCGGACTCAGCCCAGGGGGAGGTTCTCGAGCACCGTGTCGAGCTCGTCCGGCTTCACCAGCACCTCCCGGGGCTTCGACCCCTCGGAGGGGCCGACCACGCCGCGGGTCTCGAGGATGTCCATCAGACGGCCGGCCTTGGCAAAGCCGACCCTGAGCTTGCGCTGCAGCATCGAGGTCGAACCCAGCTGCAGCTCGACCACCAGCTTCGCAGCGTCGATCACCAGTTCCAGGTCGTCACCGATGTCCTCAGCGACCTTCTGGCTTCCCGCGGCGGGAGCGACGACGTCCTCGCGGTACTGGGGCTGGAGCTGGGTGCGGATCGACTCCACCACGGAGCGCACCTCGCGCTCCCCCACCCAGGCTCCCTGCACCCGGATCGGCTTGCCGGCCCCCATCGGCAGGAAGAGCCCGTCGCCCTGGCCGACGAGCTTTTCGGCCCCGGGCTGGTCGAGGATGACGCGTGAGTCGGTCATCGACGACGTGGCGAAGGCCAGCCGCGAGGGCACATTGGCCTTGATCAGTCCGGTGACGACATCGGTCGAGGGACGCTGGGTGGCCAGCACGAGGTGGATACCGGCGGCCCGGGCCAACTGGGTGATGCGGACGATGGAGTCCTCGACGTCACGGGGCGCCACCATCATCAGGTCGGCCAACTCGTCGACGACCACCAGCAGGTAGGGATAGGGCGCGAGCACCCGCTCCGAGGCTTCCGGCACCTTGACCGTGCCCGCCCGAACGGCGGCGTTGAAGTCGTCGACGTGACGGAACCCGAAGGCTGCGAGGTCGTCGTAGCGCAGGTCCATCTCACGGACGACCCACTGCAGCGCGTCGGCCGCCTTCTTGGCGTTGGTGATGATGGGGGTGACCAGGTGGGGGATGCCCTCGTAGGCGGTCAGTTCCACCCGCTTCGGGTCGACCAGCAGCAACCTGACCTCGTCAGGGGTCGAGCGCATCATGATCGAGGTGATCAGCGAGTTGATGAAGGACGACTTGCCCGAGCCGGTCGCGCCAGCCACCAACAGGTGGGGCATCTTGGCCATGTTCGCGATCACGAACCCGCCCTCGACGTCCTTGCCCAGCCCGACCGTCATGGGGTGGTGGTCGTTCATGGCGCGGGGGGAACGGAGCACGTCACCCAGCGAGACGATCTCCTTGTCGAGATTGGGGATCTCGATGCCGATCGCCGACTTGCCCGGGATGGGCGACAGGATGCGCACCTCGGGAGAGGCCACCGCGTAGGCGATGTTCTTCGACAGTGCCGTCACCTTCTCGACCTTGACGGCCTGTCCCAGCTCGACCTCATAGCGGGTCACGGTCGGACCACGGGTGTAGCCGGTCACCGTGGCGTCGATCTCGAACTGGTTCAGCACCTCGGTGAGGCGCGCCACGATGGCGTCGCTGGCCGGTGTCTTGGCCTTCGGCGCGGTGCCGGCCTTGAGCATCGAGGGCTGCGGCAGCACGTACTGCACGTCGCCCGACAGCACCAACTGTTCGACCCGCGCCGGAACCGGCGTGTGGGGTGGGGCCTGCAGTTTGGGTTCTGGTGGCAGTCCCACCTGGCTGCGATCGACCGCGGGGGCCTCGCCGGGCTGTCGGCGCACCGACTCCACGGCGTCATGGTCATAGACGCCGGTGTCGTCGCGAGCACCGTCGGGAACGGCGTCGAACAGGTCGGTGGGCTCGTCGTCGTCGCTGACCAGCGGTGAGTCGTAGGCCTTGTCCACCTCGGTGACCAGGGCCGCCCGTTGTTCGGCGCGCTCGGCCCGGTGTGCCTGCAGGCGGTCGTGGTGGTCGCGCAGCCGGTCTGCGATCTCCCACAGCGGCATGCCGATGATCACGATGATGCCGAACAGTGACAGCAGCACCAGCAACGGAACTGCGACCCAGACGGTGAGCAACTGGGTGAGCATCGACGAACTGATGTAGCCCAACGCTCCGCCAGCGGCCCTCAGGGCCGGTGCATCGGCGGGGCTCGGCGAGTCCTTCATGATGTTGACCAGCCCGAGCACGCCGAGGAAGAAGGCCGACCAGCCCACCACCTGTCGTCCGGTGGGTCCGTTCTTCTGCGGGTGTCTCAGAGTGCGCCACGCCATCCCCAGGCAGAACAGGGGCAGGGCGTAGCTGATCGCCCCGAAGATGGTGGAGATGCCGATCTCGAGCCAGCCACCGACCGGGTCGGGAAGGCCGAACCAGAACACGGCTGCCACCACGATGGCCGACCCCAGCAGGAACAGACCGGCACCGTCGCGGCGCAGTTCTGGGTCGACCTCAAGAGCGGTGTCGCCGACCTTGCGGGCTCCGCTGCCGAGCAGGCCAGCCGTTCCGCGCCACAGGGCTGCCAGTCCCTTGCCCAGGCCGCCGGAGCGTGGCCGCGCGGACGATCGTCCCCTCGACTGGGTCGAGCGGCTGGTGCCGGATCGGGCGGTGGACTTGGAGGAACTTCCGGACGACCGCGTGCCGGACGAAGACCTCGAGGAGGACTTGCCCGACGACCGCGGTGGGGAAGACGCGCGGGTCGCCATGCTCGAAGATTAGCCCACCCCCCCGGCCGGGGGGCAGCCTGCCACGCCGGTCCGACCGGCAGCAGCATCCGCCGGTTCAGGCGAAGTGGTCGTACCCGCCGGGCCCACTGAACGGCTCGCCGTCGACGAGCACGGCCGGTCGTCCGTCGTCCTGGACGGGGAGGACGCGCCCGATCACGTGCCAGTCGTCAGGGACGAACCCGGGCTCGAAGCAGGCCACCAGCGCATGGTCCTCACCGCCGGTCAACACGAACGACAACGGGTCGGAGCCCGTGGCCTGGGCGACCACGGTGAGTGGCTCCGCCACCACCAGGCGTGAGGTGTCGACGTCGATCACCACCCCCGAGGCGTTGGCCAGGTGGGTGAGATCGCCGACCAGGCCGTCGGAGACATCGCACATGGCAGTCGCGCCCGCCTCGGCGGCTCGTCGGCCCTGCCGATAGGGAACCTGCGGCGTCCGTTGCGCCTCGACCACCGCCCGGGGCGAGCGGAACCCGCGCTTGAGCACCGCCAGACCCGCGGCGGCCCACCCGAGGCGACCCACCATGGCCACCACCTGCCCGGGTCGGGCACCGGAGCGGAGCACGGGTGCGCGTCCCTCGGTCTGCCCCACGACGGTCACACAGACGGTGATCCGTTCCGCGGCCGTGGTGTCGCCACCGACGATCGTCACGCCTGCGGTCTGGGCCTCTTCACGCATGCCCGTCATGAACTGCCTGACCCACGTGAGCGGGGTGCTGGCCGGTGCCCCGAGGGCAACCACCAGCGAGACCGGAGTGGCGCCCATGGCCTCGAGATCGGCGACGTTGACGGCCACGCACTTGCGTCCCACGTCGGCGCCACCCGACCAGTCGGTACGGAAGTGAACCCCCTCGACCAGCAGGTCGGTGGAGCACACGGCCGATCCGTTCACCAGGAACACAGCGGCATCGTCCCCGGGGCCGACCGAGACGGCCGCGTCCAGTCCGAGGTCGCGGGTGAAGACCTCGATCAGGCCGAACTCGCCCAACTCCGCGATGGTCTGCATGTCTTCTCCCCAACTCAACTGTGGCTGATCGTCGTTCACGCTACCGTGAGCGGGACAACCCACCAGCGCGACGGGCAGGAGTGACCCATGGTCAACGCATACATCTTGGTCCAGACCAATGTCGGCAAGGCCGCCGACGTCGCCGTCGCCATCCGCGAGATCGAGGGAGTCACCCTCGCCGAGGACGTGACCGGGCCCTATGACGTGATCGTGCGCGCCGAGGCCGGGTCGGTCGACGAGTTGGGACAGATCGTGGTCGCGAAGGTGCAGGCAGTCGAGGGCATCACCCGCACCGTCACCTGCCCCGTCGTCAACATTTGATGCGGACGGCCCGCTCGGCCATCCTTGGTGTCCTGGCTTGTCTGACGCTGGCCGCCTGCGGCGCCCAGGAACCCCCTTCGGCCACCTCGCACACTCCCCCACCGGCTGCCATGGCCGCCTGCCAACGCGTGCTCGCTGACCTGCCCGAGACCGTTGCAGGGCTGCAGGGAGCGGTGGACGCCCGGGGTCGCGTGGCCTACTGGGGTTCCGACGAGAAGAGGGTGGTGCTGCGCTGCGGTGTCGACAAGCCCGCTGGGCTTGAGCCGGGGAGCCGCTGCGACATGGTCAACGGTGTCGGCTGGTGGGCCGAGAAGCTCGAGGGAGGCTACCGGTTCACCACCCTCGGGCGAGCTGCCTTCGTGCAGGTGGAGGTGCCTCCGGCGCACGCGCCCGAGGCCGACGTGCTGAACGAGCTGAGCGGCGCCGTGGGCCAGGACCCCGTCGTCACCCCCTGCGTCTGAGCCCGGAAACCGCAGTGTGGGGGGCGCCTGCTCAGCGCAGGCCGGTGGGCCTGGCCAGCGCGACGGCGATCAACTCGTCGATCAGTTCGCCGTACCCCAGCCCCGACTTCTGCCACAGCTGGGGGTACATCGAGTACTGGGTGAAACCGGGCATGGTGTTGATCTCGTTGACCAGCACCTCCCCCGACTCGAGCACGAAGGTGTCCACCCTGCCCAGACCCTCGGCGCCGATGGCATCGAAGGCCTGTACGGCGATCTCCTGCACCCGGGCCTGCAACGCGTCGTCGATCCGGGCGGGGATGTCGAGGGCCACCTGCTCGCCGGGCAGGTACTTGGCGTCGAAGTCGTAGAAGCCCGACCCGTCCACCATCCTGATCTCGCCGACCAGGGAGGTGCGGGGGGATGCGCCGTCGGGTGAGCCCAGCACCGCACACTCGATCTCGCGGCCGATGATGCCCTGCTCGATGACCACCTTGGGGTCATGCTGCTGGGCCGTCCCGATGGCCGCCGCCACCTGCTCGGGGTGGTTGACCTTCGTGATCCCGATGGACGAGCCGGCCCTGGCCGGCTTCACGAACCATGGCAGGTCGAGGCGCTCCAGCCGCGCCGTCACCGCGTCCCGGTCGGTGGCCCACTGCCGGGCGGTGACCACCTCGTAGGGCCCCTGGGGCAGTCCGGCCGCGGCGAAGCAGGCCTTCATCAGGTGCTTGTCCATGCCATTGGCGCTCGCGGCCACCCCGGCTCCGACGTAGCGCAGCTGGTGCATCTCGAACAGCCCCTGGATCGTGCCGTCCTCACCGAATGGACCGTGCAGCAGGGCGAAGGCGACGTCGAGAGGGCGGGGTTCGTCCAGCCGGTCGCCCTCGCGCACGCACAGTCCCGGCCCCCGGCCGGTCGACACCAGCACCACCTCGGGGCCGGACTCGGGCACCGTGGGCAGCACCCCGTCGACGGTGTGCAGGGAACGGGCGACGTCGAGGTCGACCAGGGTCCACCGCCCCGAGGGGGCGATGCCGATGCAGGTCACCTCGTAGCGGTCGAGGTCGATCGCCTGCAGCACGCTGGCCGCGGTCAGGCACGAGACGCCGTGCTCGGACGAGACTCCGCCGAAGACGATGGCAACTCGGGTGGGCGTGCTCATACTTCTCCTGGATCGGTGGGGCCTCGGGATCCGGCCTCGTCCACCCTAGCCGGGGGCTGCGGCACCCGCGCGCCCACACGCGTGTCCCAGCGATCCCTCGGGGCAGGGGCCCCACGGAGTTCCCCGACCAGAACCGTGAGTGCGTCCATGATCCGCACCGAAGCCGCCCGCACCGCCTCGCCCTCCCGGTCGGTGCCCACCCAGGGCCGCAGGTCGGAGAGGTCGATCGGCTCACCGCAACACACGTGGATCCGTTTACGGGGGAAGAACCGGGGCATGCCCATGCCGGTACCCCCGATCACGTGGTTGGCACCCCACTGTCCCACCGGGACGACGGGGTGCTGGCTGCGCAGGGCCAACCTGGCGGCCCCCGACCTGGCCGTCATGGGCCACGTCTCGGGATCACGGGTGAGGGTGCCCTCGGGGTACATCGTCACGCATCGTCCGTCGTCAAGCGCCCGTTGGGCGGTGACCAGCACCTCGGCGGCCTTGGCGGAGCCGCGGTCGACGGGGATCTGCTCGCACGACCGCGCCAGCCAACCCACCACGGGGGTCTTCCACAACTGCACCTTGCCGAGGTAGCGCGGCCAACGGCCCGACCAGATCAGGAACTCACCCAACGCGACCGCATCGAAGTAGCTCAGGTGGTTCGAGACCACCAGCACGCCGCCGGTCTGGGGCAGTCTGTCGCTGCCACGCCAGTCGTGGGTCACCAACAGGCCCATGGCCGCGTGGACGAACCGCCCGAGCGCGGTGAACACCCGTCCGCCGTCCTCGTGGTTGGCGCGCCGCAGGGGCCAGGCGAGACGGTGGTTCGACTCTCCCGGCGGAAGGGGTTGGTGGGTCATGCCACGCAACGCTAGCGCCTAGTCTGTGGCCATGAGCGACCATCGTGACGGGGGGGCCGTGCCCACCGTGGTGCAGGCGACGGTGGTGGCCGTCATGCCTGAGGGCTGGCGAGCCCTCACCGATCGCGGGACGGCCGTCGACCTGCCCAGGGCCAGCCTGATACGGCTGCGGTCGTTGCGCCCGGGTCAACGAGTCACCGTCACCAGGCGCGGCGACGAGGTCGTCCGCGTCTCGATCGGGTGAGGGTCGTCCGTCCGGGGACGACCGCCCCAAACCGGCTCGTGAGGATCAGTCCGCGGTGCGCACCGGCAGGGTGGCCGGCTTGAAGCTCGGGCGTGAGGCCTCGTAGGCAGCGATCTCGTCGGAGTGCTGCAGCGTCATCGAGATGTCGTCGAGCCCCTCGAGCAACCGCTGCCGGGTGAAGTCGTCGATCGTGAACCCGTGACGCGTGCCGTCGGGCAGGCTGATCACCCGATCCTCCAGCGACACCTCGATGGCGGTGCCCGGGTGGGCGTCGACCCAGTCCCACAACTGCTCGACGACGTCCTGCTCGACGAGCGCCACCAACAAGCCGGCCTTGCCCGAGTTGTTGCGGAAGATGTCACCGAAGCGGCTGCCGATGACCACCTTGAAGCCGTAGTTCTGCAGGGCCCAGACCGCGTGCTCACGCGATGAACCCGTGCCGAACTCGGGGCCCGGGATCAGGATCGTCCCCGCCCGGTACGCCTCCTGGTTGAGCACGAAGTCGGGGTCGTTGCGCCATGCCGAGAACAGCCCGTCCTCGAACCCGTCGCGGGTGATCCGCTTGAGGTAGACGGCAGGGATGATCTGGTCGGTGTCGACGTTGCTGCGTCGCAGCGGCACGGGCACACCGATGTGGGTGGAGAACTTGTCCATGGTGATCAGCCCTTCTGTTCGGCCGGGATGAGGTCTTGGGGTGCGGACAGGTGTCCGGTGATGGCGGTGGCGGCCGCGACGGCGGGCGAGACCAGGTGGGTACGTCCACCCTTGCCCTGCCTGCCCTCGAAGTTGCGGTTCGAGGTCGACGCGGCCCGCTCCCCGGGAGCCAACTGGTCGGGGTTCATGCCCAGGCACATGGAGCAGCCGGCGGCGCGCCACTCGGCACCCGCCTCGAGGAAGACCTTGTCGAGTCCCTCGATCTCGGCCTGCAGCCGTACCCGGGCTGAACCGGGAACCACCAGCATGCGCACCGAGTCGGCGATCCGGTTGCCCTGCAGCACGCTGGCCGCGAGGCGGAGGTCCTCGATGCGTCCGTTGGTGCAGGATCCCAGGAAGACGGTGTCGACGGCGATCTCACGCATCGGCGTGCCCGCCGTCAAGCCCATGTACTGCAGGGCCTTCTCGGCGGCGGTGCGGTCGACCTCGTCGGTGAAGTCGCTGGGGGTGGGGACGACTGCCCCGAGCGGCACTCCCTGGCCGGGGTTGGTGCCCCAGGTCACGAACGGGGTGAGCTGGGTGGCGTCGATGTCCACCTCGCGGTCGAACACGGCGTCGTCGTCACTGCGCAGCGTCTTCCAGTACTCGACCGCGGCGTCCCACTGCTCACCCTCGGGAGCATGCGGACGGCCCTTGATGTAGTCGAAGGTGGCCTGGTCGGGGGCGATCATGCCCGCCTTGGCTCCCCACTCGATCGACATGTTGCAGATGGTCATGCGACCCTCCATCGACAGGTTCTCGATGGTCGTGCCGCGGTACTCCACGATGTAGCCCTGGCCGCCGCCGGTGCCGACCTTGGCGATCAGTGCCAGCACGACATCCTTGGCGGTCACACCGGCGGGCAGGTCACCGTTGATGTTGACGGCCATGGTCTTCGGACGAGCCTGCGGCAGCGTCTGGGTGGCCAGGACGTGCTCGACCTCGGAGGTGCCGATGCCGAAGGCCAGTGCCCCGAAGGCGCCGTGGGTGGAGGTGTGGGAGTCGCCACACACGATGGTCATGCCCGGCTGGGTGATGCCCAACTGGGGACCGATGATGTGGACCACGCCCTGGTCCTTGTCACCCAAGGAATGGATGCGGATCCCGAACTCGGCAGCGTTCTTGCGCAGGGTGTCGACCTGGGTGCGGCTGACCGGGTCGGCGATGGGCCGATCGATGTCGAGCGTCGGGGTGTTGTGGTCCTCGGTGGCCAGGGTCAGGTCGGGCCGGCGCACGGGGCGTCCCGCGAGCTTGAGTCCGGCGAAGGCCTGCGGGCTGGTGACCTCGTGCACGAGGTGCAGGTCGATGAACAACAGGTCGGGCTCACCCGCGGCCTGACGGACGACGTGGGCGTCCCAGACCTTGTCGGACAGGGTGGTCGGACCACTGGCAGTGGTGGGCATTCAACACCTCGATGTGGGTCTCTGACTGGCTCGCGACGAAGCAGGACTCTTCGCCGAGGAGTCCAACTCTAGCGCTTGCATTTCCAAAATGCGGACATGTAATCTCAAATCATGGACGACACCAGTGGCGTGGGCGTGCTCGACAAAGCCGCCCTTGTACTCACCGCACTCGAATCCGGACCGACCACCCTGGCGGGACTCGTCACGGCGACCGGACTGGCCCGACCGACAGCCCATCGCCTGGCCGTGGCGCTCGAACACCACCGCTTGGTGGGACGCGACCTGCAGGGCCGTTTCGTGTTGGGTCCGCGTCTGGGTGAACTCGCCTCCGCCGCGGGCGAGGACCGATTGCTGGCCACCGCCGGCCCCATTCTCGCGCGGCTTCGCGACATCACCGGTGAGTCCGCCCAGCTGTTCCGCAGGCAGGGCGAGTTCCGCGTGTGTGCTGCGGCGGCCGAGCGTCCCTCGGGACTGCGCGACACCATCCCGGTGGGCACCCAGTTGACGATGTCAGCTGGCTCCGCCGCCCAGGTGCTGCTCGCCTGGGAGGAGCCGGAGCGGGTGCAGCGCGGCCTGTCGTCCTCGAACTTCTCGGCAGTGGCTCTGGCGTCGGTGCGTCGACGTGGCTGGGCGCACTCCGTCGCCGAACGCGAGCCGGGGGTCGCCTCGGTCAGCGCGCCCGTCCGCTCGCCTTCCGGCAAGGTGATCGCCGCACTGTCGGTGTCGGGTCCGATCGAACGTCTGGGTCGCCAGCCGGGACGACTGCACGCCGCCGCCGTGATGAGCGCCGCCGAGCGGCTCTCGGAGGTCCTGCGCAGGGCAGCCTCGGCCGAGTGACCTGACGCCCGCACCAGCGGGCTCCCCTCGTCCACACCCGCAAACTCCCACCTTCGGGACAGACTGCACGCTCACAACCGTGAAGTGTGTCCCGGGAGTGGGAGTTTGTGCTGTCGGGGGCTCAGGCAGGGGCGATCCCGGTGAGCACGGAGCCGACCGGAACCACCCGACTGTGCCGCCCGGCCGCCACCCGTTCGGGACGCACCCCCGGCAGGTCGAGGTCGGCCTCGACGGGGGTGTCGACGAGCACGTGGAGCTCGCCGTCGGCCACGCTCCACCGGATCGAGGCTCGCCCGTGCGGGGTGTCGAGCCATGCCCTCGCCCACTCCACACCCAGACCCGGACGAGGGGCGAACCGCACCCGCGCATAGCCTGGCTCGGCGGGTGCCAGACCGGCGACGGTGCGGTGCAGCCAGTCGGCCACGGCGCCGAGGGCGTAGTGGTTGAAACTGGTCATCTCGCCGGGGTTGATGGAGCCGTCGGGCAGCATCGAGTCCCATCGCTCCCATATCGTCGTCGCCCCCATCGTCACCGGGTAGAGCCACGAGGGGCACTCGGTCTGCAGCAGCAGTCGGTAGGCCTCGACCAGGTGACCGGTGCTGGTCAGGGCGTCACACACGAACGGGGTGCCCGCGAAGCCGGTGGCGATGTGGAACCCCTCCTCGCGGGTGAGCTGGGCCAACCTGTCCCCGGCCAACTGGCGGCGGGGTTCGTCCAGCAGGTCGAACGCGATCGCCAGGGCGTAGACGGTGGGACAGTCCGAGAAGACGGTCCCGTCCTCGCCGACCCAGTGCTCGTTGAAGGCCTGTTTGGTGCGGGTCGCCAGTGCTTCCAGCCGTGCGGCATCCTGCTCGCGACCCAGCACCCGCGCGGCCTTGGCCGTCAATGTTGCGCTGCGGTACAGGGCGGCGGTGGCCACCACCCCCTTGTCGGCTCGCGCCTGGTCGGCGTGGTCCGGCGGGGCGGCCGGATCCAGCCAGTCGCCGAACTGGAAGCCCGTGTCCCACAGACCGGTGGGCGAGAGCAGGGTGGTGACGTGATCGATGTGGTCGACCATCGCGGGGTACGCCTCAGCCAGGGCATCGACGTCACCGTGGGCCTGCCACAGCGCCCACGGCACCCACACCGCGGCGTCGGACCACACGGCGGCGGTGGCGTCGTTGGCGGGTTCGACGATCTTCAGGGCGTCGGGGATGACGAAGGCCACCCGGCCGCCGGCGTGCACCTGTTCGGCTCGAAGGTCGGCCAACCAGTCGCCCAGGAACCCGCGCATGTCATAGAGGAAGGTGGCGGTGGGGGCGAACACGGCCAGGTCACCCGTCCAGCCCAACCGCTCGTCACGCTGCGGGCAGTCGGTGGGGACGTCGACCATGTTCCCCCGCAGCCCCCACACGATGTTGCGGTGGAGTTGGTTGAGTTCGGCATGGGAGGACTCGAAGTGCCCGGTGCGCCTCAGGTCGGACGAGACCACCACGGCGCGGAGGTCGTCGCGGTCCAGCTCACCGGGCCAGCCCTCCACCTCGACGTAGCGGAATCCGTGGAAGGTGAACGTCGGTTCGAAGTGGTCGGCACCCCCCGACAGCACGAAACGATCGGTGGCGAGCGCCGAGCGCAGCGGACGAGTGCCCAACTCCTCGTGCTCCAACACCTCGGCATGCCGCATGATCACCTCCTGACCGGCGGGCCCCTGCACCCTCAGCTTCACCCACCCCACCACGTTCTGGCCGAAGTCGACCAAGGTGCGTCCGGACGGGGACGTCCAGATGCGTCGGGGTGGCAACTCCTCATGCCTGACCACGGGCGGACCCAGATAGGGAACCAGCACCGAGGCGTCGAAGTCGAGCACCTCGGCTGGGCCCCAGCCACGGGGCTCGGACTCGGACGAGAAGCCGGGCCTCAGCCAGTCCCGCGCGGCTCGCCGCGCATCGATGGTCTGCCCGTCGTAGAGGTCATCGGTCAACACCTCGGACGGGCCCACGTCCCAGGACGCGTCGGTCACGACCGTTTGCACGTACCCGTCGGCGAAGGTGATCTCGAGTTGGGCGATCACGGCCGTGCGGTCGCCGTAGAGGTGGCGGCGTCCTTCCTGCCAGGTGAGGCGACCGGCCCACCACCCGTTCCCGACCAGGATGCTGGCCACGACAGGGTCGACGCTGGGGTGCAGGCGATGGGTGACGTCGTACTCGCGGTAGCGCTGCCGCCACTCGTAGCTGGTCCACCCGGGGCTCAACACGTCCGGACCGATCGGTCGTCCGTCGAGTTGTGCCTCGAAGATGCCGTGGGCACTCACGAACCAACGAGCCCGGACGATCGCGCCGTGCGTGTGGTCGACGGTGAACTCCCGACGGAATCGAGGTGCCGAGTCGCCACCGGTCGAGGCGGCAATGAGGCGTGCCGTCCACTTCGGGCTCGGTTCGGCGAGGGCGGGTGTCGACTGCGGCATGAAACGATTCAAGCACGGGCCGTGGTCCCCAGGCCGAGTGACCGCAAATGCGAGAGGCCCGTCAGTCGCCTGACGGGCCTCGATCTGTACCCCCGACCGGATTTGAACCGGCGCTACCGCCGTGAGAGGGCGGCGTGCTGGGCCGCTACACAACGGGGGCCAGCTGCCGAGTCTGACCTCGGCGCTCGAAGAACTCTACTGGAAACCTTGAGGGCCTGCCAATTCAGTTCTTCGCAGGGGTACTAGGACTCGAACCTAGAATAAAGGAACCAGAAACCTTCGTGTTGCCAATTACACCATACCCCTACGTTGCCGACCGGCTCCTCGGAACCCTCGGCAACGACGACTAACTCTAGAGCACGCCGACCAGATCGCTCAAATCCGTCCCGGGGTGATGGCGGGGGTGGTGTGGGCGACGTTGAGTCGGCGTCCGAACCACCAGCACAGGGCGGCGGTGACCGCGAATCCGGCCACGTCCCAGACCGCAGCGCTCGCGGTGATCTGGGTGACTCCCTTGGCCCGGGCGGCGCCCCCGCTGAAGATGGCGTAGCCGAAGGCGAAGACGTTGTTGGCCACATGCGCGGCGATGCCTGCCTCGATGCCTCCGGTGACGACCACCAGCGCACCTGCCAGCAGGCCGAAGGCGAATCGGTCGATGAACAACCAGATGTTCTGCACACCGTGGAACAGCGCGAAGACCAGCGCCGTCACCACCACGGCGGCCCAGCGGTTGCGGGTGATCCCACCGATGGCCTGCAGCATGTAGCCACGGAAGAAGAACTCCTCCCCCGCCGCTTGCAGGGGCGACAGCACCAGCACGAAGACGACCCAGAGCCAGGCCTGCGCGGGCACCGTCCACTGGGGGAAGTGACCCCAACCCCCCCAACCGCCCGAGGCCCATTCGCTCACCCACATGACCAGGTTCAACGCCACAGCGGCGATGGCGAGGCAGCCGACCAGGTAGCGCCACCGCAGGCCCGGTTGCACCGACAGCAGCCACCGCGGGCGCACCCGGTGCCAGCCCCACACGAGCGCGATGCTGAGCGGGATCAGCGTGGCAAGGGCAATGTGGGTCGCGGCCAGGCCCTCGGGCAGGTGGTAGGCCATGGCCCGGCCGTAGTAGGCGGTGAACCCGCCGTTCGGACGGCGGACCAGGTAGCCGAGTCCCAGGACCAGTTGGGCGACCACCGGTACCACCAACAGGTAGCCCGAGATCCCGATCAACAGGCCGACGACGCAGCGCACCATCACCTGGCGTCCTCTGCCGAGCACGTCGGGGTAGGCGATGGAGGGCTCCGGATCGGCGACCGGTTCGAGCAGTGGCTGCACCGGCTCAGGCCTCGTCCACGATCGGGTTGGTGAGCGTACCGATGCCGTCGATGGTGACGCTCACCTCCTGACCCGCCTGCATCGACCCGACCCCCGCGGGTGTCCCGGTCAGGATGACGTCGCCGGGGATGAGGGTGGTGAAGCCGGAGATGTAGGTGACCAGTTCGGTGATCGATCGCATCATCAGGTCGGTGTTGCCCCGCTGCCGGGTCTCCCCGTCCAGGGTGGTCTCGAGCGGCAGGTGCCCGGCCTCGTCCACCGACAGGTGGGTGACGAGCCACGGCCCGAGCGGGCAGAACGTGTCCCATCCCTTGGCCCGCGCCCACTGGCCCTCGGGTGCCTGCAGGTCCCTGGCGGTCACGTCGTTGGCGATGGTGTACCCGAAGATGACCTCCTGCACGCGTTCGGCGGGTACCTGCTTGGCGATGCGTCCGATCACGACGGCCAGTTCACCCTCGTAGCTCAACTCGTTGACCTCGGCCGGCTTGACGATGGCCTCGCCGGGCCCGATCACCGAGGTGTTGGGCTTGAAGAACAACAACGGGCGTTGGGGCACCTCATTGCCGAGTTCGGCAGCGTGGGCGGCATAGTTGCGGCCCACGCCAATGACCTTGGAGCGGGGGATGACCGGCGAGAGCAGTCGGACATCGGACAGGTCGTGGCGCTGCCCCGAGTAGTTCACCGGACCGGCCAAGGGATCCCCGGTGATCTGGGAGACGGTGTCGGGGTGGTCGCCCCCGTCAGCGGCGAGTTCGACGATGCCGTAGGCGGGGTCCTGACCGGGCAGGGAGTAACGAGCAATGCGCATGCGGTCAGCCTATCGACGCGGCCATCCGAAGCTGCGCGGGACGGCCCGGCACCGGAGCGGGCCGGGTTGGGACGGGCCGGGTCGGGGGGCCGGCGAGCTCTGCTCAGAGGAACAGGCAGAACGGATGGCCTGCCGGGTCGAACATCACCCGTACCGATTCCTGGGGCTGGTGGGGGGCGAGGCGCGCACCGCAGGCCAAGGCGTGGTCGACGGCCGCCGGCAGGTCGTCCACCAAGATGTCCAGGTGTTGACTGGCGAACTGGTGGCCGGGCTCGGCGGGCCACACGGGTGGGGTCCACTGCTCCTCGAACTCGAAGTTCACGGTGAACCGTCCCCCGTCGGACTCGGTGCTCAGCTGAGCCCACCCGGGGTCTGAGGGATTGGGTTCGCCGCCCAGCAGGCGAGCGTAGAAGTTGGCGAGGGCTGCCGCGTCAGCACAGCCGAGGGTGACGGAGGTCAACTGGAGTCGTGGGGCCATTCCCCCACCCTGCCATGGCGGCCGTCGGCACGCTGGGCGCTGCTGACATACTGCGAGGCATGAGTGCTTTCGATGCCGTCGAGTTGATCCGCCGCAAGCGTTCCGGGGCTGAGTTGACCAGTGACCAGATCGACTGGCTGATCCCGGCCTACACCCGAGGTGAGGTGGCCGACGAACAGATGTCGGCGATGGCGATGGCCATCTTCTTCCGCGGCATGGCCGACAGCGAGCTCTCGACCTGGACCACCGCGATGATAAACACCGGCGAGAGGCTCGACTTCTCCGGACTTTCTCGACCCACCGCCGACAAGCACTCCACGGGCGGGGTCGGTGACAAGATCACTCTCCCCCTCGCGCCGTTGGTCGCGGCCTGCGGTGTCGCCGTGCCACAGCTGAGCGGACGAGGCCTCGGCCACACCGGTGGCACCCTGGACAAGCTCGAGTCCATTCCCGGCTGGAGGGCGTCCCTGACGAACGACGAGATGATGCGCCAGTTGGAGGATGTGGGCGCCGTCATCTGCGCTGCCGGTTCGGGGCTGGCTCCGGCAGACAAGAAGCTCTACGCGCTGCGGGACGTCACCGGCACCGTCGAGGCGATCCCGCTGATCGCCAGTTCGATCATGTCGAAGAAGATCGCCGAGGGAACCGACTCGTTGGTGCTCGATGTGAAGGTCGGGGTCGGCGCTTTCATGCAGACCCTCGACCAGGCCCGTGAACTGGCGAGTCGCATGGTGGCCCTCGGCAAGGCAGCGGGCGTCACGACCGTCGCCCTGCTCACCGACATGGACACCCCGCTGGGCCGCGCGGCAGGCAACGCCGTCGAGGTGGCCGAGTCGGTGGAGGTCCTCGCCGGGGGCGGCCCGACCGACGTGGTCGACCTGACGCTGGCCCTGGCGCGCGAGATGGTGCAGTCAGCCGGCGTCGACGTCGACCCTGCCGACAAGCTTGCCGACGGCTCTGCGATGGACGTGTGGCGGCGGATGATCCGCGCCCAGGGTGGCGACCCGGAGGCGGCCCTCCCCCAGGCCCGACATCAGGAGGTCGTCCTCGCGGACCAGTCGGGGGTGCTCACCCGGCTCGATGCCATGGCCGTCGGTCTGGCGGCGTGGCGACTCGGTGCGGGGCGCGCCCGCAAGGAGGACCCGGTGCAGACGGGGGCCGGTGTGATGATGCATGCCAAGCCCGGTGACGCCGTCACCGCGGGTCAGCCGCTGTTCACCCTGCTCACCGACACCCCGGAGACGTTCGACCGGGCCAAGCAGGCACTGGAGGGCGGCTGGACGATCGAGGCGTCCGGCTCGTTCGAAGGACGACCGCTGGTGATCGAGCGCATCAGCTGACTGACGCCGCGCCCCACCGACTGGCGAGCGAAGCGAGACCTCCGGGCGGTGAGCGTCGCAGCTTGCTGCGAGCCGCCCCATGGACACGTGGCGAGCGTCGCAGCTTGCTGACAGGTGTGCCCCACCGACGCGACCACGACGGGCGAGCGAAGCGAGACCTCAGGGCGGCGAGCGTCGCAGCTTGCTGCGAGCCGCCCCATCGACTCAATAGCCCTTGACGAGTCCGTAGAGGTAACCGTCGGCCAAGGCCTCCCAGGAGGCCTCGATCACGTTGGTGCCCACACCCACCGTGGTCCAGGTGTGGTCGGTGGTGCCCATGTCGATCAGCACCCGCACGACCGCGTCGGTTCCGAAGCCGGCCTCGAGGATGCGCACCCGGTAATCGGAGAGCCGGTAGGGCAGCACTTGCTCGAACCCGTGCGCCACCACCTCGCGGAGTGCCGAGTCGAGCGCGTTGACGGGGCCGTTTCCGTCCGAGGTGACGGTCTTGGTCTCACCGTCGAGGGTGAGGGTGACGGTGGCCTGGGAGTCGCCGGGAACGTTCAAGGCCTGGTGCCGGGTGCTGACCTCCCACGCGCCCACCTCGAAAGGCTTGTCGAGGGTGCCGAGCAGGTCACGCATCAGCAGTTCGAAGCTGGCGTCGGAGGCCTCGTAGGAGTAGCCGTTCGCTTCCCGTTCCTTGACCACGTCGGCCACCATTGCGGCGGTGTCACGGTCTGGGAGTTCGAATCCCAACTGCTCGGCCTTGATCTGGATGTTGGCGCGACCCGACATGTCTGAGATGAGCATGCGCATGTCGTTGCCCACCAGAGCAGGGTCGATGTGCTGGTAGAGATTGGGGTCGACCCTGATGGCTGAGGCGTGAAGTCCTGCCTTGTGTGCGAAGGACGAGTGACCCACGTACGGCTGGCGCGCGTGCGCCGGCTGGTTGGCGATCTCGGCGATCGCGTGGCTGATGTGGGTGAGTGACTCGAGCCCTCGTCCGCCCAGGGGTTCCCACCCGTACTTGAGCTGCAGGTTGGCCACCACCGTGGTGAGGTCGGCATTGCCGGTCCGCTCGCCGTAGCCGTTGATGGTGCCCTGCACGTGCATGGCGCCGGCCTCGACGGCCGCCATCGAGTTGGCGACAGCGCAGCCCGTGTCGTTGTGGCAGTGGATGCCGAGGTCGACCCCGATGGCCGCTGCGGACGAGACCACGTCGCCCATCCAGCTGGGCAGCATGCCGCCGTTGGTGTCACACAGCACGACCACCTCTGCGCCGGCCTCGGCAGCGGCCCGTACCACCTCGAGGGAGTAGGCCTCGTTGCGGCGGAACCCGTCGAAGAAGTGTTCGCAGTCGACGAAGACCCGCTTGCCCTCGTTGACGAGGTGGCTGACGGTGTCGCGCACCATCGCCAGGTTCTCGTCCAGGGTCGTACGCAGGGCCTGTTCCACGTGGCGGTCGTGGGACTTTGCGACCAGGCAGATGTGACTCGTGCCGGCGTCACGTAGGGCAGCCACCAAGGGGTCGTCCGCCGCCTTCCCGCCGGGACGTCGGGTGGATCCGAAGGCGACCAGAGTGGCGTTGCGCAGGGCGAGGCCTTCGGCGGCCGCCTTGAAGAAGGCGGTGTCGTTCGGATTGGCGCCCGGCCAGCCACCCTCGATGTGGGTGACACCCAGTTCGTCCAACAGTCCCGCGATGCGCAGCTTGTCGGAGACGGTGAGCCTCAAGCCCTCCTGCTGGGCGCCGTCACGAAGAGTGGTGTCGTAGACGTGCAGGTACTCGGGCGCGACGGGGGTGAGCGTCACTGGTCAACTCCTGTGCGGTGCATGGCGTGTCCCCCGATCTGGGGGTTCGTACAATCCTGAGGCACGAACCAACCAGTGGGTGCGGGGTTCCAGTGTGTGGTACGCCGCTCAGGCCAACCGGTACAGCCAACCATGGGTGTCCTCGGCGCGTCCGTACTGGATGTCGACCAGTCGCTCGCGGATGCGCAGCGACACCTCGCCGCTGCCGGGCACCACCAGTTCTCCCCCGTTCGACCTGATGGCGCGGATCGGCGTGATGACGGCGGCCGTGCCGCACGCGAAGATCTCGGTGAAACGGCCCGCCTCGACACCGGCGACCACCTCTGCCCAGGCCACCGGGCGTTCGACCGGGGTGAGGCCGAGGTCGCGTCCGACCTGCAGGACCGAGGAACGTGTCACCCCTTCGAGGATCGTGCCCGAGGTCTCGGGGGTGACCAACTCACCGTCGGCGCTCACCAGCACGATGTTCATGCCACCGAGCTCCTCGAGCCAACGGTGCTCGACGGCGTCGAGGAAGAGCACCTGGGAGCAGCCGTGCTCGGCCGCCTTCGCCTGCGCCTGGAGGGAAGCCGCGTAGTTGCCGCCACACTTGGCGGCCCCGGTGCCGCCGGGGGCTGCACGGGAGAACTCGTCCTCGAGCCAGATGTCGACCGGTTCGACGCCCCCCGGGAAGTAGGGTCCGACCGGCGATGCGATCACGAGGTGGGTGACGCTTCTCGCGGCCCGAACCCCCAGATAGGCCTCGCGCGCGAACATGAAGGGACGAAGGTACAGACTCTGTTCACCCTGCCCGCCACCGCTGTGGCCCTGCTCGCACCGCCCGTCATCGACCCCCTCGTCGTCGGAACGCCCGTCCAGTCCAGCGGGCACCCAGCGCTCGTCGAGTCGGACGAGGGCCTCAATGCTCGCGAGGAAGTCGGCGGCCGGGAGCACGGGCAACTGCAGTCGGGTCGCCGAGCGGGCGTAGCGGGCTGCATTGGCCTCGGGCCTGAAGGTCCACACGGAGCCGTCGCCGTGCCGGTAGGCCTTCATGCCCTCGAAGATCTCCTGGGCGTAGTGGAGCACCGCAGCCGCCGGGTCGAGCTGGATCGGCCCGTAGGGGACGACGGCCGCGTCGTGCCACCCCTGGTCGGCCGTCCACTCCACGCGCGACATGTGATCGGTGAAGTGCACCCCGAAGCCGGGGTTGGCGTGCACCCGTGCGATCGTGGCCGCATCGGAGAACGTGGGGTCGGTGGGCAGGGTGAACTCCATGCCAGCAACCTACCGCCCGGGTGCTGGAACCTGCACCCGGCTTGCGGCGATGCTGGCTACAGTCACGGCCATGAGCAACGACAGCCAACACACCCCGACCATCGCCGTCATCGGCGGCGACTACATCGGGCCGGAGGTGACCGCCGAAGCCGTCAAGGTGCTCAAGGCCACCGTGGGAGAGAACACCTTCAGCTTCGTCGACCACGACCTCGGGGCCGAGGCATGGAAGCGAACCGGCGAGGTGCTGCCCGACTCGACCCTTGAGGAGCTCAAGCGGGTTGACGCGATCATCCTCGGCGCCGTGGGGGCGCACCCCGGGGACCAGCAGATCCCCTCGGGTCTGCTCGAACGTGGTCTGCTGCTCAAGCTGCGCTTCGCCCTCGACCACGCAGTGAACCTTCGCCCCTCGAAGTTGTACCCCGGGGTGCCCTCGCCACTGTCCGACCAGGTGGTGGCCCAGGGGCCGATCGACTTCGTCGTCGTGCGTGAGGGCACCGAGGGCCTGTACTGCGGCAATGGTGGCGCCGTGCGGGTGGGAACACCCCAGGAGTTGGCCACCGAGGTCAGCATCAACACGGCCTTCGGTGTGGAGCGGGTCGTCCGTGACGCGTTCGAGCGCGCCACCCAGCGCCGCAACCATGTCACCCTGCTGCACAAGCACAACGTGCTCGTGAATGCCGGCAAGCTGTGGAACCGGGTGTTCACCGAGGTCGCCGCCGAGTACCCGCAGGTGTCGACCGACTACCAGCACATCGACGCGGCCATGATCCACCTGACCACCAACCCCTCGCGGTTCGACGTGATCGTCACCGACAACCTGTTCGGCGACATCGTCACCGACCTCGCCGGAGCCGTCACCGGTGGCATCGGCCTCGCCGCCAGCGCCAACATCAACCCCACCCGCCAGTACCCCTCGATGTTCGAGCCGGTGCACGGCTCGGCACCCGACATCGCCGGCACCGGCAAGGCCGACCCGACCGCCGCCATCTCGTCGATGGCCCTGCTGCTCGAGCACCTGGGACGACCCGAGGACGCGGCCCGCATCGTGGCCGCCGTCGAGTCCGACATCGCGGGCCGGGCCGG
The DNA here is from genome assembly GCF_000421525.1 of Aestuariimicrobium kwangyangense DSM 21549. Lineage (GTDB taxonomy): Bacteria > Actinomycetota > Actinomycetes > Propionibacteriales > Propionibacteriaceae > Aestuariimicrobium > Aestuariimicrobium kwangyangense. The sequence continues at coordinate 50,352 of NZ_ATXE01000002.1, read as the reverse complement.
CAAGCAGCGGATCACCCAGCAGATCGGTGACGACATCGCCGCCCGGGTGGCCGGCTGAAGACCGATCATCACGATTGGGTGACAACACCGCTTGTCACGGCCTGATCGGGCGCAGGATGGACACATGTCCCTCCGGCGCCCGATCTCATGGGGGCCCACACCTGCGCGGTCGGCACGGGCGTGGTTCGCCGCCGCGGTCGCCGGACTCGTACCGCTGCTTGTCGCCGTGCTGCTGTCCACCTGGTCGGCCACCACCGCCTGGGCGTGCTCGTGTGTCGAGGAGGACCTGAACCATCAGGTGACCAGAGCGGACGCGATCTTCCGCGGCGTGGTCGAGCGAGTCCGGGTGCCCACTGGCAATCAGATGGCCGGAAACGTGCTCACTGTCCGTCCCACCCAGGTCTGGAAGGGCGAAGCTCGCGGGCGTCTGGAGGTGATCGATGGGTATGGCCAAGGAGGTGGCGCCTGCGGCCAGGACTTCGCGGTCGGCGCCGACGTGCTCTTCATGGTGCAGCGCACCGGCGAGGGGTGGCAGGGCGGCCTGTGTTCGGGAACCGGGAGCCACTCCGCCTCACGCGCCTCCGACATCACCGAACTGCTGGGCGCGGGAACCGAGATCTCGATCACACCGCTGCCACCGCTGCCCGCCACCGAGGACCACACGCCCGCCTACTGGTACGCGAGTGGCGCGTTCGTCGTCCTCTGTTTGGCTGTGGCGATATGGATTCGGCGCCGCCGAAGGTCCTGACCCGACAGATACCGCGCGGACCAGACCGCACGGCACCTAGGCTGGCGGCATGCCGCTGGATGAACTGTTCGCCGCCCGCCTCGCCGAGGCCGCCCAACTGGCCCAGGAACAGGGCCTGGACGCCGAGTCGCCGCAGGTGCAGGCAGTGATGGCGCGCCCCTACGGGGCGGCCGAGTCCGACGAGGTGCTGATCCACCACGACACGATCCCCGGCCCGCACGGCGACATACCGGTGCGCGTCTACCGCGACCCCTCGGCTGCACCGCAGGCCCCGGGACTGGTCTGGTGCCACGGAGGAGCCTTCATGTGGGGCGACCTCGACATGCCCGAGGCGGACGAGGTGAGCCGAGGCATCGCGACCCGAACCCAGGGCGTGGTCATCTCGGTCGACTACCGACTGACCGGGGCCCCGAACCCCCCCACCGCCATGCCGCTGCCCGAGTCAGTCAGCAACCAGTACCCGATCGCCCACGACGAGGTGACCACCGCCTACCGCTGGGTGCATGAGCACGCCGCCCAGCTCGGCATCGACCCCGACCGGCTGGCCATCGGGGGAGCCTCCGCCGGCGCCAACCTGATCGCGGGCGCGGTCGTCCGGTTGCGGGACGAGGGCGGCCCGCTCCCCCATGTCTGGCTGCCCATCTACCCCGCCGTCCACGCCCACACGCCGGAGATGTCGGACGAGTTGCGTCGCGACCTCGACCAGTTCGGGTCAGGGTTCGACGAGACAGCGCTGACCTTCATCGGCGCCGCCTATGGGGCCACCGTCGATGACCCGTACGGCTATGTCGGTCACCGAACTGACATGGCGGGTCTGCCCCGCTGCCTGATCGTCAACGACCAGTACGACGAGCTTCGTGCCTCCGGCGAGGCCCTGGCCCGGCACCTGGAGGCCAGTGGTGTCGAGGTCGTCTGCCTGACGGCCCACGGCATGAAGCACGGTCACCTGAACCTGGTCGGACACCCGCGCACGAAGCAGACCTTGGACGACATGGCCGCCGCCATCCTGAGCTGAGGTGGCCGGGAGGTGTGGTCGCAGCGGCGTCCGCACTGACAGGGGACGCGTGGGTGGCTCACAGGAAACACCCAGACTCCCGGAGTTGGTTGGTGGTCGAGGACGCACGGAACGCCCACCCCGATCACCCGGAGGCTCCCATGACCAACGATCGATTCGAACACCAGCCGGTCCAGTACCCGCAAGGCCCCACCCAACAGTGGCCCACCCAACAGTGGCCCGACCAACAGCAGCCCACCCAACAGGCTGCCGCTGCGACCAAGCACTCACGCGGTCGCATCTCCTCGGTGCTGGCGGTCGCAGTACTGGCCGCGGGTGTCGGGGGAGGAGCCGGTGTCATCACCGACCGCTACCTTGCGGACCAGCGCCCGGCTGCCGTCGCCTCGGCGAGCGGATCGGGTGCAGCCTCGTCCACGACGGTCACCAAGGTGGTGCAGGGCGACTCGTCCAACCCTGACTGGTCGAGGACGGCCGCCACGGCTTCGAAGTCGGTCGTCTCCATCACCGTCTCCTCGGCCCGGTCGGAGGCGGCCGGTACGGGAGTCATCTGGGACACGGCCGGTCACATCGTCACCAACAACCACGTCGTGTCGGGACTCGGCACGGGAGCGACGATCACGGTGCAGTTCGGGACCAGCAGCCATCCCGCGACCATCGTCGGCACTGATGCCTCGTCCGACCTGGCCGTGATCAAGGTCGCGGGACTCCCGTCGGGCAGCCAGCCGATCACGGTGGCCGACTCCGACAAGGCGTCCGTCGGGCAGGCGGTGATGGCCATCGGCAATCCGCTCGGTCTGAGCGACACGGTCACCACGGGCATCGTCAGTGCTCTCAACCGTCCGGTGGTCACCACGGGCGAGACCACCACACCCACGACGCAGGCCGACGCCGTCTACACCAACGCGATCCAGACCTCGGCACCCATCAACCCCGGGAACTCCGGAGGCGCCCTGGTCAACGCAGACGCTGAGCTGCTGGGGATCAACTCCTCGATCGCGACGCTGTCGAGTGGCACGGCCAGCCAGAGCGGCAGCATCGGCATCGGGTTCGCGATCCCGTCGAACGAGGTGAGCTACGTGGTCAAGCAGCTGATTGCCGACGGCACGGCGGACCACGCCTACCTCGGCATCGGCACCACCGACGGCACGGCCACTGTCAACGGGGTCACCATCACCGGCGCCCAGGTGCGCTCGGTCTCGGCCGGGACACCCGCAGCGAGGGCTGGACTGCGGGCGGGCGACCTGATCACCTCCGTCAACGGCACCTCGGTGGCCTCGTCGGACTCCTTGGTCGCGCTCGTGCGGTCGGCGGAGGTGAACGAGAAGGTGACACTGGGGGTCGTCCGCAAGGGAACGGCCACCACCCTCACCACGACTCTGGTGGCCGCCCCCAGAAGTGCCGGCTCAGGCAGCTCACCCCGCACCGGCGGACGATGACCTCGGGATCAGGAATTCACAGCGTCACGCGAACGGCGTGGGTACCCCGTTGACCGGGGCACCCACGCCGTCGTCGTCTCCCCCGGATCAGGCGGGGTCGCCCTCGGGCACCTTCTGCGTCGCGACGACGGCCTCATCGGAATAGGCCGACATCAGCCTCGAGAGATCGACCCCGGTGGTGTTCTTGATCAACTCCATGGTCTGCACCACCGTGTTGGTCACCTGCTTGGGGACCGCACCGGCTCCGTCGGTCGAGATCACGGTCAGCTTGTCGATACCCGCCATCGGGGCTGCGACCTTCTCGGCCACCTGCGGCAGCACCTCCACCAACATCTGCAGCACAGCGGCCTCGTTGTAGCGTGCGAAGGCATCGGCCCGCTTGTTCATGGCAGCTGCCTCGGCCTCACCCACCGCGAGCACGCTGGAGGCCTTCGCATCGCCCTCAGCGCGCACGGCATCGGCCTCGGCGATACGACGGGCCTTCTCGGCCTCACCCCGCCGGGCACCCTCGATCGCTTCGGCTTCCGCGAGTGCGGCACGTCGGGACTTGTCGCCCTCTCCGGTCAAGCGGGCCGTCTCTGCCTCTGCCTCGGCATTGGCGATGGCGGCGGCCTTCGCGGCGGCAGCCTGCGAGATCGCAGCAGCCCGCCTCGCCTCCGCCTCCGTCTCGACGCGGTAACGCTCGGCGTCGGCTGGCTTGCGAACCTCGGTGTCGAGTTGGCGTTCCTTGAGGGCCGCCTGCCTCACGGCCACCTTCTCCTGCTCGGTCAGGATGGCCTGGTCACGGTCGGCCTGGGCCAAGGGCCCCGAGGCCGCGGCTCGAGCGGATGCCGCGTCGGTCTCGGCCTTGATCTCTGACTGCTTCAGGGCCAGTTCGCGCTGGGCGATGGCGATCTGCTGCTCGGCGGCGATCCTGGCCTGTTCCGCCTGCTGTCGGGCGGCCGATTCGGCGATCGCGGCCACCTGCTGCACCTTCGCTGCCTCGGGTCGTCCGAGGTCGGAGAGGTAGGTGCCGTCATCGGTGATGTCCTGGATCTGGAAGGTGTCGAGCACCAGACCCTGCCCCGTCAGGGACGATTCCGACTCGTCGGCCACCCGCTGCGCGAACGCCGCCCGGTCCCTGATGATCTGCTCGACGGTCAACGGGCCGACGATGGAGCGCAGCGAACCAGCGAGGGTCTCCTGGGTGAAGGTCTCGATCTCGTCCTGCTGGGACAGGAAGCGCTGGGCTGCCGCCCGGATGGAGTCCTCGTTCCCGCCCACCTTGACGATGGCGACGCCGTCGAGGTTGAGCTTGATTCCCTGACCCGAGACCGCCCCCTTGATCTGCACCATGATGCGGCGGCTCGAGAGGTCGAGCGTGTGCAGTCGCTGCACGAACGGCCACACGAACACTCCTCCACCCATCACCACCTTCTGGCCCGACAGGTCGGTCGACAGGATCCCGGTCTCGGGATTGCGCACCTCCTTGCCCTTGCGGCCGGTCACGATGAAGGCCTCGTTGGGACCGGCGACGCGGTAACGGCTGACGATCAGCAGGGCGGCGATGACTGCCACCACCACCGCCGCTGCGATGCCGATCGCCAGGGGAGAGATGTCGGGCATGGTGCTCCTGTCCGGTTTGGGTCCCTGGGTGGCGCCGGTGGGCGCGGGACCTCTGGTTGGTGTCTTGCAGGCTGGGTTGGGTCAGTGCGGGGTGTCATTGGTGGGTGCGTCGCCGGGATCGGTCGTGCGGACCTCGATGGCGGTGGCCGACACGACGCCGGCCACCCACACCTGCGTTCCCCGGGGCAGCGGTCCGTCGGCGCGGGCGTTGAGCTTGAGCGGGTGGCCAGCGGCATTCACGCGAACCTCGCCGAACCCCGAGCTCGGGATGTCGGAGATCACCGTGGCGTTCAGGCCGACCAAGGACGAGGTGTTGAGCGATGCAGTGGGGTCGTTGCGGTCGAGGGCGCGGGTCAGTCGTCCGAGCAGCCAACCGACCATCAAACCGGCGACCACGCCGACGGGAATGGCCAGCCAAGTGCTGCCGGTGGCCGAGCGGACGCCCCAGCCGACGAAACCGAACACTCCCAGGAAGGCAGCGATCGCAGCGCTCGAGACGAGGTCGGAGTCGAGCAGACCACCGAGGTGGTCACCGATCTGCAGGAAGTCCCCCAGGACCAACGAGAGCACGAGGATCGCCGCACCGATCCCGCCGACCACCAGGAACACCATCAGAGACTGCCTTCCGCTGACCTGAAGGCTATCGGTCGTGCGGTTCAGCGCTGAGCCCGCCCCCAGGCGTCCAGAAGTTCGTCGACACTGGCGTACCGATCCTCCCGGGAGGTGCTGCGGGCGCGTTCCGCCACCTCGAACTGGCGTGGACTGGCCTCCCAGGCCGTGAACTGCTTGGTGCCACTGTCGCCGAGCAGGGCGTGCGCCAGACAGCCCAGGGTGAAGACTGTGGTGCTCTCGTCCAGGAGGGCGCCGAGTTGGAACTCCTCGGGCGCCATGAACCGCGTCGATCCCCACATGCGCCCCATGGTGTTGGTCAGGGGTGCGCGTTGGTAGAGGTCGATGTCGCAGACCACCGCCCGACCGGCAGCCGGATCGACCATGACCGATCCGTCGTACAGGTCGACCGGAACCCAACCCTTCTCAGCGACATGGGCGTGGAAGGCGATCAATTGGCTGACGAGGTCCACGCGGACTGGTTGCGGGAGCGCCCGCACCTCGTGCACGCGGTCGTACTGCCTGCCCAGGGGGATCGCGTCCGTCCACTCGAAGACGAGCAGATGCCCGGTCGCGTCGCCGAGGTCGAGGTCACGTCGGTCGCGAAGCCGGACGAGGCTCGGGTGCGCCAACTGCTCGAAGGCCTCCCCCGCATGCCGCAGGCGCTCGACCGCGTCCGGGATCGTTCCCTCGTAGCGCGAGGTTGCGGCGCCGGCCATCTTCAGGAAGAGGCGCTCACCATCATGGGCGCCCAGGCACAGGTTGCCGGAGTCCTGGTCTGCCAGCACGGTGAAGACCCGACCCCACGGGGCGACCCAGCCCAGGTCGGTGGGAGCCCGCAGCGGTACCGGAAGACCGTCGATCCAGTGGGTGATCACGCTGTCCCCGCCGTCCCTCGAGCCGGTCGCGCCCGACCCAGAGGCCCGAACACACTCTCGGCCAATGTCCAGACGTCACGCTTGTGGGCGTGAAGTCTGACCATTGGCCGAGGGTGTGGTTCGGGTGGGTCAGCGAGCGGCCGTGCCCTCGGTGTAGTCGGAGTCGGACGACTTGACCCATGACATCAGCTTGCGCAGTTCGCGACCGGTGGCCTCGATGGGGTGGTTCTCCCCCGCCTCACGGAAGGCCTTGAACTCGGGAGCGCCCGCGTCCTGGTCGTCGATGAAGCGCTTGGCGAAGGCACCGTTCTGCACGTCGGTCAGGACGGCCTTCATGTTCTCCTTCACCCGAGCGTCGATGACGCGGGGGCCCGAGACGTAGTCGCCGAACTCGGCGGTGTCGGAGACCGACCAGCGCTGCTTGGCGATGCCGCCCTCGTACATCAGGTCGACGATCAGCTTCAGTTCGTGCAGGCACTCGAAGTAGGCGACCTCGGGCTGGTACCCGGCCTCCACCAAGGTCTCGAAACCGGCCTGGACGAGCGCAGAGGCGCCGCCACAGAGAACGGCCTGCTCACCGAACAGGTCAGTCTCGGTCTCCTCGGTGAAGGTGGTCTGGATGCCACCGGCACGCAGACCACCGATGGCCCGGGCGTACGAGAGGGCGAGGTCGAGGGCATGGCCCGACTCGTCCTTCTCGACGGCGACGAGCACGGGCACGCCACGACCGTCGGCGTATTCGCGACGCACGAGGTGACCGGGGCCCTTCGGGGCAACCATGCACACGTCGACACCCTCGGGGGCCTGGATGTAGCCGAAACGGATGTTGAACCCGTGCGCGAAGAACAGTGCGTCACCCTTGGCCAGGTTCGGCAGGATCTCGTTGGCGTAGACCGTGCGCTGCACCTGGTCGGGAACCAGGATCATGACCAGGTCGGCCTCCTCGACGGCCTCGGCCACGCTGAGCACGCGGAGACCGGCCGCCTCGGCCTTCTCACGGGACTTCGAGCCCTCGGCCAGGCCGACGCGCACGTCGACACCCGAGTCGCGCAGGTTGAGCGCGTGGGCGTGGCCCTGCGATCCGTAGCCGATCACGGCGACGTGACGGTTCTGGATGATCGACAGATCAGCGTCCTGGTCGTAGTACATCTTTGCTGCCATGGGTGTGGTTCTCCTTGTGGGATCTTGCTTCGGGGTGGTCGTGGGATGGTCGCCCAGTTGGGTGGTCGTCCAGTTCGGTGGTCGTCCAGGGGATTCTTGCGTGCCCGCTGCGGGACGGGTGAACCCGTCCGCTTCGTGGCACCGGCGTGAGGGGGGAGAGGGCCCGGCGCTCAGCCCTGGCTCTCCTTGTCGCGGCGGATGTCGGATCGGGTGCGGTCGGTCAGGGCTCTCGCGCCACGGCCCAGAGCCACATGGCCCGAGGTCACCAACTCGAGCACACCGAACGGCTCGAGCATCGACACCAGGGCCTGGATCTTCTCGTGCGAGCCGGTCGCCTCGATGGTGATGGACTCGTGGCTGATGTCGACGGCCTTCCCACGGAAGAGGTTGACCGTGTCGACGATCTTGGAGCGGTTGTCGATGTCGGACCGCACCTTGACCAGCACGAGCTGACGCAGCACGGCGGCCTCGTCCAGCTCGAGCACCTTGTGCACCTCGATCAACTTGTTGAGCTGCTTGACGATCTGCTCGAGCACCAGCGGGTCGTCGACCTCGGCCATGACGGTCATGCGCGAGAGTTCGGGCTTCTCCGTCTGGCCGACCGTGAGCGATTCGATGTTGAAGCCACGGCGCGAGAACAGTCCCGCGATGCGCGCGAGCACGCCCGGCTTGTTGTGAACCAGGACCGAGAGCGTGTGGGTGCTCACAGGACCTCCTCCTCCCAATCAGGCGCGAGGTCTCGCGCGATCTTGATCTCGTCGTTGCCGGTGCCGGCGGCCACCATCGGCCACACCATGGCGTCCTTGTTGACCAGGAACTCGACCACGACCGGACGATCGTTGATGGCCATGGCCTGGTTGATCACGTCGTCGACCTGCTCGACCGTCTCGGCCCTCAACCCGACGCAGCCCATCGCCTCCGCCAGCTTGACGAAGTCAGGGATGCGCTGGCTGTGCAGTTCGGTGTTGGAGTACCGACTGTCGTAGAACAGGGTCTGCCACTGGCGCACCATGCCGAGCACCTGGTTGTTGATCACGGCGATCTTGACCGGAATGTCATTCAGGGCGCAGGTGACCAATTCCTGGTTGGTCATCTGGAAACAGCCGTCACCGTCGATTCCCCAGACCACTTGGTCGGGGTTGCCCACCTTGGCGCCCATCGCCGCCGGCACGCAGTAGCCCATCGTGCCCGCACCCCCCGAGTTGAGCCACTTGCCGGGCTTCTCGAAGGGCAGGAAGTGGGCCGACCACATCTGATGCTGGCCCACGCCGGTGGCCCAGATGGTGTCGGGCCCCGAGATCTCGCCCAGCCGCTTGATGACGTACTGGGGGCTGAGTTCACCGTTGGGTGGCAGGTCGTAACCGGTCGGGTAGCGCCGCTTGAGGCCGGTCACGTAGCCCACCCACTCCGAGATGTCGGCGAGGTCGACCTTGGTGATCTGCTGGTTCAGTTCCCGCAGCACGTTCTTGGCGTCACCGACGATCGGCACGTCCGCAACCCGGTTCTTCGAGATCTCGGCCGGGTCGATGTCGGCGTGGATCACCAGGGCGTCGGGAGCGAACGAGTCGAGCCGGCCGGTGACACGATCATCGAAGCGTGCCCCGATGGTGATCAGCAGGTCGGAGCGCTGCAGTGCCCCGACGGCGGCCACGGTGCCGTGCATACCGGGCATGCCCATCGCCAGTTCGTGGCTGTCGGGGAAGACGCCCCGTGCCATCAGCGTGGTCACCACCGGGATGCCGGTGGCGTCGACGAACTCGCGCAGTTCGGCAGAGGCCTCGGCCCGCACGACACCACCACCGATGTAGAGCACCGGGCGGCTCGCCTTGGCGATCAGCTTGACGGCCTGGCGGATCTGCAACACGTGTGGCTTCACCGTGGGGCGATAGCTGGGCATCTTGATCGAGCCCGGCCACACGAAGGGCGCCGACTTCTGCAGTGCATCCTTGGCGATGTCAACCAGAACGGGCCCCGGACGGCCCGACGAGGCGATGTGGAAGGCCTCCTTGAGGGCCTGCGGGATGTCCTCGGTGCGCGTGACCAGGAAGTTGTGCTTGGTGATCGGCATGGTGATCCCGCGGATGTCGGCCTCCTGGAAGGCGTCCGTGCCGATGGACGCCGAGTTCACCTGACCGGTGATGGCCACGATCGGCACCGAGTCCATGTACGCGTCGGCCAAGGGGGTGACCAGGTTCGTCGCGCCGGGCCCGGAGGTGGCCATGCACACCCCGACCCTGCCCGTCGACGAGGCATAGCCCTCGGCCGCGTGGCCGGCGCCCTGCTCGTGGCGGACGAGGATGTGACGGACCTTGGAGTCGTAGAGGGGGTCGTAGGCCGGGAGGATCGCACCTCCCGGGATGCCGAAGATTACGTCGACATCAAGCTTCTCGAGCGAAGCCACCAGCGCCTGTGCGCCGGTCATCTCAGGTGTCTGGTCACCTGCCATGGTGTCTCCCTTTCCTCGGCGCCCCCCGTGGGGCGATGTGTGTACGTGCGCTGTCCCTGACAACAAAAAACCCCCGCTGCCTCCATGGGCATACGAGGGTGCGCTGGACCGACTGCTGGTCGGCTCAGCGCTGGCGGAGTACGAGGTTCGTGCGCACGGCTTCACCATACCCCGGCGACCATCGGGGACCAATGCGGCGGGCGCATCTCTCGCATCGTGGGACGCCCCCGCGTCGCGGGCTGCCCCACTGGCCTTCGCAGCCATGACCCCAGCATTGATGAGCTGCCGTGAGGACCTGCCCGGACGAACACCTGCCGCGCAGCCATTGTGGGTTGCCTGTCCTCAGAGATATATGCCACCCCCACCCAATTCATCGTTCAACCAACGACGTAGCGTTCTTCTTGCTACGACACGGAGTCGTAGGACACCTGCTGGTCCAGACCCAGCCCGTCCGCAGAAGTTCGAAAGGTCCTCCCATGAAGCCCACCAAGATCGTCGGAATCATTTCCTTCGTCGCTGGCCTGGTCATGATCGTCGCCGGAGCTGTCACGTGGGGTGTGGTCACCTCGCAGCTCAAGGACGAGCGCATCACCGTCGCCGCCGACGCCGCCCCCGTGATGGGGATCAAGGTCGCCGGCAAGAACGTCGCCGGCCCGATCACCGCTTTCGGCCAGGCCGAGATCATCAAGCACCACGCCACCACCGGTTCGGACGGCAAGACCTACGCCGAGCTCGGTGCCCTGCAGAACGGGGTCAAGACCAAGGCCAAGGATCTGGGCGTCGAAGACCTCACCAGCACCGACCCTGCCGTCGTCTCGAAGATCGAGGCCGACCCCACCCTGACCGAACTCAAGGGTGAACTCGCCAAGTACACCGCTCAGCGCACCACCCAGATGAACGGTGCCTTCCTGCGCACCTCGCTGTTCAGCTCGGTGATCACCTACGGCGTGTCGGCCTTCGTGATCGGCATGGGCCTGATGAACCTGCTCTACGGCTGGGCCTTCGTGTCGGTCAGCCGCAAGCACACCGTCGCCGAGTGACCTGCCGAGTTGCACGGGCGACCGTGTGACTCACCCCGCAGCTGATCCAGCTGCATGATCCCCCCTGCAGCGGGCGGTCCGGAGAGATCCGGGCCGCCCGTTCGCGTGTGCCGGGCGATCACCGTGTCGGTCCCTCCCACCGCGGACGAACGCACCCCTCCCGCACCGAAGGCCTAGGCTGGAGCGCAGTATTCCCAGGAGGACCGATGCCCGAACTGCGTTCCAAGACCACCACCCACGGCCGCAACATGGCCGGCGCCCGAGCCCTGTGGCGTGCCACGGGCATGGGTGACAACGACTTCGGCAAGCCGATCGTGGCGATCGCGAACTCCTTCACCCAGTTCGTCCCCGGACACGTGCACCTCAAGGACATGGGCCAGTTGGTCGCCGGCGCGGTGGCGGAGGCCGGAGGTGTGGGCAAGGAGTTCAACACCATCGCCGTCGATGACGGCATCGCCATGGGCCACGCCGGCATGCTGTACTCACTGCCCTCGCGAGAGGTGATCGCCGACTCGGTGGAGTACATGGTGAACGCCCATTGCGCCGACGCTCTGGTGTGCATCTCGAACTGCGACAAGATCACTCCCGGCATGCTGCTCGCAGCGCTGCGACTGAACATCCCGGCCGTCTTCGTCTCGGGCGGCCCGATGGAGGCCGGCACCGCCGTGATCGACCCCACCACGTCGACCGCGCAGACCCGCCTCGACCTGATCGACGCCATGGTCAAGGCCGTCGACGAGAGCGTCCCCGACAACCAACTCGACACGATCGAGGCCAACGCCTGCCCCACCTGTGGCTCGTGCTCGGGCATGTTCACCGCCAATTCGATGAACTGCCTCACCGAGGTGCTCGGGCTCTCGCTGCCGGGCAACGGGTCGACCCTGGCCACCGCCGCGCAGCGCAAGGGCCTCTTCGAGAACGCCGGACGACTGGTCGTCGACCTGGCCAAGCGCTACTACGACGAGGACGACGACTCGGTGCTGCCGCGCTCGATCGCCACCAAGGCGGCTTTCGAGAACGCCATGACCGTCGACATCGCGATGGGCGGATCCACCAACACCGTGCTGCACCTGTTGGCAGCAGCCCACGAAGCCGGGGTGGACTTCACCCAGCCCGACATCGACCGGCTGTCGCGGCACACGCCGTGTGTGTGCAAGGTCGCCCCGAACACCCACAACTACTACATGGAGGACGTGCACCGCGCCGGCGGCATCCCCGCCATCATGGGTGAGCTGTTCCGCGGGGGACTGCTCGACACCGGCGTCCACGCGGTCCACTCCCCCAGCCTCCAGTCCTGGATGGACACCTGGGACCTGCGCGGCGGCAAGGCCACCGACGAGGCCATGGACCTGTGGTACGCAGCCCCGGGCGGGGTGCGGACCACCCAGGCGTTCTCGTCCACCAACCGGTGGGCCAGCCTCGACACCGACGCGGAGTCGGGCTGCATCCGCTCCGTCGAGCACGCCTACACCACCGACGGCGGACTGGCCGTGCTCTACGGCAACCTCGCCGAGGACGGCTGCATCGTCAAGACCGCAGGGGTGCCCGAGGACCAGTGGGTCTTCCGCGGCACGGCCAAGGTCTCCGAGTCCCAGGACGAGGCGGTCGAGCAGATCCTCGGCGGTCTGATCAAGCCGGGCGACGTGGTCGTCGTCCGCTACGAGGGACCCAAGGGTGGCCCGGGCATGCAGGAGATGCTGTACCCGACGTCGTACCTCAAGGGGGTGGGGCTGGGCCCCAAGTGCGCCCTGATCACCGACGGACGATTCTCGGGTGGTTCCTCGGGCCTGTCGATCGGCCACGTCTCACCTGAAGCTGCTTCCGGGGGCACCATCGGTCTGGTCGAGGACGGGGACATCATCGAGATCTCCATCCCCGACCGGCGCATCCACCTCGACGTGCCCGACGAGGTGCTGGCCGAGCGCCGCGCCCATGCCGACGCCCACGGATGGAAGCCCGCCACCCGGCAACGCGAGGTCTCACCGGCGCTGAAGATCTTCGCGAAGTTCGCGCAGTCCGCCGACAAGGGTGCGGCTCGGGTCGTCGACTGATCGCCTGGCCACAACCCGGCCTCGTGGCTGACTGGCCTCTCGTGACTGGTTGAGACAGAGTCAATCGGTCCAATCGTGCGGATGATGCACCTTGGTGCCCCATGGTGCGGCTGGGGCGCAACAATCCCGCTCAGGCGACACGATCCGCACGATTGGCCGACCGCACGATTTCCTCGACGTTGTCATTTCGGGTTCAACCACTGCTTGGGTTACGCTGGAAGCCGAGGGGAGTACTTCACAAGTCTTCGCCGGTCACTACGGATGGTCATCCATCCTCGGCGTGAGCGCCCACGGGTCCAGTCGGATCCGGAGGTGAAGGAGACCTCAGACCATCCTTGAGAGATCTGAGCCCTCCATGACCCCTGCGTCCGTCGCCCCCTTGTTGCCCCTCGAGGGCTCCCTGTCGACCATCGGTTCCCCAGCCCTGTGGGGCTGGACGATCGCCGGTGTGATCGCTCTGTTCGTGATCGACTTCCTGATCACCCGGAAGCCGCACGAGGTCTCCATGAAGGAGGCCGTCGGCTGGTCGATCTTCTACGTCGCGCTGCCGCTGCTGTTCGGCGTGTTCGTCGTCCTGCGGTTCGGCGGTGGGACCGGGATGGAGTACTACACCGGTTACCTGGTGGAGAAGTCCCTCTCGGTCGACAACCTGTTCGTCTTCATGATGTTGCTGGCCGGCTTCGCCGTTCCTCGAGCCCTGCAGCAGCGAGTCCTGCTGATCGGCGTGGCCGGGGCACTCCTGCTGCGCGCCGGGTTCATCGCCCTGGGCGCAACGCTGATCGAATCGTTCGCCATCACCTTTTTGTTCTTCGGGCTGATCCTGGTCGCCACCGCCGTCAAGGTCTGGCGTGACGCCGCGGTCGGCCACTCCGACGAGGACGTGTCGAAGCTGCCGGTGGTCCGACTCGTCAACAAGGTGTGGCCGGTGGCCCCCGCCTATCACGGCACGAAGATGACGGTCGTCCAGTCGGGCGGGCGGGCCCTCACCCCTCTCGCGGTCGTGACCCTGGCGATCCTGGGAACCGACCTGCTGTTCGCCATCGACTCGGTGCCTGCCGTCTACGGCATCACCGGCGACCCGTACCTGGTGTTCGCGACCAACGCGTTCGCCCTGCTCGGCCTGCGGGCGCTCTACTTCGTGCTCGAAGGAGTGCTGTCGAAGCTCGTGCACCTCAGTTACGGTCTGGCGATCATCCTCGCCTTCATCGGGGTGAAGCTGGTGCTGCACTGGGCGCACGGCGTGTGGGACTGGGTGCCCACCGTCCCCACCCTCGCCTCCTTGGTGGTCATCGTCGGGGTGCTCGGCCTGACCACCGTGACCAGCCTGCTGGCATCGGACGCGCGTCAGCGCTTCGCCCTGACGAAGCTGACGCCCCCGTCGGCCTCCCAAGTGAGCGGGTCGACGCGTCCGGGTCCTGATCCCGAACGGCGGAGCCGGCAGCATGCCACTCCGGTCACCCGCGTTCGACCCGGACAAATGGGCTGAGACGATCCCAGGGGGTCACGACCCGAGGAGCTGGGTCAACACCTCGTCGGGTCCTCCCCGGGGCGACTGCCCCGGCTGGTAGCGGGGTATGAGGTGGACGTGCAGGTGGAAGACCTCCTGCCCCGCGGCCGCGCCCGAGTTGATCTGTGCCGTGACCCCGCTGGCACCGAGACGGTCGGTGATCGTCCGGGCGACGGTCGTGACCGCATCGGCCATCAGCGCCAGCCCCGCCGGTTCACTCGTGAGGTTCTCGGTGTGGGTGGTGGGAACGACCAAAGTGTGCCCCGGTGACTTGGGGGACAGGTCGAGGAAGGCGACTGCCGTGTCATCGCGGAAGACCTCCCGGGCGGGGACGTCACCCTGGACGATGCGGCAGAAGATGCATCCGTCCATGCTCATTCGCCCCCACGCACGACGTTGGCCACCGGCTCGCCGGCGACCCAGTGGGCGATCTGCTCGCGCAGCATCCGGTCGCGGCGGGGGTCGAACGCGTTGGTGTATCCGCCGACGTGGGGGCTGATCAGCACGTTGGGCTGCGACCACAGGGGATGGTCGGCCGGGAGCGGCTCCGGGTCGGTCACGTCCAGAGCGGCGTGGAGTCGTCCCGACGTCACCTCGGCGAGCAGAGCGTCGGTCTCGACGATGGGCCCTCGCCCGACGTTGACCAGCAGCGCACCGTCGGGGAGGTTCGCGAGCATGGCCGCGTCGAAGAGCCCGCGGGTGTCATCGGTGAGCGGCAGGATGATGATGGCCACGTCGGTCTCACGCAGCACCTGGGGAAGGTTCTCGATCGGCTCCACACCGTCGCGGGCCGTACGGGCCACGCGCCGGATGACCGTCGGTTCGAACGGTTCCACGCGCGCCTCGATGGCCTTGCCGATGTGCCCGTAGCCGATGATCGTGACCCGGCGATAGGCCAGACCGGTGCCCCACTCCCCCTGCCATGTGCCGGTGGTCTGGTTGCGGGCGAAGTCGTCCAGGTGGCGTGCGTGGGCCAACGTGAGGGCCACCGCGAGTTCGGCCGTGGCCGAGTCGTGCACCCCGGCGGCGTTGCACAGCCTGACTCCGGCCGGCAGTTCGGGCACGTTGTCATAGCCCGCGCTCTGCATCTGCACCACCTCGAGCCCCGTGAGTTCGTCCGGACGATGGATCACTCCCCCCGACGACATGTAGGGCACCACCAGGAAGTTCACCTCCGACAGCGGCCCGGGAGCGGTGTCCGCGTCGGTGTAGGAGCGGTAGGTGAGGCCATCGTGCTCACCGAGGATGCGGATGGCGTCCTCCTGCGAGTAGGGGACCCAGGCAATACGGCTCATGCGGAGTGTTCTCCTTCGAGATGGGGACGACGGACCTCGACACCTGCCTCGGCCAAGGAGTCCTTGAGGGTGGGGATGGGCACCTGCCCGGAGTGGAACACAGAGGCGGCCAGGGCCGCGTCGACATCGGACTCGCGGAAGACATCGACGAAGTGGTCGATCGCGCCGGCGCCACCGGAGGCGACCAGGGGCACGTGGCAGACAGCCCGGACGGCCGACAACTGCTCGAGGTCGTAGCCGGCCCTCACCCCGTCGGAGCCCATGCAGTTCAGCACGATCTCGCCGGCACCCAGCTCCTGCACCCGGGCAACCCAGTCGAGGGTGGTGGTCTCGAGGGCACGGGTGGCATCCGGATTGCCGGTGAACTGGCGGATGCGCCACTGCCCGTCGGGGTCGCGCAGCGAGTCGATGCCGACCACCACGCACTGCACCCCGAAGGCCTCAGCCAGTTCGCTGATCAGTTCCGGGCGTTGGGTGGCCGGGGTGTTGATCGAGATCTTGTCGGCGCCGGCGTGCAGCACGGCCCTGGCCTGCTCGACGGACGAGATGCCGCCGGCGACGCAGAAGGGAATGTCGATGGCCCGGGCCACGCGACGCACCCAGTCGATGTCGACGGCGCGACCCTGGGGGGATGCGGTGATGTCGTAGAACACCAACTCGTCGGCACCCTCAAGGCGGTAGCGGTCGGCCAGTTCGACGATGTCGCCCATGTCGACGTGGTCACGGAACTGGGTGCCCTTGACGACGCGTCCGTCGCGCACGTCGAGACACGGGATGATGCGGCGGGCGACGCTCATGCGGTGACCCCCTCAGAGATCGCTGGCGACAGGAAGTTGGCGAGCAGACGAGACCCGACGGCGGCGGACTTCTCCGGGTGGAACTGGCAGCCCCAGATGTGGGCGGTCTCAGCCGTTCGACCCCGGACGACGGCCGCGAACCGGGTGCCGTGCTCGCAGGCCGCCAGCGTCGTACCGGTGACCGGGGCGGCGTAGGAGTGGACGAAGTAGCCGCGCTCCCCCGTGGAGATGCCGGCCAGGATCGGGTCGTCGGCGAGCAGTTCGAGGGTGTTCCATCCCATGTGGGGGATGCGGATGTGCTCGTCCCCGGGCAGCCGCGTGACACGGCCGGGCAGGTAGCCCAACAGGTCGACGCCGCCGTCCTCCTCGGAGTGTTCGAACAGCAGTTGGGACCCCACGCAGACCCCGAGCATCGGCACCCGGACGTCGCGGAGAACCGCGATCAGGTCGAGTTCGTTGAGCCGTGCCATGGCGGCACCCGCGGCCCCAACGCCGGGCAGGATGACGCGGTCGGCACGGAGGATCTCGGCGGGGTCGGCGGTCAGGCGGGCGGTACCGCCGAGCCGTTCGACGGCGTCGGCGACCGAACCAATGTTCGTGCCGCCTGAGTCCACGAGAGCCACTTGCACCATGAGCCCAGCCTAGGTGCTGGGCCGCAGGGTCCGCCCACCCGGACAGTGGTTGGGCGCCGAGCCCCCGTCGGCGAGGCTCGCAGCCGCGAGAACTCCCCGGTGCCAGGGCCGCCGCTCCGGCTAGGTTGGTGCCCATGAACGAGCTTGACCCGAGCTTCACCTCCCTGCCCCTGGATGCCTTGGCCGATGCCGCCCTCGCCCGCGCCAAGCAGCTGGGCGCCAGCCACGCCGACGTCCGCATCGAGCGTCACCGCACCGCCCAGACCCGTCTGCGCGACGGCAAGCTCGCCGGTGCCAGCGACTCCACTGACCTGGGCATCAGCATCCGGGTCGTCCACCACGGGTCGTGGGGCTTCGCGGCAGGCATCACGCTGACGGCGGAAGCCGCGCGCACGCTGGCCGAGCAGGCCGTCGCCATTGCCCAGGTGAGCGCCCCGCTCAACCCTCGAGCCGTCGAACTCGCCGACGAACCCGTGCACACGGGCACGTGGGTGTCGAGCTACGAGGTCAACCCGTTCCACGTGCCCGACCGCGACCGGGTGGCCCGGCTGGTCGAGTTGTCGCAGTCGCTGGCCTCCCAGGCGGGGGTGAGCCACACGCAGGCGAGCCTGATGGCGGTGCAGGAGAACACCTTCTTCGCCAACCTCGCCGGCACCCGCACCACCCAGCAGCGGGTGCGGGTCCATCCGGAGTTCACGGCCACCAACGTCTCCGACTCGGGCTTCTCGTCGATGCGCACGATCGCACCGCCGGCCGGGCGCGGGTGGGAGTACCTGACGGGCACCGGCTGGGACTTCGACGCCGAGATCGCAGGCGTGGGTGACCACCTGGCAGCCAATGTGCGAGCCGCCTCGGTGACGGCGGGGCCCACCGACCTGGTGATCGACCCGTCCAACCTGTTCCTGACCATCCACGAGTCGGTCGCCCACGGCACCGAACTCGACCGGGCCCTGGGCTACGAGGCTGCCTACGCCGGCACCTCGTTCGCCACCTTCGACCAACTCGGCACCCTGCGGTACGGCTCCGAGGTCATGAACGTCACCGGTGACCGGGTCACCGAGCACGGACTGGCCACCGTCGGCTGGGATGACGAGGGAGTCGCCGCGCAGACGTTCGACATCATCCGCGACGGCACGCTGGTCGGCTACCAACTCAACCGCCAGATGGCCCACGAGAAGGGTCTCGGCCGCTCCAACGGGTGCGCCTTCGCCGATTCCGCCGGTCACATTCCCCTGCAGCGCATGCCAAACGTGTCGCTGCAACCCGGAACTGACAACCTCAGCCTCGACGACCTGATCGGACGCGTCGAGAACGGTCTCTACGTCGTCGGCGACAAGTCGTGGTCCATCGACATGCAGCGGTTCAACTTCCAGTTCACCGGCCAACGGTTCCTGGTGATCAAGGACGGCCAGCTCACCGGCGAACAGGTCCGCGACGCCGCCTACCAGGGCACGACCACCGACTTCTGGGGGTCGATGGAGGCCGTGGGCGGCCCCGACACCTACCTGCTCGCCGGGGCCTTCAACTGCGGCAAGGGCCAACCCGGCCAGGTCGCCGCCGTCTCCCACGGAGCCCCCGCCTGCCTCTTCCGGGGCGTCAACGTGCTCAACACTGTCGAGGAAGGACAGGCCTGATGTCTCAGACCACCCCAGACCCCAGCAACCCGGAGCCCACCACCGTTTCCGTCCCTGACCAGCCGGCGCCCTCCGCCTGGATCGAGGATGCCCTCGCCGCGGCCGTTGACCTGCCCGGGGCCGATGCCGGCTGCGTGGTGATCATTCGCGACGCGACCAGTGCCAACCTTCGCTGGGCCAACAACGCGCTCACCACCAACGGGCAGATGCACACCCGCACCGCCCAGGTGGTGGCCCTGGCCACCGTGGACGGCGGCGTGGCCTCGGGCTGCCTCGACGCGCCGGTCACCTCCTCGGACGAGGTGGTCGCACTCGTCCGGAGGGCCGCAGAACTGGCCGCCTCAGGCACCCCGGACGAGGACGCAGCACCGCTCGTGGACGGAGGTGTCGACCCCGACATGGCCGACCCCCCCGCATCCGCTGGCATCGAGGCCTTCACCGGCCTGGCCCAAGGCCTGGGGCGGTCGTTCACCGAGGCCGGCGACCACCACCTGTTCTTCGGGTTCGCCGAACTGGCCGTCACCACCATCTGGTTGGGCACCTCCGCCGGCACTCGCCGCCGAGCCGTCGAGCGGATGGGACGTCTGGAACTGAACGCCAAGCATCCCGACCTGATCGGTTCGGCCTGGGTGGGTCGATCGACCCCCGACTTCGCCGACATCGACATCGCCGCGCTCACCGCCGAGGTGCTCGAGCGGCTGAGCTGGTGCGAGAACCGGGTGGAGCTCCCGGCCGGACGCTACGAGACCATCCTTCCCGGCGGAGCACTCGCAGACCTGCTCATCTACGCCTACTGGACGATGGCGGGTCGCGACGCCCGCGAGGGCAGCACCGTCTTCTCCGGGCCGGGCGGAGGCACACGGGTCGGTGAGCGACTCGCGACTCTGCCGATCACGATGTGGTCGGACCCGCGGGCACCGCGCCTGGAGCGCGCCCCCTTCGCGGTCACCGGAACCTCCTTGGCCGGGCTGGCCTCGGTGCACGACAACGGAGTGCCGGTCGGCCGTCAGACGTGGCTGGAGGAGGGTCGCCTGGCCACCCTGGTGGAGACCCGGGCGGAATTGGCAGCGATGGGATCCCCGGACGGTGCCGACCACCCTGGTGGCGACCAGGATCGTCCGTTGCCCTGGCCGACCGAGAACCTCCTTGTGGATGCCGGCGGCACCGCCACGCTCGACGAGATGGTTCGCTCGACCAAGCGTGGGCTGTTGCTGACCTGCCTGTGGTACATCCGCGAGGTCGACCCCGAGACCCTGCTGCTGACGGGGCTCACCCGCGACGGCGTCTACCTGGTCGAGGACGGCAAGGTGACCGGCATGGTCAACAACTTCCGTTGGAACGAGTCGCCTGTCGACCTACTGAAGCGCATCACTGAGGTCGGACGATCCGAGCAGGTGCTGTGCCGGGAGTGGAACGACTGGTTCACGCTCACCCAGGTGCCCCCGGTGAGGGTGCCGGAGTTCAACATGTCGACCGTCTCGAAGGCCTACTGAGTTCCGTCGGCGGAGGTTGCGGGCCGCAGTCCCCCAACACGAGCCACAGGCCACAGCCACGACGAGCAGTGACCACTGGTACCCCGCCACGGGGAGCAAGCCCGCCAGCACCGCCGGCAGCAGGAAGCCGGCGTAGGCGATGGCGTAGTAGACCCCCGTCAGGCCGGCCAGTTCCGTGGGGCTGGCGATCCGCTGCACAACCATCAGCCCGGCCACGACGGTGATGCCGTAGGCCACACCGAGCAGCACCGCGACGACGAGCCCCAGCACGGGGTTGGCCTCGAGGGCAGCGATGACGGCGGTCACCATGCCGGTGGTCATCAGAGCCATCCCGACCAGGAGGGCGCGGCCACCCGTGATCCGCTCGATGGTTCCCACCACACCCTGCACGGCGGCCCCGGCGCCGAGCGTCGCAACGGTGAGCACGGTGGCGTAGAGGGTGCTCCACTCCCCCAGGCTCGGCGCCTCCACGGCCGGGACGATGGCGTAGGCCACCCCGGCGGCGGCGAAGATCCACGGTGCCACCGGCACGATGACAGAGGTGAAGAGGCGGTGGCCCGCGGCGGGTACACGCAGGTCATGCCACCAGGGGCCCTCCGCGGGCGTTGAAGCGCTTCCGACGAGGGTCTCGGGCGCCCTCATCAACCAGCCGAGTGCCACGAGTCCGAGAACGACGTGCAGCAGGAAGGGCAGCCGGGTGGGCATCGGCGCCCACTGGGCCAACGCCCCGGTCACACCGGCGCCGAGCCCGAACCCCAGGGTCAGGGTCAGCGCCGGACGACGAGCGCCCGCTGAAGGCGTCGCCCCGGCATCGAACGGTGGCGACGACAACTCCTTGATCCAGCTGGTGCCCACCGCCATCGCGACGCCCACCCCGGCGCCGGCCAGGGCGCGCCCAAGGCAGAGCAGCGGGAAGGACTGCAGGGAGACCGCGAGCACGAGGTTCCCGACCACGCTGACCACGAGGCCACCCAGGAGCACCCGGCGACGCCCGTGACGATCTGAGATCGCCGCGGCAACCAGCAGTCCGGGCACGAGCCCGAGCACATAGGTGCCGAGCAGCAGGTTCGCCTGCCACGGCTGGTAGTGACCGACCTGCTCGTAGAGGTGCAGCAACGGCGTGAAGTGATTGCCTCCCCAAGCCATCACGAAGACGGCAGGAGCGACCAACCGCCACGGGTGTCCCACCGAACGGGGGCGGCTCATCGGGAGCGTCCGAACTCGCCGGGGGCGACGTGCCCGGCCGCGATGTGGGTGGCCAGGAGCTCGACGTAACCGGACGAATCGCCGGCCGCGAGCAGCTCGGCCATCCGGGAGTGTTCCTGGCAGAAGACGGTGGCCGCTTCGGGGTTGTCCGACACGGCCAGGTGGATGAGCCTGGCCAGTCGGGGAGCCAGCGATGCCATCAGCTCGTCCACCACCTTGTTCTCGGTTGCGGCGATCACCGCCAGGTGGAAGGCCACGTCCTGACCGGCGAACGCCTGCAGGTCATGGTCTGCCAGCGCCCGGCGTTGCGCCGCCACGGCGTCCCGCAGGTGCGTCACCACGGAATCTCGGCGAGCCCGGTCATCGGCCAGCAGCTGGGCCGCCCTGGACTCGAACATGAGGCGGACCTCGAGCAGGTCACGCCGGTCGGCGGTCGAGACCGTCGTCACGACGGCACCCTTCTTCGGCACGAGACGGACGAGGCCCCACCGCGAGAGCTGCACCATGGCCTCGCGCGCCGGGGTGCGGCTGGCACCGAGTGGCTCGGCGATACCGGACTCCGTGATCAGCGCACCGGCCGGGGTGGCTCCCGTCACGATGGCATCCGCAGCATCGGCTGCGATCCGCAGCGCGACGGGGGCCGTCGGGGGGATGTCCTGCCAAGGAGGCGAAGTGCTCACGAAGGGACGCTACAGATGCATGCATCAACGCATGCATCTGTTGGGCGAGAGATGGGGCCGGTCGGCGTCAGTCCTCGTCGGGGTCGTACTGGATGACGCCTCGCCGCATCAGCTCGACGATCTGCCGCGCCCTGCGACGCACGTCCCCCGGACCGGCGGCGTCCGCCACCTGCCCGGCCATGTCGATCACCTGTCGCACCCAGCGGACGAAGTCACCAGCAGGCAGGCCCGTGACCTCGAGCACGTCGGCCAACTCGGCACCCGTGGCCCAGGCGTGGGCCGCCTCGGCGAAACCGATGTCGGGCTCCTTGGCAGGATCGAGCCGCTGGTCGCGTTCCACCAGACTGACCCGCCGCCAGACCTGGCGCACCTCGTGTTGGGCGGACTCGGAGGCGCGATCGGGCATCCGCGCCACGCGCGACGCCTCACGTCTGGACTCGTACACCAGCGACGACAGCACGGCGGCCAACTGGGGGGCCTCCAACCCGTCGAAGACACCCTCCCTGAGGCACTCCGCGGCCACCAGGTCGAGTTCTGAGTAGATGCGGCTCAGCCGTTTGCCGTCGGCCGTGACCAGGTCGGGATCGTCCGCGTCGAGGTAGCCCAGCGAGGTCAGCACCGTGCAGATCCGGTCGAACTTGGCGGCGATGGTCGCCGTGCGGCGAGCCATCCGGGCCTCGGACTTCACGAGGTCTCGTTCCATCCGCAGCGCCTGCTCCGCGTGCCGGGCGTGGAGTTCGCGGTCGGGACACCCATGGCAGGGATGCGCCCGCAGCCGGAGCCTCAACTCGGCCACCTCGGTGGCTATCTCCTCGTCACGCTCAGGCTTGAAGAACTGCGGCGGCACCGGCTTCTGCGCCCTCACCCGGTCGAGCAGCGCAGCCACCAGGGCCTTGCGGGAGTGGGCCACGCGCGGGTCGAACTTCTTGGGGATGCGCACCTTGCCCACCGCGGCCGTCGGCTGGGGGAAGTCCTTCAGCGAGAGGCGGGTCAGCTCTCGTCCCTCGGTCATCACCATCGGGGTGGGTTCGCTGCTCCGCGACCGCCCGGGGTCGACCACGACGGCCCAGCCTGCGTGCTTGCCCCCGGGCACCCAGATCAGGTCGCCGGCCTCGAGGTGGAACAACGATTCCATCGCCTCGGCGCGCAGGTCGGACTTCCGGCCCCGGGCCGCCTCGGCCTCGAGCTGGCTGACCTGGTCACGCATCCGGGCGTACTCGACGAAGTCCCCTCGATCACACTGCGCCGCCTTGAGGTGCTCGGCCACGACCTGTTCGGTCCGCTCCGCCTCGCGGGCGATACCGACGACGTTCCGGTCGGTCTGGAACTGGGCGAAGCTCTGCTCGAGCAGTACCCGGGCCTTCGACCGGCCGACGCGCCCGACCATGTTGACGGCCATGTTGTAGGTCGGCGAGAACGACGACCGCAACGGATAGGTGCGCCTCGAAGCCAATCCGGCGACAGCGCGGGGGTCGAGGCCCGGTTGCCACAGCACCACCGCGTGGCCCTCGACGTCGATGCCGCGGCGGCCGGCTCGTCCGGTCAGCTGGGTGTACTCCCCCGGCGTGATGTCGACATGGGCCTGCCCGTTGTACTTGACCAGCTTCTCGAGGACGACGGTGCGCGCCGGCATGTTGATGCCCAGGGCCAGGGTCTCGGTGGCGAAGACCACCTTGATCAGACCGGCTGCGAAGCCCTCCTCGACGACGGCCTTGAAGGCCGGCAGGATACCGGCGTGGTGGGCAGCGATCCCCCGGGCGAGGGCCTCGACGAAGACGTCGAACTCGAGGGCGCGCAGGTCGTCGGCCGGCATGCCACCGACATGGCGCTCGCAGATCTCACGCAGCTCACGGGCCTCCCTGGCCGTGGTCAGCCTGACGTTCGAGTGCAACAACTGGCGCACCGCCGCGTCACAACCCTGCCGGGAGAAGATGAAGCAGATGGCGGGCAGTAGTTCCGCGGCGGCCAGCAGTTCGACCATGCCGTCCCGACGAGGGGTGAGGCGGCGCTGGGAGTCCTGGGTCTGGCTCCCGTGGGCCGCACCGCCGTACGAGCCGGAGCCGTACCCGGCCTTCCGCTTGCCCCTCCCCGAGCGGCTGCGCGGGTTGCGGGAGTCGTCGCGCACCGCCCGCGCCTCCTGCTTCGAGATCGACAGCAGCTCGGGATTGACGTCGGAGGCACGCCGGGCAGGCATGGCCAGCGCGGTGGGGGCGTCACCGTCGAAGAGGTCGTGCAGGCGCCGGCCGACCATCACGTGCTGGAACAGAGGCACGGGACGACGCTCCGACAGCACCACGTCGACGCGTCCGCGTACCTCGTCGAGCCAGTCACCGAACTCCTCGGCGTTGCTGACGGTGGCCGACAGGCTCACCACCTGCACATCGGGCGCCAGTCCGAGGATGACCTCCTCCCAGACGGCACCGCGGAACCGGTCGGCGAGGTAGTGCACCTCGTCCATCACGACGTAGCCGAGGTTGGCCAGGGTGGGTGACTCGGCGTAGATCATGTTGCGCAGCACCTCGGTGGTCATCACCACCACCTGGGCCTCGCCGTTGATGGTGGTGTCACCGGTCAGCAGTCCGACCCGTTCGCTGCCGTAGCGCTCCTCGAGGTCGTGGAACTTCTGGTTCGAGAGTGCCTTGATGGGTGTGGTGTAGAAGCACTTGGTGCCCCGTTCCACGGCGCAGAAGACCGCGAACTCACCGACCACCGTCTTCCCCGCGCCGGTGGGTGCGGCGACCAGCACGCCGGCACCGTCCTCGACCTTCGCACAGGCCTCGAGTTGGTAGTCGTCCAGGGCGAATGAGTACCGGGTGACGAATTCGCGCAGCAGCGGGCCCCACTGCTGGGGTTGGGTCGAGCGCGTCTCAACGGGTTCGGTCACGGGGTCACCTCTCGGACGGGGGTGCGGGTCGCCGGCACCACCAGTCGCAGCGCTCCTCGGACGGCTCGGACGTCGACCGGGGTGTGTCCCAGCAGTTCCCCGTCACCATCGGCAATGGTCGAGGGGTGGGTGCGCACCCGCACGTGCTTGGCGCGGACGAGTTCCACGGCTGGGTGCCTGGTGAAGCTGCCGTCGTACATCCGGGGAAGGAGTCGCAGCAGCAGGCTGCGCGGCACGGGGTGGACGATGGTGAGGTCGAGCTCCCCGTCTGTCAGGTCTGCGTGGGGTGCGACCTTCATGCCACCCCCGAAGTAGGCGCCGTTGCAGACGGTCGCGAACATGGCGTCGAGGCGACGACTCCCACCGTCGATCTCGAGCTCGTAGCTGACCGGCGTGAATCGTGCCAGCTCCCGCAATGCGGTGATGCCGTAGGTGAGGCCGCCGAGCTGGATCGGGCTGCGGGACGCCCCTTGGCTGACGACGGCCTCGTACCCGGTGCACACCGAGCAGCCGACCCAACGGCGTTCGGCCCCGTCGATGAGGTCACCGGTCACCTCGTTGAGGTCGATCGAGACCACGGTGCGGGACACGATGGTCTGCACCGCCCCGCGCAGGGTGACGGGTAGACCGGCCGAACGGCAGAAGTCGTTGCCGGTGCCGGCCGGGATGACTCCCAGGGGTACGTCGGTGGACGCGCACGCGTTGATGCCCAGGTGGGCCATGCCGTCGCCTCCCATCACCACGAGCGTGTCGAGGGAGGGCTCACCGTCGGCGCCCGGTCGGGCCGCGTCCACGGCCTGGATGGTGCGCAGCCGGGCGTCGTCGTAGCTGATGGCCCGATGCACACGAAGATGGACGTCCGGCAGGGCCGCCAGCAGTGAGGAGCAGACCTTGGGCAGCACCCGGCCTGCACGACCACGGCCGGCCTTGGGATTCACCACCAGGGTGATGGTGGGCCCGTCAAAGCGGTTGAGCACGTCAGCGATTGTTGCAGGTATCGGTCATCGATCGGCGACCGCGCCCGTCTCAGTCGACGTTGATCTTCGACTCGTCGAGCACCACGTCATCGTTGGCGGACTGCTCGGCCCGGCGACGGTCATTGACCGAACAGATCGCCAGGCTGATGAAGAACATAGCCACCATCGGGAACGACAGGGCCAACATCGAGAAGGGGTCGACCGAGGGCGTTGCCACCGCACCGAAGACGAAGCAGCCGAAGATCGACAGGTTGCGGTAGCGGTTCAGCTGGGCTGCCTTGAGCACTCCCAGCATGTTGAGCGCCACGATCACGACGGGCAACAGGAAGCTCAACCCGAACACCAGCAACATGCGCATCAGGAACCCGAGGAACTCGCTCAGCTCGTTGAGGTTCTGCACGCCTGCGGGGTTGAAGCTCATCAGCACGGCGAAGCCCTTGGGGCTGATCCAGTAACCGAGGGCCACACCGGCCAGGAACAGCGGGATGGCCGACCCGAGGAACCGGACCGCGTACTTCTTCTCCTGGGCCAACAGGCCCGGGACGATGAACGACCAGAGCTGGTACAGCCAGATCGGGCAGCTCAGGATGACCCCGGCCACACCGCCGATCTTCAGCATCAACATGAACCCGCCGGTGATGCCATTGACCGTGAACGACACGTTCGCGGCGTTCTCGGGATGGGCGGCCTTGTAGAGGTGCTCGGCCTCGAAGGCCGGCTGCAGCATGAAGGCGAACAGGTACTTGTAGAAGACCATCGACAGCGCCATCATCAGCACCAGGCCAATGGCCGAGATGATCACGCGGTAGCGGAACTCCTTGAGGTGGTCGACCAACGCCATGGTCCCGTCGTCCGTCTTCGGAGGCGGGGTCAACCAACCCAGGTTCAGCTTGTGCTTCCTCGGCTCAGTGGTCGTTGTCATGGCGCGGTCGACGTCTCGTCAGCTCGTCCGGGAGGCCCCGACGATCAATTCTGCTTGGGCTGCTCGACGGTCTGGGCGTCGGCCACGACGGGCGTGGTCGGTGCCTGGACGACGGGCGCCTGGGGGGCGGCGGGCCTGGGGTCGAGCTCGGCGTTGGTCGAGGCGGCCTTGTTCTTGTCGGCCTCACGCAGACCCTGGGTCTCTTCCTTGAACTCGCGAATCGCGCGGCCCGTTCCCTTGCCGATGCCTGCCAGACGGCTCCCGCCGAACAGCAGGATTGCCACCACGAGGATGATCAGCAGCTCGGGCCATCCCAGTCCAAAGGGCATGTCAGTCTCTCTTCTGTCGGTGCAGCGGAGTCTCCACCACACTGTGCGTTCATGCTACGACGATGGAGCAACCACTGCCCACCTCGGCACGCCTGCACGTTACACCGGGCGACCCAAGCCGCCTTCGCCCCCGCGAGCTGTGGGCAGCGACTCAGCCGAGGCTGGAGTACAACTGCAGGCCAGCCCGAGCGGCATCCCGGGCGGGATCGGCGGCCTGGCAGGGTTCCACGGCCTCGACACCGTTACCCAACTGCAACAGTCGCAGCACCAGCCATTCCTCGTCGACCACCTGGAAGGTCGCCCGCAGGCGCCCGTCGTCGAGGTGGTCCACATCGCTGACCGGGTCGTACTCGGTGACCCAGGCGGCCCTGGGTGACAGCGTCAGGGTCACCAGGTGCCCCGCCTCCTCGCCGAACCAGGTCTCACCCAGGTCGGGCAGGGCACCGTGGTCGGCAGCGCGTTCACCCGTGTCGACCACGTCGATCACGCGATCGAGCCGGTAGGTGCGCCACGACTGCCGCTCAAGGCTCCACCCGCGCAGGTAGGCGTAGCCGTCGCGGACGATGAGTTCGGCCGGGTCGACCATGGGGGTGCTCGTGGACCCCCTGGTCAGTCCGTCGTAGCTGAGCTGCACCCGGCGCCGGGCCTCGATGGCCCGCGCGAGGGTGTCACGGGTCTGGTCGGATCCCGAGGCCAACTGCACGGCGACCCCACCAGCGGGACCCGAGACGGCGCTGATCTTGGCCAGCGTGCTCCTGACCACCGCTCGCTGGGCCGCCGGTACGACCGGTTCGAGCGCGGCCAGGGCCACCTTGAGGGCCAGCGCCTCGGTCATCTGGAACCGGTGGGGTCGGCGAACCGCCTCACCGTTGGTCACCTCGATCGGACCGCCGGCCTCGATGGTGTCCATGTTGAAGTCGAACTGCTGACCCGGCAGGTTGTTGGGGCCGCAGTACCACAGCACGTTCAGGTCCTTGACGATCTGCGAGGCCGTGGTGCCGTAGTGATCCGCCACCTCCGCCGCGGTCAACCCCGGGTTGGCCTGCAGATAGGGCACCAGGGTCAGCAGTCGTCCCAACTGGTCGGTCGACTTCACTGCTGCTCCTGGGACTCGTGGGCGACGACGGCCTCGACCGGGTCGAGCATGGTGCGCAGGTGGGCCACCACGGCCTCGCGCAGGTCGGTGGGTTGCAGCACCACGGCGTCACGAGCCATCGAGGCAGCCTCGCCCACCATGTCGTTGTGCCGGTTGTAGGGCACCGACCAGCAGTCGAAACCGGGGGGCAGCGGTACCGGCGACTCGACCAGGTGACCGCGACGGGTGAAGCGGGGGGCATGACCGGTGCGCACGGCCACCAGGGCAACATCGGTGTTCTCGGCGGGGGCGAGGTCGGCCAGGGACCGTTCGGGGTCATGGTCGGCGGGGATCACGTAGGCACCGTCCTTGCCGACGGCCCTCGGCGGCGTCGAGATGCGGGCGAGCTTGAAGCAGCGGGGCGCAGCGCGTGACTGGTCGTACCCGATCAGGTACCAGGAACCATTGCGGTACGGCAGTGACCAGGGCTCCACACGACGGACCTCACCGCCGCGATACCTGAACTCCACGACCCGCTTGGCCGAGACGGCGTCGAACAGCACCTCGAAACTGGGCTCCCTCGCTCCCAGCACCGGGCGGACGCCGACGGTACCCGCATCGATCCGGGCGCCTGCGGCCCTCAACTTGGCAACCGCCATCGTGGTCTGCGCCGCCGCCCCCGACTCGTCCCAGACGTGGGCAGCCACCCCCAGGACGGCGGCCTCCTCCTCGGTCAGTTCGACCGGTGGCAGCTCGAACTCCGAGCGTTCGACGACATAGGTGTCGGCTGCCCCCCACTCGTCGGAGGCCTTGCGGGTGTGGATCTCGATACCCTGGGCCCGCAGGTCGTCCTTGTCACGTTCGAAGGTGCGTTCCTGACCACTGGGGGTCAGCTCGCGGTACCCGTCGATCCCGTTGAAGATCTCACGCTTGGTGAGGGGGCGTCCGCTCGACAGCAGCAGGTACGCCAGGTTCACCAGCCGCTCCGACTTCTTCGCCGACATGCTTCCCTGCCTCCGTACACGCGCTCGACCTGCACGAGACACTACCGGGGTGAGCGGTCGATTCGCCCCCAGCCCCACCTCCGAGCTGCACCTGGGCAATCTGCGCACCGCGATCCTGTCGCAGCGGTTCGCGGACGAGGCAGGTATCGGGCACCTGGTGCGGGTGGAGGACCTCGACCAGCAGCGGGTTGCCGCCGCCCCGGGAATCGCCGAGCAGCAAGTGGCCGACCTGGGGGCCTTTGGCGTTCGGTCCGATGTGCCGGTGGTGCGCCAGTCCGATCGTCTGCAGCTCTACCGCGACGCGGCGCAGTCCCTGGATCTCTACCCGTGCTTCTGCAGCAGACGTGACATCGTCCAGGCCTCACAGGCCCCCCATGGTGGGATGCGACCCTACCCGGGCACGTGTGCCCGGCTGACCCACAGGGAGCAGCAGGAGCGAGCGCTGGTTCGACCCCCCGCGTGGCGGGTGCGCTCCGGCGGCGTCACCCGGACCGTGACCGACCGCTTCGCGGGAGAGGTGACCGCCGTGGTCGACGACTTCGTGGTCGTGCGCAATGACGGGACCCCTGCCTACAACCTTGCGGTGGTGGTCGACGACGGGCTGCAGGGGGTCACCCAGGTGACCAGGGGACGAGACCTGCTCGAGTCTGCGCCTCGCCAGGCCTGGCTCGCTGCGAAGCTGGGCTTCGCGACGCCCGAGTACGTCCACGTGGGGCTTGCCGTCACCACGACGGGGCAGCGCCTCGCCAAGCGCGACGGGGCCGTGACGTTGACCCAACTGGTCGACTCAGGACGAGCGCGGGATCGCGCCTCGGCCGTCGAGCTGGTGTGGCAGCTGGTGTCGCCGACCCTGGATGACCCGGCGGCGGACTGGGTCATCGACCCCACGCCGCCGGAGTGAGGGTCACTGGGCGGCGGAGGCGAACAGCAGGTCGACCACGTAGACGAGGGTGGCGCCGGCAGCCACGGAAGGGGTGGCATTCCCCTTGGGGTAGGCGTCGGCCGGGGTGGCGACGATCAGCACCCGTGAGCCGACCGTCTTGCCCACCAGCTGGCTCTGCCACGCCGGGATCAATGACGAGAGGGCGCCCGAGGCTGCTCCCGTCGACCAGGTCTCGGCCACGACGTCGCCGGTGTCCCAGTTGACGCAGGTGTACTGCACCTGAACCGAGTCGGTGGCCGCGACGGCGCGGCCAGCACCCTTGATCAGCACCGCGCTGGTCGTCCTGGTGGGCTTGGTGGCCGACCCGATCGTGATCGTGGGTGCCTGGTTGCCGTTGTCCTTCACGGTGGGCATGCCGGCGGGGGGTGCGACGGCGTCACCGGTGACCCGGTCGAGGGAGGCCCCCTCGATGTCGACCACGAACACCAGGCCGTCGCCCTTCTCGATCCCGGCATTGGTGTTGCCGTCGGCGTAACCGTCCTTCGACGGCATCAGGATCAGGACACGGTCACCCACCTTCTTGCCCTGCAGCCCCTTGGCGAACCCGGCGACGACCTGGTCGAGCTGGAACGAGGCGGTCTTGCCCGCCGAGAAGGACTGGTCGAAGGACTTGCCGGTGCGGGCGTTGATGCCGATGTAGTTGACCTCGACGATCGCCGTCCTGGACACGGTCGTACCCTTGCCCGCCACGAGCACCTTGGACTGGGTCTCGGCGGTGGTGAGGGGCCACGGCCCGGTCACCACGGGCAGTTTGCCGACTGCTCCGGCCACCTTGATCTGGTCGAGGTTGGCCAGCACGGTGGGCTTCGCGGTCGGGGTCGCGGCGGCGCTGCCCGAGGCGGAAGCGCTGGCCGAGGTGGAGGCGCTGGTCGATGACGACGGGTTGATGGCCGACGCGCCCGAGGGGGCGGGGTCACTGCTCGGCTTGGAACATCCCGCCAGCACCACCGCCGCCGCTCCGAGCGAGGAAAGTCCGAGGGTTCGGCGAGAGATCAGTTCGGGTCGTCGATTCACCCGGCCAGCGTAGCGGTCGGCCTCAACCGATCGTGAACGCGGTCGACCTGCCGACACGTGGCTCGGTGGCCATGCGTTCGACGAGGCGATCGGCGCGGGGATCGTCCGCCGCGAGCGGGTCGGGGCAGATCAGGTTGCCCTGGTCGAGATCGCGGCAGTTGAAGGTCATCCAGTCGACCGTGTACGAGCGCTCGTGCCGCTGGGCTGCGGCGATCAGACGTCCACGGATCGCGGCTCGGGTGGTGGTCGGCGGGTCGTCGACGGCCCGGACGACGGCTGACTCGTCGACGAGCCGGTTGACCTGGCCGGCGTCACGGAGCGTGCCGAACAGGCCCTGTCCCGGACGGACGTCGTGGTAGGCGAGGTCGAGTTGCGCCATGCGGGCCGGGTCAAGAGTGCCTCGACGGTCGGCGTCGCCGTGGAGCAGGCGCAACTTCACGGCCCAGTCGATGTCGTGGTGGATCAGGTCGAGGCGGTGGTCGCCGACAGCCGTCAGCACCCGCTGCCACAACTCGACGGCGCGTTCGAGCCACGACTCGCCGGCCGTGAACGGACGAACCTGCTCCAGGCAGTCCGTCAGCACGGCCAGGGCGGAGGTCTCTCCCCCGGCGGCCAGTGCCACCGGGGATCGTCCGCTGCGGTCGCGGGCCACGTCCCGGATCGCCTGGCCGGGATCGGCCAACTGCCATCGCTCGAAGCGCACCCCCGCTTCGATGGCACGCAGCATCAGCTCGGTGGCGCCGATCCGCACCGCGAGGGTGGGTTCGGCCAGGGTCGAGTCACCGACGATCACGTGCAGCCGACGGTGCAGCTGCGGATCGGCGTGCGGTTCGTCGCGAGTGTTGATCATCGGCCGGGAGCGGGTGGTGGTGGACGACAGGGGGTCCCACATGTGCGCGGCCCGCTGGCTGAGCCAGAACTCCTGGCTCGACCTGACCCAGGTACCCGTCCCGCACAGAAGTTGGCGCATCACGAGGAACGGGGTCAGGGCCGACGCGAATGAGCGCAGCGTGGTGTCGCGCCGCACCTGGTAGTTCTCGTGGCTGCCGTAGGAGTTCCCGTGTGAGTCGAGGTTGTTCTTGAACAGTCTCACCCGGGCGGTGGTGCCCTCATCGGCCATCACCTGGATGGCGCGATCCGCCAACCGGTTGAGCACGGCGTCGCCGGCACGGTCGTGGGCGACGAGGTCGTCGAGGGTGTCGCACTCAGGGGTGGCGTACTCGGGGTGCGAACCGACGTCGAGATACATCCGCCCGCCGTTGCGCAGGAAGACATTGGTGGTGGCGCTCACCGTGGTCACGGGACGGAACAGTTGCCTGGCGCCTTCGTCGGCTCCCAACCGTCGCCAGCCACCGGGGCCCTGCACCTCGACCTGCAGTCCGTACTCGGTCTCCAGTCCACGCACCCGTCGAGACATGAACCCCGTCACTGCGCCCCCCTCATTGGCCAGTTCGGCCGACAGCGGTCACCCGAGCTCACATCTTGACGAGGTCGAGCAGTGCCCCCAGCTCTTCCCGGGTCAGCTCCCTCAGCTCGCCCTGCTTGAGGTTGCCCAGGCGCACGGGGCCGATCGACTGGCGTGACAGCTTGATCACCGGATGGGCCACGGCGTCCATCATGCGGCGCACGATGCGGTTACGGCCCTCGTGCAGGGTGATCGACACCAGCGACCGTGACTCCCCCCGGCTGACGAGCTTGATCCGGTCGGGACGGACCGGACCGTCGTCCAGGGTGACGCCCTTCTCGAGGCGGCGCAGGATCTTGTTGTCGAGCAATCCCTCCACCTCGGCCAGATAGGTCTTGGGCACGTGGTAGCTCGGGTGGGCCATGCGGTGGGCGAACTCACCGTCATTGGTCAGCAGGATCAGCCCCTCGGTGTCGGTGTCGAGCCTGCCCACGTGGAACAGCCTCTCCTTGCGACGTCCGAGGTAGTCGGTGAGGGTGGGACGGCCCTCCGGGTCGTCCATGGTCGAGACCACCCCGCGAGGCTTGTTGAAGACCAGGTACTGGTGGCGCCGTGGCGGTGGGATACGGGAGCCGTCGACCCGGATCGTGTCCCGGTCGGGGTTGACGCGAGTACCCAGCTCCGAGACCACCCGTCCGTTCACCTCGACGCGACCCTTGGCGATCAGGTCCTCCGAGGCCCTGCGGGAGGCGATCCCGGCCTGGGCCAGCACCTTCTGCAGTCGGATCTCGTCGGGTGCCTCCTGGACGACGGCGTCGTCGGGCTCCTGGTCACGGTTCGGGGTTGCGTTGTCTGTCTCAGTCATCGCTGGTCTCCTTCTGGGCCTGTCTCCTGGTGGGATGACGCCCTGTCCGTTCCAGTGTCCTCGGGGTGGACGACTCGCGCCAACTCCTCCTCCAGTGCGCTCGCGTCGGGCAGGTGGGGGGCCAACGGTGGCAGGTCGCTCAGGGACTCCAGTCCCATCCGTTCCGCGAAGTGGTCGGTGGTGGTCAGCAGTGCCGCCCCGCGGGAGCCGTCCGCCGGTTCGTTCTCGGCCACCAAGCCGCGGGCGAGCAGGGTGCGGACCACTCCGTCGACGTTCACCCCACGCACCGCCGACACCCGGGAACGGGCGATCGGCTGCAGGTACGCAATCACCGCCAAGGTCTCGAGCGCGGCCTGCGACAGTCGCGAGTGCTGACCCTCGAGCACCCAGGCGCTGATCAGGTCGGCGTGGTCCGCACGGGTCCAGAACCTCCACCCCCCGGCGAGGTGACGCACCTCGATGCCACGCTGGTGGTCGTCGTAGAAGCGGGCGATCTCGGCGAGCGCCTGCTCCACCTCGTCGACCGGGGACTGGGTGGCCTCGGCCAGTTCGATCGCGGTCATGGACTCGGTTGCCATCAGCAGCAGTGCCTCGATGGCGCCGCTGAGCGGGGTGGTCATGGTGTCTCCTCGGACTGAGGGGGTGGGGCGTCGAACTCGTCGGAGATCTGCAGGTCGGACTCCTCGTCGCCGGTCCAGCGGATGGTCAGTTCGCCGAGCGCGGTCAGTTGTTCGAAGGCGATCACCTGTTCGCGGAACAGTTCGAGCAATGACAGGAACCGCGCCACCGTGGTGATCCGGTCGGCGTCGGCGACCAACTCCCTGAACGTGAGCACCCGCTTGGCGCGGAGCCTGCCCACGACCAGCCGGGCCTGCTCCTGCACACTGACGGTGCTCTGGTGCAGGTGTTCCAGCCCGACCAGGGCGGCGGGCTGGGGTGAGAGCGCTCGTGCCGCCGCTTGTGCCAGAGCCTCGGGGCTGGGCAGGTTCACCTCGGGCATGAGCGCGGCGAACCGGGGTTCGAGCCCACCGGGACGAGCGAACCGTTTCGCCTGCTCCCCCAGTCGGTCGGCGAACAAGGCCGAGACGATCTTGAATGCCCGGTACTGCAACAGCCGGGCGAACAACAGGTCGCGCGCCTCGAGCAGGGCCAGGTCCTCCTCGTCCTCCACCTCTCCCTGCGGCAGCAGCCGGGCGGCCTTCAGGTCGAGCAGGGTCGCCGCGACCAACAGGAAGGAACTGGTCTGGTCGAGGTCCCAGACCTCGCCGCCGGCCTTGACGAAGGCAATGAACTCATCGGTCACCCGCGACAGGGACACCTCGGTGACATCGAGTTTGTGCTTGCTGATCAGTTGCAGCAACAGGTCGAACGGCCCCTCGAAGTTGTCCAGGTGCAGGGTGAAGCCGGGCCGACCCTCCGACGACGGGAGCGCGGTCTCGTCGGTGGCGGCCGTCGTGGTCATGGCTGGGTCAGCTGTCTGACCAGGTCGGACTGCTCACCGTTCTCGGCGAGTCCCGCCAGGGCCATCGCGATGGCGGTGCGCACGATCTTGCCGCGGTCGGCCACCACACCCTGCTGACGCAGCGTGAGCCGTGCCTGTTCGAGCGCGATCAACTCGTCGGATGAGACGTAGACCGTGATCTTCTCGTCGTGGCGCACCCGGCCCGTGGCCGCGGGGCCGGGAGGGCCGTCGTCCGGCTCGCTGTCGGGCCGGATGCCCGGTTGGCCCGGCCGTGCTGTCTGACCTGCCCTGGTCGACTGGGTGGGGCGGAAGAGTTCGCTGGCGCCGGGTAGGTTCACACGCCTGGGCATCGGGCGAGCACCTCCCGTGCCAGCGAGCGATAGGCGGTCGCACCGGGCGAGGACGTCGCGTAGGTGGTGATCGGCTCCCCCGCGACGGTGGTCTCGGGGAACTTGACGGTGCGACGGATGACGGTGTGGAAGACGGTCTCGCCGAAGGCGTCGACCACCCGCTCCAGCACCTCGCGGCTGTGCAGCGTGCGCGCGTCGTACATGGTGCCGAGGATCCCCAGGATCTCCAGGTGCGGATTGAGGCGGTCCTGCACCTTCGCGATGGTGTCGGTGAGCAGGGCCACGCCGCGCAGCGCGAAGAACTCGCACTCCAGGGGGATCAGGGCACGGTCAGCGGCAGTGAGGGCGTTGACGGTCAACAGCCCCAGCGAGGGAGCGCAGTCGATCAGGATGATGTGGTACTCCGACTTGACCTTCTCGAGCACCCGCAGCAGGGTCTGCTCGCGGGCCACCTCGCTGACCAACTGCACCTCGGCTGCCGACAGGTCGATGTTGGAGGGAAGGATGTCGAGGTTGTCGACGGAGGTCGGCTGGATGACGTCGTGGATGTCGGTGCGCCGTGACATCAGCAGGTTGTAGATGCTGGTGTCGAGGGTGTGCGGGTTGACCCCCAGCCCGACCGACAGCGACCCCTGCGGGTCGAAGTCCACCAGCAGCACGCGGCGGCCTGTCTCGGCGAGGGCCGCACCCAGGTTGATGGTGGTGGTCGTCTTGCCGACCCCACCCTTCTGGTTGGTCATGGCGATGATCAGCGCATCCTTGGAACCCGGTTGCGGTGGGGTGGGTTCGGGCAGGTCGGGCAGGGGGCGTCCGGTCGGACCGAGGTTGTCGGCCTCGACCTGTTCGGTCACCGGGCCCGGCTCGTCGTGCACGGTGAACAGCGCGTCGTCGCTCAACCTCGTCACCTTCCTGTTTGTCGATCTGTCTCCACGAGCCTAGCCTCACCGGGCTCGGGGGTGGGCGGCCCGGTGCACCTCTCGCAGATGCTCGACCGTCACCATCGTGTAGATCTGGGTGGTCGTGACCGAGGCGTGGCCCAGCAGCTCCTGCACCACTCGCACGTCGGCTCCCCCGTCGAGCATGTGGGTGGCGAAGGAGTGGCGCAGTGAATGAGGACTGACCTCGGCGCCCAGGCCGGACCGTTCGGCGTGGGTCTGCACCACGGCCCAGGCGCTCTGGCGCGAGAGCCTCGCTCCGCGGGTGTTCAGCAGCAGGGCGGGGGTGGCTGTCCTGGCCCGCGCCGACCACTGCGGGCGACCCCGCACCAGCCACGCCTCGACGGCCCTGCGGGCGTAGTCGCCCAGCGGCACCAGACGCTCCTTGCTCCCCTTGCCGAACAACCTCAACCCGTGGTCGGGATCGGCCAGGGTGCGGCGCACCTCGTCGACGTCGAGCCCGCAGACCTCGGAGATGCGCGCGCCGGTGCCGTAGAGCAGCTCGAGCAGGGCCGCGTCCCTCAACCCGTCGACCTCGTCGGTGTCGGGCGAGTCCAGCAGTCGTCCGACCTGGTCGACCGTCAGCGCCTTCGGCAACCGGGTGCCCAGCCGGGGCGGTGAGACGTCACGGGCGGGGTTCTCGGGGGTGAGGCCGTCGGCCAGTCCGAAGGCGTGCAGGTTGCGAACCGCCACCACCGCCCGGCCCACCGAGGCGGGGGCCAGCGGTGCCCGTCCCGAGGTCGGCGCGGCGAGGTCGCGGGCGAACTCGCTGATGTCGGTGCCGGTGACCTGGCTGGGATCGGAGATCCCGCGGGACGCGAGGAACTCGAGATAGCGGTCGAGGTCGCGCCGGTAGCTCACCAAGGTGTTGGACGCCAGCCCCCGCTCCACCCGCAGGTGGTCGAGGTAGCCCCGCACGAAACGGGTGAGCGGTTCAGGCGCGCTCACGCTGCTGCTCGGCGTGGACCCCACGCACGGGCCAGGGCGCGTCCGCCGGCCGCAGGTCGCGTCCGGTCGCGCGGGCGGTCGCCAACGCCATCACACCGGCCACCAGCAGCGGTGACTGCAGCCGTCCGTCGAGGATGCCGTCGACCAGATCGGAGAACGGTTCCCAGCCCACCACCATGTGCGCCTCTTCGTGTTCCAGCACGAATCCATCGGGACGGTCGGTCTGGGCGAGCCCCGTGGCGAGGTACACCCGCGCCGACTCCTCCGACCCGCCCGGGCTGGTGGCGACGTCCACCAGCACCGACCAGTGGTCGGCCCTCAGACTTGCCTCCTCGGCCAGTTCCCGCTGCGCGGCGTCCAACGGATCCTCGTCCACCCCGTCGAGCAGGCCGGCGGGCGGTTCCACCAGCTCCATGCCAACCGGGTGGCGGTACTGACGGACGACGGCGACGCGGTCCCGGTCGTCGACGGCGATGATGCCGACCGCTCCCGGATGGGTGATGTACTGCCGATGGAAGGGCTGACCGCCGGTGGGTCCCGTGATCTCGTCCTCGACGAAGAGGGACACACGGCCACGACCGAGCACGGTGTGTCCGGTGACCGGCCAGGCCAGCGGGAGGTCGCTGAGCGAACTCATGCCTCGTCCTCGTCGGCAGCCCCGTCGCCGACGGTGGCAGCAGCGGCGACGAGCTCGACCGGCAGACGCTGCTCACCCTTGCGCTTCAGCGCGGCCTCGATCAGCCCCTGGAACAGGGGGTGGGGACGGGTCGGGCGGGACTTGAGTTCGGGGTGCGCCTGGGTGGCCACGTAGAACGGGTGCAGTGAGGTGGGCAACTCCACGAACTCCACCAGGTTGCGGTCGGGCGACAGCCCCGAGAAGACCAGACCAGCCGCCTCCAACTGGGAGCGGTAGGCGTTGTTGACCTCGTAGCGGTGGCGGTGGCGTTCCTCGACCCGGTTGCGACCGTAGAGCCGCGAGACCACCGATCCACGCTTGAGGTCTGCTGGGTAGGAACCCAACCGCATCGACCCGCCCAGGTCTCCGGCTCCGTCGACGATCGCCTGCTGTTCGGCCATGGTTGCGATCACCGGGTGCTCACTGCCCGGATCGAACTCACTCGACGCGGCATCACTGATGCCCGCGACGTTGCGTGCTGCCTCGATGACCATGCACTGCAGGCCCAGGCAGAGCCCGAGGGTGGGGATCTTGTTCTCACGGGCGAAGCGCAGCGCGCCCAACTTCCCCTCGACACCACGGATGCCGAAGCCACCCGGCACGCAGACCCCGTCCACATCACCGAGATTGGTCTCGGCACCCTCAGGGGTCTCGCAGGTGTCGGAGGCCACCCAGCGCACGTTGACCTTCGCCCAGTTGGCGAACCCCCCTGCGCGCAGGGCCTCGGTCACCGACAGGTAGGCGTCGGGCAGGTCGATGTACTTGCCGACCAGGGCGATGGTGACCTCTTCCTTGGGATGGTGCACGCGGTCGAGAAGGTCGTCCCAACGCTTCCAGTTGACGTCGCGGAAACTCAGGTCGAGCCGGCGAACGAGGTAGGCGTCCAAACCCTCCTCGTGCAGCACACGAGGGATGTTGTAGATGGAGGGGGCGTCGATGCACGACACCACGGCCTCCTCGTCGACGTCGCAGCTCATCGCGATCTTGCGCTTGATGCCGTCGCCCAGTTCACGGTTGGCTCGGCAGACGATCGCGTCGGGCTGGATGCCGACCTGCCGCAGGGCGGCCACGGAGTGCTGGGTGGGCTTGGTCTTCATCTCACCGGACGGCCCGATGTAGGGCACCAGCGAGACGTGCAGGTAGAAGACGTTCTCGCGACCGATCTCGTGCCGCACGACCCTGGCGGCCTCGAGGAAGGGCAGCGATTCGATGTCGCCGACCGTCCCACCGATCTCGTGGATGACGACGTCGACACCCGGCCCACCCATGGCGAGCATCGAGTCCTTGATCTCGTTGGTGATGTGCGGGATCACCTGGACGGTGTCGCCGAGGTAGTCACCACGCCTCTCCTTGGCGATCACCGAGGAGTACACCTTGCCCGTGGTGATGTTGGCGTCCGCGGTGAGGTTCACGTCGAGGAAACGCTCGTAGTGGCCGATGTCGAGGTCGGTCTCGGCACCGTCCTCGGTGACGAACACCTCGCCGTGCTGGAAGGGGTTCATCGTGCCCGGATCGACGTTCAGGTACGGGTCGAGTTTCTGCATGGTGACCCTGAGACCACGAGCGACGAGCAGGCTGCCCAAGCTCGAGGCTGTCAATCCCTTGCCGAGTGAGGAGACGACCCCACCGGTCACGAACACATGCTTGGTCATTTTCGCGCTGCCCACGGACTCCCATCATAGGTGCTCCCGGGGGGTGGCTGGGCCATCGACGAGGTGACCAGCGGTTTCGTGCGCCTGGTGTGTCATTCGTCACACCCACCCGGGCCCAGCCCGGGGCCGCGACACGAGGGGTGTGGATCCCTGCCATGATGGTCACATGCGACTCGCCATCGATCTGCCGATCGCGCCGATGCTGGCGCGGCTGATCGATGACATCCCCGCAGCCGACGCCGTGCCCGGCGGGTACGCCTACGAGCCCAAGTGGGACGGGTTCCGCTGCATCATCCTGCGTGACGGCGACCAGGTCGAACTGATCAGCCGCATGAACAAGCAGTTGACCCGCTACTTCCCCGAGGTCGTGGAGCGGGTGCGGGCGGCCCTGCCCGACAGATGCGTGGTCGACGCCGAGATCATTGTTCGCACGGGTCGGCCCGGCAACCAGAAGTTGGACTGGGATGCGCTGTCGGCCCGGGTGCACCCAGCGCTCAAGCGCATCCACCGGCTCAGCGTGCAGACTCCTGCCGAACTGGTCTGCTTCGACCTGCTGGCGCTCGACGACTCCAGCCTGCTCAACCTGCCCTACGACACCCGTCGGGAGTTGCTCGAGGGATTGTTCGCCGGTGTCGCCCCCGAGTCGGGGGTTCACCTCACGGTCGTCACGCACGACGCCGAACTGGCCCGGGAGTGGTTCCACTCCTTCGAGGGCGCCGGCCTCGACGGGGTGATGGTGAAGGAGCGCCGGGGCTGCTACGAGCCCGGACGACGAAGCATGCTCAAGGTCAAGCACACCCGCACCGCCGAGGCGGTGGTGGTGGGCTATCGCAAGCACGCCCGCGGCCACGGCGTGGGTTCCCTGCTGTTGGGCATGTACGACGAGGGTGGCGAACTGGTCAACGTGGGCGGTATCGGCGCCCTCAGCGATCGGATGCGCGAGGCCCTCGCCGACGAACTGGAGCCGCTGCGGGCACCGGAGGGCGAAGGGCTGATCCTGCCGCCCACCAATGCGCGCAACCGGCTCGGCCCCTGGGACCAGGGCGCCTACATCCCACTTCGACCCGAACTGGTGGTCGAGGTGTCGTTCGACCAGCTCGAGGGACGACGGTTCCGCCACGCCGTGACGCTGGTTCGCTTCCGTCCCGATCGGGAGCCGCGCTCGTGCACCCTGGACCAGGTCGACGTGGCCTCGGCCTATGACCTGGGGCGCCTGCTCGACAGCTGATTCCGTTCGGTGGCCCGGAGTCGGGGACGACCGCCCAGGGCTGCGCGGGACCTCAGCGTTCGGTCTCGGCCAGCAGATCGCGCGCATGCGCGAGAGCCGAGTCCGCTTCGTCCAGACCGCCCATCATGCGCGCCAATTCCCGCAGTCTGGCCTCGCCGGCCACGGGTGCCACGTCCGAGCTGGTGACCTGACCGTCCGAGGCCTTGCGTACCACCAGGTGGTGGTCGGCGAAGGCGGCCACCTGGGCCAGGTGGGTCACGACCACCACCTGCGAACCACGAGCCAGCCTGGCCAGGCGCCGTCCGATCTCCAGACCGACGGCCCCGCCGACGCCGGCATCGACCTCGTCGAAGACGAACGTGTGCCCGGCGTCCTCGTCGGCGAGCACCACCTCCAGGGCCAACCGCACCCTGGACAGCTCGCCACCGGACGCCGTCCGCGCCAGTGGGGCAGGGAGCGACCCGGGGTTGGCGGAGAACAGCAGCTGCACGTGGTCTCGTCCGTGTGTGGTCAGCTCGGTGGTGGTGCTCACCTCGAAGACGAGTCGGGCGTGGGGCATCGCCAGAGCTGCGAGTTCGTCCTGGACCCGCCCTGCCAGGTCGGTCGCCAGCCGGCGCCGTTCCCGGCCGAGCACGGCAGCCCTGTCCTCGAGTTCGGCGGTCAGCACCTGCACCCTGGCAGCGAGCTCGCCCACCCGGCCGTCGGAGTCCTCGAGCTCGAGCAGTCGGGTGGCCTGCTCGGACGACCACGCGATCACCTCGTCGACTGTCGTGCCGTACTTGCGGGTGAGACGTGCCAGGTCAGCCTGACGGGAGACCACCCGTTCGAGTTCGGCAGGGTCGGACTCGAGGTCGGCCAGGTAACCAGAGGTGTCGGCGGCAAGATCGGCGAGCGCCGAGCTGATCTCGACGGCTCGTTCGTGCAGTGGTCGGGCCGAGGGGTCGAGGTCGGCCAGGTGGTCCAGCCCCTTGCGTGCCTCCCCCAGCAGGCCGACGGCGTCTGCGGTGTCGTCGGCGTACTCGTCGCCCGAGAGGGTGACGCTGACCCGATGTGCCAGGGCCCTGAGATCGTCGACCGCCTGGAGCCGGGTGAACTGCGAGGCCAGGGCCAGGTCCTCCCCGGGTTGGGGGGCGATCCGTTCGATCTCGTCCAGACCGAATCTCAGCAGGTCCGCCTCGCGGGCGCGTTGCTGGGCGTGTGAGGTCAGGTCGTCCAGTTCGGCCTGCAGCCGACGCCGCTCGGCGAACACTCGCTGGTAGTCGGCGAGCCCCGCCAGATGGTCGGGACCGCAGGCTCGGTCGAGCACGTCACGCTGTCGCTCACTGGTGCCCAGTCTGGCCTGCTCGGACTGGCCGTGGATCGTTGCCAACTCGGCGGTGACCTCGGCCAGCGCCGCGACGGTGGTCTGGGCTCCCCCGACGAAGGCCCGCGATCGTCCTTGGTCGGTGACGTGGCGGGCGACGAGCAACTCGTCCCCGTCCAGCTCGGCACCCACCTCGTCGAGACGTGAGGCGGCCAGGGAAGGCTCGGCAGTGAACCGGCCCTCGACCAGGGCGCGCCGTTGGCCGTCCCGCACCAGTCCGGCATCAGCCCTCGCGCCGAGCAGGAGGCCCAGTCCGGTGGTGACCATCGTCTTGCCAGCGCCGGTCTCACCCGTGAGCGCCGTCAGTCCCGGGGCGAGTTCGAGGGTGGCGTCGTCGATCACCCCCAAGGCGTGCAGATGCAGGTCCCGCAGCATCAGTGGTGTCCCGCGGAGAGCTCACCCACAGCGTCGGTGGGGGCCTCCCTCATGTTGCGCCACCCCTCGACCCGGAGCCCGAACTTGCGCACGAGGCGATCAGCGAAGGGTTGTTCCGAGAGCCGGGCGATGAGCAGGTCGTCGGGACCGCGGACCACCTCCACCCGCTGCCCCGGGGCGACGTCGAAGGAACGTCGACCGTCACACCACACCACCGCCGACGAGTTGAGTTGGGGCATCACGGTCAGGTCGACATGGGCACGCGGGCTGATCACCAGGGCGCGCGCGAACAGCGCATGGGCCGACAACGGGACCACGATCAGCGCCTCGACATCGGGCCACATCACAGGACCCCCCGCCGAGAAGGCATAGGCCGTGGAACCGGTGGGGGTGCTCACCAGCACACCGTCGCACCCCCATTGCGACAAACGGCGGCCGTCGATGGTGGCGAGCACCTCGACCATCCGCTCGCGGGCGGCCTTCTCGAGGGAGACCTCGTTGACGGCGAAGGACTGCCACAGCGCCCGGTCGTCGGCGTCGTGCACCGTCACCTGCAGGGTCAGCCGTTCCTCGACCTCGTAGTGGCGCTCCACCACCAGCCTCACCAGCAGCGGAACGCCCGAGGGTTCGAGTTCGGCGAGGAACCCGACGTGGCCGAGGTTGATCCCCAGCAGCGGCACATGTCGGGGAAGGGCCCACTCGCCCGCTCTGAGGATGGTGCCATCGCCGCCGAAGACGACCACGACCTCGGCGTCGGTGAGTTGGGACTGGTCCACCAGTCGCGACCGGGCCGAGTCGGGCACGAGCGACAACAGGGTGGGCAAGTGGTCAGCGGGCACGCCGACCACGATTCCGTGGGCCTGGACTGCCTCGATGAAGGCGGCCGCCATGACG
Organism: Aestuariimicrobium kwangyangense DSM 21549; assembly: GCF_000421525.1. Lineage (GTDB taxonomy): Bacteria > Actinomycetota > Actinomycetes > Propionibacteriales > Propionibacteriaceae > Aestuariimicrobium > Aestuariimicrobium kwangyangense. The sequence continues at coordinate 6,818 of NZ_ATXE01000002.1, read as the reverse complement.
GGGGCGTCGGGATGGGTCGGGTGCACCATCACCGCCAACGACCGCTGCGTCACGTGACCTCCTCGGTGGTCTGCTGGTAACACCTTAGCCAGAACTCCTGGTTGCCAGTCTCGCCGGTGATCGGGCTGGGGAAGGGGTCCGACACCTCCCAGCCGAGCTCGTGCACCCGATCTGCCACCCGGACGACGGCGCGTTCGGCCTCGGTCGGGTCCCTGACCACGCCGCGGGCGTCGAGGCCGGCTCGTCCCACCTCGAACTGGGGCTTCACCAGGAGCAATGCCTGACCGCCGTCGCCCACGACGCTGAGCAGTGGTTCGACCAGCAGGCCCAGACCGATGAAGCTGACGTCGGTGACCACCAGGTCGACGGGCTCGCCGAGGGTGTCGGGGCGCAGGTCACGCAGGTTGAAGCCCTCGAGAACGACGACCCTGGGGTCGTGTCGGACCAGTGGGGAGAGTTGGCCGTGGCCGACGTCGACGGCGTGCACCCGCCCCGCACCTCGTGCCAGGCAGACCTGGGTGAAGCCCCCGGTCGAGGCACCGGCGTCGAGCACGACCGGGGCGACGCGGTCCCCGGGGTGTTGTTCCGTCCTGACCCCTGGGCCCGGCCCGTCAGCGGTCAGGATTGCGAAATGGTCGAGTGCCCCGATCAGTTTGTGAGCCGCGCGGCTCACCCAAGGGTCTGTCTCGACCTCGAGTTGGCTGGTGTCAGCGGCGACCTCGACCCCCGGGCGGGTGACGACCTGCCCGGCAACGCGGACCCGCCCGGCGCGGACCAACTGCTGGGCCGCCGAGCGGCTGCGTGCGAGTCCCCGCTCGGTGATCAACTGGTCGAGTCTCACGGGTTCGGACGAAGCCCGGGAATCGGTGCCTGCGCTCCCCCACGTGACTGCTCCAGCACCGATGCCAGCACCTCATGCACCTTGGCCAAGCGGTCGTGGTGCTCGGCTGGCGGATGGTCGTCCAGGCTGCCGAACTCGGCGAGGGCGGCGTCGATCAGCCGGTTGCCGGTCTGGGGCCTCTCGCTCTGGGGCCTCCCGCTCTGGGGCCTCCCGGACTGCGGCCTCCCGGACTGCGGGTTCTGGGTCATGGAATCAGGTCCAGTGCCGCCAAGGCTTCGGTGCCGTCGGCGCCCTCCCACACCAGCGCGAGCACGGCCCAGAGGGCATCCAGTTGCTCGTCGGGGGTGGTGCCCGGCTGGTCCAGGTGGACGCGACCGTTGGTCACCCGCGCGGTGATGTGCCCGCAGGTCGCCGAGTCGGATCCCGTGGTCAAGGTTCGGGCCGGGGCAAGGAGGGCGCGCAGGTCGTGGCCGATGTGGGTGGGCCGGTGATGGACGTCCGCTCCGGCGAGGTCGGCCTTGCCGTGGGCTCCGGTGAAGACGAAAAGGGACTCCATGTCGACCCCGTTGGCGCCCTCGATGTCGGTGTCGAGGCGGTCGCCCACGAAGATGGGACGGCCGGCGCCGAGTCGGGTCACCGTCTCGTGCATCAAGGGGGCACAGGGTTTGCCCGCCACCACGGGGTCGATCTCGACGGCCACCCGTACGGAAGCGACCTGTGAACCGGCGCCCGGCACCAACCCCTGATCGGTCGGTCGGGTGGCGTCGGTGTTGCTCGCGTACCATCGTGCGCCGCGCTGAATCGCGAAACACGCTCCGTCGAGGCGGGCCTGGGTCATGTCCGGGTCGTAGCCCTGCACGACGGCGACCGGTTCGTCCCGCCAGTTCTGGGTCGTGGTCAGTCCGACTGCAGTGAGCTCGGCCGCCAGGGCTGCCGTGCCGGTGACCAGCACCAGCGACCCCTCGGGCAATTCGTCGGCCATCAGCCGCGCCACCGCCTGCGCGCTGGTGACGACGTCAGCCACGTCAGCTGGAATCCCGAGTTGGACCAGATGATCGACCACGTGCTGTGGCGTCCGAGCGGCGTTGTTGGTCACGAATCCGACGTGAACCCCACGTTCACGGAGGGCAGCGATCCCCTCGGAGGCGCCCTCGACGGGCTGTGGTCCGAGGTAGACCACCCCGTCGAGGTCGAACAGCGCAGCGTCGTAGTCGTCGATCAAGGGGGACGTCACTGTGACTCGTCCGCCTTCTGATCGTCCTGATCCGCGTCATCCTCGGAGTCGCCGTCGGCCGAACCCCGGTCGGTGTCGTCGGCCGACTGCCGGTCTGTCACGTCCTCGTCCGACTGACTGGTCTCGGAGTCGCCGTCGAGGTCGTCGCCATCGTGCGACTCGTCCTCGTCGGAGTGAGCATCGTCCGACTCATCCTCCTCGGAGTTGTCCTCGAAGTCGTCGTCCTCCGAGTCCTCCTGCTCCGTATCGTCGTCCTCGGTGTCGTCGTCCTCGGAGTCGTCGTCCTCGGAGTCGTCGTCCTCGTCATCCCCGGACTCATGGCTCCGCGACTCGTCGTCCTGGACGTCGTCCTCGCTGTCGTCGAACGCAATCACGTCGATACCGTCGGCGAGGTGGGCACTGGTGGCGCCGAGGGCAAGCAACCGATCGCCGGCATCAAGCTCGTTGGCAGGATCCAGTTTCTCGACCTGGCCGAACAGGTCGATGGCCTGGTCGTTGTCGCCTTCCTTGATCAGCAACTCGGCCAGCGCGAACCGGAGTCGCGCCTGGCTGAGGCGTGCACCCCGGCGCGTGGCGATGGCCTGCCGGAGCACCCTGATTCCCTCGGCGCGTTGACCGAGGTCGTCGCGCGCCCCCGCCTCGACCATCACCATCTCGAGCCAACTGTCGGCATCCAGTCCGGCGGTGGCCGCCTTGCGGGCCAAGGTCAGTGCCTCGCGGGGCCGTCCCAGGGCTCGTTCGCAGTCGGCCAGGACCGGCAGGTACTCATCCGAGCCGGTCATACGGTGCAGGGCGCGATACTCGGTCAACGCCGTCGACCAGTCACCGGCAGCGTAGGCCGCCTCAGCAGTCGCCTCACGCACGATCGGCAGGCGAGCGGCTCGCCGTCGAGCGGCATGTGCATGGGCCAGCGCCAACTGGGGATCGGTGTCGATCAGCTCACCAGCAGCCTGCAGATGTGCCCCCACGATGTTCGCGAGGTCGTGCGGAAGGCCGCGCAGTTCGGCACGAACCTGTCGCGGCAGCAGCTTGGCGTCGAAGTGCTCCGGGAGTGGAGGTTCGTTCTCCTTGCGCTCAAGGCCCGGCCGGATCGCCCGCTCCTGCTCACGAACCTCCTCACGCGTGAGCTCGTCCTCGCGGCGGCCCCGGCGTTGGTTGGGGTTGAAGTCGCCTCGAGCACTGCTGAAACTCGGCCGTCCGGCACCCCTGTCCCCGCGGTCGTTGCTGCGGTAGGGACGACGGTCACCCGACTGCGGGCCACGGTCGTCGCGGTCATTGCTGCGGTAGGGACGCCGCTCATCCGACTGCGGACGGCCGGCACGGTCGTCACGGTCGTTGCTGCGGTACGGGCGACGGTCACCCGACTGCGGACGGCCGCCACGGTCGTCACGGTCATCACTGCGGTACGGGCGACGCTCACCCGACTGCGGGCCACGGTCATCACTGCGGTAGGGACGCCGCTCACCCGACTGGGGGCGGCCGGCACGGTCGTCGCGGTCGTTGGTGCGGTAGGGACGGCGCTCCCCGGACTGGGGGCCACGGTCATCACTGCGGTACGGGCGACGCTCGCCCGACTGCGGGCCACGGTCGTCGCGGCCATTGCTGCGGTAGGGACGGCGCTCACCGGACTGGGGGCCACGGTCATCACTGCGGTACGGGCGACGGTCACCCGACTGCGGGCGGCCGCCTCGGTCGTCACGGTCATTGCTCCGGTACGGGCGACGGTCACCCGACTGCGGGCCACGGTCATCGCTGCGGTAGGGGCGACGCTCGCCCGACTGCGGGCCACGGTCATCGCTGCGGTAGGGGCGACGCTCGCCCGACTGCGGGCCACGGTCATCGCTGCGGTAGGGGCGACGCTCGCCCGACTGCGGGCCACGGTCATCGCTGCGGTAGGGGCGACGCTCGCCCGACTGCGGGCCACGGTCATCACTGCGGTAGGGACGACGCTCGCCCGACTGCCCGCCACGGTCGTCGCGGTCATTGCTGCGGTAGGGACGGCGCTCGCCCGACTGGGAACCACGCTCATCGCGGTAGGGACGACGCTCACCCGACTGAGGGCCACGGTCATCACGGTCATTGCTGCGGTACGAACGCCGCTCACCGGAGGAGCCACCACTTGGACGCGATGTGCCCCCTCGGCTGTAACCGCCGCTCGAACCCCTCCCCGAACCACCCGAGCCAGGGCCTCGCGGGCTGTCGCCCCTGCCATCCCCGCCTCGTCCGCCGGAGGAACGGCCACTCTGGCCACCCCCGAACGGACGACGACCCTCACGCGGCTGATCCGCCTGCCATGCATTCATGAACACCATCTTCTCTCAGTGGCCCGATCCCGGGCAAAGAACGTCCCGACGAGCCCAGGGGGCTCGCCGTATCGGCACGGCGCGCGGGAGACCCGATCGGTCCCGCTGCGGCCGGCGAGCGCCAGCACTTCACCGACAGGGCACCGTGGAGGCCACTTTCGGCACAAATGGAAACACCCCCTTGATCCGAAGATCAAGGGGGTGTTGTAAGTCCGGCGGCGTCCTACTCTCCCACAGGGTCCCCCCTGCAGTACCATCGGCGCTGAAAGGCTTAACTTCCGGGTTCGGAATGGAACCGGGTGTTTCCCTTTCGCCATGGCCACCGAAACACTATGGAGATGTGTCGGACCAAGCATTCAATTATCAAGCCTGGTTCCCGACCGTATCCCGGGAACCACACAGTGGACGCGTAGCATCTTTGTAGATGAATGAACAAGCCCTCGGCCTATTAGTATCGGTCAGCTCCATGCCTTTCAGCACTTCCACATCCGACCTATCACCCGGTGGTCTGCCGGGGGCCTTACCAGATTATTCTGTGGGAACCCTCATCTTGAAGCGTGCTTCCCGCTTAGATGCTTTCAGCGGTTATCACTTCCCAACGTAGCCAACCAGCCGTGCTCTTGGCAGAACAACTGGCACACCAGAGGTTAGTCCGTCCCGGTCCTCTCGTACTAAGGACAGCTCTTCTCAAGATTCCTACGCGCGCAGCGGATAGGGACCGAACTGTCTCACGACGTTCTAAACCCAGCTCGCGTGCCGCTTTAATGGGCGAACAGCCCAACCCTTGGGACCGACTCCAGCCCCAGGATGCGACGAGCCGACATCGAGGTGCCAAACCATGCCGTCGCTGTGAGCGCTCGGGCAAGATCAGCCTGTTATCCCCGGGGTACCTTTTATCCGTTGAGTGACGGCGCTTCCACAAGCCACCGCCAGATCACTAGTCCCGACTTTCGTCCCTGCTCGAGATGTCTCTCTCACAGTCAAGCTCCCTTGTGCACTTACACTCGCCACCTGATTACCAACCAGGCTGAGGGAACCTTTGGGCGCCTCCGTTACCTTTTGGGAGGCGACCGCCCCAGTCAAACTACCCATCAGGCACTGTCCCTGATCCAGATCATGGACCTAGGTTAGATATCCAGAGCGACCAGAGTGGTATTTCAACGATGACTCCACAACCACTGGCGTGGCTGCTTCACAGTCTCCCACCTATCCTACACAAGTCGCACCGAACACCAATACCAAACTATAGTAAAGGTCCCGGGGTCTTTCCGTCCTGCTGCGCGTAACGAGCATCTTTACTCGTACTGCAATTTCGCCGAGTTCGTGGTGGAGACAGCGCCCAAATCGTTACTCCATTCGTGCAGGTCGGAACTTACCCGACAAGGAATTTCGCTACCTTAGGATGGTTATAGTTACCACCGCCGTTTACTGGGGCTTAAGTTCAGTGCTTCGCTTGCGCTGACACTTCCCGTTAACCTTCCAGCACCGGGCAGGAGTCAGTCCGTATACATCGTCTTTCGACTTGGCACGGACCTGTGTTTTTAGTAAACAGTCGCTTGGGCCTGGTCTCTGCGACCTTCAATGCTTCAGACAGCTCGTGTCCTCACACATCCGGTCCCCCTTATCCCGAAGTTACGGGGGTATTTTGCCGAGTTCCTTCACCACGATTATCTCGATCGCCTTGGTATTCTCTACCTATCCACCTGTGTCGGTTTGGGGTACGGGCGGCTCATACGTCGCTCACGAAGCTTTTCTAGGCAGCATAGGATCACCCACTCTTGGAAACGAATTCCAATCACGACGTCACGTCTCAGGCACATGAGGAGCGGATTTGCCTACCCCTCGCCCTACACGCTTGTCCCGGCATACCAGTCACCGGGATGGGCTACCTTCCTGCGTCCCTCCGCAGCTTGCCTACTACAAGTTTGGGTCGCAGAGTCAGCATCATCGATCCGAAGACCTCCGACACCTTCCGTGCTCAGCATCACCTGATTCAGCATGGGCCGTACTTCGCCGGTACGGGAATATCAACCCGTTGTCCATCGACTACGCCTGTCGGCCTCGCCTTAGGTCCCGACTTACCCAGGGCAGATTAGCTTGACCCTGGAACCCTTGGATATTCGGCGGACGGGTTTCTCACCCGTCATTCGCTACTCATGCCTGCATTCTCACTCGTGTGCTCTCCACGACTGGGTCACCCCGCCGCTTCATCGCGCACACGACGCTCCCCTACCCATCCACGCACCTGGACTCGAAAGTCAAGTACACGCGTGAATGCCATAGCTTCGGCGGATAACTTGAGCCCCGCTAAATTGTCGGCGCAGAATCACTTGACCAGTGAGCTATTACGCACTCTTTCAAGGGTGGCTGCTTCCAAGCCAACCTCCTGGTTGTCACCGCAACTCCACATCCTTTTCCACTTAGTTATCGCTTAGGGGCC
>NZ_ATXE01000001.1 GCF_000421525.1 Aestuariimicrobium kwangyangense DSM 21549 | reverse complement strand
AAAGTCTGGGGCAGGTTACTCACGTGTTACTCACCCGTTCGCCGCTCGTGTACCCCGAAAGGCCTTACCGCTCGACTTGCATGTGTTAAGCACGCCGCCAGCGTTCGTCCTGAGCCAGGATCAAACTCTCCGTTGAAAACAACAACCACCCCACCAAAAAAAGGCAAGGCAGCCAAGAGTTCCGAATCCCGACAAAAGAAACCATTGCTGGATCTTACTGTCATTCATCAAAGGAATCTCCACCCAAACCAACCCCAAAAAGGGCCAGCCCAGGCACGAGACAAAAAATATCGTCATTACATAGCATTGACTATAAAGCACGCTGTTGAGTTCTCAAGATTCGGGTGCGACCCACACATCCAACCCGAAGGCCATCCGCAAGGGGCAACTCGTGAAACTTTACTTCTTCCTCGCCTTCGGAGTCAAATCCGCCGGCTTGGTTCCTTTTCGATTCAATGTCATCCAGGAATGGATTCCATTTTCTTCTCCGAGGATCAGCTGCCCCGTGGGGCAACCTGATGAACTTTAGTTGTATTCGGGAGCCGGGTCAAATCCGCCTCCCTGCACATTCTTGCGTCATTCACGATCCGAGTGGGTACGAGCTGTACGCACACTCATCCCGTGAGGGATGTTCAAGAGATGTGGCCCTGGGTCCGTCCGGCTCCACTCCGAGGAGCTCCGCCGTCCGTCTCACCTTCAAGGCTCGGTAAACATTACGCGCAGGTCACCGATCGCGCAAACCCGGTCGGTGTGAGCTTGTCGACATCGCGCCGCCCCAAGCCAGACAGGATTCGCGCCCTCCCGGGCCTCGGTCAACCCCTGGGCAGCAGCAGGGCGCCAAGGGTCCGCTTGCCCCGGCGGAGCAGTGCCACTCCGCCCGGCAGCAGGTCGTCGGCCACGAGTCTGCGCTCGGGGTCGGTGACCTTCTCGTTGTTGAGGTAGGCACCGCCCTCGTCCACGGCGCGGCGCGCGGCTCCCTTCGAGTCCACGACGCCGGCCAGCATGAGTGCATCCACCACGTTGGGCAGGGTGCCGTCGGTCAGCTCGACGCCTCCCACCTCGTGGGCCACGGCCCGCACCGTGGCCGCAGGTAGCGCACGCAGGTCACCCTTCCCGAACAGCGCCTCGGCAGCAGCCACGGCAGCCCTTCGGTCGTCCACGGAGTGCACCAGGTCTGTGATGTCATCGGCCAGGGCCTTCTGCGCGGCTCGCTTCCACGGTTCCTCGGTCACCTGGCGCTCGAGTTCGTCGATCTCGTCACGCCCGCGGGGTGAGAAGACCTTGAGGTACTCGATGACCTTTGCGTCCTCGGCATTCAGGAAGAACTGGTGGAAGGCGTAGGGCGAGGTCATCTGGGCGTCCAGCCAGACGGTGCCGGACTCCGTCTTGCCGAACTTGCTGCCGTCGGCCTTGGTGAGCAGCGGTGTCGCCAAGGCGTGCACGCGTGCACCTTCCGACCGGCGGATCAGTTCGACCCCAGCGGTGATGTTCCCCCACTGGTCCGAGCCACCTGTCTGCAGGGTGGCACCCTTCGACCGGAAGAGCTCGCGGTAGTCGAGGCTCTGCAGCAGCACGTAGCTGAACTCGGTGTAGCTGATGCCCGACTCGAGGCGGCGTGACACCACGTCCCTGGCCAACATCCGGTTCACAGGGAAGTGCTTGCCCACGTCCCGGAGGAAGTCGAGGGTCGACAGGTTGGCCGTCCAGTCGTAGTTGTTGACCACCTCGGCAGCGTTGGCACCCTCGAAGCTGACGAACCGACTCACCTGAGCCCTGATCTTCTCCACCCAGGCGTGCACCTGGTCAACGGGGTTCATGACCCGCTCCCCCGACTCCTTGGGGTCGCCGATCAGGCCGGTCGAACCGCCCACCAGCAGCAGGGGCTTGTGGCCGGCGGCTTGCAGGTGTCGCGCAACGATCAACTGCACCAGGTTGCCCATGTGGATGCTCGGCGCCGTGGGGTCGAAGCCGACGTAGAACGTGACGGGCCCATCGTCCAGATGCTGGGCGAGCGCCTCGGCATCGGTGGAGTGCGCGACCAAGCCGCGCCAGGACAGTTCGTCGAAGACCGCATTCACCCGATCAGCCTACCGAGCGCGTGCGCTCGAGTCCGCCCCACCATCCCAGGGTGAACACCGGGAGGCCTCGCGCCCGCTCAGCTCGCTGCGAAGGCGCGCGCCTGGGCGAGTGCGACCGAGAGTTCGTCCAACTGCTCGCGGACCCGAGGCTCCGCTGTTCCGCCACGGCCGTTGCGCGAAGCGGTTGAACCCTCGATCGTCAGCACCTCGCGCACGTCGCCGGTCAGCTCGGGCGAGATCTCGGCCAACTGGGAGTCATTCAGTTGTTGCAGCTCGACACCGTTCGCCTCACAGAACTGCACCGCTCGTCCCGTGATCTCGTGGGCCCGGGCGAACGGCACGCGCTGGCGCACCAACCAGTCGGCCATGTCGGTGGCGAGCGAGAATCCGCGCGGGGCCACCTCGGCCATCCGGTCGTGGTGGAAGGTCAGGGTCGACACCATGCCCGCCACGGCCGGCAACAGCACGTGCAACTGGTCGACCGCGTCGAAGACCGGTTCCTTGTCCTCCTGCAGGTCGCGGTTGTAGGCGAGCGGCAGCCCCTTGAACGTGGTCAACAGCCCGGCGAGGTGCCCGACCAGTCGTCCCGCCTTGCCACGGGCCAGCTCTGCCACGTCGGGGTTCTTCTTCTGCGGCATGATGCTCGAGCCCGTCGACCAGGCATCGTCCAGGGTGGCGAACCCGAACTCGTGGGTGCACCACAGGATGACGTCCTCGCTCAGCCGTGAGAGGTCGACACCCACCTGTGCCAGCACGAATGCGGCCTCGCTGACCAGGTCACGCGCGGCGGTGCCGTCGATCGAGTTCGCGACAGAACTGTCGAACCCCAGTTCCCGGGCGACGAGTTCCGGGTCCAGGCCCAACGAGGTACCGGCCAGGGCCCCGGAGCCGTACGGGCTGACTGACAGTCGGGTGTCGAGGTCACGCAGACGCTGCAGGTCGCGCACCAAGGGCCATGCGTGGGCCAGCAAGTGGTGGCTGAGCAGTACCGGCTGGGCCGACTGCAGGTGCGTTCGTCCCGGCATGATGGCCCCGAGGTTGCGGGTGGCCTGGTGGTGCAGGGCGTCGACCACCGCGGAGATGTCGAGACTCAGCGAGCGCACCTGCTCCCGCAGCCAACGCCTGATGAGCGTGGCGATCTGGTCATTGCGGCTTCGTCCGGCACGCAGTCGTCCACCGAGTTCGGAACCCACGATCTCGCGCAGTCCGCGCTCCAGGGCCCCGTGCACGTCCTCGTCGGAGGCCGCGGCCCGGAATGCACCCGAGGCAACGTCCGCCTCGAGCCGGTCCAGGCCCGCGTGCATCTGGGTGAGTTCGTCCTCGGTCAACAGCCCGGCGGCGTGCAGGGCCAAGGCGTGCGCCCGGGAGCCTGCGATGTCATGCCGGGCCAACCGCCAGTCGAACTGGGTCGAGACCGACAGCGCGAACATGGCGTCGGCCGGGCCCCCGGCGAAGCGACCACCCCAGAGACGTCCCTGGTCCCCACGGGGCTGGTCGATCGGTCCCGCATCGCCGCGCCCGTCGACGCTGTCGTGGCCCTCGGCAGTGGTCATGGCATGCTCCTGGTTCTGCCCGCCCGGGGGGTGGCTGCCAGGCTCAGCAACCGTTCCGCCACCGTGGCACCCCCTTCGGGGTCGCGGGTGATGATCATGATGGTGTCGTCCCCGGCGATGGTGCCGAGCACGTCCGACCAGTTTGCCCGGTCGAGCGCGGACGCGAAGTACTGCGCCGCGCCAGGCGGCGTGTGGGCCAGGGCCAGGTTCGCGGAGGCGTCGGCCGAGACGAGCAGCTCGGTGCACACCTTGGCGAGCTTCTGGTTCGCGGCGTCGCGATCGGCCCCCACCTCGTCGGGAAGGGAGTAGACCACCGTCCCGCTGGCCGACCTGGTGCGCACTGCTCCCAGTTCCAGCAGGTCCTTCGAGACGGTGCCCTGGGTGACTGCGACACCCTCGGCGGCGAGCAGGTCGGTCAACTCGGTCTGGCTGGTGACCTCGTGGGTCTGCAGCAGAGTCGCCACCAGCCCTTGTCGGGCCGTGCGCGAGACTCCCCTGTCGCCCGCGCGGTCACTCATGGCCGGGCATCCCGCAGGGCTGTCGCCAAGGCCTGGACGAAGGAGCTGATCTGCCCCTCGGTGATGATCAGCGGGGGTGCGACCCGGATGACATCGGGGCGAGGGGCGTTGACGATGTAGCCGGCGTCGAGCAGCGCATCGGACACACTGGTGGCGACCTGCTCGGTGAGCACGATGCCGCGCAGCAGACCGGCGCCGCGAACGTGGTCGACGAGGGGATCGTCCAACCCCTCGACCTCGCGCACCAACTGCTCCCCCCGCTCGATCGCGTTGCGGAGCAAACCGTCCCGCTCGATCACCCCGATCACCGCGAGTCCAGCGATGGCGGCCACCGGGTTGCCACCGAAGGTGGTGCCGTGCTGGCCCGGCTGCAACAGTGAGGCAGCCCGTCCGATGCCGATGCACGCCCCCACTGGGAATCCGTTGCCCAACCCTTTGGCCAAGGTCACCAGGTCGGGTGTGACCGGGTGCGAGGCGAGCCACCGGCCGGTGCGTCCCATACCGGTCTGCACCTCGTCGAACCACAGCAGGGCACCGTGGGCATCGCAGAGTTCTCGGGCGTGGGTGAGGAAGTCGTCGGGGGGCACCACCACGCCGTTCTCGCCCTGGATGGGTTCGATCACGACTGCTGCCGTCCGGTCGTCCATCGCCTCGGCCAAGGCCTCGGAGTCGCCGTAGGGCACGAAGGTGACGTCGCCGGGCAGCGGGGCGAAGGGCTCGCGGTACTTCACGTTGGAGGTGATCGCCAGAGCTCCCATGGTGCGTCCGTGGAAGCTTCCCTCCATCGCGATGATCCTGGTGCGGCCCGTCAACCGGGTCAGCTTGAAGGCAGCCTCATTGGCCTCGGTACCCGAGTTGGTGAAGAAGACCCGGGCCTGCCCGGTTCCGCTGGCGGGGGCCACCAGGTGCACCAGCTTCTCGGCCAGGGTGACCTGGGCGGGAGTGGCGAAGAAGTTGGACACGTGACCCAGGGTCGACAGCTGCGAGGTGATCGCCGACAGCACCGCCGGGTGGGCGTGGCCGAGTGCTGTGACAGCGAGCCCCGACAGAAGGTCGAGGTACTTGCGGCCCTGGTCGTCCCACACGTGACAGCCCTCACCGCGGACGAAGACCCGCTTCGGCCCTCCGAAGGCATTCATCATCACCTGCTGGTAACGCTCGCTGAGGGCTGGGGCGTCGGAGGCCTCGGGCAGCGTCAGGTCGGCTGCGGTGGGCTGGCTCATGCGGTGGCTCCGCTCTCGGGTGTGGGGAAGGACGAGGGTTCGTTCTGGACGAGGGTGCCGATGCCGTCGTCGGTGAAGATCTCGAGCAGCAGGCAGTGCTGGATGCGCCCATCGATGATGGTCGCCTTGGGCACCCCCTCGGTGACGGCACGCAGACAGGCCTCCATCTTCGGCACCATGCCCGACTCCAGTCGGGGCATGAGCTCGCGCAGCTCGTCCGCCGAGATCTGCGTGATCACGGTGTCGGAGGTGGGCCAGTCGGCATAGAGGCCCGCGACATCGGTCATCATCACCAGTCGCTCGGCCCCCAGGGCAACGGCGAGGGCGGCTGCGGCGGTGTCGGCATTGAGATTGTGCACCTCGCCCTCTGCATTGGGAGCGACCGAGGCCACGACCGGGATGCGGCCCTTGTGCACCAGGTCGAGCACCCCTTGGGCGCGCACCTCGGCGACGTCGCCCACCAGTCCCAGGTCGACATCCTCACCGTCGATCTCGACCCCACGACGGACTGCCGTGAACAGCCCCCCGTCCTCTCCTGACATGCCGATGGCGAACGGGCCGTGGGCGTTGATCAGGCCCACGAGTTCTCGTCCGACCTGGCCGACGAGCACCATCCGGACCACCTCCATGGCCTCGGGGGTGGTGACCCGGAAACCGGCCCGGAACTCCGAGGAGATGTCGAGTCGCTTCAGCATCGACGAGATCTGCGGACCGCCCCCGTGCACGACCACCGGTAGCACCCCGCAACGGCGCAGGAAGACGATGTCCTCGGCGAAGGCTCGCTTGAGATCGTCGTTGACCATGGCGTTGCCGCCGTACTTGATGACGACGATCTTCCCGGCGTACTCGCTCAGCCAGGGCAGCGCCTCGATCAGGGTGGACGCCTTGCGCTGCAGGGCTTCGGTGTCGTCGGCGCGCACGCGGCTCATGTGGAGTACTCCGAGTTCTCGGTGACGTAGTCGTGGGTCAGGTCATTGGTCCAGATGGTGGCCGACTCCTGGCCGGCGTGCAGGTCGACGTCGACGGTGACGGCGCGGGGACCCAGGTCGACGAGTGCTCGGTCGTCCCCGACCTCCCCCGCCCGGCAGACCATCACCCCGTTGAAGCTCACGTCGAGCCGATCGGGGTCGAACTGGGCGGCGGTGGTGCCGATGGCGGCCAGGGCTCTGCCCCAGTTGGGGTCGCCGCCGTAGATGGCGCACTTGAACAGGTTGTTGCGGGCGATCGTCCGTCCGACCTCGAGGGCGTCTGCGGTGCTGGCGGCTCCCCTGACCGCGATGGTGATGTCGTGGTGGGCTCCTTCCGCATCCGACAGGAGTTGCTGGCCCAGGTCGTGGAGCACGGCGGTGAGTCCCGACCGGAAGTCCTCGGCCGAAGGGGTGATCCCCGAGGCACCGGAGGCCAACAGCAGGACGCTGTCGTTCGTGCTCATGCACCCGTCGGAGTCGAGCCGGTCGAGCGTGACACCCGTCGCGCCGCGCAGGGAATCCTCGGCGACGTCGGGCGGCACCACCGCATCGGTGGTGATGACCACCAGCATGGTCGCCAGGGCCGGTGCGAGCATCCCTGCTCCCTTGCCCATGGCCCCGATCGTCCACCCGTCTCCATGGGTGAACTCGACCGACTTCGACACGGTGTCGGTGGTCATGATCGCCATGGCCGCGGACCCCCCGTTCTCGGACGAGAGCTGGGTGACCGCATCGTCCACACCTGCCAGGAGCACTGGCATGGGCAACCGCTCGCCGATCAGTCCGGTGGAACAGACGGCGACCTGCGCCGGTAGCAGATCGAGAGCCGCGGCCACCCGCTCGGCCGTGGCCACCGCATCGGCGTACCCGCCGGGCCCGGTGCAGGCGTTGGCGCCGCCGGAGTTGAGCACCACGGCGTCGAGCGACCCGTCGGAGACCGCCGCGCGCGACCACACCACGGGCGCTGCGACGACGCGGTTGCTGGTGAAGACGGCCGCTGCTGCCTTGCTGGGTCCCAGGTTCTGCACGAGTGCCAGGTCTGGCCTGCCCGAGGGCTTCAGGCCGGCGGTCACGCCGGCTGCGACGAACCCCAGCGGTGCGGTCACACCACGTCCCGATCGTGTGATGGTCACGGTGCCACCCCCACAGCGCTGAGCCCGCTGGTCTCGGGCAGTCCGAGCGCGAGGTTCATCGACTGGATCGCTCCCCCAGCCGTGCCCTTGGTCAGGTTGTCGAGCGTGGCCACGGCAATCAGCCTGTTCACAGATGGGTCGACGGTCACCTGCACCTGCACGGCGTTGGAGCCGACCACGTGCTGACTCTGCGGCCACTGCCCTTCGGGGAGCACCCGGACGAAGGGCTCGTCGGCGTACGCGTCGAGATAGGCCTGACGCACCTCCTGGGGGCTGGCGGCCCGGTGGGGTGCCAAGGGGGCGGTGCAGACGGCCAGGATGCCGCGCGACATCGGCACCAACAGCGGCGTGAAGCTGATGCTCGGGTTCTCTGCCCCAAGCAGCCGGAGGTTCTGCAAGATCTCCGGGGTGTGGCGGTGCGCACCTCCGAGGCCGTAGGCCGAGGCCGAACCGAACAACTCTGATCCGAGCAGGTTGGGTTTGGCCGCCTTCCCGGCCCCCGAGGAGCCGGAGGCAGCCGCCACGGTGACGTCGGCACCGGTGATCAGCCCTGACGTGACCGCCGGCAGCAGGGCCAGGGTTGCGGTCGTCGGGTAGCAGCCGGGCACCGCGATGGTGCGGGCGCTGGCGAGAACCTCTCGTTGACCCGGCAACTCGGGCAGCCCATAGGGCCAGGTGCCTGCATGCTCGGTGCCGTACCAGCGGGCCCAGTCGTCCGGGTTGCGCAGGCGGAAGTCGGCGCCGGCGTCGATGACCAGCACGTCGTCGTCCAGCTGCGCTGCGATCGCACCGGAGGTGCCGTGTGGGAGAGCGAGGAACACGATGTCGTGACCGGCGAGGTTGGCGGCGGTCGTCTCGATCACCTCCCGGTCGGCCAGCGGGGCCAGGTGGGGGTGGTGTTGACCCAACAGCGTCCCGGCGGACGAGCCGGCGGTCAGTGCCCCAATGGTGACGTCAGGATGACCCAGCAGCAGCCGGAGCACCTCCCCACCCGCGTAGCCCGTGCACCCGGCGACGGCGACTGTGTAACTCATGGAATAAGTATGCCGGTCACGGCATACTTATTCCAGTCGCTGTCGCCGGGTGAGACGGGCGAGAGCCCTCAGGCTCGGTGCACCGCGCCGAACCGCTCGACGGCGACCGCGACGGCGCGGTCCCGCGCCTCAGCCGCTTCGGCGTCGGTCAGGGTGGCCGCCCCCCGCAACTTGAGCGCGAACGCGAGGGACTTCTTGCCCTGGCCCACCTGCTCGGAGCGGTACACGTCGAACAACCGGACCGAGTCGAGCAGGTCTCCGGCACCCTCCACCAAGGCATCGCGCACGTCGGACGCGGCCACGCTCTCGTCCACGATCAGGGCCACGTCCTCCTTGGCGACCATGGCCGTGCGCAGGGGTGCCACCTCCCCGGGCCCCGGCGCGGCCGCCAACAGCGCGTCGAGGTCGAGTTCGAGCGCGGCGGGACGCTCGGGCAGACCCCATGCCCGTGCCACCTCGGGGTGCAACTCCCCGACATGGCCGATCACAGCGCCATCCACCAGGAGTTCGGCGCATCTGCCGGGGTGCCAGGGGGCGTGCTCGGCGTTTCGGCGGACCAGTCGCAGACCAACCGAGGCTGCCACGGCCTCGGCCAGCGCTGCCACATGGGTCCAGTCCGCCGGGACGGCAGGTCCCCGCCAACCCGCCGCGCGCCACTGGCCGGTGACGATCGCCGCGAGCATGCGTGGCTGGTCAGGCAGTGCCGCATCGAGGGCGGCGATGTCGTGCTCGGAGGGACGAGCCGACACCGAGGGCATCGGCGCAGCGACGGCATCCCCACGCTGATGGAACACACTGCCGATCTCGAACAGCGCCAGGTCGTCCTGGCCTCGAGAGGTGTTGCGCCCCACCGCTGTCATCAGTCCACCGAGCAGCGTTGTTCGCAAATACGGCTGGGCGTCCGACAAGGGGTTCTGCAGTTTCACTGCCGACAGTCGGGGGTCGCCTTCGGGAAGGCCGAGGCGGGTGAGTTCATCGTCCGAGACGAACGGCAGGGTGATCAGCTCCACGAACCCGGCGTCCGCAGCGGCGCGGCCAACGGTGCGTCTCCCCCGCTGCCCGCTCGGGAGTCCGCGCCCAGAGGTGGCGACGGGCAGCACGGAGCCGATGCGTTCGAAGCCCACCTTGCGTCCGACCTCTTCGACGTAGTCGTAGGGGTCGACCAGGTCGCCGCGCCAGGTGGGCGGCACCACCCGCAGTTCGGAGCCGATCACCTCGACCTCGCACCCGGACGCGCGCAGCACCTCCATCACCTCGTCATGACCGATGTCGGCGCCCAGGATGGTGGCCGGCAGGTCGGCGGAAATGCGTTGTGCAGGCATGGCACGAGGGCCCCCCACGATGGTCGCAGCGGCTGAGACAGTGCCCCCCGCGAGCTCGGCCATCAAGGCGGCGGCACGTTGACCCGCCGCCCACGCCAGGGCTGGGTCGACCCCGCGCTCGAACCGCTTGCTGGCCTCGCTGGGCAGCTTGTGGGCGCGGAAAGCGCGAGCGATCGTCACGGCATCGAAGGTTGCCGCCTCGAGGACGACGGTCGTGGTCGAGGCCGTCACCTCCGTCGTGGCGCCCCCCATGACACCCGCGAGACCGATCGGCCCGGAGTCGTCGCAGATGAGCAGGTCATCGCCCACGCGCAGGTCGCGGGTGACGTCGTCCAGGGTCGTCAACGTCTCGCCCTCACGCGCCCGCCGCACCACGATCGCACCCTGCAGGGAGTCGCCGTCGTAGGCGTGCAGCGGCTGACCCGACTCGAGCATGACGTAGTTGGTGATGTCGACCACCAGTGAGATGGAGCGCATGCCCGAGGCCTCGAGCCTGCGCACCAACCAGCTGGGCGAGGGACGATGGGGGTCGATCCCCGTGACGGTGGTCGCCGTGAACAACGAACACCCCGATGGGTCGTCAACCAGGACCGGGTGACCGGACGAGGTCTCCGGTGGCACTGGTGACGAGTAGGGATCGGTGAAGCCCACGCCGAACGCCTGTGCCGTCTCGCGCGCCAGTCCTCGCATCGACAGGCAGTAGCCGGTGTCGGGGGTGATGTCGGCCTCGATCACCTCGTCGCGGGCCTTCAGCACGTCAAGGGCATCGTCACCCAGCACCAGCGGACGTCCGTCGAGCACCTCCGGCAGCACCATGATTCCGGCGTGGTCGCTGCCCAACCCGAGCTCGTCCTCGGCGCAGATCATGCCGTCGGAGACGTGCCCGTAGGTCTTGCGGGCCGCGATGGCGAAGTCCCCCGGCAGAACCGCTCCGGGTAGTGCCACCACCACGTGGTCGCCCACCTTGAAGTTCGATGCGCCGCAGACGATACCCCGACCCGCGGGCTCGTCCGCGGTGGCGGGTTCGTTGAACTGCGGGCCGACGTCGACCCGGCACCAGCGAATGGTCTTGCCGTTCTTCTGCGGTTCCTCGACCAGGCTGAGCACACGTCCGATGACCACCGGACCACTGACGTCCCCGCCGGTGGACTCGATGCGTTCGACGTTGAGGCCGGCGCGGGTCCAGCGGTCGGCGATCTGGGTCGTGGTGATGTCGGCGGGCAGCTGCACGAGCTCCCGCAGCCATGACAGGGGTGCCCTCATCGTGCTCCTCCCAGAAGCGAGCGGCTGAAACGGATGTCGCCCTCGACGAAGTCGCGCAGGTCGGAGGCGTTGTTGCGGAACATGACCGTGCGGTCGATGCCCATGCCGAAGGCGATGCCGGAGTAGACGTCGGGGTCGACTCCAGCGGCGATCAGCACGCGCGGGTTGACCACACCGCAGCCGCCCCACTCGATCCATCCTTCCGACCGGCAGGTGCGGCAGGGACGATCCGGGTTGCCGACGGACGCGCCATGGCAGACGAAGCACTCAAGGTCGATCTCGGCGCTCGGCTCGGTGAACGGGAAGTAGTGCGGGCGCAGCCGGGTGGAGATGTCACCGAACAGCGAGCGGGCGAGGTGGTCGAGGGTGCCCTTCAGATGGGCCATCGAGATGCCCCGGTCGACGACCAGCCCTTCGAGTTGGTGGAAGACGGGCAGGTGGGTCGCGTCGTACTCATCGGCCCGGTACACCTTGCCGGGGCAGACGACGTACACGGGCAGGTCACGGGTGAGCAGCGTTCGCGCCTGCACGGGCGAGGTCTGCGTCCGCATCAGGATGTGGTTCGCCAGCGGCTCGACGAAGATGGTGTCGGTGAGCCCCCGGGCTGGGTGGTCGGGCCCGGTGTTGAGCGCGTCGAAGTTGAGCCACTCGGCCTCGAGTTCGGGACCCTCTGCCACCTCCCAACCCAGGTTGAGGAAGACGTCGCTCATCATGTCCATCATGGCGGTCAGGGGATGGATGGCACCTTCCGGATGCTGCTCCACCGGCAGGGTCATGTCGATGCGCTCCGAGGCAAGTCTGGCGGTGAGTTCTGCCCGGGCCAGTTCAGCCTGACGTGCCGTGATGGCCTGGTTCACCGTGGAACGCGCGCGGCCCATGCGTTGGCCGGCGTCCTTGCGCGCCTGCGGCGGCAGGGCGCCGATCTCGCGGTTGGCCAGGGCCAGGGGCGACTTCTCGCCGACATGGGCGAGGCGCACTGCCTTGAGTTCGTCGGTGGTGGAGGCCCCATCGATCGCGGCGAGGGCCTCGGCGACCATCGCCTCGATCTGGTCGGCCTTCAAGGGGGTGACCTGCACAGGGTCGTAGTTCGTGTTGGGCCCGCTCATTGGGCGCCGTCCTTTCGGGGGAGGAGGGTGGGTCGGTTCTCCCCCGACCGGTCACCGCGGGTCAGGACGCGTGGCGCCTCCCACGGCCAACCGGCCGGGGGCACCGAAATCGCAGTCCACGCATGCGGCTGACTCTAGCAGTCGACGCCCCCGCGCAGCTGTGGGCCCGGTGACGGGTGCAGCAGCCTCAGGACGAGGCGCCGGGCTCGTCCAGAGCAGCCCTTTGGGCGCTGGCGGTGGCGTACAGGCACACGGCGGCGGCGGTCGAGAGGTTGAGTGACTCGGCCTGGCCCCACATGGGTACCCCGACCACGTGGTCGGCCAACGCGCGGTCACTCTCCGGCAGCCCCCAGGCCTCATTGCCCAGGATCCAGGCCGTGGGCCCGCTGAGACCCCCGGAGTGCTCCACCTGGTCGAGTGAGGCGCCGCCACCATCGGCGGCGAGCACCTCCATGCCGTGCGCTCGAAGGTGGGCCACGGCCTCGTCGAGGGTCACCCCTGTGACGACGGGCAGGTGGAAGATCGACCCGACGGAGGCACGCACCGTCTTGGGGTTGTGCAGTTCGACCGAACCCTTGGTCAGCACGACCAGGTCGGCACCGAAGGCGTCGGCACAACGGATGACCGTGCCGGCATTGCCGGGGTCACGCACCTGTGAGCAGATGACCACCAGTCTCGGCGCGGGGACGTCGTCCCAGCTGGACTCCAGCTGTCGGCAGATCGCGAAGATGCCCTGGCTGGTCACGGTGTCGGCCAGTTGGGCGATGTCGGACGGGGTCGCGGCCCAGCACAGGTCGGGGTTCGCCATCGACAGCAGTTCGGCGTGGCGCGCCGGGTCGTCGACGATGACCGCCTCGACGATCTCGGGACGCTTGAGAGCTTCCCGCACGGCCTGGGTGCCCTCGACCAGGAATCGCCCGGACTCGTCTCGTCCGCGACGCTGCAGAAGCTGACGAGCCGACCGCAGCTGTCCCCTGGAGACCAGGGGAAGGGCTGCGACCGGCTCGAAGCTGTCGTCAGTCACGTCGACGGGGCCAGACTCAGGCCGCGGCAACCGGCTGGTTGTCCTTGGCCACCTGGACGAGCGCCGTGAAGGTCGCAGCGTCGTTGACGGCCAGTTCGGCGAGGATCTTGCGGTCGACCTCGATGCCACCGTTCTTCAGCCCGTTGATGAAACGGTTGTAGGTCATGCCCTCGGCGCGGCACGCGGCGTTGATCCGCTGGATCCACAGCGAGCGGAAGTCGCCCTTCTTGGCGCGGCGGTCACGGTAGGCGTAGGTGGCCGAGTGGAGCAGCTGCTCCTTGGCCTTGCGGTACAGGCGCGAGCGCTGTCCTCGGTAACCGGATGCGAGCTCCAGTACCTCGCGACGCTTCTTCTGCGCATTCACAGAACGCTTGGTGCGTGCCATGGTGTTTCTCCTCGTGGATCAGGAAGGGGGTGCTTCGGGAAGGGGTGGATCAGGGAAGGGTCAGCGACCCAGCAGCTTCTTGATGGTCTTGAGGTCGGCGGCCGAGACCTCGACCAGCCCGCTCTTCTGGCGGTGCTTGTTGCGGCTCCCGGTGGTGGGCGCCGAGGCGAACGCAGCGCCGGACTTGCGGCCGGCCTGCAGGCGCATGAGCTTGCCGGAACCGGTGACCTTGAAGCGCTTCTTGGTTCCCGAGTGCGTCTTGTTCTTGGGCATTTCGCCGCTCTCCTTCATGTGGTGGCCGGATCGGGGCAGGCCCGGTCCGGGTCCTGACGGTTTCCCGTCAGAGGTCTGTGGTGGATCGACTCAGACGTCGATGTCGGGGTCCAGGTTGTCCGCCGGCCCCCGCTTCTTCTTCGGGGTGGGCTGGGCCTGGTGTGCTGCGCGCAACTCGGCCTCGAGCTCGCGCTCGGCGTCGTGACCAGCCTGACGCTCGGCCATGCGGCGGTCACGTTCGGCCTTGACGTCGGCGCGGGCTTCCGTCTTCTTGCGGGTCGGGCCCAACACCATGAGCATGTTGCGGCCGTCCAGCTTCGGCGAGGACTCGACGTAGCCGAACTCGGCCACGTCCTCGGCCAGTCGCTGCAGCAGGTTGACACCCAGTTCGGGGCGCGACTGCTCGCGTCCGCGGAACATGATGGTGATCTTCACCTTGTCGCCTGCCTTGAGGAAGCGGACGACGTGGCCCTTCTTGGTGTCGTAGTCGTGCTGGTCGATCTTGGGACGGAGCTTCATCTCCTTGATGACCGTGTTCGTCTGGTTACGACGTGTCTCACGAGCCTTCTGGGCGTTCTCGTACTTGAACTTGCCGTAGTCCATGAGCTTGACCACGGGCGGGCGAGCCTGCGGCGCGACCTCGACCACGTCGAGGTCGTGCTCGCGCGCAAGTTGGAGCGCCTGCTCCATGCGCACGATTCCGACCTGCTCGCCGGCAGGGCCGACCAAGCGGACCTCCGGAACGCGGATCCGCTCATTGATGCGGGGTTCGGTGCTGATGTGTCCTCCAAGGTTGATTGACGGGTGCTCGGCCGACGAAAAAGGCCTCCGCGCATGCGAAGGCCTGACGATGCAGACTGGGTGGACGAGAACGCGTGTGCGTTCCTCCACCCCACTGCGGGTGCCGACCCGTCGAACCTGGATTCGAGGCGGGTGGGAGGTCAGGCCTCCACTTGCTTGGATCGTCGACGTGGACCGATCACCGATGTCCCATGTTAGCTCATGGACGGCTGTTGGCCGAATCGGCCGTTCCCGTCCGGGCAGCGCCGTTGTCGGTCTCGACGAAGGCCCAGCCGAAGGTTCCGTCGTCCAGTTCGACCAGCCTTCGACCGCGGGCGAGTTCGGCGACCACATCGTCCAGCACGGTGACGGGATGGGGGCCTGCGGGGTCGATCACCAGCAGCGTGGCCCCGGCCTCGGCAACCGTGGCAGCGAGGTCGTCGAGGGTGCACGGAACCGGACGCGCAGCGCGGTTCCAGGCCTGCAGGGCGTCCATTCCCGAGAAGGCGACCAGGGCCCGGCCCAGCTCGGGGTGGTCGAGGGTGACTGCCGCCATCTCGGCGTGACGATCGGGGTCCGGTCCGTCCATCGACTCGTCTCCGGACGCCACGATCGGCAACAGCAGCCGGGCACCCCCCAGCGCCGCCACGGCCCTCAGGTATCCCAGCCTGCCGTCGGATTCGGCCAGTCGTCCACGCAGCCACGGGTCGGCACGGCCGTCGTCGTCGAGCCAGGCCGCGTTGGGCTGGGAGAGTTGCTTCATGACGAGCAGCCTAGGCCCCCCACCCGACCGCACCGTCGTCGCGCGGTTCCCCGGAACAGCCCTGATTCGCCCCGTGGCTCATGCCAACGGCGTCGGGGTGGATGGCTGCGTGTGACACGCTTGCGACATGGACATCTTCACCTGGACCGTCATCGCGACAGTCGTGCTCAGCCTGCTCTGTGTCGGCGGGGCGGTCTACTCCCACCTGCGCGGGTTGGGGCCGCGCCCGGTGCTGCGCTGGTCGGCGTTCGCCCTGGTTCCCGTGGGACTGCTGGTCACGGGCGCCATGCGCCCGGTGGTCATCGGCGCCCAGGCCGTGGGCCAGTACTTCCAGCACGCCACCATGACGCTCGCCATGATGATCGGGCTCGGCGTCCTTGCGGTGGCCGTGCTGATGTTCATCGCGGGCGGACGACTGAACCCCCGTACCCGGCAGGAGGCCAAGCAGGTCCGCCAGTCCCGTCGTCCCTCGGCGGGCGTCAAGGGCGCGGGGCCGACCAAGGCGGTTGCCGCGCGTGGGTCGGCCGGTCAGGCGGCTGCTCCGGTGCCCCAGCAGCGGCGCAGTTCGGCTCCGGTGGATGACGAGATGGCCGAGATCGAGGCGCTGCTGAAGAAGCGCGGGATCGAGTGATCCGGCCCACCGCCTGACCCACCGGGACGACCGGCGAGACCACGGGGGCGCCACTCAGGAGCGGTTGGCCTCGATCAGTTCGCGGAGTTCCCGCACCCTCTCCACCGACGCCTCGACCCCTTCGGCCCGCTGGATGGCCAGCAGCATGCTGGTCTCTCCCTCGGGTTGGTCCTGGGAAGGAGCCAGGGTGAGGTAGGCCCAGGCGTCGCCTGACCCGATGCTGACTCCTTCGAGCTCGTCCCAGCCGTAGCGACGGGTGCTCACCACGTTGCGTACCTTCAGACCCTCCGTGGTGGCCACGGCCGACGACAGGCCGACGGTCATCATCAGCCCAACCATCAGCGCCACGAAGAACAGCAGGGTGGCGATCTGCGGCACGGTGAACTGCGCTCGCACGCGTGGGTCGAGCATGAACCAACCGAACAGCGAGGCACCGACCAGCAGCACCGACAGGCTGATGGCGGTCCGCATCACGGGAAGTGAACGGAAGACCCGCTTCTCGCCGGGTTGCAGGCGCTCGCTCACGTCAGCACCCCTCACAGCCGGCAGGCCGACAGTTCGGTGATCAGGATGGCTCGCGCCCCGACCTGCCACAGTTCGTCCATCAACCGCTGGGCCTGCGCCTTGGGCACCAACGAGCGGACGGCGCTCCATCCCGGCTTGGCCAGGGCCGAAACGGTCGGACCCTCCAGCCCCGGGGTGATGGCACAGGCCGCGTCGAGGTGCTCGGCGGCCACGTCGTAGTCGACCAGCACGTAGTCACGGGCGACCAACACGCCGGACAACCGTCGGAGCACCTGCTCGACCAGTGCGTTGTGTTCGAGCCCGACCCTCTCGATGAGGATGCCCTCGGAGATGCAGATGGGCTCGCCGAACAGTTCGAGGCCGGCCTTGCGCAGCGTCGTCCCTGTCTCGACCACGTCTGCGATGGCGTCGGCGACTCCCAACCGGATCGACGACTCGACCGCCCCGTCCAGCTTGATCAGGCGAGCCGTCACTCCACGCTCGGCCAGGTAGGCCTCGACCAGGCCCGGGTAGGAGGTCGCGATCCGGGTGCCCTCGAGGTCACCCACCTGCCAGTCCGCGCCGCCGGGAGCGGCGAAACGGAAACGGCTGCGGCCGAAGCCCAGACCCATGATCTCTTTGGCGGAAGCTCGGGAGTCAGTCAGCATGTCGCGTCCGGTGATGCCCAGATCGAGGGTTCCCTCCCCCACGTAGACGGCGATGTCGCGGGGACGAAGGTAATAGAACTCCACCTGGTTCTGCTCGTCGAGCAGCACCAGTTCCTTGGTGTCGGCACGGGTGCGATACCCGGCCTCACGCAGCATCTGGATCGCGGACTCGGACAGTGACCCCTTGTTGGGGACCGCGATCCGCAGCAGCGGCGCACCCGATTCGTCAGTCATGTCAGTCCTCACAGGTGCTTGTAGACGTCTTCGAGGGAGAGGTCGAGAGCGATCATCATCACCTGCAGGTGGTACAGCAGCTGGCTGATCTCTTCGGCGGCCTCGTCCTTGGACTGGTACTCAGCGGCCATCCAGACCTCGGCGGCCTCTTCGACCACCTTCTTGCCGATGGCATGCACGCCCGCATCCAGTCGCTGGACGGTGCCCGATCCCTGGGGGCGGGTGGCGGCGGTGTGACTCAGCTCGGCGTAGAGCTCTTCGAAGGACTTGCTCACGTGGAGCAAGACTACCGGGGTGGGGACAGTGCCCCCACCCCGCGCATCGTGGTGAGACCCGCGAGGATCAGAGGCTGACGCTGACCCCGCTCGGGCTCTGGTCGTGCGCTGCGTCCGCTTCCACGGCACGGTTGCGCCGCTGGACCTGCAGCCACGTGACGAACCCCCAGAGTACGAACGCTCCGTAGATGACGTACATGAGCGCGCTCGGGTAGTACTGGGCCTTCCACAGCAGGGGTACGCCCACGATGTCGACCGCGATCCAGATCAGCCAGAACTCGTTCCAGCCCCGGGCCATGCCGTAGGTCGCGAGGATGCTGCCGGTCAGGATCCACGCATCTGCTGCGGGACCCCACGAGCCGAGTGCCCGGAGCACGTAGAAGCTGGCCACGAAGATGACCACACCCCCGACGCCCAGCTGCAGCAGCCCCCACTTGCCAGCCCACCGAGGCTGGACGCCCACCCCTTCGTCCTCGTGTCGCCGGCGGTAGGCGGCCCAGGTGATCCAGCCGTAGACCGAGGTGATCAGGAAGAAGACCTGGCGTCCGGCCTGCCCCCACAGGTCGAGGTTCTGCGGGGTGTGGAAGACACCGCCCAGGAAGACGGTGAACAGGATGACGTTGCCGAGGATGCCGATCGGCCAGGCGGAGACCCTGCGGCGCATGCCGAGCACTGCCGACGCCAGGCCGAAACCGTTGCCGATGATCTCGCGCCACAGGATGGGCTTGCCGAGACCGAGGTCGAGTTGAGCATCCAGCAACCGGGTGAGGAGGTCGAACATGGGTGTCCTTTCGCGCGGTTGCAGCGATGCACCGGGGCGAGAAGGACAGGCAGGCACGCGGAGCGCGCCAGCTGACCTCGTGTTCCTCCCATCCGGACTTTCACCGTCGGTACTGGAGTTCCACCAGTTCAACCTCGGCGTTGGTCTCCCAACGGCCTCGGGTCGCGGACTGTCACCGCCGGCTCGGACTTTCACCGACCCCGGAACACTGTGCTGCGTCGCCTGTCGGCGACCAATGGATTCTGGCACTCCCAACGACATGCCGCCGAACTTTGTTCCCTCGGTGGACGGCCAGCCACGCCAAGGGATTCACCAGCCCGGCGCCGGAAGCCCTGTTCCGCTCAGGCTGTCAACGAGACGCCCAGCAGCGCGTCGATCGCCGCGACGGCCTGCTCCGGGTCGTCGGCACCCTCACCGGCCAGCGTGCGTCGGGCCCAGTCGTCCACCACGACCAACGCCGCCGGTGCGTCGAGGTCGTCGCGGAGGCTGGTCCGAAGGCCCTTGACGAGCGCCTCGACCGGCGCGGAACCTTCCGCCCGCGACACTGCCTGACGCCAGGTGGCCAGTCGCTGCTCGGCGGCTTCGAGTTGGGTGTCGGTCCACTCCCAGTCGGAGCGGTAGTGGTGGTCGAGGAGCGCGACCCGGATGGCGGTCGGTTCGGCACCGTTCGCGCGCAGGCGTGAGACAAGTTCGAGGTTGCCCTTCGACTTCGACATCTTCTCGCCGTCCAGGGCGACCATGCCGGAGTGGACGAAGGCATCGGCGAGGGGTTCGCCGGAGGCGACCCGCGCCTGGGCGGCGCACATCTCGTGATGGGGGAAGGCGAGGTCGGACCCGCCCCCCTGCACGTCGAAATGTGGCCCGAGATGGCCCAGGGCGATGGCGCTGCACTCGATGTGCCAGCCGGGTCGTCCCTCACCGAGCGCCGTCGACTCCCAGTGGGGTTCGCCGTTGCGATGGAGGCGCCAGACCAGACAGTCGAGCGGGTTGCGCTTGCCCTCCCGATCGGGGTCCCCGCCCATCTCGACGAACTTCTTGAGCTGTGCGTCGTGGTCGAGGTGACTGATCGACCCGAAGCCGGGAGCGGTCGACACGTCGAAGTACCAGTCCGGGTGCTCAGGGTCGTCGACCTGGTAGACGGCCCCGCTCGGCAGCATCGACTCGAGCAAGCCCAGCACCGACGGGACTGACTCGACGGCCCCGATGTAGTGGTCAGGCGGGATCACCCTCAGCGCCTCCATGTCACTGCGGAACAGGTCGGTCTGGTCGAGGGCGAGGTCCTGCCAGCGCACTCCCGTCTGCTCGGCCCGCTCCAGCAGCGGTTCGTCGACATCGGTGACGTTCTGGGTGTAGTTCACCGCGAGACCGAGGTCGCGCCAGACCCGGTTCATCAGGTCAAAGGTCAGGTAGGTGTTCGCATGACCGAGGTGGGTGGCGTCGTAGGGGGTGATTCCGCAGACGTACATGCGAGCCGTGCCGTCGACCGGGCCCACCTCGACCAGCTCCTCACGGGCGGTGTCATGCACCCTCAGTCGCGAGGGGGCGTCATCGGTCTCGACCGTGACGCGGGGGACGAAGGGACGAGTCCAAGCCTGCATGGCGGTCAGCCTAGCTGTGGCTCCGGCACCGACACCTCGCCCGTCCAGCCGTCCACGCGGCGCATCAGCCGGGAGCGAACAGGCACGGTCCAGAGCTGTGCTCGGGGGCCCGGTGAGCCCCCGGTTCAGGGTCATTGCCCACCCCGCCCCGGGGACCGCACCAAAAAGCGAATGCGGGACGACCACACGAGGGCTTACGGTGAGCGCATCGAGATCCCGCCACGGAGCGGGCCCACTGGAAGGAGGACGTCATGGCACATGGACGGCTGCATGCCCACACCCGTTTCGTCCTCGGGGGTTCTGCCTGACAGACCTCCGACTCTTCAGGAGACCTGCCTTGAACCCCTCTTCCTTCGACTGGTCGACAGTCGATCTCACCTTCGGTGCCACCGAACTCGACGAGAACCAACGATGGTCGACGTGGCCAGACATCGGGGTCACCCAGGGCCCCCCACCACAGCCCGCCTGGGTGGTGCAGCACGAGGCCGCCCGTGACACCGAACTCGGCGTGCTCAAGACCGGCAAGGAGGCCGACGCCCACCTGATCGAGCGTGCACTGGTGCCCGCCGAGCGCACCGGCGCTGTCGGCGAGTGGTCCATGCTGGTGGCCAAGCGGTACCGGTCCCACGACCATCGCTCGTTCGGCGGGTTCGACACCTACCTGGCGGGCGTACGCACGCGCAACACGCGTGAGGGCCGCGCCAAGCGCAAGGGGACCGACCTCGGTCGGGAGGTCGCCGTCGTCGAATGGGCGCGTCGCGAGTTCGACCTGCTGTCGACCTTCTGGTCGGCGGGGCTACCGGTGCCGTACCCCGTGCAGGTGACCGGGACAGAACTGCTGATGGAGTTCATCGGTGACGCCCCTGCGCAGCAGGCTGCGCCCCGCCTGGTGCAGACCTCACCCGACCCCGCCGAGTTGGCCGATCTGGCTGGGCAGGCTCGTCGGGTGGTCGTCCGGCTGGCGGAACTCGGCTGGGTGCACGGCGACCTGTCGCCCTACAACACGCTGGTGCACGAGGGACGACTGGTGGTCATCGACGTGCCCCAAGCAGTCGAGTTGGTGGTGCATCCCCAGGCCCACGAATGGCTGCTGCGCGACTGCACCAACCTGTGCGACTGGTTCACCCGCCGAGGTCACACCGAGGATCCCCAGGAGTGGTTCGCGGAAGCCGTCAGCTCGGCCTGGTGAACGGCGGAAGGTCGGGGATCGTTCGTCCGATCGGTGGCCGGTTCCGCAGGGGTGTCTCGATGACTGGTGTGGTGCTGGTGCCCGCGCCAGCCGCTGGGTCTGCGCTGGTCCGGGAGTCGTCCGTCAGCGATTCGCGGTCGGCCGAGTCCTGCTTCGCGGTGGGGGCCTTGACCAGCAGTCCCTCGCAGTACAGGTCGACCTCCGTGGTGGAGGGCTTCCCCGAGGTCGCGGTCCACTGCGGGGCGATCCGCATGATCCCCAGGCCGGTCAACTCGACCGAGAACAACACCTGCTTGAGATCGGGGGCCAAGCACTCCAACCGTCCGGACCGCTCGCCGGCGGTTCCGTTGTTGCCCCCCTGAACCACGTCCTCGTACCAGGCGAAGAACCCGGTTGCATCCTCCAGCTGCAGACTCAGGTTGCCGACCCTCGATGCGACGGCACCCGTGGGTTCGCGACGTTCACCGACGGCTGTCGACGGGATGGTCACCACCACCTCTGGCAGCTGCACCCGGCTCACCCGGGAGCAGTCGAGCCCGCCGATCGTCAGCCTGAAGTTGTTGACCAACCACTGTGGCTGCCGACCCTCCTTGGGGGTGGCGCTGGCGGCGGCCGAGCCCGCGGTGCGGTGCAGGCGACCGGCGTGCAGGGTTGCCGTCACCACTCCCCGCTCGGATCGAGTGGCGTCCAACAGGGGGAAGGCCACGTGCAGTTCGGTCAGCTCTCCCCACTCCAGACGTTGCGCCTCCTCACCGGCGGTCGAACGAAAAGACAGCGACCCGCGCGAGGGAACGGTGCGCTGGTTCACCGCTGCCATGATCCAGTCGGGCAGACCGGAGTCGAGGGCTGCGCCCATCGTCCAGGAGAGGGGTTCGTAGAGCGGGTGCGAGACGTGCTGGTTGATGGTGTCGCCGGGACCTGGCAGACCGACGATCATGCTCGACAACGCACCCCCCGTCACCGAATCGGTGATGCCGACCTGCACCCCGTCGACCTCGACCACCGCCAGCCGCGAATCGGACCTGACCACCCCTGGCATGACCCACCCCCTTGTCGGAATGCTCCAACGCTACGACCGGTGGCCCGCCGGGGGAAGGTTTCCGCGAACCTGCACCGGCGAGGGTTCAGATGGGGGGCCAGGGGATCGTGCGCCAGCCCTCGTCGCGTGGTTCCGGGAAGGTGCCGCGGACGAGGGCCTCGGTGACGCGCTCGTGGAGGGCGTCGATCTCGTCGTCGGCGAGCCAGGGCCCGACGACGTCCTCGGCCAGCTCGAGGGTGCGCTGCAGCAGGTGCTGCTCATCGCTGGTGAAGGGCTCAGAGGCCCAGCCCCACAGGATGGTGCGCAGCTTCGGGTCGGCATTGAACGTCAGCCCGTGATCGACGCCCAGCACCTGGTCACTCGCGGGCCGGTGCAGGATGTGGCCCCCCTTGCGGTCGGCGTTGTTGGTGACCAGGTCGAAGAGGGCCAGCCGGCGCAGCCGCGGATGGTTCGCGTGCACCAGGGCGATGTCGCGGTCACTCTCGTCCGCGCCCACGAGCATGCCGAACCAGTCGGCCGGCACGTCGTCGACCAGCACGAGCGCGGCCAGGTCGTCGATGGCGTCATCGACCCAGTGCTGCACCGATCCGGGCCCGAACGGTCCATCGGCGCGACAGGTGAAGGGTACGCAGTCGTACCCCACGGCTCGGGAGAGGTCATGGGCGGCGATCTCCCGCTGGCCCAGGGTGCCGATCGGGAAGTCGGCCAAGGGCGCCTCCCCGCGCACGGGCTTGTAGACCCACTTGCGGTTCGCCTCGTCCGCGACCAGGAAGGTCGCATTGGACGCCCGCACCAACCGCCCGGTCACGACGAGTTCGCCGCGTGGCGGTTCGGCCAGGTCGTGGCTGAAGCCCGGGGGCTGGACGAGGTCGAACTCCTCCTCGTCGTCCTCGGAGGGAGCGCTCGACTGCTCAGTCACCTGTGGCTCATTCGCGAGCGAACAACGGCCGCCGGTACCCGTTGGCCCGCGGGCAGATGTGACCGTCGGGGTTGATCGGCTGCAGGCAGAAGGGGCACGCGGGCCGGCCCGACTCGACCAGTGCCTTCGACCGGGCGACGAACTGACGCGCCTGCCCCGTGCTGAGCCTCACGTCGACGGAGTCACCGGACTCGTCCTCGTCATCGACACTGAACAGTTCGATGGCGATCTTCTGCCGTCCCGAGTCCCACGCGAGCGACATCGAGCCCACCCGGAACTCCTCGTCCAAGGGTTGGTCCAGCGGGTCCAGGTCGTCGGCGACGGTCACGGGAGCCGCGACCTGCTGAGGCTGGTCGACCAGCTTGGTCAGCTCGTCGAGGATCCGTTCGAGGTGCTCGGCCAACACCTGCACCTGTTCCTTCTCGCACAACACGCTGACAATGCGGTTGCCCTCGCGGGCCTGCAGGTAGAAGGCGCGCTGGCCCGGCTGGCCGATGGTGCCCGAGACGAAACGGTCGGGGTCGTGGAAGCTGAAGGTGGACCGACTCATGGGGCCACTGTAGAAGATGCGTCGGAATCGGTCGGGTCATTGCCCACGGGGGCGCCACCGGTGGCACCCACTCCCCCACCGACCTGACCACCCGCCGCGTCAGGGGTGCGGACGAAAGCCCCGATCGGCCCGGCAACCGAGTTGACCGTCGCCACCCGGACGATGGCCTGCGGACTACCGGCCTCGGCACCGGGAGGCGGCAGGTGGATGATCGAGGCGGACGCGGGGTCGACCATGAGGGACTGCACCCGGTCATAGTCCATCCCCAGCGCCCAAGTCAGCAGCCCGCTGATCGGGTCGCCGTGGCTGACCAACAGCCAGACTGCGTCGACCGGCAGACGCGCATTCCAGTCGAGCACCGCGTCGACCACCCGTTCACGCACCTCGAGCATGCGTTCACCGCCGGGGAACTGGGCCTGGCTGGGAGCGGTCTGCACGGTGCGCCACGCGGGTTCCTTCGCGAGGTCCTTGAGCAGACGGCCCGACCAATGCCCGTAGTCGGTCTCCTGCACCCGCTCGTCGGTGGAGACCTCGATGCTGATGCCCGCGATGTCGAGAGCGCGGCTGGCGGTCTGCTGGCAGCGCTCCAGAGGACTGCACACGACGGCGGCGAGCCTCACCCCTGCCAGCCGCTCACCCAGCGTGGCGGCCTGCTGATGGCCGACCTCGTCGAGGACGATGCCAGGGGTGCGCCCCGCCAGCGTGCCCGCAGCGTTGGACGTGCTTCGTCCGTGGCGGACCACGACCAGAGTGCTCATGGGGGCGACACTACCCAGCCGGTGGCTAGGGTGTCGTGCGTGAAGGGCATGGAGGAACGCCACGTCGGCGCGTCGGGACTGAAGGTCTCGACCGTCGGCCTCGGCACGATGACGTGGGGGCGTGACACCTCGCCCGAAGTGGGGCGCCACCTGCTTCGCGGCTTCGTGGACGCCGGCGGCACGCTCGTCGACACTGCCCCCGCCTATGGCCAGGGGATCGCCGAGAAGATCATCGGCAAGTCGATCCACACCGACCTGCGCCGAGACGACCTGGTGATCGCCACCAAGGCCGGCTTCGGCCTCCACGACGGTCGCCGCGTGGTGGACACCTCGCGACGCACCATGCTCACCGACCTCGCAGCCTCGCTGCGGCGTCTGCACACCGACCACGTCGACCTCTGGCAGGTGCACGCGTGGGGCGATGCCCCGCTGGAGGAGACCTTGGAGGCCCTCGACCAAGCCGTCAGCAAGGGGATGGCCCGATATGTGGGGGTGTCGAACTTCGTCGGCTGGCAGACCGCCCAGGCAGCCACCTGGCAGCGAGCGGTGCCGGGTCGGGCGGCACTGGTGTCGGCGCAGGTCGAGTACTCCCTGTTGGCCCGCCGGGCTGAGGTCGAGGTGGTGCCGGCGGCTCAGGCGCTCGGACTGGGCGTGCTGGCGTGGTCGGCGATCGGCCGGGGGGTGCTCACCGGCAAGTACCGCACCGGTGTGCCGCGAGGGTCACGTGGGGCCCTGGACCACTTCTCCTGGTTCGTCGAGCCGTATCTCGAGCCGAAACCGCGTGCCATCACCGATGCGGTGGCCACCGCGGCCCAAGGGCTCGAACTCTCACCTGCCCAGGTCGCGCTGCTGTGGACCCGCGACGCACCCGGGGTGGCGTCGGCGCTGGTCGGCCCGCGATCGGTCGCCCACCTGGACGAGCTGATGGGGGTGGTGGGCCAGCGTCTTCCCGGTGAGATCACCGCAGCCCTCGACGACATCTCCGGTGGCCCGAACGTCGCCCGTCATCTCTCGTAGGTCAGGGAAGGCGGGCCGGC
Organism: Aestuariimicrobium kwangyangense DSM 21549; assembly: GCF_000421525.1. Classification (GTDB taxonomy): domain Bacteria; phylum Actinomycetota; class Actinomycetes; order Propionibacteriales; family Propionibacteriaceae; genus Aestuariimicrobium; species Aestuariimicrobium kwangyangense. The sequence continues at coordinate 1,435,514 of NZ_ATXE01000001.1, read as the reverse complement.
GGAGGCTCAGGCTCGGTCGAGGAAGTGGTCGAGCACTCGGGCGCCGAACTCCAGTGACTCGAGCGGCACCCGCTCGTCCACCCCGTGGAACAGCGCGGTGAAGTCCAACTCCGGGGGGAGGCGGAGCGGGGCGAACCCGAAGCAGTTGATGTCCATGCCCTCGAAGCCCTTCGCGTCGGTACCCGCGCTCAGCAGGTAGGGGACGGCCCTGGCGTGCGGGTCCTCCTGACTCAGACTCCACCGCATGGCCTCAACCAGGCCGCCGGCGAACTCCGTCTCGACTGCTCGGCGTCGCACGGTCGTCTCCACCTGGATGGTCGGTCCGGCCAACTCTCGGACGGTGTCGATCAATTCCTGCTCGAACCCCGGGATGAAGCGCCCGTCGAGCTGGGCCTCCGCTCGTCCGGGAATGACGTTGGCCTTGTAGCCGCCCTCGATCATGGTGGGGTTCACGGTGTTGTGCATGGTGGCGCCGATCATGCGGCTGATCGAACCCAGTCGTTCCAGGGTCTGTTCGACGTCGTCGTTGTCGACCTCGATGCCGAAGGCGTCCTCGACCTCGGCCAGGAAGGCCTTCTGGGCCGGGTGCAGGCGGTCGGGCCATCGGTGGGTACCGATCCGGTGCAGGGCGCCGGCGAGTTCGGTGATGGCGTTCTCGTGGTTGCGCATCGACCCGTGGCCGGCGCGGCCCTCGGCAATCAACTTCAACCAGACGAGCCCCTTCTCGGCGGTCTGCACCAGGTACAGGCGCAGGTCTTCGCGGACGGTCAGCGAGAACCCGCCCACCTCGCTGATGGCGTCGGTGCAGTCGTTGAACAGTTCGGGACGGGTGCGGGCGAGGGTGTGGGAACCGAGCTCTCCCCCGGCCTCCTCGTCGGCGAAGAACACCATCCGGATCGGACGACGTGGGGCACGTCCCTCGCGCACCCTCGATCGCACCACCGAGAGCAGCATGGCGTCGAAGTCCTTCATGTCGACAGCTCCGCGTCCCCACAGCATGTCGTCCTTGACCTCGGCCGCGAACGGATCCACGGACCAGTCGCCGGCCACTGCCGGCACGACGTCGGTGTGACAGTGGATCAGCAGTGGTGGGACGGAACTGTCGGTTCCCTCGGGTTCCCAGTGCGCGACCAGCGTGCTGCGGCGGGGTTCGGTCTCGATCAGTTCGGACGAGATGCCGACCTCCGCCAAGTACTCGGCCACCCGTTCTGCGCACTCGCGCTCGCCCTTGGACTCCCCGGCACCGTAGTTGGTGGTGTCGTGGGTGATCAGGTCGCGACAGATGTCAACCACCTCCGCGTCCGGCCTGCGTGAGGCGTTCTCGGTCTGCACGGGAGGGGTCTGGGACGAGGGCTGACGGCTGGTCATGTGACTCATCCTGCCAAGTCGCGGCGGGGTCGCCCAGTCGGCGCGACTCGATTTCTGGTGCCGTGCGGCTGGTGCTATTGTTCAAGGGCTGTCCGGGCGACCGGGCAGTGGAGTCCGGGTGGCGGAATAGGTAGACGCGCTAGCTTGAGGTGCTAGTGCCCGTTAAGGGCATGGAGGTTCAAGTCCTCTCTCGGACACACTGGTGAGAAGTCCCGGGACATCGATTGATGTCCCGGGACTTCTTGTTCGTGGGCCCTTTTCGAGGCGGAGGCCGGCCGGCGCACTTGCCGCCATCGCGGGGCGGTTGCCCTCATTCGGTGCCACTTGCCCTCCTTCGGTGCGCTTGCCGCCGTCCTGGACCAGCTGCCCTCATTCCGCGCGCCTGCCTCCGTTCCGTGCCAGTTGCCCTGATTCCGTGCGCTTGCCCCCGTCCAAGGGCAGGGCAGGTGAGCGGCACGAGGGCAGGTGGTGCAGGACGTGGGCATCTGGCGATTCCGGTCTGGATGACCCAAACCACCTCACTGGGACCGCGAGCACACCACCATCACGGTGCGGATTCGCCGCTCAGCGAGATTGGTCACCTGGTTGGCCGCCATCTCAGCGAACGCGTCGCCGAGGAAGGTCGCGAACGTGACCGGTGGCCGGCCCTCCCGCTCGATGCGAGCGCGCACCTGCCGGAACCACTCGAGGCTCTCGTCGGAGGAATCCGCCTGCTCCACCACCTCGAAACCGGCCTCAACGAGCAGCTGCCGTGTCCGGTCCGGGGTTGCCAACCAGCTGGTCGACTCGTCCTTCGCCCATGGCACCGGGTAGTGGACCTCACCGCCCTCCCCCTGCAGGACGTCGTAGAGGACGAATCGTCCGCCTGGGCGAAGCACTCGGAATGCCTCGGCGTACAGGGCTGCCTTGTCAGCGATGTTCATGCCTGCGTGGACGGTCACGACCGCATCAACGGAGGTCTCGGGCAGCCCAGTCGCCGTCGCGTCCCCCACCATGAAGTGGGTTCGGTCCGAGAGGCCCGTCCACTGCGAGAGCGCGGTGGCGAGTTCGACGAACTCCGGGGTGAGGTCGACGCCGGTGACCGTGCAGCCAGTGATCTTGGCGATCGTCCGTGCGGGACCGCCCAACCCGCTGCCCAGATCGACCACGTGGGAGTCGGACGTCACAGCCAGGGCTGCGACGATCTCCATCGACGCTGCCCGACCGCGGATGTGGAACTCGTCCAGCGGTGCAAGGTCGTCAGGTCGTAGCCGACCGGGGTCGAGTCCCGCCTCCTCCAGAGCCGTGCGGACCGCTTGGACGAGGCCTCCGGGGCCACCGTAGAACCGAGCAACCTGTTCCATCAGGCCATGGTGGCAGTTTCCGATCGCGGTGGCTGTCGTGGACGACAACTCGGGTCCAGGGGCCGTCTTGTCGTCCGTGTTGCCCTCAGTGCGACCCAGCTGCCCCCGCACGGCCCATCTGCCCCCGGGGAGGCGTGGGGCACTTGCTCGGGACGGGGGCAAGTGGGACGAGACGGCGGCAAGTGAGGAGCGACGCGACCTGCTGGCGACTGCGTCGGTCCTGTGGTTTCGCCGCGTCCGGGACGAGTCAACGACTCCTGTCCGCCCCTGGGCCGCGGACCGCCGACAGGGTCAACTGGCGTCGGTGGTGGTCGTAGTGCTGGGTCGGGTAGTGCAGCACGTCATGCAGGGTCATGTAGTCGACGAAGTAGGGGTCCCATCGCGTGGGGAAATGCATGCCCCGCGCCAGTTCATCCGCGGTCGCCGCGTGCAGCCGCCGGGCCAGTTCGGCCGTCGTGGTGTCGAACAGCCGCTCCATCCGCGCATGCCCGAGCACACGGGCGCCACCCAGGGAGCCCCAGTAGTTGACCACGTGGAATGGACGCCAGAGCGAGTTGAGTACGGTCGCGAAGGCACGGGAGGTCCAGCGCGGTAGCCGGCTGAAACCGCGCACCAGGCCCAGCAGGTTGCGCACCAGCAGGTAGCCGAAGAGCATGTGGAACAGCAACTGCTCGTTCGTCCATCGAGTGCCGTCGCTGCGGCTCAGCAACTCCGACCGGGAAGCCGTGGTCAGCAGGTGCCGGAAGTCCTCGTCGACCCGACGCAGTTCTGCCTCGATGGACTCCCGACGGTCCTCGTCATCGAGGTCACTCCGGTGACTCCCACCTCGGTCACTGCCACCCCTGTCACTGCCACCCCTGTCACTGCCACCCCGGTCACTGCCACCTCGGTCGTGGTCACTCCGATCGATTCCGCGCGCTTCCATACCTCCATGGCAGCCCGGGACAGAGACGGGGTCAACCCCTGAGTGGCTTCACCCGACCTCGTCCGGAGCAGCTGATGCCTCAGCGCGGCCGGGCATGACCATGCCCAGCCGATCCAGCTCCAGTCTGGCCAACGCCTTCACCACCCGCGGGTCCCGCCGACGCCAATCACCCATCGGGTCGTCGGACACCTTCGCCAGTTGCGGCATCGGCTGGTGTGCGAGGGCCCTCAGCGCGAACAGGTCAAGATCGGCGTCCGCGTCGATGAACCGCTGGGCCGCTGACGCATTGCGGACGAACGCGACGCGTCGCGGCACCCACCAGGTCAGGACCAGCGCGATCGGCGCGAGGGCCGTTACCAGCCCAAGCACCGTCGCCACCGAACCGATCATGGCCACCTGCTGGTGGGCCTGCGCCACCAGGCCGTCGAGGTCACCGGCCATCCGGTCGAACGGGCGCATCAACTGGTCACCCACAGCGGGCACCCGGCCCAGCTGCGAACTGGCCTCCCGCAATTGGGAGGCGATGCTGCCGGAGGTGTTCGCCGTCTGGCGGATCGGGTCGGCCAGGTGCGCGATCACCCGGTGGACGACCACCCCGGCCCAGACCCAGCCGACCACCCAGCACACCACCAGGAGGTCTCCCACGGCTTGTCTGGTGGCCCTCCGCCCGCTGGCGTAGATCCGCATCGTTGCCCTCCGCATCGTGTCGACATCGCTCAGCTTCGCAGAGCGGGCAACCTCAAGTAGCCCTGCAGCGTTTCCCCGGCAGGACCGCCCGCGGCTCGCGGAGGGCGCACCTCGGGGGTGCGGATGGCCCTCGAATGTGTTCATGATGGAGTGGCAGGTTCGCCTGCGATCCCCCCACGCACCACCCCCGAGACGCGGCCAATGACCCCGATCCGCAACCCAGTCACCCGACACAGATCCAGCACCGATACATGACACACGAATGTGAGCAGCCCATGAGGTACGGACGCCACGTGCTCGCCGCCACGGCCATGACAGCCATGGTGGCCAGCATCTCCCTCACCGCAACCGCTCCCCCGGCCGAGGCGGCCCCCCGCGTCGACACCGAGCATGTCTCCTTGTCACCCGCCACCTCCTCCAAGAAGGTGACGGTCGACCAGAAGGCCTACACAGTGGTCGCCGAGATGGGGCAGACCGCCACCCGCCCCTTCGACCTGGTCGGATTCACCTGGTCGTCGCAGACCGGCAAGCTCGCCGTCCAGTACCGCGTGCTGCACGGATCCACCTGGTCGGCCTGGGACGTGCTCGAGGTCGACTCCAGCGAGCGGGGCCGGCCCGGGACTGACCCCGTCTACACCGAGCAGGCCTCTGGTGTCGAAGCCCGAGTGATCACCACCGATGGCGGCTCGGTCACCGACGCCAAGGCCACCTTGATCGACCCTGAGCAGGTGCCTTCCGACGCCGCTCCGGCACAGGTCACCACCCAGGCCGTCTCGGGCTACACGCCTCGTCCGGCGGTCATCACGCGAGCGGCGTGGGGCGCTGACGAGAGCTTGCTGTCGACCAACGGGGCCGACTGCGTGCCCCCGGACTACGACACGACCACCAAGGCGGTGATCGTCCACCACACGGCGGGGTCCAACTCCTACACGAAGGACCAGTCCGCTTCGATCGTGCGCGGCATCTACCGCTTCCACGTGCTCGACCGGGGCTGGTGCGACATCGGCTACAACGCGCTGGTCGACAAGTACGGGCAGATCTTCGAGGGACGCCACGGGGGCCTTGAGTACCCCGTGCACGGGGCCCACGCGACCCTGTGGAACACCGACACGTTCGGGGTCAGCGTCATGATGGACTCCAACACCGCGGCGGTGACGGCGGCGACGAAGTCCTCGCTGACACGGATCATCGCCTGGAAGCTGGCCAACAACTACCGCCCGGCCCAGGGACAGGTGACGCTGGCCGGTAAGCAGATCAACATCATCTCCGGACACGGTGACGTCATGCAGACCGAGTGCCCCGGCACGAATCTGCGGGCGTACCTGCCCACGTTGCGCACCCAGGTCGCCGCGGCGCTCAGCACCACGACACGGCTGCAGAGCCGCTGGCAGCAGTTGGGCGGGGAGTCCGGCTCGCTCGGTCCGGTCTTCGTACTCGAACGAGACCTCATGGGCGGACGAGTCGTCGACTTCAAGGGCGGGACCCTGTTCCTCACCAGCGGGGGGCAGATCCTCCAGCTGAACGCACCCATGGCTGCTCGGGCCCGCGCTGCCGGTTACGCCGAGCTGGGCTGGATGCAGGGCAATCCCGTGGCTCGCTCCGGTGGGCTGGTTGCCACCTTCCCCAATGGGGAGGTGCACTGGACGAGCTCGACGGCGGCAGCCCTCGTGACCCCACCCGTGCTCACCTGGCTCAACGGTCACCCGACGTTGAAGACCCAGCTCGGACTCGCCGTGGGTGACCAGACCCGTACTTCGTCGGGCGCCTTGGTGCAGCAGTTCCAGAACGGGGCACTGTTGCAGAAGTCCGACGGGAGCTTCCAACTCGTCACAGCACGCTTCCCCGACAAGTTGGGTGACGTCGTCGCCGTCGACGCCGCCCAGAACAAGCTGTGGTGGATCCCCGGGCAGGCCGATGTCAGTGGAGGCAAGCCACTCGAGATCGGACGAGGCTGGGCCACCACCACTTGGATCAGCCAGATGGGTGACATCAACGGCGACGGGCTCACCGAACTCGTCGCCCGCCGGGACGACGGAAGCCTGTGGCTCTACCGCAGCGTGCCCACCGGTGGCTATGCCGCGGGCGAGAAGATCGGCCGGGGATGGGGTTCGATCCGCCTGATGGTGATCGTCAACGACCTCAACGGCGACAGATTGCCCGAGTTGATGGCCGTCGACGCCCGACAGAACCTCATCCGGTACTCCTTCAACCCCAAGGGGGGCTACCTCACCGGTGCCAGTGTGGTGGGGAAGAACTGGGACAACATGCGCATGCTGACCACCGTCGACCAGTTCATCGGCGATCCGACGCCCGATCTGCTCGCGGTCGACAAGTACGGCCGACTGTTCGCCTACGCCCTCAATTCCGGCGGCAACACCACCGAGTCGAAGCAGGTGGGCCACGGCTGGGGCGGTATGAACCAGATGTGGTCGACGGGTGACCTGAACGGGGACGGACGCCGCGACCTGCTCGGTCGAAGCTCCGGCACCGGCCAGATCCTGGGTTACCTCAACGCTGGCAACCAGTCCTGGCAGGGCACCGGCGTCTGGTACGCGCAGGGGTCGGGGTACCGACTCCTCGCCTGACCGCCCGGTCCCGACCCGACGGCCGGCATGAGCACTGCTCATGTCGGTCGTCGCGGTTGCGCCAACACCCATCCGGCGGGATGAGCGGCGACCAGACCCCGCTCCTCCAGTTCACCCAGAGCCGCCAAGCAGTCGGGTGGCCGCAGCCCGGTCGCCTCGGCGATCTCGTCCATCGACGTGGGGCGCCGCGGGTAGAGACACTCCCGCACCTGCACGAGCATCTCCGGCAACTCGTCCACGAGGCTGCCCTGAACGGGTCGCTCAGCAGCCTCGCGGGTGGCGTCCAGCGGCAGCAGCAACTCGCGCACATCACCGGCATTCGACACCAGCGCGGCCTCGCCGCTCTGCAGCAGTCGGTTGGTGCCCAGCGACAGGGTCGAGGTGACCGGTCCGGGCACGGCCATCACCTGCCTGCGTAGCCGACTGGCCCAGGCGGCTGTGTTCAGCGCCCCCGAACGGTGCGCAGCCTCGACCACCACCACACCTGCGCAGAGGGCAGCGATGATGCGGTTCCGGGCCAGAAAGCCAGCCTTGGTGGGACGCCCGCCGGGAGCGACCTCCGAGACCAGCAGCCCGCGTTCGGCCACAGTGGCCAGCAGACGTTCGTTCCCCTTGGGGTAGTACTCGTCGAGTCCACCGGCCATCACCGCCAGCGTGGACCCCACCGACAGAGCTCCCCGATGGGCGGCGGCGTCGATGCCGTAGGCGCCTCCGCTGACCACGACACAGGATCCTTCCCCGCCGCTACCACCGGCGGCGAGGTCCGCGCCGAGGTCGCTCGCGACCCGCTCCCCATAGGTCGACGATGCGCGCGACCCCACCAGCCCCACCGCGAGGGCACCATCCAGCGACAACGGACCGCGCAGCCACAGACCGAGCGGGATGCCGCCCAGCCCGGGGTCGAGTCGCCCGGGATCGGGTGTGGACAAGGCATCGAGACCGGTGTGCCAGTCATCGTCGCCCGGGACGACGAACCTGAGACCGAGCCGACTGGTGGCTCGCTCCACCTCCTCGGCGTCGACCGAGCGGGCTCGTTCCGCCAAGCTCGTCCTCGAGGTTTCGCGCAGGGTCTGCCACACCTCGACGGGGCCGTGCTCAGCCACCAGTTCAGCCAGGGCTCGCATCCCTCCCCCACTGGCTGCCGCCAGACAGGCCCTGGCCTGACGCTCAGCCGACCAACTCATGCCGCCACCTCGGCACCCTCGCCACGACGCATCGCCAGGGCAGCCCGAACGTGGGCGACCTCGACGGCGTCTCGTCCACCCAGGTCAGCCAGGGTCCACGCCACCCTCAGGACCTTGTCGACACCGCGTGCGCTGAGTTGCCCCCGCACCAAGGCCAGGTCGATCAACTCGCCACCCCCCGGTGGGGGCAGATGGTGACGCAGCACGCTGCCGGGAACCTCACCGTTGACCTGGAATCCGAGCGGAGCGAGGCGTCGACCCTGCCGCTCACGGGCCTCGGCGACCCGCCCCGCCACGACGGCCGACGACTCAGCACGGGACAGGGAGGCTTTCAGGTTGGCATTCCTCAAGGGGACGAGATGTTGCTGCAGGTCGATCCGGTCGATGATCGGCCCCGAGATGCGGTCCTGGTAGTGGCGCACCGCCATCGGGGCGCACTTGCAGTGCAGGCCGACCACCCCGAAGTTGCCGCACTGGCACGGGTTGGCCGCCAACACCAACTGGAACCGGGCCGGGAACCTGCAGGTCACCTGGGATCGGGCTATCGTCACCCACCCCGTCTCGAGTGGTGTCCTCAGCGCCTCGATCACGTTCTTGGGGAACTCGGGGGCCTCATCGAGGAACAGCACACCCCGGTGCGCCAACGAGACGCTGCCCGGGCGGGCGATCCTGGGACCTCCCCCCACCAGGGACGACATGGAGGCGTTGTGCAGGGGGTCGGCGAAGGGCGGTCGGGTGACCAGATCACCATCGAGGATCCCCGCCAGCGAGTGGATGGCCGACACCTCCAGCGCCTCGGCCGGGCTCAGGTCGGGAAGGATCGTCGGCAGGCGGCTGGCCAGCATGGACTTGCCCACACCCGGAGCGCCGTGCAGGAACAAGTGGTGGCGTCCGGCGGCGGCCACCTCGAGTGCGAACCGTGCCTCCGTCTGGCCGGCCACGTCGGCGAGGTCAGGCTGTCCGATGGCATCGGCCGGTGGTTCGTCCGCGCGGGGCGTCAGCGTGGGGTGGACGGGGCGCCCCTGGAGCACCTCGACCAGGTCGGGCAGGGTGTCGATCCCCCACACCGCCAGACCCTCGACCAGGCTCGCCTCACGCAACTGGCTGGCGGGCACGACGGCGCGAGTCATGCCGGCCTCGACCGCCGCCAGCAGGCCCGGCAGGACTCCCCGCACGGCCCTCACACGTCCGTCCAGACCCAGTTCCCCGAGCAGCACCGTCGTCAGCACCGACTCAGGCGGCACCACGTGCAGGGCCGCCAACACGGCACCGGCGATGGACAAGTCGTAGTGCGTGCCCGACTTGGGCAGGGAGGCGGGGGTGAGGTTGATGGTCACCAACTGGTCGGGCCACTTCAGCCGGCAGCCCTGAATGGCAGCCTTCACCCGATCGCGGGCCTCGTACAGTGCCGTGTCAGGTAACCCGACCAGCACGGTGCGGGGCAGTCCACCTCCCAGGGCCGCCTCGACCTCGACCAGTTGGCCTTCCAGCCCGATCAGGCCCACCGAGAATGCCGAGGCCCTCATCGGGTGATCCCGCGGACGTGAGTGAGGTCGACCCCGTCGCGGTCACGCACCAGGCCGATGGCGTCGATCCTGACCCGGCGTGCCGACACGTTCCGCTCCCGGAGCCACCACAGCGCCAGTTCGTGCAGCTTGCGCACCTTGGCGACGGTCACCGCCTCGAGGGGATCCCCGTAGCCTCGCCCCGACCTGGTCTTGACCTCGATGAACACGATGGTGCCGTCAGGTTGTCTGCCGACCAGGTCGAGTTCACCGACCGGGCACCGCCAGTTGCGGTCGAGAATCGTCCACCCGAGGTGGGCGACGTGAAGGGCGGCCTGGTCCTCGCCCCAGCGACCCAGCACACCCGTGATCCGTGCCACCGCCATGGTGACCACCTCCCTCATAGGGAAGTGATACGCGCGCCGGGCCCAGACGTGCCGATGTCCACAGGCTCACCGGCGAAGCAGCCGCTCGACCCGAGTTGTCCACAACTCCAAGGGATCCTGCGACCTGGCGCGGACCGTGTGCCCGCGGCCGCGGGGTCACTTCTGGTCGGGCACCTGCAGGTCGGAGTGCACGATCTCCTCGATCGACACGTCCCTGAAGGTCAGCACCTTCGCCGACTTCACGAACCTGGCTGGGCGGTACATGTCCCAGACCCACGCGTCGGCCATTGAGACCTCGTAGTAGACGTCGCCACCTTCGGTGCGCACCTTCAGGTCCACGGCATTGCAGAGGTAGAACCGTCGTTCGGTCTCGACCGCGTAGGTGAAGATGCCGACGACGTCCTTGTACTCGCGATACAGGTCGAGTTCGAGTTTCGACTCGTACGCTTCGAGATCTTCGGCGCTCATGGTGCCTTCACTGTAGCCGCTCGCCTGACGAGTTCGAACCGGCGGCGATGGATGTCCGCAGGCCCGAATCGGTCGAGTTCGGCCTGGTGTTCGGGGGTGCAGTAGCCCTTGTGGACGTCGAACCGGTACTGCGGATAGTGGGCGGCGATGTCGGTCATGATCCGGTCGCGCGTCACCTTGGCGATCACCGAGGCAGCCGCCACGCAGGCCGCCACCCGGTCGCCCTTCCACACCGCCAGACCGGGCACCCCCAGGCCATCGACGGGAAAACCGTCGGTGAGCACGAACTCGGGGGTGACCTCGAGCCGTGACACCGCCCTCCGCAGGGCTTGGATGTCGGCGACGTGCATGCCGAGCCGGTCGCACTCGTCCGCCTCGATGCTGACGCAGCTCACCGCGACGGCCTTCGCCATGATCTCGTCGAAGCACCGCTCCCGCGCCTTGGGGGTCAGCAACTTGGAGTCCCGCAGCCCCGTGATCTGCCGCGCGGGGGTGTCGGCGAGCACCACGGCGGCGGCCACCAGCGGACCGGCGCAGGCACCGCGCCCGGCCTCGTCCGCCCCCGCGATCGGCGAGAAGCCAGCGCGGGTGAGGGCCCGTTCGTAGCCATACAGGCCTCGTCCCGGACGGATCACTGGCAGCCGACCCCCTCGGGGACAATCTTCGCCTGGGCCGGCGGGGCGGCCCCGGCAGGAACGGATGCGAAGGTGGCGGGGCGCTTCAGCTGGTGGAAACGGTCGAGCGGGGCGACGATCTGAACCGCCGGCCCGACCACGTCGCCGACGGGGACGAAGGCGCTGGCACCGCGAGGCCTGCCGTCATTGGTGATGTCGGCCAGGTGACAGCGCGAGTCGAACGAGTCGTTGCGGTGGTCGCCCATCACGAAGACGGTGCCCGCGGGGACGACCACCTCGAAGGGAACCTCAGCGGGCGCGACCTGGCCCTGGGCGTCGGAGTACAGGTACGAGGCCTCCTCGAGGGGACGGCCATTGACGGTGAGCTTGCCCCCCGTGGTGTACGTCACGGTGTCGCCGGCCACCCCGATGACACGCTTGATCAGGTACTGCGAACTGGAGTTGGGCAGCACCCCCACGAACTCCAGACCACGCCGCCACCCGGTGGACGGATCAGCCGCCGGCAACCAGCCACCGGGATCCTTGAACACCACCACGTCGCCTCGTTTGAAGTGGGTCACCTTGCTGACCACCACCCGATCACTGACCTGCAGCGTGTTCTCCATCGAACCCGAGGGAATCACGAACACCTGCCCCAGGAAGGCGCGGATCAACGACGAGATCACCAAGGCGATCACCGCGATCACGACGAGTTCCTTGGCCCACCCCAGCAAAACCGCCAAGGGGCTGCGTGAGCGCGACTGCCGCGAATCCGGGCCCGAACCCGAGGGATGCCGACCCGAGTGGTCGCCCGACTCCGGGGTGGTGGTCGGCTCGTCGGTCACGCGGGCTCCTCGGACGATGAGGCACGGTGGCGCCTCGTGGCTTCCCCATCCTAGAGGCCCACGACCGACACCTCCTCGGTGCCGACGGTCGACGCCCCCGACAGTGGGACTCGTGCCGACCCCGGACGCAGAACGTCCCGGCCCCCCAGGGGGACCGGGACGTTCAACGGGAAGCCGACTCAGGCGTCGCGCTTCTCCTTGATCTTGGCGGCCTTGCCGCGCAGTCCGCGCAGGTAGTACAGCTTGGCGCGACGCACGTCACCGTGGCGCTCGACCTCGATCTTCTCGATGATCGGCGAGTGCAGCGGGAAGGTGCGCTCGACGCCGGTGCCGAAGGAGACCTTGCGGACGGTGAACGACTCGCGAACGCCGCCACCGGTGCGCGAGATGACCACGCCGGCGAAGACCTGCACACGGGAGCGGGTGCCCTCGATGACCTTCACGTGCACCTTCACCGAGTCGCCAGGGCGGAAGGTGGGGATGTCGTCACGCAGGGACGACTGGTCAATCTGATCGATCAGCTGGCTCATGTTGTTTCCTCGCCGGTGCCATGGGTCACCCGTGAAAAGTTCGATGGATGGTTGCCTGACCTCGGACGATCCCCCCATGGCAGGAGCCGCAGCACGGGCAACAGCTGCCCATTCTGCCATGCTGGCCACCCGGGCGCGAATTGGGCGACGATCCGGTCGGCGACCGCCCCGGATCCAGAACAGCCGCAATCGGGTGCAACCAGATCGCGGCGGGGTGCGTACTCACAGTGACGAGCCGCAGAACACCATCGAACCGTCTGGAAGGAGGTGGCGAGGGGCATGGACGAACAGACATTCGACGCCTTCTACCAGAGTTCCTTCTCCCGGGTGGTCGCCCACATCTACGCGATGTGCGGCAACCTGGCCGAGGCACAGGACTGCGTGCAGGAGGCGTTCATCCGGGCTTGGGACCACCGCAAGCAGCTCGACGCCGCGCAGAGTCCCGAGGCGTGGGTACGCACCACTGCCTATCGGCTGGCGGTCTCCCGCTGGCGGAAGGCGCGCCGCGCCTTCCGTCAACCCGACCGGGCCCTCGAGCCCCAGCAGCACCACTCCGCACCCGATCCCACCCGCATCGCCCTGGATCGGGCGCTCGACCAACTCCCCTCCGATCAGCGACGAGTCATCGTGCTGCATCACCTGTGCGACCTCAGCGTCGCCGAGATCGCCGACGAGGTCGGCTCACCAACCGGGACCGTCAAGGCCCGGTTGTCACGCGGACGAGCCGCCCTGGCCCGTCTGCTCTCCGATGATCTGGAGGTCCGTCATGCCTGACATCCACCCGAAGCCCGATCTGGACCAGGCCTGGAGTTCCTTCTCACGAGACACCCGAGGGGTTCCCATGCTTGCACCCGACCAGATCCGACGTCTGGGCGATCGTCGCCGCCTCACCCGACGCGTGACGATCGCGGGGGCGACCCTGAGCCTGGCTGCTCTCACCGGGGTCGGTGTCGTGCTCGGAACCGGGGGGATGCCCCGATCCGGACCCGACATCGCCGGCACACCCAGCGCACCAGTACCCAGCACCAGCTCCAGCCAATCTCCCTCGACGTCCCCCACGCCCACCGGAGATCGCACGCCCTCGTCCACCGCGAGCAGCCCGACCGGCCCGGACACGGCCGGGATCAGCGACCCGATCACGGTGGCCAACCTGCCGACCAACGCCGAGATCTACCTGCAGAAGCCCGGTGACGTACCGAAGCCGTTCATCACCGACGGCCTGTCCACGGCATCGGAGGAGCAGACCTTCTGGATCTGCGAGGACGGCCTGGCCCAGCAGCCCGGCATCGTGTCGTCCAAGTCTGCGATCTTCACCCTCCCCCAAGGCGGCACGTTCAGCCGCGCACACCTGCTGCAGATGGACTCCGCCGCCAGTGCCACCCAACTGGCCGACACGATCCGCTCCTGGAACACCACCTGCGCCAGTCGCGTCCACGGCTACGGCGGGGCGGCGGCCACTGCGGAGAACGAGAAGACCACCACGGTCGCCGGTGCACGCGTCGACTTCTCGGTGCAGATGCTCCGCAAGGACGGTCAGGACGGTCTGTTCAACGGCATCCTCGTGGTCGTCTCAGGCAACCGCGTGCTGATCATCGGGCAGTTCGTGGTGGGGATGGACTACAACGCGGTCGGACCGGCCATGCACGCCGACAATCCCGACCTGCCTCTGGTGCAGACCGCGCAGCATCTCGACACCATCGTCCAGCGGCTCAACTCCTGAGCCGGAGCAGCACCCACGAGGGTCTCCACCACACAGGACGACAGATCCCCGGCACCGATGCCTCGGTGCCGGGGACCTGTCGTGACGCGCTGGGGTTCTGGCTCAGCCCTGCTTGCCGTCGCCCTTGAAGAGCGAGGCGATCAGGTCACGGTTCAACTGGCTGATCGACTCCAGGGGGATGCCCTTGGGGCAGACCTGGGCGCACTCACCGATGTTGGTGCAGCCGCCGAAACCCTCTTCGTCGTGCTGGGCCACCATCGACTTGACGCGCGAGTAACGCTCCGGCTGGCCCTGCGGCAGCATCGCCAGGTGGGTGATCTTCGCCGAGGTGAACAACATCGCCGAGCCGTTGGGGCACGCCGCCACACAGGCGCCGCAGCCAATGCAGGTGGCGTTGTCGAAGGCGAGGTCCGCCTGCCGCTTCGGAGCCGGCACCGAGTGGGCCTCCGGCGCCGATCCGGTGTTGGCGGAGATGAACCCCCCGGCCTGGATGATCCGGTCGAAGGCCGACCGGTCGACGACCAGGTCCTTGATGACGGGGAAGGCCCCCGCCTTCCAGGGCTCGATGTCGATGGTGGCCCCGTCGGCGAACGAGCGCATGTGCAGCTGGCAGGTGGTGGTGTGCTGGCCACCGTGGGCGAGGCCGTTGATCACGACCCCACACATCCCGCAGATGCCCTCACGGCAGTCGTGGTCGAAGGCCACGGGCTCCTCGCCACGCTCGGTCAGGTGCTCGTTCAACAGGTCGAGCATCTCGAGGAACGACATGTCCTGACTGACCCCGTCGAGCGGATAGGTGACCATGCCGCCGGGTGCGTCGGCCTTGGCCTGACGCCAGATACGCAGTGTGACCTTCACTTGTAACTCCGTTGCTTGAGCTCGATGGCCTCGTAGACCAGAGGTTCCTTGTGCAGGACGGGCTTGCTGGCCTCACCGCCCCATTCCCAGGCGCCGACGTAGAGGTACTCGTCGTCGTGTCGCAGAGCCTCGCCGTCCTCCGTCTGGCTCTCGCCACGGAAGTGTCCGCCACACGATTCGCGACGGTGCAGGGCGTCGATGCACATCAGCTCGCCGAGCTCGAGGAAGTCGGCGAGACGACCGGCACGTTCGAGGGTCTGGTTGAAGTCCTCGTTCACCCCGGTGACCTTGACGTTGGTCCAGAACTCCTGCTTGAGGGCGCGGATCTTCTCGATCGCCGTCTTCAGGCCGTCCTCCCAACGCTCCATGCCGCAGTACTCCCACATGATGGTGCCGAGTTCCTTGTGCAGGGAGTCCACGGTGCGGGTGCCGTTGATCGACAGCAACTTCTCGATGCGACCCTTCGCTGCGGCAAGGGCCTCAGCGGCGGCCGGGTGGGAGTCGTCGATCTTGTCGAACGGTGCGCCCGCCAGGTAGTCGTTGATGGTGTTGGGCAGGACGAAGTAACCGTCGGCCAGCCCCTGCATCAGCGCCGACGCGCCGAGGCGGTTCGCCCCGTGGTCGGAGAAGTTGGCCTCCCCGGCCACGTACAGACCCGTGATCGACGACTGCAGGTCGTAGTCGACCCACAGTCCGCCCATGGTGTAGTGAACCGCCGGGTAGATGCGCATCGGCATCTCGTAGGGGTTCTCACCGGTGATCTGGGCGTACATGTCGAAGAGGTTGCCGTACTTCTTCTCGACGGCGTCCTTGCCGAGTCGTCCGATGGCCTCGGCGAAGTCGAGGTAGACACCGCGACGCATCTCGCGCTCGTTGCCGTCGTGGTCACGCTCCTTGACCGCAGGGCCCACTCCTCGTCCCTCGTCACACATGTACTTCGCCTGCCGGGAAGCGATGTCACGAGGCACCAGGTTCCCGAAGCTGGGGTAGATGCGCTCCAGGTAGTAGTCGCGATCCTCCTCAGGAATCTCGCGGGGGTCCTTGGCGCAGTCCTCGGCCTTCTTGGGCACCCAGATGCGTCCGTCATTGCGCAGCGACTCAGACATCAGCGTCAGCTTCGACTGGGTCTCGCCGTGCACCGGGATGCAGGTGGGGTGGATCTGCGTGTAGCACGGGTTCGCGAAGTACGCACCCTTGCGGTGGGCCCGCCAGGAGGCGGTCACGTTGCAGCCCATGGCGTTGGTCGACAGGAAGAACACGTTGCCGTAGCCACCGGTGGCGAGCACCACGGCATCGGCGTAGTGGGCCTCGATGCGGCCGGTGACCATGTCACGGGTGACGATGCCACGGGCACGACCGTCGACCACGATCAGTTCGACCATCTCGTGGCGGGTGTGCATCTTGACGGTGCCCGCCGCGACCTGACGCTCGAGGGCCTGGTAGGCGCCGATCAGCAACTGCTGACCGGTCTGGCCGCGGGCGTAGAACGTGCGCTGCACCTGAACGCCACCGAACGAGCGGGTGTCGAGCAGACCGCCGTACTCGCGGGCGAAGGGGACACCCTGGGCCACGCACTGGTCGATGATGTTGGCGCTCACCTCGGCGAGGCGGTGCACATTGGTCTCGCGGGAGCGGTAGTCGCCGCCCTTGACGGTGTCGTAGAAGAGACGGTGCACCGAGTCGCCGTCGTTGCGGTAGTTCTTGGCCGCATTGATGCCACCCTGGGCAGCGATCGAGTGGGCACGTCGGGGGCTGTCCTGGTAGCAGAAGTTGAGGACGTTGTAGCCCGCCTCACCCAGGGTGGCCGCCGCTGCACCACCGGCGAGGCCGGTGCCCACGATGATGACCGTCAACTTGCGACGGTTGGCGGGGTTGACCAGCTTGGCCGAGAACTTGCGCGCCTCCCACATCTTGTCGATGGGCTGGCTCAGGTCGGCCTTGGTGTCGGCGATGTCGTCGCCCTGCGTCCAGTAGTCGGTGGCCGCCGGGGCAGCGGAGTCGGGTGACGACTGCGATCCCGTCTCGGGGGTCATCGATTCGGCATCGGCCTCGACCAGGGTCTGGGCCTCGGTCTGGGGAAGTTCGCTCATTTTCCAATCACCTCGAACAGGATCAGCACCGGCGGAATCATGAAGCCCAGGAACAGGCCCACGGAGATCACGTACGCGACGGCCTTCAGCACCTTGCGGGAAGCGGCCGAGACCTGGACACCCAGCGTCGCCAGGGCGCTCCAGACGCCGTGCCACAGGTGCATGCACACCGCACCCATCGCGATGGCGTAGATCAGCACGACCCACCACTGCGAGAAGCCGGCGAGAACCCGGTCATAGGGCTCGAGGGTGCTCACGCCCGAGGCGTAGCCGAACTTCAGCACCTGGGCGGTGTACTGCAGGATGTGCATGATCACGAACAGCACGATGATGATGCCGCCCCAGATCATGGTGCGGGCCGCGTAGCTCTTCTCCATGTTCCGCTTGACCACGTACCGCGACCCGCCGGTGTTGGCAGCGGCGCGGACGCGCAGCTTGAAGGCCGAGTACATGTGCAGGAAGACCGAGAGCAGCAGCACGATCCGGAAGATCCAGAGGAAGACCGTGTGCGGGATGGCCGGGTAGCCGAAGTCGCGCAGCCAGTGGGAGTACGCGTTGAACTCCTTGCCGTCATCCGGCAGGAGCATCTTGAAGTTGCCGAACATGTGTGCGAGCAGGAAGCCGACCAGTAGCAAGCCAGTGATGGCCATGACGGCCTTCATTGCCACCGTGGACCGGACTGCTCTCTGGTGAGTTGTCAGTGTTGTCGCCACGCACAGCACCTTAGCCACATGGCTCCCGGGAGTGAACCGACGCCCCCGGGTAATCGGCCCAACCGTGACATTTCGCCAGTTGCGCTCCGACTAGGGCAAATATGCCAACTGGAACGTTTCGTTATTGAGTGGGGTCCAGCAGGTCGGGACGACGCCGCCTGGTCAGCTCGAGGGCCTGTTCACGGCGCCACGCGGCGATTCGTCCGTGGTGGCCGCTCATCAGCACCTCGGGCACCTCCAGACCGCGCCAGCTCGCAGGCTTGGTGTAGACGGGGTACTCCAGCAGACCGTCCTGGCCCTCGGAGTGGGACTCCTCGTCGAGGCTCGCCGGGTTGCCGATCACCCCCGGGATCAGCCGGACGATGGCCTCGACCATCGCCAGCACCGCGACCTCGCCACCGTTGAGCACGTAGTCACCCAGGCTGATCTCTCGCACCTGAGCCCGACTGGAGGCGTGGTCGAAGACACGGCGGTCGATGCCCTCGTAGCGTCCGCAGCAGAACAGCAGCCGGGGGTGGCCGGACAGTTCCTGGGCCATCGCCTGCGTGAACCGGTCACCCGACGGGGTGGGCACGATCACGGTCGGGGGTTGGTCGTCGTCGATCAGCGCGTCGAAGGCCTCGCCCCACGGTTCGGGCTTCATCACCATGCCGGCTCCCCCTCCGTAGGGGGTGTCGTCGGTGGTGTGGTGCCGGTCGTGGGTCCACTGGCGCAGGTCGTGCACGCCCAGGTCGAGCAGCCCCGAACCGATCGCCTTGCCCACCAACGACAGCTGCAGCGGGGCGAGGTAGTCGGGGAAGATCGTGACCACGTCGATCCGCTGGACAGCGGTGGGTCCGACGGGCGCGTTCTGGTTCATGACTGCCCGCCGGCGACCTCGGCCTGATCGTCCAACAAGCCGGGGATCGGGCGCACGCTCAGCGTTCCCGCGGTGAGGTCGACCGTGGGAACCAGGTCGAGCACGAAGGGAACGAGCCGTTCGGTGCCGTCGGCGTCGATGGCCAACAGGTCCTGTTCGGGCAGGTGGACGACATGGGTCACTCGTCCGATCTCGTCGCCCTCGGTGGTGAGGGCCAGCAGTCCGACCAGTTGGCGGTCGTAGTACTCCCCCTCGTCGGTGGGCACCTCGTCGGCGGGCACTTGGACGGACAACTCGGCGCCCCGCAGGGCCTCGGCGGCGCTGCGGTCGGCCACCTCGGCGAAGGTCACCAACAGCCGTCCCGAGTGCCAGCGGACGTCCTCAACCGTCAACGGACGTCGCCTGCCCTCCCGGTCGGTGGCCGTCAGGGTGGATCCTTCGGCGAATCGCCGTTCGGGCTCGTCGGTGCGCACGTCGATGGTGACGTCACCGCGAATGCCGTGGGCGCGTCCGATCGCACCGACGGTGACCTCGATCAGGTCGGCCATGGTTCCTCCAACAGGGGTGGATGTGAGCGTTGCCCCGCACCTGGTGGGTGCGGGGCAACGGTCAGGTCTGGTCGCCGGTCAACCGGCGTCGGCGGCGCAGGGTCAGGAACGGAAGCCGGGGCGGCGGTCGACGTCGACGAAGTCGACCCGAACCTGGTCCCGCCCCGCCAAGGCGGCGATCACGGTGCGCAGCGCCGTGGCGGTGCGACCTTGGCGTCCGATCACCTTGCCGATGTCGTCGGGGTGCACGCGCACCTCGAGCATGCGACCTCGGCGCAGTTCCTTGTCCTTGACCCGCACGTCGTCGGGGTTGGCGACGATGCCGCGGACGAGGTGCTCCAGGGCTTCCTGCAGCACGCTCAGGCCTCGGTGTTCTCTGCCTCAGCGGCGGGGGCCTCGGCGGGTGCCTCGTCCTTGGCCTTCTTCTTCGAGATCGCGTCGGTGCTCGGCTCGCCGTCGGCCTCGGCCAGGGCTGCGTTGAAGAGGTCGAGCTTCGACTTCTTCTCGGGAGCGACCTCGATGCCGGAGTCGGACTTCTCGCCGGTGAACTGCTGCCAGTCACCCGAACGCTTGAACAGGGCGACGACGGCCTCGGTGGGCTGGGCGCCGACACCGAGCCAGTACTGGGCACGCTCGGAGTTGACCTGGATCACCGAGGGGTCGTTCTTCGGGTGGTAGAGCCCGATCTCCTCGATGGCCTTGCCGTCGCGCTTGGAGCGCGAGTCGATCACGATGATGCGGTAGTGGGGCGAGCGGATCTTGCCGAGTCGCTTCAGACGAATCTTGGTAGCCACGTGTGTGGTGTCTCCTGTGGAAGAGCCGCAGGGTTGCGGCGGGCGGTTGAACCCCGCCGGTCACGTGTGGGGCACGCGCCTCTGGGTTCGGTTGTCCAGCGCCGACACGTTGAGAGGGCATGTCGGCACAGATGCATCCGACATTCTGCCACGGACCACCCCCGCAGGCGAAACGCCCCGTTCCGGCCGGTCGGTTCGACGTTCGCCAGCTCGGGGCTCGTTCATGGACGCTCAGCGGGTCAGGACGACCCGGCCACGCAGGATGACGAGCTTGGGGTGGTGCACCACGGACAGGTCCTCGAGCGGGTTGGCGTCGTAGACGACGAGATCGGCGCTGGCTCCGTGCTCGATGCCCGGACGACCCAGCCATTGACGGGCCCGCCATGAGGCGGCCCCCAGGGCGAACTCCGCATCGCCCAGGTGGGCCAGTTGCCCCACCTCGTGGGCGATCAGACCATGGGCCATCTGGCCACCGGCATCCGTGCCCGCGAAGATGGGCACCCCGGCCTCGCGCGCCTTGCCGAGCACCTCGTAGCGGGTGGCGAACAACTGGCGCATGTGCGCGGCATACGTGGGGAACTTCGCCTCCCCCGCTGCGGCGAAGTCGGGAAAGTTCTGCAGGTTGACCAAGGTGGGCACCAGGGCCACCTGCCTGGCCGCCATCTGGTCGATCACCTCGTCGCTGATGCCCGTGCCGTGCTCGATGCCGTCGATCCCGACGTCGACGAGGTCGGCCACGGACTGCTCCTCGAAGCAGTGGGCCGTCACCCGGGCCCCCAACTCATGGGCACGCTTGATGGCCTGCCTCGCCACCTCCTTGGGCCACAGCGGAGCGAGGTCACCGACCTCGCGGTCGATCCAGTCGCCGACCAACTTGATCCATCCGTCGCCCCGGGCCACCTGTCTCTCGACGGTGGCCACCAACTCGTCGGGGTCGACCTCCTCGGCGAAGTTGCGGATGTAGCGCTTGGGGCGAGCAATGTGCCGCCCCGCGCGGATGACCCGGGGCAGGTCGTCCCGGTCGTCGATCCAGTGGGTGTCGGCCGGGGAACCAGCATCGCGGACGAGCAACGTGCCGGCGTCCCGATCGGTCAGCGCCTGCGTCTCGGCTTCGTCCCTGCCGACGGCACCGGCGTGGTTGAGACCGATGTGGCAGTGCGCATCGACCAGTCCGGGGAGGATCCAGCAGCGGCCGGACACGGTGGTGGCGTCGGCCACCGGTTCGAAGCCGAGCAACCCGTCGACGATCCACAGGTCGCGCTCCACTCCTTCGGGCAGTACGACACCGCGCAGGTGGAGCCGACCGGGGTCGACACTGGTGTGGTGGTGGCCGTCGGCGGCGTGGCTGTGGCCACCGGGTCCGTGACTGTGGAGGCCGTCGCCGTGGTCGTGGAACAGTTCTGCACCGTCGGCGTCCAGGTCGTGCGGGGCGTGGCTGTGGGTCATGCCACGATCCAAGCACACAGCGCGGCGGGGGCGACGGCAGGGGTGGTCCCCGCCGGGTGGCTCAGCGAGGACCCTTGTTGCCCTGGTTGAACATCTTCTGCAGTTCGGGCGGCAACTGGAAGTCCTGCATGGCCTGGTTGAGCTCGGCGGCGGTGGGCGTCTTACCGGCACCGAAGGCGGCACCCGGGGCGCCCGACGGTGCGGCGGGGGCGTCCTGCGGCTGACGCCTGGCCTTGGCTGCCTTGCCCTTCTGGCCCTTCTTGGCCTGCTGTTTCGCGGGACGACGCTGGGCTCCGCCGCCCATGCCGGGCATGCCGCCGCCGAGCATCGGTGCCATGGACTGCATCATCTTGCGGGCCTCGACGAAACGGGTGACCAACTGGTTCACGTCGCGGACTTCGACACCGGCTCCCTTCGCGATGCGTGAGCGCCTCGAACCGTTCAGGATGGCGACGTCAGCCCGCTCGCCCGGTGTCATCGAGTAGATGATCGCCTCGATGCGGTCGACCTCCTTCTCGTCGATGTTGGCGATCTGGTCCTTCATCGCCCCCATGCCGGGCAGCATGCCGAAGATCTTCGACAGCGGGCCCATCTTGCGCATCTGCTGCATCTGCGACAGGAAGTCCTGCAGACCGAACTCACCGCGGCCGCCCAGCAACTTGTCGGCCGCGGCCTTGGACTGTTCGGCGTCGAAGGTCTTCTCGGCCTGCTCGATGAGGGTGAGCATGTCGCCCATGCCGAGGATCCGGCTCGCCATGCGGTCGGGGTGGAAGACGTCGAAATCCTGGAGTTGCTCACCGTTCGAGGCGAACATGATGGGACGACCGATCACCCGGGCGATCGACAGGGCTGCGCCGCCGCGGGCGTCACCGTCGAGCTTGGTGAGCACGACCCCGTCGAAGCCGACGCCCTCGTTGAAGGCAAGGGCGGTGTTGACGGCGTCCTGTCCGATCATGGCGTCGACCACGAACAGGGTCTCGTCCGGTTGCACGGCGGCACGGATGTCGGCTGCCTGCTGCATCAGCTCGGCGTCGATCCCGAGTCGTCCGGCGGTGTCGACGATCACCACGTCGAACTGGCGGCGTCTGGCCTCCTCGATCGACTGCCGCGCCACCTCGATGGGGTCACCGACACCGTTGCCGGGCCGCGGGGCGAACACGTGCACGCCCGCCCGCTCACCGACCACCTGCAGCTGGTTGACGGCGTTGGGACGCTGCAGGTCAGCGGCGACGAGCAGGGGTGAGTGCTTCTCGTCCTTGAGCCACTTGGCCAACTTGCCCGCCAAGGTCGTCTTCCCGGCACCCTGCAGGCCGGCCAGCATGATGACGGTCGGCGGGTTCTTGGCGAAGCGGATGGTGCGGGTCTCGCCGCCGAGGATGTGGACGAGTTCCTCGTCGACGATCTTGATGATCTGCTGGGCGGGGTTGAGCGCCTGGTGCACCTCGGAGCCGCGCGCCCGTTCCTTCACGGCGGCAATGAAGTCCTTGACCACCTGCAGGTTGACGTCGGCCTCGAGCAGCGCGATGCGGATCTCGCGCGCCGTGGCGTCGATGTCGGCCTCGGTCAACCGACCCTTGCCGCGCAGCCCCTTGAAGGTGGCGGCAAGGCGGTCCTGCAGTGTGTCGAACACAAGTCATCCCATCGTCGTGGTTCTCACCCGTCGGTCAAGGATAGACGTCCGGCGTGCTCAGTCTCACAGCCCCATGGTGGCGAGCCAGGTCAGACTGGGCACGAACAGGGGTAGGTAGGTGCCGAAGTTGTGGCCCCCACCCTTGATCAACTGGAAGGCGACCCCGGGAGTGGTGCGGGCCACCTTGTGGAAGTTCCTGCCGTCGGCGGTCTCGGCCGTCGGCTTCAGCGGCCCCCATGACTGGTTGTCAGCCGTCGACATCACGTTCAACAGGGGCAACTGCCGGACCTTCTTGCTCCTGACCATGGCTGTCACGTCATTCGCCTCGCGGGTGGCGACGGGGTCGGCGAGCAGCGAGGGCGTGTCGAACAACGGATGGTAGTAGGGGGCGAGAGCGGCTCCCCCGCCGTAGACGTCTGGGTGCTTGGCCACCATCAGGGCGGTGCAGAAGCCACCGGTGCTCCAGCCCGACATGAACCACCGGTGATGGTCCTCGGTGACCCTGAACTGGCTGGCGATCGCGGCGGGGAGTTCGGTGGACAGAAAGGTCTCCTGCCGGGCTCCCCTGACGTCCACGCACTCCGAGTCGACCCCGGTGGTGACACTCCCACCGACGTGCACGGCGATGAACGGGGTGGCCTTCCCGCCATCGATCAGACCCGAGTAGAGGCTGGGCGCATCCAACAACGTTGCGAACTTGGGGCCCGACATGTGCAGTCCACCCACCATCACCACCACGGGGAACCGACGGTCGTGCTGGGAGGGCTCGAAGTAGGCGGCGGGCAGGTAGACCGCCCCGGTGGAGTAGTCGGGGCTGGAGTCGGGCAGGTGCATGGTCACCATCTCGCCGCCCGGGTGGGGATTGTCGGCCGAGATGGCGATGCGCTCGACCGGCACCGGGGCGCCGACAGGTTTGGCCTGGGTGAGCTTCTCGACCTGACCGGGGACCCCGAACAGGTCGTCCCACGTGGCGAAGAACTCGTAATGTCGGTTCACCAGCACGAACACGGCCGACACTGCGACCAGTTGGCACAGCACGACGAGCAGCACCCGGGCCAGGCGTGGCCGCCACGTCGATCCGGTGAGGAACAGCGCAGCCAGCGGGAGCAGAACTGCGGCGGCGACCGCGATGACGGCGAGCGGGGCCCCGGTGAGTTCCATCATGGCGTCAATCTATGTGCGCCACCCAAGACGACGCCGGGTGCCGCCGGGCTCACCGACGGGGCACGGGTTCACTCCCCCAGCAGTCCCGCGACGAACCCTTCTGCCTCGAACGGGGCCAGGTCGTCAGCGCCCTCACCGAGCCCGATCAGCTTGACGGGTACCTTGAGTTCGCGCTGCACCTGCACGACGATGCCGCCCTTGGCCGACCCGTCGAGCTTGGTGAGCACGATGCCGGTGACATCCACCACCTCGGCGAAGATGCGAGCCTGGACCAGCCCGTTCTGTCCGGTGGTCGCGTCGAGCACGAGCAACACCTCGGTGACCGGCGCCTTCTTCTCGATCACCCGCTTGACCTTGCCCAGTTCGTCCATCAGACCGGTCTTGGTGTGCAGGCGCCCGGCGGTGTCGACGATGACGGTGTCGACCCCGGCGTTGACACCCTGGGCGACGGCGTCGAAGGCCACCGACGCCGGGTCGGCGCCCTCGGGGCCCCGAACCGTCTCGACCCCGACACGTTCACCCCACGTCGTGAGCTGCTCGGCGGCCGCCGCACGGAAGGTGTCGGCGGCTCCCAGCAGCACCGTCTTCTGCTCGGCCACGAGTACCCGGGCCAGCTTGCCCACGGTGGTGGTCTTGCCGGTCCCGTTCACACCCACCACCATGACGACTCCGGGATTGCCGTCGGCACCCTCGACGTGCAGGGTGCGATCGAGGGTCGGGTCGACGAGCCGGACGAGTTCCCGGCGCAGGGTGGCCTTGGCCTGGGCGGGGTCGGCCACCCCGTCGATCGCCATCGCCTGCCGCAGGTGAGTGGTCAGTTCCGTGGTGGGCCCCACGCCCAGGTCAGAGCTGATCAGTGTCATCTCGAAGTCGTCCCACGTCTCGTCGTCGATCCGGTCGCGACTCAGCAGGTCGGCCAGGCCACGGGCGAGGGCATTGTTCGAGGTGGCCAGTCGGCGGCGGAGTCGTGCCAGTCGAGAGGTGGGGGCCTCGATCGTCTCCAGTTCGGGGGCGGAGGTTGCGGCAGTGGGCGCTGCCTCGGCCGGGGGCGTCTCCTCGATGGGCGCCTCGACTGGGGGTGGGGCGGGCAAGGTCTCCGGCTCGGCCTCCGGGGCCTCGACCTCGGGGGTCGGCACGACCGGGGGCAGCTGTCGGCGCTCGCGAAGCGCGACGACGATGCCGACGGCCGTGGCCGCCAGCACCACACCGAGAATGATCCAGAAGATGAACGTCAGGTCTGTGGGCACGCCTTCATCCTAGGGCGACGCGCCGCGGGCCCCTCCCGGGAGGGTGCGATCGGCCCGGTGGGCCGGTCGGGACGACCCGAGGGATTCGCCGGTCGTTCAGTTGCCGGTGCGGGCCACCAGCTGCGCGAACTTGGCGGGGACCTCGGCCTCACCGTTCAGGTGCCGACCGGCCTCTGCGAGCTGACCACGCAGGCCCGCGTCGGCGACAGAGGTGCGACGCAGTCCGAGCGCCACCATCAGGGCGACGACGGAGGCGACGACGACGGCCAGGGTGACGACAATGGCAGCGGCAAGAGTCACCGGGGTTCCTTCCAGACAAGCTGTGGTCAGGGCGTGGGCGCAGGGGCCACCCCGGGTCGAACTCGACCGGCCGCGAAGGCTGGGGCATGTCGTCCTGGGGAAGCGCCATCGCTGGCACCATTGTGCCTCGCCGGCCAAGAGTTCCCGCTGCGACACGAGGGCGGAACGGCCGGGGCCGACCAAGGTGTCCGCCAAGGGTCCTCGACAAGGTCGGGGCCCACTGTCGTCGCGGAGCCCAGACCGGTCAGGCCTCAGCCAACTCCCGTAGTCGCTGCGAGACCACGGTCGACACCCCGTCGCCGCGCATGGTGACACCGTAGAGGGCGTCGGCGATCTCCATCGTCCGTTTCTGGTGGGTGATCACGAGCAGCTGGGAGTTCTCCCTCAGCTCCTCGTAGATGCCCAGCAGCCGCCCCAGGTTCGTGTCGTCCAGAGCGGCCTCGACCTCGTCGAGGATGTAGAAGGGGCTGGGCCTGGCCATGAACAGGCTGACGAGGAAGGCGACGGCGACCAGCGACCGCTCCCCACCCGACAGCAGCGACAACCGCTTCACCTTCTTGCCCGCCGGACGAGCCTCGACCTCGATCCCCGTGGTCAGCCACTGGCCGGGGTCCGTCAGCACCAGGCGGCCCTCACCTCCGGGGAACAATCGCGCGAAGACGTGCTCGAAGGCCTGCTCGACGTCGCGGTAGGCCTCAGCGAACACCTGCTCGACTCGCGCGTCCACCTCGTCGATGATGTCGTTCAGATCTGTACGGGTGCGCTTGAGGTCGTCGAGTTGCTCGGCCAGGAACTGGTGGCGCTCCTGCATGGCGTCGAATTCCTCCAGCGCCAACGGGTTGACCCGTCCCAGCAGCTCGAGGTTGCGGGTGGCCGCTCGCAGGCGCTTCTCCTGCGTCTCGCGCTCGTAGGGCACCGGGTCGGGAGCCGGCTCGTCGTCGGCGGGATCCACGGGTCGCCCGTCTGGGTGGACGAGCACCGGAACGGGTTGGTCGGGGCCGAACTCGGTGACCAGCACGTCGGAGGCGAGACCCAGCTCGGCCATCGCCTTCTCCTCGAGCTGCTCGATGCGCATGCGCAACTCGATCCGGTTGAGCTGCCCGCGGTGAGCGCCCTGCACCACTTCGTCCAGTTGTCTGCCCGCCTCCCGGGCTGCACGTCTGGCGACCCCGAGGGCTGCCTCGGCACGCTGACGTGACTCCTCGGCAGCAGCACGTTCTTCGGTGGCCGTCTCTCGGGCCAGTTCAACCTGTCCGACCAGCCACTGGGCGGCTTCGTGCACGCACCGGGCAGCGCCAGCCTCCCGGCGGAGCTGCTCTGCGCGAGCGAGGGCTTTTGCGCGGGCCTGGCGCTCGTTCGAGGCGGCCCTCGACAGCGAATCGGCCCTGCCGGCCAACGCCTTGGCCTTCTCCTCAGCGGTGCGGAGAGCCAGGCGCGCCTCGAGCTCCGACTGCCGGGCCAGTCTGGCCTCGGCGGCCCGGGTGTCCCGGGTGGTCGGGTCGGGTTCGACCAGTTCCTCTTCGCTGGACGCCAGCTGAAGACGCTGCTGGAGCTCGACCAATGTCTGTTCGTCGCTGCCGCGTGAGGCAGTCGCCTGCTCGATCGACTGGGAGAGGCGTTCGGCCTCGGCCCTGGCCTCACGTTGCCGCTGCGACAGGGAGCCCAGTTGCTCGGTCACCGCCGACAACTGGGCATCGGACTCGTGCAGGCGGTCGAGCAATGACTCCGCCTCGGTCGTCGCCGCCGCCAACTGCTCGCCCGCCCGCTGCATTGCGAAGGCCTCGCGTTCCGCCTCGTGGGTGACCGTTGCCAGGGACGCCTCGGTCTCATCGACTGCGGCCTGCAACTCGATCAGTCCTGGCTGGCGACCCGACCCACCCGCCGCGTACCAGCGGGCGACCACGTCGCCCTCCCGCGTGACCGCCGTGACCGCCGGCAGGGCGCCCACCAGTGAGCGGGCTGCCGCCAGGTCGTCCACCGCGGCCACCCGGTCGAGCAGTCGGGTGAACGAGCCCACGAGCGCGTCGTCCACGGTGATCAGGTCGACCAACCAGGTGGCGTCCTGGGGCAACGGCGGCCATGCCGAACGGTCAGCGTCGGCGCCGCCGACGAGCAGTCCTGCGCGTCCGAGGTCCTCGTCCCTGAGGTGGACGACGGCCTCGACAGCCGCCTCGACGCCACTCACGGCGACACCCTCGCTCATCTGCCCGAGGGCTGCCGACACGGCCGCCTCCCAACCCGGCGCAACAGTGAGCAGGGCCGCCACGTGGCCGATGACACCAGTGACGGCATCTCCAGCAGCCATCAGGGCGGCGTGGGCGTCCTTGCGCTCGAGGCCCAGGCGCAGCGCCTCGAGCCGGGCCTGATGGGAGTGTCGCTGTTGGGTCAGCTGTGCGATTCGTTCCCGTAGGTCGTCGACCACCCGCTGACGATCGTCGACTTCCTCCGCCGCGCGCTCATACGCGACGTCGAGCCCCGACTCCCCGTCGGAAAGACCCGCCAACTGCTGCTCCAGACGGGCGTACTCCGTGCGGGCCGCGTCGGCGCGGTGGGTCGCCTCCTGTCGGCGTGTAACCAGCCGCGAGATCTCCTCGGACGAGGCCTGCAGGCGCGACTGCATGGCGTTCACCTGCCCCGCCAGCCGTGCGACCCCTTCGCGTCGATCGGCGATCGCTCGCAACTGCGCGTTCCAGGCGCGATCAGCCTCCGCCTGGGCCGCCTCGGCCCCCGTCCTGCGGGTGGTCGCCAAGGTGAGCTGATCGGTCAGCCTGCTGACCTCCTCACGCAGGGACGACTCCTCGTCGCGAACCTGCCTGGCCTCGATCTCGAGGGTCTCGGGGTCGCGTCCACCGCGGCCCAGCTCGGGCTGGGCGTCCGCGTTGCGCATCCGTTCGGCCGCGATCGACATGGTCGTCTGCAACCGCTCCCGCAGTGCGGCCAGTGCGTACCAGTTCTCTTGGGCGGCGGCCAGACGGGGGCTGGCCTCCGCCACCGCCTGTTCGGCCTGCGCCTCGGCTCGCTGGGCGCGCTGGTGGGCGAGTTCAGCGGCCTGTTTGGCCTGCTCGGCGGCCTGCTCGTCGGCGAGGTCGGACGCGAGGGCCTCCTGCAGCTGATGGAGATCGTCGGCGAGCAGTCGGGCGCGGGAGTCGCGCACCTCCGCCTGGATGAGGGCCGCCTTGCGCGCCACCTCGGCCTGCCTGCCCAAGGGTTTGAGCTGGCGTCGGATCTCTGAGATGAGGTCGTTGAGTCGGTGCAGGTTGGCGGCGGTCGACTCGAGCTTGCGCAGCGCCTTCTCCTTGCGCTTGCGGTGTTTGAGCACACCCGCTGCCTCTTCGATGAAGCCTCGCCTGATCTCGGGAGTCGCCTGCAGGATCGTGTCGAGTTGGCCCTGGCCGACGATGACGTGCATCTCGCGGCCGATCCCCGAGTCCGACAGCAGGTCCTGAACGTCGAGCAGTCGGGCTGGGTCGCCGTTGATGGCGTACTCCGAACCCCCCGAACGGAACATGGTGCGCGAGATCGTGACCTCGGTGTAGTCGATCGGAAGGGCCCCATCGCTGTTGTCGATGGTGAGCACCACCTCCGCGCGCCCCAGCGGCGCCCGTCCCGAGGTGCCCGCGAAGATGACGTCCTCCATCTTGCCGCCGCGCAGGCTCTTGGCTCCCTGTTCGCCCATCACCCAGCTCAGGGCATCGACCACGTTGGACTTGCCCGACCCGTTGGGGCCGACGACGCAGGTCACGCCGGGTTCGAAGTTCAGGGTCGTGGCCGAGGCGAAGGACTTGAACCCTCGCAGGGTGAGCGACTTGAGGTACATCAGCTGCCCGTGGTCTCGATCTCCCGGTCTGTTCCGGTGACCACCTCGGGCACCGGTGGAACCGTGGCGAGCTCGGGGTGGTGCCCGCGGACAGCGCGGAAGGTCCAGACCTTGTTGACCAGGAAGTTGATGGGCATGGTCACCACGATGGTCAGCAACTGGGCCCAGTACTCGCGGGAGTGGATGCCCTTGGTCTCGTTGAAGAACGGGTCAGGAAGGTAGACCGCCGAGCCGGGGTGGGTGAACGCCGTCAGGATGAACAGTCCGACCGCCGCAGCCACGCTGCCCACCGCCAGGAACGGCCAGAACTCGTGCCACCAGGTCGAGTGCCTCGACGACTTGAAGGTCCAGGACCGGTTCAGCTGGAAGTTCCACAGGTTGGCGACCAGGAAGGCAACGATCCACACGACGTGTCGGAAGCGCACGTGGAAGTCGGTGCCCGGAATCGGCCAGACGGGGTCGTTGCCGTGCTGGGTGCCTCCGTGGAGCTTGTGCATCACCACCGCCACGGCGAGGTTGACGACCACCCCGCTGCCACCGACGATGCCGAATCGGACGAACTGGCGCAGGGTTCGCCACAGCCGGGAACTCATGGTCATAGGACGCTCACGATAGCTGGGCGGCCCCGGCGGGGAACAGTGACCCGGCTGTGCGGGCCTCAGACAGCCCGTCGGCGCCGCGGGCGGGGCTGGCAGACGGGGCACGAGAACGAACTCCGATTGGCGAAGGCTTCCCGAACGATCGGGGCTCCGCACCTGTCGCAGGGCTGACCCTCGCGTCCGTAGGCATGGAGTGAGCGGGCGAAGTAACCCGATTCGCCGTTCACGTTGACGTACAGGGCGTCGAAGCTCGTGCCGCCGGCCGACAAGGACTCGGCCATCACCACGCGACCGTGGTCCAGCAGGTCTCGCAGCGCCGTGAGGGTCATGCGGTCACCGGTGCGCAGGTGGTGGAAGCCGGCTCGCCACAGCGCCTCGTCCGCGTAGATGTTCCCGAAGCCCGAGACGATCGTCTGGTTCAGCAACAGGCTCTTGACACCCGAGACCGAGCGCTTCATGCGCCGGACGACACTGTCGGCGTCGAAGAGGGGGTCGAACGGGTCCCGGGCGACATGGGCGGCTTCGGCAGGCACCTCGTCGGCGGGGTGGGTGGCGTCGCCCGGGTCCATCGGCGATATCGACAGTCCACCGAACATGCGTTGGTCGACGAACCGCAACTGGCGACCGTCGTCCAGGTCGATCAACACCCTGGTGTTGCGCACCAGGGGCGCAGCGGGATCGTCGACCCTGAACTGACCGCTCATGCCGAGATGGGCCATCAGCGCCTCACCGCCCGTCAAGGGCAACCACAGGAACTTGCCGCGGCGTCCGGGCCTGCCGAAGGTGCGGCCGTGCAGGCGGTGGGCGAAGTCATCGGGTCCGGCCAGATGGCTGCGGACCGGACGGGGATGCAGCACCGTGACCCCGGTGATGGTGCGGCCGGTTGCCACCGCGTCGAGGCCGCGGCGCACCGACTCGACCTCGGGAAGTTCGGGCATGGCGACTCAGCTGCTGATGGCCGGGGTGTTGAGGGCCAGATAGGCGAGCCGGGCGGCCCCGATCTCGGCCTCACGCTTGGATCGTCCGGTGGCCACGGGGTGGGTGGTCTCGTGGATGACGGCGGCAGCGGAGTACTGACGGTTGTGGTCGGGTCCGGTCTCGGTCACCTCGTACTGCACCGTCCAGCCGCTGCGGGCGGCCAGTTCCTGCAGGGAGGTCTTCCAGTCCAGTCCGGCGCCCATGGTGCTGGCCTGGTCGGCGATCGGCACGAACAGGTGCCGGACGAGCCGTTCGACTGTCTCCCGGGTTCCCGACAGCAGGGCAGCCCCGATCAACGCCTCCATGGTGTCGGCAAGGATCGAGGTCTTGTCGTCGCCACCGGTGGCGATCTCCCCCTTGCCCAGCTTGATCAGGGGACCCAACTGCAACCCTCGGGCGACGTCAGCGAGGGTGTTGGCGTTCACCGTGGCGGCGCGAATCTTCGCCAGACGGCCCTCGGGCTCGTCCGGGTACGCAACGTAGAGGTGCTCGGTGACCACCACTCCCAACACGGCGTCGCCGAGGAACTCGAGGCGCTCGTTGTTGGCCACGCCGCCGTTCTCGTACGCCCAGGAACGATGGGTCAGGGCAAGCTCAAGGAGCTGAGCGTCCATCGGGACACCCAGCTCCTGGAGCAGCTCAGTGAAGCGGCTCGTCACCGCTGGCGCGCTCAGGCCTCGAGAACCTGGCGACGCTCACCCTTGGGGCCGTACTGGCCGCAGGCGGGGCAAGCGGTGTGCTGCAGGTGGGGCTGACGGCATGCCGGGTTCACACAGGTCACCACGTTGACCGCAGCGGCCTTCCACTGCGAACGGCGGTGGCGCGTGTTGCTGCGGGACATCTTCCGCTTGGGAACTGCCACGGTCTTCTCCTCATGAATCACCCGGCTGGGTGCCGGACGGGGTCAAAACTCAGTTGTCGTCGGTGTCGACGCGGAGGAGGGTCGACCACCGGGGGTCGACCTGTTCTCCATGCGTGTGTTCGGGATCGTCGTTCAGGTTGGCACCACAGATGGTGCACAGACCGGCGCAATCCTCCCGGCACAGCGGGGTGAACGGAAGATCGAGCACCACTGCATCCCGCAGCGCGGGTTCGAGGTCGATCCGTTCGTCGACCACGAAGGTGGCATCCTCATCCGCCTCGCGGTCGGGATGCACGAACAACTCCTCCAGGTCGAAGGACGCCTCGTCCTCCAACGGAGTGAGGCAGCGCGAGCACTCACCGGCCAACTCGACGTCAGCGGTTCCGGACACCCAGATCCCCTCGACCACCGACTGGAGGCGAAGCTCCAAGGCGATCGGGGAGCCCTCGGGCACCCGCATCATCTCGACCCCCAGGTCCGCCGGAGCGGGCACCGAACGCGAGATCTCCTTCATCGTGCCGGCTTGCCTGCTCATCTCGTGGACGTCGAAGACCAACGGTGAACGGGCATCTGCGGAACGCGACAGGGAGTTCACGACCGAACCTCCTCATGGCAGCCTGACGGTGTCAATGACCGAGGGTCAACTCTACCGTCTCCCGTGACTGGCGACCAAACCGACCAGACCCGTCACCTGGAGCCGCCGATCCCCACAAACTCTCGCCGTTCGGACACACTCCCCCTGACTCCGCCCCCGTTCCAGCGCGAGAGTTTGCCCCGAGCGTGAGAGTTTGGCGGCCGGGCAGCTGCGGACGCTCAGCGCGCAGCCCTGCGCTCCGCCATCCGTTCGACCAGCGCATCGTTCACGTCGGGGCTGAGGAACATGGAGACGTCGCCGCCGTATGAGGCGATGTTGCGGATCAGGGTCGACGAGATCGTCCCGAACTCCCGGCCACCGGGCAGGAGCACCGTCTCGATGCCACCCACGGTGTGGTTGACGTGGTGCATCTGCAGTTCGTAGTCGAAGTCGGAGCCGAAACGTAGACCCTTCACCACCACGGGTGCGTCGTGCTCCCGACAGAAGTCGACGAGCAGACCGTCGATCACGGCGACGGTGACGGCCGGGAACTCGGTCATCGCCTCCCGGCAGAGCGCGAGTCGTTCGTCCAGGGTGAACAGGGTCGACTTGGTCGAGTTGGTGCCGATGGCCACGATCACCTCATCGAACAGCCTGGCCGCCCGCCGGATGATGTCGACGTGCCCGAGGGTGATGGGGTCGAAGGTGCCGGGACAGACGGCCTTCATGGGGTCTCCTGGGTTGCTGGTGGGGAGGGCTCTGTCGCGTCTGCGGCTTCGAGGGGGGCGATCCACACCAGGGTGGTCTCGCCGTAGGGGCGGGTCCAGGTCTCACAACCGGCGAGCTGGGGCACGGACGACCGTCGGGCGCGTTCGACCACCATGACACCGTCGGGGAGCAACCATTCGTCCCGCACCCGGGCGAGCAGGTCCTCCAGGTGGTCAGTGGGTAGGGAGTAGGGAGGATCGGCCCAGGCGACGTCGAACCGGTGCGGAGGGGTGCCGGCGAGGTACGTCTCGGCCTTGGCCGCGCGCACGGTCACGTCGAGTCCCACGTCCTTGGCGTTGCGCTGGATGAGGTGGGCGGTGCGGGCATCGGACTCCACGAGGACGACCGGACCCGCTCCCCTGCTCGCAGCCTCCAGACCCACGCCCCCCGAACCAGCGAACAGGTCGAGGAAGGCGAGACCCGACAGGTGGGTCTCTCCGGGTCCGTCACCGGTGCCGTTCCACGCTGCCAGGGACGAGAAGAACGCCTCCCGGACCCGGTCGGTGGTCGGACGGGTCCTGTCCCCGGCGGGCGTCTGCAACCGGCGGCCCCCGGCTCGTCCGGCGATGATGCGGCTCATGCTCGCTCCAGCCAGTCACCGGCGGCGTCGAGTTCGGCCTGGGTGACGATGTCGTTGAGGTGGGGGTTGGTTGCGTCGGGATCGTCGGCCACCAGCTTGGCTGCGATGTCGCGGCAGGTGACGATGAGGTCGGCATGTTCCAGCACGCGGATCAGTCGCAGGGTCGAGCGGGTGCCCGACTGGTTGGCCCCCAGCACGTTGCCCTCCCGCCGCGCCGCCAGGTCGGCCTCGGCCAGCAGGAATCCGTCGCGGGTTCCGGCCACGGCGTCGAGACGGGTGCGGGCTGGGGAGTCGGGCCGAGCATGGGTGAGCAGCAGGCACAGGCCGGGGTGCTCGCCTCGTCCGATGCGCCCGCGCAGCTGGTGCAGCTGACTGATCCCGAAGCGATCGGCGTCCATCACGACCATCACCGACGCATTGGGCACGTTGACCCCGACCTCGATCACCGTCGTCGCCACCAGCACGTCGATCTCGCCGGCCGCGAACCGGCCCATCACCTCGTCCTTGTCGGTGGCACTCATCCGACCGTGGAGCATGCCGACCGAGAGTCCCTTCAGGGCGCCGGACGAGAGCTCGGCGTACAGGTCCTCGACCGCCACCGGAGGGACCGGTGCTGGGTCCTCGTCCACGGTCATCTCGTCGGGCACGTCCTCGCGTTGGGCAGCGGTGATCGTCGAGCAGACGACGAAGGCCTGCCTGCCGCCGGCCACCTCCTCGGTCACCCGCTGCCAGGCCCGCTCGACCCAGGTGGGGTTCGCGCCGGCATCGACGACAGTGGTCTGCACGTCGCTTCGTCCGGCGGGGATCTCGGTGAGCAGGCTGGTCTCCAGATCACCGAAGACCGTCATCGCGACGGAGCGTGGGATCGGGGTGGCCGTCATCACCAGCACGTGCGGGCTGAGTTCGGCCTTCTGGGTCAGGGCAGACCGTTGTTCGACGCCGAAACGGTGCTGCTCGTCGACCACCACCAGGCTCAGGTCGGCGAACTGCACGCGGTCCGCGAGCAGGGCGTGGGTGCCGATCACGATGCCTGCCTCACCACTGGCAGCTGCGAACAGGGCGCGTTTGCGCTCGGCGGCGGACTGGGACCCCGTCAGCAGGACGACCTGGGTGGCCTCGGCCGGGGCCCCGAGCACCCGGCCCTGGCCGAGGTCGCCCAGGAGGTCGATGATGGTGCTGAGATGCTGGGCGGCGAGCACCTCGGTGGGTGCCAGCAGCGCTGCCTGGTGTCCGGAGTCGACCGCGGCGAGCATGGCCCGCAGCGCCACCAAGGTCTTGCCCGAGCCCACCTCTCCCTGCAGCAGTCGCTGCATGGGCACCTCGCGGGCGAGGTCGTCGAAGATCTGGGACGACACCTCGAGTTGCCCACGGGTGAGTGCGAACGGCAGGCGACGGTCGAAGGCCGTGAGCAGTCCGCCGTCGCGCGACGTCAGCACCGGTGCGCGCAGGTGGGTGTTGTCGGCGCGTCGTCGTGCCATCACCAGTTGCAGGGCGAGCGCCTCGTCGAACTGCAGGCGCTCGAGGGCGCGCGCTGCCTCCTCCTTCGTGGAGGCGCGGTGGACGCCGGTGTAGGCAGCCTGCAGGGTGGGCAGGTCGGTCTCCTCCAGCACCCAGGCGGGCAGCGGTTCGGACAGGTCGCCGATGCTGTCGAGCACCAGGTCGATGGTGGCCCCGATCGTCCACGTGGGGAGTTTGGAGGTGGCGGGGTAGAGACCCACCAGTCCCGATCGGGTCACCTGTTCGGCGATCTCGGCGGCCTGGTCGGCCTTGCCGACGACCTTGCCGCTGGAGTCGAACATGACGAAGGTGGGGTGGGTCAACTGGAGGTTGCCGTTGAAGGTGCTGACCTTGCCGACGAAGATGCCCCTGGTCGCCGCCTTCAGGTTCATGGCCCAGTACGCGCAGTGGTGCTTCTTGCCGAAGAAGGTGGCGGTCACCCGTCCGCTGCCGTCGGTGAGCGTCGCCTCAATGCGCATTCGGGGCTCCTGCCCGAGTGGGCCCCGGACGTCGGCCACCTCAGCGATGATGGCGACCTCCTCGCCGACGGGGAGGTCACGCAGGTCGGAGTTCTCGGTGCCCAGCAGGTAGCGCCGGGGCACATGCCTCAGGAGGTCTCCGACGGTGCGGACCTTGAGGGCTGCGAACGCCTTCGCCGACTTCTCGCCGATCACCTTGGCGACGGGCTGGTTGAGCCGCGCGAAGGTGGTGGTCTGCCAGCGAGTCACATCAGGGAGCGTATCGGCAGGTCGTGACAGTTTCGCCCCACCGACCCGTGGCGGCGCACCTCACCGGTCACGTCGACCCAGGGGTGGGCACAGCAGAAGGCCCGCTCCCCGGGGAGCGGGCCTTCGATGCAGTACAGGACGCGCGTGGTGACCATGGTCACGCTCGCGACAGGGTCAGCGGGTGACCTTGCCGGACTTGATGCACGCGGTGCACACGTTGAGGCGCTTCGCGGTGCCCTGGACGACAGCGTGGACTCGCTGAATGTTCGGGTTCCAGCGGCGGTTGGTCTTCTTCTTCGACCAAGGCACGTTGTGTCCGAAGCTCGGGCCCTTGGCGCAGATGTCGCACACGGCAGCCATGGGAATCTCCTCGTTAGTTGGTGGTGCGCCGAGAGGCGCGAGAGTGAGCGGCTGGCGTCTTGCGGCGCGCAGCAACCTGTCAATCGTAGCCGAGGGGGGCGATCCGTCCAAAATCGGCTGGAGTGCGTGGGGGTGCGGGGGGCCATCCCCGCGAGGTCGAGGGTGCGTGGGGGTGCAGGGGGTCATCCCCCGCGTGGGGGTGCAGGGGGTCATCCCCGCAAACTAGATCGCGACGATGACAGGGACGATCATGGGGCGGCGTCGGTGCTTCTGGTTCACCCAGCGGCCCACCGTGCGGCGAACCTGCTGTTGGAGTTGGTAGGCGTCCTCAGCGCCGTCCTTCAGTCCTCGCAGCAACACCCCACGAACTTCCTCGATGATCGCGTCGAACTCGGCGTCCTCGGCGAAACCACGAGCGGTGATCTCGGGACCGGACACCAGCGAGCGGTCGTGCAGGTTGACGGCAGCCACGATCGAGATGAATCCCTCCTCGCCGAGGATGCGACGGTCGGTCAGCTGCGACTCGGTGATGTCGCCGACACTCGAGCCGTCGACGAAGATGTAGCTGGCGTCGATCTTCCCGACCAGCCGCGCCTGGCGTCGGGCGAGGTCGACCACTCCCCCGTCCTCGGTGATGATCACGTTCTGCGGGGCGATGCCGGTCTTGATGGCGAGTGCGCCATTGGCCACCAGGTGACGAACCTCGCCGTGCACCGGCATGACGTTGCGCGGCTTGAGGATGTTGTAGCAGTAGAGCAGTTCTCCCGCGGCGGCGTGGCCCGAGACGTGCACGAGGGCATTCCCCTTGTGGACGACGTTCGCGCCGAGCCGCGTGAGGCCGTTGATCACGCGGTAGACGGCGTTCTCGTTGCCGGGGATCAGCGACGAGGCAAGCAGCACGGTGTCGCCCGGGCCAAGGCTGACGACCGGGTGCTCGCGGTTGGCGATGCGAGCCAGCGCCGACAGCGGTTCGCCCTGCGACCCGGTCGAGATGATCACGACCTTGTCGTCGGGCAGGTGCTCGATGTCCTTGATGTCGACCAAGGTGTTCTCGGGCACCTTGAGGTACCCGAGATCGCGGGCCACCTGCATGTTGCGCACCATCGAGCGGCCCACGTAGACCACCTTGCGGTCGTGCTGGACTGCCATGTCGAGCACCTGCTGCACGCGATGCACGTGGCTGGCGAAGCAGGCCACGATCAGCTTCTGCCTGGCCTGGGCGAAGACGCGCGCGATGGCGGGCTCGATCTCTCGTTCGCTCGGGACGAATCCGGGCACCTCGGCGTTCGTGGAGTCGCACATGAACAGGTCGACTCCCTCGGCGCCCAGCCGGGCGAAGGAACGCAGGTCGGTGATGCGGCCGTCGAGGGGCAGTTGGTCCATCTTGAAGTCACCGGTGTGCAGCACCGTGCCGGCGCTGGTGCGGACGAACACGGCCAAGGCGTCGGGGATGGAGTGGTTGACCGCCAGGAACTCGAGGTCGAACTCGCCGACGTCGAGGCGGTCGCCCTCGACCACGCGGCGCAGGATGGGGTTCTTGATGCGGTGTTCACGGATCTTCGACTCGACGAGGGCGAGGGTGAGCTTCGACCCGAAGATGGGGATGTCGGGCCGACGGCGCAGCAGGTAGGGCACCGCGCCGATGTGGTCCTCGTGGCCGTGGGTGAGCACGAGCCCGACCACGTCGTCGAAGCGGTCGTCGATCGCGTCGAGGCCGGGCAGGATCAGGTCGACACCGGGATGGTGGTCCTCGGGGAACAGCACGCCGCAGTCGATCAGCAGCAGTTTTCCATTCAGTTCGAGGGTGGCCATGTTGCGGCCCACGTCACCCAGACCCCCCAGTGGGATCACCCTCAGGGTGTCGGGGGCGAGCTTGGGCGGGGTACGCAGAGAGGAACCAGTCACGATTCCACCCTAGCGAGGGTCGCTGACTATTCTCGCCCCATGACGCGTGAGCTGCCGCTGGTGAACCCCGGACCGACTCCACAGGTGGCCCCGGGGGTCAGGCTGGCCATGCCCGTCGAGGCCTGGCAACTCGCCGAGATCCAGCGCCGGGAGTGGACCGACGACCCGCTCATGACGCGGTTCCTCGATGAGACCACCCTGGAGCAGATGGCAGAGATCTGGCACACCTCCATCACCAGGCCGCCCCTGGCCAGCATGCGGGTGCTGGTGGCCACCGAGCCCGAAGGCGCCCCGCGTGCGACGGGCCGGGAGAACGAGACCCAGCTGGCCTCCAGGGTGGTGGGGTTCGCCGTGGTGGGACCTGCCCAGGACGAGGACGCGACCGGTCACGACGGTGAGCTGTCCTACTTCCGGGTCGACCCCATGGCCCGGGGCAGGGGGCACACCTCAAGGCTGTTGAACGCAGCCGTCGACACCCTGCGGGCGGATCACTTCACCCGGGCCACCTGCTGGGTGCGCTCCACCGACGACGACTTCCGCGCCCTGCTGGTGGGCACCGGGTGGGCACCCGACGGCGGGCACCAGGAACTCGGCACCGAGGACGGTGTCGTCCGGGTCAAGCAGGTCAGGCTGCACACGGACATCTCGTCCGACGGGCAGTGACCACCGGTCTGTGTCGGGCCCGGGTTCGTCCCGCAGTCAGCGAGGGAGCGCGACGCCTTCCCCGCTGAGGGTGACCACGACGCCAGCGGCACCGGCAGTCAGCGAGTCGTAGCCCATGCCGTTGATCGGGGGCAGGGCTGCCTGGTCCGTGACACGGGCGAGCAGTGGACGAAGCAACGACTGCGGCACGTCGACGCCCGACACCGTGGCTGCGGGGTCGTCGAGGGTCAGGCGATCGCCCTTGACCCCCGGCTTGGCCGTGACCTCGATGGTGACGCTGGCCCCCCACACGGATGCCGTCTGGGTGAGCTTCACCCGTCCTGCTCCGGCCGAACCCACGGGTGTGCCGGCGAGTCGGCTCAGTTCGGCGTAGCTGACCGTTGCACCCGCTCGGAGGTGTTCGACGTCGAGGGTGTCCCCCGAGCGTAGGTGGGTGACCCCGGAGGCGGTGAAGGTCAGGTCGGTGACGTGCAGGGTCTGCGCCGATGCTCCCGTACCCTGGCTGAACTTCGCGGTGGGCGCGGACCCACGCACGGTGGCGAACCGATCCCGGGCGAGCGCGAGCAGCACCGATCGGTCGTCGATGGTGACGGTCGTGGGACCGCCGAGGCTCTTCGAGACCGACGTCCCGACCCGTTGTTCGACCTCGGACCGGACGAATCGGTCCCCCACGACGACCGCGACGACGGCCAGCACGACGACGAGGACGAGGCCGAGCACCAGGATCCGCAGGCAGCCGCCCGCCCGCGTCGTGGACCGGCGAGCGCCGACGCTCCGGCCGCGGGCGTGTGCCCCCGCCTCAGTCACAGCCCCCACCTCAGTCGAGACCCAGGATGGCTTCGATACCCTCGGTGAGTCCGGGCCGTGAAGGCACCGCCTCGACCGCGGCGATCACGCCCGGCATGAACGAGACCCGGTCGAGGGAGTCGTGGCGAATGCTCAAGGTCTCTCCCTCGGCACCGAAGAGCACCTCCTGGTGGGCCACCAGCCCACGCAGGCGGACGCTGTGCACGGCGATGCCGTCGATGTCGGCGCCGCGTGCCCCGTCGACCTCCTGCTGGGTGGCATCGGGAACCGGACCCAGTCCTGCGGCTCGGCGTGCCTCGGCGATGCCATGGGCCGTGACGGTGGCGGTGCCGGAGGGCGCATCGGCCTTGTTCGGATGGTGCAACTCGATGACCTCCACCGACTCGTAGAACGGAGCGGCCTTCCTGGACATCGCCATCATCAGCACCGCCCCGATGGAGAAGTTGGCGGCCACCACGACCCCGGTCGTGGGCTCCTCCCCCAGCCAGGTGCGCACCGTGTCGAGTCGCTCCGGGGTGAACCCGGTGGTACCGACCACGGCGTGGATGCCGTGGTCTATGCAGAACTTGAGATTGTCCATCACCGCGTCAGGGTGGGTGAAGTCGACGGCCACATCGGCGCCGAGGGCGGACGAGGGTTCGTCCCCCACGTCGATGCGAGCCACGAGCTCATGCCCCGCACGCTCCACCGCACGACACACCTCGGCCCCCATCTTGCCGCCAGCTCCGAACACAGCCACTCGAGTCATGGAGGGGAGCCTACCGGGGTGCGGTGACACGACTTGGCCCAGACATGGGGCGACCCCGGCTCCGAGGAACCGGGGTCGCGCCACGTACTGGTCGATCACTCGGCCGAGGGAGCCTCGTCCGACTTGTCGTCCTTGCCCTCGATGACCGGGACCAGCGACAGCTTGCCGCGGTCATCGATCTCGGAGATCTCGACCTGGATCTTCTGACCGACGCTGACGACGTCATCGACGTTCTCGACGCGCTTGCCGCCGGCCAGGTCGCGCATCTTCGAGATGTGCAGCAGGCCGTCCTTGCCGGGGAGCAGGGAGATGAAGGCTCCGAAGGCGGTGGTCTTCACCACGGTGCCCAGGTAGCGCTCGCCCTTCTCAGGCATGGTCGGGTTGGCGATCGCATTGATGGTCGACCGGGCAGCCTCGGCGGCCTCGCCCGAATCAGCACCGACGTAGATGGTGCCGTCGTCCTCGATGGTGATCTGGGCACCCGTGTCGTCCTGGATCTGGTTGATCATCTTGCCCTTGGGGCCGATGACCTCGCCGATCTTGTCGACTGGGATCTTCAGGGTGAGGATCCGCGGGGCGTAGGGGCTCATCTCGTCGGGTGCGTCGATGGCCTCGTTCATGACCTCGAGCAGGGTGTGACGAGCACGGCGGGCCTGCAGCATGGCCTTGGCCAGCTCGTCGGCGGGGATGCCGTCGAGCTTGGTGTCGAGCTGCAGGGCGGTCACGAACTCCGAGGTGCCGGCGACCTTGAAGTCCATGTCGCCGAGGGCGTCCTCGGCTCCCAGGATGTCGGTCAGCGCCACGTAGTGGGTCTTGCCGTCGATCTGCTCGCTCATCAGGCCCATCGCGATACCGGCGACGGGGGCCTTGAGGGGCACACCGGCATTCAGCAGCGACAGGGTCGAGGCGCACACCGAACCCATCGAGGTCGATCCGTTCGACCCGAGGGCCTCCGAGACCTGACGGATGGCGTACGGGAACTCCTCGCGGGTCGGCAGCACCGGGACGAGCGCGCGCTCGGCCAGTGCTCCGTGCCCGATCTCACGACGCTTCGGCGAACCCACCCGACCGGTCTCACCGGTCGAGTAGGGCGGGAAGTTGTAGTGGTGCATGTAGCGCTTGTGGTTCTCGGGCGCCAGGGTGTCGAGCTTCTGCTCCAGACCCAGCATGTTCAGGGTGGAGACACCCAGGATCTGGGTCTCACCACGCTGGAACAGTGCCGAACCGTGCACGCGCGGAATGACTCCGACCTCGGCCGACAGGGTTCGGATGTCCTCGACCCCACGACCGTCGATGCGGACACCGTCGGTGAGGGTGCGGCGGCGCACGATCTTCTTGGTCAGCGACTTGAACGCCGCCGAGATCTCGCCGTCGCGACCCTCGAACTTCTGGGTCAGCTCGTCGGCGATCGACTTGCGCAGCTCGTGGCTGGCGTCGTCGCGCTCCTGCTTGCCGGCGATCTGCATGATGCCGGTGAGCTTCTCCTGACCGAGGCGCTCGACCTCGGCGTAGACGTCGTCGCCGTACTCGGAGAAGACGGGGAAGTCGTAGGTCTCCTTCGGGAGCTTGGCAGCCAGCTCGGCCTGCGCGTCGCACAGGGCCTTGATGAACTTCTTCGACGCCTCGAGGCCCTCGCCGACGACCTCTTCGGTCGGGGCCTGGGCACCGGCGCGCACCTGCTCGAAGGTGGTCTCGGTCGACTCGGCCTCCACCATCATGATGGCGACGTCACCGTCGGGCAGCACCCGTCCGGCCACGACCATGTCGAAGACGGCTCCTTCGAGCTGCTCGACGGTCGGGAAGGCGACCCACTGGCCGTCGATCAGGGCAATGCGGACACCACCGATGGGTCCCGAGAAGGGAAGCCCGGCGATCTGGGTCGACATCGAGGCCGCGTTGATCGCGATGACGTCGTAGAGCACGTTGGGGTTGAGGGCCATGATGGTCACGACGACCTGCACCTCATTGCGGAGTCCCTTGACGAACGAGGGACGCAGCGGACGGTCGATCAGGCGGCAGGCCAGGATGGCGCCCTCGGACGGGCGACCCTCACGGCGGAAGAACGAGCCGGGGATGCGACCCGCGGCGTACATGCGCTCCTCGACGTCGACCGTCAGGGGGAAGAAGTCGATGGAGTCGCGGGGCGACTTGGCGGCGGTGGTCGCCGAGAACAGCATGGTGTCCTCGTCGATGTAGACGACGGCGGCGCCGTCGGCCTGCTGGGCCAGCAGGCCCGACTCGAAACGGACGGTGTGCTTGCCGAAGCTACCGTTGTCGATCACGGCCTCGGCGAACTGGATGTCAGGACCCTCCACGGGATACCTCTCTTGGGGTTGGACTGCCGCGCGGGCGCGCCTCGATCAGGGCTCCGTGCGGGACGATTCCCGCGGGGCCGTCGGCGGGCCACTCACGAACCAGCCGGTCTTCGATCGAGACCCGCAGGGGTTACCACCTGAAGGTCACTACCGAGGACCAGACCGCGTTCTCGAGCTGCGCTGGCAGGGTTCATTCTTCGAACCGCAGCCCAGTCTAGCGGGGTGGGTCGCTTCGCGCTCGTCGGCGAGCGGTTGGGGTCGTCCGATGGGGTCGTCCGATGGGGTCGTCCGATGAAGGTCGTCCGGCCGGAGTCCAGCCACGCCACGGACCACGTGGCTGGCGATCCTTTACGTGGCTTGTGCTGTGGACAGCAGCCAGGAGGAAGAATGCCAGCCACGTCGATACGGTTGGCGGATGAGCGGTCGTCCGGACCACTGAATGTCCGTGGCCCCGGACAACATGGCGACAACATTCGGCCAACACCTCTCCCCTGTTGCGCAGCCGCCCGGGATGGTGGGCTCGAGGCATGACTCCTCCGCCATCACTCCTGCATTCCACGACACCCTTCGGCGAATCGTTGACCTCGTCCCAACTCGTCGGCCTTGGTTGGAGCGCCAACACCATCCGTCGGGCGACGAGGGACGGTGCCCTCGTCCGATTGAGGCGTGGTGTGTACGCAGCAGCCGGTACGGGCGGGAACCCACCAGTCCCGCTGACCGAGGCACACCGGACGCTGGTTCACGCCTCGGCGGAATGGATGGGGGAAGGCGTCGTCCTCTCCCACCTGTCGGCGGCAGTGCTCTGGGGGATCCCGCTGTGGGAGCTGGAGCCGGGGACCCAGGTCTGGGTGACACGGTCGAACACCACCCGCGGCTACGTGCGCGGCCCGATCCACGCCAACAACTGCCCGTTGACCCCGCACGAGGTCACCGCCGTCGATGGCCTCCCGGTGACCACGCTCGCGCGCACCGTGCTGGACTTGGCACGCCGCTTCGGGCCCGACCAAGGCGTCGTCGCCGCCGACTGGGCCCTTCGACACGCAGGACTCGACCCGCGAGAACTCCAGGACGTCCTGGGTCTGCAGGCACGTCGGCCCGGGGTCCGAGCCGCCAGGACCTCCGTCGAACTCGCGAGCAGATTGGCCGAGAGCCCGGCCGAGTCCGTGTCCCGTCTGCGGATGCACCAACTCATGCTGCCCAGACCCGTTGAACAAGTGGAGGTCTGGGACAGCCGGGGACGTCTGGTGGGACGCGGTGACTTCGGTTGGCGGGACCAGCGCCTCATTGGCGAGTGCGACGGCAGGGTGAAGTACGACCAACCACGCCATGGGGGTCGTCCCAGTGATGCCGTGACGGCCGAGCGGGACAGGGAGCGCCGATTGGCGGACGAGGGGTGGCGTATCGTCCGGTGGATGGTGCGCGACCTGCACCACCCCGCCCGGTTCGCACGGATCCTCAGCTCGGCACTGCAGGGCCGGCCGTGACCCCAGCGTGGCTGGCGATACTCCTCGTAGCTTGTGCTGTCGACAGCAGCCATCGGGAACAGCGCCAGCCACATGGACGGGGCCAGAACAACAAGGGCGGCGCAACAAGGCCCGGGGCAACAAGAGTCGGTGGCACATGACCCTCGGACATGACTTCGCCCCGGCTCCACGAGGGAACCGGGGCGAAGTACGTGCCGGAGAGGTCAGATCATCGACGCAGGCCGAGGCGAGCGATCAGCTCGCGGTAGTGCTCGACGTCCTGCTTGGCCACGTAGTTGAGCAGACGGCGGCGCTGGCCCACCA
Organism: Aestuariimicrobium kwangyangense DSM 21549; assembly: GCF_000421525.1. GTDB lineage: Bacteria > Actinomycetota > Actinomycetes > Propionibacteriales > Propionibacteriaceae > Aestuariimicrobium > Aestuariimicrobium kwangyangense. The sequence goes on along the minus strand of NZ_ATXE01000001.1, from coordinate 1,390,717 downwards.
TCAGCAGCAATCCACGACGGCTGTGGTGGTCACCCTTGTGCTCCTTCAGGTGCTCCGTCAGGTGCGCGATGCGCTTGGTGAGAAGCGCAACCTGGACGTCGGGAGAACCGGTGTCGCCTGGGGTGGTCGCGTACTCTTCGATGATCTGCTTCTTGGTCTCGGCATCCATCAGTGTGGTGCTCCTTTCGTCCGTTGCGCGGTGTCGGGCCCTGATCGGGTGACTCTCTTGGTCCGCGGGCGTCTGACGCCAAGGGTCAACAGTACGCGTGGTCGCGATCTCAACCAAACCGGACCCCGGGTGGAGGTCGCAGAGCGAGGGCCCCCCTCCCACTGAGGCCCCCGGCATGATTGACTGGGGATGCTCGTCGATCCGGCCCCAGGCCGGGTTCGGCCGCCTCTGCCGAGTCGAGAAGGAGATCCCATGGCCGACCCCACGATCCTCGTCCGCCCCGCGACCGAGGCGGATCTCGAGGTGCTGCGCTCGATGGAGACCCGTCCCGAACTTCACCTCACCGACGACGTCTTCGCTGGCCAGCGCGCGGGGGAGGCGATCTTCGCCGTGGCGCTCGTCGACGGCCAGGTGCAGGGATCGGGTGTGCTCGACCTGCGCGAGTCCGATCTGCAGCCCGAGGTGAAACTGCTGTACGTGGTGCCCGGGTCGCGACGCAAGGGTCTGGGTGTGCAACTCACCGAGTTCCTCGAGGAAGAGGCGCGCAAGCAGGGCTACCTCGCCTGTCACATGGCGATCGACCCCAACAACGAGAAGGCGATCCCGCTGGCGATCGACCTGGGCTACTCCGCGACCGGCGACCACAAGTTCGTCGAGGACCCCGACGCGGAACAGGTGGCCCACCCCAGCCAGGTGAGCAACTACTACGCGGTCTATCGCAAGTCACTGACCATGCGCTGAAGCCCCAGCGGGCTTCACCGAGGACTCGCTGCGGACCCGGGGGTGCCGGGCCGGTCCCCTATTCGGCGGCGTCGTGGCTCGCGGGAGCGAGCGCGGCCAGGCCCAGCACCTGACGGGTCTGGTCGACGTCTGCGGCGATCTGCTTGACCAGCGTCTCCAGCCCGGTGAACTTCACGTTCCCACGCAGCCGCTTCACGAAGTCGACGGCCACCCGTACCCCGTACAACTCCAGGTCGGAGCGGTCGAGCACATAGGCCTCCACCACACGATCGGGCACGTCATCGAAGGTGGGATTGGTACCGACCGAGATGGCCGCGGGCAGCGGGGTCGGGTCGGGCTCGTCCAGTCTGGTCAACCAACCCGCGTAGACACCGTCCGCGGGCGCCAGGTGCCACGCCTCCACCGGCAGGTTGGCCGTGGGGTAGCCGAGTTCTCGTCCGCGCTGGTGGCCCATCACCACGGTGCCCACGTACCGGTGCGGGCGACCCAGGTGCTCCTCGGCCGTCTCGACGTCGCCCGCCTCGATCGAGGCCCGGATCAGGGATGAGCAGGTGATCTGCTGGTCGGTCGCGAGCAGGGACAAGGGCTCGACCCGGAACCTGCTCTGCGGACGACGGCCCAGTTCGGCGAGGGTCTCGACACTGCCTGCGGCCCGCGAGCCGAAGGTGAAATTCGTGCCCACCACGACGACCTCGGGGTGCAGCGGGGCCAGCACCTGGTCGACGAACTGCTCCGGTGACCAGGCCATCACGTCGCGGGTGAAGGGCACCACCCGCACCTCGGCCGCGCCGGCCTGCTTGAGCAGCCGGATGCGGTCGTCGAGTCCGGTCAGGAGTTGGGGTTCCGACCCGGGGTGGATGACGGCCTGGGGGTGGGGCCAGAACGTGACGGCCACCAGACGCAGTCCGGGAGCCTGGCTCTGGGCGTGGGCGAGCAACTCACGGTGCCCGCGGTGCACGCCATCGAAGTTGCCGATCACGACGACCGTTGGATTCTGCACGCGCCCGAGTCTAGACAACCCCGGCCCGCACGAGCGATGCAGCACGGCCCACCCCCGGGGGGCTCGTGCCCCAGCGAGCCCGCTCAGACGAAGACGGCGACCGGTTTCGTCCACCCCGGACGATCGGGGTTGGCCTCGTGGAGGGCCAGCAGGTCACCGTCGGCGGAGATCAACGCCGTCGGGACATCCGCTGACAGGTCCAGTTCGAGTGCCCGGCCGAAGCGCACGTCATCGGCCTGCTCGGCCGACACGTCCAGATGGGCAAAGGCAGTCCGACCCACCTCGCCCATGGAGGTCAGGGCAGGGGCCTCGTCCCCGATGAGGTCAACCGTCAGCTCGGGCAGGACGAAGCCGCCGATCCTGGTCCGTCGCAGACTGGTCAGATGCCCGCCGACCTCCAGCTCCGCACCCAGGTCACGGGCCAGCGCACGGATGTAGGTGCCTGAGGAACAGTCGACCACCACGTCGAGGTCGAGCAGGTCGCCCTCGGTCCTGCGACCGATGACCTCGAAGCGCGCCACCGTCACGGGGCGGGCGCGGAGCGTCACCTGCTCCCCACCCCGCACCAGGGCGTAGGCCCGCTGGCCGTTGACCTTGATGGCCGAGACGCTCGAGGGCACCTGTTCGATGTCACCGCGCAGGTCGTCCATGGCGGTCTCGATCGCCGCTGCCTCGAGGTGGGCCGCCGGGACCACCTGCGACAACTCCCCTTCTGCGTCATCGGTGGAGGAGGACTGCCCCAGCCGGATGGTCGCCACATAGGTCTTGTCATGGCCGGCCAGGTGGCCGAGCAGCCGGGTCGCGCGATTGACGCCGATGATGAGCAGCCCGGTCGCCATCGGGTCGAGCGTGCCGGCATGCCCGACCTTGCGCGTGCCCAGCAGTCGTCGCATCCGGCCCACCACCTGGTGGGAGGTCCAGCCCTGGGGCTTGTCGACCAGCACGATGCCGGACGAGTCCTGGGGGCTCATCGAGGAGTGTTCTCGTCCTCGTCGTCGACCGCCTCGGACTCCTCGGCCTCAGCAACGTCGGTCTCGTCGTCCTCAACGGCCTCGGACTGGTCGTCCTCGTCCCAGTCGTCGTCATCCTCGTGGCGGTAGGGATCGGCCTCCCCCGCGAACTGGGCAGTGGCCGCCTGGGCGGCCAACTCGGCGTCGCGACGCTTGGCCTGCACCAGCAGGTCCTCGATCGAACGGGCGGACTCCTCGGTGGCGTCCAGGTGGAAGGTGAGGGTGGGGGCGAAGCGCAGACCCAGCCGCTTGCCCACGGTCGAGCGCAGCAGACCCTTGGCCGACTCCAGCGCCGCTGCGGTGCCGACACGCTCCTCGTCGGTGCCGTAGACCGTGTAGAAGATGGACGCGTCGCGGCTGTCGCCGGTCAGTCGGACGTCGGTGACGGTCAGGAAGCCCAGCCGTGGGTCCTTGATGCGCCGCTCGAGGGTCTCGGCCACCACGACCTTGATCTGGTCAGCCAGCTTGGCCACGCGGGGGTTGGGCATGGGGGGGGTGTCCCTTCAGTGATGCCGACAGCGGCGGAGCGCTGATGCCCTCCGCCGCTGCCGATGTGGTGATGTGTGCGCACTCAGTCGCGCGGCTTCTCGACCATCTCGTAGGTCTCGATGATGTCGCCCTGCTTGACGTCGGAGTAGTTCCCGAGCGTCAGACCACACTCGTAGCCCTCACGGACCTCGGTGGCGTCATCCTTCTCGCGCCGCAGGGACGCGATGGTGGTCTCGGCCAGCACGACCCCGTCACGCAGCAGACGCGCCTTGGCGTTGCGTCGCATGAGACCCGACAGCACCATGCAACCGGCGATGGTGCCGAACTTGGACGAGCGGAAGATCTCGCGGATCTCTGCCTGTCCGAGCGTCTTCTCCTCGAAGATCGGCTTGAGCATGCCCTTGAGGGCTGCCTCGATCTCGTCGATCGCGGAGTAGATGACCGAGTAGTAGCGGATGTCGACGTTCTCGCGGTCGGCCATCTGGGTGGCGTGCGGCGTGGGCCGGACGTTGAACCCGATGATGACGGCCTTCGAGGCAGCAGCCAGCGAGACGTTGGTCTCGGTGATGGCACCGACACCGCGATCGATGACACGCAGCGACACCTCGTCGCCGACGTCGATCTTCGACAGTGCGTCCTCCAGGGCCTCGACCGAACCTGCGCCGTCGCCCTTGAGGATGAGCAGCAGTTCCTGGGTCTCGCCCTTCTCGAGCTGTTCGAACAGCTGGTCGAGGGTCTTGCGACGGGAACCGGCCGCCTGGGCCGCGGCACGCATGCGCGCCTCGCGCTTGTCGGCGATCTGACGAGCCATCCGGTCGTCCTCGACGACCAGGAAGTTGTCGCCGGCGCCGGGCACGCTGGTGAGACCGAGCACCTGGACCGGCATCGAGGGCGGCGCCTCGGTGACGGTCTCGCCGCGGTCGTTGATCAGCGCACGGACGCGGCCATGGGCCGAACCGGCGACGATCGAGTCACCGATGTGCAGCGTTCCGCGCTGGATGAGCACGGTGGCCACCGGACCACGACCCTTGTCGAGGTGCGCCTCGATGGCGACACCCTGGGCGTCCATGTCTGGATTGGCCCGCAGGTCGAGAGCCGCGTCGGCGGTCAACACGACCGCCTCGAGCAGCTGGTCGAGTCCCTCACCGGTGATGGCCGAGACGTTGACGAACATCGTGTCGCCGCCGTACTCCTCGGGCACCAGACCGAACTCGGTGAGCTGTCCGCGCACCTTCTCGGGGTCGGCACTGGGCTTGTCGATCTTGTTGACCGCCACCACGACGGGCACATCGGCCGCCTTGGCGTGGTTCAGCGCCTCGATCGTCTGGGGCATCACACCGTCGTCCGCGGCCACGACCAGCACCGCGATGTCGGTCGCCTTCGCACCACGGGCACGCATGGCGGTGAACGCCTCGTGGCCCGGGGTGTCGATGAAGGTGATCTTGCGGTCCACGTCGTCGACCGTGGTCTCGACCTGGTAGGCACCGATCGCCTGCGTGATGCCACCGGCCTCGCCGGCGACGACGTTCGACTTGCGCAACGCGTCGAGCAGCTTGGTCTTTCCGTGGTCGACGTGACCCATGACGGTGACGGCCGGCGGGCGCGGGGCCAGATCGGACTCGTCGCCCTCGTCCTCGCCGAACTCCAGGTCGAAGCTCTCGAGCAGCTCACGATCCTCGTCCTCGGGAGAGACGACCTGGATCGAGTAGTTGAGCTCGGCGCCCAACACCTCGAGGGTCTCGTCCGACACGGACTGGGTCGCGGTCACCATCTCGCCCAGGTTGAACAACACCTGCACCAGCGATGCCGGCTCCAGACCGATCTTCTCGGCAAGGTCGGTCAGCGAGGCGCCACGGCGCAGACGCACCGTGGAACCGTCACCCTGACGGACGCGCACGCCACCGATCAGCGGCGCCTCCATCTGGTCGAACTCTTGCCTGCGCTGCTTCTTCGACTTGCGTCCGCGCCTGCCACCGGCACCGCCGCGACCGAAGGCACCCTGGGTGCCCGATCCGCCACGACCACCGCGACCACCACGACCACCGCCAGCGGGAGCACCGACACCGGGGCCACCGAAGCCACCGGTACCCGGACCGCGTCCGGGACCACCGGGGCCTCCGCGACGGGCGCCGCCGGGGCCACCACGGCCACCGGCCCTGGCCGGGGCTCCGACCTGGGCGGACTGCTGCTTGGGCATCATCGCCGGGTTGGGGCGAGGCATCCCACTGGTGCCACCGGGACGAGGCATGCCGGTCGAGGTGCCCGCGGGGCGTCCCTCACGGCTGACCTGGCCCGGACGACCCTGGGCGGGCGCACCCTCGGGGCGCCGACGAGCCGTTCCCATGCCCTGCGAAGGAGCGAAGGGGTTGTTGCCCGGACGCGGGGTTCCCGTGCGACGAGCACCGGCCTGACCGCTGGGCAGACCACCGGAGCCACCCGGACGAGCACCGCCCGGTCGGGCCCCGGGGGCGGCACCGGGACGAGGAGCCCCGGGACGCGGCGCACCTGAAGCACCGGCGGGGGTACCGCCCGTGCGAGAGGCGCTGGAGGCCGGCCGAGCACCGGGAGCGGCCGCCGACGGACGAGGACCACCCGGGCGAGGCGCTTGCGCGCCACTGGGGCGGGGTGCCGACTGGCCCGCGGGCGCCGAGGCGCTCGTGGACGGACGAGGTGCCGCCCCACCGGGGCGCGGGGCCTCGGAGCGGGGAGCATCAGATCGCGCGGCGTCCGAACGGTCGGTGGCCGATCCGGCGGCGGGCGCCTGCGCGTCGGCCGTCGCGGCTGCCGGAGCCTGGGCAGGAGCGGGACGGGGCGCAGGGCTGGCTGGTGCCGCACTGGACGGCGCCGGGCTGGTCGGCGCGGAGCCGGTCGCTGCCGGGCTGGGGGCGTTGGCCACCGAGCCGGCATCGGTCGTACGAGCATCGGTCGTACGGGCACCCGGCCGTGCGGCCGGACGCGGAGCGGGGGTGCCACCCGGCTTGGGTGCACCCGTTGACTTGTCACCTGACTTGTCCGGGGCTGAACCGCCGCCGGTCTTGGCCTGTTCGCGCAGTTTGCGCACCACAGGCGGTTCGATGGTGGACGAAGCCGACCGGACGAATTCGCCCATGTCGTTCAGCTTCGACAGAACATCCTTGCTTTCGAGTCCGAGCTCCTTGGCGAGCTCATAGACGCGGACCTTGGCCACTTGTCTCCTTCAGGTCCGGTCGTGACTCGGCCGAACCAATTAGTTGTTGTCCATGCTCATTGGTGAGTACTCATCGAGTGGTCATGAGCGTCAGCCCACTTTCTGAAACGCGGCACCCGTAGTCGGCGGGGCAGGACGGAGGTCACGCTCGTGGATCGAGCGGACACGCGGGTTCAAGTTTAGCCAGTCACGGCGGGCGGCGCGAACCGAATGATCCGCGGGGCGCAGCTCACCTCTGCGAGAGCAGCCCGGAGGGGTCGGCCGGGCGACGTTGGCTGCGGGCGAAGCCGCCCCGCTTGACGGCAGCTGCCAGACATGCCGGATCGGGGTGGAGCCAGCTGCCCCGTCCGGGCAACCGGTGACCCGGGTCGACCACCACCACCCCGTCGACCACGACGTGGCGCACCAACTCGTCGCGGCTGGCGACCCTGCGACAACCCACACAGGTGCGGATCGGGCCGTCGCCGCCCGAGCCCCCCACACCCGGAGGCGCGCTGGGGAGCATCACTCGGGAGCGGCGTCGGAGCGGATGTCGATCCTCCACCCCGTCAACCTCGCGGCCAACCTCGCGTTCTGACCCTCACGACCGATGGCCAGCGACAGCTGGTAGTCAGGGACGACCACCCGGGCGGCGCGGGCCTGGGCATCGACGACCGTGACCGAGCTGACCCGAGCAGGCGACAAGGCCTCGCCCACGAACTCGGCCGGGTCCTCAGACCAGTCGATGATGTCGATCTTCTCCTCGTTGAGCTCGTGCATGACGGCTCGGACACGCTGGCCCATGGGTCCGATGCACGCGCCCTTCGCCGACACCTGCGGGTTCTTGGAGACGACGGCGATCTTGGTGCGGTGGCCGGCCTCACGGGCGACCTCCTTGATCTCGACGATGCCCTGCTCGATCTCAGGCACCTCGAGCTGGAACAGCCTCTTCACCAGGTTCGGATGGGTACGGGAGACCACCACCTGGGGCCCCCGGAGTTCCTTGCGCACGGCCACGACGTAGACCCGCAGTCGCTTGTTGTGGGAGTAGACCTCGCCCGGCGACTGTTCGGCCGGCGGCATCATCGCCTCGATCTCGCCGAGATTGACCCGCACGACGCGGGAGTCACGGTCCTGCTGGACGACCCCGGTGAGGATGTCGCCCTCCTTGGCGAGGAAGTGCCCGTACTTGCGCTCGTCCTCGGCCTCACGCAACCGCTGGAAGATCACCTGCCGGGCCATCGATGCGGCGATGCGCCCGAAGCCGTCGGGGGTGTCGTCGTACTCGCCGATCTTCTGCCCCTCCGCGTCGAGTTCGGGGGCCCAGACGTGCACCTGCCCGGTCTTGGTGTTGACCTCGACCCGGCTGTGGGACATGTGCAGCGGGGTCTTCTCGTAGGCGTTGAGCAGGGCGTCCTCAAGGGCGCGAACGACGTAGTCCAGGGAGACCCCCTTGTCGCGCTCGATCTGCCGCAGGGCGGCCATGTCGACATCCATCAGTGATCCTCCTCCTAGTCCACGTGGCCGTGCAGGTCGTCGTCGTCCAGATCGTCGTCGTCCAGATCGTCCTCGTCGAGTTCGTCCTCGTCGGGGTCGTCCTCGTCTGGGATGTCGTCCACGTCGTAGTCATCGATGGAGCGGTTCATCTCGACCTGCACCAGGGCCTTCGTGATGTCACTGATCAGCAGGTCGTGGCTGACGGGCTTGGGGTTGCGATTGCCCTTCACGGATTCGGGTGTCACCTCGAGGGTGAGCCGGTCGCCCTCCACGGCGACGATGCGACCGACCAGGGAGGTGCCGTCGGCCAGGGTGGCCTTGACCAGACGGGTGAGGTTGCGGCGGAAGTGCTTGGGTTCGGTGAGCGGGCGGCCGATGCCGCGGCTCGAGACCTCGAGAGTGTAGGCACCTGCCATGGCGTCGATCGCGTCGAGGGCGTCCGAGATGTCACGGGTGGCGGATGCGATGTCGTCCAGCAGGGGGCCTCGCCCGTGGGGGCCGTCACCGTCCACGGTGACCCGCAGCACCGAACGACGTCCGGCGGGGATCACCTCGAGCTCGTCGAGCTCGAGTCCGTGGGTGGCCAGCACGGGCTCCACGACATCACTGAGTCGTGTGTCATTCACTTCTCTGGCCTCTTTCTGTTGTGCAGTCCTGTTGTGCCGCACAAGTGTAGTCCAGCCGGCACGACCCGAGCGCCGATCGCGAGCTGGTGCCGGGCCCTACGCTGGGGGCATGCCCCCACTGCTCAGTCGCCGCGCATTCGGGCTCACGGCGGGTCTGGCGCTGGTGGCGACGCCGCTGTCCGGGTGTTCCTTCTTCGACCCCACTGTTCACGGATCCGCTGTCCGCAACCTGCCCAGACCCAGCCCGACCCCCGAGCAGGCCCAGGTGAATGCCCTCGCGGGCAACGAGTCGCTGACCGCCGCACTGCAGGTACTGCGCACCGCGACCGGCGCCACGCCCGCCGAAGTGGCGTGGACGACCGCCGTACAACGCGCTCTGCAGCTGCAGCGGCGCGTGCTGCTCCGACCCGATCCCCTGAGCGGTGCCCTGGGGGACGACCCCATGGCATCCGGCTCCCCACGCACGACTGGGGCTCGCGTGCCCGCCGTCCGGGCCACGGACGAACTGGCGACCCTCGCGACGGCTGAGGCGGCCACACTGTTGACCGTCGCGCTCAGCGCCGAAACCGGCCCGGACGCCCTGCTCTGGGGATCCTTGTCGGTCTTCGCCAGCGCCAGCGCCCAGCCAGCGCCCCATCCACCCGTCGACCACGGGGTCGTCCCCTTCTCGTTCGAGTCCGAATCCCTGGGTTCGGCCCAGTCAGTCCTGGTCGAACACCTCTTCCGTGCTGACCAAGCCCTGGCCGCGCTGGTCGGGGCCCTTCGTCCGGGCAGCCTGCGGACCCAACTGGCCCAGCGGAGGGGTCTGCTGGTGCAGCAGCGGGTCGACCTGCAGGCGACGATGCGGGCGGCCGGTGCAACCCCTCCCCCGCCCGAACCCGGCTACGAACTCCCGATTCGCCCGGCCGCGGGCACGGTGGCTGCGGTGATGGCGACGATCGAGACCGACCTGTTCAACGCGGCAGCAGGGGTGTTCTGCGCCACACCCGCGACGGACGAAGCACGCACCGCAGCACACGCCGCCTGGCTCACACAGCTGCCCCAGGTGACCCGATGGACCGGCGTCAGCTGGTTCCCGGGCTGGGTGTGATCGACCCGGAAGGGCGTGCCGTCGGCCTCAGCCGATGAAGATCCGCAGGCTGTCCCAGCCGAGTTTGAGGATCAGGATCCCCACCACCACCAGGAAGACCCGCCTGACGAACGCGGAACCGTGGCGCACGGCCATCTGGGCGCCGATGAACCCGCCACTGAGATTGGCTGCCGCCATGGCGAGCGCCAACTTCCAGATGATCACTCCCTGGATGGAGAAGACGGCGATCGCTGCCACGTTCGTGGTGAGGTTGGCCAGCTTGGCCAGAACGCTGGCCTGCAGGAAGCCGTAACCCAGCAGCCCGACGAGGGCGATCACGAAGAACGACCCAGTTCCGGGCCCCAGGAAGCCGTCGTACAGCCCCACCACGGCGCCGATGCCGGCGGCCGTCGCAGCCGCGGCCCAACCATGACGCCTCACCTCATGGTGCAGTCCGAGGGTGGGTCTGCGGACGGTGTAGAGGCCCACTCCCACGAGAGCGACCAGCACGATCGGGGTGAACCACTGCTTGGGCAGGAAGTTCACCAGTCTCGCCCCCGACGTCGACCCGAGGAAGGCGAACACCATCAGCGGGACCGCGATCCGCCAGTCCACGCGGACCTTGCGCAGGTAGGTGGTGGTCGCCACCAGGGTTCCCGCCGCCGACGACACCTTGTTGGTGCCGGAGATGGCCGCCACCGAGGTGTCGGCGGGCAGACCGATCAGCAGGCTGGGGAGCTGGATCAGCCCTCCGCCGCCCACCACGGCATCGACCCAGCCCGCCACGAAGGCAGCGAGCACCAGCAGCAGGACGACGTGAAGCGCAAGCTCCACGAGGTCAGCTCTCGAGCTCGCGCAGCACCTCGGCCAAGGCATCCTCGACGGCGACCGTGCGGGCGGTGCCCGTGGCGCGGTCGCGAATCTCGACGAGCCCGTCAGCCAGGCCTCGTCCGACGACCACCGAGGTCGGCATGCCGAGCACCTCCGAATCGGCGAACTTGACCCCGGGCGAGGCCTTGCGATCGTCCAGGAGCACCGCGACCCCGGCATCGTCCAACTCAGAGGCCAGCTTCTCGGCGAAGGCGGAGACCTCGTCACCCTTGCCGGTCGCGAGCACCATCACCTCGTAGGGGGCGAGGTTGCGCGGCCAGCACAGACCCTTCTCGTCGGCGGTGCCCTCAGCGACGGCGGCCACGGCGCGTGAACAGCCGATGCCGTAGGAACCCATGGTGACGGTGACCAGCTTCCCGTTCTGGTCGAGCACCTTCAGCCCGAGGGCCTCGGCGTACTTGCGACCCAACTGGAAGATGTGGCCCATCTCGATGCCGCGCGCCAACGTCAGCGGTCCCGAACCGTCGGGCGACGGGTCGCCCTCCCGGATCTCGGCGACATCGAGGTGCCCGTCCGCGGTGAAATCGCGACCGACCACCAGGTCGATGACGTGACGGCCCGCCTCGTCGGCACCGGTCACCCATGCCGTCCCCGACACCACGGAGGGGTCGACGAGGTAGCGCACCTTGCTCGGGCTCTCCGCGCCCAGCGCGCGGGGGCCGATGTACCCCTTGACGAGGGTGGGGTACGCCGCGAAGTCCTCCTCGCCGAACGGCACCGCCTCGGCCGGACCCACGGCTGCCTCGAGGCGCTTGGGGTCGACCTCGCGGTCGCCCGGCAGCCCCACGGCCAGCGGCTCGGTCGAACCGTCGGGGTGGTGCAGCACGAAGAGCACGTTCTTGAGGGTGTCAGCGGCCGTCCAGACACGGTCGGGACGCGGGTGCTCGGCATTGACGAGCGCGACCAGCGACTCGATGGTGGGGCTGTCGGGGGTGTCGACCACCCTGCTCGCACCCACCGACGAGGCGTCCACCTCAGCGGCGAGCGGACGCTCGACGGCCTCGACGTTGGCGGCGTAGCCACCCGGCGAACGGACGAAGGTGTCCTCCCCGTTGGCGGCAATCGCGAGGAACTCCTCGGACGCCGAACCACCCATGGCGCCGGCGTCGGCCTTGACGATGACGTACTCGAACCCGAGACGGTCGAAGATCTTGATGTAGGCCTCACGGTGCTGCTGGTAGCTCAGCTCGAGACCGGCCTCGTCCACGTCGAAGGAGTAGGAGTCCTTCATCACGAACTCGCGGCCGCGCAGCAGCCCCGCACGGGGACGCGCCTCGTCCCGGTACTTGGTCTGCACCTGGTAGAGCGACAGCGGCAGGTCCTTGTACGAGCTGTAGAGATCCTTCACCAGCAGGGTGAACATCTCCTCGTGGGTCGGCCCCAGCAGCAGGTCGGCACCCTTGCGGTCCTTGAGGCGGAACAGGTTGTCGCCGTACTCGGTCCACCGGTCGGTCGCCTCGTAGGGCTCGCGCGGCAGGAGCGCCGGGAAGCGCACCTCCTGCGCGCCGATGGCGTCCATCTCCTCGCGGACGATGGCCTCGACCTTCTGCAGCACCTTCAACCCCAACGGCAGCCAGCTGTAGACACCGGGAGCGGCACGACGGATGTAACCGGCACGCACCAGCCAGCGGTGGCTGGGCACCTCGGCATCGGCAGGGTCCTCTCGCAGGGTGCGGACGAACAACTGCGACATCCTGGTGATCACGCTGGGGCCTCTCTGGCGGCGATGGGGAACGCCGCTCAGCCTATCGGTGCAGACCCCTGACCCCGGCACCAGTTTCCGGACGGGGCGCGGCTGGTGGTCCCGCGGTCAGTACAGGACGGTCGCCAGGGCATCGATGGTGCGCATCCCGCAGCGCTCGTACAACTTGCGGGCGCGGGTGTTGAAGTCGTTCACGTACAGCGAGACCACCGGGTACCGCTCACGCACGAGTTCGATCACCTTCGCCATGGCGGGGACCGACAGGCCTTGACCCCGAAGTTCGGGGGCGAGCCAGACGCCCTGGATCTGGCAGATGGTGCCGTAGGCCGTACCCACGTCGGCCTTGAACAGCACCCTGCCGTCCTCGATGATCGCGTAGCACTGTCCGTCCATGACCAGCCGCCGCATGTGCGAGCGGTACCCGCCGGAGGGATCGAGCGGTGAGACGCCGACCTCCTCGGTGTACATCTTCACCGCCGCGTCGAAGTAGGGCTCGAATTCCTGCAGCGTCACCTGGCGCACGCGGGGATCACCCGCGAACGGGGAGTCATGGTCGATCACCATCAGCGGCTGGTGGTACCGCAGCTCGCGAGGGTGGCCCCAGCTCTGGTGTCGCTCCACGAGGTGGTCGAACAGTCCTCGCACCAGGGGTGCTCGCCCCATGATCGAGGACGAATGCCTGCGTGCCCCGATCTTGGCAGCGAAGGCGGCCAGCGCCTCGGCGTCGTCCCCGGCGGGCACGAGGTTGGAGCCGACGTGGCACAAGGCCACCAGCTGGCGGTTGCGCTCGAACCCGAGCACCTCGCAGCCGAGGGTGACCCGATCGAGACCGTGGTGGGCGAATCGGGCCCGCAGGAAAAGGTTCGAGATGGGCTCGGGACGAAGCAGTTCCAGGGCGGCCGCCACATCGGCATTGCCCAGCACCCTGAGTCGTGTGCTCATCCAGCGGACCCCGGGGCGGCCGGGCTCGACGCGGTGCCCATGGAGCTCACGGTGAGCTGACGAGTGGAGGAGACAACGGCTGGCACGCCGCTCAGTCTGTCACGCACGCCTGCCGACTGCTCGGAGTCGAACGGCCGCGCCGTGGCGCGCCCAGACCTCAGCCGACCGAGACCTGAGGGGCACCGATCTCGGTCGTCTCGGCGGCGATCCGATTCGCCTCCTCGATCAGGGTCTGCACGATCTCCGCCTCGGGCACGGTCTTGATGACCTCACCCTTGACGAAGATCTGCCCCTTCCCGTTGCCGGAGGCGACACCGAGGTCGGCCTCACGAGCCTCTCCCGGGCCGTTGACGACACAGCCCATGACGGCCACGCGCAGGGGTACGGTCATGCCCTCGAGGCCCTCGGTCACCTTCTCCGCGAGGGTGTAGACGTCGACCTGGGCACGTCCGCACGAGGGGCACGAGACGATCTCGAGGTGGCGCGGACGAAGGTTGAGCGACTCGAGGATCTTGATGCCGACCTTGACCTCCTCGACGGGTGGGGCCGAGAGCGACACTCGGATGGTGTCACCGATGCCCTGAGCGAGCAGTGCACCGAAGGCGACGGACGACTTGATGGTGCCCTGGAAGGCGGGACCGGCCTCGGTCACGCCCAGGTGCAGGGGGTACTCACACTTCTCGGAGAGCATCTCGTAGGCGCGCACCATCACGACGGGGTCGTGGTGCTTGACCGAGATCTTGAAGTCGTGGAAACCGACATCCTCGAACAGGCTCGCCTCCCACAGGGCTGACTCGACCAGCGCCTCCGGGGTGGGAGCCCCGTACTTCTCGAGCAGTCGCCTGTCGAGGGATCCAGCGTTCACGCCGATGCGGATGGAGACACCAGCGTCGGCGGCTGCCTTGGCGATGCCGGCGACCTGGTCGTCGAAGGCCCGGATGTTGCCCGGGTTCACGCGGACGGCGGCGCACCCGGCGTCGATGGCGGCGTAGACGTACTTCGGCTGGAAGTGGATGTCGGCGATCACGGGGATCTGCGACTTGTGTGCGATGGCCGGCAAGGCCTCGGCGTCGTCCTGCGAGGGAACCGCGACCCGCACGATGTCGCAGCCTGTGGCGGTGAGCTCGGCGATCTGCTGCAGGGTGGCGTTGATGTCGGTGGTCTTGGTGGTGGTCATCGACTGCACCGAGATGGGGGCGTCGCCACCGACCATCACCTTGCCGACCTTGATCTGACGGGTCTTGCGACGGGGGGCCAGTACGGGCGGGGGCATGGCGGGCAGACCGAGATTGACGCTCATGGGGCCAGATTACCGCGCAGAGGAACGCCGGAGCGCCCCACCGGGCGCCGAGCGGTGCGCCCAGGGCGTGAGCGCGTCGTGGAGCGATCCAGCAGGCGGGGCACGCCGGGTATCCGCGCCGAAAATTCCGCGCCAGTTGGGGCACGCCAGCGCGGTGTTCGTCACGCCAGCTGACGAGAAGGCCGCTCACCTGCCCCGTTTCGCGTGGAACCCGGGCACGGCGACTCCCGACACGCCACAGCGCCCGCCATCCATGGCAGGACGACGGGCGCTGGTTCGGATCAGCCGTGAGCGGCCGAACCGCGGCTCACGTGGGGCCCGGACCGCACCTCACTTCACGGCTGAACCCGACCCGACCACGTGGCCACCGCTGGTGACCTCGACGGTGGCGCTCTTGACGCTGGGCGCCTTGAACGACAGGGCCGATCCGGTGACGGTGGCCGTGAAGGTGCGGGTGCTGCCGTCGTCCAGCACGGCGGACACCGTGACGGTGGCACCGAGGGGCAGCCCCGCGGTCTCGACACCCACCCGGTTGCCCTTGATGGCGACGTCGACGACCTTGACCGCCACGATGCCGACGACCGTCGGGTCGTGGTCGGACGACGCGAAGGGGTCGGCGGCGTGGAGGTCCGTCACGTTGTAGTTGCGGCGGGAGTACTGGAACGCGACCGATTCGTCGCCGTTGATGTTCCAGACGGCGCCCGAGCTGACCAACTGCCGGGCCCGGTCATTGCCGAACACGTGGTCGAGTGAACCCAGTCGTCCGCCGAACTGGTAGGTGGTGTCATCACTGGTGACCACATTGCTGAAGCCGGCGGACTCGATGATCTGCACCGGTTCCTCCTTGGAGTAGGCATTGAAGTCGCCCAGCAGGAACACCGGCTGGTCGGCGAACACCTGGCCCACCCAGGAGGTGAGCGCGGTGGCCTGCGCCTTGCGGGAGGGGTTGGACAGGCCCTGTCCGGTGCCGTCGTCGGCTCCGGAACCCTTCGACTTGAAGTGGTTGGCGACGGCGACGAATGAGGTCCTGGTCCCGCGCACCTCGAACTTCTGGCCCAGCGGCTGGCGTGCATTGGCGAACGCCGGGTCGCTGAGGATCACCGAGCCGTCGACCGGCGCCACGGTGGCCGCGCGGTAGATGAAGGCCAGCCGGATGTTGTCCTCGCCGGTGGGCACCTGCGCGGGACTGGTCGGCACATACCTCCAGCCCTTGCCCGGGTCGGCGGCGTTGAGGGCGTCGACCAGGTTGGCCAGCGTCTGGTCGCGGTCGTGGCCGAAGTTGGCGGAGTTCTCGATCTCCATCAGCGCCACCACGTCGGCGTCGAGCCCGTTGACGGCCGAGACGATCTTGGCCTGCTGGTCGGCGAAGGCGGCGGGCGTGTAGGCGCCCCGCACCTGGCAGCCGTTGGTCCCGACCTGGGTGCCCGAGCGGTCGGTGTATGCCTTGCAGCCAGCTTCGTCCTGACCGAGGTCGGTGAAGTAGTTCAGCACGTTGAAGGTGGCGAGCTTGACGTCACCCCCCACGGCGGGCACCGAGGTCGGACGATCGTTCTCGCTGGCCAGGAAGTCGACCTCGGCCCCCACCACCCGGCGGGTGGGCTGGTAGTTCCACTGGAAGCGGTGGTCGAGGATCACCGGCCCGGTGAAGGACACGTGCGATCCGGTGCGCATGGGCGTTGCGCCCGACAGGTAGGGCAAGGGGGAGTTCTTGGCCGTGGAGTTGGTCAGGAGGTTCCAGGAGGAACCGTCATCGAGGGTGATCAGCTTGCGCACCTGCTGGGCCTCGTAGGCGGCGGCCTCGGTGTGGGGCACCTTGTCGGTTGGCGTGTAGAGCGGCTCGTCCCCCACGGCCAGGTCGAGTTGACCGTACTGGTTCGCCGCATGGTTGTTGGTGATGGTGTAGGTGCCCTGCGGCTGCACCAGCATCCCCTCGTAGGCCTCCTTGTCGGCATCGGTCACCGGAAGGGTGGCCAACCCGGTGACGGCGACCGGCGCACAGTCGTCCACGGCGGTGGTCGTCACGCTCGAGAGTTCGGTGAGACCTCCGTACTCGACGACCGTCCCGCTGACGTCGAGGCAGTTGCCGACCGACACACCGGTTCGTCCGTACACGAAGACACCGTCCGAGGCGTCGCTCGCGGTCTTGGGCACGCCACCCGATCCGGGGGCCTGCAGGTAGAACCCGTTGAAGCCACCCGTGGGATAGACGGCCGTCACCACACCTCGCGTGGTCACCTGCCGCCCGACCAGAGGACTGGTGTCGGTCGTCCCCTGGATCTCGGCGATGGTGCGCGACTGGGCTGGTGGTGTGCTGGTAGGGGGGGTGCTCGGTGCTCCCCCATCGGCGGACTGTCCGGGGTTCGCCGCCCCTGGGGTGATGTCCGTGGTGAACGCGAAGTCGGCCGCGTTGTTGCCGGTGTCGTCGGTGGTGGTGCGGGCCAGTGCTCCCGGGTCGGAGTTGGCGCCGGTGTAGGTCGCGGCCGTTCCCTCGGGGGAGTTGGACGTGCCGTAACCGAGCTTGTCGACCACCGAGGACGCATCCGGGAGGGTGGCGCTGCTGCCCTGCACCAGGTAGATCGTCCCCGTGGTGCCACTGGGGTTGAGTCCGCTGGCCACCTGGTCGACGACCCCGGCCGGCAGGGCCGTGCCGGTGGTGCCGTTGGATCCCCCCTGCACGACGTGGAGGTCCCCCGAGGCCAGGGTTCCGGTCAGCGGGACGACCGTGGTCGCGTTGCTCGTTCCGGTGGCCGATCGGTACTGCAGGGTCAGTCCGTCCAGCACGACCGGCGAACCGGTGGGGTTGAGGATCTCGACGAACTTGTGGGTGTAGGGCTGGTTGCTGGAACCGCCCCGCAGGTAGGCCTCGTTGATGATCAGGTGGTCGGCGGCGGCGCGGGCCGGCACGGCCTGGATGACACCGACGAGCGCGGTGGCGAACAGGACGAGGCCGACTCCCGCGCGGGCGGAGGGCTGCATGGCGTGGCTCCCAGTGACTGAATCGGGGGGACTGCATCGGGGGGGACTGAATCGGGCGGACTGAACCGGGTGGACTGGATCGGCTGGTTGCAGCCTCACCCAACCACGGGCTCGGGCCATCCCCGCGCGCGGCGGGAGCGGTTCACCCGAAGTTCACCGGATGCTGCCCGACCTGTCGTGAGGGGGGTCGGCCGCTCGTCCTTGGAAGGCCAGGATCGCGGGATTGACCACACGTCCGTCCCGAATCTCGATGGCGCGGCGGAGCACCTCGTCCCCATCCCAACCGACGGCTCCTCGGAGCACGGGCCGCAGGAACGGCAACAGGGCCATGCTGTTCTCCCAGGTCGCCGCGTTCCACAGGTAGGAGGGGCTGTGGTCAACCCCGTAGTAGAGGACGTTCTCGCCGACCACGAAGGTGGGAGCGTCGAAGGTGGTGGGCCGAGCCCAGCTGAAACCCATTCCCAGATCACAGGAGACGTCGACGATCACACTGCCGGGGCGGAAGGTCGCCAGGTCCTCGGAGTGGAGGTATACCAAGGGATGGGCCGGGTCCTGCAGGGTGCAGTTGACGACGACGTCGGTGCGCGCCAAGAGGTCGGCCAGTGGCTCCTGCCCGTGCTCGGTGACCACGTGGTGGGTGCCCTCGGCGCCGTGCTCGAAGCGGCGGATCGTCGTGGAGTGGATCGGCGACCCCACCGCCGCCACCTCGCGGTTGGTCAACACCGTGACGTTGTTCACGCCGTGCGCCTTGAGGGCGGTCACCGCACCGCGCGCCGTCGCCCCGAAGCCAATGACCGCCGCCCTCAGCGGCCGTCCGTAGTCACCCGTCACCCCGGCCAACTGCAGGGCGTGGATCACGGAGCAGTAGCCCGCGAGTTCGTTGTTCTTGTGGAAGACGTGCACCCCCATGGCGCCCTCCGACGTGCGGTGGTTCATCATCTCGAACGCGATCAGGGTCAACCCTCGGTCGATGGCCAACTGGGTCATGACCGGGTCCTGCACACAATGAGGCCAGCCCCACAGCACCTGCCCGGGACCCATGGCCGCGACATCGCTGTGCTGGGGTTTCGGCAGCAGCACGACGTCGCAGTGCGCCAGGAGCCAATCCCTGGAGGCGAACCCCGCCACCTGGTCGGCGAGGGCTTCATCACGGACACCGAAGCGGGCTCCGTAGCCGTGCTCCAGGGTGATGGCAGCGCGAAGATCCGGATCCAGCCCGGACAGGTGCTCAGGGTGGACTGGCAGACGTCGCTCGTTCTCCATGGACGACGTCGAGATCAGACCCAACGTCAGCAGGGTCACTTCTTCTTGGACTGCTGCACCTTGTCAGCAACCAATTCCTCACCTGCCGGATTGCGCTTGGCTGCGCGCTTCTCCTTGATGGACTTACCGGTCTTCTTGGTCATGCTCTGCCGCGGCGACTTGTCGCTCATGGGACTGTCCTTTGGGAGGAAGCCTGAATGGCTCCATCCTGTGACCCTACGCCGTCCGGGTCGATTGGTGGGCTTCCGGCAGCGCCAACGAGGTCGGGGCGCGGACGCTCTCAGGCAGCCTGCTCAGAACAGGCGGACGGGGAAGAAGATGTCGGCGATGATCAGCACCGCACCCGACAGGGCCAGGAAGCCACCCACCACGTAGGCCACCGGGAGCAGTTTGGCCGTGTCGACGTGACCGGGGTCAGGACGTCGAGCCACCCGGGCCGCCAGTCGGCGCACCCACTCCCACACGGCACCGGCCATGTGGCCGCCGTCCAAGGGCATCAGCGGGACCAGGTTCAACAGCGCCACGAACAGGTTGACCGACCCCAACATGGTGAACCAGGACGCCACCCGATCGCCTGCCGGTACCTGGTCGGCGGCGGCGATCTCACCGGCGACCCGGCTCGCTCCGACGATGGAGATCGGACCGTTCTCGTCCCGGGGACGACCCGTCACCATGTCGACCGCGACGTTCCAGACGCGCTGCGGGAAGCTGGCCAACGCCACCGTCGACTGCTTCGTCAGCTGCCACAGGTCACGGGCGGCGGTGACCGGGCCCGATCGCTCGAGGCGGTAGGTGGGTCCCACTCCCAGGAAACCCGCCTCAACGGTGCGGGAGGGGTCGATCCGATCAACGACACCGGTGATCACCGTGTTCGTCGTCACGGTGGTCGGCTGGCCGTGGCGCATGACGACGATGGTTGCTCGACGGTCACGGTTCGCCCTGATCAGGTCGGAGAACTGCGCCCACGAGGTCACCGCGGTGCCGTTGAAACTCTGCACCACGTCACCCACCTCGAGGCCGGCGCGGGCCGCCGGGGTGGCGGGGTCGCCGGGCTGGCAGGTCTGGGCCGCTCGTCCGGCCGGCACGATGCACTCGCTGACACTGGCGATCGAGAGCTGCGCCCGGTACTGGCCGTGCAGCGCGTTCACGCCGGTGAAGATCAGCAGTGCCAGCAGGATGTTCATCAGCGGACCGCCGGCCATGATGACCAGCTTCTGCCAGGTCTTCTTCTGGTGGAACAACCGCCCCTCGTCGGCCGGGGTGATCTGCTCGTACTCGGCCTCGCGGGCAGTGTCCGCCAGCCTGGTCAACCAGGTCGGACGAGCCTGCGGCCGCGCCGGAGGGTACATGCCCAGCAACCGGACGTAGCCGCCCAGCGGGATCGCCTTCACGCCGTACTCGGTCTCGCCCCGCTTGAACGACCACAGGGTCTTGCCGAAGCCGACGAAGTACTGGCTGATCCTGACGTCGAAGATCTTGCCGGGCACGAGGTGCCCGACCTCGTGCAGGGCGATCGAGGCCATGATCAGGGCGAAGAACCCGATCGCCCCCGCGATGATGACGAGCACCTCCATCAGTGCACCGCTGCTCTCTCCTGCACCAGGCGAGCGGCTCGCTGCCTGGCCCAGCCGTCGGCAGCCAGCACCGCCTCGACGCTGAGGTCGGTGTCAGCCACGTGGGCGGCAGGCAGCTCCTGGGCCGAGAGGTGCTCGTCCACGACCTCGGTGATGGTGTCGACGATGTCGAGGAAGCCGATCCGACCCGCGCAGAAGGCATCGACCAGCACCTCGTTGGAGGCGTTGTAGACGGCGGGGGCGGTGCCACCCAGCGTGCCGACGCGGCGGGCGAGCGCCACGGCGGGGAAGGCCTCGTCGTCCAACGGCGCGAAGGTCCAGGTGGCGGCGGTCGTCCAGTCACAGGGAGGGGCGGCGCCCTCGACCCGGTCGGGCCAGGTCAGTCCGAGCGCGATCGGCAGGCGCATGTCGGGTGGTGAGGCCTGGGCGATGGTCGACCCGTCGCAGTACTCGACCATCGAGTGCACGATCGACTGCGGGTGCACGGTGACCACGATGTCGTCGAGGTCGACGTCATAGAGCAGGCCGGCCTCGAGCAGTTCGAGACCCTTGTTGACCAGGGTCGAGGAGTTGATGGTGATCACCCGGCCCATGTTCCAGGTCGGGTGCGCCATCGCCTCGTCGGGGGTGACGTGCACGAGTTCCTCGCGGGTGCGACCCCGGAACGGACCTCCCGAGGCGGTGAGGACCAGCCTGCGCACTTCGTCCTTGCGTCCTGCCCGCAGAGCCTGGGCGAAGGCCGAGTGCTCGGAGTCGACCGCGACGATCTGCCCGGGCGCGGCCGCCCGGGTGACGAGCCGACCGCCGATCACCAGAGACTCCTTGTTGGCCAACGCCAGGGTGGTCCCAGCCCCGAGGGTCGCCAGGGTGGGACGCAGGCCCGCGGCGCCCGTGATCGCGTTCACCACCACGTCGACGGGCTCGGCGGCCAGTTCGGTCGACGCGTGGGGGCCAGCGATGATCTTGGGCAGTCTGAAGTCGCCCGCGTTCCAGCCGCGTTGACTCGCCTCCGCGTACAGCGCCAGTTGAAGGTCCTGCACGACCGTGGCCCGAGCGACGGCCACCACTGCAGGTGAGAACTCGAGCACCTGCGCGGCGAGCGCCTTGATGTCGGAACCCCCCGATGAGAGCCCGTGGACGACGAACCGGTCGCGGCGCGTGCGGATCACGTCGAGGGTCTGGGTGCCGATCGACCCGGTGGAACCGAGGATGGTCACGCGGCGCAGTGCAGCAGTCACCCCACCAGTCTGGCACGCAGCTTGATCCACACCAGTTGCCCCAGGAAGCCCAGCGCCAGTGCGACCAGCACCCCCAGGCTGGCGTAGGCCCATGGGCCGTCCTTGCCGCCCAGACCGAACGGGGCGAGCAGGTAGCCCTGCCAGCTGAGCCAGTTGGCGTTGGAGTTGGTGACCAGCCCGAAGCCGACCACACACGTGAGCACGAGCCACGCCACCGGGAACCAGCGGATCGACCCGTAGCCGGTGGGGCCGGAGTCGAACAGCCTGGACTCGTCATAGCCCTCGCGCCATCGGTTGACGAGGTCGGCGCAGAAGATCCCGGTCCATGCGGCCAGCGGCACGGCCAGGGTGATCAGGAACCCTTGGAACGGGGTGAGGAAGTCGGAGGCGAACCAGGCCACGTAGATGGTGCCCAACGTGACCAGCACCCCGTCGACACCCGCGGCGACCCACCGCTTGATGGGCAGGCCGATCGCCACCAGCGCGAGCCCCGAGGAGTACAGGTCCATGATGGTGCCCGCCACCAGACCGGTGAGCGCGACCAGCCAGAAGGGCACCACGAACCAGGTCGGCAGCACCGAGGTGAGGGCGCCGATCGGGTCGCTCGCCAAGTCCTTCGACAGCGTCGGGTCGGACCCGCACAGGAGGAGTCCGTAGCCGATCAGCACCACCACGGGCAAGGAGCCGCCGAAGGTCGTCCATCCGACGATGGAGCGACCCGAGGTGTGTCGCGGCAGGTACCGCGAGTAGTCGGCCGCCGCGCTCGTCCAGCCCACTCCGAACCCCGCGAAGACCATCATGGCCGCGCCCAGGACCGCCGCGGCCCCTCCAGCCGGGTGTGAGGTGACCTGGGACAGGTTGATGTGGTCGAGGGTCATGGCCATGAACACCGCGGTCATGACCAGGGTGGCGACCGTGATCCATCGTTGTGCCTTCATGACCGCGTCGAAACCGATCACGCCCAACACGACGGTCACCGCGACCACCACGGCGAAGACGGCAACCTTCGCCACACCACCGCCGCCGAGACCGAGCCGGTCGGCGACCGTCTGGCTCGACAGCACCGCCATCGAGGTGAGCACGATCTCCCACCCCAGCAGCAACAGGTAGCTGACGATGCCCGGCAGGATGTTCCCGTGCACCCCGAACACCGCGCGGGAGAGCACCATCGTCGGGGCCGACCCTCGCTGCCCCACCAGCGAGACGAGCCCGACCAGCAGGAACGAGCCGACCACCCCGACCAGCGTCACGAGCAGGGCCTGACCGAAGGAGATGCCGAAGTCGAACAGGTAGGCACCCCACGAGACCGAGAGCACCGAGATGTTCCCGGCGCACCACGGCCAGAACAGCGACCGGGGTGACCCGTGCCGGTCGGCTTCCGCGATGACGTCGATGCCCTGCATCTCGATGCGGTGCCGACTGGGCACGGAGGACGCCCCGGTCGAGGCGTCCCCAGTGGACAATCCAGTGGACGACCCAGTGGACGACCCTGCAGTGGACGGCTCCGTGGTGGACGGCTCGGGGACAGTGGTGACCATGGACGCAGATCATGCCACCAGCGGGCCAAGGGCAAGGATCCTTCCCAGCGACCGGGTGTGCCGAACCCGACACGCCCAACCGGTGGTCCCCTGTGCCCGAGCGGACGGATACCGGTTGGATGGGGGCATGTCAGATCCGATCGAGCAGTCCCCCGCCCAGCAGTACGTCCCCGCCATCCAGCAATTCAGGGAAGCGCAGCAGGCAGCCGGATGTGAGCTCCACTCGCTCACGGTCGTGAAGGACGGAGTCAGGCTCGTCGAGTTCGGGGTCGCCCCGTGGACCCTGGAGCGGGCCAGCCTCGTGTACTCGATGAGCAAGACGTTCACCTCGGCCGCCTTCGGCATCGCCCGTGAGCGCGGACTGCTGAGCGAGGACGATCTCGTCATCGACCTGTTCCCCGAACACCTGGACGACAGGGTGGGCCCCAAGGCTCGCACGATCACGCTGGGTCACTGCCTGTCGATGGCCTCGGGGCACACCTTCGACACCATCGAGCTGTTCAACGGGCGTTGGACGCTGGACTCCTCCGGTATCGGTGAGTTCCTGCGCCACGAGCCGGACGGAACCCCCGGTGAGACCTTCTGCTACAACCAGCTGTGCACCTACACGGTTGCCCTGGCCGTCGCCCGTGCCACCGGGACGAGTGTGCACGACCTGATGCGCCGTGAGGTGCTCGACAAGCTCGACTGCGAGCCCAGCTGGTGGGCCAGCGACCCCGACGGGAACGCCTTCGGGTTCTCGGGCAACCATGTCTCGCCGCGCACCCTGGCGAGCTTCATCGGGCTGGTCGCCAACGGCGGCGTCGCTGTCGGCGGCGCCCACGACGGGGAGCAGCTGCTGCCCCAGGGTTGGATCGACCAGTACGCGATCAAGCGGGTCGAGAACGCCGCCGCCAACCCCTCACCCGACAGCGACTGGGCCCAGGGCTACGGCTGGCAGGTGTGGCGTGGGCGCGACGGCGGCCACCGTGCCGACGGCGCCTACGGTCAGTACGGACTGATCTGGCCCGACCAGAAGCTGGCGGTGGTGATCACCAGCCTCGTCGGCGACATGCAGGTCACCATCGACCAGGTGCGTCAGATCCTGCTGCCCGCCCTCGACTCGCTCGAGGCACCCGAGCCCGCGGCCATCGTCCCGGTCCCCACCGGATCAGCCGACTTCGCGGCCTGGTCGGGCACGATCGCCGACCGCGGCGCGGCCCGGGTGGCCAGCGACGGTGACGGGTGGCTGATCGCGTGGAGCGACCCCGACGGGGGTGAGCACCGGATCCCGGTCGGACACGGGCACTGGCGCGACTCGGTGATGCGCTGGGACGGGTCATCGCTCGATGTCTCGGCTGCGGGCGCCGTCGACGAGTCGGGCGTGCTGCGGGTGAGGCTCGCCTGCCTCAACACGCCGCACACGGCCCTGCTCGACTTCCCCGGCGACACGGACCGTGGCAGCTTCTCGTGGAACGCCCAACCGCTGGGAGAGGACACCTTGAAGGGGATCTCGTTGCCCGACGGCTGGGACCGCTGAGGGCGGTCATGCCCCGGGGCCGGGTTGCCGTCCGCTCGAGCGGTCCCGGGGTGACCGCCCGACCGGCTGACTAGGGTGGCGCCATGCCCCATCTGGTGGAACTGCAGTCCGTGGACGACTTCGACAGCTGGCTTGCGGCCACGCCTCCCCGAGGCCTGAGCCGCGTCGCCCTGCAGGGCATCGACCTGCGCGAGCGAACCCAGCAGCTGTCGGAGCGCCCCGTCAACCACGCCGTGTTCCTCGGTTGCCAGCTCACCCCCGAGGCCGACGCCGACCTGCGGGCCAGGGGCGCGCTGGTCTTCCCCGAGCTGCCCCGGCTGCCGTTTCGCCCCTATCGGGGGGCCCTGTACACCCCCGAGGAGCTCTACTCCGGGCTGCAGGAGCACTACTCACGTACCCCCGATGCCCTCGTGTACGCGTGGCAGCAGCGTCCCGCCGCTGAAGCGCTGGCGAACACGCTGGCGATGTCGCTGCACGACCACGCGATCTCTGACGCACTGAACGAACTCGAGGCGACCCTCTCCCCCGCCAACACTCTGGGGATCATGGGTGGGCACGCCTCCGAACGCGGGTCCGGGTCCTATCGTGCGGCAGCCCATCTGGCGGCCGAACTCACCCGGGCGGGTCTGACGGTGCTCACCGGCGGTGGACCCGGCGCGATGGAGGCCGCCAACCTGGGTGCCTCGCTGATCACCAACGGTGACCCCGTCCCGCACGACCGGATCGACGCGGCCGTGGACGACCTGGGAAGGGTGCCCAGTTTCCGCCCCCGTGCCGAAGGCGGGCAGGGCATCACCGCGTGGGCGCGCGCGGCATTCGAGGTGCGGGAGCGGTTCGACGCGACCGGCACGAGCATCGGCGTGCCCACCTGGTTCTACGGACACGAGCCGCCCAACCCCTTCGCCAGCCACATCGCGAAGTTCTTCTCCAACGCCCTGCGCGAGGACACGCTGCTCGCCCACTGCCGGCGCGGTCTCATCTACCTCGAGGGTGCAGCGGGCACCGTGCAGGAGATCTTCCAGGCCGCCACCGGGAACTACTACGCGGCCGACGAGACCCGGCCCTCACCAATGGTTCTCGTCGGCGTCGAACACTGGACCAGGACCCTGCCGGCGTGGCCCCTGCTCCAGTCGCTGGGGGACGGTCGGGCCATGGGGGGCCACATCCATCTGGTCGACACCATCGAGGAGGCGGCCGAGGTGCTGCTGGGAAAGGATCACGGATGAGCTGGGCGACGGTGACCACAGACGTGGTGCGAGCGCTGGAGGACTGGCCGAGGGGCGACCTGGAGCAGGAACAGCTGCGCACCCGCTACCTCGCCCTGCTGGCGAGTGAAGGGCAGCGAGCCCTCGTCAAGGGCGTCCTGCCCGCCCACCTGACCGCTTCGGTGCTGGTGCTCGACGACACCCTCGAGAAGGTGCTGCTCACCCACCACCGGCGGGCCCGCCAGTGGCTGCAGTTCGGCGGCCACCTCGAGGAGGAGGATCCCTCACTGGAGGCCGCCGCCCGCCGGGAGGGGTCGGAGGAGTCAGGGCTCGTGCTCGAGAGGCCGCTGGTGCCCGTTGAACTCGACGCGCACCTGTTGGTGGGCTCGTTCGGCGTCTGCCAGGAGCACCTGGACGTGCGCTACGCCACGCTGGTGCCGGGGGATGCCGTGCCAACCGTCTCGGAGGAATCCACCGACGTCGCCTGGTTCCACCTGGACGACGCGGCAGACGAAGTCCGCCACCTGGCCCGGCTGGTGGAGCGCGCCCGCGCCTCCCTCACCTGATGACGGGCCGCCGCAGGCTCAGCGCTGACTGGCCGCCAGCTGCCCGCAGGCGCCGTCGATCTCGCGGCCCCGGGTGTCACGCACCGTCACGGGCACCCCTCGCGCCTCCAACCGGCGGACGAACTCGCGCTCGTCCGACTTGCGGCTGGCGGTCCACTTCGACCCGGGAGTCGGGTTGAGCGGGATCAGGTTCACGTGCGCCCACGACCAGTCGCCCCGCTTCTTCAGCACCTGGGCGAGCAGGTCGGCCCGGCTGGCCTGGTCGTTGATGTCCTTGATCAGGATGTACTCGATGCTGACGCGGCGCTTGGTGCGTCGGGCGTAGTCCCACGCGGCGTCCACCACCTCGTCGACCTTCCAGCGCGTGTTGATCGGCACCAGTTCGTCGCGGAGCTCGTCGTCGGGTGCGTGGAGCGACAGGGCCAGGGTCACGGGGATGCCCTCGTCGCCGAGCTGGTGGATGCGGGGCACGAGGCCGACCGTCGAGACGGTCACCCCGCGGGCACTCATGCCCAGGCCATCGGGACCGGGGGTGGTCATGGTGCGGACGGCCCCCATCACGGCCTTGTAGTTGGCCAGCGGCTCCCCCATGCCCATGAACACGGCGTTGTTGAGTCGCCCTGGCCCGCCGGTCACCTCTCCGCGGCCGAGGCGCCCGGCGGCGTCGATCACCTGGGCCACGATCTCGCCGCTCGACATGTTGCGCTGCAACCCACCCTGACCGGTGGCGCAGAACGGGCAGGCCATGCCACAACCGGCCTGCGAGGACACGCACAGGGTGGAGCGACCGGACGAGGTGTCGGTGGCGGCGTAGCGCATCAGCACCGACTCGACCAACGACCCGTCGTGGAGGCGCCACAGGGTCTTGACGGTGGCGCCCTGGTCGGCGGTCTGGGTGCTGACCTCGGTCAGGAGTGAGGGGAACAGGTCGGCAGCGAGTTGGTCCCGCGCGGCGGCGGGGATCTCGGTCCAGGCGGCCGGGTCGGTGTTGTGCTTCTCGAACAGCTGGTGATTGAGCTGCTTGGCGCGGAACGGCTTGTGCCCTCGGTCCACCACAGCCTGGGTGCGCTCGTCGGCGGTCAGGTCGATCCAGTGCCGGGCCGGCTTGTTCCTCTTCGGGGCGGTGAAGACCAGCGGAAGCGCCTTGCCCGGTTCCGCCAGGGGTTCCGCGGGCAGAGGCGGGGCGGCATGGTTGCGACCCGGACGAGCCCGGTTGCGTTCGTCGGGCACGACGGCGTCCACATCACGGTCGAGATCGGTCACGTCAGCCTCCCGGCACGAACAGGTACATCACGAGCCAGGCCACCGGGGCGGCGACCAACAAGGAATCGAGACGGTCCATGATGCCACCATGGCCGGGGAGGAAGCTCGACATGTCCTTGATGCCCACGTCGCGCTTGATCATCGACTCGATCAGGTCGCCGGCCGTACCGAAGGCCACCATCGTCACCCCGAGCACCACCCCCACCCACCAGTCGACGTGCAGCAACCACGTCGCCATCAGCACGCCCACCGCCACGCCGGAGATCACCGACCCCGCGAACCCCTCCCAGGTCTTCTTGGGGCTGATGGTGGGCGCCATCGGGGTGCGTCCGAAGAGCACCCCGAACAGGTAGCCGCCCGTGTCGTTCGCGATCACGCAGAACAGGAAGGCAACGATGCGCTGGGCACCCAGGTCACCGGCCAGCATCAGCGCCACGGCCGAGCCGAGCAGCGGCAGGTAGCCGATGATGAAGACCGAAGCGGCGGCGTCCTTGACGAAGCCCTGCGGCCCACCCGGCAGTCTCCACACCAGGGCCACCAGCACCGTCAGGGCCAGCATCGCCAACAACAGCGCATTGGAACTCAAGCCGCTCTCCGGGTGCCTGGCGGCCCAGTAGCTGCCCAGCGGGATCAGGAAGGCGGCCGCGACGATCGGCTTGACCGCAGCCGTCATCCCGATCCGCGACATCGCCCGGTTCACCTCGACCGCACCCAGCGCGAGCGCGAGGGCCGTGATGCCCACGAACCCCCAGTGGAACCAACGCAGGGTGATCAGGGCGGCGCCCGACAGGGCAACGCCCACGCCGATGGCTGAGGGCAGGTTGCGGCCAGCCCGACTGTGGGGTGTGGGGGTTGCCGCTGACGTCGGCGTCACGTGAGTCATGGGTAACCGGGTCGCTGACGGGCCGAACCGAGCACAGGGCTCGGCTCAGACCTCGAGCAGCTCGGCTTCCTTGCTCTTGAGCAGGTCGTCGATCTGGTCGGTGTGCTTCTTGGTGACCTCGTCGAGGGCCTTCTCGGCCCGGCTGGCCTCGTCCTCGCCGATCTCCTTGTCCTTGACCAACTTCTTCACCTGGTCCATGGCGCTGCGACGCACGTTGCGCACCGAGACCCGGGCCTCCTCGGCCTTGTTGCGCGCCATCTTGATGTATTCCTTGCGTCGCTCCTCGGTCAGGGAGGGCAGCACGAGGCGGATCATGTTGCCGTCGTTCGAGGGGTTGGCGCCCAGGTCGGAGTCGCGGATGGCCCGCTCGATGGCGTTCATGGCGGAGCGATCGTAGGGAGTGATCAGCACCACCCGCGCCTCGGGCACCTGGAAGGTGGCCAGCTGCTGCAGAGGGGTGGGGGCGCCGTAGTAGTCGGCCATCAGCTTGTTGAACATGGACGGGTGGGCGCGCCCGGTGCGGATGGCACCGAACTCGTCACGAGCGAACTCGATGGCCGAGTCCATCTTCTGCTCGGCGTCCTTGTGGATGTCAGCGATCACGTCAGCTTCCTTCGTTGCGGTGGCTAGAGGTTGAAAGGCCGATTCGGTCAGCGGTGGACGACGGTGCCGATGTTCTCGCCGGCAACGGCGCGGGCGATGTTCCCGGGCACGTCGAGGTTGAAGAAGATCATCTCGAGGCCGTTGTCGCGGGCGAGGCTGATGGCCGTGGCGTCGGCCACCTTCAGGTTTCGACTGAGGTAGTCGTCGAAGCTCAGGTCAGTGAACCGGACCGCATCGGGGTTGGTCTTCGGGTCGGAGTCGTAGACACCGTCGACGCCCTGCTTGCCCATCAGCAGGACGTCGGCCCCGATCTCGAGGGCGCGCTGGGCGGCCACCGTGTCGGTGGAGAAGTAGGGCATACCGGAACCCGCACCGAAGATGACCACGCGACCCTTCTCGAGATGGCGTTCGGCGCGGCGAGGGATGTAGGGCTCGGCCACCTGACCCATGGTGATCGCGGTCTGCACGCGGGTGTCGATGCCGGCCTTCTCGCAGTAGTCCTGCAGTGCGAGGCAGTTCATCACGGTGCCGAGCATGCCCATGTAGTCGGCGCGGTCGCGCTCCATACCCAGCTGCTGCAGTTCGGCGCCGCGGAAGAAGTTGCCGCCCCCGACCACGATCGCGACCTGGACGCCGGACTTGACCACCTCGGCGATCTGCTGCGCCGTGGACGCGACGACCCGTGGGTCGACCCCCAACTGGCCACCGCCGAAGACCTCTCCGGAGAGCTTCAGCAGCACGCGCTTGTACGGGTTGGTCATGGTTCTCCTAGCTGACCTCGGGAGAGGTGGATGCAGTCCGGCAGGCGGCGACCAGCCTAGCGCGAGTGGCCTGCCGCGGCAGAAACGGAGCTGCCCCGCTCCCCTGGGCGGGGGCGGGGCAGGACCGGGAACTGCGGACGATCAGGCGCCCGCAGCCAGACGGCGGAAGCGTGAGACGCCCGTGCCGTTCTCCTGCAGGTAGTTGCCGATGGACTTCTTGTCCTCGGTCACGGTGGCCTCCTGATCGACCAGGACGACGTCCTTGAAGTAGCCGTTGACGCGACCCTCGACGATCTTGGGCAGGGCGCCCTCGGGCTTGCCCTCCTCGCGAGCGGTGGCCTCGGCGATACGGCGCTCGTTCTCGACCGTCTCGGCGGGCACCTCGTCACGCGTGACGTAGACCGGGCTCATGGCGGCGATGTGCAGGGCGACACCATGGGCGATGGCCTCATCGCCGGTGTACTCCACGATCACCCCGACCTGCGGGGGCAGGTCGGCCGCACGACGGTGCAGGTAGATGTGCGAGTCACCCTCGAAGTGCACGGCCTCGGCCAACTCGAGCTTCTCGCCGATGGTGATGGCCAGGGCCTGCACGGCCTCGTCCACGGTCTGGCCGGAAGGCAGCTTGACCTGACCGGCCGCCTCCTTGCCGTTCACCTTGGCGGCGTCGACGGCGGCGACGATCTGGTTCGCCAGGGCGACGAACTCCTCGTTCTTCGCCACGAAGTCGGTCTCGGAGGCGAGCTGGATGAGGGTGGTGCCGGTGGCGGCAACGAGCCCGTTCGAGGCATCGCGGTCGGAACGCTTGGCAGCCTTCGCCTGTCCCGAGACACGCAGGATCTCGATGGCCTTGTCGAAATCGCCGTCCGCCTCGGTGAGGGCCTTCTTGGCGTCCATCATGCCCGCGCCGGTGGCGTCGCGGAGCTTCTTGACATCAGCGGCAGTGATAGCCATGTGCGATGTGTCCCTATCTGTTGTGGGTGTACCGGTGAACCGGTGTGATCAGGCCTCGGCGGGAGCGTCGGTGGCGGCCTCGTCGGCGGGGGTCTCCTCGGCAGGAGCCTCGTCGGCGGCGGCAGCCTCGTCTGCGGCGGAAGCCTCCTCAGCGGGTGCAGCCTCGGCCACGTCGGCGTTCAGCTGACCGGCCTGCGGGTCCGCGACCTCGGCCTGCGCGGGCGACTCGACCGAGCTCTCGCGGTTGGTCTCGCCGGCGAGCAGGTCGCGCTCCCAGTCGGGCATGGGCTCGGCCTCTTCACCGGAGGCGCCCTGGCCCGAACGCGCCATCAGGCCGTCGGCGGCGGCGTCGGCGATGATGCGGGTGAGCAGCGCAACCGAGCGGATCGCGTCGTCGTTGCCGGGGATCGGGAAGTCGACCTCGTCAGGGTCACAGTTGGTGTCGAGGATGCCGATCACGGGGATGTGCAGCTTGCGAGCCTCGTCGACGGCCAGGTGTTCCTTCTTGGTGTCGACGATCCACACCGCCTGAGGAGTGCGGGCCATGTCGCGGATGCCACCGAGGGTCTTCGAGAGCTTGTCGCGCTCGCGCTTCAGGCCCAGGTTCTCCTTCTTGGTGAGTCCACCCGAGGTCTGGGTGTCGAGGTCCATGCCCTCGAGCTCCTTGAGGCGCTGCACGCGCTTGATCACGGTCTGGTAGTTGGTCAGCATGCCACCCAGCCAACGCTGGTTGATGTAGGGCATGCCCACACGGGTCGCCTGTTCGGCGATGGCCTCCTGGGCCTGCTTCTTGGTGCCGATGAACAGCACCTGGCCGCCGCGGGCGACGGTCTCACGCACGAAGGCGTAGGCCTTGTCGATGTAGGTGAGCGACTGCTGCAGGTCGATGATGTAGATGCCGTTGCGCTCGGTGAAGATGAAGCGCTTCATCTTCGGGTTCCAACGACGGGTCTGGTGCCCGAAGTGAACGCCGCTCTCGAGCAGCTGGCGGGTGGTGACGACGGCCATGGCCGGTCCTTTCTGTGGGCACAGCGGTGACTGCGCCCGGTTCGGTTTCACCGTGTCGAACTGTTCGACACTGCCTGGTGCAGCAGCAACGGCCACCCCGCGAGCGGGGACCTCGGCCAGGACTGGTGGTCTGCACGTGAAGTCGAGCGGTGCCGAGGCACCGATCGCCTCGGCCATTCTAGGTCGTGGCCGTCGGGTGCGCCAATCGGGCGAGGAGGGGTTGTCCACAGCCCAGATCGAGCCCCGGGCGTTGTCCACAGGCGGGTCGTCCCACCGGGACGTCTGGCCTCTCGATGGGCACAACTGGGGCGTGGGAATCCGTCATCGAATCGTGCTCGTCCTGCTCTCCGCCATCCTTCTGGGGGCCGCCGGCGGCTCCGCTGCGGTTGCCGCACCGGCGATCGACCTGGACCACCCTGTCGGGGGGCGGGTCACTCGAGGGTTCGCCCCACCCGGTGAGCGCTGGGGCGCGGGGCACCGGGGGGTCGACCTGTCAGCCGCAGCGGGCGAACCCGTGCGTGCCTCAGCCGATGGGGTGGTCTCCTTCCGAGGGACGATCGCCGGCCGAGGCGTCGTCGCCATCACCCATCAGCCCGCCACCAGGCTGCGCACCACCTACGAGCCGGTGGAGGCCGTGGTGAGCGCGGGTCAGCGCGTCCGCCGAGGCCAGGTGATCGGTCGCGTGCAAGCTGTGGTCGACCGCCACGACGGTCTGCACTGGGGACTCATCGAAGGTGAGACCTACCTCGACCCCCTGTCCCACAGTCGGGGCGCCCCCGCCCCGGTGCGGCCGAATCAGGTCCGTCTGTTGCCCGCGGGCGCGACACCTCGCCCGGTGGAGACGGACGGGGCGGCGTGGGCGGAGGAGGCGGTGGTGACACCCGTGCCGGTCGGCCTGCCGTGGCTGGCCAGGGGCAGCACCCGCCCGGCGGATGGTCCGGTGACCTCGGGCTTCGGCATGCGCCTGCACCCCGTGCTGCACGTGTGGAAGCTGCACGACGGGGTCGACATCGGCGCCCCCTGCGGGGCGCCGGCGCGCTCTGCGCTGGCCGGCACCGTGCTGGTGGCCGAACGTCACGTGGCCTACGGCAATCGGGTGATCGTCGACCATGGGGGCACCCGCACGGGCTACGCGCATCTGGCCGCGGTCAACGTCGCCGTCGGCCAGCGGGTCGAGGCGGGGCAGCAGGTCGGACTGGTCGGGACGACCGGCTGGTCGACGGGCTGCCACCTGCACGTCATGGCCTGGCGGGAGCAGACCTTGGTCGATCCCAGTTGGCTGGTGACCCCACAGTGACGCCCGGCACCGCAGCGGAGGTGGGTGCGCTCAGGCGCGCGGGTGCGCCTGCCGGAAGGCAGCCCTCAACCGTTCCGAGGTGACATGGGTGTAGAGCTGCGTGGTGGCCAAGGATGCGTGACCCAGCATCTCCTGCACGCTGCGCAGGTCCGCTCCTCCCTCGAGCAGGTGCGTGGCCATGGCGTGACGCAGACCGTGCGGGCCGAGGTTGGGCGAGTCAGGGATGGCCTCGAACGCGCGATGGACGACACGTCGGGCCACGCGAGGGTCGAGCCGGGCGCCGCGCCGACCGAGGAACAGGGCCGGGCCCGAGGCAGCGACGGCCCACTCGCCCCTCACCGCCAGCCATGCGCGCACCGCGCGCCCGGCCCGCTCACCCAGCGGCACCGTGCGCTCCTTGTTCCCCTTGCCGAGCACTCGCAGGGTTCCGCGATCGGAATCCAGGTCGTCCACGTCGAGCCCGCAGAGCTCACCGACCCGGATCCCCGAGCCGTAGAGCACCTCGAGCAGGGCGAGGTCGCGAGCCGTCCCTGGTCCCGGTTCCTCACCGGCGTGTGTGATGGCCGCCTCGAACAACTGGCTGAGCTCGGTGATGCTCACGTCCGGGGGAAGCCGTCGGGGCACCTTGGGTGACTTCAGTCCGGCGGCCACGTCGAGGGCCACGATGCCCTCGGCGTGCAGCCACCGGAAGTACACCCGGACGGCCGCTGACCGTCGCTGCAGGGTGGCTGCCGCGGCCCCGTCCGCGACCTGGTCGGCGAGCCAGGCACGCAGGTCCCGCAGTTGGACCGCCGACCAGTCGCTGAGCTCGCGTTCGTGCAGCCACAGCGCCAGCGCAGCCAGGTCTCCCCCATAGGCGCGGCGGGTGTGGTCGCTGCGCTGACGGTCCATCCGCAGCCAGGTGTCGAACTCGGCCAGACCGTCGGCGAGCGAAGCGGGCACAGTCACCGGTCCAGTGTGCCCAATCGGGCTAGGTTGGGCGCATGAGCACGCTGTTGGTGGGTTGTTTCACGGACGAGTCCGGGGTCGGCGGCCTGCAGTTGTTCGGGGTGGACGGGCACCAGCTCACCCCGATCGCGCAGGCCGCGGTGCCCTCCCCGACCTGGCTGGTCGAGGCCGGGGACCATGTGGTGGCCGCCTCTCACACCCAGGGTTCGCCCTTGGTGCGACTCGACGTCGACGCCGACGGCATCACCGTGGGATCACGTCGCGACACCTCGGGACTGGACGGTTGCCATGCCTCCCTGTCCCCCGACGGCTCCGCGGTCGCCATCGCCCACTACAGCTCGGGGTCGCTCGCCGTCGTCCCCCTGGTCGAGGGCGGTTGGGGGGACGCGACCGTCGTGCGCTTCGGCGGCCAGTCAGGTGTGGTCCCCGACCGGCAGGAGGCCCCGCATGCCCATCAGGCCGTCTGGCTGGACGAGGAACACCTGTTGGTGTGCGACCTCGGCGCCGACGCCGTCCGGGTGGTGAGCTGGCTCGACGGTCACCTCAGGCAGGTGGGCAAGATCACCACGACTCCCGGCTTCGGGCCGCGGCACCTGGTCGTCCGACGCGTGAACGGCCCGCATGGCGCACAGACCCAGGTGGCCGTCGGCGGCGAACTGGATGGCAACGTCGCCTCCTATCGGCATCACGACGGTACTGGCGGCTCCCCGGACTGGACGACGGGTTGGGAGCGCGTCTCACAGGTGCAGGGCACCTTGGTCGGGGAGGCCCAACCATCCGCCCTGCGCCTGCTCGACGAGCAGACCCTGGTGGTCGCGAACCGTCGCATCAACACCCTCGGCGTGCTCGAGTGGCACGAGTCGGGACAACTGGTGCTGGCCGACGAGTTCGACTGCGGGGGTGACCACCCACGCGACGTCGTCGTCCACGAAGGAGACATCTGGGTGGCCAATCAGGGCACGGGTGACGTGTGCTGCTTCACCCGGCGAGGGCTGGACTCCGAGACCTGCAGTTGGCGCCTCGCCTCGCGGACGTCCGTGGAGGCTCCGGGCGCGCTGCTGTTCCGCTGACTTGGCTAGGTTGGTCCCATGAGTGTCATCTCCATCACCAATGCCCATGTGGTGCCTGTCGTGGGGGAACCCTTCGACGGCACTGTGATCGTCGAGAACGGCAAGATCTCCGCCTCAGGTACTGACGTGCAGGTGCCCGAGGGCGCCGAGGTGGTGGACGCCGGGGGTCGGTGGTTGCTGCCCGGGTTGGTCGAGGCCCACGGCCACGTCGGCATCCACGAGGAGGGCATCGGCTGGTCCGGCAATGACACCAACGAGGGCACCGAGGTGAACGGAGCGCGGTTCCGCGCCCTCGATGCCATCCATCCCTCGGATGAGGGGTTCCGGGACGCCTTGTCGGGTGGGGTCACCTCGATGGTGGTCAAGCCGGGCTCGGCCAACCCGATCGGTGGCCAGACGGTTGCGATCAAGTGCTGGGGGCGAATGGTCGACGAGATGGTGTTCAAGCAGCCCGTCTCGGTGAAGTCGGCCCTGGGCGAGAACCCCAAGCGTTTCCACGGCCAGGAGCGCAAGGTGCTGCCCACCACCCGTCAGGGTGTCGCGGCCGTGCTGCGCGAGGCCTTCACCAAGGCCCAGGACTACTCGGCTCGCAAGAAGCATGCGGAGTCCGAGGGCAAGCCCTTCGACCGCGACCTCACCTTCGAGACCTTGGTGCAGGTGCTCGAGAACGGTCTGCCCTGGTGCCAGCACACGCACCGGGTCGACGACATCGCCACCGCCATCCGGCTGGCGGACGAGTTCGGCTACAAACTCGTCATCAACCACGGCACCGAAGCCCACCTGCTCGCCGACCTGATCGCCGAGCGGAACCTTCCCGTGGTCATCGGACCGCTGATGACGTCGCGCTCGAAGTGGGAGGTCAACCAGCGCTCCCTGGCCAACCCGGGCCATCTCGCCCGGGCCGGGGTGCAGATCGCGATCACCACCGACGCGCCCGTCATCCCCATCAACTTCCTCATCTACCAGGTGATCCTCGCCGTCAAGGAGGGCCTCGACCGGCGCACCGGCATCGAGTCGGTCACCATCAACCCGGCCCGCATCCTCGGGCTGGACGACAGGGTCGGCTCGATCGAGACCGGCAAGGATGCCGACCTGGCGCTGTGGAGCGGTGACCCGCTCGACATCTACAGCCGGGTCGAGACCGTGTGGGTCGACGGCCGGCAGGTCTACACCTGGGACGACGAGACCGCCGAGGGCGTCACCCTCGACCCCTATTCGACCTTGGGCAGCACCGTGAAGCCCCCGCAGCGAGGACGCCGATGAGCACCGAACCCGTCCCCAACTCAGCGACAGCGCGCACCCTGGAGGACCTCCTCACCGGAGGGTCCGTCCGGCGGATCACCCGGTGGGGGGAGCCCGTGCTGCACGCCAGGACTCGTCCGGTCACCGAGTTCGACGACGACCTGCACGCCCTGCTCCGTGACATGTTCGCCACCATGGAAGCCGCTGAAGGTGTCGGTCTGGCCGCCACCCAGGTGGGCGTCGACCTGGCCGTCTTCGTCTACGACTGCCCCGACGATGACGGCGTCCGCCACGTCGGTGTCGTGTGCAACCCCTCGGTCACCCTCCCCGAGGGACGCGACCGCAAGCTGGAGTCGACCGAGGAGGGATGCTTGTCCTGGCCGGGCGCCTACCAGCCGCTGGCTCGTCCGGATCGGGCGACCTGCACCGGCCAGGACGCCTTCGGTGAGGACGTCACGCTGGTCGGCACGGGACTGTTCGCGCGCTGTCTGCAGCACGAGTCGGACCACTGCTTCGGCACGGTCTTCGGTGACCGCCTGTCGGCTCGCTCGCGGCGACTTCTCGACCAGCAGAAGGACGACCTCGCCGACCGCTACCCCGACGACTGGCCCGTGAGCCCGAAACTCGCCCCGCACGAGGTGCACGACACCGTCTGAGGGATGGTGGCGCCGCCACCTGGGGGCATCTACCTGGTCGCGTAGAACGCGACGGCCGATGAGGCCGCGACGTTGAGGGAGTCGATCCCACCCATCATCGGGATCGTCACCCGCGCATCGATGAGGGCGTCGGTGGCCGGGGTCAAACCGTGCCCCTCGTTGCCGAAGATCATCACGAGCCGCGAGTGGTCCTGGGCCACCAGTTCGTCCAGACTGATCGAGCCCTCCCCCAGCGACATGCCCGCCACGAAGTAGCCCGCCTCCTTCAGTTGCGTGATGCCCGACGGCCACGGATCGGCGCGCACCCACGGCACCTGGAAGACCGCACCCATCGAGACCTTGATCGAGCGGCGGTACCACGGGTCGGCGCAGCGTGGGGTGACCACCAAGGCATCCACCCCCAGCGCCACCGCACTGCGGAAGGCCGCCCCCACGTTGGAGTGGTCGACGAGGTCTTCGAGCACGGCGATCCGGGAGCGAGGGCCGGCACCCCACTGCACCTGGTGCAGCAGGGCCGCCAGGTCGTCGTGTCCGGTGGGCCGCTCGATCGCGGCCAGGGCCCCACGGTGCACGTGGAATCCGGTCACCTGCTCGGCCAGGGCTTCGGTCACCACGTGCACGGGTACATCGATCGGGTCGAGCACATCGCGCAGACCCTCGATCCAGCGCGGCGCCAGCACCACCGAACGTGGATGGTGACCCGACTCGATCGCCCGCCGGATGATCTTGTGCCCCTCGGCGATGTAGAAGCCGTTCGCGGCCTCGACGCTCTTGCGCAGTTGGGTGTCGCGCAGACTCACGTAGTCAGCCAGACGGGGATCGTCGGGGTCGGTCAGTTCCTGATAGGTCGCCACCCGGACGAGGCTATCGACTCGGGCTGGGCCAGCCACCGCGGCGGGGCGTAGGCTCGGTCGACGATGAACCTGCTCAAGCGCCTCCGGCTCGACACCTTCCTGCTCGCCATCGTGACCTCGGCGGTGATCGCCACCCTGCTTCCCGCTCGGGGGGTGGCCGTGCCCCTGTTCGACCACGGCACCACAGCGCTGATCGCCCTGCTGTTCTTCCTCTACGGCGCCCGATTGCACCCCGAGCAGGCCATCGCCGGGCTCAAGCACTGGCGGCTCCACTCGGTGATCCTCGGATTCACCTTCGTGTTGTTCCCGCTGCTGGGTCTGGCGATCCATGCGATCGCGCCGACGTTCACCACCCCTGCCCTGGCCATGGGGCTGCTCTACCTGACGCTGGTGCCGTCGACGGTCCAGTCGTCCATCAACTTCACCTCGGTCGCGGGCGGCAACGTCGCGGGTGCCGTCGTCGCGGCCTCGGCATCCAACCTGATCGGCGTGGTGCTCACCCCCGCGTTGGTCCTGCTGCTGATGGGGGCGGGCGGCCTTCACATCGACCCCTCCTCGATCCTCGACATCGTGCTGCAGATCCTGGTGCCGTTCGTGGTGGGGCAACTCTCCCGTCGCTGGACGGCAGGGTTCGTCGACCGCAACAAGAAGGCACTGAAGTTCGTTGACCAAGGCGTCATCGTGCTGGTGGTCTACAACGCCTTCTCGGCTGGTCGGCGCGAGCACATCTGGTCGCAGGTCTCGGTGGTCGACCTGCTGGCGGTGCTGTTCGTCAGTCTGGTCGTGCTGGCGGGCATGCTGTCGCTCACCTGGTACAGCTCGGGCTGGATGAAGTTCAGCCGCCCCGACCGGATCGCCATCATGATGTGCGGCACGAAGAAGTCACTGGCCTCCGGGCTGCCCATGGCGACCGTGCTGTTCGCGGGCACGCAGACGCCGGCCAGCCTGATCGTGCTGCCCCTGATGGTCTTCCACCAGGCCCAGCTGATGGCCTGTGGAGCCATCGCCGGACGACTGGCCAGGGCACACGTCGCCGCTGGAACGGTCAGCCCTGACCCGGCTCGTCCTGACGCGGCTCGTCCTGACGGGGCGGGATCGGCTGACCCGGCTGCTGCTCGCTGATCTGTGCCCCGGGCTGGGCCCACGGATTCTGCGGGCTCGACTGGTAGGCCTGCCGCCCCTGGTAGTCGGAGGACTGCTCCTGGAACTGGGGCCCGTGGCTCGAGAAGGGATCGGGATCGACATGTCCCATGTCGTGCTGCACCAGGCTCTGGTCGGCAGGCTCGCTCGACTGGGTGAGCTGTTCGGGTGACTGCGACGACTGGACCGCCGCCGGCTGACGGCGCTGCACACCCCGACGGATCGCGTTCGGGTTCTCCAACTCCGCAGCCTCGCGGATGGCCTTCTGCACCGCTTCGTCGGAGCGCTGCTTCTCATCGGCCTTCTGCTGCTCGATCTCGGCGAAGACGTCGATCTTCTCCGGTGCGGTGAACGGTCCCGACGCCTTCACCGGAGCCGCGGCCGGCACCCCGCCCACGGCCGGGGTCTCCCCGGACGAACCGCCACCCATCACCTGACCGAGACCCTTGAGGGCGTCGTTGAGTTCCGACGGCACGATCCACATCTTGTTGGAGTCGCCTCGGGCCAGGGTCGGCAGCATCTGCAGGTACTGGTAGGCCAGTAGGCCCTGGTCGGGCTGGCCGGCGTGGATGGCGTTGAAGACGGTGGTGATGGCCTGTGCCTCACCCTCGGCCCGCAGCATCTGGGCCTGTCGATCGGCCTGGGCACGCAGCACCTGCGCCTCCCGCTCACCCTGGGCTCGCAGGATGGCCGACTCGCGGTCACCCCCGGCGGAGAGGATCTGCGACTGCCGCTGGCCCTCGGCGATCAGGATCTGGGCGCGCTTGTCGCGTTCGGCCCGGGCGCCCTTCTCCATGGCGTCCCGGATCGTTGCCGGCGGCTCGATGGCCCGAAGCTCCACCCGGTTGACCTTGATGCCCCACTTGCCGGTGGCCTCGTCCAGGACGGCACGCAGACGCTGGTTGATCTCCTCACGGCTGGTCAGGGCCGCCTCCAGGTCCATGCCGCCGATGATGTTGCGCAGCGTGGTCATGGTGAGCTGCTCGATGGCAACGTGGTAGCTCTGCGCCTCGTAGGCCGCGCGCACCGGGTCGACGATCTGGAAGTAGATGACCGAGTCGATCGAGACCATCAGGTTGTCCTCGGTGATCACCCCCTGCGGCGGGAAGGGTTGCACCTGCTCACGCATGTCGAGGGTGTACTTGGCTCGGTCGATGATCGGCACGATCAGGTGCGGCCCCGGCTCGAGGGCTGCCCGGAACTTGCCCATGCGTTCCACCAGGGCAACGCGCTGCTGCCCCACGATCTTCAACGACTGCGCCAGCACGATCAGCAGCACGCCGATCAGCACGATGGCGATCACGTATTCCATGGAGTTCCTCGTTCCTCGTCGAACCTGTTCACTGGCAATCGGGCTTCACCGGCACTCGGTCTTCACTGGCGATCGGTCGTCATGGGCGATCGGCCGGGTAGACCACGAGGGTGGTGCCGTCCACCTCGTACACCTCGACGCGTTCGCCCACCTCGATGGTGACCTTGGGGTCGTAACTGCGCGCGGTCCAGGTGTCGCCGTTCACCTTGACCTCGCCGTCGGAGTGCGAGATCGCCCGGGTGGTGAGAGCAGTCGAGCCCACCAGCTTGCTGATGGAGTTGCGGTACCCGGGCGCCCGACGCATCCGGGCCAGCAGGGTCGGACGAAGACCCAGCAGCATGGCCAGGGCCACCACCACCCCCACGATCACTTGGGCCAGCCAGGCATGCGGGAAGAACACGGCGACGCCCGCAGCTGCGAACGCCCCTCCCGAGAGCATGAGCAGGGTGAGGTCGAGCGTCAGCATCTCGGCGCCCGCGAGCACCAGGCCCACCATCAACCAGGCGGCCCAGGCATGTTCGCGGAACCACTCACCCATGGCTCACCCAACCCGCTGACCCTGGCGCACCGCGCGGGCCGTCCAGCGCCCATGGTCGACGGCCACCGTGAGGGGAAGGTCGAAGGTCTGGGTCATCGTCTCGGAGGTCAGCACCTCGTCGATCGGACCGGCCGCCACCACCCGTCCCTGCTTGAGCAGCAGCGCGTGACTGATCCCCTCGGGAATCTCCTCGACGTGATGGGTCACCAACACCGTCGCAGGAGCGTAGGGATCGGTGCAGATCTCCGACAGGGTGCCGACCAGCGACTCGCGGCCGGCGACGTCGAGACCCGCGGCAGGCTCGTCCAGAAGCAGCAATTCGGGATCGGTCATCAGGGCGCGCGCCAACAGCACGCGCTTGCGCTCGCCCTCCGACAAGGTGCCGAAGGTGCGGTCGACGAGGTGGTCGACCCGCATCTGCCTCATCAGGTCACCGGCGCGCTCGACATCGAGCGGGTCGTACTCCTCGACCCAGCGACCGAGCACCGCATAGGAGGCGCTCATCACGACATTGTCGACGGCCTCGCCGCGGGGCACGCGGTCGGCCAGCGCAGCGGAGGTCATGCCGATGCGGGGACGCACCTCGAAGACGTCGACGGTGCCCATCACCTCTCCCAGCAGCCCCACCAACCCCCGGGAGGGGA
This sequence comes from Aestuariimicrobium kwangyangense DSM 21549, assembly GCF_000421525.1. Lineage (GTDB taxonomy): Bacteria > Actinomycetota > Actinomycetes > Propionibacteriales > Propionibacteriaceae > Aestuariimicrobium > Aestuariimicrobium kwangyangense. The sequence continues at coordinate 1,349,063 of NZ_ATXE01000001.1, read as the reverse complement.
ACATCTGCGCTGCGAGGATCTGCAACAGCGTGGTCTTGCCGGCCCCGTTGGGGCCGATGATGACCCAGCGCTCACCCTCGCGGACCGTCCAGTTGATGTCGTCGAGCAAGGTCGCCCTGCCACGCACGACACCGACACCGTCCAGTTCCACGACCACGCTCATACCCTCCAACCTACCCGAGCGCGGGTGCCCCATGACGACCACGCACTACCCTTGCGGCCATGGCGATGGAGGAGCCTTGTTGATCGAGGCGCTGCGACTGGCGGCGGGGCTCAACTCGGCGTCAGCGCAGGTGGCGAACGTGCCCGAGGTCGAGCACGCGCTGCTCCGCAACGGGCTGGTCATGCACGTCACCGACCCCGACGACGTGCTGGGTCTCGGCGAACCCGCCAGCACCGTGCGGGTGGCGCTCACCAGAGCCGTGCGTGAGGCCGGTGAGGGTGCCAGTTGGGCGGTGGCCCTCCCCCGCCACGGACGATCCGGCGGCCTGAGGGGCCCGCGGCCGCTGACCGAGGCCGCCCTCCTGGCAGCAACGGGGGACGACGACCTGACGGCGGCGGTGGTGGTGCCCCACGCAGGAGGCGCGGCCTGGCTCCCGCACCTGCTGGGCTTCCCCGAGACCGAAGCGGTGCAGTGGCGGCTGTGGCGGGCGGATCGTCCGCTCGTCGAACTGACGCCCTCGGAGGCCTCCCGCTCCCTCACCACGGCGTTGATGGCGGCCGCCGAGCGACTGCAGTCCCTCGGGGTGAGCGGGGGCACCAGACCCTCCTCGACCAGCACCGTGCGGCTCGGCCCGGCCTATCCCGACTCGTCGCAGGTGCTGCTTGATCGCGCCCTGGTGGTGCTCGACGCCTGTCGCGCCGCCCTGTCCAGCCCGGACGAGGTGCTGCACTCCCACGGGGTGCTCACCCGGGAGCGCGAACTCGGCTCCTTGGTCGACGTCTGCCACGACGTCGTGCAGGCCTGCGTGAGCTGGCCCACCCACGCCATGCGCTGAGGAGCCTCCCGATCAGCGATCCACAACCGTTGCAGGGCTGGAGAACTTGCCTGGCGCGAGCAACATCGGGGGCGCTCGCACGGTTTCGGATCGCCAGCAATGGCCGACGGTGGTCGGAAGCGCCACGGGATGAAGTTGCCACTGCGCCCATGCGCCACACCGCCGCACCATCGCCCACCCGTTAGGGTGGAACGCATGTCGGGACCGATCTTCGCCATCGGCGGCGCCGAGGCCAAACTCAGTCGCCGCACCGTGCTGCGAGCGTTCCTGAAGGCTGCCGGGGGTGCCAACGCGCGGATCGTCGTCATCCCCACCGCCTCCTCCCTCGGCCCCGAGGTGATGGACGTCTACGACGCGGCCTTCACCTCACTGGGGGCACAGGAAGTGCTCGAGGTCAGGCCACAGACCCGCCTCGAGTCGGATGACCCGGCCCTCGTGGAACGCATCGACCGCGCCACCGGCGTGTTCATGACCGGGGGCAACCAACTGAAGCTCACGGCCGTGATCACCGGTACCCCCGTCGGCCAAGCCATCCTGAGAGCCCACGAACGAGGCGCAGTCGTCGGTGGCACCTCGGCCGGGTGCTCGATCCTGGCGGAACACATGATCGCCTTCGGAGCGGCCGGACCCACCCCGAAGCAACGCATGGGCCAGATGGCCGGCGGACTGGGACTCGTGCCCGGAGTGATCCTCGACCAGCACTTCGCCCAGCGCAATCGTTACGGGCGCCTGCTGGCCCTCGTGGCCCAGTCACCCTCGCTGCTCGGCCTGGGGGTCGATGAGGACACGGCCGCGGTGTTCACCGACGACGGCCTGATGACCGTCGTCGGCCGCGGCGCGGTGACCATCGTCGACGGGTCCCATGCCATCTCGGACGCCCCCACAGCGCAGCAGACCCAACCGCTGTTGGTCTCGGGAGTCACCATGCACGTGCTCCCCGCCGGTCAACAGTTCCACATGGCCTCGCGCACCTACCGTCCCCACATCCCCAAGGTGCCCCTGAGCGAGAAGCGCGAGATCACCGCCGCAGCCGAGTCATTGCGCCAACTGGCCCGCGACATCGCGTCCGAGGGGGCTGACACCTTCGGTTACGAGAAGCGCAAGTCGCGCCGTCGTCCCAGCGCCGAGGCGAGCTGAGGGCGCCGACCACCAGCGCGCCCCCGCCGGGAACAGTCGTGGAAAGATGCAGCCCATGAGCGAGACCACCACCACCGTGCCGGCACCGGAGTTGCGGATCGAGTCGTCCCGAGTCTTCCGGGGACCCAACGTCTGGCACTACCGCAAGGTGGTTCAACTGGTCGTCGACCTCGGGGTGCTGGAGCAGTTCCCCACCGACACCCTTCCCGGTTTCGCAGACACCCTGTACGCGATGCTGCCGGGCCTGTGGAACCACCACTGTTCACGCGGCCGCAAGGGCGGATTCGTGGAGCGCCTGCACGAGGGCACCTGGCTGGGGCACGTGACCGAGCACGTGGCCATCGAACTGCAGACCCAGGTCGGGCATGACGCGCGCCGCGGCAAGACCCGGTCGGTGAAGGGGGAACCGGGCAAGTACAACGTGATCTACGCCTACCAGGACGAGTTCGTGGGCCTGGCCGCCGGCGAACTCGCAGTCCGACTCGTCAACCACCTGGTCAGCGCCGAACCCGGCTTCGATCTCGGCACCGAGATCGATTCCCTGGCCCGCACCGCCGAGCGGTACGCCCTGGGCCCCTCGACCCAGGCCATCGTCGACGAGGCCGTCAGCCGTGACATCCCCTGGCAGCGGCTGAACTCCGCCAGCCTCATCCAGTTGGGCCAGGGAGTGCACCAGCAGCGCATCCGCGCCACCATGACCTCGCGCACCTCGAACATCGCCGTCGACATCGCCTCCAACAAGAACCTCACCCTCGAACTGCTGGGCAACGCCGGTCTGCCCGTGCCCCGATCCGCGTCCGTGCGCACCCTGGCCGAGGCCCAGCGGGAGGCCCGCCGCATCGGCTACCCCGTGGTCATCAAACCCCTCGACGGCAACCACGGACGAGGGGTGAAGCTCAACCTCGCCGACGAACAGGCGATCGCCGACGTCTGGGAGGCATCACGGGCCGAGTCGAAGCGTGGGGTGATGATCGTCGAGAGCTTCATCACGGGCCGCGACTACCGCTGTCTGGTGATCGGCGGCCAGATCGCCGCCATCGCCGAGCGTGTTCCCGCCCACGTGGTCGGCGACGGACGACACACGATCACCGAACTGGTCGAGCAGACCAACGCCGATCCAAGGCGAGGTGTGGGCCATGAGAAGGTGCTCACCCGCATCCGGATCGACCAGGATGCCGTCGACCTGGTTGCTGGTCAGGGCATGGGCATGGATGACGTACCCGAGCCCGGCCGGGTGGTGCAACTGACCCTGACCGGCAACATGTCGACCGGTGGGATCTCCATCGACCGCACCTTCGAGGCACACCCCGAGAACATCGAGATCGCCGAGGAAGCCGCCCGCATCATCGGCCTGGACATCGCCGGCATCGACTTCATCTGCCCCGACATCACCCAGCCCGTGCGTGAGACCGGGGGTGGCATCTGCGAGGTCAACGCCGCGCCGGGGTTCCGGATGCACACGCACCCGACCATCGGTGACCCTCAGTACATCGCCAAGCCCGTGATCGACATGCTGTTCCCGGCGGGCACTCCGAGCCGGATCCCGATCGTCGCGGTCACCGGCACCAACGGCAAGACCACCACCAGCCGCATGATCGCCCACATCTTCAAGGGGATCGGTCGCAAGGTCGGCATGACCTCGACCGATGGTGTGGTCATCGACGAACGCCTGGTGATCAGGGCCGACGCCTCCGGACCACGCTCGGCCCGGATGGTGCTGCAGAACCCGCGGGTCGACTTCGCCGTGCTCGAGGTCGCGCGCGGGGGCATCCTGCGTGAGGGGCTGGGCTACGACTACAACGACGTCGCCGTTGTGCTCAACGTCACTCCCGACCACCTGGGCATCCGGGGGATCAACACCCTGGCGCAGTTGGCGGCGGTCAAGCAGGTGGTGGTCGAGGCCGTGCCCCGACACGGCTACGCCGTGCTCAACGCCGACGACCCGAACGTGGCCGGCATGCGGCGTGCCTGTTCGGGACGGGTCGTCTGGTTCAGCATGCGCCAGCCGGGCGAGGCCTCGCGAGACATGGTCGAGGACCACTGCCGTCGGGGCGGGCGGGCGGTCGTCCTCGACTCCTCCGAGATGGGAGACCGGATCATGCTGCGCGACGGGCGCCGCTCGATGCAGATCGCCTGGACCCACCTGATGCCCTCGACCTTCGGGGGGCGAGCCGTGATGAACGTGCAGAACGCCATGGCCGCGGCCGCCGCCGCGTACTCGTCGGGGGCCTCCCTGCACGACATCCGCCAAGGGCTGCGCACGTTCTCGACCAGCTACTACCTGGCCCCCGGTCGGCTCAACGAGGTGACCGTGGACGGTCGGACCGTCATCATCGACTACTGCCACAACGCACCGGGCATGGTGATGCTGGGCGACTTCGTCGACCGCACTGCCGCGGAGTCGGAACAGACGACCGGACGACCCATGCACCGCATCGGGGTGATCGCCACAGCAGGCGACCGACGCGACGACGACATCGCCGAACTGGGACGAGTGGCTGCCCGGCACTTCGACCACGTCGTCGTCCGCGAGGATGCCCGCACCCGGGGCCGGCAGGTGGGTGAGACCGCCCGTCTGACGGTCGAGGGGGTGGAAGAGGCCATGGCCAAGGGTGCCCGCTGTCAGCGGGTGGAGGTCGTGCTCGACGAACTCGAGGCCACCCGCCACGTGATGTCCCTCAGCTCCCCGGGCGACCTGGTCGTCATCTGCTCCGACTCCCATGCCCGGGTGATGGCGGAACTCGAGAACCAAGGACACCGGGCCACCCCCAGCGACCACGAGTCGCCCCACGGGTGAGCATCCTCGGTCAGTGGGGGCGGCTGCTCCTGCACACGTGGGCAGACTTGGTCGGCCTCGACCCGATCGGCTCCCCTTCGCTGACGGTACCGGGGGTGCTCGACAGCAACCCGGGCGCCCTGGCCTGGTCAGTGGTCGTCACCATCCCCCTGGTCGCGGCCCTCGCCGGAATGGTCGGCGACATCGGGCTCGTGGTGATCAACAACATCCGCGGCGTCGGTGTGGTCGTGGCCGGCCTGCTGTCGGGGGTACAGACCATCCTGACGCACGCCGTGCAGGGTCTGCTGCTGTGGGCGATGGTGCTGGTCTCGCCGGTGCGGACCCCGCCGTTGACGGTGGTGGTGCAGGTGGTGCTGGTCTCGCTGGCGCCGCTGTGGTTCAGCTGGGTGGCCATCGCACCGTTCATCGGTCCCCTGCTCGAGCGGGTGCTGCACGTGTGGCAGTTCCTGGTGATGTGGTCGCTCGTCTCAGATCTCACGGGACTCCCGTGGTGGTCACTGGCGCTGGTCACCGTCGCCTGGCTGGCCCGTCAGGTGCTGGTGGCGGTGGTCCGCGTCCCGCTGGCGGTCGTCCGGGAGGCGGTCTGGTGGCGGCTGACCGGCACGAGGCGCCTGCTCAGCGCCCAACAGGTCTTCGCCGAACTGTCCGCACCCGCAGCGGCGGAGGAACTCGCCCTTGCCCATGGCCCTCGGGCGAAGCCGGGGAAGGGTACCCAGCCGTGATCGGGCAGGTGCTGGCCGCGATCACGGCGCTCGCGGTGCTCGCCTGGTTGGTCTCGCCGTTGGAGTCGCTGGTCTGGTGGTCCAGACGGGGACGAACCGCGACCCAGCAGGCGCGTCTCGAGGTCGCGGCAGCCCTGTCCGAGCCCCGTCGGCCATCCACCGCGAGGGCGCGCACCCGCTGCTACGTGGTCTACCTGTCGGGCGTAGCCCGCTACGACGACGGGCTGGTGCCCCGGGCAGAACGTCCCATCCTCGAGCGTCTCGAGCAGACCTTCGGCGACCTGCGCGTGGTCTCATCCATCTACCCCTACTCCGTCGACAACCGGGGGCTGACCGACGACCGGCGCAGTTCGGTCGTCTGGCGGTTCCTCGTCCGACTGCAGGGCCGACGGGGTCTCGTGTCGCTGCTGTCGCTGGTGATCAACCTGCGCAACGTCTTCCAGGTGCTGGTCTCGGCCGACGAGCGGTACGGCCCCGTCTTCTCGGCCGGCGTGGCGACGACCATCTGGAGGCAACTGCGGGAGGCCGGGCATCGTCCCGGTGAGGGTTCGTCGGTGGTGCTGCTGGGCTGGAGCGGGGGCGCCCAGATCGCCGCAGGAGCCGCGTGGTACCTGGCCGCGGCCGGGGCGAGGGTGCACCTCATCTCGCTGGGAGGCGTGCTCAACGCCGACCCCGGTATCGACCGAGTCGCCAGTCTCACCCATCTGGTCGGCAGCCGTGACTGGCAGGCGCGCTGGTTGCCCCTGGTCGTCTTCCCCGGACGACGCGGCATCTCGCGACGGTCGTCCTGGCGACGCGCGGCCGAGGACGGACGACTCCGCCAGGTCGTGATCGGGCCGTTCAAGCACGTCCGGCGAGGGTCCTACCTCTCGGGGGCCCGCATCGTGGGTGACGGGCGCAGCTGCTCGCAGGTCACCAGCGACGCCATCGCGGAGGCGGTTCGGCTCCATGACCTCGCCACCGATCGGTGACCGGTCACGACGACCCGTCACCGAGGACGAGGGAGCGGATCTCGTCGACGCTGGCCGCATGGCCCCCGTCGGCCCCCATGCGCGCCTTCACCTCGTCACGCTGCTGGTGGGACATGAATCCGATCACGTCACCGGGGGCCGTGTGCCCCATGACCCACTCGAGGGTCTCGAGCTCGCTGTCGAATCGTGCCGACAGCGAGGTGCCCGTCGGCTCGAGCCCTTCGGCGACCCATTCGGCCAACTGGTTGGGGTCTGCACCGCGCAGATAGTGGGAGGTGCGGGTGTAGACCACCTGCTGGGCGGCCAGTCCTGCCATCTCACCGAGTTTGCGGAAGGCATCGGGTTGCCGGTCGCCGGCCATCGACAGGCTCACCACCAGAGCGGCACCGGGGCCACGCAGGCCGTGGCAGATGTCGAGCAGCGCCTGCAACCCGGCCTCGTTGTGCGCCACGTCGATCACGAAGATCCTGTCGCGGTACAGCCAGATGGCCATCCGTCCGGGGTTGTTCTGCTCGGGCAGGAAGGAGGTGAGTCCTTCCGCGATCTGGGGAGCAGTGAAACCCAGGGCCATCGCTGCGCTGGTCACCCCCAGTGCGTTCTCGACGTTGGCTCGCGACAGACCGCACAACGTCATGGGCACGTCGACGAGGTCGACCACCGGCATGACCCGGCCGTGGGTGACGACGACGACCGCACCGTCCAGCACGGTGGTGGCCCGGCCCCCCTCGTCCAGCGCGGTGCGCAGCGATGGGGAGTTCGGGTCGGGTGAGAAGATCCACGGACGAGCGGCGGTGAGATGACGCATGGCGAAGACCCGCGGGTCGTCGCCGTTGAGCACGGCCCAGCCCTTCGGCTTGGTGATGCGGGGCACCACCGACTTGACCTCGGCGAGCTGGTCGAGGGTGTCGATGCCCTCCAGTCCCAGATGGTCGGCTGTGACGTTCGTGACCACGCTGACGTCGAATCGCCGCACCCCGATCCCGCGCCGGAGGATGCCCCCTCGGGCGGTCTCCGTGACCGCCAGGTCGAGGGGTGAACACTTGAAGACCTCGCGGGCGCCACCAGGGCCGGAGTAGTCACCGTCGACCACCAGTCGACCGTCGTGGTGCACCCCTTCGGTGCTCGACCAGGCTACGTGTCGCCCGGCCGTCATCGCGACGTGGGCAATCATCCGGCTGGTGGTGGTCTTGCCATTGGTGCCGGTGATCCCGACCACCGGCACGCTCGGCTCGATCAGGCGTGGCTCGCCCCCTTCGTCGGCGGCGCGCAACCGCTCACCCGCGCGCACGAGGGCCGCGTCAATGGTCCGCCGACGGGAGCCTGCGGCATCCAGCACCTCAGAGATGCCCTCGGCCAGGGCGTCGACCTTGCCGGTGTGGCGCCACGGCACGGCGACGACCACCTCGTTGGGGTGGGTACCGCGCCTGGATCGCACGGCGAGCCGGACGACTCCCCCGCGCCGGGCCACCTGGCGGGTGAGCGCGCTGACCAGCCTCGACAGGGTGAACCAACGCAGTTCCGAGTTCGGGGCGCCGACCGCCGCGGTACGCATGCCGACGGCGCGGGCGAGGCTGAGGGCGCTCCCCTCGGGCAACTCGGCGAGTCCTGACACGTCGAACGTCAGCTTCACCGCTGGCCGTGGGAAGTAGAGGTTGGCTCCCTCCAGCAGCCGGTGCTCGAGCAGCGCCCCCGCCTGCCCCATGTCGCTCAGGCGCCCATCGCGTGGACGCCACCGTCGACGTGGATCATCTCGCCCGTGGTGGCGGGGAAGAAGTCGCTGAGCAGTGCCACGACCGCCCGGGCCGTCGGGGTGAGGTCGGTGGGGTCCCACCCCAGGGGTGCCCGTTCGGACCAGACGTCATCGAAGGTGGAGGCTCCGGGGATGGCCTTCTTGGCGATGGTCTGCAGGGGGCCGGCCGCGACCAGGTTCGAACGCACCCCCTCCTTGCCGAGGTAGCGGGCCAGGTAACGGCTGGTCGACTCCAGGGCGGACTTCGACACGCCCATCCAGTCATAGGCGGGCCACGAGACGGTCGCGTCGAAGGTGAGCCCGACCACCGAGGCCTTCTCGCCGAACAGCGGCTTGCAGGCCATCGCCAGGGCTGCGTAGGAGTAGGCGGACACGCGCATCGAGGTGGCGACGTCGTCCCACTCGGTGCTCAGGAAGGCGCCTCCGAGGGCACGCTCAGGGTTGGCGAACGCAATCGAGTGCACGACCCCGTCGAGCCGCTCGATGCCCTCGGCGCGCAGGGCGTCCACCAGACCCGCCAGCTGCTCCTCATTGGTCACGTCGAGGTCGAGGACGGGCGGAACGGGGTCGAGCTTCTGCACGACCCTGCGGGTGAGCGAGAGCGCTCGTCCGAAGTTGGAGACCACGACGGTGGCACCTTCGAGCTGGGCCTGGCGCGCCACCTCGAAACCGATCGAGGTGTTGAGGGTGACTCCCGCCACCAGGATGGACTTGCCTTCGAGGATTCCCATTGCGGTTCCTATTCAGTCGGGGAGAGGGATGAGTGGTCGTGGATGGGTTCTCGCCGGGCTCAGTGGCCCATGCCCAGGCCACCGTCAACGGGGATGACGGCACCGGTGATGTAACCGGCGGCGTCACTGGTCAGGAACCGGACGGCCGAGGTGACGTCGTCGACCGAGCCCAGCCGGGCCGCGGGGATGCGCTCCTTGTAGCCGGCGATCACCTCGTCGGACAGGACGGCGGTCATGTCCGTCTCGATGAACCCGGGAGCGACCACGTTGCAGGTGATGCCCCGGCTCCCCACCTCGCGGCTCAGGCTGCGCGCGAGCCCCACCAGTGCCGACTTCGAGGCCGCGTAGTTCACCTGCCCGGCTGAACCCAGCAGCCCCACCACCGAACTGATCAGCACGATCCTGCCGTGTCGGGCCTTCATCATGGGTCGCACGGCCCGCTTCACGACGCGCCAGGTACCGGTGAGGTTGGTGTCGATGACCGACGCGAAGTCCTGCTCGCTCATGCGCATCAGCAGGGCGTCCTTCGTGATGCCGGCGTTGGCGACCAGGATCTCCACGGGACCGTGTGCCTGCTCGGCGGCGAGGAAGGCGGCCTCGACCTGCTCGGGATCGGTGACATCGCAGACCAGGCCCAGCACCCCCTCGGGCACGTCACCCGAGCGATGGGTACCGGCGACCTTGTGACCGGCGGCCACCAGATCAGCCGCGATGGCTCGCCCGATCCCCTTGCTGACGCCGGTGACCAGGACACTGCGGGACGCTGTTGCATTCACGACCTGCAACCTATCGGGCCGGACCCGCCGTGTCAGTCCGCGTTCGTCCTGTCCCGGGTCTGGTTGCCCGAGCAACCCGCGATCGGTCGGGCCGGGCGCCACCGACCCCGACGTAGGCTGGCGCGGTGACAGACCCCCGTGAGCCCGGCGCCGGCCGCCCAGGCCTGACCTGGGCGCCCGTCACCGACGCGCAACCGGGACGCAGCGTCGACCGTCACAAACGCCAGCGCAACTACCTGATCTCGATGAGCATCCGGGTGCTGTGCTTCCTGGGACTGGTGGTCACGCCGGGCCCGTGGCGATGGGCCTTCGCGGTCGGGGCCGCGATCATCCCGGCCTTCGCGGTCATGCTCGCCAATGTGTCGTCCAAGCCCTACACGGTCCCCACCGCCCCCGGGGACGAGGACGCCGACCTCACCGGGCACCAACTGGGTACCGGCGAGGTGATCCGGGGCGAAGTCGTCGATGACTGAAACTCTCCGAGGACTGGCAACGGGGCGGGGACTGACAACGGGGCGGGGACTGGGAATCTGACGGCGACTGGGGACGGGTAGGCTCGCCCAGTGCAGAGGATGTGGGTCAGATGGATCGTTCTGGTCGTCTTCGTGGCCGTGCTCGGTGGGGTCTTCGTGCGGCTCGGTGAGTGGCAACTGCACCGCCTCGACCACCGCCGCGAGACCAACGCCCGCATCGTGGCCCACCAGAAGGAGCCCGTCCGCGACTGGACGCAGGTGTTCACCGGGCCGATCGCCGACGACCAGCAGTGGCAGCGGGTGACCATCACGGGCACCTACGAGCAGCAGCACTCCCTGCGCGTGCGGTACCGCAACTCGGGCGACCAGGCCGGCATGGAGGTGGTCACACCGCTGGTGACGGCGTCAGGGCGCACCATGCTGATCGACCGGGGCTTCATCCCGAAGCCCGAGGACCGTCCCGAGGCCGACGTGCCGAAGGCACCGGTCGGCACCGTGACCGTCGTGGGCTGGGTGCGCCGCAGCGAGAACGGCAAGACCACGGCAACCAGGCCCGTGGAGGGCAACGTCCGGCTGATCAACGCCCCGATGATCGCCGAGACCTTGGGGCTGCGCCTCGAGGACGGCTACATCCAGCAGATCAGTTCGACCCCGTCCGACGACAAGGTGCTGTCCCCGGTGCCGACACCCACCCTGGACGAGGGCCCCCACTTCTCCTACGCCATCCAGTGGTTCGTGTTCACCGCCATCGCCGTGGGCGGTGCTGCATTGTTGATCCGGGGAGACCTGAAGGACCGCCGGAAACGTCGCGAACGGAGCAGGGATGCAGCTGGGACTGTCTGACAAGGTCTTCGTGGTGACGGCCGCGAGTTCCGGACTGGGGCTCGCCACGGCCCATGCGCTCGTGGCCGAGGGCGCCAGGGTGGTGCTCGTGGCACGCCGCGCCGAGGCACTCGCCGAGGCCTGCGTGGAACTCAACGGCGGGGACGATGCGCCCGATCGTGCCAACAGCTTGGCGGCGGACCTCGCCGACCCGCAGGTACCCCAACGGGCCGTGGACCTGGCCCTGCGAACCTTCGGTCGGGTCGACGGCGCCCTGGTCAGTGTGGGCGGACCGCCCCGCGGCGGGGTGCTCGACAACACCGACGAGGAGTGGAGTTCCGCCTTCTCCTCGGTCTTCCTGCCCGCGCTGCGGACGGCCCGAGCGGTGACGTCGGCCCAGCCGGCCCCCCGGATGGCCTTCGTGCTGTCGACCTCGGCGAAGGTGCCGCTGGCACAGATGGCGATCTCGAACGGGCTCCGTCCCGGTCTCGCGATGCTCGTCAAGCAGTTGGCCGATGAACTCGGCCCCCGGGGAGGACGAGCCGTGGGCCTGCTGCCCGGGTCGGTCGCGACGGAACGCCTGCAGCACCTGTGGAGCGGCACCCCCGACCCCCAGGCCGCGCGTGAGCAGGCAGCAGCGGCCATCCCGTTGCGCCGGCTGGGTGAACCGGCGGAGTTCGGGCGAGTGGCAGCCTTCCTGCTCTCCGACGCCGCCAGTTACGTCACGGGCTGCCTGGTGCCGGTCGACGGTGGGGCCATGCGGGCGCTCTAGTCACCGACGGCGATCTGGTCGTCCGGCACGGCTGGATCGTCGACGAACTGCGTGGCGTACAAGGTGGCGTACGGCCCCGAGGCCGCCAGCAGTTCCACATGGGTGCCACGTTCGATGATGCGACCGTCGCGCACGACCAGGATCTGGTCGGCCGTGCGCACCGTCGCCAGGCGGTGGGCGATCACCACACAGGTCCGTTGCTCCATGGCCGTGTCGAGGGCCCGCTGGACCAGGTGTTCGGAGCGGGAGTCGAGATGGGCGGTGGCCTCGTCCAGCACCACGATCGGCGACTGAACCAGCAGCAACCGGGCAATGGCGAGCCGTTGCCGCTCCCCACCGGAGAGGCGGTACCCGCGTTCCCCCACGGTGGTGTCGAGACCCTGGGGCAGGCGGTCGACGAGGTCGAGCACCTGCGCCTGGGCGAGGGCGCTGCGCATCTGCTCCTCCGTCGCCGCGGGATTGGCGTAGGTGAGGTTGGCGCGGAGCGTGTCGTGGAACATGTGGGCGTCCTGGGTCACGTAGCCGACCAGCCGACGCAGCGACTCCTGACTGATCTGGCGCACGTCGACACCGCCCAGTCGCACGCTGCCTGCCTCGACGTCGTAGAGCCGCGCCAGCAGGTGGGTGATCGTGGTCTTGCCTGCCCCGGAGGCGCCCACCAGTGCGACCGTCTGGCCGGGTTCCACCCGGAACGAGACATCACGCAGCACCGCCCGCCCCGGCCCCTCATCGGAGGGAGCCTCGGCGCTGCCCGCCGGTTCGAGGGATCGCAGGGAGTACGACGCAGGGTCGGGGTAGGCGAAGCTGACGTGGTCGAACTCGATCGACGCGGGTCCGGTGACCGGTCGGGCGTCGGGTGCATCCGTGATCAGGATGGGCAGGTCGAGCACCTCGAAGACCCGCTCGAAGCTGACCAGGGCGCTCATGATGTCGACGCGTACGGTGGTGAGGGCCTGCATGGGGCCGTAGAGGCGCCCGAGGAGTCCGGCGAAGGCGGTCAGGGTGCCGACGGTCAGGGCGCCGCGGACGGTCATCAGGCCGCCCACCCCGTAGACCATGGCGGTGGCGAGGGCGGCGACCAGGACCAGCGTGGCCGCGAAGACACGGCCGATCATGGCGATGCGCACACCGATCTCGAGCCGCTGGTTCGCGGGATCGGCGAATGTCTCGTGCTCCCGCGCGGGCGACCCGAACAGCTTGGCCAGCAGGGCACCCGAGACCGAGAAACGCTCGGTCATCAGGCCCGACAGGTCGCCGTTGACCTGCATCGACCGCCGCTGCAGTGCTGCCACCCGACGGCCCACAAGGCGCGTCGGCACGAGGGCCAACGGGAACAGCAGCACCGAGGCGATGGCCAGACGCCAGTCGAGGGTGAGCATCGCCAGCAGCACGAGCACGACCGACAGCACGTTCGAGATCACTCGCGACAGGGTCGAGGTGAAGGCCTGCTGGGCCCCGATCACATCGGACTGCAGACGCGAGACCAGTTGCCCGGTCTGGGTTCGGCTGAAGAAGGCCAGCGGCATCGCCGAGACGTGGTCGAACACTTGGATGCGCAGGTCACGGATGAGGCCCTCACCAATGGTGGCCGAACACCAGGTGGTGAAGGTCCCGAGCACGGCGTCGACCAGCGCGATGGCAGCGACCACGACCGCCAACTGCACCACCAGACGTGAGTTGCCGGCCAGCACCCCGTGGTCGACGAGACGTTGGAGCAACAGCGGCGGGACGACGCCCAGGGTGGCGTCGATGACCACACCGATCAGGAAGACGGTGAGCAGTCCTCGGTACGGGGTGGCGTAGCCCAGCACCCGGCGCCACGTGCCCGGACGAAGTTCCGCCCCCTTGATGGCGTCACCCTTGCTGAACTGGCGCATGATCATGCCGCCGTTCGGGCCCATGCCCACGCTCACGACTGCTTCGCCTTCTTGGCCTTGCCCGACCTGCCCGACTTGCCCGGCTTGTCCGAGGTGTCCGACGTGACCTTGTCCAGCGTGCGCTTGCTCGCCTTCTTGTTGCCTGTCTTCTTGTTGCCTGTCTTCTTGCTGGCCGCCTTCTTGCTGGCCGCCTTCGTGCTGGCCTCGTCGCGGCCCGTCCCGACCTTGGCCTTCTGGCTCTTCGCCCGCTCCCCCGCGCCCTTCGCGCTCACGGATGTGCCGTCCGCGACATCGGCCTTCCCGGACGCCTCTGCCTTCCTCCGGGCCTTCTTCCCGGCCTTCCTCTTGGCCTTCGTGGGCGGCTGCCCGGAAGCCCGCTCGGGTGGATCGGTGCTGGTGGCCGCATCCTTGTCCGTGGTCCCGCCCTCCGGTGTTGAGGTGATGTGCTCAGTGGCGGCCACCTGAGCCCCGGTCGATGACGCCCGGCGCTCACGGGCCTGGGGACTGCGGGTGTCCCCACCACGGTCGCGTGGCTGCACCCCGGCCTCGTCCAGCAGCCGATGGACGAAGCCGTAGCTTCGTCCGAGTTCGGCGGCGATCGCCCTCAGGCTCGCGCCCTGGCGGTGTCGTTCGACCACGAGACTGGTCAGGGAACGCCTGTCATCCCCCGCTATCCGGGCGTGTGGCGTGAGCTCCATCGGCTGTCCCCTCCTGCGACCTGGTCGGTGACCCTGCTCAGGCCAGCGACACCAGTTCGGCGTACTCAGCGTTCCACAGGTCCTCGACGCCGTCGGGCAGCAACAGCACCCGGTCGGGTTCGAGGGCGGCGACGGCACCCTCGTCGTGGGTGACCAGCACCATCGCCCCCCGATAGGTACGAATGGCGTCCAGCACCTCACGGCGCGAGGCGGGGTCGAGGTTGTTGGTGGGTTCGTCGAGCAACAGCACGTTGGCGGCCGAGACCACCAGCATGGCGAGCGCGAGACGGGTCTTCTCGCCTCCGGACAGCACACCAGCAGGCTTGTCCACGTCGTCACCGCTGAACAGGAATGAGCCGAGCACCTTGCGGCACTCCGTGGCATTCATGTCGGTGGCTGCAGCCTGCATGTTGTCGAGCACCGTCGCCTTGAGGTCGAGGAGGTCGTGCTCCTGGGCGAAGTAGCCCAACTTGAGGCCGTGACCAGGAAGCAGGCCACCGGTGTCTGACTCCTCCACGCCCGCCAGGATGCGCAGCATGGTCGTCTTGCCGGCACCGTTCAGCCCCAGGATGACCACCTTCGAGCCACGGTCGATGGCCAGGTCGACACCGGTGAAGACCTCGAGGGAACCGTACGACTTCGACAGGTCCTCGGCCATCAGGGGAGTCTTCCCGCATGGGGCGGGGGTCGGGAACGCGATCCGTGCGACCCGGTCGACCTCGCGCTCACCCTCGACCCCGGCCAGCAGTCTTTCGGCGCGCTTCATCATGTTCTGGGCGGCGGTCGCCTTGGTGGCCTTGGCGCGCATCTTCTCGGCCTGGGCGTTGAGGGCGTCGGCCTTCTTCTGGGCGTTGGCGAGTTCACGCTTGCGTCGCTTCTCGTCCGACTCGCGCTGTTGCAGGTACAGCTTCCAGTTCATGGAGTAGACGTCGATCATCGAGCGGTTCGCGTCGAGGTGGAAGACCTTGTTGATCGTGGCGTCGAGCAGGCTCGCGTCGTGGCTGATCATGATCAGGCCGCCCGAGTAGCCCTGCAACCAGGACCGCAGCCAGATGATGGAGTCGGCGTCCAGGTGGTTCGTGGGTTCGTCCAGCAGCAGGGTGTCGGCGCCGGAGAACAGGATGCGGGCGAGTTCGACCCGCCTGCGCTGACCACCGGAGAGTTCCTTCAACGGCTGACCGAGCACGCGGTCGGGAAGACCGAGGTTGGCCGCGATCCTGGCGGCCTCCGACTCCGCCGCGTAGCCGCCGGCCGCCACGTGCTCGGCCTCGGCGCGCTCGTAGGACCTCATGGCGGCGTCACGACGGTCCCCGTCGGCCTCGGCCATCTCGAGTTCGTAGCGACGCAGGCGTACCAGCACCTCGTCGAGGCCACGGGCCGACAGGATGCGGTTGTGGGCCAGCACCTCGAGGTCAGGGTCGCGCGGGTCCTGCGGAAGATAACCCAGGTGCCCGGTTCGGGTGACGGTGCCACCCGCGGGCTGGGCCTCCCCGGCGAGGATCCTGGTGAGGGTGGTCTTGCCGGCACCATTGCGGCCGACCAGGCCCACCTTGTCACCGGCGATCACCTGGAAGGAAATGGGTTCGACGAGCAGGCGGGCGCCCGCCCGCACCTCGAGATCGCGAACCTGAAGCACCGGCCCATTCTTCCAGCCGGTCCGCCCTCGACCAAACCGATTCACCCTCACCGAACGGATCAAGCCTGACCGGAACGGTCCACCCCGGCCCACGAGCACGTCGGAATCCGCCCGACCGCTGTGACTAGCATGACGCCATGTCTGCCGTCTCCCGCCGGGGTGTCCTCGTCATCCTGGCGCTGGGGGGATTGGCCTGGTGGCTGGTCTTCCGGTTCTGGATGATGCAGGGCGACGACTTCATGTCGGCCACCATCGGCGGGGCACGCGGCGGGCACTTCACGTTCCAGGCGTGGGCCAACGACTCGTGGCGCGACTACTGGCAAGCCACCGGACGTCAGTCCGGGAGCCTGTTCCGCATCGTCCTCCGAGGAGGGCCGGAGGTCGTCCGGTGGGCGATGACCGCCCAGCAGGTCGGCGTGGCGGCGGTGCTGCTGCTGTGGAGCCGCAGCACGTCGACCCCTCCGCCGGTGCGCTGGGCCTTCGCGTTGGCAGCGGTGTGCGCAGTCCCCATTCTGGGCTGGCGTGATCCCGGACTGCACGGGGCTGCCCTGGTGTGGGCCCAGGCGAGCTTCGACTACGTGGTCTCACCTGTGTTGTGCCTGGTGCTGGTCGGATCGCTGGTGCTCGGCACCGAGTCGGACGAGCGCTGGTCCTGGCCACGCACCCTCGGGGTGACGCTGCTGGCCGTGGTGGCACCCCTGCTCCACGAGACGGGGTCGTTGGCCACGCTCGCGAGCGTGGTGGTGCTGGTGGTGGTGCAACGCGCTAGGGCCCGGACGACCCAGCCCCGGGTGCGAACCCTGCTGATCGTCGCCACGGTCAGCGCTGTGGTGCAGGCGACGGCGCCGGGGATGTGGAAGCGTCTGGGAGCCGTCACCGGAACCCAGCCGGCTGAGGCGGGGCCCCGACTGCTCCTGCTGCGGGCGGCCAACACGTGTTGGCAGGTCGGGGCGACAGCGGGAGCCGTCGTGCTGGTCGTGAGCGGACTGCTCACCGTCGCTGCCGTGGTTGGCCGTGGCTGGCGTTCGCGGCTCACGGCCTTCGCGGTGGTGCACGTCCTCGGGATGGGGACGGCGGTCCTGGCCTGCCGGCAGTGGTCCAGGTGGCCCTCGCTCACCAGCTACGGGTTCGCCATGACGGCCGAACAACTGGGCTGGGCGACGGTGTTCCTCGGGTCGGTGGTGGTGGCGTCCCTCGCGGCGCTGGTGATGGCGGGGTCGCTGGTCGATCACCTCGGGCCGCTCCCGGTGGTGGCCCTGGCGGGTGCAGCCGGTTCGTTCATGCCCCCGCTGTTGGCGGGCATCACCGCGACCCGGGCGTTGCTGCCCCTGACGCTGTGGCTGCTGGCGCTGGCCTTCGCCGTGCTGGGCGGGTGGGCGGTGCAGACGTCACGAGCGGTCGAACGCCGACTCGCAGCGGGGGCGCTGGTCCTCGTCCTCGGACTGTCGTCCTGGGCGGTGCCGCTGTGGTGGTGGCGTACCTGGACCGGGTTGCGCGACAACGCCGCAGCGTACGGGCCGGTGCTCGCCCAGATCGAGCGGGCGCGGGCTGGTCAGGTGGACGAGGTCGTCTTCCCCCGGCAGTACCCGCACCCCGAGTTGATCTACTACTACGCGTTCCGGCTCGACCGTTACGCACCGATGATCCGCGCCTACTACGACCTGCCGGACAGCGTTCGACTGGTCCAGCAGCCCTGACCGTTCAGCCGAGGGGCCGGATGGCCGGTCGGCTCAGACGTTGTACCCGATCGCCCGCAATTGCTCGCGGCCGTCCTCGGTGATCTTGTCGAGGCTCCACGGCGGCAGCCAGACCCAGTTGATCGCCACGGAGTTGACCAGACCGTCCAGCACCGACTGGGTGTCGTACTCGATCCGGTCGGTCAGCGGGCAGGTGGGGCTGGTCAGCGTCATGTCGAGGGTGGCGTTGTTCTGCTCGTCGACGTGCACCCCGTACACCAGACCGAGGTCGACGACGTTGACCATCAACTCGGGGTCGACGACATCCTTCATCGCCTCGAGCACGTCGTCCTCGGTGGGACGGGCGGAGGCCACGGCGGTGACGTCGGGCAGTTCGTCCCTGACCAGGTCTGAGGGACGGGGTTCGGTGGTGGGGTTGCTCATGGGGTCTCCTCGCGGGCTGCGACGGCCTGGCTGGTGGCATCGCGCATCGCTGCCCAGGCCAGCAGCGCGCACTTGATTCGGGCAGGGAACTGGGCCACGCCGACGAAGGCGATGGCGTCCTCGAAGCGGTCCTCGTCGGGTTCGGCGAGGCCGCGTGAGTCCATCAGTTCACGGAACTCGTCGTAGAGCTTCATGGAGTCCTCGATCGAGCGGCCGATGACCAGGTCGCTCATCACCGAGGTCGAGGCCTGCGAGATCGAACATCCCACTCCCTCGTAGCTGATGTCGGAGACCGTGTCGCCGTCGAGCAGCACCCGCAGGGTGAGCTCGTCACCGCAACTGGGATTCACGTGGTGCACCTGCGCCTCGAAGGGCTCGCGCAGTCCACTGTGGTGCTTCTCGCGGTAGTGGTCGAGGATGATCTCCTGGTACAGCGATTCCATGCTGTGCAGGTGGGGTTGGCTCATCGGATGTCCTCCCCCGCCAACTGGCGGCGACGTTCACGGCGGGCCCGTGACCCACCCGACGAGAACTTCCCGGCGAAGAAGTCGCGGGTGTAGTCCAGGGCCTCGGCCAGGGCGTCCACCTCGGCGGTGGTGGTGTAGAGGTAGCTCGAGGCGCGGGTGGAACTCTGCACCCCGAAGCGTTCGTGCAGGGGACGAGCGCAGTGGTGTCCCCCTCGCACGGCGACCCCTCGCGAATCGAGCATCTGCATCACGTCGTGGGGGTGCACCCCGTCGAGGGTGAAGGCGACGGCTCCCCCACGATCGGCATCGCGGGGGCCGAGGATGCGGATGCCGGTGACGCGATCGAGTTGCGCGAGCATGTGTGCGGTCAGTTCGCGCTCGTGCGCAGCGACGGCGTCCATGCCCACGGCACTGACGTAGTCCATGGCCGCGGCCAACCCGATGGCCTGTGCGATCGGGGGCGTGCCGGCCTCGAAGCGCGCGGGAGGCGGCGCATAGGTGGAGCCCTCCATATGGACGATCTCGATCATCTCCCCGCCGCCCATGAAGGGCGGCAGTTCCTCGAGCAGGTCGAGCCGACCCCACAGCACGCCGATCCCGGTGGGTCCGCACAGCTTGTGACCCGTGAACACGAGCAGGTCGGCACCCAGGTCGGAGACACGGGTGACCCGCTGCGGCACCCCCTGGGCACCGTCGACCACCATCAGGGCCCCGACCGCGTGGGCCTGGGCGGCGATCTCGGCGATGGGGTTGACCGTACCGAGCACGTTCGAGACCCAGGTCAGCGAGACCACCTTCGTCCGCTCGTTCACGAGCCCCTCACGCTCGGCCTTCTCCAGGTCCAAGTGGCCGTCCTCGGTGACGTCGAACCACCGCAAGGTCGCACCGGTGCGCTGGCAGGCGATCTGCCACGGCACGATGTTGGAGTGGTGCTCCATCACCGAGACCACGACCTCGTCACCGGGCTCGAGCCGCGAGGCGAGGGTGTGGGCGGCCAGGTTGAGCGCCTCGGAGGCGTTCTTGGTGAACACCACCTCGCGGGTCGAGCGGGCACCGACGAAGCGCGCCACGGTGGCCCGGGCGAACTCGTAGGCCTCGGTGGACTCCGCGCCCAGCAGGTGCATCGCTCGCGCCACGTTGGCGTTGTGCTGCAGGTAGTGCGCCGACATGCGCTCGACCACCTGACGGGGCTTCTGCGAGGTGTTGGCCGAATCGAGGTAGACGAGGGGGTACTCCCCCACCGTCCGCTCGAAGATCGGGAAGTCGCGACGGATCGCCTCGACGTCGTAGGTCATGAGTGCCCCTCCTCTCGGGGATGGATCGGCTCTCAGGCCGAGACGCGGGAGGCGCGCACGTACTTGTCGTACCCCTCGGCCTCGAGCTGGTCGGCCAGTTCCTTGCCACCCTGCTCGGCAATCCGGCCGTCGACGAAGACGTGCACGAAGGTGGGATCGATGTAGCGCAGGATGCGGGTGTAGTGGGTGATCAGCAGCAACCCACGATCGCCCTGGGCGGTGTAGCGGTTGACACCTTCCGAGACGACCTTGAGGGCGTCGATGTCGAGGCCCGAGTCGGTCTCGTCGAGGATGGCGAACCGGGGGTTCAGCAACTCCAGCTGGGCGATCTCGTGGCGCTTCTTCTCTCCACCGGAGAAGCCCTCGTTGACCGAGCGGGCACCGAAGGAGCTGTCGAGCTGCATCTTGGCGAGGGCGGCGTTGACGTCCTTGACCCAGGTGCGCACCTTGGGGGCCTCGCCGTCGAGCGCCGTCTTGGCGGTCCGCAGGAAGTTGCTCACCGACACCCCCGGCACCTCGACGGGGTACTGCATGGCGAGGAACAGGCCGGCGCGGGCGCGCTGGTCGACCGACAGGGTGGTCAACTCGACCCCGTCGAGGGTGACCGAACCGTCGGTGATGGTGTACTTCGGGTGGCCGGCGATCGAGTAGGCCAACGTGGACTTGCCCGAGCCGTTGGGGCCCATGATGGCGTGCACCTCGCCGGAGTGGATGGTCAGGTCGACGCCCTTGAGGATCGGCTTGGGGCCGTCCTCGGTCTCGACCGACACGTGCAGGTTCTTGATGTCAAGGGTGCTCATGGTGATCTCTTCTCTGGGTGGATGACTGGTGGGTGACCGGCTGGGTCACCAGTCGGCATCAAAGCTGGGGTTGGCGATGTCGACGAGGATGTCGTTCCCGTCGATCCGGACCGGGAAGACCGGCACCGGTTGGGTGGCCGGCAGGTTGAGCGGCTCACCGGTGCGCAGGCTGAACACCGATCCGTGCAGATAGCACTCGATCGTGCAGTCGACGACGTCACCGTCCGACAACGGCACCTTGGCGTGGGAGCACTCGTCCCGGATGGCGAACCACTCGCCCTGGTGGCGCACGATGGCCACCTCGAGGTCCTCGCCCGAGGGCAGCGTCGCGGCGCAGCCGATCGGCCGGTCGTCCTCGAACTCGTCGAGGGTGGCGACCTTCTGCCAGTCGGGGGTGCCGCTCACCGTCCGTCCCCCACGATGGCCAGTTCGTTCTCGACGATCTCGCGCAGGTGGTCCTCGATGTCGGGAACGCCGATGCGACGGATGATGTCATTGAAGAAGCCGTGGACGACCAACCGTCGGGCCTCGGCCTCGGAGATGCCCCGGCTGCGCAGGTAGAACAACTGCTCGTCGTCGAAGCGTCCGGTGGTCGAGGAGTGGCCGGCACCGGCGATCTCGCCGGTCTCGATCTCGAGGTTCGGCACCGAGTCGGCCTGGCAACCGTCGGTCAGCACCAGGTTCTTGTTCGACTCATAGGTCTCGATCCCCTCGGCGACCTTGCGGATCAGCACGTCGCCGATCCACACCGAGTGCGCACCCCTGCCCTGCAGGGCTCCGCGGTAGTCGACGTTCGAGCTCGTGTGGGGCTCATTGTGGTCGACGAACAGACGGTGCTCGATGTGCTGGCCGGCATCGACCAGGTAGAGACCGAACTGCTGCAGCGACCCTCCCGGGCCGGCGAAACGGGCGTTCTCCTGCAGTCGGATGTCGCCACCGATCGAGACCGTGATGGCCTTGACCTGCGCGTCGCGACCCACCCTGATGGAGCGCTGGCCCCCGTGCACCGAACCGTCGGCCCAGTCCTGCACCGTGATCAGGTTCAGGCTGGCGCCGTCACCCACGATGACGTCGAGCTTCTCGGAGTAGGTCGCGCGACCCTCGAACTTCACCACCACCGTGGCACGGGCGAAGTTGCCCACCGAGAGCACGTAGTGGTCGCTGGCCCGGCCGTCGACACCGGTGGCGGTGAACACGACGGGTTCGCTGAGCTCGGCGTTGGCCGGGATCGAGATGTGGGTGCGGTGCACCGTCTGCTCGGCGGCCAGGGACGACACCCTGTCGACGGGCGCCTCCACGGCCAGGGCTCGGGCCTCGTCCGCGGTCAACGAGGTGACCGTGACCGGCGCACTGAACTGTCCGGACCAGTCCAGGGTGCCGAGGTCGTCGGACGGTGACAGCAGCGCGCGGAAGCGCTTGACGGGGCTGAACCGCCAGATCTCCTCGCGGCCGGTGGGCATGGGGTGGTCGTCCACGTTCCAGGAGGGTGTGGGGTGCAGGTGCGATTCGACGGTCTCGATCGCGGCCGACAGGGTGTCGACGGACAAGGGTGTCTCCTTCAGGGGGGTCGATGGGATGCCGGGAGTGCTGGTCAGCCGACCGCACCCTCCATCTGCAGCTCGATCAGGCGGTTGAGTTCCAGCGCGTACTCCATCGGCAACTCACGGGCGATCGGCTCGACGAAGCCGCGCACGATCATCGCCATGGCCTCGTCCTCCTCCATGCCACGAGACATCAGGTAGAACAGCTGGTCGTCGGAGACCTTCGACACGGTGGCCTCGTGTGCCATCGAGACGTCGTCCTCACGCACGTCCACGTAGGGGTAGGTGTCCGAACGCGAGATGGTGTCGACCAGCAGCGCGTCACACTTCACCGAGCTGGCGGAGTGGTGGGCGCCCTCCTGCACCTCGACCAGGCCGCGGTAGGACGAACGACCGCCACCGCGGGCCACCGACTTCGAGATGATCGAGCTCGAGGTGTGCGGTGCGCAGTGCACCATCTTGGAGCCGGCGTCCTGGTGCTGCCCCTCACCCGCGAAGGCGATCGACAGGGTCTCGCCGCGGGCGTGCTCACCCATCATGTAGACGGCCGGGTACTTCATGGTGACCTTGGACCCGATGTTGCCGTCGATCCACTCCATGGTGGCGCCCTCGTCGCAGGTGGCGCGCTTGGTCACGAGGTTGTAGACGTTGTTCGACCAGTTCTGGATGGTCGTGTAGCGAACACGGGCGTTCTTCTTGACCACGATCTCGACCACGGCCGAGTGCAGCGAGTCCGACGAGTAGATCGGCGCCGTGCAGCCCTCGACGTAGTGCACGTAGGAGCCCTCGTCGGCGATGATCAGGGTGCGTTCGAACTGGCCCATGTTCTCGGTGTTGATGCGGAAGTAGGCCTGCAGCGGGATCGAGACGTGCACACCCTTCGGCACGTAGATGAACGAGCCACCCGACCAGACGGCCGTGTTCAGCGAGGCGAACTTGTTGTCGCCCACCGGGATGACGGTGCCGAAGTACTCCTGGAAGATCTCCGGGTGCTCCCTGAGAGCGGTGTCGGTGTCGAGGAAGATGACACCCTGCTTCTCGAGCTCCTCGTTGATCTTGTGGTAGACCACCTCGGACTCGTACTGGGCTGCGACACCCGAGACGAGACGCGCCTTCTCGGCCTCGGGGATGCCGAGCCGGTCATAGGTGTTCTTGATCTCCTCGGGCAGGTCCTCCCAGGTCTGGGCCTGCTTCTCGGTGGAGCGCACGAAGTACTTGATGTTCTCGAAGTCGATGTCCGACAGGTCGGCACCCCAGCTGGGCATCGGCTTGCGGCGGAAGAGCTTCAGGCCCTTCATGCGCAGGTCGAGCATCCACTGCGGCTCGTCCTTCAGTGCCGAGATGTTGGCGACGACGGCCTCACTGAGGCCGCGCTGGGCGATGGCACCGGCGGAGTCGGCGTCATGCCACCCCCACTGGTACTTCGACAGGGCCTCGATGTGTTCGTCCTGGGTGGCCCCAAGTCCCGGTGCTGCCGGGCGGGGGTTGTCGACCTGGGTCATGATCTGCTCCAAACGTGTCGAGTGTCGTGGCTGGGTGGTTCGGGGATGGTGTGGATCGGGCTGGGTCAGGTGTGGCTGGGAAGGGGCGGTCTGAACCGCTGCACCATCGAGGCCAGCGGAATGTGCGTCGTGCACACCCCGTCGCCGTGGGCGATGGTCGCCAGCCGTTGCACGTGCGAACCCAGCAGCCGGCTGAACAGTTGGGTCTCGGCCTCACACAGCTCCGGGAACTCGGTCGCGACGTGTGCCACCGGGCAGTGGTGCTGGCACAGCTGCTCACCGAAACGGGCAGGCTTCAGTGAGGCCACGTACCCATCGGCGGTGAGCGCCTCGGCCAACAGGTCGACCGGGGAACGATCGGGGTCGGCCTCGCGGAGGGCGAGGTAGCGCCGCTCCACCTGACCGAAACGTTCCTCGGCCACCCTCGTCACCGCGGCAGAGCCGCCCACGGACGCCAACGCCTTCAGCGCTTGGATGGCCAGGTCGTCGTAGGCCTGGTAGAAGGTGGCGCGTCCCTCGTCGGTCAACAGGAAGACCTTCGAGGGGCGACCGCGGCCACGCTGTCCGTAGATCTTCTTCTCTCGTGAACTGACCTGGTTGCGTTCGACCAGTGCGGTCAGGTGTCGACGGATCGCCGCAGGCGTGAGCCCCAGGCGTTCGGCGAGCTCGGCAGCGGTCGACGGTCCCTGCTCCAGGATCGACTGGGCGACGCGCTGACGCGTGGAGGCATCATCGTCATGACCCTCCTGCACTGCGTTCTCCGCCACCTTTTTCACGACACCATACTTTCCTTATTCCCGCGCCCACACAAGTAAGGCTGCCCTTGCTTCGCTCGCAGCCGAACCCCGCGGTCGGACCTCTTCGGCTCGCCCCTACGATGGGCGGGTGCCCACGCCCACCCCCTCCGAGCCCGTGCTCGACATCGCCGATCTGGTGGTGACCTTCGGAGCCGTGACCGCCCTCGACTCGCTGAGCCTTCGGGCGTTGCGGGGGCACGTGACGGCGCTGCTCGGTCCCAATGGCGCCGGCAAGACCACCCTGCTGCGCACCTGCACGGGGCTCGTGGGCCCACGGTCGGGAACGGTCAGGGTGCTCGGGCAGGCCCCCGGGTCCCCCGACCTCGGGGCCCGGCTCGGGGTGATGCCGCAGAGCACCGGCGCGTGGTCGGGAGTCAGGGCCGGCGAGCTCGTGCACTTCCTGGCCGGTCTCTACGCCACCCCACTCGACCCCGACACCCTGATCACCCACCTGGGCATCGACGCCTTCGCCCGCACCACCTACCGACGTCTCTCCGGGGGGCAGAAGCAGGCGGTCAACCTTGCGGGAGCGATCGTGGGGCGGCCCGAGCTGGTCTTCCTGGACGAACCCACCGCCGGTATGGACCCGCACGCCCGCCGCCGCACCTGGGCCCTCGTCCGCGACCTGCGGGCTGCCGGCGTCTCGGTGCTGCTCACCACCCACGACATGGTGGAGGCCGAGCAGTTGGCGGACGAAGTCGTGCTGATCGACCACGGACGGGCGGTGATGTCCGGGGCGGTGCCGGAGCTGACCCGCACGACCTCACTGGAGGAACTGTTCCTGAGCCACACCGACGAGGGAGTCTGATGAGCCTCGACTTCGCGCCCGCCCCCGGGGCCGCGCCGACCCGGCAGCGGATCGTGCGCCACGCCACCTTGGAGACACTGATGCTGGTCCGCAACGGCGAGCAGCTGTTGTTGGCGCTGGTCATCCCCGCCGCTGTCCTGCTCGTGGGCCGCTGGTTCCCGAGCAGGCTCGGCGTCGACTTCACCCTGCTGGTGCCCTCGGTCCTCGGACTGGCCCTCTTCTCGACGGGATTCACCTCCGTGGCCATCGGGACCGGGTTCGACCGCCGCTACGGGGTGCTGGAGCGGCTCGCCTCCACGCCGTTGGGTCGTACCGGGATGGTGATCGGCAAGGCGTCCGCCAGCGTGGTGGTCTCACTCGCCCAGGTCGTCCTGCTGGTATCCCTGTCGCTGGCGCTGGGGTGGAGACCCCGGCTCGACGCGCTGGGCCTGCTGCTGGCCGTGCCGACGATGCTGGCGGCGCAGGCCTCCTTCGTCGCGGCTGCCCTGGTGATGGCCAGCCTGCTCCGGGCAGAGATCACCCTCGCCCTGGCCAATCTCGTCTATCTGGCGCTCGCCGCGGGCGGGGCCCTGGTGGTGCCTGCGGGGAGCTATGGCTTCCTGGAACCGGCGGTGCGCTGTCTGCCCACGGCTGCCCTCGGTGAGGGACTGCGGCAGGGACTGGCCGATGCCCCCGCCAGCGGAGGCTGGTGGGTACCCCTGGTCGTCGCCCTCGTCTGGGCGGTGGCCGCCGTCCTGCTCGCCCGAAAGGTCATGAGATGGACTTCCTGAACCGCCTGCTCGGCACCGAGGTCGCGCTGCGCCGTTGGTCATGGGCCTCGCTGGTCGCCAACATCGGCATCATCGTCACCGGAGCCATCGTCCGGTTGACCGCTTCGGGCCTGGGCTGTTCCACGTGGCCCCAGTGCAAC
Organism: Aestuariimicrobium kwangyangense DSM 21549; assembly: GCF_000421525.1. Taxonomy (GTDB): domain Bacteria; phylum Actinomycetota; class Actinomycetes; order Propionibacteriales; family Propionibacteriaceae; genus Aestuariimicrobium; species Aestuariimicrobium kwangyangense. Next base: position 1,322,663 of record NZ_ATXE01000001.1, on the reverse strand, counting down.
GACGCCGCGTACGTGCCCCATGGCGCCATCAGTCACCACTCCCTGATCGAGTTCGGCAACCGGCTGCTCACGTTCGTGCTGATCATCATCGCGGTGGCCTGCTGGATCACGGCTCGACGCGTCACCGTGGACGATCCCCGTGGTCGGCTGGTCCGACGCCTGACCCTGCTGGTGGCCCTCGGCATCCCGTTCCAGGGTGTGATCGGCGGGGTCACCGTGTTGAGCGGGCTCAACCCCTTCGTGGTCGCCCTGCACCTGCTGCTGTCACTGGTACTTGTCGTGCTGATCGTGCGGCTCCTGTTCGCGGTCACCGCAGTGGTGCCCGACACCGTCGGGCGACTCGACCGAACCCTCGGGGTGGCCACCTTCGCCCTGATGATGGTGGCGTGCTGGCTGGGCACCGTCGTCACCGGATCGGGACCGCACGCCGGGGACGGCGGTGCCGCCCGCACCGGCTTCGACATCGAGGTGGTCGCGCGCATCCACTCGGCCACCGTGTGGCTCACCGTCCTGCTCACCGTGACGGTCCTGGTGAGGGCCTGGCGTGCAGGTCACCGGGTGGTACGCCGCTGGGCCACCGCCTTGGTGGGCGTCGAACTGGTGCAGGCGGGTATCGGCTACCTGCAGTTCTTCACGGGGCTGCCGGCAGGTGTCGTGCTGCTGCACCTGCTGGGTGCCGGGTTGGCCGCCGCCGCCGCCGCAAGTGTCATGTACAGCTCGAGGCACGACTCCCGACTGACGAGGGCCGCTGCCTAGACTGGCGCCCACTTCCCCACCGGTGATGCCAGGAGATTGTCCATGTCGATCCGACTTCGCGCGCTCACGGTTGCCGTCGCCAGTTCCCTGGTCGTCGTGACCTTGGCGGGCACGGCCCCTTCGGCACACGCCGAACCCACCCCGCAGTCGCGCCCCCGCATCCTCAGCGCTGGCAGCAGCACCGTGTCGCCCCAGTCCTCGGGCAGCCAGGGCCTGGCCCCGCAGACGGTGACCACCCAGGCAGCCGTTGATCCGGCCCTGAGCTCGCTCAACGAACTGCGCTCGCGTGTCGGTTCGTCCTCCTTGGCGGTCACCAGCGCAACCCAGTCGGCCGTCAGCGCACACGCCGTCTACCTCGAACTGAACAAGGACGACGCCAACCTCAACCCCAACGACGAGCAATTGGGCAAGCCGGGCTACTCGGCGGAGGGGGACGCCATCGCGCCCTTCACCGTCACGGTTGCCGAGGCGAGCACCCATGCGATCGCCCTCGACGTCGCCATGACCGATCCGTGGGCCCGCAGCACGCTCCTGCTCAACCCCAGGGCCACGTCGGCGGCGTTCGCCCACACCGCCACCTTCACGGTCATAGGTCTCCCCGTCGCCACCTCGGCGGTCTCTACCTCGTGGCCGAAGGTGTTCCCCGCCAAGGCCAGCCACCGCGGACTGGCCTGGACCTCGTCGGGAGCCTCGTACTACACGAGCCAGTGCAGCCAGAACCCGGTGCAGTGGGGGTACCCCATCTCGGTGCAGCTGGATGACACCCGCATCCACCAGGTCCTCGGGGCGCAGGCCACCCTGACCGAGGACGGCCAGCCGATCGAGACCTGCGTCGTCTCGGACGCGGGCTTCACCGGCGTCGACGGCCTCGTCCTGGTGGTCCCCACCCGTCCGCTGGTGCCGGGAGCCATCTACTCCGGCCGGGTCCGCGGAACGGCCGTCACCGACCAAGGGGCGAGCCAGAACCTCGATGCGGCCATCTCGTTCACCACCGCCGCCACGGCCCGCGGCAACGGGGACCAGACCGGCGACGGTGTCGCCGACCTGCTGGCCGTCGACACAGCCGGCACCCTGCAGATGATCAAGGGGCAGTCCGGCGCGGGCTTCGGCGCCCGCTGGCCCATCGGGCCGGGATGGGGAACCACCATCTGGGTGGGCCACGTGCCAGACCTCGACGGCAATCGCACCGACGAACTGCTGGCCGTCCGCTCCGACGGGAGCATGTGGCTCTACCTGGGCTCGGGCATGGGTGGATACGCGTCGGGACGTCAAGTGGGGCGCGGCTGGAACACGGTGCGCAACATCACCGTCATCGGTGACATGACCCACGACTCCACTCCCGAGGTGGTCGCCATCTCCTCATCCGGCGACCTGGTGCGCTACACCCTGACCCGGAGCGGGTTCACGAGCACCAACAAGATCGGCCGCAACTGGCAGGCCATCTCGTTCACCGTCGGGTTGGGCGACTTCAACCGCGATGGCTGGAACGACCTGGTGGCGGTGTCGAGGCAGGGCGACCTGATCGCCTACTACGTGCGCAACGGCATCATCGTGCAGGCGGCGAAGGTCGGTCGCGGCTGGTCGGGCTGGACCGCAGTGTTTACCCCTGGTGACCTGAGTGGTGACGGGGTGCCCGACCTGGTCGGACGGAACTCCTCCGGAACCCTGTACGCCTACCAGACCGGGCGGGTGAGCTTCTCCCCCGCTCGACTCGTCGGCACCGGGTTCGGCGGGTATCGGCTTTTCGCCTGACCTCGGAGGCCTCGGTAGACTCGGCACCTGTCGTGCCGTCGCCAACCGCCAGGCACTCGGAAGGACCACGTGACCACACACCAGCAGCGCCCCGCGGCGTCCGTCGTGCATCCTGCCGTGAGCGCCACGTGGCGTGACGTGGCGCGTGCCTACGTGGCCCTCACCAAGCCGCGGATCATCGAACTGCTGTTGGTCACCACCCTTCCCGCCATGTTCCTGGCCGCCGGCGGTCTGCCACCTCTCGCGCTCGCCGGTTGGACGATGCTGGGCGGGCTGTTCGCCGCCGCCAGCGCCAACACGTTCAACTGTGTGATCGACCGCGACATCGACGAGGTGATGAGGCGCACGCGACGCCGTCCGATGCCCCGGCACCAGGTGCCGCCCGCTCACGCGATCACGTTCGGCGCACTCCTGGGAGTGGCCGCGACCCTCGTCCTGGGCTGGGGGGCGAACTGGCTGTCGGCCCTGCTGGCGCTGGGAGCGAACGCCTTCTACGTCTTCGTCTACACGATGTGGCTCAAACGCCGCACCTCACAGAACATCGTCTGGGGTGGGATCGCCGGCTGCTTCCCTCCCCTGATCGGCTGGACCGCCGTGACGGGCTCGGTTGACTGGCCGCCCCTGATCCTGTTCGCGATCGTGTTCTTCTGGACTCCTCCGCACACCTGGGCTCTCGCCTTCCGCTACAAGGACGACTACGCCGCCGCGGGCGTGCCGATGCTGCCGGTGGTCATGGATCGGGTGGGCGTGGCTCGTCGCATGCTCGCCTACTCGGTGGTGACCGTGCTGGTCTCCCTGACGCTGTGGCCCGTGGCCCACACCGGCTGGCTGTACCCCGCGGTCGCCCTGGCCACCGGAGTGGTGCTGGTCTGGCAGGCTGTCGGACTGCTCCGCCGAGCGCGGGCCGGGCTCGACGAGGTGGCGATGCAGCCGATGAGGCTGTTCCACTGGTCGAACAGCTATCTGGCGCTGGTGTTCATTGCCGCGGCGATCGACCCGCTCCTGTTCTGAACCCTCCCGTCCCGGGGAGTCGCCGCACGACGGCGTCGGAACGGTCGCCTCCGACCCGGTCAGGCCCCGTGTCCGAGGGGAACCTCGTCACCGGCTGCCACCGGCCCCGGCGCCGTCCCGGCGCCGAACGGCCGTCCACCGAGTTCCTCGCGGTGGTGCTCGGAGAGCCAGTTCGCCAGATCAGGGCCCTGGGGCACGATCTGCGAGGGGTTCACGTCGGCGTGGACGATGTAGTAGTGCCGCTTGATCTGCACGAAGTCGACCGTGTCGCCGAACCCGGGGGTCTGGAACAGGTCGCGGGCGTAGCCCCACAGGGCGCCGAACTCCGACAACTTCTGCCGGTTGCACTTGAAGTGCCCGTGGTAGACCGGGTCGAAGCGGACGAGGGTCGTGAACAGCCGCACGTCGGCCTCGGTGATGGAGTCACCCATCAGGTATCGCTGCGTGCGAAGCCGCTCGTCCACCCAGTCAAGGGCGGTGAACAACCGCTCGTAGGCGGCGTCGTAGGCATCCTGCGACCCCGCGAACCCGCACCGGTAGACGCCGTTGTTGATCTCGGTGTAGATCCGCTTCATCACCGGCTCCATCTCACCGCGCAGATGTTCCGGAAACAGGTCGGGAGCACCCTCGCGGTGGTACTGCTTCCACTCGGTCGAGAAGTCCAGGGTCATCTGGGCGAAGTCGTTGGTCACGACGGCTCCGGTCGGGACGTCGACCATGGCCGGCACGGTGATGCCGCGGGGGTAGTCGTGGAACCGGGCGAAGTAGGCCTGCTGCAGTCGCTCGTAGCCCAGCACCGGGTCGACCCCGCCGGGGTCGAGGTCGAAGGTCCACGACCGCGCGTCATGGGTGGGTCCGGGCATGCCCAGCGAGATCACGGGCTCCAGCCCCAACAGGCGGCGGACGATGATGGCGCGGTTGGCCCACGGGCACGCCCGGGCCGCGATCAGCCGGTAACGACCGGGCTGCACGGGCCACTCGTTGGCACCTTCCCCCGACGAGGTGATCCGATCGGTGATGTAGGTGGTGTCGCGGTCGTAGCCCTGACCCTTGGTCACGTAGCCCGACCCCGACGTCTCTGCCTTCGCGCGGGACTCAGTCATGGGGCCAATCTAGTCAGCAGTCCTCGTGCATTCGGCCACGCTGACTAGAGTGAAAGGCAGGGAACAGAACAGCACGCCGCGAAGTTGCTTGAAGTATCAACCAGTGATTCACCAGGAGAATGTGATGTCGCAGAATCCGAACACCCAAGCCCTGTCTGACGCGGGCGTCAGCATCTGGCTGGACGACTTGTCCCGGGAGCGGCTGCAGTCGGGCAACCTCGCCGAACTGGTCGCGACGCGCAACGTGGTGGGTGTGACCACCAACCCGACCATCTTCGCCGCCGCGCTGGCCGACGGCGAGGCCTACGCCGAGCAGGTGGGCCAACTCCGACGGGAGGGCGCCGACGTCGCCCACGCCATCCGTGAGCTCACCACCACTGACGTACGCACCGCGAGTGACCTTTTCGCCGACCTCTACACCAGCACCGACGGGTATGACGGTCGGGTCTCGATCGAGGTGGAACCCGGGCTGGCCCATGACACCGGAGGGACCATCAAGCAGGCCGCGGAACTGCACGACCTGGTCAATCGCGACAACGTCCTCATCAAGATTCCCGCAACCCTCGAGGGCCTGCCTGCCATCACCGAGACCATCGCCGCCGGGATCAGCGTCAATGTCACGCTGATCTTCTCCGCCGAGCGTTACCAGCAGGTCATCGAGGCCTACCTGGCGGGCCTCGAGAAGGCGGCCGCGGCCGGTCTCGACCTGTCGACCATCCACTCCGTCGCGTCGGTGTTCGTCAGCCGCATCGACTCCGAGGTCGACAAGCGATTGAAGGCGCTGGGAACCGACGAGGCGTCCGCCCTGCTCAGCACGGTGGCCGTGGCCAACACCCGCGTGGCGCACCATCTCTACGCCCAGGCGTTCACCTCGCAGAGATGGCATGCCCTCGCCGACCAGGGAGCCCATGTCCAGCGCCCCCTGTGGGCCTCGACAGGCGTGAAGAATCCCGACCTCGACGACACCTTCTACGTCAGCCACCTGGTCACTTCCGGAGTCGTCAACACGATGCCCGAGAAGACCCTGCAGGCCTTCGCCGACCACGGACGAGTCGCCGGTGACACGGTCGTCCCCCACTACGGCGAGGCCGAGGAGACCCTGCGCCGGGCAGCAGGCGTGGGTCTCGACATGGAGGACGTCTTCGCGACCCTCGAGCGTGAGGGTGTGCAGAAGTTCAGCGCTTCCTGGGACGAACTGGTCGCCTCCGTGCAGAAGACCCTCGACGAGGCCTGACCCACCCGCACCCATCGTCTCGGGCAGCCGTCCGCTGCCCACCAGACAGTGGGAACCGGTCCCCCATCCCACCGAACTCCGGTTCCACAGACCTCCTGTTCATCCCACCCCCTGTTCACCCACCTGAGGGAGCACCACCCGTGACCGAGCACGTCAACCCGCTTCGCGACCCGCAGGATCGCCGACTCCCCAGGATCGCCGGACCCAGCGTCCTGGTGATCTTCGGTGTCACCGGTGACCTGTCGCGCAAGAAGCTGATGCCCGCGGTCTACGACCTCGCCAACCGCGGGCTGTTGCCCCCGGGCTTCGGGCTCGTCGGCTTCGCCCGCCGCGACTGGGCCGACCAGGACTTCGCCAAGGAGGTGCACGACTCCGTCAAGGAGCACGCCCGCACCCCCTTCCGTGAGGAGGTCTGGCAGCAACTGCTCGAGGGGATTCGCTTCGTTCCCGGTGAGTTCTCCGACGACCAGGCCTTCGAGACGCTCAGGGAGACCATCCAGGAACTCGACGAGCAACGGGGCACGGGTGGCAACCACGCCTTCTACCTGTCCATCCCCCCGTCCTTCTTCGACGACGTGGTGGGGCAACTCCGACGCCACGGCATGGCCGACGAGAAGGGTCAGGGATGGCGGCGCGTGGTCATCGAGAAGCCCTTCGGCCACGACCTCCGATCGGCCCGCGAACTCAACGACATCGTCAGCACCGTGTTCCCCCCGGAGTCGGTCTTCCGGATCGACCACTACCTGGGCAAGGAGACGGTGCAGAACCTGTTGGCCTTCCGATTCGCCAACCAGATGTTCGAGCCGATCTGGAACAACAACTACGTCAGCCACGTGCAGATCACCATGGCCGAGGACATCGGCATCGGTGGGCGGGCCGGCTACTACGACGGCATCGGTGCAGCCCGTGACGTCATCCAGAACCACCTGATGCAGTTGATGGCCCTGACCGCGATGGAGGAGCCGACCAGCTTCGAGGCTGCGCAACTGCGCACCGAGAAGCAGAAGGTACTGGGTGCAGCCCGGCCCCCGGTCGACATCGACGCCCACACCGCCCGCGGGCAGTACTCCGCCGGCTGGCAGGGCGGCGAGAAGGTCAAGGGGTTCCTCGAGGAGGACGGCATCAAGCCCGACTCGTTCACCGAGACCTACGCCGCCATCCGCGTCGACATCGACAACCGCCGCTGGGCCGGTGTGCCGTTCTACCTGCGCTCGGCCAAGCGGATGCCGCGCCGGGTCACCGAGATCGCCCTGAACTTCAAGCGGGCCCCGCACCTGCCGTTCACCTCGACCGACACCGAGGAACTGGGCATCAACGCCCTGGTGATGCGGATCCAGCCCGACGAGGGCATCACCATGCGCTTCGGCGCCAAGGTGCCGTCGACCCAGATGGAGATCCGCGAGGTGTCGATGGACTTCAACTATGGCGGTTCCTTCACGGAGTCGTCGCCGGAGGCCTACGAGCGGCTCATCCTCGACGTGCTGCTGGGCGAGCCCCCACTGTTCCCGCAGCACGAAGAGGTCGAGCTCAGCTGGCAGATCCTCGATCCCATCCTGAACCGCTGGGCCGAGTTGGGTGGCCCGGTCGACCAGTACGAGTCCGGCACCTGGGGACCCCAGAGCGGGATCGACATGCTCGCCCGCGACGGTTTCGTCTGGCGCAGGCCCTGAGGGTCAGCCCTCCAGCAGCGCTCGCCACCAAGACTCAAGGAAGACACCGTGATCATCCATCTGAACCACACCAATGCCGGGGCCATCAGTTCGACCATCCGCAAGGCCCGGCGCAGCAGCGGCACCGCCTCGGGGCTGGTGTTCACCCTCGTCGTGATGGTGTCGGCCCGCCGTTACGAGGAGGCCCTCGAGGCCGCCCTGCAGGCCGGACGGGAGCATCCCTCGCGCATCATCCTGGTGGTGAAGGGAACCGGACGCACGAGCAAGCTCGACGCCGACATCCACTTCGGCGAGGACGCCCCCGGGGACGTGATCACGCTGCGGATGGGCGGTGAGGTCGCCGAGCACGCCGACTCCGTCGTGCTGCCCCTGCTGCTGCCCGACTCGCCTGTCGTGGCGTGGTGGCCGAACGAGTCGCCGGTCGACCCCGCCGACGACCCGATCGGCCGACTCGCCAAGCGGCGCATCACCGACGCCAGCGGGGTCACCCACTCGCTGCAGGCACTGCGCCTGCGGGCCGAGCACCACGCCATCGGCGACACCGACCTGACCTGGACCCGGCTGACCGTCTGGCGAGCCCTGCTGGCGGCAGCGCTGGACCAGTACCCGGCACGGATCTCGTCGGCCAAGGTCGAGGCCGACCGCGACAACGCCCCGGCCGAACTGTTGGCGTCGTGGCTCGAGAGTCGCCTGCACGTACCGGTCGTCCGCACCACCAACGACGGGCCGGGCATCACGGCGGTGAGGCTGACCACGGCCGCGGGTGACATCGCCATCATCCGCACGGACGGGCTGCTGGCCACCTACGAGGTGCCCGGCCAGCCGCGTCGCAAGGTGGCACTCAAGCGACGTTCGCTCACCGAACTGATCTCGGAGGAACTGCGCCGCCTGGACGCCGACGACATCTTCGAGGCGGCGGCAGCCACCTTGGTGAAGCGCTGGGACAACCCTGACCGGACGAAGCCGAAGAAGGCGAGGGCGTGAGCACCCGGGTCGTCCGGTACCACACCCCCGACGAACTGGCGGACGGGGCGGCGGGTACCTTGCTGGGACGCCTTCGCGACCTGCAGGACACCCAGGGCCGGGCCGACCTGTGTCTGACCGGCGGTCGAGTCGCCAACCGCATGTACGAGTCGCTCGCCGACCAGTTCGCGGACTCGGGCATCGACCCGACGGCCCTGCACCTGTGGTGGGGGGACGAGCGGTTCGTCGGCCTGACCGACCCCGACCGCAACGCGCTGCAGTCGCTGTCGATCCTGGCGCGCACACTGCACGTGCCGGCGGCGCAGATCCATCCCATGCCGGGCAAGGACGGACGCGCCGATCCGGGCGACGCCGCCTACGCCTACGCCCAGGAGTTGGGCGACACGGTGTTCGACATCTGCTTGCTGGGGATGGGACCCGACGGGCACGTGGCCTCGATCTTCCCCGACCATCCCAGCTTCGACCCGACCACCGCGACGGTGATCGGGGTGACCGACGCCCCCAAGCCGCCGGCCGAGCGGATCTCTCTGACCATCAATGCCCTCAACCGGTCGAAGGCGATCTGGATGGTGGTCACCGGCGAGGAGAAGGCCGACGCGGTGGCCAAGGCCTTGTCGGGCGACTGGTTCCTGCCCGCCGCCCGGGTGCACGGCACCGAGGAGACGCTGCTGTTCCTCGATGCGGAGGCGGCGGCGCTGCTCCCCCGCTTCAACTGCCTGCTCTGACAGACCTTCGGATGACGAAGGCCCGCTGGGCCGTGGTCAGGGCTTGCGGTAGACGCTGACGTGACCGCGCGAGTCGTGCGAGAACGGGGTTCCCTCCCAGTCCGCGTGCCTGGTCTCGAGTTCGAGACCGGCCAACCGCGCCATCAGGTCGAGTTCGCTCGGCCAGACGTACCGGTGAGGGCTGAAGCCGACCGTGGCGGTTCCGTCATCGTCGAAGCGTACGTGGTGACTCACCAACTGCTGGGTGACCGGATCCATCACGTCGACACCCAGGTAGCCGTCCTCGACGGTGAACACTTCTGCGGCGACCGCACCGTGCGTGGACTGCGGACGGGGTACCCACAGTTCGATGACGAATCGACCACCGGGACGAAGGTGCCGGGCCGCGTTGCGGAAGCACTCGATTTGGGCCTCCTGGGTGAGCAGGTTGGCGATGGTGTTGTAGACGAGGTAGACCAGACCGAACTCGCCCGCACCGTCGACGCGAGTGGTCGACATGTCGCCGAGGGTGACAGGCAGCGTGGCCTCGTCCACCTTCTCGCGCAGTCGATCGACCATGTCGGGCGACCACTCGATACCACTGACACTCACCCCACGTCGCTGCAGGGGGATGGCCACCCGGCCGGTGCCGACGGCGAACTCGAGTGCGGGGCCGCCGTCGGCGAGTTCCTGCAGTCGGGCCGTCGTCCGGTCGAGCACCTGCTCGTCGAACATGCCTTCGCCGGGGCTGTCATAGCTCTGGGCGGCGGCACGATTCCAGATCTCGTTGCTGGTTCGTCGGGGCATCTTCACGCCCCCAGCCTGCCCCACGCGAGCAGGGCAGGCACCTGAATTACGACTCAGGATCGAACGGGGGTCAGTAGATGATCTCGCCGTTGGCGCGGCGGGTGCGCAGCAGGTCGAGGGCCTCGGCCAGGATGGCTGCCGCCTCCGCGTCGCTGCGACGCTCCTTCACGTACGCGAGGTGAGTCTTGTACGGCTGGATCTTCGGCGGTGGCGGCGGGTTCTCGGAATCGAGGTTCGCCGGCAGCCCGCAACGCGGACAGTCCCACTCAGCCGGGATGGCTGCGTCGGCCGCGAAGGCCGGACGCGTCTCGTGCCCGTTGGCACAGAAGTATGAAACGTGCAGTCGCGGTGCGGAATCCCCGCGCTCTGCCTCTCCCATCGGTCCGGCGCCGACCCGGCTGCCTCTGATGGCGCTGCCACCCACCACTGTGTGACTCCTTGGTTGTGTTCGGTGATCCGGATGCCTGCCTCGCGTGCTGCGAGGGCATGTCCCGGGAGATCTTGGTGAGATCGCCCCGAGGCCCGCGCACCCGGCGGGCATTGGGCTGCTGTCAGGACTGGTACTTGTAGAGCACCAGCAGGCCGATGATGCAGGCCAGCCAGACCAACCCCAGCACGATGGTGATGCGGTCAAGGTTGCGTTCCGCGACGGAGGTCCCTCCCATCGAGGTGGACATGCCACCACCGAACAGGTCGGACATGCCGCCACCGCGCCCCTTGTGCAGCAGGACTGACAGCGCAAGAATCACGCTGACCACGACCAGAATGATCGAAAGGGTCATCACAGGCCAGGTCATGAGCGGGACAATCACGTCGCTCAGGATAACCCACCCCTCCACCAAAACCACATTCGGCAGGCCCCCGGACCTCGGGGGTCGCAGGCGTGCTCAGCGGCGCCCCACAACGGCCCGACCGGGCACACCAAAACGGCCCGCCCCATTGCTGGGACGGGCCGTCTGTTCGTCGGTCGGAGGGACTGACGGTGGTCGACGCGAGGTCGGCTCAGGCGAGCTGCTGGAACCGGACGATCCCGGCGAACTCCTCGGGGTCGAGGCTCGCGCCTCCCACCAGAGCACCGTCGACATCAGGCTGAGCCATGATCTCGACGACGTTGCTGGCCTTCACCGAACCGCCGTACTGGATGCGGACGGCATCCGCCGTGGGCTGGTCGTACAGTTCCGCCACCCGGGCACGGATCGCCCCGCACACCTCCTGGGCGTCCTCGGGGGTGGCCACCTCGCCGGTGCCGATGGCCCACACGGGCTCGTAGGCGATCACGAGGCCAGCGACCTGCTCGGCCGAGAGGTCCTTGAGCGCGCCGTCCACCTGGGCGAGGGTGTGGGGCACCTGCTGGCCCTGCTTGCGGATGTCGAGCCCCTCGCCGACGCAGATGATCGGCGTCATGGAGTTGGCGAGCACCTGCTTGGCCTTCGCGTTGATCAGCTCATCGCTCTCGGCGTGGTACTGGCGACGCTCCGAGTGCCCGATCACCACGTAGGTGCACCCCAGCTTCGCCAGCATCGAGGCCGAGACCTCGCCGGTGTAGGCGCCCTTGTCATGGGCGGAGACGTCCTGCGCACCGAAGACGATCGGGAGCCGGTCGCCCTCGACGAGGGTCTGCACCGTCCGCAGATCGGTGAACGGGACGATCACGACGGCCTCTGACTGATCGGCCTCCCACTTCTTGTCGGCCAGGGTCCAGGCCAGCTTCTGCACCAGGCCCACCGCCTCGACGTGGTTCAGGTTCATCTTCCAGTTGCCGGCCAGGATCGGCTTGCGTGCCATCAGTTCTCCTCAAGGACAGAAAGACCCGGGAGCTCCTTGCCCTCGAGGTACTCCAGGGAGGCGCCGCCACCCGTGGAGATGTGACCGAAGTCGTCATCGGCGAAACCGAGGTCACGCACGGCTGCGGCGGAGTCGCCACCGCCGACGACCGACAGTCCTTCGACCTCGGTGAGGGCTTGCGCGACGGCCTTGGTGCCGCCGGCGAACTCCTCGATCTCGAACACGCCCATGGGGCCGTTCCAGAAGACCGTGCGGGCCCCCTTGATGGCCTCCGCGAAGGCCTTCTCGGAGTCGGGACCGATGTCGAGACCCATCTTGCCGGCGGGGATCGCGTCGGCGGCCACGACCTCGACCTCACCCTTGACGGTTCGGTTCTCGAAGTCGGCCCCGTCTGCCACGCGCACGTCGGTGGGCAGCAGGATGGTCTTGCCTGCCGCCTTGGCCTGCTCGAGGTAGCCCTTGCAGGTCTCCAGGTTCGCGTCGTCGACCAGCGAGGCGCCCACCTCGTGGCCCTGTGCCTTGAGGAAGGTGAACAGCATCCCCCCGCCGATCACCAGGGTGTCGGCGACCTTCAGCAGATTGTCGATGACGGCAAGCTTGTCGGCCACCTTGGCGCCGCCGAGCACGACCACGAACGGGCGCTCGGGGTCCTGGGTGAGGCGAGCGAGCACCTCCACCTCCTTGGCGACCAGGTGGCCAGCGCCGGCGGGGAGCAACTTCGCGACGTCGTAGACCGAGGCCTGCTTGCGGTGCACGACACCGAAGCCGTCGGAGACGAAGACGTCGCCGAGGGCGGCGTAACGGGCGGCGAGGGCGGCGCGCTCAGACTCGTCCTTGGACTCCTCGGCCGGTTCGTAGCGAACGTTCTCGAGCAGGGCAACGTCTCCGTCGGAGAGGGCTGCGACCACGGACGAGGCGGACTCACCCACGACATCCTCGGCCAGCTTGACCTCGGTGCCCAACAGTTCGCCCAAGCGGGCTGCCACGGGCGCGAGGGAGTACTTGGGGTTGACCTGCCCCTTGGGACGACCCAGGTGGGCCAGCACGATGACCTTGGCGCCGGCCTCACGCAGCTCGGTGAGGGTGGGCAGGGCGGCACGGATGCGGCCGTCGTCGGTGATGGTGGAGCCGTCCAGCGGCACGTTGAAATCGCAACGGATCACGACGCGCTTGCCGGACAGGTCTCCGAGCTCCTTGATGGACTTCACGGGATTCCTCTCGCGGTGGTTGTGGGCTGAGTGTGAGGTGGAACGAGAACGAGGGGGTGGGGGCAGTCCCCCACCCCCTCGTTCCCCCGAAAGACGGGTGTGAACCGGTCAGGCTCAGAGCTTCGAGGCGACCAGCTCGGTCAGGTCGACGAGACGGTTGGAGTAACCCCACTCGTTGTCGTACCAGCCGACGACCTTCACCTGGTTGCCGATGACCTTGGTCAGCCCGGCATCGAAGATGCAGGAGGCCGGATCGGTCTCGATGTCCTTCGAGACGATCTCGTCCTCGGTGTAGACCAGGTAGCCCTTGAGAGCACCCTCGGCGGCGGCCTTGACGGCGGCGTTGACCTCCTCGACGGTGGTCTCCTTGCCGGCCTCGAAGGTCAGGTCAGTGGCCGAACCGGTGGGGGTCGGGACGCGCATGGCGTAGCCGTCCAACTTGCCCTTCAGCTCCGGAAGCACCAAGGCCACGGCCTTGGCGGCACCAGTGGTGGTGGGCACCATGTTGAGGGCGGCGGCACGCGAGCGACGCAGGTCCTTGTGGGGACCATCCTGCAGGTTCTGGTCCTGGGTGTAGGCGTGGATCGTGGTCATCAGGCCCTTGACGATGCCGATCGAGTCGTTCAACGCCTTGGCCATGGGGGCCAGGCAGTTGGTGGTGCACGAGGCGTTCGAGATGATGTTGTGCTGGGCGGGGTCGTACAGACCGTCGTTGACGCCCATCACGATGGTGATGTCCTCGTTCTTGGCGGGGGCCGAGATCAGCACCTTCTTGGCTCCACCGTTGATGTGGGCCTGAGCCTTGGTGGCGTCGGTGAAGATACCGGTCGACTCCACGACGATGTCGACTCCCAGGTCACCCCAGGGAAGGTTCGCGGGGTCGCGCTCCTCGAAGACCTTGATGGTCTTGCCGTTGGCGGTGATCGAGTCCTCGTCGTAGGTGACGTCGCCCTCGAAACGACCCAGGATCGAGTCGTACTTCAGCAGGTGCGCGAGAGTCTTGTTGTCGGTGAGGTCGTTGACGGCCACCACCTCGAGATCGGCGCCCTGAGCGAGCAGCGCGCGGTAGAAGTTGCGGCCAATGCGGCCGAAGCCGTTGATACCAACCTTGACGGTCATGTCTCGTGATCTCCTTCGAGATGCTCAGGCGGGCGACGAATCGAGGTAGGCACCCCGGCCCGCTGCGGTGTCTTGTTCCGACCCTGACAGCCTAACGAATGCCGCCGCAGCCTGTCCGGGCGGGGTTCGCTTGACTGCATCGTGGACAGCCGCCCCCACCGGCGGGAACCCGCCGCGGGGGCGGCACGAGACGCTCGGGGAACTCGGGCCTGGATCCGGTCAGCCGTCGAGCAGGTCGGCCGAGAGGTGCACCTCGGTGCCCGGGACGCCCCGTTCCTGGGCCACCTTGTCGGCGGTCGACAGCAGTCGGCGGATCCGGCCGGCGATGGCGTCCTTGGTGAGCGGCGGCTCATGCGCCTGACCCAGCTCCTCCAAGCTCGCGTTGCGGTGCTCCAACCTCAGCCGGCCCGCCATCAGCAGGTGTTCGGGCACCTGGTCGCCGAGGATCTCGAGGGCTCGCTCGACCCGGGCGCTGGCGGTGACGGCAGCGTGCACGGACCGTCGGAGATTCGCGTCGTCGAAGTTCGCGAGCCGGGTGGCCGAGGCCCTCACCTCGCGCCGCACCCGGCGGTCCTCCCAGGTGAGCAGGGTGTCGTGGGCGCCCATTCGCGCGAGCAGGGCGGCGATCTGGTCACCGTCGCGGATCACGACCCGATCGATGTTGCGCACCTCGCGGGCCTTGGCGCTGATGCCCAGCCGTCGGGCGGCCCCGACCAGCGCGAGCGCGGCCTCGCTGCCCGGGCAGGTGATCTCGAGACTCATCGATCGTCCCGGCTCGGTCAACGACCCGTGGGCGAGGAAGGCGCCCCGCCACACCGCGACCTGGCAGCACATGCCGGAGCCGACGACCGAGGCAGGCAGTCCTCGCACGGGACGACGCTTGGCGTCGATCATGCCGGTCTGGCGTGCGAGTGCCTCCCCGTCCTGCACCAGGCGCACCATGTAGCGGGTTCCCCGCCTGATGCCCGAACCGTTGATCACCAACAGTTCGCTGGTGAGGCCGAAGATCTCGGCGATGGCAGTCCGCAGCCGTCGGGCGGCGGCTCCGGTGTCGAACTCGCACTCGATCACGAGCTTGCCCGCCACCAGGTGGAGACCACCCCCGAAGCGCAGCATGGAAGCCACCTCTGCGCGACGACAGCACGGCTTGGCCGCTGGAATCGTCGCCAGTTCGGACTTCAGCTGTGCGGTCATTGCCATGGTGCCGAGTCTGGCACACCCGCGTGCTCAGACGCCCATCAGCTGGCTCATCACCGAGGCCAGGCGCAAAGGGTCGTGACGGGCGGTGCCGTCGCGCATGGCGACGTCGGCGATCTCGACCCTGGCCCCCAGTGAGGCCGCATACGACTCGAGGTTGGCGTCGGCGCTGCCGAACGTCTCGTCCACCACCACCACGTCGAAGCGCAGCTGGGGCGCGTGTTCGGCGAGCAACTCGATGTGACGCGAGGCCGAGAAGCCGTCGGTCTCGTCGGCGGACGTGACGTTCATGACCAGGATCTTCTGGGCCCGGGTCTCCTGGATGGCCCGGGCCAGGTCGGGCACCAGCAGGTGCGGGATCAGGGAGGTGAACCACGACCCGGGTCCGAGCACCACGTGGTCGCTGGCCAGCACCGCCTCGACCGCCTCGGGACAGGCCGGGGGGTTCTCCGGAACCAGGCGGACCGCCTGGACCTCGGCACGGGTCTTGGCCACGGTCGCCTGGCCCGCCAGCGTGCACATCTCGTCGGGTCGCATGGGGTCGAGCCCGATGACATCGGCCTCGATCGACAGCGGCACCAGCGACATCGGCAGGACCCGCCCCCGGATGTTGAGCAGTTCCCCGACCATGTCGAGGCCCGACACCGGGTCGTCGAGGCGTTGCCAGATGCCGGCGATCAGCAGGTTGCCGATGGCGTGACCCGCGAGCGCACCCGAACCGCCGAAGCGTGACTGCAGCACGTCGGCCCAGAGGCGCCCATCGTGCGAGTCCCCACACAGGGCAGCGAGCGCCATCCTCAGGTCACCGGGCGGCAGGCAGTCGAGTTCCTCGCGCAGCCGCCCGGACGAACCCCCGTCGTCGGCAACGGTGACGACCGCCGTGACCCGATCGGTCACGCGCCTCAGCGCCGACAGGGTGGCAGACAGTCCGTGGCCACCACCCAGGGCGGTCACCGCCGGAACGCTGCTGTGCAGCCCGGAGCCGTGCGCCGCCGCGGTCGTCCTCAGCCCGGCCACGTGGGGGCCGGTCCCGTGGGTCGGCCCGGCGGCGTGGGAGCGACCGGGTGAGCGGCCCATGGTCATTCCAGCCCCAGGTCTCGGTGGGTGACGTTGACCCTGAACCCGCGCGCGGTGAGCCGCGCACCGAGGGCCTCAGAGATGGCCGTCGACCGGTGTTTGCCGCCCGTGCAGCCGATTGCGATCGTGCACTGACGCTTGCCCTCACGCACGTACCCGGGGGCCATCGTGACCAGCAGGGCCTCGGTCTGGTCGAGGAATTCCGCGGCTCCGGGCTGGGAGAGCACATAACTCGACACCTCCTGGGAGAGGCCGGTCTTCGGACGCAGTTCGGGCACCCAGTGGGGATTCGGGAGGAACCGCACGTCGAAGACGAGGTCGGCGTCGATGGGGAGGCCGTTCTTGAAGCCGAACGACATCACGGCGATGCGGACCATGGCCGAGGAGTCACCGCCGTAGGCGTGCGCGACCCGGGAGGCCAACTGGTGAACCGTGAGCCGTCCGGTGTCGATGACCAGGCCCGCGCTAGCCCGCACCGCCGACAGCATGCTGCGTTCACTGGCGATCGCGTCCAGCAGTCGTCCGTCACCCTGCAGCGGCAACGGCCGACGGGAGGACTCCTGCCGCTTGACGATCACGTCGTCGGTGGCCTCCAGGAACAACACTTCGTGGTCGATCCCGGCGTCGGCCAGGGCCGCGAACATCTGCGGCAACTGCTCGACCAGTCGGGGCGAGCGCACGTCGAGCACCACACAGACCTTGGTGAGGGCCTGCTGCCGGGCAAAGCCGACCAGGCTGGGCACCATCGACGGCGGCAGGTTGTCGACCACGTACCAGCCGAGGTCCTCCATCGCGTGTGCCGCGGTGCGACGACCAGCCCCCGACAGACCAGTGATCACGACCACACGCGACTTCGTGGCGGACGACGACCTTGGCGACTGCGACTGACTCACGGGCCCATCCTGCCAGTCGGCGACCCGACGGCGGCAGCCGCGCTCACAGCACCTCCCCCGTGGCCATGTTGATCGCCTCGCCGGGTTGGTCGGCCACCAGCGCCTGCTTGACCGCAGCGGCCAGGGTGGGGCCGAATCCCGGCACCTGGGCGATCTGCTCCTCGTCGGCGGTGCGCAGCTTCTTCAGCGACCCGAAGTGCTTGATCAGGGCCTTCCGGCGGGTCTCGCCCAGCCCCGGGACGTGGTCGAGGACCGAGTCGACCATGGCCGCACTGCGGCGACCCCGGTGGTGGGTGATGGCGAAGCGGTGCGCCTCGTCGCGCAGCCGCTGCAGCAGGTACAGACCCTCGCTGGTGCGAGGCAGGATGACGGGCATGTCGTCGCCGGGCAGCCACACCTCCTCGAGTCGCTTGGCGAGGCCGACCAGGGCGATGTCGGTGATGCCGAGCTCGTCGAAGACCTGTTGCGCGGCATTGACCTGGGGCTCGCCACCGTCGACCACGACCAGCGCCGGTGCGTAGGCGAACTTGCGGGGCGCCCCGGTGGTGGGATCGATGAGCAGTGCTGCCTCCTCCCCCGCGCTGGCCCCACTGGCGGCCCTGATCGCCTCCCTGTCCTCGAGCAGTCGACGGAACCGCCGGGTCAGCACCTCGTGCATGGCCGCCACGTCGTTGGATCCCTCGAACGATCGGATCACGAACCTGCGGTACTCACTCTTGCGGGGCAGACCGTCCTCGAAGACAACCATGGAGCCCACCACCTCGGAGCCCTGGGTGTGCGAGATGTCGTAGCACTCGATCCGCAGCGGTGGGTCGGGCAGCATCAGGGCGCGCTGCACCTCCTCCAGGGCCCGGTTGCGGGTGGACAGGTCGGAGGCGCGTTTCATCTTGTGCTGGGCCAGGGATTCGGCCGCATTGCGACCGACCGTGTCGAGCAGGGCGACCTTGTCACCACGTTGGGGCACCCGTACCGCCACCCGGGCACCCCGCACCTCGCTGAGCAGTTCGGCCATCGCCGACCCGGAGGTGGGCAGGTGCGGCACCAGGATCTC
Source organism: Aestuariimicrobium kwangyangense DSM 21549 (assembly GCF_000421525.1). Classification (GTDB taxonomy): domain Bacteria; phylum Actinomycetota; class Actinomycetes; order Propionibacteriales; family Propionibacteriaceae; genus Aestuariimicrobium; species Aestuariimicrobium kwangyangense. The sequence continues at coordinate 1,304,312 of NZ_ATXE01000001.1, read as the reverse complement.
GCGTGGGATGGACGAGGTGTCGTCCGAGGCATCACTGGCCCCCGCGTAGAGCTGCAGCAGCAGCGACTCCACCAGGTCGGGGAGGTCCCCGTCGTCAGGTCGGTCAGCCACCCAGCCACGCTCGCCGCGGACGCGGCCGGCGCGCACGTGGAAGATCTGGGCGGCCACCTCGAGCGGGTCGACGGCCAGGTTGATCACGTCGCAGTCGGCACCGTCCGACAGCACGATGGCGTTCTTCTCGGTCGCCAGGCGCAGCGCGGTCAGCGAATCTCGGACGACGGCGGCATGCTCGTACTCCTGTCGCTCGGCCGCCCGGCTCATCTCCCGCTCCAACTTGCGGATCAGGGCCGCGGACTGGCCGTTCATGAAGGCAGCGAAGTCGCCGACGATCTCGCGATGGTCCTCGGCCGAGATCTTGCCCACGCAGGGGGCCGAGCACTTGCCGATGTACCCCAGCAGGCAGGGTCGTCCACTGGCAGCGGCCGACTTGAAGGTGCCCGACGAGCAGGAGCGCATCGGGAACACCCGCAACAGGGAGTCGACGGTGTCGCGGATGGCCCAGGCCTGTCCGAATGGACCGAAGTACCGGTAGCCGGGGCGCTTGGCGCCTCGTCCCACGAAGACGCGCGGGAACTCCTCCGACCAGGTGATGCACAGCCAGGGATAGGACTTGTCGTCGCGGTACTTGACGTTGAACCGTGGGTCGAACTGCTTGATCCACGTGTACTCGAGTTGCAGGGACTCGAGTTCGTTGCGGACGACGGTCCACTCCACCTTCGCCGCCGTCCGAACCATGGTCTGGGTGCGGAAGTGCAGCCCGGCCGGGTCGGCAAAGTAGGAGTTCAGGCGCTGGCGAAGGTTCTTGGCCTTGCCGACATAGATGACGATGCCGTTCGCATCCGAGAACCGATAGACCCCTGGATCGGTGGGGATGCTGCCCGGTGCGGGGCGGTACGTCGAGGGGTCGGCCATGATGGGAGTCTAGAAGCACCCTCTGACAGGGCTGATGCCCTGCCTGCCGGACGAACCAGGAGCTGTCGTGTATCTGATCGTGGTGAAGTTCACCGTCAAGCCCGAGCACAGCGATGACTGGCTCGACCGGGTCGACTCGTTCACCCGGGCCACCCGACGTGAGCCCGGCAACCTGTTCTTCGAGTGGAGTCGCAGCGCCGAGGAGCCGGACACGTTCGTGTTGGTGGAGGGATTCACCGACGACGGCGCAGCTCCGCACGTCAACTCCGAGCACTTCAAGCAGGCCATGGACGACATGCGCCCGGCACTCGCCAGCACTCCCCGCATCATCAGCCGCCAGGTCGAGGGCTCGGGTTGGGGCCCGATGGGTGAGCTCCAGGTGGACTGAGCTGCCCGACCCGGCGCGGCGAGCGAGGGCCGTGAACTCCTAGGCTGGGTTCGTGCAGCTCCTCATCATTCGTCACGGACAGTCCGCCAACAATGTCGCCATGGAGGCCTCTCTGGGGGAGGACGGCCGCGTGGCCGACCCTGCTCTCACCGACCTGGGCAGACGACAGGCGGAGGCCGTCGGCAGGTGGATCGTCGACCACGGCCCGCACCCCGAGCGCATCCACACGTCTCTGATGAGGCGCACCATCGAGACGGCGGCACCGCTGGCGCATGCCTTGGGGGTACCCGTGGAACCCCATCGCGACCTGTTCGAGAGTGGCGGTGTCTTCGAGGGTGCCTACCTCGACAGGGTGGCAGGCGCGGGGTCACCGGGGTCGGTGCTGAGCGGCCTCGCCCATGAGGTCGTGCTGCCGCCGGGAGTGGACGAGGACGGGTGGTACCGGGCCGAGGTGGAGTCGGCGCAGCAGGTCTGCCAGCGCGCCCTGGCCCTCGTCGACTGGCTGCGCGCGACGGACGAGTCATGCGTGGCCCTCGTGATCCACGGCGCGATCGGCTCCGTGCTGATGAGTGCGCTGTTGCACCCCGAACCCGTGCGGGAGTTGGCCCAGGATCCCGCCGCGGATGCCGCCCACCTACCCCTCTGGTTCCGTCTCGACAACACCTCCGTGAGCCTGCTCGAACTCGTCGGCGACGAGCAGGTCGAGGTGGACTGGATCAACCGGATCGACCACCTCGCCGGACTCGAGCACCAGGTCTCACGGACCCACCACCGATTCCCTCCCGCGTTCAGCGGCTGAGCAGTTTCGGCGGGTGTGTAGCGTGATGGCACCCGCACCGCAGCGCACGAACCCGGAGGCTCGGATGGAACTGACACGACGCGGACTGGTCGCCGCAGCCACCTGTACCGCGTGCGGTCTCGCCGCGTGCGGCACCGACACCGCCGCCCCGACCCCGGGTGCCTCCTCCACCGACGCCTCGGGCCGTCCAACCCGGGCGTCGAGTGAGCCCACCAAGTCGCTGGCCACCAGTTCGGGGGGCACGGTCCAGGGTGGCAAGAACATCCCCAAGTCGAGCATTCCGGTCGGCGGCGGGATCATCCTCACCGATGCCCAGATCGTCGTCACCCAACCGACTCGGGGGGACTTCAAGGCGTTCACCTCGATCTGCACCCATCAGGGCTGCCCCGTCACCGCCGTCGAAGGCGGGCAGATCGCGTGCAACTGCCACGGTTCGAGGTTCTCCATCACCGATGGCTCCGTCGTACGAGGCCCTGCGACACAGCCACTCGCAAGCGAGCCATTCACCGACAACGGCGACCAGATCACACTGGGCTGAACGGACTGGCTGAACCGAACTGGGCTGAACGGGACGGGGCTGAGCGGGACCGATCCGAACGGGACTGGGCCAACTGTCCTCCCGACGTGTCAGCTCGCTGCTGCTGAGCCTCCCCGACCAGAGGTCCGGGATGCAGCCCCGCCGGAGCCCGCGGAGGCCTTGCTGCCTGAGGACCTCGCTGCCGTGCCCTTCGTGGCGGCTGGCTTGGTGGCGGCTGCCCTCGCGGGGGCCGGCTGCTTGCTGGTGGCGCGGCTCGAACTCTTGCGAGCCGCAGTCTTCCGCGCCGTCTTGGCCGTCGGTGGTTCAGCATCGATGAGCGTCGGTTCCGCGTCCCCCACCGGCACGTGGCGGCCGTGCAGGATCTCCCGCAGGAACTCACCGGTCGCCGAGGTCTCGTGCTGGGCGACCGTCTCGGGGGTCCCCTCGACCACGACCTCCCCGCCACGGGACCCGCCCTGGGGACCCATGTCGATCAGCCAGTCGGCTGTCTTGATGACGTCGAGGTTGTGCTCGATCACGAGCACCGTGTTGCCTCCGTCCACCAGCTTGCCGAGCACACCCAGCAGCTTGCGGATGTCCTCGAAGTGCAGGCCCGTGGTGGGTTCATCCAGGACGTAGAGGGTGCGGCCCGTCGACCGCTTCTGCAGCTCCGCCGACAACTTCACGCGCTGCGCCTCACCTCCGGACAACGTGGTGGCAGGCTGACCGAGCCGCACATAGCCCAGACCGACCTCGACGAGGGTCTTGAGGTGCCTGGAGATGGCCGGGATCGCCTCGAAGAAGTCGGCGGCCTCCTCGATGGGCAGGTCGAGCACCTCCGCGATCGTCTTCCCCTTGTAGTGCACCTCCAGGGTCTCGCGGTTGTACCGCGCACCGTGGCAGACCTCGCAGGGGACGTAGACGTCGGGGAGGAAGTTCATCTCGATCTTGATGGTGCCGTCGCCCATGCAGTTCTCGCAGCGTCCACCCTTCACGTTGAAGCTGAACCGACCCTGCTGGTAGCCACGCACCTTCGCCTCAGGGGTCTGGGCGAACAGTCCGCGGATCTTGTCGAAGACACCGGTGTAGGTGGCCGGGTTGGAGCGTGGCGTTCGTCCGATGGGCGACTGGTCGACGTGGATGACCTTGTCGAGCTGATCCATACCGGTGATGCCCTTGTGGCGACCGGGCGCGGCCTTGGCCCCGTAGATCCGGCGCGCCAGAGCCTTGTAGAGGATGCCGTTGACCAACGACGACTTGCCCGAGCCCGAGACCCCGGTGACCGCGATCAGTTGCCCCAACGGGAACTCGACGGTGACGTTGCGCAGGTTGTTCTCGGTGGCGCCGTTGACGACCAGGGTGCGACCCGTGAGCGGACGTCGCTGGGCAGGCAGCGGGATCTCGCGGCGACCCGAGAGGTAGGCGCCGGTCAGCGACTCCTCGTTGCTCAACAGATCGGCCACCGTACCGGAGTGGACGACCTTGCCGCCGTGCTCACCGGCACCGGGACCGATGTCGACGGCCCAGTCAGCAACCCTGATGGTGTCCTCGTCGTGCTCCACCACGATCAAGGTGTTGCCCAGATCCCTCAGCCGCACGAGGGTCTCGATCAGCCGGCGGTTGTCGCGCTGGTGCAACCCGATCGACGGTTCGTCGAGAACGTAGAGCACCCCGACCAGACCGGAGCCGATCTGCGTGGCGAGGCGAATGCGCTGAGCCTCGCCGCCGGACAGGGAGCCCGACGAACGCGACAACGTCAGGTAGTCCAGGCCGACGTCGAGCAGGAACCTCAGCCGCTCCTGGATCTCCTTCAGCACACGCTCGGCGATCTGGCGGTCACGGTCGCTCAACCGGATCTCGGCGAGGAACTCGCTGGCCTCACCGATGGAGAGCTCACTCACCTGCGCGATGTTGCGTCCGCCCACGGTGACCGCGAGGCTCGACGGCTTCAACCTGGCACCACCGCAGGTGGAGCAGGGAATCTCGCGCATGTACTCGCCCCAACGCTCGCGGGCGGTGTCGGTCTCAGACTCCGCGTGCCTGCGCTTGACGTAGTGGAGCACCCCCTCGAACTTCTGGGTGAAGGACCGCACCCGTCCGAAACGGTTCTTGTACCTGACCACCACGGGGTCGCCCACGCCGTGCAGCAGTACCTTCCGGGCGGGCGCCGGGAGCTCCTCCCACGGTGTGGTGACCGAGAAACCCTCCTTCTCCGCGAGGGATTCGTAGACGTGCTCGAAGTGCGCGGCGACCTGGGGGTTGGCCCACGGCGCGATCGCTCCCCCGGCCAGGCTCAGGCTGCTGTCGGGTACCACCAGCTCGGGATCGACCTCCATGGACGTGCCCAGTCCGGTGCAGGTGGGGCAGGCACCCCACGGGCCGTTGAACGAGAACTGACGGGGTTCGAGTTCCTCGATGCTGATGTCGTGCTGGTTGGGGCAGGCCAACTTCTCGGAGTAGCGCCGCTCACGGTCGGGGTCGTGGGGTGAACGGTCGACGAAGTCGATGCCGACCACACCGTTCGCCAACCCCAGCGCCGTCTCGATCGAGTCGGTGAGGCGCTGTTTGGCGCTGGCCTTGATCGCGATGCGGTCGACCACCACGTCGATGTCGTGCTTCTTCTGCTTGTCGAGGACCGGGGGGTTGGTCAGCTGGTGCATCTCGCCGTCGACGCGCACCCTCGAGAAGCCCTGGGTGGAGAACTGCCTGAACAACTCCACGTGCTCGCCCTTGCGTCCGCGCACGGCGGGTGCCAGCACCTGCAGGCGGGTGCCCTCGTCCAGGTTGAGGAGCCGGTCCACGATCTGCTGCGGGCTCTGCCGGCTGATCTCCTCGCCACAGACCGGGCAGTGGGGGATGCCGATGCGGGCGTAGAGCAGGCGCAGGTAGTCCGACACCTCGGTGATGGTGCCCACGGTCGAACGCGGATTGCGACTGGTGGACTTCTGATCGATCGAGACCGCTGGGGACAGACCCTCGATGAAGTCGACGTCGGGCTTGTCCATCTGCCCCAGGAACTGGCGGGCATAGGCCGACAGGCTCTCGACGTAGCGGCGTTGACCCTCGGCGAAGATGGTGTCGAAGGCGAGAGACGACTTGCCCGACCCCGACAGCCCGGTGAACACGATGAGGGAGTCGCGCGGGAGGTCGAGCGACACGTTCCTCAGGTTGTGCATGCGGGCACCGCGGACGACTAGGCGATCATTCACATCGGGAAGCCTAGACCTCGCCCCTGACAGTTTTCGTCCACCGTTTTCGCACAGCGCCCGGGTTCGTTAGGTTGGCGACATGAGCCCGATGACCGCGCCACACCCGCATGGGTGGTCCATCGGTGGCAGCCTGCACGAGGTGCGCTCCCGCAAGCTGGAGATGACACAACGCCTGTTGGGCGAGACCATCCGGCTCTCCGACCGGGAATGGCAGGAGCCCAGTCTGCTGCCCGGGTGGACCCGCGCCCACGTGGCCACCCACGTGGCCCGCAACGCCGACGGATTCGTGCACAGTCTCGACGCCCTCATCAAGGGACGCCCCCAGCGCATGTACTCCTCCGAGGCTGACCGTCAGAGCGACATCGAGCGCGGCTCGCAGCGTACGGGCCTCGACCTGCAGATCGACCTGGACACCTCGGCCGGCAATCTCAACCGGGTGTTCGACCAGATCGAGGGGCTCGACCCCGACACCATGATCGAACTGCGTGCGGGGTTCCGCATCCCGGTGGTCCTGCTTCCCCTGGCCCGACTCAACGAGGTGGTGCTGCACCACATCGACCTGAACGTCGGTTTCACCCCCGACCACGTTCCCCAACCCGTCGCTCGCTGGCTGGTCGAGTGGACCCTGCTGCGGCTGGAGGGACGCGATGACCTGCCCCCGCTGCACCTGTCGTCCACCTCCGGCCTGGAGGCCGCCCTCGGCGGGGTCGGTGACCGGAGCGAGGTGCACGGCTCGGACCAGGCACTGCTCGGGTGGTTGACCGGCCGCAGCCATGGTGACACCGTCCAAGGCACCGGGGGCGTCATGCTCCCCCTGCTCGGCTGACCACCCCTACGGAGAGGATTCACCATGAGCCAACCCATCGAACCCGGTCACCAGCCGGACCGCACGGAACGGGCCCACCACGTCGAACCCGGCGGGCACACCAGCTTCGACCTCGGCGGAGGGGTCACCTGCCACAAGTTGTCGGTGGGCCCGATGGACAACAACGCCTATCTGCTGGTGCCGACGCAGGGGTCGGTGGTCCTGGTCGACGCGGCGAACGATGCCCACCGACTGCTGTCGGCGCTGGGGCAGCGGGCCCTGCACCACCTGGTCACCACCCATCGCCACCACGATCACATCAAGGCGATCGCAGAGGTGGTCGAGGACACCGGTGCCACCTGCTTCTGTGGGACCCCGGACGCCGCGTCCATCGCCGAGGCCACGGGTGTGGAGCAGCGGGGGTTGTGGACTGGTGACCGCGTCGCGCTGCACGAGGGACACCTGGAGGTGATCGGACTGGTGGGCCACACCCCAGGCTCGATCGCCCTGCTGTGGCAGCCCCAGGACGGCCCGCCGAGCCTGTTCACCGGCGACAGCCTCTTCCCCGGAGGTCCCGGGAAGACCGCCAGGCCGGATGACTTCAGCTCTCTGATGGACGACCTCGAGGCCAAGATCTTCGACGTGCTGCCGGACGAGACCGTCGTCCATCCCGGTCACGGCGACGCCACCACCCTCGGTGCGGAGCGACCGCACCTGACGGGGTGGCGTGTTCGCGGGTGGTGAACCCCACTGAGCATGTGATCACCGTGCGCACACCGGCCGCGGCAGTCTCCCTAGGGTGGAACACATGTCAGAGATGACCTTCACCCAACTCGGCCGCACGGGACTCAAGGTGTCCCGCATCGTGCTCGGCACGATGAACTTCGGCCCCCGCACCACTCCCGACGATTCCCACGCCATCATGTCGCGCGCCATTGACGCCGGCATCAACTTCTTCGACTCAGCCAACGTGTACGGCGGCGCCGACAACCGCGGCCACACCGAAGAGATCGTGGGCGACTGGCTCACCAAGTCCGGCAACCGCGACAAGGTGGTGCTGGCCACCAAGGTCTACGGCGACATGACCCCGTGGCCCAACCACGGCAAGCTGTCGGCAGCGAGCATCCGCAAGAACGTGGACGACTCACTGCGCCGCCTGCAGACCGACCACATCGACCTCTACCAGATGCACCACATCGACCGCGCCACTCCGTGGGAGGAGCTCTGGCAGGCGATGGACACCTTGGTCTCCCAGGGCAAGATCCTCTACGTCGGCTCGTCGAACTTCGCCGGCTGGCACATCGCCGCGGCGAACGAGGCAGCCAAGGCCCGCCACACCCTCGGCCTGGTCAGCGAGCAGTCGCTGTACAACCTGGCCGACCGCACCATCGAGCTTGAGGTGATCCCCGCCGCCGAGCACTACGGCCTCGGGGTCATCCCGTGGTCCCCGCTCGCTGGCGGTCTGTTGGGTGGCGTGCTCGCCGGCGCGGCTGAGGGTCGCCGCACCGAGGAGGGCATGCAGAAGCGGATCGAGAAGCTCCGGCCCCAGCTCGAACAGTGGGAGAGCTTCTGCGCCGACCGCGGCGAGAAGCCCGGAGAGGTGGCGTTGGCCTGGCTGTTGGCGAACCCCGTGGTGACCGGTCCGATCGTGGGACCCCGCACCATGGACCAGCTCGAGGGTGCCATCGCTTCGCTGTCGATCGATCTGGACGAGGCTGCCCTGGCTCGCCTCGACGAGATCTTCCCCGGACCTGGAGGGACTGCCCCCGAGGCCTACGCCTGGTGATCCCACCCGGCACACACGACGATCGCCGTCACCCCTGGGGGGTGGCGGCGATCGTCGGTGGTTGTGGTGCGAGCTCGCTCACAGCGGCGAGTCGACCGACTCGGGAACTTCGGCGGTCCGCTCCGACCTCGACTTGAGCAGGCTCGCCACGGTGGTCACCAACAGCGTCACCACGATCACCCCGAGCGACAACTCGATAGAGAAGTCGAGGGAGAAGCCGAGCTTCTCGTCGAAGTGGTAGTGGTGCATGGCGTGCAGCACGAGCTTCACACCGATGAACGCCAGGATCACCGACAGGCCGATCGGCAGGTACACCAGCCTCTGCAGCACGTCGCCCAACAGGAAGTACAGCTGGCGCAGGCCCATCAGCGCGAACACATTGGCGGTGAACACCAGGTAGGGCTCCTGGGTGAGCCCGTAGATGGCGGGGATCGAATCGAGGGCGAACAGCAGGTCCGTGGAACCCAGCGCGATGATCACGATCAGCATGGGTGTCATCACGCGCTTGCCGCGGTCGATGATGGTCATGCGGGTGCCGTGGAAGTCCTCGGTGGAACGGAAACGACGCTTGACCCATCGCAGCAGGAAGTTGTCGGTCGCCTCCTCCTCGGTGTCCTTCTCGATGAAGTCCTTCACCAGGTCGACCGCCGTGTAGAGCAGGAACGCGCCGAAGATGAAGAAAACCCATGCTGCGGCGGAGATGATGGCCGCGCCCATTGCGATGAAGATGCCGCGGAAGACCAACGCCAGGATGATGCCGATCAGCAGCGCGAACTGTTGGAGGTGCTTGGGCACCCGCATCTTGGCCATGATGATCAGGAAGATGAACAGGTTGTCTATCGACAGGCTGTACTCGGTCAACCACCCGGCGAAGAACTGCTTTCCGTAGGCTGCCCCGCTGAACACAGTGACGCCGATGCCGAAGATCACCGCCAGACCGACGAAGAGCAGGACGGCCAGCAGGCATTCCTTGAAGGACGGGACGTGCGGTCGGCGACCGATGACCAGCACGTCGATGGCGAGAACGGCGACCATCACCACGATGGTGATGGCCCAGGTGTACATGTGGACGTTCATCCAGCACCCTTCACGGAGAGTTGAGCATGAATCAGGGCTGGAGGTCTCTTCCACCCGATGGCGCCAGCAGCGTCAGGCGGGCGACAGGACCGGGATCTCGTCCGTGTTGACGACCCTGCGCAATGGAGTACTCCCCTCCGCCGACCATTGTGTCACCTTCACCGTGGCCGACCAGCGCTCGGCTGCGATCCCGCCGAGGCAGCACCAACGCAATGCCCTCATGACAAGCGCGGACGCATCGCCGCAGTGTCCACCGCAACAGTTGGCAAGGGTCAGCGGTTGGCCTCGATCAGCTGGCGCAGTTCCTTCTTGAGGTCCGAGATCTCGTCTCGCAGGCGAGCGGCCACCTCGAACTGCAGTTCGGCTGCCGCGGTGTGCATCTGCGAGGTGAGGTCCTGCACCAGGTCTGCCAGTTCGCTGGCCGCCATGCCCGCGGTGTCGAGCTGGCGGGTGGGCGAGACCGCCGGCACCGGCGACCGTCCCCGGTTGGGCCGTCCCCCCCTCGCCTGGTCGACGAGCTTCTCGGTGTCGGCGTCCTCCCGGGCGAGCATGTCGGTGATGTCGGCGATCTTCTTGCGCAGGGGTTGCGGGTCGATGCCGTGCTCGGCGTTGTAGGCCTGCTGGATGGCACGTCGTCGGTTGGTCTCCTCGATCGCGGACTCCATCGAGGGTGTGATCTTGTCGGCGTACATGTGAACCTGGCCGGCCACGTTGCGGGCGGCTCGTCCGATGGTCTGGATGAGGGAACGATCCGAGCGCAGGAAGCCCTCCTTGTCGGCGTCGAGGATGGCCACCAGGCTCACCTCGGGCAGGTCGAGCCCTTCTCGCAGAAGGTTGATGCCGACCAACACGTCGTACTCGCCCATGCGCAGTTCGCGCAGCAACTCGATGCGTCGCAGCGTGTCGACCTCCGAGTGCAGGTAGCGGGTGCGGACTCCGTTCTCCATCAGGTAGTCGGTCAGGTCCTCGGCCATCTTCTTGGTCAGGGTGGTCACCAGCACCCGCTCGTTCTTCTCGACCCGGCCACGGATCTCGCCCATCAGGTCGTCGATCTGCCCCTTGGTGGGCTTGACCACCACTTCGGGGTCGACCAGTCCGGTCGGGCGGATGATCTGCTCGACGAAACCGTTCGACCGTGCCAACTCGTACTTGCCCGGGGTGGCCGACAGGTAGACCGTCTGCCCGATCCGGTCGACGAACTCCTCGAACTTGAGGGGACGGTTGTCCATGGCGCTCGGCAGCCGGAAGCCGTGCTCCACCAGGGTGCGCTTGCGAGACATGTCGCCCTCGAACATGCCCCCGATCTGGGGAACGGTGACGTGCGACTCGTCGACCACCAGCAGGAAGTCCTCGGGGAAGTAGTCGAGCAGGCAGCTGGGGGCCGAGCCTGCCTCGCGTCCGTCGATGTGGCGGGAGTAGTTCTCGATGCCCGAACAGGTTCCGATCTGGCGCATCATCTCGATGTCGTAGCTGGTGCGCATGCGCAGCCGCTGGGCCTCGAGCAGCTTGTCCTGCTTCTCGAGCTGGGCCAGGCGCTGTTCGAGCTCCACCTCGATCTTCGAGATGGCCCGCTCCATCCGCTCGGGACCGGCGGAGTAGTGGGTCGCGGGGAAGATGGCGAGCACGTCGTCGTCGGTCACCACCTCTCCGGTGAGCGGATTGAGCGTCGAGAGTGCCTCGATCTCGTCGCCGAAGAACTCCACCCGCCAGGCCAGCTCCTCCCACATCGGGAACACCTCGAGGGTGTCTCCCTTCACCCGGAACGTCCCGCGGGTGCCTGCCAGGTCGTTGCGCGCGTACTGGATGCCCACCAGCGCCCGCAGCAGGGCGTCACGGTCCCACTCGTCGCCCACCTGCAACTGGATGGCCCGGTCGAGGTACTCCTCGGGGGTGCCCAGACCGTAGATGGCTGACACGGTGGCGACCACGATGCAGTCGCGTCGGGTGAACAACGAGTGGGTCGCCTGGTGGCGGAGCCTCTCGACCTCCTCGTTGAGCGAGGAGTCCTTCTCGATGTAGGTGTCCGTCTGGGGTACGTAGGCCTCGGGCTGGTAGTAGTCGTAGTACGAGACGAAGTACTCCACCGCATTGTCGGGGAAGAACTGCCTCAGTTCATTGGCGAACTGGGCGGCCAGCGTCTTGTTGGGTTGCATCACCAGCACGGGACGCTGCAACCGCTCGGCGAGCCAGGCCACCGTCGCTGTCTTGCCCGTGCCCGTCGCCCCGAGCAGCACGACATCGTTCTCGCCTGCGCGGATACGGCGTTCGAGTTCGGCGATGGCCGCTGGCTGGTCACCGGACGGCTCGAAGTCGGCCTGCATCGTGAACGGCGCGACTCGACGCTGCAACTTCTCCTTGGGACGCATGGGAACCAGCGTAGACAGCAGCCCTGACAAAACTGATGGGCCGGCCTCCGCTCACCGCGGAAGCCGGCCCATCCTGACCATCAGGAGCTCACAGGATCATGAGCTGCATCCCAGTCCACACCCCTCACGCCCCGTCCTCAGACCATGGACGAGAGGACCTGGTTGACGACCTTTGAGAAGTCATCGCTGTTGGCCTTGACGTCATCGACGCTCCCGCCCACGAGGGTTGCGGCGAAGGCCGCGTCATCGGCCTTGCGCACCGACACCACGGTGTCGATCACGACTGTGTCCGACCCGCCCGAACTGACGTCGACACCGGCCAAGGCCCCTTCGGCCACGGACAGGGCAGGGTCGACCTCGTGCACCTTGACCTGGCCCGCCTTGGCGTCCTGCAGGCTCTCCGCCTGACGGTCGAGGTACGCCTTGACCTCTGCCGCAGCGTCCTTCCCGCCCGGGGTGTAGGTCTGCAGCAGCAGCGCCGACCCGTCCGCGGCCTGCAGCACGTAGAAGTCCTTGCTGGTGTCGTGCTTGACCACCTTCCATCCCTGGGGGACGGATGCCCGGATGTTGTGGCGGAAGGCCAGTTCGTCGCTGGTCCCCGGCTCTTCGGTCGGTTCGGCGGATGAGCTGGAGCTGGGGCCGCCGGAGGTGTCGGCCGAGGCGCTCGAGGAGGGTTCCTGGCTGGGCTCGTCGCTCGGTTCCGGGGCCGTGGGCGTCGACACCGAGATGGGCGCGGTCGGTTCAGGCCCCGCCTTGCCCCTGGACCCCACCAGCCCGATCACGACTCCGAGCACCACGACCAGCGCGATGCCGATGGCGACCATCACCAGCACGGGACGACGACGCCCTGGTCGCGGGGGTTGGGCACCCCCGAATCCGGTGAAGCCCTGGCCGTAGGGCTGTCCGGGCTGCTGACCATAGGGCTGTCCGGGCTGCTGACCGTAGGGCTGTCCGGGCTGCTGACCATAGGGCTGACCGGGCTGCTGGCCCCACGACTGAGGCGACTGCCCCTGCTGGTTCGGGCTGCTCATGAGCGGGCCTCCAGATCATCGTTGCGGGCATCATCGGGGGCGGTGGGCGCTGGACCTGCACCTGCCAACACGGCGCGTTGCGGGTGCAGGCGTCCCTTGACCGTGGACTTCTGTGCCAGTCCACAGTTCGAGCAGAACGCGGCCCCGCCGAGCAGCGGCATCTCGCAGGAGGCGCAATGGGTGAGGTCGCCCTCGACACCGACGCCGCCGGCCCCATGACGGGCGGTGGCCTCGAGCGCTGCCTCGACCAGACCGGTCTGCAGCACTCCCCTGATCCTGATCAGCAGTGCGCCGAGCAGCACGCCCCCGAGCACCACGGACAGAACCAGACCGAGCCAGACAGGGCTCACGAAGCTCAGCAGATAGGTGCCACCGAAGTAGAGAGCGTTCCAGGCGACGGCCTCGAGCACTGCCAACAGGTAGCGCACCGTGAAGCCGTCATAGCCCTTCCCCAGTCCCGAGAACTCTGCGCATGCGATGCCCGAAGCGGTCCCGATCACCAGCGGCTTGATGAAGCCCTCGAGCACCAGCAGCGCCACCCAGGTGGCTGCGCTCTGTCCGGGCGCGTGGAAGCCCTGCCCCAGCAGGTCCCAGTGCTTGACCAGGGTGTCGGCCGTGGCGAACGCCACGCCCGAGATGACCCCGAAGGTGAGACCGTCCATCAGGTCGTCGAACTCCGGTCGAGCCGCCAGCACCACTGGACCCACCTGCCGAATGAGTTCACCCACGACCGGCACCAGCAAGGCGGTGATCAGCACCCCCGCCATCGTCGGGGTGGCTGCCGCGTCGAACGCGCGCGCACTCACCAGGGGACCTCGCAGCGTCGTCCACCCCACCGTGAACAGGGCCGCCAGCGCGAACGTGAGTCCGAACGCCAGACCGGTGACCGGCAAGGGTTCGTCCTCCCAGAGGTTCACGTCGTAGAGGTAGACGATGTAGATCAGGGGGATGGCCAGGGCCGCCACGAGGATGGCCACGGGAAGCGCACCCAGCAGGGCGGCGACCACGGCGACCACGAAGGACACCCCAAAGGCGATCTGGTACGTGCGGGGACGTTCGGCGGCACCCTTCGGCATGATCGACGAGACCAGCCGGAAGGAACGCACCGGCTCGTCGGGTTTGGCCGCGAAGGAGCGACGGGCGCCGTCGCCCGCCGAGAGGTCGTGACCGCAGGCGTGGCAGAAATGTCCAGCCTCCGGCAGTTCGGTGCCGCAGCGTGGGCAGCTCACAGGTCGCTCCTTGGAGTGGGGGGACTGCGCCGAGCAGGCGCGTGACGGGTCCAGTCAATCCCATCGGAGGGTTAGTTGACCTTCAACGACAACCGGGTCAGGCGTGCAGCTCACGCCACCACTGGTCGACCTGTGCGATCAGCGCAGCCCTGTCGCCGGAGTTGTCGAACACCGTGGTGGCGGCCGTCAACCGCTGGTCGCGGCTCGCCTGTGCCCGTATCCGAGCCTCAGCCGCGGCCGGCGTGAGACCAGAACGACGGACGAGACGTTCGCGCTGCAGATCCTCGGGAAGGTCGACGACGATGACCTCGTCGAATGCGCCGGACTGCCCTGTCTCGACCAGCAGGGGGATCATCTCGACCACCACCCGACCGGGATGGCAACAGCGAAGGGTCGCCGCGAGTGCCCGGACCCGCGGGTGGATGATCGCCTCGAGGTCACGGCGGGCGGTGTCGTCCGCGAAGACGATCTGACCGAGGCGGGCCCGATCAAGTCCGCCCCCCTCCCCCACCACCTGCGGTCCGAACCTGGCAATCACCTGGGCGAGGCCGTCGGTGCCGGGCTCAACGACGCGCCGGGCGAGCTCGTCGGCATCGATCACCACGGCCCCCAACTCGGTCAGCCGCTCGGCAACGGTGGACTTGCCCGAGGCGATTCCCCCCGTCAGCCCGATCCGCCGCGGCTGCGCAGAGCGAGGTGGATGAGGGGCCATGCCACCAGTCTTGCGCATCGGGCGCTGCCCGCAGTGGGCGTTGTCACCGACGGGTAGACTGGCATCAGCTGTAGGCACAAGCCCGTGGCCGAACCGACGCCGAAGCGTCCCCACGCCACCAAGCAGAGAGCCAGGTGCAGCAGACATGAGCGAGACGCTGCTTCGTTCGTCGCCCGCGACGGACACCCCCTCGAAATACGTCGACGCCGCCTCGTTCCCACCCCAGCTGCGTGCCTTCGTCGAGGTGTCGACCCTCGCCAAGGGTCTTGGACTGATGAAGCGGGCGCGCTGGTTCTACGCCCTGTTGCTCACCATCCTGGCCCTCGGGCTGGGCGGCTGCATCGCCGGGTTCATCCTGCTGGGGCACAGCTGGTTCCAGCTCCTGATCGCAGCGGCGCTGGGCATCATCTTCACCCAGGTCGCGTTCGTCGGACACGAGGCCGACCACCGTCAGATCCTCGAATCCGGGGAGAACAACAACCGCCTGGCCAGATTGCTGGCCACGGGCGTGGTGGGGCTGTCGCTGTCGTGGTGGCAGAACAAGCACTCGCGGCACCACGGCAACCCCAATCGGGTCGGCAAGGACCCCGACATCGAACGCGACACCATCTCATTCCTGGAGGAGGACGCCAGCCGGGCCAAGGGCTGGCTCCGGTGGGTCACCAAGCGGCAGGGTTGGCTGTTCTTCCCGCTGCTCACCCTCGAGGGCCTGAACCTGCACCTGCACAGCGTGCGTCACGTGCTGGGCCGCGGGAAGGTCGACAAGAGGGCCACGGAGATCGTGCTGCTGGCCGTGCGCTTCGCCGCAGTTCTCGTGCCCGTGTTCTGGCTCCTGCCGCTGGGGATGGCCTTCGCCTTCGTCGGCGTGCAAGTGGCGGTGTTCGGCGTGTACATGGGCGCATCGTTCGCGCCGAACCACACCGGGATGCCGATCATCGACAAGCGAGCCCGACTGGACTTCTTCACCAAGCAGGTGCGGACCTCCCGCAACATCCGCGGGGGCTGGGCGGCCAGCCTCCTGATGGGCGGCCTCAACTACCAGATCGAGCACCACCTCTTCCCGACCATGGCACGCCCCCACCTCGGCAAGGCCCGAGCCATCGTCCGCGACTACTGCCGCAAGCACAACGTGCCCTACACCGAGACCACCCTGCTGGCGTCCTACGGCATCGTCGTCCGATACCTCAACGAGGTGGGACTGCACGCCCGTGACCCGTTCGACTGCCCCATGAACGCGCAGTACCGCCGGGTGTGACCCCGACGTGACGCGACGACGTCCCGGCACCCTCGGGTGCCGGGACGTCCTTGTTCAGGCGGGCTTGAGGTTCAGCAGGGTCAGGATCGAGTGATTGACCCCACCGACGCCCGGCAGGTAGGCGGTCGCACCGGGCTCGGGGAAGCCCGTCCACTTCCGTGAACTCCACAGCACACCCTGGGCGTTGGTCATCACGGGGATGAACGGGGCGTCGTCCGCCACGGCCTTCTGCATGGCCTCGATCAGCGGCTTCAGCCCCTCTGCGTCGTCGGAGCGGAAGTCACTCATCTTCTTGACGTTGTCCTGCATGGCCTTGTTCTGCCAACGACCGTAGTTGCCCCACACGTTCTCCTTGGTGCCGATCGGCTGCCAATTGCTCTTGGAGTACTGCGCGAAGGCCTGGTAGTAGTTGCCCGAACTGACGCCTCCTGCGGCGAACATGTCGTACTCGCCCTTGACCGCCTTGTCGTTGAAGACCTGGGTGGGGGTGGGTTGCCAGGCAACCTTGACCCCCAACGCCTTCATCCACTGGTCGATCAGCACCTGGCCCAGCTGCATCCAGACCTGGTTGGAGTTGTCGAGCACCAGCGCGATCGGGTGCGCCTTGCCACCCTTGCTGAGGTGACCGTCCACCACGGTCCAGCCGGCGTCTGCGAGAGCCTTCTTCGCGCCCTCGACATCGGCCTTCTGCGCCTGCTTGTAGTCGGGAAGCAAGGTGTCGGAGTACACCTGCGGGTCGAGGCCGGTGACGCTCGGCACGGTGTAGCCGGTCGCCGCCAAGTCTGCCGCCGCCTGCAGGTCGAGGCTTCCGCGCAGAGCGGTGCGCACGGCGACGTCGTTGAAGGGCGCCTTGAGGCAGTTGAAGGTGATGATCTGCGAGCCGCCCGAGGGGTAGACCGAGAAGTGGTTGAGCTCGGGGTTCTTCGCCACGAAATCCTTCTCGATGCCGGGGGCGGTGCCCTCAGCGAGGTCGAGGTCGCCACGGTCGAGTTGGCTCTCGACCCCGCCGATGGGCCCCATGGGTTTGAACTTCACCGTCTTCACTCCGTTGCCCTTGCCGCCCCAGTAGTCCTCGCGCCAGGTGTAGGTGACCAATTGCGGGTCGAACGACTCCAGGGTGCAAGGACCGGTGCCGACGGGCTTGTCATTCGTGTCGGTCTTGCGGTCCTTCGACTTCCACACGTGGGCCGGGATGATCGGGTAGTACATGGCGTAGCTGGCCATCTGCTGGTACTCGGTGTCGTTGAAGTAGACCTTGCAGGTGTACTTGTCGGTCGCCTCCGGGGGCTTCTTCGCCCAACACTTCTCCGGGTCGGGGCAGGCGTCGCCGTTGATGAAGCCCAGCGTGTAGGCGAAGTCGTCCGCGGTCATCTCGACGCCGTCGGACCACTTCACACCCTTGCGCAGGTGGAACACCATGGTCGACCCGTCGTCCTCCATCTCGTAGCTCTCGGCGAGCATGGGGATGAAGTGGCCGGGCTTGGTGTAGTCGAGCGCGAACGGCGATTCATAGATCAAGTTGAGGCCGGGGGCCGTGCCGTTCTGGTTGGCGCCGTACCAGTTGAAGTTCTTGGGGTACGTCGGTCCACCCGAGGCGAGGGTGATGACACCGTCATTGGTGGCCACCTTGCTCGCGGACGAACCGGACGTGGCACTGGTTCCGGAACCGCCCGGCTTGGCGCCTCCCTGGCCGGCGCAGGCAGCTGTGCCTGCGAGCGCGCCGACGGACAGCGTCGCCAGCACGGCACGACGTGACAGGTTCAGAGACATCGTTGTTCCTTCATGGTTGGGGTGCCGTCGCAGCGCGACGGAGGTGGGGGGTCACTGCTCGTCCTCGAGCAGCCAACAGGCGGCGGCCTGGTCGCCGACCTGAAGCAAGGGGGGACGCTGCTCCCGGCAGCGGTCCATCACGAAGGGGCAGCGTGGGGCGAACCGGCAACCCGTCACCTCTTGGGAGACGTCGACCGGCTCTGCGTCCCCGACGACCTGGACCCGCCGGTTCAGTCCGCTGCCCTTGTGGTGCGCCGGGTCGGGGGCGGAGGCCACCAGCAGCCGGGTGTAGGGGTGCCTGGGGTTCTGCACCACGTCGTCGGTCGGCCCCTGTTCGACGATCCGGCCGCCGTACATCACCATGATCCGGTCGGAGATGTAGCGCGCCGATGCGATGTCGTGGGTGATGTAGAGAATGGCCACCCGCTCGGAATCTCGCAGGTCGCGCAACAGGTTCAGGATGTCGAGGCGGATGGAGGCATCGAGCATCGAGGTGGGCTCGTCGGCGAGCAGGAGCCGAGGCCGCACGGCCAGCGCCCGAGCGATCGCCACCCGCTGTCGTTGCCCACCCGACAGGG
Organism: Aestuariimicrobium kwangyangense DSM 21549; assembly: GCF_000421525.1. GTDB lineage: Bacteria > Actinomycetota > Actinomycetes > Propionibacteriales > Propionibacteriaceae > Aestuariimicrobium > Aestuariimicrobium kwangyangense. Next base: position 1,285,818 of record NZ_ATXE01000001.1, on the reverse strand, counting down.
AGGTGGGGTAGGCGTCCACGAACTGTTCGGGCGGGGTGAGGTTCACCTTCGCGAGAAGTTCTGCGACGAGCTCCCTCTCGTTACGACGCCCTTTGGCTCGTCCGTGGATGCGCAGGGCGCGGCCCAAGATGTGACGCAAGGGTTTGAGGGTGTTCAGCGAGGCGAAGGGATCCTGATAGATCATCTGCACGTTGCCGTAGTAACGCACCTTGTCGCGCTGGCGGCGCGGGAGTTCCTTCCCGGCCACGACGAGGTCCCCGGAGGTGGGCGGGTGGAGGAGAGCCAACATCCGCGCCAAGGTGGTCTTGCCCGATCCGGACTCCCCGACCAATGCCACGATGGTGCCGGGTTCGATGTCGAAGTCGACCTCCTCAACGGCTCGGATCGTGGTTCGACCTCCTCCGCGTGACCGTCCCTGGAAGTGCCTGGTCAGCCTTCTCGCGCTGACGATCGGCCCTCCGGAAGGCGACGGGCCGGAACCCGGCAGGCCCGGCGGGTTGGCGGGCAGGGTGGCCGTCATCGCTGCGCTCCTTCCATGGTCGAGGCCAGGAGGGCCTCGGAATCGACCGCGACGGCATCTGGCCTGGCGGCATCCTCGTCCTGCCGCCGGGTCTCGTCCCGATCGAGCGGGTGCAGGCAGGCGGCCAGGCCGGGCTCGCCGGCCCCGGTCGTCGGCATCGTCCTCAACTCGGGTCGAAGGGCCAGACAGTCGTCCTGCGCGTGCGGGCACCTCGGCGCGAAGGCGCAACCGACAGGTAGATTCAGCAGGTTCGGCGGCGTCCCAGGGATGCCGGTGAGTCGACGCACCGGTTCGCTCAGCGGAGGGAAGGCGTTGCGCAGGCCCTGGGTGTACGGGTGCCGTGGGTGGGCGTAGATCTCGGCCGCGTCGCCCACCTCGACCACACGGCCGCCGTACATGATGGCGATCCGGTCAGAGATCTCGAGCAACAGCGAGAGGTCGTGGGTCACCATGATGATGGCAAAACCCAATCGCTCCTGCAGGGCCAGTACCTGGTCGAGGATCGTGCGCTGCATGACGACGTCGACCGCAGTGGTCGGCTCGTCCATCACCACGAGGTCGGGGTCGCACGCCAGCGCCAGGGCGATCAGGGAACGTTGCCGCATACCGCCGGAGAGCTGGTGGGGATACGCGGTGGCGTAGTCGGGAGCGATGCCGACCATGCGCAGGAGTTCCGTGATGCGCTCGTCGACCTGACCGCGGGTCATCGTCGGGTTCTTGAGTGTGATCACGTCGGCGAACTGGGCGCGCAGACGCATCACGGGATTGAGGCAGGCCATCGCGGACTGCATCACGATTGACAGGTCGGACCACCGCAACGGTGACATCGCCCGTTCATCGAGGCGGACGAGGTCGACGGGTGGTCTCCCACCCCCTCGATGGAAGATCACCTCACCCCCCGAGGTCACGGCCGGGGTGCGTTGCAGGCGCAGCAGAGCGGTCAGCAGGGTCGACTTGCCCGAGGCCGACTCGCCTGCGATGCCCAGGATCTCGCCGCGGCGCACGGTCAGGGTGACGTCGTCGCAGGCAGGCACCTCGCCGGCCTCGGTGAGGTAGCGCACCGAGAGGTTGCGGATCTCGAGCAGGGGGCCGGTGTGGTGATCCCGCTCAGCCGGCAGCGTCTGGTCGGTGGGGGTCATCGGGTCACCGCCCCAGTGACCGGCCGGACTTCATGGTGGGAACCCTTCCGGGTGCGCTTGAAGAACTGGCGCACCAGTACCTCCTGCTTGGAGTTGAGGACCGGATTGACGATCTCGTCGATGCCGAAGTTGATGAGGGCGGTGCTCAGTCCGAGCAGGGCGATGGCGATGCCGGGCGGGGCGAACCACCACCAGTAGCCACGAAAGAGCGCGTTCTGGCCCTCGGCGTAGGCGATCTCGGTGCCCCAGGAAACAGTTTCCGGGTCGCCGATGCCCAGGAAAGCCATCGACGCCTGGGTGAAGACGCCGTAGACGAAGGCCGTCAGGAACATGCTGGACGCCACGCCGTTGAGATGGGGTGCGACCTCGACCGCGATGATCCGCCAGCGTGACTCACCGGTCGTCCGCAGGGCCGCGGTGAAGTCTCGTCCGCGCAGGCTCATGGCTTGGGCGCGGATGCGGCGCGCCCCACCGGGCCACTCGAAGGCGCCGATGATCAGGGAGACCGACAGCCAGTCGAGTTTCTGCACGTAGCCGGCGATGATCAGCGTGACGGCGAAGCTCGGCATGGTCAGGAACAGGTTGGTGAAGGTGTTCAGCACCTTGTCGGCCCAGCCCCCGATGAATCCCGCCCAGGTGCCGATCACCACACTCAGCGCCGTGGCGATCGTTCCCGAGGCGAGACCGACGAGCAGGGAGCCACGTGCCCCCCAGACGATGCGGGCGAGCACGTCCTGACCGGACGAGGTGGTGCCGAGCCAGTGTTGTGCGCTCGGCGGCATGCCGGCGTTTGCGGTGTCGAGCTCAAGCGGGTCGAGGCCGAGGAAGGTGGAGCACAGCCATGGGCCGACCGTCGCCATCAATGCGAAGAAGGCCATCAGCGCGATGCCAGCCCGCACCATCGGCAGTCCCAGAAATCTTCTGGTCATCAGGCGTCTCCTTCTCGGGTGCGGGGATCGAGCAGCACGTAGATCGAGTCGGCGATGAAATTGGCAGCCAAGGTGAGGAACACCGTCATCAGCAGGATCGCCTGCATCACCGGGTAGTCACGCTGACCGATGGCATTGCCCAACAAGTTGCCCATGCCCGGGTAGACGAAGACAGACTCGACCAACACGATTGAGCCGAGGAGTCCGCCCACTGCTTGGGCCAGGCCCGTGACGTTGGGCAGGATGGCGTTGCGTGCGGCGTAGCGCATCAGGACCACCCACCGCGAGAGCCCCTTGGCTCGGGCAAGCGTGACGTAGTCCTCGCTGGTGGTGGCGATGGTCATGTTGCGCATGCTGAACAACCATCCTGCGAATCCCACGATGACAAGCACCAACGCTGGCAGCGTCCCGTGGGTGACCACCGAGGTGAGGAAGGGGCCGTTTGCCCAGGAGTGGTTGCGCTGCTCGGCGTCGTATCCACCCTGGGCCGGGAAGTAGTAGTTGCGGTAGGCGAAGAACCAGGCCGCCATGATCGCGAGCCAGAAAGCCGGGATCGAGTGGAAGAACATCAACACCGGGGTGAAGGCCTTGTCGGCCATGCCCGAGGGCTTCCACCCGAGCCAGGCCCCCAGCAGGGTGCCGATCAGCCAGGCGAGCACCAGCGTGATCAGTCCGAGGCCGAGCGTCCATGGCAAGGTCTGGGCCAGCAGTTCTGAAACGGGAGTCGGGTACTGCATGACGGACCTGCCCAGGTCACCGCGCGCCAATTGGGTGAGGTAATCGACGAACTGCAGGGGTAGTGGGCGGTTGGGATCGCCGTACAGGGCATAGATGTTGTCGATCAGGTATTGAGGTGGCGGCGCACCCGTGGCCTGCTGGATCCGAAGGAACATGTCCTGCACCGGATCCCCCGGCATCAGCCGGGGAAGCATGAAATTCATCACCACGGCCAGGACGGCGGTACCCGTGTAGATACCCAGTCGGCGACCCAGGAAGACCAGCCACTGGGGCATCCCTCGGGGCCCTGGACGCTGCGCAGCCTCAGCCCGGGACCCCCCGTCTGTCTTCGCGTCCACGCTCACGTCGTCTCCCGGCTTCGTTGCTCGTCGGGGTACATCTTGCACACAATCAATAAGTAAGTAAATAATCAACCAAGACAGGGAGCGACACCCATCGATCACCACGGCGGTGACGGGGTGGCTTCAGGAAAGATGGGCCCCATGACCCACCCGTCGAGCATCGGAGGCGCTCCGCAGCGCCTGATGCGCCAGGTCAACGACCGTGTCTTCTGCGAGCTCCTGGCACAGCATGGTCCATCGACGCGGCCGCAACTTGCCCGATTGGCTGGACTTTCGAGTCCAGCGGCGCTCAATGTGATTGAGCGGCTGCAGGCCGAAGGACTGGTGGTGGCCGATGGCTTCGACGAGGCCAGCCGTCCCGGCCCCAAAGCGGCCAAGTTCACCCTGGCGGCCGACCTCGGACTGGCCACGGCCGTCGAGGTGCACGGAGACGTGCTCCTCGTCAGCCATTCCCCGCTGGGCTCGACCCAGGCACTGGGCCACGACGTGGAACTCGATCGTGACCGAAGGCTCGACGACGCCATCGTCGAGGCGGTGAACGCGACCATCCCCCCTGAGTCGTACCGGCACCACGCCGTGTCGATCGCCCTGCCGGGCGCCGTCGACCCGCTCACTGGCGACGTGCTCTTCTCGACCGAGCAGCCCCGCTGGGTTGCGGGCACCGCCCATCGGATCGCGCAGCGCCTCGAGGGAGCCCACGTCGCCTTCGACAACGAGGTGAACTTCAGGGCCATCGCCGAAAAGTTGCACGGGGTGGCCGCCGATGCCGAGGACTACGTGCTGGTGAGCTTGGGCAGTGGCGTAGGCGCTGCCGTGGTGCTCAGCGGCCGGGTTCATCGGGGCGCCCACGGCGCGGCCGGCGAGATCGGGTTCATGCACACGGGCGAAGCCGGCCAGACGCCCTACCAGGACCGTGCGGGTGCCTGGAACCTGGCGCACACCGTCGGGCGCGAGCACAGCCCCGGGCATGCGTGGCTCGATGAGATCACCGGCAGCGAGCCCTTGGGCTCACCGGTCTGGGATGCGCTGGCCGAGCGGATCGCACCCGGCATCGTCAACATCGCCACCACGCTCGACCCGGAACTGGTCATCCTGGCCGGGGAGACCTCGCGCGTTGCCGGGGAGTCGCTGCGCGCGGCCCTCGAGGCCATCCTGCGCACGACCCTGCACTGGCCCCCGCCGATGGTGCGCTCCAGTGACCTGGGGGACGAAGCCGTGCGCCTGGGAGCCTTGGACGAAGCCCGTTCGGCCCTGGCACGCGCCGCCTTCATTCCGCAGCGCTGACACAGGACTAGGACAGAACGAGGAAGGCCCCCGACCATGTGGTCGGGGGCCTGCCTGGTGGCTGTCAGCCGAAGGGCGGTCAGTTGCCGCCGGTCAGCTTGTCGCGCAGGGCCTGCAGCGCCTCGTCCGAAGCGAGCGAACCAGCGCCCGGCTCCTCGGTCGATGCGAAGCTCGTCGTGGTGGCCGACTCGGTGGCAGCGTTCTGGTCGGCCTGCTCGGCCTCCTCGACCTGACGCTTGTGCGCCTCCCAACGGGACTGCGCCTCGGCGTACTGGGACTCCCAGGCACGCTGCTGCTCCTCGTAGCCTTCCTTCCACTCGTTGGACTCCGGATCGAAGCCCTCGGGGTAGATGTAGTTGCCCTGGTCGTCGTAGCTCGCGGTCATGCCGTACAGCGAGGGGTCGAAGTCGTCAGCGGCGACGTCGACACCGGCGTTGGCCTGCTTGAGCGACAGCGAGATACGGCGACGCTCGAGGTCGATGTCGATGATCTTGACCATGACCTCGTCGTTGACAGTGACGACCTGCTCGGGGATCTCGACGTGACGCTCAGCGAGCTCAGAGACGTGCACCAAGCCCTCGATGCCCTCCTCGACGCGGACGAACGCACCGAAGGGCACCAGCTTGGTGACCTTGCCGGGCACGATCTGGCCGATGGCGTGGATGCGTGCGAAGGTCTGCCACGGGTCTTCCTGGGTGGCCTTCAGCGACAGCGAGACACGCTCGCGGTCCATGTCGACCTCCAGCACCTCGACGGTGACCGGGGTACCGACCTCGACGACCTCGGACGGGTGGTCGATGTGCTTCCACGACAACTCCGAGACGTGCACCAGACCGTCGACCCCACCGAGGTCGACGAAGGCACCGAAGTTGACGATCGAGGAGACGACGCCCTTGCGGATCTGGCCCTTCTGCAGCTGGGTGAGGAAGTTCTGGCGAACCTCGCTCTGGGTCTGCTCGAGCCAGGCACGGCGAGACAGCACGACATTGTTGCGGTGCTTGTCGAGCTCGATGATCTTGGCCTCGAGCTCCATGCCGACGTAGGGCTGCAGGTCACGGACGCGACGCATCTCGACCAGCGATGCGGGCAGGAAGCCGCGCAGACCGATGTCGACGATCAGACCACCCTTGACCACCTCGATGACGGTGCCGGTGACGACGCCGTCCTCCTCCTTGACCTTCTCGATCGTGCCCCAGGCGCGCTCGTACTGAGCCCGCTTCTTCGACAGGATCAGGCGGCCTTCCTTGTCTTCCTTCTGCTGGACGAGAGCCTCGATCTCGTCGCCGACCTGGACGACCTCGAAGGGGTCCACGTCGTGCTTGATGGAAAGTTCCTTGGAAGGAATGACGCCCTCGGTCTTGTAACCGATGTCGAGCAGGACTTCGTCGCGGTCAACCTTGACGACGGTGCCGGTGACGATGTCACCGTCATTGAAGTACTTGATGGTGGCGTCGACGGCGGCCAGGAAGGCTTCCGGCGAGCCGAGGTCGTCAAAGGCGACCTGGGTCGAGGCCTCAGTGGAGGAGGTCATGTAGTAGGTGCTCCGATGGTTGGACAATGCTGATGACGCACCATCACCCTGCGGCTACTTGGAAGTCTCCCCCCACCGCAGACCCACTCACTCGGTACGGAACAGGACAGGTCACAGTGCCCGTCCAGAGTACTCGCGGTCAACCGCGAGGGTCAATCCGGGCTTGCCCGCACTCGGTACGCTGATGCGCGAGCGAGGCATGGCTCCGCGCAGACCCTTGAACCGGGTGCCACACGGCGTCCGGCAGCACGACAGCAGCGATCCACCACACTCCCGTCCGCAGCACCCCCGACCACGCAGCCACCCGAGAGGACCACGACGACCATGGCCGACCAGGCCCCCGTGCCAGCCAGTCCGCAGCCAGACGGCGTCCCCGGACGCGGCCGGTCGTCCAGCCCTGGACGGGGACCCTCCCGCCTGGTCGTGCTGCTGGTGGTCCTGGTGATCCTGGTGGGGGCTGGCTTCGCGATCTGGCGAGCGACGAACCGGCAACCGGGAGTCGCGGCGCCGCCGGCCAGCCCGGAGACCAGCACCTCCGCGACCATCGTTGCCCCGACACCGGAGTCCCCGACTAGCTCCGGCACCACGCCTGCCCAACCGACTCCGACTGCCTCCTCGTCCACACCGTTGCCGCCCGGCTGCAGCAGCCCGACCGCCCCGATGGACGATCCGCAGCGGCTGTCGATCGAGTCGATGAAGGTCGACTCCCCCATGCTGTCGCTGGGACTGGACGAGAGCGGGTCGGCGGCTGCCCCACCCAAGGACCAACCCCGCACCGTCGGCTGGTTCGACCAAGGTCCCAAGCTCGGTTCGGGTCAGGGCCACGCCGTGCTGACCATCCACACGTACCGCAATGGCAACGCCCTGGGAAACGAGTTGGCCGACCCGAACTCGGGACTGCGACCCGGGGCCCTGGTGAGGGTCAGCGACGGGCGCGGGAACACCGTCTGCTACACCTTCAGCCGCTCCACCAAGGTGTGGGTCAAGGACTACGACCCCAACTCGACCGTGCTCTACGACGACGCGGGGGCCCCCGAGGCGATCATCGTCATCTGCTGGGACTTCAACCGGGCCACGGCCGCGTGGGACTCGCGCATCCTGTTCCACCTCACACCAGTCGCCCCTTCCGCCTGACTCCAGCCCTGACCTGTCCGGCCCCGCAGCTGCGCGGCCCCGGCCCGACCACCCCGCGCCTGCCTAGAGTGGGCTCATGCGGCGCAGCAGCACGACCCCCCTCCCCTCCGACCTGGCCGAGGAGTTGACGCGGCTGTTGGGCCGGGCACGTGTGCGCACCTCGCCGCTCGACCGGGCCACCACCGCCGTCGACGCCAGCCACTTCCTGCTCACCCCCCAGGCCTCCTTGGTCGCGGCCGACGCCTCGCAGGTGGCGACGATCCTGGGGGTGGCCACCCGCCATCGCACGTCGGTCACCTTCCGGGCCGGGGGCACGTCCCTGTCCGGGCAGGCGCAGTCGTCCGCACTGCTCGTCGACGTGCGTCGCGGGTTCCGCTCCATGGAACTGTTGGACGAGGGCGCCCGCCGGGTTCGGCTCGGCCCCGGTATGACCGTGCGCGAGGTCAACTCCCGGCTGGCCAGGCACGGACGCAAACTCGGCCCCGACCCCGCCTCGGAGGTGGCCTGCACCGTCGGCGGGGTGGTGGCCAACAATTCCTCCGGCATGACCTGCGGGGTCGAGCAGAACTCCTACCGCACGGTGGATTCCATGGTGGTGGTGCTGGCCTCCGGCACCGTGCTCGACACCGGTGCCCCCGACGCAGATGCCCAGTTGGCGGCGGACGAACCGGCCCTGCACTCCCTCCTGGTGTCCCTGTCGGCGCAGGCGCGGCGAGCCGACCTCGCCGAGGAGATCGGACGACAGTTCGCCCGCAAGAACACCATGGGCTATGGACTGAACGCACTCGTCGACCACGACTCCCCCGCCAAGGCGCTCGAGCACCTGATGGTGGGCTCCGAGGGGACGCTCGGGTTCATCGCATCGGTGGTGATGAACACCGTGCCCCTGCTGCCCCATGTCTCGACGGCCTTGTTGACCTTCGGATCGCTCCACGAGGCCACCGCGGTCGTCCCCCACCTGCGGCAGACCGGCCCAGCCGTGATCGAACTGCTGGACGAGACCTCACTTGCCGTGTGCCGCACCGACCCGGCGCACGCCGCCGTGCTGCCCGGGGCCCGCCATGGCGAAGCCGCGCTCCTGGTGGAGTTCCAGTCCGCGAGCCCCGACCGGCTCGACGCCGACGTGGCCGACGCCTGCGACCAGCTCGGTCTGGCCAGGGCCGAGTTCTCGTTCGACGCACGGCGCCGCTCGGGGCTGTGGGCGCTTCGCAAGGGGCTGTACGCCAAGGTCGCCGGCGCTCGCGCCAGCGGCACCACGGCCCTGCTGGAGGACATCGCCGTACCCGTCCCCTCGTTGGCACAGGTCTGCAGCGACTTGACCCAGCTCTGCCGCGACCGACTGGGAGCGGCTCCGGTGATCTTCGGACACGCCAAGGACGGCAACCTCCACTTCCTCGTGACGGAGGACTTCCGCACCGCCGACGCGGTGTCACGGCAGCGTGAGTTCACCGAGGGTCTCGTGCAGCTGGTGCTGGATGCCGCCGGAACCCTCAAGGCCGAGCACGGCACGGGACGCATCATGGCTCCCTTCGTGGAGCGGCAGTACGGCCCGGAGCTGTACACGATGATGCGCTCGCTGAAACAGGCCCTCGACCCGGCGGGCATCATGAACCCCGGGGCCGTCATCACCGATGATCCAGAACTGCACCTGCGTGACTTCAAGACCACTCCCACCGTCCAGTCCGAGGTGGACCGCTGCGTGGAATGTGGGTACTGCGAACCCGTCTGCCCCAGCGAGTTCCTCACCCTCACCCCGCGCCAGCGGATCGTGGCCCAACGGGCCATCGTCGACGCCGACGAGGCGGGCGACCACGAGCTGGCCGACCGGCTCCGCCGCGACCAGACCTATCCGGTGACCGAGACCTGCGCGGTCGACGGCATGTGTGCCACCACCTGCCCCGTGGGCATCAACACCGGCGACCTGGTGCGCCGCCTGCGTCGGGAGTCGCAGACCCCGCTCACCGGGGCCGGGTGGCACGTGGCCGCCCACGCGTGGGGACCCTTCACCCGACTGTCGTCGATGGGGATGACGGCGGCCGATCGGCTGCCGACGCCGGTGGTGACCACGCCGCTGGCCCTGGGGCGGCGTCTGCTGGGCGATGACGCGGTGCCCCAGCTGTCGGCGGAGTTGCCACCCGGTGGAGTCGGCCGCCGACCACGACCGAGCAGCCGCCCTGATGCTGTCTACCTGCCGTCGTGCGTGCAGACCATGTTCGGCCAACGGGACGGCTCCACCCTGCAGTCGGCCGTCGAGTCGGTGCTCTCACGGCTCGGCGTGCAGGTCCTGGTACCCGACGAGGTGGAGTCCTTGTGCTGCGCCACTCCGTGGAAGTCGAAGGGTCACGGGCGTGGGCAGCAGGTGATGGACGACCGCGTGACCCATGTGCTCGAGCGAGCCACTCGGGGCGGCGAACTGGTCGTGATCTCCGATGCGGCCTCGTGCACCGAGGGGCTGAGGGTTGCCGCCAACGCGTTGGGAGCCCGGCTCACCATCGTCGATGTGGTGGAATTCGTGGCTGACCGTGCCACGTCGCTGCCCCCGGTACCGCGGGTGGCCCGTGCCCTGCTGCACCCCACCTGTGCGACCACCCAGGTGGGGCTCGACGTCCAGCTACGGTCCCTGGCCGCATTGGTCGCCGACGACGTGGTCGTGCCCGACGCGTGGCGGTGCTGCGGGTTCGCCGGGGACCGCGGACTGCTGCACCCAGAACTCACGCAGGCCGCCACCCGTGACATGGTCGAGGAGATCGGACGACAGGACGAGGGTCACCGGCACGGGTCAGCGCACGACTTCGACCTGTACCTGTCGGCCAACCGCACCTGCGAACTGGGCGTGGGACGAGCCCTGGGGGTCGAGTACGAGCACGTGTTGCTGGCCCTCGACCGGGCCCTCAGTGGGCGGCCTCGTGCCAGGAAGCCCCGACCCCGACGCTGACGTCCAGTGGCACGGTGAGGTCCATGGCGTGACCCATCGTCTGTCGGACGAGGGCTTCCAGCCGGTCGCGTTCCCCCGGCGCCACCTCGAGGACCAGTTCGTCGTGCACCTGCAACAGGATGCGGGACGAGAACTCCTGCTCGACCAGGCTCTCGTGCAGGCGCAGCATGGCCACCTTGATGACATCGGCCGCCGATCCCTGGATGGGCGCGTTGAGCGCCATCCGCTCGGCCATCTCGCGGCGCTGCCGGTTCGACGAGGTGAGGTCGGGCAGGTAACGACGGCGCCCCAGCAGGGTCTCGGTGAACCCGGTCTTGCGGGCCTCACCGACCACCGACTGCAGGTAGTCGCGCACCTCCCCGAAGCGGGAGAAGTAGTCGTCCATCAGACCCTTGGCCTCGCTGGTGGTGATCCCCAACTGGTTCGACAGGCCGAAGGCGCTCAACCCGTAGGCGAGGCCGTAGTTCATGGCCTTGATCTTGGCGCGCATCTCGCCCGAGACCTGGTCGGCCTCGACGTGGAACACCTTGGAGGCCGTCTCGGTGTGGAAGTCCCGCCCCGAACGGAATGCTTCGATCAGGCCGTCGTCCTCGCTGACGTGAGCCATGATGCGCATCTCGATCTGGGAGTAGTCGGCCGTCATCAGCGACTCGAAGCCACGGCCCACGACGAAGCCCTCGCGGATCCGACGTCCCTCTTCGGTGCGGATGGGGATGTTCTGCAGGTTGGGGTCGGTGGACGACAGCCTGCCGGTGGCAGCGATGGTCTGCACATAGGTCGTGTGGATCCGACCGTCGTCGGCCACGGACTTGAGCAGGCCGTCGACGGTCTGGCGCAGGCGGATGGCGTCACGGTGCGCCAGCAGGTGCGCCAGGAAGGGGTGCTCGGTCTTGGCGAACAATCCCTCCAGCGCATCGGCGTCGGTCGTCCAGCCCGACTTGGTCTTGCGTGTCTTGGGCATGTTGAGTTCGTCGAACAGCACCGCCTGCAACTGCTTGGGTGAACCGAGGTTGATCGGTTTCCCGATGACGGCGTAGGCGTCCTGCTCGGCGGCAACCACCTTGGCGTCGAACTCGGAGCGCAGCCGGTCGAGCAGGGTCACGTCGACCGCGATCCCCACCCTCTCCATGCCGGCCAGGATCCGCTCGAGTGGGACCTCCACCTCGGCCAACAGTTCCGCACCGTCCTGGTTGGCCAACTCGGTGGCCAGCGCGTCGGACAGGTCGATCACCGCCCTGGCCCGCACCATCGACTCGCGCGCGGCCTGCAGCGAGGAACCGTCGTCCTCACCGAAGTCCAGGGTGAGTTGGTCGTCGTCGTCGACCGCCCCCGACTCGACGCGCAGTTCACGCCTGAGGTGGCGCAGCGCCAGGTCTGCCAGGTCGAACGTGCGCTGGTCGGGGCGTAGGAGGTAGGCGGCCAGCACCGTGTCATTGACCACGCCTCGCAGTTCCCACCCGCGCGCCCAGCACGCCAGCATCGGTCCCTTGGCCTCGTGCAGCGCCTTCCCGCAGGACTCGTCGGCCAACCAGTCGGCCAGGGCAGCGTCGTCCTCGGGGGTGAGGTCGGTGGTGACGATGTGGCAGGCCTCGCCGTCGGCGCTGGCCAACGAGAGCTCCTTGACGTCGCCCGTGCCGCTTCCCCAGTGGCCGATCACGTCGAGCCCCGTGACCGTGTCGCCACGGGCGTGACGATCGAGCCAGGCGGCCAGTTCACCGGGACGGAGCACCTCGCCGATGAGTTCGAACCCCTGCTCGGCCTCGGGCTCCTCGCCGTGCTGCGGGAGCGCCTCGAGCAGTCGGTCGCGAAGCACGCGGAACTCCAGCCCGTCGAAGAGGGTGTGCACGGCCTCACGGTCCCAGTCCTGACGGCGAAGCTCGTCGAGGCCGAAGGGCAACTCGAGATCTTCCACCAGCGCGTTGAGGCGCCGATTTCGCACGACGTCGTCAAGATGGGCGCGCAACGACTCACCCGCCTTGCCCGGGATCTGTTCAGCGCGGGCCACGATGTTCTCGAGACCGTCGAACTGGGCGATCCACTTGGCCGCGGTCTTCGGCCCCACCCCGGGCACCCCGGGCAGGTTGTCGGAGGTCTCGCCGACCAGCGCCGCCAGTTCGGCGTAGCGCGCCGGGGTGACGAAGTACTTCTCCTCGATCGCCACTGGGGTCATGCGGGCCAGATCTGAGACCCCCTTGCGGGGATAGAGCACCGTCACGTGGTCGTTGACCAACTGCAGTGAGTCCCGGTCACCGGTGCAGATGTAGACATCGGCGCTGCCGGCCAACTGTTTGGCCATCGAGGCGATCAGGTCGTCGGCCTCGTACCCCTCGCGGTCGAGGTGGACGATGTTGAGGGCGTCGAGCACCTCCTTGATGAGTTGCACCTGGCCGGTGAACTCCTCGGGTGACTTCGAACGGTTCGCCTTGTACTCCGCGTACTGCTCCGTGCGGAAGGTCTGCCGGGAGCGGTCGAAGGCCACCGCCACGTGGGTGGGTTGCTCGTCGCGCAGCACGTTGATCAGCATGGACGTGAACCCGTACACGGCATTGGTGTGCTGGCCCGTCGAGGTCGAGAAGTTCTCGACCGGCAACGCGAAGAACGCCCGATAGGCGATCGAGTGACCGTCGATGAGCAGGAGCCGTGGGGTCTCATTCACACCCGCGACTCTAGCGAGCGACACCCACATTTTCCCCAGCCCGAGGCCCAGCCACTAGCCTCGGCGCATGACGCCGACGTTGCCCGAGTGGGCCGACCACTACCACAGCGCCCTCGACGACCGGATGGGGATCGAACTGGTCGAACTGTCCGCGCAGCGGGTGGTGGCCCGCTACCCCGTCGCCGGCAACACCCAACCGATGGGACTGTGGCACGGGGGCGCATCGGCGGTGGTGGTCGAGACCCTCGCCTCGTTGGGGGCCTTCGCCCACGCGCGGGAACAGGGGAAGGCAGCGGTGGGGGTTGACCTCAGTGTGACCCACCACCGGCCCGTCCGGTCCGGTTGGGTGACGGGCACCGCAGTACCGCTGCACGTGGGCCGCACCACCACCAGTTGGGAAGTGGTGATCACCGACGAGAACCACCGCAGGGTTGCCACCGGCCGATTGACCTGTCAGTTCGTCCAGATGGGCTGAGCCGACAGGAGGGCCCGGGCCGGTGACCGTGGTGAGGTGCCCGTGGCCTCAGTCGTCGGACTTCGTCCTGGCCTTGGCCTTCGACTTCGAGAACTGAGTGATGACCCCTTCGGCCACCTCACGCATCGACTTGCGCATGTCCATGGCGGTCTTCTGGATCCAGCGGAAGGCCTCGGCTTCAGACAGGTCGAGAGCCTCCTGCAGCAGTCCCTTGGCCTGGTCGATGGCCTTGCGGGAGGCCAGTCTGTCCTCGAGGTCAGCGACCTCGTCCTCGATCGAGCGGATCTCCTGGAACCGCCCCATCGCGATCTCGATGGCGGGCACCACGTCGGAGGCGTCGAACGGCTTCACCACGTAGGCCATGGCGCCGGCCTCACGGGCCCGTTCAACCAGGTCACGCTGGCTGAAGGCGGTCAGCATGACCACCGGGGCGATGCGCTCCTCGGCGATCTTCTCGGCAGCGGTGATCCCGTCCATGACGGGCATCTTCACGTCCATCACGACCAGGTCGGGCTCGAGTTCACGGGCCAGCTCAAGGGCCTGCTGGCCGTCGCCGGCCTGACCGACGACGTCGTATCCCTCGTCGGTGAGCAGTTCCACCAGGTCCATCCGGATCAGGGCCTCGTCCTCGGCGACCAACACCCTGGGACGGGGACGCTGCGGGGTGGTGGTGCTCGGCTCAGCCACGATGCTTGCTCCTCTGGTTCCTGGCACCCACTCGTGTGGCGAGGGGGGCGCTGCGCCCGACACTACTGCCCGACGCCCGGGTCGAGCGCCGATTGAAGTGCGGACGATCCGTGGTGCCCGGGAGGGGAGTCGAACCCCTACGGTCTTTCGACCAGACGGGTTTGAGCCGTCCGCGTATGCCATTCCGCCACCCGGGCGAGCAGCATGGACGATTGTAGCCACACCTGGAGGGGTGAGGCATTCCGGCCCCATGACGAGGGAGGCGCCCCCACCGAGGTGGGGGCGCCGCCCTTCAGTCGTCCCGCTGACGGACCTTTGTGTCAGGGTCGTCGTCAGCGTGTCATCGTGGTTGTGGGTGTCAGGCCTGCGGCTCGGTGATCCGGTGCACGCGCAGGGCGTTGGTCTTGCCGGGCACACCCATCGGTGAACCGGAGACGATCAGCACCCTGTCCCCGACCTGCACGAGGCCCTGCTGCAGCAGCACGTCGTTGATGTGGGCGACGGCCTCGTCCTTGTCGTCGTAGGACGGGGTGAGCACTGTCTGCACACCCCACGACAGCATCATCCGCTGGCAGGTGTCCTCGTCGGGGGTGAAGGCCACCATGGGAATGGTGGGGCGGAGTCGGGCCAGACGACGTGCGGTGTCACCCGACTTGGTGAGCGCGACCAGCAACTTGGCGTCGAGCCGCTTCGCCACGTCGTAGGCGGCCATCACGACCACGCCACCGGTGGTGTGCGGATCCCACTCGAGTTCCTGGATCTGGTCGAGACCGTGGGTCTCGGTGTTCTCGACGATCCGGGCCATGGTCTGCACGGTGACGATCGGGAACTTGCCCACCGAGGTCTCACCCGAGAGCATGACCGCGTCGGCACCGTCGAGCACCGCGTTGGCCACGTCGGAGGCCTCGGCGCGGGTCGGGCGCGGGTTGTCGATCATCGACTCGAGCATCTGGGTGGCAACGATCACGGGCTTGGCCCAGCGGCGCGCCTGGTTGACGATGCGCTTCTGCACCAGGGGCACCTCTTCGAGGGGCAGCTCCACGCCGAGGTCACCGCGGGCGACCATGACGGCGTCGAAGGCGTCGACGATGGAGTCGAGGTTCTGCACCGCCTGGGGCTTCTCGAGCTTGGCGATGACGGGGACTCGGCGGCCCTCCTCGTCCATGATCTCGTGCACCCGGGTGACGTCGTCGGCAGAGCGGACGAAGGACAGCGCGACCATGTCGACACCCTTGCCCAGCGCCCAGCGGAGATCGGCCTCGTCCTTGTCGCTCAGGGCGGGCACGCTGACGGCAACCCCGGGAAGGTTGATTCCCTTGTTGTTGCTGACGGGGCCGGGGACGACGGTCTCACAGATGACGTCGGTGTCGGTGACCTCGATCGCCTTCAGCATGACCTTGCCGTCGTCGATCAGCAGCAGGTCGCCGGGCTTCACGTCACCGGGAAGGCCCTTGAAGGTGGTGGAGCAACGCTCGACCGTTCCCTCGATGTCGTCGGTGGTGATGGTGAACTTCTGGCCGACCTCGAGGTAGTGCTTCTCACCGCCCTCGAACTTGCCCAGGCGGATCTTGGGGCCCTGCAGGTCGGCAAGGACCGCCACCCGCTTGCCGGCGGCCTTCGCCGCGGCCCGGGTGAGATTGAGCCGGTTCTCATGCTCGGAGTAATCCCCGTGGCTCATGTTCAGGCGGGCGACGTTCATCCCCGCGGCGACCAGTTCTTCCATACGCTCGGGCGACTCGACAGCCGGGCCCAGCGTGCACACGATCTTTGCTCTACGCACAGGCACAACCTACCCGAGACCGCTGGGGCCCAAGAACGGGTTCACCGAATGGCTGCCCAGCGTTGGCGCTGCCGTCAGCCGGCGGCGATGATGTCGAGTGCCCTCTGCAGGTCGTCCGGATAGGGCGAGACGAACTCGACCCAGTCGCCCTCGGTGGGGTGCACGAAGCCCAGTTTGTGGGCATGCAGCCACTGCCGATCCAGTCCCAGCCGGGCGGCCAGCACGGGGTCGGAGCCGTAGAGGGGGTCCCCGATGCAGGGGTGGTGCAGGGCACTCATGTGCACGCGGATCTGGTGGGTGCGGCCCGTCTCGAGGTGGATCTCGAGCAGGGTCGCCGACCGGAAGGCCTCGATCGTCTGGTAGTGGGTGATGGATCGACGCCCGCCCTCCATCACCGCCATCTTCCAGTCGTGGTGCGGGTGGCGACCGATGGGCGCGTCGATGGTGCCCTCGAAGGGGTCGGGGTGGCCCTGCACCAAGGCGTGGTAGGTCTTGTCGACGGTCCGGTCACGGAATGCCTGCTTGAGCACGGTGTAGGCCCGCTCCGACTTGGCCACCACCATCAGCCCCGACGTGCCCACGTCGAGGCGTTGGACGATCCCCTGCCGCTCCGCGGCCCCGCTCGTCGAGATGCGGAACCCGGCCCCGGCGAGGTGCTCGACGACCGAGGGACCCTCCCACCCCACGGAGGGATGGGCAGCCACGCCGACCGGCTTGTCGACCACCACGATGTCGGCGTCGTCGTGGACGATGCGCACCCCCTCGACCATCTGGGGAGTGATCGTCGCGCTGCGGGCCGGGCTGTCGAGATCGATCTCGAGCAGCTCACCGCCGACCACCTTGACGGAGGCCTTCTCGACCGGCATGCCTGCCAGCACCACCCCACCGGCCGTGATCAGGTCGGCGACCCGGGATCGCGAGAGTCCGGTCATCCGCGCAGCGGCGGCATCGATCCGCTCCCCGGCCAGACCGTCGGGAACCAGCATGACCGCCATCAGGGCTGCCCCGACGAGACGTGGTCGACAGGTCTGGCTGCCTGCTCACGAGGGTGGGGGCGCAGCGACAACAGGATCATCAGGCCAGCCGCCGAGGTGAGACACATGTCGGCGACGTTGAAGACCGGGAAGGTACCGAAGGAGAGGAAATCGATCACGTGCCCACGGAAGGGGGAGGGATCGCGCACCACCCGGTCGATGAAGTTGCCACCCACCCCCGCGATGCCCAGACCGACGACCACCGCCATTCCCACGCTCCTGACGCGCGGCGCGATGACGAACACGAGCAGCGCCAGCACCACCAGGGCGAGGACGGAGAAGAACAGCGTCGAGGAGGTGCCCAGGGAGAAGGCTGCTCCGGGGTTGAACACCAGCCACAGGCGGAAGAATCCGCCGAGGAACTCCGGTGGGTCACGCGGGTCGAGATGGGTCAACGCCACCTGCTTGGTGATCTGGTCGGTCACCAGCAGTAGCACCGCGATCACTGCCAGGAGAACCCGGGGACGAACCCTGGGCGATCCACCGGGGTCGACGAGCTCAGGATCAGACAAGCTCAGTGCCCACGCGCTCAGCGACGCTCGGAGCGCTGCTTGCAGGTGACGCACATGGTTGCACGCGGGAACGCCTGCAACCGAGCCTTGCCGATCGGGTTGCCACAGTTCTCGCACAGCCCGTAGTCGCCCGAGTCGAACAAGCGCAGGGCCAGCTGTGCCTGGTCGAGCATCTCGCGAGAGTTCTGCGCCAGCGACAGCTCTTGGTCGCGCTCGAAGTTGGACGAGCCGACGTCGGCGGGATCGCGACCAGCTCCGTCGCTGCCCTCCTTGAGGATGTCGGCCAGCTCCTCCTCGTGCTGGCGGATCTTCTTGTTGAGCTGCGCGATCTCGGCGACCAGTTCATCGCGCACCTCCGCGATTTCAGCCTCTGTCCACGGCTCTTCGCCGTCACGGACGGGAAGAGTCACCGCGGTGGACTTCGCCTTGCTGGTCATGGCCGAATCCTCTCTGAGTCAGCCGCGCCCGTCGGGGCGCGGAGAGTGAAGGCTACACCACCCACGGCGCAGGTCAAGGGCAGGTGGCGGCTGACCGACACGCACCCCTTCACCCGGACGGTGATCGGCCCCGTTCCCTGCGGAACGGGGCCGAGTCTGTCACCTGGTGGGGGTCACTGCTTCTGGGCGAGCAGGGCGTCCAAACGGGGGGTGGCGGAAGCCGACCGCTCGTCGCCCAGCAGGGCGGCGTTGCCGCCGGGCTGGAACTGCCCGGACTCGAGCGCCTCGGCCTGCGAGCGCAGGTGCTGGGTCAAGGAGCTGCGGTAGTCGGACTCCCAGGCCTTGAGCTGGTCGACCTTGCCGGCGAACTCGTCGCGCTCCGACTCCAGCGTCTGGAACAACTCGGTGCGGCGGTTCTTGGCGTCCACCTCGACCTGTTCGGCGTTCGCGCGGGCGGCGGCCACCAGTGAGTCGGCGTTCGACGTGGCCTCCGCGGTGATCTGCTCGGCCTTGGCGTCCGCGGCCTTGGTGGTCTCGGCGGCGTAGGCGTCGGCCTCGTCACGAGTCTGCTTGGCGTCGGCCGCAGCCTCGTTGCGCATGCCCTCGGCATCGCGCTGGGCGTCGGCGACGACGCCCTCGGCCTGCTCGGTGGCCAGCTGCACCAACCGGATGACCGCGGGGCTCGCATCGGTGCTGGTGGTCACCACCAGGCGCTCCAGCTTGCCGGTGCCGTGCTGAACCTGACCCTCGGCGGCAGCCTCTGCCGGCTGGCGGGACTCGGCCGACTCGCGGGCCTCGGCGAGCTGACGATCCAGGTCGCTGGTGCGCTGCTCCAACTCGGCGTTGCGCTGACGCAGGACCTCGAGTTCGGCATTGCCCGGGTCATGGGTGTCAGATCCCTGGGTGGCAGCGAGGGCCGCCTCGGCGCGCTCGGCGCGGGCACGGAGCTCGGCGACCTCGGCCTTGAGTCGGTCGTTCTCCTCGACCAAGGCCTGGTCGACCTGGCCCGAGGGCTCGTGCGCAACACCGGCCTGGTCGGCCTTGAGCGCCTCGACCTGGGCCTTGGCCCGATCGGCCTCCTCGTGCATCGACTGGAATGTGGCGACCACCCGATCAACGAATTCGTCCACCTCCTGCGCGCGGTAGCCCTCGTTGGGGCGCCGGGCCATGGGGAACCGAATCTGGTTGACCTCGTCCAAGGTCATCGTCATGGTTGTCTCCAAACTCTCGGGGGATGCAGCGCACCCCGGCCGGGACACCCAGGGGTTGGCCTGCGGGGGTGAGCGCGCACAAGCGATCCTGATCAGGCTACTGCACGGGTTGAACGCCACACCACTGGCCGCCGGACACGTTCAAGCAGAAGTTGAGACAGCCCTCAGAAGAAGATCGCGGTCACCAGTCGCTGTGCGATCAGCAAGGACAACCACGCCGCCATGAACCCCAACGAGAAGGCCACCTGGCCCACCCGCAAGGGGGGCAGGAAGCGTTCGAAGAAGCGGATGGGTGGGTCGGTCAGGGTGTAGACGACCTCGAAGACGACCAGGATCACACCCCGGGGAGTGAACGAGGGACTGAGCGCGGGAATGAACGACAGGATCATGCGGACGAAGAACAGGAACATGTAGATCTGCAGTGCCCACGCGAGCACCACTCCGACGACCTGCACGAATCAGACCTCCACGGATCATCCGACCGAACGACCCCGCGGGGCGAGCAGTCAGCTCTGGTTGAAGAAGCCACTCGAGGCGATGCGTTCCTTGTCCTCGGCGCGAACGTTGACGTTCTTCGGCGAGAGCAGGAACACCTTCGAGGTGACGCGCTCAATCGTGCCATGCAGGCCAAAGATCAGTCCGGCCGCGAAATCGACCAGGCGCTTGGCGTCGGCGTCCTCCATGTCGGAGAGGTTCATGATCACCGGCACACCGTCACGGAAGTGCTCGCCGATGGTGCGGGCCTCGTTGTAGGTGCGCGGATGGATCGTGATGATGCGGGTCAGGTCGGCGATCTTCTGCTCGGACTCGTGACCGGACACGGAGACCTCCCGGGTGCTCGGGTTGCGGTGGATGGGGGTGATGGTCGACAGCTCGTCCTCGGCCTCACGGTGGTCGACGGCCTGGGTGATCTCGGCGTAGTCGTCGTCATCGTGGGTACCGGCGTACCGGTCGGTCTGCACCAGACCGAGCCACTCAGCCGTGTTCCTCAGAAAAGACATGCGTCCAGCCTCCACAAGTTGTCGCCCCTGGACCTCCAGCCCTGACGGACGGGGAAGTCGGATCGCCTACACCGTACCTGCTGCCCCCGGCACGCCGGTCGACGCAACACCCGACACGCGCCAAATGATGCCGGCGAACCGCCCGGCGTCGGCCCCGTCACGGCGGTGCGAGTGCAGTTCGGGCGTGGTCAGCGTGCAGGGGTCCAGTCTGACGGCGGTCACCCCCTGGTCGACCAGTTCCTGCTCCACCCCCGCGCCCAGGTCGAGAGCCCTGGTACCCCAGCGTGACGCCACCACCACCTGCGGGTGGGACGATGCCACCCGGTCGGCCATCGCCTCGTCGACCTCGTAGCAGCGGCCGCAGATGTGCGGCCCCACCCAGGCGACGATCTCGCGGGCGCCCAGGTCACGCATCGCCTCGACGGTGTGGGTCACCACACCACCGAGGTAGCCCTCCCGCCCGGCGTGCACGGCACCCAGCACCCCGGCCGTCGGGTCGGCGAGGAGGACGGGGACGCAGTCCGCCACCCGGATCACCAGGGCCACGTCGGCCCGGGTCGTGACCATGGCGTCAGCGGACGACAAGGGCGCCACTCCCCCGGGCGATCCGAGGTGGGATCGCGGCCCCCAGCCGGAGAGGAAGGAGTCGTCGACCACCACGACGTCGGACGAGTGCACCTGCGACAGGGTGACCAGGGTGGGTCCGCCGATGGCGCGACGCACGCGCTCGAAGTTGGCCTCGACGTGGCTCACCTGGTCGACGTCGGTCCGACCGAGGTTGAGTGAGCCGAGGTCGCCGGGCGTCACACCACCGTGGCGGTCGGTGAAACAAGCCCCGACGCCGGCATTGGCGTCGGGGCTGATCAGCACACGGAACACGGGCTCACTTCATGAAGTCGGGAACGTCGAGGTCATCGTCGTCGGCCGGCCGGGGTGCGGTCGGTGCGGGACGGGGAGCCACCGGCGCCTGCTGGGTCTGGAACTGCGACTGCACCGGGGCCTGCTGCTGCGGGCGCGACTGCAGCGGCTGGCCGGTGATCGGGTTCAGGGTCTGGGTCACACCGACCGGGGCCTCGGGCTGCTGGCGGGGCTCGCGACGTTGCACTCCGGGCTGCCGCTTGGGGGGCTGCCCGCCGTCGAAGCCGGCGGCGATCACGGTCACCCGCACCTCGTCGCCGAGCGAGTCGTCGATCACGGTACCGAAGATGATGTTGGCCTCGTCGTGTGCGGCCGCCTCGATCAGGTTGGCGGCATTCGAGACCTCGAAGAGACCGAGGTCGGAACCACCGGCGATGGAGAGCAGCACGCCGTGGGCACCGTCGATGCTGGCCTCGAGCAGCGGCGAGCTGATGGCCATCTCGGCAGCGGCGCGGGCGCGGTCCTCACCGCGGGCCGACCCGATGCCCATCAGGGCCGACCCCGCATTCGACATGATCGACTTCACGTCGGCGAAGTCCAGGTTGATCAGCCCGGGGGTCGTGATCAGGTCGGTGATGCCCTGGACGCCCTGCAACAACACCGTGTCGGCCTGCTTGAAGGCATCAAGGATCGCGACCTGGTGGTCGGTCATCTGCAGCAGCTTGTCGTTGGGGATCACGATGAGGGTGTCGACCTCTTCGCGCAGCGCGGCGATACCGGTCTCGGCCTGGGTGGCGCGACGCTTGCCCTCGAACCCGAACGGGCGGGTGACGACGCCGATGGTCAGCGCACCGAGCGAGCGGGCGATCTTGGCGACCACGGGTGCGCCACCGGTTCCGGTGCCACCTCCCTCGCCGGCGGTCACGAACACCATGTCGGCCCCCTTGAGGGTCTCCTCGATGTCCTCGGCATGATCCTCGGCTGCCTGCCTGCCCTTGTCGGGATCGGCGCCGGCGCCGAGACCGCGCGTCAGCTCACGGCCCACGTCGAGCTTCACGTCGGCGTCGCTCATCAGCAGAGCCTGGGCGTCGGTGTTGATCGCGATGAACTCAACACCCTTCAGGCCGGCATCGATCATGCGGTTCACGGCGTTCACGCCGCCACCGCCAACACCGACCACCTTGATCACAGCCAGGTAGTTCTGCCCTGCACTTGCCACGGAAGTCCGCCTCACTTGGTTGCCTTGCGAGCTCTTGTCACGAAGTTCGCCTGCCCTGCAGGCGCAGGACCGGGATTCACACGACCTTACGTGTCACCCTCAGCGTTGTCGGTTCTCAGGCTAGGGGCGCGCTCGAAACGGTGTCCAACACAGCACTGGGCTGAGGGGGAACCCTCAAGCGGTGGTCAAGGGTCGATCCGACGGGGCTGGGGAGCGGCTCAGCGACTGGTCGGATTGGCCGGTGACGAGACGTCGTAGACGGTGGCCTTGACCTGCAGCAGCGCGGTCGCCACCTGGGCCTTGGTCGCCGACTCCTCGGCGCTGCCCCAGACCACCGATCGTCCGCCCCTCAGCACCACCGTGATGGTGTCGGGGCTCTGGGCCTTCATGCCGGTCACCTCGCTCCGCAACCGCGGGGTGAGGGACTGCGCCACGGTGGCCAGGTCGCCGAGCAGTCGACGGTCGGTGTCGGTGGTGTTCACCACGACCAGGCGCGGATCGCGCTGGGTCTGGGTGTGGAACACCACCCCCGAGCCGTCGACCCACTGGTAGGTGGAACCGTTGATGCGCTGCACCCGGGCGGTCCGTTCGGTGACGACCACCTGGACCGCCGAGGGCCACCGGCGGGTTGTGCTCACCGACTCCACCTCGGGAAGCGTTGCCACGCGGTCGGAGATCTGTTGCAGCCTGACCTGCGCGAGGGGCTGGCCCACGGGCACCCTCGCCTGGGACTCGACCTGGGCGGAGGTCAGCAACCGGGTGCCCTCGATGCGAACCTCCCGAACCGAGAAGACCGGGGTGAACCAGACCACCACGGCCAGCACGACGGCCAGTCCCAACCCGACGCCGGCCAGCACCACCGGACGAACCCTGCGCCAGCGGGCGCGCCGACGACGCCGTCGCAGGCCGGGCCTGGCGTCGGCCAGACCTGGCACGCGGCTGCGATCGGCCATCAGGCGGTGCCTTCGCGCAGCAGGTCGACCAGCAGGGGCCCGACCAAGGTGACGTCACCCGCACCCAGGGTCATCACGAGATCTCCCGGACGACTGTGGCTGGCCAGCCAGCCGGGCAGGTCACGCTTGTCGGGCACGTAACTGACCTCGCCTCCGTGCGCCTGGCCGGCCTGCACCACCAGGTCTCCGCTGACACCGGGTACCGGGTCCTCACGGGCACCGTAGACATCAGTCACGACCGCGAGGTCAGCCAAGGTCAGGGCCTCGCCGAACTCGTCGGCGAACTCAGCGGTCCGGCTGTAGAGGTGGGGCTGGAAGCAGGCGATCAGTCGTCCCTCACCGACGGCCCGACGGGCCGCCGTGAGCGCGGCACGCAGTTCGGTCGGGTGATGGGCGTAGTCGTCGTACACCCGCACTCCCCCGCTCTCGCCGACCAGCTGGAACCGCCTCAGCGTGCCGGTGAAGGCCGCGGCCCCGGCCACCAACTGTTCATGGCTGCAGCCCAGCTGGCGGCCCACCGCGTAGGCGGCAGCGGCATTCTCGAGGTTGTAGCGTCCCGGCACCTGCAGCCGGATCCGGCCGGAGGACCCCCCATGGTCGAGCACCCCCGAGGCGGTGGTGCCCTCGAAGTCCAGCTCGCTGAGCCGGACGTCGGCCCCGGGCCCCGAGCCGTACCGCACCACGGTGGTGCCCAACGCCTCCACCCGATCGGCCAACTCGGCCGCTCCTGGGTCGTCGGAGTTGGCGACCAGCACGGCCACGCCGGGCTGGCTGGCGAACCGGACGAACCCGTCGATGTAGGCCTGCGGGGTCTGCCAGTTGTCGAGATGGTCGGCCTCGACGTTGGTCACCACCGCGATCGTGGTCGGGTACTGCAGGAAGGAGCCGTCCGACTCGTCCGCCTCGACCACGAAGACGTCACCGGTGCCCAGGTGGGCGCTGGTTCCGGAACTGGCCAGGGGTGAGCCGATCACATAGCTCGGATCGAGGCCGGCTGCGGCGAGCATCACGGCGGTCATGCCCGTGGTGGTGGTCTTGCCGTGGGTGCCAGCGATGGCCACACCGACCTTGCCGTGCATCAGGCTGGCCAGCGCGGCGGACCGGTGCAGCACGCGCAGACCTCGGCGTCTCGCCTCGGCGAGTTCGGGGTTCGTCTCCCTGATGGCCGAGGAGACGACCACCGTGTCTGCCTCACCGAGTTGCGCAGCCTCGTGGCCGACGAAGGTGGGGATGCCGGTGGCCGCGAGTTGGCGGAGCACGGACGAATCCGTCTGGTCGGAACCGCTGACCTGCACCCCCCTGGCGTGGAACAGTTGCGCGATGCCGCTCATGCCGGCGCCGCCGATGGCGATGAAGTGCACCCGTCCCAGACTCTCGAGCGGTTGCACGTCGATCGGTTCACGCAGTGCCATGGTCACCTCCGGCGACGGATTCGATGATCTCGGCCAGGGTGCGTGCCGAGTCGGCCGGCATCAGCGCCGGGCCGGCCTTGGCCATCCGCTGGAGGCGAGCGGGGTCGCCGAGGATGGCCTCGACCTCGTGGGCGAGCCTGTCACCGTCGAGTTCGTGATCGGGGACGAGCACCGCTCCGTGTGCCGCCACCAGGCTGGCGGCGTTGCGGGCCTGCTCACCGTTGCCATGGGGCAGCGGGGCGAAGATCGCGGGCAGTCCGACCACGGCCGTCTCGACGACGGTGCCCGCACCCGATCGTCCGATCATCAGGTCGGCGGCGGCGTAGGCCCGCTCCATGCGGTCGACGAAGGCCACGGGGACGTAGCGGGCGCCCGACTCGGCAGTGACCACCTCGGTGTGCTCGGCGAAGTTCTTGGGACCCCACACGTGCAGCACCTGCCAGCCCTGCGCCAACAGTCGGTCGCGGGCACCCAGCAGGGCCGTGTTGATGCTGCGGGCGCCCTGGGATCCGCCGCTCACCAACACCGTGAGCCGGTCGGGGGCGAGACCCAGGTCACGCCTCGCCTCGGCCCGGCGGGCCGACCGTCCGGCCCCGTCCTCGCGGGCCAGGTCGGAGATCGCCGTGCGAACCGGGAGGCCGATGAAGCGGGCGCGCGGCAGGGGGGTCTCGGGAAAGCTGACGGCACACACCGTCGCGAACCGGGCAGCTACCCGGTTCGCCAGACCCGGGACGGCGTTCTGTTCGTGGATGACCACGGGGATGCCCATGGCCCTGGCCGCGAGGTAGGCAGGCATGGACACGTAGCCGCCGAAACCCACGAGCACGTCGGCACGCCTGCGCTTGAGGATCGCCCTCGCCTCGCGCACGGAACCGACGAGTCGCCACGGGAGTCTGGCCAGGTCAAGGGTGGGCCGCCTCGGCAGTGGCACAGGCGTGACCAGGTCGAGTTCGAGCCCCGCCGCCGGGATCACCCTGGTCTCCAGGCCCCGAGACGTACCGATCGCGGTGCACGTCACCCCGTGTTCGCGAAGCACCTCGGAGGTCGCGATCAGTGGGGAGGTGTGACCGGCCGTCCCTCCCCCGGCGAGCACCACGTTCAGCACGTCGTCCACCAACCTCTCCTCGGATGTTCCTCACCCATCATTCCAAACCAGCGCGATGACACGCGGATCCTCGTCCTCGCGGCGGTGTCGACACGGGCGGTGGCGGCGTCGACACGGGCGGTGTCGTCGCGCTCGGGCGCCTCACTTGGGGACGACGCGGGTGACCCGGCGCTTCTTCGACGCCGCGGCCTCGATCCACTTGCGCGCGGCGGGCTCGTGCCTCGCGCAGGCGAGCAGCACACCGGCCGCCAGCAGGTTCGACAGCAAGGCGGAACCCCCCACCGAGATGAACGGCAGTGGCACCCCGACCACGGGCAGTGCGTTCAGGGCCACCCCGATGTTCATCAAGGTCTGGAACATGATCCAGCAGGTGATCCCACCTGCCACCACCCGCACGAACAAGGTGTCGGCCCGCTGCGCGATCCGGATGCCGCCGTAACAGAGCACGGCGAAGGCCGCGATCACCGACAAGGTGCCGAAGAGCCCCAGTTCCTCACCCAGCACCGCGAAGACGTAGTCGTTCTGGGCGGCGTCGGCCAGCCCTCCCCACTTCTGCCGCGACCCGCCGAGCCCCACCCCGAACCAGCCACCGGTGGCGAGGGCGTAGACCGCGCTGAGCGGCTGCTGCGAGACGGTGGGGTCGTTGTGCGAGGTTCCCGCCAGGAAGTTCATGATGCGGGTCATGCGGTTCTGGCTCGCCAGCACCAACACGGCGACCACCCCGCCCAGGGCCGTACCCAAGCCGCCCATGATCACCATGGGTGTGCCGACCAGCCACAGCACCGAGGCGAAGATGGCCACCAGCACCAGAGCGGTACCGAGGTCGCCGCCGGCCAGGATCAGCAGGATCGGCACCCCGAACCCGATCAGCAGCGGGGGCAGCAACTGCTTGGGCTGGTCGAGCACCTTCTGCTTGTTGTGCAGCACCGCGGCCGCCCAGACCACCGAGGCCAGCTTCGCGAACTCGGCCGGCTGCAGGGTGCCCAGCCCGCCCAGCGAGATCCACGCCCGGTTGCCCTTGTTCTCGATCCCGAGCGGCGTGAACAGGGTCAACAACAACACCACCGACAGCACCATGGCCGGCCACGCGATGCCCGACAGGAAACCGACACTGCGCCGACTCAGCCACCAGGCAACGGGGATGCCGACGGCGAGGAAGACCATCTGCCGCACGGCGAAGTAGTAGGGGGTGCCCGAGATGGCCTGGGCGTAGACCGAGGACGAACTGAGACTCATCAGCTGTCCGATGCTCACCAGCAGCACCACCGGGATCAACACCAGGTAGTACGACGACATCGGTTGGGCCAGGAGAGCCGACACGGCCCCTTGCCTGCGCCGGGACCCACCCGAGCGTGCCTTCGTCCGCTCGCGGGTGGTCGTCGCCATTCGGATTCCTTTCGCAGGGCTGGGGGAAGTCAGTCCTGGACGAGCCCGCCGACGGCGTCGATGAAGCTGTCACCGCGGGCGTCGTAGCCGGACCACATGTCCTTGCTCGCACATCCGGGAGCGAGCAGCACCACGTCGCCTGGTTGGGCCAGTCCGGTCGCCGCCTCGACGGCTTCGACCATGGCTCCAGTGTCCGACCTCTCGATCGAGATGACCGGCACATCGGGCGCGTGTTGGGAAAGCGCGGCGGCAATGACGGGAGCGTCGACACCGATCAGCACCGCCCCCCGCAGCCGGTCGGCGTGCTGGCTCACGAGGTCGTCGAAAGTGACCCCCTTGGCCTGTCCCCCGGCGATCCAGACAATGGACTCGAACGCCCTCATCGAGGAGTTGGCTGCGTGCGGATTCGTGGCCTTGGAGTCGTCCACGTAGGTGACCCCGCCGATCTCGGCGACCTTCTGGATGCGGTGCCCGCCCAGTTCGAGCGTGCGAAGCCCTTCGGCCACGGCTTGCGGCGACACCCCGAAGCTGCGTGCCAGGGCGGCGGCGGCCAAGGCGTTCTCGACGTTGTGCGGCGCAGAGGGCTTGACGTCGTCGAGGTTGCACAGGGGAAGGGCGGACGACTGACGTTGCGCCACGAAGGCGCGGTCGACGAGCAGGTCGTCGACCACCCCCAGCATCGACGGCCCGGGGATGCCCAGGGTGAACCCGATCGCGCGGGCACCCTCGATCACGTCGGCCTCCTCGACCATCCTCTCGGTGGCCGGGTCGTTGACGTTGTAGACGCAGGAATGGCTGACCTGGTTGAAGATGCGCGCCTTGTCCGCCGCGTAGGCGGCATAGGGGTCGTCCTCGTGGGCGTACCACTCGAGGTGGTCGGCATCGAGGTTCAGCACCGCCGCTGAATGCATCTGCAGGGAGGGTGCGTAGTGCAACTGGAAGGACGACAGTTCCACGCAGTAGACGTCATAGGAGACGTCGTCGAGCACGGCCTCCATGACGGGGCGTCCGATGTTGCCCACACAGGCCACCTTCAACCCGGCGGCCCGCAAGATCGAGTCGAGCATCTGTGTGGTGGTGGTCTTGCCGTTGGTGCCCGTGATCGCCAGCCAGGGCACCACCCGGTCTGGCCGCTGGAAGCGCCAGGCGAGTTCCACCTCACCCCACACCGGCACTCCTCTTGCCAGGGCCTGCGCGATCAGGGGCGCGACCGGGCGCCACCCCGGCGAGGTGACCACCAGGTCGACATCGTCGGGGAGGGTAGCCGTTGAGCCCTCCCCGATCCGGACGTCTCCGTCGAGCAGCCGCAGCAGGGTCGCCTTCTCCTGGTTGGCCTCGGTGTCGGCCTCGTCGAGCACGATCACCCGGGCACCGCGTTCCAGCAGCGCATCGGCCGCTGCGAAACCCGAGCGGGCGAGCCCGGCGACCACGACGGTGGCCTCATGCCAGGCCGAACTGCGGTCGGCTCCTTCGAGCCAGGGCAGGCGGGGCGTGACCTCCATCAGCCGACCACCCATTCGGCGTAGAAGACGCCGAGGCCGGCCGCCACGCACAGTCCACAGATGATCCAGAACCGGATCGTCACCGTGACCTCCTGCCACCCCACCATCTCGAAGTGGTGGTGGAAGGGTGCGATCTTGAACAGCCGCTTGCCCTTGGTCGCCTTGAACCAGCCCACCTGGAGGATCACCGACAGCGTCTCCATCACCATGATCCCGGCGATGATCACCAGCAGGAACTCGGTGCGGCTCATGATGGCCAGCCCGGCCAAGGCACCCCCGATCGCCAGGGAGCCGGTGTCGCCGATGAAGATCTTGGCCGGTTTGGCGTTCCACCACAGGAATCCGAAACAGGCTCCCGCCAGGGCCAGCGCGACCACAGCCAGGTCGTGTGGGTTGCGCACGTCGTAGCACTTGGGTCCGGCCGTCGAGGTGAACCCGCAGTACTGGTTGAACTGCCAGATGTTGAGGATCGCGTAGGCGGCGAAGATCATCGTCGAGCAGCCGGCGAGCAGACCGTCGAGGCCGTCGGTGAGGTTGGAGGCGTTGGACGCACCCGCGATCAGCACCATCAGCCACAGCACGGCGAGCGGGAAGGGCAACCACAACCAGTTGATGTCGCGCAGGAACGAGATGGCCTGGCTCGCGGGTTCGATGCCCCGGTCGTCCGCCAGCGAGAACGGTGCCCAGGGTGCCTCGGAGGGCAGCAGTGCCAACACCGCGAACGAACCGGCGACGAAGACCTGCCCGAACAGCTTGCCCCGGGGGGTCAGCCCCAGGGAACGCTGCTGGCGGATCTTCGTCCAGTCGTCGAGGAAGCCGATGAAGCCCATGCCCAGCAGCAGGTAGAGCACCAGCAGGGCCGACACGGTGATCGGTGTCCAGGTCAGCAGGTGGGCCAGGAAGTAGGAGACGATGACCGACACGATCACGGCCCAGCCACCCATGGTGGGGGTACCTCGTTTGGTGTGGTGGGTGGTCGGCCCGTCATCGCGCACGAACTGCCCGTAGCCCCTGCTGACGAGGAACTGGATCAACAGGCGGGTACCGAACAGAGTGCCGACCATCGACAGTCCACCGGCGAGCAGGATGTTCTTCACGACTTCTCCTCCACGACATGGGCGAGCACGGCCGCAGCCACTCGTTCGAGTGCGAGACCGCGGGACGCCTTCACGAGGACGACGTCGTGCGGGCCCAAATCTAGCGATCCGGCCTCGTCGACGCTGACGACCCGACCGGCGAGCCCGGCTTCGGCGGCGCCGGCCACCATGGCGGGAGCCTCGTCGCCGATGGCCAGCAACAGGTCGACGCCGGCCTCGGCGGCCCATCGTCCGACCTCGTGGTGGCGGGTGGTCGAGTCGGGGCCCAACTCCAGCATGTCGCCGAGTACGGCGATCACCGTGGCGTCCGGATGCGCGGCCCGGCGCGCCGCGCCGATCGCACCGAGGGCTGCCAGGGCGGCCTTCATGGAGTCGGGGTTGGCGTTGTAGGAATCGTTGATGACGGCCCCGCCATGTGCCGCCACCTCGAGTTGCATCCGCCAGTGGGAACGGTGGCGGGCGGCTGTCAACGAGGCGGCGATCCGCTCGGGCGCCACTCCGGCCCGCCAGGCAGCGGCTGCTGCGGCGGCGGCGTTTGCCACCATGTGGCGACCCAGGAGGGCCAGGCTGACCTGGTGGCGGTGCTCGCCGGCGGCATCGGTGAACACCAGCGTGAAGGTGGGGCGTTGCAGGTCGTCCAGGCTGATCCGGGTGGCCCAGACCAGCGGTCCGTCGACCTCGGGTCGAGCGTCGGCGGCCGAGAACCAGGCGAGCTGCCCGATGGTGCGGCTGGCCATCGCGGCAACCCGGCGGTCGTCCGCGTTCAACACCGCCCATCCCTCGGCCGGCAACGCCTCGACGATCTCACCCTTGGCGCGGGCGATGCCCTCGACCGAGCCGAACTCGCCGAGATGGGCCGAACCCACATTGAGCACCATCGAGACCAAGGGCGGGGTCATCGAGCACAACCAGGCAATGTGCCCCTGCCCTCGCGCACCCATCTCGCTGACCAGGAAGCGGGTCTGCTCGTCGATCCCGGTCGCCGTGAGCGGTACCCCGATCTCGTTGTTGAAACTCCCGACCGGCGCCACCGTCGGCCCCTCGGCCTCGAGCACCTGGGCCAGCAGGTCCTTGGTGCTGGTCTTGCCCGAAGAACCCGTGATGGCCAAGGTGACGAGTCCGGCGGCACGGGCCTCGTCCACCACGGCCCGCGCGAGCCCGGACAGGCCTGCAAGCGGGTCGTCAACCAGCAGGTGTGGCACCGGGGCACCGGTGGGACGACTGGCCAGCACCGCGGCTGCTCCGGCGTCGGCGGCGCGGGCGGTGAAGTCGTGTCCGTCGACGTGTTCACCGGGAAGCGCGACGAACAGACATCCGGTTGTGGCGAGCCGGGAGTCGATCACGACGTCGGGGCCGACCACGGTGGTCGGGTCGCCCTCGACGCGGCCGTCGGTCCAGGCGGCGAGGTCTGACAGACGATGGCTCCTCATGACTGCTCCCCGATCCCGGTGGTCGCGCTGGCACGGATCCGGCTGTTGCCGGTGCCGCTCCCGCTGATCGCACTCATGACTGCTCCCGGGCGATCATCGCCCATTCCTCGACCACGACGTCGGCGTCATCGAAGGGCAGCACCCGGTCGCCGACGATCTGTCCTTGTTCATGACCCTTGCCCAGCACCAGCACGACGTCATCGGGCTCGGCCCAGCGAAGGGCGTGTGCGATCGCGGCGGCACGGTCGGCGCACTGCACGACGGTCGCCCCCGGTCGTGTCTCGGCGACGGCCCTGGCTCCCTGCTCGACGGCCAGCCGGATCCGGGCGGGGTCCTCGGTTCGGGGGTTGTCGTCGGTGACGACCACGAGATCGGCATGAGCGGCCGCGCCACCCATCATCGATCGTTTGGCGCTGTCACGATCACCCCCGGCACCCACCACCACAGCCGTGCGGGAGAACTGGTCCCCGACCCGCACCGCCTCCTCGATCGCCTGGGGGGTGTGGGCGAAGTCGACGAACACGGTCGGGGTGGCCTGCTCCCCCTGGCGGGGTGGCCCAAGTGGGATCCGCTGCATGCGTCCCGGCACCTGGGCGTGCCTGAGGCCCGCCATCGCCTGGTCGGGGTCGACGCCCACCACCGCGGCCATGGCCAGGGCGAGCACGGCATTTCGTCCGTTGTGGGCGCCCGGCAGGTCGATGCTGAGCTCTCGCTCCCCCAGCGCCCCGGCGATGCGAACCCGGGTACCACCCTCGGGAGTCGGCTCACTCGACAGCAGCCGGATGTCGTCGTCCGCTGCCGTGCCCACGGTGGTGAGGGCGGGCGCCTTCGCTGCGCGCAGGCGGGAGGCCAGGAGTCGTCCGTGGTCATCGGTGGTCATCACCACGGCGTGCCGGCAGCGGTCTGGCTCGAACAGGCGGGCCTTGGTCTCGAAGTAGTCCTCGAGGGTGGGGTGGAAGTCGAGGTGGTCGCGGCCGAGGTTCGTGAAGCCGGCGACGTCGAAGCCGACCGCCCGCACCCGCTCCAGCGCGAGGGCGTGGGACGAGACCTCCATCACCACTGCGTCGGCGCCCTGGCCGACGAACCGGGCGAGCAGGGCCTGCAGGTCGAGCGATTCGGGGGTCGTCACCGTGGTCCTGGCCACCTCGACGGGCTCGCCCGCGAGGCGGAAGCCGATGGTGCCGATGGTGCCCACCCGATGACCCGCCGCCGCGAGCGCCGCCTCCAGCAGGAAGGTGGTGGTGGTCTTGCCGTTGGTGCCGGTGACTCCCAGCATGGTCAGCCGCTGACTCGGGTATCCATGGAAGCGCGCGGCGAGATCGGCCATGGTCAGGCGGGGATCGGCGACGACGACGACCGGCAACCGGTCGCCCACCAGGCCCGAACCCACCTCGTCGGTGAGCACGACGGCAGCGCCCGCCGTGACAGCGGTGTCGACGAACTGCGCCCCGTGCGCCCTCTGACCGGGCAGTGCCACCCACAGATTGCCCGGGGCCACCGTTCGTGAGTCAAGAGCCAGTCCCGTGACCACGACATCAGCGGCTCCGACCGGCGCCACCGCGAGGTCGGCGAGCAGCACGGACAGCCTGATCGGGGGTGGGGACGTCATCGAGGGATCACCGGTCACGGTACATATGTAAGCGGACGCTCGGTCGGCTTGGTGGTCGACGGGAGCACACCGTAGCGGGGCAGGGCGAGGCTCATGATCTGCTGGGCCACCGGCAGGGCCAGCGTCGAACCGTCGGTCCCGCGGGTGGGCTGGTCGACGACGACGTAGACGAGCAGCTGCGGGTCCTCGACCGGGGCGACGCCCACGAAGCTGGCGGTGTAGCCGCGGTAGCAGGAGCACTGCGGGTCGACACGCTGGGCGGTGCCCGTCTTGCCTGCCATGCGGTAGTTCGGGATCGAGCGGGACTTCTTCAGCATCACCACCGACTCCATCATGTCGAGCACCTGCGCCGATGCCGCCGCCGAGATGACCCGGCGTGGCTCCGCCTTCTCGACGGGAACCGCCTTGCCGTCACCGTCGACCGTCGCCTTGACCAGCGTGGGCGCGTTGTAGAGCCCACCGTTGGCCACCGCTGCGATGGCCGATGCCTCCTGGACGGCGGTGACTGACAGTCCCTGACCGAAGCTGATCTGGTCGCGGGAGTAGTCGGCCAGGCTCGCGGGGGGCAGCCAACCCGCCGACTCGCCGGGCAGGCCGAGTCCGGTCTTCTTCCCCAGGCCGAAGTCGAGCAGGTACTGGCGCAGCTTCTGCTTGTTCATCTGGCGGGTCAGCAACACCGTGCCGATGTTGGACGAGTTGGCGATCACACCACGCGCGGTGAGGTGGAGGGTGCCGTGCTCGAACGCATCCTTGATCTTGCCGTCGCCCGAGACCACACGACTGGGTACCTCGACGCGGGTGTCCGCGGTGACCAGACCTTGGTCGGCGAGGGCGGCCATGGTCAGCACCTTCTCGACCGACCCGGGCTCGTAAGGGGCGCTGACGGCACGGTTGCCCAGGTTGGCCGGGTCGGCTCCGGCCGGGTCGTTGGAGTCGAATCCGGGCGTGGTCGACAGGGCCAACAACTCGCCGGTCTTGACGTTCATGACGATCGCGGTGCCGTTCTTGGCGCCCGCCCTGGTCACCCCCGCGGCCAGTGCCTGGTTGGCCATCAACTGCATCTCGGTGTCGAGGGTGAGGGTGTAGCTCGTGCCATCGACCGCCGGGACCAGGGTCGTGTTGGCCAACGGGATGCGTCCGTTGGCGCTGGTCGCGTAGGACTCCTTGCCGTCGGTCCCTGCCAGGGAGGCCTCCAGGGAATACTCCAGTCCACCGGCCCCCTCGCCGGCCGAATTCATGAAGCCGATCACGTTGGCGGCCACATCGCCCGCCGGGTAGGTGCGGATCGGGTCGTCCTCCTTGGCCAAGCCGTGCAGTCCGATGCCGTCGTTGGCGGCGGCCAGGTCGCGGCGGATCTGCTCATAGGTCCAGGCCGGCACCTGCGACTTGACGACCACGTAGTGCTTGCGACCGAGGTCACTGAGGATGGGCAGGTAATCGGCCTCGGAGCCCCCGAGGTACTTGGCGAGCACGACGGAGATGTCACGGGCGGCCGTCGCGGCGCGCTTCTTCTGCCCCGGGGTCATCTCCACCCGGGTGTCGATGCCGTTGCGGCTGATCATGATCGGGTCGGCGACGATCTTGACCGCCTGCTCCGAGGAAGCCATCACCACGCCGTTGCGGTCGCTGATGGTGCCGCGCTGGGCCACCAGGGTCTTGGTGTAGGTCATCCGGTTGGCGGCCATCGCCGCGTTCGCCTGGGCGTCGTAGGCCTGCAGGTAGAAGGCCCGGCCTGCCCACGCCGCAAGCGTCAACAGCATCACCAGCAGCAGCGCGTTCAGACGGGTGGTGCTGTTGGCCAGCCGGAGGCGCCAGGTGCGTCCGTAGGTCGGCCTGTCCGTCTGGTGGGGACGGCGGCCGGGGGTGCGAGCGGGTCCGGTCGACGCGCTGCGCTGGCCCGCAGGTCCCGACGAGGAGCGCGACGCCGAGGAGCGGGAGGACGAGGAGCGGGAGGACAGGGGACGCTCCGAGGAGGAACGGTCAGAACGGGGGCGGTCAGAACGGGGGCGGTCCGACGGGGCGCGGCGATCGCTGGGGGGACGACGCTCGGGGCTCATCAGCGACCGCCGGCGGTCGGGGCGGTCGAGGGCTTGGTCGAGGAATTCGCCTTGGCAGACGGGTTGGCGGTACTGGAAGTGGCGCTGGGCTTCGCACTTGGCTTGGCGCTGGCCTTGGCTGCCGCGGCCTTCTTCTTGGCCTCCTCAGCGCGCTTCTTGCTCAACTCCTCGGCCTTCTTCCTGGCGGCATCGGCCTTGGCCTTGGCCTCGGCCGCCACCCGGGCGCGAGCGCCCTCCTGGGCGTCCTGTTGCTGCTGCCAGGAACTCCACTTCTGGTCGGGGAGTTCGTTGCCGGTGACGGGCACGGGGTTGCCCAGGATTCGTCCGTCGGCCAGCGTGATGAAGGCGGGGTAGGGGTTCGGACGAAGCCCCAGCTGATGGGCCCTCTGCTCGAGCGCGGAGGCGGAGCGCAGTTGCTCCACCTGGGTGGTGAGTTCGCCCTTCTGGTACCCCAGCGAGGTGGCGTCGGCCTGCAGCGAGTTGAGTTGCTTCGCCTGGGTCTGGATCGCGGTGTTGAGCACCAGCAGCCCCAACAACCCGAGTGCCAGCAGTGCTCCCAACACGGCCACGAACGGGATGCGGACGACCTTGGCCGGGGCGTCCAGCGCCCGCAGGTGGGGACGCGTTGACTCCGGGGCGCCGGGTTCGCGCTGAGGACTGGCCCAGGAGGTCAGGGACTCGACCACACTCATGCTGCACTTCTCACTGTTTCGATGGCACGGACTCGTTCGATGGCGCGGAAGCGGGCCGAGGCGGCACGCCGGTTGGCCGCCACCTCGTCGGGGGTGGGTTTCTCCGCCCCCCTTGTCAGCGACCTGCACTCCGCGCGGAGGTGCTCGGGCACCATCGGCAGGTGGGCAGGGGCGCGGTCGGAGGTAGCCACCCGGAAGACCTGCTTGACCAGTCGGTCCTCCAGGGAGTGGTAGGCCAGCACGGCGAGACGGCCCCCGACGGCCAGTGCGGCCACGGCGGCCGGGAGCACCCCCGCCAAGGCCTCGAGTTCGGCGTTCACCTCGATGCGCAGGGCCTGGAAGGTGCGCTTGGCTGGGTGGCCGCCGGTGTTGCGGGCGGCGGCCGGGATGGCATCCGAGATGACCTGGACGAGCCTGGCCGAGCTGGTGAAGGGCTCCTGTTGACGGGCCGCGACGATGCGCTGGGCGATGCGTCGGGAGAACTTCTCCTCACCGAAGCGACGAAGGATCCGCTCCAGGTCGTCCAGTTCGTAGGTGTTGACCACGTCGGCCGCGGTGGGGCCCGAATCACCCATCCGCATGTCCAGGGGGGCGTCGACCGAGTAGGCGAACCCCCGCTCGGTGCGGTCGATCTGCAGGCTGGACAGTCCCAGGTCGAGCAACATCGACTGGATGCTCGTCGTCCCGGTGCGCTCCAGGACCTGGGGCAGTTCGTCGTAGACGGCCCGCTCGAGACGGACACGGTCACCGAAGCGGGCCAGCCGCTCACCGGCGATGGCCAGCGCCTGCGGGTCGCGGTCGATCCCGATCAGTCTGGCGTGGGGGCAGGCGGCGAGGATGGCTTCGGCGTGGCCACCCATACCGAGGGTGCCGTCGACGTGCACCGAACCCGGAGCCTGGAGTGCCGGCGCCAGGACCTGCACGATGCGGTCGACCATGACCGGTTCGTGCAGTGCTGACGCGTGTGGCTTCGGGGCGTCCACCTCGGACATTCGACCCTCCCTCTCGGGATGTTCGTGTGGCTGGCTCGGGGGGCAACGGTTGTGTTCCGGGGTTTCAGTCCGGGCCGCTGGGAAGGCCACCTGGCACCGGGGAAGGTGCGCCAGGGGGCTGCGGTGACCGGGCTGAAGCCGCGGGACACAGTCGTTGGTCGTACTGCTTGGTCGTACTGCTTGGTCGTACCGGGTGGTCCTACCGGGTGGTCCTACTTGGGGGGTGTTCAGTCGTGCTGGTCGAAACCGAGGAAGGGGTCCTCGTTCATCTCTGCGAAGGCGTCCTCGTTCTGCGCGGAATAGGCATCCCATGCAGCCGGATCCCAGACCTCGAGGCGATCGATCGAGCCCACCAGGACCAATTCCTTGTCGAGGCCGGCGTAGTCGCGCAGCCGGGGAGGAATCGTGATGCGTCCCTGCTTGTCGGGCACCTCGTCCGAAGCACTGGCCGCCAGCATGCGCTGGTAGTCCCGCACTCGCTTGAAGGTGCTCGGGGCCTTCATGCTCGCCACCGTCATCTGCCTGAAGGTCTCGAGCGGATAGATGGCCAGACAGCGGTCCTGCTGCCTGGTGACCACCACTCCGTCCGCGAGCGCCTCCCGGAACTTCGCTGGCAGGAACAGCCGGCCCTTCTCGTCGAGCTTGGGCGAGTAGGTACCGAGAAACATCCCGCACCCTCCCCTGTCGCTCCACAGAAGCACCCGTCTGCTCCACTGCGCTCCACCATACTCCACTTCGCCCCACCAAGACCATAGGCGCCGGTGTGTTGCTCCCCCTTCCCACCAGCTCCCGCGGCTCGGAGCGAGCCCGCTCGAGGCGTGGCGGGGCCGAGGCCACCCGGGCACCTGCTGGGCCGGGCCCCCGACCCGGTTTCTTCCCCGCCGTTGCCTGCAGTGGTTAGGCTGAGGCAGTCTGCGTGGGGGTGGTGCTCCGACGTCCACGCCTGATCCGAAGTCGCCCACCAGGCCGCCCACCGGCGGCGCACCAGCGAGGAGAACCGTGGCAGACACGAACCAGGCCGTCGCGATCGACGAGGTGATCGAGATCACCGATCGTGTTCGAGGCGCCATCGAGCAGGTGATCGAGGGCAAGCGCGACCAGATCACCCTCGCGATGACCGTGCTGCTCGCCGAGGGGCACCTGCTGGTGGAGGACGTGCCGGGCGTCGGCAAGACCATGCTGGCCCGGGCCCTGGCCAAGTCCATCGACTGCACCGTTCGCCGGCTGCAGTTCACCCCCGACCTGTTGCCCAGCGACATCACCGGGGTCAGCGTCTTCAACCAGGTCACGCGCGACTTCGAGTTCAAGCCCGGCGCCATCTTCGCCAACATCGTCGTCGGCGACGAGATCAACCGTGCCTCGCCCAAGACCCAGTCGGCCCTCCTCGAGGCCATGGCGGAGCGCCAGGTCTCGTCCGACGGTGTCACCCACGAGCTCGCCTCGCCGTTCATGGTGGTCGCCACCCAGAACCCCATCGAGATGGAGGGCACCTATCCCCTGCCCGAGGCCCAGCGCGACCGGTTCATGGCACGGGTCGAGATGGGCTACCCCACCCGCGGTGCCGAGCTCGCCATGCTGGAGCACCACGGTGCCCGCCAGCCCCTGTCAGACCTGCAACCTGTCACCGACGGACCCGAGATCGTGCGGCTCATCGAGATCATCAAGGACGTCTACGTCGCACCGGCGGTGAAGGACTACATCATCGACGTGGTCACCGCCACCCGCCGGACCGACGACCTGCGTCTGGGAGCTTCGCCACGGGCCAGTCTCCACCTGCTGCGGGCCGTGCGGGCGCACGCCGCCCTGCACAGCCGCGACTACGCCATTCCCGACGACGTGCAGGCCCTGGCTCGTCCCGTGCTGTCACACCGAGTGTTGCCCTCCACGGCCGCCCAGCTCGACGGGCGCTCGGTGGCCGACATCATCGAGCACGCCGTGTCGTCGGTGGTCATCCCCGATCGTCGGTGACCATGAGCGTCCTGCGCATGCTCACCTCGCGGGGCTGGACGCTCGTCATCCTCGGAGCGATCGTCACCGTCGCCGCGATGCTGTTCGGCCAGAACGACCTGCTCTGGTTGGGACTGCTGCTGATCGCGCTGCCGGCGGTCGCCATGGTGATGGTCGGACGATCGCGCATGTCGCTGGCGGTGGAACGCCGACTGAACCCCGCCCGCGCCCCCCTGGGTGAGCGGCTGCGGGGCAGCCTCACCCTGACCAAACGGGGATCGCTACCGCTGGGACTGCTGCAGTTCGAGGAGGCGATCCCCCGCCAGCTCGGACGCCGCCCGCGGTTCACCGTGCACCGCTTCGCCGGTGAGTGGTCGCGGCAGGTCAACTACCCACTCGAGGGCCTCGAGCGGGGCCGCTACCAGGTGGGGCCCCTGCTGGTCCGGGCCACCGACCCCTTCGGGCTGGCCAAGATGGATCGTCGCTTCGCCTCCACCCGAGAGACCATGATCACCCCGCGCATCGTGCCGTTGTCGAGCATGGGGTCGGCCACCGGGCAGGGCCAGAGCGGTGACTCGACCCCCCAGCGGATCGGGCTGGTCGGCGCCGACGACGTGCTGGTACGCGAGTACCGGGCCGGGGACGACGTGCGTCGGATCCACTGGCGCTCGACCGCCCGGCGCGACGAACTGATGGTGCGCCGCGAGGAACAGGCCTGGGATCCCAGCGTGTCCGTGCTGCTCGACAACCGCTCCTCGGCCCACGCCGGCATGGGTCAGGACAGTTCCTTCGAATGGGCGGTCTCGGCCGCCGCCTCGGTCGCGATGCACATGATCTCGTCGGGCTACCGACTCAGCATCCTCGACACCGAGGGACCGTTGGTCGATGCGGACAGGCTGACCCCCGACGAGTTGCGGGAGTCGGTCGCGCTCACCCTGACCGACGTGACCATGACCAGCCACAACACGTCGCTGGCGACGATGGTGCGCGCCGCCACAGGCCACCAGACCGGCGAGGTGCTGATCGCCATCACCGGACGCCTCAGCCGCGACGACGTGCACGCCCTGGTCGCGATGCGCTCCCACCGGGCCCAGGGGCTGGCCATGGTGCTCGACGTCGACACCTTCACCGCTCGTCGCTTCCGGGGGGACGAGTCCCTCGCCGGTGAGCACGAGGCGGCGATCGACCTGCTGCGTCGTCATGCCTGGCGGGTGGTCGAGGTGACCGGCACGACGACCATCGACGAGGCCTGGCGGTCACTCGACCGGGTGGGGGTGAGCACCCGATGAGGACGACGGACCGACTCGCCCTCGCCACGATGGGCGCCATGGTGCTCGCCACCGTGTCGATGCTCGCCCTCACCAGCGACCGGCTGTTGCTGGCCTTCGGCATCGGACTGGTCGCCGTGCTGATGGTGATCTCGGCCGGGGCCAGACGCCTGCGCGTGGGCTCCTGGCTGGTGCACCTGTGGCAGTTGCTCGTCGTGGCCGGCGTCGGACTGGGACTGGGACTCAGCGCCCAACCCGCGTCGGGCAGCTGGCTGCAACAACTGGGGCAGCTCTACCTCGAGGCGGTTCTCACCATCCGCACCGAGTCGGCGCCCATGGAGGCCAACGGCGCCGTCCGCTGGCTGTTCCTGATCATCCTGGGTCTGGTCACCATCCTGATGGACCTGCTGGTGCTGACCCTCTCATCGCCCGCCTGGTCGCTGGCACCGCTCGTCTCGGTCTACCTGATCCCAGCCCTCGCCCTGCCGGGTGGTGTGTCGTGGTGGGTCTTCGCCCTGCTGGCCTCGGGTTACCTGGTGATCCTCGCGGCGGACACCGCCAACCGACTCGGCACGTGGACGAGGAACCTGGTCACCGACTCCGCCGAACGCACGCACTCCCGCTGGGGGGTGTGGCGCATGGCAGCCGTGGTCGGGATACCGGTGCTGGCCGCGGCCATAGCCGCCGGCAGCCTGCTGCCCACCTTCGGCACCCTCGACCTCGATGCCCGGCGACCCCGGGGCAACGGCCCGATCCAACTGGTCGACCCCACCATCGAGCTGCAGAAGAACCTGGCCCAGCAGTCGGAACGGGTCGTCATGACCTACACCAGTAACAGCCCCACCGGGGAGTACATCCGGTTGACCTCGCTCAGCCAGATCGACCGCACGGGGTGGAAGCTGACCCCGATGCAGTTGAGCACCGGCTCGCTCCCCCAGCCCCCGGGGGTCTCGTCGACGCGCCGGACCACCACGCAGATCAACGTCGGTGACTTCTCGACCCAGTACCTGCCTGCCCCCTATGCGCCCGACTCGTTCCAGGCCACGGGCGAGTGGGCCTGGGATCGCAACACCCTCACCCTCGTCTCGACCGCCGCCAACGGCACCGAGTCGACGCGCAACCTCTCCTACGAGGTGACCAGTGTCGACACCGATCCCAACCCGCAGCAGTTCAACGAGGCGATCCCTGGGGCACCCGCCGACGCTGCCGTCACCGCCCAGGTGCCCAGCGACGTGCCGGCCGAGATCGCCGAACTGGCGGCCTCGATCACGAAGGACGCACCGACCCCCGTGCTGAAGGCAGCGGCGATCCAGGAGTACCTGCGCGACCCCCGCCGGTTCACCTACTCGACCACGGCCCCGGCCGGCGACGGCTATGAGGTGATCGCCAACTTCCTGCTGCGGGACAAGGCCGGGTACTGCATCCACTTCGCCTCGGCGATGGCGCTGATGGCGCGGCTCGAGGGCATTCCCTCCCGCGTGGCCGTCGGCTTCCTGCCCGGTGAGAAGACGGGCGACCAGTGGCGGGTTCGCGGACGCAACATGCACGCCTGGCCCGAGCTCTACTTCGCCGGCTTCGGCTGGGTTCGCTTCGAGCCGACCGCAGCCGTCGCTGACGCCCCGATGTGGACCGTGACCTCACCTCTGAACCAACCCACCCCCAGTTCCAGCACCTCCCAGCAGCCGTCGTCCGACCCGAC
Source organism: Aestuariimicrobium kwangyangense DSM 21549 (assembly GCF_000421525.1). Classification (GTDB taxonomy): domain Bacteria; phylum Actinomycetota; class Actinomycetes; order Propionibacteriales; family Propionibacteriaceae; genus Aestuariimicrobium; species Aestuariimicrobium kwangyangense. Next base: position 1,244,248 of record NZ_ATXE01000001.1, on the reverse strand, counting down.
CTCGTCGTCGAGCGCCAGCGCCCCCAGTTCGGACCCCAGCGCCAGCCAGAGCACGGCCGCGCCCGTGAGCGGGGGCACGGGCTTCGTGATGCCGTGGGCGCAGGTCATCGGGGCCACCGGCGGGCTCGCGGTCGTGGCGCTCCTCGCCGTGACGCCGTTGCTGGTGCGCCGGTCGATCAGGCGTGGACGACTGCACGCCACCGGGGACCCCCACCACGTGGTGGCCGGGTGGTGGGAGGAGGCCCGGGACACGCTGGTGGACTCGGGCACGGACTGGCCCGAGGGATCACCGCGCGGGCGTGCCGCTGCAGCGGCCCCCGGATTGGGCACCGAGGCCGCCGGGGCGTTGAGCCGGTTGGCGCTGGCGGTGGAGCACTCGCGGTACGCCAGGACGATGGACGACCTGTCACCCGACCTGGCCGATGACATCCGGTTCTTCACCCACGAGGTGCGCGAGCACGAGACCGGCCTACGCGGCCTTGCCGCGACGTTGTGGCCGAGGTCATTGTGGGTGAACCTCGGGCGCTGGCTGTCCGGGGTCCGCCAGTGATTCCGGACCGGCCGGCACCCCAGAGGATCGGGCCCGCGAATCGAGACGCTGTCTGTTGTGCCGCCCCGCCCGCGGCCTAGACTGGAGGACACAACAAGACCGTCTGGTCACCAGGGTCAGCAGCCGAGGATCGTCGGCCGCCACCCCGTTCACCGGTCAGTCATCCCAGGGTCAAGGCAAGGAGGCATGATGGCTCTCTCCGATGAGGAACAGCGCCTGCTTGCGCAACTCGAACAGTCCCTCGCCGAGGACGACCCGAAACTTGCCCATCTGATGCGGGGCAGCCGGGTTCGTCCCACCCGTGGTTCCCGCCACCTCGTGGCCGGGGGCATCGGTTTCCTGGTCGGGCTCACCCTGCTGGTGCTGGGCATCCAGACCCATTGGACGGTCAGCGTGGCCGGCTTCGTGGTGATGGCCGCCTCGGCTGCATCGGGACTGGGGTTGTTGCCTTCGCGTGGCGGTCCGCGCCAGCACCACCACACGCCAAAGCAGCAGGCCGCCGCCAAGGCCGCCCCTTCCGGCTCGATGATGGACAAGTTCGAGGAGCGCTGGCGCAAGCGCCAGGACGAGGGGCGCTGACCCGCCGTCCGGACTGTTCAGGCCTCAGCCGGTCAGCCTTGCTCGCCGCACGGCGTGGGGCCCGAACCTCATGATGGCCGCGTCAGCCGCCTGTTCCACCTCCCTCATGCCCTTCTCGGGGGCATCGAGGGTGAACTGCTGGTAGGCCTCGTCCGCATCGACCAACCGTTCCACCCGTACCCCCACCCGGCGGATCCGTGCCCGCTGCAGGTTCAGCCCCCGCCAACACCTCAGTGCTGCCGCGTAGATCTCGTCGGTGACATCGGTCGGGGTGGCCAGCTGCGTGGTGCGGGTGATGGTGGTGAAGTCCGCGAACCGTAGCGAGATGCTCACCCCTCGGCCGAGCACCTGGGCCTGGCGCATGCGTCCGGCGGTGCGCGCCGCCATGCGCAGGAGTTCGGTGGTCACGAGACCTGGGTCGTCGGTGTCACGGGAGAACGTCTCCTGCGCCCCGATGCTGCGCTCCACCGCCTCCCCGACCACCCGGCGGTCGTCCCTGCCCCACGACAGGTCGTGCAACCACCCCCCCGCATGGGTACCCATCGCCCGTTGCAGGGTCTGTCTGGACGTGTGGGCCACCTCGCCGATGGTGGTCAGTCCCAGCTGGTGCAGGCGAGCGGCGGTCGACTCCCCGACCCCCCACACCTTCTCGACCGGGAGCGGGTGCAGGAAGGCGACCACCTGACTGGGGGGTACCTGCACCACCCCGTCGGGCTTGGCCTGGTTCGAGGCGAGCTTGGCCACGAACTTCGAGGGCGCGATGCCGACCGAACAGGTGATCTGCTGCTCGTCGGCCACCTGCGCACGGATCAGTTCGGCGATCACCCGGGGATCCCCCAGCCGCAGCACCGACCCGGTCACGTCGAGAAAGGCCTCATCGATCGAGATCGCCTCCACCCGAGGGGTGACCCCTCCGAAGATCGCGAACACACCCTTGCTGACCGCGGCATAGGTGTCGTGGTCGGGCGGCACCGGAATCCCCTGGGGGCACAACCGCCTGGCCCGTGAACTGGGCATGCCCGACCTCACCCCCGCAGCGCGTGCCTCGTAGCTGGCCGACAGCACCACCCCCCGCTCGGCGCCTCCCACCCACATCGGTCGTCCGCGCAGTTCGGGTCTGCGAGCCAGTTCGACGGTGGCGTAGAAGGCGTCCATGTCGACGTGCATGATCACCGTCTCGCTCGCCATCGTCACCACCCCGAACTTCCCGGGCTGGAGTGCCACAGCTTGCGTGGTGCCTGCGCAGCCGGGGTGCCGGCCGGTTTCACGTCGGCATAGGGCGACTGCTTGAAACCGCTGGCGTGCACCAGGACGCGACGGGGACCCATGCCCCCGGCTCGTCCGTGGGTCTGCGCGTCGGCGGCGGGACGGGCATCGGTCATCCGCTCCGCACGGGGCGCCGACGCCTGCAGTTGCTCGGGACGGGCGTTGATCTCGTCGACCACGGCCTGCATCGCCGCGTCGACGTCGCCGTCCCGGGTCAGGTGGGCCTGGTAGGTCGCGAACAGCGCCTGCAGGTCCCACGCCCCCGTCGCCCGCAGTGAGACCCCACGGGGCCCGGTGCGGCGCAACTCCCCGCGCACCACCAGGAGCCAACTCGAGAACACCGTCGCCGCGTACGGACCCTGGGCGTCCTCGAAGAAGGTGGCATCGACTGGTCCGGAACCATCATCGAGGGTCAGGAAGACGACTCGTCGTCCGCTGCGCACCGGCGGTGTCTGGGTGGCCACCTTCACTCCCGCCACCAGCAGGTCGGCATGCGAGCGCTGGCCCAGCAGGTCAGGCGACCAGGTGGTGCCCAACCGCTGCAGGAAGGCGCGGTAGAAGGCCATCACGTGCTGGCTGGCGTCCATGCCGAGGATCTCGAGTTCGAGTTCGAGGCGCTGCCGGTCGTCGAGTTCGGGCAGCCCCGTGGCGGCCACGTCGCCGGGACCCTGGCGGGAGGACCCCCACCCCTCGGACCGGGCTTCGTCCTCCCCCGGGTCGGTGAAGTCGAGGGCCAACTGCACCCCCGCGAAGGCATCCGCGCGGCGTGCGTTCACCACCTCACCCTGTGCCTGGGACCTGGCCAGATCGCGGGGATCGTCGAGGTTCGACGCCACGGGCTTGGTGCGTCGCAGTCCCTTGGCGCGGGAGGCGGTCCGCGCCTCCACCACCTGGAGCCGACGCAGGTCGGCGACAGCGAGCACGAGGTCACGACGGGTGAGCAGCCCTCGCTGGTGCACCGCGGCCGCTCGTCCGATGCCGTAGAGCCGGTCGAAGGCACCGGCCAGCACCAGCCGTTCGACCACGGGGGCATCGACCTGCGCCCGGTTCCAGAAGTCGGTGAGGGAGTGGTACGGCTGGCCAGCGACGATCCGGGCGACCTCGATGGCACTGATGCCCTTCACCTCGTTGAGGGCCATCCGGATGCCGTGTTCGGGGTCCTGGGGCAGGCCCTGGGGGTTCAACGGACGAACGGCGGTGGCCGGGTCACTGCCCGGCTCCAACCCCGCCTGTTCCTGTTCCTCGTCGAGGTCAGTGCGGCGAGACGGGCGCCAGTCACCCCACTCGAGGCCGTGCAGACACTCCACCCGATAGACGTCACTGGAGGCGTTCACGTCGAGCCCGAGCACGGGCACCTGCATGCGCCGCGCCTCCTCGAGGATCAGCCGCTTGGGGTACATACCCGGGTCGTGGGTGAGCACACCGGCGATGAAATGGGCCGGATGGTGCCGCTTCAACCAGGCCGACTGATAGGTGGGCAGGGCGAAGGCGGCCGCGTGCGCCTTGCAGAAACCGAACGAGGCGAAGGCGGCCAGCACCGACCAGACCTTCTCGACCACCCGTTCGTCGTAACCACGGTCGATCGTGGTGGGAATGAACCAGGCGCGCACATCGGCCTGTCCCGCCGGGTCGCCCAAGGCCCGCCGGACCTCGTCGGCCTGGGCCAGCGAACAGCCGGTCATGACGGCGACGATCTGGATGATCTGCTCGTGGAAGACCACCACGCCGCCGGTCTCCTCGAGCACCGGCACCAGGTCGGGGTGCAGGTACACCGGGTCCTTCCAGCCCTGGCGCGCGTTCAGGAAGGGCACCACCATGTCGGACTTCACCGGCCCGGGGCGAAACAGCGAGATGTCGATCACCACGTCGGTGAAGGTGGTGGGACCGAACTTCCCGATCAGTTCACGCTGCCCGGGTGACTCGATCTGGAAACAACCCAGGGTCGCGGCATGGGCGATCAGGTCGTAGGTGTCGGGATCGTCGAAGGGTGCGAGGGCGTCGATGTCGGGCCGCACGTGCCCCGTGCGCTCGATCTCGTCGAGGCAGTGCGCCATCGACGACTGCATCCGGATGCCCAGCACGTCGAGCTTGAGCAGGCCGATGTCCTCGACGTCGTCCTTGTCGAACTGGCTCATCGGGAAGCCGCCGAAACTGGCCTCCACCGGGGTGCGATCACCCAGGGTGGCATCCGACAGCAGCACCCCACACGGATGCAGGGCGACGTGGCGGGGCAACCCGTCGAGCGACTCGACCAGGTCGAAGAGCACGTCGAGGCGGCGTTCAGCCAGCCCGGCGGCCCGCAGTTCGGGCAGGTCGCGCAGGGCGGACCTGGCATCGCGTGCACGGATGTGGGGGAAGGCCTTGGCGATGGCGTCGACCTCGATGGGGGGAAGGCTGAGGGCTGCCCCGACGTCGCGGACGGCATGCCTGACCCGGTAGGTCTCGAGCATCGCCACGCAGGCCACCCGCTCACCACCGAAGACGTCGAGGATCTTCTCGTAGATCTCGGTGCGTCGGGCCGACTCGACGTCGAGGTCGATGTCGGGCAGGGCCCGCCGCAGCGGCGACAGGAAGCGCTCCATGATCAACCCGTTGGCGATCGGGTCGACCCCCGAGATGCCCAGCAGGTGGTTGGCCATGCTGCCGGCACCCGACCCGCGCGCGGCACAGCGGATACCCATGTCGCGCACGAGTTGCACCACGTCGGCGACGGTGAGGAAGTAGGAGGCGAAACCGAGGTGCTCGATCACGGCCAGTTCCTCGTCGAGCCTGCGTTCCACCTTCTCGACGAGGGCGGACGATGACCCGTAGCGACCCGCGATGCCTGCCTCGCAGCGTTGCCTCAGCGTGGTCATCACCTCTTCGGCCGTGGTGCCCAACACCCCGAACTCGGGCAGGTGGATCTCACCCAGCCCGAGGTCAGCACGGGGATCGAGTTGGCACCGCAGTCCCAGGGTGCGGGTGTCTGCCACCAACCGCTCGGCACCGTGGCGGCCTCGTCCGGCGAGTTGGACGACGTGCTCGGCGATCTCGACCATGGCCTTGCCCGACTTGAGGTAGCCCTCGGCGTTGCGGCGATCGATGTTGCGCAGGTCGAGGGGCACCAACCGGCGGGCCGCGTCGAGCACGTCGACGGTGGCAGCCTGGTGGCGTTCAGCCATCCGCACCTGGTTGGTGAGCACGGCCGGGAGCGAGAACCGGTCGGCCAGGGCCACCATCCCCCCGGCCTGGGCTGCGGAGTTCACCCCACTGCCGGCCACCTGGTGGTTGGTGGCAGCAATCACCACCCGATCGGCACCCAGCCGGTCGACCCACCGTTGCAGTTCGGCCTCGGCACCGAGCCGATCACGTTCGGCCACCCGCAACCCGAAACTGGAGTCGCTGCCGAGCATCACGACCAGGTCGTCACCGTGCCGCTCGAGTTGGTCGAGCGAGGTCTCGGGAGTGCCGCGCTCCCCGGCCAGATGGGTGGCCGAGACCAATCGGCACAGGCTCGCCCATCCGGTCCTCGACGTCGCCAGCGGCACCACGCGAGGGTGGCGTCGGTCACGTGTCTCGCCCCCCCGGGCGGCGGTCCGCCGCGGGGCTCGGGCGAGGGCGGCGACGGGTTCGGGGACGGCCAGGTCGACCCCCAGCACGGGGGCCACCCCGTGTTGCAGGCAGGCCTTGGCGAACCTGATCGCCCCGTAGAGGCCGTCACGGTCGGTCAGTGCCATCACCGACTGGCCGTGCTCGGCCGCCGTGGCGACCAGGGCCGAAGGATGGGAGGCGCCGTGCTGGAAGGAGTAGCCCGAGGCCACCCGAAGATGGACGAAGGGGTCGCTCATCGTCGCCCCCCCGGATCGAGGCGCAGCCTGCCCACGGCCTCGAGGAAGGTCTGGGCGTCGCGCACCAGGTCATCGGCCTCCCGGTCACCGATCGGCAGTTCACCTCGGGCGGCCGCGTCGTGGCGTGGCTGGATGGCCGACAGGTAACCCGCCCACTCCGCCAGTTCGGGGGCATGGTGGGCCACGACGCGCCACAACCCTGCGTTCGAGGAACCACGGGGTGGACGACCGGTGCGCGCCCGCAGCGCCAGGACAGCCAGCTCGCGCAGGGCGTGGTGGGCGGCCAGGTAGCGGGTCGCCGGATCGGGAGTCAGGTCGGCCGTGACGACCAGGGTCTGGGCCCGAGCCAGGTCGATGCGGTGGTGATCGGCCACCCGGACGGGTCGCGCACTGGTGGAGGACAGGAGTTCGTGGCTCATCCCAGGCTCCTCAGTCGATCACGGTGCGCAGTTGCCAGGCACCGTCGTGGAAGCGGTGGGCCAGTTCGTAGATGCCACGACTGCCTGCCATGCCGTTGGCCGCCTCGACCCGCCACACCTCGCTCTCACGCAACAGGTCGGCGTCATCGCCCGCTCCCGGGTGCTGGCGGCTCATGGTGGCCGTGCCACCACCCAGGCGCTGGTGCTCCCAGTCGTCGTCGCCGCGAGCGGCGCGCACCTGGCTCGAGGTCCACCACTCCCCGGACTCGATCCAGCGACTCTCGATGGCCAGCACCCGCCACAGCTGCCCCCGCCACAGGAACTGGGCAGGATCGTTCATCCTGCCGAGCCTGACCTCGATCGCGTCCCCACGCCTGCGCACTGTGAACCCCTTCCCCGAGCCGTGCGAAACCTACTTCTCGACCCGTGAAGGGAGCTCCGACGTGATCGGGGGTCGAGGCCGACCACGCCGAAGCGGTCCCAGTGCTCGAACCACCTCGTCCACCGACGAACTGCGGTTCCGATCGGGCCCTTCCCCAAGTTCCCGATCGGTGATGCGAGGGAGTGGGTGACCACCCTCGAATCGAACAGGTGTTCGAACATCACCAACTATAGGAGCACCCTCCGACACTTCGTCAACCCCGGGTTGATCCTCCACTCGAACCTCAGTTCGTCACCGGGGCGCACCTGCCCGAGCACGTCGAGGTCGGCCGGGTCGACCACCCCGATCACCGGGTAGCCCCCGGTCGTCGGGTGGTCGGCGAGGAAGACCACGGGACGACCATCCGGTGGCACCTGCACCGATCCGGGGATCACGGCCTCGCTCGGGAGTTCGCCGGTGACCAGTCGTTCGAGGCCGACCCGCGCCGGGTGGTGGCGCGCCTGCAGTCGCATGCCGACGCGGTCGCACTCCGGAGAGACCAGCCACGGCGTGGCGACGAACAGGGCACGGGCCGCCGGGGTGAACCAGTCGTCCCGGGGCCCCGCGAACACACCCAGCACCAGCCCGTCGCTCCCCCCGCCGACCGCCGCCGCGGCCAGCCCGAGGTCGGTCGCCGTCCACGGGCCGGTGGGCAGCCCCGCCGAGTCGAGCACGTCACCGGTGCGCACGGGCGCTCGTCCCAACCCCGCGGTGGGTGAGGACGAGACCGAACCGACCAGGAGGTCGCCCGCCAGTCCGCCGGCCACGCCCAGCAGCACCCGGAGCCCGTGGCTGGGACGACCCACCCGCACCTGCGCCCCGGCACGAACCGGGAGGGCGGTGTGGCTGGGCTCGGGTCGTCCGTCGACCAGGACGGGTGCAGGTGCCCCACAGAAGGCGAGCACCGTGTCAGCCATCACCTGCACCACCAACCCGCCGCCCAGCAGTTCGAGGCCGGCAGCCGTCTCGGGATTGCCGACCAGACGATTGGCCAGCCTCAACGAGGCGCGATCGAGGGCACCGGCCCTCGGCAGTCCCATGCCGAGACCGGTGCGGCGTCCGAGGTCCTGGAGCAGGCAGAGGGGACCGGGCTCGAGCACCCGCAGAACAGGACCCGCAGGCAGGGGGTCCACTGGGCGGGGGTCCACAGGCAGGGAGTCCACATGGCAGGGGTCCACAGGCAGGGGGTTCACGCGGAGACCTCGACGAACCGCACCCGCACCCCGGCATGCAGCAGGGCGGGCGGCTGACGGTGGGGGTCGAACATCGCCAGCGCCGTGCGGCCGATCACCTGCCAACCCCCCGGAGAGGCACCCGGGTAGACACCGCTCCACTCCCCCGCCAGCGCCACCGAACCGGCGGGGATTCGGGTTCGGGGGGCGGTGCGCCGAGGCACGGAGCGGGGGTGCTCACCGACCAGGTAACCGAACCCGGGCAGGAATCCGACCAGGTCACAGGTCCAGACCTGGCTGGTGTGCCAGTCGACCAGGTCACGCACTCCCAGACCGAGCAGGTCGGCGACCTCGACGAGGTCATCACCGTCGTAGACCACCGGAACCACCACGTCGGAGGTGACCCCGGCAACCGCCCCGGGCACCGTGCTCCCGGTGACGACGCTCCTGGGGATCAGGCTGGTGAGTGCTGCCATCGCGGCCGACACCTCGACAGGCGAGGTCAGGAAGACCGCAACGGTCTGCACACCCACCACCAGGTCGATCACGTCGGGCAACCGGCCCCCCACCAGTTCGGCCTCGAGCAGCGCCACGAGTTGGCGACGCCGAACCGGCGACCCGCAGTCGACGAGCACGGCCGAACCGCCCAGGGGTCTCAGCTCGAAGGGCCTGATCCCGGAGCCACCCACCGGATCGTCCGTCCACTCGCCGGGCACCGACGTCACGACACGAACGGGGCCAGCCCGATGTCGGCCGCGGCCATCGCCTCCCGCACGGAGCAGGCCAGCGCCACCGCCCCGGGCGAGTCGCCGTGGACGCAGATCGATTCGGCCTCCACCGCCACCTCGGTGCCGTCGACGGCCTCAACCACCCCGGTGCGGACGAGCCCCACCATCCTCTCCGCCACCACCCGCGGGTCGTGCAGCAGCGCACCGGGTTCGCGGCGCGGGACGAGCGTGCCGTCGGGGCGGTAACCCCGGTCGGCGAAGGCCTCGACGACGGTGCGGATGCCTCGTCCACGGGCCAGTTCGTGAGCGATCCCCGGCAGGCCCAACAGGGCCAAGGACTCGTCGAAGTCACCGATGGCCCCCACCACAGCACCGGCCTGCTCGGGGTGGGTGACGATGGCGTTGTACAGCGCCCCGTGGGGTTTGACGTAGCCCACCCGGGCGCCGACGACGGCGGCCAGACCGGCCAGTGCGGCCAGTTGGTAGAGCACGTCGGCGCGGAGTTCGGCGGGATCGACGTCGACGAACCGTCGTCCGAAGCCCGCGAGGTCGCGGTAGGAGACGTGCGCCCCGACCACGACCCCCCGGTCGGCGGCCGCACGCAGGGTACGCAGCATCACCGTCGGGTCCCCGGCGTGGAAACCGCAGGCGACATTGGCCGAGGTCACCACGCCGAGCAGGGCCTCGTCGTCACCCATCGTCCACGACCCGAAGGACTCCCCCAGGTCGGCGTTCAGATCGACGGTTCGCATGTGCCCGAGTCTGGCACGAGCACCTACGCTCGAGGGCATGTCGATCAGCGCGCTGCAGCCCCACGCCCAGACGTGGGCCACCACCATCGCCGAGGTGTTGGCCACCCCGTGGCCCTACGCCGCAGCCCACGCCAGCCGGGGACCCGAGGACTGTGACGTCACCCCCTCCCGCCTGCACCCGATGTTCCACGCCAGCCTCGACTGGCACTCCTCGGCGCACATGCAGTGGTCGGCGATCACGCTGCTGCACCACACGGCCCTCCCCGAGGAGACCCGTGACGCCCTCACCGCCGAACTCGACTCCCGACTCACCGACGAGAACGGTCAGGTGGAGGCGACCTATCTGGCGGACCATCCCGGCTATGAACGGCCCTATGGCTGGGGATGGGTCGCGACCCTGACCGCCGGCGCCACGGCGCTGGCGGCGGACACCGCCCACCCCCTGGCTGCACGCGCCCGGACCTGGGCCACCGCGCTGCAGCCGGTGGCCGACCAGGTCGGGGACCACCTGATCGCCTGGTTGCCCAAACTCGCCTTCCCGATCCGCCACGGGGTGCACTCCAACACCGCCTTCGGCCTCACCCTGGCCCGCGACGCCTTCGAGGCGCTCGGGGTCGACGACGTGGTCACCGCCATCGACACGGCCGCCCGCGAGTTCTTCCTCCCCGACGTCGACTACCCCAGCTCCTGGGAGCCGAGCGGTTCCGACTTCCTGTCCCCGGCGCTCTGCGAGGCCGACCTGATGCGCCGGGTGCTGCCCCACCAGGAGTTCGGGGCCTGGCTGAACACCTTCCTGCCGGTGCTGGCCGAACCCGGCGAGAGGCTGCTGCAGACGCCGGTCGTGCTGGACGAGACCGACGGCCACGCCGTCCACCTCCACGGGCTCGCGCTCAGTCGCGCGGCCCAACTACGGGCACTGGCGCCCTTCCTCGAGGCACCTCGGGCCACGGCAGCCCGTTCTGCCGCGGACGAGCTGGTGGCCCATGCATCCGCCGCCATCAGCGAGGGCGACTTCATGAGCACGCACTGGCTGGTCAGTTTCGCAGTGCTCGCCGCCCTGATGGCCTGAGCCGCGGGCCGCCGCGGGCCTACTGTGTCGCCATGGAACTGCTCCCCATGACGTTCGCCTCGGGTTGGGCCAGCGGCATCAACGCCTACGCCACCGTGCTGGTCCTGGGCTTGATGGGCCGTTTCGCCCACGAGCCGAGCGTTCCGGCGGGGTTCCAGCGCACCGATGTGCTGATCGTGATGACGGTGCTCGCCGTGCTCGAACTGGTGGCCGACAAGATTCCCTACCTCGACTCAGCCTGGGACACCGTCTCGACGATCATCCGACCCGTCGCGGGGGCCGTGATCGGAGCCCTGATCGCCGGGCACTCAGGCAGCCTGCTGACCCTCTCGCTGGCAGCCGTCGGCGGGGTGTCGGCCCTGCTCAGCCACCTCACCAAGGCGGGGCTACGACTGGCCATCAACACCTCACCCGAGCCGGTCACCAATGTCGCCGCCTCGGCCGCCGGTGACGTCAGCGTCGTGGGAGTGGCGGCTCTGGCTGCCAGCTTCCCGGTGGTGGCTGCGATCATCGCGGGCGTGCTGCTGGTGGCCACCGCGATCGTGTTCTGGTTCGCCTTCTCGAGGGTGCGTCGCGGATGGCGTGCCATCCGACGCTGGCTGCGCCCGGAGCCACGGCCATCATGAGCCTCGGCGAGGGGCCTACCGTACGAGTGCGTGGGGCGAGCCTGGTGGGGATCGCCACGGCGGCACGACTGGCCCGCTGGGGGCATCAGGTCGAAGTGGTCGGCACCCCCTCCCCGGAGCGGTGCGACCCCCCGGTCATGACTCTCCCGGCTGTCTGGCGCGACCTCTTCACCAAGACCGGCCAACCCTTGGCCGGAGCGCTGAACGGCGCCCATCTGGAACTGGTCGAGGCGCCCCCTGCGATGCATCACTTCTTCGACGGCAGCGAGGTGGCACTTCCCACCGAGCGCGGGGCGCAGGTGCGAGCCCTCGAGCCCTTGGTGGGACGAACCCAGGCATTGGCCTGGGCCCAGGTGCTCGACCGCGCCGACACGTTGTGGCAGGCCTGGCGGCGCCAAGGCGCCGAGCATCCCTTCGACACCGACGCAGATCTCGGCCCCCTGCTGCCGCGGACGTCGATGGGGGAACTGACCGCACCACTGACCGACGCCCGACTGGTCGAGCTCTTCACCAGCGTCGCAGCGCGCGCGGGCGCCGAGAACGAACCAGCCACGCGTGACAACAGGGCGCCTGCCCTGCTGGCCTCCCGCTGGTCCGTGGAGCGCACCTTCGGACGATGGCACCTCATCGATGCCGACACCCGCCGGGCCCAACCCCTGAGCCGCCTCACCGATCTGCTGATGACGCGGGCCCTCTCCCTGGGGGTCCGTTTCACCCACGTCCATGAGCAGCACCCCGGCTCGGCCCGCGTCGACGTCGACACCCTGACCCCGGTCCCGCCGCGGTCGTTGTTGCCGTGGCGGTCGGCCCCGCGCCCCTGGGCCCCCTCGTTCGAGTGCAGTCATCACGACAATGACCTGCCGCCAGGGGTTGTGACCGAACACGTCCATCACCGAACCGAGGCGGGGGCTGAGGTCACGTGGCTCTGGCAGGGGCACGCCGTCGTCACCGACTGGGCGACCCGCCAGGCCCCCCCACCGGGTACCGCGGGCTGGACCGTGAAAAGCTTCCGTCAGTGGCGTGAGCGTCCGCCTCTGCGCGTCGACGACACCCACTGGCGAGGCAGCGCCGCGAGCCACGCGGGCAACGAACCCTGGGCTCAACTGCTCACCGGGGCGTTGCTGGCCTACGAGGTGCACGAGCACCTCACCGGGGAGGACATCCGCCCCACCAACCGGAACCAACCGCTTCCCCCACGGCTACGCCCGATTCCGGTTCCGCGACCAGCAGACGGCTCGAATACCCAGTTCGGCCGTGCACCCGAGTAGGCTTGAGCGTCAGTCTCACCGTGTGAGGGAAGTTAGTGAACTCATCACCCACAAGCTCGGACCGGCCTCGCCAGTCCGCGTCCACCCCCGATCCTGACACCGTCCGTCGAGAGATCGCGGCGGAACAGGATCACGTCGACCGCGTGTACCAGGCCCTCGACCTGGCCACGGCGTCCGCGAAGCAGGTGGCTCGCGCTGGTAGCGAGACCTACAAGAGCGATCGTGGCGACTACGTCCGTGAGGAACATGGCACCGCCATGTTCGAGCGGGACGCGTTCGCCTACCAGTCCGCCAGACGTCTGGCCACCCTGGACGCCGAACACGAGGGGCTGGTGTTCGGCCGGCTCGACCTCACCGATGGCGAGGTGCGACACATCGGTCGCATCGGCGTGCGCGACGAGGAGTACGAGCCACTGGTGATGGACTGGCGCGCTCCGGCCGCCGAGCCGTTCTACCGCGCCACCCCCAACGAGCCGCTCGGCGTCATCCGCCGCAGAGTGCTGCGCACCCACGGTGCCACCGTCACCGGTGTCGAGGACGACCTGCTCGACTCCTCCGCCGATTCCGACCTGGTGGTGGTCGGCGAGGGCGCCCTGATGGCCGCCCTGAAGCGCGCCCGGGGCGACGCCATGCGCGACATCGTCGCCACCATCCAGGCCGAGCAGGACGAAGCCATCCGCGCTCCCTACCAGGGGTTCACCGTGATCTCGGGTGGCCCCGGCACCGGCAAGACCGTCGTGGCCCTGCACCGCGCGGCCTACCTGCTCTACACCCACCGCAAGCGCCTCGAGAAGGGCGGCGTGCTCGTGGTCGGCCCGAGCGGGGTGTTCATGAACTACATCGAACGGGTTCTGCCCTCGCTCGGCGAGGACGCCGTCACCCTGCGCGCCGTCGGGGCCCTGGCCGTCGACGTGCTGGGGTCGAGTTCCGACATCGTCGACACCGCGCCGGCAGCCCTGCTGAAGGGCTCCATCCGCATGCTGCCGGTGCTCAGGGCCCTGGCCCAGCTTCCGCCCGGTGACCAGGAACCGAGCCTTCGGGTGAGCGTCAAGGGCGAGGTGATGACCCTTCGTCCCCAGCAGGTGGCGGGACTGCGCAAGCAGGTGCTGTCGAACCACCGCCTCAACCAGGGCAGGGAGGCCGCCGAACGGGCCGCCCTGGGTGCGTTGTGGGGCATGTTCACCAATGACGACGAGCTGGGCCGCGACCAGTTCGACGATGCCGTCACCTCGCAGGCGTCGTGGACGATGTTCCTGCACGCCTGGTGGCCCTCGGTCGACCCACGCGACCTGTTGACCCGACTGGTCGACCCGGCCGTGCTCGAGCAGGTGGGGGGCGGACTCTCGGCCGAGGAGCGCCGAGTGCTGGCGGAGTCCTACGCCCCCGTCGTCTCGGGCGAGCGTGGCTGGACGATCGCCGACATCGCGCTGCTCGACGAGTTGGTCTCGATCGTCGGCGCACCCGTCGTCGAGGTGGACGACGACCGTTCGGTCATCTTCGAGGGAGGCGCCGACGTCGAGGAACTGGTCACCACCATGGAACGGCTGACCGACCAGCGCGTCGTCGACCCCGACGACGACCCCCAGGACACCTTCGCGCACGTGCTCGTCGACGAGGCCCAGGACATCACGCCGATGCAGTGGCGGATGTTGCGTCGGCGCGGCCCGCAGGCCAGCTGGACGATCGTCGGCGATCCCGCGCAGAGCTCCTTCCCCGACCCCGACGAGACGGCCCGGGCCATGACCGACCTGGTCGGACGAGCCCCGTTCCGCCAGTTCAGGTTGTCGACGAACTACCGCTCGCCGGCCGAGGTGTTCAACCTGGCGGCCAAGGTGATCACCACGGTGCAGCCGGACGCCGACCTTCCCGAGGCCGTGCGTCGAACCGGTTTCGCTCCGCAGCTGGAGGCCACCACGCCCGAGGGCCTGGACGATGCCCTGCGTCAGCACGTGTCCAGGCTGGCCGACCAGGTGACGGGGACGATCGGTGTCGTCTCACCTCCCTCGCTGATCGAGCGGGTGCGCGCCGCGCTCGCCACCTCCCACCCCGACCGGGTGCGGGTGGTCACGCCGCTGCAGGCCAAGGGTCTGGAGTACGACGGGGTCCTGGTGGTCTCACCGGACGACGTGGTGGCGGAGGCGCCGGGTGGAGTCCGTGTGCTCTACGTCGCGCTGACCCGACCCACCCAGCGACTGGTCACCCTCGACCTCGACCGGGGCCGCCCGGCACGCTGGCGCCCCGAGGTGGCAGGCGTCTGACCCGGCGCCCGGCCCGGCGCCGGGCACGGGTTCACCAATGTCGGTGCTGCAGCCGTTCGAAGATCTCCCGGGTCGCCCGGGACCGGTTCTGGGTGAAGAACTGCAGCCCCGGCGCGCCACCTCGTAGCAGGGTGACGGCCAGCTCGGAGGCGATCCGGGCGCCCACGACCCGCACCTGGTCGGGATCGTGTGCGATCGCCTGCAACCGGTCGACCATCAGTTGCGGCAGGGGTGCCCCCGAGAGTTCGGCGAAGGTCGTGACCTGCTTGACGGTTGCCACCGGCATGATCCCGGGGATGATCGGGATGGGGCAGCCCAGCGAGCGCACCCGGTCGACGAGATCGAAGTACTGGTCGGGCTCGAAGAACAGCTGGGTGATCGCGAACTCCGCGCCCGCCTCCCACTTCGCCACCAGCAGGCGGGCGTCGAGGTCGGCGTCCGACTTGTCCGCGTGGGGGGTGGGGAAGGCCGCCACCCCGACGCAGAAATCTCCCTCGGCCTTGATCAGCCGCACCAGCTCGGTGGCGTTGTCGAGGCCGTCGGGGTGCCGCTGCCAGGGGACGGTGGGACCTCCTGGCATGTCGCCCCGGATGGCCAGGATGTGGGTGACGCCGATCTCGGCGTACGCACGGATGGTGGCACGCAACTCGTCGACGGACTGGTCGGCACAGGTGAGGTGGCCGATGGTCTCCAGCTGGGTACGGTGCATGATCCGCTCACTCGCACGCAGGGTGCGCTCTCGCTGGGACCCGTTCGCGCCGTAGGTGACCGAGACGAAATCAGGGTCGAGCGGGGCCAGCCGCTCGATGGCCGTCCACAGGGTCTCGAACTCCTCCTCGGAGCGCGGGGGCCGGAACTCGAACGAGAACAACGGACGCTCCGCGGTCGCCAACCGCTCGGCGAGGGTCGGTCGCGGGGGGGTCACGGGGGTGGAGGGCACGCCTTCCAGCCTAGGGCGACGGCTCGGTGGCCACCGGTTAGGCTCAGTCCGTGGCCCCCTTCGACCCCAGTTCCCCGCTCAGCGCCGACTTTCGTGAGGCGGTCCACCGGGAACTGACCGAGTTCATCGACGAGCGGACGAACAGCCTCGTCGAGATCGCCCCGGAGCTGTCACGGTTGGGCGACCTCGCCACCACGTTCACGACCGGGGGGAAGCGCATTCGTCCGGCCTTCGCGTACTGGAGCCACGTGGCGGTCACCGGCCAGCCCGCTGACCCGGCACCCCTGCTGAGGGCCTGCGCCTCGCTCGACCTGTTGCACGTCTCGGCCCTCATGCACGACGACGTGATGGACGCCTCCGACACCCGACGTGGCCTGCCCTCGGCCCATCGACAGCTCGAGGCCGAGCACCGGGCCGCTGGTGGCCGCGGCAGCGCAGAATCCTTCGGCAGGGCGGGGGCCATCCTGCTGGGTGACCTGCTGCTGGTCTGGTCGGTCGAATTGCTGCGCCGCTCGGGGCTGGCCGACGAAGTCCTGGGCCGCGCCCTGCCCCTGTTCGACGCCGTCCGACAGGAAGTGACCGCCGGCCAGTACCTCGACGTGGTGGCGCAGGCCAGGCTGGGCGTCTCGACTCCAGCATCCGGGGGCGAGGCCCGTGACCTGCAGGTGGCCCGCGAGGTGGAGATGGCCCAACGGGTGGTCGAGTTCAAGACCAGCCGCTACACGGTGGCCCGACCCTGTCAGATCGGTGCGGCGCTGGCCGGCGCCGATTCGCACCTGTTGCGCGCCCTGGGCGAGTTCGGCTCACCCATGGGCCATGCCTTCCAGTACCGCGATGACGTGCTGGGCGTGTTCGGTGACGAGTCAGTGACCGGCAAGCCGGCCGGTGACGACCTCAGGGAGGGAAAGCGGACCGTGCTGGTGGCCCACGCCCTCGACCTCGCCCCGGACGAGGACGCGGCCGCCCTGGACGCCATGCTCGGGAACCCGGACCTGACGGAGGCCGACGTCGACCGCGCCAGGACGATCATCGAGGGTTCGGGTGCTCTGGCTGCGACGGAACAGGCGATCTCGGCGGCCCATGCACGAGCCCTCGACGTTCTCAACGCGGCGAGACTGACCGATGAGGGACGGACGGCCCTGACGGCTCTGGCCGAGGCCAGCGTGCGTCGCAGTCACTGACCCGGAGTGGACTCCTGCGCCCCGGCTGCTTCCTCGGCGGCCGATGGATCCTGGTCCGCGACCGGCCCCGAGGAGGTCTTGGCTGAGGAGGTCTCGGCTTCGGCGGTGGCGGTGGGATCGACATCGCTGGCGGGGCGGGCTGGCAGCACGATCGTCCCCTTGTCGAGATCGATCCTCATCGGCCCCTGCGCACCGTTGCGGCTGGGCACGACGGCGACCTTGTCGAGATCGCGTTGGCGGCGCCAGTGCGCCGCGTTGGGATTGAAGAGTTCGAACAGGTTCGACATGGTCACCAGCCAGACTGCTCAGGAGATGTCTTCCCACTGTGCCACAGCCACATCACGGGGGCCACAGCCACCTCACGGGGGCGCGCTCACAGCTCAGTCATGTGCCGTGAGGCCGACCGGCCCCAGCCGTTCGCGCAGGGTGTCGGCCAGTGCCCCGGCCGCCGCCACCGGATCCTTGGCGCCGACAATGGCCGCGGAGACCGCCACCCGTCTGGCTCCCGCCTCGAGCACCTGGTCGAGGTTCGACGCGGTGATCCCACCCACCGCGACCCACACGAAGTCATCACCGGACTGTTGGGCGGCGTAGCGCACGAGTTCCAGCCCCGGTGCCTGTCCCTGCTCGGCGAAGACCGGCCCGACGTAGGCGTAGTCGGCCTCCCGGGCCGCGTGGTCCCACTGGGCCGGGTTGTGCACCGACCGTCCGACCAGGGCGTACTCGTGCAGTCGGCGACGCGCGGCGGTCAGGTCACCGTCGCTCGCCCCCAGGTGCAGCACGTCTGCCTGCTGGGCCGCCGCCGCCTGCAGGTCTCGTCCGAGCACCAGCAACCGTCGGCGGTCGAAGGCCACCGCGTGCACCTGTTCGACCAGCGCACGCTGCTCCCCCAGCGCCTGGTCGCGCAACTCGATGACGTCGACCCCGGCGTCATAGAGGTCACCGATGAACCGTGGTAGGTCGTGGGCAGCGACCCCTCGCCCCGCACCGAGATCGGTGATGAGGTGCAGCTTCGACCACCGCAGGTTGTCACGCATGGAGATGAGTGCAGTCACCCGTTCAGCATAGGGAGAGGGCGGCTGCGGCGGGCGCGGTTGGCGGTCGACGCCAGGGCCCCCGCTCGCCCGACACGCTCACGCGAGGGCGCGGGGAGAATCACAGTCGTGTCGTCTACGATGGGCCGCAGGCTTGCACGGCCTCCCTTCCCCGACCGTGTTTGGAGCTTTTGTGACCATGACCGGCGTCAGCGATCCCTTGGTCGGGCAAGTGCTCGACGGGCGCTACGAGGTCCTTGCGCGCCTTGCGCGAGGGGGCATGGCAACCGTCTACCGCGGGCTGGATCGCCGCCTCACCCGGGTGGTCGCCATCAAGGTCATGCACGAGGGGCTCGGGGGCGACACCGATTTCGCCAAGAAGTTCGACCGGGAGGCACGGGCAGCTGCCACCCTGTCGAACCCGCACGTCGTGAGCGTCTTCGACCAGGGACAGGACCACGGTCGTCCCTACATCGTGATGGAGTTCGTGGACGGTTCCACGCTGCGCCACCTGCTCAATCGCGAGGGTCCCATGGAACCCCTGCGAGCCCTGGAACTGATCGAGGCGGTCGCCCACGCCCTGGCGAGTGCGCACGACTCGCAGATGGTGCACCGCGACGTGAAGCCCGAGAACGTGCTGATCTCGAGCCGGGGTCAGGTGAAGGTGGCCGACTTCGGGCTCGCTCGCGCCGTCACCGCGCAGACCGCCACGGCCACCCAGGGACTGCTGATGGGCACCGTCAGCTACATGCCCCCCGAACTCGTCACCCGCGCCAGGGCAGATGCCTCAGGAGACGTGTACTCCACCGGGGTGATGCTCTTCGAGATGCTGACCGGCCAGAAGCCGCATGTCGCCGAGACACCGATCGCCGTCGCCTGGAGCCACGTCCACCACGACATCCCCGCTCCCTCGACCTTGCTCGGGCGGGCCACCGACACCTCGCGCATCATCCCTCCCTACCTCGACGCACTGGTGGTCGCCTGCACCCGTCGACAGAGTTCCGATCGCCCCCGCGACGCGCGCGAACTGCTCGCCCTGGTGCGCACCGCACGGCGGTCGCTGCGCAAGGGTGTGATGGACGACCCCGCCCTGACCGACCTGATGCTGGCCTCGACGCGCCACGACCCGGGCCGGGACGAACGCACCGTTCCCGACCCCGACGGCCGACCCGAGCCACCGCACCGGTCCTCCCTGCGGCAGGGCGCCCAGTCAGCCGGCGCACCGCCTCGTCCGGTCAGCCACCGGCCCACCTCACCGCACTCCGAGCCCATCCACCGGCTCGAGCCGGCTGTTGCCTCGGTGCGGCTGACGGCCCCCACCCCGAAGAGCCCCACCGATCACAGCGCCCCGGGCCACGGACCTGACTACCGGGTCGACCTCAGCGACAAGGCCGTGGACGGCAGTTCCCTCGACCCTCGCCGCCGGACCTCAGCCGGTTCATCCTCGGTGGGCTGGGTGGGTCGTGACGACCAGGATGACTCGGAGGGGTTCGCGGTTCCGCGTCCTGTCTCCCGTGCGCGAACCAACCCTCCGACGACACGCAGTCCGCGCAGTCCACGCACCCCGGTGTTCTCGCACATCTCGCACGAACCCGTGCACCGCCGCCGCCGGGGGCTGGTGGCAGCCCTGCTGGTGCTCGTGCTCGTGGTGGGGCTGATCGTCACCAGTTACCTGTACGTGACCAGGTGGTCGTACACGACCGCTCCCCCGCTGGCGAACCTGAGCGAGGGCCAGGCCACCTCACTGGCGCACTCCGAGGGGTTCTCCATCGTCAGCGAGTCACAGTTCTCGGAGACGGTGCAGAAGGGGTCGGTGATCTCCAGCGACCCCACCGGGGGGGAACGCGTGAAGAAGGGTACCTCGCTCCACGTGTTCATCTCGTCGGGTCCGGAGCGCTACGCGACCCCGACCCTGGTCGGGTTTTCACTGGACGAGGCCAGACAGGCGCTGAGCCGGGGGCGACTCACCCTGGGCACACTGAGCCAGGCATGGAACGAGACGGTGCCGGTCGGCGTCGTGGTGAAGTCCTCCCAGCCCGAGGGCACGTTGCTGAAGAAGAACACCCCCATCGACCTGACGGTCTCGAAGGGGCC
Source organism: Aestuariimicrobium kwangyangense DSM 21549 (assembly GCF_000421525.1). GTDB lineage: Bacteria > Actinomycetota > Actinomycetes > Propionibacteriales > Propionibacteriaceae > Aestuariimicrobium > Aestuariimicrobium kwangyangense. The sequence continues at coordinate 1,224,064 of NZ_ATXE01000001.1, read as the reverse complement.
CCAACCCATCCCGATCGCCAGCTACGTCGGCAAGTCCGCGGACGATGCGAGCACCGCCCTGGGCAAGGCGGGATTCACCGTCACCAGGACCGAGCAGAACTCCGACACCGTCGCGAAGGGTGTGGTCATCTCCCAGTCGCCTGATCGGGGCAACGGCAAGAAGGGGGACACCGTACGTCTGGTCGTGTCCAAGGGACCGGTGCTCGTCAGTGTTCCGCGGGTCACCGGCAAGGACGAGGCCCAGGCCAGGGAGAAGCTGACCCAGGCCGGGTTCAAGGTGACGGTCACCTACAACACGCCGGACTGGCTGAGGCTCAACGTGGTGGCGGGGCAGGACCCGGCCAGTGGTCGGATGATCCCCAAGGGCTCGACCGTCACCATCTTCGTGAGCTGACGACACTCTCCGTCCAACCGTGCAGGAACCGTAAAATCTGACGCCTGCTCGAGTTTGGAACAAAATTCCTTTCCTGTACGATCCATCCATGTGAAGAACCTCCATGTGAATCGTCTGGCACCGCTCTCGCTCGTGGCGATGGCGGTGTTGTGGGGATCCTCACTGGTGGTGATGAAGGACCTGCTGGGGGCGATGGACGCCACCGACCTCGTGTTCTCCAGGTTCGCCATCGCTGCGGTCGCGCTCCTGGTCATCGTTCCCCATGCCCTGCGCATGTCACGACGCACGCTGGGCCAGGGCGTGCTGCTGGGCCTGGTCTTCGTCCTCGGACAACTGACCAGCACCTGGGGACTGGTCGACATCGATGCCTCGATCTCGGGATTCCTGACGGGACTCTACATCGTTGCCACCCCACTGCTCGCATGGGTCGTGCTGGGGGCACGACCGTCCAGGAACGTCTGGACGGCGGTGGGGCTGTCGACCCTTGGGCTGGCCGCCCTCTCGTTGGGTTCGACCGGTTCAGGCATCGGACGAGGTGAGCTGCTCACGTTGCTCGGTGCACTGGCCTACGCGGCCCACATCATTGCCGTGGGCCACGTGGTCACTCCCCGGACGGCGCTGAGCCTCACCCTGGTGCAGACCATCACCATCGCCGTCGTCTCCGGGATCGTCGCGATCCCCCACGGGGTTGCTCTTCCCGACAGCGCGGGACTGTGGTGGGAACTGGCCTACCTCGCGGTGATCTGCGGAGCGCTCCCGCTGGCCCTCCAGGTGTGGGCCCAGGCCCACGTGGAGGCGACCAAGGCCGCCATCGTGATGGGCACCGAGCCCCTGTGGGGGGCCCTGTTCGCCATCTCGATGGGCGGTGAGTCCCTCACCCTTCGGCTGCTGCTGGGCGGCACGGCCATCACCGCCGCCATCGCCTTGGTGATCGTCCCCCGGGGCCGTTGGCGCGGACGCGTCACGGCTGCTCGCCGCGGGCGCCCGTCGTCCGCACGTGGCCGGGTCGTCCCCCGGATCCAGCAGGACGCTGCCCGCGTCCCAGCCGAGTCCGCCTGACCGGTCCGGGTGGCAGGCTGGGCTCGAGTGAGAGGGGATCGCCATGGACGGTGGCGGCGGATGGGTCGTGCTGCTGGTGGTGCTCGGCCTCCTGGTGGCCGGGTTGATCGTCTGGGGGGTGCTCCGAGCGCGGTACGTGAAGTCGCTCAGGGACAAGGGGTGGCGATTCGTCACCAGCCCCGACGTCTCGATCGTGCACGGGCTCAACGTGGCCCCCTTCGGGCTGGGGTTCAACCGTCGGGTCGATGACCAGATCATCGGGCGGACGAGTTCTGGCGTGCCCTTCCAGGCCTTCAAGTACTCCGCCTCGGGGGTGTCGGCGGGCGACGGCTACGTGGTCACCATGCCCCTGCCCCGCTCACTGCCCGAGTTCCACACCTTCCCCGTCACCGTCAACCGCTCCGGCATCCGTGCCACCGAGTTCAGCCAGGACTCAGGGCTGCGCCAGATCGGCCACGACGCCGCATGGGTGCGAGTGGCCGCACGCGCCCTGGACCCGGCACTCCGGCAGCTCTCGACCGTGACCACGCCCCAACTGGTGGTCGACCACGCATCCTTGGTGGGGCTGGGCGCGCCACGACAGGCCGACCAGCTGCAGGCCTACGTCGAGGCGATGGCACTGGGGGCCCGGGAGCTGTCGGCAGAAGGTCTGGCCCGGTTCCAGACCGAGGCCCCGCCGCGCGAACTGAGCTTCTACCAGCACCCCGCGTGGATCTACCGTCCCCGGGACGATGCCGCGTTGCAGTCGGTGGCGCACACCTCCGGCGGGTCGAACCACCAGGCGAAGGACGTGATGATCGCCACCGACGGCCCCATCGCCATCGTCGCCCTCACGCACCACTGGACGACCACGCGAACCGTCACCGAGTCCGATGGCAACGGTGGCACGCGGACGCGGACGGTCACCGACCACCACTCGGAGAACCTTCGTGAGTTCCACCCGAGCTTCCCGTTCGGCGAGTTCAAGGTCAATGCCGGGTGGTTCGGCAACAAGCGCGAGTTCGAGTCGGTCGACTTCAACGAACGGTTCACCGTGCGCGCACCCGACGCCCGCTTCGCCCACGACATCTTCCACCCCCGCATGATGGAGTGGATGCTGGCGGTCAACCCCCCTCCCTTCGAGGGGGCGGACGGCAGACTGACGATCAGCTGCGAGCACACCGTCGAGTCCATGGAGACCGCGCGACTGTTCCTGCTCGCGTTCTTCGGACGTGTGCCGCGTTACGTGTGGCAGAACCTGGGTCTGGCGGTCCCGCCCGTGCCGCTGGTGGGATCGGTCGAGCAGCAGACGCGCCTGACCGAGGTGCTCCCCTACTGAGTGGGCTGACCCACCTCGAACGGCCGCCCGTCCCGCAGGTCGACCATCGTCGTCGGGGACATGTCGCCGACCCGGGAGAAGACCAGTCCGAACCCGGGCTCGCTCAGCAGTCTGTCGTGGATGATGAATCCTTGCGGCGCCCCCACCTCGCGGGCGAAGTCGATCGTCTCCTTCATGGCCGCCCAGGGGCCGTACCCGGGAACTGCGACGACGTCGACGCCCTGGGGGCAGGTCGCCAGTGAGTCGCCGGGGTGGAAGAAGCACGGTTCTGATTCCGCCTCGACCAGCAGTCCGACATTGCCGATCTGAGGGATGTCGCGATGGATGACCGCGTGCAGACCACCCACGGCGCTGACTCGGACCGCGCCGAGGTCCACCGACCCGTCAGCCGCCAGGCCCTCGCCTCGACCGCCGAGGTCGACGTTGTCGAGCACCTGCGGCTCGACCCAGACCTTCGCATCGGGATTGGCGGCGAGCAGGGCACCGATCCGGGCCGGATCGACGTGGTCGGGGTGCTGGTGGGTGACCAGGATCGCATCGAGACCGGTCAGGGTGTGCCAGTCGGACGAGAGGTTGCCGGGGTCGATCAGGAGGCGCCGATCGGCGACCTCGACCAGGACGGCCGCGTGCCCGAGATGTGTCAGTTGCATGAGTCCACTCTGCCCGGGTCGACACCGTTCGTCAGCCGATCGGGGCAGCCGATCCTGGCTGTGTTCACCCAGCCGTCGGGCCCCGTCCGCGACCCACGGGTCAGGGGGCGAGCAGTCGTCCGACCACGTCGCCGGCCGCCCGACAGTCGGCGGCGTCCACGTCGAGGTGGGTCACGGCCCGCACCAGACGCGCACCCACCACGCTCACCCGCACCCCTTGGGCAGCGGCGGCGGCCGCCACGTCCTGGGCCGGGCGGCTCCCGGTCTTCACGACCACGATGTTGGTCGGCACCCGCTCGGGGTCCACCGCTCCCGGGGCAGCCAGGGCGACCCGTTCGGCGAAGGCGCGGGCAGCGGCGTGGTCGTCCACCAACCGGTCGACGTGGTGGTCGAGGGCGAACTGGGCGGCCGCTGCCAGCATGCCGGCCTGTCGCCAGCCCGCCCCGAGTCGCTTGCGCTGCACCCTTGCCTGGGCGATGGCCTCGTCCGAGCCGACCAGGACCGACCCGACCGGGGCGCCGAGGCCCTTGGAGAAACAAAGGCTCACGGTGTCGAACAGGGCGGAGTAGTCGGCGATCGGCACACCGGTCTCGACATGGGCATTCCACAACCTCGCCCCGTCGAGGTGCAGGCCCACCCCAGCCGCGCGGCACATCGCCGAGACCTCCCGCAGGTGCTCGATGGGCTGGATGGTGCCGCCGCCGAAGTTGTGGGTGTTCTCCAGTTCCACGGCCGCGGTGGAGACCAGGTAGGGGCCCGCCTCAGGCGACAGCAGTTCCTCGATCTGACCCGTGGTGGCCAGCCCCGCCGTTCGTCCCTCGCCGTGCCCGGCGACCCAGGTGCGCATGGTCACCCCGTGCAGGGCCCCGTGTGCACCCATCTCGGCGCGGGCGATGTGGGCGCTGGCCTCGCACAGCACCTCGGTGCCGGGAGCGACCAGGGTCTGCACCCCCAACAGGTTCGACAACGACCCGGTGGCGCAGAACAACGCCGCCGGCTTGCCGCACAGGTCGGCCACCCGGGCCTCGAACTCGGCGATCGAGGGATCCTCGCCGTAGACGTCGTCGCCCACCGGGGCGTCGAGCATCACCCGACGCATCTGCGCCGTGGGACGGGTGACGGTGTCGGAGCGCAGGTCGATCGCGGTCATGTCTGCTCAGAGTTCCCTGGACTGGAAGGCCTGTACGGGGTTCACCCCGCGCTTGGCCAGTCCGTCACGCAGGCGCTCGGCCACCATGAACGCCAACTCCAGCGACTGGTTGCGGTTGAGTCGGGGATCGCAGGCGGTCTCGTAGCGGCTCGCGAGGTCTTCCTCCTTGAGCTCGTCAGCGCCCCCCACGCACTCGGTCACGTCGTCGCCGGTGAGCTCGATGTGCACGCCCCCGGGCCAGGTGCCGAGGTTGTGGTGCACGTCGAAGAACCCGTTCACCTCGTCGACCACGTCGTTGAACGCACGGGTCTTGTAGCCGTTGGCGGCCTCGAAGGTGTTGCCGTGCATCGGATCGCAGACCCACACCACCTTGCGGCCCGACGCCTCGACGGCCTCGACGATGCCCGGGAGTTTGTCCCGCACGTTGGCCGCGCCCATCCTGGTGATGAAGGTGATCTTGCCCGGCACCCGCTCAGGGTCGAGCCGGTCGGCGAGCGCCAGGGCCGTCTCGGCGTCACTGGTGGGACCCAGCTTCACCCCGACCGGGTTCTGGATGTGGCGCATCAGTTCGACCTGCGCGCCGTCGAGCTGACGGTTGCGTTCGCCGATCCAGACCATGTGGCCCGAGGTGTTGTACGGAAGTTGGGAGCGGGAGTCGATGCGGGTCAGTGAGTGTTCGTAGTCGAGCAGCAGGGCCTCATGGCTGGCGTAGAAGTCGACCGTCGACATCTCGTCGGCGTCGATACCGCAGGCGACCATGAAGGCGAGCGCCCGGTCGATCTCGGCGGCCAACTCCTCGTACTTGGTCTCGACATTGGAGTTGCGGACGAAATCGGCATTCCAGGTGTGGATGTCGCGAAGGTCGGCGAAGCCGCCCCTGGTGAAGGCGCGCACGAGGTTGAGCGTGGCCGCCGATGCGTTGTAGACGCGCAGCAGGCGCTGCGGGTCGTGGGCCCGTGACTCCGGGGTGAAGGGGAAGCCGTTGACCGCATCACCGCGGTAGGCCGGCAGGGTCACCCCGTCTCGGGTCTCGTCGTTCTTGGAGCGTGGCTTCGCGTACTGACCCGCGATCCGGCCGACCTTGACCACGGGCACCTGCGCCGCGTAGGTCATCACCACGGCCATGCTCAGCAGCACCCTCAGCTTGCCCTTGATGTTGTCGGCGTTCACCGACGCGAAGGTCTCTGCACAGTCGCCGCCCTGGAGCAGGAAGGCTCGTCCCTGGGCGACCTCGGCCAACTTCGAACGCAGGTCGTCGCACTCACCGGCGAACACCAGCGGCGGCAGCCCCCGCAGTGACTCGATCACCTGGTCGCGCTTCCCCAGATCCTGATAGGTCGGCTGCTGGATCAGGGGGCGTTCACGCAGCTCGGCCAAGGAGGGGATCAGCGAAGACATGATCGTGATGCTAGTCGCTCACGGGAGGGGCGCCGCACCAATTCCCGACTGGCGGAAGCCCTGCCCGGACAGCGGTGCCGCCGGTGGCGGCGGCTCAGCTGACAGGGCCCTCGGAGTAGCCCTGCTCGATGGCGTAGAGCGTGAGCTCGACCCGGTTGTGCAACTGCAGTTTGCGCAGCACGTTCTGCACGTGGTTCTGCACGGTGCGGTGGGAGACCACCAGTTCGTCGGCGATCTCGCGGTAGGCCAGACCCTTGGCCACCAGGCGCAGCACCTCGACCTCGCGGGAGGTGAGGATCGGACCCTCCTCCTTGTGCAGGTGGGCCACGGTCATCATCCGCCGGAACTCGCCCAACACCAGCCCGGCCAGTCCTGGGGTGAACACCGCATCGCCTGCGGCCGTGCGGCGGACGCCGTCGAGGAGTTCGGCCTTCGAGGCGTTCTTCAGCAGGTAGCCGAGGGCTCCGGCCTTCACGGCCCGCAGCACGTCGTCCCGCTCCCCCGAGGCGGACAGCACCAGGATCCTCAGTTCGGGGAACTCCTTGAGCAGGATCTCGGTGCACGAGGCACCGTCGGGTTCGGGGATCTGCAGGTCCATGACGACCACGTCGGGACGAGTGGCCCGGGCGCGCCGCAGGCACTCCTCACCGGTGTGGGCCTCGGCGACGACCTCGAAACCCTCCTGGGTGAGGTCATCGCGCAGGGCTTCGATCCACATGGGGTGGTCGTCCACCAACATCACGCGGCGGCCGCTGGCTGGCTGGTGCACGGGTCACTTCCTCGAGTCGATGTCGCTGGTGGCAGGGTCGCCCAAGGGGGCCGACAGCTCCCATTCCACGCCACGACCGGGTTCCGAGCGCAGGGTTGCCGTTCCGCCGAGGTCGACCAGTCGTCCCCTGATGGAGGCGCGCATACCCATCCTGTCTGATGCCAGAGCCGTGGCGATGGCATCGGGAGTCATCCCCACGCCGTTGTCGCGCACCGAGATCGTCACCCGGCCCTCGAGTTCCTCGACCAGCACCCAGGCGTGGGCGTTCGCCCCGGCGTGACGCTGGGCGTTGTAGAGGGCCTGACTGACCGCTGCCATGAGCTCGCTGGCCCGCCCTCGGGGCATCATCACCTGCCCTGCCATCGTCGACACCGTCACCCGGTCCGAGGACTGCGCGTCGAGCAGTGCGACCAGGTCGACCATGGCAGGTTCGTCGCCATCGACGATGTCGACCGTGCGGTCCTGCAGGATCGCACGCAGCCTGGTCTCCTGATTGCGCGCCATCCGTGACAGGCGTTGCCCGGTGGGGCCGAGAGCCGGACCCTCACGCTCCACCATTGACAACACCTGCAGGGCACCGTCGTGCACGATGCGCGCCACCCGGTCACGCTCGGCGAGGGCGGTCGACCGGGCCACGGTGGCGTCACGCTCACGGATGGCCGCACGCACCAGTTCGACCAGTTGACCCACGCCCCAGACGATGATGCAGACGGCGAATCCTCCCGACCAGGCCCGGGGCTCCCACGAGGGTGCCAGGGCCAGGGTCGAGGCACCCACCAGTGCCGCCGAGGCGAGTCCCCACCGGGGTCCGCGGGAGACGGCGATGGCCAAAGGTGCGGCGACATGCCAGTCGACGGTCACGGGCACGTAGCCCCGTTCGTAGGTGGTGGGCCCCAACAACAGCTCCGACGACAGCACGAGTCCCACCGTGACGGCGAGGTCGAGGCAGTTGAACCACCCCCGCGGTTCGGACTCGCGGCTGCTGGTCCACCACGTGATCCCGGTCCAGCCCAGCATCACCAGCCCCACCCCACCGACCAGCCAGGGATGTCTGATCGCGTCCGAGCGCATCACGTTGAACACCACTGCGTGAACGGCAAGCAGCAGTCGGGTGGTGTTGAGCACCGTGAAGGTCGGGCGCAGCAGATGCCGCTCGGGAGCGAGTTGTCTGGCGATCGGCCACGCCATCAGCGCCCCTCACCGAACTGTTGCCGGTCGCGGCGTGCCGCCTCCTCCGCCTGCCTGCGGGCGACGATCTCGGCCTCCTCGGCGCGGCGGGCCAGGTCGGACCGCTCCAGGTGGCGCTGCTCACGGCGGGTGACCTCGGCCACCTTGACGGCCCGTCTGCGAGCGGCTGCCGCGATCCGGCGGCCCGCGATCTGCTCGCGGCGTTCACGTCGGGCCTGCTGTCTGGCACCGGCTGCGGTGGCATCGCTGTAGCCCTGGTCGGAGAGCTCGACGATGTGTTCCATCACCTCGTCGGTCACCGAACGAGCCAGGGTGCGAGCCAGCGGCAGTCCCTGGTGCCGGGAGAAGTCGAGCGGGGCACCGAACCTGACGGAGCGTCCGTGGTTGACCACCGCGGCGGGAATCACGGGCAGGTCATGGTCGAGCACCAGGGCGCCCAGACCGATGTGCCCACGGTGGACGAGGCCGTCGGGGCTCGGGTGCACCTCGGGGAAGCAGAGCAGCAGGTCCCCGGCCGCGACCCGGTGCTGGACGCGGACGGACTCGTCCCCGTCGGCCGAAGGCCACAACCCCTGCAGGAGGACCACCGTCGCCGGGCGATCCAGCACCGCCTGGACCGTGGCCGCGTCGAGGGCCGAGCGGTGGTTGCACGCGATCAGGGCCGACCCATGGGCCGGGACGTTGTCGAGCCCTTCGACCTGCAGGTCGCGGAACTCGCTGACTGCGGGAGCGCCGACCACGGTGAGCGTCCGGTGAACGGCACGACGGGCGATCCGCATGACGGCGGGAAGGGAGGTGGGGCGGCGGGGGGGCATGCGGCGTCCTCGGGCTCAGGCAGGTGGGGTGGGCGCGGGCCGGTCGTCCCCCGGCCGGCTCTTCAGGTGGGGGGTGAGGTCGGCGTCCTTGAGGTCGCCGAACTTCACCCGGGTGCCGTAGACGTCGGCGTACTCCTGACCGGTGAGTTCCTGGATGGCGGCCATCACCTCATCGGTCACGTGGCGCAGCACCTTCAGTTCGTCCTGGCGGCCCTCGAAGGCACTGAAGTCCAAGGGCTTGCCGATGATCACACCAGGACGGCGCATCACCGGGATGCCGAACAACCCCCGGGTGAAGGCGGTGTTGACGAAGCCGACCGGGAGCACCGGCACCCCGCCGTCGAGGGCCAGCCGGGCCACGCCGGTGCGCCCCTTGTACAGTCTTCCGTCGCCGGATCGGGTGCCCTCGGGAAAGATGCCCACGAGTCCGCCGTCCTTGAGGGTCTGCGTCACCGGGCCCAGACCAGTGGCGGAGGCGCGACCGCCTGACCGATCCATCGGCACCTGCCCGACGGCCTTCAGGAACCACGCCACCACCTTGGAGCGCACGCCCCGGTCACCGGCGAACAGTTCGGCCTTGGCCGGGAAGGTCAGGCGACGATGGATGAGCGCGGGCAGCAGGAAGGTGTCACCCGCGGAGAGATGGTTGCCGGCAAGGATCGCCCCGCCCTCGGGGATGTTCTCGTCCCCCTTGATCCACGGCCGGAACGCCACGACGCAGACCGGACGAAAGATCGTCCATTTCAGGAACCAGTACCACACGACCTGACAACACCCTTCCCGCCACCACTCGCCGCTGCCTGCGCGAGCCCTCCCGACACCCTACGACACCCATGCCTGCCGGCGAGGGAGGCGAAATCGGTCGTCGGCCCTCGAATCCGGCGCCGGAGCGACCTACGGTGGAGGCGTGGATCCCGACGACGTCGACCGCCGATTCGCCGAACTCGTCACGACGGAGTTCGGTGAACAGGCATGGCGCGAACCCAAGGACGCGCCCCGGGCGCCCGACCGGAGTGGGCCAGTTGGTCAGGATCCGGAAAGCCATGGCCCGGTGAGGTATGAGCCGGTCGAGGACGAGCCGGGGAACGACGATGTCGACTACCGCAGGGTCAGCGCACCGGCACCCCTGCCCGCCGACGTGCGGATCGCGGTGATCCTGTCGGCCGCTGGCCTGGTCGGCCTCCTGCTGGCTGGCTTCGTCGTGAACCTGCCCGCCAACCTGGTCTGGCTGGCACCCGCAGCCGCCGGTGGCGGTGTGGTCTGGCTCCTCGTGCGCGCCATGCGGCGCCCACCCCGCGATCCCGATGACGGATCGGGCGCCGTCCTCTGAGGCGAGGTCATCCGCGGCGTGGTGGCTCCATCAGTTCACGGATGCGCAACTGCAACCGCGAGGAACGTGGACGGCCGCGCCGACGTGGCCAGAAGCCACGTGCGGGGCCGGGAGGCTCGATGATCGAGTGCCGGGCCAGGTCGGCCGCTCCCACCAGCCCGGCGTCGTTGCGGAAGTGGGCCAGCGCGACCTGGGCCACCGGACGATATCCACGCCCGGTCAGGGTTCGTTCGAAGGCGGCCCGGGCGGGCGCCACCAGGAGGTCGCCTGCCGCACTGACGCCGCCACCGATCACGAACAGGTCGGGGTCGACAGCGGCTGCGAGGTTGGCCAGCCCACGCCCGAGCCAGGTGCCGACGTCACCGATCAGTTCGACGGCCATCGGGTGCCCGGCCATCGCTGCCTCGGTGACGTCGGGACCTGTCAGCAGGGCCGGGTCTCCCCCCTCGACGTGGTCGAGCAGGCCCTCGGCCTGGGGGGACCCGGCCTCGATCAGGGCCCGCGCATCGCGCACGAGCGCGTTGCCCGAGGAGTACTGCTCCCAGCATCCCCGGTTGCCACAGGGGCACCAGTGCCCATCGGGCACGACACTCATGTGGCCGAACTCCCCCGCCATCCCGTAGCGGCCGCGGAAGAGACGTCCGTTCATGACCATGGCCCCACCGATGCCGGTGCCCAGGGTGAGGCAGACCATGACACGCGCCGACCGGCCAGCCCCGAAACGGTACTCGGCCCAGGCGGCGGCGTTGGCGTCGTTGTCGACCAGCACCGGCACCTGGACGCGAGAGGCGATCCGGTCGCGCAAGGGTTCGTTGCGCCACGCGAGGTGGGGCGAGAAACGGACGATGGCCTGGTCGGTGTCGACCCATCCGGCTGCGCCGATGCCGACCGCGGCGACGCGGAACTCTCGGCTGAGGTCACTGACGATCTCGCAGATCGCGTCCTCGACGGCCTCCGGGCTGCGCGAGGGCGTGGGACGCTGCAGGCGCCGCAGCACCTCACCTTCGGGGGTGACCACACCGGCCGCCACCTTGGTTCCACCGATGTCGATGCCGATCGTGAGCACGCAGTGAGCCTAGCCGAGGCCGACGGTGCTCACGCCGTGACCGTGAGTTCGCCCTCCAGCGCCGTCCGGGAACTGCCACCGACGTGCACCTCGATCGTGGTGGCATCCTGCACCCAGTCGCGGGTCGCACCCGACCAGTAACGCAACTGGTCCGGGCCGAGGTCGAAGCTGACGGTGGTGCTGGTCCCGGCAGGGATCGCCACCCGTTCGAAGCCCTTGAGTTCCCGGATGGGGCGGGTCGAGGTGCCGTAGCGCTGGTGGATGTACAACTGGACGACCTCGTCGGCGTCCACATCGGAGGTGTTGGTGACCTCGACCCTCACCCGCGCGGACTGTCCCACCGCGATGCTGGCGGGCTCGACCCTGAGGTCGGAGTACTCGAAGGAGGCATAGCTGAGCCCGTGGCCGAACCCGAACAAGGGGGTGGACTCGTCGTCCCAGTACCGGGCCGCCTGGGACTCGGGCTGGAAGGTGCGGTAGTGGCTCAACACCATCGGCACCTGCCCGACGTGGCGTGGCCACGTGAACGGCAGCCGTCCGGCCGGGGAGACTCGTCCGAACAGCAGGTTGGCGACGGCCTCACCGCCCCGGGTGCCGGGGTACCACACGTGCAGCACGGCCGGCGCGACCTCGAGCACGCCCCGCAGGTCGAGGGGGCGACCCGACATCGAGACGACGACCAGTCGGGTTCCGGTCTCGGCGATGCGTCGCAGCTGTTCGGTCTGGCGACCGGCCAGCTCGAGGGTCGAGCTCGAGGCAGCCTCGCCGATCTGGTTCTGGCGTTGGCCCACCACCACGATCGCCACATCGGCCGACGCCGCCAGCGAGACGGCCCGCTCGATCTCGGCGTCGTCGTCGTAGCCCTCGGGGGTGTTGGCGCGAACCTTGTCCATCCGCTCGAACATCGACGGGATGAGCCGGTTCGGGATGCTGGCACCGTTGGCGTGCTCGACCCTCACTCCCTCCCCCACCAAGGCGCGGACACCCGCCAGGATCGTGACGGTCTCGTCGTTGTCCTGGTCGAAGACCCACGGTCCCACGGTGTCACGGACCGAGTCGGCCAGTTGGCCGATCACGGCAATGGACGACAACCCGTCCGCCGACAGCGGCAGGGCAGCGTCGTCGTTCTTCAGCAGCACCGCCGATCGCTCGGCGGCACTGCGGGCGACCTCTCGGTGGGCCACGGAGTCGAGGGTGGCGGTCACCGCATCCTCGTCGACATAGGGGTTCTCGAAGAGCCCCAGTTCGAACTTGAGCCGCAGCACGCGCCGGACGGACTCGTCCAGGGTCTGCACACTGATCCGGCCGGCCTCGACCGCCTCGGGGATGCGGCCGAACGCCGGGTCGAACATGCACATCTCCATGTCGTTGCCAGCATTCAGGGCGCGGACAGCCGCCTCCGTCAGGTCGGGCACGTGGTGCTGGGTCTCCTGCGAACGGACGCCGTTCGCGTCGGAGACCACGAATCCGGCGAAGCCCCACTCGTCGCGCAGCACCTCGGTCAGGAGCCAGGAGTTCGAGACCGCGGGGGTGCCGTTGAGGTCCATGTAGGCCGACATGATGTTGCCAGCACCTGCCTCGACCGCGGCCTTGAACGGCGGCAGGTAGACGTTGCGCAGTTCGGAGTCCGAGATGTCGGAGTCGTCGTAGTCACGGCCGCCACGGGCGGCTCCGTACCCGGCGAAGTGTTTGGGCCCGGCCACGATCCGCTCGGGACCGAGGTCGCCCTGGAAGCCGCGCACCTGGGCAGCGGCCATGGCCGCGCCGAGCACCGGGTCCTCGCCGGCGCCCTCCACGATGCGGCCCCAGCGCGGGTCGCGCGCAATGTCGAGCATCGGGGCGAAGGTCCAGCGGATGCCCACGGCGCTCGCCTCACGGGCCGCGACCGACTGGCCCGCCTCGGCGACCTCGGGGTCCCAGGAAGCTGCCACCGCGATCGGCACCGGCATGATGGTGCGGAAGCCGTGGATGACGTCGAAACCGAAGATGACGGGGATCCCGTGGCGGTTGCCGTCGATGGCCATCCGCTGCAGCCGATTGGCGTTGGCCGCATCCTTGACGAACAAGAGGGAACCGGCGCCACCCACCGACAATGCCTGCTCGACGAGTGTGGGTTGCTGGGAGAAGAGGCTGGCATCGAGGGGCATCGCGTCAGCGTCGGTCTCGAGCTGCTCGGACTGGGCAGCGTTGGCGGTCTCCTCGAAGGCCCCGAAGTAGAAGTACTGGGTGAGTTGCCCGGCCTTCTCCTCGACGGTCAGGCGTGCCAGCAGGTCTTCGACTCGTGCCTCGACACTCAGCGAGGGGTCACGGTAGGGCAGGTCGGTCATGGCGTCTCCTCGGAGATCAGCACGGTGGCCGCTCCCCTGTGGTGGACGGCTCCGGGGCGGGCCACGGTGCCCGCACCCGAGAAGCTTAACGCCTATTCAGTTTTCTCCGCCAGTGGATGGGAGAGGATTGCTCACCCGACTCGGCGGGCACCCATGTAGGGCATGTAGTTGCCGGTCACCGTGGTGACCCGGATGCCACTACGGGGGTTGGCGGCGTCGACGATCTTGCCGCCACCGATGTAGATGCCCACGTGGGAGATACCGGAGTAGTAGAAGACGAGGTCGCCGGGCTGCAACTGGGAGACGCTCACGGGCACCCCGACCCCCCACTGGCCCTGTGAGGTGCGCGGCAGGGAGACCCCCGCCGCCGCCCACGCGCCCCCGGTGAGCCCGGAGCAGTCATAGCCCGTGGGACCGGTTCCGCCGTAGACGTAGGGGCCGCCCACCTTCGACAGCGCGAAGTTCGCCGCCACCTGGCCACGCGAGCTGCCTGCGGGGACGGTGACGGCCGGGGGCTGGTCCCGGGTCGTGGAGCGCGAGGTGGTGGAACGCGAGGTCGTTGACCGCGTGGTCGCGGTGGCGACCTGCTGTTGGGCCACCCGACGTGCCTCGGCCTCGGCCTTGGCCTTGCGTTCGGCGGCCAGGCGCTGCTGCTCCTGGGCGGTCAGCTTGGCCACCACCTCGCGGGCCTGCTGCTCGCGCTGCTGTTGCTGCTTGATGAGCGAGGCCTGCTCAGCCTTGTCGTCGACCAGTTGCTGCTTGGCCGCGATGAGTTGCTGCTGGGTGGTCTGGAGCTTGGCCTGCTGGGCCTGGTAGGCCTGCACCCGGTCGTTGGTCAGGGTGGTGACGCTCTGCACCGTGGCCAAGTTGCGGATGAACGCCGTGTCATCGGGGCTCGCGAGCAGGCGGGTGGTGAGGTCGATGCCGTTGGCCTGGTACTGCAGCAGCGCCAGCTGACCCATGGAACCGACCTGGGCGGAAACCTTGGCCTTCTGCTCGACGAGGTCGGCATTGAGCGTCGCAACCCTGCCGGAGGTCTGCTTCAGGCGACCGTCGAGGGTGGAGTACTGCTCGGCCATCTGGGCACCCTGCGACTCGATCTGCTCGAGCTTCTGCTGTGCCGTCTTGACCGCGTCGGGATCGGCATGGGCGGACAGCGACATGGGGACGACGAGGGCCGCAACCGTCAGACCGACACCCACACCGGCGAGCGAGGCTCGACGCCACACGTTCTCCATCGACACGATTCTGCCTTCCACGCCGGATGGAGCCACTCCACCGACTTGCCTGAGAAAATCTTAACCGACCTTCAGGAGGCGCGCCACTCGACTGGCCGGATCACCACCCGGCTGCCCGCCGATGTGGTCCCGGACTCTCGCCGGCCCCGTCCGAGCCGCGGTCGGGGGTCACCAACCTCAGCGGGGGGACCAGACCCGACTCCACCAGGGCGGCGACTGCTGCCTGCTCATCGGTGTCGAACACGGCCTGTGGTTCCGACACGGCCTGTGGGTCGAATGGTTCGAGAAGCACACTGATGACGCAGTCCGAGCAGCCGACGCCGCGTACCTGACAGGTGGAGCAGTCAACAATCAAGGAATCCATGCCCGCATCCGAACATGGGCCCCTGACAAATCTGCCGGGAGCACGTCCTCCCCGAATTTGTCCGAACCCCGCCCTAGCGTGTCGGCCATGTCACCGGACCGCTCCCCCACTCGTGCATCCCGGGGTTGGGCCGCCTACCGCGAGCACGAGCCGCGGACGAGGCCCGAGGTCACCCCGCTGACCCAGCCGTCGCCGGCCGCACCACCGGGCCTCGGGCAGCAGGGCTTCGGGCAACCCAGCTTCGAGGACCTCGGCACGCCGCTGGCGGCTGTCACCTTCGTGGTCGTCGACCTCGAGACGACCGGGGGCGGCGAGGGCGACACCATCACCGAGATCGGAGCCGTCAAGGTCCGCGGTGGTGAGGTGCTCGCCGAGTACCAGACCTTGGTGAACCCGGCCACGGCCATCCCGCCCCTGATCGCCGTGCTGACGGGGATCACGAACCAGATGGTCGCCGGTGCCCCCCGGCTCCCCGAGGTGCTGCCGAGCTTCCTCGAGTTCGCAGCCGGCTCGGTGCTGGTGGCCCACAACGCGGGCTTCGACGTCGGCTTCCTGAAACGGGCCGCGAAGCTGCACGACCATCCGTGGCCCGGCTTCCTGGTCGTCGACACCGTGGCCCTGGCCCGGCAGAGCCTGCTCAAGGACGAGGTGCCCAACTGCAAGCTCGCGACGTTGGCGGCCTTCTTCCGCACCACCACCCAGCCGAACCACCGGGCCCTGTCCGATGCCCGCGCCACCGTCGAGGTGCTCCACGGCCTCCTGGCCCGGGTGGGCAATCTGGGGGTGAGCACGCTGGAGGACCTGACCGAGTTCACCCACCGCGTCTCGCCCCAGCGCCGCGCCAAGCGAGCACTGGCCCAGGGTCTGCCCGACTCCCCGGGCGTCTACTGGTTCTGGGCCGACCTGCCCGATGGCCAGGCAGGCACCCGGCGGGAGGTGCTGTACGTCGGCAAGTCGCGGAGTCTGCGAACCCGGGTCCGCAGCTATTTCACGGCGTCGGAGAAGAGGGGTCGGATCGAAGAGATGGTCAGGGTCGCCGACGGGGTCGACCACGTCGTCTGTTCCACCGAACTCGAGGCCGAGGTGCGGGAGCTGCGCATGATCGCTGCCCACGCCCCCCGGTACAACCGCCGCTCAAAACGTCAGCACCGCACGCACTGGGTCAAGGTCACCCAGGAGGCCTTCCCCAGATTGTCGGTGGTACGTCAGGTGACCGACGACGGAGCCCGGTACTGGGGTCCCTTCGGGTCGTCACAGGCGGCCCAGGAGGGTTGTCTGGCCCTGTACGACGCGTTCCCCATCCGTCAGTGCACGACCCGTCTCTCCGCACGCAGACCCAGTCCGGCGTGCGCGCTGGGCGAGATGGGGCGATGCCCGGCGCCGTGCCAACTCGGCGAGGGGGTCGACCAGTACTCGGCCGTCGTCGAGGCGCTCACCCACGCCCTCGACGCCGACGTTCGTCCGGTGGTGCGGGCCGTCGGCTCGAAGCTCGATCGGTTGGCCCGGCAGCAGCGTTTCGAGGAGGCCCAGGAGCTCACCCGCAGGCTGACCACCTACACGTCGACGACGCGGCGCTGGCATCGGTTGTCATCGCTTGCGCGGTGCTCACAGATCGTGGCGGCCCGCCGGATCGAGACCGGGTGGGAGGTGCAGGTGCTCCGTCGTGGACGACTGGTCGGCTCGGCCCACTGCCCGATCGGAGGGGTGCCACAGCAGGTGGCCCGGGACGCTGTCTCCATGGCGGAGTCGGTTCCCGACGGACCAGCGTGGTTGCCGGCCGCCAGTGTCGAGGAGGCCGAACGGGTTGCAGCCTGGATGGAACAACCGGGCGTACGGCTGATCGAGATCGAGGGCGAGTGGGCCTGGCCCGTCGGCATCGGCCTCGGTGAGGGCGAGTTGGCGAGGGTGGCAGCCGTCGGGGCCGAGCACCTCGCCCTGATCGACCCGGACGACCTGGCCACCGGCTGGAGTGACCGGGATCTGGGCTGGGCGGGGGTCGGAGGTCAGCCCGCCCGGCCCTCGGTCGTCGTCGACGATTCGGCATAGGATCGCGGCATGATCACCGCCATCGTGTTCGTCCACGCCGAGACCTCCCGCATCCCGGAGGTGGCCCAGCAGATCGCCGAGATCAAGGGGGTGACCGAGGTGTACTCGGTCACGGGGCAGATCGACCTGATCGCCATCGTTCGGGTTCGTTCACACGACGAGGTGGCGACCACGATCGCCGACCGTCTGAACAAGGTGCCGGGCGTGATCGACACCGAGACGCACATTGCGTTCCGCTCGTTCTCCCAGCACGACCTCGAGGCCGCATTCTCCCTCGGCGGTAGCTGACTCGATCCGCAGCCCTTGGGCTCAGGCGCCGAGCGCCCAGGTGGCGCCCATCAGCGCCAGACACAGAAGCGCAACACCGATCGCACCGAGCTTGAGTCGGGATGCGCGCTTCGACCAGGGCGAATAGGCGAACAGGGCACCCAGACCCACGCCGACGGCGATACCACCCAGCTCACCGATCCAGTTCTGCGACCCGACCACGATCGAGTAGACGACCATCAGGGTGAGCAGGATGATGTCGGCACGAATGTCGTGCTGGGCGCGGTACTTCAGCACCGCGTAGCCGGCCACGATGCCGAACACCCCGCAGATCGCCCCGTCCAGAGCCACCGGGGGGCCGAGCACCGTCATCGCCGTGGCGCCGCCCAATCCGCAGAGCACGAAGGCGCCGGCGAGATGGGCGCCGCCCAACTCGTTCTCCAGGCCACGGCCCATCAGGTACAGGATCACCCCGTTGATGGCGGCCTGGATCAGACCGGACGAGGTGAACGCGTACAGCACCGGGCGCCAGAACTCCCACGCGAGGGCAGGATGGCTCCCGACCACGAGGTACTGGGCGAGGGGGGTGAAGGAACAGGCGACCGCCACCAGCACCACTGCGCCGACCAGCGCCAGGGTGACCCGGTTCTCAGCGGGTGCCGTCGAGAATCTGAAGTCTTGGCGCTGGTGGCTCACGTGTGCTCCGTCGGGGTGCTGGTGGGGTCGTCTGGCTGAGGACGAGGTCAGTTGACCTCGACCGATGAGATCACGACGGGCTGGACGGGGCGGTCCTGGGATCCGGTGCGCACGTGGGCGATCTTGTCGACCACGGCCTTGGACTCCTCATCGGTGACCTCGCCGAAGATGGTGTGGCGACGGTTGAGGTGAGGGGTGGGAACGACGGTGATGAAGAACTGCGAGCCGTTGGTGCCGGGTCCGGCGTTGGCCATGGCCAGCAGGTACGGACGATCGAACGACAGCTCGGGGTGGATCTCGTCGCCGAACTTGTAGCCGGGGCCGCCGGTGCCGGTGCCCAGCGGGCACCCTCCCTGGATCATGAAACCGTCAATCACGCGGTGGAAGGTCAGTCCGTCGTAGAAGTTGCCGGTGGTGGGCTGGCCCGTCTTCGGGTCGGCGTACTCCTGAATGCCGGTGGCGAGTCCGACGAAGTTCTTCACCGTCTGGGGCGCCTGGTCTTCGAACAGGTCGATGCTGATGTCGCCGTGGTTGGTGTGCAGGATGGCAGTCGCCACGATTCTCCTCGGGTTGGGATGGATGGTCCGGAACGATCGTCCCGAGCCTATCGGGTCGTCCACACCGTCACCGTTGACCCGGAGTCCCCCCTGAGAACTCTTCCCGCCTTGGGAAGCGTTGCTCCTTGTCGCGCTAGCGTGGACGATGCTCGACCACGAGCTGACCTGGCGATCACGCCACGTACCCACACAACGGAGGAACTCCCTTGTCACTCAAGAAGAAGAAGAACAAGATCGTCATCGAGGTGCCCACGCCGACCGAGCGCGCGCACGACGCGATCGATGCCGCCGTCGCCTTCTTGGCCCCCTATGTGCACACCGCACAGGAGCTGGCCGCAGAGTCCGCGGAGAAGTACGGGCCTGTCGCGTTGACGGCTGCCAAGTCCGCCGCGGGCCACGCGGCAGAAGCCGCCACCAAGGCGAAGGAGTCGCTGGCACCGCACGCCGACTCCGTGCTCAAGCAGGTCTCCCCCTACACCGATCAGGCCCGGAGCCGGGTCCAGGAAGACCTGGTGCCCAAGCTGGTCGCGCTCTTGCACGAGGCCGAGAAGCACCCCGCGGTGCAGGAGGCGAGCAAGCGAGGCGCCGCCGCTCTGGCCGCGGCCAAGGGGGAGGCGAGCCTGGCAGAGGTGGTGCATCCCAAGAAGAAGCGCAAGGTCGGCAAGACGATCGCCGGCTTGGTCGCAGCCACTGCCCTGTTGGCCGGCGCTGCCGTCGCCGTGCGCCAGTTCCTCACCTCGAAGGACTCGGGTTGGACGGCACATGAGCCCTCCGCCGCCTACACCCCTGGTGCCCGGGCCAGCGAGGAGGAGCCGGTGCAGACCTTCTCGGCCTCTGACCTGACCGAGGACGAAGCCGCGAACGCAGCCTTCGAGGATGCTGATGCAGCCTTCTCGCCGGACTCCGATGTTGCCTCGGAGGCCACCGCCGAGGCTCCGTCCTACGGTGAGGGCTCGTACGTGGGGGAGAACCCACCCGAGGGCTTCACCATCAAGGGCAATGAGCGCTCGATGAAGTTCCACCTGCCCGACTCGGGTGGCTACGACCGGACGATCGCCGATGTCTGGTTCGCCAACGAGGAGGCGGCAGAGAAGGCCGGGTTCACCCGCGCCCAGCGCTGACCCGCAGCTCGACACCGACGGCAAGGGCCGGTTCCCCGCGTGGGAACCGGCCCTTGTCGTCTCGTGTTGGGTCGTCTCGTGTTTGGGTCGTCTCGTGTGTGGGTCGTCTCGTGTGTGGGTCGTCTCGTGTGTGGGTCGTCTCGTGTGTGGGTCGTCTCGCGTTTGGGGTCGACCCCTGGGCAGGACGGGCCCGGTCAGGCGGTCGGGAGCGCCTGGGCGAGATCGGCGATGATGTCGTCCACGTGTTCGATGCCGATCGACAATCGCACCATCTCGGGGCGGACACCTGCCGCCACCAACTCCTCCTCGGTCAGTTGGGAGTGGGTGGTGGTGGCGTTGTGGATGGCCAAGGACTTCGCGTCGCCGATGTTCGCCAGGTGACTGAACAGCTTGAGACCCTCGATGAAGGCAGCGCCGGCCTCTCGTCCGCCCTTGAGACCGAACGCCACCAGACCACCGAAACCGCCGTCGAGGATGCGCTTGGCCACCTCATGGGACGGGTCGCCGGGCAGACCCGGATAGGTGACCCAGGCGACCGCCGGGTGCTGCGACAGGTACTCGGCAACGGCGAGGGCGTTGGACGAGTGCCGTTCCATCCTCAGGTGCAGGGTCTCGAGCCCCTGCAGCATCAGCCAGGCGTTCAGAGGGGCGATGGCCGCCCCGGTGTTGCGCAGCAGCACGGTGCGGGCGCGGATGATGAAGGCCGCAGGACCTGCCGCTTCCGTCCAGACGACGCCGTGGTACGCGCCGTCGGGTCCGGTGAGTGAGGGGAAGCGTTCGGAGTGGGCCGCCCAGTCGAACTTGCCCGAGTCGACGATGATGCCGCCCATGCTGGTGCCGTGGCCGCCCATGTACTTGGTGGCGGCGTGCACGACGATGTCGACGCCGTGGTCGAAGGCGCGCGTCAGGATGGGCGTCGGGACGGTGTTGTCGACCACGAAGGGCAGTCCGGCAGCGTGTGCCGCCTCGGCCCACGCATCGAGGTCGACCACGTTGAGGTTGGGGTTGCCGACGGTCTCGCCGAACACCAGCTTGGTGCGGTCGTCGACGTGCGCCGCCAGGTCCTCGGGCTTGGCGGGGTCGACGAACCGGGTCTCGATGCCGAACTGCGGCAGGGTGTGCGCGAACAGTGCGTACGTGCCGCCATAGAGGGTGGACAGGGCCACGATGTTGTCGCCCGCGCCGGCCAGCGTGAGCACGGCGTAGGTGACCGCGGCCGCCCCCGATGCCGTCGCCAGGGCCCCGACGCCGCCCTCAAGGGCATTGACCCTCTCCTCGAAGACGTTCTGGGTCGGGTTCATGATGCGGGTGTAGATGTTGCCGGAGGCGCGCAGGGCGAACAGGTCGGCCGCGTGCTCGGTCGAGTCGAACACGTAGCTGGTGGTCTGGTAGATCGGCACGGCACGGGCGTTCGTGGCCGGGTCGGCCTGCTCCTGGCCGGCGTGCACGGCGAGGGTTTCGGGGCGTGGGTTCATGACCACATTGCAGCCCACCCACGCGTCAGTTGGGCAGGCGCCCACGAAATCGGCTTGCAGGTTCGCGGACGACGAAAATCGTCCCCTCACAGACGCCCCCCGTTGCGGCTGTGACCCCCGCACGGCCCTAGGGTTCAGGGCGTGAACGGGGCATGGACTGCAGCGGCTGGAGCCCTCAGCTGCTCAGGCATCGCCCTGGCGGCGTGGTGGGCGGTCTCGCGACTCCCCGAACCCGACGAGGTCGATGAGCTGCCCCACCTTCCGCAGTCCCCGGCCTGGACGAAGCCGAGCTACGCCAGCGTCGCTCGCCGGCGGGGCTGGGTGGTGTCGACACTGCTGGTCGCTGCGCTGCTCGGAGCGTGGGCCAGCACCCTCGCCGAACCTTGGCCGTGGTTGGCCTGGGGCTCGGCGGGGCTGGTGCTGGTCACGGTCGACCTCGCGACGACCTATCTTCCGGTGCGGCTCCACTGGTGGGCGGCCGGGATGACCGTGGTGGGGGTGGCGGCGGTGCTCATCCGCGACCCAGCCCCGGGAAGAGTGCTGACCGTGGTGGCGGGAGCGGCGCTGGCGACCGCCTTCTTCTGGTTGGTGTGGCGCATCACCGGTGCGTTCGGGTTCGGGGACGTGCGTCTGGCGGTGCCGCTGGGCGCGCTGGCCGGCCTGTTGGGTTGGTCGGGTTGGTTCGGGGCGCTCCTGGCGGGCACGGCGCTGGGGGCGGTGCACGGGTTGCTGGTCTCGTTGTGGCGGCGTCGCCACCCCTCCGGGTTGGGCTCGGCCTTCCCCTACGGACCGGCGCTGTGGGTGGGCCCCTGGGTCGCCCTCGCCCTGACCTGAGCAGTCACCTGAGCTGAACACATCGGGCCCGAGCGGATCCGACCCGGCCTGACTGCCACTCAGCAGGGAATCAGACGCTGGCCTGACTCAGTTCGACCCATCGGTCCAACAGTCGCGAGCAGGCTCCGGAGTCGATGGCGGCGCGGGCCTCGTCGAGCCGCACCCGCAACTGGTCCACCAGCGGGGCATCGAGATCGGGGCCGTGGAAGGCGAGCAGCGCAGCCGCCGCGTTCAGCACCACGATGTCGCGCACGGGCCCGGTGGTGCCGGCGAACAGGTCCCGGACGACTTGCGCGTTGTGCTGCGGCGGGCCGCCCACCAGGTCCTGGCTGTGCGCTGGCTGCAGTCCGAGCTCGACGGGGTCGAGGGCGCTCTCGACGATGCGACCGTCGCGGAAGAGCCACACCTGTGAGTCGGTGGTGGTGGTGAGCTCGTCGAGGCCGTCACCGCCGTGGAACACGAGTCCCCGACCGCCGCGGCCGGCGAGCACTCCCGCCATCAGGGGTGCCATCCGTTCGTGCGCCACGCCCACGGCCTGGGCGAGGGGGCGCGCCGGGTTGGCCAGCGGGCCCAGGAAGTTGAAGGTGGTCTGGATCCCCAGCTCCTTGCGCGCCGAGGCCGCGTATCGCAGCGCCTGGTGGAACTTCGCCGCGAACAGGAAGGTGATGCCCAACTCGGCCAGGATGCCGGCGTGTGCCTCGACGGGAACGTCCAGACAGACGCCCAGGGCTTCGAGGCAGTCAGCGGTGCCGCACTGTGAGCTCGCTGCTCGGTTCCCGTGCTTGACCACCCTCGCGCCGGCCGCGGCAGCAACCATCGCAGCCATGGTCGAGACATTGACGGTGTTGGCGCGGTCGCCGCCGGAGCCGACGACGTCGACGGCCTCACGGTTCAGATCGATCTGGGCGGCGCGCGACAGCATGGCGTCGGCCAGCCCTGAGACCTCGTCGATGGTCTCGCCCTTGCTGCGCAGCGCGACGGCGAATCCGGCGATCTGCACCGGCGTGGAGTCACCCGACAGCACCTGGTCCATCGCCCAGCGCGCTGCTGGCAGGTCCAGGTCCTGACCACTGACCAGGGAGGTCAGCACGTCCGGCCAGGTGTGGGCGATGCCCATCAGTGGGTGACCTCGAGGCCCGCCCGATGGCGGCGCACGAGGTCGGCGGCGGCCTGCGGCAGCCGTATCGGGTCGACGGGCAGGGCCTGGATGGCGTCCGCCTTCGACCAGGTCGCCAACCAGGCGTCAGCCACCCGCTGCACCAGCACCAGCACCGGAGGGCAGTTGGGCACCTCGTCCTTGAGTTGGTAGGCCAGGCCCATGCCGCCGTGGGGAACAGCCTCACCGTCGAAGATCAGCAGGTCGTACGCGTTCTGGTCGACGGCGCGGACGGTGGCGTCGGGCGTGGCGGTGTCGAAGATCTCGAGGTCGGGCAGGTCCGCACCGAGACGCCGGCCCAGGGCCAGTCGGATCTGGTCGCGGATGGTCCGGTCGTCGGAGTAGACCAGAACCTTGAGCGTGTCGGGCGTCGCCTCAGTTGACATCCATCGTCCTGTTCAGTGCGCAGCGGGGCTGCTCGGCTGGGGGTTCGTGGGGGTCGTGTCGTTGATGGCCGTTGCATCGGACGAGACGCCCTCGGCTGCATCGTACCGCTCACCACCGGGCCCGCCACTCGACGGTGTGCTCTCGTCCGCCCTGGAGGACCCGGGGGCACCACCGGCCAGGGTGGCCTCGCGCGCCTCCTGACGGTCAAGCGCTCGGTCGACCCGAGCCGCCTCACGTTGGGAGTCGCGGTACCAACTGATGGCCAGCGCCGACATCACCGTGACCATGGTGAAGTCTCCCGTCGCCCACAGGATGCCGCCGGCCCAGTTCTGGTCACGCAGGGGGCTGACTCCCCAGTCGCGGTGGAAGGACAGGTACCAGTCGCTGGCCAGCAGTCGGGTCGCCCCCATGATGGTCACACCGATGAAGGCGTGTCCAGGCATCTGCAGCATCACCAGCAACAACCGCAGCGGGTGCGGGAGCTTGTTCGGCAGCGGGTCGACACCGAGGATCGGCACGAAGAAGGCGACCCCGATCCACACCATCCAGGTGTGCAGCAGGTCATGGGCCCAGTCGTGGCGCAGCGTGATCTCGTAGAGACCGGTCATGTAGAGGGCGAAGGGATACCCCACCATGGCCAGGGTGTTCAACGGCGGGAACAGCAGCACCTTCGCCACCCAGGAGTGGAGCACTGCCACCAGCCACCTGCGCGGGCGAGTGGGCAGAGCGCGCAGGGCCAGCGTGACCGGTGCGGCCTGGGCAATGTTCACGCCTGCGAACATCGTCAGGATCATGTGCTGCACCATGTGCACCCAGAACAGCACGGTGTCGTAGACCCCGAGGAAGCCCATCGTCGCGAAGGCGAGCAGCGCCATGGCCACCAGCCACGAGAGCGTGCGGAACACCGGCCAGTGGTCGCCCCGTCGGCGCAGTCGCACCACACCGGCCACGTAGAGGGTGAGCGCGAGGACGATGAGGACGCCCCCCGGCCAGTTCCACGTCCAGGCAGTCGCGTAGCGCCAACCCGCGAGCGGGGCGACGGCCTCCCCCGGGTCGGTGTGCAGGGGCAGGAGCGCCAGGAAGGGGGGCATGGCCCTCATTGTCCCACCGCGAACCAGCCTCGTCCTCTGGGGCCCGAGCGGGTCAGGCTCAGCCCAACGGGACCCTGACGACCGCATCGGTGACCTGCGGACTCTCGCCGCCCAGCAGGTAGCCGGCGCCATTCCAGACGGTCACCGAGGCGTCGGCCAGCGGCGTCGGCAGGGTTCCGGCGTCGACGAAGCGTCCGGTACCCGGGTTCCACCACCACATCTGGTCGGTGAGCGTGTGGGGCGCGAGCCGTCCGCCGGCGATCAGCAGCGAATCCCCCGAGGCCATCACCTGGCTGTGGCCCAGGGCTCGGGGCAGGTGACCGCAGATGCGCGCGACCCCGGTGGCCACGTCGACGCACTGGATCACGGACAGTTCGTGCCCGTCGACCTCACCGCCCACGACGTAGGCGGTCTGGCCGATCAGGGCACCACCTGCGTAGCGCACCGGCCGCACGAGGTGGCCCAGCATGTGCAGACCCGAAGGCCCCGACAGCAACACGTCGGTGACCGCGCGGGTTCCGTCATAGCCGCCGATCACGAGGTCGCCGCCCGGCGTCGGCACCGTGGTCAGGTCGGAGCGGGTACCCGACAGGGGTGCGACCACTCGCCACGCCGACCCCTCGAGGCGTTGGACAGATCTCTGCTCCCTGCTGTTGCCCCCGCCGTAGACGGTCGGAGCACCGGGACCGTTGCCCCCGGCAGCGTCGTGCACCTTCACGGCCAGCCGGGGTCGCGGGGTGGTGGACCCGGTCCGGAGGTCGACGGCCACGACCAGGTCCGAGGAACTGTTGTCGGGTGGCATGCCGCCGGCGAGGGTGACGGTGGCCCCTGAACTGATCAGGGCGGTCCGTGAGATGGGGTACGGCAGCCGCCAGCCCAGGGTTGCTGCCCTCACCGTGTGGCCCGGGAGGGGACCTCCCGAGCGGGTGGGCTCCCGGCTGTGGGGACCGGCGGAGCTGGTCGTCCGGGCGCTGGGACGACCGGTCGTCGTGTTCTTCACGGGCGGGCGAGGGCTGGTGCCCGGCCCTGACGGCCCGGAGGTGGAACAAGCCGCCATCAGGCTCGAGGCGAGCGCCAGCGTCACCACGGTGAGGACGCCCACCGCCCGGGGGCGCAGTTGGGGCAGGGCTTGCCTCACCGCATGTTCCCGGTGTGGCCCAAGGAGTAACGACCGGGCTGTGGCCAGACGCAGAGACCGTGCGGGTTCACGTACCCGGACTTGATCCGGGCGACGAGGGTGCCGGTGGCGGTGTCGAAGCCGTACACCACCCCGTCATAGCGACCCGACAGCCACAACGTCCTCCCGTCGGCGGAGACCCCACCCATGTCGGGGCTGCCGCCCCCGGGGATCGTCCAGGTGTCGACGATGGCGTGGGTGGCGAAGTCGAGCACACTCACCTTCCCGGCGCCCCGGTCGGAGATGTAGAGGAGCTTCCCGTCACGCGACGGGTAGAGGCCGTGGGGGTGCTTGGGCATGCCGATCGTCCTCACCTGCCGGAAGGTCAGCGCATCGATCAGGCGCAGCTCATTGGTCCCCATGTCGGCGACGTAGAAGGTTCGACCATCGGGCGACAGTCGTACGTCCTGGGGCATCGACATGCCCATGTCGGAGGGTGCGGCGTCTCGGGCCGAGGCGGTGGGATCGAGCTTCATCCGGTCGACGATGCGGTGCTCGGTCGTCGAGATCTTCAGCAGTTCACCCGAGAACTCGCAGGTGACCACGAAGAAGCGACCGTTGGCCGAGAAGTCGGCATGGTTCGGTCCCTTGCAGGTGGGTTCCTGGATGCGGGTGGTCGGCTTGAACGTCTGCGGGTCGGCGAACTCGATCGTGTTGTGCTCCTCGACCATCACCACCGCCGACCTTCCGTCGGGGGTGAAGTACAGGTTGTAGGGCCGCGGCACCGGCAGGTCCTTCACCGTGTGGGTGGTGACCGGGTCGATCGAGGTCAACCGATTGGCCTGCGAGGAGTTCACCAGCAACCGGCTGAGGTCGTAGGAGGGGACGACGTGCTGGCTCAGGTAGCCCACCTTGAGCACCTCCACCACCTTGCGGGTGGTCTGGCTGATCACGGTGACGGTGCTGCCCTTGGCATCGGGCACGTACAACATCGCCGGGTCGTGGGCCACGGCCGGCGAGAGCATTCCTGCGCGGGTGCGGGAGTAGACATCGCGGCCGACCACTGGGGGCATCCCCGGCAGCGGGTCCGCGAAGGGGTCCTGGGCGTCGGCCGAGGGCCCGGACGAGGACGCCGAGGCACTCGAGGCGGGCCGAGCCGAACCGGACGCCGGCGCGGCAGTCGTGACTCGTCCGGACGTGGACGGGGCGGGGTCCCCGGTCGCGGTCGACGTGCCACACGCCGCAGTGATCATCAGTCCCATCACCACGAGTGCCGCTGCGCTCGGATTTCGCATGTGCCCTGCCCTTCAGGTGGATCAGCGGTGCGGAGGAACCGCCACCCGAAGCGTAGGAGCCGACCCCAACCCGCCGGGCCCTGGTCCACGAAGCCTGACGGCGGCTGCCACGTCCACTCCGGCCGACGAAACATGACCAATCCCTCATTTCCGGCCATAATGAGCCCGTGGCCACTACGCAGCAGAACCCGAGCGCCTTGGCGATCCCGCACGGGGCCGTGCACCCGATCGCTCCCGCTCGCCTGAACAAGCCCGTCGGACGACCGGAGACGGTGCCCCTGGGCACCTGGATCTGGCTGGCCAGTGAACTGATGTTCTTCGCTGCGCTGTTCGCCGCGTACTTCATGATTCGCGAGACGACCACCGGTCTGGCCCCGGCGGGCCAGGCGACCCTGTGGCAGACCCAGTCCCACCACCTCGACTTCCCGTACGCGGCGGTCAACACCTTGGTGCTGGTGCTCTCGTCGGTGACCTGCCAGATCGGGGTCCATGCTGCCGAGCACGGCAAGGTGAAGCGTTCCGGTGGGGCTTTCAACCTGGCCAAGTGGGGCATGCGTGAGTGGTACATCCTCACCTTCGTGATGGGGTCGATCTTCATCGCCGGGCAGGTGACCGAGTACGCCACGCTGATCAGCGAGGGACACACCATCTCGGCCAACGTGTACTTCTCGGCCTTCTTCCTCGCCACCGGGTTCCACGGTCTCCACGTCCTCGGCGGCCTGATCGCCTTCCTCTTCTGCCTCGGGCGCACCTACATGGCGCGCACCTTCACCCGCGAGCAGGCCGTCACGGCGATGGTCGTCTCGTACTACTGGCACTTCGTCGACGTGGTCTGGATCATCCTGTTCACGGTCATCTACGTGCTGCGCTGACCCAACCAACCCCGTCGACCAGGACACCGGTCGACGCAACCACCCAGTCGAGAGGTAAGGACACATCGTGGGATTTCTGTCCAAGCGACGCCGACACAAGGCCGCCAAGCCGCTGGCCATCGTGCTGGCGCTGTTCCTGATGGGTGCGTTGTACTCGCTCGTCTCCCCCGCCACCCAGTCACGCGCCGAGACGGCTTCGGCCGAGCAGGTGGCGCGCGGCAAGGAGTTGTTCCAGCAGACCTGTTCCTCCTGCCATGGCATGAACGGTGAGGGCACCACCGAGGCGCCGACCCTGCGCGGTGTCGGCGCGGCCTCGGTCGACTTCCAGATGGGCACCGGCCGCATGCCGATGGCTCGTCCCGAGGCACAGGCGCCCGCCAAGCGGACCCTGTACACCGATGAGGAGATCTCGGCGATCGCCGCCTACGTGGCCACGCTCGGCGAGGGCCCGGCCATCCCGTCCGCCGACCAGTACTCCGGCGAGGGCCTCAGCGCCGAGGAGCTCGCCCGCGGTGGCGAACTGTTCAAGACCAACTGCTCCGCCTGCCACAACTTCGAGGGCACCGGCGGCGCACTTCCGAACGGCAAGTACGCACCCCCGCTCACCAAGACCTCCGACAAGCACATCTACGAGGCGCTCCGCACCGGTCCGCAGCAGATGCCCGTCTTCGCCAAGGGCACCCTGAAGGACCAGGACGTCAAGGAGATCATTGGCTACCTCAACACCCTGCACGCGCAGGAGGACAACGGCGGCCTGACCCTGGGAGGCCTGGGCCCCGTGGGTGAGGGTTTCTGGGGCTGGATCATCGGTCTGGGTGGTTGCGTGACAGTGGCCCTGTGGTTGGCCAAGAAGGGAGCTCGAGCACGATGAGCGAGCACAACGGACTCACTCCCCGCCCCCACTCGGGTGACAACGGTGCGGGCGCGCATGACGCGAGCACCGCAATGGCGACCGTCGAACACGTCGGCCCCATCGCCGACCCGGGCCTGCCCCACGAGGGCCCCCGCTACACCGATGTGAACACCTCCGCCGGCAACCGTGCCTACGTCCAGGTGCTCGGCATGCTGGCCCTCGTGCCGCTGCTGGCCATCGCGTTCGTGGTCTGCTACTTCGCCGTCCCCAAGGACTGGGTCTTCGACTACGGGCCGTTGCACTCCAACGCCCTGCACCTGTCACTGGGTCTCACGGGCGGCCTGGCGGTGCTCCTGATCGGGCTCGCCTGCATCCACTGGGCCAAGCAGATCATGAACGACCACGAGATGGTCGAGATGCGCCATCCGGCCAGTTCCCCGGCCGAGGATCGCGCTGCCGTCGCCCAGATGTGGGACGAGGGGGCCGCCGACTCCGGTCTCGGTCGCCGCAAGCTGATCGGTGGTGCGCTCGTGGGCGCCGTCGGCACCATCCTGCTGCCCGTGGTGGTGATGTTCGCCGACATGGGACCGCACCCGGGCTCCGGACTGCGCGCCGCAACCATCGAGAAGACCCTGTGGGCCGAGGGCGTCAAGCTGGTCAACGACGTCACCTACGAACCCATCAAGGCCTCCGAGCTCGAGATCGGCTCCTTGGTCAACGCCGAGCCGGAGAACCTCAAGGACGAACACGGCGCCCAGTTCGTGCGGGAGAAGGCCAAGTCGCCGATCGTGATCGTGCGCATGGAACCCGAACGCATCAAGATCCCCGATTCGCGCAAGGACTGGCATGTCGCGGGGATCCTCGCCTACTCCAAGATCTGCACCCACGTGGGCTGCCCGATCTCGCTGTGGGAACGCACCACCCACCACCTGCTGTGCCCCTGTCACCAGTCGACCTTCGACCTCGGTGACTCCGGTGTGGTCGTCTTCGGCCCGGCAGCCCGCTCGCTGCCGCAGCTCCCGATCGCCGTCGACGGTGACGGGTTCCTGGTGGCGAAGTCCGACTTCACCGTCCCGGTGGGCCCCTCGTACTTCGAGCGTGACTCGCGCCACGACTACAAGAAGGGCGACAACTGATGGCCAGCCGTGCTGGAGTGACCGATCGCTCCGAGGCAACCGAGGTGCAGACCCCGGGCAAACCTCATGCCATGAAGCCCCTGTCGGGAGTCCTCGGCTGGGCTGACGACCGCCTCGGTC
Source organism: Aestuariimicrobium kwangyangense DSM 21549 (assembly GCF_000421525.1). Lineage (GTDB taxonomy): Bacteria > Actinomycetota > Actinomycetes > Propionibacteriales > Propionibacteriaceae > Aestuariimicrobium > Aestuariimicrobium kwangyangense. Next base: position 1,193,975 of record NZ_ATXE01000001.1, on the reverse strand, counting down.
TGGCCACCGCCGGCAAGGGTGGCCTGCGCAAGGTGTTCCCCGACCACTGGTCCTTCCTGCTGGGCGAGGTCGCGCTGTACTCGTTCATCGTGCTGTTGCTGACCGGTGTCTTCCTGACCGTCTGGTTCAAGCCGTCGATGGCCGAGATCGACTACGAGGGTTCCTACCAGCTGCTCAAGGGCATCCAGATGTCCGAAGCGTTCGCCTCGACCCTCGACATCTCCTTCGACGTGCGTGGCGGCCTCCTGGTCCGCCAGATCCACCACTGGGCCGCCATCCTGTTCGTGGCTGCCGCCACTGCACACATGCTGCGTGTCTTCTTCACCGGAGCCTTCCGCAAGCCCCGCGAGGTGAACTGGCTGATCGGTGTCGGCCTGTTCGCGCTGGCCACCATCGAGGGTTTCGCCGGGTACTCGCTGCCCGACGACCTGCTGTCGGGAACCGGCCTGCGGTTCGTGGACGGGCTCATCCGCTCGATCCCGCTGATCGGCACGTGGGCGGAGTTCTTCGTCTTCGGCGGCGAGTTCCCGGGCACCTTGGTGATCCCGCGTCTCTACATGGTGCACATCCTGCTGGTGCCCGCCATCCTGCTGGGACTCATCGCCGGTCACATCGGCCTGGTCGTCTACCACAAGCACAGCCAGTACCCCGGCCCGGGGCGCACCGAGCAGAACGTCGTCGGCTACCCGATGTTCCCGGTCTACGCCGCGAAGGCAGGCGGTTTCTTCTTCGTGGTCTTCGGCATCCTGATGCTGATGGGCGGGTTCATGCAGATCAACCCCGTCTGGAAGTTCGGCCCGTACAACCCCGCCCAGGTGACCGCCGGCTCGCAGCCGGACTGGTACATGGGCTGGGTCGAGGGCGCCATCCGCATCATGCCCAACTGGGAATGGCACCTGGGTTCGACGACCTGGTCCTGGAACATCTTCCTGCCCGGTGTCGGCCTGATGGGGCTGCTGTTCACCGCCCTAGGCGTGTGGCCGTTCGTGGAACGCTGGATCACCGGCGACACGCGGAACCACCACCTGCTCGATCGTCCGCGCAATGCCCCGACCCGCACCGGGCTGGGAGTCGCCGGCATGACCTGCTACGCCATGTTCTGGCTGGCCGGGGGCAACGACATCATCGCCACGCACTTCCATGTCAGCCTGAACGTGGTCACCCACGTCATGCGGGTGGCCGTCTTCGTGGCGCCCGTGATCGCCTTCCTGATCGCCAAGCGCATCTGCCTGGCCCTTCAGCGGAGCGACCGCGAGCGGGTGTTGCACGGGTCGGAGACAGGCATCATCGAACGCTCGATCGATGGCAGCTACTCCGAACCGCACGCGCCCATCGACATCGATGCCGCGTACACCCTCACCCAGCACCCGGTCATCCCGGTGACCCAGGCCACTCCCGGTCTGGACGAGAACGGCGTCCCCGATCCGTCCCGCAAGGTGAGCCGATTGCGCGCCACCCTGTCGCACTGGTTCGCGGGCCACCAGATCCCCAAGCCCACCCGGGCCGAGATCGAGGCTGCCCACCACCACGGGGACGACGTCGACGGGGTGGACCCGCACGGGCCCGACCAGAACGGCGTCGACCAGAACGGCGTCGACCAGGACGGGGCGGATCGCGCCGTCGAGTCGGCCCAGAATCCGCGGGAACTCTCGGCTCGCCACTGAGCCAGGTCACAGCAACCATCGGCGGGATCCCACAGGGGTCCCGCCGATGCCTTTCCCAGACCTCCTGGCTTTCCCGCCCCGGTCCACCCCACTCCCCTGCGGTCCGACCATCCCCGCGCCACCAGTCGATCCCCGCACTGGCAGTCCCGGCCGAAGCGGCGGATCGTTGGATTCGTGAGAGAATCAACCACGTGCGTTTTCTGACTGAGCGGCCCGGGTACGACCTGACCTACAACGACGTGTTCATGGCACCCAACCGGTCCGTGGTTGGTTCCCGCCTCAACGTCGACCTCACCTCGACCGATGGGCTCAGCACGCCGCTGCCACTCGTGGTCGCCAACATGACCGCGATCTCGGGACGACGGATGGCCGAGACCATCGCACGTCGAGGCGGTATCGCCGTGCTCCCCCAGGACATCCCCACCGACGTGGTGGGTTCGTCCATCGCGCGCGTGAAGGCCGCCCACACCGTCTTCGACACCGCGATCACCGTGGGCCCGGACACCACCGTGGGCGAAGCCATGCTGCTCCTGCACAAGCGCGCCCACGGAGTGGTGATCGTCGTCGAGGACGGACGCCCCGTGGGCCAGGTCTCGCCCTTGGAGGCCGACGGTGTCGACCGCTTCGCGCAGGTGCACGAGGTGATGACCACCGACCTCACGCTCGTCTCACCCGATGACAGCCCCGAGGACGTCTTCAACGTGCTCAAGGAGCACCACCAGAAGGTGGCGCTCGCCGTCGACGGGGACGGACGACTGGTGGGACTGATGACCTCGCGCGGAGCCCTGCGCGCCGCCCTCTACACCCCAGCCCTCGACCCGCTCGGACACCTCATGATCGGGACCGCCGTCGGGATCAACGGTGACGTCCAGGCTCGCGCCCGGGCACTGCTGAAGGCCGGCGCCGACGTGCTGGTGATGGACACCGCCCACGGGCACCAGGAGAAGATGATCGACGCCCTCAGCAGGGTGCGGGAGGTGCGCGACGCCTTCCGCTCCGAGACCGGTCGCCGCATTCCCATGGTCGCCGGCAATGTCGTCACCCGTGAGGGAGTGCAGGACCTGATCGAGGTCGGCGCCGACGTCATCAAGGTCGGGGTCGGGCCGGGCGCGATGTGCACGACCCGCATGCAGACCGGCGTCGGTCGTCCGCAGTTCAGCGCTGTCCTGGAATGTGCCGAGGCCGCCCGCGAACTCGGCGGCTCCGTCTGGGCCGACGGTGGTGTGCGCCATCCCCGCGACGTCGCCCTTGCCCTGGCGGCCGGGGCCGGCTCGGTGATGATCGGGTCGTGGTTCGCCGGCACCCATGAGTCCACCGGTGAGATGCAGGTCGACCACCAGGGGCGCCAGTACAAGGAGTCCTTCGGCATGGCTTCCGCGCGTGCCGTCAGGCACCGGACGATGAACCAGTCGGCCTTCGACCGTGCCCGCGCCGCCCTCTTCGAGGAGGGCATCAGCTCGTCGCGGATGTACCTCGACGCCGCTCGTCCCGGCGTGGAAGACCTGGTCGACTGGATCACCTCGGGTGTCCGGTCGTCGTGCACCTACGCCGGTGCGGCCAATCTGACCGAGTTCGCGGAGAAGGCCGTCGTCGGTGTGCAGTCGGCCTCGGGCTACGACGAGGGACGACCGCTGCACGCGAGCTGGTGAACGGCTGTGCCCATCCCTGAATACCATGCCCGACTGCGCGAGAAGATCGGCAACGACCTGATCTGGGCTCCCGGCGTCTCGGTGCACATCCTGCGCGAACGCGACGGGGTGCTCGAGGTGCTGGTGCAGCAACGCTCCGACGACGGTGGCTGGAACCCCATCTGCGGTTCGGTGGATCCCGGCGAGGACCCCGACGTGTGCGCCGTCAGGGAGGCGATGGAGGAGGCGGGCATCGCCATCACCATCGACGCGCTGTTGGCGGTGAGGGCGCTCCCCCACCACACCATCGCCGGCAACGGCCACCAGGTGCAGTACCTCGATCTGGCTTTCGTCGGACGACCGGTGGGTGACGGCCAGGACGCCCACGTGGCCGATGAGGAGTCCTTGGCGATCGAGTGGCGCCCGGTCGGCGACCTGCCGCCGATGCCGGAGCGGCATCGACTCTCACTCCAGTGGGCCATCGATCACAGGACCGGCGGCGGGACCCCCGGGGTCAGGTTCGGGCTGGACGAGCCGCGCCTGCTCTGAGGCCCCTGGCGGCTCGGGAGGCCATCCCATGTCGGCCTCAGCCCCTTGGCACCATCAGCGCCCCGGACCCGCCCAGGCCCGGGGACCGCACCGAGTTCAGTGGGCGTAGTCGCCGCGGTAGTACTCGAAGATGAGCCCGCTGGCAGCCCAGTAGCCGACGGCAATGCCGATCAGCGAGATCCACCAGCCGAACACCGGCCCGAGGAAGATCACCGTGATCGACAGCGCGCACCAGAAGGGCCAGATGCTCCTCGGGGGGAAGAACCCCAGGGTGCCCGCGCCGTGCACGATCTCGCCCTCGGGATCGTCCTCGGGGCGTGGCCCACCGATCTCACGGCCGATGATCGCCAGGTAGACGAACAGGGTCATGTTCAGCAACATGGCCAGGCTGAGGGCAGTGGTGCCCGCCACCTCGTGGGACGAGAAGTAGTAGATGGGCGCGGTGAGCATGAAGAAGATCATCATGGTGCCGAACACCCACGCCTCGGCCGAGAGGGCCCGGCGAACGCGCTGGCCCTTGCCCTCAGCCCTCTTGCGGTAGTCGGTCCGGCTCACAGTGCCTGCTCCTTGTCGAGAATCTGCTGGCCCTCGATGATCTGGGCCACCGCCGGCTTGTCGGCCGTTCCCTCGGGCTCACCGGCCAGTTCCGGGTGCGCCGCGTCGAAGGCGGGGTAGGGCGAACGGATGCGGGGAAGTCGGCTGAAGTTGTGCCGGGGCGGAGGGCACGACGTGGCCCACTCCAGCGACCGGCCCCAGCCCCAGGGGTCGTCCACGGTGACCTTGGGGCCCCGCCGCGAGATCCACACGTTGATGAAGAAGGGGATGAAGCTCACCCCGAGCAGGAACGCGCCGAAGGTCGAGACCTGGTTCAGGGTCGTGAAACCCTCCCACGCGCCGTAGTCGGCGATGCGTCGCTGCATGCCCTCGACGCCCAGCCAGTGCTGCACCAGGAAGGTGGTGTGGAAGCCCACGAACAGCAACCAGAAGTGGATCTTGCCCCAGGTGTCGTCGAGCATGCGGCCGGTGAACTTGGGCCACCAGTAGTAGTAGCCCGCGAACATCGCGAACACCACGGTGCCGAACAGCACGTAGTGGAAGTGCGCGACCACGAAGTAGGTGTCGGAGACGTTGAAGTCGAGCGGGGGGCTGGCGAGGATGATGCCGGTCAGTCCGCCGAACAGGAAGGTGGTCAGGAAGCCAAGCGCCCAGAGCATGGGGGTGTCGAAGCTGATCGACCCGCCCCACATGGTGCCGATCCAGTTGAAGAACTTGACGCCGGTGGGCACCGCGATCAGGAACGTCATGAAGCTGAAGAACGGCAGGCTCACGGCACCGGTCACGAACATGTGGTGGGCCCAGACCGCGACCGACAGCATGCCGATACCCAAGGTGGCGAAGACCAGTCCGACGTAGCCGAACACGGGCTTGCGGCTGAACACCGGGAGCACCTCGGTGATGATGCCGAAGAACGGCAGGGCGACGATGTAGACCTCGGGGTGGCCGAAGAACCAGAACAGGTGCTGCCACAAGATCGGGCCACCATTGGCCGCGTCGAAGATGTGGCTGCCGAGCACACGGTCGGCCAGCAGCACCAGCAGGCCGGCGGCCAGCACGGGGAAGACCAGCAACACCATGATCGAGGTGATCAGGATGTTCCAGGTGAAGATGGGCATCCGGAACATGGTCATGCCGGGGGCACGCATCGTGATGATGGTGGTGACGAAGTTGACCGCGCCCATGATCGAGCTGAGGCCCAGCACGTAGAGGCCGACGATCCACAGGTTGCCGCCGACGCCGGGTGAGTTGATGGCGTCCGAGAGCGGGGCATAGGCGAACCAGCCGAACGAGGCCGCTCCCGAGGGGCTGAGGAAGCCCGAGCAGGCCACGATGGACCCGAACAGGTACAGCCAGTACGAGAACATGTTCAACCGCGGGAACGCGACGTCAGGGGCACCGATCTGCAGCGGCATGATCGCGTTGGCGAAGCCTGCGAACAGCGGGGTCGCGAACATCAGCAGCATGATCGTGCCGTGCATCGTGAACAGCTGGTTGAACACTTCCTGGTGCATGAACTGCAGACCCGGGGCAGCCAGCTCGAGGCGGATGCCGAGCGCGAGCAGACCACCGAAGCAGAAGAAGAACATGGTGGTGACGAAGTACAGGTTGCCGATCTTCTTGTGATCGGTGGTGGTCATGTACTCGAGGACCTTGGATCCCAAGCCGTGGGTGCGAGGTGCGACCTCGTTTACCACGTTGCGGGTGACGGCACTCACTTGCCCTCCTCCTGAGGAGTTTCGGACGGAAGAGCAGTGGCCGAGACCGGCGGAACGATCTCACCGGTGTTGCCGGCTGCCTTCAGCTTGCTCATCTCCTGGTTGTAGGTCTTCTCGTCGACGACCTTGACCTTGAAGATCATGTGGGCGTGGTAGGTGCCGCACAATTCGGCGCACTTGCCGTCGTACTCCCCGATCTTGGTGGGGGTCACGTCGAAGGAGTTCGGGTGCCCCGGGATCACGTCGAGCTTGAAGTAGAACGCCGGGATCCAGAAGGAGTGGATGACGTCGGCGGACTTGAGGTTGAACCGGACCGTCTTGCCCTCCTGCAGGTACAGGGTGGGGATCTGCGACATGGTGCCGACCGTGTGGACCGTCTCACCGACGGCCGGGTTGTCCTTCTCCATGTAGTTGAAGGTCCACGACCACTTCTGACCGACGACGTTGATCGTCTTGTCGGGCTGGTCGACCTTGGCCAGGGTGTCGTTCTGCGCCCGGATCGTGAAGAAGAAGAGCACGCCGATGATCAGGAAGGGCACGAGCGTGTAGAGGAGCTCCATCGGCAGGTGGTACTTCGACTGCCGGGGCACCTGGTTGGTGCGAGTGCGACGGAACCGGATGATGGCGTAGAAGATCAGGCCCCAGACCAGGACGCCGACCGTGAGGCTGGCGATCCAGGCGCCGACCCAGAGGTTGCCCATGTGGGGTGCACGGTCGGACGCGGGCGGGAGCAGACCGAAGCGGGCGGCCTGCTGCTGGGTCTCCTGGCTGCAACCTGCCAGGGCGAGCAGGGCCAGGGCCCCGCCCACGGTGGCGAGGCGCTTCGCGCTACGCATACGGTTCACACCCCGCACACTAACGCATATAGGCCTTCCCGGTCTCGCCCGCCAACGGGTGCGGTCGTAGGATGGGAAAGCCGTGCCGACCGCGCTTTTTGCGCGGCCGGCACGGCTGTGTTGGGGGGCTGCCGACTCAGTGGAACGAGTCGCCACATGCGCACGAGCCCTGCGCGTTGGGGTTGTCGATGGTGAAGCCCTGCTTCTCGATCGTGTCGACGAAATCGATGGTGGCGCCCGACAGGTATGGGGCGCTCATGCGGTCGGTCACGACACTGACGGAGCCATAGGTCTTGGTGACGTCGCCGTCGAGCTGACGCTCGTCGAAGAACAACTGGTAGCGCAGGCCGGAGCAGCCGCCGGGCTGCACGGCGACGCGCAGTGCCAGGTCGTCACGACCCTCGCCGTCGAGCAGTGCCTTCACCTTGGCCGCGGCCTCGTCGGTGAGGGCGATGCCGGCGACCTGGGACTCGGTATCGACCTGGGACTCGGTGGTGGTGGTCATGGATGTCCTCTCGGGTGACAACTGTGGTGGGCCGATGCGTCCGGCCTCCACCTCAATCGCTCAACCCGCCGCCGGTCCCGCGTATTCCCGGGGGGTGACGTGTTGGGCTGCGCAAGAGTCTACCGCCGACGCCCATCACTCCCAAGCGCCGACCATCAGCCCAGACGGTAGTAGGCGGTCACCTCGTCGACCACGGCCTGGGCCTCGTCCAGGGTCGGCATCTCGGCGAAGACCCTGAGCACCGGTTCGGTTCCCGAGAAGCGGATCACCACCCAGCCACCGTTGGTGAAGCGCACCTTGCATCCGTCGAGCCAGCTCACCTTCTCGACCGCCGCGCCGAACGGTGGCAGGTCGTGGGCCTGCATCAGTTGTGCGACCAGTTCGGTCTTGCGCGCATCCGAGAAGGCGAAGTCGGTCTCGACCATCTCGAGTCGTCCGTATTCGTCGACGATGTCGGCGTAGAGCTCCGAGAGCTTCTTGCCACTGACTGCGATCGCCTCCACCAGCAGGGAGGCGGCGTAGATGCCGTCCTTGCCGGGGATGTGGCCACGGACCGTCAGACCACCCGACGACTCGCCGCCGATGATCGCTCCGTGTGCCTCCATACCGGCCGAGATGTGCTTGAACCCGACCGGGACCTCGAAGCACTCCTCACCGTGAGCGGCAGCGACCCGGTCGAGCAGGTGTGTCGTGGCCAGGTTCCGCACCACCGGTCCCTTCCAGCCCTTGACGGTCAGCAGGTAGTGGTACAGCAGCACCAGGATCTGGTTGGGGTGCAGGAAGTTGCCCCGGTCGTCGATGATCCCGAGCCGGTCGGCGTCCCCGTCGGTGCCGATGCCCAGGTCCGCGCCCCGGTCGAGCACGGTCTGGCGCAGCACCCGCAGGGTGTCGACGTTGGGCGAGGGAAGCTTGCCCCCGAACAGGGTGTCACGGCGGTCGTTGATCACCTCGAGTTGGCAGCGGGCCGTCACCAGGATGGTCTCGAGGCAGGTGCGTGCCACCCCGAACATGGGGTCGAGGATGATCGACAGCGCCGAATCGCGGATCGCCTGCATGTCGACCTGTTCGATGATCGCGTCGATGTAGTCGTTGAACGAGGTGGAGACGCGGATCAGGCCGCGTTCGACGCCCACCTCTGTGGCCACCGACGACACGTCGTCGTGGGTGAGGGCATTGATCTCGTCCTGCAACTGGGCCGTGGTGTCCGCGTCGGCGTCGCGTCCTCCCCGGGTGAAGACCTTGATGCCGTTGTAGAGGGCGGGGTTGTGGCTGGCCGTGACGGCCATCCCATAGGCGCAGTCCAACTCCCGGGTGGTGAACATCACCAACGGGGTGGGGGCGGAACGGTCGATCAGGTGGCACTGGACACCGTTGCCTGCCAGTACCTCGGCAGCCCAGTAGGTCGCCTCACGGGAGAGGAAGCGGCGGTCGTAGCCCATGGCGATCACGGGGGGCTGCGCGGCGTCACGTCCGCCGGGGTGCTCGCGCCAGGCTCGATCGGCCAGCCCCTGGCTGAGCAGTCGGACGTTCTCGCGGGTGAAGCCGTCAGCGATGATGGCGCGCCATCCGCCGGTTCCGAACTCGATCATGCCCCGACGCTATGCCGCGGCGACGCCGCCCTCCAAGGCTCCCGCACCCTCACCAGTCAGATGCTCGGCGCCAGTGCGCGATCACTCAGTGGGCCCGTTCACTCGTGGCCGCCGCCCAGCGGTGGCCACGTCCACGAGGCAGCCACCGCGCGGGTGGCCTCGGTGATCTCCTCGACGGTGATCGTGTCGACGTCGTCCGCTCCCGGCCTGACGGAATACGCCGCCTCCACCCCGACGCTGCGCAGTTCCCGAGCGGAGATGAAGTTGGCCCCGGCCACGACCACCACCGGACGAAGGGCGTCCCCGGCCACCTGCGTGACGTGGGTCAGCACCTCGCCACCCATGCTGCCGAAGTCGAGCCTTCCCCCGCCCGACACGACCAGGTCGGCCGCCTTGGCGGTGGTGGGCAGACCTGCGTGCTCACTGCACCACTGGCTGCCGGTCAGCACCCGGCCACCCAGCAGCAGGCAGGCGAAGCCCAGACCTCCCCCGGCCCCGGAGCCGGCGCTGACACTCTCGACGGAGCCGCAGGAGGCCGCCAGGTCGACCAGGTTCTGGTCGAGGGCGAGCAGGTCGGCGGGATCACTGACCACTCCGGCGGCGTGACCGCGCACCGAGGTGATGCCACGCAGTCCCACCAGGTGGCGGGCCACCTCGTCCGCCTCGACGACCAGGCTGATTCGGGTCCGACCCACCAGGGCCCGCACGGCGCCGAGGTCAACCGACGTGACGCCTCGCAACCCTTCCACCCCCGCATCCAAGGGCTTGTCCGCGACCGCCCCCAGGGCCGCCAGCAGACCTGCTCCCCCGTCATGGATCGCGGTGGCGGGCATCTCCAGCACCAGTTCGTCCGGGGAGTCGGCGAGCACGAGCGCGACGGCTCGTCCGACCACCACCGACGTCGAGTGACGGTCGATCCTGCGAGTGGGAAGGAGGTCTGGGTCGCCGGCCACCGACAGCACACTCGTGCCGCCCTGCCGGGTGAGCGTGAACACCTGCCCAGCGACCGTCATCAGCTCGACAGGGGCGCGCAACAGGTCGCTCGCCGCCTGCGAGAAGCCTCGTCCTGCCGCCCCGATCGGCACCACGGCCACCTCGGCACCCCGGTGGGCGAAGGCCTCGCCCATGGCAGCGCCGGCCAGCGCGGAGGACACGGCAGGAAATGAATCGGTGGCGATGACGACACGCATCATCGCCACCGGGCGGAGGACTGGGTCACGGGTCCAGTCTGTCAGCCGTTCCCGTCAGCTGGGAATGAGGCCGTCGTACTCAGGGGAGTCATCGAGCCAGGCACGCATCTCCTCGAGCCGCACCGAGGCTTCCGGCAGGATCAACTCCGAGTCCGCGAGCACGTCGTCGGGAACCTCGACCCCCTGCTCGCGCACGATCGTCAGCAGCCTCTCCACCGCAGAGGTGAGGGCCTCCTGGTCTGAGGCCGCCATGGCCTGCTCGATCAGGTCGTCCTGCTCATTGAGCGCGGGGAAGGACTCCTCGGGCACCGTGTACTGGCCCTCCCCCATGATCCGGATGATCATGCCTGACCCTCCTGGACCGGGTCCCCTCCAGCAGGCTGGCCGGAGCCCTGCTGGCCCTGGAACTGCTGACCCTGGGACTGTTGACCCTGGAACTGTTGACCCTGCGCTGGCTGACCCTGCGCTGGCTGACCCTGGGCGGACTGGCCGGCAGTCAACTGGCCGTGGGACTGGGCAGGAGCGGAACCCACCGACAACTGGGCCTTCATGGCCGCGAGTTCGTTCTCGACCTGTGAGGTCGAGGCGAGGGCGTCGAGTTCGCGGGTGATGTCGTCCTTGTAGGTGCCCGAGGGATCCTCGAGTGCCCCCGACGCCAGCAGCTCGTCGACGGCCGACGCGCGGGCCTGCAACTGCAGCGTCTTGTCCTCGGCCCGCTGGATCGCGAGGCCGACATCGCCCATCTCCTCGTTGATGCCGGTGAACGCCTCGGAGATGCGCGTCTGCGCCTCAGCCGCGGAGTAGGTGGCCTTGATGGTCTCCTTGCGGGTCCGGAAGGCGTCCACCTTCGCCTGCAGCCGCGTGCTCGCCCGCACCAGCTTCTCCTCCTCCCCCTGCAGCGTGGCGTGCTGCTGCTGGAGGTCGGCCAGTTGCCCCTGCAGTCCGGACTTGCGGGTGAGGGCCTCACGGGCAAGGTCCTCACGGCTCGCCTCCAGGGCGCGCTGCGCCGAGAGGGTCAGCTTCTCGACCTCGCTGTTGAGCTGGTTCGCCTGCAGCTCGACCCGCTTGCGACTGGTGGCGACGTCGGCGACACCGCGACGCACCTTCTGCAGCAGTTCGAGTTGGCGCTGGTAGGAGTAGTCGAGGGTCTCGCGAGGATCCTCCATGCGGTCCAGGGCCTTGTCGGCCTTGGCGCGGAAGATGGTCGAGATGCGCGAGAAGATGCCAGACATACGGGTCCTTCCAATGGGTGGGGTCAAGGCCTGTGGTCAGGCGTCGACGTACGGGGTCCACCCTAGTTACCGCAGGCGTCACTTTCGAGGGTGGATCCCAACCGGCCGCCCCGCCGGGTGGGTGACCCGGGGATGAATCAGGGTGGTCCCGCGACTACGATGGGACGAACTCCGGGGCCGACTCGGAGCCGACGTCGACACCGAAGGACCCCATCGTGGCGCTGTTCCGCCCCTACCAGCAGACGACGGCCGACGAGCGCGCCGAGGCGAAGGCCAAGCTGAGCCAAGCCAGGGTCAGCCAGTCGAGGACCGAGGCCGTCGACGACGGCGCGGACACTTCTGTCTCGCCCCGGAGGACGAAGCAGCCGCCGGCGCCCGAAGTGGCCCCCCCGGTGGTCGATGCGGAACGAACCGCGCCCCGGTTGACCCCCAAGAAGGACCGGCCCACCCCCACCAGGGCCGAGGCGGAGGCCGCTCGCAAGGCCCGGGTCAACCCGCAGCTGTCGGGCAAGGACGCCAAGCGGGCGCTGCGGGAACGCAACCGCACCGTTCGGATGAAGGCGATGGCCGAGGCCGAGAACGAGCCGACCAAGGCGTTGTTGCGCGACTACATCGACCACCGGTGGACGCTCACCGAGTTCCTGATGCCCACCATGATCCTGCTCGCCGCCCTGTCGATCGGGTTCGGGCGGTTCCTGCTCGCCCAGCAGGTCTTCTCCCTGGCCATGCTCGCCCTGTTCATCGGCTGGATCATCAATGTCTGGGTGGTCTGGCGCGGCTTCAAGAAGCAGGCACACGAGCGGTTGTCCCAGCCCAACTTCCGGGGTCTGTTGATGTACGCGAACAACCGCATGTTGCAGATCCGCAGGTTCCGCCAGCCCCCCGCCCGCATCAATCGCGGCGAGGCCTACTGATGGCCTACCGCTGGGTGGCCGAACCGGCCCCGGGTTCGGAGTCGGGGGCCGACGACCTGGAGGGACTCGGCATCGACCAGGCCTTCGCCGACCAGACGGCCGCGGAGCGGTGGCTGTCGGAGACCTGGGCCGAGATGGCAGACCTCGGCGTGACCACCGTTTCGCTGTTCGAGGAGGACCGCCTCGTCTACGGCCCGATGAGCCTGTCCGCCGGCTGAGTCGGCAGGAGCTCCGTCACAGGGTTGCCGGTGGCCTGCCGGTGAACTGCGGTGGGGCTCATCGGGGGGCGGACTGACCGCCCCGGCGGCGCTTGCGGACCTCCGCGGCCCAGAGCATCCCACCGAAGGCCGTGATCGCCACGCCGGCACCGATCACCGACGGACGCGAGGCCTTGGCTGCTGCCTGCCTCTGTTCATAGGACTGCACCTGGTCGGACGAGGTGCTGGTGTAGGTCGACTTCATGCACGTGTCGCCGGGGTGCATCTCCAGGCCGCGGCAGGTCACGGGGCCTCGTCCGATGACGAAGAACCCGACGGCGATCGCGGTGAGACCCACGACCACCAGGGCGGCGTGCAGCACCAGTGCCCAGCGCCCCTTCACGCTGCCCGCACCCCGGGGGTCACGAACGGGGGCTTGACCACCTCGAACTCCTCCCGGCGGTTGCGCACCACCACCCAGACGGTGTCACCGAGTTCGACCGAGGCATCGAGGAGCGCAAGCCCCACTCCGTACCTGAGGGTCGGGCTGAAGGTTCCGGAGGTGACCTCCCCCAGCACGGCACCCTCGGCGTCGACGACACTCATGCCGTGACGCGGGATCCCTCGTCCGATGGCCCTGAGGCCCCGCATCCGGCGTGCCGGGCCCTCGTCCCGGACACGTCGCAGTGCCACCGAGCCCTCGAACTCGTATGGCTTCTTCCACCCGATGGCCCAGGACAGTCCCGCCTCGACGGGGTTGATCCCGGGCGAGATGTCGAGACCGTGCAGCGAGTAACCCATCTCGGTGCGCAGGGTGTCACGCGCTCCGAGACCACAGGGACGGATGCCGAACGGTTCCCCCACCCTCATCACCTCGTCCCAGACCCCCGGGGCGATCTCGGAGGGCACGACCAACTCATAGCCCTTCTCGCCGGTGTACCCGGTACGGCAGACGGTGTAGGTGACGCCGTCGTGGTCGGCCTCGGTGAAGCCCATGTAGTCGAACTCGCTCGGCAGGCCCATGGCCTCGAGCACCTCGTCGGAGTGGGGACCCTGCACGGCCAGCACGGCGTAGTCGTCGTGGCGGTTGGTCACCTCGACGCCCTGGTACTCGGCCGAGGACGAGGCCAGTCCGGTCAGGATGCGGCAGACCTCGGCGGTGTTGGCCGCATTGGGGATGAGGAAGACCTCGTCGTCGCCCTTGAGGTAGCAGATCAGGTCGTCGACGACCCCTCCCTCGGTATTGCACAGCATCGAGTACTGCGCCTTCCCGGGGACGATCCTGTCGAGGTCATTGGTGAGTGTGTGGTTGAGGAACTCCCGCGCCCCCGGCCCGGTGACGGTGGCCTTGCCCAAGTGGGAGACGTCGAAGATGCCCACCCCCTCACGAACCGCGCGGTGTTCGGCCAGCACCCCGCCGCCGAGGTACTCCAACGGCATCTCCCAGCCCCCGAACTCGGCGAACTTGGCGCCAGCGGTGACGTGCCGGTCGTGCAGGGGCGAATGCTTCAACTCGGGCATGCGGCGAGGCTATCGCAGCGGCTGCTTCACCGCCGCCGGGGATGCCCGCCGCGGGCCCAGCCGCTAGCCTGCTGGGAGAACCCTCCCAGACCTCTGGCACCGGGCCACCCACGAATGGCCCACCCGCCGGAAAGGACGACGATGTCAGCTCTCGCCCCCCACCAGGCTCCCTCGGTCAGCGTGGTGAAGCAGCCCTCCAAACAGGTCGACGTGCTCGTCGTCGGTCTGGCCGACGGCACCAGGGGGCCCGTTCCCGTGGGGCTCCCCGACGCCTGGTCAAAGGCGTCCTCGAAGCAGTTCGGTGACCTGGCGACGCTCGTCCTCGACCTGGGTGGCAGCGGCACGGAGAACACGGTGACGGTGTTGCCCCGGGTGGGCGGGACCCGACTGCTCGCGGTCGGCCTCGGCAACCCCGAGGTGACCCCCCAGGTGGTCCGCGCCGCCGCCGGCGCGGCAGTACGCAGGGCGGCCTCGCTGGTCAAGGACACGGCCGTGACCGTGGCCATCTCCCTCGACCTGGCCGACCCCGAACTGGTGCAGGCCGCGACGGAGGGCGCCCTGTTGGGCAGCTACACCTTCGACAAGGTCTCCTCCGAGCAGGGTGCTCCGGGTGTCCGGGCCGTCGAGATCGTGGTGGGTGCCTCGACCGGAGCGGTTCAGGACGCGGTGACCCGAGGCAAGCACGTGGCCGGCGGTGTCACCCTCGCCCGGGACTGGATCAATGCCCCCGCGAACCTGCTCTACCCCGAGACCTTCGCAGCCGAGGCCCGCGCAGCCGTGGGTCACCTGCGCTCGGTGCAGGTCGAGGTGCTGGACGAGAAGGAACTCACCAAGCAGGGCTACGGCGGCATCCTGGCCGTCGGTGGCGGGTCGTCCCGCGCACCGCGGCTGACCCGGCTGGAGTACAAGCCACGCGGCGCCAAGCGGACACTCGCCCTGGTCGGCAAGGGCATCACCTTCGACTCGGGCGGCCTGGACATCAAGCCGGCTGACGGCATGTACACCATGAAGTGCGACATGTCGGGCGCCGCCGCGGTGATCGCAGCCGTGAAGGTGATCGCGGAACTCCAGTTGCCCGTGCACGTGATCGGGTACGCGTCCATGGCCGAGAACATGCCCAGCGGGTCGGCCTACCGCCCCTCGGACGTGCTCACCATGTTCGGCGGCACGACGGTCGAGAACGTCAACACCGACGCCGAGGGACGTCTGGTGATGGCGGATGCCCTCGCGCGGGCCAGCCAGGACTCCCCCGACCTGTTGGTCGACGTGGCGACACTGACCGGGGCCTGCATGATCGCGCTCGGTCTGCGGACGGCCGGAGTGATGGCCTCCGACCACGAGACGGCCGAGACCGTGCTCGACGCCGCCGAGGCGGCCGGTGAGGAGTTCTGGCAGCTCCCGATCCCGCAGCACCTGCGCAAGAGCCTCGACTCGAAGGTGGCCGACCTGAAGTCGGGCGGACCCCGCTACGGTGGCGCGCTCACGGCGGCGGCGTTCCTGCATCGCTTCGTGGGCGGCTCCATCCCGTGGGCCCACCTCGACATCGCCGGACCGGCCTTCAATGACGACGAGCCCTACGGCCACGTGTCCACCGGCGGAACCGGTGCCGCCGTCTCGACGCTGGTGGCTCTCGCCGCCTCCTTGGGACGCTGACGATGGACGAGCTCCGTGACCTGGTCGTGCTGGGCGGCGGCTCCGGCGGCTACGCGGCCGCCCTGCGGGCCGCCCAACTCGGCTTGACGGTCACCCTGGTCGAGGCCGACAAGCTGGGTGGCACCTGCCTGCACCGCGGCTGCATCCCCACCAAGGCCCAACTGCACGCAGCCCACGTGGCCGACAGCGCCCGCGAGGGAAGCAAGGTGGGCGTGCGCTCGTCGCTCGAAGGCATCGACCTTGCCGGGGTCGTCGCCTGGCAGCAGACCGTGGTCGACCGCCTGCACCAGGGCCTGCAGGGTCTGGTGAGGAGCCGGGACATCGAGTTGGTCAGCGGGTTCGGACGTCTCGTCCGGGATGCCGAGGGTCTGGCCGTCGAGGTCGACGGCCGGTTGGTGAGGGCCCGCAACGTCGTGCTCGCCACCGGCTCGAAGCCCCGCACCCTCGGGCTGCCGATCGACGGCACCCGCATCCTGACCAGCGACCACGCGCTGTCGATGGCTGAGCTCCCGGGGACGGCAATCGTCCTGGGCGGGGGCGTGATCGGGGTCGAGATGGCCTCGGTCTGGCGATCCTTCGGCGTCGAGGTGACCTTGGTCGAGGCCCTGGACCGGCTCGTCCCGGCCGAGGACCCGGCCGTGTCGAAGGCCCTCCAGCGCGCCCTCACCAAGCGGGGCGTCCGGGTCCGCACCGGAGTCGGGGTCGCCTCGGCCGAGGCCACCACCGACCAGGTCACGGTCGAACTGGCCGACGGCACGTCCCTGAGCGCCGACGTGATGCTCGTCGCCCCGGGTCGAGGCCCGGTCTCGTCCGGGATGGGCTTCGCCGAGGCCGGAGTCGCCCTCGACCGTGAGTACGTGGTGGTGGACGAGAACCTGGCGACGGCCGTACCCGGCGTCTTCGCCGTCGGCGATCTGGTGGCCGGACTGCAGCTGGCCCACCGTGGATTCGCGCACGGCATGTTCGTGGCCGAGCGGATCGCCCACCTGGGAGGCCGTCTGCCGACCCGTCCGAGGCTCGTCCCGGAACACCTGATCCCGCGGGTCACGTACTCCAACCCCGAGATCGCCACGGTGGGGATCAGCCAGGCGCAGGCCGAGGCACGAGGCGCCGTCGAGGTGGTCGAGTACAACCTGGGCGGGAACGGTCGGTCCCAGATCCTCGGCACCCAAGGCTTCGTGAAGGTCATCCGCATGGTCCACGGCCCGGTGGTGGGCGTCACCATGGTGGGCCAGGGTGTCTCGGAGCTGATCGGCGAGGCACAGGCCAGCGTCGCCTGGGAGGCCACCCCGGACGACTTCTCCGGGCTCATCCATGCCCATCCGACGCAGGGTGAGGCCTTCGGAGAGGCGCTCCTGGCCCTGGCCGGTACCCCGTTGCACGTGCATCGCTGACGAATCGACACGCAGGCATTGTTCCGGTGGGGGCCTCACACCCCCGTGGCCTGCAGCCCGCACCCGGTGGGGCTAGGCTGACCGGGAACGCTGAAAGAGCAAAGGAGCACGCCCCATGGCGACCGAAGTCACCCTTCCCGCTCTCGGAGAGTCCGTCACCGAGGGAACCGTCTCGCGCTGGCTCAAGGAGGTGGGTGACACCGTCGAGGTCGATGAGGCAATCGTCGAGGTCTCCACCGACAAGGTCGACACCGAGATCCCCTCCCCCGTGGCCGGAACCATCCTCGAGATCCGCGTGCAGGAGGACGAGACCGCCGACGTCGGCGCCGTGCTGGCAGTGATCGGCGACGCCAGTGAGGCGCCCGGCAGCGACCAGACCGCTCCTTCGAGCGATGCTTCCGAGGACGCCCCATCCGACTCGGTCCCCCCCTCGGACTCGGTTCCGGTCGAGGAGACCGCCCCGGTCGAGGAGCCGGCGCCCGCTCAGCAGGCGGCGCCCGCCGCCGAAGAGGCTCCTGCAGCCCAGCAGGCCCCCCCGGCCCAGGCCTCGTCGGGCCCCGCCCAGGGAACAGAGGTCACGCTGCCCGCTCTCGGGGAGTCCGTCACCGAGGGAACCGTCTCGCGCTGGCTCAAGGAGGTGGGTGACACCGTCGAGGTCGATGAGGCAATCGTCGAGGTCTCCACCGACAAGGTCGACACCGAGATCCCCTCCCCCGTGGCCGGAACCATCCTCGAGATCCGCGTGCAGGAGGACGAGACCGCCGACGTCGGCGCCGTGCTCGCCATCATCGGCGATGCATCCGCCGCACCCGCCGCTGCTCCCGAGCCCGAGGCCGCACCGCCTGCCGTCGAGCCTGAGCCAGAGGCTGTTCAGACTTCGCCCGAGCCCGAGGCGGCTGCCCCCGCACCCGAGCCGAAGGCTCCCGCCGCCCCCGAGCCGAAGGCGCCCGCTGCTCCCGCGCCCGCTGCTCCCGCGCCCGCTGCACCTGCCGCCGCTGCTCCTGCCGCGGAGACCCCGCGTCGGGCGGAGGCATCGTCCGAGGGCGAGGGTGCCGGCTATGTCACCCCCCTGGTGCGCAAGCTGGCGGCCGAACATGGCGTCGAGCTCTCCGAGATCACCGGTACCGGGGTGGGCGGCCGGGTGCGCAAGCAGGACGTGATCGCCGCGGCGGAAGCCAAGCAGAAGGCTGCGGAGGCTGCCAAGCAGGCCGCCGCTGCGCCTGCCCCCGCTGCCGAGGCACCTCGTCCGACGACCGTCTCGCCGGATGCAGCTGCCAAGCGCGGCACCACCGAGAAGATCTCGCGCCTGCGCGCCACCATCGCCAAGCGCATGGTCGAGTCGTTGCAGGTGTCGGCGCAGCTGACCGCCACCGTCGAGGTCGACCTGACCGCCATCTCGCGGCTGCGGGCCCAGCACAAGGACGCCTTCAAGGCACGCAACGGCGCATCGCTGTCGTACCTGCCGTTCATCACGAAGGCGGCGGTCGAGGCGCTGAAGCAGTTCCCGAAGGTGAATGCCACCATCGACACCGACGCCGGCACCATCACCTATGCGGCCGCCGAACACATCGGCATCGCCGTCGACACCGAGAAGGGCCTGCTCGTCCCGGTGATCAAGGATGCGGGTGACCTCAACCTCGCCGGCATCGCCAAGAAGATCGGTGATCTGGCTGCACGCACCCGTGCCAGCAAGGTCACTCCGGACGAGCTGGGCGGTGGCACGTTCACGATCACGAACTACGGCTCGGCCGGCACCTTGTTCGACACGCCGATCATCAACCAGCCCCAGGTCGCCATCCTCGGCACCGGTGCGTTGGTGAAGCGTCCGGTGGTCATCTCCGACAAGGTGATGGGCGACACCATCGCCGTGCGCGACATGATGTTCCTGTCGCTCAGCTACGACCACCGACTGGTGGACGGTGCCGAGGCGGCCCGGTTCCTGAGCGCCGTCAAGGCTCGTCTGGAAGAGGGCGACTTCGCCGCCGAGCTCTGATTGCTGGTTCAACTACGACGAGGGGCCGACCTGAGGGTCGGCCCCTCGTCCGTTTTCGGGGGGTGCACGGTGTCGTCGCCGGTGGACGGCGGACCTGCCGCTGCGCGGCGCAGTAGGCTCAGCTCGGCCCTCGTGCGGGGGCAAACGGAGAGGAAGTCACCCTGTGAACTGGTTGCATGCGATTCTGCTCGGCATCGTCGAGGGGATCACCGAGTTCCTGCCCGTCTCGAGCACCGGCCACCTCAACGTGGTCGAGAAGCTGCTCGGGTACCAGATCGACTCGGTGGGCATGACGGCCTTCACCGCCATCATCCAGGTGGGCGCCATCATCGCTGCGGTGGCCTACTTCTGGAGGGACATCGTGGCCATCGCGGCCGCCTGGGGCAAGGGCCTCGCCAACGCCGAGGCCCGTCGCGACCCGAACTACCGCCTCGGCTGGGGAGTCATCCTCGGATCGATCCCCGTGGCCGTGGTGGGCCTTCTCTTCCAGGGGGCGATCGAGACCACGATGCGCAACCTCTGGGTGATCATCGCTGCGCTGGCCCTGTGGTCGGTCGTGATGTGGGTGGCCGACCGGTACGCCGCCAGGCGTGAGCCCCAGTCGTTGCGCGGCATGTCGGACGTCACCATCGTCGACGCCATCGTGATCGGCCTCTTCCAGGCACTCTCGCCCGTCTTTCCCGGCATCTCCCGCTCCGGCGCCACCATCTCTGCCGGGCTCTTCCGTGGGTTCGACCGGGTGACCGCCACCCGACTCTCGTTCTTCCTCGGCATCCCTGCCCTGGTCGCCGCCGGTGGCCTGCAGGCCACCGAGAACTACCACCAGGTCGCCACCACCGTGGGCTGGGGGAACACCGTGATCGCGACCGTGATCAGCTTCGTCGTCGCCTACGCCTCGATCGCCTGGCTGCTGCGGTACGTCTCGAAGAACTCCTTCACCGCCTTCATCATCTACCGCGTGGTGCTCGCCGCCGTGCTCGCGGTGTTGGTCATCGCCAAGGTGGTCACCGCCTGATGCTCCAGTTCCAGAGGCACGGATTCGGGGACCACCACGACCGCTTCCCCGGCCTGGTCGAGTACCGCCAGGGATGGGACTTCCAGCGTGAGGTGCACGCCTTGGTGGCGGCTGGCGAAGTGCCTGACCAGTGCCTGTACGTGCAGCACGAGCCCGTCTACACCGCGGGACGACGCACCCTCCCCGAGGAGCGCCCCTTCGACGGCACCCCGGTCGTCGACGTCGACCGCGGGGGCAAGATCACCTGGCACGGGCCCGGACAGCTGGTCGGTTACCCCATCGTGAAGTTGACCGAGGGCATCGGCGTCGTCGACTACGTGCGCCGGGTCGAGGAAGCCGTGATCCGATGGCTGGCTGGCCTCGATGTCGTCTCGGGACGCATCCCCGAACGCACGGGCGTCTGGCTGGCCGCCGGCGACGGCAAGCCCGAACGCAAGATCTGCGCCATCGGCATCCGGGTCAGCAAGCGGACGACCCTGCACGGGTTCGCGCTCAACCTCAGCAACGAACTGCAGGACTTCGGCAACATCATTCCCTGCGGGATCAGTGACGCCGGGGTGGGCAGGCTGGCCGACGAGATCACCGGCCCGGTGCCGAGTCTGGACGAGACAGCCGACGGCCTCGAACCCCTGCTGGCCGAGTTGTTGGCCTTCGAGCCGTACCGCATGAGCCCCGACCTTGAGCGGACACCCGGGGTTGGCATCTTCGGCTGACGCGTTCCTTGGGATGCTCACCTGTTCCAACCCCACGCCAGCAGGGTTCCGCCGTGAGCCGAGCCCCCCGACCCGGGTACGTCCCCAGCGCCCGCACGAGTAGACTCCCTCAGGTGACTGTTGCACCCGAAGGACGTCGTCTGCTCCGGGTCGAGGTGAAGAACGCCCAGACCCCCATTGAGCGCAAGCCACCGTGGATCAAAACCACGGCGAGGATGGGTCCGGAGTACCGGGACCTGCAGAAACTGGTGCGCGAGGAAGACCTGCACACCGTCTGTCAGGAGGCCGGGTGTCCCAACATCTTCGAGTGCTGGGAGGACCGCGAGGCCACCTTCCTCATCGGTGGTGACTCGTGCACGCGACGCTGCGACTTCTGCCAGATCGAGTCGAAGAAGCCCTCGGGCTATGACACCGGCGAACCCCTGCGCGTGGCCGAGTCGGTGCGCACCATGGGGCTGCGCTACGCGACGGTGACGGGTGTCTGCCGCGACGACCTCGAGGACGAGGGCATCTGGCTCTACTCCGAGACCATCCGCAAGATCCACGAGCTCAACCCCGGCGTGGGTGTCGAGATGCTGGCCCCGGACTTCTCGGGCCGCCGCGAACTGCTCGAGCAGCTGTTCGAGACCCGTCCCGAGGTGTTCGCGCACAACGTCGAGACCGTGCCGCGCATCTTCAAGCGCATTCGTCCGGGCTTCCGCTACGAGCGCTCGCTCGACGTGCTGACCATGAGCCGCGAGGCAGGTCTGGTCACCAAGTCGAACCTGATCCTCGGCATGGGCGAGACCCGTGACGAGATCAGCCAGGCGCTCCGCGACCTGTACGAGGCTGGGACCGAGTTGATCACGATCACCCAGTACCTGCGCCCCAACGCCCACCTGCACCCCATCGACCGTTGGGTCACCCCCGAGGAGTTCAAGGAACTCGAGCAGGAGGCCCTGCAGATCGGGTACTCCGGTGTGCTCTCGGGACCCCTCGTCCGTTCGTCGTACCGGGCGGGCAAGTTGTACCGTCAGGCGATGCAAACCCGCGCCGACGCGCTCACCACCCAGAAGGTCTGACCATGGCATCCGAAGCCGCCAAGGAACTGGCACGCAAGCAGAAGGAACAGGCGCGGGCCGAGAAGGAGCGCCGCAAGCACTCCGACAATCCGCGCGACTGGGGCACCGTCCGCCAGTTGACCGAGACGTACAAGCGCACCCAGGAGTACGACAAGGCCCTGCCTTGGATGCTGCTCGGTGCCTTCCTGGTCGCCCTGGTGGTCTTCCTCGTCGTCGGCCTGATCGTGCAGCCGTGGTGGATGTGGCTGCTCCTGGGGATCTCGTTCGGGCTGGTGGCCGCGATGCTCGTGCTGCTGTGGCGGGTGCGCAAGGCCACCTACGCCCGCTTCGACGGCCAGGCCGGGTCGGGCGAGGTCGCCCTGTCTATGCTCGACAAGAAGAAGTGGACGACCACGCCCGCCATCACCGGCACCCGCCAGCTCGACGTCATTCACCGGGCCCTCGGGCCGTCGGGTCTGTTCCTGATCGCCGAGGGTGATCCGAACCGGCTGAAGTCGCTGCTCTCGACCGAGGTGCGCCGCCACGAGCAGGCCACCAACGGGGTCAAGGTCATCACGATCCAGATGGGCAGCAAGCCCGGGCAGGTTCCGCTCAACAAGCTGGCGGACCACCTCAAGAAACAGCCCAAGACCTTGGACGCCGCCCGCCTGGCCGACCTGCAGTCACGACTGCGGGCACTCGACACCATGCGCAACAAGTTGCCGATCCCCAAGGGACCGTTGCCGACCCGCGGCTCACGTTCCTCCCTGCGCGGTCGCTGAGGTGGCGGCGGGTCCCAACCTGGTCAACGCCGAGAAGGTCACCAAGACCTACGGCACCCGCACCCTGCTGGACGAGGTGTCGCTCGGCATCGGTGCCGGTGACGTCATCGGTGTCGTCGGACGCAACGGGGACGGCAAGTCCACCCTGCTCGGACTGCTGACCGGCACGGTCGAACCGGATTCCGGACGGATCACCCAGACCGGGAATGTCTCCATCGGTGTGCTCACCCAGGCAGAGGTCGAGGTGCCACCGACCACACCGGGGCACCTGCCGACCGTGCGGGACCTGATCGTCCACGGCGAGCCCGACCACGTCTGGGCGGCCGACAGTTACCGCCGCACCGTCGTGACCGAACTGCTCGACGGCATCGGGCTGGACCAGCCCTTGGCGACGCTGTCGGGTGGCGAGCGTCGACGTGCGGCCCTCGTCGCCATGCTGCTGGGCGACCACGACCTGCTGGTGCTGGACGAGCCCACCAACCACCTCGACGTCGAGGCCGTCGCCTGGTTGGCGCAGCACCTGCGCACCCTGCAGCAACGAGGCACCGCCATGCTGGTCGTCAGCCACGACCGCTGGTTCCTCGACTCGGTCTGCACCCGCATCTGGGAGGTGCACGACGCCAGCGTCGACGCCTACGAGGGCGGCTACGCGGCGTACGTGCTCGCGCGGGTCGAGCGTGACCGGCAGGCGCAGGCCACCGAACAGCGCCGCAAGAACCTGGCCACCAAGGAACTGGCGTGGTTGCGCCGCGGCCCGCCCGCTCGCACCAGCAAGCCGCGGTTCCGCATCGACGCGGCCAACTCCCTGATCCAGGACGTCCCGGCTCCGCGCGACCGCATGCAGTTGCAGGAGTTCGCGGTGGCGCGACTGGGCAAGGACGTGGTCGACGCCGTCCGGGCCAGCGTGGTGCTGCCCGACGGTCGGGTCCTGCTCGACCAGCTCGACTGGTCGATCGGACCCGGTGACCGGATCGGCCTGGTCGGCGTCAACGGTGCCGGCAAGTCGACCCTGTTGCGCCTGCTCGCCGGCGAGCAGCAGCCCACGGGCGGACGCGTCAAACACGGCAAGACGCTGCGGCTGGGTCATCTCAGCCAGCTCGTCGGTGAGCTGGACGACGGCGAGCGGGTGCTCGACTCGGTCAACCGGCTCAAGCAGGAGACCACCGATGCCACCGGCAAGCAGCTGACCGCCTCGACCCTGCTGGAGGACTTCGGTTTCACGGGTCAGAAGCTGGTCACTCGCATCGGGGAGCTGTCCGGCGGCGAGCGGCGCCGGCTGCAGTTCCTGCGCCTGCTGCTGGCCGAGCCCAACGTGCTCTTCCTCGACGAACCGACCAACGACCTCGACATCGACACGCTCAACGTCATCGAGGACCACCTCGACTCGTGGCCCGGAACCCTGGTCGTGGTCAGTCACGACCGCTACTTCCTCGAACGCGTCTGCGATGTCACCTACGCGCTGCTGGGTGACGGGTCGTGCGTCCTGCTGCCGGGGGGTGTCGACGAGTACCTCGAACGTCGTCGCGCCGGCACCGCGGGGACGGCCACTCGTCCCGCGGCCGACGCGGGCCCGAACGAGTCGACCCGCCCTGGACTGTCGGGAGCAGAGTTGCGAGCCGCCCAGAAGGAGTTGGTCGCCATGGAGCGCCGGATGGGGCGACTCCACCAGCTGATCGACAGCGCCAGGACCGCCCTCGCCGACCATGACCCGACCGACTACGTGGGCCTGGGCGTGGCCATGCAGAAGATCACCGCCCACGAGGCGGAACTGAGCTCCCTCGAGGAGCGCTGGATGGAGCTGGGCGAGGAACTCGAGAGCGCTGCATCCTGACGGGCGGAACCTGCGGACCCAGACCTCACAATTGACGGAGCTGTGGCGTCTACTGGGGTGAGGAGGTGATCGCCGTGCTGCGACACACACGGATCGACTCGCCGATCGGTGAGCTCACGATCGCGGACGACGGTGACGAGGCCACGAGTGTCGCGGCCGTGGCCGCCGAGCTGGGTGACCGGCGACAGGCCCAACGGGTCCGGCACGCGGTCGGACGCAACCCGATCGGCATCCCGATCCCGTGCCACCGCGTGATCGGTGCGGATTGCTCGCTCACCGGCTTCGCGGGGGGAATCGACCGCAAGGTCTTCCTGCTCGAGCTCGAGGAACCCGCCGACGTCGCGGCAGCACGCTCTTCTGAGGGCCCATGAGACAGCCCTTCGACCACGCCGTCCGTGAGCACGGTCCCACCGTGCTGCGGGTCTGTCGCGCCGTGCTCGGCCCCGGCGGTGACGCCGAGGACGCCTGGTCAGCAACCTTCTTGGCCGCCCTCGAGGTGTGGCCGACCCTCGACGACGGCACCAACCTGCAGGCATGGCTCGTGCGGGTGGCTCAGCGCAAGGCGATCGACATCACCCGTGCCCGGGCGCGGCGACCAGTCCCCACGGAGGCCCTGCCCGAACAGACGTCGTCCTGGGGCAATCCGGGAGAGCACGACCACCTGCTCTGGCAGGCCGTCGCAGCCCTTCCGGAACGACAACGGCTGGCCGTGGCCTACCACCACCTCGGTGGTCTGCCACACGCGGAGACAGCGGCGCTGATCGGTGGCAGCCCTGAGTCCGTGCGCCGTGCTGCTGCCGACGGCATCCGACGACTGCGCCAGACGCAGCTACCCCAGACAGGCACCTCATGACCCTCGACAGCACCCTCTTCCCGGTCGACCACGAACTCGACGGGCTGCTCGCCCGCCTGGCCGACGAGGCCGATCGACGCCAGATGATCGAGGTGGCCTACCGCACCGTGGACTCCCCCCTGGGTCCGCTGCTGCTGGCGGCCACCGCCCGGGGGCTCGTCCGGGTCGCCTTCGCGACCGAGGACTTCGACGCGGTGCTCACCGTCCTGGCGGACCGGCTCGGTCCACGGGTGCTCGCCGCCCCCGCCCGGCTCGACCGGGCCGCGTCCGAACTCGATGAGTACTTCTGCGGCACCCGACACGAGTTCGACCTGGAGCTCGACCACTCGCTGTCGTCGGGGTTCAGACAGACGGTGCAGCGCTACCTTCCCAGCATCGGCCACGGGCGCACCGAGACCTACAAGCAGGTGGCCGAGCACGTCGGCAACCCGGCAGCGGTGCGCGCCGTCGGAACCGCCTGCGCCACGAACCCGATTCCCGTGGTGGTGCCCTGCCACCGAGTGCTGCGCACCGACGGTTCGCTGGGCGGTTACCGCGGTGGCCTCGAGGCCAAGCGATGGCTGCTCGACCTGGAGCGCCGATGAGCGAGAGCCTGCTGGGCCCCGTCCTGCCTGACGGGGCCCATCATGTGCCGGGCTGGCTGACGCTCGACCAGCAACGCTGGCTGGCGGGGCAGTACGACCGCTGGACGGCGGGCCCGGTGCCGCCGAGGGCGGCCACCGTCCGGGGCCACGAGATGAGCGTGCGCACGGTCTGTCTGGGGTGGCACTGGAGGCCCTATGCGTACACCCGCGAGGCCGTAGACGTGAACGGCAACAGGGTGCTCGACTTCCCCGACTGGCTGGTGCGCCTCGGCCAGAAGGCACTGGTCGATGCCACGGGTGAGCCCCGCGCCGGCGACGGCTACCAGCCCGACACCGCCCTGGTGAACTTCTATGACGACGACGCCCGCATGGGCATGCACCAGGACAAGGACGAACGCTCCCCCGCTCCCGTGGTCTCGCTGTCGATCGGTGACACCTGCACCTTCAGGATCGGCACGGCGGTGAACCGCAAACGTCCCCATCACGACGTGCTGCTGGCCTCCGGTGACCTGTTCGTGTTCGGTGGGCCCTCCCGACTGGCCTTCCACGGCGTCACGAAGGTGCACCCCGGCACGGCACCGAAAGGGTGCGGGCTCGAGCGAGGACGGATCAACATCACGTTGCGCATGACCGGGCTGGACGGCTGACCATGACCTCTGCCCTGCTCACGGGGCGGGTGCCCGCGAACGGTGCCTTCGACCGGCATGCCGCACTGGGGACGCTCGCCGCCCACAGTGTCGCCGGTGTCGACCGGGTTGACCTCGCCGACGGCAGCTTCACCCGACTCCACCGGGTCGGCGGTCGGTGGCGACCGCTCCGCGTGATCCTGGACGACGGTGGCGCCACCTGGGTGCTGGGCGCTGACCAGAGCGGAGCCGACGGGTCGGGCGACGCCGCGGACGCCCCGAGCCGGCCCGATGAGAACCGATGGGCGCAGGAGATCACCTCACGGGTCGCGGACTGGTTCGACCTGGCCGCCGACCTCGGCACCATCGACGGCGCGCTGGGAGCTCATCCTGTGTTCCGTGAGCAGGTACGAGACCGGCCCGGGATACGGGTGACGCGGTTCGCCGATCCGTGGCAGGCGACCTGCATGACCGTGGTCGGGCAGCAGGTGTCGCTGGCAGCGGCGCGACTGTTCACCGGCCGCCTCGTGCAGCGGTACTCGCCCGAGGTCCGAGGCGGTGATCTTCGCCCGTTCCCTGACCCGGCGGTGATCGCCGAGGCTCCGGTCGAGCAGGTCCACGAGACCGTCGGCCTCACCGGTGCCCGGGCTCGGACGGTCCGGGCCGTCGCCGAACTGTTCGCGGCCGCCGCCGGGGCGGTGCCGTCCCGGGGCCAGCTCGGTGCAGTCACAGGGGTCGGGCCCTGGACCTTGGACTACCTCGCCATCCGGGTGGGTCACGAGGTCAATGCCTTCCCGGCCAGCGACGCCGTGTTGCGCCGCCTGCTGATGGCCGAGGGTTTCACCGACGAACGGGGCCGGTTCGACGCAGCCAGTGCCTCGGCGCAGTGGCATCCCTGGCGAAGTTATGCCGCCTGCCGACTGTGGGCGTCGGCCCATCCACGGCCAGAGGTGCCCGCCCCGAGGGGTCGTCCGAACCCCGCCGGGACGTCGCTCAGCGAGCCCGGATCGTCCCGCTGAGCTTGGCGAGCAGGTCGGCGAACTGGTCGACCTCCTCGACCCCCCACTCCTCGAGGGCTTCCTGCAGGAGCAGGTGGAAAGGACTGCGGGCCTCGACCAACTTCTGCTTCGCCTCATCGGTGGGGGCGATCATGCGCACCCGCGCGTCCCCCGGGTCGAAGGCGCGGCGCACCAGCCCTCGTCCCTCGAGCTCGGTGATCGCGCGACTGATCTGTCCCTTGTCGGCCTGCAGGGCATCGGCCAGGGCGGAGACCGAGACGGGAGCCATCCGGTCGATCGTGGTGAGCACCTTGAAGGTGGCTGGCTGCAGTCCGGGCGCCACCCGTTGGGCGACCACGCCGTAGTACGTGCGGATCTGGCGGGTGAGGTCTTCCATGGCGCCCTCGAGTCGGGCGACCGCGCGTTCGCGGCCGCCCGTCGCCGCGGTCTGGGTGTTCACACCTTCAGCCTGTCAGAGTCGTCGTCCTCGACGAGCACCGGGGTGGGGCTCGCCTCATGGTCGAGCACCTCCATGCCCTGGGGAACCGAGACCACGGCGAGGTCCCGCTCGCCGGCGTCACGGCGCTCGGCGGCCGTCATCCGTGTCAGCGGGGCGTTGGGTAGCAACAACACGGCCACCAGACTGACCGCGGCCACCGGCACGGCGATCCAGAAGGAGTGCGTGATCCCGCCGGAGTAGATGTCCTCGAGGACCACCCGCAGGGCGGGAGGCATCTCGGAGACCCGGGGCACGGCGCCACTGGCCAGTTGCTGCGCCCAGTAGCCGCCCTGCTCACCCAGACTCTTCAGGGCAACCCCGATGTCGGACTGACGCGATTGCGCCAACGATGCGGTCCGCGTTGCCATGGCGGCTCCCATCACCGAGACACCGATGGTGCCGCCGAGGCTGCGGAAGAAGGTGACCCCCGAACTGGCGACGCCGATCAACGAGGCCCCGGTGGTGTTCTGCACCACGAGCACCAGGTTCTGCATCGTCATGCCCACGCCTGCACCCATCAGGAACATGTAGATCGAGACGAGCCAGAAGTTGGTGTCGTAGTGGATCGTCGTCAGCAGGTAGAGGCCGGCGATGAGGGACACAGAACCGGCGACCACGTACGGCTTCCAGATGCCGTAGCGGCTGATCAACTGGCCGACCACCATCGAGCTGAGCAGCAGCCCGGCGACCATCGGGATGGTCATGACGCCCGCCATGGTGGGGCTGGCTCCGCGGGCCAACTGCATGTACTGGCTGAGGAAGACCGACGAACCGAACATGGCGATGCCGGTGGCGATCGAGGCCAGCACCGACAGCGAGAAGGTGCGGCTGCGGAACAGGCTGAGCGGGATGAGGGGTTCGGACGAGCGCAGTTCGACGACCACGAAGGCGATCGCAGCGATCAGGGCGCCGCCCACCATCCAGGCGGTCGTGAACGACCACCAGCCGTAGTCGTGGCCCGCGTTGGTGACCCAGATGAGAAGCAGGGAGACGCTGGTCCCCAACAGCACGATGCCGGCGTGGTCGATGCTCACCTTGCGTTGCTGGTTGGGACGAAGGTGCAGGGTGAGCTGCACCATGATCAGGGCCAGCACGGCCACGGGCAGGGCGACGAAGAAGTTCCAGCGCCAGCCCAGGCTGTCGGTGATGACTCCGCCGAGCAGCGGTCCGCCGACGGTGGAGACGGCCATCACCGCGCCGAACAGGCCCATGTAGCGCCCGCGGTCGCGGGGGCTGATGATGTCGGCCATGATCACCTGGCTGAGCGCGGCAAGACCGCCCGCTCCCAGGCCCTGCACGGCGCGGGAAGCGATCATCATCCCCGGGTTCTGCGCGAATCCGGCGGTGGCGCTGGCGAGCACGAAGACGATGATGGCGATCTGGAACAGCACCTTGCGGTTGAACAGGTCGGCCAGCTTGCCCCAGACCGGGGTGCTGATGGCGCTGGTGAGCAGCATGGCGGTGATCACCCAGGTGTAGTCCCGCTCAGTCCCGGCCAGGTCGTGCACGATCACGGGCAGGGAACTCGACACCACGGTCGAGGCGAGCATCGAGACGAACATGCCGAGCAACAGGCCGGTCAGCGCCTCGAGCACACCTCGGTGGCTCATGGGCGCCGAGATGTCACTGTCCGGGGTGGGGGCACCGCTGGTGGCGGCCGCCGGGGATGTCTGGGACACAGGCTTCTTCTTTTCGTTGATTGAATCAATATTTGATGCGTGTCAAAGGTTGACCGGCGTCAACGATACGCCGATGGTTGACTCGGGTCAACTGATGAAGCCTCAAGCACTCATCCCCCATGCATCTGCCCCCGAAACGCACACGTGGCTGGCGCTCCTCCGCATGGCTGGCGTTCAGAACACCAGCCAAGCGGAGGAACGCCAGCCACATGCATCACGGGCGACCAGCCACCAACGGGGCCAGATCGACCCGGCTCAGATCAGCGCAGCACCCCTTGGAACCCGAAGGTGAAGCTCAGCCTCTCTCCGGCGGGCAGTCGGTACTCGGGGTGGGTCATGGCCCCCCACGAGTCGTCACCGGCCACTCCGCGACGCTTCAACGCCGGACGAATGACCGTGTGCTGGATGGGCGGCAGGTCGACGTGATGGTCGCTCGCCTCGATCTGGGCCGGCGTCCACGGCAGCACCGACAGCTCCATCGGCACCTCCGCGTCGAGCCGCAGGCCTCGTCCGTGCACGTCGGTCACCGTCGCCCAGCGCACCCCGGTGCGGTTGCCCGCCTCCTGGGGACGCAGGTACGGGGTCAGCAGGTCAGCAACCTTCGCCCGGTGCACCCCCAACCGTGCACCCTGTCGACGGTCGACCTGGGTCTCGTCGGGGCCGTCGCCGTACCAGGTCAGCCTGTCGAAATCGGCACTGGTGGTCAGCTGCATGCCGAACTCCGGGGCGTCCGGCAGGTCGGCGTGAGGGGTGAGTTCGACGGTCACGCGGATGTGCCCGTCACCCGCGACGGCATACGCCACGGTGCACTCGCCCACCCCTGCCGCTGCCGACCCGAGCGGCAACTCGTACACGTAGGTCACGACAGCCCGGTCGTCCACGACCTCGACGCTCGGGTTGTCCAAGCCTGCCTTGGGACGAGCATGGCTAGAGGCCAGCTTCCAGCAGCCGTCACGGAAGGGCATGCCCCAGCCGCGCTCGTTCGAGGTGGGGGCGTGCCAGAAGTTCGGACGAGGAACGCTGTCGAGCAGTTCGTGGCCGCCGTCGGGGGTGAGCCCGTAGCGGTAGGACAACAGTCCCCCACCGATCCGCGAGAACAGCGCCAGGAAGTGCTTCCCCCGCACACCGATGTTGTGGATGCCCGCCACCACCTCAGGGGCGTCGCCGCGGCGCGGGGCCGGAGCACCGTCCACGGTCCGCACGCCCTGGCCGAACGCGATCTCGTGACCAGCCTCGGCCCAGCCGGTGGCCTGACGCAGCCTCACCGACACCTCGACCACGTACTCACCGGGGACCCTGGGAAGCTCCAACGGCAGCGGGTACGTCTCACTCTGCAGGGGTGCGACGGCAGTGACGACGGTGGCTCGAGCCACCTCCCGTCCCTCCCGCAACACGCTGACCACGATGTCGAACTGCGAGGAGTCGACGAACAGGTTGCGATTGGTGAGGGTGAACTCCCCCTCCGACACCTCGACCACGAACGGGGCGTACAGCGCCTTGACGGCCTGCAGCGCAGGCTTCGGGGTGCGGTCGGCGAAGACGATGCCGTTGCCCGAGAAGTCGGAGTCGTGCGGGGCCTCGCCACAGTCGCCGCCGTACCCGAAGAACTCCTTGCCGTGCCGATCGGTCAATGCGATGGCCTGGTCGGCGAAGTCCCAGATGAACGACCCCTGGAACAGCGGTTCGCGCCACGCCAGGTCGACGTACTTGTCGACCGCACCGAACGAGTTGCCCATCGAGTGGGCGTACTCGCACAGGATGAAGGGCTTCTCGCGGTGCTCCTTGAGGTACTCCTCGACCGTCGCGGCCGGGGTGTACATCTGACTGGTGATGTCGGTGGTCTCCGGCAGACGCGGGTCCCAGTGCACACCCTCGTAGTGCACCGGACGAGTGGGGTCGAGTTCCTTGAACAGGCGCGAGACCTGCAGCAGGTTGCTGCCCCCGAAGGACTCGTTGCCGCACGACCAGATGAGCACGCTGGGGTGGTTCTTGTCGCGCTGCAGCATGTTCTCGGCCCGGAACTTCAGCGGGGGAAGCCACAGCGGGTCGTCCCCCGGCACGGCCTGCTCGATGGTGCGTCCTCCGCGGTTGATGTCGTCCCACAGGCCGTGGGTCTCGAGGTTCATCTCGTCGATCACATAGAGCCCGTGCCGGTCACACAGCTCGTACAGCGCGCTGGTGTTGGGGTAGTGGCTGGTACGCACGGCGTTGACGTTGTTGCGTTTCAGCAACAGCACGTCGGCCTCGAGTTGTTCACGCGAGACGGCGCGCCCGTCGAGGCCGAAGTCGTGGCGGTTGACGCCGTTGAACACGATCCGCTGGCCATTGATCAGCATCTGGGCATCGACGATCTCGAACCGACGCACGCCCACGGTGGTGGGCACGTACTCGACCACCGCTCCGGAGGGGTCGAGCACCTGCACGGTCAGGTCGTACAGGTGGGGACGCTCGGCGCTCCACAACTGGGGCTGCTCGACGACGATCGACCACCGACCGTCACCCTGGTCGGTGAGCTCACCCACCCCTTCGAGGGTCAGCACGAGGCTGCCCTCGCCCTCGAGGTCGGGCCGGACGACGACCGTGGCCCGGTCGAAGGAGTCCGACAGTTCGGTGGTGACCGCCAGGTCGCGAAGGTGGGCCACCGGACGTCGGTTGAGCTCCACCGAGCGGAAGAGACCCGAGAAGCGGTAGAAGTCCTGGTCCTCGAGCCATGACTGCGAGGTGAACTTGAACACCTGTACGGCGAGCTTGTTGGTGCCCTCATGCCAGGCCGGCGTGAGGTCGAACTCCGAGGGGGTGAACGAGTCTGTGGACCATCCGATCCACTGCCCGTTCAACCAGACGGCCAGGCCACTCTCCGCGCCATGGAAGGTGACGGAGACCCGCTCCCCGGGGGCCAACGGCTCGTCCAAGGACACCTCGGTGACATAGCTGGCGACCGGGTTGAAACGCTGCGGCGCCTGCCCGGGCTCGAGGGTCTCGTGCCCGTCCCAGGGGTACTGGGTGTTGACGTACTGCGGACGGTCGTAGCCCTGCATCTGGATGTGGCCGGGGACGGCGATGTCGTCCCAGCTGGAGGTGTCGTACCCGGACGCCTGGAACCCGCTGGGTGCACCAGCGGGATTCTTGGCGTAGTGGAACTTCCACACGCCGTCGAGGCTGGTCACCAGCGAGCTCTGCTGCAGTTGGGCCTCGTCGGCCGACGCGAACACGCGGTGGTCGGAGTGCGGCGCCAGCGTCGACTCGGCGAACCACCCGGGATCGGAGAGCCGCGCCATGTCAAGGGGCGTGGTGGGTGAGGTGTCGTGGGAACGGGGGGATTCAGAAGTCACTTGACGGCTCCGGTGATGCCTTCGGCGAAGCTCCGCTGAAGGACGAGGAAGAGGAACATGGTGGGCAGGGAGGCCAACAACACGGCGAGCATCAGCACCCCGTAGTCGGTGACGTAACCCGAGGTGAGGCTCGCCACCAGCATCGGCATGGTGCGGAAGGTCTGGTCGACCAGGATCACCTTGGGCCACAGGAAGTTGTTCCACGCGGCCATGAACGTGATCACCGCGGCCGCGGCGTAGGTGGCACGCATGGTGGGCAGGAACATCCGGAAGAAGATCGACAGCTCACTCAGTCCGTCGAGGCGGGCGGCCTCGATGATCTCGGTGGGGAAGCTGCGAGCCGACTGCCGGAACAGCAGGATCAGGAACGGTGTCGCGATGGTGGGCAGGACCACGGCGGGCAGGGTCGAGACCATGTTGAGGTTCGCGAACATGCGGAACAACGGGATCATGGTGGCCGCGAACGGGATCATCATGGTCAAGAGCAGCAGGCCCATCAGCCTGTCCTTGTGCTTCGAGTGGTAGATCTCGAAGCCATATCCGGCGATCGAACAGACCAGCAGGCTGAGCAGTGCGCTCGAGACGGCGTAGATGGTCGACTGGCCCATGGCCGCCCCGACGTTCTGCTGGGTGGTGAGCTTGGAGATGTTGTCCATCAGCGCTCCGCCCGGCGTCAACCTCGAACCGATCACGTCGGCCGAGGTGTTGGTGGCCGAGACCACCATGAAGTAGAGCGGGAACAGCGAACACAGGGCCGCCAGGGCCAGGAACACGTACTTGGCGACGCGGAGAGGTGTCTTAGTCACGCTTGTCACCCACCTTCATCTGAATGGCTGCGAGCACGGCGACGAGCAGCAGGATCACGTATGACACCGCCGAGGCGTACCCGAAGTTGGGGTTGTTCTGGAACGAGAGTTCGTAGAGGTAGTGCGACATCGTCTTCGACCCGTTCGCGGGGCCACCCGCGGTGAGCGCCCAGGACTCGTCGAACAACTGGATGGTGCCGTTGGTCGACATGATCGCCGTCAGCAGGATCATCGGACGAAGCTGCGGCACGGTGACGTGCCAGAAGGCGCGGAAGTCGCTGGCGCCGTCGATCTTGGCAGCCTCGATGGTCGAGGGCTCGATGTTCTGCAGGGCCGCCAGGTAGAACACCATGTTGTAGCCGGTCCAGCGCCACAGCAGACCGAGCACGATGACCATGCGCGCCGTGACCGCGTTGCCCAGCCAGTTGACGGGGTGGTCGGTCAGGTGCAGGGCCAGCAGGGCGTCGTTGACCATCCCGTCGGTCGAGAACATGGTGCGGAACACCATGGAGTACGAGACCAGCGAGACGGCGCAGGGCAGGAAGATGGCGGTACGCCACAGTCCGCGCAGCTTCATGGTGCGGTCGTTGAGCAGGACCGCCAGCACCAGGGCCAGCACCAGCATCACCGGCACCTGCACGATCAGGTACATGAAGGTGTTGGCCAGGGTCTGGTGGAAGATGCCGTCGTCGAACAGGCGGGTGTAGTTCGCCCACCAGGGGTCCGCCCAACGCATGCGGGTGCCTCGTCCGGTGCGGAACGACAGCAGGAAGGCCTCGAACATGGGCCAGAAACTCATCAGGACGATCAGCAGGGTGGCTGGGGCCAGGAAGGTCCAGCCGGTGAGGCTCTTGCGGCGGGCGCTGGTCAGGCCCCTGCGCCTGCCGACCTCGTCTGTCGGCGGGGAAGGAACCGCCCGCGCTGCGGTGGTGGTGGTCACGCGTGACTCCGTTCGTCGGGGCTGAAGGGACGAGGACGTGACCGGGGGCCGCAGCCCCCGGTCACGAGATCGATCACTTCATCGCGAACTCGACGGTCTTCTGGGCCTCGTCGAGGGCGGTCGTCGGATCGGCACCCTTGAGGATCTTGGTCATCGCCACACTGGCGGCGTCACGACCCTCGTAGTAGTAGGCGCCGGTGTTGTTCTTCGGCACCTTGGCCGAGTAGTCGACCACCTGGGCGTAGATGGCGGTGTTGTTGAAGAAGGCCTGCTTCTCCTGGTAGATGTCCGACTTCGCGGCGGGCATCCAGTTCGCCAACGCACCGGCCTTCGGCAGGATCGTGTCGTAGAGCTGGGTCGACCCCGCGAAGGTGGACTTCAGGAAGTCGTTGGCCAGAGCCGGCTGCTTGCCGGCCGAGACGGCCCACGAGGAC
Organism: Aestuariimicrobium kwangyangense DSM 21549; assembly: GCF_000421525.1. GTDB lineage: Bacteria > Actinomycetota > Actinomycetes > Propionibacteriales > Propionibacteriaceae > Aestuariimicrobium > Aestuariimicrobium kwangyangense. The sequence continues at coordinate 1,158,705 of NZ_ATXE01000001.1, read as the reverse complement.
CCACCGTTGGCGGTGTAGTTGGTCGCGCTGTCGATGCCGTCGAGCTTGGGCACATTGGTGATCTCCCACTTGCCCGACTGGTCCTTGGCGGTCTGCACGGAACCCAGGATCCAGACGCCGTTGAGCGCCGAGGCGTGGTTGCCGGAGATGAAGCCGCGGATGTACTCGTCCCACGAGTTCACCTCGACGTAGAGACCTGCCTTCTGCAGCTGCTTGAGCACGTCGATCGACTTGAGCAGGATGTCGTTCTTGGCGATGGTGGGCTTGCCGTCGGCGTCGAACAGGCTGCCGCCGGCCGACTGCAGCATCATCATGATCAGGTCGGAGCTTCCCGACTGGCCAGAGATCAGGGCGTGGCCCGTCTTGGCCTTCAGCTGGGTGCCCCGCTCGATGTAGTCGGCCCAGCTGATGTCGGTGAAGTCCTTCATCGTCAGACCGGCCTGCTCGAGGTAGTCGATGCGCAGGGCCTGCACGGCGGTGCCGTTGTCGAAGGGCACGCCGTAGTTGGCGCCGTCGACGGTGGAGTAGCCCACCACGGCGGGCGGGAACTCGTCGAACTTCACGCCACCCTTGGTGAGGTCGGAGAAGGCGTCACCGTAGTTGATGACGTTCTTCTGGAAGGCGTTGTTCTGGCAGAGGAAGATGTCGGGCAGCTGGTCGAGCTTGCCCGACTGTGCCAGCGTCGTCAGCTTGGTCTGGATGTCGTCCCATGGGGTCTCGACCACCTTGACCTTCACGTCGGGGTGGTCCTTCTGGTAGATCTTCGCGGCCTCGTTCATCGAGTAGATGTTGAACGCCGGGTCCCAGCACCACACGGTGAGGGTGCCGCTGGTGGGCACGTCGCCGGCCACCGCCTGGTCGTTCTTGCCGCCGGAGTTGCACGCCGCCAGGGTGGCCACCGCAGCGGCCCCAAGTCCCAGCCCGAGCACCGAGCGCCGGTTGATGTTCATTCCTCGAACTCCTTCGTTCGTCCGCAGAGCGGTTCGATCCTTCCGGGGGCGACATCGTCCCCGTCCATCAGCCACCCGCGCAGCGATGCGAGGAATGCTGTGATGTTGACGTCAACATAGCAACGCTCCCCGGCAGGACTGGGGAGGGGCACGGGTTTCGAGACCGATCTGTGATCTGCGGATGGCAACGTCACCAAGGACGGGCCCGGGAGCTACACTCCCGCTCATGTCCACCGCGTCCGAGACCCCACGGCGCGGACGTGCGTCGATCACGGACGTCGCCAGGCTGGCCGGTGTGTCGGCGCAGACGGTGTCACGGGTGGCGACCGGGTCGAGTCAGGTTCGCGAGTCGACCAAGCTGCGGGTGCGGCAGGCGATGGACCAACTGGGCTACAGCCCCAACCGTGCCGCCCGGGCCCTGCGCAGCGGCTCGTTCGGCGCGATCGGGTTGCTGGGCCACGACTTCAGTCGTACCGGTGAGGTGCTGACGATGCGCGGCGTGCTGGACGCCGCCCAGGAGCGCGGCTACTCCGTCAACGTCGTCAACGTCGCGACCGGCACCACCGACGAATGGAACTCCGCCGTCACGCGGTTGCCCCACCTGGCCATGGACGCCCTCATCGTGATCCGGGCCGAACTCGTGCAGCCCGAACTGCTGTCGCTGCCCGCACGGATGCCGGTGGTGGTCAACGGCACCTGGCCCGGCAGCCCCCACTCGACGGTCGAGACCGACCAGGTCGAGGGCACCCGACTGGCGGTGGAACACCTGTTGGGGCTGGGACACGCCACCGTCCATCACGTCTCCGGCCCCGAGGACTCCGAGGTGGCGCGGATCCGATCGTCCGCGTGGCGGCGCACCCTGCTGCTGCACGGCATCACTCCCCCGGAGGTGGTGCCGGGCGACTGGACGGCGGCCTCGGGCATCGCCGCGTGCCACCGACTGGTGGAGCGCGATGACATGACTGCCGTCTTCTGCGCCAACGACGAGACGGCCATCGCTCTGATCGGGGCACTGCAGAGGGCGGGCAAGTCTGTTCCCGGCGACGTGTCGGTGGTGGGCTTCGACGACATCGACCTGGCGGCCTACCTGAACCCGCCGCTGACCACGGTGAACCAGAACTTCCACGCCATCGGGCAGCATTCGGTGGCCATGCTGCTCGAGCAACTGGAGGCCTCGACCCGAGGTGAGCGACCGCCCCTGCAGCGGGTGGTCGTGCCCGTGGAACTGATGGTGCGGGGATCGACCGGACCACCCCCTCGGGTCGCCCCCCGGTGACGGGGCCTTCGCCGGGTACGGGTCAGCCGCGGTAGATCTCGAGCAGTCGGGCCGCCACAGCACCGGGGGCGTAGCGCACCCGGGCGAGGGCGGCGATGACCGCCGGGTCGAAGGTGTCCAGTTGGGAGACGAAGGTCTTCAACGCCGCCACGTCATCCTCCGGGGTCGTGCCGGTGAACATGCCCACGTCGTCGGTCACGAAGTCCTCGGGGCCGCCGCAGTGGGTGGCCAGTACCGGCAACCCGGCAGCCATCGCTTCGACGTAGACCACTCCGAAGGTCTCCCACTCGCTGAACAGGACGAACCCGTCGGCGGCCGCGAACTCGGCAGCCAACTCGGCGCGACCCAGTCCCCCCGTCAGCCTGACCCGGTCACCGACACCCGAGCTCGTCACCAGTTCCTCCAGGTGACCGCGCTCGGGTCCCTGGCCGACGATCACGAGTTCGGCGTCGGACGTCGCGAAGGCAGCGGCGAAGGCCCGCAGCAGTCGGTCCATGCCCTTGCGGGGAATCAGGTTGCCGACGCTGAGCAGTCGGGTCGGCGCGGCGGGCTGCGCGGGGTGCGTGGGGTGAGCGGGGTGCGGCTGGAAGGCATCGACGTCGACGAGGTCGGGGACGACCGTGGCGGTGACGCCGAACTCAGCGGCCAGCACCTCGGCGAGCGCCGACGACACCGCCAGCACCCGGTCGGCGCGGTAGGCGTGACGAGCGAGGGCACGGTCCTCGGACGTGACCGAGCCACGGCGGAGCCTCGAACTGTGCTCGGTGACGACGACGAGGGGCTGGTCGGCACCGTCGCGCAGGCGAAGGGTGGTGGGCACCACACCGGCGGCCCACCTCGTGAAGTGGGCGTGGACGACATCGGGTCGTCCGTGGTGTTCGACCACCGCTTCGTACAGTCGCCGCCAGGCCCGACCCAGCAGGGGGACGAAGGCCCGCACCGGCAGCGAGCCGAGACCGATGTCGATCCTGGCCACCGGCAGTCCCTCGAAGGTCGAGTGCCGCACCCGCCAGGGGGTGAGCAGACCGGCCCGACGACGGCGCGGTGACCGGCAGTCGAGCACGGCGACCACGACGTGGCAGCCAGCCTGCTGGAGCGCCAGGGCCTGGTCGAACTCGAACCTGCCCAGGAGCGGGGACGATGCATCGGGTACCCCGCGGGCCACCACCACCACGAAAGCGCTCATCGGCGCGACACCACCACGGTGCCGAGCACCAGGTCATCGAGGGCGCGCCGCTCGGCACCGACGATCAACATCGGGATGACCAGACACTTCATGGCCACACGGCTCACCGCCTGCCACCAGCGCAGGGGTGTCAGATCGAGTTGGGTGACGCCGATCCGGGCGGCCAACTGCCCCAGCGATCCCCCCAGGAAGGTGGTGAACACACTCGCCTCGACGAAGAAGACACCCATCGGCGTCCACATGCGCCAGCCGGCACCGCGCAGCGCGCCCAGACCGAAGAGCAGGTAGGCGACCAGCATCGAGATCGCCCAGTCCGCGATGAGGGCCGCGACCCGGGAGCGCCAACTCGCCAGCGAGCCACGACCCGTCGGCGGCAGGCCGAGGCTCTGCCCGGGGTAGGTCTCCTCGCTCATGGTGGGAGCCTATCGGGGGCGGTCGGCCGAGCGATCGCGACGGCCCCGGGCGGGGCGTCCGGGCTGTTACACGAACGAAACATGGACGCAACTGATGAGCAACACCTGCTCCGTAGGTTCATGCACACAAGGGTTCATCCAGATGGAGGAAGACATGTTCAAGGGACAGGACGACCTGCTCGCGTTCATCAAGGACGAGGGCGTCGAAATGGTCGACGTTCGCTTCTGCGACCTGCCCGGTGTGATGCAGCACTTCACCGTGCCGGCCGGGGCTTTCGACGAGGCAGTGTTCACCGACGGCCTCGCATTCGACGGTTCGTCGATCACCGGCTTCCAGAAGATCCACGAGTCGGACATGGCGCTGCTGCCCGACCCGACCACCGCCTACCTCGATCCCTTCCGCGTGGCCAAGACCTTGGTCGTCAACTTCTTCGTGCACGACCCGCTGACGAAGGAGCCCTACAGCCGCGACCCCCGCAACATCGCCCGCAAGGCTGAGGCCTACCTCGCCAGCACCGGCATCGGCGACACCGCCTACTTCGCACCCGAGGCCGAGTTCTACGTCTTCGACGACGTGCGCTTCGACACCAAGGCCAACGGCTCCCACTACGAGATCGACTCCGAGGCGGGTGCCTGGAACACCGGCCGCGTCGAGGACGGTGGCAACCGCGGCTACAAGGTCAAGTACAAGGGTGGCTACTTCCCCGTCTCGCCCGTTGACCACTTCGCTGACCTGCGCGACCAGATCGTCAAGACCATGGAGTCGCTCGGCCTGGTCGTCGAGCGCGCCCACCACGAGGTCGGCACCGCCGGCCAGGCAGAGATCAACTGGCGCTTCGACACCATGTTGACCTCGGCCGACAACGTGATGAAGTTCAAGTACATCGTCAAGAACACTGCCTGGGAGGCTGGCAAGACGGCCACCTTCATGCCGAAGCCGATCTTCGGCGACAACGGTTCGGGCATGCACGTGCACAGCTCCATCTGGAACGGCGGCGAGCCCCTGTTCTACGACGAGAACGGCTACGGCGGTCTGTCCGACATGGCCCGCTGGTACATCGGCGGCATCCTCAAGCACGCGCCGGCCCTGCTGGCGTTCACCAACCCCTCGGTGAACTCCTACCACCGTCTGGTGCCCGGCTTCGAGGCCCCTGTCAACCTCGTCTACTCCTCGCGCAACCGCTCGGCCTGCATGCGCATCCCGATCACCGGGTCGAACCCGAAGGCCAAGCGCGTCGAGTTCCGCTGCCCCGACCCCTCGTCGAACCCGTACCTGGCCTTCGCCGCCATGCTGCTGGCCGGCCTGGACGGGATCCAGAACAAGATCGAGCCGCCGGCCCCGATCGACAAGGACCTCTACGAACTGCCTCCCGAGGAGCACGCCGAGGTCGACCAGGTGCCCGCCTCGCTGGGCGAGGTGCTCGACGCCCTCGAGGCCGACCACGAGTTCCTGCTCGTCGGTGACGTCTTCACCTCCGACCTGATCGAGACCTGGGTCGAACTGAAGCGCGCCGAGATCGACGCCATCCGGCTGCGCCCGCACCCCTACGAGTTCGACCTGTACTACGCGATCTGAGCCTGTGCTCCACTGATCGAGGACGAGGCCCCCGGTTCCGCGAGGAACCGGGGCCTTTCCTCTTCACCTCGGGCATCCCCTCGCGTTTTGCTGCCCCGAACTGGCTTCCGGATGGTCAGCAGCGGGTCGTGAGACTCTTTGGGGTCATCGGGACACCGGATCGGGGCACAGGGCTTATTCGACCCCCCACCGGAACACCCTGTTCGCCCAGTGCCACAGTGAAGGCGTGCAATGACGCACTCCTAGGAGGCATCCGATGATTCAGTACGTCCACATGTTCAGTGAGGGCGATCGCGACCAGAAGGACCTGCTCGGTGGCAAGGGCGCCAACCTCGCCGAGATGGTCAAGTTGGGGCTGCCGGTGCCCCCGGGCTTCACGATCACCACGGAGGCCTGCCGGGCCTACCTGACCGAGGGACGCGTGCCGCCCCAGGTGCGGGTGGAGGTCACCCAGCGGCTGCGCAATGTCGAGGACCTGATCGGACGAACTCTCGGCGACTACGAGGAACCGCTGCTGTTGTCGGTGCGCTCGGGGGCCAAGTTCTCGATGCCCGGGATGATGGAGACGGTGCTGAACGTCGGCCTGAACGACGACACCGTGCACGCCCTGGCCTCCTTCGCCGGCGACGAGCGTTTCGCCTGGGACTCCTACCGCCGCCTGATCCAGATGTTCGGCAAGACCGTGCTCGACATCGACGCCGACAAGTTCTCGTCGGTGCTCGACGCCCACAAGGAGAGCGCGGGTGTCACCGCCGACGTCGATCTCACCGCGGACGACCTCAAGCAGGTGGTCGCCGAGTTCAAGCAGATCGTCGAACGCGAGACGGGTCACCCGTTCCCCCAGACCCCACGCCGTCAGGTCGACATGGCCATCGAGGCCGTCTTCCGCAGCTGGAACACCGAGCGGGCGCAGTTGTACCGCCGCCGTGAACGCATCGCAGACGACCTCGGCACCGCGGTCAACGTGCAGGCCATGGTCTTCGGCAACCTCGGGGAAACCTCCGGCACGGGGGTGTGCTTCACCCGCGATCCATCGTCGGGTCACATCGGCGAGTATGGCGACTACCTGCCGAACGCGCAGGGTGAGGACGTGGTGGCGGGTATCCGCAACACGCTGTCGCTGGCCGACCTCAAGCAGCGTGATGCCGGCGCCTACCGCGAACTGCGGGCCGCCATGCGCAGCCTCGAGACCCATTACCGCGACCTGTGCGACATCGAGTTCACCATCGAACGCGGCAGGTTGTGGATGCTGCAGACACGGGTGGGCAAGCGCACGGCCGGTGCCGCCTTCCGGATCGCCACCCAGCTGGTCGACGAGCAGTTGATCACCATGGACGAGGCCCTCGAGCGGGTCACCGGCGAGCAGCTCAGCCAACTGCTCTTCCCCCAGTTCGACCGGTCCGCCGACCGGACGCTGCTGGCGACCGGCATGGGCGCCTCCCCGGGCGCGGCCGTGGGTGCTGTGGCATTCGACAATGCCAGCGCCGAGGCCGCCGCGGCCAGTGGCAAGTCCGTCATCCTCGTCAGGCGCGAGACCTCACCCGAGGACCTGCCGGGCATGGTCGCCGCGGCCGGCATCCTGACGGCCCGCGGGGGCAAGACCTCCCACGCCGCCGTGGTGGCCCGAGGCATGGGCAAGTGTGCCGTGGTGGGTGCCGAGGACCTGGTGGTCGACGTCGCCGCCAAGCAGATCAGGGTCGGTGAGCACGTGGTGCACGAGGGTGACACCCTGGCCATCGACGGCAAGACCGGCGAGGTCTACCTGGGTGACGTGCGCGTGGTCGACTCCCCCGTCATGACCTACGTCTCCGAGGGCCTGGAAGCGGCCGAGGCCCATGCCGACGGTGACGACGAGACCAAGCAGCTGATCCGCGCCGTCGATCGGGTGCTCACCCATGCCGACAAGCGTCGCCGTCTGCGGGTCCGCGCCAATGCCGACACCGGCACCGACGCGCGCCGGGCTCGTGACCGGGGGGCCGAGGGCATCGGTCTGTGCCGCACCGAGCACCAGTTCCTCGGCGAACGCCGCCAGCAGATCGAGCGGGTGGTGCTCGCCGACACTGACGAGCAGCGTGAAGCCGCGCTGGCCGAACTGCTGCCCGCCCAGATCGAGGACTTCGTCGACCTGTTGACGGCCATGGACGGCCTGCCGGCGACCATCCGGCTGATCGACCCGCCGCTGCACGAGTTCCTGCCCGACCTCACCGACCTCACGGTCGAGGTGGCCCTGGCCGAGGCGAAGGGTGAGACCGGCCCCGAGGTCGACCGCACCCGGGCCCTGCGCGACGCCGTCCGGGCGATCCACGAGCAGAACCCGATGCTGGGCCTGCGTGGGGTTCGCCTGGGACTGAAGATCCCCGGCCTGTTCGCGCTGCAGATCCGCGCCATCGCCGAGGCTGTCGTGAGGCTGCGGGCCGAGGGCAAGGACCCCCGTCCCGAGATCATGGTGCCGCTGGTGGGATCCAACCGCGAACTGGTGATCGTCCGGCGTCAGGCCGAGGGAATCATCGCCGAGATCTCGCGGACGAACGACCAGGAACTGGAGATTCCGATCGGCTGCATGATCGAGCTGCCCCGGGCGGCCCTGACCGCCAACCGCATCGCTCAGACGGCCGAGTTCTTCTCGTTCGGTACCAACGACCTGACCCAGACGACGTGGGGCTTCTCCCGCGACGACGTCGAGACGGCCTTCTTCCCCCAGTACATGCAGAACGGGGTGCTGACCATCAGCCCGTTCGAGACCTTGGACGCCCTGGGTGTCGGCGAGCTCGTCCGGATCGGGGTGGAGAAGGGTCGCGAGACTCGACCTGACCTCAAGATCGGGGTGTGTGGTGAGCACGGTGGCGACCCCGAGTCGATCCACTTCTTCCACCGGGTCGGCCTGGACTACGTCAGCTGCTCGCCCTTCAGGGTGCCGGTCGCCCGACTGGAGGCCGGACGCGCCGTCGTCCTCAAGGAAGGTGTCGGCACGAGCTGAGCACCCCGAGCTGCCTGGCCGAGCTGACTGGCCGTGGGCCGGCGGACCCCACGTCCGTCGGCCCTCGGTTGTGCGCGTAGGGTGGCAGGTACGGACTCGCGACCTGCGTCTTCGCGACATCCACGAGAGCGAGCCCATGGCCACACCATCGTCCGACCCACTGGCCCGACGCTATTCAAGCCTCGACCGAGCCTTCGCCGACCAGAAGATCCCGGTCGGCAACCAACCCTTCATCCGTGCCTTCTGCAGCCGCGTGGGGGTGTCGACCTTCGACAAGCGATCGGGCTACATCAAGGCCAATCGTTGTGTCGATGGCCCCGCCCTGCAGATCTACTACGGCTGGACGAACGGCTTCCACTCCGAGGAGGAGGCCCGCGATGCCGTCGGCCCCGGTGCCAAGGTGTGGCCCAGCGACCGAGGCGCCCACCTGTGGGGCGTCGACCACCCCGTCACCCGCGCCACCACTGGTGTCCAGCCCAAGGCACCGGTGTTCGTCGATTACGGAACCTGCCCCCGCTGCCACCTGAAGTTGCCCGCCAGCAGCACCTGCGACACCTGCGACTGATCCCTCAGCGGGGTGTGATCCGTGCCAGCAGTGCTGCGCGTCCGGGTCCGGAGAGCTCCGTCTCGTGCACCCGACGACCCGACAGGGCCACCATCAAGGACAGCGCTGACCCCCGCACCTCCGGTCCGCGGCCGTGGCTCAGGCCGGCATCGCTCGCGACCAGTCTGAGTCCGCGGGCGAGACCCTTGCCCCCACCCCGGACCGATCCTGTGTGGGCCGACCGGTGGGCCGACCCGGTGCGGGCCGATCGCGTGTGCGCGAGGTACTGAAGGGCCGGCAGGGTGGCCGCCAGCGGGTAGTCCCGGACGATCCCGAGGGCGCGCCGGATGTCCTCGCCGTGAGCGATCTCCTCGACCAGTCGGGAGCGCAGGTCGCCCGCGGGCGAGGCCTTCAACGGGATGGTGGAGCGGTAGGCACCCAGGAGGTCCTGGTGCCGGAACCGGCGTTCGCGCTCGACCCCGACCTGGTTGACGCGATCGGTGTCGCCGCGGGCAGCGAGGATCCGCTGGAGGTGACCCAGTGCGGACGTCCGGTTCGAGTCGACCAGGTGGGCGACGACGTCGGCGATCGTCCAGCCGTGGGCCCACGACTCCCGGTTCCAGTCCTCGTCGGTGATGATGTCGAGATCACGCGCGAGGGCGCGGCGCTCGTCGTGGATGGTGGTCCAGATCGCTGCTCGGTCCATGGGTCCATACAACCCCACCCCGGGTGGGCCACGGGGGACGAGGAACCATCCCGACTGAGCGTGCCCGGCGTCACCGGCCGTGACCGCCTAGGGTGGACGGGTGACGAGCGCATGGATTGATGCAACGGCCGGGGTCGCCGGCGACATGCTGCTGGGGGCGGCGCTCGACGCCGGGGCGGACCCGGCGGCGGTACAGGCAGCAGTGGATGCCGTGATCCCGGGAGCGGTCAGGTTGCGCACCAGCCGGGTCGTCCGCGGCGGGCAACGGGGCACGAAACTCCATGTGGACGTCCTGGTCGACAACCCGCCGCACCGGCAGTGGTCGTCGATCCGGACCATGCTCGCCGAGGCCGACCTGGACGTGCGGACCCGGGAGCGGGCGAACCACGTCTTCGGACGGCTGGCCGAGGCGGAGGCAACCGTGCACGGCATCGCGATCGACGAGGTGCACTTCCACGAGGTCGGTGCCCTCGACTCGATCGCTGATGTGGTCGGCTTCTGCGCGGCCCTCACCGACCTCGGGGTGACCGAGATCGACGCCTCCCCCATCGCCGTCGGCGCCGGACGGGTCCGCGCTGCCCACGGTGACATCCCGGTGCCCGTTCCCGCGGTCGCGCAGTTGATGATCGGCTGGCAGGTCTCACCGGTTCCGGGGGGTCGGCCGCTCGCCGACCCCGCCGACCAAGGCCACCCGCACGACCACGACTCGCACGGCCACCACCATGGTCACGACCACCATCACGACCATGACCACCACCACGGCGCGGGGCACCATCACGGTGGGGACGACCACGGTGCGGACGACCACGGTGCTGAGCAGGACCACGACCATGGTGGACACGACCAGCTACCGGCCCACGACCGCCCCGCGACGGTCACCACCCCCGGGCAGGTCGGCGAACTCGCGACCCCGACGGGCGTGGCCATCGTCCGAGCGCTGGCGAGGCGCTGCACCTCGTTGCCCGCGACCACGGTCCGCGCGGTCGGTGTCGGAGCCGGTGGCAAGGACTTCCCCGACCACCCCAATGTGGTTCGACTGGTGATCGGCGAACAGGTCGGCAGCGATGACGACCTCGATCACGACCGGGTGATCGAACTGCAGGCCAACATCGACGACCTCGACCCACGGCTGTGGCCGGGGGTGCTCGACACCTTGTTGGCGCGCGGAGCGCGCGACGCGTGGCTCGTCCCGATCCTGATGAAGAAGGGGCGACCGGCGCACACCCTGCACGTGCTGGCCCACGCGGACGACCGGGGTGCCATGGTCGACACGATCCTCAGCCACACCTCGACCCTGGGGGTGCGCGAGCACAGCCTCGTCCGATCGATGCTGTCGCGCGAACACCGCTCCGTCGAGGTGTTGGGACACCCCTGCCGCGTCAAGCTCGCCGTGCGGGGGAACGTGGTGGTGCACGCCACCCCCGAGTTCGCCGACCTGGCGTCCATCTCGCGGGCCACCGGTCGCAGCGAGTACGAGATCGCCTCGTTGGCCAGTGCAGCCTGCGCGAGGTTGGTCGCATCCACGGTTCCTGACTGGCGACCCCCGGCCGAGGACCACGACCCCGACACCCCCACCAGCCCCTCTGTCACCACCACCGTCACTGTCCCCATCGTCACTGTCCCAATCGTCACTGTCATCGAGAAGGAGGGTCGACCATGAGCGTCGACACCGACATCCACGCCGTCGCCCGCCAGCTGACCGGGATCACCAAACTCGGCATCGCGTACTCCGGCGGGGTCGACTCCGCGACGCTGCTGGCGATCGCTGCCGAGGCCCTGGGCACCGACCGGGTGGTCGCCCTGCTGGCGGTCTCCGCGTCGTTGGCCACCCGCGAACGCGAGATCGCCCATCGGGTCGCGAACGACCTCGGTGTCAGGGTCATCGAACTCGAGACCGACGAGCTCGCCAATCCCGACTACGCCAAGAACGACGTCGACCGCTGCTTCTTCTGCAAGGACGAGTTGTTCACCACGATCGATGACGAGGTCGTCGACAGTCACGGGCTGGAGGCGGTTGCCTACGGAGAGAACGCGGACGATGCCACCAGGCCCGACCGCCCCGGGGCCCAGGCCGCCACCAACCACCGGGTGCTTCGTCCGCTCGCCGTGGCCGGTCTGGGCAAGCAGCAGGTGCGTGAGATCGCCCGCCACTACGGGCTCGAGGTGGCCGACAAGCCCGCGTCGCCCTGCCTGTCGAGCCGCATCCCGCACGGACAGCCCGTCACCGCCGAGAAGTTGCAGCAGATCGACCGGGCCGAGACGATCCTTCGCGAGGCGGGGTTCAGCGATTGCCGCCTGCGCCACCACGGTGACCTGGCACGCATCGAGGTGCCCTCGGCCGAGATCGCCCGCTTCGCCGACGACGACCTGCGCGCCCACGTCGAGCGGGAACTGAAGGCGCTCGGTTTCCGACAGGTGACCGTCGACCTGGGCGGGATCCGCTCGGGGGCCTTCACCCTGCAGCTGCTGACCACCCGCGGAGCCGTCCATGCCTGAGTCCAACGCCACCGCCCTCGACGACGCGACCAGCGGGATCGACGCCATCGCCACCCTCGACCACGACCGGGCTCGCCGCCGTGGCTACCCCGAGGCCGTCTACTGCTCGGGCAAGTCACCCGACCAGGTGCGGGTGATCGCCAGCGAGATCGCCTCCCATCCCGACCACGTCACACTGTTCACCCGCGCGGACGAGGCACGGGCGGCGGCCATCCTCGAGGTGCTGCCCGACGCCCACCACGACCCGGTCGCGCAATTGCTGGCCTGGCCCGCCCAGCCCCCGGAACCCAGCGGCGAGGTGGTGGTCGTGGCCTGCGCGGGCACCTCCGACCTGCCGGTGGCACGTGAGGCCGAACTCACGGCCCGCTACCTGGGACGACCCACCCAGCTGATCGTCGACATCGGCATCGCCGGTGTGCACCGCACCCTGGCCCGCACCGACCAGTTGCGCTCGGCCGGCTGCGTGGTGGTGGTCGCCGGTATGGACGGAGCCCTGCCCGGGCTGGTCGCCGGACTGGTCGAGGCACCCGTGGTCGCGGTCCCCACCTCGGTGGGGTACGGCGCCGCCTTCGGTGGCCTCGCTCCCCTGCTGACGATGCTGAACGCGTGCGCTCCAGGAGTGGGCGTGGTCAACATCGACAACGGCTACGGGGCCGGTCACCTGGCGGCCCAGATCACCCGCCCGCGCTGATCGTCGTCCGCTGAGGGTCCCCAGCGTTCAGCGTGGCCGACACAGGTACACGAACTCCAGACCGGGGCGGTCGGGGGCCTGACGCAGCTCGTCGACCACGAAGCCGGCCCGGTCGAGCAGCGACCTGTTCTCGGCATCGTCGCGGAACCTCAGGGTGGACTCCGAGGGTACGGTGCTGCCGTCCGGGAACTCGTATTCGCCACCGAACGTGACCAGGGGGAGGTCGACCCGGACGAAGGTCCGCCGCTCCACCACCAGCCCGAGGCCGGGAAAGGTCTGACCCGCCTCGTGCGGCTCCGCCCACTGCTCCCACGCCCTGGCCTCCGGACGGCGCGTCTCGAACACGAACCAGCCGCCGGGGCGCAGCCGCTCGCGGATGGCGACCAGGGTCTCGAGCCAGGCCTCGTCGGTCAGGAAGACCTGGGCGGCGTTGCCGGTCATGGTGGCCAGGTCGACCTGTTCGGTGGGCGCGTCGACCGCGGTGCCCACGTGCCAGCGGACCTCGTCGGCGCGAGGCTTCGAGCGGGCGACCTCGACCGAAGCGGCAGCGGGGTCGACACCCGTCACCGTCACACCGACGGCTGTCGCGAGCAACGCGAGGGTGCCGGTGCCGCAGCCGACGTCGAGCAGCGTGCCAACCCCGAGGTCGTGGATGATCGCCAGGTAGGCGTTGAGGTCGATCCGCGAACCGTCGAAGGCGTCATACAGACGGGCCAGCCGGGTGTCGGCAAAGATCGGGTCGGGCATGGTCCGACCGTAGTTCACGCCCCCTAGACTCACCCCGGTGAGCAGCACCGAAGCGACCCTCCCCTTCTCGCCCGACCGGGGGCCCGAGCGCCCGGCCAGTTCACCACCACGCGCCGGGCTCTTCCCCGGGGTCGAGGTGCACCGCTACGAACCCCGACCTGGCACCAGTGTGACGCTGGTCGAGGCCCTCGACGTGGTCGGCGACACCGTCTTCCGGATCGGGGTGCACCCCGAGCTCGGCTTCACCCCCGACGACAAACCCGTCCCCCTGCACCGGGCCACGCTGGTGGGAGTGCGCGCCCTGGACGACGCCGGCGAGCAGACCTGGCTCGTCGACCAGCACGGACTCCCCTTCGTCCCCGATGACGAAGGTGTGCTGTGGAGCGACCAGTGGAACCTGGTCGACCTGGACCTGTCTCCGCTGGCCGGGCGTACCGTACGCCTCGACCTGGTGGCCGGCGAGCGATCGGGGGGTCGCGGCTGGCTGCAGGTGGTGGGTCCGGTGCCGACACCGGTCGAGTCACCGGACGTCGTCGCCCGGGTGCGCACCACCCGCGGCACCCATGGACGATCGGGCGAGTCCTTGAGCCGTGGCAACACCTTCCCCCTGACCTGCGTGCCGCACGGGTTCAACTTCCTCACCCCTGTGACCGACGCCCGCACCACCCGTTGGTTGTACGGCTGGACCGGGTCCGACTACGACGACGACCCTCGTCCGGCGCTGCAGGCCCTCAGCTTCAGCCACCAGCCCAGCCCGTGGATCGCCGACCGATTCGGTTTCCAACTGATGCCCTGGCAGGGCCAGGCACACGTCAACCCCTTCCAGCGCCAGCGGCGATTCGCCCACGAGAACGAACTCGACCGACCCCACCACTACCGCGTCGACCTCGACCCCGCCCCCAGCGGTTCAGCTGCCGGCCAGGGGTCGATCCGGGCTGAGATGACCCCCACCTCACACGCCGGTGCCTTCCGCTTCCGGTTCCAGGGCAAAGGCCCGCGCGGAGTCGTGCTCGACCTGCCCGGATCGGGCCGCCTCGACGTCGTGCAACTGCCCGACGGACGGGTCTCGTTCACCGCGGCCATCGACTCCGACATCGACCTGCGCCACCCCGCCGAGCCCGGCCTGAGGGGATACGTCTACGGGGAGACCAGGCAACCCGTGACCCATCGGGGCCAGTGGTCACGAGAGGGCCTGCCCGAACTGCCCACCATCCTGGGTCGCCGGATCACCCGAGCCTTCCCGACCTCGCTGCGGGTACCCCTGCCCCGCCCCCAGTCACGGGTGCTCACCCTGACCGATGGTGACGAACTCGAGGTGGTGGTGGCCATGAGCTTCATCTCGACCGCGCAGGCTCGCCACAACCTGGCGCTCGAGATCGGTGGTCAGGGCTTCGACGAGATCCTCGATCAGGCCCACGCCCAGTGGGCCGACCTGCTCGGACGGCTCGAGATCGACGGCGGCACCCTCGACCAGCGCACCAGCGCCTGGTCGAACCTGGCCCGGCTGTACGCCTGGCCCAACGAGCACCACGAGAACGTCGGCACCGCACAGGCCCCCGTGTGGGCCCACGCCTCGCCGGTCAAGCAACACCTGCACCGGCACCTGCCCGATCGCACCGGGGCGGCCGTCGTCCGGGGTCGCATGTACGTCAACAACGGCTACTGGGACACCTACCGCACCTGCTGGCCCGCCTACCACCTGTTCACCCCCACCCGTGCGCAGGACCTGCTCGAGGGTCAGGTGGCCCACTACCGCGAGGGGGGCTGGATGCCCCGCTGGTGCGCCCCCGGCTACGTCGACTGCATGGTCGGCACCTCGTCCGACGCCATCTTCGCCGATGCCGCCGCGCACTCGATCGACCAGGACGAACTGGCCGCCTACGACTCCGCCCTGCGCAACGCGACCTGTGCCAGCGAACGGACGATCGTGGGTCGCGTCGGCATCGACCGCGGCCGCTTCGTGGGGCACGTCGACACCGACACCGACGAGGGATTCAGCTGGTCGATGGAGAACGCGAACTGCGATGCCGCGCTGGCGCTCTGGTCAAGGCGACTTGCCGCGGACGAGTCCCTGCCCGAGCGGCGCGCGGAGTTCGAGGCCAACGCCGTCTGGTTCGCACACCGCAGCCTAGGCTGGCGGACCTTGTTCGACGACCGCACCGGTTTCCTGCAGGGACGCAGACCCGACGGGTCGTGGCGCTGGGCGCCCACCGACTACGACCCCGAGCGCTGGGGGGACGACTACACCGAGACCAATGGCTGGGGGATGGCCTTCT
Source organism: Aestuariimicrobium kwangyangense DSM 21549 (assembly GCF_000421525.1). Taxonomy (GTDB): domain Bacteria; phylum Actinomycetota; class Actinomycetes; order Propionibacteriales; family Propionibacteriaceae; genus Aestuariimicrobium; species Aestuariimicrobium kwangyangense. The sequence continues at coordinate 1,142,867 of NZ_ATXE01000001.1, read as the reverse complement.
CGGTGCCCCACGACGGGGCCGGGCTGGCCTCGGCCCTGGGTGGCGAGGCGCGTCTCGCGGCCAAGCTCGACCAGGCGTTGGCCACCGTCGAGACGGCCTCCGAGGCGACCGCTGGCTCCTACCCGGCCACCATGCACGAACGCGTCGAGGCCCGCGCGCTGCGGCTCGGCATGATCGCCATGTCGAACCAGCCCGCCCATCACTCGCCTTTCATGTACGCCCACACGGGCCACCACCACCGCACCCAGTGGCTCACCCGCGAGATCCTCGAGCGGCTGTTCGTCGGTTCCGAGATCGGGCAGGGCTACCCCGGTGACGAGGACAACGGCGAGATGTCGGCGTGGTGGCTGTTCGCCGCCTTCGGCTTCTACCCGCTGCAGGTGGGGTCAGGTGAGTTCGTGATCACAGCCCCCCTGTTCCGGCGGATGGCGTTCACCCGCGACAACGGTCGGCGCATCGAGGTGCGGGCGTCCGGGGTCGAGCACCGTCACATCCAGTCGGTGCGGGTGAACGGCCAACCCTGGGACGAGGTCACCCTGCCGCTGTCACTGTTCGACCACGACCTGCTGGTCGAGGTCGAGCTGGGCGCCGACCCTTCGCAGTGGGCGGCAGGGTCGCGGCCGCGATCGATCAGCACCACTGACGGGTTCCCCGAGGCATGGACCGGCGACCTGACGGCCCGGGCCAGGGTCTCCCGCCATCGCACGGGGCAGGACTGGGACCTCGGCACCGACCTCACCGATGATCGCGGCCAAGTGGAGGAACTCTCCGCGGGCGACGTCATCGAGATCACCTGGGACGACCCCGTCTCGACACAGGTGATCACGTTCACCACCGAGGACCTCACGGCCTGTCCCCTCGCCGTCGAGGTACTCACCGAGGCCGACGGTTCCCACCCCGCTTGGGCCGAGACACCCGTTCGTCCGCGGGCAGCCCTGTGGGCCAACCAGACCCAGGCCCATCTGTTCCGACACGTGGGGGTCCGCGGAGTCAGGGTGACCGCCCTCGCCGACACGCGGCTGCGTCAACTCGAGGTCTACTGAGCCACCGCACACCGCTCCCCCGCGGACCCACTCACGGGGCTGGCGGGGCCCCACCGGCCCACCCCCTTGACAGGCCCAACCCCTTGACAGTCCCCCAGCCTGAGCACAGACTGCGAGCATCCCTAGGGGTGGGGAGGGGTCATGATTCTCGCTGAGTCAGGGACGGCACCGCCGATCCTCGACCCGACTTCGGCGCGCGTCCGCGAAGCCTCGGCCCTGCTCGACCCGTCGGTCTCCTCGGGACGGTCGGGCTCTGCGGCCACAGCGGTTCGTCCGGCAGCCGACCCCACCTTGTTCGCGGCGCCTGAGGTGCTGGACGAACTGGTGCGGATGTTCCGGGGCAAGTGTGGCTACTGCGAGTCGCTGCTGGGCACGGCAGGCATCGACAACGTCGACCACCTGCGGCCACCGCGCGACGCGCTCGGCAGTGACGGCCTCACCAGTCCCCGCCACTACTGGTGGCTGGCCTACGAGTGGACCAACCTCGTGCTGGCCTGCACCGACTGCATCAAGCACAAGGGCGCCAGGTTCCCCGTACGCGGTCCGCGGATGGAGCCGGGCGGCTCCCCGGCCGACGAGGCCGCACTGCTGATCAATCCCCGCGACCACCTCGAGAACCCCTCACAGGTGTTGGTGTTCCAACCCGACGGTGTGGTCGCCAGCACCGATGAGCGAGGGATCGCCACCATCGAGGTGCTGGGGCTGAACAGGTCGGCACTGGTCACCGCCCGCGCCCAGGTGTGGAACGAGGTGACCGCCGGACTGGCCACCGTGGGCTACGTACCCGATGACGGCGAGAGCTTCCATGCCATGCGCATCCAGCTGGTCAATGACGACACCCGCACGCGCCAGCAGGCCCGGGTGGGATTCGACCTGACCCAGACGGCCCGGCAGGCCTCCGCGCTGCCGGTGGCGCAGGTGGTCGCCTCGCCCGACTCGGCCCCGTCGAACTACTACAGCGCCACCCGCTGGATGGAACACATCGAGCTGCACAACGTGCGTCCCATCAAACATCTGGAACTCGACCTGACCGCTTCGAGCACCACCACGGCCCCCTGGGAGGTGTTGCTGGGCGACAACGGATCGGGCAAGTCCAGCATCCTGAAGGCCGTCGCCCTCACCCTGGTCGGCGCCGACCAGCGACGGGAGTTGGAACGCACCCTGGGCATCTCCCCCAGCTCGATGCTCCGCCGGGGCTGCCGCAGCGGGTACGTGAAGGTGTGGCTGACGGGACTGCCCGAGCCGGTGACGTTGACCTTCTCGAGCCGCGAGGCGGAGTTCGGCGGAACACCGGAGCCCCAGGTGGTGGTGCTCGCCTACGGGGCGATGCGCTTGCGGGGCCGGGGAGGCGCGCAGCGGGCCTCGTCGGTCGGCAACGTGGCAAACCTGTTCGACCCCAACCACGACCTCGTCGACCCCGGTCCGTGGCTGACGGCGCTGGACGACGCCACCTTTGCCGCGGTCGCCGACTCGATGCGGTTGCTGCTCGCCCTCGATGACCAGACCTCGTTGGAGCGCAATCACCGCCACGGCACCCTGTGGATGCGGTTCGGCCGCAGCCGCGAACCCTTCGAGGAGCTCAGTGACGGGTTCCAGAGCATGCTGGTGCTGGCCTGCGACATCCTCGACACCGCCTTCTCGGTGTGGACCTCACCCTCGACCGCCGAGGGCATCGTGATCGTCGACGAACTGGGAACCCACCTGCACCCACGGTGGCGGATGCGGGTCGTCGACGGTCTTCGCCGGGTGCTGCCGCGGATGCAGTTCCTGGTCAGCACCCACGACCCCCTCTGCCTGCGCGGACTGGGCGACGGAGAGGTGAGCGTCATCCTGCGCAATCCCGACGGCGACGTCGTCACCATCACCGACCTGCCGTCGGTCAAGGGTCTGAGCGTCGAACAACTGCTCACCTCCGAACATTTCGGGCTGGGATCGACCCGCGACCCGCACGTCGACGAGTTGTTCAGCAGGTACTACGCGCTGCGGGCCGTGCCGGCGCGCACCCCCGACCAGGACGCCGCCCTGGCGGCCATCGACTCCGAACTGGTGTCGCTGCGCCAGCTCGGCACCAGTGAACGGGAGCGACTCGTGTTGCAGGCAGCCGACTCGTTCATCGCCGAGCGGCGGGCCAATGGTGACAAGGTCGCCCTGCGCGGTGAGGTGAAGGCGCAACTGCGTTCCCTGTGGGAATCGGCCCTGCCCCCGACCACCCCCGCCGCCCCCGGCGGTGGGGCATGATCCGACTCGTCTGCCCTCCCGCCCCGGCCAGTCTGTCGAGTGCCAGCACCCAGCGGGAACGGGACTCGTTGGTGGCCTGGTACACCGATCCGACCCATGGGACGACGCCTTGGCCGGGCACCTTCGCGGCCTACAAGGGTGACGACGTCAGGGCCGAACTGACCGGGGCCTTCTCGGCCAAGTGCGCCTACTGCGAGAGCTACTTCGGGGCCACCCAACCGCTCGACGTGGAGCACTTCCGCCCCAAGGGGAAGGTCGTGCGTGAGCGGATCGTCGACGGCCACACGGTGCGCAAGCTCGAGGCTCCCGGGTACTGGTGGTTGGCGTCCACCTGGATGAACCTGCTGCCCTCCTGCTCGGACTGCAACCGGCCCCGCAGGCAGGAACTGCCCCTGGGTCTGCGGGCCACGGCCGGCAAGGCCAACCAGTTCCCCGTGGCGGACGAGTCCAAGCGCGCCACGGCGCCCGGCCAGGAGGACGCCGAGCCCCGCCTGCTGCTGCACCCCTACCTGGACGATCCCCCTCAGCACCTCCACTTCGTGGAGGCGCCCGGCTCGATCCGTGACGGCGAGGTCGAGGCCAGGCCGTCGACCATCGGTCCGGGACCGAGCGCCATGGGGGTCGCCTCGATCGAGGTCTATGCGCTGCAGCGGCAGGGCCTGGTGGCCGCGAGGGCGGCCCAGCTGCGACTGCTGCGGAGCCACCTCGTCACCATCCGCTGGCTGCTCGAGGACATCTCGACCCAGGGCCTCACTGCCTCGTTGAGGGACAGGTTCACCCACGAACTGGGCGAACTCGAGGCCTTCTGCGCCCCGACCGCCCCCTACTCGGCCATGTGCCGGCAAGTCGTCGACGAGTTCAAGCGGACCCACCTCGAGGAGTCACCATGACCCAGCAGCCCGTGCCGACCGACCTGAGCGACCCCGCCGCCTACTCGGCGCCCGATCGTGAATGCGACATCATCATGAAGGGCGGCATCACCTCTGGCGTGGTCTACCCCTTGGCCGCCTGCCGATTGGCGACCCGGCACCGACTGCGGCAACTGGGCGGTTCCTCGGCAGGGGCGATCGCGGCCGCCCTGGCCGCCGCCGCCGAACACGGACGATCGACCGCCCCCTCACAGCTGACGAGTACAGACGCCGGGTTCCCGAGGCTGGCGCAACTGCCCGACTTCCTCGGCGGCCACCTGCTCGGACTGTTCCAGCCGATGCCCAGCACCCGGGCCGCCTTCGAGCTGGTGCTGGGGGCGCTGGCCCAACCCACCACCTCCGGCAAGGTGCAGCACAGCGTGAAGGCTGCCATTGCCGCGAACCGCAGGTGGTTCTGGGTTCCGGTCCTCGCCACGCTGGTGGCAGCCGTGCTGCTCGTGCTCGCCTCGTCGGGAGTGCTCACCGGCGAGAGGGGCGGCGTCTGGTCGTGGCTCTCGCCCCTGCTGCTGGCGCTGGTGGTGCTCGCGGTCGTGGTGCTGGTCGGGATCGGTCTGGCCGTGTGGCGGATGGTGCGTGACACGGCGAGGGTGATGAATCGCAGCGGGTTCGGGCTGGTGAACGGCCACGACCCCAGCGGGCAGACCCTGCCGCTGACCGACTGGATGACCCGCACCATCAACCAGACGGCCGGGCTACCCGCGGATGGTCGTCCGCTCACCCTGGGCGACCTGTGGGGGCCGGAAGCCGTGGAGGTGCACCGGAGCCTGCGCGACAAACCGAACGCCAGCCCGGCCGAGTGGAGCGCCTTCGACCCGCGGGTGACGCTGACCACCACCACCACCTGCCTCGACCAGGGCAGGCCCTACCAGTTGCCCTTCACCAGCGACATCTTCCACTTCTGCCCCGACTGCCTCGCCGAGTACTTCCCGGTCTCGGTCACCAAGCACCTGCGCGCCACGGCTCGGCCGGCCTCGCAGGTTCCCCAAGGGCCTGGTCCCATCCCGATGGAATGCCCGCGACATCCGGGCACCCAGGTGCTGAAGTTGCCGGACTCCCCCGACCTGCCCGTGGTGATGCTGGCACGGCTCTCGCTGAGCTTCCCGGTGCTGATCTGCGCGGTGCCGCTGCACTACATCGACTTCGCCCGCGCCGAGGGCAAGCGGTCGTTGGTGGTGGGGTGGTTCTCCGACGGTGGCATCGCCAACAACTTCCCCATGCAGTTCTTCGACCGGCTGATGCCGCGCCGACCCACCTTCGGCATCAACCTCGCCAACGAGCACCCGGACTTCCCCGACTCCGACGTCTACCAGATGCCCCAGACCGGTCAGCGGCTGGTGCGCAGTCTGCCGATCACCTCGGTGATCGGTCTGTTCGCGGGCATGAAGCGCACCTGGCAGGACTGGTCGGACCAGCTGCAGACCGAGGTGCCAGGGTTCCGTGACCGGATCGTCGAGGTGGCCATGCACCAGGGCGAGGGGGGCCTCAACCTGGCCATGCCGGCCGAGATCATCGCCGCGCTGTCGTCGCGCGGTGACGAGGCGGGGCGGCGGCTGCTCGAGTTCGACCTGGAGGCCCACCGCTGGATCAGGTTCCGCACCGCCATGAGCTCCCTGTCGGAGGTACTCGAACAACTGCAGCAGCCCCACGACCCGCTGCCCGACCCCTGGCAGGGGAGCTACAAGTTCTCCTCCCACCGGCAGGAGACGCTCACCCGTGAGGAGTTCGACCAGCTGGTGGCACTGGCCCGCGCGTGGCGGGCCGACAACTATCCGGCCACCGGTGAGGGGAATCCGCGCCCGGTGCCTCGCCTGCGGCACGTGCTCCGCACCTGACCTGGGTCATCCGGAGCCTGGGGCATCCGATTCCCGGGTTCACCTTGGGTCTGGCGCGTCCGACACCCCGGCGCTGGCCGAATCCTCGGGTCACCCAGAACCGGGCTCAGAGGCTCAGAGCTCGGGGCTCAATCGTGCCGATTGTGTGCTCTGGCACCAGTCGTGCGGCTGTGGCAGCAACAATCGCCGTCAGCCGACACGATCGGCACGATTCACCCTCCGGTCATGCGGGTCATCGGGCCGGTCCCGCCTAACCGCGCCCCCAGAACAGCCGATCCGTGACCCGAGCCGAGCGTCGAGAGGCCCGGCTCCACTCCTCCAACAACTCCGAGGCCTGGCCGAATCCCCTCCCCAGCAGGTGCGACATGGCGGCCAGGTCACGTGCATCGGTGGGGATGGCGTCGCTGCGGCGCGCCTTGGTCAGCACGATGGCGTTGCGCAGGCGGCTGGCGAGTTCCCAGCTCTGCAGCAGCTTCTGAGAGTCCAACGGATCGAGGATGCGCAGCTGCGACAACCGGTCGAGGGCAGCCACCGTCGAGGTCGTGCGCAGGTCGGGGCACTCGTGGGCGTGCTGCAACTGCAACACCTGCACGGTCCACTCCACGTCGCTGAGTCCGCCACGGCCGAGTTTCACGTTGCGGCCGGGATCCTGTCCCCGCGGCATGCGTTCGGTCTCCATGCGCGCCTTGAGTTTCCGGATCTCCGCCAACTGCAGGCGGTTCAGGCCACCCTCGGGCCAACGCAGGCCAGCCACCGAGTCGAGCACCGCGGCCACCGCCGCGGGATCGCCGGCGCCGTGGTCGGCTCGCAGGAGTGCCTGCGCCTCCCAGGTGTCGGCCCATCGTCCGTAGTAGGCGATCGTCGACGAGACCGACCTCACCATCGGGCCCCCCTTGCCCTCCGGACGCAGGTCGGCATCGATGGGCAGGGCAGGGTCGGGACCAGCCGACCCGAGCGCCTGACGCAACCGCGCCACCATGGCGGTCGCCTTCGAGCCCGCCTCGGGGTCGTCGGAGTCGGCGTGGACGAAGATGGCGTCGGCATCCGAGCCGTAGCTCTGCTCCCGCCCGCCCCACCGTCCCATGGCGATCACGCCCAGGGTGGGTGCCTCGGGCACGTCGCGGGCGATGGCCTCGAGGGTGACGTCGATGGTGGCGCTGGTGAGCTCACTGAGCGCGCGACCGAGCGTGGCCAGGTCGATCCGGCCGAGCAGGTCGGCCACGCAGATGCGGAAGAGTTCCCGCCGACGCTGGGCGCGCACCGCCCTGACGGCACCGTCGACCTGGTCATGTCGCTGGACGGCAGCGCGCATCGAGGCGCGCACCTGCGCCAGGTCACGGGGCACCAGTTCGGCATCGGAGGCCATGATCTGCACGGCCTCGGGGTCCCGCTTCAGCAGGTCGACCACGTAGCGGGAACTCGACAGGATGGTGGCCAGCCGATGGGCGGTCTGCCCCGAGTCGCGGAGGGTGCGCAGGTACCAGGGAGTGTTGCCCAAGGACTCGCTCACCTGCCTGAACGCCAGCATGCCGGCGTCCGGGGAGGGAGCCTCGGCGAACCAGCCCAACATCGCCGGCATCAACTGCCGCTGGATCTCGGCGCCACGGTTCAACCCACTGGTCAGTGCCTGGATGTGGCGCAGGGCGGCGTCGGGGTCGGAGAACCCGAGCACCCGCAGCCGGTCACGCGCCGCCTGGGGGGTGAGTGCCAACTCCTGCGAACTGATCCGGGTGGCGGCCTCGACCAGGGGGGAGTAGAAGATGCGCTGGTGCAGCCTCAGCACCTTCTGGGCAGACTGCCTGAACTGGGTCATCACCTCGTCGCCGCCGCGCAGCCCGATGCCCCGCCCCAGCCGTCGCAGACCATCGGGATCGCTGGGCAGGAGGTGGGTGCGGCGCATCCTGAACAGCTGCACCCGGTGCTCGAGGAGCCTCTGGAATCGGTAGGCCGTGCCCAGTTCGACACCGTCGCGGCGTCCGATGTAGCCGTGGTCGACCAGTTCCTGCAGGGCAGTGAGCGTCGCTCGGGCGCGCAGCCGGTCGTCGGCTCGTCCGTGCACCAACTGCAGCAATTGCACGGTGAACTCGGTGTCGCGCAGCCCTCCCGACGACAGCTTGATCTCCCGGTCTGCCTCCTTGGCCGGGATGGTGCGGATCACCCGCTGTCGCATCGCCTGGGTCTCGGCGAGGAAGTGTTCGCGTTCGGCGGCCCGCCACACCAGCGGCTGCACGATGTCGAGGAACCCCTGCCCGACCTCGGCGTCGCCGGCGACCACGCGTGCCTTCAACATGGCCTGGAACTCCCAGTTGGAGGCCCACTTCTCGTAGTAGCTGCGCATCGACCCCAGCGTGCGCACGAGTGCCCCGGCCTTGCCCTCGGGACGAAGCCCCGCGTCCAACTGCCAGATCGAGCCGGCTGCCGTGTGGGACGAACAGATCCGGGTCATCGCAGCCGCGACCCTGGTCGCCAGTTGGACGGCCTGGTCGCTGGTTGCGGGTTCACCGGTCGCCGGGTCGACACCCGGTTCGGCCACGAAGAGCACGTCGACGTCGGAGATGTAGTTGAGTTCCTGGGCCCCGGCCTTGCCCAGCCCGATCACGGCCATCCGGGTGGCCTCGTGGCCCGGCACCTCCCGCTGGGCGAGCACCAGGGTTGCCTGCAGCACGGCGTCGGCGAGGTCGGCCAGTTCGGCCGCGATGTCGGGCAGCACGCCCTGCGGGTCGGGGTGGGCGAGGTCGCGGGCGCTGATGCGCAGCAGGTGGCGCTTGTTCGCCCGCTTCAGCGCGTCGACCGCTTCGAGCTGGCTCCATCCCTCGACGGTGCACCGTTCCATCAGGTCGGCGGCGATGTCGGGCGCGGGCACCCGTTCGGGGGTGGGCTCCAGCACCTCGACGTCCTCGGGGTGTTGGACGAGGTGTTGGGCCAGGGCGCTGCTTCCCCCGAGCACCAGCACCAACCGCTGCGCCCACTCCTGGTTCTGGGCGAGTCGCGGTCGCAGCTCGGGGGCGGCCGGCAGCAGCCGGGTCAGTTCCTCCAGCGCGAGGTCGGGATCGGCCACCCGGTCGAACAGGTCGAGCCACCGTCCGTCTGCCAGCCAGACCGGCGGCTGGTGCCCGATCAGTTCGGTCAGCGACCGGACGAGTTTCGCGGAGCGGGTGGCGTCGAGGAAGCCCCGGCGTGCCAGCTCGCCTGGTGTGGTCGAGAGGCGGGTCACGTCAAGAGCCTATGCTCAAGCGGTTGGCAGTCGTTTGGGTGCCGGTAACCCGTGAGACAACTTCGGGCCACCCGCGCCTCCTAGTGTCGTCGAGGTGACCATCGTGGCAGCAAGACAGGACCAGGCCCTGCGGCGGGTCATCTCTGCCTTCGTGGCCGAACTCGAGGCCCTCGTCCCGCAGACCAAGGAGGTCACCACGCGGTCGGCGGCGAGCGACGAACGCCACCTGCGTGACCGCGCCGGTCGCGGGATGGTGCTGCTGACCGATGCCCTGCAGACCCTCGGGTCCCCCACCACCACCCGTCCCGAGAGCTGGGGCACCCACCTCCGTCACCGCGCCCTGGCCGAGCAGGCCCTCGCCGAGGTCTCGGAGTCGGTGCTGGGACGCGACTCGGCCGCCAGCCTGACCCATCAGGCGCGACGACTGCTCGCCGATGTCGTCACAGAACTCGACCATCCCAAGCTGCCGGCCGCGGTCGACACCCTGTTCGGCGTCGCCCGGCTGATCGACTACCTGCGCGGCTCGCTCGTCGACGCCGTCTCGGTGTCGTTGCGCCACGGCTGCCCCGCCCCAGCCATCGCCCTGACGGAGGCGACCCGTGCGCTCGCGATCGCGCTCGGGGAACGGCACCCGGGGGCCACTCTCGAGGTGAGGGTGCCACCCGCCGCTGCCGTGCAACTGGACGCCCTCGGCGAGGGTCCGGTGCACACACGGGGCACCCCGCCGAACGTGATCGAACTGCCGGTCGAACTGTTCCTCGAGTTGACCACGGGACTACGTCGCTGGGACGAGCGGGTGGCCGAGACCTACGCGTCGGGCGCCCACGTCAACGCCTTCGAAGCGATGTTGCCGGTCATCGACCTCGGACGACGTCAGCTGCTCTGAGTCGGCCCCACGCGCTCAGAGCAGGGGCAGGTATTTGGCCACTTCGAACGGGGTGACCTGGCTGCGGTACTCCTCGAACTCCGCCCGCTTGTTGCGCAGGAAGAAGTCGAAGACGTGGCTGCCGAGCGTGTCGGCGACCAGTTCGGACTGCTCCATGGCGCGGATGGCCTCGTCGAGATTGCGGGGCAGTTCATCGATGCCCATCGCGGACCGCTCCCGGTCGGTGAGCTGCCAGACGTCGTCGGCGGCCTCGTCGGGCAGTTCGAACTCGTTCTCGATGCCCGACAGTCCGGCCGCCAGGATCAGCGCGTAGGCGAGGTAGGGGTTGCAGGCAGAATCGAGGGAACGCAGTTCCACCCGGGCCGACGACGGCTTCTCCTGGTTGAACATCGGCACCCGCACCAGCGCGGACCGGTTGCTTCGTCCCCAGCACACGTAGCTGGGTGCCTCGGATCCACCGACCAGGCGCTTGTAGGAGTTCACCCACTGGTTGGTGATCGCGGTGATCTCCTTGGCGTGGTGCAGCAGGCCGGCGACGAAGTGTCGTCCGGTCTTCGACAGTCGCGCCTCGTCGGCGGCGTCGTAGAAGGCGTTGGTGTCACCCTCGAACAGGCTCAGGTGGGTGTGCATGCCCGAGCCGGCGTGGTCCGAGAAGGGCTTGGGCATGAAGGTGGCGCGGATGCCCGAGGCGACGGCCACCTCACGGACCACGGTGCGGAAGGTCATGATGTTGTCGGCCATGGTGAGCGCGTCGGCGTAGCGCAGGTCGATCTCGTGCTGCCCGGGCGCGGCCTCGTGGTGGCTGAACTCGACCGAGATCCCCATCTGCTCGAGCATCTCGATGACGTCGCGGCGGAAGTCGGTTCCTCGTCCCAGGGTGGTGTGGTCGAAGTAGCCGCCCATGTCGAGTGGCTCGATCGGCTCGCCGGGGGCGGTGTCCTTGAGCAGGAAGAACTCGATCTCAGGATGGGTGTAGAAGCTGAACCCCATGTCGGAGGCCTTCTTCATGGCCCGCTTCAGCACATACCTCGGGTCGGCGTAGCTCGGGGATCCGTCGGGCAGGGCGATGTCGCAGAACATGCGGGCGGTGCCCCGGCGCTGCTGGCGCCACGGCAGGTGAGTGAAGGTGCTCGCGTCGGGCTTGGCCGTCATGTCGGACTCGTAGACCCGGGCGTAGCCCTCGATCGCCGAGCCGTCGAAGCCGATCCCGTCGGCGAAGGCTCCCTCGAGTTCGGCCGGGGCGATCGCGACGGACTTGAGCGAGCCCAGCACGTCGGTGAACCACAGGCGCACGAAGCGGATGTCCCGCTCCTCCATAGCGCGCAGCACGAACTCGGTCTGCCTGTCCATGGCCTCAGTCTGCCCTCTCGCGTGTAACAACTGCGTTACGGTCCGCCGCCCCACGACGGCTGGTCCGGCACCCAGGGCATACCCGTACCCGCTGCCTACACTGTGCCCATGGCGCAACCGGGATGGTATCCAGACCCGTCGGGACGACCCGGTCACCTGCGCTGGTGGGACGGGTCGGCGTGGGCGGGTGACACCGTCCCGTCCTCGGGGACGCCGAACCCGGGCGGGCAGGGCCCGACCCGCACCACCCCGGGAGGTCCGCCGCAGGGTCGTCCTCCCCGGCGGTGGGCATGGTTCCTGCTGGTCGGTGTGGTCGTCGTGGGCGTGTCCCTGGCCCTGGTGGTCCGGGGGTGGTCCCGTTCCGACCGGGTGGAGGAGGACACCAACTCGTCCACCCCCACCATCTCGCAGTGGGACGAGACCTCGACCCCGACGGCCGAGCCCTCACGACCCGACGGCTCGGGCGGCACCCAGCGCACCTGCCCGGTCGTGCTCGAAGCCAACCAGAGCGGAGTCGAGGCCGGACGCCTCACCGGCGGTGGCATCTCGTACGTGCCGGTCCAAGGCTGGACCGTCACGACCCGGCCGAGCGTGGACTGGGCCGACGACCAAGCCGGGCAGACGGTGCCGGTGTTCAAGTCCTGGATCGCCGGGATCACCATCGGGCAGGTCGACACGGCCGATTTCAGTGACGATCCGCGCACGGCCGCCGCACGCATCCTCAGCTGCGAGGCCTCGTCCCAGTACTACCCGGGCTACCTCGGGCACACCGTGCTCAGCCAGCAGGCGATCACGGTCGACGGACGCTCCGGGTGGCGACTGCGCGGCGAGGTGCGCGACGACTACTACGCCGAGGTGAAGGGCGACACCCTCGACATCATCGTGCTCGACGTCGGACGACCCGGGAAGCTGGCCTTCTTCCGGGGAATGGCCCCCATCGATCGCCCTGAGTTCCAGCAGCCCGTCGACCTGGCGGCGACCACGATCCGGGTCGTGGGGTGACGGGCCTGATCCCGACCGCCTCCTAGACTGGGCGCATGTCGCAGCCAGGCTGGTACCCAGATCCGTCCGGACAACCCGGCCAGTTCCGCTTCTGGGACGGCGCGCAATGGAGCCAGCAGACGACCGCCAACCCCGCCCAGACCCCGCCACCAGGCGGTGGGCAGGCGCCCCCGCCACGTCGGTCGGGGGGTGCCGGACGGTGGGTGCTGCTGGTCGTGGGAGTGCTGGTCGTGGCCCTGGTGGGTTTCCTCGTGGTCCGCGGCCTGGGCGGACGCAACACCACCATCGCCGAGGACACCAATTCGTCCACGCCCACCGTCTCGCAGTGGGACGAGACCTCCACCCCCACCCAGACCCCCTCACCCACCAACCCGGAGTCGTCGGGTGGCGTGGACGTCGCCTGCCCCGAGGGCGGCGGCGACAGCGGCAAGAGTGCCCAGAACGGACGACTGACCGGCGGCAGCATCTCGGTGGTGTCGCTCGGCTGGGAGTCGGGCGGTTTCAGCCTGCCGTGGATGTATGACACCTCATCGGAACTCAAGCAGATCACCAGCACGTGGGTGAGCGTGAACGCCGTCGGTGCCCTGCGCGTGGCGGACGGTTTCGAGGCCCCCGAGCCGGCCGCCCGGGTGATGATGAGCTGCTTCGCCAGCTCGGGCTACTACCGCGGGTTCACCGGACGCACCGACGTGGTCAGCGAGGCCATCACCATCGACGGCCATCAGGCCTACCACCTGCGCTCCGAGATCTTCGTCGGCGACCAGGGCCCCGACATCAAGGGTGACGTGGTCGACGTCGTCGTCGTCGACACGGGCAACCCGGAGTCGGTCGGGGTCTACGTCAACTCGGCGACCATCGACGACTCCGCCACCCAGGCCGAGGTCGACCGTTCGATGGCCAGCATCAAGGTCGACTGATCGTCAGACCACCTTTCGACGCCGATGTCAGCGGGTGGTCGACCGGATGGTCAGGACTTGAACGGGCCCCAACCCTGTTTGTCGTCGCCGTCGTCGTCCTCGTCGTCGTTCCAGCGAGGGTCGTTGTCCCAGGCCTCGTTGCGTTCGGCCACGTGGGCGAGCGCCTGCTGGGCCTCGGCCCGCGACGGGTAGGGGCCGAGCCGGTCCTCGGCCTTGCAGCCCTCGGCCACCTCGACGGTCTTGTGCACCAGACAGTAGTAGTACTGGTCGGACACCTCACGACTCCTTGCTCGGCACGGGCTCGGGCCGGGGTCGTAGAATCGGGCGGGTGAATCCTGTTGTGGCCCACCCGATCAGTTCTGAGCGACCCGTTCCCGGTTCGATTGCACGCCCCCACTACGTGGGCAAACGGGCTCCTTCACCGTACACGGGTAGCCATGTGCAGTCGGCGGAGACGATCGAACTCATGCGGGAGTCATCGCGGATCGCGTGCCAGGCCATGCACGAGGCGGCCAAGGCGATCGCCCCCGGGGTGACCACCGACCAACTCGACAAGGTGGCCCATGAGTTCATGCTCGACCACGGCGCCTACCCCTCGACCCTGGGCTACCGGGGTTTCCCCAAGTCCTCGTGCACCTCGGTCAACGAGGTGATCTGTCATGGCATCCCCGACGCCCGTCCGCTCGAGGACGGCGACTTGGTGAAGATCGACGTCACGGCCTACAAGAACGGTGTGCACGGCGACAACTGCGCCACCTTCTACTGCGGTGAGGTGGACGAGGCCTCCCGCCTCCTGACCGAGCGCACGCAGGAGGCCATGAACCGCGGTATCCGCGCGGTCAAGCCCGGTCGTCCGTTGTCGGTGATCGGACGGGTGATCGAGTCCTACGCCTCGCGCTTCGGCTACGAATCAGTGCGTGAGTACACCGGCCACGGAGTGCACACGGCCTTCCACTCGGGTCTGGTGGTGCTCCACTACGACGAACCGCGCCTCGACACCCCCATCGAGGTGGGGATGACGTTCACCATCGAGCCGATGCTGGCGATGGGGTCGGCCAAGAACCACCAGTGGGACGACAACTGGACCGTCGTCACCAACGACGGCTCGAGGGTGGCGCAGTTCGAACAGACGATCGTGGTCACCCCGGACGGAGCCGAGGTGCTGACGCTCCCGATGGAGGGGATGACCCCGGCCCCCAACGGGCCCGCGCCCGTGCTGCCCTGAGTTCGGGGGAGGCGCGCGTCACCCCTCCTGCGAGGAACCGCGATGCTCTTGCCGGGGTCGGCGTGATGTGACGAACTGCACATCGAAATCGCCGTGTGTCGGTGGGAGGGTCGCGAGCGCCCCGGCTGGGCCACCAGTAGCGTTCCATCTGCGGGTCACTCTTCAGGCATCGTCCCGTTCCCCCCGAGCAAGGGACCGACCTCCCCCGTTGTACTGAGACGGTCTCGCTGGGACGAGTGAGAAGAGTGACCCGCCACACCGCCTCACCCTCGACCGAGGGTGAGGCGAATTCGTTCCCGGTCGCCCCGCGAGCGCGCTGGCCCCGCGTGGCGCTGGGGATGATGGGGACGAGTTGGCCTGTAAGCCGGGTTCTGTACGCCGAAGCGCGGTGATCATCCATCTGCGACGGCTGTTGCCAACCGCCTTCCACCGAAGTGGTGCAACCTACCCGAACGCTCGGGCGAGCAGCCCTCGAACACGTTCTGTCTGGTCTTGCTCCGGGTGGGGTTTACCGAGCCACTCCAGTCACCTGGAGTGCTGGTGGTCTCTTACACCACCGTTTCACCCTGACCAACCGAAGTTGGCGGTCTGTTCTCTGTGGCACTGTCCCGCGGGTCACCCCGGGTGGGTGTTACCCACCACCCTGCTCTGAGGAGCCCGGACTTTCCTCGACAGTTTCCTGCCGCGATCACCCGGCCAACTCGTCCGTCGCACCAGTGTAGTGCCGGTGACGCCCGCTGGCGCTCGGGCCGACTGTGGGGTCAGTCCCGCTGGCGCTCGGGTGCACCGGTGGTCAGCACCGCTGACGGTCAGGCCACCTCGAAGCCGACCTTGCCCTCCACCGGATCGGCCTTGACCAGCCGCACCCGCGCCTCGTCACCCAGTTCGAGATCGCCGCTGACACGAGCCTCGATGGCCGGCTCGACGATCGAGACGATGCCTTGGTCCTCGCGCTTGTCATCCACCTGGATCACCACTCCCGTGAACACCTGCCCGACCTTGTCGGAGAGCACGAGGGCCTCGACCAGATCGGTGATGCCGCGCTCGAAGGCCTTGGCCCGACGATCAGACTCGGCCATCTCGTCCGGCAGGGACGGCAGTGCCGCCAGCGCCCACTCGGGCACGGGCTGGCCCGCCGAGAGGGCCACGCAGACCTCGAGCACGTAACGGTCGACGAGCCGTCGCAGGGGTGCGGTGGTGTGGGCATAGTTGGCCGCCAGCGCCCCGTGGACGAGTTGGTCGGCCGCCAGGCCGTCCTTGATGACGGTGTAACCGGCGCCGCGGAACAACCGGACGCAGCTCATCATCATCGCCTGCGCCACCGGGTTGGTGACGTCGAGCGCGCCGACGAACTCCGCATAGGACATCGACTCGGGCCAGGGCAGCTTGAGGGTGTGCGCGACGGCCCGGAGCTGGCGGACGACCTCGCGGTCGGGCGGCGGCAGTGTGCGCAGGATGCCGACCCCGGCCTCGAGCATCACCTGGGCGGCGGCCATCCCCGTCATCAGTGAGATCTGCGCGTTCCAGTTCTCGTTGGGCAGGCTGGAGCGGTGCGTGAGTCGCCAGCCGCCCGACTGGGAGGTGTCGACGACCTGCTCGGGCAGATTGAGGGAGACACCGCCGCGCTCGACCTCCAACTGCTGACGCAGATCACCCACCTCTCGCAGCAACTGCATCACGGGCCCGGCCTGGCCGTTGTCGAGCTTGGCCTGCTCGGTGGGATAGTCCAGTCGCTCCCGGCTGACCACGAGTGCCCGGGTCACTGCCGTGGCGGTGACCTGACCGTGGGCGTCGAGGTCGAGCCGCCACACGATGGCCGGGCGGGGTCTGCCGTCGGCGAGCAGCGATGCGGCCGCCTCGCTCAGCACGGGTGGATGCAGGGGGAACCGTCGGTTGGGCGCGTACAGGGTCTGCCCTCGACGGTGGGCCTCGGCGTCGATCGGCCCGCCCGGAGCCACCCAGGCGGCGACGTCGGCGATGGCGTAGAGCACCGTGTAGCCCTGCTTCGCCTTCTCGATGTACATGGCCTGGTCGAGGTCCATCGACCCTTCCGGGTCGATGGTGACGAAGGGCACGTCGGTCAGGTCGTCGTAGGTGCGGCTGGAGTCGTAGCCGGCCGACGCCACCCGCTCGGCCTCGGCGACCACCTCGGCGGGGAACTCCAGGGGCGCCCCGATCTCGTCACAGAGTCGATCGAAGCCTGTCTTGATGGCGGCGGGGAATCCCTCGTCCGCACGCAAGTGGCGAACCGGCATGAAGCCCTCCTGGTCACTGGTCGTCCGGTGCCCGCAGCCGCGGACCCCTCGGCCAGTCTTGCGCGCCCGGGGCTCGCACGGGGAGCAACCGTGCCAATCCGGGGCGGCCGGGTCGCCCGCCGTGCACCCTCGGCGAATGGCTCGGCACCCAATCGTGCGAGATGTGTGCTGTGGTGGCAATGGTGGCCACTGGCGAGCAACAATCGCCATCAGCGCACACGATCCGCACGATTGGCGGGGCGAGATCATGGGTCACGCCGTGAGGTCACCCCATCCGAGGGGGCGCCGCAGCGGTTGGGCTGGGCCGGTCCCCGCCCTCCGCCGGCGTGCTACCCCCAGTCGTCCGAGTTCTCTGGGGCTGAGGAGCGGGATGAGTTCGGCCAGGATTCCCTCCGGATCGCTGAGGATGCGGCGTGGGGAGACGTGCAGCAGTCGCCACCCCGTCGACTCAACCCGGTTGTGGCGGATCCAGCCCGCCTCGACCGCGGCCGGAGCGGAGTGGTGTTCCCGGCTGTCGACCTCGACGCCCACCCGTGATTCGACAAAGGCCGAGTCGAGGAAGCAGTGGCCCCCGGTCGGGAAGTCGAGGCGATGATTGGCCTTCCAGCCTCGCAGTCCGGCACGCCGGTAGAAGTCGTGCAGGTCGAGTTCGGCGGGCGACCACGGCCCGCGCCCGGCACGCACCATCACCTGCCTCCACGCCTTGCGCAGGCCTAACGGGGCCAGGTCACGCGCCTCCAACAGGCGGGGCACCGAGAAGGCATTGGTCCTGAGTCCTTCGGTCAGCAGAGCCCAGTCGCCGTGCTGGGCCGCCCACAGTGCGGCCGCTGCCGGTGTCTGGAACCACCAGGGCCCGGCACCCCACACCAGTGGGTCGGGCCACTGGATCGCGTGGAGCGTGACCTCCGGCGGGGCAGCGTGGCGAGGCAGCCTGACGACCGAGGCACCGACGCCGGTGAGCCCCACCAGTCCCGGACGGAAGAGGTGGGCGGCGCTGCGCCCGAGCAGGACCGCCCTCGGTTCCCACAGGCGGAGCGCGACCATCACGTGCTCCGGGTCATGGGCGATCCCGGCCGCCAGCACCACGCCGGGGAACACTCGGAGGAGTTCGCCCCGGGCGACGGCACGCGCGACCTGGCCCCTCAGCGCGGGATGGTCACGCACCCGGAGACAGCCGTGTTCCTGCCGGAGTACGTGGTCGAGGTCTGGTGATCGTGGGCGCACGGATCGACGATGGCTGCAGATGCGGGCATGGCGCCCGGCCTTCCGCCGACCTGTGGACAACTCTTGCGCCATCGCGAACGGCTGTGGAAAACCTCACCGTGCGCTCGCCGCTGTGGGCGAGGCCTTGGCGCAGCCGCCGAGCGCGGTACCCAGCCTGGCCCGGCGCAGCCACGGCCGAGGCTTGGCGCGGGTATCCAGCCGGACCGCCCGGACCCGATCACTGCCCCGGCCGAATCGTGCCGATCGTGTGCCGTGGCGGCGATTGTTGCGCCCACGGCACCACTTCTGGCACCAGACGACACGATCCGCACGATTGCCGACCGAGACCCGAGGCATCGAAACGCCGAGGGCAGCCGAACCCAGCGGCCAGAAACTCAGGAGAAGGACTGACCCGTCCGCACCAGGATGCGTCCACATTCCTCGCAGTGCAGCACCTGATCGGGTGCGGCCTTGCGGAAGGACCGCAGGTCGGCCTCATTGATCTCGAGGCGGCAACCGGTGCAGCGACCCCGCTCGAGCGCGGCCGCCCCACTGCCGTGCTTGGCGCGCAGCAGGTCGTACTCGGCGAGCAGCGCATCGGGGATGACACGCGCCTGGTTCTCGCGCTCGGCGGTCAGGGCCGAGCGCTGGTCGTCCAGTTGTGCCATGGCGGCGTTCCGCTTGCCGATCACGAGGCGAGCGCGGCCGTTCACCTGCTCCTTGCGGGCGGCGATGGCGTCACGTTCAGAGGTGAGGTCCTCGATCATCTGCATCACCTCGAGCTCGTCGTCCTCGAGCTTGGCGATGCGTCCCTTGAGGTGCTCGGTCTCGTCGACGAGGCCACGCAGGGCCTTCGGATCGGTGATGGCACCGGAGTCGATGCGTTGCTGGTTGCGCTCGAGTCGCTGGCGGGCCGGGTTGAGATCACCCTCGACCCGCTCCTGGTCGGCCTCGGCGTCGGAGAGGCGGGCCTCCGCGGCCACCAGTTCCTCGTCCACCGAGCGGCGTTCGACGGCGAGCTCGTTGAGTTGGGCCAGTTCTGGCAGGTGCGCGCGGCGGTGCTCGTTCTGCAGCACCTGCGCATCGATCGCGGCGAGGTCGAGCAGGCGCAGCTGGTCAGCGGGGTCGGCGAGCATCTCAGGGGGTCCTTCCGCGGCAATCTTGAGGTGTCGGACGACTGTACCGCGACCGCGCGCTGCCCTCGTCCGTCACGCTTGTCTTGACGTCAAGACATCTGCGCCCTCGTGCAAGGATGGTGCCCATGGCAGACCCCGCAGGCCCGTTGCTCAAGCGACTGGCCCTTCCGGTGTACGTGCCCAGCATGTTGTCGGCCGCCGGTGGTCAGGCACTGATGCCGATGTTGCCGCTGATCGCCATCCAGCTCGGCTACTCCCCCGCTGCCTCGGCGCTGCTCATCTCGATCATCGGGCTGATGGCGATCGTCGGCCCCATCCCGCTCGGGGTGATGATGGAGCGCACGGGCGAGCGGCCCGCCATGATCCTGGCGGCGGTGCTGGTGATCGCCTCGTCGCTGGCGGGCATCGCCATCCTGGATGCGGGCCCGAGCGCCGCCACTCGCAGCCTGTTGGTGCTGCTGCTGGTGGTCGACGGCATCGCCGGTGAGGTGTGGGATCTCGGGCGCCAGACCTACCTCGGCGCCGAACTCCCCCACCACCTGCGCGGACGGGCCATGAACTTCTTCGGCGGCATGATGCGCGTCGGCGGTGTGGTCGGCCCCTCGCTGGGTGCTGGCGCCTACGCCATCGCCGGCTTCCAGGGCTCGTACGCGCTGCGGATCGTGCTGATGGCCACCGCAGCAGCCATGGTGCTGGTCTTCCTCGTTCCCTCCAGCGGACGACGGGCGGTGCCCACCACCGCTGTCACCGGTACCAAGGGCGGGCTGTACGGGCATGTCGTCCGGGCCATCCTGATCGTCGGCGTCGGCCTGACGGGACTGATCATCGCCCGGCTCAACGTCTCGGTGCTGCTGCCCCTGGTGGGCCAACACATCGGCCTGAACCCTCGCGACATCTCCTTGGTCTTCGCCCTCGGCATGGCCCTGGAGATCGTGCTGTTCCTGCCGGCGGGCGTGCTGCTCGACCGCTGGGGACGGGCGGTGATGGGTGGTCTGTGCTGCCTGGGGTTGGGCGTGGGGTTCGTGCTCATTGCGCTGGTCGACAGCCTCGGGGCCATCGTGTGGGGAGCGGTCGCCTGGTACGTGATCGCTCGGTTGGTGATCTCGTTCGGCAACTCGCTGGGCTCGGGCATCGTCAAGACCCTCTCGGTCGACCTCACCCCGGCGTTCCGCCGGGCAGCCCACATGGGCCTCTACAACTCGATCACCGGCGCCGGCGTACTGCTGGGCCCCGCCGTCGTGGCGGCGGTGACTGCTGCCGCCGGGGTGCTGGTGGCCGCCGCCGCCACCGGTGGCCTCACCCTGGCCGGTGGGGCGTGGTTGTTCGCGGTGCTGCCGCGCTACGCCCCCGGCTGGCACGGACGCCAACCCGACTACCAACCCGACCCGATCCTCGCCGAGCGGGTTCCCGAGGAGTCCTGAGCCCACCGCCGGTCTCCCGATCGTGGCCCGACCAGCCCTGCCCGGTGACGGAGGTCCCCCGGCAGCGAAGACCGAGAGCCGCGTGACATCATGCGCGCATGGCATCGATGGAGTCCGCCGCGGACCGCACGTTCCGACTGCGCTGGGAGCGCTGGTCACCCGACATCCGCAGTGGCCTGGCCGCGGTCCACCACGATCGCGTCGACGAGGTGCTGGCCAGGGTCGAGACGATCCTGAGGAGCGCGGCCGCGGCTCGTCCCGACGACCTGCGGGAACTGGACGAGGCCCGACTGCTGCGTCCCGACTGGCTGCAGGATCCTTCGATGATGGGCTATGTCGCCTACACCGAACGGTACGCCGGCACCCTCACCGGGGTCGGTGAGAGGCTCGACCACCTCACCTCGCTGGGCGTCAGCTACCTGCACCTGATGCCCCTGCTGCGTCCCCGCGAGGGGTCGAACGACGGCGGCTATGCGGTGGCCGACCACCGCAGCGTCCGCCCCGGTCTGGGCACCATGGACGACCTGTCCGCCCTCGCCGCGCGGCTGCGTGAGCGCGGCATGTCGTTGGTGCTCGACCTGGTGGTCAACCACGTCGCCGTCGAACACGAGTGGGCCGAGCGCGCCATCGCCGGCGACCCGAAGTACCGCGACTACTTCATCACCTACCCCGACCGCACCGAACCCGATGCGTGGGAGCGGACCCTGCCCGAGGTCTTCCCCGACTTCGCCCCGGGCAACTTCACCTGGAACGAGCGGATGGGCCGTTGGGTCTGGACGACCTTCAACGCCTACCAGTGGGACCTGAACTGGGCCAACCCCGACGTCTTCTGCGAGTTCCTCGACATCATCTGCACATTGGCGAACCGTGGGGTGGAGGTGTTCCGACTCGACGCCATCGCCTTCATCTGGAAACGGCTGGGAACCACCTGCCAGAACCAGCCCGAGGTGCACCAGCTGACCCAGGCCCTGCGGCAGGCCGTCCGCATCGCCGCCCCGGCCGTCGCCTTCAAGGCCGAGGCCATCGTCAGCCCCGACGACCTGATCGCCTACCTCGGCGCCGGTGAGCACCACGGTCTGGTCAGCGACATGGCGTACCACAACTCGCTGATGGTGCAGCTGTGGAGTTCCTTGGCCGCCCGCGACACCCGGCTCACCGAGGTGGCGCTCGACCGGTTCGCCGCCAAACCCACGACCACCACGTGGGGCACCTACGTGCGTTGTCACGACGACATCGGGTGGGCGGTCACCGATGCGGACGCCGCAGCAGCGGGACTCGACGGGTTCGCGCACCGTGCCTTCCTCTCGGACTTCTATGCTGGCCTGGCCCCGGGTTCCTTCGCGCGGGGACTGGTCTTCCAGCACAACCCGGCCACCGGTGACCGCCGCATCAGCGGCTCGTGCGCCAGCCTCGCCGGCCTCGAGACCGCGCTGACCAGCGAGGACGAGGGCCGGATCACCGACGCCGTGGCGCGCCACCTCATGCTGCACGCCGTGGTGATGGGTTTCGGCGGCGTACCCCTGCTCTACATGGGCGACGAACTGGGCATGCTGAACGATGCCGACTGGGCCACCGAAGCCGGCCACGAGGACGACAACCGATGGGTGCACCGCCCACGCATGGACTGGGACCTGCTGGCCGCAGCCGAGGCCGACCACGCGAGCCCCCACGGTCGCATCCTGGTGGGGATGCGGCACCTGATCGGGGTGCGCCGACTCACTCCTCACCTGCATGCCTCGGTCGAGTCGCGGGTCGTGCCATCCCCCGACCCGCGCCTGCTGGTGCTGCGCCGCGACCACCCCGTGGGTGCCATGGTGCAGGTCTACAACTTCTCGGAGGAGACCGTCTGGGTCGATGCCCAGCCCTTCGCCGATGCGCTGGGCCCCGCCGCCGTCGACCTGATCAGTGGGCACCGCTGGAACCTGGCGACCGATCGGGTGTCCATCCAGCCCTACCAGCCCTTGTGGTGGGTCGCCGATCGGTAGACCGGACACCCCCGGCCGGCACCTCCCCGGCCCGTCGGGGCTGGGGCGAACCCTCAGTCGCTGACGGCGGCACCACCGCCGTGCCCGGCGTCGCTGGCCTCGTCCTCGGGCTGTGCGTAGCGGGCGATGGGAGTCGTTCCCCTCACGTCGGTG
This sequence comes from Aestuariimicrobium kwangyangense DSM 21549, assembly GCF_000421525.1. GTDB lineage: Bacteria > Actinomycetota > Actinomycetes > Propionibacteriales > Propionibacteriaceae > Aestuariimicrobium > Aestuariimicrobium kwangyangense. Next base: position 1,120,078 of record NZ_ATXE01000001.1, on the reverse strand, counting down.
AAGTGGCCACCGGATCGCCAGTGGTCGACCATCGCCCGGTGCAGACGCGACTCAGTCGGCAGCTCGTCCAGCCCGTAGGGCAACTCGCGGCCCGACTCGGGCTCGATGTTGAAGGCGAAGTAGTAGGCGTCGCGGTCGCCCGGGCTGGTCTCGCCCAGGTCCCACAGCGACTGGAAGGCAGCGATGTTCGAGCCGGGCACCAGGGTGGGGAGCACCGGGTCGAGCAACCACGAGTGGCATCCGTACAGCCGCAGCGGTCCGACTTCGGGGTAGTACTTCTCGAACAGGGCACCCGCCCGCGCGAAGTCGCTGGCGACGACGGCGGGATTGAGCGGCCCGGCGTCGGGGATGTGCACGTTGACGATCGCCTCGGGCTTGCCGTCGACCGTCCAGCGGCTGAGTTCGAACTCCAGCCGGTCGAGCCACAGGAAACCGTCGCAGAAGATGTTGCGCAACCAGTTCTGGTTGTGCAGCCCCACCTGGCCATACACCCAGCGGTGCTTGGCCACTTGGTGCCCGAAGTCACTGAGTGAACGCCACGACAGGGCCGGGTCGATGCCTCGGGCCAGATGGGCGGTGTGCACGTCGTCGGAGACGGCGATCAGCGCCACGGCAGGCAGCGCGCCCGCACCCAGCGGGTGCTGCTTGGTCGAGTCGGGGAAGCCGGGGCCCTGGTCGTAGTCGAACCAGTGCCCGATCTGCGGCAGCAACACCTCGTCGACCAGGGACTGCACCGTCGCACGATCGTCGGCGTCAGCCTGGACGTGCCGCACCATCGCGGCGATCCCGGCGCGGTCCTTGTCGTGCACGCCGAGTTGGGTCAGGCGTTCGTCCAGATCGATCTGGGCCAAGCGGGAGGCAACATCCATGGGCCCGAACCTACCGCCACCGGACCCGACGGTGGGGCGTCCTAGGATGGGCCCGACATGCCTGAACATCCCGGGTGATCGATGACGACGAGAGAGATGACATGAGCGAACCCCAGCAGAAGCTCCCCAACCGACAGTCCCCCTTCTCGGAGTCGTTCAAGGCGTTCATCCCCGAGTCGTGGGAGCCCTACCCCACCGACCTGCCGGACCCCTTGCCAGCGGCCGAGTGGGCGAAGGCCCGCCGGGAGGCGCTGGGGGAACAGTTCCCCGACGCGCGGCTCGTGATCCCGGCGGGTGGCCTCAAGGTGCGGTCCAACGACACCGACTACCGCTACCGCCCCCACTCCGGATTCGCCCACCTGACCGGGCTGGGCACCGATCGCGAGCCCGACGCAGTGCTCGTGCTGGAGCCCTCGGACGCCGGCCACGAGGCCACCTTGTTCTTCCAGCCCCGTGCCCCGCGCACCGACCGCCAGTTCTACGCCGACGCCCGCTACGGGGAGATGTGGGTCGGCCAGCGTGACTCCCTGGACGAGATGGCCGCGCTCACGGGTCTGCACTGCGCCCCGATCTCGGAGTTGACCACCCACCTGGAGAAGAACGCGGACACCACCCAGATCAGGGTGCTGCGCGAGGCCGACTCACAGGTGACCGCGCAGGTCGACCAGATCCGCGGCACGGTGGCAGAGGCGACCACCCTGGACGAGGAACTCAGCGTCGCCCTGTCGGAGTTGCGGCTGGTCAAGGACGCCTACGAGGCCGACCAGATGAGGGCGGCCTGCGCCGCGACCGCGGTCGGCTTCGAGGCCGTCGTCCGCGACCTGCCCGAGGCGGTCAGGCGGGGGCGGGGGGAACGCTGGGTCGAGGGCATCTTCGGGCTGCACGCACGCCACCAGGGCAACGCCGTCGGCTACGACACCATCGCCGCGGCCGGCGACCACGCCAACACCCTGCACTGGATCGGCAACGACGGTGATGTCGCCGACGGTGACCTGCTGCTGCTCGACGCAGGCGTCGAACTCGACAGCCTCTACACCGCCGACATCACGCGCACACTTCCCATCAACGGACGGTTCAGCCCCGCCCAACGGCGGGTCTACGACGCCGTCCTCGAGGCACAGGAGGCAGGCATCGCTGCGGCGCAGCCGGGAGCCACCTTCGGTGACGTCCACAAGGCAGCCATCGCCGTGGTCGCGAAGTACCTCGAGCAGTGGGGCCTGCTGCCGGTGACCGCCCAGGAGTCCCTGGGGGACGAGGGCGGACACCACCGCCGCTGGATGGTGCACGGCACCTCGCACCACCTCGGCATCGATGTGCACGACTGCGCCCAGGCGCGGACCGAGAACTACCGCGAGGGAGTGCTCAGGCCGGGCATGGTGATCACGGTCGAACCCGGCATCTACCTCAAGGCCACCGACCTGCTGGTGCCCGAGGAACTGCGGGGCATCGGGGTGCGCATCGAGGACGACATCCTGATCACCGAGGACGGCAACGAGAACCTGTCGGGCATGCTGCCCCGCACCGCCGACGACGTGGAGGCCTGGATGGCCGGACTGCTGGGGCGGCGGGACTGAGATGGCAGAGCAGCCGTCCCGTCCGCCGTCGCGGGCCAATCCCCCTGGCCACGGCCGCGTGCTGCCCGGTCCGCTGAACGCGCTGGGGACTCCCCTTCGATCCCAGCGAGCGACGCCCAGGAGACCGACCCCCAAGAGGCCGACCGAGGGCAGTCGGCGCGATCCACGCCGGTGGGCCACCACCCCCGACTCGGTGGTCGCGTGGGCCTGGTACGTGGACGGGGTGCGCCAGGACTGCACCGACCTGCAGTTCGCCTCCGACCGGGCCAAGGCCGGAGTCGGTTTCGTGTGGCTGGGACTGCGTGACCCCACCGATGGCGACATGGCTGGCTTCGCCCATCAGTTCGACCTGCACACCCTCGCCATCGAGGATGCGGTCGAAGGCCACACCCGTTCGAAGCTCGATGTGTTCGGGCAGACCCTCTTCGCCGTCATCTCGACCGTCTCGTACGTGGAGCACGACCAGCTGACCGAGACCAGCGAGGTGGTCGACACGGGTCAGATCATGGTCTTCGTCGGGGACAACTTCGTGATGACGGTGCGGCGGGGCCAGAACACCTCACTGAGGACCCTCCGCGCCACCCTCGAGGCCGATCCCCGCCGCCTCGCCCGGGGTTCCTACTACGTCCTCTACCGCATCCTCGACACGGTGGTCGACGACTACGTGCAGGTGGTGGCCGACATCGAGGAGGACATCGACGACATCGAGGAGGACGTCTTCGACCGCAATGGCAGCGGCGACATCGATCGGGTGTACCAACTCAAGCGAGAACTGATCGAGTTCCGCCGGAGCGTCTCGCCGCTCGCCCAGCCCCTGCAGGCCCTCGCCACGCGCGACCTGCCGGTGGTGCCGGTGGCCGGACGAGCGTACTTCCGGGAGGTTGCCGACCACCTGACCGAGGCGCGTGAGTCGATCGCCTCGTTCGACGACGTGCTCACCACCCTGCTGCAGGCAGCCCTCGCGCGGGCCTCGGTGACCGACAACCAGGACATGCGCAAGATCTCGGCGGCGGTGGCACTGTTCGCCATCCCCACCACCATCGGCGCCATCTACGGCATGAACTTCGACAACATGCCCGAGTTGCACACCCAGTACGGCTACTTCGTCGTGTTGGCGGTGATGATCACCAGCATGATCGCCGCCTTCGCCTTCTTCCGTCACAACAAGTGGATCTGAGGTCGGCAGCGATCCGCCGCCTGGAATTCAGGCTTACTGGGCAGTTCAGGCTTGCCGGGCTATTCAGGCTGCCGGGCGATTCAAGCAGCCGGGGGATTCAGGCGCTGACCGGTTCGGGGATGCCATGGCCCTGCAGCAGCACCCTGATCGTGCCCACCGCCGCCGGCTCGAGCTGGCAGCAGTAGGAGTGACGGCGGATCGTCCGTGGGACCCCCGTGACCCACCACCGGGACAGGTGCCGGCGGGGCGAATGGGCGACCTGGACCACCAGCATCGGACCCGCCCCGGTGTCGAACACCTGGGCGTGGGTCACCTCGGCCCAGGAGACCTGCCATCCGGTCGCCGCCGCGAAGGGTCCGCCCGCCAACCGGACCAAGCCGCCGTCGGAGACGGCCAACGTGGCCTGCCGAGCACCCCGCCACAGTCCCGCCTGCACGGCCAGCAGCAGCATCACCACCACCGAGATGAATGCCTCGGACCAGCGGCGTCCGCTGATGTCGCCGGCAAGGTTGAGGGCGATCACGATGGCGCCGGCGAGGAACGCCATCCACAGCCAGGACGCCGCCCGGTCGGTCGTCGTCGACACCGGACGAACCCCAGGTGCCCGACCGAACCCGTGACCGGGCCCGAAAGCCTGGCTCATGAAGGACGCCGTCGACCCAGCACCTGGACCACGGACGAGAGGCCGCGGTGCCCGGGGCCCTCGAAGACACGCCGTTCGGTGAGCCTGACGTCGAGGTGCAACTCCGGCCAGTCGGCGAGCACCCGCTCGCGGGTGTACAGCAGCGACTCGTCGCTGGGGCCGCCGGTCCCCATCGACACCTGCGCGGGCGTGAACCCCTCCAGGATCATCACCCCGCGCTCGCTCAGGCGCGGTGACAGCGCGTGGGCCACGGTGCGCCGCAACCCCTCCGGCAGGTGGACGAAGATGAGCACGAGGGCGTCCCATTCACCCGAAGCCGCGTCGCTGTCGACGAAATCGGCAAGGTCGGCCACGTGGGCCTCGATGGTGACACCGGCACGCTGGGCCAGCGCGAGGGCCTTTCCGACGGCCACCGCCGAGAAGTCGACCGTGGTGACCCGGTGACCCCGCTTGGCCAACCAGACCCCGTTGCGCCCCTCACCGTCGGCGAGCACCAGCACCCGTCCGCCGTCCTCACGGGACCGACGCGGGATCATCACCTCCGCTTCGACCAGGAAGTCATTGGGTCGCTCCCCGAACAGGTAGCGGGGATCGTCGTAGCGTGCGTCCCAGTGCTCGGCCGTCACCGGGGGCTCACAGCTGCGACGGGGTGCCCGGCAGGCGGCTCAGCAGTTGGCGCGCCTGCTCGGCGACCGTGTGTTCGCCCAGCACCTCGTAGCGTCCGGCGACGGTCTGGCGCACCGAGTCGAAGTCACGGTGCCCGCCGGTCATGCCGTACGAGATGGCCGCCGAGATCATGCCGAAGATGATGCCCAGCCCGGCGCAGATGAGCAGGGTGGCCAGCCACGACGAGCCTCCCGAGAACAGCGAGAACACCAGCCCCACGAAGGCACCCATGAACAGTCCCGAGGTCGCGCCCTGGCCCAGCACCGTGCTCCACGTGCGTCGCCCGGTGACCCGCTCCACGATCTTCAGGTCGGTACCGACGATGCACAGGTTCTGCACGTCGAACTTCTGGTCCGAGAGGAAGTCGACGGCGCGCTGCGCCTCCTCGTACGTCTCATAGGTGGCCAGCGACTGGGGATGCTGCAGGGTCAGCAGGGCGCCCAGGGTGGGACGAGGATTCACGCTCATGTGTCCCAGCCTAACCGTGGACGACGCCCGCGAGCGGTCCGCGGGCGTGGCGGCTGCGTCGACGTCGCCCCGACGCAGCCCGACCCATACGATGGCCGGGTGAGCACCTCGGCAGTCTTCATCTCGCGCCTGCGTGGCGTGCCCGTGCTCGATGCCTCGGGAGACCAGGTGGGACGGGTGCGCGACGTCGTCATCCAACTGCGGGTGGGCGGACGAGCCCCCCGCTGCCGCGGCTTGGTGGTCGAACTGTTCGCCCGCCGCAAGATCTTCCTGCCCATGGCCAGGGTGCACGCCATCGACGCCAGCCAGGTCTCGATCCAGGGCGTGCTCGACACCCGTCCCTTCCAGCGCCGCGAGGTGGAGTCGTTGGTGATCGACGACCTCTTCGACCGCGAGGTGACGCGTCCCGGCCAGCCGCCGGCGGTGGTGCATGACGTGTCGATGCACCAGGTCCGTTCACGGGAGTGGGAACTGGCCGAGGTTGCGCTCCGCGAACGGTTGCCGGGTGGCCGGTTCCGGTTGGGACGTGGCGGCAACGTCGTCCAGGTGTCGTGGCGTGACCTGCCCGAACTGTTGCTCAAGGGTTCCCAGTCGACCGAACACCTGGTCGCACAGATGGCGGACATGAAACCGGCCGACGTCGCCCGTGAGCTGCACGACATGGACCCCGGACGACGGGCCGAGGTGGCCCAAGCCCTTGATGACGAGCAACTGGCCAACGCCATCGAGGAACTGCCCGAGGAGGAACAGGTCGAACTGATCCAGTCGCTCGACACCGAGCGCGCCGTGGACGTGCTCGAGGAGATGGACCCCGACGACGCCGCCGACCTGATCAAGGAACTGCCGGAGCCGATGGCCGAGGACCTGCTGCAGCGCATGGAGCCCGAGGAGGCCAGGGACGTGCGGGCGCTGCTCAACTACGAGGAGTTCACCGCCGGCGCCATGATGACCCCGGAGCCCGTGATCCTGGCGGTCGACGCCACCGTCGCCGACGGTCTCGCCCGCGTGCGCAACGAAGACCTCAGCCCCGCGCTGGCCTCGATGGTCTTCATCTGCCGAGCACCCCTCGACACCCCTTCGGGGCGCTATCTGGGGGCCGTCCACGTGCAGCGCTTGCTGCGCGAGCCACCCATGGTGATGGCTGCTGGTCTGGTCGACTCGGGGCTGGAACCGATCCGACCCGAGGCCAGCCTGGCCGAGGTCAGCCGTTACTTCGCCACGTACAACCTGGTCGTGGCACCGGTCGTCGACGCCGACCAGCGCCTGATCGGGGCGGTCACGGTCGACGACGTGCTGGACCACCTGCTGCCCGAGGACTGGCGCGGCGACCAGTTCACCGGGCTGGAGGCGACCGAGGGCACCCGCGAGGACGAGCCGCACGCGACCCAGCCCGGGGTGAGCCGTGGCTGAGCGTTCGGAAGACCTCGACACCCCGCGCGCCATCCGCACCCGCTGGAACGCCAGGGACGTGCTCAACCTCAACTCCGACTCGTTCGGACGATTCGCCGAGTGGGTCGCCAAATCGATGGGTACCGCCCAGTTCCTGGGCTGGATGACGCTGGTGGTGATCGCATGGGTCACCCTCAACGTCGTGGGGTTGTGGGGGCTCAAGTGGGATCCGTACCCGTTCATCCTGCTCAACCTGTTCTTCTCGACCCAGGCCTCGTACTCGGCACCGCTGATCCTGTTGGCCCAGAACCGACAGGAACAGCGCGACCGCCTGGCTCTGGACGAGGACCGTCGCGTCGCTGCCCAGTCGCGCGACTCGATGGACTACTTGGCCCGTGAGATCGCGAGCATCCGGACGAGCGTGGGCGAGTTGGCCACCCGCGACTACATCCGCTCCGAGATCCGCGCTGAACTGCGCAACCTGCTGGAGCAGTTGGAAGAGTCCACCGAGAAGCCCTGATCGGCAGCTCGCACCCGAGGGAGAGGTCATGACGCGTCTGGCACAAGTCGCCCGCCGCTACCCCTATGTGCTGGCCACGTTCCTGGTCGGCGCGCTCGCCGGGATCCTGCTGCTGACCCCGGCCGCACGGTGGTCGTCCTGGCTGCTGGCCGCCTTCGCATTGCTCGTGGCGGGCCGGTCCGCCTGGCGCATGTTGGCCGAACTGCGCTCGGGAACCTTCGGTGTCGACATCCTCGCCGTCACCGCGATCGGGGCGGCGGTGGCGGTCGGGGAACTGTGGGCCGCGCTGGTGATCGTGCTGATGCTCACCGGCGGCGAGGCGCTCGAGGAGTACGCGGCCCATCGCGCCAAGCGTGACCTGACTGCCCTGCTGTCACGTGCTCCCCACAGCGGGCACCGGCAGCTGGACGACGGCACCACCGTTGACGTGCCCATCGCGGAGATCGTCCCAGGTGACCTGGTGGTGGTTCGCCCCGGCGAGATCGTCCCCGTCGACGGAACCCTCACCAGCGAGACCGGCAGCTTCGACGAGTCCTCCCTGAGCGGGGAGAGTCTGCCCGTCGAGAAGGTGGCCGGCGACGAGGTGCTCAGCGGTGGGGTCAACGGGGCAGCGGCCGTCGTGCTGACGGTGACCCGGGCCGCGCGCGACAGCCAGTACCAACAGATCGTCACGCTGGTGGAGCAGGCCACCGCCAGTCGCTCACCGATCGTTCGGCTGGCGGACCGGTTCGCCGTCCCGTTCACCCTTCTCGCCCTGGTGCTGGCTGGTGCCGCGTGGGCGGTCTCCGGCGAGGCGACCCGCTTCGCCGAGGTGCTCGTGGTGGCGACCCCCTGTCCCCTGATCATCGCCGCCCCCGTGGCGTTCATGGCCGGCATGAGCAGGGCAGCCCGTGACGGGGTCATCATCAAGACCAGCGCCACCCTGGAAGCCTTCAGACGGGCACGTACCTTCACCTTCGACAAGACCGGCACGCTCACCCGGGGTGAACCCGGTCTGGTCGCGGTACGCACGACCGGGGAAGCAGACCCCGACGTGCTGCTGCGGTTCGCCGCCTCGGCCGAGCAGTTCTCAAGCCATGTGCTTGCCGCGGCCGTGATCGCGGCCGCCCACGACCGGGGACTGGAGCTCAGTGGCTCCGACGACGCCGAGGAGTCGACCGCCAACGGTGTCAGCGCCACCATCGACGGGCACCGGGTGGTCGTGGGCAAACGCTCGTTCATCGGGACCGCGATCGCCGGACAGGCGCCCGTGGTCGCCCTGCAGGCAGGCGAACTGGCGGTGCACATCGCCGTCGACGGACGCCATGCCGGTGCCCTCGTGTTCCGCGACGAGGTCAGGCCCAACGCACGCAGCACCGTCGATGCCCTGCGCGAACGGGGCATCCGCGTGCTGATGCTGACCGGCGACGACCAGGCCACCGCCCAACACATCGCCGCAGAACTCGACATCGACGACGTGCGCGCCAACTGCCTGCCCGCCGACAAGGTGAGCGCCGTCTCGGGCATCACGCAGCGTCCCGTCGTGATGGTGGGCGACGGGGTGAACGACGCCCCGGTGCTCGCCGCCGCCGACGTCGGCATCGCCATGGGCGCTCGCGGGGCCACCGCGGCCAGCGACTCGGCCGATGTCGTCCTGCTCCGCGACGACATCTCGTCGGCCGCGCGCGCCCTCGTCGTGGGACACCAGACCGTCGGGGTCGCCCTGCAGAGCATCTGGGTGGGCATGGGGTTGAGCGTCGCCCTGATGCTGGTCGCGACCGTCGGGCTCTTGCCGGCGATCGTGGGTGCCTGGCTGCAGGAGGGCGTCGACGCGGTCGCGATCCTGTGGGCCCTGCGCGCCACCCGCGGGTCGATGCCGGCCTCACTGGTCGCGGCGCCGGGACCGCCTGCGGTCCCCCACGGGGCAGTCGCTAGGCTGGCACCATGACCGTCGAACACCCGTTGCTGCCCAAGATCCGCGCTGCCCTGCACGAGGTGAACGATCCCGAGATCAAACGCCCCATCACCGAGCTGGGCATGGTCGACTCGATCGACGTCGACGGGGACGGTCGCGCGACCGTGGTGATCCTGCTCACCGTCTCCGGCTGCCCGCTGAAGTCGACGCTGGAGCGTGACGTCACCGCTGCGACTGCCTCGGTCGAGGGCGTCAGTGGGGTGCACGTCGAACTGGGCGTGATGGACGACGACCAGCGCGCGGCGCTCCGCCAGCTGCTGCGCGGGGGCATCCCCGAGAAGCAGATCCCCTTCGCCCAGCCGGGCAACCTGACCAAGGTGATCGCCGTCGCCTCCGGCAAGGGAGGTGTCGGCAAGTCGTCCGTCACCGTCAACCTCGCGCTGGCTCTGGCGGAACGGGGACGCTCGGTGGGCGTGATCGACGCCGACATCTACGGCCACTCGGTGCCCGACATGCTCGGACTGGGTGACACCCGGCCCACCCCGGTCGAGGGCATGATCATGCCGGTGCCGGTGCTGGGGCTGAAGGTGGTCTCGGCGGGCATGTTCAAGCCACGCCGCGAGGACGTGGTCGCCTGGCGTGGGCCGCTGCTCGACCGGGCCCTCACCCAGTTGCTCGCCGACGTGTACTGGGGTGACCTCGACTACCTGATCGTCGACCTGCCCCCCGGCACCGGTGACGTGGCCATGAGTCTGGGACAGAAGCTCCCCACCAGCGAGGTGATCGTTGTCACCACACCGCAGCAGGCGGCCACCGAGGTGGCGGAACGAGCCGGCACGATGGCCGCCATCATGCAGCAGCGGGTCATCGGCGTGGTCGAGAACATGTCATGGCTCGACGTGCAGTGCCCCCACTGTGGCCAGAGCCACCCCGTGAGACTGTTCGGCGAGGGCGGTGGCGAGAAGGTGGCGTCCAGCCTGACCACCCGCCTCGGCTACGAGGTGCCGCTGCTGGCGCAGGTGCCCATGGACGAGACGGTCCGCATCGGGGGCGACGAGGGTGACCCGGTGGTCGTGGCGCATCCCGAGACCGGTGCGGCGCAGGCGCTGGCTGCCCTGGCGGCGACCCTCGACGCTCGTCCGCGTGGACTGGTGGGCGTTCCGTTGGGACTGTCGGTCAGCAACTGATCAGCGGCTGACCGGGCACTCGGGTCAGGTGGCCTCGGAGTCGTACGGGGCCACCGACGCGAGAGCGAGTTCACCGGACGATGACGACCCGTCCGACCGGACCGCCGACTCGACCTCCGAGGTGATCGCCTTCAACTCGTCGGCGTCGTCCTTGAGGTCTTCCTTGATGCTCTCGACGTCCTTCTTGATGTAGTCGACCTCGTCCTGGATCTGGTCGAGCAGGTGCTTCTGGATGAACGTCTTCGGGTTCAGGTCGGCCGGTGTCAGGTCGGCGTACTCGGGCCCCAGTTCGGCCTTGAGCTGGGCGGTCGCCCCGTTGGCGATGTTGCGCAGGAAATGGACGACCTTGGCCGCCTTCCTGGCCATGTCGGGGATCCGCTCGGGCCCGAACATGACGATGGCGAGCACCACCAGGAGGATGAATTCGGGGGCCCCAATGTCCAGCACGCCTCACAGGCTATAGCGCCGACCCAACTGGCACCACCGCGCCCGCCCCTCGGCGTCACCGTCCCCCGAACAGCCGCTTCAGCCCTGCACTGGCGCGCTGCCAGACACCCGTGCGAGCGGGGCCGGCGTGGGGCAACTGCTCGGCTGCCCGCGCGGCGAGTTGGTGGCCGCCGTTGGTGGTCACGGTGTAGACCACCCGATCGGACTGCCAGGACATCAGCACCCGGTCCTGGGTCACCCCATAGGTGACCGAGTCGTCGTCGTTCCACCGACCGAGTTGCTGCATGACGCTCACCCGCAGGTCCCCACGCCCGTAGATCGCGTGCACCACGCTGGGACGATTCGGCGAGTCGGTCGAGATCTGCAGCAGCGGCAGCCCAGCCAGTTCTGGGGCGCAACTGAACCCGTCGCCGCACATCTGGCTGGTGGCGCTGGCGACGGTTGCCGGGGCCAGCGACAATTGCAGTTGGTCGTTGGGCTGGGGCTGCTCGACCAGCGTCGACGGGGTGAAGCTGGTGAAGCCTGCCGAACGGATCAGCGTCTGGTCGGGGTCGAAGGCCTCGGCCCACATCACCACCCCCAGCGCCTCGGCGACCCACCAACGCACCAGCAGGGATCCGTCACCCCGTCGCGCCTCGAGCAGGGTGGTCGTCTGGCCGGCGATCTGGCCACCCTCCGACACTCTGAAACTGGCCGCGCCCATGGGCAGCAGGGTCACCTCGTTCGGCGTCGGATCGACCACCAGTCCCGACGAGACCACCCCACCCCGACGATCGAGCACGTCGAGGTGGAGCGGTTCACCGGGCTGGTGCACCACGCGGACGTTGGCCTGGACGAACGAGGTACCGCTGCCCAGCATCACCCGTTGCGAGCCGGTGTAGCCCAGCGAGTCACGGTCGGTCAGCAGCAGCCTCGCCGTGGCCGGCGAGACAGGCGTCCACTCCAGCGACGACAGCGGGTGCGGCGACCGCACGGTGGGACGGGTGTCGAGCCGGCCGGTCGGCGCCGCCTGGACCGCGGTCATGGCATAGGCCACGGCACCCGTGCCCGTGGAGAGGTCGTACTCGCGACTGGCCTGCTGCCGGGCGTCGCGCACGATCGGCAGTTCAGGAGCGACGAGGTATCCCAGACCCAGCAGGATGACGCAGGCGACCAGCATCGTCGCGCTGCCCGACAACGCCCGGGTGCGGCGCACCGCCCGAGGGCTCGGCAGCACGCCCGTGCGGGTCGGTGCGAGCCACAGCGGGGTGTCCGCCTGCCCACCTGCGATCGAGGTGAGTCGGTCACTCAGTTGGGTCGGCACCGACGATTCCTGGGGCCGGGCGGCCAGCACCGAGCGCACCTGGCGCTGGGCCTCGATGTCGGCTCGGCACCTGGCGCAGCAACGCAGATGACGACGAACCTGGGCGGTGGGTCTCGGAGCCAGGGTGCGATCGGCGTAGCCGGCGAGTTCGCTGGAGGTGGGGTGCGGCTGGCTGATGATCACGCCGGTCCCCTCGACCTGTCCCGGGACTGCACCGTCCGGCCGGTGGCCGTCCTGTCCTGGCCAACCCGGTCGTGGGGGACGAACTCGAGGGCAGACCTGTCGATCGGTCCCAGGTCGAGCACGTCGTCCAGCTCACGGGCCTGCCCCGGCTGTTCGTCGGGAGCTCCCTGCACGCGGGTGTTGCCCGCGGTCGGACGACGATGGGCGAGGCTGGTGCGCAACTTCTCGCGCCCCCGGTGGATGCGACTGCGCACCGTCGTGACCGAGACGTCGAGGATCGAGGCGATCTCGTCGTAGCTGAGTCCTTCGATGTCGCACAGCACGACGGCCACGCGGTGCTCCGGGGTGAGCTCGGCCAGAGCTCGCGTGATGTCGTGGTCGAGGTCGTGGTCGGGCGCCTCTCCGGTCGCGGTGACCCGCTCCTGCGCCTCAGCCATCGGGTCGATGCGAATCTTCTGCCGACGCCGGGTCTGGTCGATGAACAAGTTCGTGGTGATGCGGTGCAGCCAGCCCGTCAACGTGCCCGGCTCGAAGGCGTGGATCGACTTGAAGGCACGGACGAAGACGTCCTGGGTCAGGTCCTCAGCGTCGTGCTGGTTGCCGGTGAGGCGGAACGCAACCCGGTAGACCATGTCCGAGTGGTCCCGGACCAGTTGCTCCCAGGTGGGGGTCTCGGGGCCGGGAGCCGGGGGCGCCTGATCGTTCCCCGGGGCGGCGCCTTCGGTCTGGGTGGCTCCCCGGACAGGGATCGGCTGGAGGCGCAGCGGGTCGTCCTCGGGTGCCTCTTCGCGCAACCCGAGTACGGCGTCGACCGCCTTGCGAGCCCTGCCGAACACTCGTCCCCTCTCCGCCGGACGCGACCAGCCTGACAGACGAACCTGTGAGCCTCCTGTGAGTGGCAACTCCCCAGTGCCACCCACAGGAGACTCACCTGAAACAACGCCCGGGGAGGCAGAAAGGTTGCACGGGGAGTTCAGCTGACAGCCAATTCACAGCCAGCCGGTCGGGCCTCAGTGGGCGCGAGCGACCTCGAGCGCGGCCAGGAACCCGGAGACGAGTTCCTCAGCGGGCGGCACCATCGGCAGGCGCAGCGGGCCGGCCGACTGCCCGAGGGCCGTCAGGGCGGCCTTCACCATGGTCACCCCTTGTGCGGCGAAGACACCGGTGAAGACCGGCAGCCACTGCTGGTGCAGCTGGCGTGCCAGGGCTACGTCACCGGAGAGGTAGGCGCCCACCATCGCCTTCATGGCCGGGGCGGAGAAATGCGTGGAGGTGCCGACCACGCCCACCGCACCGATGGACAGCAGGGGCAGGGTGAGCGGGTCGTCCCCGCTGTAGTAGTCGAGGTCGCTGAGCGACATCACCATGGACGAAGCCCCCAGGTCACCCTTGGCATCCTTCACGGCCACCACGGTGGGCAGGTCGGCCAGACGCACCATCGTTGCGGTCTCGATCGCCACCCCGGACCGATGTGGGATGTCGTAGACCATGATCGGCAGGTCCGTGGCGGCGGCGACCACCTCGAAGTGGGCCAGCAGGCCGGCCTGGGGCGGCCGGGAGTAATAGGGGGTCACCACCAGCAGTCCGTCGACGCCGCAGTCGGCAGCCTGGCGGGCGAGCTCGCAGGTGTGATCGGTCGAGAACGTGCCCACCCCCGCCACCACACTGGCCCGGTCACCGACCTCGTCGACGACGACCCGCAGCAGGTCGGCCTTCTCGGCATCGGTGGTGGTCGGGGACTCCCCCGTGGTGCCATTGACGACCAGACCGTCGTTGCCCTCATCGTCGACCAGGCGGCGCGCCAAGGCCCGCGCGGAGTCGAGATCGAGTGCCCCACCATCGGCGAAAGGGGTGACCATGGCGGTCAGCACACGACCGAACCGTGGGGTGGCGGACTCTGCTCTCCCGACATGGATCATGGCGTCATGCTAACGCTAGGCTGACCGGGTGACTCGCAACCAGCAGTGGGATGGATCCAGCGGTATCGACGCCCTGTCATGGGGGTACGCCGAGGACTACGTCGAGCCCTCGGACGAACTCCGCCAGGCCACCCTGGCCGGTTCCGACCTGGGTGTCGAGACCCTGTCGAACGGCGTGACGACGGCACTGACCTTCCTCGCCACCGCGATCCGCGCCAAGCACGTCGTGCAGGTCGGCACGGGGTCGGGCTCGGCCGGTCTGGCTCTGTTCGCCGGAATGACCCACGACGGCATCATCACCTCCATCGACACCGAGGGCGACCGCCAATCGGCCGCCCGCCAGGTGTTCACGTCGGCGAAGATCGCCAGCAACCGCTTCCGCCTGATCGCCGGGGTGCCGCTCGAGGTGCTGCCCAAGCTGCGCGACGGTGCCTACGACCTCGTCTTCATCGACGGCGACAAGCTCGAGTATGTCGAGTACGTCGCCCAGGCCCTGCGCCTGTTGCGCCACGGCGGCATGGTCGTGGTGAACGACGCGCTGTGGCGTGGGCTGGTGGCCCACTCGTCCAACGAGGACGACGAGACCGTGATCATCCGTGAGGCGTTGGCCTCCGTGCTCGACACGGAGGAGTTCACCCCGGTGCTGCTGCCGGTGGGCGGCGGGCTGCTCGCCGCCATCAAGGCCTGACCCCGCCCCACGAAGGCCCGAACGCGCCCCACGGGCCGCGCGTCACCGAGCGGGTGGGATCACCATCCCCTTCTCGACGACGGTGATGCCGTTGTCAGAGATGGTGAACCCGCGGGCACGGTCGGCCTCGTGGTCGAAGCCGATCTCGACGTTGTCGGGAACCACCACGTTCTTGTCGATGATGGCGCGCTGCACCCGGGCTCCTCGTCCGATGTGAACACCGTTCATCAGGATCGAACCGTCGACCTTCGCCCACTTGTGGATGTAGACGTTGGGGCTCAGCACCGAGTGGTCGACGTCGCCGCCCGAGATGATGCACCCGTGGCTGACGATGGAGTCCTCGGCCGTGCCGCGCAGGGTGAACTTGGCACCGGGGGCCTGCACCTGGTGTGACCAGATGGGCCACTCGGGGTTGTAGAGGTTGAACTCGGGATCGACACTGACCAGGTCCATGTGGGCCTCATGGTAGGCGTCGATGGTGCCCACGTCGCGCCAGTAGTTGCGGTCCTTGTCGGTGGACCCCGGGACGATGTTCTGCGTGAAGTCGTAGACCTGCGCCTGCCCCTTCGCGACGAAGGCGGGGATGATGTTCCCGCCCATGTCATGACGGGAATTCGCGTCGGTCGCATCGCTGTGCAGCATCGCCACCAGGGCGTCGGCGGAGAAGACGTAGTTGCCCATCGACGCGAACGACTCGTCCGGGCTGTCCGGGAGGCCGGGCGGGTCGGCCGGCTTCTCGAGGAACTCGATGATCTTCGAGTCAGTGGCAGCGTCGATGATGCCGAAGGCGGAGGCTTCGCTGCGCGGCACCCGAATGCCCGCCACGGTGCAGTCCAGCCCCGAGTCGATGTGGGCCTGCAGCATCTGCGAGACGTCCATGCGGTAGATGTTGTCGGCACCGAAGACGACCACGTAGTCGGGGTTCTCGTCGCGGATCAGGTTCATCGACTGGAAGATCGCGTCAGCCGATCCCTGGAACCACTGGGGCCCGGTGCGCTGCTGGGCGGGTACGGCTGTGACGTAGTTGCCCAGCATGGTCGACATGCGCCACGTCAGTGAGATGTGTCGGTCGAGCGAGTGGGACTTGTACTGGGTGAGCACGGCCACCTGCCGGAGCTCGGAATTGACCAGGTTCGACAGCACGAAGTCGATGAGTCGGTAGGTGCCACCAAAGGGAACGGCGGGCTTGGCGCGGTCAGCGGTGAGGGGCATCAGGCGCTTGCCCTCGCCACCTGCCAAAACGATGGAGAGCACGTTGGGCCGCTTCATGGTCATGGCCTGAACCTAGTTCCCAGCGGTACCCCCGACAAGGACTTTGCCAGCTATTGCCCAGACTCTGGCGGATTTCCACGCACCAGCCTGCACCCCCGAGCTGGTGTGCTGAGATCAGGCCATGAAGGTCTCGATCCTCACCCGCGAATACCCACCCACCATCTACGGCGGCGCCGGTGTTCATGTCGCCCAGTTGGTGCCCCAACTCGCACGTCTGGTCGACGTCGACGTGCAGTGCATGGGTGAGCCGCGTGAAGGGGCGACCGCCCATCCCGAGACCTTCCCCGAAGGGGCCAACGGTGCCATCCGCACGTTGGGCGCCGACGTGTCCATGGCCGCGGCAGTGCCTGAGGTCGACGTCGTACACGCCCACACCTGGTACGCCCAGTTCGCCGGCATCATCGCGTCGAAGTACCAGGACATCCCCTTGGTGGTGACCGCGCACTCGCTGGAGCCTGACCGCCCCTGGAAGGTGGAGCAGCTGGCAGGCGGCTACCGGGTCTCGTCCTGGATCGAGCGGACCGCCTACGAGAACGCCGACGCCGTGATCGCTGTCTCGTCGGCGATGATCACCAACATCCGCAATGCCTATCCCTTCGTCGAGCCCGAACGCATCCATGTGGTGAAGAACGGCATCGACACCGATGAGTTCCACCCGGTGGACGAGTCCGACGTGTGCGCCCGGATCGGCATGGACGTGAACCGACCCAGCGTCGTCTTCGTCGGTCGCATCACCCGTCAGAAGGGGCTGGTGCACCTGGTGCGGGCCGCCCGCCGGTTCCACCCCGACACCCAACTGATCCTGCTCGCCGGCGCACCCGACACCCCCGAGATCGCCGCCGAGTTCAACGAGGCCTTCGGGGTGCTCAAGTCCGAGCGGGGAGGCGTCGTGTGGGTGCAGGAGATGCTGCCCCGGGCCGACGTGCGGCAGGTGTTGTCGCACGCCACGGTGTTCGCCTGCCCCTCCATCTATGAGCCGCTGGGCATCGTCAACCTCGAGGCCATGGCCTGCGAGACGGCGGTCGTGGGCTCGGCGGTGGGAGGCATTCCGGAGGTCGTCGTCGACGGGGAGACAGGCCTGCTCGTGCCCTACGACCCGAGCCGCGCCGACGATCCCGCCTTCATCGCCGAGTTCGAGTCCCGGTTCGCCGACCGGGTGAACGAACTGACCGCCGACCCCGACCGCGCCCGGGCGATGGGACGAGCCGGGCGGCAGCGCTGCATCGACGAGTTCAGCTGGGAGACCATCGCTCGCCAGACGGTGGCGGTCTACGAGGCGGCACAGGCGCGACACGAGCGCCTGCGAACCCCGTAGCAGGGCCACATCGCAGGGCCACCCTCGCTGCTGGCCCGAAAGCTGGGGCCCGCAGCCGGCCCCGATGCGCAAAAACCGGCACGACCCGTGGTGGGTCGCGCCGGTTTCTCCCCTCGGGAATGCCCCCGCGGGGCATTCGGCTCGTGGAGGGATTCAGACCGTCGGAAGGTCTCGTGGGCTCAGCCCACGACCTCCTTGAGGCAGTTCAGCAGATCGGTCGCCTCGGTCTGGTTGAGTTCCACCACCAGGCGACCGCCACCATCGACCGGTACACGCATGACGATGCCTCGGCCTTCCTTCGTGACCTCCATGGGTCCGTCGCCAGTGCGGGGCTTCATTGCTGCCATGTGTGCACTTCCTCACTCGTTCCGGGCAGGTGTTCGTCGCCCATTCTGCCGTATCGGGGTGCCTCCGCGCCCACGGGGCGCTCGGAGAGCTGCCATGACAACCGTGCGAGCACCTCGTCGACCTGCGAGGTGGACACCCCGAAGGCCACCAGGGAGAAGCTCGACTCGGCCACCTCACGTGCGGTCACCCTCACTGCCTCCTCGATGGGCTCGTCGGAGGCCTGAGCGGGCGTCTCGTCGGGGGCGTCGAGGCATCGCGCCACTCTGGTCAGCAGGGCGCGTACCTGGCGGGGGTGGTAGCCGCGGGGAACGGTCGCGAAGTGCAGGGCCCGCACGTCGGCGGCGGTGAAGTCCCCCTCCGGCAGCCGTGGCACGGGACGGTCGTCCACCACGTCGGGTTGGCTCCCGAAGTGGCCGTTGCCCAGCAGCCAACTGATGACACCGACCACCAGCACCAGTCCGAGGATCGCCCAGGCCATCAGGGCTCCCGCGACCAGGTGGTGACGTGGCGGACAGCGTCCTCGACGTCATCGGTGACCCTCACCAGATCGAGGTCGGGCGGCGAGATGTACCCATCGGCCATCGTGTGGTCACGCAGCCAGTCCAGCAGTCCGGTCCAGTAGTCCGACCCGAACAGCACGATGGGGAAATGTTCGATCTTCTGGGTCTGCACCAAAGTGATGGCCTCGAACAATTCGTCGAAGGTGCCCATTCCTCCGGGCATCACCACAAATCCTTGGGAGTACTTGAGGAACATCACCTTGCGAGCGAAGAAATAGCGGAAGTTGATGCCCAGGGAGACGTGGTCGTTGAGGCTCGACTCGAAGGGGAGCTCGATGCCCAGGCCGACGGAGGTGCCCCTGGCAGCCAGCGCGCCCTTGTTGGCGGCCTCCATGATCCCCGGCCCCCCACCGGTGATGACGGCGTAGCCCGCCTTCACCAGTTCGGAACCCATCCGCTCAGCGGCCTGGTACGTGGGGTGGTTGGGCTGGGTGCGGGCGCTGCCGAACACCGAGATGGCAGGCCCCAGGTCGGCCAGGGTGCCGAACCCCTCGACGAACTCGGCCTGGATGCGCATGACCCGCCAGGGGTCGGCGTGCAACCAGTCCGATCCCTGCCCCGACCGCAGCAGGCGCTGGTCGGTGGTGGAGTGCTGCACCTGCTCGTTACGACGGATGACGGGGCCTTGGATGACCGAACGGCCCCGTCCGGGCGCGTTGTCGACCAGTCCACGGTCGCGTGAGACGGAATCACTCATGCCCGCGCCCCCAGCCACCGCGTCAGGGCGGCGTGGCAGGTCTCGAGGTCGGCCACGGGGCAGAACTCGTCGTCGGCGTGGGCCTTGCCGGGGTCGGCCGGGCCGAAGTTGACCGCTGGCACACCCAGTTCGGCGAACCGGGCGACGTCGGTCCAGCCGTACTTGGCCCGCGGCGTGCCGCCCACTGCCGTGATGAACGCAGCCGCGGCCGGTGCCCGGAGCCCGGGGCGGGCACCTGGGGCCAAGTCATCACAGCGGTAGTCGAGACCCTCGAAGAGGTGCCGCATCAGCCCGTCGGCCTCCTCGGGGGTCTTGTCGGGGGCGAACCGGTAGTTGACGTCGACCTCGGCCCAGTCGGGCACGACGTTGCCCGCGATCCCGCCACGGACTGCGACGGCGTTCAGACCCTCGTGGTAGAGCAACCCGTCCACCTCGATCTCACGGGCATCGAACGTGTTGATTCGGTCGAGCACCCGGGTCAGGTCGTGGATGGCGTTGTGACCCAGCCAGGACCGAGCCGAATGGGCGGCCACGCCGCGGGTGCGGATCGTGAACCGCATCGTGCCCTGGCAGCCGCCCTCGACGACGGCGCCGGTGGGTTCCATCAGCACGGCGAAGTCCGCGGTGAGCAGGTCGGGGCGGTTGCGGCCGAGTCGTCCCAGACCGTTCCTCGCCGACTCGACCTCCTCGTTGTCGTAGAAGATCCAGGTCACGTCCCGCACCGGCTCGGTGAGCTCGCAGGCAGCCTTGAGGGCCACGGCCACGCCGCCCTTCATGTCGCAGGTGCCCCGGCCGACCACCCGGTCGCCTTCGAGCTGGCTCGGCAGGTTGCCGGCGACGGGCACCGTGTCGAGGTGTCCGGCGACGACCACCCGTTCCGACCGGCCCAACTGCGTACGGGCCACCACGGCATCCCCGTCGCGGATCACCTCGAGGTGCGCGTGACCGCTGAGCGCGCGCTCGACCTCGTCGGCGATCCTGCGCTCGTTGCCACTGACGGACTCGATGTCGACCAGCGCCCGTAGCAGGGTGACGAGATCGCACGAGGGGTCGAGCAACGGCCCCGCGGCGGCTGCCGTGGGGTCGTCCACGAGGGGATCGGTCGGGCGGGGTGGGGCGGTGTCGGGCATGCTGCCGAGCCTAGTGCGACAGATGTCCGCAGCACGCCCGGATAGCATGGCCGCCATGACCGACGCACCCGCCGCCGCTTCCTCGACCCCGGGCCGCACCGCCTGGGCCTGGGGCCTCGCCACCGTCCACGACTCCTCCGACCAGGTGCTCGACACGTGGTACCCCGAACCCGTCCTCGGGGGCGAACCCGCTGCGGCCGCCCCCCAGTGGCTGACCGACCTCGAACTGCTGGACGAGGACCGTGGGGTACGGCTCGAGGTGGTGCTGACCAGGATCGTCCTGGACGAGGCACCCGCCACCACCGCGGACGCCTACCTGAGACTGCACCTGTTGAGCCACACGCTGGTGCCACCCCACGGGCTCAACCTTGACGGGATCTTCGCGGTCCTGCCCAACGTCGTCTGGACCTCACAGGGCCCCTGCGCCGTCGACGGGTTCGAACAGACCCGGGCGACTCTGCGCGCCGTACACGGGCACGTGACGGTGTTCGGGATCGACAAGTTCCCCCGCCTGGTCGACTACGTCACTCCGCGCGGCGTCCGCATCGCCGACGCCGACCGGGTGCGACTGGGCGCCCACCTGGCGGAGGGGACGACCGTGATGCACGAGGGGTTCGTCAACTTCAACGCCGGCACGCTGGGTCACTCGATGATCGAGGGACGCGTGAGCGCCGGGGTGGTCGTCGGAGACGGCAGTGATGTCGGCGGCGGCGCCTCGATCATGGGCACCCTGTCGGGCGGCGGCACCCAGGTGATCTCCATCGGAAAGGGGTGCCTGCTCGGAGCCGAATCGGGTCTGGGCATCTCGCTGGGCGACCACTGCGTCGTCGAAGCGGGGCTCTACGTCACCGCCGGCACCAAGCTCACCACCCCCGACGGAACCCAGGTGAAGGCCTCGCAGCTCAGCGGCCAGTCCGACCTCCTGTTCCGCCGCAACTCCCTGACCGGCGCGGTGGAGGTGCTGCCCCGCAGCGGGGGCGCCGTGCAACTCAACGCGGCGCTCCACCAGAACTGATGCCTGACCACGACGGACGACCACCAGCGGCCCCCACCGGACGGAACTCGACCCTCGCCCCGCTGCTGGGCTGCGGGGTCATCCTGGTGGTGGTGGCCGTGCTGGTCTTCGCCGTGTTCCAGTGGCTCCGGCGCCAGGAGATGCCGCAGGTGGTACCTCCTGCCAACCAGTGCGTGGTCACGGTGGGTCCCGTGACCTACTCGATGTCGCCGGAGCAGGCCAAGTGGGCGTCGGTGATCGTCGCGGAGTCGATCAGGCGTGGGCTGCCCGCCCGGGCCGCCTCGATCGCGTTGGCCACGGCGATGCAGGAGTCGGGTCTGCGAAACCTCGACCACGGCGACCGGGACTCGGTGGGGCTGTTCCAGCAGCGCCCGTCGCAGGGATGGGGCAGTGTCGACCAGATCATGGACCCGTGGTACGCGTCGGGGAAGTTCTACGAGCACCTGGTCAAGGTGGCCAACTGGCAGACCGGTGACATCAACGACGTGGCCCAGTCCGTCCAGCGCTCGGGGGTGCCCGACGGGTACCGCAAGCACGTCGAGAACGCGAAGGCACTGGCCAGCGCACTCACGGGGCACTCCCCCGGCGCGCTCACCTGCCTGAACCGGGACTCCCCCGAGACACCCGAACCCGTGGTCATCACCCAGGTCTTCGGCACCGGCCTGAAGGGCAGGGCCAGCCTGAAGCGTTCAGGGGACCGGTGGACGATCACCGCCAAGAACCCCCAGGACCTGTGGGCGGCAGTGAACCTCAGCCTGGCCACCATCGACGAGACCCCGATCGGCTCGATCACCGTCGCGGGGCGCACCTGGCAGCATGACCCCGACCACCTGGCCGTCTGGTCACAGGCCACGGCCTCGCCGACCCCGGCCGCCGGTACGGCGACCCTCACCGTGACCGGCAGCACACCACAGCCCTCCGCCAGCCAGTCCTGACCCGGGGTGCCGCCCAATCGGGCTGAGCGAACCCCGACCACAGGGCGATCGGGGCGAGACAGGCCTACCTCGGCGTAGTTGGATGGACGCGAGTCGAACCCCAACACCCAGGAGTGTGCACATGACCCAGAAGTCCGAGATGCCAGGGTTGACGGTCGGCCTGGTGGGTGCAGGCGGCATCTCGCCGGCCCATGCCGCAGCGTGGAAGGCCGTCGGTGCCGCCATGCGGGTGTACTCCCTCGAAGGGGCGGACCGGTTCGCCGACACCCACGGGGCCACCCGGGTCGACAGCTTCGACGAACTGATCGCCACCTCGGACCTGATCTGCGTCATCACGCCGACCCCGAGCCACGCTGCTCTGGTCGAACGGGCACTGCGCGCGGGCAAGGACGTGGTCTGTGAGAAGCCGTTGGCCCGCACCACCGACGACGCCAGGCACCTCGTCGGTGTGGCCGCCGAGACCGGACGACGCCTGTTCCCCGCCCACGTCGTGCGCTGGTTCCCGCAGTATGCGGCCGCGCAGCAGACGGTGGCCGCGGGGGGACTGGGCGACCTGGCGGTGCTGCGGTTCACCCGTGCCGTGCCCTACCCGTTCGACCGCGGGTGGTACTCCGACCCGGTGCAGTCCGGCGGCATCACCATGGACCTGATGATCCATGACCTCGACGAGGCCCTGTGGATGGCGGGCCCGGTGGCCACGGTGTACGCCCAGCGTCGGACGGCCTCCGAGCCCCATCCCACCGAGACCGCCCACGTGGTGCTCACCCACACCTCCGGCGCCATCAGCCACTGCCGAGGTCTGTGGACCGTCCCCAAGGCACCCTTCTGGTACACGTTCTCCGTCTCGGGAACCACCGGACAGCTGCGCTACGACTCGCGCGACGAGGTGGGCTACACCCTCACCACGTCACCGGACGACCCGCCACGACCGAGTCCGAGCACCGTCGCCCTGGCAGGAGATCCCTACTCGGCCGAGATCGCCGACTTCGTCCGCGCGTGGCGCACGGGCGAACCGGCGAAGGTGAGCGCGGAGGACGGACTGGTCGCCGTCGCGCTCGCCGAAGCGGCCGAGCTCAGTGCCGAGACCGGCGCCCCCGTCGACTTCCCCACGTTCCTGAAGGGATCCCAGGCATGACCCAGACCCAGCAGCAGACCACCCGGCAGGCCGACGAGCAGGAGTCCACCTCGATGCAGGGCGACCACACCGACCAGCGCCGACTCAAGGTCGCCGTGATGTCCTTCGCGCACCCCCATGCCGCCGGCTACGTGCACCTGCTGCAGCAGGCGGGGGTGGACGTGCTGGCGTGCGATCCGGACCGGGTCTCGTCGGCCGACCACGAGGTGCGCGGCGCGGACCTCGCCGCCCAGCTCGGAGTGGCCCACGTCGACACCTACGAGGAACTGTTCGCGTGGGCGCCGGACGCCGTGGTCATCTGCTCCGAGAACACCCGCCACCGCCAGGACACCGAGCTCGCCGCCGCGCACGGCGTGCACGTGCTCTGCGAGAAGCCCCTCGCCGTGACGGCCGCGGACGCGCGCGCGATGATCGATGCCTGCGAGCGCGCCGGTGTGCTGTTGATGACCGCCTACCCCGTGCACTTCTCGCCCGCGGTGACGGCCGCGAAGCAGGCGATCGCCGAGGGAACGCTCGGGCAGCTGATCGGCGCCGTCGGTACCAACAACGGCTACTGCCCCGTCGGGGCCCGGCGCTGGTTCCTGAATCCCGAATGGTCGGGAGGCGGTGCCCTGGTCGACCACACCGTGCACGTGGCCGAGCTGCTCGACTGGCTGACCGGTGATCGTCCGGCCTCGGTCCACGCCGT
The DNA here is from genome assembly GCF_000421525.1 of Aestuariimicrobium kwangyangense DSM 21549. Taxonomy (GTDB): domain Bacteria; phylum Actinomycetota; class Actinomycetes; order Propionibacteriales; family Propionibacteriaceae; genus Aestuariimicrobium; species Aestuariimicrobium kwangyangense. The sequence continues at coordinate 1,096,056 of NZ_ATXE01000001.1, read as the reverse complement.
CAAGAACCAGATCATGCACGCCGACCTCGATGGGGTCCTGTGCGAGACGGGTGGTCTGGTCACCATCACCTATGAGCAGGGCCTGGTCGCCACCATCGACTGCTCCTGGAGCGTGCCCAAGGGAGCCCCCACCTGGGGTGGGGTCACCCTCGAACTGGCCGGGACCAACGGGGTGCTCGAGATCAATCCCTTCGCCCAACGGGTCGGTGGTTGGGACGGCAACGCGGGTGGGCGTGACTTCTGGCTGCCCTACGGCGCCAACCTGGACGACGGACTGCTGCGCACCTTCATCGATGCGGTGCAGGCTCGACGTGCCGGTGAGGCTGTGGAGTGGCCGTCGCCCGACGGTCACGTCGGCCTGCGGACCGCCCAGATCGTGGAGGCAGCGCAGGTCTCGGCCCGCAAGCACCGCGTGGTGCAGATCTCGGAGCTCGCCTGAGCCCCAACCCGGGAACTCGTCGCCAGACGGCCCCGCTGGCCCGGATCGGGGATGGCGGGGCGATCTGGTGACGAGCTTCCGGGTTGGCGGTGTGAAGACGCCTCAGCGGAAGTCGGCACCCAACCGCTCGACGGCCGCGGCGATCCGCTCGTCGGTGGCGGTCAGGGCGATCCGCACGTGCTGGCGCCCGGCCTCACCGTAGAAGTCGCCGGGGGCCGCCAGGATGCCTCGTTCGGACAGCCAGTCGAGCGTCGTGCGGCAGTTCTCCCCCCGGGTGGCCCACAGGTAGAGCGAGCCCTCGGAGTGGTCGATGCGGAAGCCGACTCGCTCCAGCGCCGGTCGCAGCAGAGCTCGCCTGGCGAGGTAACGGGCCCGTTGCTCGGCGACGTGGGCACGGTCGGTCAGCACGGCCTGCATGGCCGCCAACACGGGGGTGGGCAGCATCATGCCGGTGTGCTTGCCCAAGGCCAGCAGTTCACGGACGATGGCCTCGTCCCCGGCCACGAAGCCAGCCCGGTAGCCCGCGAGGTTGGACTCCTTGGAGGTCGACATGACCGCCAGCAACCCTCGGGTCGATCCGTGGTTGATCGAGGTGTCGAGCACGGAGTGGGCAGGGGCGTCCCAGGCGAACTCGCCGTAGCACTCGTCCGAGGCCAGCACTGCTCCTGATGCGCGGGTCGCGTCGATCCAGGCGCGCAGGTCGTCGGGGCCGAGGATCGCGCCGTGGGGGTTGGCCGGTGAGTTGATCCACACCAGTCGGGTGTTGGCGGGCAGCCCCTTCGGGTCGTCGCACTCGACGACCGTCGCCCCGACCAGTTCGGCGCCCACCCGGTAGGTGGGGTAGGCCGTCGTGGGGATGACCACGACGTCGCCCTCCCCCAGGTTCAGCAGGGTGGGAAGCCATGCCACCAACCACTTGGTGCCGATGACGGGCATCACCTGCGTCTGCGCCAACTCAGCCGCGTTCCAGCGTTCGCGCAGGTGGCCGATGATGGCCTGCCTCACGGCGGGGGTGCCCCAGACCTGGGGGTAGCCGTGCGCGTCCGAGGCTGCGGTCAGGGCATCCCTGGCCACGGCTGGGGTCGGATCGACGGGGGTGCCGACCGAGAGGTCGACGATGCCGCCGGGGTGTTGCTCGGCCCGCCGCCTGGCGGCAGCGATCGTGTCCCACGGGAAGTCGGGCAACTGCGCCGACAAGGCCCCCCGACCGGTCACCGCGTCGGCGGTCACTCGCCCTGGGGCGGCATGGCCTCGACGACCGGGTGGTCCTTGTCGAGGGGTCCCAGCTTGGAGGCGCCGCCGGGGGAACCGAGGTCGTCGAAGAACTGCACGTTCACGTCGTAGAACTGCTTCTGCTCGGCGGGGACGTCGTCCTCGTAGTAGATGGCCTCGACGGGGCAGACCGGCTCACAGGCACCGCAGTCGACGCACTCCTCCGGGTGGATGTAGAGCATGCGGTTGCCCTCGTAGATGCAGTCGACCGGACACTCCTCGACGCAGGCGCGATCCTTGATGTCAACGCAGGCGGCGCCAATGATGTAGGTCACGAGGGTTCCCTTTCGTTACGTGCTCCGTGGTTCACGACTGTACCGCTCCGACAACCCGGGGGGCAGTCGCCGTTCCGGCCTGTGAACCAGCCGCGGTCAGCTGGCGCACTTGATCTCGTCGCCGGGGCTGTAGCGCCAGAAGAACTTCTCGGTGCGCACCAGCGATCCGCCCTGGTAGAAGAGCCGGCTGTAGTGCACGTCGAAGCCCCGGATGGGTGCCTGGTACTCACACTTGGGGTCCTTGCTGGTGATCACCTTGCCCGTGGTGAAGTTGGACTTGACCAGGTCGGACGACTTGACCGTGTAGATCTTGGTCGACCAGATGCGCACCGTGATCGAGCCCATGCCCCCTGGGGCGGCCTTGTTCACGTACGCCTGCACCAGCACGCCGTAGTTGGTGTTGTTGCGGAACTTCAGGTCGAGTGACCCGTAGTAGACGGTCGCCTCACGCCCCGCGGGGTAGCGCGGGAAGTAGAGGGAGTGCGGATGGTGCTCCACGTCCTCGAGACCGGCAAAGAAGGCGGCGTTGTAGGTGGTGGTCGCCGACTGCGAGACGCCGCCGCCGACCTCCTTCTTGAGCACCCCACCCTCGATGACGTAGCCGTCGATGTAGCCGTTGCCGGCGGTCCGCTCGCCCAGCACCCGGTTGAGGCTGAACGTGTCGCCGGGCTTGAGGTAGGTGTTGTTGATGCCGGCGGCAGCATGGGAGAGGTTGTTGTTGCGGTACTCCGCGTAGGGGAACTGCGTGGTGAACTCCCCGGTGACCTCCTTGACGCCCGCCTTCTGGGCGTCCGCAGTGGTGTAGGAGGCCGGCACCTTGGTCACCTCGACGACAGCGGTGCGTTCGGCGCCCGTCCGCGCCAGCACCGGCTGCACGGCCTTGATGAAGTTCGCCTCGGTGACCCCGCGACCGTCGATGGAGGGGACGACCACCGGCTTGCCACCCTGCAACTGGATGCTGGCGTTGCGTCCCTGGGGGTACTTGAGGGTCGCGATCGAGTCCTGCGAACCGGCGAACAGCTTCTTCATGTCGGTCGAAACCGTGAACGTGGTGCCCGTCTGCTTCACCGTGGTGCTGGCCACCAGGGCCTGCTGCGGCACCTCGAAGGCCTTGCCGTCCCTGGTCTTCAGCGGGATCGGACCGGACAGCACCGGCGACAGCTGCTGCTCGGCCACGGAGGTGACCGCCTCGGTGGTGATCTGCGGGTCGCTGGTGGTCAGGGGGGCGTCGACGCTGGTGCGTTCCAGCCAGGCCTGCCGCACCTCGGCCGTTGCCTTGTCGACGTCGAGGGACTGACCCTGCACCGCCTCGGTGATCTTGGCCTTCCCGCCCACCACGGCCAAGGAGGCGTCCCGCGGCTCGACCGCGAACTGCGGGGCCACAGCCGTCACGGCCGCCTTCAGCTTGGCCGGGTCGGAGGTGGTGACCAGATCGAGGGAGCCACCGCCGCGCAGCACGTTCACGATGTGCAGCGGGCTCCAGGATCGTCCGGCCCCTGCAGCCCGAACGGTGGCGGCGTAGTCGACCGACAGGCCGGCAGCCGCGGGCTTGATCGAGGCCTGCTTGTCGGGCCCCTTCAGAATGATCGCGGCCTCAGCCTTGGGGGCGATCTGCTTCTGCAGCTTCCGCTCGGCCTCCTGGGCAGGCATGCCGCCGATCGGGATTCCCTGTACCGAGGCGTTCTTGGGGGTGTTGTCCCCGGCCATCACGTATCCGACGGCGTAGGCCGCTCCTGCGATGACCACGAGCCCCCCGACGACGGAGGCTCCCACCACGGCGTGCGGACGGCGACGGCGCGCTCCTGGGGTTCGACCGGCACGGGAGACATGGTTCTGTGACAAGAGGCACCTCTGCTGCGGGGTATGGGACGTCGTCCAGCGCCCCAACGACGGCACCCACGACTCGTGGCCAGATTCTACGTGGCGATGGCGTCAGTCCAGAATCGGGGAATTCTGGTTGACTGACTGACATGGCGATCACCGTGCGTCCGTTGACCGATGACGATGCCGAGGCCACCCAACTGCTGCGCCACGAGGCCTTCGGCTCCCCCCTGTCGAAGAAGAACACAGCCCAGATCTCGAAGCCACCCTCCTACTGGTTGGGGGCCTTCGACGACGACCGCCAGGTGGGCCGGGCAGGGGTGCGTGACATCTCCTCCTTCTGGGGCGGCACCGAACTGGCGACCGCAGGAGTGATGAGCGTCACCACCGCACAGGAACACCGCGGCCGGGGTGTGCTGAGCCCGCTGCTGCTGCAGGCCCTTGCGGACGCGCGCGAGCGAGGGGCGGTGGTGGCAACCCTCTTCCCCACCGCGAACGCCATCTATCGCAGATTCGGGTTCGAACTCGCAGCCGAACTCACCCGCGTCAAGGTGCCCACCATCGAGCTGGGCACGCTCACCCCACCCGAAGGTGTGACCCTGGGTCGGGCCACCGAGGACGACGTCCCCGCCCTCGACGACCTGTACCACCGCTGGGCGATCCAGCAGAACGGGCCGGTCAACCGCACCGGCCCCCTGTACGAGTCGAAGCCCGCCAAGCGGGTGAAGGCGCACACCGGCATCACCGTGGCGCGCATCGACGGCCAGGTGGCCGCCTACGCCTCGTGGAACCGTGGCCACGGGTACGGCGAAGGTGCCGAACTGTCGGTCCGGGAGTTCGTCTCGCTGTCATCGCTGGCCACCCAGGCCCTGCTGGCGATGTTCGGGACGAACTCCCCGGTGCTGCCCCACACCGTCTTCCGCACCTCCGGCGACGACGGCTTGAGACTGGTGCACCCGGCGGCGACCTGGCACGTGGTCGAGAGGTTCCCGTACATGGTGAAGGTGCTGAACCTCCGCGCCGCGCTGGTGCCCCGCGTCTGGCCGGAGGGGTTGGACTGCGAACTGCCGTTCCGGGTCACCGATGACAGCATCGACACCATCACCGGTGACTGGAAGCTGCGGCTGGAGGACGGCCACGCCACCGTCACCCGGATCGGGAGACTGGGTGCCCACTCGAAGCGGCTCAACCCGGTCGAGTTCAGCCAGCGCGGACTGTCACTGCTGTTCTCGGGTTCCCAATCGATGTGGAACATCGTCGGGGCCGGACTCGCCGCGGGCGGGGCGACCAACACCTATCCCACCTGGTCGGCCGCTTTCGGTGGTCGCCAGAACCACATCCGCGACTACTTCTGATCCCAGCCGCCCGACTTCTGGCGCTCAGGGATTGGGGCGGGCTGCGCCGCACCGTTGGTGGGCCGGGCGTCGCTGGTCCGGCGATGCCGGGCTCACGGAGCGGGCTGGCTCCAGGGGCCGTGGGTGGGGATCTCGGTCAGGAAGGCGTACTCCTCGACGAGGGGGTCGCCACGGTCCAGGTCGGCGTGCCAGCGGCGCATGTCGGCGAGGGTGGGTGCGGTGGTGCCGGCCCCGGGTTCACGCACCGTCAGACCGCTGACCAGCACCGCGAACCGTAGCGACTGGACGAGCGGCCACCGCGCCAGCAGCCCCGCCGCCAGCCCGGCCGAGAAGACGTCCCCCGCTCCCCCGGTGTCGACGACGGGCCCGGGGACCGCTGCCACGTGCACCCGTTCACCGGTGTCGCGGTCGAGGGCCGACACCCCGTCGGCGCCCATGGTCACCACCGGCAGTCGGACGTGCTCGGAGAGGGCCGTGAGTGCCTCGTCAACGGTCGTCGTCCGGGTGTAGTGCAGCGCCTCGGTGAGGTTGGGCGTGAACGCGTGGCAGTGCGGTAGGTCGGGCAGCGCCGAGAGGTCCCAGCGGCCGCTCTCGTCCCAGCCGATGTCACCGATCACCAGGGCGCCGCGCTGGGCCGCACTGGACAGCCACGGCATCGGGAAGGGCTGCAGGTGGGCCACCACCACCCTGGCGGGCGGCGAAGAGGCGGCGCGCAGCACGCAGCGCCCGGGGTGGGGGGTCTCGGCCGTCACCATGGTGCGGTCGCCGGCGTAGTTCAGCACGATGGTCAAGGGCGTCTGCCAACCGGCGTGCACGAGGCAACCCGAGGTGTCGATTCCCTCGTCCCGCAGTCGGGCGAGACTGCCCTGCCCCACCAGGTCGTCGCCGACGTCGGCGACCATGCCCACCCGAAGGCCGAGCCGACTACCGGCGATGGAGGCATTGGCGATGCCGCCGGGAACCTCGCGGTAGTCGGGGGTGCGCACCTCTGTACCGAAGGCGGGACCCTCATCGGGGATGCCGTGGAAGATGAGGTCGGTGAACACCAGCCCACAGGCCAGGAGGTCGTAGGGGGTCGTCGTCGGTGAGGTCATTGGTCGCTCCCTGACCGCCACGTCACCCTGGCCGGACGGTCGATCATGCTTGCCTCTGATCATTCTTGCGCCCTACCGTCAGGTGGGAAGGAAGGACGCCATGATTCTGTCGATCCTGGGGGGCGGAGGGTTCCGGGTGCCGCTCGTGCACCAGGCGTTGTTGGACGACCGCGAGCCGGGGCGGGTCACCGAGTTGAGGCTGTTCGACTCGGATGCGCATCGCCTCCGTTCGATCGCCGCCGTGCTGGGCGAGCAGTCCTCCGGGCACCCCCACCCTCCCGTGGTGTCGCTGCACACCGAGTTGGATGACGCCGTACGGGGCACCGACTTCGTGTTCTCCGCGATCCGAGTCGGTGGTCTTGCCGGGCGTACCTGTGACGAGACCATCCCGCTCAGGCATGGGGTGATCGGGCAGGAGACAGTCGGGGCCGGGGGCGTCGCGTACGCCCTGCGCACCCTGCCCGTCGTCCGCGGCATGGCGGAGAGGATCGCCGCCCTGGCCCCCGAGGCCTGGGTGATCTCGTTCACCAACCCGGCCGGCATGGTCACCGAGTCACTGGTCGACGTGCTGGGCGATCGGGTGATCGGTATCTGCGACTCCCCCGTCGGTCTGGCCCGACGTGCGCTCGGCGCCCTGGGCGTCGCGCCCGCCGACCGGTCGCGGGCCGAGATCGGCTACGTGGGGCTCAACCACCTCGGCTGGATCCGATCCCTCGTCCTGGACGGCAGCGACCAGTTGCCGCGGTTGATGGCCGACCCTGCGGCACTCGAGTCGTTCGAGGAGGGCCGCCTGTTCGGCTCCGACTGGCTGCAGAACCTGGGCCATCTGCCCAACGAGTACCTGCACCACTACTACTTCACGCGCGAGGCGCTGGCTGCGGACCGCGCGGCCACCCGCACGCGGGCGCAGGTGATCGAGGCCCAGCAGCGGGAGTTCTACGGCGTCCCGGACCCCACTGCTCCGGGGGCACTACGGCGGTGGGACGACTGCCGCCTCGCCCGCGAGACCACCTACATGGCGTCCAATCGCGAGGCCGCCGGGCACTTCGAACGCGACCCGGACGACCTGGTCAGCGGGGGCTACGACCGGGTCGCGCTGGCCATCATGCACGCCATCGCCCACGATCGTCCCGCGACCCTGATCGTGAACCGGCCCAACGGTGACCGGGTGGCCGAACTCGACGCCGACGCCGTGATCGAGGCACCCTGCCGGGTCGACGCCGCAGGGGTGCACCCGCTGCCCACGGGACCCCTCCCCCGCCACGGGGTCGGTCTGGTGACCCAGGTCAAGCAGGTCGAACGGGCCACCATCGAGGCATCCCGCAGCGGGAGCCGGGCGTTGGCCTGGCGGGCCATCGCCCAGCACCCACTGGTCGACTCGGTCGCGGTCGCCCGCAGCATCCTCGACGACTTCCTCGCCGAGGTCGACGGGCTGCAGTACCTGAGCTGAGCCCGGGCCGGACCCCGGGCCCGTAACCCGGGATCGCGGTCAGCGCAGGTCGAACCGCCAGGGAAGGGCCAGCGGGCCGCTGATCTGGGCCCACTCCCCACCCAGGCCGAGAGCCCGGATCGCCTTCGGCAACAACGCCTCGGGGCCGTCCGCGACGGACACCTGAGGACGACCGGAGGACTCGGTTGAGTCGGCGGGGATGAACTGCTCGAGCATGCCGAAGGCCGGCACCGTGCGCAGCACCGCCTGGTCGCGATCGACCTCCGCCAGCGCGCACGCTCGCTGGACGGCCAGTTCGAGGTTGCCGAGGTGGTCGACGAGCCCCCGTTCGAGGGCGTCGGCGCCGGTCCACACCCGACCCTTGGCGACCTTCTCGAGGTCCTCGCGGCTCAGCTTGCGGTCGGCTGCCGCCTTTGCCGTGAACTGTTCGTAGATGGCATCGAGCCAGGCGTCCAGCACGGCCCAGTCCTCGGCCGTGAAGTGGTGGTCGGCGGCGAACAGGTCGGCCTTCGGGCCGGAGTTGATGCCCTCATGCTTGAGCGCCAGCTTGTCCAGCAGTCCCAAGGTGACGACCTTGCCCGCCAGCACGCCGATCGACCCCGTCAGGGTGGACGGCGCGGCCACGATCTCGTCGGCACCCATGGCGGCGTAGTAGCCGCCCGAGGCCGCGACATTGCCCATCAGCGCCACCACCGGACGACCCGACTCACGCACCCGGTGCACCTCGCGCCAGATGGTGTCGGAGGCCACTGCCGACCCCCCGGGTGAGTCGATCCGCAGGACGACCGCCTTCACCTTGTCGTCCCGGGCAGCGGCGCGCAGGTGATCGGCGACGGCGTCACCGCCGGCCTGTTGCCCACCAGGTCCGCCGGGAGCGCCCCGTCCGGTGACGATCGGGCCGCGCAGGGTGACGATGCCCACCTGCGGTGCGTGTCGGTCGACGAGCTGGCGCTTCAGCTCACGGCGCTGCACCTTGGCGTCGTAGCGGTGCACGAACTGCAGGGCGTGCCGGTCGAGCCCCAGTGCCGCGTAGACGTCGTCGTAGACCTGGTCGCGGTAGCCGACCTTGTCGACCAGTCCCAGTTCGACGGCCCGCTCAACGGTGACGGGGCTCTCGTCCATGGCGGCGCGCACGGCCTCGACCTCGAGGCCTCGGCCGGCCGCGATCTGGGCGAGGCACTGCTCGACGACGGAGTCGGCCAGGCGCTGCATCATCTCGCGATTGGCCTCGCTGATCTCGGTGCCCGCGTACTGCTCTGCGGCCGACTTGTACTCCTTGCGCTGACCGAACTCCGGCGTCAGGCCGACCTTCTCGAAGAGTCCGCGCAGCAGGGTGATCGACAGGTGCAGTCCGCCCAGGAAGACGAGTCCCGACGGCTGCACCCACACGGTCCTGGCCCGGGTGGCCAGGGCGACCAGCGGGAGGGCATTGCCCATCTCGCCGAAGGTCTGCGTCCACGCGGTGGTCGGCTTGTGCCCACCGAACTCAGCGATCATGTCGCCCAGGTTCTGCAGGTCGGCCAGTCCGAGTCCCGACGGGGCCACGTGCACGATGAGCCCCTTCACGCGGGGGTCGGTCGCTCCTTGGCGGAGTCCCTCACGTACCGCACCCATCGTGGCTGAGTTGAGCGCCTTCAGGGCGGCGAGTGGATTGTCGGGCGGGGCCACGGTGATCCCGCGAGCCAGGTCGATCTCGAGGATGACGGGTCCGGTGGTGCGGGCTCGGAAGTCACGGGCAGCTGCGATCAGGTCCATGCTGCGAGTCTAGGAAGGCCACGGCGACAAACCGGAGTGAGGTCGGACGAAACCGGGGCGAGTCAGGGTGCCGGAACGGGGTGATTCCGCTCAGGCCACGCGTGCTTGGGGATCCGGATCGGCCATGGCTCCCGGGGCCAGTGCCGAATCGTCCAGTCGATCAACCAGCAACCGCGGCGGCCAGACCCCCTCGAGCCGTACACGTACCCGGTCGTGGACCATCACGTAGAGGCTCGCTGCAACGCACACGGCGAACGTGGCGACGGCTCCGACGCCGAGGGTCCAGCGGGCTCCCCAGTGGTCACCGATCCAGCCGATCACCGGCGACCCGATCGGGGTACCGCCCATGTTGACCGCCATGTAGACCGCCATCACGCGACCTCGCAGCGCTGGGTCGGAGGCCAACTGCACGGTGGCGTTGCACGAGGTCATCACCGTCAGGGAACACACCCCCACACCGACCAGCATGACGGCGAAGAACAGGTAGGTCGGCGCCAGCGCCGCCCCGGCGGTGAACACGGCGAACCCGAGCACCCCCAGAAGAAGCCAACGCAGGCGGGGACGCACCCGCCGAGCCGCCATGAAGGCGGCCGCCAGGGTGCCGATCGCCATGACGGAACCGAGCATGCCGTACTCGCTCGCGCCCTTGCCGAAGACCGTCGTCGCCATCAGGGCGTTGGTGATCTGGAAGTTCATGCCGAACGTGGAGAAGACGAAGATGATGCCGAGGATGAGCAGGATGTCGGGGCGCGTGCGCACATAGGCAATGCCCTCACGCACAGTGCCGGTGCCGACCCGTTTCGGACGAGGCATGAGTTGGTCGGTGCGCATGAACCACAGGGCGCCGATCACTGCGACGAAGCTCAGCGCATTGACCAGCAGGGCCGGGGCGATGCCGACCCAGGCGATCAGCAGTCCGGCCAGACCCGGGCCGAGCAGTCGGGCGCCGTTGAACTGCGCCGAGTTGAGGCCGATGGCGTTCGAGACGAGCCGTTGCGGCACCATCTCCGAGACGAAGGCTTGGCGGACCGGCATGTCGAAGGCCGATGCAACTCCCTGCAGGAAGGCGAACAGGAAGGCGTGCCACAACTGCACCGTGCCGGTCGCGACCAGGATCCACAGGCCGAAGGCCGTCGCCCCCAGCGCCGCCTGGGTGACCATCAGCAACCGCCGCTTGGAATAGCGATCCGCGAGGGCTCCGGCCATCGGGGCGATCAGCGGGATCGGCAGGAACTGGAGGGCCGTCACCAGGCCCAGCGCCTGGGCGGAGTGATCGGTCAGTTGGGTCAGCACCAGCCAGTCCTGGGCCACCCGCGCCATCCACCCGCCCACGTTGCTGACCAGCGCGCCGAGCCAGAAGAGCCGATAGTTGAACAGGGCAAAACTCGCGAAGGTGCGTACGCGGTCTGCCATGGAGATCCTCTGGTGGGGGTGGGGTCGTCCACCAGTCTAGATGGTTAGTTTGGGTAAGCAACTGGATTCGCGCATGGTGGACATCCCATCAGCCGGGGCCCGGGCCGACCGAGGGCCACCCTCATGCCAGGGACGAGACCGGCTCCCGCGCGCGCTCGAGGCGCTGCTGCCACCACCGCTGGTGACCACCGGGCATGGCCACCGTGGGTCCGTCGAGCCACCCCACGACCGGTCGGATCCCGTGCAGCGCACTCAGCAGCCAGAGCTCCGCACCCGCCAAATCATCCGGACGAGCCCGGACCCGTCGCACCTCCACCCCTCGCACGCGGGCCTGCGCCACCAGCCAGCGGGTGGTGACGGAGTCGACCCTCGCCAACGCGGGGTGGGGCAGGTGCAGGACGTCGTCGCGCCACCACACCACAGCGCTCAGCGCCCCGTCGCAGACGAGGCCGTCGACCAGGAGGAGCGCCTCGTCCGCCCCGCTCCGCTGCGCACGCGCACGCTGCTCGGACAGGGCCGCGAGGTCGGGGCCCTTCACGGCGGGGCAGGTACGCGGGTCGTGGTCGGCGGTCGCCACCCGCACCTCGCCGCCACGGGGTGGGGCAGGTCGCAGCAGAGGACGAAGGGTCAGGTCGGACAGCAGATCGATCCGCGGGAACCACCGTCCTGCCTCCGGGACCGAGCGGGCCAGGTCCAGCAGGGCGCGGCGCGCTTCGTCCGCGGGGAAGCCCACTGCTCCCGCGTCACGCGCGAACCGGTCGGCATGGGCCCCGAGCAACAGCACCCGGCCGTGGTCGACCAGGAACGAATCGGCCACCACGGTGTCGGCACTCATAGACTCCAGCCTATGGCTGGCTCCCACGCTGGATCCTTCGGCTGGCTGACCAGCGGGTGGTCCGCACCACATCCCTCACTCGAACCGGCCGCCCTGGCCGCCCATTGGTGGTCGGACCCCGCGCAGGACGTCGTCTGGCTCGACTCCTCCGACGGGGGTGCCCACCTGGTGGGCGTCGGCGGCATGAGCCTGCTCGCTCCGGACTTCGACTCGTTCGAGGCCGTGGTGCGCGACTCGGACGAGGCCTGGGTCGGGTGGATCGGATACGAGGCAGGATCCGAGCTGCTGGGGCTGTCCCGCGGTGAAAGTCCCAGGCATCCACCGATCTCGCTGGTGCGGCTGTCGCGCTGGGCGGTGATCGAGGCCGACGGCAGCACCACGCTGCACGCCGCCATCGACGAGCAGGCCTGGGCACTGCCCGACACGTTGCCACCGGTCGACGAGCCCCCTCCCATGGCTGCCGGTTCATTGCCCACCGGGACGGAGGGCGTCAGCGTGCTCGCGGGCGACTCGGACGAGGAACTCCTGGCCGCCATCGACAGGTGCATCGAGCACATCCGCGCCGGGGATGCCTGGGTGCTGTGCCTCACAACCACCCTGTGGACCGACAGCCCCATCGACGCCTTCGCCTCCCATCTGCGGCTGCGGCGGTCAAGCCCCGTTCCCCACGGCGGCCTGCTGCGCATCAACGGGACGGTGCTGAGTTCGGCGTCGATGGAGACCTTCCTCCGCGTCCACGACGGCATCGCCACCACGTCCCCGATCAAGGGCACCCGGCGCCGAGATCCCGACCCGGAGGTCGACCTCGCGCTGGCTGAGGAGTTGGCGGCGTCGGAGAAGGAGCGTGCCGAGAACCTGATGATCGTCGACCTGTGCCGCAATGACCTGGGCCGCATCTGTCGCCCGGGGTCGGTGCAGGTGGAGGAACTGTTCTCGGTGAGGGGGTATGCCAGCGTGCACCAACTCGTCTCGACCGTGTCGGGACAGTTGCGTGAGGGCCTCGGCCCGGTGGACGCAGTGAGGGCGCTGTTCCCGGCGGGGTCGATGACCGGGGCACCCAAGCGTCGGGCGGTGGAGATCCTGCGCGAGTTGGAGAGCTGGCCGCGGGGCATCTACTCGGGATGTTTCGGCATCTTCACGGGCCAGCACTGCGAGGCGGCGATGGTCATCCGCAGCGTGGTCTCGGACGAGGACGCGGCCTGGATCGGGGTCGGGGCCGGGATCACCGCGCTCAGCGTGGCGCACGAGGAGTTGGACGAGATGCACCTGAAGGCGGCCGCGCTGGTGGACTGCCTGGTGCGCTGAGGGGGCTCGGGCGCTGACGGGACCGATGCGCTGAGCGGAAGGTGCGCTGAGGGGCGTCACCGGGCCTGGTCGCCACCGAGCAGGTGCACCTCAACCGCATGTCTGCCCCAGGCAAGACGGGCGGTCACCCCGTCACCCTCGACCCTCACGTCGGTGACCACGACCGCGAGTTGGCGGGCCACAGCCACGGCGATCTCCCCCACCCGGGTGTGCGGGCCGCTGCAATCAACCAGCACTGCGCTGTGGTCGGCGAACTGCAGACGCGCGATATCGGTGTCGAAGCGGGTCACCGCCCGCAGCGGGGTCCCCCGCGCCTGCACCAGTCCCAGGACCCGAAGCCACGAGGCGACCAGACGCGCACGATTCTGGGCCGCAGCCTCGTCGAGCGCTGCGGCAAGTTCTGTGTCGACGAGGGCCCCCAGGCGCTCGTCCGCGCGCCACACCGCCATGCTCCATTGTCCGCCGCGCATCGTCGCGAAGGAAGACCCGTAGACGCCCTCGACCGCGGGAGTGCGCCAACCGGGAGATCATTCGCCGAACATCCACGCAGAAAGGGGCACCTGAGCGGCCCTCCCGTCACCTGGCGTGGCGACAAGCCTTGCTGCCTGCCCCGATTGGCGCGGAACCTCGGGCGGTCAGCCGCCAGCCGGGCCCCGGGAGCGTCGGCCGCGCCCCAGCACCCCCACCAGGTAGAGCGCGCATCCCAACCACACCAGGGGAAGGCCGACCCACCAGACCCAGGAGATCTTCTGGTGGAACACCAGCAGCCCGATCAGCAACTGCAGCGTCGGCCCGATGAACTGCAACATGCCGAGCAGTCCCAGTGGCAGGCCACGGGCGGCCTGGGCGAACAGCCACAGCGGGACAGCGGTCACCAGGCCCGAGACCACGAAGAGCGCCGTGATCGACCACCCGAGTCCGAAGTGCCCCAGACCCATGACGCCCATGACCACCAGCACCACGAGCGCCAGCGGGGTCATGAACACCGACTCGAGGAACAACCCCTGCAGCGCCGGCAGTTGGGCCTTCTTCTTCAACACCCCGTAGATGCCGAACGAGGTCGCCAGAAGCAACGAGATCCACACCGTGTGCCAGCTGCCCCAACTGATGACGACCACGCCGACCAACGCCGTCAGCGCCCCGCCCCACCCCCACCGGTCGAGCCGCTCCGAGAAGAAGATGCGCCCGAACACGAGGTTGAGCAGCGGGTTGATGAAGTACCCCAGTGAACTCTCCACCGTGTGGCCGGTCTGCACGGCGAAGATGAACATGCCCCAGTTGACGGCGATCACGATGGAGGCCAGCAGCAGCGGCACCCACTGGCCGCCGGCCAGCGCCGGACGAACCCAGCCGAACCCCTGCCTCAGCACGACCAGGCACAGCGCCGTCCAGACCGCCGACCAGACGAATCGCTCCGCCAGGGTCTCGATCGGGTTGGCCGCGCCCAACAGCGCCCAGAACAGGGGGAACACGCCCCACAGGACGTAGGCAGCCACCCCGGCCGAGAGTGCTCTCGACCGGGGCGGCTGGACAGTGCTGGTGGACGTGGTCAGCTCAGCAGGCTCTGCGCAAGGGTCACGACGTTCTCGACGGTGAAGCCGAGTTCCTCGAAGATCTTGGCGCCGTCGGCCGAGGCCCCGAAGCTCTCGATCGAGAGCGAGGCACCGTGGGCGCCCACGTACTTCTGCCACCCGTTGCCGACGCCGGCCTCGATCGAGAGGCGGGCGGTGACACCGCTGGGCAGCACCGACTCGCGGTACTCCTCGTCCTGGCCGTCGAACCATTCCTGACAGGGCATCGAGACGACACGGGTCGGGATTCCCTGGCCCTCGAGCGAATCAGCGGCACCCACCGCCAGCTCGACCTCGGAGCCGGTGGCGATCAGGATCAGCTGCGGGGCCGCCGAAGCCTCCTTCAGCACGTAGGCGCCGCGGGCGGCCTGGTCAGCCGGAGCGAAGCCCTCCTGCGTGCGGTCGAACACCGCCAGGTCCTGGCGGGACAGGATGAGCGCCGTCGGACGATCCCGGTGCTCCAACGCCTGCTTCCAGGCCACGGACACCTCGTTGGCGTCACCCGGACGAACCACGTCGAGCCCCGGGATGAGCCGCAGCGAGGCCACGTGCTCGATCGGCTGGTGCGTGGGGCCGTCCCCACCGACACCCACCGAGTCGTGGGTCCACACGAAGATGGAGGGAGCGCCCATCAGCGCGGCCAGACGGACGGCCGGTCGCATGTAGTCGGAGAAGACCAGGAAGGTGCCGCCGTAGGGGCGGGTCAGCCCCGACAGGGCGATGCCGTTGACGATGCCGCCCATGGCGTGTTCACGGATGCCGAAGTGCAGCGTGCGGCCGTAGGGGTTGCCGGGGAACTGCTTGCTGGCGCGCTCCACCGGGAGGAACGACTCCTCCCCCTTCATGGTGGTGTTGTTCGAACTGGCCAGGTCCGCGGAACCGCCCCACAGCTCCGGAACCTGCGAGGCCAGCTGGTTGAGCACCTCGCCCGACGCCGCGCGGGTTGCCTTCTTCTTGCCGGCCGGGAACTCGGCGAGGGTGATCTCGGGGAGTTCGTGGTTGCGGATGCGGGTGAGCAGCGCGGCCCTCTCGGGGTTGGCCTGCTGCCAGGCCGCGAACTTCTCGTCCCATGCCGCGCGAACCTGCTTCGAACGGGCCGCCGCGTGGTCGACGGCGTGCTGCACGGCGGCCTGGTCGACCGCGAAGGGCTCGTCGGTGAAGCCGAGTTCCTGCTTGAGGCCCGAGATCTCGTCGGCACCCAACTTGGACCCGTGCACGTCGTGGGAGCCCGCCTTGTTGGGCAGGGGCCAGCCGATGATGGTGGTCAGACGGATGAACGACGGCCTGTCGGTGACGGCCTTGGCCGCCTCGATGGCGTCGTACAGGGCCTGCACGTCCTCGTGGTACTCGGTACCGCCGTGGGTCCAGTCGACGTGCTGCACGTGCCAGCCGTAGGCCGCGTAGCGGGCCGCGACGTCCTCGGAGAAGGCAATCTTGGTGTCGCCCTCGATCGAGATGCGGTTGTCGTCGTAGATCAAGGTGAGGTTGCCCAGGTCCTGGGTGGCCGCCAGCGAGCTCGCCTCGGACGAGATGCCCTCCTGCATGCACCCGTCGCCCGCGATGGCGTAGATCTGGCGGTCGAAGACCGACTCACCCGCGGGGGCGTCCGGATCGAACATGCCACGTTCACGGCGTGCAGCCATGGCGAAGCCGACCGCGTTCGAGACGCCGGCTCCCAAGGGGCCGGTGGTGGTCTCGACGAACTTGGTGTGGTGGTACTCGGGGTGCCCGGGGGTCTTGGAGCCCCAGGTGCGCAGCGACTTGAGGTCGTCGAGGGTCAGACCGGCGTTGGCCAGGTAGAGCTGGCAGTACTGGGTGAGGGAGGCGTGTCCCGCGGAGAGCACGAACCGGTCGCGGCCCAGCCACTGGTCGTCATTGACGTCCCAGTTCATGATGCGCTGGAACAGCAGGTAGGCGGCCGGAGCCAGCGAGATCGCGGTACCGGGGTGGCCGTTGCCCACCTTCTCGACGGCGTCCGCTGCCAGGATGCGGGCGGTGTCGACCGCCCGTTCGTCTTGTTCAGTCCATTCCAGGGATGCCATGAAGGAGTCCTCATCTCTCGCCGAAGCGAGGTAGCAGTTCACCGACGAGCTTAGTCAACCCTTGCCATGGGGCGGCCCTGTGCCAGTTGTTGTCCCGGGCCAGTCGTTGTCCCGGGCCAGTTGTTGTCCTGTGCCAGTCGTTCTCTCGGCCAACCCCTCGCTGCGCAGCGCGCTGCACACCCGGTCAGGTCGCCGTGCTGCTCACTCGGTCAGGTCGCGGTTGCGGTACTCGGGCAGCGCGAGCGCAGCACCGGCTGCGATCACGAAGGCGGCCGCGAACACGACGAAGACGACCGGTGTGCCTCCGCGCGCCAGCAGTACGGGCACGCTCAGCGGGGCGACCATCGCCGCGATCCGCCCGAACGCGGCCGCCGCACCGGTGCCAGCGCCGCGCAGCCGGGTGGGGTACAGCTCCGGGCCGACGGCGTACAGGGCACCCCAGGCGCCGAGGTTGAAGAACGACAACGCGCAACCCGCGACCAGGATCGCCGCCGTCGAGTCAGCGAATCCGAAGGCACCGGCTGCGATGGCCGAACCGGCGAGGAAGGTGGCAAGGGTCGCCCGTCGTCCCCAGACCTCGATCAGCCATGCGGCGACGGCGTAGCCGGGCAACTGGGCCAGCGTGATGATCACGGTGTACTCGAACGACTTCACCACCGTGTGGCCGGAGCGCACCAGCAGGCTGGGCAGCCAGATGAACGCCCCGTAGTACGACAGGTTGATGCAGAACCAGACGACCCACAGCGCGACGGTTCGTCCGCGCAGACCCGGCGACCAGATCGTCCGGTCGTCGAAGTCCTCAGGCTTGACCACGCTGACCTCAGTCACCCGATCGGACGACGGCGCCCGCAGTCCGGAGACCTCCTCGTAGCGGCGCACGGCAGCCTCGGCCTCGGCGTCTCGTCCCTTCGATTCGAGGAAGCGCACGGATTCGGGCAGTCCGAACCGCACCACCAGGGCATAGGCGGCGGGCACGATGCCCACCAGCAGGGCCCATCGCCAGCCGTGCGTCAGGTTGGGGATGACCAGGTAACCGATCAGCGCGGCGGCGATCCAACCGATGGCCCAGAAGGCCTCGAGGGCGACGACCACGCGTCCACGGATGCGCTTGGGGGCGTACTCACTGACCAGGGTGGACGCGACCGGCAGTTCGGCCCCGAGCCCCAGTCCCACCACGAAACGGAGAACGATCAGCGCCGCCAGCGACCACGCCAGCGCCGAGGCACCGGTGGCCACCCCGTAGACGAGCAGGGTGATGGCGAAGACCTGGCGTCGTCCGAGCTTGTCGGCGAGCAGCCCACCCAGGGAGGCGCCGATGGCCATGCCGACGAAACCGATGCTCGCGACCCAGCTCAGCTGGCCCGGGCTGAGCTTCCACTCAGCCGCCAGCGCCACCATCACGAACGAGATCAACCCGACATCCATCGCATCCAGGGCCCACCCGAGCCCCGAACCCACCAACAACTTCGCGTGGCGGCGGTTGAACGGCAACCGGTCGAGGCGGTCGGTGCGAGTGAGCTGCTGAGTGGTCATGGGCCTGCCGTCGGTTGGGGATGACTGCCGGGGACGATATCGGCCCCCCGGGGCCCTGCGCTGGCATGACCACACATCGACATCGACGCGCGGGTTGGGAGGGCAACGCTGTCCCCCTCGGTGAGCCCTAGGCTGGGCGCATGCCGCTGACCATTCGTCCCGCGACCACAGCTGACCTGCCGGCCATCACCGATATCTACAACGAGGCGGGGGTCGGCACCACGGCCAGCTACGACCTGGCACCGGTGACGGTCGCGGAGCGTGCGGCCGTGCTGCAGGACAAGCAGCGTCGCGGACACCCCACCCTGGTGGCGCTGATCGACGGCGAGACGATCGGCTTCGCCAGCTACGGCACCTTTCGCGACAAGGCGGGCTACAACTACACGGTCGAGCACTCGGTGTACGTCAAGTCGGGTCACCGCGCAGCAGGGGTGGGCCGGATGCTGATGACCGCCCTGATCGACTATGCCAAGGGCCACGGCGTCCACGTGATGATCGGGGTGCTCGATGCCAGCAACGAGACGAGCATCAACTTCCACGAGCGGATGGGCTTCGTCGAAGTGGCGCGGATGCCAGAGGTCGGTCGCAAGTTCGGGCGCTGGCTCGACATCGTGATGATGCAACTCACCTTCGATGGTCCCGACGTGCGTTGATCGTTGATCGACCCGCCCCAGCCCGCAACCATGTGCCTGAGCAACTCGCTCCCGGCATCCTCACCATTCCTCCCGAAGAGAGCACGTCATGTCTGACTCCGCAGTGAAGCAGGGCCCGAGCAAGCAGGGTCCCGACCGACCCACGGCCTCTGGGGAGAACCCGGGCGCCCCCACCGGCGCGAGCGAACGTCGGGGGCTGATCGAACTGCAGGGCATCGACGTCATCGACGAACCGGCACGCACCGCTCGTCCGCGTGACCTGTTCATGCCGTGGTTCGCGGCCAACGTGAGTGTCTTCGGCATGAGCTACGGCTCGTTCGTGCTCGGCTTCGGCATCTCGTTCTGGCAGGCCACCGTCGTGTCGCTGGTCGGTGTCGTCTTCAGCTTCCTGATCTGCGGGATCATCGCCATCGCCGGCAAGCGCGGTTCGGTGCCCACCATGGTGTTGAGCCGGGCCGCGTTCGGCGTGGACGGGCAGAAGCTGCCGGGAGCGCTCGGCTGGCTCACCTCGATCGGCTGGGAGACCACCCTCACCATCCTGGCGACGTTGGCCACCGTGACGATCTTCGACAAGGTCGGCTGGGCCCACGGCACGGCGGTCAAGATCCTGGCCACCGTCGTGATCGCCGGCACCATCGTGGCCGCGTCGGTGCTCGGCTACCACGTGATCATGAAGCTGCAGTCGGTGCTCACCTGGGTGACCGGCATCGCCACCGTCATCATCATGGCGATCACCGTTCCCAAGATCGACTGGGCGGCCGTCTCGTCGCTGCCCGCCGGTTCAGCCGCGCAGATGGTGGGCGCCCTGGTGATGGTGATGACCGGTTTCGGACTGGGGTGGACGAACGTGGCCGCCGACTGGTCGCGCTACCAGCGTCGCAGCGCCTCCTCGGGCTCGATCGTCTTCTGGAACACCTTCGGCGGTTCGGTGGCCCCGATCGTGCTGGTCATCTTCGGGCTGCTGCTCAGCGTCTCGAACAAGGACTACGCCGGGCACGTCGCCGGCGATCCCATCGGGGCGCTGGCCGACCTGCTCCCCACCTGGATCCTGCTGCCCTTCCTGCTGGTCGCGGTGCTCAGCCTGATCTCGGGAGCGGTGCTGGGCATCTACTCCTCGGGACTCACCCTGCTCTCCCTCGGCGTGAAGGTCTCCCGCCCGGTGGCGGCCCTGATCGACGGCAGCATCCTCACCGCCGGCACGATCTTCGTGGTCTTCTTCGCCACCGACTTCCTCGGCCCGTTCCAGTCCTTCCTGATCACCCTCGGGGTGCCGCTGGCGGCGTGGGCGGGAATCTTCTGCTCCGACCTGGCGCTGCGTCGCCGCGCCTACGACACGGTCAGCCTGTTCAAGCCGAACGGACGCTACGGCCGGTTCGACTGGGTCTCGATCATCACCCTGGTGGTCTCATCGGTGATCGGCTGGGGTCTGGTCGTCAACCAGTTCGCCGCCGACGCCAGCTGGAACAACTGGCAGGGCTACCTGCTGGAGCCGCTCGGCCTGGGTGCCCGGGTCGTCGACGACCAGGGCGTGCAGTCGTGGGACGGCAGCTGGCCCTGGGCCAACCTCGGCGTGCTGGTCTCGTTGGTCATCAGCTTCCTGGTGACCCTGGTGGCACGCCGCGGTCTCGTCCGTCGACAGGAGTCGACCCAGACCGAAGCCGACGAGAACGCCACCTCTGCCGACATCACGGCAGAGCTGGAGGCCGGTGAGCGCCGATGAGCTCACGCCCGTGGCTGCTCGTGATCGACCCGCAGCGCATCTTCGCCGACCCCGCCTCGCAGTGGTGCGCCCCTGACTTCGCCTCGATCGTGGGACCGGTGGACGCACTGGTCGCCGAACACGGCGAGCGAACGATCGTCACCCGCTGGTTGCCCGGCGACAACCGGCGTGGCTCGTGGGCGGCCTACTTCGAGAAGTGGTCGTTCGCGGACCGTCCGAACGAGGATGCCATGTTCGACCTGGTCGACCCGGCCCTGCCCTGGGCCGCTGAACGAGGCGGGGTGACCCTGGATGTCTCGACGTTCGGCAAGTTCGGCGCCTCCCTGCTGGCCATCACGGGCCCCGAACCACACCTGGTGCTGAGCGGGGTGGCCACCGACTGTTGCGTCATCTCGACGGCACTCGCCGCCGCCGATGCGGGAGCAACCGTCGAGGTGGTGGGAGCGGCCTGCGCCGGGTCGTCCGCCGAGAACCAGGCTGCTGCCCTCCAGGTGATGGGCCTCTACTCCCCCCAGATCACCGTCCGCTGACGCGGCGCTCGGCCCGACCTCACCGGGTCAGTCCGACCCGCTCAGTCCTCGGGGTTGCAGCAGGGGCAGTCCCGCACCTCGTCGGCGACCCGGACGAGCGCCCGCACGACGGCGCGTCCGGCCTCATCGCGTCGGTGCGACATCTCGGGGTGCCACTGCACCCCCACCACCCATCCCCCGTGCGAGGGATCGAGACTGAACGCCTCCACCAGACCGTCGGGTGCCGTGGCCTCGACCACCAGGCCCCGGCCCAGGGTGTCGATGCCCTGGTGGTGGAAGGAGGTGACCATCACCTCGTCGGCACCGATGGCCTCACGCAGCACGCCCGACTCGGCGAGCACCACCGGGTGGCTGGTCACGTCCGGGGGCAGGCTCTGCCAGTGGGCCACGTCACCGGGACGATCGGTGGGCAGGTCCTGGTGCAGGGTGCCACCGAAGCGCACGTTCAACACCTGCATGCCCCGGCAGATGCCGAGCACGGGAATGCCGCGTGCGAGGGCCGCGTCGACCAACGCCAGGTCCCACGCGTCGCGATGGGGAAGGGTGTCGCCGCAGACGGGACGAGTGGGCTGGCCGTAGCTGGCAGGGTCGACGTCGTGCCCGCCGGTGAGGATGAGCGCGTCGAGATCGCGCACCTGCTCCGTCACCAGGTCGGGGTGCTCGGCCGGGTCGAACAACGGCAGCAACACCGGCAGACCGCCGGTGGCGAGCACGACCTCCGGGTAGTCGACGGCCACGTTCGTCCGCGGGTAGCCCGGCAGCGGACCCGACAGTTCGTGGCCGGTGGTGGTCGAGATGCCGATACGGGGTCGTGACATGGCCGGGAGCCTAGCGACCATGACGTGGCGCGCGGCGGGCTGCCCACGCTGCGGGTGAGAGGGTGAGGCCCATGCTCTGGTTCACCCTCGTCGTCGCCGCGCTGCTCATCGGTGTCTCGAAGACCTCGGTCGGCGGGCTGGGATCGGTCAGCGTGGCACTGTTCGCCCTCGTCATGCCGACGAAGGAATCCACGGCCGCGGTGTTGTTGTTGCTGATCGTCGGCGACATCGTCGCGGTGCTGAGGTATCGGTCACACGCCGACTGGAAACTGCTGGTCAAGCTGCTGCCCTGGGTGCTGCCGGGGTTGGCACTCGGCGCCCTGTTCCTGCGCGCCGTGGACGACCACGTGCTGACCCGTGCGATCGGCGCCATGCTGCTGGTGATGCTGGCGATCCAGTTGGTCACCCGCTGGGGACCGGGGGCGAGGCGGAGGAATGCAGGGACCCCGCCCGGTGTCGACGCACCCGAGCACCAGTCGTGGGCCCAGACCAAGCTCGCGGCTGGCGGCGCGGGAATCCTGGCGGGCTTCACCACCATGACCGCCAATGCTGCCGGACCCGTGATGACGCTCTACCTGTTGGCCGCTCGCATCGACAAGCTGCGGTTCGTCGGTACGGGCGCCTGGTACTTCCTGATCATCAACCTCACGAAGGTGCCGTTCTCGGCAGGGCTGGGGCTGTTCACCCGCCACACCCTCGTCACCGATCTGGTGTTGGCACCCGTCGTGCTGGTGGGCACCTGGTTCGGTTCGAGGCTGCTGGCCGTGATGCCCCAGAAGGTCTTCGAGAACGTCGCGATCCTGGCCTCGGCGATCGGGGCGGTGAGCCTGCTGTTGAAGTGAGACGGGTGGCACCGAGACCGGGGGGAGTTGCGCAGGGCGCAATTGCAGGCGATAATCGTTCTCATTAGTGCTCTCCTGAGACGACCGAAAGAAGTGATCCCGTGCGCCGCCTGATCGCCGTCCTCACCGTGGCCCTGCTCGCCCTCACGGCGGCCTGCTCGACCGATGCGAAGAGTTCGTCCGGGAAGCCGAGCGTCGTCGCCTCCACCAGCGTCTGGGCGGCCGTGGCCCGACAGGTCGCGGGCGGCCATGCCGACGTCAGCGCCATCCTCGACAGTCCCCAGCAGGACCCGCACGACTACGAGGCCAACGCCCAGGACAAGCTGGCCTTCTCCCGGGCCACCGTGACCGTGGTCAACGGGGGCGGCTACGACGACTGGGCCACCAAGCTGGCCTCGTCCTCGTCCACCGTCGTGAATGCTGTCGAGGTCTCGGGGCTGCCGGGAGCCGGTGAGGACGGTTTCAACGAGCACGTCTGGTACTCCCCCACCGCAGCGGTCCAGGTCGCCACCCGAGTGGCCGACGGACTGGCCAAGGCCGACGCCGCCAACGCTGCCGCCTATCGCCAGAACCTCACCGCCTTCACCTCGACAATCACAGCCCTCGAGGCACGGGCGCAACAGATCGCCGCCAAGAACACGGGTGCGGGCATCGTGTCGACCGAACCGGTGGGAGCACACCTGTTCGCATGGGTCGGCGTCAAGGACGTGACCCCCGAGGCCTATGTCACCGGTTCGGAGTCCGATGCGGGTCCCTCGGTGTCGGCCGTCAACCAGACCGAGAGTCTGATGACCTCCGGAAGGGTGCGCGCCCTGGCGGTCAACCCCCAGACCTCCGACCCCGTCTCGGACAGGTTGGTGGCCTCGGCCAAGGCAGCGAAGGTCCCCACCTTCGACGTCTACGAGATCCTGCCCGACGCCACCATGAGCTACACCGACTTCCTCGCCGCAGCCCTCACCTCCCTCTCGAAGGCACTCAGCCAATGAGCATCACCACCACCCCGGCCATGGAGGCACTCGGCGCCGCCGAGCCCGCCATCTGCCTCAACAACGCCTGCGTCGCCTTCGGCGAGCGGGTGCTGTGGGACCACGTCGACCTCGACATCGCGCCCGGGGAGTTCGTGGCCGTGCTCGGGCCCAATGGGGCAGGCAAGACGACCCTGCTGCGCGTGCTGCTGGGCCAGCACCACCTCACGCACGGCCAGGTGAGGATCGATGGCAACCCCGTGCAGCGCGGCTCGCGGCGGATCGGCTACGTGCCCCAGCAGAAGAGCATCGACTCGACCGCGGTGATCCGAGGACGAGACCTGGTCGCCCTGGGGCTCGACGGGGACCGATGGGGCATCACCTGGCCGACCCGGCAACGGCGCGAGAAGATCGACTGGGCCCTCGACGCCGTCGGCGCACTCGCCTACGCCGACGCCCCCCTGTCGATGCTCTCGGGTGGCGAACAACAGCGCCTGCGGATCGCCCAGGCGCTGGTGACCGATCCCTCGGTGCTGCTGTGCGATGAGCCCCTGCTGAGCCTCGACATCTTCCACCAACTGGCCGTCACCGACCTGATCGACCGCACCCGTCGGGAGCACAACATCGCCGTGCTGTTCGTCACCCACGAGATCAACCCCGTGCTGCCGCTGGTCGACCGGATCATCTACTTCGCCAATGGGCAGGCGCTGATCGGCACCCCCGACGAGGTGATGACGACCCAGACGCTGTCGGAGTTGTACGGACGCCGGGTCGAGGTGCTGCGCCACGACGGACAACTGCTCGTCTTCGGCGCCGACGACCACGCCCACCACCCTGAGCCCGACCAGGAGGGCGACGCATGATCGGCCTGCAATTCGGCATCCACACCTTCCTGAACTTCGACAACCTCGGGCAGTTGCTGCCGCTGGTGTGGGGGTCCCTGGTCGCCGGGGTGATCCTCGGCCTGATCGCCGGCGCCATCGGGCCGATGATCCACGCCCGAGACCTCGCCTTCGCCGTGCACGGCACCTCGGAGTTGTCGTTCGCAGGGGCAGCAGCCGCGCTCTTCTTCGGTGTCTCGGTGAACCTCGGGGCGATCGCGGGCTCGCTGGCCGCGGCCCTCGTGCTCGGGTGGCTGGGCGTCAAGGCCCGCCATCGCAACGCCACCATCGGCATCCTGCTGCCGTTCGGACTGGGCATCGGGGTGCTCTTCCTGGCCCTGTACACCGGTCGGTCGTCCAACAAGTTCGGCCTGCTCGCCGGTCAGATCGTGGCGGTGCAGTCGACCCAACTGGTCAGCCTGGCGGTGGTTGCGGCGGTGATCGCGGCCGTGCTGGTGCCGATCTGGCGCCCCCTGTTCTTCGCCTCCGTCGACCCCGAGGTGGCCCAGGCGCGGGGGGTTCCGGTCAGGGCCCTGTCGATGGCCTTCATGGTGGTGCTGGGGCTGGCCGTGGCCATGACGGTGCAACTGGTCGGCGCCCTGCTGGTGCTCTCGCTGCTGATCACGCCGACGGCCGCAGCCGCGCGGCTCACGGTCCGTCCGTTCATGCTGTCGGTGCTGAGCGTGGCCTTCGCCGTCACCAGTGCCGTCGGCGGGATCGTGCTCTCGCTGGGCCCCGGTCTGCCCATCAGTCCCTACGTGACCACCGTGTCGTTCCTCATCTTCCTGGTCTGCTTGGTCATCGGACGCGTGCGGGAGCGGCGCGGGTGGAACCAGCGTCCTGAGGTCGGTCATCATCCCCACGCGGACGCCCTGCACACGCACTGAGACTGCACAGACGCTGATTCGGTGGAGCGCTGGGCCTGCTGGGGACCCTGGCCGGCCCCGCCGACGCGGTCCCTCGCGCCTGCCCTCGTCCCGCACCACCTGCCCCACTTCCGCGCAGTTGCCCCATCCCTCCCCGGGGGCAACTGCGCCGTAGGCGGGCAACTGGGACGGGACGCGGGCAACTGTGCGGCTGGACGCCAGAAGAGCACGCCTCGGACCAGACCCGATGCGCAACCCCCGTCAGAGGCGGCCCACGATGGAGGCCGGCAACACGTCGGCGTGCGCGTCGATCAGCTCCTCGGTCATGGCGTGCGCCTCCTCCAGGGTCAGGAGTGCCGCCGTCAGCGGGTCCATGGCCACCGCATGGTGCACGTGCTCGCGGTCACCGGTGAGCGCCGCCAGCACCGCCAAGGTCTGCACGTTGACGTTGGTCCGGTTGAGCGCCGCCAGTTGCGGCGGCAGGTCTCCGATCGAGGTGGGCTGCACGCCTCGAGCGTCGATCAGGCAGGGCACCTCGACGCAGGCGTCGTCCGGCAGGTTGGTGATCAGCGCACCTCGGTTGGGCACGTTGCCGTGCACCACGCTGGGGGTGCCGGTGACGATCGAGTTGATGATGGTGGCGCCGTACTCGACGGACGGGGCGAGTTCGTCCTTGAGCCGGCCCAACTGGCCGTTGATGTCGCCCTGGTCGTCGTGCGAGGCGCAGATCTCGTAGTAGTCCCAGCGCTCGGGGATCCATGAGTTGACCATCTCGGGGTTCTTGCGGAAGTAGGGCAGGTACTCCGACGCATGGTGGCTCGACTCAGTCTGGAAGTAGCCGAAGGCCTTCATGATGGCGGTGCGCACCTGCTCGTTGCCACCCTCGTAGGTGCTGGCCGCGAGTGCCGCGTCGGAGTGGTCGCCCTGGTCGCCGACCAGCTCGGAGGCGGCTCGTCCGCGCTGGTGGCGTGCCGCCATCACCTCGCGCAGCCGGGGGTAGAGGTCGACGGTGCCGTGCATGAACTCGAGCACCCACGCCTGGTGGTTGATGCCTGCGCAGCGATAGCTCACCTCGTCGTAGGGAACCTCGAGCGTGCGGGCCAGCATGCGGGTGGTGCCCTGCACGCTGTGGCACAGACCGATGGTCTTCAGGCCGCGCGCGTTCAGGTAGGCCGTGGCCATGGCCATCGGGTTGGCGTAGT
The DNA here is from genome assembly GCF_000421525.1 of Aestuariimicrobium kwangyangense DSM 21549. Classification (GTDB taxonomy): domain Bacteria; phylum Actinomycetota; class Actinomycetes; order Propionibacteriales; family Propionibacteriaceae; genus Aestuariimicrobium; species Aestuariimicrobium kwangyangense. The sequence continues at coordinate 1,069,419 of NZ_ATXE01000001.1, read as the reverse complement.
TGATGAACTGGGCCTGGGGGCAGACCTCGAGGGCGTCCTCGATGATCTGGTCGTAGGCGTTGACCGAACGCAGGAACCGGAACACACCGCCGGGGCCGACCGTGTCGCCGACCGTCTGGTCGATGCCGTGGCGGCGCGGGATCTCGACGTCGTGGCGGTAGGACTCCACCCCTCCCACCTGGAAGGTGATGATCACGACGTCGGCCCCGTCGAGGGCGGCGCGGCGATCCGTGGTCTGCTCGACGACGGTCGACAGACCGTGGTGGGCGACCAGCGCGCGAGCCGCCTCGGCCACGGGCCCGAGCTTGTCGGGGTTGACGTCCATCAGGCGAAGGGTCGAGTCGCGCAGGGCCTCGAAGCTGAGGATGTCGCCGATCAACCGGAAGGGGAACACGTGTCCCCCGGCGCCGATGATGGTGATGGTCGGACGAGTGATGAACCGGGTCATGCGTCAAGGCTAGGAACGCCGAGCCCGGATGTCTGCCGCGATACAGTCTGGTTCTTCCAGTATCCTCTGATGCCAGCGCTACGGTGACCTGGTGACCACCGCCGCCACACGCCGTCCCGACTCGCGAGCTCGCCCCACCACCCACCCCGGCGCCCAGCCCGGCGCCGGCACCCCGTCGCCGCGCGCCGTGGCAGCCGACGTCATCAGCGAGTCCAGCTGCCTCTGGGCACGGGTCGGTGAACCGCCGCGGATGGAGGCGATGCACTCCCACAACGACCTCGAGCTCAACATCGTGGTCCGTGGTGAACTCCACTACCTGTTCGCAGGACGACCGTGGGTGCTCCGGGCAGGGCAGGTGGCCCTGTTCTGGGCGATCCCTCCCCACGGGTTGGTCGAGTCGTTGCCCGGGAGCGCCTGCTGGGTTCACGTCCCACTCCCGACTGTGCTGGGGTGGGGTCTGCCCGAGGACGACCTGGCTCGCCTGCTGCGCCCCGAACCCGTGGTGGTGGACTCCCCCACCCTGCACGCCCGCCTCGCCGGACTCGTCGGTGGGTGGTGTGAGGACTTCGACGACGAGGACGATCGCGAGCCCGCGGTGCTCGAGATCCAGGCCGCGGTCCGCCGACTGCTCTCGGCCGCAGGTCGTCCCCCGTCGAGGCCGACCCACCTCACCGGCCAGGCCAGCCGTCTCGACCAGGTCACCCAGCTCGCCCGCTTCGTCATGGAGCACCACCGCTCCCCGCTGACCGTCGACGAGATCGCGGCCTCGGCCCACCTGTCCGCCTCGCACGCGATGGCGATCTTCCGGGCGGCTGTGGGGGTGACGATCGGCGAGTACCTGACCATGTGCCGGGTCTCGGAGGCCGAGCGACTGCTGGTGACCACCGATCGTCCGGTCGCCGAGATCGCCCATGCCAGCGGCTTCGGATCGTTGTCGAGTTTCCACGTGCACCTCGGACGAGCCACCGGCTGCTCGCCGAGGGAGTTCCGTCGGCGCTCCCGCTGAGGGGCCCGCTCAGTCGGTGGCGGTGCCGGTGCCCGTGCCTGTGCTGGTGCCGGGTTCGGGGTTGTCGCCGAACGCCAACGTGTCCACGAAGGCAAGGATGTCGTGGGTGACCTCGGCGGCCATCACGTCGTTGAGCAACTCGTGGCGCCCGCCCGGGTAGATGTTCACCTCGACCCGCTTGACCCCCGCCGCCTCGTAGGCGACCGCAGCGCGCTGGGCGGCGACGCCAGAGTTGCTGACCGGGTCGTCCGAACCTGCCAACAGCAGGATGGGCAGGTCGTGCGGGGTCGAGGCGGCGTTCTCGGGGCTGTTGACCCTGACCGCGGCCCTGGCCAAGTCACGCATGAAACTGGCCGAGCAGACGAAACCGCACCACTCGTCGGCCAGGTAGGAGTCCACCTGCTCGGGCACCCCCGACAACCAGTCCCGATCGGTGCGGGCGGGCGAGAAGGCAGCGTTGTGACCGGCGAAGGTGAGTCGGTCCAGCAGCTTGGAGCGGTGCTCGGCCCCTCGGGTGCGCACGATGGCAGACGCCAGCACCGCCCCGGCAGCCTTGGCCCCCGGATGGCCGGGCGGTCCGATCAGCACCATCCCGTCGACCAGCAGGGGCGGCTGGGTGACCAGTTCACGCGCCACCAGCGAACCCATCGAGTGGCCGAGCAGCACCACCGGCACATCGGGGTGCCGGAACCTGACATGCCGGACGACGGCCCGCAGGTCGTCGACGATCAGTTGCCACCCGCCACGGTCGGCGACGTGACCGGCGCGTGACACCGTCCCCGCCGTGAGGCCGTGACCGCGATGGTCGACGGCGAAGACGGCGATCCCCTGCTCCGCGGCGGTCGTGGCGAAGGCCGCATATCGTCCGCCGTGCTCCGCCACCCCGTGCACGATCACCAGCGCGGCACGAGCGCGACCATCTGGCGTGTCCTGGGCGTCGGGCAGCCACGAGCGGCCCCCCAGCCGCGTTCCGTTGACCTCGAGGTCGAATTGGGTCGCCTTCATGGTGCCCACTCTAGGCACCGAGCATCTGGCAGACCGGTTCTGGTCATCTGGCGCAGGGCACCTTGTGGACCCTCCGCCGGGGGCATCGTGGGTGCATCCGAGTGGTGACCCGGGACGACCGACCGCAGCGGCCCTCGATAGCCTCGGGGACGAGTGGCGACGACGCCCAGAGAGGATCCCCATGAGCGACTTCCACGCCGACGACAACGGCTTCTTCGGAGAGTTCGGAGGCAGCTTCCTGCCCCCGCACCTGGTCACCCCGATCGCCGAGGTGAAGCAGGCCTACCAGGAGGCGAAGGCCGACCCGGCCTTCCAGGCGGAGTACGAACGACTGCTGAAGAAGTACGTCGGACGCCCCAGCCCGCTGTTCCTGGCCGAACGGCTCACCGAGCACGCCGGAGGGGCGCGCATCTACCTCAAGCGCGAGGACCTCAACCACACCGGTGCCCACAAGATCAACCACTGCATCGGCGAGGCACTGCTCGCCAAGCGGATGGGCAAGAAGAAGCTGATCGCCGAGACCGGCGCCGGTCAGCACGGTGTCGCACTGGCCACGGCAGCAGCGCTCCTCGGGCTCGAGTGCGAGATCCACATGGGCGCCATCGACGTCGCCAAGCAGCACCCCAACGTCGTCCGCATGCAACTGCTGGGTGCCACCGTCGTCGAGGTCACCGAGGGAGGCCGCTCGCTGAAGGAGGCCGTCGACTCGGCCTTCACCACCTTCGCCAACGACTACCACGAGGTCTTCTTCGGCATCGGTTCGGTGGTCGGACCCGATCCCTACCCCACCATGGTGCGCGACTTCCAGTCCGTGGTCGGGCGGGAGGCCAGGCAGCAGATCCTCGACGAGGAGGGACGGCTGCCCGACGCCCTCGTCGGCGCGGTCGGTGGCGGTTCGAACGCCCTCGGACTGTTCACCGCGTTCCTCGACGATCCGGAGGTCGCCATCTACGGGGTCGAACCCGCCGGAGAGGGGCTGGAGACCCCCCGCCACGCCGCCACCATGAGCAAGGGCACCCCCGGCATGCTGCACGGCATGCAGACGATCGTGCTGCAGGACGACGAGGGCAACCCCTCGCCCGTGCACTCGATCGCCTCGGGTCTCGACTACCCGGGGGTGGGCCCCCAGCACGCCCACCTGCGGTCGACGGGGCGGGTCACCTACGTCTCGGCCACCGACGACGAGACCCTCGACGCGTTCAGCCTGCTCAGCCGCCTCGAGGGGATCATCCCTGCCCTGGAGTCGAGCCACGCCGTGGCGCACGCTCTCAAGTTGGCCCCCGAACTGGGTCCCGACAAGGTCATCATCGTGAACCTGTCGGGACGCGGCGACAAGGACGTCGACTACGTCGCCGAGGTCCTGGCCCAGCGCTCGAGGAACTGACCTTCGCCCCGGGCCGCACGACCAGACACCGGCCCGGGGCGATCCAGAATCGTCCCCTGGCGGCGAATGTTGCCCACCACGGGCCACATGTCGCCCCACGGGACGGTTATGGATCCACTTGGACCGGCAAGGTCCAGCCGGGAGGCCGATCAGATCTCGGGAACGACGCCCCAGATGCGCTGCAGGTAGTCCCTGATCGAACGATCGGACGAGAAGAAACCGCTGCGGGCCACGTTCAGGATGGCCGCCTTCGTCCACACCTCGGTGTCGGCGTACTTCTCTTCGATCTTCTTCTGCACGTCGACGTAGGAGCGGAAGTCGGCCAGGGCCATGAACCGGTCCTCGGAGAGAAGGTTCGACACGATCGAGTCGAACCCGCGGGGGTCCCCGTCGGAGAAGGTGCCCGAGGCGATCAGGTCGATGGCGGCCTTCAACTGCGGGTCGGACTCGTAGACCTCGGATGGCCGGTAGCCCTGGCGTTGGCGTTCGGCGACCTGAGGCTCGTCCATGCCGAACAGGAAGAAGTTGTCGTCGCCCACGAGCTTGCGGATCTCGACATTCGCGCCGTCGTCGGTGCCGACGGTGAGGGCACCATTGAGGGCGAACTTCATGTTGCCGGTGCCTGATGCCTCCTGCCCTGCCAGCGAGATCTGTTCCGACAGGTCGGCCGCCGGGATCAGGGTCTCGGCCAGGGTGACGTTGTAGTTCGGCGGGTAGGCGATGTGCAGCATGCCCTGCATGCGGGAGTCGTTGTTGACCACGTGGGCCACCCGGTTGATCAGCCGGATGGTCTCCTTGGCGACGCGGTAGCCGGGGGCGGCCTTCGCCCCGAAGACCACGGTGCGGGGGGTCAGGGTCGTCGGGTCGACGTGGCCGTGGATGACCTGCTCGTAGGTCGAGACCACGTGCAACAGCTTCATCGACTGGCGCTTGTACTCGTGCAGTCGCTTGACCATGACGTCGAGCAGGTGGCCCTGGCCCGACTCGCTGTGGGGCAGGTGCATGCCGTCGCGGCGTTCCAGCAGCGCGACCAGACGCGCCTTGTTGGCCTGCTTGACCTCGCGGAACTGCTGGCGGAACTGCTCGTCCTCGGCGAAGGGCTCGAGTTCACCGAGTCGCTCGAGGTCGGTCAGCCAGCCTCGTCCGATGGCGCTGGTGATCAGCGACGACAGGCCGGGGTTGGCGATCTTGATGAACCGACGCGGGGTGACACCGTTGGTGACGTTGGTGAACTTCTCGGGCCACAGCTCGTTGAAGTCGGGCAGCACCTTGTCACGCAGCAATTGGGAGTGCAGTTCGGCGACGCCGTTGATCTTGACGCCGGCGACCGAGGCGAGGTTCGCCATCCGAACCGACTGGGCGGGGTGGTCGGCAACGATCGACATGCGCCGGACGCGCCACTCGTCGGGGCCGAACTTCTCGCGCACCGTCTTGAGGAACTCCTCGTTGATCCGGTAGATGATCTCGAGGTGGCGCGGCAGCAGGCGTCCGAGCAGTTCGGTCGACCAGACCTCGAGCGCCTCGGGCAGCAGCGTGTGACAGGTGTAGGCGAAACACTTCTGGGTGATCTGCCAGGCCTCGTCCCACTCGAGCCCACGCTCGTCGACGAGGATGCGCATCAGTTCCGGCACCGCGATCACCGGGTGGGTGTCGTTGAGCTGGAAGATGATCCGCTCGGGCAGCCGGTGCAGGTCGAAGTCGGGACCGAGTTCGTTGTCGAGGAAGTCGTAGAGCGAGCAGGTGACGAAGAAGTACTGCTGCTGCAGCCGCAGTTCCTTGCCCTGGGGAGTGGAGTCCTCCGGGTAGAGCACCTTGGTGATGTTCTCGGCGAAGGTCTGGGCGCGGACCGCCTGAGCGTAGTCGCCGGAGTTGAAGATCGCCAGGTCGAACGCGTTGGTGGCCACCGAGCTCCACAGCCGCAGCGTGTTCACCCGGCCGTTGCGGTAGCCGGGAACCATGTAGTTGTAGGGCACGCCCTTGACGTTCCAGGCGGGCACCCAGCGGGTGCGCTCGACACCGGCGTCGTCGACGTACTTCTCGGTCTGGCCGCCGAAGTTCACCACGACGGACGATTCCGGGTCAGGGAACTCCCACGGGTTGCCGAGCTCGAGCCAGGTGTCGGGCTGTTCCACCTGTGCGCCGTCGACGAAGGTCTGGCGGAAGATGCCGTACTCGTAGCGGATGCCGTAACCGATGGTGGGCACGTTCTTGGTGGCGGCCGAGTCGATGAAGCAGGCGGCGAGACGCCCCAGGCCACCGTTGCCGAGCCCGGGCTCCACCTCGAGTTCCTTGAGCTGGTTGAGGTCGAGACCCAGCGACTCCATGGCCTCGCGGGCGACGTCGTTGAGGTCGGCCGCCAGCAGCGCGTTGCTGAGCTGTCGTCCCAGCAGGTACTCCGCGGACAGGTAGCCGACCATCTTGCTGCCGGACTCACGCTGCTTGCGGTTGGTCTCCAGCCAGCGGGCCATCAGGTAGTACCGCACCGTGCGCGCCAGGGCCAGGTACTGGTCGTGAGCCGTCGATCGCGACAGCGTTCGCCCTTGTTCGGTGTTCAGCTCGTACAGGAAGGTCCGGACGAGGCCGTCGGAGGTGTGCGCCGGCGAGGCCACCGGGGCCAGGCCGAGCGGATGGGTGACGGGCTTCTGGGGTCCGACCGGAGTCTGAGGAGGCACCATGGAACGACACCCTAATGGGTGGTCGCCAGGGGGCCCGAACCGGCCGGTATCGCTTTGGTCACAGCCGTGTGAAAGAACCTCACGGGCCGCCGGCCCGACCCTCCCTGTGCCCGGCTCGTCCGGACCCCCTTCCCGAGGACGACCCGGCAACCGGGGGCCCGGCGGCTGGGTCTCGGGGCGAGGCGTGGTTCACCGATTTGTCACCCGTGTACGGAATGCTGGGCCCATGAAGCAGCGCATGAACATGCGGGAGTACATCGACCATCTCAAGGACGAGGGGTACCGGATCGTCGGCGCCGAGGCTGAGGACCCGCAGCTGATCTCCCCCGACGGCAAGGCATCCGAGACCTGGCGCCATGACTACCCCTATGACGAGCTGATGTCGCGTCCCGAGTACGAACGGGAGAAGTACGCGCTGCAGATCGAACTGCTGAAGTTCCAGTACTGGAGCCAGGACACCGGCGCCAAGCACGTGATCGTCTTCGAGGGACGGGATGCGGCCGGCAAGGGGGGCACGATCAAGCGGTTCACCGAGCACCTCAACCCCCGTGCGGCACACGTGGTTGCGTTGAACACGCCGACCGAACGCGAGAAGGGCCAGTGGTACTTCCAGCGGTACGCCGAGCACCTGCCCACCGCTGGCGAGATCGTCATGTTCGACCGGTCCTGGTACAACCGGGCAGGCGTCGAGAAGGTGATGGGTTTCTGCACGCCGGATGAGTACGAGATCTTCATGGGGCAGGCGCCGCTGTTCGAGCGGATGCTCGTCGACTCGGGCATCTCGCTCACCAAGTTCTGGTTCTCGGTCACCCAGGACGAGCAGCGCACCCGGTTCGCGCTGCGCCAGCTCGATCCGGTTCGCCAGTGGAAGCTGTCGCCGATGGACCTGGAGTCGCTCGACAAGTGGGAGGACTACACCGAGGCGAAGGAGGCGATGCTGCTGCGCACCGACAAGAAGCTCGCCCCTTGGACCACGGTGAAGTCGAACGACAAGAAGCGCGCCCGCATCAACGCCATGCGCTCGTTCCTGTACCAGTTCGACTACGAGGGGCGTGACAACTCGGTGGTCTATGCGCCCGACGACAAGATCGTCCGACGGGCCAAGCACAGCCAGGGCGACTGACCCCTCTGCGGTTGGACGGGCTCGGTCAGGACTGGACTCTGCCCGAGCCGGGCTCGGTCAGGCCTCGTGGGGCCTGCCGGCCAGTAGGTCTCGCAGGGTCGCCACCTCGGCGCGCAGCTTCTCGGAGGCGTCGGATCGTCCGAGTTCGTCGTAGTGGGTGATGGCGGCCTCGCGCTCGGCGACCTCCTTCTCCACCACCTCGCGCTGCTGGTCGTCGTCGAGCAACAGCCGATCGGACTCCCCCGACCCGAACGCGACCGCCGATTCGATGGCACCGGCCGAGGGCACGATGCTCACCGGCAGCGCCTCCGCGTTGCCGATGGCCGACAGGGCGCTGCGGAGGGCGCCCACGGCCACGGTGTCCTGGGCCTTCATCGCTTCGGTGAGAGCGGACTGGATCTGGTCGCGAATCGTCATGGTCCCACCTCACCACACGGCGGGCCACGCGCAGTTCCTTGCGCGCCTGACCGGCAACCCCTGCCGGCCGCGGGTTCGGCTGACAGAATTGGCAGGTCATTATTTCTTGTTCGAGGAGTGAGGAACCACCATGGAATACCGCACGATGGGCAGCACCGGGGTCAGCGTCTCGAGGCTCTGTCTGGGCACGATGACCTTCGGCAAGGAGACCGACGAGCGTGGCGCGCACGCACAGTTGGACGCGTTCGTGGAGGCTGGCGGCACCTTCATCGACACCGCCGACGTCTACAACGGCGGGGTGTCGGAGGAGATCATCGGGCGCTGGCTCGGGCAGAAGGACGGCCGCGCCGATGAGGTGGTGCTCGCGACCAAGGGACGCTTCCCCACCGGCCAGCACCCCAACGGTGTCGGGCTCTCCCGCAAGCACCTGACCTCGGCACTCGACGCGAGCCTGCGCCGCTTGGGGGTCGACACCATCGACCTCTACCAGGTGCACGCGTTCGACCCCTTCACCCCGCTGGACGAGGTGCTGAGGTTCATGGACGACGCCATGCGCCAGGGCAAGATCCACTACTTCGGGCTGAGCAACTTCATCGGTTGGCAGATCGCGGCCATCAGTGAACTGGCTGGTGCCAGCGGCATGGTGCACCCCGTGCTCCTGCAGCCCCAGTACAACCTGCTGACCCGCTACATCGAGCTCGAGATCGTGCCCGCCTGTGAGCAGTACGGCATCGGTCTGATCCCGTGGAGCCCGCTGGGCGGCGGCTGGCTGACCGGCAAGTACTCCCGCGAGCAGGCCCCGACCGGCGCCACCCGGCTGGGCGAGGACCCCAACCGCGGCATGGAGAACTACGCCGACAAGCAGTCCGATGACAAGGCCTGGGACATCCTCGACGTGGTCCGCCGCGTCGCCGACGAGACCGGGCTGACGATGGCCCAGGTGGCGCTGGCGTGGGTGGCGGATCGTCCGATGGTGACCGCACCGATCCTCGGCAACCGCACGACCGAGCAACTGGACGAGGCCCTCAAGATGGCCGACGTGCATCTCGACGAGGCCCACACCAAGGCGCTGGACGAGGTGTCGCGCCCGGTGCTTCCGGACTACCCCTACGGCGAGCGTGGAGTTGGCCAGCGCAGCCGGGAGCTCTCCTTCGGGCGCTGATCACGGACGAGTCCTCGGCCCGGCCGATCAGGTCGGGCCGAGGAACGTCGATCGAGGAGGGGCCGACCTCCACCGTCGATCGAGTAGGGGTGAGGAACGAGCCGCGTGTCGAGATCACGTCCGCTCCCACGACACCCCTCAGGACCGCTCCAGCAACTCCGCCAACCGGTCGAGGTCAGCGGCCATCTGCGCGCAATCGCGCTCGAACTCCTCGTCGGTGAGGTCGAGTTGGCGCACGCTGACGACCACTTCACTTCCCTCGGGGTGCACCAGCACCCGCATCGGATTGTTCTGGGTGACCCCGTTGGGCATCGTGACGTCGTGGTCGACCACTCCGAAGTCGTTTGGGGGGACGAAGCGCACCCGCACCTGCCCCATCGGTGAGGCGATGACCAGGTCGTCCCCTTCTCGCGACACCTCGGCCTGGGCCAGGCCCTCGGCCCACAGCGGCAGGTGATCCGGTTCGCGGACGTAGTCGTGGACGGTGGCGAAGGGGGCCGCGATGACGCGGCTCACATGTCGGCTCTGCATGTCACCAGTGTCGTCGCGATCGGGCCGCCGGGCGCAGGATCAGGACGTTCCATCGAGGTAGAACCATCGTCCGGCTCGGCGCTCGAAGCGCGATCGCTCGTGCAGGTCACCCCCCGTGTGGTGGGCCACGAACTCCACCACGCCCCGGGAGTCCTGCGCGCCACCGTCGACCACGTCGACGATGTCGATTCCGGTCCACACGACCCCCGATGTGTCGACGTGATCGGGACGAGTGCGCGGGTGCCACGTGGTGACCAGGTACTCCCCTAGCCCCAGCACGAACGCCGAATAGCGGGACCTCATCAACTCCTCGGCGGTCTCCGCAGGCGTTCCCAGATGGATGGGACCGCAGCATCGACCGTAGTCACCGCCGCCGCAGGGGCACTCGCGGGCGAGGGACGACGCTCCCGCGAGGTCGCGCTCAGCTGGGTTGGCCATGGCGGTGAGCGTAGCGGTCGGGCCGATGGAGGCGTCCCAGGCAGGACGCCGTTGGTCGGAGGAGGAGAATGGGTACAGACCTTCCTCGAACGACGATGCCGTCCGCCCAAGGCCGGACCGTTCATCCTTCAGGATTCGAGGCAACCCATGTCCAGATCATTGGTCTCCCTGCTCTACGGGTTGGCGCTGGTGGTGACCGTGGTGGGCGTCGACCTGGCCTTCTTCCGCGGGCACTTCTTGCCCCGGCTCGCCGCGAACGTGGCGCTTGTGTTGCTGTTCGCTGCCTTCTGGTTCCGGTACGTGGGTCGGACGGCCCCCTGACAGCTACCTCACCCGCGTGCTTTGCCCCTCCTCGCCGGTGGGGTCGGGTGGGCGAGGCGCGTCCGACACGCGCCGCGATCAGAGGGGGTCAGATGACGTCTTCGAAGCTGTCCTCGCCGGGTCGCCACACCATTCCGGCGCCGTCTCGAAAGCCCATCACCTCGGCGATCTCGACGAAGACCTCGTCCCGGGTGGGATGGATGACCACGGCACCGGTGTCCAGACCGATTCGGATCCCCTGACCGGTGGCCTCGCTCGTCGACATGACCGTCCCGGGAACCAGTTTTCGCAGGGCATCGGCGTACCCGAGGTCGGACTCGTTCCACCGACGGCCCTGCGACTCGACCTGCGGCCACACGTAGCTGTTGAGGATCACGGGATTGCCTGCGCCCGGGTCGCCGTCGAATCGCAGTTGCACGTAGTCATTGAGGACGAACTCGACGGAGTACATTCGCTCGCCCAACAACCGCGACAGCAACTCGTTGGCCACATGTGCGGTCACACGCACCTCCAGCGCTGTGGATTCATGCCCTGAAGCTACAGGGGCAGCGTTTCGGTGCGGTCCAGTCGGGCTGCCTCCCTGCTGCCAAAGGCCACACGATCGTCGGACTAGAGTGCTGCGGTGCAGACGACGCGACGGGCCCTGACGGCAGCCGCGGGCCTCGCAGCCTTCCTCGCGGTGACGTCGTGCTCATCGAGCGACCGGGCCGCTGCCCCCACGTCCACTGTTCCCGCCCCGTCCACCCCCATTCCACAAGCCCCCGAGCGACCCGTCGGCTCAGGCACCGGCGTGATGTTCGGGGTCAGCCTCGACTGGTCCCGCGAGCAACTCGCCGAGTACGCCAGCCACCTGGGCCACAACCCGGCGGTGGCGGTGAACTTCTCAGGCTTCCCGTTGACCGACACCGACCGCACGAACGTTGAAGCCGCAGCGGGTCAGGTTCGCCGCCAGGGAGCCGTCCTGCTGCTCACCCTCGAGCCGAACGAAGGACTTCCAGCGGCCAGAACGGAAGAAGCCCTGAGCGACCTGGTGGCGCTGCTGACGAGGATCAACGAGTCGGGGGTGGGCGTGATCGTCCGGTTCGGGAAGGAGATGAACGGATCCTGGTACGCGTGGGGTCAGCAGCCGACTGCCTACGTTGAAGCGTTCCGCACGCTGGCCGCTGCGGTGCACTCGACGCCGTCGAGCGCGACCATGTGGGCTCCCAACTATGGCGGCGGCTACCCCTTCACTGGCGGCCGATACGTCGCCACGAAGGGCACTGCCGACTTCGACGCCCTCGACACCAACCATGACGGGATCGTGGACGGGACCGACGACCCCTACGCCCCGTACTACCCCGGCGACGCAGCGGTCGACTGGGTGGGCATGTCCCTGTACCACTGGGGCAACACCTACCCCTGGGGGGCGAACGTGGTCCCGGAGCGGGACAAGTTCGTCCGGCAACTCACCGGCACCTACAACGGGGCCGGGGGCAATGATCTCGCCGTCCCGGACTTCTACGCGGAGTACGCCGTCGGACATTCCAAGCCCCTGGCCATCGTCGAGACAGCGGCCTTGGTCAACACCGAGCGGGACGCGTCGAACGCCCTGGCGATCAAGCAGGAGTGGTGGCAGCAGGTGCTCGCAGCCGACATCCCCACACGGTTCCCGGCCTTGAGGATGGTCAACTGGTTCGAGTGGGACAAGTACGAGGCCGAGGTCAGGGCGCGGGTCGACTGGACGGTCGCCCAGGACCCAGATGTGCGGACGGCCTTCGTCAAGGACTTGCCGGCCTGGCTCCGGTATGGGCCGCTCCACACTGAGTAACCCCGCGGTGTGACTCCCCCTGCATCGTCCGTCGGTGATGCGCGTCATGGAAACAACGCGCCCGGACCCGCCATCTGCCGCTGGAACGTGATCGTCGTGCCAGCTTGGTCGTCGCTGGGTGGGCGTGGAGGACGAAGACCTACCAGACGAGTCGATCAATGTGGTTGTGACCGAGGAGAAGGCGCGAGATGCGGGCACCCGCCGCTTGACGCATGTCGAGCTGCGGGTGATGGGCGTACAGGGCCAGTTCCATGTACATGTCGTAGAAGTCCAGCCGTTCTCGGAGCCGGTCGCGTTCGAACAGCTCTGGATAGGCATGGCGCAGCCATCCCGGGACCTCGGCCAGAGAGCTTGGATCGAGGCCTCGTAGGAGAGGCGTGGGCGGGAACTCTTCCGCTCTGGCGCACCAGCGAAGCAGGGTGTCCAGCTCGGCATCTGCCGGCTGGGACAATGCCTCCGCGAAGTCGACAATGCCAGTGACTCGCCCGTCGTCGACCATCACGTTGGATCCATGGAGATCCCCATGGACGAGGACGTGCTCATCGGCAAGGAACAGAGCGAGCCGCTCCTGGATCCATGCAGCGACGTCTGCGAGCAGACGCATGTCGTGACCGGGTCGGTGCGGTGCAGCCTCAACCTGCTGGAGCGCCGCGCCCACGACGGGCGGGTGGAACGCGGGCCATGGCTTGCCAGCGAGCGCGTCCCGGAGCCAAGGAGGGAGCAGATCGGCCGGGACAGGAACGCGGTGGAGAGCCTGCAGTGCGAAACCGATGCTTTCGATCATGGACCGGCGGGTGCCCTGGTCCGCCGATGGCCAGACGTCGTGCAGGGTCCGACCCGGCAGTCGTTCGGAGATGTACCAGGGGCCGTCAGGGCCGTGCCCATGAGCGATGTGACGGGCGTGAGGGACGTGACTGCCTTCGAGCATCCCGACGACAGCCGCCTCGTGGTCGTACGCATCGCGGAAGCGTCCCTCGCTGACCCGCACCACGTACTCGTCGCCAACCCAGGCCTGACTCACCCAGCCGGCCTTCGCAACGAAGTGTCCTTCCAACGGCAGACCCGCTGCCGCGAGGACCCTGCGTAGTGCCGGATCATTGGACGACTCATTCACTGGGGATGCCGGGCGGTCACACACGACACCAGCCTTGCACGTGTCCGATCCCGGGAGGCATCGTCCAAGGCCGCCACCACTTCGGCAGGGCGACAACCCTGCGAAGCGTCTGACGGACGATCCTTCGGGACCAGTGGGATGCGTCCTGCGGCCCGCCATGACACGTTGAAGCGGAACTCCACCGCATGACGCTGCCGATAGGCATTTCCGCATGCCAGATGACCCATGGACAGAGGGTCACCGACCGCTAGCCTTGCTGACAATCTCACCAGCGGGAGGCATACCGATGAACCACTACGGCGTGAGGTCGCTCACTCGGTTCGAGAGCGACAACGGGTCATACGTGTACGAGGAGCGAGTCACCCTCTGGCGAGCCGAGAGTCACCGAGACGCGATCGCCAAGTGTGAATCGGCAAGCCGCGAATATGCCGATGAGCTGCACGGCACCGACTGCGACCTCTACCAGTCATACGAGATGACCGGCCCGTTTCCCAAGCGGATGCAGGGCGCTGAGGTGTTCTCTCTCATGCGCGACAGCCCACTCGGGATCGATGACTACGTCCACGCGTTCTTCGATCAGGGAGACGAGCATCAAGCCACGGTCGTCTAAGTCGGCGCAGATTCAAAGCACTGCGCGCTCTAGGGGATTGCGACTCATGCAGCCACCCTGGAGCTAACATGCAGGCTCCGGCATCGACAGTGACCGCCACGGAGACTGTGGCGAGTGCGTCTATGAGATTGAGCATGGGGAACGATCGGTTGAACGCCCGCCCTGCCGCAGAGTCGTACCAGTCCCGCAGCCCAGCTAGGCGGAAAGGCTGGACTCCTACACGTTGAAGCGGAACTCCACCACGTCGCCATCCTGCATGACGTAGTCCTTGCCCTCGAGCCGCATCTTCCCAGCGGCCTTCGCGGCCTGCTCCGACCCCGCGGCCATCAGGTCCTCGAAGCTGACCACCTGCGCCTTGATGAAGCCCTTCTCGAAGTCGGTGTGGATGACCCCCGCCGCCTGAGGAGCCGTCCACCCGCGGTGGATCGTCCACGCCCGGGCCTCCTTGGGACCGGCCGTGAGGTAGCTCTGCAGCCCCAGGGTCTCGTAACCGACGCGAGCAAGCATGTCGAGGCCCGGCTCGTCCACCCCCATGTCGGAGAGAAACTCGCGCACCTCGTCGGGTTCCATGTCGACCATCTCCGACTCGATCTTGGCGTCGAGGAAGATGGCTTCGGCCGGAGCTACGATCTCGCGCATGCGCCGCTTGAGGTCCTCGTCGCCGAGTTCGTCCGAATCGCAGTTGAAGACGTAGAGGAAGGGCTTCGCAGTCAACAGGAACAGGTCGCGCAGCGGTTCCAGGTCGAGCCCAGCCGCGTACACACCGACCCCGGCGTTGAGCGAGTCCATCGCCTGCTGCCACGCGGCGAGCTTGGGCTGGGACTCCTTCTTGATGCGCGCCTCCTTCTCGAGCCGCGGCATGGCCTTCTCGAGGGTCTGCAGGTCGGCGAGGATCAGTTCGGTGGTCACCGTCTCGATGTCGCTGCTCGGGTTGACCGCCCCGTCCACGTGCGTCACGTCGGCGTCACGGAAGACGCGGGTGACCTGGCAGATGGCGTCGGCCTCGCGAATGTTCGCCAGGAACGCGTTGCCCATCCCCTCGCCCTGCGAGGCGCCCTTCACGATTCCGGCGATGTCGACGAAGCTGACGGTCGCGGGCAGGATCTGCGCCGAATGGAACATCTTCGCCAGGTCGGCCAGCCGCGAGTCCGGAACGCCCACCACCCCGACGTTGGGCTCGATCGTGGCGAACGGGTAGTTCGCGGCGAGCACGTTGTTGCGGGTGAGCGCATTGAAGAGGGTGGACTTGCCCGCGTTGGGGAGCCCGACGATGCCGATGGTGAGTGCCACGTCGGGCAATCCTACCGGCCCACACCCTCACTAGGCGCCGACCCCCTCGTCCGCGCCTGTACCCCCGGTATCCAAAACACGCTGTGGCGAGCCACAATGCTGACCCGGCGCGCTGCCATACTCGTGACGTCCATCCGGGCATTGATCATTTCAGGAGCTTCCATGTCCCAGAATTACGTTCCCCAGCAGCAGGCCTACGGCGCCAGGGCCGAGCACCCTCAGGGGACCGCAGTCCTCATCCTCGCAGTTCTTGGCTTCATCACCGGGATCACCCAGTTCATCGCGTGGTACATGGGCGGCAAGGCGAAGAAAGAAATCGCGGCGGGCGCTCCCTACGCCTTCGAGGGAAACCTCAAGACTGGCTACATCATCGGCAAGGTGCTGAGCATCGTCGCCATTGTCGGGTTCGTACTCACCATCCTCCTCGTTGTCCTCAGCGGAGTGCTCGCAGCCAGCGGCTCCTGACCAGCGTCGCGACTGGCGAACATCAGCCAGAGGAGCCGTCGTCCCACTTGGGACGACGGCTCCTCTGCATGGTGCCCGATTCAGGCGCCGGCCCAGTAGGCCTCAAGTGCCCGGGAGAGGTACCACGGGTCGTCCACCCCGCACAGTTCACGGGCCGAGTGCATCGACAGCAGCGGAATGCCCACGTCGACCACGGTGATGCCGAGCCGCGTCGCCGTGAGCGGCCCGATGGTCGAACCGCACGGCACCGCATTGTTCGACACGAAGTCCTGGGTGGGCACCTCGGCCGCCTCGCACGCCCGCTTCCACAGCGCGGCTCCCACCGCGTCGGTGGCGTAGCGCTGGTTCGCGTTGATCTTCAGCAGCGGGCCACGATTCACCACCGGACGATTGCCGGGGTCGTGCATGTGGGCATAGTTGGGGTGCACCGCGTGACCGGCGTCGGACGAGATGCACGTCGACCGCGCCAACATCGCCCGGAACCCGTCGCCGGTGATGTCGTGCCCGGCGGCCACCCTCGTGAGCACGTCCTCGAGGATCGGACCGCAGGCGCCCGAACGGGTCGAGGAACCCACCTCCTCATGGTCGAACGCCGCCAGCACGGCGATGTCGTCGCCCAGGGCAGCGTCCTTGAGGGCCACCAGGCTGGCGTGGACCGACGACAGGTTGTCCATCCGTCCCGCCGCGAAGAACTGCTCGTGTGCCCCCAACAGGCCGGGACGCTCGGTGGCGTAGGTCAGCACCTCGCAGAACGCGAGTTCGTCGGGGTCGATGCCTGCCTGCTCGCACAGCATCGTCTGCAGGTCGGTGTCGCTGTCGACGGCCCAGACCGGGTGCAGGTGTTGCTGCTTGTCCAGGTGCAGGTTGTCGTTGACACTGCGGTCGAGGTGGGGGGCCAACTGCGGGATGCGGAGCCACGCCCCCGTGCGCACGAGGTGGGTCTGGCCGTCGAAGGTGGTCAGCCGCCCGGCCAGGCCCAGGTCGCGGTCGAGCCAGGAGTTGAGCAGCGGACCGCCGAAGACCTCGACGCCGGCCTGCTGCCACCCGTGGGTGGACGAGGTGGGGTGCGGCTTCAGTTTGAACCCGGGCGAGTCCGTGTGGGAACCCACGATCCTGAACCCGGTGAGCTGGTTGACGGTGTCCGGCACCAACCACGCGATCACGGCACCATCGCGGACGATGAACTGCCCGCCGTGGGCCCGCTGCCAGGGCTGTCGTTCGTCCAGTCGGGTGAACCCCGCCGCTTCGAGCTGTCGGGCCACCTCCGCCGCCGCGTGGTAGCTCGACGGGGACGACTCGATGAACGCCTGGAAGTCCGACAGGTGCTCGCGCGCAGAACTGTGCATGACGGCCAGTCAACCATGGCCCGAAGGGGCTGAATCCCGCTCCCCCGGAGTGGGCGGAAGGAATTGTCGGAGCTGGTTGGCAGAGTGTCAGGCATGAGTGCTTCCCACGTCGTGCTGTTGGTCGTCGGCCTGCTGGTCGGCGTCGTCGTGGGGGCCGTCGCCGCCTGGCAGATCGTTGCGTCACGACTCGCCCGCACGGCCGCGGACGAACGAACCGGCGAGGCACAGCGACAGGCCGAACTCGACCGCGCACGCAGCGAGGCCGAGCGGGCCAAGGCCGAGGCCTCACAGGCACGACTGGAGGCCTCCGAGGCGAGGGCTCGCGCGGCAGAGGGCGGCACCCGCGATGCCGAGCTGAGGGCGCAGCTGTCGGACGCGCACACCGACCGGGCCGAGGCTGTGGCCGAGCGCGAGCGGATCGGTGGCGAACTCGCCTCCGCGATCGCCCAGCGCGACAGTGCGTTGGCCCAACTCGACGCCTTCAAGGCCGACGGTGAGCGCATGCAACAGACCTTCGAACTGCTGGCTGCGAAGGCCCTCGAGGCGCAGGGCGCCAAGGCCGATGCCGTCGCCAGCGATCGACTCAAGGCCACCCAAGAGGTCATGGCCCCCGTCACCGACCTGCTTAAGGACCTGCAGGGCCGCATCGCCGAGGTCGAGAAGGAGCGGGCAGCCGTCCAGGCGGAGATGCGCGCCCACGTGCAGCAGGTGGCCCGCACCGGTGAAGACCTGCGCCGCGAGACGAACGCGCTGTCGACGGCGCTGCGCACCCCTCAGACCCGCGGGCTGTGGGGTGAGGCCCAGCTGAAGAGGGTGGCCGAGTCGGCGGGCATGCTGGCCCACTGTGATTTCGAGCTCCAGGCCACCACCGTCAACTCCGACGACAACACCATCCGACCCGACATGAAGGTGCACTTCGGCGAGGGAAAGTTCGTCTGGGTCGACTCGAAGGTGCCGATGGTCGCCTTCCTCGATGCCCAGAAGGCCACCGACGAAGCGGAGCGCCAGCGTCATCTCAAGACCTTCGCGAAGAACGTCCGCACCCACGTCGACCAGCTCTCGGGCAAGCACTACTGGACCTCCGACGCCGGCACCCCCGAGTTCGTGGTGCTGTTCGTGCCCTCCGATGCCCTGTTCGCCGAGGCCCTGACCCAGAGCCCCGACCTGCACGACTACGCGAGCAAGCGCAACGTCGTCCTGACCAGCCCGTCGTCGCTGATCGCCACCCTGCGCACCATGGCCTTCTCGTGGAAGCAGGCCAAGTTGGCCGAGAGTGCTGCCGAGGTGTTCCAGCTCGGACGTGAACTGCACTCCCGGCTGGCCACCATGGGCGCCAACTTCGACAAGCTCGGGCGCCAGCTCAACTCATCGGTGAAGGCCTACAACGAGACCGTCGGCTCCCTCGAAGGGCGGGTGTTCCCGCAGGCCCGCAAGCTCGCCGACCTTGACGTCACCCATCAGGAACTGGCCGTCCTCAGGGAGGTGGAGCTCAGCCCGCGCCAGCTGACCGCACCTGAACTGGTCGACAGCGCCGAGCAGGTGGCGCAGCTGGCGGGTCGCGAACGGCGACTCGAGGGCGGCCGCCTCGAAACGGGACGACGGGACACGACCAGCCAGTCCAACCATGGCGGCCACTCCGAGGGCCAGGACGACCTGTTCGAGCGCTCCGATCCCTCCACCGATGCGTTGGTCGAGTCGACCCAGCCGCGGATGATCGAACTGCGCCGCCGCGAACCCAGCTGAACCCAGCAGGATCGGCCCAGCACGATCGGCCCAGCACGATCGGCCCAGCGGTACTCGACCCCGGCGTGACGCGGAGCAGCACGGGGGCCATGATGGAGCCGTGACTTCCGAGGACGTGACCCTGGCCCGGCTGGCCGAGCAGATCGAGGCAGCACAGGAACGCCTGCGGGGGGTCACCCTGCTCACCCCGCTGCAGCCCAATGAGCGTCTCAGCGCTCAGGCCGACGCCACCGTGCTGCTCAAGCGGGAAGACCTGCAACCGGTCCGTAGCTACAAGCTGCGCGGTGCCTACAACCTGATCAGCCAACTCACCGCCGAGGAACGCGCCCACGGGGTCGTGTGCGCCTCCGCCGGCAACCACGGCCAAGGCGTCGCGTGGAGCTGCGCCGAACTCGGCATCGATGCCCGCATCTTCGTCCCTGGCACCACCCCTCGGCAGAAACGCGACCGGATGCGGGAACTCGGACGAGGCCGGGTCACCCTGGTGGTCGGCGGCGAGACCTACGACGAGGCCGCCATGGCCTCCCGTGCGCATGCGCGAGAGACCGGCGCCATCCCCGTTCCCGCGTTCAACGATCCCCGCACCATCGCGGGTCAAGGCACCGTCGGGCCAGAGATCGTCGAGCAGCTGGGCGATGCCCCCGACGTGCTGCTCGTCCCGGTCGGAGGCGGCGGCATGCTCTCGGGCTGTCTCGCCTGGTTCCGCACCCACCACCCCAGGACCCGCGTCGTGGGTGTCGAACCTGCAGGCGCCGCCTGCATGTCGGCGGCGCTGGCCGCAGGCCGTCCGGTCACCCTCGCCCACATCGACACGTTCGCGGACGGTGCCGCGGTCTCCCGGGCCGGAGAGCTCACCCACCGGCTGGTCGCCGAGGGCAAGTCCGAGCTGGTGGTCGTGCCCGAAGGGCAGATCTGCTCCGAGATGCTCGACCTGTACCAGTCCGACGGCATCATCGCCGAGCCGGCCGGGGCACTCGCATCGTCCGCCATCAAGACCCACGCACGCGACGCCGACTTCACCATCGAACCGGGCTCGACCGTCGTGGCGATCCTGTCGGGCGGCAACAACGACGTGTCCCGCTATGCCGAGATCGTCGAGCGATCGCTCATCCACGAGGGACGCAAGCACTACTTCCTGGTGCAGTTCCCGCAGGAGCCCGGAGCCCTGCGGCGGTTCCTCGACGAGGTGCTGGGCCCCGAGGACGACATCGCCCACTTCGAATACGTGAAGCGCTCGAACCGCGATGTCGGCCCGGCGTTGGTGGGCATCGAGCTGGGTGACCCGTACAGCTACCCCGTGCTGATCGAGCGGCTCAATCGCGGTCCCGTCGAGTACGAGGTCGTGCCGCCGGACTCAGCCCTGCACCGCTACCTCATCTGAGGCCGCGGCCGATCCCGGAGCCCGTCGGGCGACGGGCCACCGGGAGGAGCACGTGAGACTCAGTGCCGAATGGCGTGCTTGGGCAGGTCCTTGCGCAGTTCGGGGGGCAGGGCGAACACCAGGCTCTCCTCGGTGAGTCGCTCCTCGGTGGCCTTGGGGAAGCCGCGGCCCTCTAGGAACTGCAGCACCCCTTCGACCAGCTCGTCGGGCACCGAGGCGCCCGAGGTCACGCCCACCGACGCCACGCCTTCGAGCCATGCGGGGTCAACCTCGGAGGCGTTGTCGACGCGGTAGGCGGCCTTGGCCCCCGCCTCGAGGGCGACCTCGACCAGGCGCACCGAGTTGGACGAGTTGCGCGACCCGACCACGATCACCAGGTCGGAGTGGCCGGCGATCTGCTTGATGGCGGCCTGCCGGTTCGAGGTGGCGTAACAGATGTCATCGGACGGAGGGTCGATCAGGTTCGGGTACTTCTCGCGCAGCTTGTGCACGGTGGCCAGGGTCTCGTCGACCGACAGGGTGGTCTGCGAGAGCCACGCCACCTTCGAGGGGTCCTTCACCTCGACGTCGGCGACGTCGTCGGGCGACTGCACCAAGGTGATGTGCTCGGGGGCCTCCCCGGTGGTGCCCTCGACCTCCTCGTGGCCCGCGTGCCCGATCAGCAGGATCTCGACGTCCTGCTTGGCGAACCGCTTGGCCTCGTGGTGCACCTTGGTGACCAGCGGGCAGGTCGCGTCGATGGTCTTGAGGTGGCGCTGCCCAGCCTCGGCGTGCACGGCGGGCGAGACCCCATGGGCCGAGAACACGACGGTGGCGCCCTCGGGCACCTCACTCAGTTCCTCGACGAAGATGGCGCCGCGCTCCGAGAGGTTCTCGACCACGTGCTTGTTGTGCACGATCTGTTTGCGCACGTAGACGGGTGCCCCGTAGGTCTCGAGCGCCTTCTCAACGGTGATCACGGCCCGGTCGACACCCGCGCAGTAACCGCGGGGGGCAGCCACGACGACCCGCTTGGGTCGCGGGGTGGCAGGTGCTTCAGGGGTCGTGGCAGGGCTGGTAGAAGTCTGCTCGGTCATGACTCGAGTCTACGTGTGGATTTGTCGGGGCCCACCCCTAGGCTGGCTGACGTGCCCCTCCCCAGTTCGCCCGAGCAGCCCCAGCCCTTGGGCCGGGTGATCGCGGCGGCTGCCGAGTGGGTCAACCGCCTCGGGGAGATCTGGGTCGAGGCGGAGGTCGTGCAGATCAAGCGCTACCAGGGCGCGACCCAGTTCCTGACATTGCGCGACAAGAACGGGTCGGTGACCGCCGACGGCACCTGCTCCCGACTGGTGCTCGACCAGGTGGGGCCGCTCACCGACGGCACGACGGTGGCGGCCAGGGTGAAGCCACGGATGTGGCCCAAGAGCGCCAAGTTCAGCCTCGAGGTGCTCGAACTACGGGTCGTGGGGGTCGGACGACTCCTGGCCCAACTCGAGCAGTTGAAGGCGAAGTTGCGGGCCGAGGGTCTGTTCGAGTCACACCACAAGCGCCGCCTGCCGTTCCTTCCGCGCGCCATCGGGCTGGTCACCGGCGAGGGCTCGGCCGCAGAACGGGACGTGCTCGCCACCATCGCGGCCCGCTGGCCCGACGCGCACGTCGAGGTGCGCCACAGCCTCGTCCAAGGGCCCGATGCCGCTGGCCAGGTGATGCAACGACTGGCTGAACTGGATCGACATCCCGGCGTCGACGTCATCATCATCGCCAGGGGTGGGGGCTCACTCGAAGACCTGCTCCCCTTCTCGGACGAAGGCCTCGTCCGCGCCGTGGCCGCATGCCGAACCCCCGTGATCTCAGCCATCGGTCACGAACCGGACACCCCGATCGTCGACCTCGTCGCCGACTTCCGCGCCGCCACCCCGACCGCCGCCGCCAAGGCCGTGGTGCCGGACGTCTCGGAGCAACGCCAGGCAGTGACTGCCGACCTGGCGCGGCTGAGGCAGTCATTGCTGCTGAGACTCGGTCGAGCGCAGGCTGACCTGGACTCGCTCACCACCCGCCCGGTGATGCGCGACCCCATCGCCAGCTTCGCCGTGCACGTCGACCAGTTGGCTCAGTGGCGGCGACGACTCACCACCACCATCGGGCGTGCGCTCGCCGACGAGTCACGCACCGTCGACCACCAACTGCAGCGGGTGCGGTCGATGTCGCCCAAGGCGACCCTCGAGCGTGGCTACGCCATCCTCGTGGACGGCGAGGACCGATCGATCACCTCAGTCCACGACATCGACGAGGGCGACGACCTGTTGGCCTATGTGGCCGACGGCACCCTCATCCTCGAAGCGCGCGGCGTGCACGAGGGGCGCGTACCGAATCAGGCACGGGAGGGGTCGTCCGGACCCCTGGAGAGAGAGGCCGACCATGGCTGACAGGCAGACGCCCCCTGGAGGGGCCAGCGACGAGCAACTCAGCTACGAGGAGGCGCGCGCACAACTCTCCGACATCGTGCGGCAACTCGAGTCGGGGGGCGCCTCCCTGAACGACTCAATGAAGCTGTGGGAGCGCGGTGAGGAACTCGCGGCCATCTGTCAGCGCTGGCTCGACGGTGCCAAGGCCAAGGTGCAGGCATCCCGTGCGGCCGCCGAGGGTCGGGGCGAGTCCTCCGACTGACGAGTCCCCCGACGGACGAGTCCCCCGGCTGACGAGTCCCCCCGCTGACGAGTCCTCAGGCCGGGATTCAGCCAGCCACGAGTAGGCCGGCGAAGGACGCCAGCGCCTCGGCGCTGGTGTCTCCCTGCACGAGCACGAGCGAGTCCGTCCGCTCCCCCAGCAGGTAGACGGTGCGCCCGTCCGCGGAGGTGTACTGCTTCCAGACAGCGTCGCCCACCTTCTGTGCTCCCGACTCGTACCCGTCGCGGGTCTGCTGGCTGATGAACCGTCTGGGATCGGCGGCCGAGACCTGCATCAGCTGCAGGTTGACGTTGTCGGCGTCGAGCAACACCAGCCGGAACTCGTCACCGCCGGACGACCCCTGCCCCCACGGCTCGAATTGGGCCTGGGTGGCGCGCCAGCCCTCCGGCAGCTTCTGGGGCGCGAGCACGTGGAAGTCTGCCTTGGCCCGCGCTTGGGCGACGGTGGCCTGCCAGTCGGCACTCGGCAGCGGGGGCTCATCGGGGGTGCGCTGGAAGAACCACACGATCAGCAGCACGGGGACCATCAGCACCGCCATGGTCAGCACCATGTCGCGGGCGCCGGCCTTCGGGTTTCGTCCACTCACGCTGCCAGTCTTCCAGCCACGGCCCAGCCCTCCCAATCTGGGCAGCGCTGCGGATCCAGTGGTCCCCAGCCCGAAGGGGCGCGCGAACCGTCAGTCCCATCCCAGGTCGTGCAGCCGGCGGTCGTCGATGCCGAAGAAATGCGCGATCTCGTGCACGACGGTCACCGTGATCTCGTCCACCAACTCCTCGGTGCTCTCGCACATCCGCTGCAGCGGACCACGGAAGATGACGATGCGGTCGGGCAGGACCCCGGAGTACTGGGTGTCGCGCTCAGTGAGCGGGGTGCCGTCGTAATAGCCCAGCAGGTCAGGGTCGTCGGCATCCGGTTCGTCCTCAACCAACACCACGCAGTTGTCGAGCAGGTCGAGCAGCGCCGAGGGAACCTCCTCGAGCGCGCGCTCCACGGCTGCGTCGAACTCCTCGGCACTGACCGTTGTCGGCATGCCAGCCAGCCTAGCCACGGTCGCTCCGCACCCTCCCCCGCGCCCATGCTTCCCCTTGTGGGGTGCCGAAGACGCGAGACGCTCAGCGAGCCGGCCTCAGAGCGCGTCCTCCAACATCTCGGTCACCAGGGCCGCGATGGGCGAGCGCTCCGACCGGGTCAGCGTGACGTGGGCGAACAGCGGGTTCCCCTTCAGCTTCTCGACGACAGCGGCGACCCCGTCGTGACGCCCCACCCGCAGGTTGTCGCGCTGCGCCACATCGTGAGTCAGGACGACCCGGGAGTTCGTCCCCAGTCGGCTGAGCACGGTGAGCAGGACGTTGCGCTCCAGCGACTGCGCCTCGTCCACGATCACGAAGGCGTCGTGCAGCGACCGCCCACGGATGTGGGTCAGCGGCAGCACCTCGAGCATGTTCTGCGCCATGATCTCGTCGATCACGAACTTGTTGGCATGCGCCGAGAGGGTGTCGTAGACGGCCTGCCCCCACGGTGCCATCTTCTCGTTCTCGTTCCCCGGCAGGTAGCCGAGATCCTGCCCGCCGACGGCGTAGAGCGGACGAAAGACCATCACCTTCGAGTACTGGCGGCGCTCCATCACCAGTTCCAGGCCGGCGCACAGGGCCAGTGCCGACTTGCCGGTGCCCGCTCGTCCACCGAGTGACACGATGCCGACGGTGTCGTCGAGCAGGATGTCGAGCGCCACCCGCTGTTCGGCCGAGCGTCCGTGCAGACCGAAGGCCTCTCGGTCAGACTTCACCAGTCGCAACTCCCCGGCGGCGTCACGGCGCGCCAAGGCGGTTCCCGAGGGCGAGTGCACCACCACACCGGTGTGCACCGGCAGGGCGTCGGCCTCCTGGCACTCGGCCACCCCGGTGGCGTAGAGGTCGTCGACCACCTGGTTGCCGACCTCGAGGGTCGCCATACCGGTCCATCCGGTCTCGACAGCCAGCTCGGCGCGGTACTCCTGCGCCGCAAGACCCACAGCCGAGGCCTTCACCCGCATCGGCAGGTCCTTCGACACCAGCACCACGTCATGGCCCTCGTGCTGGAAGTTGAGGGCAACCGCCAGGATGCGTGTGTCGTTGTCGCCCAGCTGGAAACCGAAAGGCAACCGGCTCTGGTCGGTGTGGTTGAGCTCAACGTGCAGCAGGCCCCCCTGGTCGTTGACCGGCACCGGCAGGTCAAGGCGTCCATGGCGGATGCGCAGGTCATCGAGCAGGCGCAGGGCCGAGCGGGCGAAGAAGCCCAGTTCGGGGTGGTGGCGCTTGCCCTCGAGCTCGGTGATCACCACGATCGGCAACACGATGGAGTGCTCGGCGAAGCGCAGCAGGGCGCGCGGATCGCTGAGCAGCACCGAGGTGTCGAGGACGTAGGTCAGGGTGCGCTGCTGGGTGCCGACCATCGGGGCGGGAGCCGGGGCCCCGCTCGAGTGGGTGATCTGATCGGTGGGGCTGTTGAGCACGGTAATCCTTCCCAGAGCACCTGGTGCCGGACGCCGAGCAGACGACTGGCACCCAGTGCCCATGGCACTGGTGGGCGCGTCGTGCGGGTCACACGCCGCGGTCTGACAACATGCCCGAAGCCACCGGGGGAAGGCGCCCGATCGCTGGATGGATCACTCCGTGGGGAGCTCTCCACTTCGACGAGGGGTCAATTGCTCCGTGACTGGAACGTAAGCTTCCAGCCCCTTGCATCACGCACGCCACGCCGCACGTCTTCCCATTGTTCGCCTGTGTTCACCCGCCCGCGTCGACGTGCCACCGCACCGACCCGGCGCCAGTGAGCAGGTCAGCCGAAGGTTGCCAGCACGATGGCTGCGAAGTGCAGGAGGGCGGCCACCACGGTGCAGGCGTGGAAGATCTCGTGGAACCCGAACCAGACCGGTGAGGGATTGGGCCGCTTGCGCGCGTAGACGAGGGCGCCTGCCGAGTAGACAAGCCCGCCAGCGATGACGAGGACGACCACCGCCGCCCCACCGTTGCGCCAGAAGCTCGGCAGCCACCCGACGGCGGCCCACCCCATCAACACGTACAGCGCGGTGTACAGCCATCGAGGAGCCGACAGCCACAGCACCCGGAAGGCGACACCGAGCCCTGCCGCGATCCAGACCAGGGTCAGCAGCGCCACCCGGCTGCCGCCGGCGAGCATCTGGGTGGCCAGAGGCGTGTAGGTGCCGGCGATGAACAGGAAGATGTTGGCGTGGTCGACCCGCCGCAAGGTCGCCTGCACCCGCTCGGTCCAGTGACCGCGGTGGTAGACCGCCGAGTTGCCGAACAGCGCCAGCGACGAGGTGAGGTAGACCGCCGCGGCGAGTCGTCCCGCCACGGACGGGGTGAGGACGAGCAGGACGAGCCCACCCACGAACGCCAAGGGGGCCATCACCGTGTGCAGCCAGCCACGCAGCCGAGGCTTCACGGCGGCCACCGCCCTGTCGACGGCGCCCTGCTCATCGCCGACGGCCCCGGCCGTTGCGGGCTCGGTGGTGTGACCGCGGTGGGCTCGGGACTCCTCGTCCAACGGCATGGTGCGACCTTTCCTCACAGCTGGCCAATGCGTAACCTACGCTACCGTAGGTATCGACGTCGGCGACCCCCTCCCACCGATCCGGGGCGGGCCGGGTGGTCTGGCTAGAGTGAGCCCATGACGTGGCGGCACTGGGTGGGCGAGGCGATCGATCGCCTGCACCCCTCCAACCTCCTGTACGCCACCTACGAGGGACGACTGCTCGCCGAACTCGACCACGACAAGCTCCCCCGACACGTCGCCGTGATGGCCGACGGCAACCGGCGCTGGGCCCGGATGAACGCCCCGGGCCAACCTCTGGTCGCGGGCTATCGCGCCGGGGCTGCCAAGCTCAGGGACTTCTGCGACTGGTGCGACGAGGCCGGCATCGGCGTGGTGACCATCTGGGTGCTGAGCACCGAGAACCTGCGCCGCGACGACGACGACGAACTGCTCCCCCTGCTCGACGTGATCGCCGAACTGCTCGAGGACCTGGCCGCGCACCACCGGTGGCGGGTGCAGCCCGTGGGAGACCTCAGCCTGCTGCCACCCCAGGTGGCCGAGCGGATCCGCAAGGCGGCCGTCAGCACCGAGTCGCGCACCGGCATGCACGTCAACGTGGCCGTCAGTTACGGCGGCCGCCACGAGTTGCGGGACGCCGTCCGCTCACTGCTGGCCGCCGAGGCAGCCAAGGGCACCACCCTGGAGTCGCTCGCCGAGACCTTGGAGATCGACCAGATCGCCGACCACCTCTACACCAAGGGGCAGCCCGATCCCGACCTGGTCATCCGCACCTCGGGTGAGCAGCGCCTGTCGGGATTCCTGATCTGGCAGAGCGCCCACTCGGAGTTCTACTTCCACGAGGCCCTGTGGCCCGATTTCCGCAAGGTCGACTTCGTCCGAGCGCTGCGCACCTACACCCAGCGGGAGCGCCGGTACGGCCGCTGACCACCCTTCAGCAGCGAGACCGCTCGGCGACGAGCCCGCTCAGCAGCGAGACCACAGGGGTGTCTTGAGTTCGGTGTACTGGTCCACCGGGTCGAAGCAGACGGTGCCGCGGCACACGTAGGCCCGTGAGCGTCCACCGGAGCCCCGGTCCTCGAAGTTGTCACCGAACCCGACTGTGCCCGGGCGCCCCGTCACGATGGCGGTTCCGGCGGGGGCCATCCGCCACGCGGCGCGGGTGAGTTCGTTGAACGGGTCGCCTGCCTCGTCCACGATCACGGCCACCCCGGGCCGCAATCCGCGCCGGGCCTCCTCGCGCACCAAGGCGTCGGCCAGGCTCCACCCGGCGAATCGCGGGGTGGCGGCGACCGTGGCCCAGGTGGTGGCCGCGCCCCGCTCCGACCTGTCCAGGAGGCGATCGTCGCCCGACAACAGCCCGACCAGGCGCAGCGCGTGCACCATGGTCGCCGTCGCCGAAGGCGTGGGGTTGTCGGTCAGTTCACGCGGACGAGAAGGCAGCGTCGGCTGCTGCTCGGCGTCGAACCAGCCACCGTCCTCGGCGGCGAAGAGTTCCTCGGCGCGGTCGAGCAGCCAAGTGGCCCGTTCGAGCCAGACCCCGTCGCCGGTGGCACCAGCCAATTGGCCGAAGCCAAGGGCGAGGGCAGCATGGTCCTCCGTCACACCGGGAGCGCGACCGGCGACCCCGTCGCGGGAGGTGCGCACCAGTCGTCCATCGACCACGTGGGTCGACCAGACCATCTCGGCGCAGGCGCGCGCCACCTCGAGCCATTCCGGCTCGTCGAACATCAGGGCGGCAGTGACCAACGAGTCGATCAGCAACCCGTTCCACGCAGCGACGACCTTGTCATCACGGGCCGGACGGAAGCGCTCGTCGCGAACCTTCTTGAGGGTTGCCATGATCGGCTCGAGCCGGGCCCAGTCAACGCGCTTGCGCAGCTGCAGTGTCGACAGCCCGTGCTCGAAGGTGCCGGGCACGGTCACGTGGAAGACGTCGGCCGCCCACTCGGCGTCCTCGGAGCCCAACGCATCGACCAGCAGATCGCGGTTCCATACGTAGTAGATGCCCTCGTGCACTGCGCCGCGGATGTCGCAGGAGTCGGCGTCGAGCGAGGCCGCGAAGCCCCCCTGCTCGGTGCGGAGCTCGTCGACCAGGAACTCGACGGTGCCGTAGATGACACGCTCGAACAGGGCTCGCTTGTCGGGGTCGTGGTCGGCCGTGCGCCGCCAGGCCCGGCAGTAGGTGCCGAGCAGCAGAGCGTTGTCGTACAGCATCTTCTCGAAGTGGGGCACGGCCCAACCGGCGTCGACGGAGTAGCGGTGGAAGCCCCCGCCGAGTTGGTCGTGCACACCGCCTCGCGCCATCGCCTCACAGGTCAGCTGGGCCATGTCGAGACTGGTCGGGTCGCCCTTGACCAGCAGCGCGTCGAGCACGGTGGGCGGCGGGAACTTGGGCGCCCCACCGAATCCACCGTGGATCAGGTCGTAGTCCTTGCCCAGAAGTTCCAGGGTCTCCCGGGAGCCGGGGAGGGCGTCGTTGGGCTGCGTCGCGGCCCCCAGCTTCGCCAGTTCGCCACGCACGGTCGACGCGGACGACAGCACCTCGTCACGGCGTTCTGTCCAGGCCTGGCTGAGCGCCTCGACCACCTGCCGGAAGCTCGGCAGACCATGGGCGGGCTCAGGGGGGAAATAGGTGCCCGCGAAGAACGGGTCGCCCTCGGGAGTGAGGAAGGCCGACATCGGCCAGCCACCGCGTCCGGTGAGTGCCTGGGTGGCGAACATGTGCACGGCGTCGACGTCGGGGTGCTCCTCGCGGTCGACCTTGATCGCGACGAAGTTCTCGTTGAGCAGGGCGGCGATCTCGGGGTCGTCGAAGGACTCGTGGGCCATGACGTGGCACCAGTGGCAGGCCGCGTAGCCCACGGAGAGGAAGACCGGCACCTGACGTTCGCGTGCCTCGGCGAAGGCCGCCTCGTCCCAGGGCTGCCAGTCCACCGGCTGGTGGGCGTGCTGCTGCAGGTACGGGCTGGTGGAGTCGGCGAGGCGATTCGGCATGACTCAACCCTAAGGGGCCGCCGCTCGAGGTCCTGTCCTGGGGGTCCCGGGGCCACTGGGGTCCCTGGGCCACTGGGCTGCCGGGGTCGCGGGGCTGCCGGGGTCGTGGAGTCACCAGCGCAGGGCGATCCTCATCCGTGCTGTGGTGGCGAAGTCTGCACGTGGCGTGCAACATTCGTCGCCCCACGACGGATACGGATCGGCCGACGCTGGAACTGCCAGCGGATCAGCCGGTCGATGGTGCCGTCCGGTGGGTCTCGTACATGCGGACGGCCACCACGGTTCCGGACACGGCCGTCAACGCCGCGACCACCCAGATGGCGGACGCGACACCCAGGGCATCTGCGACGACCCCGGCCAGGACGGCACCCGCGGCGAAGCCACCGTCCCGCCACAGCCGGTACACACCCACGGAGCGAGCTCGCCACGACGGGTGGGCCACATCGCCGATCGAGGCCAGCAGGGTGGGATAGACCATCGCCGTGCCAGCCCCGAGCAGCACCGCTGCCCCAGCCCAGGGCAGGAACGCGTGCACCGAGGCGAACGTCGCGAGGGCGATGGCCTGGAGCCACATCCCGGCCACGATCAAGCGCTTGCGTCCCCATCGGTCCGACAGGGCTCCGGTGAACAACTGCCCGACCCCCCACACACCCGGGTACAACGCCGCCAGGACACCCACCTGGCTCATGGACAGCCCCGCGGCAGTGAACAGCACCGGGAACAGGCCCCAGGCCAAGCCGTCGTTGAGGTTGTTGACCAAGCCCGCCTGACTCGCCGACGACAACGCCGGCTCGCGAAAGCTGGTCAGAGTCAGCACTTCCCGATCGGTGAGCTGGGCCGACGGCGACGCCGACGGCGCTGGGGCGAGGCCCGGACGAGGGCCGGCGCGCGAGGCGGATTGGGCGGCCTCCAGGTGGGCGTGGCCACGCGTCTCCTTCACCGCCAAGGTGGAAAGCCCCAGGCCGACGGCAGCGAAGGCGATCCCCAGCAGGAACGGCGCCGGCCGCAAACCATGGGCTTCGGCCAGGTAGCCCGTCGACAGCGCGGTGACCGCGACGGCGGCGTACCCGGCTGCCTCGTTGAGTCCCATGGCCAGACCTCGACGGGCTGGGCCAACGAGGTCGATCTTCATCACCACGGTGGTCGACCAGGTCAACCCTTGGCTGATGCCGAGCAGCACGTTCGCTGCCAGCACCCAGCCCCAGCTGGGGGCCCAGATCAGCACCAAGGGCACCGGCAGCGCGACCAACCAGCCGGCGACGAGCACCGGCTTGCGGCCGAAGCGGTCCGACCACGTGCCCGCGAAGTAGTTCGTGACCGCCTTCGACAGCCCGAAGACCAGGATGAACATCAGCCCAGCTGTGTAGCCGCGCAGGCCGAAGACCTGCTCCCCCAGCAGCGGCACCACCGTGCGTTCCTGCCCGAGCATGCCGCCGACCAAGGCGTTGACGGCGACCAGCAAGGTGAACTGGGCGGCGTTGACGGCCAGCCCAAGGCGCGGGGTGACTGCGCCTGGCTCAGTGCTGACGGTCGGTGTCCATGACATGGCGGTGGCTTCTCCTGGTGCGTGGAATCAGATAATGGCGGGAACGGCCTGGACCGCGGTGTAGGCGGCGACCAGCAGCAGGAGCCCGGTGAAGGCCGTCTGCAGGCGGTCCGTGTGCACCCGGGTCGCCAGCCTGGCACCGAGCCAGCCGCCGATGACCGCCAGCAGCGTGAGCAGGCCCACCAGGGCCCAGTCGGGCTGGACCGCTGTTCCGGCCCGGACGACCAGGGCCGCAGCGGAGGTGATGGTGATGGCCACCAGGGAAGTGCCGGCGGCCTTGCCCATCGGAAGTCCCAGCGCGAGCACCAGGGCGGGCACGATCAGGAACCCCCCACCCACACCGAGGAAACCGGTGAGCAGCCCGACGACGGTGGCGGTGACCACCACCTTCGCGGCTCGCCCCCACGCACAGCTGAAAGGCCTGAGGGTCACGATGGGCTCGTCGAGATGGGTCCGAGGGCTGGGCGCCTTCTCCCGGGATCGAGCGCGGGCCTTGACCTGCCGCGTCACCATCACTGCGGCCACCACCACCAGCAGTACTGCGAAGGCGCTCATCAGCACCGGCCCGGGCACCAGACTGGACGCCTTGGAGCCCACGGCTGCGCCGGCGATGGCCATCACACCGAAGGCGACTCCTCGTCCCAGCAGCAGGTTGCCGGCGCGATGGGCAGTGATGGCCCCGATGAGGGAGGTCAGGCCGACCACCACCAAGGATCCGGTGGTGGCCTGCCCCGGGCTCTCACCCAGGGCATAGACCAGCACGGGGACGGCCAGCACCGACCCGCCGCCGCCGAGCGCTCCCAGGCTGAGCCCGATCAGCAGCCCCGCGACAGCGGCGACGGTCAGCAGTGCGGGGCTCACGCCGCCGTGGTCGGGTCGGGGTCCACCAGCTGCAGACCCACAGCCCGGGCATTGTCGAAGGAGTCGTCGATGGCCACCAGCGGAAGCCCGGCCGCGGCCAGGAAGGAGGCAGCGATCGAGGCTCGGTAGCCTGCGGCACAGTGCACCCAGACCTCGCCGGCTGGCACGTCGCCCAGTCGCGTGGGCAGTTCGTGCAGCGGGATGTTGAGCGCTCCTTCGATGTGGGCGCCGGCATGCTCGTCGGCCCGACGCACGTCGAGGACGGTGACCTGACGGTGGTGGCGCACCTGGGCAAGGTCGGCGAAGGTGGCGGTCTTGAAGGTTCCGAGTTCGACGCCCGTTCCAGCCACCCAGTCGGCCGGTCCGCCGGTGGCGGCCGCGGCAGGTCGGTCGATGCCGATTCGCACCAGCTCGCGCTGGGCGGTGGCGACGTCCTCCGGAGTCTCCCCGAGCAGCGTCACCGGCGTGCCCCACGCGATCAGCCAGCCCAAGTAGGTCGCGAAGCCGCCGTCGAGGCCGAAGTTCAGCGAGCCGGGCACGTGACCGGCGGCGAAGTAGGTGCGGTTGCGCAGGTCCACGACCCACTCACCGGCCTCGATCCGGCGGCGCAGTTCGACCGGATCGGCTTGGGCCGGCTCGGACAGGTCAGGCTCGGAGGGACCAGCGCTGTTGGCCGGGGCCATCTTGGCGTAGTACGCGGGGTAGTCCGACAGGCCTGCGAGCAGCACCCGGACGTAGGTCTCCTCGTCCTGGGTGAGCGCCGGGTTCGATCGCTTCTCCTGACCGATGGTCGACGACGTGGCGTCCGACTGGGTGGCCGAGCAGAACGACCCGAACCCATGGGTGGGGAAGACCTCTGCATCATCGGGCAGGGTCTCCGCCAGCCGATGCGCGGAGGCGTGCTGGGCACGCACCAGTTCGTCGGTGAACTCCTCACCGAGCAGGTCGGGACGGCCCGTGGCGCCGTACAACAAGGAGCCGCCCGTGAAGACGGCCACGTCCTCGCCGGTGAGCGCATCGGCCAGGGCGTAGGACAGGTGGGTGAACGTGTGACCGGGCGTGGCCAGGGCGGTGACCCTCATCCGCGCACCCACCTCGATGACTTCGTCACCGCTGATCGGGGTGCGGTCGAACGAGACGTGGTCGGCGCCGTTGACCAGGTAGACCGCGCCCGTGCGGCGCGAGAGCGCCAGTCCACCGGTCACGTAGTCATTGTGGATGTGGGTCTCGAACACGTGCGTCAACCGGACGTCCTGTTCCTCGAGCAGGTCGAGCACGCGGTCGATGTCGCGTTGAGGATCGATCACGAATGCAACCTCGCCGTCATGCACGAGATAGGAGCGGTCGCCCAGGGTCGGGGTCTCGATGGGGATGATCGTGAGGTCGGGGGTGGTGTCGGTACTCATGGTTTCCTCCGAGAATCGGTGTGGTGGGGCCGGGGATGGGGTCGGACGGCTCAGGTGCGCTCAGCGGAGCTGCGTTCCGGTGACGACCTCACGGCCGGACCGGATCCAGCCCGAGGTGCCACCCGCGACGGAATAGGCGTCGAAGCCGGTGGCGACCAGCAGGTCGGTCATCGAGGCGCTGCGGTTGCCCGAGGCGCACACGACGTACAGAGGGGCGGACTTGTCGAGCTCACGCATCCGGTTGGCCAACTGGCCCATCGGGATCAGCTGTGCACCCGGTACATGGCCCTCCACGTACTCACCCGGCTCGCGCACGTCGATCACATTGGCGCCGTCACGCAACACGGTCGCGAGTTGGTCGACGGTGATCTCGGGGGTGTTCCTGCTCATGCTGGCTCCTGTCCTGGGGTGAAATGGATACCCGGGGGGGTATCACAGTTCGTAACCATAACACCCCGGGGGGTATTCCAGGAATCAGGTCTGGCAGGCTCTGGCGAGCGGGCGATCCAGAACCGTGCAGGGCCGCGAAGAGTTGCTCGCTCCGGACGAGGTGTTCCCCCGAAGGACGAAGATGGATCGCCCACCGCCACGGCAGGATGGACCCATGACCGCCGCCCCTCCCGACCTCCCTGCACCGCTGAGGCTGCCCGCCCGATTGACGACCACCCTCACCCACGCCGGGCCCGAGGCCCGTGCCTGGGCGACCCGCCTGCCGGCGCTGGTGAGCGACCTGTGCGAACGCTGGGGGCTCACCGTGGGAGATCCCTACGAGGGCGGCGCCTGGTCACTCGTCCTGCCGGCCAGCGGCGCTCGGGCCACCGGCGGGTGGCCCGGGGAATGCGTCCTCAAACTGGTACTTC
The DNA here is from genome assembly GCF_000421525.1 of Aestuariimicrobium kwangyangense DSM 21549. Classification (GTDB taxonomy): domain Bacteria; phylum Actinomycetota; class Actinomycetes; order Propionibacteriales; family Propionibacteriaceae; genus Aestuariimicrobium; species Aestuariimicrobium kwangyangense. Next base: position 1,035,261 of record NZ_ATXE01000001.1, on the reverse strand, counting down.
CCGACGAGTACACCGCCGCCCAGTTCCGAGTGCTCGACGAGGCTGCTGGGCGGGGTTGTGTCCGGGTGCTCGCCTCCGACGTCGACCGGGGTGCGCTACTGATGGAGCGCCTTCGGCCCGGGCCGGCTGAGTCGTGGGACACCTCCCCCGGCCTCATCGCAGGGGCACTCCTGAAGTTCTGGCAGGCCACCGCGTCGCTTGCGGTGCCCCCGGCGCGACACAAGGCGGAGGGCCTGCTCGGCCTGCTGGACGAGCTCGGCCACCTCGCCGAACCCCGACATCGTCCGGCCGTCGAAGCGGCGCGCGACCTTGCCCGCGGGCGACTCAGGGCCTACCGCCCCGATCGGCTGGTCTGCTCGCACGGGGACCCCCATGCCGGCAACCTGATGGTGCGCGACGACGGTGAGCCGGTCCTGGTCGATGCCGACGGCACCGGGGGCTGCGAACCCGAGTACGACTTGGGCGTGGTGCTGCGCAGTTGGACGACGGAACTGCTCGCCGCCGACGACCCGCGGGGCATGCTGAGGGCGAAGGCGTCCGAACTGGCCCAACAGACCGGATGTGATGCACCAGCCATCCTCGCCTGGGCGGGGATCGAGCGGGTCACGACCGGCCTCTACCTGCGCCGACTCGGGCATGACGAGGAGGGATGCGCCTACCTCGACAGTGCGCTCAGGACGAACGTTCGTCCGGGCTGACCGGGGTGGGACCGGGCTCACCGCTGGCGCGGGACCCCCGGTCGTTGAAGTCGATGCCCCTCAGGTTGCGCCGCAGGCTGTACCAGCCCAGCACCACGAACGCGCCGAGCGCCACGAAGACGAGCAGGGTGAGCGGGCCGGAGCCGATGGCGAACGCGGGAACCATGGCTCGAGGCTACTCCGCTCAGATGGTGAAGTCCTCACCCCGGGCGTGGGCCGACGGGTGCGGGGTCACGCGCAGCCCGGCGAACAGGTCGTCCTCGGGCAGTTCGGTGTCGACCATCGACTCGACCAACTGGTAGTCCTCGGTGGGCCAGACCCTCAGCTGGATCTCACGCGGCACCTGGAACCAGAAGCCGTCCGGGTCGACCTGGGTGGCGTGGGCCCGAAGTGCGTTGTCACGCACCTCGAACCAGTCGCCGCAGTCGACCCGCGTGGTGATCCTGGTCTCGTAGTGCATGTCGTCCCACTGCGCCAGGCGCTCCCGGTACGGGGAGTCCATGCCCGCCTCGTGCATGGCTGCGTCGAGCGCAGCCAACCGCAACCGGTGCATGCCCATGTGGTAGTACAACTTGCTCACTTGCCAGGCGGGGCCGTGCTCGGGCCAGGCCTCGGGGTCGGCTGCCTGGTGGAAGGCCTCGACGCTGATGTTGTGGCACATGATGTGGTCGGGGTGGGGGTAGCCGCCCCGTTCGTCGTAGGTGGTCATCACCTGGGGCCTGAACTCCCTGATCAGCTTGACCAGCGGCCCGCACGAGACGGTCGGGTCGGTCAACCCGAAGCAGCCCTCGGGCAGCGGCGGCAGGGGGTCCCCCTCGGGCAGTCCCGAGTCGACGAATCCCAGCCAGGCCTGCTCGATGCCGAGGATCTCGCGGGCACGGTCCATCTCTCCACGACGGATCTCGGCGATGTGTTCCCACACCTCGGGGCGGTCGAGTTTGGGGTTGAGCACCGAGCCGCGCTCACCACCGGTGCACGTCGCGACCATCACCCGCACGCCCTCGCTGACGTAGCGAGCCGTCGTGGCCGCCCCCTTGCTCGACTCGTCATCGGGGTGGGCGTGCACGTTCAGCAGGCGAAGGTCGGAAGACATGCGCCCCATTGTGCCCAACCTTCGCCCCGCCGACATCCCGCCCAGCAAGCACGGGGCGGTGTTCGTGCCACGATGCTGACCGGGCAGAATGGACGAGTGCCCTCACCCGACGCTGACCCCAACCTCGCCCGTGGTGTTGAGCTGACCGAGGAGGACCGGCAGCGCATCCGCGCACGGTACCCCCGAGGCCGCCGCGGCAGCTGGGTGGCAGCAGCCCTCGTCATCGCCGTGTTGCTGGGCGGGTGGATGGTGTGGGCAGGTCTGGAGCGGGCCACCCCGGGCGTCTCGGGGCAACTCCACGGCTACCGAGTCGTGGACGACCAGACCGTGGTCACCACCGTGAAGGTGCACCGCCCCGATCCCGGCGTCGCGGCGACCTGCACCGTGCAGGCTCAGGCGATCAGCGGTGAAGTGGTGGGCGAAAGGACCTTCCCGGTCTCGGGGAGCACTCAGGACACGACCCAGGAAGTGACGCTCCACACCTCGCTGAGGGCCACGACAGCCATCCTCGTCGGGTGCCAACGCACCTGATGAACGGGCCAATGACGGGGCCCTTGAGTATGCTGGCGAAATGTCTGCAAACACTGATGAAACCGTGTGGCTGACCCAAGAGGCCTACGACAAGCTCCGCGATGAGCTCGAATACCTCAAGGGTGAAGGCCGCACGGCTGTTACCGCCAAGATCGCCGAGGCCCGCAGCGAGGGTGACCTCTCCGAGAACGGTGGCTACCACGCCGCCCGTGAGGAGCAGGGGCAACAGGAGGCGCGTATCCGCCAACTGGAGGCCGTCCTGCGCAAGGCCAAGGTCGAGGAAGCCCCCCGCAACACCAACCAGGCCGGCCCGGGCATGCTCGTCACCGTCGCCTACTTCGGCGACGAGGACGACACCGACACCTTCCTGCTCGGCAGCCGCGAACTGCTCGGGCTGGACGAGTCCGTGGAGCAGGTGCAGGTGTACTCACCCCAGTCCCCCCTCGGAGCGGCCGTGACCGGCCAGCCGGTGGGTGCCAAGGTGAGTTACGAGGCACCCAACGGCAAGAAGATCGATGTCACCGTCACCAAGGTGGAGATCTTCGCACCCTGACCCAGACCCTGCAGACAAGCATCAGCGCCTGTTCCCGGTCGGGGACAGGCGCTGATGTTTTGGTCGGGGCAGGGTCCGACTCAGCCCAGGCTCTCGATCAGCCTGGCGCCCTCGATGGGCGTCAGCGCTCCTTGGGCGACCTCCTTCAACACCTGCTCGGCGGTGAGGCCCGGATCCTCGTCCGCCTCACCGCTGAGCCCCAACTTGGCGAGCAACCCGGTGAGCCGCAACCGTGCGGTCGGGTAGCTCACCCCCAGATGCTTCTCGACCTCCTTGAGGTTGCCCCTGGCCGCCAGGAAGAGCCGCAGCAGGTGCAGTTCGGCGTCATCCAGGGCACAGAACTCGCACGGGTCGAACTCGCCGACGATCTCGGTGCCGCAACCGGGACAGCCGAGCCGGATGGTCAGCAACGTCTCGCCGCAGACGGGGCACTCCCCCGGCGCGCGGTGCTTGGGTTCGGCCAGTTGGCGCCGCCTGGTGCGGTCCGCCATTGCCCGCACCAGTCCGTGTGCACGAGGCATCGTCAGTTCCCGTCGGTCTCGTCGACCTTGATGGAGGCGTGCCCCATCACGACACCGATGTCGAGCCGAGCCGAACCGTTGCCGACGACGTACTCGTCCACCTGTCCCTCGACCGGCCATGCGACCTTGCCGAGGTGGGCGTCGGCCTTGATGGTGACGTTGGCGCCCTCGGTGAGCTTGACCGACAGCGAGCCCGATTCGACCCGCACCCTCGATCGTCCCTGCTTGAGGGGCCCTTCCACCGAGGCCGATCCGGCTTGGACGAGCGCGTCGTTGACCTCGACGACATCGGTGACACTGGCCGAGCCGGCCGTCACCCGGATCTTTCCGAGCACTGGCACACCGACCACCTTGAGACTGCCGGCGGTCACCTCTGCGTCGACGGCGATGGCGGGGTTGACCCGCAACGTGAGGGCCTTGCCCAGCCCGACCGAGCGCAGGTCGTCCAGCGACTTCGGCGGTCGGACGATCGAGAACCCGTCGAGGGAGGGCCCGAGGTCTCCGTCGCTGGTCACCTCGAGCACGCGACCGGTGCGTCGCAGGACGTGGGGTCCGTCGGCCGACAGGGTGGCCACCTTGGGGTCACCGATGATCCGCACCCTCCGACCGGTGGCACGGACCACGACCCGGTCGACACCCTTCGAACCCGCCGGACGAGCACCCGGTTCGGCCGCGGCCGACTCGGGAACCTCGTCGAGGTTGACCTCGGGGGCGGCCTGCTGCGCCGACGAGGACTGCCGACGAGCGGATGGTTCCTGATCACGCGAAGGCTGCTGCCCGGACGAGTCGTCAGGCTCGGACCGGCGGAAGCTCTCCCGCGCATGTGAGGCGAACTGCGGCCGTCCGCCATCGAGTTCGTCGTAGGAGCCGCGTCGCGAGGGCTCCTGAGGGGGCAGCACATCGGGGTCGGGCACGGTGGGTGAGGCGGCCTTCGCCGCTTCGATGCGGTGGGCAGCCTCGGCGGCGTCGATCCGACCCGCGGCGAGGTCTTCGAGGATGGAGGTGATGTCGCTCATGGCGCCCAAACTACAAGGCCGCCTTGCCAATCTGACAGGGAGCCCTTGGCACTTCAGGGAGGAGCCGGGGTCGCCGCAGACCGGAACGCTGATCGCTAGCGTGGACCCATGAGTGCTCGTCCGATGGCGGAGTTGATGGCCCCCGACTGGGCCGAGGCCATGCGGCCCGTGGAACCGGCGATTCGTCGGGCCGGGGACTTCCTGCGGGCAGAGGTGGCCGCGGGCAGGAGTTACCTCCCCTCCGGCGATCGAGTGCTGAGGGCCTTCTCGCGCCCGCTGGCAGATGTGCGCGTGCTGGTCGTCGGCCAGGACCCCTACCCCACCCCCGGGCATGCGGTCGGACTGAGTTTCTCGGTCGAGCCGCAGGTTCGCCCCCTGCCGCGGAGCCTGGTCAACATCTACACCGAACTGCGTGACGACCTGGGCATCGAGCCGGCCGAGCACGGAGACCTGACGGCGTGGTTCGAGCGGGGCGTGCTGCTGCTCAACCGGGTGCTGACCGTACGCCCGGGGGCTCCCGGATCGCACCGCAACCAGGGCTGGGAACAGGTCACGGGCCACGCCATCGACGTGCTCGCCCAGCGCGGCGGCCCACTGGTCGCCATGCTCTGGGGCAGGGACGCGCGCAGCCTGGCCCCCACCCTGTCATCGGCTGGCGTGCCGGTGATCGAGTCCGCCCACCCCTCGCCGCTGTCGGCTCGGTCGGGCTTCTTCGGTTCGCGCCCGTTCAGCCGGGCCAATCAGATGCTGGAGGCCGCCGGCTCAGGACCCGTCGACTGGAGGCTGCCCGTCGACTCCACGGCCGCCAAGGGCGACGAGGACTGAAGACTGCTCTGGCTCGGAGCGGCAGCCGGATGTGCAGCCGGCGCCACCTCCCGCACATTGCGGAAGACCCACCACCGCAGCAGGACATAGACGTAGATGCCCTCGATGCAGGCCGCCATGAACCGGGCCAACTGGAACTGCACACCCAGGTGTTCCATCAACCACGAGAACCCGAGGATCCAGATCACGTAGTTCGAGGTCATGGTCACGACGTAGCGGGCCGACTGGGCCCCGACGTGTCCGTGGGAGCGGAAGTTGAGCCAGCGGTTGATCACGAATGAGTAGACGCAGGCCGTGCCATAGCCCAGCGAGACCGCCACCGGGTACGGCAGGTGCAGGTGACCGAAGAACAGGCTCAACAGCAGCAGGTCGAGTGCGAACGACGAGCCGTTGATCACGGCGTACCCGATGAAGGTCTCGGGCAGCCGCTTGAGCGGCCCGGGAAGTACCGCGTGCACCGCGCCGGTGAAGCGCTCGAAGACTTGGGCGGCGTTGCCCAGGCGGGTGCTCGGTGTCATTCGTCCATTGTGCTTGCAGTGGCTCCGGCAGCCAACAGTGGCGTCGAGATTGGACGCCTGGCGTGCGCTCCCCTCCGGCGCGTCGAGCGTGATTCTCAGCCGTGGGCGATCACAATGTCGCCCGCCGGGCCGGGCCGCCTAGGCTGGGGACATGTTCGGATTCAACCAGGCCCCCGTCACAGCCGAGACTGCCCTGCCGGGACGAGCCGAACCGGTGCTGACCCAGGCGCCGTTCCACCGCATCTTCGGAGACAAGCTCGATCGCGACTTCCCCGGCGCCCAGACCGCCTACTTGGCGCTGGGCTGCTTCTGGGGGGCCGAGAAGCTCTACTGGCAGACCGAGGGTGTGCTGTCGACGGCCGTCGGCTACCAGGGTGGATTCACCCCCAACCCCACCTACCGTGAGGTCTGTTCGGGAAGGACTGGTCACGCGGAGGTGGTCCGCGTCACCTTCGACCCGACGGTGGTCAGCTTCGCCGACCTCCTGGGGATCTTCTTCGAGAACCACGACCCCACCCAGGGCGACCGCCAGGGCAATGACGTCGGATCCCAGTACCGCTCCGCCATCTACACCGTCGACGACGAGCAGGCTGCCGTCGCGGAGCGCGTCCGTGACGAGTACCAGCAGGCCTTCAGCCGTGCGGGCTTCTCGCGGATCACCACCGAGATCGCTCCGGCGGGTGAGTTCTACCTGGCCGAGGACTACCACCAGCAGTACCTGGAGGCGAACCCGAACGGCTACTGCCCGGTGCATGCCACCGGGGTCACCTGCCGGGCGAGCTGACCTCCGCGCCGGCGCAAGCGTGACCCGCTGGTGAGCCGGTCAGCCGGTCGGGATACTGTGCGGCGCATCCGGGAAGGAGCGGCCGTGGCTGTTCGGGTGCAAGAAGTGGTGGTCGACTGCGCGGTGCCAGCCGAGCTGGCGGCGTTCTGGGGGGCGATCTTCGGCGCCCGCTGGGCTGCGATGGGCGAGGGCTGGGCCGTCGTCGAATCCAAGCCCGTGCGACTGGCGTTCCAGCAGGTGCCAGAGGCCAAGGTTGCCAAGAACCGGCTGCACCTTGACCTAGAGGTCGAGGACATCGAGGAGGCGACCCGCGTGGCCCTCGAGTTGGGCGCGCGCATCGTGACACCCCTCCAAGGGCGGCCCCGGGCAGGTTTCGCGGTGCTGTCGGACCCGTCCGGCAACGAGTTCTGCTTCGTCGCGGACGAGGGCGGGGCGTGGGAGGGTGACCAACTCGCGGCGCTGGACGCAGCGTCGCAGCACCGCCCCGTCACCGGCGTCGATCAGTCGAACGGATAGGCGACGTAGGCGATCCGCGTCGAGTCCGGCGACCACGAGTTCACGTTGATCGTCCCCTGACCACCGGGCAACGCCACCAGATCGCGGTACCCGGAGTCGAAGTACAGCTCGCGCAGGATCACGTCACGGTTCTCGGGGTGTCCCTCCGTGCCGGTGGGGAAGCTCAGGTAGACGAGTTTGCAGCCACTGGGTGACACGTGCGGGAACCAGTTCACCCGCTCGTCGAAGGTCAACTGGGTGGGGTGGCCTCCCTTGGCGGGCATGCGGAAGACCTGCGCGTGACCCGGCTCGGCGCTGCCCCGCTCGGAGTTGAACCAGATCCACTGGCCGTCGGGTGAGTACTCGGGACCGTCGTCGGGGAAGGCGTCATCGGTGAGCTGGTGACGTCCCGGCGAGGCCGCGAGGCCCTCGGCCTGCACGGCCAGGCTGGTGAACAGGTTCGTGCGCACGCCGTCGTCCTCCGAGAAGGTGAGGCCCACCCAGGCGATCTCGCGGCCGTCGGGTGAGACGCCGTGCAGGAAGTGCCACAGCCCGCCGTCGTCACCGGTGACCTGCACCTGTTCGCCAGTGGTCAGGTCGGCGCGGTGGATGTGGCGGGTACCGGAGTCGGACACGAAGATGTGCCGACCGTCGGGGTCGAGCACATGGTCGTTGTTCAGGTCGTCGAGTCCATGGATCGGCAGCGGGGAGGGCGCGTCGTCGCCGTCGGCCTCGAGGGAGAACAACTGACCGTTGGCGTTCACGATCAGTCGACCGTCGGCATGCCAGTTGGGTGCCTCGACCAGGACCTCGGACGACGCCCAGCGCAGCCTCCGCTCGCCGCTGTCGACATCGATGATCCAGATCTCGGCCCGCTGGCCCGGCAGTAGTTCACGGGGTGCCATGTGCGTCCCTCTTTCGTGTGGTCGGATGTCGTCGCTCGGGGGTCGGGGTCGCCCAGGTGTGCGGGCGGATGGGCAGGTGCGGGTCGCTCAGGGGGTCCGGCGGCGAAGAGTCAGGGAGGCGAGCACGATGCAGACGACCAACACCCCTGCCACCACCGCCAGGTCCTTCCACAAGGTACTCGTCGGGTCGGCATGGGCGCCCACCTGCTGCAACGCCTCGACCGCGTAGGTCAGCGGAAAGGCGGTACTGAGCGCGCGCAGCCACGTGGCCATCTGGTCCCGGGGCATGAACAATCCTGCTGACAGCAGTTGCGGGAACACGATCAGCGGCATGAACTGCACGGCCTGGAACTCCGTCGCGGCGAACGCGCTAGCGAACAACCCCAGCGCGACACCCAACTCGGCGTTGAGCACGGCGATCCCGACCACCCAGCCGGCCGACCCCGCCGTGGTGAGGTCGAACAGCCAGTAGGCGACCGCCACCGCGATCACGGCCTGCAGGGCGGCCATCAAGCCGAACGCGATCCCGTAACCGGCCAGCAGGTCGGTGCGGTGGATGGGCGTGGTCAGCAGCCGTTCCAGGGTTCCCGACGTGCGCTCCCGCAGCATCGCGATGCTGGTCACCAGGAACATGATGATGAACGGGAAGACGCCGAGCATGATCAGCCCGATGGAGTTGAAGATGCGCTCGTTGCCGTTGAGCAGGGCGTGCAGCAGGAACAGCAGCATCGGAGGCACGAGGACGATCAGGGCCACGGTGCGACGGTCATGGGCGAGTTGCCGCAGACAGCGGTGGGCGGTCGCCAGCCCGAGTCGGGGGTTCATGCGACTTCCTCGGCGCGGATGAGTCGGAGGAAGGCCTGCTCGAGGTCGTCGGTGCCGGTTCGCTCGGCCAACTCGCCGGGGGTGGCGTCGGCGACCAGTCGTCCCTCGCGCAGCAACAGCAGCCGGTCGCACCGCCGGGCCTCGTCCATGACGTGGCTCGAGACCAGCAGGGTGTGCCCGGCATCCGACAACTCGTGGAAGAGACGCCACAGGTCCTCCCGCAACAGCGGGTCGAGTCCCACGGTGGGCTCGTCGAGCACCAGCAGTTCAGGGTCGCCCACGAGCGCACACGCCAACGAGGCGCGGCTCGCCTGCCCACCCGAGAGGCGGGTGGCCAGCGCCGACGCGTGTGAGTCGAGCCCCACCTGTGAGATCACCTCCGCGACCCGAGCACGGCTGGCCCCCGCCAGTTGTGCGAAGTAGCTGACGTTCTGGAGGACCGTCGCGTCGCCGTAGATGCTGGGCGCCTGGGTGACGTAGCCCAGCCGATGCCGCAGGTCCCTCGACCCGGCCGGTTCGCCGAGCACCGTCACTCGTCCGGAGACGACCCGCTGCACACCGACGATGGAACGCATCAGGGTCGTCTTGCCACCACCGGAGGGCCCGAGCAGCCCCGTCACCTGCCCCGGCGGCAGCTCGCAGCTCAGGCCGTGGAGCACCTCCAGGCGCCCACGGCGCACCACCAGGTTCTCGACGACCACGGCGGCCTGACCGTGCTTGGGCACGCTCGCCCCCTCACTTCCTCGTGTGGCTCCAGCCTAGTGGTGTGGCCGCCCGAGGTGACGGTTGCCCGTGTCAGTGGGAGGGGCCCGCCAAGGACTCGAGTTCCCGCGCCAGGCGCAACGTCTCGGCGTTCACCTCGGCGTCACCGCCGAGACCCAGCCACTCCAGCACGTGCTGCACCGACTGTTCCAGCGATCCGTCGGCCAGGGGTGCCACCTCAGCGGCTCGCGCGTCGTTGACGGGGGCACCGAGTCCTCGCAGGTGCAGGGTCCAGGCAGCGACCGCGCGCAGGGCACCAGTGGGCAGGACGCCCTTCGTCCGATCACCCTTGATCGTTGGCACGAGTCGGATCGGGACCTTCTGTGACCCGTCGCCGGCGATCTGGGCCAGCAGGTGGCGGATCTTGGGGTTGCGGTAGCGCTCCAGCAGGGCCGCCCGGTACTCGTCCACCTCGCGGGTACCGAGCGTCAGGTGGCGGGCGGCCACGTCCCACCACTGGTTCACCCAGTCGAGTATCCGGTCGTCATGGATGGCCTCGTTGACCGTCTGGAAGCCGAGGATCGAGCCGGCGTAGGCCATCAGGGTGTGGGATCCGTTGAGCAGGTAGAGCTTGCGGGTCTCGAACGGTTCGATGTCGTCGACGAACCTGGCCCCGGCGTCTTCCCATGCGGGACGCCCCGCCGGGAACGTGCCCTCGAGCACCCATTCGGAGAAGGGCTCGGTGACCACGGCGGCCGGGTCGTCGACACCGGTGTCAGCCACCACTGCGGCCAGGTCGTCCACCGTCGGCCGAGGGGTGATGCGATCGACCATGGTGGTGACGAAGCTGACCCGCTCGGCGATGTGGTCGACCAGGCTCGGGTCGACCGCGGCGGCCAGTTCGGTGACGACCCGCCGCACCATCTCTCCGTTGCCCGAGATGTTGTCGCAGGGCACGAAGGTGAGCGTCGCCTCCGGCTCGGACGCACGTCGGGCCAGCAGTCCGGCCACGAACTTGCCGGGGGCAGTGGTGACCGTGCCGTTCAGCGGGTCCTGGCGCAGGGCCCGGATGTCGGCCGACACCTCGGGGTCGGCGGTGTCGAGGGACCCGTCGGCCGACCGTCGGTACCCCGCCTCGGTGACCGTCGAGGTGACGATGGCCAGGTCGGACGATGCGAAGTAGCCCCGCAGCGCCTGCAGGTCGGCTGCCGGATGAACGGCCGACAGCGACCCGATCACCGAGTACTGGTTGCCCTCGGGATGCTGGGTGACCAGGGTGTACAGCCCCTCCTGGGGGGCCAGTTCGTCGGCAATCGCGGCCGAACGCCCGGTGAAGGCGGCAATACCCCACTCCCCCGCGTCGTGGGCCTGTTCGGTGTACCAGGCCTGGTGGGCCCGGAAGAAGTTGCCGACGCCCAGGTGCACGATGCGCACCGGCGCCGCGGCACGGGAATCGGTCGAACGGGCGAGGTGCCTGGTCATGCCGGCCTCCTGGTCGGGACGGGCTCGGTCGCGAGCCGTGGACGTATCCAGCCAACTCCCGAGCATGGGCTCAGGCATGGTGTTGCCCAGTGTTGTTTCGAGTGGTGTCCCGTCCGCACCCCGGTTGCCGGGCCGGCACCGGACGAGCCCGCGGGGGTATGGGCAATGAATGGCAACCCTTGGCAGCCCAGCCTTGTGGGAGCGTAGAAACAACGTGTGGGAGCGTAGGAACAAGGGGATCGGCGTTGCGCCGCAGCGGCGCCCCGCGTCCCGCTCGGATGGATCGACAACAGGAGTGCAGCACATGTCAGAACAGCTCGCAGAGGTCGGCGTCATCGGCATGGCCGTGATGGGGTCGTCGCTGGCCCGCAACATGGCCCACAAGGGCTACCGCGTGGCCATCTTCAACCGCACGCTGGCCAAGACCCAGCACGTCATCGACCAGCACGGCTCCGAGGGCACCTTCCTGCCCGCCGAGACGGTCGAGCAGTTCGTGGCCTCGCTCGAGCAGCCCCGCCGCATCGTCATCATGGTGCAGGCGGGCAAGGGCACCGATGCCACCATCGACTCGCTGATCCCCCACCTCGAAGCCGGTGACATCGTCGTCGACGGAGGCAACGCCTTCTACGAGGACACCCGCCGCCGTGAGGCCAAGTTGCGCGAGTTGGGCTTCCACTTCGTCGGGGCGGGCATCTCCGGCGGTGAGGTCGGGGCGCTGGAAGGGCCGTCCATCATGCCCGGGGGATCGAAGGAGTCCTACGAGGCACTCGGACCGATCCTGGAGAAGATCTCAGCCCACGTCGGTGACGAGCCCTGCTGCACCTACATCGGCACCGATGGCGCTGGCCACTTCGTCAAGATGGTGCACAACGGCATCGAGTACGCCGACATGCAGTTCATCGGCGAGGCCTACGAACTGCTGAAGGGCGCCGGCTTCTCGACCGACGAGGCGGCGGACATCTTCGCCCAGTGGAACACCGGCGACCTCGACTCGTTCCTGATCGAGATCACCGCCGAGGTGCTGCGCCAGACCGACGCGCGCACGGGAAAGCCGTTGGTCGACGTCATCCTCGACCAGGCGGGCATGAAGGGCACCGGTACGTGGACGGTGCAGTCGGCCCTCAACCTGGGTACGCCGGTCAACACCATCGCGGAGAGCGTGTTCTCACGCGCGGTCTCGAGCCACCCCGAACTGCGCGCAGCCGCCCAGGCATCGCTCGAGGGACCGGACCGCACCGTCCAGGTCGAGGACAGGACCGCCTTCGTCGAGGACGTGCGGAAGGCCCTGTGGTCGTCCAAGGTGATCGCCTACGCCCAGGGGTTGGACGAGATCCGGATGGCAGCCCAGGAGTACGGCTGGAAGATCGACGTCGCGGCCGTGGCCCGGATCTGGCGGGCCGGGTGCATCATCCGCGCCAAGTTGCTCGACCGCATCTCGAACGAGTACGCCGCCAACCAGCTGGTGACCCTGCTCGAGGCACCTTCCATCAAGGCAGGGCTGGCCGACGCCCAGGACTCGTGGCGGCGCGTGATCGCCGAGGCGGTTCATGCGGGTGTCCCGGTTCCCGGGTTTTCAGCGGCTCTGGCACACTATGACCAAGCACGCGCACCGCGACTCAACGCGGCCCTCACCCAGGGGCTGCGGGACAATTTCGGGGCGCACACCTACAAGCGCATTGACGACGACGGTTCCTTCCACACGCTGTGGTCGGGTGACAGGTCTGAGGTCAGAGCCGAGGACAGCCACTGAGCTGTCCCGCCACCCGGTGCCGCACCGGGTGGACCTGAACGCGTGGTGGCCGAGGAGGGGTTCGGGGGGACCACCAACTCAGGCATGCACCACGACGGCTGAGGGCCCCGTCCCATGGACGGGGCCCTTGTGCTTGTCGGGGTCTGTGCTTGTGAGGCCGATCCAGTCAGCCGAAGACGCGAGTGAACCACGGATTGACGAACTTGCCCTCGGGGTCGAGACGCGCCGCCAACTCCCGGAACTGCCCCGCCAGCGGGAATCGGTCGGCGATCCCGCGATCGTCGACCAGCAATTTGCCCCAGTGCACGCGCGGAGCGAGCGGTGCCAACGCTTGTTCGACCTGTGCCAACACGGGCACGATGGCGCCCGGGCGAGGCTGCCAGGTGAAGTGGAGCGCGACCACGTCCTGCCCCTGTGCCGGACTCAGCCACAGGTCGTCCGCCGCAATGGTGCGGATCTCCGAGATCATCAGCACCTCGGCCAGCACTGGCCGTAGTCGACGCATCGCCGCAATCGCCTCGACGGCCCGGTCACGTCGGACGAAGAACTCCGACTGGATCTCCTTGCCGCTGGCGGGGGCCTTCTCGGGGATGAAGTGCGGCCAGCGGGTGTACCACGGGCCGGGCACACCCAACTGCTCGGTGACATTGTCGGGGGCAAGCCCCACGATCGGGTGCAGGGTCTCGGTGGCAGCCGGGGCGTCGAACAGTTCGGTGGCCAAGGGGCCACGGTCGAGGCGCTGCTTGAGCCACACCTCCTCGACCACGTCGCCGTAGAGCGTGAACAGGCTGACGGCCGTGGCCGCGGAGGTGATCTCGTCGAAGTGGTTCTCGAGCACCTCCCAACTCAGGCCGGTGAACACGCGCTGCGCCACGTCGAAGCGGGGTTCCAGTTGCAGTTGCAGTCTGGTCACCACACCGAGCGCACCGACGTTGACGACCGAGCCCGCGAAGTCAGGGTGGTCGCTGTCGAGGTGCAGCAGGTCGCCCGAGGCCGTGACCAGTTCGAGGGCGGTGACCTGAGTGGCCAGATTGCCGGTACGGTCGCCGGTGCCGTGGGTGCCGGTCGCGACCGAACCGGCGACGCTGATGTGCGGCAGGGACGCGAGGGCCGGGAGCGCCCACCCGGCCTCGTCCAGCAGGGGGCACAAGTCGGCGTAGCGGGTGTGCGCCGAAACCCAGACCCGGTCACCCTCGAGTTCGATCCGACCACCGAGATCGGCGGTGGTGACCATCACCTCGGCGTCGGCGATGGCATTGAAGGTGTGTCCGGACCCTGCTCCCCTGATGGAGCGGGAGGCTGCGACCAGTCGCTGCAGTTCCTCGACGCTGCGGGGACGAGCCAGCTGGGCGGGTGTGTAGTCGACGTTGCCGCACCAGTTCGTGCCCGGCCAGTCAAGGTTCTCGCTCATGGCGACCAGTCTGTCGGATGGACGCCGGGCATGGGAGAACCCGCGAGTGTCCCTCAGGGGCTGTCGGCTCGACCAGGGCCGACCTCGCGGGTTCCGATGGTCTGGGTTGATTCGCTGAGGCAGTGCCTCAAGCGGCTGCCTCAGCGGCAGACCACCTCACAAGGTCGAGTCGAATACATCGCTGGACCACCTCCTTTCCTGTGTGGCTCAACGGTAGGTCGGCGGCGGTCTGGGCTCAACCCCTTTTTCCCGCGGGTGAACGCAGGTCCGGAGGGGCTTGGCAGCTCGGGCGGTCTGAGGGCGCGGCGTCTGGACCGACTGGGTACCCTGAAGGGTGTGCCAGTCAGTCGCCGCCTTCTGCTCCTGGTCCCGGCCGTGGCCCTCGTGGGTTCGTGCACACGCCCGGGTTCGAAGGCGTCCCCCGGCCCCAGCGGGTCGTCCAGTTCTTGGCCGGGTTCGAGCCTGACACCGAGCGCCTCGGCCACCCCGCGACCCCTCACCGACAAGGGACACGCACGCTCGGCCGTCAACCAGTTGCGCCGCGCCTCGGGTGAGTTGCCGGTGTTGAAGGTCGACCTGACGGCCACCAGGGCGGTGCTGTCGGTGCTGGACGGATCGAAGGTCAAGAGTTGGGCGTGGGAGGCCGCCACCGTGCAGGAGGTGACCAGCGACATCGAGTACATCAAGCAGGCCACCTTCGACCCGAGTTCGTTCCAGTTCGACGACCTGACCATGATCTTCGGCATCGCCGGCGCACTGTCGGGGTCGACCTCGAACCAGGAACTCCAGATCGTCGAGTACAACCCGGGTCAGGTACTGATGGTGGTCAGCACGCGGCCCGAGTCGCGTCCGGTCTTCTTCAGGCCGGACGCCTCCCCCATCCACGAACTCGACTACCGGTCGAAGCAGGGCATCGCCGAGGGACTGCAGGACGCCCTGGGCGGCCGGACCCAACTGCACCAACTCGGGTACCAGAAGGGCATGGGGCTCTGGGTTGACGCCCCGGACCCGAACGACCCCGGTGTGATGGTGAGACGTACCAGGGCCTCGAAGCTACCGGTGTGGACCTCGTCGAAGAAGGAGACCTCCGACTGGCCGATGTTCGCTGCCAGCGACGTCACCGCCGACATCCTGGCGACCATCATCGCCGACCTACCCGCCCGCTACGACAAGCCCGTGGACGCCGACATCAGCTACACCATCGACATGCGCGACCGGCGCTCGTTGCCCGCGATCCGATGGGTGGTGGGGGGTCAGGCGGTGATCACCGACCTCGAAGGGGTCGACATCACCGCCGAGGTGAATCGCTGAGCCGAGGGCGTCGGGTGGACCCGTGCCCGTTGACCCGCTGCCGTCCGGCTGCTCGGGTTCGTCCCAGTTGCCCACGAAGGGTGCCAGTTGCCGCGAAGGGTGCCAGTTGCCCCCATTCCGCGCAGTTGCCCCCGGACAGGCATGGGGCAGGTGCGTCGAACGAGGGCAGATGGTGCGGAGGGAGGGCAGCTGCGCCAACTGCGCCGGACGAGGGCAACTGCGCCGGACGAGGGCAACTGCGTCGGACGAGGGCAGGTGCGACGGGGAACAAGGCACTCGATCCTCCGGCCACGGGCCAAAGGCGCCGGTGAAGGCACCCGACGGCACCCCTCACCGGCCCGCGATCACTGCCCCAGGTTGTCCGTGGCGAAGGTGTCGCACTGGTTGGGGTCTCCGGACTGGAACCCCTTCTGCACCCAGTACTGGCGCATCTTGGACGAGCCGTGGGTCCAGGCATCGGGGTTCACGCCACCCTGTTGCGACTGGATGTGGTCGTCGCCGACGGCTCGGGCCGCGTCGACGACGCGGTTCAGGTCGTCCTGAGTGATGTTCTCGATGATGTCGGTGGCGTCCTTGTTGGCGAAGTTGAACCAGACACCCGCGTAACAGTCAGCCATCAGCTCGACCCTCACCCCGGACGAGGTGGGTCCGGTCGACTTGTCGTGCTGGGCCTTCTCGAGCACGCCGGTGACGTTCTCGATGTGGTGCCCGTACTCGTGGGCCACGATGTAGGCCTCCGCGGCCGGGCCACCCTGGGCTCCCAACTGGTCGAGCAACTGCTGCACGAACGAGGTGTCGATGTAGATCTTCTGGTCACCGGGGCAGTAGAACGGCCCGACCTGGGACGAGGCCTGCCCGCAGGCGGTGTTCACGGAGCCGGAGAACTTCAGCATCGTCGGCGGCTGGAAGTTGCCGCCCGCCGCCTTGCCCCAGTACTGGTTCAGGGAGGTCATGTACGCCGGCCAGCGGCAGTCAGCGTCCCGCTGCACGTCGGCGCCGGTCGAGCACTGGTTGGTGGAACTGGCCTGCGGCTGGGTCTGACCCGAGCCACCGCCCAGGATCGCGCTGGGGTCGATGCCGAGGAACAGGGCGATGACCACGATGATCAGGCCACCGATTCCGCCGACGGCGATACCGCCGCCACGTCCGCCGCCACTGGCACCCCCAACCGAACCGGAGTCGATCCTGGCATCCGACTTGAAGTCCATCGGTCTCCTCCTGAGCGGGCGCCCTGTTCCCGACCGGGTCGGTCGGTGTGACAACGCCGTACAGGTCAGCATCGTAGGGCCTCCGGCTCCCAACAGACCGCGATCGGGGCATTCAGCTGGTGCTGGGGGCCAGGTGAGTCTGCGGCGGCCCGCCCGGCCGATGGTGGTGCGTCCAGCGCCCTTGCGGGGATGCCATGATGGATCGATGCAGATTGTGGGCGTTGCCAATCCAGGTTCCCCGGAACTGGTGCGCCTCGAGATCGGCCACGGCATGCACCCCCGTCAGGTGCTCTGGCGCCAGGGCTGGGTGCTGCAGAACCTCTTCTCAGCCCAGGTGGTGGGTGGCGAGGTGGTCATCACCGGACGGGTCACCAGGCGCGGACCCCGGTCTCGTCCGCCCAAGGTCAAGCACCGCACGGCTGACCCCGACCTGAGGACCTCCCCGGACGAGGTGCCCGTGCCTCGGCAGCGCATCGCCGCCTACGCAGTGGTGCGTTCCCACCGCGGCATCCTGGGAACCGAGTGCAGCGACCGCACCGCGATCCCGGGACTGTGGCAGCTGCCCGGAGGGGGCCTCGACGAAGGCGAGTCGCCGGCCGAGGCGCTGGTGCGTGAAGTGATGGAGGAAGCCGGCCAGGAGGTGCGGATCAACCACCTGCTCGACCTGCAGTCCGACCACTGGATCGGACGCGCCCCCAGCGGCCAGCTCGAGGACTTCCACGCCCTGCGCATCTTCTACTCCGCCACCTGCGAGAGCCCCACCGACCCCCAGGTGATCGACATCGACGGCACCACCGAACGAGCGGAGTGGGTGCCGCTGTGGCGCTGGCGCCGACTGCCGTGGACGGCGGGATCGCGCTCCATCCTCGACAAGTACGCCGCAGGGGTTCCGACCAACTGAGATTGGTCCTAGGGTCGTGGCATGCGCAGCACGGAGTCGTCCGAGGCGCCGACGACGGTCGACGAATACGTGGCGTCGGTGCCACCCGGGGCTCGTCCACGCTTCGACGAGTTGAGGTCGTTGGTGCGTGACCTGCTGCCCGACGCCGAGGAGTGTCTGACCTACGGCATCGTCGGCTACCGGACGATCCCCGGCAAGCGCGCCCGGGTGTTCGTCTCGGGATGGAAGGACCACGTGGCCCTCTATCCGGTTCCGCACAGCGACGCCCTGGCCGGCGAGGTTGCCCCCTACGTGCGCGGCAAGGGCACCTTGTGGTTCGGGTTGGACGACACCCTGCCCACCGACCTGCTGCGTCGCGTGGTCGCCGAACTTGGCGCCGCCTGATCGGACGACAACGGCCCCCACCCTGGAGGGGTGGGGGCCGGATCGTCCGTGCGGAGTGCCCGAGGGCAGGTTCAGCGGCGGAAGTACGACAGGATGCGCAGCAGTTCGGTGTAGAGCCAGACCATGGTGACGGTGATGCCCAGCGCTGCGCGCCACGACTCGGACGCCGGGGCCCGGCTCGCGATGCCACGCTCGACGTAGTCGAAGTCGGTGACCAGGTTCATCACGGCGAGCCCACACGCGACGACGGCCACGAGCAGCCCCAGGGCCCCTCCGCGCATGCCGGCCGAACCGCTGATCAGGCTGAAGACGAAGTTGCCCAGCATCAGCACCGCGAACGCGGCGGTGGCGATGAAGACCATGCGACGGAACTTCGGCGTCACCCGGATGTTGAAGAACTTGTACGCAGCCAGGGTGACACCGGCCACCACGAAGGTGGCGAGCACGGCCTGGGTGGCGATACCGGGGTACTGGTACTCGAACACCTTGGTGAAGGCACCCACGAAGACGCCCTCGACGATGGCGTAGACGAACAACCCCACCGGGCTGACCGTGCGCCGGGCGCTGACGATGAACACCGTCACCAGACCCAGCAGGCTCGAGGCGATCAGGGCCGGGAAGACGAAGGCCAAGGGCAGCATCAGGTAGGCGACGGCGGCCACCCCAGCCACCATGATCAGCGAGATCGCCGTCTTGGTGATGACGTCGTCCAGCGTCATCAGCTTGGTGCCGGCCTGCGCCTGCGGCTGGAACTGCTCGTACTGGTTCGGCTGCTGGCCGTACTGCTGCTGGTAGGGGTTCTGCCCGTAGGGCTGCTGCCCGTAGGACTGCTGGCCGTACTGCTGCTGGCTGTACTGCTGGGGATAGGGGTTCTGCCCGTACTGCTGGGGCTGCACCGGCACTGGTGCAGGCTGCTGGCCGTTGAAGAAGCCAGAGCGGTTGAAGATGGGATTGCCCATTGTCGCCTCCTGAAGGTGATCCGCTCCCAGTGTAGCCAGCACGGCATTGCCCCTGCCGCGGCTCACCCTGACTCGACCCTGATCCCCTGAACTGACAATCCCGAGCCCTGACAACCCCGTGCCCTGATGACCCTCCCGGCGTGGCGCCCGGCCGCTGACCGCAGCGGTCAGGACCGGACGCCTCGGCGCACGGGAGCCCGTGTGTACCAGGAGGAGGGTCAGGCCTCCGGAGCGATACGGACGAGCATCTTTCCGGTGTTGGCGCCGCGCATCATGTCGAGGAAGGCATCAACAGCGTTCTCGATGCCCTCGACGATGGTCTCGTCGTGGGCGATCTTTCCTGCGCTGAACCAGTCGGTCATGCGCTGGGAGAACTCCGGGGCAAGGTTCAGGTAGCCACCGAGGGTGAAGCCCTTGAGGGTCAGCCCGCGGGTGATGATGTTCGACATGTTGTCGGGGCCGGCCGCCTTGTCGGCGGTGTTGAGGGTGCTGATCACTCCGCAGAGCGCGACCCTGCCGCCGTCGTTCATGACGTCCAGGGCGGCTTCCAGGTGCTCCCCTCCGACGTTGTCGAAGTAGACGTCCACCCCCTCGGGGGCGAGGGCGGGCAGCTGCTGGCGCACCGGGCCGTCCTTGTAGTTGAACGCGGCGTCGTAGCCGTACTTCCCGGTCAACAGCGCGACCTTCTCGGGAGAACCGGCCGATCCGATCACGCGCCTGGCTCCGAGCAGCCGAGCGATCTGCCCAGCGGCGGTGCCGACCGCACCCGCAGCACCGGAGACGAACACGGCGTCCCCCTCCTTCATCCCGGCGATCGCGGTGAGACCGACGTAGCCGGTCAGGCCTGTCATGCCGAGGATCCCGAGCCGCAGCGAGAGCGGCACCCCGGGCAGGTCGGGCACGGCGCGGAAGGCCCCGGCATCGGCCTGGGCGATGTCACGCCAGCCCAGGTCGTGCTGCACGAGGGTTCCGACCGGCAGGGCGTCTGCGGCGGACTCGATGACATGTCCGATCGCGCCACCGGTCATGGTCTCGCCGAGCGCGAACGGTGGCGTGTAGCTCCTGACGTCGTTCATCCGCCCCCGCATGTAGGGGTCGACGGAGACGAAGGCGTTGCGCACCATCACCTGGCCGGGTTGCAGGTCACCGTACTCGACCGTGACGGTGCGGAAGTCCTCGTGCGTGGGCCAGCCCTGCGGCCGGGCGATGAGTTGGATCTGGGTACTGGTGGTCTGTGACATGTGGGGCTTCCTGAATCGATGAGGTGTGTCTGTCAGAGGGCGAGGCCGAGGGCCAGGGCCAGCACGCCGAGCGCGGGGATGACCCCCCTGCTTCAGCGGGGCGGAGGCCGTGCCGGGGCTGGAGAGCAGCAGGACGACTGAGGCGGCGACCAGCGAGCGACACCGGCGAGACGAGCACACCGCGGATTGCGGACTGACTGATCCAGAATATACTGGAACGGTCAGTACGCAAACCGGAGGATGGCATGGGACGCAGGCAGACATTCGACACCGCCGAGGCGATCCGCGCCGCCCGCGGGGTGTTCTGGCAACACGGGTACGAGGGCGCATCGCTGCCCGACCTCGAGCGCGCCACCGGGTTGAGCCGATCGAGCATCTACCACGCCTTCGGCTCCAAGCGCGGCCTGTTCGACGCGGCAGTCGAGAGTTACCTGGACGAAGTCGTCCGCCCGCGACTCCAGCCGCTGACCGGCGCCGCAGTCGCACCCGAAGCGCTCGACGAGTACCTGGTCGGACTCCGCGCCGCACTGCTGCGGGCGGGGACCCTTCCCGCCACCAGTGGCTGTCTGCTCGTCAACACCGCAAGCGCCCCGATCGCCCACGACGACGCCGTCTCGCAGACCATCAGCGCCTACACCGCCGAACTGCGGTCCGCGCTCACGGCAGGCATCCGGGCGCGATTCCCGCACCTGTCCCCCTCCGCCCAGGCGAGTTTGGCCGACGCCTGCACCAGCCACGTCATCACGGCCTTCGCCCTCGTCCGCATCAACCCCGAGTACGCCGCCGGTGCGCTCGACTCCGCGCGGGGACTCATCGCTGCCCAAGCCGCCGAACAGGTCGCGCCTGCCTGACCGGCCCGCCCTCCCGGGCGCGGTGGGGGCGTCGTGTGTCCGGTGCCCCCGGCGGGATTCGAACCCGCACTCTGGCGGGTTTAAGCCGCCTGCCTCTGCCAGTTGGGCCACGGGGGCGTGGCGCGCGGCTCAGGCCAACAAGCTGGCCGCGATCCCGTCAAGAATGTCAGACTCACTCACCACCAGCGACACCCCCACCCGGTGGCTGATCTCGCGCAGGATGAGCCCCCCGGCGCAGATGATCTCGGCCCGCTGCGGGTGCATCGAGGGCTCGGCTCGCACCTGCTCGACGGTCGAGGTGAGCCACCGCTCGGCCACCTCGTCGATGGTGTCCCGGTCGAGCACGGAGTGATGGACGAGCCGTCGGTCGTAGCGGGGCAGTCCCAGGTGCACGCCGGCCATGGTGGTGACCGTGCCGGCCACCCCCACCCACGTCCGGATTCCCCGCAGGTCGACGTGGCAGTCGTCCAGCAGCGAATTCACGTAGGCACCGGCCTCGTCGATCTGAGCCGACGTGGGCGGGTCGTCGCGCAGGAACCGCTCCCGCAGCCGCACCGCGCCCATGTCGAGTGACTGCCCGGCCTCGATTCGCCCCCCGGAACCACGGATCAGCTCGGTCGATCCCCCGCCGATGTCGATCACCAGCACGGGATCGACCGCGTCCGGGATGCCGGCGGCGGCTCCGGTGTAACTCAGTCGGGCCTCCTCGTCGCCGGAGGCGATCTCGGGACGCACCCCGAGGCGCTGCTCGACCCCGGCGAAGAACAGTTCGCGATTGTGGGCATCTCGCGCGGCGGAGGTGGCGACGAAACGGAGGCGCTCGACCCCACCCAGTTCGGAGATGATCGCGGCGTAGTCCTCGCAGGCTGCGAACGTTCGAGCGAGCGCATCGGCGTGGAACTCACCGGTGGCGTCCACGCCCTGCCCCAGCCTCACCATGGTGGTGCGGCGTGCAAGTTCGGCCACCTCACCGCCATCGGACTCGAGCACGAGCAGGCGGATGGAGTTGGTACCGCAGTCGATGGCCCCCACCCTCATGAGCGGTCCTCCGCGGTCGCACCCAACGACCGGGACTGGTCGGTGTCGTCCGCCGTGTGCCGGGCGAAGAAGTCCGCCAACCGGACGACGGTCTCGTCGCCCAGCAGGTTGACCCCCTCACCCTTGGCCAGGGAGTGCGCGGCCAGCACGTGCAAGCACTTGACCCGGGTGGGCATGCCACCGGCGGAGATGCCGCGGATCTCGGGGACCTCGCCCAGTCCGGACCGTTCCGCCACGGCGTCCCGGTCGGCCAGGTAGGACTCGTGGGCCGACCGGTAGTTCGCAGCCAGAGCCTCGTCGGCCAGCAGTCGCTCGCTCATCTCGGCCATCAGCCCGCTCGCCTCGAGGGTGCCGATCGCCGATGCCAGCCTCGAGCAGGTGAGGTAGTAGGTGGTCGGGAACGGTGTGCCGTTGGGAAGGCGTGGTTCGGTGACCACCACGCCCGGACGACCGCAGGTGCACCGCCACGCGATGCCGACCACTCCACGGGGCTCTCGTCCGAGTTGCTCGGTGATCGAGGCCAGGTCGGCATCGGTCATGGGCTCGACGGTGAGGCCGTCGACTGGCGTGGTGAGAGCGGTGGATCGAGGATCTGGCACGGGGTCATTCTGCCGCACCGGTCCGGGTCAGCGTTTCGGCGTGGGCGAGGGGCTGTCGGTCGGCTTGATCGTGATGGGCGCAGACGGGGTCGCCTCACCGTCCTTGGGAGCCGGCTGGTCAGCGGCCTTCATCGAGCCCGACAGGCGCTCCCACCACACCTGGTGGTGCTCGTCGGAGGGTAGCGCGCCCTCCTTGTCGATCTGCGTGTCCGTGCCCAGTGGCTTGCCGTCGGCGCCGATCACGCGGTAGCCCGTCTCACCGGGAACCACCCATCCGAGCCGACTCCTGGCCTGCGCCTTGACATAGTTGGGGTCGTTCCAGCGGTCGATCTCGTCCTGCAGGGAACCGATGCTGGCCTGGCTCTCGGCGATCTGCTGCCGGGCCTGCACCATCTCGCGTTCCTGACGCAGGTACACGCTCAGGCTCGACCCGTACGGGATGGCGAGCATGCCCATCACCACGAGCACCGCCGCCAGCCGTTGCAGCCATCCCAGTCCCACCAGACGACGTGCGGTCTGGGCGGCACGGGGCTGCGGCTCCCGTGGACGGGACATCTCGCGGGTGTCGGGACGAGGCGCGCTGCTGGGAGACCTGGGTTGACCGCTGATGGCCCGTTGACCGCGCCGGACCGCCGCCCTGGCGCGCGGCGTGTCGCTCCCACGCCCCGTGCCGGAGGCGCGCGACGAACGATGGGAGGGGGAAGGGCTCACCGGGCCAGTCTGCCCCACGTTGCGGGGCCAACCGGTCAGCCCCCACCGGGGACGGCCCGATTGTGCCGCGGCCGTTTGGCTCCGGGCCCACGACGGGGGAAGGACGAAGGGGACGAGACCTTGCGGTCTCGTCCCCTGTCATGGGCGTTCAGGTCTCAGGCTTGGAGGCCCCAAGCCTGGAGGCCCCCAACCTTGAACCATCAGGCTTGAACCCTCAGCCCTTGGAACCCTCAGCCCTTGAAGCGAGGGAAGGCCTTGGCGCCGGCGTAGGTGGCGGCGTCGTCCAGGTCTTCCTCGATGCGCATGAGCTGGTTGTACTTGGCCACACGCTCGGTGCGGGCGGGGGC
Organism: Aestuariimicrobium kwangyangense DSM 21549; assembly: GCF_000421525.1. GTDB lineage: Bacteria > Actinomycetota > Actinomycetes > Propionibacteriales > Propionibacteriaceae > Aestuariimicrobium > Aestuariimicrobium kwangyangense. Next base: position 1,011,602 of record NZ_ATXE01000001.1, on the reverse strand, counting down.
ACCGGACTTGATCTGGCCACAGCCCAGCGCCACGACCAGGTCGGCGATGGTGACGTCCTCGGTCTCACCGGAACGGTGGCTCATCATGGTGGTGAAGCCGCTGCGGTGGGCGAGGCTGACGGCGTCGATGGTCTCGGTGAGCGAACCGATCTGGTTGACCTTCACCAGCATCGAGTTCGCGGCCTTCTCGTCGATACCGCGCTGCAGGCGGGTGACGTTGGTGACGAACAGGTCGTCGCCGACCAGCTGCACCTTCTCGCCGAGGGCCGCGTTCATCTTGGCCCAGCCCTCCCAGTCCTCCTCGTTCAGCGGGTCCTCGATCGAGACCAGCGGGTACGCGTCGACCAGTTCGGAGTAGTAGGCGATCATCTCGTCGGACGACTTGGCGGCGCGCTCGAAGGTGTAGGAGCCGTTCTCGTAGAATTCCGAGGCGGCGACGTCGAGCGCGAGCGCGACCTCCTTGCCGGGGGTGTAGCCGGCGCCCTTGATGGCCTCGACGATCAGGTCGAGGGCGGCGCGGTTGGAGTCGAGGTTGGGGGCGAAACCGCCCTCGTCGCCCAGACCGGTGGCCAGGCCCTTCGACTTCAGCACGCTCTTGAGGTTGTGGTAGACCTCGGCGCCGATGCGGACGGCCTCGGCGAAGGTCTCGGCGCCGATAGGGGCGATCATGAACTCCTGGATGTCGACATTGGAGTCGGCGTGGGAGCCACCGTTGAGGATGTTCATCATCGGCACGGGCAGCACGTTGGCGGTGGGCCCGCCCAGGTACTTGTAGAGCGGCAGGTCGGCGGAGTCGGCGGCGGCGTGGGCCACGGCCAGCGAGACGCCGAGGATGGCGTTGGCGCCGAGCTTGGACTTGTTGTCGGTGCCGTCGAGCTCGATCATGGCTTGGTCGAGGCTGCGCTGGTCAGCGGCGTCGAAGCCGAGCACCTCTTCGGCCAGGGTCTCGACGACGTTCTCGACGGCCTTGGTGGCACCCTTGCCGAGGTAGCGCTTCTTGTCGCCGTCACGCAGTTCGGCGGCCTCGAAGGCACCGGTCGATGCACCGGACGGAACAGCGGCACGCCCCTGCGCGCCGTCTTCAAGGATGACCTCGACCTCGACGGTCGGGTTGCCACGCGAGTCGAGGATCTCGCGAGCGTGGACGAATTCGATAAGCGCCATGTGGGCTCAACCTTTCACTGATGGTGTGGTCGGTGCTGAGCCTACCGCCGGGCGCTCGACCGCCGTGCCGGGGTGTGGCAGTTGGTCACGCACAGTTCATGCGCGCCACCGCTCGGCGAAGGCGGTGAAGCTGTCGATCTTGGTCTGCGGGTCGAAGGTGGTGGCCGTCAGCATCAGTTCCTGCACCCCGGTGACCTTGACCAGTTCCCTGACCCGCTCCACCACGTCGTCATGGGTGCCGATGAACTTCACGGCCGGCATCTGCGAGAGCAGCAGTTCGTCCAGCTGCGTGCTGTCGCGCCGGGCCGCCTCCTCGGGCGAGACGATCGGTTCGCGACGGTTCGTCCGGATGCCCTGCCACATCACCCGCGCCGGGCCTGCCAGGTAGTCGGCCGTCTCCGCATCGTCGGCGGTCAGCACCGAGGTGGCCAGCATCGCGTGGGGCTCGGCGAGCGCCGGGGAGGCCTCGAAACGCGACCTGTAGAGCTCGAAGACGGTGACCGGGTCCATGCCACCGAAATGGTGGGCGTAGCAGTAACGCAGCCCCACCATGCCCGCCAGTTGGGCCGAGTAGCCGGACGACCCCAGCAGCCACACCTCGGGCGAGGTGGACAGCGAAGGGGTCGCGACCAGGCGGCTGACCAACGGGTCATCCTTGAGCCTGTTGTCACCCAGCCAGGCCATCACCTGGAGCACGTGGGTGGGGAAGTCCTCGACCGAGAGCCCGTCGGGGCTGCGGCGCAACGCCTGGGCGGTGAACTGGTCCGTTCCGGGGGCTCGTCCGATGCCCAGGTCGATGCGTCCCGGGTGCAGGGCCTCGAGCAGTGCGAACTGCTCGGCCACCACCAAGGGAGCGTGGTTGGGCAGCATCACACCGCCGGAACCGATCCGGATGCGGGAGGTGCGCTCGGCCAGGGTCGCCATCAACACCGGCGGACTGGTCGAGGCCACCGTCAGCGTGTTGTGGTGCTCGGCCACCCAGAAGCGGTCGAAGCCGGCATCGTCGACCGCTTGTGCCACCCGGATGGAACCGTGGAGCGCGTCGGCGCTGGTCTGGCCGGTGGAGACCCCGGCGAGGTCGAGGACGGAGAGAGGCACGGCGGTCATGGCTCGACGCTATCCGCGGGCGGGACGGGAGTCGGCACCGGTTCGCGCAGAGCGTGGTGTCTCAGGCCTCGGCCGCGCGGACCCTCGCCTCGAGAGCTCTCAGGGCATCCCTGGTGGCCTGGTCGGCGTCCACACCCGATGCCTGTGCTCGCAGCACGAGGTCGACGATGGCGGTACCCACCTCGTCCGACGTGACGGGTTCGGTGGGCAGGTCGATCGGCACGTGATGGTTCCTCGTCCGGGAGGCGACCTTGGTGGTGCGGGCGATCACCGAGAGCGAGTCGGCGATGCCGTCGAGGGCTGAGGTTCGTCCCTTCTCGGCCTTCTTCCGCGCCTCCCAGGTGGCGTGCAGGTCGGCCGGCACCTCGTCGTCACCGAAGACGTGCGGGTGGCGCTGCACCAACTTGTCGCTGATGCCTCGGGCGACGTCCTCGAGGGTGAAGCGTCCCTCCCCCGAGGCGATCTGGGCGTGGAAGTAGACCTGCAGCAGCAGGTCACCCAGTTCCTCGACCAGATCGGCGTCATCGCCGGTCTCGATGGCGTCGACCACCTCGCCGGTCTCCTCCACGAGGTAGGTGACCAGGCTCCGGTGGGTCTGCTGGGCGTCCCACGGGCAGTCCCGACGCAGGCGTACCATCACCTCGACCAGGCGCAGCAGTTGGGACGAGCCGGCCTCCCCGCTCACTGGCCGTGCCTGCTCACTGGCCGGTGGGCTGCCCGAAGACCCGGCCCAGGGAGGACAACGAGCCCGACGTGGCCTGGATCTCGGTGCGGGAGGAGTTCACGTCCCCGATGGCCGGGTTGACGGTGATGTCGACGTGCTGGAGCAGGGAGGCGGTCTTCTCGGCACCCAGCTTCTCGACCAGCATGCGGGCCTGCAGCACACCCTTCAACGTGTTGCGGCACTCCGGGTCGAGGTTCTTGGCCCCGAGGCTGTCCAGGCTGGCGTTCACGTCGGCATCGGCCACGGTCGTGCCGCTCGCCGACAGGACGTCGGAGAGGGCAGCCCCGTAGAGGCCGTTGGCGACGACCGAGCGGATGTCGCCGATGGGGTCATTGGGGAAGGCCGAGGCGCAGGCGTCGGCGGCATCGTCCACCTGGCGCACCGAGATCTGGTTGTCGCCGACCTTCATGGCCACCGAGGGCTGCGAGGAGCACGCCCCCAGCAGCGCCACCCCGGCCGCCGCCGCTGCTCCGACCCGCACCCACGACCGCACTCGGTTTCGTTCCATCGTCATCCCATCGTCTCGACCAACTGTCGCCCGCCACCCTACCGAGGCCGGCGAAGTGCCCGAACCGACCCGAGCCGCGCGGTCAGGCTGAGCTGGCGGCCGGGGCGGGCGCGTAGATCAGGTCAACGAAGGTGGAGGCCCACTCGAGCAGGTCGCGGTCCTCGATGTACGCGCCGGTGACGGCCTCGGTGCGAGGCCGCGGCACCAGGATCACGTTCTGGTCGGGCTTGTACTTCGCCCCGGGGTACATCCGCTGGAGCCGCACGAGGCGCGAGTCCAGGATGGCGGCCGGGCTGAACCGGATGTACGGCCCTTGGGCGACGACCTCGGTGACCCCGGCCGCCTGGCACTGCAACCGGAACCGCGCCACCTCGAGCAGCGCCTGCACCGGCGCCCCGAACTCGCCGTAGCGATCGACGAGTTCGGCGCTGACCTCGGCGATGTCGTTCTCGGACGAGACCTCGGCCAGCCGCTTGTACATCTCGAGCCTGAGCCGCTCCGACTCGACGTAGTCGGTGGGCAGGTGGGCGTCGATGGGCAGTTCGATGCGCATCTCGACCTCGTCGGCGACGTCCTCACCTCGGAACATCGAGACCGCCTCGCCGACCAGCCTGATGTAGAGGTCGAAGCCGACGTCGGCGATGTGACCCGACTGCTCGCCGCCGAGCAGGTTGCCGGCCCCACGGATCTCGAGGTCCTTCATGGCGATCGCCATGCCTGCCCCCAGATCGGTGTGCGCCGCCATCGTCGACAGCCGGTCGTGGGCCGCCTCGGTGAGTGGCTTGTCGGGGGGATAGAGGAAGTAGGCGTAGCCGCGTTCGCGGGAGCGGCCCACTCGTCCACGGATCTGGTGGAGCTGGGAGAGACCCATCAGGTCGGAGCGGTCGATGATCAGGGTGTTCGCCGACGAGATGTCGAGTCCCGCCTCGACGATGGTGGTGCAGACGAGCACATCGGCGCGACGCTCCCAGAAGTCCTGCATCACCTGCTCGAGTCTCGCCTCACCCATCTGACCGTGGGCGGTGGCAACCCTGGCCTCGGGCACGAGTTCGCGGATGCGCTTGGCGGTCTTCTCGATGGACTGCACCCGGTTGTGCAGGAAGAAGACCTGCCCCTCGCGTGCCAGTTCGCGCCTGATCGCAGCGACCACCTGGCCCTCGTCGTAAGGGCCGGCGAAGGTGAGCACCGGGTGCCGCTCCTCGGGCGGGGTGGCGATGACGCTCATCTCCCGTAGTCCGGTGATCGACATCTCGAGGGTTCGCGGGATCGGCGTGGCCGACATCGACAGCACGTCGACGTTGAGCCGCAGCTTCTTCAGCGCCTCCTTGTGCTCGACCCCGAAGCGCTGCTCCTCGTCGATGATCACCAGCCCGAGGTCCTTGAACTCGATCTCGGAACCGAGAAGGCGGTGGGTGCCCACCACGACGTCGACCTTGCCCGACTTCAGTCCTTCGCGGACGACCTTCGCCTCCGTGTCGGACTGGAACCTTGACAAGGCCTGCACGTTCACGGGGAATCCCGCATAGCGATCGGTGAAGGTCTGGGTGTGCTGGGTGACCAGCAGCGTGGTCGGCACCAGGACCGCGACCTGCTTGCCGTCCTGCACCGCCTTGAACGCTGCGCGCACCGCGATCTCGGTCTTGCCGTAACCGACGTCGCCGCAGACCAGCCGGTCCATGGGCACGATCCGCTCCATGTCGGTCTTGACCTCGGCGAGGGTGCCCAGCTGGTCCGGTGTCTCGACGTAGGCGAAGTTGTCCTCCAGCTCGCGCTGCCACTGGGTGTCGGCCGAGAACGCGAACCCCCTGCTCGCCTGACGGGCGGCGTAGAGCTTGATCAGCTCTGCGGCGATCTCACGGACCGCCTTCCGCGCGCGCGTCTTGCGGGCACGCCAGTCGGCGCCGCCCATCCGGTCGAGGGCGGGAGCCTCCCCACCGACATATCGGGTGACGAGATCGAGCTGGTCCATGGGCACGTAGAGACGGTCGCCGGGCTGGCCGCGCTTCGATGGCGCGTACTCGATGACCAGGTACTCGCGCGTCGACCCGCCAGCGGTGCGGGTCACCATCTCGACATAGCGACCGACGCCGTGCTGCTCGTGAACGATCGGGTCTCCGGCCCGCAGCTCGAGTGGCTCGATCTGGTTCTTGCGCCGGCTCGGCATCCGCCGCTGGGACTTGTCGGCCACCTGCTGGGCGGCCAGGTCACCGGTCGTGAACAGCGCCAGCTTGAGTGCCGTGGCGCGGAAACCGTGGCGCTGCTGTCCCGGCACGATCGTGACCAACCCGGCGGGCGGTTCCTCGTCCAACGATTCGACCACGGTTGCCGCGAGTTCGTGCTCACGCAGCACCTCGGCCATGCGTTGCCCCAGGCCATGACCCTCGACGGTGAGCACGACCCGCCAGCCCTCGCCCACGGTGTGCTTCATGGCCAGCACCGCACCCTCGACGTCTCCGCGCCAAGGGTCGATCGCCTCGAAGTCGAGCGTCATCGACTCGACGTGGTCGGGGCCCAGTTCGGACGAGTCCAGGGCGGCGGAGAAGTCGACGACGCTGCCGTCCTCGGCGTAGTAGGGCTCAGCCTCCTCGGCGGGCCCCGACGCGAACGGCGACAAGGACCACCACGACTGCCCGCGATCCAAGGCCACCCGGCGAACCTCACTCAGGGCGCGGTAGGCGGACGAGCCCAGGTCGATCGGGGCGCGCCCACCGCCGGCGGCCGCCGACCAGCCAGCGTTGAGGAACTCCCGGCTGGTCTTGACCAGTTCGACGGCTCGGGTGCGCACCAGTTCGGGGTCGCTGACCAGCACCATGGCATCGGCGGGCAACACCTCGACCAACAGTTCGAGCCCGTCGACCAGCGCCGGGGTGAGCGCCTCCATGCCTTCGACGTAGTGGCCCTCGGAGATCTTCTCGAGCAGTTCGGAGAGCTCCGGATGATCCGGAATGAGCGCCTTCGCCCGCGCCCTCACCTCGGGGGTCAGCAGGAGTTCGCGGCAGGGATCGGCCTGGATGGACTGGTGGGTCTTGTCCGAGGAACGCTGGTCGGCGACCGTGAACGAACGGATCTCCTCGATGGTGTCGCCGAAGAAGTCGACGCGCACGGGGTGTTCGGCGCGGGGCGGGAAGATGTCGACGATGCCACCCCTGACGGCGAATTCGCCTCGGCGCTCCACGAGGTCGACCCGGTTGTACGCGGCGTTCACGAGGGCTTGGACCAGCTCGCCGATCTCGACGTCGGCACCCACCTCGAGTGTCACGGGTGCCAACTCGGCCAGCCCCTTGGTCTGGGGTTGAAGCACCGAGCGGATGGGCGCCACGACCACCTTCGGCGGCGGCAACTCCCCTCGTTCCCCTCCCCCGGCGCCGCTGATGCGACGCAGCACCTCGAGTCGTCGGCCGACCGTGTCGGAGCGGGGGCTCAGTCGCTCGTGGGGCAGGGTCTCCCAGGCGGGGAAGTAGGCGATCTCGTCCTCGCTCAGCCAGGAACCGAGGGTGGTCACCAGTTCCTCGGCCTCCCGGAAGGTCGACGTCACCAGCAGGATCATCCGGTCGGTCTGGCTGGCCAGGAGGGCGGCGATCGCCGGCCGCGAGGAGGGCGGGGTGGTGAGGTCGAGGGTGCTCCCCCGTTGACCTGCACGCGTCCCTTCCCCTGACGGGCGGGTGCGACGGCGTGCCCGATCGAGGGCGCGAGAGAGCCCCGGATCTGAAGCGAGAAGGTCAACCAGCCCGTGCAGAGTCACCGGAAGAGCCTACCGCGCGCGTCGGTGCTCAGCGATTGAAGAGGTTCTGGGCCCGCTCGAGGCCTTGGGTCAGCAACGCCTCGACGGCGTCCACCACGCGGGCGGTCTCGACCGCGTAGTCCTCACGCAGCTTCGCCGGGATCGGTGAGAGCACGTAGTCGGCGGTGGGTTGCTGGCCCGGTGGTCGTCCGATGCCGTACCGCACCCGGAAGTAGTCCCCGGTGCTGAGGTGGGCGCGGATGGACTTGAGCCCGTTGTGGCCGTTGTCGCCGCCCCCGAACTTCATGCGCAGGGTGCCGAAGTCGAGGTCGAGCTCGTCGTGCACGACGACGATGTGGTCGGGCGCGACCTTGTGGAAGTCCGCCAGCTTGCGCACGGCCTTGCCGGAGTCGTTCATGAACGTGCGCGGTTTGGCCAGCACGACGGACGAGGCCTCGGACCCGGGCACCCCCCAGCCTCCCGCCGACAGCCGGGTGGTGCCGACGTCGGCGTGCATGCCCCGGGCTGAGGACAGCGACACCCGGCCGACGCGGGCGATCTCGTCGATGACGAAGAAGCCCACGTTGTGCCGGGTGTTGGCGTAGGTCGGGCCCGGATTCCCGAGCCCGACCAGGAGCCAGGTGTTGGTGCTCACCGAAGTGGAGGGATCGGTGGATCGTGAGGGACGAACCCTCAGGCGTCCTCGCCGGCCTCGGAGTCGGCGTCGCCCTCGGTCGACTCAGCCTCGGAGTCGGCCTCGGTCGTCGCAGCCCCGGTGGCCTCCTCGGACTCGGCCAGCTCGGCGTCCAGGGCCTCCTGCGAGACCTGCTGGGTGACATTGACCACGAGAGCCTCGGGGTCGACGTGCGTGGTGACACCCGAGGGGAGCTTCAGGTCGCGGACCAGGATCTGGGTTCCGGCGGCCAGACCCTCGATGTCGACGGTCAGCTCAGTGGGGATGTGGGTCGCCTCGGCCTCGACGGCCAGCGAGGTCAGGTCGACGACGACCAGGGTCTCGGGGGCGGCCTCACCGTGGGTGACGACGGCCACGTCGACGGTGACCTTCTCGCCGCGCTTCACGATGACCAGGTCGACGTGCTCGAGGAAGCCACGGATCGGGTCACGCTGCACCTGCTTGGGCAGCGCGAGCTGGTGCTTGCCACCGTCGATGGAGATGTCGAGCAGTGCGTTCGCGGTGCGCAGGGCCAGCAGCGACTCGTGGCCGGGCAACGAGATGTGGACGGGATCGGTACCGTGCCCGTAGATGACCGCGGGCACCTTCCCGGCGCGACGCAGACGGCGCGATGCGCCCTTACCGAACTCGGAACGGCTCTCGGCCGCGAGCTTGAACTCAGCCATGGTGGTCTCCTCAACCTGTGCAACGTGATGGGCACCCAGCAACGGTCGCCCGTGGATCTCGGCAGCAAGGGAGGTCAGCGCCATGCATCAGCATGCACAAGTCGATCACGGACGCCAGCGTCCCTCGCCAAGCAGCTTGGAGAGCTTACCCCGAAGCGCTGCCCTCGGCCAACCCGACGGCCTCCGCGCGGACGGACGACAGCGCGGTCGCGCGGGCTCGGCGGGTGTCTGACCGGGGCCAGCCAGCCGGTCTCAGCCAGCAGAACGGACGATCCTCGCCACGCCGATGGCCTCGTCGGCCATGCCGTAGAAGCAGTAGAGCCCACCCTGGGCGCCCGTCGTCTCGACGATGGCGGTCGGGAAGACGACGTTGCCGACGATGCCGACCCGCTCCTCGTCCGTCTCGGGTGCCAGCAGCGGCTCGGACGTGCGGGCGAGGACGACGCCGGGATCGTCCGCCGACAGGATCATGGCCCCGGCGGCGTAGAAGACGTTCTTCTGCTGGTCGAAACTCGATCCCGCGATCGTCCCCGAGACACCGTGGTGCAGGAACAACCAGCCTTCGGGCACCCGCACCGGGGGCGGACCGCCCCCGACCTTGAGCACCTCCCAGTCGTACTCGCTCGCGGCGAGCTGCCGGTGACCCCAGGGCCGCAGCAGGGCGCGCGGGTCGCGCAGGGCGTCCTCCAAGGAGACGTAGCTGATCCAGATGGCAGCGCGTTCATCGGTGATGCCAGTGGGCAGGTCGGGTTCCTGCCCCTCGATCTCCCACATCGGACGATGCACCAGGGCGAGGCATTCGCGCCCGTCGGGCCCCGGCACCGACTCGGGGAACCAGACGATGTCCTTGTTGGGGAAGAGGTTCAGGTCGGTGCCCAGGGACTCCTCCCAGACGAACTGGATCGGCCCCCAGCGTTCCCAGGAGTCGAGGTCACGGGAGACCAGCAAGGCCGGACGAGGCCCGAGCGGTCCGTAGGCGACATAGGTCATCACCCACAGTCCGAGCGGTTCGATGAAGGTGAGCCTGGGGTCCTCGACTCCCCCATGGTCGGAGCCGTGCTCCCACCCCTGGTCGGCGGCGAGCAGGATGTCGTCCAACTCGAAGCCGGTGGGCAGCCCGTCGGTGATCGTCACCTCGCCCACCCCGATGCGGGAGCGGTTGCCCGCGGCCACCAATCGTGGGTACATCAGCACTCGTCCGTCGGGGTGGACAGCGGCCGCGGGATTGAGCACTCCCTCGACCTGATGGGGGTCGGTGAGGTCGGGTCGCATGATGATGCCGACCCGCTCCAGGCGGTAGGGGAAGTCGTTCATGGTCGAGTCCTCGGTGTTGGGGGTTGGGATTCGCGTTTCGACACGTCGCTCGTTCCTCGCTCCCACTCGACGAGCGGTGGGTGGATCACTCGTTCCGCACCCCCACTCGACGAGCAGGCAGGGGTCAGTGCAGGTCTCCGAAGAGGCTCGTCACCGAACCGTCGGCGAAGACCTCCTGGATCGCCTTGGCGATGAGCGGGGCGATGGAGAGCACGGTCAGCTTGTCGGACTTCGCTGATTCCGGGATGGGCAGCGTGTTGGTCACGATCACCTCGTCGAAGCGGGACGCGCGCAGCCGGTCGCCGGCCGGGCCCGACAGCACGGGGTGGGTGGCCGCGGCGATCACCCGGGAGGCTCCGTGCTCGATCAGCGCCTCGGCGGCCAGACAGATGGTGCCAGCGGTGTCGATCATGTCGTCGACCAGCAAGCAGGTCTTGCCCGAGACGTCGCCGACGACCTCGTGCACGGCCACGGTATTGGCCTGGTTGGGGTCGCGTCGCTTGTGGATGATCGCCAGCGGGCAGTCGAGCTTGTCGGTCCACATGTCGGCCAGCCGCACCCGGCCGGCGTCCGGCGAGACCACCACCATGTCGTCCTTGCCGTACTTGTCGACCACGTAGTCGGCCAGCACGGGCATGCCCCAGAGGTGGTCGACGGGACCGTCGAAGAAGCCCTGGATCTGGGCGGCGTGCAGGTCGACCGACATGATCCGGTCGGCACCGGCGGCGCGGTACAGGTCGGCCATCAGGCGGGCCGAGATGGGTTCGCGTCCGAGGTGCTTCTTGTCCTGACGGGCATAGGGATAGAAGGGCGATACCACGGTGATCCGCTTGGCCGAAGCCCGCTTGAGCGCGTCGACCATGATCAACTGCTCCATCATGGCCTCGTTGACCGGCGCGCAGTGCGATTGGATGACGAACGCGTCCGTACCTCGCACCGATTCCTCGAAGCGCACGTAGATCTCGGAGTTGGCGTACGTGACCGCCTTGGTGGGAGTGAGCCCGAGGCCGGCGATGCTCGCGATCTCCTCCGCGAGTTCGGGGTAGGCCCGTCCCGCGAACAACATCAACTTCTTGTCGTTGGGACGGATGGATCCGCTCATGCCCGGCCTTCCATGCTCTGGTTGAGTTCGTTGCGCTTGTTCTGGATCGCCTCGTGCACTTCGCCGGACGATGCCTGGGCGGCCTCGTCCCACTTCGAGCCGGGGCGGGTTCGTCCGATCCAGTTGGACGAGTTGTGCTGGCGTCCACGGGCGACCGCCAGGTCACCGGCGGGGACGTCCTCGGTGATGGCGGACCCAGCCGCCACGAAAGCGCCGTCGGCGATGTCGACCGGTGCCACCAGCACCGAGTTCGAACCCACGAAGGCATTGCGGCCGACGTGGGTGGGCGACTTGTTGACTCCGTCGTAGTTGGCGAAGATCGTGCCAGCGCCGATGTTGGCGCCCTCGTCGATGTACGCATCACCGGCGTAGGTGAGGTGGGGCACCTTGGCGCCCCCCGAGATCTTGGCGTTCTTGGTCTCGACGAAGGTGCCGATCTTGGCCTTGGCCCCCAGTTCGGTGCCCGGACGAAGGTAGGCGAACGGCCCTACCTCCGCGTTCTCACCGATCACTGCGAGCGAGCCGTGGGTTCGCACCACATGCGCCCCGGCGCCGACCTCGACGTCGACCAGCGTGGTGTCCGGTCCGATCAAGGCACCCTCACCGACACTGGTGGCGCCCTCGAGGGAGGTGTTGGGCTTGAGCACCACGTCGCGTTCGAGCGTGACGTCGTCGTGGATCCAGGTGGTGTTCGGGTCGAGCACGGTCACGCCGGCACGCTGCCACTTCTCGACGATGCGGCGGTTCATCTCGCGGTTCATCGCCGCCAGCTGCACCCGGTCGTTGACTCCCTCGGTCTGCCACAGGTCGGTGATCTGGTGGACGCCGACCCGTTCGCCACGTTCGTTGGCGATCCGGATCACGTCGGTCAGATAGAGCTCACCCTGGGCGTTGTCGGTGGTGAGGTTGTCGAGCCCGTGCCGCAAGGTCGCAGCATCGAAGACGTAGATACCGGAGTTGATCTCGTCGACGGCGGCCTCCTCATCGCTGGCGTCCTTCTGCTCGACGATGCGAACCACCTGGTCGCCCTCGCGGATGATGCGGCCGTAGCCGGTGGGGTCGGGCACCCGCGCCGTCAACACGGTGACCTGGTGGCTGAGGGCGCGATGGGTGCCCACCAGTTCGGCGAGGGTCTCGCCGGTGAGCATCGGCACGTCGCCGTAGGTGACCACCACCTCGCCGGTGAGTTCTCCCAGATCGGCAAGACCGCACTGCACCGCGTGGCCGGTGCCGTTCTGCTCCTCCTGCACGGCGGTCTGCACATGGGGGGCGATCTCGTCGAGGTGGGCCAGCACCTGTTCCCGCTCATGACCGACGACGACGACGAGGTGCTGGGGTGCGAGGTGCTGGGCCGCGGTGACGGCGTAGCTGAGCATGGTCTTGCCCGACACCTCGTGCAGCAACTTCGAGGTTCTTGACTTCATGCGGGTGCCGCCACCGGCGGCGAGGACGACCACTGCGGCGACGGAACCGTCGGCCTCGGTGGTGTCGGGGGCAGGGTCGTGGGTGGTCAACGTTCACTCCTCCACTGCTCGGGAGCCCCGGGCAGGGCTGCCATCGGCCCCAGCCTATTGAGTCGCGGGCTGGGGCGCAGAATTGGCGCCTCAGCCGAGTAGTCGGTACCCCGTCAAACCTCGTCCGATCTCTCGGGGAGGCGACCACCCCGTGCCTCGGTTGGTGTAGCAGAACACCACTCCGTCCGAGCGAAGCCCGACCAGGTCAGGTCGACCGTCGCCGGACAGGTCACCGGGTGCGATGGCGCCGTTGAACCCTCCCCACCCGCGACCGACCTGCTTGCCTGCCCCGAGAGTGGCCGAGGGAGTCCCGGTGTAGACCCACAGCGTTCCGTCAGTGCGGATCCCCAGCACATCGGCCCGACCGTCTCCATTCCAGTCGGGGATACCGATGAGGGTGCGGAAGCCTCCCCATCCCTGCCCGATCTGGGTGGTTCCGGTGAGGCCGGACGGAGTGAGCGTGTAGCGGTACAGCCGTCCGGTTGAGGTCTGGCGGGCGATGACGTAGCTGGCACTGGAACCACTGAGATGGCCGACCGGGGTGATCACGCTCATGCCGTTCCAGTTGCGCCCGACCACCGCCTGACGGCGCAGGTAGCCGTTCCCGAGCGCCGCGTGCAGTACCAGCGCCCCCGAGGGGTCACGGACCAACACGTCGGAGCGACGGTCGCCGGTGGCGTCCGGCAGCTGGGCCAGTGAGGTCGACGTACCAGCGTCGGGCCAGGGAGCGGGCAACCGGGTGAGGCCGGTCGTGGTCGAGCCGCGCAGGAATCCCAGATCCCCCGTCGGACCGATGGCATAGATGTCAGCAACCCGGTCGCCGGTTCCATCGCCGGGAGCCTCGACACTGTTCATCGTGGACGATGCCACCAAGGTGCCACTGAACGTCTCGTCCGTCGTGGAGAAGGTCAGCACCGACGTTCCGGCGCGGCTGTGGGTCAGGGTGCCGGCCGACCAACGGACCGCGCCCGTCGATGTCGGGGGCACCCATGCTCCTCGCCGGTCGACGAGCCTGTAGGCCAAGGTGGACGAGGTCGCCACAGGGCTGGCAACACGCTGGCCCTGGGCCTCGATGGCATTGGCTGGCACCCTCGAGAGCGGAGAGAGATCGGCCACTCGGTTGTCGGTCAGGAACAGCCACTGCAGTGCGGTCATCTGCGAGAGGGAGGTGACGGCGCTCACCCTGTTCTGGCTGAGGTCGAGGCTGGTCAAGCTGGTGATGGTCCGCAGAGGTGTCAGGTCGCTGACCATGCCTCCTGCCACCGCCAATCCGGTGAGCTGACGCAGGTTGGCCAGTGGAGCGAGGCTCGAGACCCGGGTCTGCGAGACGTCGAGCACCCTGAGGTTGGTCAGCCCGGCCAAAGGCGTCAGCGAGCCGACCAGCGTCGAGCGCGCTTGCAGCTCCATCAGCGCCGTCATGCCCTGCAGGGGGTCGAGACTCACCACTGCAGTGCGGCTCACGCCCAGCATGCGCATGCCCGACAGCGGCGCCAGCGGGGCCAAGGTCGTCACCCCGGTGTCGTCCACGGTCAGTCTGGTCAGCTGTCGTAGTCCGGAGACAGGGGTGAGATTCCTGAACGGATTGCTCCAGAGGTCGAGCCGCCTCAGGGTGGTGAGCGAGGCCAGGGGTGAGAGATCGCTGACCTGGTTCTCCTGCAGTCCCAGATCGACCAACTGACCCATACCCACCAAGGGGGTGAGGTCGGAGATGCGGTTGCCCCCGAGGTCGAGCGTGGTCAGGTTGGGCAGCGCGTCGATGCCCACCAGGCTGACCACCGTGCGATGGGTGCAGAACAGTTCCGTGAGTTGGTAGAGCTGTCCGGACGTGGGCACGTCGGTGGGAGCCAGCCCGAGATGGTCGTTGACGCAGAGGGCGAGGTTCGGGTCGAGGATTCCAGTGCTCGCGGCCTGCGGCGCCACCTTGGTCGTGGTCGTCGACACCTTCACCCTCGAGTGGCCTGATGAGACGATGCTGGCGTAGCGAAGCGATGACGCGGCGGAGTGATGGGACGTTCGCGACCCTGAGGTGACCCGGACCTCGGCCGGGCCCTCGTCGCCGGGCGGGGCGATCACGACCAAGCTGGTACCCGTCCGGGTGACGACTCGGGCGGGCCGCGACTGCACCGTCACCATGCTGTCGGCGGTGAATCCCGTGCCCGAGATGGTCAGCTTCTCGCCGCCATCGGTCGATGTGACCACGGCATTGACCCCCGTGACCACCGGTGTCGCCGACTCGGGCGAGGCGTCCGCCGGTTGGGGCACGATCACCAGTCCGGCGGTCAGACCGACGATGAGCAGGGGTGTCAGGATGCGTGTACGCGACATGCCGTGCCTTCAGTAGTGGGTGACCGATGACAGTCGTGCCCAGCGTCCGGCGAGTCCGCCGTTGTCAATGCGTGCGTAGTGCGAGCCGCCCAACTTGGCGCGCAGCGTCGACTGGGCTCGGCTGCGTGTCTTGAAGACGGAGTACCTGGGCGAGGAGAGGTGGCCGCGGGAATCAGCCACGAAACTGACGCTCGTGCCCGGCTCGAACCACACATCGCGGGGGAAGCGGTACTCGGCGCGGTCGACGTGGAAGCCCTCCGGGTAGCCGTACACGGTCTCCCGGATCCAGTAACCCTTCATGGGCCCCGAGTCCATCCGCGACCACACGCCCGGGAACGCGCTCCACTGCGAGCGTGTGCCACTCGAGACCACCACGTCGCGACTGGGGCGCCACACCGTCGCTGCCCCTGCATTCACCCCCGCACTCCCTGTGACGGGGCGGACGGAATGCGGGTAGCCACCCTTGGCGAACACCGTGGTGGGCACCGAACTCACCCGCCAGTCCCCGATCATCTGGTCGACGGTGTGGGCGAACGGGGACCAACCCGTGTGGTTGTACATGTTGAGGTAGCACGAGGCGTTGACGTAGTGATAGCTCGCCACGTGGGCGGAGTTGCTGGCGTAGTAGTGACTGAAGGTTCCGGGATGTCGGCAGAGGTTGCGGTAGGCCGCCATGGTCTCGGCAGCCCCTTGGACGAGCTTCTTGGCCCGGGCGTCCCCGGTCCTTGCCTGGTACCTCAGTAGCCCCACCATGGCGTAGTAGTGGCCATTGAACACCGCGGACGCTCGACCGTCGGGTTGCGGGTACTCGTCCAGCCACAGGTAGTGGTTGGGATCCACGGTGGCGATCCAGGGCAAGTCGGTCTGGCCGATCTGTGGAGCCTGGAAGAAGGCGGTCACAAGTTCTGACGTCGCCTGCAGCCACCTGCGCTCGCCGGTGTACTCGTAGAGGCGTTGCGTGACGAGGGGGAACTTGCTCTGGCCAAAGCTGGAGTACCAAGGGTCGGGCAGATCACCTTGATAGCTGTGCCAAGGAAACTCGTACTTGAGGAAGACGCCGCCGCGCCGGCGCGAAGCTCTCGCCAGCAGAGCGTCCATCGTGGTGACCACGCGAGCGAGGTTGACCGGCTGCCGACGCCCCGACGTCTCGTACGAGTCGAGCAGGGAATTGAGGTAGTTGCCCAACACGGTGATGTGGATGACCCATGACCCCTTGAGCTCGGTGAGGGGCACGTCATGCTCGGTGCCCAAGCGCAGCGAGCCCAGGTAGCCCTCGGTGAGCAGGGTGGGAGTGCCAGGTTTGGGCCAGTCGCCGGGGATCTCACTCACGGTTCCGCCGAAGGACTTGAAGAAGGCATTGTCGCCAGCTGCGGGGGTGGCCCATCCTCCGGCGGTGGCCAGTCCGATCCCACCCGCGGCGGCGAGCAGTGCGCGGCGGGTGAGGGCTGTGTCGGCCCTCCATCCGTCTCGTGTCATGGAACCCCTCGGCTCATCAGTGGGCGAGCGTGCTTGTCGGGACACTGTATGGGGCGGCGGAGTCACACTCGGAGGCCACCCCACGCATCGCCCGCGAGACCAGGCGGCGCATCGTCTGAATCGCTCGGTAGGGGCCGGCCTCCACAGCGAGGCTGTGTCACAGAATTTCTGAGAAGAAGTTGAGAATCGCTCAGCATGTGCTTACGGTGGAGGGCGCCTCCTCGGAGGTCCCGTGGTGACGAACGTTGCTGCGGTCGGCGCGTCCGGTGTGCTCCTGAGCCACCAGCCGGACGAGAGCGGGAACGTCCCGACGTCATGGTGGCGGACATCCGCAGGAGCACGACCGGACCGGAAGGGCCCCACGTTTCATGAAGAAGTTCACCCGTATCGCCGCCCTCACCGCCGCCTCCGTGGTCGGCGCGGGCATCGCCATGACCGCCACCGCCGGACACGCCTCGGCAGACACCGGCGTGTGGGACCGCGTGGCCGCCTGCGAATCCAGCGGGAACTGGTCGATCAACACCGGCAACGGCTTCTACGGCGGACTGCAATTCACGCAGTCCACCTGGCAGGCCTACGGCGGCACGCAGTACGCCGCCCGCGCTGACCTCGCCAGCAAGTCGGCCCAGATCGCCACCGCCCAGAAGGTTCTCGCCAGCCAGGGTCCGGGCGCTTGGCCCGTGTGCTCGGTGCGCGCAGGGCTGACCAGTTCCAACGGCAGCGGAGCCGTCACCGTGACCAAGTCGACCACCCAGAAGTCCACCGCCACCCAGCGGACGACGACCCAGAGGTCGACCAACGAGCGGTCCACCACGGTGAACCGCTCCTCCGAGCGCACCGAGGTGACCGCGCCCACCCGCCACACCAAGGGTGGGGCCACCGTCACCGTGAAGTCGGGTGACACGCTCGCCAAGCTGGCCTCCGCCCACCAGGTCAAGGGTGGCTGGGAGCGCCTGTTCGCCCTGAACGACGACATCGTCAAGAACCCCAACCTGATCTTCGTCGGGCAGCAGCTGACGCTCTCCTGATCCTGGATCCCTGACCCTCAGCTCAGGGCAGAGACACACCCCCGTCCGTCCCTCACCGGGATCGGGCGGGGGTGTTCCACGCCGTCGGGTGTGTGTCTGAGTGGGGCGGACTGTTCAGCTGACGCAGAGACAGAAGGGGTGACCGGCCGGGTCGAGGAAGACGCGGAAGGTCTCCCCGGGCTGCACCTCGTGCTTGGTGGCACCGAGGTCGAGCACCTGCTGTTCGGCATGGTCGAGGTCGGCGACCGACAGGTCGAGGTGCGTCTGCTGGGGCACCTGCTGGTCGGGCCACTGCGGGGCGCGGTAGTTCTCCACGGCCTGGAAGCAGAGCATCTGTCCGTAGTCCGACTTGGCCTCGGCCCACTCCTGGTCACCGCTGACGGACCAGCCGAGCAGGTCTCCGTAGAAGGTGGCGAGGGCGAGCGGGTCGGGGCAGTCGATGACGGTCACGGGGTACTGGGCGATGGCCATGGTCAACGCTAACCCCGCCCGGGTGCCGTCACGGCGGTCGGCGAGAAACCCTGGTGGTGGCCCTGGCGACGGCTGGTCTGACCCGAGGCAACCCGACGATGCACCCGCAGCGTTGTGCGGGTGAGGGTCGAGAGCCGGCCGCTGGGGAATCTGGAAGGAGGCGCCATGTGGCTGTTCTCACGGTCGGCGTGCATGATCATGCCGTGACCTCCGCGGACATCGCCGCAGCATCGTTCACGGGGTGGGTGCAGTCCAGGCAGCGCCGCCTCGTCGGATTCGCCGAGGCGCTGTGCGGCAACCGCCCCACGGCCGAGGACCTGGTGCAGAACGCCCTCGCCAAGGCCTGGTTGCGCTGGAACCACCTGTCGAGGGACGACCAGGATGCCGACGCCTACGTGCGCCGCATCATCGTCAACGAGAACAACAGTTGGTGGCGACGAGCGTTCCGCCGCCACGAACGCCCGACCGACGAGATGCCCGAACGGGGCCGGACAGATCCCGACCCACCGGACGAGCAACTGTGGCGGGCGGTGGCGAACCTGCCCCCGCGCCAGCGGGCCGTCGTCGCACTGCGCTTCATCGAGGACGCCGACGTAGCCGAGACAGCCCGGCTGCTCGGGTGCAGCGAAGGAACAGTGAAGAGCCAGACCTCCAAGGCCATGGCCACTCTGCGACTGCACCTCCACCCCGACCAGTCACCACCAGACCCGGCACGAACCAACCACCAGACACGAACAGACCAGACACGAACGGAACCGGAGGAGGCGACATGACCCACGACGACGGACGAGACATCGTCCCCGGAGGACTCGGGAGCGAGCCATCCGGCCAAGAGGAATCAGAAGAACTGGCCACCGCGCTTCGGGGCCACGTCTCAGGCAGGCGTACCCCCGACATGGCCGAAGCTGCCTTCGCACGAGCGGCAACCGTGCAGGCCAGGCGACGCACCATTGGCGCCAGTCTGACCGTTCTGGCGCTGGCCGCCGGCGGGGTCGCGGCCGCTCAGGTGTTGAGGCCCGAGTCACAGGGTCCCATCGCGTCGACGTCCACCAGCCGGCCGTCCTCCCCCGGCACGACCACTTCGCCGACCACGACCGGGTCAGCCACCCGGTCGCCCTCAAGGCCCACGTCGATGAGCCCGCTGCCGCCCAGTTCCCCGCCGCCCTCGAACACCCCCTCCCAGCCGGTCACCTCGACGCCGGCCGCACCCACCAGTCACCCGTCGTCCGCCCTCGTGGCCACCTGCGCCCCATCATC
The DNA here is from genome assembly GCF_000421525.1 of Aestuariimicrobium kwangyangense DSM 21549. Taxonomy (GTDB): domain Bacteria; phylum Actinomycetota; class Actinomycetes; order Propionibacteriales; family Propionibacteriaceae; genus Aestuariimicrobium; species Aestuariimicrobium kwangyangense. The sequence continues at coordinate 992,532 of NZ_ATXE01000001.1, read as the reverse complement.
CACGTCGCTGGCCGTGACCGTGGACGGCGCTGGCATGGGGCACGTCTACCATCGGCTGGTGGTGACGAACCGGGGCACCAGCAGCTGCCTGCTCGCTGGCTACCCAGGGGTCTCGATGGTTGAGGGCAAGGGCCAGCAGATCGGGGCGGCAGCTGACCGCACCCCCGCGAGCTGGTCGGCCATCACCCTCAGGCCCGGGCGGTCATCCGTCGCCTGGTTGGACGTCACCCAGGCCGCCAACTACCCCACCTGCACCCTGGTGCAGGCGGCCGGACTGAGGGTCTACCTGCCCGGACGCACCGACTCGTCCGTGGTCGCCGTGTCGGTGAGCGGCTGCCCCGAGACCTCGATCAGGCTGATGCAGGTCAAGCCCTTCGGGGCACCCTGACACGAGGCGTCAGGACACGACCCGCGCCACTTTCACATGCCCTGCGCGGACGAATGGGGGCGGCGTAGCGTGGAGCATGGCCGATTCCTGGGGGGAACCGATGCCGCCGGCTGCGGCCCCACAGCTCCACGTCGAGGTTGAACGCAAGTACGACGTCGACGAGGAGACGCCGCTGCCCGACCTGACCCGCTGGCCGGGGGTCGCCTGCGTTGATCCCCCGGTGGTGCACAAGCTCGAGGCCATCCATCTCGACACGCCTGAACTCGCGCTGGCTGCGAGCGGGGTGACGCTGCGTCGACGCACCGGCGGCGTGGACGCGGGCTGGACCCTCAAACTTCCTCACGGAGTCGACAGGCGCGACGAACTGACGGCCCCCCTCGGCGCTGGTGACGAGGATGCGCCCGGAAGCCTGCAGCACCTGGTTCGGGCATGGGTCCGCGACGCCACCCTGATGCCCGTGGCCAAGCTCACCACGCACCGCACGAGCCGCACGTTGCGCACCGGAGACGGGTCGGTGCTCGCAGAGGTCAGCGATGACCTGGTGGCCGCCGAGTCGTACGTCGGGGCGGGAACCTCGCAGGCGTGGCGGGAGTGGGAGGTCGAACTGGCCGACGCGGGTGGCCCCTTCCTCAAGGCCGCCGAGAAGGCGCTGCTGGCGACCGGGGCCCGTGTCGCGGCGCATCCGTCCAAGTTCGCCCGCGCTCTGGGCTCGTCCTACCCCCAGCACCAGGCCCCCCATCGCAAGGGACCGGCGTCCGCGGTGATGCTCGACTACCTGCGTCAGCAGGTGGACACCATCAAGGCGATGGACCCAGCGGTCCGTGACGACGAGCCCGACGCCGTCCACCAACTGCGGGTGGCAGCCCGCAGCCTGCGGTCAGCGTTGGCGACGTACCGTCCGCTCATCGACCGAGGCCGGGGCGACCATCTGCGAGCGGGGCTGAAGTGGCTGGCCGGCGAGGTGGGGCGCGCGCGTGACCTCGAGGTGTCCCGCGAGCGTCTCCACGACCTGATCGCCGGCGAACCGGAGGGCCTCGCGCCGGCCGCCTTGTCGCGCCACGTCGACGACGCACTCGACGAGCAGTCCCGACAGGCCCGGACGGCAGGACTGGCCGCTCTCGACGGCGACCGCTACCGGCGCCTGCTCGACGAGGTGGACGACCTGCTCGCCTCTCCCCCGCTGAGGCGCCGGGCGGGTCGCCGCGCTGCCCCCACCGTGGCCACGCTGGTCACCGCTGACCTCGAACGGTTGCGCAAGGCTGTCCGCCGTTCACGGGCCGCGGACAACGATGCCGCCAGCCTGCATGAGGTACGCAAGTGCGCCAAGCGATTGCGCTACAGCGCCGAGTCCGCCGTGGTGGTCCACGGGAAGCGGGCGCGGAAGCTGGCCGTGGCGGCCGAGCGGATCCAGGACCTGCTGGGCGATCACCAGGACACCGTGGTCACCCGTGAACTGCTGCGCAGTCTGGCGCGCAGCCCGTCACTGACCCCGGAAGACGCGTTCGCTCTCGGACGGCTGCATGCGCGGGAGGAACGGCGTGGCGCTGACGATCGGGCGATCTTCGTCCGCCGATGGAAGCACTTCAGGCCCAAGCCACTGCACTGAGCCACCTGCCGCCGGAGGGGCCGCGGTCATCAGGACACCGCTGCGAACCTTGCCTTCCCGATGCCACAGCGGGCGGGACGTTCTGGCCCCCAGCACCGCACGCACCCGCGTCGGGCAGTATGGCCAGCAACCGCACGATGGGGCGCAGGTTCGGCGTAGGTTCGTGACATGAGCACCTTGCCGCATGGCCCATTGGGCCGAACAGGACTGGACGTGACCAAGCTCGGGTACGGGGCCATGGAGGTTCGTGGTTCCCGGATCTGGGGTGGACGACCGATCGAGGACAGCGAGGCGGAGACCATCCTCAACGCTGTCGTCGACGAGGGCATCACCTTCATCGACACCGCCAATGACTACGGCCGCAGCGAGGAGTACATCGGCCGCTACCTCTCCCACCGCCGCGACGAGTTCGTCCTCGCCACCAAGTGCGGATGCACGGTGGTGCACAAGGACGAGACCACCGACGACACCCCTCACGTGTGGACCAAGGACAACCTCTTCCGCGGTCTGCACGAGAGCTTGGAGCGGATGAAGACCGACCACGTCGACCTGATGCAGCTGCACAACCCGAGCGTGGAGCAGGTCGAGGAGGGCGGCTTGGTCGAGGCCCTGCAGGAGATGAAGCAGCAGGGCAAGGTCCGCTGGATCGGCATCTCGTCCACCAACCCGCACCTCGAGACCTTCATCGAGTCGGGGGTTTTCGACAGCTTCCAGATCCCCTACTCCGCGCTGGAGAGGGAGCACGAGGAACTGATCCAGAAGGCTTCTGACTCGGGTGCCGGCGTCATCGTGCGCGGCGGTGTGGCCCGCGGCGAACCCGGCTCGGGGCTGGGCGCCGAGGACCGGTGGGCCGCCTGGGAGGCGGCGGGGCTGGACGACCTCCGCGAGGAGGGCGAGAGCCGGACGGCGTTCCTGCTGCGGTTCACCAACAGCCATCCCGGGATGGACACCAACATCGTCGGCACGAAGAGCGTGGCACACCTCAAGGACAACATCGCGGCCGCTGCGCGCGGAACGTTGCCCGATGACGTGTACGCCGAGGCGAAGAAGCGACTCGGCGCCCGTTCCTGAGCTGAGTTCGTGACCTGAGTTCGTGACCACGAACGACTGAGGCCGGCCCCCGAACGGGGGACCGGCCTCGCGTCGTGTGGTGACACCTTCGCGCCGACCAAGCTCCCCGGGTAGGAGTCGAACCTACGTCGCTTGTCCTGATTCAAAGTCAGGCGGGCCCTACCGGCAGACCAACCGGGGAACGTCGCCCGACATCCCTGCCGAACGACCCGCTCAGCCTACCCTTGAGCGCTCGCGGGACGCACCTTCGCCGCACCTCGAGGCGGGTGGCACACTGATCCCATGCCGCAGTCCCGTCCCGCCGAGCCGTCCCCCGTGGGCGAGCCGGACGAGACGTTGCCACCGGCTGTACGCACGAGGCGGGCCCGGGTGCGGATGAGTTCGTCTGACCGTCGCGAGCAACTGATCGACGTCGCCCGCGCCCTGTTCGCGACCCACGGATTCGAGGGCACCTCGGTCGAGATGATCGCCCAGACGGCGCAGGTCTCGAAACCGGTCGTCTACGAGCACTTCGGCGGCAAGGAGGGCCTCTACGCGGTGGTGGTCGACCGCGAGTCACGCCGACTCACCGACGCCATCCGCACCTCCTTGACCCAGCCGGGTGCCAGCAGTCGACAGCTGATCGAACGCGGCGCACTCGCGTTGCTCGACTACATCGACTCCGAGCCCGACGGGTTCCAGATCCTGGCCCGCGACTCCAGCGTCGGTGCGTCCGCCGGCTCGTTCGCCAGCATCCTCTCCGACATCGCCGCCAAGGTCGAGGACCTGCTGGCCGAGCCCTTCGAGCGGCACGGGTACAACTCCAACTTCGCTGGTCTCTACGCGCAGGCGTTGGTCGGGCTGGTGGCGATGGCCGGCCAGTCGTGGCTCGACAACCGGGAGCCGCCGAAGGAGGTGGTCGCGGCCCACCTGGTGAACCTCGCCTGGAATGGCATGCGCAACCTCGAGGAGGAGCCGACGCTCCTGGCCGACGCCCGACCCCATGAGGTCCCGAGGCGGGCGCGTCCCTCCTGAGGGAGCGCCTCTCCCACGAGGGAGAGCTCAGTCCTGCAGCACCAGCAGCGTCCGCAGGTCGTCCGCGAGGCGCTGTCGCGCCTCGGTCGACAGCGACCCCAGCAACGCCTCCTCCGCGGCCAACAGGCTCGACAGGGCCGCGTCGACGACCCCTCTCCCCTGTTCGGTGAGTCGGACGAGCACCGCTCGTCCGTCGTCGGGGTGTGACTCGCGCTCCACGAACCCGCGGCTCACCAGGCGGTCGATGCGATGGGTCATGGTGCCCGAGGTGACGTGGGTGGCGGCCACCAACTGTCCGGGGCTCAGCCGGTAGGGCGCTCCCCCGCGGCGCAGGGCCGCCAGCACGTCGAACTCGTGCACATCGATCCCGTGCTCGGCGTAGGCGTGGCGACGGGAGGCGTCCAGGTGCTGGTCGAGCCGTTTGATCCGAGACCAGATGGCCATCGGTTCGGTGGCGAGGTCAGGCCGCTCCCGACCCCAGGCGCTGATCAGCGCATCCACCTCGTCCTGCACGCCACCAGTGTGACATCCCAGACCGTTGTGGGGTGGGTGCACGGCCAGCGGTTCACCTCAGGCGGTGGGACGAGCCCCCGGCACCGGTCCTCGAGCGCGTCGCACGGCGCGAACGGCGGGGTGGTGACTCAACGCGGCTGCCACGTCCATGGCCTTGGTCTCCGACTCGCACAGGAAGGCGCAGGTCGGCCCCGATCCCGACAGCACCGAGGCCAGCGCTCCGGCGTGGACGCCGTGTTCGAGCACCTCCCCCAGTTCAGGGCGCAGGTCGATGGCGGCGGCCTCCAGGTCGTTGCGCAGATGACGGGCCACTCCGCGCACATCACCGGTGGTGAGTGCGTTGAGCAGTTCCTGGGGCACCTCGAGATCGGTGCTGGGCGGGGTCCCCCGCTGCTCGGCCAACTCGTCGAAACGGCGGAAGACGGCTGGCGTCGAGAGCCCCTCGTGGGCCAGGGCGAGCACCCAGTGGAAGGAACCGCGGCTGAGCAGGGGCACCAGTTCGGTGCCTCGTCCCGTACCGACCGCATTGCCGCCGGTCAGCGCGAACGGCACGTCGCTGCCAAGTTCGGCCGCGAGGTCGTGCAACTCGGCGGGGTCGGTGTCGAGGTCCCACAGCATCGAGCAGGCGAGCAGTGCAGCGGCCCCGTCGGCCGAACCACCGGCCATCCCGCCGGCGACCGGAATCTGTTTGCGAATCTCGAGGGCCACGCCGGCTCGGTCGAGTTCGAAGCGCTCGATCAGCAACTCGGCCGCACGCACTGCCAGGTTGCGGGCGTCGTCCGGTAGCTGGTCGGCACCCTCTCCCTTCGCGACCAGGGTGACACCCGGGTTCTCCGTGCGTCTGGCGGTCACCTCGTCGAGCAGCGAGACGGCGTGGAAGACCGTGCCGAGGGGGTGGTAGCCGTCGTCCCCGAGGGCGCCCACGCACAACGCCAGGTTCAGTTTGGCGGGCACGCGCACGCGCACCTCGGCCAGGGGCACGGTGGGCGAGCGGCGTTGGGTCACGTCTGCGAACCTAGCGAAGCCAGCTGCAGCTGTTCGGCGATCCGGGCGAACTCGGTGATGCCCAGCACCTCGCCCCGGGACTGCGGATCGATGCCTGCCGCCTCGATCGCCACCGATGCCTGCGTGGACGAACCAGCCAGCCCCGACAAGGCAGAACGCAGCATCTTGCGGCGTTGCCGGAAGGCTTCGTCGACGACCCGGAAGACCTGTTCCCGGCTGGCCGTGGTGGCGGGGGGCTCCCGTCGGGTGAGCCGGACCAGACCTGATTCGACATTCGGCACGGGCCAGAACACCTTGGGTGGCACGGTGCCGACGCGGGTCGTCTGGCAGAACCACGCGATCTTGGCGCTCGGCACCCCGTACACCTTGGAGCCCGGTGGTGCGGCGATGCGGTCGGCAACCTCCAGCTGCACCATCACGAGTCCGTTCGTCCAGCCGGGAAAGGTCTCGAGCAGGTGGATCAGCACGGGCACCGAGACGTTGTAGGGCAGGTTCGCCACCAGGGCTGTCGGCTCCGGGCCGGGCAGCTCGCTCACCTGCAGGGCATCTCGGAGCACCACCCGCAGCCGATCCGCGGCCTCGGGCAGCCGGGCAGCAACGGTGTGGGGCAACAGCTCGGCGAGCACGGGTTCGATCTCGACGGCTGTCACACCGGCGGTCTGCTCGAGCAGTCCGAGCGTCAGGGAACCCAGGCCGGGGCCGACCTCGATCACGGTGTCGTCGGGGCCCACGCCCGACAAGGCAACGATCCGACGGACGGTGTTGGCGTCGATGACGAAGTTCTGGCCGCGCTGCTTGGTGGGACGAAGCCCGACCTGGTCAGCCAGCTGCCGGATGGCCGCAGCACCGAGCAGGCCGTGGGCGTCGCTGCGGGAGTCAGTCATGCGGTCCCCCACGGGCCGCCGAAGGCAGCCTCGGTGTTGGCGGTGAGCTGGTCGCAGAGTTGGGCGAGGTCCATGCGCCACTGCTTGGCGATGAAGCGCACGGTGTGCGGGAGCAGGTAGGGGGCGTTCGGTTTGCCGCGGGTGGGCACGGGGGTCAGGTAGGGGGCGTCGGTCTCGACCAGCAACCGGTCGCGGGGCACCACCTCGAGGGCATCGCGCAAGTCGTTCGCGGACGAGAAGGTCACCACCCCGGGAAAGCTCAACCAGGCACCGCGATCGAGGCACTCGCGTGCGAACGTGGCATCGCCCGAGAAGCAGTGCATGACGACGCGTGCGGGCACGCCCACCTCGTCGAGCACCTGCAGCACGGGCAGGTGGGCGTCACGGTCGTGGATGACGAGGGTCTTGTCGTAGGTGTGGGCGATCTCGATGTGGCCGGCGAACGAGTTCACCTGCAGCCCTTGCCCGGCCTCGTCACGGGTGCGGTAGTGGTCAAGGCCGGTCTCACCGACAGCCCGCACATGAGGGCCCGAGCTCGCCAACTCCTCGATGCGCAGCAGCATGGCGTCGAGGTCGTCGCCGGCCCTGGCCGCCTCATTGGGATGGATGGCGACCGCCGCCACGACCCTTGGGTCGCGGGCAGCGAGGTTCACGGCGAACTCGCTGGAGGCCACGTCGCAGCCGACCTGCACGATGCGGCTGACCCCGACCGACGCGGCCAGGTCAAGATTCAGCGCGACCCCCAGGCCGGAGAACTGTTCGGTGGAGTCGGCGTGGGTGTGGGAGTCGATCACCGGCCTCGGAAGCGGCTCCGGCAGGGGCGGGAGGTTCGAGGCCTCGAACTGGGTCGCGGACTGGATCTGGGTGGTCATCGGCTGCCTTGGTTGGTCTTGGCCGCCACGGCGGCGGCGTACAACTCTTTCTTGTTGACCCCGGTGAGCTGGGCCACCTCCGCCACCGCGGCCGAGAGCTTCTCCCCCGATGAGATGCGCGCCTGCACCAAGTCGAGGGCATCGGCGGGGCTGGTCTCGATCGCCTCGGCACCCTGCACCACGACGGTGATCTCGCCCCGTGCGTGGTCGCGCGACCAGTCCGCGAGGTCCCCCAAGGTGGCGCGTCTGACCTCTTCATGGGTCTTGGTCAGTTCCCGGCAGACCGCCGCCGGACGACCGACCCCGAGCACCGCCGCTGCGTCGTCCAGGAAATCGGCCAACCGATGGGGGGCCTCGAAGAACACCATGGTGCGTGGTTCGGTGCGCAGTTCGGCGAGTCGACGGCTGCGGGCCTCGGACTTGCGGGGCAGGAACCCCTCGAAGCAGAACCGGTCCACTGGCAACCCCGACAGCGCCAACGCGGTGAGCACCGCGGAGGGGCCGGGGACCGCGGTGACCGACAGGCCGGCGTCCAGGGCAGCGCGCACCAGCCGGTAGCCGGGGTCGGAGACCGAGGGCATGCCGGCGTCGGTGACGACGACCACGTCGTGGCCCTGCTGCAGCAGGGCGATGAGTTCGGGGGTGCGTGAGCTCTCGTTGCCCTCGAAGTAGCTGATCACCTTGGCCTGCGTGCGAATCCCCAGCCGCAACAGCAGCGTGTGGAACCGGCGGGTGTCCTCGGCGGCGATGATCGTGGCGCTGGTGAGTGTCTCGCGCAGCGCGTCCGAGGCATCGTGCCGGTCGCCGATGGGCGTCCCGGCCAGGATGACCCGACCGCGACCGTCGCGGGGGCTCGACACCGATGCGGCGCCCGGGACGTCGACCTCCGGCATGGGGGTCCAGCCGCCGGGGATGGCGGCGTCGTCGAGGTCGGTCATGGCCCCCATCATGCCTGCTTACCGTCGGAGGGGTCGGCACCTCCCTCCTGCGGGTGGCGTCCACGAGCAGCCAAGGCGGGTTACCCCCGCGCCCCTAGGATGGCCCGCGTGAGCGAACGCCCCCTCCTCGAGTCCGAGGCGACCCGACCGGCGGTGACCTATGGGCCCGTCGTGGACGAGATCTCCTCGCCCGAGGACTGGTTCCCGCCCCCGGTCACGCGTTCGCTGACGGCGGTCGAGCGGCTGCAGGACGGCCCGCCGCGGGCCACCTGGCAGGGATGGGTCGTCACCTTCGCGATCGCGGCGCTGGCCTTCATGATCCGGCTGCCGTACCTGGCTCGTCCCAAGAACCTGGTGTTCGACGAGACGTACTACCCCAAGGACGCGTGGGCCCTGCTGCGCTACGGCTACGAGGCCAACTACGTCGACGGCGCCAACGACCTGATCCGCGACGGGAAGCTGGGCAACCTGTTCAAGAACGGCGAGGCCGCCTACGTCGTACACCCGCCCCTGGGCAAGTGGCTGATCGCCTCAGGCGAATGGCTGTTCGGCATGAACTCGTTCGGCTGGCGCATTCCCTCGCTGGTCTTCGGAACCGTGATGATCGTGCTGGTCATCCGGCTGGGACGACGGCTGTCACGCAGCATGTTCATCGGTGCCCTCGCCGGTTTCCTGCTGACGGTCGACGGTCTGCAGTTCGTGATGAGCCGCACCGGGCTGCTCGACATCTTCCAGGCCACCTTCCTGGTCGCCGCGGTGCTGTGCGTCGTGAAGGACCGCGACTGGTTCCGACACCGGTTGGCGGCCCATCTGGTCGCGCGCGACCTGGCCGACCTGGACGGGTCGTTCGGCCCGAGGTTCTGGATCCGGCCGTGGCGGATCGCTGCCGGGGTGATGTTCGGCTGCGCCATCGCGGTGAAGTGGAACTCGATGTTCGTGCTGGCCACCACGGGCGTGATGAGCGTGCTCTGGGACGTGTCGGCGCGCGCCCTCGCCGGCGCGAGACGGCGGGCATGGTTCGCCTTGATCGCTGATGGCCTGCCCGCGTTCGTGTCGATGGTCGTGCTGGCGGCCGCCGTCTACCTGAGCACGTGGGTGCGCTGGTTGCAGACCCAGGGCGGCTACTTCCGTCAGTGGGGAGCCGACAACCCCGACGCGCGCACTGTGAAGTGGTTCGGCGCACCGTTGGCCTCCCTGCTGCACTACCACCACGAGATCTACAACTTCCACACCGGCGACTACATGGCCCACCAGACCCACACCTACGAGGCCAACCCGGCCGGTTGGCTGGTGGTGCAGCGGACGATCGGCATCGACGCCGTCAACGACATCAAGCCCGGGGTGGACGGGTGCACGGCCACGGGGTCTGACACCTGCCTGCGGGTGATCAGCGGTATGGGCACCCCCTTGCTGTGGTGGTTGGGGGCGATCGCCATCGTCGCAGGGCTGTACTTCTGGTTCGCCAAGCGGGACTGGCGTTTCAGCGTTCCGCTCGTGGCGCTGCTGTCGACGTGGCTGCCGTGGTTCAAGTACGCCGATCGTCCGCTGTTCTACTTCTACGCGATCTGCATCGTCCCGTTCACCGTCATCATCCTCGCGATGTGCCTGGCCAAGGTGATCGGACCCGTCGGTTCACCCCAGCGACGGTCCAGGTCGCTGCTGGTGGGGGCGATCGTTGCGCTCATCGTGGCCAACTTCGCGTTCATCTACCCGATCCTGACCGACCAGCTGATGACCCGCCGGCAGTGGCTGTGGCGGATGTGGTTCAACTCCTGGATCTAGGGGTCCTTGGTTGGGGGGTGGCGGGTGCCCACGTTACGCGCGGTCGAGCCGCCCTCAGTGGGCGCAGTTGCCCGCGTTCCGGACCAGCTGCCCCCGTCCAGCGCAGTTGCCCCCGGTCAGGGATAGGGCAAGTGGGCCGACCAAGGGCAGGTGGGACGCAACGAGGGCAAGCGGCCGCCCGGAGGCAGGGCGGTGGGACGGGACGAGGGCAGGATCGCGCCCACCCAGAGGGCCGGACTCCACGGCGGCGACCGCCACCCCTACGATGCTCGCAGGCGGCCGCGGGGTCGTCCGCGAAAGGGAGCCATGATCTGGAAGCTGCACGGCAACGGACATCTCGAGCCGGGCGCCGTCGTCGCCCCCGACGAGAGACTCAGTTGGGGCAAGACCGTCGGGCTCGGCGCCCAGCACGTCGTCGCCATGTTCGGGGCCACCTTCGTCTTCCCCCTGCTCATGGGGCTCAATCCGCAGCTCGCCGTCATGATGTCGGGCATCGCGACCCTGCTGTTCATCGTCCTGACCAGGAATCGCGTTCCGAGTTACCTCGGCTCGTCCGCATCGTTCACCGGTGTCGCGGCTGCGATCTACGCCCAGGGCGGCAACCCCGCGTCCGTCACCGGGGCGCTGCTGATCACGTCGGTGGCACTGCTGGTGATCGGCATCATCATCCACCTGGTCGGCGCCCGGCTCGTGCACGCCGTGCTGCCCCCGGCCGTGACCGGTGCCGTGGTCATGCTGATCGGCTTCAATCTCGCCCCGGTCGTGGCCGGGGTCTACTGGCCCAAGGACCAGCTCACGGCCGCCATCGTGATGGTCGTCGTCATCGTGCTGTCGGTGGGGTTGCGCGGCTACCTCGGACGAATCGCCATCTTCCTGTCGCTGGTCTTCGGCTATGCCCTCAGCGCCGTCCTTGACCGCGTGCTGGGACCGATCACCACCACCGCCGCGGACGGGTCCTCGTCCTCGGCGTATCGGATCGCATGGCACGGGGTGCGGTCCGCCGACTGGGTCGGGCTGCCCCCGATCACCGACCTCGCCCACTGGAAGTTCGGTGCCACCACGAACGTCGTCGGCTTCCACACCCCCCAGTTCAGCTTCGCCTTCGCGCTCGTCGCACTTCCGGTCGTGATCGCGCTGATCGCGGAGAACACCGGCCACGTGAAGGCCGTCGCCGAGATGACCGGCAAGAACCTTGACGGCGACATGGGACGAGCCGTCGCCGCCGACGGTCTCGCCTCGACCCTGGCCTCGGCGGTGGGCGCCGGTCCCACCACCACCTACGCCGAGAACATCGGCGTGATGGCCTCCACCCGTGTCTACTCGACTGCTGCCTATGTCGTCGCCGCCGTCGTTGCGATCCTGTTCGGCTTCTCGCCCAAGTTCGGTGCGGTGGTCTCGGCGACTCCCCCGGGCGTGCTCGGCGGCATCACGGTGGTGCTCTACGGCATGATCGGCCTGCTCGGCGCGAAGATCTGGAAGGAGAACCGCGTCGACTTCGGCAACCCCGTCAACCTGGTTCCGTTGGCCGCGGGCATCATCATCGGGATCGGCAACGTGACCCTGACCTTCAGCCCCACCTTCTCGCTGGGTGGCATCGCCCTGGGCACCTTGGTCACCGTCATCGGCTACCACGTGGCACGCCTGTTGGCGCCGGCCACTCCCCCGGACGACGCTGGGGCCAATCTGGTCTTCGATGCCCCGGGCATCTACACCGAGGACGACGAACCCGCTGTCCGGGATCCGCGCGAGGAGACGCCACAGCTGGGACGCCGCGTCCGCTGACCCCCTCGGCGTCAGGGGCGCCGCGCTGTCGCCCGAGGTGACCCGGAGGTCACCCGATCAACAGCACGATCACGATGATGAACACCACCACCGTGGCTGCCAGGAGCGCCCACGCCACAGGGGTGAGCGAGCGGAACCAGTCGGCCACCGACTCTCCTGTCGGCGCCGTCATCACCGGGGTAGTCGGCAGGTTCGCAGCCGGGAACTGAGTCGTCGGCGCCTGCGTTGTCGTGGGGAACTGTGTCGTCGGGGGTCCGGACTGGAACTGGTTCGCGGGGAGTGGCGGCTGCGCAAACTGGCCTGTCTGGAATGGGCCGGGGGCAGTCGGGCCCTGCCCGAACTGGCCCGTCCCGAACTGACCGGGTGCGGACTGGCCCGACATGGGGTGTGCGGGTGCGGGCCGGCTCGAGCGCTGGGAGTCCCGCATCTGCGTGGGGGTGAATCCTTCCGAGCGCACCTGGGTGGGTGCATGCGCGGGACGGGACGGCAGGGGGCCTTGATCGGTCCAACCCTCGGGCAGGGCGGGGATCAGATCCGGCACCTCCACGCCTTGGCGCTGCGTGGGCAGGTCGATCTCGGCGAGGGCCGTACGGGCCTCGGTGGCGGTTGCGATGCGCGTGTCCTCGTCCGCCAGCAGTCGTGCGATGAATCGGCCCAAGGGCACCTGCTCAGCCGCCGTCGGGATGACGGGTTTGCCCGTCTGCGGGGGTCGCTGACCCGTGAGCATCTCGAGCAGGACGACGCCCACCGAGTAGAGGTCCTGCTTCGGTTCGGGGTCCACACCCACGGCTGCTTCGGGTGACATGTATCCGGGGGTGCCGATCACCTCGGTGACCCGGGTCATGCGCGGCTCGCCGACCGGAGCGGCAATGCCGAAGTCGGTGAGCATCGCCTCAGGCGGTTGGTGGGCGCTGACGGGGTTGAGCAGCAGATTGGCCGGCTTCACGTCGCGGTGAACCAGACCTTGGGCATGCACCTTCTCGAGCGCGTCGAGCAGTTGGTCAGTGACAGCAGCGGCGAACCCAGGGGGAAGCGGACCGCGGCGCTTGAATAGTCCCGACACTGATCCGCCGCGAACCAGGGGCATGGTGAACATCATCCGGTCGTCCTCACCGACCCAGCCCAGGGGCGTGACCACGTGCGGATGGCTGATGCGCCACCCGGTCTCGCGCATGAACCTCAGCAGCGACGCGGAGTCGGACTGCTTGAGCACCTTGGCCGCCCGGAACGTGGACTCCCGCAGGTCCCACACGCGCCAGACCACACCGGAGCCACCGCTTGCGAGCGGATCGACCAGTTCATAGCGACCACCAAAGACTTCACCCATTCCGGTCAGCATGCCATCTCAGCGGGCCGCCGTGCCTTGTGGAGTCGTGGGAGGTCCCAGGGTCCCGGCGGTGTACTTCACGAAGCGGGTGTCAGCCACGTGCGGGGCGGATCCTCCCCCACGCGGCCGTCAATGGCTTCGCGTAGCAGGTCGGCGTGACCCGTGTGCCTGGAGTACTCCTCGATGACGTCGTGCATCAGCCGCCGGAAGCTGACGTGCTCGTCCCCCCAAGCCAGATGGGCGGGGCGATCGAAGCCGCCCTCGTCGATGACCCGCTGGAGGCGGGCACGGGACCGTCCCACCCCCTGCGACCAGGCCTGATAGACCTCGGATCCCGTCTGGCCGGGGTCAAGGGTGAACATCCACAGGTCATCGTCGTCGTCCTCGTGACCCGCATTGAACCGCACGAAGTTCTCGGGGCGCTCACCGTGGAACTTCCACCCGAACATCTCGTCCTCGACGCAGGCCAGGTGCTTGAGCAGGCCTGCCATTGACAGGTTGGACGCACCGACGGTTTGGACGAGCTGCTCGTCGGTGAGGTCCCAGGCCTTCCACGAGAAGGTCGCACGCATGCGCTCGAGGGAACCCACCAGGTGCTGCACGTCGGTGCCGGCCAGCGGTGGCTCCCAGACGGGATCGGGATTGGACGGGCTGCCATTCTGCTCGCTGGTCATCACTGCTCCTGTGCGGTGTTGCTGCTGCGGTGCGGGCCACTCGAGTCGGAAGCCCGGGGTGTTGGGTTCACGTTAGGTCGCGGTTCCGACAATTTCTGCTGAAGCGATTCAGGCGTCACCCGAACCGCGGCGCGCCCTCACCCCTGCCCCGGCCTTGGCCCTCGTCGACGAAACTGTCGCAGGTCGGTGCGAGCATGGCGACTGTGAATCTTGACGAGGTGGGGGCGGACGTGGTGGTCGGCGAGGACGGCCTCGCTCGGCCGGGTTGGGCCGCGAACGACGAACTGATGCAGCAGTACTACGACACCGAGTGGGGCATGCCGGTGCGCGACGAGCGGGGCGTGTTCGAGCGGTTGAGCCTCGAGGCCTTCCAGTCCGGGCTGAGTTGGGCCACCATCCTGCGCAAACGCGAGAACTTCAGGCGCGCCTTCGCCAACTTCGAGGCAGACGCCGTCGCGGCCTTCGACGAACGCGACGTGGAACGGCTGATGGCCGATGTTGGCATCGTCCGCAACCTTCGCAAGGTCGAGGCAACCATCGCGAACGCCCGTGCCACCGTGGCGCTGAGGGAGGACGGCGGGCTGGGCACCTTCGTGTGGAGTTTCCAGCCGGAGCACACCCCCCGACCGACCTCGTACGCCGAGGTGCCGAGCCAGTCACCGGAGTCGGTGGCTTTGTCACGAGCACTAAAGAAGCGCGGTTTTCGGCACGTCGGGCCGACGACCATGTTTGCCTTGATGGAGGCGATCGGAATTGTGGACACCCACTTGTTGGGCTCCCACCGGCGGGGGTCCAGCGGCATCTGGCACTGACGACACCAGGAGGAACCATGGCCAAGGCCATCCAGCTCACGTTTGACGCCCGCGACGCGGAGGCCCTCGGCCTGTTCTGGGTCGAGGTGCTGGGCTACGCCGTCGACCCACCGCCCGGAGGGGAGATCGGTTCGGTCGACGAGACCCTGGCCGCGTGGGAGACCTTCCTGGACGACCGTGGTGTGCCCGAGGACCAGCGGACCGGACGGTTCGCCATCATCGACCCCGAGAGGAAGGGCCCCCGGCTGTTCTTCCAGGCGGTCCCAGAACCCAAGACGGCGAAGAACCGACTGCACATCGACGTCCGTTCCGCCGAAGGACAGCAAGGGGACGAGCGGATGGCGACCCTGGAGCACGAGGCGGAGCGACTGGTGGCGCTCGGCGCCACCCGGCGAGAGCGTTTCGAGCCCGGTCCGCTGGAGTTCGGCTTCATCGTGATGGCCGACCCCGAGGGCAACGAGTTCTGCCTCGACTGACCAGGCCGCCGACTTTGGGGTCGGGCCGCGCCCGGTGCTACGCTGTCGGGTGCCGATTGAGGTCGGCATGGGGCTATGGCGCAGTTGGTAGCGCGTCTCGTTCGCAATGAGAAGGCCAGGGGTTCGAATCCCCTTAGCTCCACCGCACGAAGGACATCCCGCAGCGGAATGTCCTTCTTCATTTCCCACCGCGCCGCACCGCCCTTCGGGAAGGTTTCGACTCCTCTCAGCGCTCACGTCCCTCAACGCATGTGTACTGGAATCAGGCATGAGATCCGCGGCGACCGGGCCGTCCCCCTGCTTGTGAGAAGGCATTCCGATGTCCACGCGGGCACGTCGCACCAGGCGGGCGACACTCGCCGTGTGGGCCCTGCTGGGCCTGCTCATCCCCATGGTGATGGGGGCTCCGTCGACCGCTGCAGCCGCTTCCTACGCGTGCACCTCGTCCACTCCAGTGTCGGCTCGTCCGACACTCAGGTACGGAGACACGGGTTCATGCGTCACGGTCCTGCAGAAGCTGCTCTTGGCGAAGGGCTACAACATTGGCGCCACGTACGCCACCGGCTACTTCGGATCGGGCACCGACAACGCCGTCCGCAGGTACCAGGCCTCGTATCGCTCCTTGCCGATCAACGGCGTGGTGGCCACCTCGACGTGGTCGTCGATGGTGCTGAACAACTACGCGCGTTACCCGGTCGCTTCGGGACCCAACACCACCTCACGTGTGGTGCTGAGCTTCGATGACTGCCCCAACAGCCTCAGCCAGTTCAGGGCGGCCGTGGTCGGCGCGAAGAATCTCGGCGTCGCCCTCGTGCTGTTCCCCACCGGTAACTGCCTGGCAACCGGACGATTCGACGTGGCCTACGCCCGTGCGAACGGCCACTACGTGTTCAACCACACCATCAGCCACCCCGACCTGACGACGCTCAGTTACCACGGCGCCTACACCCAGTTGGGTTCACCCGGCGTGGTGACCAACTACGGACGACCGCCGTACGGCGCCTACAACACCATCACGGTCCGCAATGCCTACGCCCGACGCGTCATGCGCATCTGGACGTGGAACGTCGATACCAATGACTGGCGCGGCAAGACCCAGTCGCAGGTGGTCTGGTACGTCGTCACCTACGCCCGGGCCAACAACACGGTCTTGATGCACATGGGCTGGAATGGCTTCAACGCGAGCGCGATCTCGCAGATGAAGTCCGGACTGGCCAAGCGCGGTCTCTACGTCTGTCGCAACTTGGGCGCGACCACGCAGTACCCGGTCTTCCGGTGCTGACTGACCGGTCAGCCGCCCTGCGCTGAGCCCGCGCTTCCGGACCCAGCGGTCAGACCTCCATCAGGAGTGGAGTTCGTCCTGCCACGTCTCGGGAACCCGGTCGCGGGGCGCCGGGGGTTCCTGGTCGACAGGTCGCGCATCCGGCGGCGGCAATGTCACTCCGCGCACGGCTTGGTCAGTCGTGTAGTCCCACCACCAGTTCTCACCGGGTTCGAAGCTGGTGATGTAGCGGTGACCCGTCTGTCGGAAATGGGCCGTCGCGTGCTGCGAGGGGGACGAGTCGCAGCAGCCGATGTGTCCGCAGGCAGCGCAGCGCCTGAGGTGGAACCACCAGCCGCCGTTCGCAAGACATTCGGCGCAGCCGGTCCCGCTCGGCTTCGCGGCGGTGTCGACGTGGTTGAGGTCCAGCTCGTTCTGGTTCGCCATGGGCTCACAGTAACCCCGAGCGGCGGTCGCCACCGATACTTCACTGGACCCTTGGAATATACCCTAGGGGGGTATATGGTCACCGCATGAGCACGCCTCACCAGCACCCTCACGACCACGCCACGGGGCACGATCCCGAGACGGACCAAACACGCAACGACCGCCCTTACGGGGCGGATACTGCCCAGACCGTCGTCCCTGACCCGTCCCGACCAGCCGAACTCGGGGTCCGCGAAGCCCAGGCGGAGCACGACGCCCACGCCGGCCACGCCGGCCACGACGCCCACGCCGGCCACGCCGGCCACGCCGGCCATGGTGCGCACGAACCCCACGCCGGCCACGACGCCCACGCCGGTCATGGGGACCACGTCGGCCAGTTCCGCCAACTGTTCTGGATCAACCTGGTGATCGCGGTACCGGTGGTGCTGCTCTCCCCAATGTTCGCGATGCTGTTGGGCTATCAGCCGCCCACGTGGGCGCGCGTCATCCCGCCGCTCCTCGGCACCCTGATGTACGTCTGGGGCGGCAAGCCCTTCCTCACCGGCGCGGTCGCCGAGCTCCGCTCGCGCAGGCCCGGAATGATGTTGCTGATCGCCTTGGCGATCACGGTCGCCTTCATCGCCTCATGGGGCGCGACCCTCACTCTGCTCGACCACCAGTTGGAGTTCTGGTGGGAGCTGGCGCTGCTGATCGTCATCATGCTGCTGGGTCACTGGATCGAGATGCGCTCGCTCGCGCAGACCACCTCTGCCCTCGACTCCCTCGCTGCGCTCCTGCCCGACGAGGCCGAACGCATCGATGGCGAGCAGGTGGAGAAGGTCTCCCCCGCCGATCTGCAGGTGGGAGACCTCGTGCTCGTCCGGCCGGGCGCGAGCGTGCCGGCCGACGGCGTGATCGTCGAGGGCACCGCCGCGATGGACGAGTCAATGGTGACCGGCGAGTCGCGACCGGTGACCCGAGGTGCCGACGACCACGTGACCGCGGGCACCGTCGCCACCGACTCCAGCCTGCGCGTCCGTGTCACCGCCACCGGCGACGACACGGCCCTGGCCGGCATCCAGCGCCTGGTGACCGAGGCACAGAACTCCACCTCGCGGGCCCAGCGCATCGCTGACCGCGCCGCAGCGCTCCTGTTCTGGTTCGCTCTCGGCACCGCCGTGATCACAGGACTCGTGTGGTCCCTGCTGGGCATGCCCGACAGCGCCGTCGTCCGCGCCATCACCGTGCTGGTCATTGCCTGCCCCCACGCCCTCGGCCTGGCCATCCCACTCGTGGTGTCCATCGCCACCGAGCGAGCAGCCCGCGGTGGGGTCCTGATCAAGGACCGCCTCGCTCTCGAGAGCATGCGCACCGTGGACACGGTGCTGTTCGACAAGACCGGCACCCTGACCCGCGGGGAACCCACGGTGACGGCAGTGGTGCCCTCCGGCGGCATCGATGCCGACGAACTGCTGGCACTGGCCGGCGCCGCCGAGTCCGACAGCGAGCACCCCCTGGCCCGGGCCATCGTCCGGGCTGCGAACGAGGCCGGCCTGCACCTGCCCCCTGCCTCCGGCTTCTCGTCATCGCCCGCAGTGGGCGTCACCGCCACCGTCGCCGACACCGTCGTGCGCGTGGGCGGTCCGGCCATGCTCGACGAGGAGGACCTGTCCGAGATCTCGCAGGCGGACGACTGGCGACGCGAGGGTGCCATCATCCTGCACGTCGTGCGCGACGGGGGGGTCGTGGGCGGCATCCGTTTGGCGGACGAGGTGCGCGAGGAGTCGCGGGAGGCGATCGACGCGCTTCACCGACGGGGAGTCCAGGTGGTCATGATCACCGGCGACGCCGAGGCAGTCGCGCACGCCGTGGGCCGCGAACTCGGCATCGACCGGGTGTTCGCCGGGGTGCGCCCCGAGCACAAGGCGGCCAAGGTGCAGGAACTGCAGCACGAAGGACGAAGGGTGGCCATGGTGGGTGACGGCGTGAACGACGCGCCGGCCCTGGCACAGGCCGATGTCGGCATCGCGATCGGCGCGGGCACCGACGTCGCGATCGCCTCGGCCGGGGTGATCCTGGCCAGTTCCGATCCTCGTTCGGTGCTGTCGGTGATCGAGCTGTCGCGCGCGGCCTACCGCAAGATGAAGCAGAACCTGTGGTGGGCGGCCGGGTACAACCTGATCTCGGTTCCGCTGGCAGCGGGGGTTCTGGCGCCCATCGGGTTCGTGATGCCCATGTCGGTCGGGGCCATCCTGATGTCGCTGTCGACCGTGGTGGTGGCGCTCAACGCCCAACTGCTCCGCCGGCTCGACCTGGCTCCCGAGAGCAGCGCCCAGCGGGCGCTCGCGGGCTGATCCCGGCGAAGCGCAGTAGGTGGCTCGCAGATGCGGTCAGTAGGTGGCTCGCCCACCGGTGACGTCATAGGTGGCGCCGGTCGAGAAGGACACCTTGTCCGAGGCCAACCACGCCACCAGCTCGGCCACCTCCGAGGCCTCACCGACCCGCTTCATGGGGATCAGGCTGGCCAGCCGGGCCAGCACGTCGGGTTCGGTGTCAGCATTCATGGGGGTCGCGATGAGGGCCGGGACGACGGCGTTGACGAGCACCCCGCTCGTGGCCAACTCCTTGCCGAGCGACTTGGTGAGCGCGATCACCGCAGCCTTGGACGCCGAATAGGCAGCCATGGTGGGGTTGCCCTCCTTGCCCGCGATGCTGGCGAAGTTGACGATGCGCCCCCACCCCCGTTCCCTCATCTGGGGCACGACGGCCCGGCACAGATGGAAGGTGCCGTGCACGTTCACGTCGAAGGTGTGGCGCCAGGCCGCGACCCCCAGTTCCCAGAGCGGAGCCTGCGGTCCGACGACTCCCGCGGAGTTGATCAACACGTCGATGGGCCCGGCCTGTGTGACCGCCCTTTCGACAGCCTCCACGTCGGTCACGTCGACCACGAAGTCACCCCCGGGCTCGACGTCGAGCACGAGCACCTCCAGCCCGTCGGCGCGCAACCGCTCGACGCTCGCCAGACCGAGGCCACTCAGGCCGCCGGTGACCAGTGCTGTTCTGGGCATGTCGTTCTCCTTCAGGCTTCCAGCGCCGGGGTGCGGTACAGCACCCTGCCGCCCACAGTGATGTCGACGTCGACGAGGTAGGGGCGCAGTGCCTCGACATCGACCTCGAGGCCCAGCCCGGGCGCCTCTGGCGCCCTCACCAGTCCGTCCGACCCGGGGACGAGGTGGGTGCGGGTGCAGTCGGTGGCCAAGGCCTTGGGTTCGGCGGGGTACTCACACAGCTCGTGATCCCCGAGGTCGACGTACGGCTGGATCGATGCGGACAGGGCCAGGTGCGAGGTGAAGGTGTGGTTGACGTACCGCACCCCCCTCGAGGCGGCGTGCAGGGCGACCTCGCGAGCGTCCTGGATGCCACCGATGCGGCCGGTGTCGACCTGGATGAAGCCCACGGCACCGTGGTCGATCAACAACCGCGCCTGATGAGGCTGGTGGGCGCCCTCACCCCCAGCGAGCCGCACAATCGTCGCCCGGGTGGCGAGGCGTCCGTACGAGTCCAGCGCTCCGGTGACGAACGGTTCCTCGAGCCAGGTGACCGCAGCAGCCTCGAGGGCGGGCAGCCGGGCCGTGGCTGCTTCGACATCGGCCCCGAAGACGGTCCCGGCATCGATCAGCAGATCGGCGTCGGTCCCCAGACCCTCGCGGGCGGCGACGACGAGATCGGCATCGGCCTGCACCGAGCCACGACCGAACGGGCCCCAGCCGAACTTGGCGGCCGTCCAGCCCTCCCCCGCCAAGTCGCGGGCCTTGGCGAAGGTCTCCTCGGGGGTGTCGCCGAACAGGACGGAGGCGTACGGACGTTTGGGGTGGTTGTTCCTGGCACCCAGAAGGTGGTGCACCGGCTCCTCGAAACGGCGTCCCAGCAGGTCCCACAGCGCGATCTCGATCCCCGACCAGGTGTGGTCGGCCTGCAGCAGGTCGAGGCTGTTGGCGCGCACCGAGACACCAATGGCGGCGATGTCGGACGGGTCGTCGAGCCTCGCGCCGACCACGGAGTCGATCACGGGATGGCAAGCGGAGTGTGACAGCGGGCAGATGAGCGCCGCGATCGTCGGCAGGGGCGCCGCCTCACACTCCCCCCACCCGGTGTGTCCGCCGGCCCGCACCCGCACGAGGCACATGTCCTGGCTGCCGTCGCCGATGTCGAGCACCTCAGGCATCGAGAGGTAGAAGAGGTCGACGGCCTCGATGGTCGTGGTCATGGATGGTCCTTCGGAGGGGTGGTGGGCATCTCGTCCTCGTGGACGCCCAGGCGCATGGTCAGCTTCCAGGTCTCACCGGGGTGGAGCACGCGGTGCGTGCCCGCCTCGACGCCCGCCGAGACCGACAGCGGCCAGCCGGTGCACGGTTCGAGCACGACGGTCCTGATCCCACGCCATCCCCCGTGGCTCGCGAACAACCAGACCGAGTCGACCTGGTCGGAGCACCATTGGAGGCGCAGTCCTCCACCGCCGCGATGGCGCAGGCCACACCAGGTCTCAGGAAGCTGGGTGACGTACTGGAACTCCACGGCCGGGCCGGCCGCCGGCACGCTGCTCAGGTCGTGCCCCTCCAAGGTGGGCCAGTCGTAGACGACCCCCGGCACACCGGCCCGCGGACTCCCCCAGTCGGCGAGTTCTGCTCGGCCACCGGGCAACTCGATGTGGTCACCCTCTGCCACGGCCAGCGCCAGGTGCTGCTTCCACAGGGCCGGCAGGTCGCGCGGTCCGACATTGGTGACCTCCTCCTCGACCTCGAGACGGTCGGAGCCCGATCTGAGCCGAATGAGCTTGCGGAACCGGCACTGGCTGATGGGGGTCTCCAGGGTGAGCTCAACCGAGGCATCGCCGTGCTCGTCCAGCTGCGTCCGCCATGCCCAGGAGGCGGTCCACAGCTCGCCGTGGTCGGGGAAGTCCTCACCGGCGAGGGTCTCGGGGAGGTCATTGGGGAACAACTCGTCCCAGCCTCCCGAGAAGGTGTCATCGAACCGGCTCCCGATCGGCAGTCTGCCAGGCGCGATTCTGGGGTTGTTCCACAACAGTCGCCGGCCCGTCCGCAGGCACTGCACCTGCCACACCCGTCCTCCGGCCGTGGGCAGCACCAGCACCCGCAGCCGTCCGTTGTCGAGTTCAATGGCCTCCAGCCCGTGGACCGACAGGTGTTCGTCGATGATGGTCATCGCGGCTCGGCGAGGCAGCGTGACTCGACCACTTCCCGTGTCACTGTCATGACGACAGAATGCAGGTAGTTGGAACAACCTTCAAGGAGTTGGGATGAATCGAAGCGTGGTGGTCACCGGCGCCGCCCAGGGCATCGGACGCGGGATCGCTGCAGTCCTGGTCGATCAGGGGTGGTCCGTCGTCGGCCTCGACGTCGAGGGCGGCGCCCTGTCGGCCACCGCCTCGGACCTGGGCATCACCGCCGTGGTGGGCGACGTCAGGTCACGGGTCGACCTGACCCGGGCTGCGACTCGCGCGCTCGAACTGGCGCCGCTGCGCGGGTGGGTCAACAACGCCGGGGTCGAGCAGCCCACCTCGGCGCGCAGTCTGGACGAGGCCGCACTGGAACGCATCGTTGCCGTGAACCTGGGCGGCACGCTACGCGGCTGCGCCGTGGCCGTGGAGCAGTTCCTGGCCCACGATGTGGCGCCCGGCAGGGAGCGGGGGTCGATCGTGAACATCTCGAGCATCCACGCAGGCGCCGGGTTTCCCGATTCGTTCGTCTACGCCGCGACCAAGGGAGGCATCGATGCCCTCACCCGCCAACTCGCCGTGGACGAGGGAGCCCACGGCATCCGCACCAACGCCGTCCGGCCCGGTGCTGTCATGACCCCGTTGACCCGGACCTTCCTGGACGCCTCGGACGACCCGGAGGCGCTGCTCGCCGAATACGCAGCCCTCCACCCACAAGGACGCCTGGTCGATCCGCGGGAGGTCGGAACCGTGGTCGCCTTCCTGCTCGGGCCCGACAGCGCCATGGTCAACGGCCAGAGCCTCGGAGTCGACGGAGGAGCATCCGCCCGGGTGTTCGCCTACCCCCCGCACGACTGAACGGTCGGCACCGGATCAGGATGTGGCCCAAACCGTTGACCACCGCATCGAGCCCGTGCCATAGTGCCGATATTCCGCATCCCAGCACTTAGTTCCATCAATCGGAATGAGACGAGGCGACAGTGAGGTCGACGAGGGCCCGGTCGAGCACGACCAGAAGACGTGAGGCGGCAGCCGCGTACATGTTCATGTCGCCGGCCATCATCGGGCTCCTGTTGTTCTCGCTGGGCCCCATGGTCGCCTCGCTGGTGCTCAGCTTCACCCAGTACGACATGCTCTCGTCCCCGACCTGGGTGGGCGGTGACAACTACGCCACCCTCGTCAGGGACCCGCTGTTCCTCAAGTCGCTGAGGGTCTCCCTCACCTACTCCGTCATCAGCGTGCCGATCACCATGGTGGTGGCCCTGCTGTTGGCGATGTTGTTGAACAGCAAGCTTCCCGTGATGGGATTCTTCCGCTCGGCCTACTACCTGCCCAGTGTCATCAGTGGCGTCGCAGTCGCCATGGTCTGGCGGTGGATGTACAACGGCGAGTACGGCCTGATCAACGTCGTCCTGGGATGGTTGGGCATCGACGGACCGGCATGGCTCACGGACGAACGATGGGCCCTGCGAAGCCTCATCTTCATGAGCGTGTGGGGTTTCGGCGGCACCATGCTGATCTATCTCGCGGGCCTCCAGAGCCTGCCCACCGACCTGTACGAGGCCGCCCGCGTCGACGGGGCCAGCACCCTTCGCCAGCAGTGGTACATCACGTTGCCGATGCTGTCGAACGTCACCTTCTTCAACCTCGTGATGGGCATCATCGGCAGCCTGCAGGTGTTCGCTGAACCCTTCGTCCTCACCAACGGCGGCCCCAACAACTCGACCATGTTGTTGCCCCTGTACCTGTACCAGAACGCCTTCACCTACTTGAAGATGGGCTATGCCGCGGCCATCGCCTGGGTCGCCTTCGCCCTCGTGATGGTGCTCACCCTGCTCGTGTTCAAGTCGACGCCCGTGTGGGTGCACACCGAGGCGGGTGAGAACTGATGCCGGCGACCAAGCGCACCAGACACCTGCTCAATTCCACGTTTCGGGTGGCACTGCTCTCGGTGGGGTGTTTCTTCGTCCTGTTGCCCGTGATCTGGATGGCCCTGACCTCCCTGAAGTCGGCCGACGAGGTCTTCAAGACACCGCCCGTGTGGCTGTTCAGCCCCCAGTGGGGCAACTACGCGGAGGTCATGCGCCTGGTGCCCTTCCAGCGGTTCATCCTCAACACCGCGACCATCGTCGGCCTCACCGTGTTGGGAACTCTGCTGTCGTGCTCCTTCGCCGCCTACGGGTTCGCACGCCTCAGGGCCCCCGGCAAGAAGTTCTGGTTCACCCTGCTCATGGCCACCCTGATGTTGCCGAGCACCGTCACCCTGGTGCCCACCTACATCATGTTCAACAAACTCGGCTGGTTGAACACCTTCGCCCCCCTGGTGGTGCCCGCCTTCTTCGGATCGGCCTTCTTCATCTTCCTGTTCCGCCAGTTCTACCTGTCCATCCCGCGCGAGGTCGAAGAGGCTGCGCGTATCGACGGCGCCAGTTACCTGCGCATCTGGTGGAGCATGTTCGTGCCCCTGTCGTTTCCCGTCATCGCCACCGTGACGGTGTTCACGTTCGTGGGTGCCTACAACGACTTCTTCGGCCCCGTCATCTACCTCACCGACGAGAGCAAGCAGACCATCGCGGTCGCCCTCTCCTACTTCAGCGGTTCACCACGAATCGGCCCTCAGATGCACCTGATGATGGCGGCGACGACCATCGCGGCGCTCCCATCCATCGTCGTCTTCCTACTGGCGCAGCGGTACTTCGTCCGCGGCATCGTGCTCAGTGGGGTCAACAAGTGACTAGTGCGAAAGGTCCCATCATGACCATCTCGGAGATCTCCCGCCGTGCCGTCCTCGGCGGCCTCGGCATCGGCGCCACCGCCGGACTGGTGGGGTGCTCGAACGACAACGGTTCCTCCCAGTCCACCCCGACCGTCTCGCCGGGATCCAGCAACCAGCCGATCGAGGGGGCGAAGGAACTCACCGTCTACTGCTGGTCGAACGGACCCACGATCGACGACAACTTCAAGAAGCGCGTCGCCCTGTTCAACGAGCAGTACAAGGGTCGGTTCACGGCCAAGATGAACTTCCTGCCCTATGACCAGTACTGGCAGAAGGCGCAGTTGCAGTACGCGGCCGGCAAACCCTTCGACATCTACTACTGGGATGTGCAGGCCTACGCCCACTACAAGAAGAACCTGGTCGAGAACGTGCAGCCGGTGATCAACACCACCGCCCTCGCCGACACCACGAAGTTCCCCAGTGCCCTGTTCGACCCGTGGCGCTTCGACGGCAAGAACCTCTACGCCGTGCCCGAGAACATCCAGTCGATGTCGTTGTTCTACAACAAGGACCACTTCGACGCCGCCGGGCTCAAGTACCCCGACGAGACCTGGAGCTGGGACGACGTCGTCACGGCCGCAGGCAAGTTGAAGAAGACCTCCGGGAGCAAGGTGACCCAGTGGGGACTCGACATCGGAACCCTCGGAGTCTGGTGGGGCCTGCAGTCGCTGAGCTGGGCCGCGGGTTCGTCGTGGGTCGACAAGGCCCTCGAACCCACCAAGTTCCAGATGACCGACCCCGCCACGATCGAGGCGATGAAGTTCACCCAGGACCTGATGTGGGACAAGCACATCGCTCCTCGGCCCGAGGAGCGCAACGCCCTCAACCAGGCGGGCGCCAACTTCTCGTCCGGTGCCATCTCGATGATGTGTGATGGCACGTGGGCCATTTCGGGTTACCAGCAGATGAAGGCGAAGTGGGACATGACCGCCATTCCGCTGTGGAAGGGCAAGCGGGTCGCCCCCTACTGGTTGGGTGGATGGGTGATCCCGAAGAAGACGGCGGCCAAGACCGCGGCCGAGACCTTCGCCACGTGGAGCGCGACCACCTTCCAGCCGCAGATGGCCAAGAACCACGACTGGATCCCGATCAGCAACGAGGCCAGGAATTCCAAGGACATGCTGGCTGGCATGCCGGCAGGTTTCGCGAGCGCCTTCAAGGACATCGAGAACGCGAAGATCGGCGACATCTACACCGCCAACATGCAGGAGATCTTCAACCAGGTCTTCGGCGTCAACCTCGACGACCTCTACTTCAACCGCAAGACTCCCGAACAGGTGGCCCAGAAGATTCAGGAGATGGCGACGGCGAAGCTGTGAGCCGGAACCGCACACGATGAACACCTCAACCCGACCCGGTCCCCGGGTGGCTGCCCCGTGGCGGGTCGAGCCTCTCGACGGGGCCTACCGAGTGACCACCGACGACCGTGTCGCCTCCGTGGAGGTGACGCTGCCCGCCACCGTGCGGGCAGTGCATGGCTTCACCTCCTCCTGGGGACTGGAGTTCCGACCCGTGGGCGGCGAGCGAGAACTCACGCTCGGGGTCGAATCCGGACGATCGAGCCAGGGAGCGGTCCCGTGGCTGGGGATCGAGACCGACGAAGGGTGGTGGACGCTGACCTGGCACTGGAGCGGCAACTGGGCAGCCACGGCCGCACGCACTGCGGACGGGTGCCTGGTCACCATCACCTTCCCCGACCACGTGGGGGCCGGGGCAGCGAGCCCGGCCCTGACCATCGCCCACGGCGCGACCCGCGGGTCAGCGGGAGTGTGCCTGACGGGGGCGCTGATGGGCGCCGCGCCACGGCGGGCGCCGCTGTTGACGGAGTGGAACCACTGGTGGCCCTACGAGGACGCGGAGATCAATGAGGACGTCTTCCTCGCCAACGCCGCCGTCGCCGCCGAACTGGGGCTCGAGGTGGCCGTGCTCGACGCCGGCTGGTTCGGGGCCGACGGTGACACGGAGTGGTACCGGGTCAGGGGTGACTGGCACCTGGTCAACAACGCCCGCTTCCCCCACGGCCTGGCCTGGTTGGCCGACCGCACCCGTGACCTGGGCATCGACTTCGGGGTGTGGATCGAGGCCGAGGCCCTCGGAGAGGACGCCGCCGTCAGCATCGAGCTGCCCGAGATCGTCGCCCGCGACGAGCACGGCACCTCCCTCGGGAACGTCTGTCTGGGGTCGGCGGCGGGTTTGGAGCGGGTGAGGAACCAGGTCGTCCAACTCGCGACGACCACCCGGGCCCGCTGGATCAAGTGGGACTTCAACCTCGACCCGGGGCGGGGGTGTCGACGTACCGACCACGGCCACGGGTCCGAGGACGGTCTCGTCCAGCACTACCTGGCGCTCTACCGGCTCTTCGACGAGTTGCATGAGCTCTTCCCCGACACGGTGTGGGAGGCCTGCGCCTCGGGTGGCCTGCGCATCGATGCGGGCCTCGCCGAGCACGTCGACGCGTTCTTCCTCTCCGACCCCGACTGGACCGAACACCACCTGGCCGTGCTGTGGGGCGCCAGCCAACTGCTGCCCGCCAGACAGATCCTGCACTGGATGCAGAGCGAGTGGAGGGGCGAGCACAGGTTCCAGAAGGTCGACTACTCGGGCACCCTGCTCCGGTCAACGGCCTTCGACACGAAGGTGCGGGCGGCACTGCTGCACCGGTTCGGGGTCAGTGCGCGACTGACCGAGATGCGACCCGACCTCAAGGAGCGCCTCGCCGCCCACGTGGCCGTGTGGAAGGAATGGGTCAGGCCGCTGCTCGAGAACGGGAGTCTCAGCGCGATCACTCCCCAACCGTTGATGGACGAACAGGGACATCGGACCCCAGCCTTCCAGCTCGTGGACGGAGCCACCCGACTGGTTGTCGGGTTCAGGCTCCCTCCGGCGTGGGAGTGGGAACCGGTGGTACCCCAGGGGCTGCAGAAGGGCCGCCACCGGGTGACACCGCTCCCTCGGGGATCCGGCGAGCCGGTGGAGCTGACCTCGGACGAACTGACCCGTACGGGGCTCCCGCTGCCACCCCGCGAGCACGACTCGGCCCTGTGGCTGGTGGAATGGTTCCCGTGAGCGATACGACACCCGCCGACAAGCAGGAGAAGGTGGTGGGGGCAGAGCGCGTGCTCGCTGTGCTCGTGCTGCTCGCCGAGCAACCCGACGGCGTCTCACTCGACGATCTCGCCACCCAACTCGACAGCCCCAAGTCGACGGTCCACCGCGCCCTCACCACCCTGCGCCGGGTCGGCTTCGCCACCACCACCGGTCATGGGCACTACCTGTTGGGCGACGAGTACCTCAGGCTCGCGTTCCAGCACCAGGAGGCCCGTCCCGACCACCTCCGGGTTCGTCCGATCCTGACCGAGTTGGCGTCACGGTTCGGGGAGACGGCCCACTACGCGGTGCTCGACGGACGATCGGTCGTCTACCGGTCGAAGGCCGACCCCCCACGCGGTGGGGTCCGCCTGACCTCGGCCATCGGCGGACGCAACCCCGCCCACCTGACCGCTGTCGGCAAACTGCTTTTGGCCCATCAGGTGACCACCCGCGAGCAACTGTTCCGCTGGGTCGGGGCCGCGCCCCTCGAAGGACGCACCCCGCACTCCATCACCGATCCACTGAGACTGCACGAGGCCCTGGAGGAGGTGCGCGACCTCGGGTACGCCACCGATGACCAGGAGAACGAGGTGGGCATCAACTGCGTGGCGGTCGCCGCCTACCTGAACTCCCCCACTCGTCCGTCGGGTGCCGTCAGCGTCTCGGGGGTGGTGTTCCGCACCCCCCTGTCGGGATTGATCGCACGCGTGGACGAGATCAAGCAGGTGATCGCCGGCGGTTAGGCCCGACCGATGACCGCCAGCCATCGACATCGACCCCGGGCAGGCGCATGATGCGAGCATGTCCACCCCGACCGAACCTTCCGACCACCGACACTCCCCCACCACCGGGGTGAGCGTCGAGACCCTCAGCGACATCGATCTCGGCCCCGAGGTCGAGGGGATGGACGGCCTTCAACTGAGGCTGCGACGGGTGACCATGGCCCCGGGGGCGATCTTCGGCCCGATCCACGACCACGTTGGCCGTCCGGGCGTGGTCTACGTGCTCGAGGGGACGATCACCGACCTCCGCGACGGCAGCGCCACGGACTACGGGCCGGGTCTGGGTTGGCCCGAGGACCACACGACCGAGCACTGGCTCGAGAACCGAGGACGTGTGCCTGCTGTCGAGGTTTCCATCGACATCGTCGACCTGCGCACCTGAGTCGGGCCCCCGCGTCGGGGGTTCGGTGGCGACACCGGTCCGACGGTCGTCGATCAGGAGTTGGCCTTCGAGGTGAGCCGCCTCACGCTCAGCGGCAGCACGAGCACCACCATGACCGGCATGACCCACCACGCCTCCAGACGGGTGTGATGGCTGACCAGCCAGGTGGCCACCAGCCCCACGACGACGGCTGCGGCCACGAGCCAGTCATCGCCGACGATGAAGTCCCACCAGAATGCCCCGAACGACCTCAGCATGCGCATGTCAAACACCTCTCATACCTTCGCCGGCACGTGATCGCCCGACACCGTCGGTGCCGCGTTCGTCCGCCGGAACACCCGGACGAGCAGCAGCGCGAAGACCAGCACCAGGGGGATCAGCACCAGCAGTGCGGCATCGGCTCCGGGCCAGTGGGCCCCGGCGCCCTCCGCCCCCCAGAACAGCCCGAACGAGGTGAGCATCACTCCGACCCCGAACTTGAGCGTGTTCTCGGGCACTCTCGACAGCGGCGCTCTCACGGCCATGCCGACCGCGGCCACCACCACCACGGCGAGCCCGGCACCGACAGCGGCCAGGGGCAGGTTGTGCTGGTTGCTGCCGAAGGTCAAGGCGATGAAGACCACCTCCAGCCCCTCCAGCAGCACCCCCTTGAAGGCGAGCGTGAAGGCGTACCAGTCGCCCACCCAGGGGCGGCGCTCATCCGAGGCGGACCGGGCGGCCAACACCTCGCGCTGGAAGGCAGCGTCCTCGTCATGCAGGGCCTTGTTGCCACTGGCGCGGAGAATCGCCTTGCGCAGCCAGCCCAACCCGAACACGAGCAGCAGTCCACCCACCACCAGGCGCAGCACCCCGAGCGGCAGGGAGGCCACGGCCGGGCCAAGGGCGGCGATGATCACGGCGAGGGCCAGCAGAGCCACCGACATCCCCTTCAAGGCGGACGACCACCCGCGGGTGGTGCCGACGGCGAGCACGATGGTGAGCGCTTCCACCGCCTCGACCACGCATGCCAGGAAGACGGCCAGGAACAGGGCGACACCGGTCACGCGGCGATCCTTCGCTTGCTCGGGAGCTGACTCCCGACGGCCCGGGCGGCCGCAGCCCCCATTTCACCACTCCGGGACGAAGCCACGAGCCCGTGTCAGGAATGCCCCATCCGACCTGGTCGCCCGGGGCGTGCCCGGATCATTCCCCGACGGCGCGGCGACGAGAACCGACCTCGTCCGATTCGTCGACGACGGGGACCTCTTGGGTGTCGTTGGTCACGGGCACGCGGGGTGACAGCGGCGCAGGTGCCGACAGGTCGATGGTCCGTACGGTGCGGGGCACCAAGGGCTTCGAGACGTAGGTAGGAGTGGTGACGGGAATCGGGTCCCACAGCGAACCGGTGCCCGTGATCGGCACGCTCAGTTCCACGGAGAGTTCGGCCTCAGCCGCCTCACGCAGTTCCGCGGGTACCGCGAAGCTGATGGTGTCGTTCTCCCACCCCGCGTGGATCTGTTCCACCCGCCGATCGAGCCGCTCGTTGAGCGAGACGACCGAGTAACGAGCGACCGCGACGAACAACACCAGCAGTCCACCGGGGATCGCTGCCCCCCACACGGGCACGGACGGCACCCAGCCCGGCGCCCCACGCAGGGCGAACGGCAGGGCTGCCGTGACGACCGTCAGGACCAGCAGCGTGAGCATGACGCGACGGCGTCGCACTGCGGCGGCACGGTGGGCCTGCTGCACCTCGTACAGACCCGCCCTGCGGGTCATCGGCGTGGAGACCTCGCACTCGCCGGCAGCGGGATCGACCAACGCGCCGGCCCGGCGGATCAAGGTCATGGAATCGGCGAACGACTCGTCCTCGTCCTCGATCGTCGAGCCAGAACGGCGGGAGGCGTACCACGGAATCAGGTAGGCGAGACCAGCGATCACCACAAGCGCGAAGATGATGCCGGTACCCATGCGGAACACCGTACGGCGACCCGCTCGACCCTCGACCCAAGCTCGACGGTGTGTCGGGAATCGATTGACACCAGCTCGAGTGTGGTGTGTTCTTCGCAGCCCCCGAGTCGCGCCGCCGCCGCGCCGGAGGGCTCAGTCGCCCAACAGGACGCACCTCACCGAAGAGCCGGCGGTCACCACTTCGGTGTCGGCGCCGATCACCACCAGGGCGTTCGCCCTCGCCAGGTCGCTGAGATTCTGTGAGTCGCCACCGGCGAAGACCTCGACCCGGTGCACACCCGTCTCGTCGCGCACCACGGCCGGCACCACCGTGGTCACTCCCGCCGGGGATCGCAGAACAGTGGGGGTGATCGCCCGAACCATGGGCTGAACGGCCGGGTCGGCACCCATCAGGGTGCGGACGATGGGACGGGCGAACAGTTCGAAACTCACGAAGGCGCTGAGCGGACGAGCCGGCAGCATCAGCATCGGCACCTTGTCGTCGCCGATCAGCCCGAATCCCTGCTGTCGTCCGGGACGGAGGGCCAACTCCGCGAAATCGGTGAGCCCCAACTCGGGCATGACGGCCCGCACCAGGTCGTCCGACCCGTCGGCCACACCGCCGGTCGAGATGATCAGGTCGGCCCGGATCAGCTGGTCCGAGATGGTCTCCCGAATCACCTCGGGGTCGTTGCTGACCACACCCACCCGCCAGACCTGGCAGCCGGCACGCTTGGCGGCCGCGGCGATCATGAACCCGTTGGCGTCGTGCACCTGGGTGGGATGGCTCAGCCGGCGTCCCGGTTCGACGAGCGAGTCGCCCACGGACACGACGACCACTCGGGGACGAGGACGCGCCAGCACCTTGTCGAAGCCCAGCGCAGCCAACAGGCCTGCGGTCCGTTCGTCCAGCACCTGGCCCTCGCGGGCGAGCACGTCTCCGTCGGTGACATCCTCACCGCGCTGGCGCACGTACTCGCCGGCCCGAACCGATTCGAAGACCTTGACCTCCCTGTCACCACGATCGGTGAAGGGCAGGGGCAGGACCGCGTCGGCGCCGTCGGGCAGTGCCGTGTGGGCGTCGACCCGCACCGCAGCACCCTGGGAGAGTTCGCCCGCGGCGTCGGCCACGGCCAAGGTGATCGGCTCGTCATTGCTGGCAGCCGCCACGTCGTCGGCGCGCACCGCGTAGCCGGCTTCGGTCGCCAAGGCGGCGCGAGGCAGGTCGGAGTGGGCCGTGATCTCCTCGCAGAGGGCGAGACCGAGGGCGTCAAGCAACTGCATGCCGAAGGGTGGCAGCGGCTCGACCAGCGAGAGCAGGTAGTCGCGGTGCGCCACGAAGGCCCGCAATCCGTGCTGATCGACCTGGGGGCCCTGGGGAAGGGTCGGCTTGGGGGGCTCCACCTCGACGATGGGCTCCTTCTTCTTGCGTCCGAACAGCGGCATGCTCCTTACGATAGGCGAATGACCGATCCCCAGACGCCGCCCGCACCGGCCGCGCACGCACCCGAGCTGGATTCGGTGAAACGGACCAAACAACTGCTGAGGCAGGCCTCGCTGGTGCGCCGGGGTTCACTGTCGGACGAGCACCGCGCGGAGTCCGACCGCGCCCGGAGCCGACGGCTGTGGCAGTTGCTGACTCCCACCGGTCGCGTGGCGATGTACCTGTCGCGCCCGCCCGAACCCGACACCCTGGCGCTGGCGAAGGTGCTCACCGAGGCCGGACGACCCGTCCTGGCTCCCCTGCTCACAGGACGAGCCGCCGACCCGACGTGGGCGCTGCTCTCGGCGATGGCCCAGTTGCGGCCCGGCCCCCTGGGAATTCCCGAGCCGAACGGCGCTCCGTTGGCTGCGGACGCGCTGACCCACGCCGACACCATCGTGGTCTCGGGCCTGGCCGGTACCGCCGACGGGGCCCGCCTCGGGGTCGGCGGCGGATGGTTCGACCGTGCCCTGAGCCACGCCCGGCCGGATGCCGACATCGTGTTGCTGCTGCACGATGCCGAGGTGTGCACCGACCTCCCCCTCGAACGCCACGACCGTCGGGTTCGACACATCGTCACCGAGAATCGGACGATCACCTGCTGGTGACCTCTGTCCGCGGTCGACGCTCGACTGGCTCGCACCTGCAACCCGGTTCGCCGAGGGCGTGGTGGCACGGTTCTTCGTCCGAGCAGCGGCGCGGCTAAACTGCCCCGGGGGCAACCCCCACGCAGGTAGTCCAGACTCCAGAAGAGATGCCGATGCCCACCTATCAGTACCGCTGCACCGAGTGCGGGGCCGACCTCGAGGTCGTCCAGAAGTTCACCGACTCCGCCCTCACCGAGTGCCCGGAGTGCGGCGGCGACCTGCGCAAGGTGTTCAACGCGGTGGGCGTGGTCTTCAAGGGATCGGGCTTCTACAAGACCGATTCCCGAGGCTCGAAGAGCGCCTCGTCGCCTGCAGCCAGCGGCGCGGGGTCCAATGGTGCTGGGTCCAGTGGTTCTGGTGGCAACAGCGTCGCCGGTGGGGGCGAGTCCGCTTCCCCCAGTCCCGCCGCAGCTTCGACGGGGTCCTCCTCTGCTGCCAACGGCACGACGAAGGTCTCTGCGTCAAGCACTTCTTCGCAATCCACAGCCAAGGCCAGCTGACCTCGCCGATCTGTGCACGAGTGGTGCAGCAGTGGTCTCTGCACCGCACAACTGAGGTGTGACCCGCCTCCCCGACCTGGCCCGCACCCGCGACTCCTTCGTGGCCGCCCTGCGCTGGCACCGCCGAACCTTGGCAGCGCTGGCCGTCGGACTCGCCGTCCTGAGTGCACTCTCGGTGCTGCGACCCGACCCTCCCCCGACCACCAGAGTGGTGGTCTCAGCCCGTGACCTGCCTGCTGGCACGCACCTGTCGCGCGGTGACCTGCGGCTGGTGGAGTGGCCCGACGTCGCTGCCCCTCCCGGTGCACCGACCTCCGTCGACCAGGTTGCGGGGCGGGTGCTGGTGATTGCCCTTCCCCGCGGTACCGCGCTGATCCCGGGCGCAACGCTGGGTGAGCGCTCGGCCGGTGCGGGGCAGGTGCTGGTTCCCTTCAGACTGTCCGACCCCGCGGTGGCCAGCCTGCTGCGGGTCGGAGACGTCGTCAATGTGGTCGCCCAGTCGGCCGACGGGGAGGCCCGGACGATCGCCACCTCTGCCCGGGTGAGCGCGCTGGTGGCCGACGCGGCGGCAACTGGCCCCTTGGGCGGGGGCGTGACGGCCTCCGACGAAGGGGTGGTGGTGATCGCGACCGATCCAGCCACGGCCGAGCGGGTGGCGGCAGCGTCCTCGTCCGAGGGACTGTCGGTCACGCTGGGAGCGCCCTCGTGAGGTCCATCCACGCCCACCTGGTGCACCGGGGCGTGTCAACACCTGGGCTGACAATTGGCTCAACATCCTGCGCCCTCCGGCCCTGCCTGCACGCCACGCCTCAGCGCCGTGAGTAGGCTCTCGCCTCGAAGTGGGTCCGTCAGTCCCTGCCTGGGGCTGCCACTTCGACAACAGAAAGGAGATCCCATGAAGGGGTTCAAGGACTTCGTCATGCGCGGCAATCTCGTCGAGCTGGCCGTCGCCTTCATCATCGCCACGTCGTTCGCGGAGGTCGTCAAGACCTTCACCGCCATCATCCTCGCCCTGCTGGGCAAGCTCGGTGGCACCCCGAACTTCGACAAGTACGCCCCGGGTGGCATTCCTGTGGGCGTCTTCCTGACCGCACTGGTGGCATTCCTGATCCTCGCGGCCGTGGTGTACTTCGGCATCGTCAAGCCCTACGAAGCCGCCAAGGCTCGTTTCGCCAAGGACCCGGAGGTGGTCGAGGTGGCCTCCCCCGAGGCCGTGCTGCTCACCGAGATTCGCGACCTGCTCAGCGCTCCTCGCGTCTGACCCCAGGGCTTCACCGCCTCGCACACGCGGCGGGTGGGGCCACATCGAAGAACCCCTCGTCACAACGGAGTGGCGGGGGGTTCTTCCATGGCTGTGGTGTCGGCGGGGTTCCCGGCGGCCTGACCGGTCGGGACGTCTCGTCCGGGGA
This sequence comes from Aestuariimicrobium kwangyangense DSM 21549, assembly GCF_000421525.1. Lineage (GTDB taxonomy): Bacteria > Actinomycetota > Actinomycetes > Propionibacteriales > Propionibacteriaceae > Aestuariimicrobium > Aestuariimicrobium kwangyangense. Next base: position 957,467 of record NZ_ATXE01000001.1, on the reverse strand, counting down.
CAGGCTCCCCGACGAGTGCCGGAGCCGGTGCCCGGAGCCGGTGCCCCGATGCCGCCCCGGTTGCCGCCTCTTCGCACCACCTGCCTCGCCTCGGCGCAGTTGCCCCCGACCGGGGGTAGGGCAGGTGCACGTTCCGGGGGCAGGTTGCGCGGGAAGCGGGCAGGTTGGTTGGCACGCACCCGCGCCGCACCCGCCGATCACCGTCCCCCTGCGCGGGACCTGTCCACGGTGCGCAGGGGTTCCCCCCGTCCCGCGCCTAGTCAGACGTTGCCGTGGTGAGGCGGCCGGTCGGCCAGTAGCCGCTGTTCGGCAGGGCCGAGCACCGCGGGCCCGACGCGGTGGGTGCGGTGGAGGCCCGTCAGCCCCGTCAACCTCCGCACCGAGGCAAGAACGGCGTGGAGCTGTCCAGCACCCAGCGTCCGTACCAGGTCGGCCGGCAACGGGTGCGGCCACGCTTGTTCGGCTTGCTGGCACTGCATTCGGTGCTCGCGCAGCCGGTCCCTGTCCCACCCGGACGAGGCCAGAGCTGCCACCAACGCCTCCGGATCCGGGCCCGGCTCCTCGTCCGCCACGTCCTCAGCGGGATCCTGTCCCGTGAGGGCCAGTCGGACGGCCCGCAGCCACGGATCGCCGAGCGGGGCCGGATCCGTCACGGGGTCCAGCCCTCGTCCACCGTGGTGCCGTCGGGAATCGTCCGGGGTTCGTCCGTGGTCAGGGACACGTCGCCCACAACGGAGACATCCCTGCCGAAGGTGAAGTCGCCCTTCACACGCAGCGCACTGGCCCGGCTGAGCGAGGGTGCATCGGGCACCCTGCGGTCGAAGTCCTTGATCACCTTGTAGTGGTCGCCGTCGAGATCGACCAGCGGGGTCGAATCGCCGGTGGCGACGAGTCGTCCCAGGTCGTCCAACCGGTAGCAGTCGGAGCGAACCAGCAGTAGCTCGTTCGTGGTCTTCACCGGCAGGAACCGTGACCGATCGACGCAGATGGCCGTGGCGCCCTCGAAGACCTCGATGGCGGCGCCCATGGCCGACTCGATCTGGATGACCTTCGGTGTCGACTTGTCGGCCGGGTCGACCGTCTTGGCGTTCTTGATCAGCGGGAGCCCGAGCACGGAGTCGCGCTCGGCCAAGGTGTCGCGCAGCGCCTGCAGGTCGAACCACAGGTTGTTGGTGTGGAAGAAGGGGTGGCGGTGTTCGTCGGTGAAGAAGTGCATCTCGTCATCAGCCGTCTGGGCGGTGTCACGCAGGATCAGCTGTCCGTCGGCCTTGCGGATGGCCAGGTGTCCACCCTTGCGGTCGTTGACGGTTCGGTGGCAGACCTCCGCGGCATACGGCGCTCCGGACGAGGCGAACCAACCCGCGATGCGGGGGTCGGGAGCCGCACCGAGATTGTCACCGTTGGAGACGGACGCGTAGCGGAATCCGGCCTCGAGCAACTGGTCGAGCAGCCCTGATGCCTCCAGAGCCGTGTACAGATCGCCGTGACCGGGCGGGCACCATTCGAGCGTGGGATCGGCCGGCCACTCGACGGGTTCGAGGGTGTCGGCGGTGAGCTTGGGCTCCTGGTTCTGCAGGAAGTCCAAGGGCAGACCCTCGACGGGCAGGTCGGGGTGGGCAGCCAGCGCTGCCAGGGAGTCCTGCCGGGTGCGGAAGGAGTTCATCAGGATCAGCGGGAGCCGCGCCCCGTAGCGTTCGCGGGCTGTGAGCACCTGGCCAACGATCAGGTCGAGGAAGGTCTTTCCGTCGCGAACCTCGAGCAGGGTCTTCGCCCGGTCGAGACCCATCGAGGTGGCCAAGCCGCCATTGAGCTTGATCATCACGGTGCGGTCGAGCGCGGCGTCCGCATCCTCGTCGGTGACGTCCACCTGGTCGAGCATCGGCACCTCGAGCATCGGCTCGATGCTCTCCTCGAGGATCAGCCCCGATGCTCCCGTCTCGAGCTGCCGGTAGTAGTGGCTGAACACCTCGATCGCGGCATCCGCGACACCGGCATCACGCATCTTCTGCTGGGCCTTGGCCAGTCCCTCAACACTCATGGGGCCAGTCTAGGGACGCGCGGACACCGACAGAGGCGGGGCGGGATTGTGGCCAACCCCGTCGCTCCATCTAGGCTGATCCTTGGACTTCTGCATTCCTGGACCTCGGCTCAGGACCGGAGCCCATGGCCCTGTAGCTCAGTGGATAGAGCAGAGGTTTCCTAAACCTTGTGTCGTAGGTTCGACTCCTATCAGGGCCGCAAGACGTGAAGAACCCCGCCGTCCATGACGGCGGGGTTCTCCATTCAGCTGCTGCGGTCAGACCGCGCGGGTTGCGCCCAGTCGGTCAGTGGAGGCTCAGGCCTCGGCACCCTCGGACGCCTTGGCCTTGGCGAGCTCCTCTGCGGGGATCGCCTTGATCTGGCCAATCAGGTCGTCCAGCTGGCGGCCATTGAGCAGGCCGGCCTGGCGGAAGACGAGCTGCCCCTCGCGGAAGGCCATGATCGTCGGGATCGAGCTGATCTCCAGCGCGGCAGCGACATCGCGCTCCGCCTCGGTGTCGAGCTTGGCGAAGGTGACGTCCTCGTGGCGGTTCGAAGCGTCCTCGTAGATCGGGCCGAAACGCATGCACGGGCCACACCAGCTCGCCCAGAAGTCCATCAGCACCACGTCGGATCCGTCGATGGTGCTGGCGAAGTTGTCCTTGTTCACGGCAACGGTGGCCATGTCTTGTCCTCTCGTCAGCCCGCCTCTTGGTGACGGGCACGGTCACGTAGTGGAACGCCCCTGCGGGTTCGCACTATTCCCGGCCACGAATCTGCCCGGGCTCACACCGGGCGGACGAACAATCCCTCGGCCACGGTCGGCGCCACCTCGCACTCGTGCTCACCGACGAGCAACGTGTAGCCGTAGGGGGCCAGGCGCACCGTCATCGTCACCCCGGGGCGCACCCCGGCCTCCGCCAGGTGCGAGAGCACCTCTGCCTCGGCCTGCACGTGTTCACTCATCCGCACCAGCCTGACCTTCACCTCACCGGAGGAGGGGACGAGTTCATGCAGCGGCACGTTGTCCTCGCGGAAGTCCTCCGGGGTGCTGGTAAGACCCAGGTCGACCAGTCCGGGGATCGGGTTGCCGTAGGGAGACTCGGTGAGGTCACCGAGCATCGACACGAGCCGGGCCTCGACCTCGTCGGAGATCACGTGCTCCCAGCGACAGGCCTCGTCGTGGACGAGTTGCCAGTCGAGACCGATCACATCGGTGAGCAGGCGCTCGGCCAGTCGGTGCTTGCGCATCACGGCCACGGCGAGGTGATGCCCCTGCTCCGACAGCAGGATCCGTCGGTCGTCCGCGACGTGGAGCAGCCCGTCGCGTTCCATCCGCGCGACCGTCTGCGACACGGTGGGCCCACTCTGGTGCAGCCGCTCGGCGATCCTGGCCCGCAGCGGTGGGATCCCCTCCTCGATCAGTTCGTAGACCGTCCGCAGGTACATCTCGGTTGTGTCGATCAACTCACTCATGGTTGCTCCCCCTCGGTCGTGCCGGCCGCCGTCAGCCAGCGACCGCGGCGCATCACCCGCCGCAGATGTGCACCATCGTCCAACACGCAGAGGTTCGCCAGCCTTCCCGGTGACAATTCCCCCACCTCGTCGAGATGGTGCCAGCGCGCGGGTGAGGTCGAAGCCATCACTGCCGCCTCACCGATCCCGACACCCACCTCGTCGACGAGGAAGGTGACTGCCTGGTCCATGGTCAGGGTCGAGCCCGCGATCGGTCCGGGGGCATCGCCCGCCACCACGATGCGGGCGACCCCGTCGAGCACGTCGACCTGCAGGCTGCCCAGTACGTAGCGCCCATCGGCTTGTCCCGTGGCAGCCATGGCGTCGGTGACCACCAGCACGCGGTCGATGCCGGCCGCCTCGATGGCCATCCGCACCGTGTCAGCGTGCAGGTGGATCCCGTCGCAGATCAGTTCCACCGACACCCGTTCGTCGGTCAGCAGCCACGGGATGGGCCCCGGCTTGCGGTGGTGGATGCCGGTCATGGCGTTGAACAGGTGCGTCACGGTGGTCACGCCTGCCTCGATGGAGGTGCGCGCCTCGTCCCCCAGCCCGTCGGTGTGGCCGAAGGCGACTGCGACACCCGCCTTGGTGAACTGCTTGACGGCATCCATTCCGCCCGGGAGTTCGGGGGCGAGCGTGACCATGGCGATCGCCTCGCCGCCGGCTGCCAGCAGTCGTCCCACCGCTTCGGGAGTCGGGTCGATCAGCAGGGTCTCGTCATGGGCGCCCTTGTGGGCGTGTGAGAGGAAGGGTCCCTCGAGGTGGATCCCGTCGACCTCACCGGCCTCGACCAACCTCCGAAGACCGGCCACCTGGGCGACCAGGTCGTCGAGGTGCTCGGTCACCGTCGAGGTGAAGAGGCTGGTGGTTCCGTGGGCGCGGTGGTACCTGACCGCCGTCAGCACGTTCTCGGGATAGGGATCGGAGTAGCTGTGGCCCGCCGCGCCGTGGCCGTGCACGTCGACGAACCCGGGCACGAGCCAGCCCTCGACGAATTCAGCATCAGGGTCGATGCCGGGCGTCACTGACACGATGCGATCGCCCTCCACATGCACCGTGGCCGCCTGCGCGTGGGCGCGGCCCTGACCGGTGTCGACTCCGGTGACGACGTGGTGGGCGGCGATGGCGGGCATGCATGGACTCCTGCTAGTAGCGCGTGGGACGCGACCTGGGTCTGAGGGGGTGGGGCCAGTCTGTCAGATGGGCACTGTGGCGACCGCGGCAGACCGACACCTGGGGCGTGGGCCAGACTGCAGTCATGGAACAGCGCCGCGTCATCGTGGCCGCCGAGCGGGTGCGCCGCTGGTTCGAGAACTTCGGCGCCCGCCATGGTGGCTTCTCCTTGATCTGGGACGAGGGCCACGTGATCGCGCACGCGGCCGACGGCGCCGAGGCAATGGTGTCGTCCGGCTGGGGCGCCCTGCCGGAGCTGGTGGAGGTAGAGGACCTGAGCGCGTGGTTCCTGACCGAACGCACCATCGGGGTGGTGGTCGCCCGCAAGGGAGCCCACGCGGTGGCCGAGTTCGAGGGCCGGGAGCTGCGGGTCAGCAAGGTCGACACCCACTACGTGCAGGGTCGCACCAAGGCGGGGGGCTGGTCGCAGCAACGCTACGCTCGCCGACGGCAGAACCAGGCCGACAAGGCATCTCACGAGGCGGCGGACGAGGCTGCCCGCATCCTGCTGCCCGTGCTCGAGAGCCTCGAGGCCGTGGTCTGCGGTGGCGATCACCAGGCGATCGCCACCATCCTGCAGGACCCCCGCCTCGCCCCACTGCGACCGCTGCTGTCGGGCCACGGGGTGCTCCCCGCGCCGGAACCCCGGCGGGTGACCCTGATCGAGGTGGTCGACCTGGCCAGGTCCGCCACCATCACCCTCAACGAGTTGGCCTGAGCGGCAGTCACGGCGGCCCGGCCTGGGGCACCTCGACACGGGGCGCCCTGGGATCTGCTCGGCCCTGGAGCTGCGAATCGTGCACCTGAACGGCACATCGCAGCCCGATCGGGACGTGATTGCCGAGTCAGGTGCTCGGGCTGCAGCTCGGCAGCTGGGCTGCTCCGGCTGCGTCCCCGTGCTCCCAGCCCCGCCGCCCCGGCTCCATCACGTTCAACCCGTCACGAAGCCGAGTTGTCCACAGGCTGTACGGAGGTCGTCCTCCGGCGGTCCATGGTTGGGGCATGGGCAAGCACGATGACGAGATCGGCCACCTGCTGCGCCGCTCCCACGGCGTGATCAGGGCGTCCTCGCACCCACACCTGCGAGCGGCCGTGACGAGTTTGGTCGCACAAGGGGTGCTGGTGAGGCCGGCACCAGGGTTGGTGGCAGCAGCCTCCATGCTGGGCCAGCTCGAGACCTCCCTGGAGATCGTGCGTGAGTGGCAGCCAGACGCGGTGCTGCTCGGGCGGGCGGCGATCGCTGTCGACTGGTGCCCGGAACTTTCCTGCGAGGAGGTCTCCATCGCCATCAGCGGACGACCCACCCGAACCGTGCTGGGGCTCCGGGTGTTCCGCGCTCAGTACCCCGGTGAACTGGTGACGGAGCGCCATGGTCACCTGCTGCTGACCCCGCCGGCCGCGGCCCTGTGGAGTGCCGCACGCGGGGACTGGGACCCGTTGTGCACGACCCTCCGGCGGCGCGGCGATGTGACCCCAGCCACCCTGATGAGGACAGCCGCCCTGGCACCACGGGCCGAAGGACCCGGCTGGCGCGCCGCGGCCGCTCGCGCCCGGCGCAACCCGTGGTCGGTGGCCGAGGTCGACCTCCACGACTTCTTCAGGGCTGCACGCCTCATCGGCTGGGAGGGCAACCCACGCATGGTGCTCGACGGGAGGGTGGTGTTCCCTGACGCCCGGTTCGTCGCATCACGGACGATCGTCGAGGTCGACTCCGAGCAGCACCATGGGGGCCCGGTGGCGCGGATCCGTGACAACGAGCGCCGAAACCTGTTCACGAGCCACGGCTGGAAGGTGCTCAACCTGACCCCGACCGAGATCGCCACCCAGCCCGGGCGCGCCATCGCACGCATCCGGCAGCTGCTGCACCAGCGAGAAATGCTCCCCGAGAGGCCACAAGAGCGGCGCGCCCCGGCCGCCTGAGGTGGTCCTACCCGTCCTGGGTCTGCAGGATGTGCACCCGAAACGCCCATCGCAGCCCGATCGGCACGCGATTGCCCGTTCAGGGGCGCTCGCTGCAGTTGGCGTGAACGTGTCGGGCGCTCCTCACCTGCGAACTAGCGGGGCTCGGCCCAGGTCGGCAACGTTCCAAGGCGATCAGGGGTTGAGGCGGGTGCTGCTCCAGTCACCATCCAGCAGGGTCGAGGCCACCCGGTCGTGCAGCCGGCTCGGCTGCCCCTGCCAGAACTCGAAGCGGCTCGGTCGCACCCGATAGCCGCCCCAGCCGGGCGGGCACGGCACCTCGACTCCGTCGAACCGTGCGGTGACCTCGGCGAGGGCGCGGTCGAGGTCGTCCCGACCCGCGAGGGGCTCACTCTGGTGCGAGGCCCAGGCCCCAAGCTGCGACCCGCGGGGACGCGTCGCGAAGTACGCCTCGGTCTCGGCCCGGTCCACCGCCGTCGCCGCGCCCTCGATGCGCACCTGCCGCATCAACGACGGCCACCAGAACAGCACGCTCACCAGCGGGTGGTCGGAGATGTTGCGCCCCTTGCGGGAGGTCGCGTGGGTGAAGAAGACAAGGCCACGCTCGTCCCACTCCTTCAGCAGCACCACCCTGCTGGTGGGCTGCGGACCGGCCGGTGTCAGGTCGACGGTGCTCACGACCATCGCGTTGGGCTCGTCGAGGCGTCCGGCCTGCTTCTCGGCCGTCGCCTGCTCGAACCACGCCCCGAAACAGCCCCACGGGTCGAACTCGGTGAGATCGAGCGGCAGCAGGTCGCCGTGGTAGTCGACGCGCTGGTCGTGGAGATTGCGGGTGTCGTGGAGGTTGCGGGTGTCGTGGACGTTCCCGGCCTCGCGCGGATCGCCGGTGTCTCCAGGTTTGCCGAGTACGGGCATGCGATCAGCCATGGCCCCATTGTTCACCCCACAGACCACCGGCTCCCGCCAGCGGCGGCTTTGACACAATCGGCCCATGACCCTGCGACTGCCCGCCCAACTGCTGCCCGCCGACGGACGGTTCGGCAGCGGTCCGACCAAGATCCGGCGCGAGGCTCTCGAGGCCCTGGGACGGGCCAACGACCTGATGGGCACCAGCCACCGGCAGGCCCCAGTGAAATCCCTCGTGCGGCGGATCAAGGAACAACTGATCGCCCTGCATGGTGCCCCCGAGGGCTACGAGGTGGTGCTCGGGAACGGGGGCTCCACCCTCTTCTGGGACGCGGCGGTCAGCTCGCTGATCGACCAGCGCAGTGCCCACGGTGTCTACGGGGAGTTCAGTCGCAAGTTCGCCACCGCTGCGGCACGGGCTCCCTTCCTGGCATCCCCGGCCATCAGCGAGGCCGAGCCGGGATCCATCGCCCTGCCCACGGCCACGGATGCGGACGTGTACGCCTGGGCGCAGAACGAGACCTCCACGGGGGCCGCGGCCCCGGTCGTCCGCCCCAACGGCACCGAGGGTGCCCTCGTGGTGGTGGACGCCACGTCGGCGGCGGGCGGCATGGAGGCTGACCTGTCGCAGACCGACGTCTACTACTTCGCACCGCAGAAGAACTACTCCTCCGACGGCGGTCTCTGGCTGGCCTTCGTCTCGCCGGCGGCGCTGGAACGCTCCGCGCGGATCACCGCCGAGCGTTGGGTGCCCGACACGCTCAACCTCACGGTGGCGGCCACCAACTCGGCCGCCGATCAGACGCTGAACACCCCGGCGCTGGGCACGCTCTTCCTGCTCGACCAGCAGTTGCGCTGGATGCTCGACCAGGGCGGCATGTCGTTCGCGGCCGGCCGCACCCGGGCATCGTCCCAGACGGTCTACGAGTGGGCCGAGGGTCATGAGTTGGCGACGCCCTTCGTGACCGACCCCGCCCTCCGCAGCCAGGTGGTGTGCACGATCGACTTCTCCGACGAGGTCGACGCGGCCGCGCTGGCCAGGCAGTTGAGGGCGAACGGCATCGTGGACGTCGAGCCGTACCGCAAGTTGGGTCGCAACCAGTTGAGGATCGCCTGCTTCACCTCGATCGATCCCGAGGACGTCGCCCAGCTCACCCGGTGCATCGACTGGCTGCTGGAGCAACCAGACCTCAAGGCCTGACAGCGGCCCGCCCCGGGAGCCGGGCGGGGTCGTCCGAAGGTCAGCGGCGACGCCCGATCAGGGTGACGGCGCCGGCGAGGATCGCGACCACCAGGGCGATCCCGATGGCGAGCACCGTGCCGCTGGTCTGACTCTGCCAGATGCTGGGCGCCTTGGTCGGCTGCGCACTGGGCTGCGCCGACTGGCTGCTGCCGGACGAGGGGGTGGCCGAGGCCGACGGGGTGGGCGTCGGGGCCGGCGGGGTGGCAGTGGAGATGCCGGTCGGCAGGCTCATCGGCACGACCGTGCTGGGGCTCCCCGTGACCCCGACCATCAGCGGTGCCCCGGCGATGCCGGTGGTGATCGACTCCCCAGCGGGCCAGCCCTCGATCGGACCCCGGGCCACGGTCGCGAACGTGTAGGCGTTGACGAGGGTGACCCCGAGCGGACTACGCAACGCCATCTGCTGGCCGTCGGCGGTGAAGGTTCCGTCCGAGACGTCAGCCGGCGCGCTCCCCACCCGTCGCAGCGCGACCGTCGTCCCAGCGGTGGGCTGTTGGGCAGGTCGGTAGATGCCGGGGTCCTGGCCCCTCGTGACCACGTAGAGATTGCCCTTCGGGCTCACCAGCAAGGCCGCCGCGTCGCGCGCCCCGTCGGGGTAGGTGAGGGTGAACACCTGGGGATTGCGTGACCCACCACGTGGCTCGGCGATGCGCAGCACCTGGATCGAGCTGCGGGTGGCCTCGCGGTCACCGATGTCGCCCACGTAGAGCACACCGTCACGCCAGGCCAGCGCCTGCACGTCGGTCACCTTGGGCGCGGGCCAACTGACCGTGCTCACCGTGGCACCCGTCTCGCCGACGGCTGTGACCTCGTTGGCCGTGGGGTTGCTGACCATCCAGAACACCGACCGCTCGGCGTCCCCGGCCAGACCCGTCAGCGCCGGGGTTCCCTCAAGCTTCAGCACGCCGTCGTCGGCACCTGCCAGCAGCACGCCCATCACCTGGGACGAGGCGAGCAGGGCCCCCGCGACCGCGGCGTGGACCAGTCGACGCGTGACCCGGGTGGTGGGCCGACGATCGGGGCGTCGTCCGTGGTGGCGACCGGCAACAGTCATGACAGCAATGCTCCCACGACCACGATGATCACCAGCACGACCAGCACACTGGTGACGATCAGGCGGCGGGAGCGTGGGTTCACGCTGACCAGAGTAAAGCCCGCACCCATTGGTTACCGTTGGCCCATGGGCGAGTTGCGGATGCACGCGTTGTCGATCCACGAGGTGCGCGACATGTTCGGCGCCGACGCCGAACTGGCCGGCCGGCTGCGCGCGATCGCCTCCGACACGTTCCGGGTGCCAGCCGCGGAGCAGCGCCCGCGAGGCCTGTTGGGCAAGCTCGGACCGGTGTTCCGGTCCAATCCCGGGCCGGTCGTGCCCGATGGCACGCCGCTGCCCTCGGACTGGGAGACCCTGATCCGTGGTCACTACGTCGCCCCCGAACGGCTCGAGGTGTCGTGGAAGGTGGTCGACGCGTGGGTCGATGCCCTCGACTGGCAGACCTGGCACGCCGACCTCGGTTCCCGACAGCTGGATGACCTCGACTTCGCCCTCACCAAGGCCGGCCTGCCCAGCCGATTCGGGCTGCGCAAGTTGATGGCGGACGATCCGCAACTGCCTTTGCGAGCCGCGAACGGCATGCGGATCGGCTACTCGAAGTCGGGGCACGTCACCGCCACTGCTGCCGAGTTGGGAGCGGTGCTCGACCGGGTCGAGGGCGAGGAGAACCTCGCCCGGGCGCGCAGCCTGCACGCCTTCTTGTCACTCTTCCCGGGACTGGCCGAGCAGGCCCGGGGAGCCGGACGCCCCGGCCCCGACCTGTTCCTGGTCTGGTGGGAGACCCCACGTGAGCAGCTCGGCAGCTGAGCGCTGACCATGCAGGCGGGGCTCAGGGACGGATCACCAGCAGCAGGTCGCCACCTTCGCTCTGACGCGTCCCCTGCACGGCGAGCCGCTGCACCACACCCGCGATCGGCGCGGTGATCGAGGCCTCCATCTTCATGGCCTCGATGGTCGCAACCGACTGCCCGACGACGACCTTCTCGCCCTCCTCGACCTGCACGGTGACGGCCCCGGCGAACGGGGCGGCCACGTGACCGGGGTTGGACGAGTCGGCACGCTCGGCAGCGGCCACCTCGGGCTTGACGGAGAGGTCGCGCACCCGCACCGGACGAAGTTGCCCGTTGAGCAGGCACATCACCGTGCGCTTGCCTCGCTTGTCCACCTCACCGATCGCCTCGAGACTGGCGATCAGCGACACTCCCTGCGACAGGGTGATGACGTGCTCGGTGTCGGGCTTCAGCCCGTAGAGGTACGGAATGGTCGGCACGGCCGAGAGGTCACCGTAGGTCTCGCGGTACTCCTCGAACTCCCGGGTGGGACCGGGGAACAGCAGACGGTTGAGCGTCTCCTGCCGCGTGCGTCCGGGGATGGCGAGCTTGGCCAGGTCGTCCGCGTCGACCTCGGTCTGGCGGACCGGGGTCTTGCGTCCGGCCAGCGCCTTCGAGCGGAACGGCTCGGGCCAGCCACCGGCAGGAGTGCCGAGCTCGCCGCTGAGGAAGCCGATCACCGAATCGGGGATGTCGAACTTCTGCGGGTCGGCCTCGAACTCCTGCGGGTCGGCGTTGACCGCGACCAGGTGCAGGGCGAGGTCCCCGACGACCTTCGACGAGGGAGTGACCTTGGTGGGTCGTCCGAGAATCTTGTCAGCCGCCGCGTACATCGACTCGATCTGCTCGAACCGGTCGCCCAGCCCCAGTGCCTTCGCCTGCTGGCGAAGGTTCGACAGCTGGCCGCCGGGGATCTCGTGGGTGTACACACGACCGGTCGGGCTGGGCAGCCCCGACTCGAAGGGTGCGTACACCCGGCGGACGGCCTCCCAGTACGGCTCGAGGTCGGCCACCGCCTTGGGGTTGAGGCGGGTCTGCCGCTTGCCGTGCTGCAGGGCCATCACCAGCGCCGACGCAGGTGGCTGAGAGGTGGTGCCGGCCATCGGCGCCGAGGCGACGTCGACCGCGTCGACACCGGCATCGACGGCACGCAGCAGGGTGGCCAGCTGGCCACCGGCAGTGTCGTGGGTGTGCAGGTGCACGGGCAGGTCGAACCGCTCGCGCAGTGCCGTCACCAGCGTGAAGGCGGCCGGCGGACGAAGCAGTCCCGCCATGTCCTTGATGGCCAGCACGTGGGCGCCCGCCTCGACGATCTTCTCGGCGAGACGAAGGTAGAAGTCCAGCGTGTAGATCTTCTCGTCGGGGTCCGACAGGTCGGAGGTGTAGCACAGGGCCACCTCGGCCACGGTGGTACCGGTCTCGAGCACGGCGTCGATGGCAGGACGCATCTGCTCGACGTCGTTGAGGGCGTCGAAGATGCGGAAGATGTCGACCCCGGTGTCCGCCGCCTCGGCGACGAAGGCGCGGGTCACCTCCGTGGGGTAAGGGGTGTAGCCGACGGTGTTGCGTCCGCGCAGCAGCATCTGCAGCGCCTGGTTGGGCAGGTCGGCCCGCAACTGCGCCAACCTCTCCCAGGGGTCCTCGCCGAGGAAGCGCAGGGCCACGTCGTAGGTGGCCCCGCCCCAGCACTCCACGCTCAGCAACTCGGGCAGCATCTTGGCGATGTAGGGGGCGACCGAGGTGAGGTCGCGGGTGCGTACCCGGGTCGCCAGCAGCGACTGGTGGGCGTCGCGGAAGGTGGTGTCGGTGACCTCGACGTGGTCGGACTCGCGCAGCCACTTCGCGAACCCGGCGGGGCCGAGCTCGAGCAGGCGTTGGCGCGACCCGTCCACCGGGGCGTCCTTGAGGGAGACCTGGGGCAGCTTCGCCGACGGGTCGAGGCTGGTGAGGGCCTCACCGTTGGGACGGTTGACGGTCACGTCCGCCAGCCACCTCATCATCTTCGTCCCACGGTCGGCGGGGGTGCGCGCCGTGAGCAGGTAGGGGCGTTCGTCGATGAAGTTGGTGGAGATGTCGCCGGCCTGGAAGTCGGGGTCGTCCAGCACTGCCCGCAGGAACGGGATGTTGGTGCTGACGCCACGGATGCGGAACTCCGCCAGGGCCCGGCGGGCGCGCGCGCAGGCCATCTGGAAGTCGCGCCCACGAGCGGTCATCTTGACCAGCATGGAGTCGAAATGGCCCGAGATCTCGACGCCCGTGCCGACGGTGCCGCCGTCCAGGCGAATACCGGCGCCGGAGGCGGAACGGTAGGTGGTGATCATGCCCGTGTCGGGACGGAACCCGTTGGCGGGGTCCTCGGTGGTGATCCGGCACTGCATGGCGGTGCCGCGGATGGCGACGCTGTCCTGACTGAGGCCCAGGTCGGCCAGGGTCTCGCCCGAGGCGATCCGCATCTGCGCCTGCACGAGGTCGACGTCGGTGATCTCCTCGGTGACGGTGTGCTCGACCTGGATGCGAGGGTTCATCTCGATGAACACGTGGCGTCCGGCGCGCTCGCCCTCGGTCTCGACGAGGAACTCGACGGTGCCGGCGCAGCAGTAGTTGATCGACTCGGCGAAGGCCACGGCGTCACGGGTCAGGGCAGCGCGCAGCTCGTCCGAGATGTGAGGAGCGGGGGCGATCTCGATCACCTTCTGGTGGCGCCGCTGGATCGAGCAGTCCCGCTCGAACAGGTGCATGACGTTGCCGTGCTGGTCAGCGAGGATCTGCACCTCGATGTGACGCGGACGAGCGACGGCCTGCTCGATGAACACGGTGGCATCGCCGAAGGCCGACTCGGCCTCGCGCATGGCAGCACCCAACGACTCCCGCAGGTCTTCGGGACGATCGACCCGGCGCATCCCTCGTCCGCCACCGCCGGCGACCGCCTTCACGAAGACGGGGAAACCGATCTCGTCGGCGGCGCGGCTGAGCTCCTCGACGTCGGTCGAGGGCTCACAGGAGGCGAGCACGGGGATTCCCGCCTTGCGGGCGGCCTTGAGGGCGCGCACCTTGTTGCCGGCGAGCTCGAGCACATCGGCCGGGGGGCCGACGAAGATGATGTCGTTCTGGGCGCATGCCTCGGCCAGGCCGGGATTCTCGGAGAGGAAGCCGTAACCGGGGTAGATGGCGTCAGCCCCGGCCTCCTTGGCGGCCCGGATCATCTCGTCGATGTCGAGGTAGGCGCGCACCGGGTGGCCGGGCTCGCCGATCTGGTAGGCCTCGTCCGCCTTGATGCGGTGCTCGGCGTTGCGGTCTTCGAGGGGGAAGACGGCGACCGTCTTGAGGCCGAGCTCGTAGGCGGCGCGGAATGCACGGACTGCGATCTCGCCACGGTTGGCGACCAGAACCTTGGAGAACATGCTGCTGACAATACAGAAGGCACCAGAGGCCCCCGGAGGCTTCTCACGGCGCTGGATCACGGCCCATCGAGGGCCTGGGAAGCGCTGGCCGCGGCGCCTGCCGGCCGCTCCTCCTTGTGCCGGGACGAGCGTTCCTCCCGCCAGGATCACCACGCGGGCTCGACCAACCCCCGGAAACCGAAGGTTGGTCGAGCCCGCGTGGTGATCGTGGCGCCCCGGTGGCAGTGGATGAGGGGTCGTCACGCCGGTGCCGGTCGGCGCGACTCGACTCAGCTGAGCAGGCTCGAGAGCAGACCCTGGGCGAAGTAGATGACGAACAGCACGACGACGGCCCACAGCAGCGGGTGGACGAGCTTGGCCTTGCCCTTGATCGCCTTGATGGCGGCCCAGAAGATCACCCCGGCACCGATACCGGCGGTGATCGAGTAGGTGAAGGGCATCAGCACGATGGTCAGGAAGGCGGGGATGCCCTCCTCGGCCTCGTCCCACTTGACCTGCAGCACCTGCCCGATCATCAGGAACCCCACGAAGACCAGCACCGGCCCGGCTGCCTCGGAGGGGATCATGTTCACGATCGGGGCGAGGAAGATCGCCACCAGGAAGGCCAGACCGGTGACCACTGAGGCCAGACCGGTGCGGGCACCCTCGCCGACACCGGCGGTCGACTCGATGTAGGAGGTGTTGGACGACACCGAGCCGAGGCCACCAGCCATGGCTGCGATCGAGTCGACCATCAGGATCTCCTGCAGGTGCGGCGGGTTCCCGTCCTTGGCGAGCAGGCCCGCCTCGGAACCGACGGCCACGACGGTGCCCACGGTGTCGAAGAAGTCGGCCAGCAGTAGCGAGAACACCAGCAGCAGCACGCCGAGGAAGACGCCGATCGAGAAGCTGCCGTCGGCCTTGAGGAAGCCTCCGAGCAGGTCGACCCGCCCGATCAGGCCGAGGTTGGGGCTGACGAAGTCAGACCCGGAGGGCAGCTTCGGCACGTTGAGCGACCAGCCGGTCACGTTCTCACCGATGCGGGGTCCCACCTTGAAGGCGGCCTCGAGCACGAGCGCCACCACTGAGGCGGCCGCGATCGCGATCAGCATGGCGCCCTTCACCTTGCGTACGTGCAGCAGCACCAGCAACAGGAAGGCGAACACCGCGACGGCGATCGGCCAGCCCTGCAAGGTGCCGTTGACACCCAGTTGCACCAGTGGGTTGCCCGGTCGGACCAGCCCGGAGTCAGCCAGACCGACGAGCGTGATGAACAGTCCGATACCGACCGAGATGGCCGCACGCAGGCTGGGAGGCACGGCGGTGAAGATCGCCTTGCGGATGCCGGTGAGCACCAGCAGGGTGATCAGGGTGCCCTCCCACACCACCAGGCCCATGGCCTGCGGCCAGGTCATCTGCGGGGCGATGCTGTAGGCCAGCAGGGCGTTCAGTCCCAGACCCGTGGCCAGCGCCAGGGGGAACCGTCCCCAGACACCCATCAGGATGGTCAGCAGTCCCGCGATCAGCGCTGTCGCCGCGGCCACCATCAGCTTCGACTCGGTCAGCGCTGCGTCATTGAGCTGCGACTTGGCGGCGTCGAGGAACTTGGGGGCCCCGTTGATCAGGTTGCCATTCCGGTCGGCGGCCGTGCCGATGATCAGGGGGTTCAGGGCGAGGATGTAGGCCATGGTGAAGAAGGTCACCAGACCGCCGCGCACCTCGGTGGCGGTGGTCGAACCGCGACGGGTGATCTGGAACCACCGATCGAGTGCTCCACGGCCTTGTCGGACGTCAGTTGTGTGGCTGTCTGGCCGACGCGCGGCCTTGGGGGAGTTGGTGACCATGCACGCATGGTAGAGGTGGGGCTCCGGCGTTCGTAAACTCGGACGCATGTCGAACTCGTCCGCTCCGCCTAACTCCGAGGTGCCCACGGCCCGGCAGCGCCCCCGCGGTCTCCTCCAGGCCCCGATCGAGCCGGTCGACGACAGTGGGGTCGGCGCCTTCCGCGCGGGCACACTCGCCTTCGCGGTGGCGACGGTGGTGCTGTTCGCGCTGAGGAACCGAATGGACGAGGACGGGCGAGGCTGGTGGCTCGGTGTGGCACTCGCCGGAACCGTGATCGGTCTGGTCGGGCTGTGGTGGACGCGTCGTCGCGCCCGTCGGCTCGCGCTGGATCAGTCGAACAGGGACTGATCGATCGTCACGGTGTCGAACATGGGCAGCGGGAGTTCGACCCCCCGCTCCTCGGCGACGACGGAGGAGTGGCCGCCACAGCCGTGGTCCATCGAGACGACGTGGGCGTCCGAGGGGGAGAACTCGTTGGTGCAGACACCGAACATGGTTCCGAGCCCACCCTGCAGGCGGACGAGGTAGCCGCAGCTGACGCACTCAGCGGGGGCCTGACGACTCAACTGGTTGTCGGCTCCGGCGTCGCCCGACAGCCACCGCTCGGCCGCCAGGTCACGACCGAACGACGTCAGCACCCGTTCGCGGCCCAGTCCGAGTTCGGCCACCACCGAACGGGTGATCGACCACTCGACCGGGTCGGCATCGGCTGCCTGCTCACCGCCGGTGAAACCGGGCTCGAGGCGGGGGTCGTTGTCAGGGGTCGGAAGAAGCATGCCGGGCACGACGTCACCGGCGAGGATCCGATCGCCCCACGGCACCCACGCGGGGGCGCGGTGCGAGTCGGCGGTCGGCAGCAGCACCACCTCGTTGACGGTGGCCACGCGTGCCCGGGAGGCACGCACCACGGTGACCGCCCACCGCCACGTCCGGTAGGCAGGGTGGGTGCACTCGAACAGGTGCGTCACCACCCGCTCACCGTCGGCCACGACACCCAGGTGCTCCCCGACGCCGAAGTCCCCTGCTTCCTCCTCGGCGGCGACCCGAGCCACCTCGATGGCGGCCGCGGCGACCGCGTCCAGCTTCGGCTTGGCGGACTTGGAGGCAGCGGAACGCGCTGCCGGGGTTCGGGTGGCGACAGGGGTCACGGACACGCTCACAGCTCCAGTTCGTCGGCGACCGCCCGCAGCAACGCGGCGGTCTTGGCGGCTGCCTTGGCGTCGGGGTGGCGACCGTGACGGTAGCCGTTCCCCAAGCCGTCGAGCAGCTTGATCAGGTCTTCGGTGAGACGAGCGAGGTCCTCGGGCTTCTTGCGCTGCTGCTTCGACAGCGACGGCGGTGCATCGATCAGGCGCAAGGACAGGGCCTGCTCACCTCGGCGCCCCTCGGCGACCGACACCTCGACCTTCTGCCCCGGCTTCACGATGGTCACCCCCGAGGGCAGCACACTGCTGCGGAAGTGGACGTCGCCGCCCTCGTCCTTGGTGATGAAGCCGAAACCCTTCTCGGCGTCGTAGAAGCGCACCTTGCCGATGGCCACGTCGAAACTCCTGCTCTGGCCGGTCCCCCGGCGGTCAACTGAACGCTCATCCTACCCCGCAGCCGTTGACCTCGCCCACCCGATTGTGCGCACCGCCGTTGAGCGCCCTGCGAACCGTTCACGCCTCAAAGTGAGCACCCGTTCACGTCATCCCCGCAGGGGTTCTAGTCTGGTGTCAGCCCGCGCCACCAGGCGACGTCGGGACCGCTTCCTCCCCCCCTCTGTGTGCCTCATGACCACTGCTGTCCCCACCCTTCCCCTCTTTCGTCGCGGCGCCCTCGGCGAACCGGGTTTCGCTCGCTACCTGACAGCCATGCTGCAGGGGGCAACCGGCTACTGGATCGCCCGCATCGCCCAGGACTGGCTGCTGTTGAAGCTGACCGGTGACGTCACCGCCGTCGGTACGGCTGCCGCCCTCCAGTTCGGCCCGATCCTGCTGTTCGGCCTGTGGGGTGGGGTGCTCGCCGACAAGTTCAACGTGCGCGGGCTGATCGCCGGCGCCCAACTGATGCAGGCGGCCGGGGCCTTCGCGGTCGGCACCCTGGCCCTGCTCCACCTGGTCGAGCCCTGGCACATCTACGCCGCCGCCACGATCACGGGCCTGTCCGCGGTGGTCGAACAACCGGCCCGCTCGTCGATGATCGTGCAGTTGTCGGGACGACACATCGCACAAGGCCTGTCGATGAACTCCATCGCCTTCCAGGCCGCCGGCTTCTGGAGTCCGCCGATGTCGGCCGCCATGGTGGCGGCGATCGGCCCGGGCTTCGCGTTCTGGATGAACGGCCTGGGTTGCTGCATCACCGCTGTGCTGCTGTTTCGGGCGCCGACCGCGGATCCCGGACCGCGCGAGGACGAGCGGATCACGCTGCGCGAGGGCCTGCGCACCATGCGCGAGACCACCGAGATCGGTTGGACGATGGTGCTGCTGGCCAGCGTCTCCCTGCTGGCCCTGGCGATGCCCCTGGTCTTCGCCGGGATGGCGAACGAGGTGTTCCACAGCGGCATCCCCGGGTACTCGGTGTTCAACTCCGTGATGGCCGCCGGCTGCATCGTCGGTTCCCTGCTCGCGGGACGAACCCGTGGCAAGGCACGACTGCGCCATTTGGTCGGCCTGCTGTGGATCTCAGCCTGCTTCCTCGCGATCGGCGCCGTCGCTCCCTCACCCCTGCTCTATGCCGCGGTGATCGTGGTGCACTCGGTGACCATCACCTGCTTCCAGTTGCTCAGCAATGCCCTGGTGCAGATGAGCGTCGACCCGTCGGCCCGCGGCCGGGTGATGGGCCTGTACCTGTTGATCGCCTTCGGCGGCATGAGCCTGTCGCAGCCCCTGGTGGGCCTGCTGGTCGACGGCGTCGGTCCGCGCCTGGCCCAGTTGGTGCTGGCAGGACTGCTCGCCGTGGGCACCGTCCTGTCGTCGCTCGCCATCGGACGATTCACCGGTCAGACGGTGCGGGTCAGCCGGCGGGGGCTGCGGATCCAGGATCCGGAGGTGCCCCGGTTCGTCCGGATGGCACTGCGTGACGCCTCGGTCGCGGTCGAACGGGCCGGGCAGACGGTCGAGCGGGCCGAGCGGGCACCGCTTCGTCCGTTGCCGAAGGTGACCGACCACGAACCACCCGCCTGAGGCCGGAGGGCCGCAGTCGCCGGACCGGTCCCCATCGGGGGGCCGATCAGTGGGGGGTTGGTCAGCCGGGGTTGTTCAGCGCGGGCTGGTCAGAGCCCGGGAACCTGCTGCCACTCGGGCAGGTGCTCGAAGATGTCGCGGTAGTAGCCGTCGAAGGTGAGCTTGGACGCGGCCGCCTCGTCGACCACCACCACTGCATTGCGGTGGAATTGCATCACCGAGGCCGGGCACATGCTGGTCACCGGTCCCTCGACAGCGGCGGCGATGGCGTCGGCCTTCTTGGTGCCGGTGGCCACGAGCACCAGACGGCGCGCGTCCATGATGGTGCCCAGTCCCTGGGTGACGCAGTGGGTCGGCACCTTCACGTCATGGCTGAAGAAGCGCTCGTTGTCCTGCCGGGTGCGGGCCGTGAGGGTCTTGATGCGGGTCCGTGACTGCAGCGACGAGGTGGGCTCGTTGAAGCCGATGTGTCCGTTGGAGCCGATCCCGAGGATCTGCACGTCGATGCCCCCGGCGGCGACGATCTCGTCCTCGTACCGCTGACAGGCGGCTTCGATGTCGGTGGCCATGCCGTCGGGCACGTGCACCAGGTCGGGGTTCATCCCACAGGGCACCGTCACCGTGGTGCGGATGGTCTCGGCGTAGCTCTGTGGGTGCGAGGGCGGCAGGCCCACGTACTCGTCCAGCGCGAAGGCCCTGGTGCCGGACAGATCGATCCGTCCCGCGCGGTTCAGCGCCGCCAACTGGTCGTAGATCCGCAACGGGGAGCTGCCCGTGGCCAGTCCCAGTACCGGCTGGGGACGCTTCGCCAGCGCTCCCACGATCCGTCCCGTGGCGGTACGCGCCACCACGTCGGCGTCGGCACAGATGATGACTTCCATCGCACCTCCTCAGGGCGAGCTTGACGCGACCCAGCATGGCAGTGGGCCCGCCACGGGTGCCTCCCCGGCAGGGCAAGCGCGCAGGGACGATGAACGCTGCCCCACTAGACTCTTCGACATGGCTGACTGGCGAGACGGCGCGGAATATGCGCCCCGGGAGCGCCCCGACGGGTTCGCTACCCCGCGCACCCCTCCGCTGAGCGTCGCCCCGGAGCCCCCACACCTGGCGGACGGCCTGCCCGCCCAAGGGCCGGAGGCGTTCGAGCCCGCTCCGGCCCCCACCCCACCGCTCGATGCCTTGGTTCCCTCCAGCGCACCCAAGCGTGACCCGCACCTGCCGTTCGGCTCGGGCATGAGCATCCACGAGGGGTCGGCCTGGGGATCGGCCCATGCTGCGCCCGGGAGGACCGACCGGGCCTGGGACCCGACCCAGCCGATGGTCACCAGCCACAACTTCGGGCCGCTGTCGGGATCATCGCCCCACGTGCCCTCCGGCACGCCGGGGCAGGCCTGGGCCCCGCCTGACCCGACCACCCAGTACCCCCCTCCCGGGAACGCTGTCAGCCAGCAGTTCCCGACGAACGGCCCATCGGCCGCCACCAGCCAGTTCTCCCCCTCCGGCTCGTACCCCACACACGGTCCGCTCCCGCTGCAATGGGAACCCCAGTCCCGACCGCCCGCTGCGGGCAACGGGCTGATGACCGTGGTGAAGACTGCTGGCTACGCCCTGGTGATCGTGCTGCTCGCCGGCATGCTGATTCGTCCGCTCTCGTTCGTGCTGCTGCTGTCGGCGGTCGCGCTCTCGGCGATGGCGCCGGTGGCCAAGCAGACCCTGGTGCGGGTCGGGGCGATCGGCGCGGCGGCCGCGCTGGTGCTGGGGCTGCTGGTTCCCGGTGACCGGGACACCATCGACGCGGTCTTCGAGTGGGCGCAGTTCGCCTGCTTCGTGGTGCTGGGCGCTGACCTCTACGTCGTCTGGAAGTACCTCGGGAAGGCCAGGACCTGACGCCCCCGCCCGCGAGCGCCACCGCTCCGAGGTCGATCGCCGATGTCGTGCGTTCCCTCGACCAGAACCAGTTGACGACCCTGCTGCGGCTGCGGCCGGATCTGGCGCTGCCCAGGCCCGACAGCGTCGCCGAGGTGGTCGAACGGGCGTCCACCCATGCCTCGACGCGCGCGGCCATCGATGCCCTGGACACGTGGCAACGGCGCGTCTGCCACGCGCTGGCCGCCTCACCCGATCTCATCTCGGTGCGCCAACTGGCGGCGTTGTTGGGCGGCGACCGGGGTGCGGTCGAGCACGCGGTGGCTGCGCTACGCGACCGCGCCCTGGCCTGGGGGGACGACAACCACCTGCGCGTGACCCAGGCAGTCCGGTCGTGCTTCGGCACCCATCCGGCGGGTCTGGCCCAACCGAGCCCTTCACCTCTTCCCGACGCAGAGATCGACCGGTTGGTGCGTGAGGCCGGACCCGAGGCCGAGCCGGTGCTCGACCAGCTGCTCTGGAACAGTCCTGTCGGACGGGTCAGCGGCGCCGACCGGCCGGTACGGCTCGAGCAGGCAAACAGCCCCACCGAACGGTTGTTGGCGCTGAAACTCCTGCGACCGGTCGACGCCGAGACGGTGGTGCTGCCCCGGGAGGTGTCCCTGAGGCTGCGCGGGGGAAGACTCTTCCGCCAACCCGTCGCCACCCAGGTACCCGGATGGCCCGCCGCCCAGGAGTCACGGGTGGTCGAGGCGGCCGGTCTCGGCACGGCGCAGTCACTGGTGCACTCCGTGGCCGCCGTGATCGACGAGGTCGAGCGGACGAGCCCGCGACCCCTGGCCACCGGTGCCTTCAGCCGCCGTGACCAGCAGAACCTCGCTCGGGCGACCGGCACCGGCGACGCGGTGGTCCTGCTGCTCCAGCTGGCCCACCGTCTGGGCCTGGTGGGACGCGGCGGCACGGCGTGGCTGCCCACGGTGACGTTCGACCAGTGGCTGGGCACGGGTCCGTTCGTCCGGTGGCAGGGGCTGGTGAAGGCCTGGCTCGACCTGGCCGGGTGGCCACTCGAGCCCGGTGCCCAGGCGGGTCGCGACGAGGTGACCAGTCCCGAACGTGGCCGGATCGC
The DNA here is from genome assembly GCF_000421525.1 of Aestuariimicrobium kwangyangense DSM 21549. Lineage (GTDB taxonomy): Bacteria > Actinomycetota > Actinomycetes > Propionibacteriales > Propionibacteriaceae > Aestuariimicrobium > Aestuariimicrobium kwangyangense. Next base: position 935,423 of record NZ_ATXE01000001.1, on the reverse strand, counting down.
CGCCGCCCGCGAACTACGGTCGGCGCCGTCCGGGGCAGAGGTGACCATCGATCGACTCGCGGAACGGTTGGCCTGGCACCACCCCACGTGGTCGCGGGTGGAGGTCGACCACGCAGCGGAGCAGACCCTGGCCGAGGCCGCCGAACTGGGGCTGGTGGCCATGGGACGCCGCACCAGCCTGTGGGAGGTGACCGAGGACCCCGGCTTCCCCGAGGCCACCGATGGGTTCCTGGTGCAGTCCGACCTGACGGCCGTGGCCCCCGGCCCGCTGCGGATCGACGTGCTCCGCCAACTCGACCTGGTGGCCGACCGGGAGTCACCCGGACCAGCGACCGTGCACCGATTCACCTCCTCGTCGGTGCGCAGGGGCCTCGATGCGGGGTGGACGGGCGACGCGCTGCTGGATTGGCTCACCGCGCACTCCGCCACCCCGATCCCCCAGCCTCTGCGCTACCTCGTCGGTGACGTGGCCAGGCTGCACGGGGCGATCCGGGTGGCCAGCGTCGGCGCCCTCCTGACCATCGCCGACGAGGCGACCATGCAGGCGCTGTTGCGACACCCGCAGGCGGCATCACTGGGTCTGCGGCAGGTGGCACCCTCGCTGGTCGCCGCCCGCGCGGAGGCGGCCGAGGTGGTCGAGGTGCTGCGTGAACTGGGCCACGCCCCCGTCGCCGAGGACGAGCGTGGCGCTGTCGTGCCCACCCCCCCAGCGAGACGCCTCAAGCAGGTCGCCGTACCCAGGTCGACCAGGCAGCCGGTGCCCTCCTCCGACCAACTGCGACAACTGTCAGCCGAACTGCTGGCACCCAGCACGTCGGTGCAGGCCGCGGTCGACGCCGAGGCGATGGTGGCGGCCCTGCTGGAGGCACAGACTGCGGGCACCTGGGTGAACCTGACCAGGGTGGACGACTCCGGCCGCCGTGGCCGGATGCGGGCGAAAGTGCTGGCAGTGGCCTCGGGGCAGGCCCGACTGGTGGAACCCGGCAAGGGGCAGTCGTTGGTGGCGCTGTCGAGGATCGTGCGCGTCGAGCCCTGACCGCGCCGCCGCGCAGTGTCCGACGAGGTGCCCATTGTGCCAAGGGAGAACGTGACAGGGGGGTGCGGCCAAGCGGCGCGGGGATAATGGACGGCGATGTCGACACCCACCAATGGCCCCCTGATCGTCCAGTCCGACCGCACCCTGCTGTTGGAGATCGATCACCCCGATGCCCATGCCTGCCGGATCGCGATCGCACCGTTCGCGGAACTGGAGCGTGCCCCCGAGCACGTGCACACCTACCGGATCACCCCGCTGGGGCTGTGGAACGCCCGCGCCGCCGGCCATGACGCCGAACAGGTCGTCGATGCCCTGCTCACCTGGTCGCGCTACCCGGTGCCCAGTTCGCTGCTGATCGACCTGACCGAGACGATCGGACGATTCGGCCGCCTGCGCATCGAGAAGCACCCCACCCACGGTCTCGTGCTGGTCTCGACCGACAAGGCGGTGCTGGCCGAGGTGTTGCGCTCGGCGAAGGTGAAGGGCCTGGTCGGGGCACGCATCGATGACGACTCCGTGGTCGTGCACCCCTCGGAGCGGGGTCACCTCAAGCAGGTGCTGTTGACGCTGGGGTGGCCGGCCGAGGACTTCGCGGGTTACGTCGACGGCGAGGCCCACGAGATCTCGCTGGCCGAGGGCGAGTGGCACATCAGGCCCTATCAGACCCAGGCGGCCGAGTCGTTCCACCACGGCGGCTCGGGGGTCGTGGTGCTCCCCTGCGGGGCCGGAAAGACCGTCGTGGGCGCCGCCTCGATGGCGCTGGCCAAGGCCACCACCCTGATCCTGGTCACCAACACCGTTGCCGCCCGGCAGTGGCGCGACGAGCTGTTGAGGCGCACCACCCTGACCGCTGACGAGATCGGCGAGTACTCGGGGGCGGTCAAGCAGATCCGTCCTGTGACGATCGCCACCTACCAGGTGATCTCGACGAAACGGAAGGGCCAGAACCCCCATCTGGAGCTCTTCTCGGCCCGCGACTGGGGACTGATCATCTACGACGAGGTGCACCTGCTGCCGGCGCCCGTGTTCCGGATGACCGCCGATCTGCAGGCCCGTCGCCGATTGGGGTTGACCGCGACCCTGGTCCGCGAGGACGGGCGTGAGGGTGACGTGTTCTCGCTGATCGGCCCCAAGCGTTACGACGCCCCGTGGAAGGACATCGAGGCCCAGGGCTGGATCGCACCGGCGGACTGTGTCGAGGTGCGGGTGACACTGACCGAGGAGGAGCGTCTGCTGTGCGCGACGGCCGATCCCGACGTCCGCTACCGGCTGGCCTCCACCGCCGAGTCGAAGACCCACGCGGTGATCGACCTGGTCGAACGGCACCGCGGCCAGCCGACGCTGGTGATCGGCCAGTACGTCGACCAGCTGCACGACCTGGCCGAGAAGCTCGACGCGCCCGTCATCACCGGCGAGACCTCCAACAAGCAACGCGAGGTGCTCTACCAGCAGTTCCGCGACGGCGAGATCGGCCTGCTGATCGTCTCGAAGGTCGCCAACTTCTCCGTCGACCTGCCCACCGCGGAGGTCGCCATCCAGGTGTCGGGCGCCTTCGGGTCACGGCAGGAGGAGGCCCAACGGCTGGGACGGATCCTTCGTCCCAAGGACGGGCTGGTGGCCAGGTTCTACGCGCTGGTCAGCCGGGACACCGTCGACGCCGAGTTCGCCCAGCACCGGCAGCGGTTCCTGGCCGAGCAGGGCTACAGCTACCGGATCGTCGACGCCGAGGACCTCGACCAGCTCGACCAGTTGTCCGACTGACGCTCTCCAGGAGCACGAGGTCCCGCCAGGACGGGGCCCGTCAGTGGACCGCGACGGGTACCCGCTTGGCCCGGACGGCCACCACGACCAGCAGCACCAGCACGCAGGTCGCGAGCAGGTTGATGCCGACGAATCCCTGCCACGCCAGCACGGTGCCTGCCGAGGCCGTGATGGCTGCGGCCCCGAAGTTCATGAACGTGTCGACGGTGCCTTGCATCGGCACCTTCAGTTCTGGCTCGACGGTCTGGGCGACCAGCGTCGACCCGGCGATCAGCGTGCACGACCAGCCGATGCCCAGCAGCGTCAGGGCGGGGATGAGCCGCACCAGGTGGGACTGCCCCAGCGCGTCGAGGATGCCGACGGCGAAGGCGACCAGGAAGATGCCCATGCCGAGCACGATCACCCGCTGGGCCCCCCACCGGTCGACCAGCCATCCCACCAACGGGGAGAGTCCGTACATGCCCAGGATGTGACTCGAGATCACGATGCCGACGATCTCCAGGCCCATCGCGTGGTGGTACATGTGCAACGGGGTCATCACCATGACCACGGTCATCATCATCTGACCGGTGATCACCGCCACCATGCCGAGCAGCACGACGGGATGGCGCCACGCCACCAGCAGGCACTCCTTCATCGAGACGTTGCGGTGCACCCCGGGCTGGTGCAGGGGACGCTGCGGTTTGCGCATGCTCACCGTGACCAGGGCCGCGAGCACGAAGGCCGTCACCGAGAAGAGGTAGGGACCCACCAGATGGTTCAGCCCGAGGGCCCGGCCCAACGCCGCCCCGGGTGCCGACAACTGGGGCCCCGCCACCGATCCCACGGTGGTGGCCCACACCACGACAGACATGGCCCGGGCGCGCATGTGCTCCGGGGCGAGGTCGGTGGCTGCGTAGCGGGACTGCAGGCCCGAGGCCGTGGCGGAGCCGAACAGCGTCAACCCGAGGAACAACAGCACCGGCTGCCCGATCTGCACCCCGGTCAGGATGAGCACGGCCCCGAGGGCGCCCAGACCGAAACCGAGCCCCAGTGCCACGCGTCGTCCACGCAGACGAGCGAGGCGTGACAGCGGGAAGGCAAGCAGTCCGGCACCGATGACGGTGGCGGTCTGCGCGAAACCGGCCAACTGGGTGCTCCCCGAGGTCTCCTCGACCAGCACCGCGCCCACCGCCACCCCGGACGCGATGCCGACACCCGAGAGCAGTTGGGCCAGCGCGAGCCGCCACTGGTTGGCTCCGAAGGCCGGGTCGACGGGTTCGACCGCTGCCTGCTCCTGGAGGGCGGTGGTGCCGGTCACGGGGTGCCTCCTCGGCATGATCAGGGTGGCGGGCGAGGGCTCCAGCCTCGACCTGTGGGACGTGCACGTGAACGGCCGATCGCGTCCCGATCGGGACGCGATGGGCTGTTCAGCTGCACATCCTGCAGGTTCTCGCCCGTGCGAACTCTAGTGAGCATCCTCGAGCGGCGCATGAGCGGTCCGGCGTCGCGTCACCCCGGGCGAGCGTCAGCTTGTATGGTTACAAACGCATCTGGCACGCCCACCTGGAGACCCGCATGGCAACGACGCCCCCCGCCTCGCCCACCCCCCTGAGCCATCTCGAGGGCCGCATCCTGTTCGGGGCGGCCTACTACGCCGAGTACCAGCCCCAGGGCATCGCCGCGGCTGTCGACCGTGATCTCGACCTGATGGTCGAGGCCGGTTTCACGGTCATCCGAGTCGGCGAATCGGTGTGGTCGACCTGGGAGCCTCGTCCGGGTGAGTTCGACCTCGACTGGTTGCAGCCCGTTCTCGACGGGGCCCATGCCCGCGGCATCAGTGTCATCCTCGGCACCCCCACCTACGCCGTCCCGCCGTGGTTGGCCCGGCTGCACCCCGAGATCGCCGCGGTCCATCGTGATGGCACCCGCGCCGCCTGGGGTGCCCGTCAGGAGATGGACTACTCCCACCCCACGTTCCGCCGGTACGCCGAACGGGTCGTCCGCGCCATCGCCGCCCGTTGGGCTGACCACCCGGCCGTGATCGGCTGGCAGGTCGACAACGAGCCCAGCCAACAGTTGCCGCACAACGCCCACGTGATCGAGGGCTTCCGTGAGTGGCTGCGCGGCAGGTACGGCACCGTCGAGGCACTCAACGAGGCGTGGGGTCTCGTCTACTGGTCGCACCGGCTCAGTGAGTGGGCCGACCTGTGGGCACCGGCGGGCAATGCCCAGCCCCAGCATGACCTGGAGTGGCGCCGCTACTCCGCCGAGCTGGTCACCGAGTTCATCGGGTGGCAGGCCGACCTGGTGCGCGAACACGCCCGGCCCGACCAGTTCGTCACCACGTGCATCTCGTACCCCCGACCCGGCATCAGCGATGACCAACTGGTCGAGCGACTCGACGTCACGGCCGGCAACCCCTACTACCGCGTGCAGGACGGCCTGTCGTCGGCCGTCGACCATGCTGCGGATGCCGGCTGGTGGACCAATGGACCGTCCGCCCTGTTCACCCAGGCCGACCGTCTGTGGTCGTCGGCCCAGGCACCGTTCCTGGTGACCGAGACCGATGCCCAGTCGATCGGCGGCCACGCCGACCAGTACCCGCCCTATCCCGGTCAACTGCTGCAGGCCGGCACGGCCCTGGTCGCCCGTGGCGCCCGGATGGTGGAGTACTGGCACTGGCACACCCTGCACTTCGGCGCCGAGACCTACTGGGGCGGAGTGATCCCCCACAGCGGACGACCCGGTCGTGTGTACCGCGAGGTCGCGGAGTTGGGACGACTGCTGGGCAGGCTCGGCCCCGCGCTCGAGGGTTACCGTCCCGACGCCGACGCGGCCGTCATCTGGTCGACGGACTCCAAGTGGACCTTCGAGTTCGCCGGACCCCTGGTCAGCACTGGTGGGGTCGACGGGTTCACCCATCCCGACCGCCGAGCCTACGAACGCATCGTCAACGGCTTCGTCGACGGCGCTCGGGCAGCCGGACTGCAGCTGACCTTCCTCCACGATCGCCAGTTCGTCGCCACCGACCCCTCGCAGTGGGTGGAGCGTTACCCGGTGCTGTTCGCCCCGGCCGTCTACGTCGCCGACGACGACCTGCTCGACCGGCTCCGCCGCTACGCCGAGGCAGGCGGCCACCTGGTCGTGGGACCCCGTACCGGGTACGCGGACGAGTTGGCGCGTGCCCGTCAGGCCGTGGCGCCCGACCGCCTCTGGCAGGCCGCAGGGGTCTGGTACGAGGAGTACTCCACCCTGCCCGAGCCGGTGGCGGTGACCGGGACCTGGGATGACCAGGCAGGCACCGAGACCACCCTCGGGCGAGCCACCAAGTGGGCCGACGGTCTGCTGCCCGGCGCACCCACGGGGCTCGAGGGCGAGTCGGCCGAGGTGCTGGCCGGCTACCAGCATCCCTTCCTGGGCAGCTTCGCGGCGGTCACGACCCGCGAACACGGACGCGGCAGGATCACGGTGGTCGGCACCATCCCCGATCTGGCGCTGGGCGCGAAGGTCGCCCGGTTCGCCCAGCCCTCACCGATCGCCGAGGCATGGCACGCTCCCAGCCAGATCACGGTCACCTCCGGCACCAGCACCACCCACCAGCGGATCTGGTTCGTCCACAACTGGTCGTGGGACGAGGTGACCCTCAGCCTGCCTACCGATCTCGAGGAGGTCACCGACCTCGCCGACGGGAGCACCCTCACGGCGGGTGACGAGCTCGTGCTCGGACCGTGGGCAGTACGGGTGCTGGGAGAGCCGCGCGGCTGAGCCCACCCCCGGAGGGCATCCACGCCACCGGACGCCCGGTCCGTTGCCCCGCCCGCCCGTCCGTCGCGGGCGCTGGAGTAGAATGTCGCGTCTGCTCCAGAACTCGCGGGCGCCCTGGGTGCCGACGCGGGTCGTCCGTCGGGTGGTCCCGCCGGACATGCTCACCGTCCGTCGACCGGAGGACCCCGCATGTCTGCCCCCACACCACCCAGCGACGCCAACCCTGACCTGGCCGCCGAACGCACCCACCTCGCCCGTGCCCGCGAGGCACTGGCCCAGATGAGGACCCAGACCAGCGACTGGCGCACCGTCACCGGCGCCAACCACGTCAGCACCCAGTACCTCAAGCAGATGCTGTACCGCCGGGCGGAGTCACTGGTCGACAACCCGGCGGTGCCCCTCTTCTTCGGGCGCATCGACTACGCCGCCTCCCTGGGCGCCGAACGCGACGAAGTGGTGCACGTCGGCCGACGACACGTCTCGGCCGGGCTCGGCGAGGACCCGCTGGTGATGGACTGGCGGGCACCGATGGCGCTGCCCTTCTACCGGGCCTCGTCCGTCGACCCGATGCAGTGCTCGCTGCGCCGACGGTTCGGCTTCCGCGACGGGCAGATCACCGCCTTCGAGGACGAACCGCTCACCGCCGGGGCTGCCACGGGCACCTCGCAGATCCTGCAGGACGAGATCGAACGCCCCCGAACCGGCCCCATGCGCGACATCGTGGCAACCATCCAGCCCGACCAGGACCTGCTGGTGCGCACCTCGCTGGACCAGTCGATGGCGATCCAGGGCGCGCCCGGCACCGGGAAGACGGCCGTCGGACTGCACCGCGCGGCCTTCCTGCTCTACGCCTTCCGCACCCAGTTGTCCCGGTCAGGGGTGCTGGTGGTGGGGCCCAATGCGTCGTTCCTCAGCTACATCGGCGACGTGCTGCCGGCACTGGGTGAGATCGACACCGACCAGCAGACGGTGCAGAGCCTGTGCGAGGCGTCGTCGGGAGTACGGGCGGTCACCACGGACGAATCGGTGCGCGGCCTGCTCCTGGGCGATGTCCGGATGGCCGAACTCCTGCACCGGGCCGTGTGGAGTCACGTCTGCCTGCCCACTGACCTACTCGCCGTCAAGGTCGGGCACCGCGTGCTCAGGGTGCCGGCTCCCCACCTCGCGCAGGCCGTCGAGGGGGTGCTCAGCCGCGGCGTCCGCTACGAGGCGGGGCGGGTGATGCTGCCCCAGAGGCTCGCCCACCAGGTGCTGCTACGCCTCGAACTGCAGGGCGAGACCACCGACGACCGGCTGCAGAACCAGATCGCACGCTCCCCCGCGGTGAAGGCGATGGTGAAACAGGTGTGGCCCCAGCTCAAGCCGACGGCGTTGTTGCACCGCCTGTTCACCGATCCCGAGTTGCTCGCCACGCTCGCCGACGGCCTGTTCTCGGCAGAGGAGCAGACCGTGCTGCTCGACCGGATGCCCCGCAAGTCCCCCGCCGGTCGGTCGTGGACGCTGGCCGAGGTGGTCTGCCTCGACGAGATCGTCGACCTGCTCGAACGAACCCCCAGCCTCGGCCACGTCATCATCGACGAGGCCCAGGACCTGTCGGCCATGATGCTGCGAGCCGTCGGGAGGCGCGCCTCCACGGGATCGGTCACGCTGCTGGGCGACCTCGCCCAGGCCACCACCAGTTGGGGCTCGACCAGTTGGGACGAGGCCCTGACCCACGTGGGGCATCCCGAGGCACTGGTCAACGAACTGGTCGAGGGCTTCCGGGTGCCGGGTGACGTCATCGACTACGCGGCCCGCCTGCTTCCGGCCATCGCGCCCGGGCTCACACCACCGCGTTCGATCCGGCATGCGCGGGGTGAATTGGTCTTCGAGCTCACCGATGACCTGCTCGCGGCCCTCGCCGCGCGGGTTCAGCAGGTGGCGGCTCGTGAGGGGATGATCGGCGTGATCGTGCCCGACGCGCTGGTCGACCCGGTGTCGTCCGCCCTCAGGGTGGAGCACGTGGTGCTGGGCCGCGATGACGCCCCCCGCACGAGTGAACCGGACGAGGCCGAGGCCCGGCAGGTGGAGGCCGCCCGACAGGTGCCGGTAGAGGTCGTGCCGGCCAGTCTGGCCAAGGGTCTCGAGTTCGACCACGTCGTGCTGGCCGAACCGGCCGGGATCGTGGCGGGAGAGTCCGACGAACTGACCGGGCTGCGCAGGCTCTACGTCTGTCTGACACGAGCGGTGACCAGTCTGGCGATCGTCCACGCGCAGCCCCTGCCACGGCAGTTGGGATGAGGCTGTGGGTCGCGGACTTGTGGGCAGCCGGGGGACACCTGCCAGCAGTCGCGATCGGTGTCTGGAGCCGCCCATCCCCGGGCGACGGCCGCGACGAGACCTCAACGTCGAGGTCGGTGAGCGGCCCGGGAGGTCGAGGGGTCGCGAGGTTGAGGGCAGGGTGTTGACTGGGCGCCATGTTCGCCGTACCCGTTCAGTCCGGACTCACCGCCGTCGTCACCGGAGCCAACTCAGGCACAGGTTTCCACACAGCCAAGGGGCTGGCCGCGGCCGGGGCCACAGTGGTGCTCGCCTGCCGCAACGTCGAGCGGGGTCAGCAGGCGCTGGACGAGATCCGGCAAGCCCTGCCGGACGCCGACCTGGAACTGCGGATCGTCGACCTGGCGAGCCTCGCCTCCGTCCGCGCCTTCGTCGAGTCCTTCACCGAGGACCATGACCACCTCGACCTGCTGGTCAACAACGCAGGGGTGATGACGCCGCCGCAACGGATCGAGACCGAGGACGGGTTCGAACTGCAGATGGGCAGCAACTTCTTCGGTCCGTTCGCCCTCACGGTGGGCTTGCTGCCGGTGCTGCGTGAGTCCCCCGCGCCCCGGGTGGCCACGATGGCCAGCGGGATCGCCCGCATCGGCCGCATCGACTTCGGTGACCTCCACTGGACTCGCCGGCGGTACCGTCCCGAACAGGCCTACGCCCAGTCGAAACTGGCCGACGTCCACCTGTACCGACAGCTGGCGGCCATCGCCGGCCGTCGCGGCTGGGCGCTGCGCAGTGTCGGTGCACACCCCGGTTACGCCCTCACCAACCTGCAGACCTCCGGCGCCAGCCTGGGTGAGGGCAGCAGACTGATGGAGCGGATCACGTCGGTGGGCGCCCGGTTCGGGCAGTCGGCCGAGATGGGGGCCCAGCCCCTGCTGATGGCCGCCACCTCACCCACCGCGTCGTCCGGGGACTACTTCGGCCCCACGGGGGCCTTCGGAATGCGAGGTGCTGCCGGGCCGGCCAGCCTGAACGCGCGGATGCGGGACGACGTGGTGGCCGCACGGTTGTGGGCCGTCTCGGAGCAGCTCACCGGGGCGCGAGTCGCCTGACGGTCTGCGTCGCGGTCGTGCGGTAGTGGTCGAGCAGGTCTGGTCGACGGTCGATCGCCCAACGGACGAGGTCGAGCGCCTGCAGCAGTTCCAGCCTCGGCAACCCGCGAGCCACCTCCTCGGGGTCGATGCCGAACCCGGCGGCGAAGTCCTCCGCGAGGTGCGGGAACCGCCCCCGCTGCAGGTGAACGAGGTCACCCCAGGGAACGGGGCCGGTGGCGGCCGATCCCCAGTCGAGCAGCACCAGTTCGCCATCCGGCGCGACCAGCACGTTCCCGGGGTTCAGGTCACCGTGGAACAGCCCGTGTTGCTGACCCACCGGCTTCGTGGCCGAGACCCAGTCCGTCAGCCACTCGAGGTCGCTGGCGCGGTAGACGCCCAACTCGAACAGCGGATCGTCGTCACCTAGGGCAACGAGGTTGTGGTGCACGTGCTGAGCCCAGGCTTCGGCGAGGTCACGACCGAATCGGGTGAAGAGCTGCCCCGGGGCGTCGTCCAGCGGAATCCGCGCCAGCGCAGCCGCGCAGTCGCCGAGCCGTTGCCACAGCCGGGGCGTCGCCTCGTCCGGGTGCTCGCCCCGCATGCGTTCCTGAAGCTGGTAGGGCACCGACAGCGGGTCTGCCCCGGCCGCGCCTGACCCCGACCCCTCCGTCTGGAACTGGCCGACCGCGAGCACCCGGGGAGTGACCACTCCGGCAGCCTCGGCTGCCCGGGAGCACCACGCTTCCTTCGCGAACTCGTCCACGTCGGTGACGGTTCCGCGCAGGGGGTCGCGGGAGAAACGGATGACCGCCTCGGGGGTGCCGAACACGTGGTTGGTCTGGCCCTCCGTCAGGTGGTCGAGGGGCCCTTCGAGGCCGTGGCGTGCGGCGATCGCGGCAGCCAACGCGCGCGGATCCGAGCGGCTCGTGTCATGCATCGCCGACTGACGCTACCGTGCAGGACGAGCGTTCGCGCCCATCATTGCCAGCCTCCCGGGAGACCACATGCCACTCGCCGCCTGCCCCACCCCTCCCATGGGCTGGAACTCCTGGAACGCGTTCCGCACGCGCATCGACGAGCAGCAGATCGTGTCGATGGCCGACGTGATCGTCTCGACTGGTCTGCGTGACGCTGGCTACCAGTACCTGGTCGTGGACGACGGCTGGCAGGCTCCGCGGCGCTCGTCCGGTGGCAACCTTCAGCCCGACCCGGCGCGATTCGGCCAGGGCATCGACTGGTTGGCCGACCAGGTGCACCAGCGCGGGCTCAAGCTCGGCATGTATCTCGCACCGGGTCGCGCGACCTGCGCCATGATCTACGACGCCTACCCCGGCGAGGGGCTGGGCAGCTTCGGTCATGAGGCCGACGACCTCGCCGCGTATGCGGAGTGGGGTGTGGACTACCTGAAGTACGACTGGTGCGAGGCCTGCCGCGATGACACCGGGCTGAGTTACCGGGGCGCCTTCGAGAAGATGGGCCAGCTCATCGCGGACTCCCCGCGGGAGTTCGTGTACTCGATCAGTGAGTACGGTCGGACGAACCCGTGGGAGTGGGCGCCCGGCTTGGCGAACCTGTGGCGGACGACGCCCGACATCGACCCGAGCTTCAGCTCCGTCCGGGGGATCGCCGACGCCCAGCGTGGCCTGGAGCGGTGGTCGCGTCCGGGAGCGTGGAACGACCCGGACATGCTGCAGGTCGGCAACCCCGGGCTCACCCTCGCCGAGTGCCGCGCCCACCTGGGTCTGTGGGCCCTCCTCGCGGCGCCCCTGATGGCCGGCAACGACATCCGCACCATGAACCGATCGGTGGCCCAAGTGCTCACCAATCCGCGGCTGGTGGCCATCGACCAGGACCCGCTGGGGCGACAGGGTCGCCGCATCCAGCGAGAGTTCCGATTCGACGTGTGGCTGCGCGAACTCTCCGGCGGACGAGTGGCCGTCGGGGTGCTCGGTTCCGGCGAGCGTGCCTCGGAGCCCACGACCCAGCCGCTGCGCGTCCAGGTGGGCGATGGTCTGGTCCGTGTCGACAACGGCACCGAGAACGTCATCGAGATCGGGCACGACGGACCCGTCACCGAGGTCTGGTCGGGCGAGGCGACCTCTGAGGTCGCCATCGGCGCTCGCGACCTCGCCCTGTTCACCATCGGTTGAGCGCTGCCGGGGGCTCATCCGCTCCCCCGCGCCCCGGCCCGGTCGGGTACGACCGGGCAATCGTGCCGATCGTGTCGTCTGACGGGACTTGTTGCACCCCGGCCGCAATCTCTCGCGCCATGGCACACGATCCGCACGATTGGCTCGGCTGACCCCCGCCGGCGACACCCAAGGGGCCGAGGGCCTCAGCCCAGGTGGCGCACCTCGGTGTCGATCAGCGTGCGCCAACTACGCACCAGACCGGAGTCGACCCACGCCTTGTACGAGCGGTCGGGTCGGGCGGGTGTGCCGATGTGGAACGCGCGGACCCCCGCTCGCACCAGCCACGGCACGTGTTCGGCTCGCAGTCCGCCGCCGGCCATGATCACCTGCGCCGCACCGGGTTCGTCCCTGGCCACCGCCAGCACCTCGTCCAGCCCGTGTTCGAGACCGCGCGAGGAACCGGCGGTCAGTACCTGGTCGAACCCCGCGAAGCCACGCAGGGCAGCCCAGGCCTTGCGGTAGTCGAAGGCCCAGTCGATGGCGCGATGGAAGGTCCACGGCACGCCGATGCCCTCGGTCAGGCTGGTGACCACCTCGGTGTCGACCTCGCCCAGACCGTTGAGGAAGCCCAGCACTACACCGTCGGCGCCGGCGTCGACGTAGGCACCGATCAGACCTTTCAGGCGGGTGGCCTCGCCTCCATCGGTCGACCAGCCCTCCCGCAGCCTCACCATCGGACGAATCTGGATCGAGGTGGCGGCTCGGGTGCGTTCGACCAGTGCGGGCTCCGGGGCCATGCCCTCGTGGTCCATGGACCCGAGCAACTCGACCCGGTCGGCGCCACCCTCCTCGGCGCGACGGGCATCGTTCTCGTGGAGCGCGATCACTTCCAACAGTGCTGACATGGCACCAGTCTGGTGGAACTCCTCCTCCACGCCCGAAGCCTCGCCCGAAGGCGCAGAAAAACACCGCTGGGCGACCCCCACAAGGAGGGTCGCCCACCGGCGTTCGTACGGGTGGGGCTCAGCCCCGGGACGGCTGGATCAGAAGTCCATGCCGCCCATGCCACCGTCACCGCCGCCCGGGACGGGCGCAGCCTTCTCGGGCTTGTCAGCGATCACGGCTTCGGTGGTGAGGAACAGCGCGGCGATCGACGCGGCGTTCTGCAGTGCCGAACGGGTCACCTTGGCGGGGTCGATGATGCCGGAGGCGATCATGTCGACGTACTCGCCGGTGGCAGCGTTCAGACCGTGGCCGGCCTCGAGCGAGCCGACCTTCTCGACCACGACGCCACCCTCAAGACCTGCGTTGACAGCGATCTGGCGCAGCGGGGCGCCAGCGGCCGAGAACACGATCTGGGCACCGGTCGCCTCGTCGCCGGTGAGCCCGTCGACGTTGGCGGCCTTGGCGGCCTGGAGCAGGGCCACGCCACCACCGGCGACGATCCCCTCCTCGACGGCAGCCTTCGCATTGCGGACGGCGTCCTCGATGCGGTGCTTGCGCTCCTTGAGCTCGACCTCGGTGGCAGCGCCGACCTTGATCACGGCCACGCCACCGGCCAGCTTGGCCAGTCGCTCCTGCAGCTTCTCGCGGTCGTAGTCGGAGTCGGAGTTCTCGATCTCCTTGCGGATCTGCGAGACGCGGCCAGCGAGCTGGTCGGCATCGCCGGCGCCGTCGACGATGGTGCACTCGTCCTTGGTGACGACCACGGAGCGGGCCTTGCCCAGCAGTTCGAGGGTGACACCGTCGAGCGACAGGCCGACCTCCTCCGAGATCACTTGGGCGCCGGTGAGGATGGCGATGTCGGTCAGCATGGCCTTGCGGCGATCCCCGAAGCCGGGAGCCTTGACGGCGATCGACTTGAAGGTGCCTCGGATCTTGTTCACGATCAGACCGGCCAGGGCCTCACCGTCCACGTCCTCGGCGATGACCAGCAGCGGCTTGCCCGACTGCATGACCTTCTCGAGCACGGGCAGCAGGTCCTTCAGGCTCGAGACCTTGGAGTTGACGATCAGCACGTAGGGGTCGTCGAGCTCGGCCTCCATGCGCTCGGCGTCGGTGACGAAGTAGGGCGAGATGTAGCCCTTGTCGAAGCGCATGCCCTCGGTCAGTTCGAGGTCGATGCCGAAGGTGTTCGACTCCTCGACGGTGATGACGCCTTCCTTGCCGACCTTGTCCATCGCCTCGGCGATGACATCCCCGACACCGGGGTCAGCGGCCGAGATCGAGGCGGTGGCAGCGATCTGCTCACGGGTCTCGATGGGCTTGGCCTGCTTGAGCAGCTCGTCGGTGATCGCCTTGACAGCGGTCTCGATGCCCTTCTTGAGCTCGATGGGGTTCGCGCCGGCGGTGACGTTGCGCAGACCCTCGCGGACGAGCGCCTGGGCCAGCACGGTCGCCGTGGTGGTGCCGTCGCCAGCGACGTCATCGGTCTTCTTGGCAACTTCCTTGACCAGCTCGGCGCCGATCTTCTCGTAGGGATCCTCGAGCTCGATCTCCTTGGCGATCGACACACCGTCGTTGGTGATCGTGGGGGCGCCCCACTTCTTCTCCAGGACGACGTTGCGGCCCTTGGGGCCGAGGGTGACCTTGACCGCGTCAGCCAGGGTGTTCATGCCCCGCTCAAGACCGCGGCGGGCCTCAATGTTGAACTCAATGAGCTTTGCCATGGGGTAAGTCCTCCAGCGTCGGATACGTGTGCGTCAGGCATGGTGCCCGCGACGGACGGCCCATGGGGACCTCACCAGACCTGTCGGTGGCACTCGGACGCATCGAGTGCCAACTCATTTTTAGCACTCTCCCCATGCGAGTGCAAAGGATTCTCGCGTCCTGTGGACGCGCACCCGCACCGTCGCGGGTGGTGCGCTGGCAGCATGGAGGTCGTGAACCCCACCTCCTCCACCCGCACCCGCCCCTCGGCGATGGAACGGGTGCGCAACGTCGGCAACTGGGCCAACCTCTCCACCCCGCTGGGACTGGCGATCGCCCGGGCCGGGGGAAGCCGGATCGTCCGCGGCCCGCGGGGGCTCACCCTGGCAGAGGGGTACCGACTCGGTTTCCCCATGGCTGGCGCCTTCACGGTGGGCAGCGTGGTGATCACCGCCCATCCGACCTGGGCCGCCGCCGAGGCGGCATGGCCCGGCACCCTGGAACACGAGGAGGCACACACGTGGCAGTGGACGCTGTGCCTGGGTGCACCCTTCCTCCCCCTGTACACCGCGGCCATGGGGTGGTCGTGGCTACGCACTGGTGACCGCTCCTCGGCGAACGCCTTCGAACGGGCGGCCGACCTCGCGCTGGGCGGCTACGTCGAGCGGCCGCGCATATCCCTCGCCGACGGGGTACGCCGACTGGTGGGGCTCAGCGCACGGACTTCAGGCGCCCGGCCGAACGGTGGTCACGGCGGGCGGCGCGCAGACGACGCAGGCGCTTGACCAGCAGCGGCTTGTGGGCCAGCGCGGCCGGGTCGTCCAGCAGTCGGTTGAGGATCTGGTGGTAGACGGTCGAGGTGATCCCGAATCGCTCCATGACCTCGGCGTCCTTGCCGCGGGGTGCAGCCCACCACGAGTCCTCGAAGTCCAGGATCGCGGTGTCTCGCTCGCTCAGGGCGGAGGCGTCGAGTGCGGTGCGGGGCTCGGGTGCGGCGGCTGACATGGACGTCATTCTAGGTCGGAATCACATGACTGTCATTAGCACCACGTGCACCCTCTTGATCCAGCCATCGCGGGGGCGGGCGGAGCACCAGCCGGCCGCGCGCAGCCGTCCCACAACCGGACGATCCGGGCGCCGGTGACCGCCGCCCCGTGCTTGGATGGGCCCATGAGCGACACCCCAGCGAACGTTTCCCTCGCGGCCCCACCCGTGGCCCCCGCGCCCGGTCCGATCACGCCCGTGACCGGCGAGAAGGTCCGCTGGGGGATCATCGCCCCGGGGCACATCGCCGAGAAGTTCGCCAAGGCAGTCACCTCCCTGCCGGACGAGGCCGAGCTGGTGGCCGTGGGTTCCCGTTCTGCCGAACGGGCTGCAGACTTCGCGGGACGCTGGGGCATCCCGCACTCCCACGGTTCCTACGCCGAACTGGTGGCCCGGGACGACCTCGACGTGGTCTACGTGGCCTCGCCACACAACCTGCACGGCGAGCAGGCCGAGTTGGCGATGCGCGCGGGCAAGCACGTGCTGGTCGAGAAGCCGCTGTCGGAGAGCCTTCACTCGTCACGCTCCATCATCGAGACCGCCGCGGAGCAGGGGGTCTTCTGCATGGAGGCGATGTGGACCCGCTGCAACCCGTTGGTGATGCAGGCGCGGCAATTGATCGCCGACGGCGCGCTGGGCGATCCCCGGTTCATGTGGTGCACCTTCGCCTTCCGTTTCGACGGGGACGACAGCCACCGCCTGCTCGACCCCGAGCTCGCCGGTGGGGCGATCCTCGACCTGGGCGTCTACCCCATGCACGCAGCCCACGTCCTGCTGGGCGCCCCCACCGGCATCACCGCTGAGGGCACCGAACACCCGCGGACGGGGGTGGACGCCACCTCGGTGGCCCACCTGACGTGGGACAAGCCCGGTGGCACCACCTTCGGCACCTTGGTCAGCTCCATCGATGCACGGGGCGACCAGCGGCTGAGCGTCTTCGGGACGAAGGGCCAGTTGGTGCTGGAGAACTTCCTCGCCCCCCTCGAGATGACCTTCACACCCGAGGGTGGGGAGCCACAGAAGTTCGTCACCCAGGACGCCGGCTTCCTCTGGCAGGTGCAGGAGGTGCATCGATGCCTGCGAGCAGGCAAGGCGGAATCGTCCGCGGTGCCCTGGCAGTCCTCGCTCGACGTGGCCGCACTGCTCGACCAGTGGCGCGCCGGCGTGGGCACCGGGACGGTGGGCCGATGAAGCTCATCACCGGTGTGGTCAAGGACTACGCCTGGGGGTCGACCGACTCGATCCCCACGCTGCTGCACACCGAGCCGACCGGGGAACCCCAGGCCGAGTACTGGCTCGGCGCGCACCTGGCCGGACCGGCCGTGGTCGAGGGTGACGGCACCCTCGACTCCTGGCTTGCCGACCACCCTGAGGCCCTGGGCGCCAGCAGTCGGGATCACTTCGGTGACCGGCTCCCCTATCTGCTGAAGATCCTGGCCGCCGAGCAACCGCTCAGCCTGCAGGCGCACCCCTCTCGCGAGCAGGCCGAAGCGGGCTTCGCGGCCGAGAACGAGGCCGGCATTCCCCTGGGTTCGCACCAGCGCACCTATGCCGATGACTGGCCCAAGCCCGAGATGATCGTGGCGCTCACCGAGATGGAGGCGCTCTGCGGCTTCCGCGACCCGCGCGAGACCGCAGACCTGTTCGACCGGATCGGCCCCATCCCGGGTCTCGAGCAGGTGATCGGTCCGCTCACCCAACGCTCCGGCGACGCCGGCCTCGCGGAGACCTTCCTCGACGTACTCAGCCTCGACGACGGTCGGGTGCATCTGGTGAATGAGGTGGTCGCCGCCGCCGTCAATCACGTCGGCGACGAGGGCGAGGTTGGGCAGTTCGCGCGTACCGCCGTCGAGCTGGACGCCTTCCACCCCTCCTCACCCGGGATCCTCGCGGCGCTGCTGATGAACCGGATCCAGCTGCAACCGGGCGAGGCGATCTTCCTGCCGGCCGGCAACATGCACGCCTACCTCAGGGGCACCGGGGTGGAGATCATGGCGAACTCCGACAACGTGTTGCGTGGCGGCCTCACCAGCAAGCGCATCGACGTCGATGCCCTTGTCCAGGTGGTCGACTTCACCGCCGGACCTGTCGAGGTGCTCCGGGCCGAGCCAGAGTCCGACGGGCTGCTGCGCTTCCGCACCCCGGCACCCGAGTTCGCCCTCTGGCAGTTGGACACCCATGCCGACCACTCGGTGATGCTTCCCGCTCTCGGGAGCGCCCGCATCCTGCTGGTGGTGGCGGGGCACGCCGCCGTGGCCACCGTGGGCGAGACCATCGAACTGGTGCAGGGCAAGGCGGTCTTCGTCCCGGCCGGTGAACAGGTGCAGGTCGACGGGAACTGTTCGGCATTCCTGGCTGCCGCTGGGGTCTGAGGCCCGGGTGGCCCGTGGCCCGGGGCAGCCCGTGATGCTGGGCTTTTCTCAGTAAATGTCTTGGAGAAATTGAGGGGCCCGCCCCCCATGCGAACCGCTTCGACTGTAGCGTTCGAAGTGCGGGTCACCCTTCAACTCATCGCCCCACTCCCCCCGAGTGCTGGACGCCTCAACCCCCGGCCGAACCGAGGCTCCAACCTGGGACGAGTGCAAGGGTGACCCGCCGTATTCTTCCCTGGCAGTGTGCGGCGTGCTCCTCTGAGACCGCGTCTGCGCTTCTTCCAATGCCGTTTGCCCTCGTCCCGGACCGTTTGCCCGCGTTCCGCGCCAGCTGCCCTCCCAAGGATCACTTGCCCTCGGAGTAGTACAGGGCAACTGCGCCGGACGAGGGCAACTGGTGCGCAAATGGGGCAAGCGGTGCGCAACAGGGGCAACCGCACGGGACGAGGGCAACCGGTGCGCAAATGGGGCAACCGCACCGGACGAGGGCAACCGCATCGGCGCCCACCCACGACGAGAGCCCCCTGCGGGAGTCGAACCCGCGACCCCCTGTTTACAAGACAGGTGCTCTGGCCGCTGAGCTAAGGAGGCGCTGCCCCACCGGTGACCCGGCGCGGGCTCGCACCATTGTGGCCCACCGCGGCCAGTGGCCGCGACCCGACCGCCGCAGCCGCCACGGAAGGTCCGTACCGACAGTCTCCGACGCATTCCGCTCCGAACTGGCTTGCCGATGGCCTTCCGGCACCCCATACCGGTCACAGCGGGAACGGGCTGCTGGATCGGGTCACCCGGTCGAGCCAAGTCCACCCCTGGGCGTTGCCCCGGAGCGAGCCCTGCAAGAATCACCGGGTGGCAGCCGAACAGAATCCCCCCAACCAGCCAACATCGACGCAGCCGACATCGATACAGCCGACCGAGCGCCGGCCCAGCCAGGCCCAGCCCGAGCCGGGAAGCCCCGAACCGAGCCAGTGGGTGCGGATCACATCCGCCGATCCCGACCACAGCCACCGCTACATCCAGCGCTTCAAGACGATGGCCTCCAACGGCGCCGACCTGCACGGCGAGACCCGCATGATCGACGCGATGGTTCAGCGCAACGCGCACATCCTCGACGCGGGCTGCGGTCCGGGTCGCGTGGGTGGCGAACTGCAGCGACGTGGCCACCGGGTGGTGGGGGTCGACGTCGACCCCGTGCTCATCAACGAGGCGCGACGGGTGAACCCCGAGGCGACCTGGGTGGTCTCCGACCTGGCCCTGCTCGACCTCCCCGCCGTCGGCATCAACGAGGGATTCGACGCGATCGTGTGCGCCGGCAACGTGATGACCTTTCTGGCGGCCTCGACCCGGGTGGGCGTGTTGCGCGCGTTCGCCCGGCACCTCGCACCCGGCGGACGAGCAGTCATCGGCTTCGGCCAGGGCAGGGGATACGAGTTCGCTGACTTCATCCGCGACGCACACGAGGCAGGTCTCCGCCTGCAACTGGGGTTGAGCACCTGGGACCTCAAGCCCTTCGAGGAGGAGTCCACCTTCCTGGTGGCGGTCTTCGGACGGGGGTGAGAAAGATCTCGTGCAGCCTGCGTGAACAATCTCACTCGGAACCCTTGACGATGCCCCCCTCGGGGCGAATGCTCTAGCCATCTGGAAACTTTCCAGATGATTGATCGCCGACGACGGCGGCCAGCTCTGGGGCGAGAGGGGACGGCATGCGCATCGGTGGTCCCCGCGCCCTGAGGGCCATGAACGACCGAGCGTCCCTGCAGGCCTTGGCCCTGCGCGGCCCCATGTCACGAACCGAACTCGCCGACGAGATCGGCGTCTCCCGGCCCGCGGCAGCTGAGCTGCTGCGTCGGCTGGAGCAGGCACAGCTGGTTCGTCCCGACGGCCACCAGGAGCACGGCGGCCCGGGACCCAATGCCCGCCTGTGGCGGGTGAACGAGAACCGGGGCCACGCCGTCGGCGTCGACGTCACCACCACCTCGATCGACCTCGCCATCGTCGACCTGACCGGCGCCACGGTGTTCGAGACCACGCTGACGGGAACCACGGACGACCCGATCGCCGACCTTCGCCGGGCGGTGCTCGAGGGCGCCGCCACCCTCGACCTCCAGGTCTCCGAGCTCAGCTGCGCGGTGGTCGGCATCTCGGGTTCGATCGATCCCGCCACTGGACTGCTGGCCCACGCCGAACACATGCCCCAGTGGCTCGGGTTCGACGTTCCGGCCCGGTTGAGCGAGGCGCTCGGCATCCCGGTGACGGTCGAGAACGACGTCAACCTGGTCGTGGTCGACGAGTTCATGCACGGCTGCGCGCGGGGCCGCGACGACGTCCTGTTGCTCTGGATGGACCAAGGCGTGGCCGCCGCAATCATCGTGGGGGGACGCGTGCACCGCGGCGCCCGCGGCGCGGCCGGTGAGATCGATGCCGCACCGATCGGGCCCGACGGCGTCATCCTCGGTCGCCTCGTCGACTCCGTGGGGGTGCTGGCACTGGCCTCCGCGAGCGGCGTGGCCGCGACCGAGGCCAGCGCCGCCGTCCGCGCGGCGACGACCGCTGAGGACGACGGGACCGACGCGTCCACGGCAGCGGCGAGGTTCCTCACAGAACTGGCCGCGCGCATCGCGCAGACGCTGGTGATCCCCGTGTCGCTGCTCGACCCCCAACTGGTCGTGCTCGCCGGCGACATCGGCGTCGCCGGTGGGGACCGACTCGCCGGACTGGTGACCACCTCGCTGCACGGGTTGGTCGACAACCGTCCCGAGGTCACCCCGGCCACCGGACGAGCGGACGCCGTCCGACACGGCGCCGTTGACGCGGCCGTGCGGCAGATGCAGGAAGAGATCTTCGGGTGAACGACCAGGTCGCCGGCCGGGCGCACTCGAACAACGAGAGGAACAGATGATGAAGCGCACAACGCTGGTCATCGCGGTGATCGCGATCCTCAGCCTGATCGCAAGTTGCGCCAGTGGGGGTGGTGGGTCGAACAACACGAAGAAGAGCGGTTCGTCGACCTCCCTGACCATCGCCAACGTCGGCGGAACGACCTGGACCTGCGGGTTCAACCCCTTCAACCCCTCCGTCAGCGGGCTGAGCATCGGCTTCGTCTACGAGCCGCTGGTCTACGTCAACCCCTTGCAGAACTCCAAGGAGACGCCCATGGTGGCGGAGTCCTCGGAGTGGAGTGCTGACAGCAAGACCCTCACCTTCACCATCCGCGACGGGGTGAAGTGGAGCGACGGCCAGGCATTGACCGCCGACGACGTCGCGTTCACGTTCAACCTGCTGAAGGCCAACAAGGGCCTCGACCTGAACGCCCTCTGGTCGTCGGGCCTGACCTCGGTGGAGGCCAGCGGCAACAAGGTGACGATGAAGTTCTCGACACCCTCGAAGCCGTACTTCTACTACATCGCCGACCAGACCCCGATCGTGCCCAAGCACGTGTGGAGCACCGGTGAGCCCGCCAAGGACCCGGTGCAGTTCGCGGACGCCAAGCCGATCGGCAGCGGCCCCTACACCGTGTCGGACTGCAAGCCCCAGAACATCCGCTACCAGGCGAACGAGAAGTTCTGGCAGCAGGGCAAGCCTGCGGTCAAGACGATCAACTACCCGTCCTACACCGACAACAGCCCGGCCAACCTCGACCTGGCCACCGGCAAGGCACAGTGGGGCGGCCAGTACATCCCCAGCGTCGACCGCTACTACGTCGACAAGGACAAGGCCAACAACCACTACTGGTACCCGCCGGTCGCCAACGTGCAGATCTTCCTCAACCTGAAGAAGGGTCCGACGACCGACCTGGCCGTCCGGCAGGCCTTGGCCTACGCCATCGACAAGGACCAGGTCTCGAAGATCGGTGTCGGCGGGCAGCTGCCCTCGTCCAACCAGGCCGGCATCGTGCTGCCCACCCACAAGGACTGGTTCGACCAGGCCGCGGCCGACAAGTACGGCTACAAGCAGGACTCCGAGAAGGTCAAGGGACTGCTGGCCAAGGCCGGCTACTCCACCGACAAGCCGCTCAAGCTGAGCATCATCAGCGTGGCCGGCTACACCGACTGGGAGGCCGAACTGCAGGAGATCAAGTCGCAGCTCGAGCCCA
The DNA here is from genome assembly GCF_000421525.1 of Aestuariimicrobium kwangyangense DSM 21549. GTDB lineage: Bacteria > Actinomycetota > Actinomycetes > Propionibacteriales > Propionibacteriaceae > Aestuariimicrobium > Aestuariimicrobium kwangyangense. The sequence goes on along the minus strand of NZ_ATXE01000001.1, from coordinate 913,236 downwards.
TGGGGATTGCCCTCGACGTGCAGAACATCGCTGGTCAGACCTACAACACCAAGTTGTACAAGGGTGACTTCCAGCTGGCCTACGGGTCGCAGACCGGTGGCCCCGCCCCGTACTACGAGCTGCGCCAGAACCTCTACAGCGGCAACACCGCACCACTGGGCGAGAACGCGTCGACCAACTACTCGCGATACTCCGACAAGGCGACCGACGCGCTCTTCAACGAGTACCCGGGAGCCGACGACAAGCGCCAGCACGAGATCGTGAACCAACTGCAGGAGGTCATGCTCTCCCAGGTTCCCGTCATCCCGGTGCTGGAGAGCGTGAGCTGGTTCCAGTACAACACCAAGGACTTCACCGGCTGGCCGACGGCCGAGGACCCCTACGCGCTGCCCGCGCCGTATGCGGTCCCCGATGTCGAGCAGGTGTTGTTGAAGCTGAAGCCCAAGGCGTGAGGGAGTTCGCACGACATGTCTGATGCGCACTGCACCAGGAGGGTCCGATGAGATTCATCCTTCGGAGACTGGGGTTCTTCGTGGTCACCCTCTGGGTGGCCCTGACGGTGAACTTCTTCGTCCCCCGGCTGATGCCCGGCAATCCAGCCGAGGCCATGATGGCCCGTTACAAGGGACGAGTGAACCCCGAGGCGTTGAAGGCGTTGGAGGTCGCCTTCGGCCTGGACACCCAGAAGCCCCTCCTGGTGCAGTACGTGGAATACCTGGGCAACACCCTGACCGGCCACTTCGGGATCTCGCTGACCTTCTTCCCGACCCAGGTCGGGAAGGTGGTGCTCCAAGCCCTGCCGTGGACGCTGGGCCTGGTGGGACTGACCACGGTGATCGCCTTCGTCGTCGGCACGCTGATCGGCACCATCGGTGGCTGGCGACGCAACGGTATCGTCGACAGCATCCTGCCGCCGGTGTTCGTGATCACCTCGGCACTGCCCTACTTCTGGGTGGGGTTGATCCTGATCCTGGTCTTCTCGTTGGGCACCAACGGTGCACTGCCCAATGACGGCGGCTACGACCCCATCCTCGACGCGGGCTGGAACGGAGCCTTCATCGTCGACGTGCTCAAACACGCGGTCCTGCCCTCGGTCAGCATCCTGCTGATCTCGATCGGCGGCTGGATCCTCACCATGCGCAACAACGTCGTCACCACCCTGGCCGAGGACTACATCACCATGGCCCGGGCCAAGGGGATACCCGACCGGAAGATCATGATCCACTACGCCGCGCGCAACGCCGTGCTGCCCAACCTGTCGGGGTTCGCGATGTCGCTGGGGTTCGTCGTCAGCGGTTCCATCCTGGTCGAGTACACCTTCAACTACCCGGGAGTGGGGTACATGCTGCTCAGCGCCGTCAACAACCAGGACTACCCGCTGATGCAGGCGCTCTTCGTGCTGATCACGGTGACCGTGCTGGTGGCGGTGCTGATCAGCGACTTCCTCACCGCGTGGCTCGACCCCCGCGTCCGGACCGCGAGCTGAGGAGGAACACGTGAGCAGTGTCAGTGTGGCAACGCCGGTCGACCCGGCCCTGCCCACCCGTGCCCGGACCGGCTCCGGCATCGTGCGGGCCATCCTCGGCAACCCGAAGGCCCTGGTCGGGGCCGTCCTGTTGCTGGTCTTCGTCGTGGCCGCGGTGGTGCCGCAGGTCTTCACGACCATCCACAACCCGAACCAACGCTTCGAACTGATGCTTCCGCCCGGTCCGGGGCACCCGCTCGGGACGACCGCCTTCGGCCAGGACATCTGGTCGCAGTTGGTCTACGGCACGCGGTTGTCACTGTTCGTCGCCGTCGTGGCCGGCGCCCTCGCCAGCGTGCTGTCGGTGATCGTGGGCGTCTCCGCCGCCTATCTCGGTGGCTGGGCGGACGACCTGCTCTCGCTGCTGACCGACGTGTTCCTGGTCATCCCCGCGTTCCCCCTCATCATCGTCATCGCCGCCTACGCCGGCGGGGGCAACATGGCTGTCGTGATCGGCGTGCTGGTGCTCACGGGCTGGTCGTACGGGGCTCGCCAGTTGAGGGCGCAGGCGATGTCGCTGCGCAACCGTGACTTCCTCGAGTCGGCCCGGGTACGGGGTGAACGGTCGTCCTACATCATCATCTTCGAGATGCTGCCCACGATGGTCTCGCTGATCGCGGCCAACTTCCTCGGCGCCGCCCTCTACGCCCTCCTGACCGCGGCAGGTCTGCAGTTCATCGGGCTGGGCAACTCCTCGTCGGTCAGCTGGGGCACCATGCTGCACTGGGCGCAGAGCAACGAGGCCCTGCAGACGGGCCAGCAGTGGTGGGTGATCGCACCAGGACTGTGCATCGCCCTGCTGGGCGCCTCGTTCGCCCTGCTCAACTATGCCTTCGACGAGATCAGCAACCCCGCCCTGCGACCGGTACGGCGTCGGAGAGGACGCGCATGAGCACCCTGCTTGAGGTCACCGACCTGTCGGTGGCCTACGACACCCCCAACGGCCCGGTGACCGCGGTCGACCACGTCAACCTGGCCGTGGCCCCCGGCGAGTTCCTCGGCATCGTGGGCGAGTCCGGGTGTGGCAAGTCGACCCTGCTCTTCGCGATCGCCCAACTGTTGCGGGCACCGGCCCGCACCACCGGGGGGTCCGTGGTGTTCCGTGGCCAGGACATGGTGACCATGTCGGCTCGGGCCCTGGCCCCGACGCGGTGGCGCAACCTGTCGGTGGTCATGCAGAGCGCCATGAACGCCCTCAACCCGGTCGCCCGACTCAGCGCACAGTTCGCCGACACCATGCAGGCCCACGGGGTACGCGACAAGGCGGCCATCCGGGAGCGATCGGAGCAGGTGCTGGAACTGGTCGGCATCGACCGTGCCCACCTGGCCAGTTACCCCCACCAACTCTCCGGCGGCATGCGCCAACGAGCCATGATCGCCATGGCCCTGCTGTTCACCCCCGAGTTGGTGATCATGGACGAACCCACCTCGGCCCTTGACGTCGTGGCGCAGCGGTCACTGATGCTGCAGATCAAGGAACTGCAGCAGCAACTGGGCTTCGCGGTGCTGTTCGTCACCCACGACATGTCGCTGGTCAGCCACTTCTCCGACCGGCTGATGGTGATGTACGCCGGCGAGGTGGTGGAGTTCGGGTCGACGAGGCAGGTCTTCGACCACCCGGCCCACCCGTACAGCCAAGGACTGCTCGACGCCTTCCCCTCCATCCGTGGGGAGCGCAAGGCCCTGGTCGGCATCCCGGGAACCCCGCCCAGCCTGTCGGCCCTGCCGCCAGGGTGCAGGTTCGAGCCACGTTGTCCGGTCTCCTTCGCGGAGTGCGCGACCACGCGCCCCCCGCTGTACGACGTGGACGGTGTGCTCTCGCGCTGCCTGCTGCACGACCCGGCGTACTCGTCCCACGCGACCACACCCACGACCAGCAGAGAGGGTGACGACGTTGACCGAACCTGAGGCACAGCTCTCGACCCAGACCCGCACGGAACCCCCGGCCGCCACGGAACCCCGGTGGCTGCTGGAGGGACGCGCCCTCACCCGCACCTTCCGGGTCGGCGGAGGGCTTCGCCGACGCCGACACCTGCACGCCGTCGACGACGCGACCTTCGGCATCGGACGCTCCGAGATCCTCGCCCTGGTCGGCGAGAGCGGCAGCGGCAAGAGCACCATCGCCCGGCTTCTGGCCCGGGTGCACCCGCCCACCAGTGGGGAGATCTTCTTCGACGGCGAGCCCCTGTCACGGCTGCGCTCACGCGCCGACGTGCTCCGCTACCGGGCGGCGGTGCCGATGGTCTTCCAGGACCCGTTCAGCTCCCTCAACCCCGCCTACCCCGTCTCACACGCGATCCTGCGTGGCATGAGCCTGCACCGGCCCGACATCCCGGCCTCCCAGAGGGAGGAGGAAGCGGCCCGGGTGCTGACCGCCGTCGGACTGTCACCGGCGGCACAGATCCTGCGTCGCTACCCGCACGAGCTGTCGGGCGGCCAACGCCAGCGGATCGGTTTCGCCCAGGCCCTCGCCTACCGTCCCCAGGTGATCCTGGCCGACGAGCCCGTCTCGATGCTCGACATCTCCATCCGGATCGGGCTGCTGAACGTGATGGCCGCGTTGAGGGACGAGCAGGGCGTCTCGCTGCTCTACATCACCCATGACATCGCCAGCGCACGCTACGTCGCCGACCGGATGATGGTGATGTATGCCGGCCGGATCGTGGAGTCAGGGCCGGTGGACGAGGTGCTCGGCACCCCTCGTCATCCGTACACCCAGCTGCTGGTGGCGGCGGTGCCCGACCCGCGCGCCGAACTCACCGTCACCGCCGAGATGGCCAAGGGTGAACCTCCCAAGGTCATCGATCCCGGCCCCGGTTGTCGCTTCGCCGACCGCTGTCCCCTGGCGCTGCCGGTGTGCCGGACGACCACCCCACCGCTGCTCGAACTCGTGCCGGGGGTGGAGGTCGCCTGCCACGTCGCCGCCGAGCAGGAGGGGCGCGGGGAGGAGTCGATGGCCGCGGTCGGCTGAGCCCCGCCCGCCCCGCACACTCTCACCTCCGGGACGAACTCTCGCGTTCTGGGGCGAGAGTTTGGCCCCGGAGGCGAGAGTCTGCGGTTCAGGGGTCGAGGACAGCCGCCTCAGGAGAGGCCGGCGTCGTGCACCCGGATCGCCACCTGCACCCGGTTGCTGGCGCCCAGTTTCTCGAGGATCTTGGTGACGTGCGCCTTGACGGTGGCGATCGACATGTACTGGCTGCGCGCGATCTCGGCGTTTGTCATCCCCTGTCCGATCGCCAGCGCGACCTCGTGCTCCCGCTCGGTCAACAGCGACAGGGAGGCCTGGGCCTCGTCCTTGCGGGACGACACCTGACCGTGGGTGGCTGCCGCGATCACCTGGGCGGTGACGGTCGGCGAGAGGCTGTGCTCCCCCGCCGCGACCTGCCTGATCGCCTCGACCATGCGTGCCGGTGGTGTGTCCTTGAGCAGGAACCCGGACGCCCCGACCGCCAGGGCCCGAAGCACCATCGAGTCGGCGTCGAAGGTGGTCAGGATGACGACCTTGGGGGCGTCGGGACGAGCGAGCAGCTGCTCGGTGGCGACCAGTCCGTCGAGGCGCGGCATCCGGATGTCCATCAGCACGACGTCGGGACGGTGTTGGGCCACCAGCGGCCCGGCCTCGGAGCCGTCGGCGCCCTCGGCCACCACCTCGATGTCGGGACTGCCACCCAGGATCAGCCGCAGACCTGCACGCACCAATGGGTCGTCGTCGACCAGCAGCACCCGGATCGTCGCTTCGTTCACCATGGCAACCACACCTCCAGCTCGAATCGTCGGTCGTCGGTCTCGCGGTACGAGATCCGTCCGCCGGTCACCTGCGCCCGCTCCGCCAACCCCAGCAGTCCCACCCCGGCGCCGGGCACCCCGGAGTCGGTCAGCACCAGCGGATTGGCGCAACGGATCAGCAGCCCTTCACCGGGGCGACCGCTCAGACTGAGGGTCACCCGCGCGTGGGGCGCATGCTTGCGGGCGTTGGTGAGCGCCTCCTGCACCACCCGGTACGCGTGGCGGCCCACGAGCGTCGGCAGCAGTTCGGGGTGCTCCACCTCACTCACGACGTCGATCCTCTCCCCGGCGGCCCGGGCGTCATCGACGAGGTCGGGGATGTCGGCCAGGGTCGGCTGCGGCTTCTCGATGGTGTCGCCCGACGGGGCCCCGGAGGTGGCCTGGGTGTCACCGACCCTGTCCTCGCGCAGCGAGCCGAGCACGGCCCTCAACTCCGCGAGGGACTGGTGCGCGTTCTCCTGGATCAGCGTCGCGATCTCACGGGTCTGGTCGGCGCTCAGATCGGTGCGGTAGGCCAACACCCCGGCGTGCATGCTGACCAGGGAGATGCGATGGGCCAGCACGTCGTGCATCTCGCGGGCGATGCGGTTGCGCTCGGCCGCCTGCCCCTGCAGCACGCGCAGTTCCTGGTTGCGCTCGGCATGCTCGGCACGATCGCGCAGCGACTGGATCAGGGCTCTGCGCGCGCCCAGGTAGACACCGATGGAGACCTCAACGGCCATGCCCAGCACCACCCACATCAGCGCCTGCGCATAGACGAGCCACCGCGGGATGCCCACCGGGTCGACGGTCCGGAAGACGTCCACCTGCAGGGAGACGGCGACCACGCCCATCAGCAGTCCGAGTGCGGTGATCGGGACGATCTCGCGCCACCGTCGCCTCATGGCCAGGTGGACCAGGGCCCAGGCCGTCACGGTAGTCAGCGTGCTGCCCGCGACACTCATCACGACCAGGACGACGGCGATCGCGACCGGGTGTCGGTGGCGGAACCTGATGATGCCCAGGGCCACCAGGCCGAGCACGGCGTTGACGGCGAAGAGCCACCAGGGCAGGTGGAACTCGGGCGAGTCCCCGCGGACGGTGACGGTGACCACGAGGGTCACCACGTACATGGCGATGCAGATCCCGTAGCGCCACACCAGGTCCCACCCGCGCAATCGGGGAGGGGGTGGAGCGGTGAGGGACGACATGCTCGCCAGCCTAGGGGCGTCGGCGCCCGGGTCGGCGCCGCCCAGGTCGACGCCTCGACGACTTTGGTCGATGCTGCCCTCGCAGTTGGACGATGCACCGCGGCCGGAGGTCGGCTCGCAACCAGCCCTTCGCCCGTGGTCACCGACCACTCGGCCTGAGCACAGTGGTGCCCATGATCACCGTCACGAACCTCACGAAACGCTATGGCACCGTCACAGCGCTCGACAATGTCTCGTTCATCGCCCAGCCCGGCCTCGTCACCGGGTTCCTCGGCCCGAACGGGGCGGGCAAGTCGACCCTGATGAGGTGCGCCGTGGGGCTCACCCGTCCGACCGCAGGCGAGGTGACCGTGCTGGGACGGCCCTACGCGGCCATCAGCAATCCGGCCGCCCACGTCGGCATCCTGCTCGACGCGTCCGCCCAGCACGCCGGACGGACCGGGCGTGAGGTGCTGGCCCTCGGGGCGCTCGCCATGGGCATCGACAAGCACCGGGTCGACGACGTGCTCGACCTGGTGGGCCTCACCACCAAGGAGGCGAAGATGCGCGTGGGGCAGTACTCGCTCGGCATGCGCCAGCGACTGGGCATCGGGCACGCACTGCTCGGCAATCCCGAGGTGCTGATCCTCGACGAACCGGCCAATGGACTTGACCCCCACGGCATCCACTGGATGCGGGGACTGCTGCGCGGGTTCGCCGACCGGGGCGGCACGGTACTGCTCAGCTCCCACCTGTTGCACGAGGTGCAGCAGGTGGCCGACCGGATCGTGATGATCGGCCTCGGCCGAATCGTCGCCGACGGCTCCATCCAGGAACTGCTCAGCGAGGGCCAGGACCTCGAGCAGATGTTCCTCGAACGCACCATGTCCACCTCCCGCGAAGGGTACGCAGCATGACCACCACCCAGCCCTCCTCGTCCTCCGCGCCCTCGTTGCCGGGCCAGCCGTCGGAGCCCACTGCGCCGGCCCCGTCGTTCCAGGCGTCGACCCAGCAGGCCTCCCACTCCATCCGCACCCTGGCCCCCGTTGCCGTCGCCGACCGGATCGGGTTCGGCCGCCTCGTGCCGGTGGAACTGCGCAAGTTCCTCGACACCCGGGCGGGGATGTTCCTGCTGGGGATCGCGCTGCTCGGTGCCCTCGCCGTCGCAGTCGCACTGGCCATCTTCTACCGTCAGTTCTCCGACGTGATGGGCAACACCGTCTGGTCGACGCCGTCCTCGTTCATCGCCCTGCCGATCAACCTGCTGGTGCCGGTGATGGTGATCCTGCTCTTCACCCAGGAATGGGGGCAGCGCACCACGCTGACCACCTTCGCCATCGAGCCACGCCGCGGACGAATCCTCGCGGCCAAGGGGGCTGTCGCCCTCGCGATCACCGTGGTGGGCTGGTTGCTCACCCAAGGGCTGTCGGTGGTCAGCTCGGCTGCCGGAGCAGCCCTGACCCAGCAGACCGTCGACTGGACGAACGATGCCACCACCCTGCTCGGGCTCGCCGCCACGTTCGTGCTGTCGAACGCGATGGCCGCCGGGTTCGGGTTGCTGCTGATGAACACTCCCGCGGCGATCGTCACCTACATGGCGTTGCCGAACCTGCTGGGTGCGGTCGGACTGCTGGGGAGCAACGCCCAGTCGGTGATGAACTGGATCGACCTCAACCGCGCCGCCCTGGTGCTCTACTCCGACCAGCCGGTGCACCTGGGCTGGTGGAAGCTGACCACCGCCGTGGTGCTGTGGGTGGTCGTCCCGATCGTGATCGGGGTGGTGCGCAACCTTCGCCGCGAGGCCAAGTGAGGCACTGATCCCGGGCTCCTGCCTGCTCAGAGCTTCTGCTTGGCACCGTTGCGGAAGGTGGTGAACACGACGAAGACCACCAGGGCGATCGCGACCCAGTTGGCGTACTTGGCGTAGGTCTTGAGCAGCGCGACCGCGGGCTCGCCGACCATCCAGCCGAATCCGAAGTAGACACCCAGCCACAGGGTCGAGGCGAGGAAGTCGAGCAGCATGAACTTCCTCCAGCTCATGCCCGAGGCCCCGAACAGCACGAAGATGACCTGCATCAACGGCAACGGGATGGGCACGTAGGCCACGAACATGCCGAGCCAGCCGAGCTTCCCGGCCCAGCGTTCCGCCCGCGCGTAGTGGCGGGCGGCGCGCTGGCTGCGACCGGCCCAGATGTCGATCATGCCGCGACCCCAGAGCTTGCCGGCCCACCAGAACACCCAGTCGAACTTGATGCTCATCAGCGACCCGAGCACCCCGGCGATCGGCCACCAGCCGGGGGCCAGGTGCTGGGAGGCCAGTGCCCCGGTGGCGGCCGCACCGGTCCGCGACCCGGTCAGCGCCAACAGCAGCGGCGGGTCCAGCCCCAACAGCCACCCACGCAGGGGCAGCTGGGCGAGCCCGAACAATCCCATGAACACGATCCAGCCCATGCACCACTTGTCGGCGCGGGTGGGCTGCTGCTTCCACGGCATTCCCTCCGCCTGCCACCACTCCTGCTCGGCACCGGCCCCGCCCGTTACGGCACCGACCTTCTCCTCCACCGCGGCCACGGCTGGCGGGGGGAGCTTCGACAGGTCGCTGGGCTCGGTCACGCCGCAAGGCTACCTGCCATCGCCCTCCCACCCGGGTGACCCCGGTCCACGGGCGCAACCTGCTCCGGCTTGCGCCCGTGGACGCCCGATCAGCTGTCTGCCCTGGCATCCACCTCGTAGGAGGTGTTGATCGATTCGAAGAAGTTGACCAGTTGCAGGGTGTCGTTGGCCGTTGCCATCCACTTGGCCGGGTTCGCGTCGCCGAAATGGGGCTCGAAACCCAGCTCCTCGAGGCGACGATCGGCCAGGTGGCGCACGTACTGGTTCACGTAGTCGGCGTTCAGTCCGCTGACTCCCGTCGGCAGCAGGTCGTGGTTGTAGGCCTCCTCCATCGCGACCGCATCGATCACCATCTGGCGGATCTCGTCGGAGAACTCCTCGGTGGCGATCTCGGGATTCTCGTCCAACACCGTCAGCACGAGGTTGATGCCGAACTTCAGGTGGAGGCTCTCGTCACGCACGATCCAGTCGATCAGCGACCCGAAGTTGCGCAACAGGTTCCGCTGGCGGAACGACAGCGCCACCATGAACCCGGAGTAGAACCAGATGCCCTCGAGGATGACGTTGTAGGCGACCAGGTTTCGGATGAAGTCCTGTTTGCCGGCCACCGTGCTGATATCGAGGGTCTGCTCGGTCATGCGCCGGATGTAGCGCACCTCGAACTCCTCCTTCGCGACCATGGACGGCACGGTGACGTGCGCCGAGTACGCCTCGTCCCGATCGATCGGGAAGGTCTCGAGCACGTACTCGAAGGCCATGCAGTGGTTGGCCTCCTCCCACATCTGCTTGGCCAGGTACAGGTGGCACTCGGCCGCGTTGAGGTAGGGGTAGACCCCGAACGCCAGCGCCTTGTTGACCAGCAACTCGTTGGGGTTGAAGTAGCTCATCAGGTGGCTGACCGCGTGACGCTCGCCGGCGGACATGCGTCCGAAGTCGGCGAGGTCCTCCCCCAGTTGCACCTCGTGGGGGAACCAGGTGTTGGCCACGGCCTGCTGGTAGAGGTCCATCGCCCAGGGATGGGTGAGCGGTTTGAGCAGCAGCCCTTCCTGGATACCGGTGCCCAGGATCCCGGGACGCGGGGAGGTGTGGGGCACGGCCACAGTTCCGGTCCTCGCGCTCGGGAGACTGCTGGTCGGGGCACTGCTGGTCTGGGCGCTGCTGGTCTGGGCGCTGCTGGTCTGGGCGCTGCTGGTCTGGGCGCTGCTGGTCGGGGGGTCGACGGGAGAGGTCTCGTCCATGGTGCTTCCGTTCGCTTCGGTGGGGTGGGTGACGGCCTGGGAACTCACTGGCAGCTGTCGCACTGGAGCCGCTCCATCGGATCGGTGGGGCAGGCCTCGGGCACCACCTCGGGCTCGTCCGGCTCGTTCGAGAGCTCGACGGCGACCAGCACCGGACGAACCGGGCCCGCGCCCAGCCCCGAACCGGCCCGGCCGAATCCCGCCCGGCGGTTCCCCGGGGCACGCACCTGCTCGGCCTTGTTCACCCGAACCGTCGACTGCTCGGCCGTGTGCCGGGGCATCATGTGCAGGTAGTAGGTGGTCTTCACCCCCATCCGCCACGCCAGGCTGTAGAGGTCGACCATGGCCCCGATGTCGCGGCTGGCCAGGTAGATGTTGCGACTGATCGCCTGGTCGATCCACTTCTGGGCCCGGGCGGCGACACGGACGAAGGCTGCCGGGTCGAGCTGGAAGCTGGTGCGGTAGACCTGCTTGATCTCGTCGGGCACACCGTCGATCGGCTGCAGGTCACCCTGGTGTCGCAGCAGCTGTCCGCGCACCTGCTCCCACAGCCCGCGCTCCTTCAGGGCGGTGACCAGGTTGCGGTTCACCTCGAGGAACTTGCCCGAGGCGGTGGCCCGACTGAACAACTGACTGAAGCGCGGGTCCAGTCCAGGGGTCGTTCCCGCCACCAGACCGATCGAGGCGGTGGGAGCGACGGCCATCACTGTGGCATGGCGCATCCCGGCTGCGACCTTGTCGCGCAGGAACTCCCAGTCGAGGCGCACCGTCCGGTCCACCTCGACCGGCTGCCCTCGGTCGGAGTCCAGCCGGTCGAGGGTGTCGATCGGCACCAGGCCGCGCGACCACCCCGATCCTGCGAAGTTGGGGTAGCTGCCTCGCTCCCGAGCCAACTCCGCCGAGGCGTCGATGGCGTGCCAACTGATGAACTCGCTGATCTGGTCGACGAGGTCGCCGGCCTCGGCGCTGTCATAGGCCAGTCCGAGCCGTTCCAGCACGTCGGTGAACCCGAGCATGCCCAGACCGATGGCCCGGTTGGCCCGGTTCGACGCCTCCGACTCGGGAACTGCCGAGAGGGTGATGTCGATCAGGTTGTCGAGTTGGCGCACGGCCGAGCGGGTCGACGCCGCCAGCAGGGGCCAGTCGATCGTCCCGTCGACGAGGTGGGCTGCCAGGTTGACCGAGGCGAGGTTGCAGACGGCGATGTTGTCGCGATCCTGAGGCAGGCAGATCTCGGTGCACAGGTTCGACAGGTGGATGGTGCCGGTGTTGTCGTTCAACGCCCGGGTGTTGATCGTGTCCTTCCACGTCAGCCACGGGTGCGAGGTCGTCTGCAGCGAGACGAGCATGGCCCGGAACTGCTCGCGCGCACGCACCTTGCGCCACCGGACGATCCGTCCCGCCTCGGCTTCGTCGACCAGTTCCCGGTACCGGGTCGAGAAGGCGGCACCGGTCAGCTCGACCAGTTCGGGAACGTCCAGGGGATCGAACAGGTACCAGTCCTGGTCGGAGTGCACGCGCTTCATGAACTCGTCCGAGATCCAGACTGCGGTGTTGGCGGTGCGGGTGCGTCGGTAGGGATCGCCGGAGTTCTGGCGCAGGTCGAGGAACTGGTCGAAGTCGAGGTGCCAGTTCTCGAGGTAGAAGCACAGGGCACCGAACTTCTTGCCACCGCGGCTGACGGCCCGAAGGGTCGAGTCGATGGTGTGCATGAACGGGATGGGCCCGGTCGAGGCCGTGTTGTTCGAGCGGATCGGCGACCCCTCGGCGCGCAGCTTGGTCACCGACAGGCCGATGCCCCCCGTGCCCTTGGTGATCCACATCACGTCGCGCAGGCTCGTGCCGATGTGCTCGATCTCGTCCTCGAGTTGCATGACGAAGCAGTTCGACAGCTGCGGGTGGGCGGTTCCGGCGTTGACCAGGGTCGACCCGGCCGAGAGGTACTCCAGTCGACTCATGCGGGCGTAGAAGTCGAGCGCGACCGTCGTCGGGTCTGCCTCGTTCAGGGCCAAGCCCATCGAGACCCTCATCCAGAAGAACTGGGGGGTCTCCACCGGACGACCGTCGGCCCCGGTCAGCAGGTAGCGGGTGCGCATGGTCTGCACACCGACGTGGTCCAGAAGGTCGTCACGCCGGGGATCGAGCGCGGCGGCCAGCACCTCGAGGTCGAACAGTTCGACCAGTCGTGGGTCGCCCAGTCCTGACCCCACCAGGTCGTGCACATGGTCGGGAAACCGTTCCCGGTGCAGCGCCCGAATGGTCTCGGGCTGGGCGTCGCCGAACAGGTCCCAGGTGTCACCGAAGACTGTCTTGTGGATCTGCTTGACCAGCAGCCTGCAGGCGATGGTGTCGAAGGCGGGGTCGTCCTTGACGTTCTGCAGGGCCACCTGGATGACCGCCTCGTCCAGTTGCTCGGAGGTCATCTGGTCGAAGATGACGATGTCGAGTTCGCTCAGCAGTTGAACGGTGCGGGTGACGGACTGGTCGAGCCCCACCGAGGCCTGCTCGATGGAGCGGGCGATCTCGGCACCGTCGTAGGGGGCGAGGTCGCCGTCACGCTTGCGCACCCGGATGGTCGGCGAGTGGCCGGGTGCGCCGGATCCACTGCTCGTGTCAGCGTTGGCTTGGGCCGTGGACTCAGGGGTGGGTGGGATGTGGGTCATGTGCGTTTCCCTCGGTACGTGACTGACGGGTCACGGCGGGCAGGGTGCACGGACCGTCCGGTCCCACACGGGGACGGACGATGGCAGGCCCTCCCACGGAGCCGGGACCACGACCCCGCGGCGCGGGGCCGCTGCTGGCAGGTCTTCGGACTCGCGGGCAGGGCCAGTCGACGGACGACGTGGCCGGTCCTACTGGCCGTCGCTTCCCAGGAGCAGGCTCCCAGTGCTTGGTGACGGCGGTCGTTCCCACTCACCGCTGCGGGGCAGTCCCGGTGTCACACCGGATTCCCTCTTGCCTCGCCTCTCCTTCACGGGAAGGCGAACCAGCAACAAGCACACCATATACAGTGAATGGCGATGATGTCACCCACAACATCTAGTGGTGACCTGTCGCGCTGGGCAATGCTGTCCGCGCGGCGCCTGAGCGTACCCGCCACGCTCCCCTACCTCTCGGTCGGGCCCTCCGCGGTGTGGGCAGCGTCCCGGATCTCACCGACCAGTTCCTCGAGCACGTCCTCCATGGTGGCCAGCCCCAACGTCGTCCCCTCGGCATCCACCACCCGAGCCACATGGGCACGCTTGCGCTGGAGGGTCGCCAGCGCGTCGTGCAGCACGTCGGTGGGCCTCACCGCGGCGAAGGGGCGGATCCACTTGTCGTCCACGACCCTCCCGCGCCGTTCCGGGTCGACCTCGAGCACGTCCTTGATGTGCAGGTAACCCACCAACTCGCCGTTGTCACGCACGGGAAACCGACTGAACCCGGTCTCGGCGCACAGCGCCTCGACCTCGTCGAGGGTGCAACCACGGTGGACGGTCGCCAACTGGGCCACCGGCAGCAACACCGTCGCCACGGTCTGCTCGGTGAAGCCGAGGGCACCCGAGAGTCGGTCGTACTCGTTGTCGGCGAGCAGTCCCTCACCGCGGGACTCCTCGACCAGACCTGCCACCTCTTCCCGGGTGAACGCGGACGACACCTCGTCCTTGGGCTCGATCCTGAGCGCTCGAAGCACCACGTTCGCACATGCGTTCACCACGACGATCAGGGGACGGAGCACCGTGACGATCCCCACCATGGGCAGGGCCAGCGCCAGCGCCGCGCGGTCGGGACCGGCGATGGCGATGTTCTTCGGCACCATCTCACCCAGCACCACGTGCAGGTAGACGACCACCATCAGCGCGAGCACGAACGAGACCGGGTGGACGAGTTCACCCGGCACCCCGACAGCATGGAAGACCGGTTCCAGCAGCTGGGCGAGCGCGGGTTCCGCCACGGCACCCAGCCCGAGCGAGCAGATGGTGATGCCCAGCTGCGCACCCGCCATCACCACCGAGATGTTCTCCATGGCGCGCAGCGTCGCCCGGGCGCGCACCGACCCGGTCAACGCCAGGGGCTCGATCTGGGTGCGCCGGGCCGAGATCAGGGCGAACTCGGCGCCGACGAAGAAGGCATTCAACGCGAGCAGCACCACGGCCACCCCCAACGCCACCCACTCATTCATCACGGTCCTCCCCGGTCGCCCCACGGGTGGAGAGAGTGACCCGGTCGATCCGGTTGCCCTCCATTCGATCGACCCGCAGGGTGGCCACCGTGCGGGGCAGTTCGGCACCGTGGTCGTCGAGCCGGGCCGCCAGCACCACCTCGACGGAGTCCCCCGCCGCAGGCACTCGTCCGAGTCGGCGGAGCACCAGGCCGGCCACCGTGTCGTACTCGTCGTGTTCGGGCAGGGCCACCCCGGTGAGGTCGTCGACCTCGTCCGGGCGCAGCAGCCCCGACAACGACCAACTGCCATCGGGGCGGCGATTCCCCCGAGCACCGATCCGGTCGTGCTCGTCGGCGATGTCGCCCACGATCTCCTCGACGACGTCCTCGAGGGTCACGATGCCGGCGTGGCCGCCGTACTCGTCCAGCACCACGGCCATCTGGAAGCCGTCGCGCCGCAACAGTTCGAGCAGCGGATCGAGTCTCAATGAGTCCGGCACGAGGATGGGCGGGGCCATCACCCGGTCCACGGTGACCGAGCTGCGATCGGCCACGGGGAGCACCACGGCATGCTTGACGTGCACGGTGCCGACCACCTCCTCGGCCTCGTCGACCACGGGGAATCGGCTGTGGCCGCTCTGTCGGGCCAGGTCGATCACCTCGGCGGCCGGGGCGGTGCTGGCCAACCAGCGCACCCGCACCCGAGGGGTCATGATCTCGCCCGCCGTTCGGCTGCCGAACTCGACCGATCGCTCCATCAGGTCGGCGGTGTCCTCGTCGAGGGTGCCCTCGTGGGCCGAGTGGTGGATGAGCGAGGCCAGTTCGGCACTGGTGCGGGCTGAGCGCAGTTCCTCCTGGGGCTCGATGCCCAACCTGCGGACGACCCAGTTGGCCGAGCCGTTGAGCAGGTTGATCGGGCCTCGCATGACCGAGGTGAAGATCCGCTGTGGGCCGACCGTCGCCTTCGCCGTGGCGAGGGGACGCGCGATGGCCAGGTTCTTGGGTACCAGTTCACCGAAGATCATGGTGCCGGCCGTGCTGAGCACCATCGCCACGACGATCGCGGTCGGGTGGGTGGCTGCTGCGGGCACGCCCCAGCCGAGCAGCCAAGGGCCGACGATCACCGCGATGGCCGGTTCGGCCAGGAAACCGATGGCGAGGTTGGTGAGGGTGATCCCGACCTGGGCGCCGGAGAGCTGCGTCGACAGCGAGCGCAGGGCCGTGAGGACCGAGCCGGCGCCGGCGTCACCGGCGTTGGCCGCGCGCTCGACCCCCGAACGGTCGACGGTCACCAGCGAGAACTCGGCCGCGACGAAGAGACCACAGAGCACGACCAGCACCGCTGACAGCCCGAGCAGGATCCAGGCGGTCATGGGCACCCCACGCGGGTGCCGCCGGGCCCACGACGCCCGGGACTGCCGGCCCTCCCTGAGGGAGGCTCAGGACCGACAGGCTCCGGACTGGCTGGATCCGGCCTGGGTGAATCCGGACTGGGAGGCTCCGGACTGTGGGACTCCATCGGGGGTCATCCACCTTCGACTGGGCTACGAGGTCGTCTCCACTGTAGCGGCGCTGCCCCCGCAGCAGCCGGGGCGGAGAGCCTCAGCCGACCCGCTCGCGCGCCAGCTCGAAGGCTGCCACCGCCCGCTCCAGGTCATCACGGGTGTGCCCCGCCGACATCTGGGTGCGGATCCTCGCCTTGCCCTGGGGCACGACCGGATAGCTGAACGCTCGCACATAGACCCCTTCGGCCAGGATCAGGTCGGCCATCCGGGCGGCCTTCACCGCGTCACCGATCATCACCGGGACGATGGCGTGGTCGGAGCTCGGGATCTCGAACCCGCGACTGGTCATCTCGGCACGGAACCAGGCCGTGTTCTCGTTCAACCGGTCGAGCAGCCCCGACGAGGTGCCGAGCAGTTCCAGCACGGCCAGTGAAGCGGCCGTGATGGCGGGCGCCAGTGAGTTCGAGAAGAGATACGGACGAGACCGCTGTCGCAGCATCTCGACGATCCCGGCGCGGGCAGTGGTGTAGCCGCCCGACGCCCCACCGAGTGCCTTGCCGAGGGTGCCGGTGACGATGTCGACGCGGTCCTGCACCCCGAACTTCTCGGGGGTGCCGGCACCGGTCGGCCCCACGAAACCGACGGCGTGTGAGTCGTCCACCATCACGAGCGCGTCATGGGCGTCGGCGAGGGCGCAGATCTCGTCAAGGGGGGCCACGTACCCGTCCATCGAGAACACCCCGTCGGTGGCGATCAGCCGGTAGCGGGCATCCTTCGCCGCGACCAGTTGGGCCTCGAGGTCGGCCATGTCGCGGTTGCGGTAGCGGTACCTGGCGGCCTTCGACAGTCGGACACCGTCGATGATCGAGGCGTGGTTGAGCTCGTCGGAGATGATCGCGTCCTGAGCTCCGCAGAGCACCTCGAACAGTCCGCCGTTGGCATCGAAACAACTCGAGTAGAGGATGGTGTCGCGTCCCCCGGCATGGTCGGCGTGCCCGGGCCCGTAGACGAACCTCGCGATCGCGCGCTCCAACTCCGAGTGCTGGGTCTGGGTACCGCAGATGAAGCGCACCGAGGCCATCCCGAATCCCCACCGGTCCAGCGCCGACTTCGCGGCGTCGATCAGCACGGACGAGTCGGCCAGGCCCAGGTAGTTGTTGGCGCAGAGGTTGATCGCCTGCCCCCCGGGCCCGGCCGGGCTGGCACCGACCCCGATGTGGGCCGACTGCGGGGTGGTCAGCGGGGCCTCATCCTTGTAGAGACCGTCGGTGCGCAGCTGCGTGAGCTGGGCTTCGAGATCGGCGAGCAGACGCTCGGCTGGCGCGTGCATGGTCAGTCCTCCCAGTTCATGACGATCTTGCCCGAACCGCCCGAGCGCGCTGCCGCGAAGGCTGCCTCGTGCTCGCGGTGGCTGAAGCGGTCGGTGATGACCCCGGAGATGTCCAGGCCCGACTGCAACAGGACGGCCATCGAGTACCAGGTCTCGAAGATCTCGCGGCCGTAGACACCCTGCAGGGTGAGCATCGAGAAGACGAGCTTCGAGAAGTCGATCGAGATCTCCTTCGAGGGGATGCCGAGCATCGCGATGCGGCCACCATGGGTCATGTTGGCGATCATCTCGGTCAGCGCAGGACCGGCCCCGGACATCTCGAGACCGATGTCGAACCCCTCACGCAGGTTGATCGAGTCCCAGACGTCGGTGACCCGCTCGCGGCCGACGTTGATGGTGGTGTCGATGCCCAGTCCCTTCGCGAGCTCGAGCCGCTCGTCCGAGAGGTCAGTGATGACCACGTGCCGGGCCCCGGCGTGCTTGGCCACCAGGGCCGCCATGATTCCGATCGGACCAGCTCCCGAGACCAGGACGTCCTCGCCCAGGGGGTTGAACTGCAGGGCCGTGTGCACGGCATTGCCGAAGGGGTCGAAGATGGCAGCCACGTCGGGGTCGACCGGGTACCGGTGCACCCAGATGTTCCCGGCGGGGATGGCGATGAACTCGGCAAACGCACCGTCGATCTGCACCCCGATGCCACGGGTGTTGATGCACAGGTGGCGCTTGCCCGCCAGGCACGCCCGGCAGCGTCCGCAGACGAAGTGACCCTCGGCCGAGACGAACTCGCCCACCTCGAGATCGGTGACCGCTGACCCCAGTTCGACGATGTCACCGCAGAACTCGTGGCCCACGACGAGAGGGGTGCGGATGTTCGCCTGGGCCCAGCCGTCCCACGACTCGATGTGCAGGTCGGTGCCGCAGATGCCCGTGCGGCGCACCTTGACAAGCACGTCGTTGGGCCCGACCCGGGGCATGGGCATCTCGACCAACTCGAGTCCTGGTGCGGCCTGAGTCTTGACGAGCGCCTTCAACGTTCTCCCCTTTGCGGTCTTCACGCCCGGCGGTTGCCGGTCTCGCGGTGGTGACCACACCACCACACCGGTTCCCGGCCTGTCATCTCAGGGGGCGGACAGAGCACCGGCCCTGCGCGATGCCATGTAGGGGCGGGTTCTCGGGCAGACTGGCGATCGTGGTGGTCAGCGTCTTCGACATGTTCAAGATCGGCATCGGGCCGAGTTCGTCGCACACGGTCGGACCGATGCGCGCGGCCCGCTCGTTCGCCGAAGTGGTGGCCGGGTCTTCCGCCTTGCCCGCCGTCACCCGGGTGAAGGCCGAGCTGTTCGGCTCGCTGGGTGCCACCGGCCACGGACACGGCTCCGAGGCGGCCGTGCTGCTGGGCCTGGAGGGCGAGCGGCCCGAGTCGGTCGACACCTCGAGCACCGCCCAGCGGGTGGCCGCCATCAAGGAGCACCGATCGCTACGACTGGGAGGCGCCCTCGAAGGCGGCGGACGAGACCTCCGCTTCGACGACGACGACCTGGTGATGTGGCGGAATCGCGCCCTCCCCGGCCACCCCAACGGCATGGTCTTCACCGCCTGGGCGGGTGAGGAGGTGGTGGCACGCCGAACGTATTTCTCCATCGGGGGTGGGTTCGTGCTCGAGGGTGCCCCCGAGGGTGGGTTGCGGCTGGCACCCGACCCCACCGTGGTGCCCCATCCGTTCCGCAGCGGCACCGACCTGCTGGCGGTCTGCCGGGACCATCGGCTCTCGATCCCCGAACTGATGTGGGCCAACGAACTGTCCCGTCGCCCCGATCCCGCCACCGCCGCCGATGAGGTGCGCGCGGGCCTGCTCGAGATCTGGCGGGTGATGACCGAGTGCATCGACCACGGCACCTCGACCACCGGGGTGTTGCCGGGGGGGCTCAAGGTGCGGCGCCGGGCGGCGAAGATGCTTCGCGACCTGGAGGCCCAGTCGGGGCTTCCCGGCCAGAGGCCGGACCCACTGGCCGGCATGGACTGGCTCACCCTGTGGGCGCTGGCGGTCAACGAGGAGAACGCTGCGGGCGGGCGGGTGGTGACGGCGCCCACCAACGGTGCCGCCGGCATCATCCCCTCGGTGCTCAGCTACGTGCACCATTTCCTGCGCGATGACGAGCAGGCCGTCCTGGACTTCCTGCTGACCGCCGGTGCCATCGGCTCGATCTACCAACAGACGGCCTCCATCTCGGGCGCCGAGGTGGGGTGCCAGGGTGAGGTGGGTGTGGCCTGCTCGATGGCCGCCGCCGGGCTCACCCAAGTACGCGGTGGGACGACCCAGCAGGTGTGCAACGCCGCCGAGATCGGGCTGGAGCACCACCTGGGACTCACCTGCGACCCGGTCGGCGGGCTGGTGCAGATCCCCTGCATCGAACGCAACGCCGTCGGCGCCATCAAGGCGGTGACGGCCTCACGGTTGGCCCTCGCCGGCGACGGCAACCAGGTGGTCAGCCTCGACCAGGTCATCAAGACGATGATGCAGACCGGTCAGGACATGAAGACCAAGTACAAGGAGACCGCCAGGGGCGGGCTCGCGGTCAACATCGTCGAGTGCTGACACCCTTGCCGGGTCGGCTGAGCGTGAAAGGTCACGCCGAGGTCTCGATTTGACCCAATGGGCAACCACCCTGCCCATGCGAACCCTGCTGTGGCAGACTCCATCCCAGACACCAGCCCGCTCCGTTGCGGGGAAGGGGTCCACAACTCAAGCGCCCCACCGGGGTGCCGTGATTCCACTACGGATCGTCGGGCACGTACCTGCCCGTGGAAAGGATTGTCAGAAATGGCAACTGTGAGTTTCAAGGACGCCACGCGCGTCTACCCCGGGGCCGAGCGGGCCGCCGTCGACAAGTTGAGCCTCGAGGTCGGTGACGGCGAGTTCATGGTGCTCGTCGGCCCCTCGGGCTGTGGCAAGTCCACCTCCCTGCGCATGCTCGCCGGTCTGGAAGAGGTGAACGCTGGCGGCATCTTCATCGGTGACCGCGACGTCACCGACCTTCCCCCGAAGGACCGCGACATCGCCATGGTCTTCCAGAACTACGCGCTGTACCCGCACATGAGCGTGGCCGACAACATGGGCTTCGCGCTGAAGATGCAGAACGTCAACAAGGCGGAGCGTCAGACCCGCGTGCTCGAGGCCGCCAAGCTGCTGGGCCTGGAGGAACTTCTCAACCGCAAGCCGAAGGCGCTCTCGGGTGGTCAGCGTCAGCGCGTCGCCATGGGTCGTGCCATCGTCCGCAACCCGCAGGTCTTCCTGATGGACGAGCCGCTGTCGAACCTCGACGCCAAGCTGCGCGTGCAGACCCGTACCCAGATCGCCGCCCTGCAGAGCCGCTTGGGCGTCACCACCGTCTACGTGACCCACGACCAGGTCGAGGCCATGACGATGGGTGACCGCGTCGCGGTGATGAAGGACGGCGTGCTGCAGCAGGTCGACACCCCGCTGGCCCTCTACGACACCCCGCGCAACCTGTTCGTGGCCGGCTTCATCGGTTCGCCCGCCATGAACCTGATGGAAGGTTCTCCCACCGAGGGCGGTATCAAGATCGGCGACTACGTCGTTCCCGTCTCGCGCGAGACCCTCGAGCGGGCCAAGGGCGAGAAGTCGCTGACCGTTGGCATCCGTCCCGAGGTCTTCAACCTGGCCGATGAGGGCCAGGACGGCATCGGCGTCGACGTGGTGGTGGTCGAGGAACTCGGTGCCGACGCCTACCTCTACGGCACCCTGTCTGGCCTGTCGGAGGACCAGAAGATCACCGCCCAGCAGATCGTGGCCCGCATCTCGAGCCGTCGCCCACCGCAGCGTGGCGCCAAGGTCCGCCTGACCGTCGACCCGGAGCACGTGCACGTGTTCTCGAACGAGACCCAGGACCGCATCTCGGAGCACCGTCACTCCTGATCCGTGCTCCTCGCACGAGGACCACGTCGGACGAGGGCCCCGTCCCCTGCAACTGCAGGCGACGGGGCCCTCGTCCGTTGGTGACCCGGCTCACCGTCACCGGCCAGCGGTCGGCTCGCGTCAGGGCCCCTCAGGTCTGCAGGCGGATGGGCGTCAGCGACGGCCGGGGATCGGTGACCAATCTGGCCATCGCCACCACGTCGAAGCGCTGGTCGCCGTGGGTGAGCTTGTCCCGCTGCAGTCCCTCCTGCACGAACCCGGCCGCGCGGGCGACCCGACCCGAGGCGGGGTTGTTGACCCGATGGCCGAGTTCAAGTCGGTGGAGCCCGAGACCGGGCGCCTGGTCCGGGTCTGCGTGCGGGCTCGGTCCCGGGCCTGCCATCGGGCTCAGGGCCCAGGTGGCGACCGTTGCCGCCGCCCGGCACATCAGCCCCCGCCCGCGCCCTGGTTGGCCCATCCAGTAGTGGAACCAACCCGTGGAGTGGTGCTGGTCGATCGCACTCAGACCCACCGATCCGATGGCCACGCCACGCTCGGTCAGGGCGAAGATGGCGTTGCCCGGCAGCTGGGTCCACGAGATCCAGTCACGCGCAGCGGCAAGGTCGGTCAGGTCGGGCGACTGCGGCCCGAGATCGGGGGTGCTCCGGTACAGCCGCAGCAGGGCGGGCGCGTCGGCATGCGTCCAGGGGCGCAGCAGCAGGTCATCACTCATGGTTCACCCACGGTGCCACAGATGCCTCCGGTCCCGCCGTCACTCGCTCCGCGACCGCCTCGCTTCCCCGCTGCGTCACCCCGCTGCGTCCCCCGGGCGCGGCGTCCCGCTGACGCCCAGCTCCGCCCCCACCGTGGCCACCAGGGGTCGGCCGCAGGCTGCGGCACTACCCTCGTCCCATGAGCGAACCACCTGCGATCTCACGGCTCACCCGCGGACTGCGTCACGGTCTGGGCACCGATACCGGTCAGCGCGCGATCGTGCCCCCGTGGTACCCGTCGACCAACTACTCCTTCGACGACCTCGGCCAGCCGGGGGGCGACTACGACTACGGCCGCACCAACAACCCGACGCGGTCACTGGTCGCCGAGGCGCTGGCCACGCTCGAGGGGGGTGCCGGTTGCGTGTTCACCTCGTCGGGCATGTCGGCGGCCTCGCTGGCAGTGCTCGCGCTCGTCCCCACGGGCGGACGAGTGGTGGCCACCCACGATCTCTACGGCGGCACCTGGCGACTGCTCGAACGGTTCAGTGACCAGTCACGGCTCACGGTGGACTTCGTCGACCTGACCGACCTCGACCTGGCCGGCGCCGCGCTGCAGCGGCCGGTCGACCTGCTCTGGGTCGAGACCCCCTCCAACCCCTTGCTGCGGATCAGCGACGTCCGCGCCCTGGCCGACCTCGGGCACGCGGCCGGCGCCACGGTGCTGGTCGACAACACCTTCTGCTCCCCCTTGCTGCAGCAGCCCCTCGACCTCGGCGCCGACCTGGTGATGCACTCCGCGACCAAGTTCATCAACGGCCACTCCGACGTGATCGCGGGCGCCCTGGTGTCCCGCGACGTGGCCCTGCACGACGACCTGTCGGCCTGGGCGAACACCCTCGGGGTCACGGGCAGCTCGTTCGACGCCTGGCTCACCCTGCGCGGACTGCGCACCCTCGAGGTGCGGCAGCGGGTGCACGAGCAGAACGCCCTGGCGGTGGTCGACCTGCTGCGCCAGCACCCGGCCGTCAGCGCCGTGCACCACCCCAGTCAGGTTGAACACCCCGGCCATGAGGTCGCGGTGCGCCAGCAGTCGGGTTTCGGGTCGCTGGTCAGCCTCGACCTGCACGCTGGACGAGACGCCGCCTCGACCGTGGTGCGCAACCTGCACTGCTTCGACCTGGCCGAATCGCTCGGCGGGGTCGAGTCGCTCGTGGCCCACCCCTCGTCCATGACGCACGCGGCGATGCCCCCGGAGGTGCAGGCTGCCGCCGGGATCACCCCGGGGTTGCTGCGCCTGAGCGTTGGCATCGAACCGGTGGCCGACCTGCTCGCCGACCTGCGTCACGCCCTCGACCAGATCTGAGCGTCCCACTGGCCGTGGATGCCAGAATGGACGACGTGCCTCGATTCCTCTCCGCTCGTCCCGACACGCGACTCGTGCCGCTGCCGTGGGGCACCCCCCTCGCGGAGTGGCCGGTCGAGCGACTGGTGGCGCTGCCACGAGGCATTTCGCGGCACGTCGTCCGGTTCATCAAGGTGGGTGACTCGGTCTACGCCGCCAAGGAGGTGATCGAGCACCTCGCCATCCACGAGTACCGGCTGCTGCACGACCTGAAGCGGTTGGGAGCCCCCGGCGTCGAACCGGTCGGCGTGGTCACCGGACGAGTCGACTCCGAGGGTCAGGCACTCGACCCCGTGCTGATCACCCGACACCTCACCTTCGCGCTCCCCTACCGCTCGCTGTTCCACTCCGGGGTGCGCCATGACACCGTCATCCGGCTGATCGACGCGCTGGTGGTGCTGATCGCGCGGCTGCACCTGCTGGGCTTCCTGTGGGGCGACATCTCGCTGTCGAACGTGCTCTTCCGTCGCGACGCCGAGGAGTTCGCGGCCCATCTGGTCGACGCCGAGACCGGCGAACTGCACGAGGTGCTCACCAAGGGTCAGCGGGAACACGACCTGCAAATCGCTCGCACCAACATCTTCGGAGAGTTCTGCGACCTGGAGGCCGGCGGACTGCTGTCGGAGTCCCTCGACCCGCTCGCCCTGGTCGACACCATCGAGACCCGTTACCGCGAACTGTGGGCCGAGCTGACCGACGTCGAGGAGTTCCCCGGCTCGGAGATCGACCGTGTCGAGGGTCGGGTGCGCCGGCTGAACGCGCTCGGGTTCGACGTCGCCGAACTGGCCATCAACACCTCCGCCTCGGGTGACCGGATCAGCATCCAGCCCAAGGTCGTCGACGCCGGCCACCACTCACGTCGGCTGCTGCGACTGACGGGGCTCGACACCGAGGAGAACCAGGCCCGGCGCCTGCTGAACGACCTCGACACCTACCGTGCCCGCACCGGACAGAAGCACATGGACGAGGCCGTCGTCGCCCACCAGTGGCTCACCCAGGTGTTCGAGCCGGTGCTCGACCAGGTTCCGCACGACCTCAAGGGCAAGCGCGACAACGCCCAGATCTTCCATGAGGTGCTCGACTACCGGTGGTACGAGGGGCAGCACCAGAACCGTGAGGTGCCCCTGCTCGAGGCAGCGGGTGGCTACGTGAGGGATGTGCTCTCCACACTGCCGGACGAGGCGATGAGCCAGGACTCCATGATCCAGCTCGCCGACGGCAGCCCACTCAAGCTGCACAACCCGTTCGACCCCTCGGAGGGTTTCGCCGACCCCGACTACGAGCGTCCGGTCGACCCGTGGGAGCAGGAGGCCGAGAACGTCGACCTGGCCGCCGCCTCGCGGCTCGACATCAACGCCCTGCGCGCCAAGGCCAAGAAGGCCTGAAGGCTCAGGGAACGCCGATGGTGAGCAGCAGGTTCGCGTACGGGCGAACCTCACCGGTGGCGACCACCAGCGCCACGTCCCTCGACCAGCAGGCCTCGTAGAAGGCCATCCGCTCGATCCCCGACCAGTCGACGGGCCGTCCGCCGGCATGGTGCTGGTCGGCCAGCAGTGAGGCGAAGTCGACCACGGCCGGGGAACGGCCGTCGTCCGCGCCCGGGTCGACCATGAACGAGGCCGCCTCGATCGGGCAGGCACCCGCGATCAGCCGCACCACTTCGGCGGCGGGCACCATGCCAGGGGTGAGGTTGAGCTGAACCCTCGGGACGCCGGGGGCAGCGCCCGTGGCGTGCGGGAAGAGGGCGTCGGCGACCAGTATCTGGGAGCCGTGCCCGGCGCGGGCCAGACCGGCGAGCAGGTCGGGATGAAGGATCTCGGTGCGAAGCATGGCACGACACTAACCGGGCGTGGCCCGAGCGCGGGAGGGGCCTCCCGGTGTCGAACGGGAACGGGCAGGCCTCGTCATGCGCACGGTCGGGGCTTGCACCTAGAATCCTCGGGTGAGCTTGCGCCTGTACGACACCGCCTCCCGTGGCATTCGTGACTTCGAGCCCCTCGTCGAGGGCGCGGTCTCGATCTACCACTGCGGCCTGACCGTGCAGTCCAGCCCCCACCTCGGCCACATCCGCAAGGAGGTGGTCTTCGACGTGTTGCGTCGTTGGCTCACCCATTCGGGCTATGAGGTGACCGTGGTGGCCAATGTGACCGACATCGACGACAAGATCCTGGCCAAGTCGGCGGAACGCGGGGTGCCGTGGTGGGCCCACGCCTACGAGTTCGAGAACGAACTGCACGAGGCCTACCGCTCCCTGGGCTGCCTGCCACCCACCTATGAGCCGCGGGCGACCGGGCACATCCCCGAGATGATCGAGCTGATCGAGGCCCTGATCGAGCGCAATCATGCCTACCCGGCCGCCGACGGCTCCGGAGACGTCTACTTCGACGTCCAGTCCTGGCCGGCCTACGGCTCGTTGTCCGGCCAGCGGGTCGACGAGATGGAGCCCGCCGAGGACGCCGACCAACGCGGCAAGCGTGATCCTCGTGACTTCGCCCTGTGGAAGGGCCACAAGCCGGACGAGCCCAGCACCGCTTCCTGGCCGAGCCCGTGGGGTCGCGGTCGTCCGGGGTGGCACATCGAGTGTTCGGCGATGGCCGGCAAGTACCTCGGCGACACCTTCGACATCCACGGTGGCGGGATCGATCTTCGCTTCCCCCACCACGAGAACGAACTGGCGCAGTCGGCTGCCGCCGGGCGCGGTTTTGCCCAGTACTGGATGCACAACGCGTGGGTGACCATGGCTGGCGAGAAGATGTCGAAGTCGCTCGGCAACACCGCCCGGGTCTCCGAGGTCACACGGGTGCACAACCCCCGCGCCGTCAGGTTCTTCCTGCTCGCGCCCCATTACCGCTCGATGATCGAGTTCTCGGCCTCGGACGAGGGCACCCGCGGCTCACTGGACGAGGCCGCCCGGGCCATCGATCGGATCGACTCCTACCTGGCTCGTTCGTCCGAGGCACTGGCGGGGCACTTCGGGGCCGGTGCCGTCGGCGTGACCAGTGACGGAACCCCCGAATGGGAGGCCTTCTCGGCCTCGATGGACGATGACCTGGGCACCCCGGGTGCGGTGGCGGCCCTCTTCAACGCCGTCACCGAGGGGAACAAGGCGATCGCCGCGTCGGACCTGCAGGCGATCATCGACCATGACCTCGCCGTTCACCGCATGCTCGACGTGCTGGGTCTCGACCCCGCGAGGCCGGAGTGGGCGCACCTGCGGTCGGCGTCCGATGACGGGCTCGAGCCGGTCGTCGACGGGTTGGTGCAGGCCCTGCTCGAGCAGCGTGGTGTGGCGCGGGCCCGCAAGGACTGGGCCGCGGCCGACGCCATCCGTGACACGCTGGCCCATGTGGGTCTCAGGATCACCGACACCCCCCAGGGTGCGACCTGGCAGCTGGACCCCAAGGAACTGGAGAAGAACTGATGGCCGGCAATTCATCGCGTCGCGGCGCGACCACCAAGGGCAAGAACAAGACTGCCGGCTCCGGAGGACGCATCCGCCGGTCCCTCGAGGGCAAGGGGCCCACCCCCAAGGCCGAGGACCGCACCTACCACAAGGCGTACAAGGCCAAGCAGGCCGCCGCCCGCAGGCAGCCGTCCTCGCGGGGCAACGTGCCCAAGGCGGCCACCGCCGCCGACTGGGTGATCGGACGCAACCCCGTCTTCGAGGCGCTGGAGGCGGGACTACCCGTCAGGCGGGCCTACATCGCCGAGGGCGCCGAACGCGACGACCGCATGCGCGAGATCCTGAAGTTCACCGCCGAGCACTCGATCCCGATGCTGCAGGTGACCCGGGCCGAGCTCGACCGCATGACCGGGGGTCTGGTGCACCAAGGCGTGGCGGTGCAGCTTCCCACCTTCGAGTACCTGCACCCCGACGACCTGTTGGCCCAGACCGTCGAGTCGGACGAGCCCGGCCTGGTGGTCGCACTCGACGGCGTCACCGACCCGCGGAACCTTGGCGCGATCGTGCGCTCGGCCGCAGCGTTCGGCGCCCACGGGGTGCTCATCCCCGAGCGGCGCTCCGCGCAGATGTCGGCCGCCGCGTGGAAGACCTCCGCCGGGGCCGCGGCACGCATCCCGGTGGCTCGGGCGACCAACCTGAACCGTGCGCTCGAGACCTTCACCAAGGCGGGCTTCACCATCATCGGGCTGGCGGGCGACGGCGAGACCGACATCTCCGGTGTGCCCGGGGTCGACGGCCCGGTGGTGCTCGTGGTCGGTTCCGAGGGTGAAGGTCTGGCCCGGTTGGTGAGGGAGCACTGTGACGTGCTGGCCCGCATCCCGATCGGGAGCGACACCGAATCGCTGAACGCCTCCGTGGCCGCCTCGATCGCGCTCTACGAAGTGATGCGCTGCCGGGGCTGAGCCTCCCTGCTCTCGTTTCATGGACGCGGCTGCTCCTCGACTCCCCCGGCGCCCTCGTGGCAGCAGGTTGCTCCAGGATCGGACAGAGGGCCTCCCCCGACACGGGCGCGGCCGTCCTCACGCAACCTGCTGCGTCACCCGCGCTCTGAGGGTCCGGAACCGGTGCACCCAGGTGGGTATCTCCTCGAGCGTTGTCGAGGTGAACCTCAGGACCGTCCAGCCGGCGTACTGCAGCCAGTTGTGGCGGGCGGCGTCACGCTCGAGGTCTTCCCGGGTGCGGTGGAACGACCAGCCGTCGAGTTCGATGGCCAGCCCGAGAGCCGGGATGGCCATGTCGATGTAGAAGACGTGGCCCTTGATCCGGACGCGATGGTTGGCGTGCCACCCCTTGATGCGGTGGCGCCGCATCAGGTTGTGCCCGTCACGCTCGAGCTCTGACCAGGGCTGGTCCCGGGATTCGTGCAGGAGTCTGCGGCGCAGGGTGTTGCCACGGCGCCAGTTGAACTCATCCATGGTCTGGTGCAGGAGCGGCAGCGTGACAACCCGACGGCGCAGGCCCTCGTCGATCGCTCGCCCACCCACGTCGTCCACCAAGTCGAGCACTGTCAGCGGGGTTGCGGTGAGTCTCAGCTCGCCCCAACGCATGACCAAGCCTCCGGGGATGGCGCGCGCGGTCGGGTGCAGCCACTCCGGAGCCCCCCGGAACCGGGCCCCGTCGACATGGACGTCGTCGCTGGGCAGGTCGGGCCAGAAGTCCAGGCGGGCTGCGGTCGTCCGCGACAGCACAGCGCTCGGCCGCAAGCCCTGCACTGCGAGCACTCGGTGGATCCACGAGCCGGACTCATCGGCCGTGTAGGCGCCCGGGAGGATGCGGGTCAGATTCCCGTGGCGCACCTTCTGGTCAAGCCGGCTGCGCTGGTCCGAGGGGAGCTGTTGACGGATGATGACGGAGTTGTCCATGACTTCAGTGCACGGCCATGGACGGTCGTTCCGGGGATGTCCACAGCACCAGCCGTGGACCAAGAATCTGTCCACAGATTGCAGCCATTCGCCGCGCAGACAGCAGATTGCTGCAGGACGGTGTCGCCGGGCTGATGTCGGCGGTCAGGGCCGATCTCGAAGCAACCCGCTGCACTGACGGCCCCCAGCACCACCGTGGCGCGGCCCATGGAAGCGCGGAACTCCCCCGGGCCCCTCGCGGTAGATTGACGACCACACCGATCTCCGAGGAGCACGCCCGTGTCCAATGCGAACGCCGAACTCGCCAGCGCCTACCAGACGATCCTTTCCGTGATCGAAAAGGTGGAGCCGAGGATCGCCGAGGCCACCCGGCAGGAACTGGTCGACCAGCGTGAGTCGCTGAAGCTGATCGCGAGCGAGAACTACGCCTCGCTGCCGGTGCTGGCAACCATGGGGACCTGGTTCTCGGACAAGTACGCCGAGGGCACGGTCGGCCACCGCTTCTACGCCGCCTGCCAGAACGTCGACACCGTCGAGTCGGTGGCCGCCGAGCACGCCCGCGCACTGTTCGGAGCCGAGTACGCGTACGTGCAGCCCCACTCGGGCATCGACGCCAACCTGGTCGCCTACTGGGCGATCCTGGCCCAGCGCATCGAGTCACCTGCCCTGGAGAAGCTGGGCGCCAAGACCGTGAACGACCTCAGCGAGGCCGACTGGGAGACCCTGCGCAAGACCTTCGGTGAGCAGCGCGTGATGGGCATGTCGCTCGACGCCGGCGGTCACCTCACCCACGGCTTCCGCCACAACATCTCGGGCAAGATGTTCCACCAACGCTCCTACGGCACCGATCCCGAGACCCAGCTGATCGACTACGACAAGTTGCGGGCCGATGCCCGGGAGTTCAAGCCGCTCATCCTGATCGCCGGCTACTCGGCCTATCCCCGCCGCGTGAACTTCGCCACCATGCGCGAGATCGCCGACGAGGTGGGCGCCACCCTGCTGGTCGACATGGCCCACTTCGCGGGACTGGTCGCCGGCAAGGTCTTCACCGGCGACGAAGACCCGGTGCCCCACGCCCACGTGGTCACCACCACCACCCACAAGTCCCTCCGCGGACCCCGTGGCGGCATGGTGCTGGCCAAGCAGGAGTTCGCCGGCGCAGTCGACCGTGGCTGCCCGATGGTGCTCGGCGGTCCGTTGTCGCACATGATGGCCGCCAAGGCCGTGGCCCTGGCCGAGGCCCGCACCCAGGAGTTCCAGACCTACGCCCAGAACGTGGCCGACAACGCGAAGGCGCTGGCCGAAGGATTCCTCAAGCGTGGCCAGAAGCTGGTGACGGGCGGCACCGACAACCACCTGGTGTTGCTCGACGTCGGCCAGTACGGCCTCACGGGACGCCAGGCCGAATCTGCCCTGCTCGACGCCGGCGTGGTGTCGAACCGCAACTCGGTGCCGCAGGATCCCAACGGTGCCTGGTACACCACCGGCGTCCGGCTGGGCACGCCCGCGCTGACCTCGCGCGGTTTCGGCGCGGAGGACTTCGACCGGGTCGCCGAACTGATCGTCGACGTGCTCACCAACACGTCTGCGAACCCGACCGCATCCGGAGCCCCGGGCAAGGCCAAGTACACGATTGCCGACGGTGTGGCCGAACGCACCAAGGCCGCCGCTGGCGAGATGCTGACGGCGCACCCGCTGTACCCCGGACTGGAACTCTGAGCAGGGAGCACGACACCGGCGTGCTCGCGAAGTCTCGCGAGCACGCCGGCGCTGCGGTACGGATCAGCGCCCGAACAGGTGCCCCTGCACCGAGGTGATGAACGCCGTCACCGAGTCGGGCAGGTCGGCGAGGTGCCAGGTGTCGGGAGCGTGGTACCAGTCGAGGTCGGTGGGGTCGGGGGTGGCGTCGTCATCGGCGTCCGCGAAGGCTTCGAGCCATCGTCCTCGTCCGCCCAGCACCACGGCGTAGGGCAGCAGTTCGGAGAGTTCGCGCAACTCCTGCCCCCGCGGCATCTGGTCGGTGCGATGGTTCTGCAGGTCGTGGGCCAACACGTGCAGACCGGCCAGCAGCTGTGATCCGCGCGCCGATCGGCGCGGCATCCTCGGTGCCAGGAAGACCACCCCGGCGGCGATCGCAATCAGGGCCAGCCCCCACAGCCCCAGCGTGGTGAAGGCGACCAGCAGGCCGGCCACCAGGACCGCCAGGGTCAGCGAGATCCAACCGAGCAGCATCCAGCCGTTGCGAGCCTCGTCCGGTCGTTTGTCGAACCAGCCCTGGCGAACGACGTCCTCGTACAGTTCGTCCTGCACCTGCGGGATCACGTCACCGATCGCCGAGGCGATCCCCGAGACCTTGACGACGCGGCCATCGAGGGGCGCGACCGCGTCGAGCAGCACCTGCTCGTACGGACGCAGCTGACCGCGTCCACCCTCGCGACGCTCGAACGACCAGTCCATGGGCTTGTGCTGCGACTCGGGTCCCAGCTCACGGATGCGGAGGTGCCCCCGTACGGCCAGGTCGAGCAGGGTCGCGGTCACGTCGATCGGGTCGACGCTCTCGTCGGCGACGGTGCCGATCTGCCCCGGACGAATGTCCTCGACCAGGTGGAACTCCTCCTCTCCGGCGCCGACGGGCACGAACTCAGCGATCAGGGTAGGACGACTGGCCGCAGCCACGTCGCGGCCCGTGCGTCGATGCAGAGCCCACAGCCCGAGCGCACCCAGCACGAGGGTCGCCAGGGCCAGCAACAACGAGGTGGCACTGGGCTCGAAGGCACGGTCGAGGCTCCACTGGTGGTCGATCGACTCGCTGGCCGCCATGCCCTGTGCCTGGGTGGTGAACGAGACCTGCACGACCTCCCCCGCGCCGCGGGGACCGTCGGTGAAGGTGGGGTTGGGCTCCTCGCCGGTGCCGCCGGTCCACGAGTTGCAGGCGACAGGGTTGACGGGCGGCCCCGCCTTGCAGTCGACCTGACTCACCAGGCTGGGTGCCTTGATGGTGCCGCTGACCTCGTCGACACCCACCGAGAGTCCCTGCAGCACGCGGTAGTCCATCGTGGTGGTCGCCGGACGACCCGACACTGCCGGATCGGCATGGGTGGCGCCGCTGACGGTGTAGCTGATGACGATGGGTTTGCCCTTGGCCTTGGCGGTGTCGATACGGATCACCTTGTAGCCGGCGTCGTCGCTGACCTGGGCGCCGAGATCGGCGCCGCCCGCCGTGGCCTTCAGACCGCCGATCGTGTAGTGGTACTCCATCTTGTGCTCAGCTGGTGCCGACGTCGCGATCCGCTGGGTGAGCTGATCGGGTGCGGAGTCGCCGAGGGTGATGGTCTCGCTGAGGTTGAGCACGCCGTGGGCGTCGACGGACCCGTCGACGACGTAGCTGACGGCCTCCCCCTGGGCATGCGCGGCACCGGCGAGAGGTCCGGCCACCAGCGCGGCGGAGGCGAGCGCGGCGGTGGCGAGCCGTCGTCCGACCATCGATCGCGAGGGGGTCGATCGTGGGGAGGTCGATCGTACGAGGTTCCAGGGGCCGGTCAACGCGGGGCCTTTCTGTCTTCGATCACACGGGCCCACAGGGCCGTGCGGGCCGTGCGGGGCCCACACGGTCGACTATGGCACAGCCCGAGGCCGTCGCCCATGGGCACGAGCAACCGATCGACCAACCCCCCTGCCACTGGCGCGAGTTAGTCTGGCGCAGTGACGCAGCAGCAGTGGGGCCGACAGGGCCAGCAGGGATTCGGGGGCGGCCAGTGGGGTCCGCCGACGGGTCAACGCCCCGTCGCACCCCAACCGTCCAGCCGTCTCCAGGCCGGACCGTGGGGGCCACCCTCCCAGGCCCCGGGTGCAGGTGGACCGTGGGGAGGCCAGTGGCAGCAACCCTCGTCGCCGCTGCCCACCCCTCGTCCGCCGCAGCGCGGCAACCCTGTTCTCAAGGTCGTGGTCGCGGCCATCGTCGGCATCATCGCCGTCGCGTTGATCGCCAATGTCGTGACCGACCTCGTCGGCGGTCAGAGGGCCCAGGGCCAGACCACCCAGTACCAGCAGGAGGACTACCAGGTACCGCCCCCCGAGGCGAACCCCCCGGAGTTGCCGTTGCCCAAGGTTGAGGCCGATCTCGACAGGCTCACGAAGCAGAACAAGGTCTACGACTCCACCGTGCCGTCCCCGACCCGCTGCGAGATGACCGAGATCAAGCTCGGTACCGCCACCAAGACTCAGATCAAGAAGTCGATGGACGAACTGACCGCCTGCCTCTCCCGGGTGTGGGACCCCACACTGGAGCAGGCCGGGCTGACCTTCGTCCGCCCCGTCTCGAACGTCTACTCGACCTCCATCCAGAGCCCCTGCGGCAAGATCCCGGCGGGCAACGCGGTCTACTGCGCCGCCAACCAGCAGATCTACCTGTCGACCACCCTGAACCAGGTGCTCCCGCCCGAGGTCGCCGGGGGACGCTTCGTCGTCGAGACCGTCATCGCCCATGAGGTGGGCCACGCCGTGCAGTACCGCACAGGTATCGGTGCCGCCGCGTCGTACGAGATCCAGAACCTGCCCAAGGCCGAGTCACTGGAGGTCAACCGGCGCCTCGAGGTGCAGGCCGACTGCTTCGCGGGGCTCTTCCTCGAATCGGTGGCCCAGTCGCGGGGCATGTCGCAGACCGACCTGGCCAACATCCGCACCCTGATGGTGGCGATCGGCGATGACACCCTCAGCGGCAAGCCGGCCGTCGTCGGGAACCACGGGCACGGCAGTTCACGCCAGTACTGGGCCGAGATGGGTCTGGCGTCGACCAAGGTCGGGGCGTGCAACACCTTCGTGGCTCCCGCCACCCTCGTGAAGTGATCCGCTGCGAGCCCAGCCGGGGACCGGTCCCGGCCCTGGTGTCCGGCCGCTGACCTCAGTCGCCGGTGAGCAGGGCCGTGGCGATGGCCGCCACACCCTCTCCGCGGCCGGTCAGACCCAGTCCGTCGGTGGTGGTCGCCGACACACTCACCGGGGCACCCAGCGCCTCGGTGAGCACGCCCTCGGCCTCGACCCGGCGGGCTGCCATCCTGGGCCGATTGCCGATCACCTGCACCGAGGCGTTGGCGACGCGCCAACCAGCCTCGCGGACCCGGCGAGCGGTCTCCCGGACGAACGCGACGCCGCTCGCACCGGCCCATTCGGGCGCCGAGGTTCCATAGTTCGACCCCAGGTCACCCAGGCCCGCCGCCGACAGCAGGGCATCACACAGGGCGTGGGCGGCGACGTCACCGTCGGAGTGACCGGCAAGACCATACGTCTCGTCCGGGAAGGACAGGCCCGCGCAGTGCATCGACTCACCCTCGACGAGTCGGTGCACGTCGGTGCCGATGCCGGTGCGAAGGTTCATCTGGTATTCCCCGTCCGGCGGCCTGCCAGCAGCGCCTCGGCGAGAACCAGGTCGAGGGGTTCGGTGATCTTGATCGAGTCCCGGCTGCCCGGCACGAGCACGACGCGGTGCCCCGCGCGCTCGGCCACGGCGGCATCGTCGGTGAGTTCCTCCGTTGTGTCGGCAACCGCCCGGTGGGCGGCCAGCAGTGCCGCGAACGAGAACCCCTGAGGGGTCTGCACCGCGCGCAGGCCTGACCGATCGACGACGGACGATGCCTCGTCCTGGCCCTGGTGCGAGATGGAGCGGATCGAGTCGACGACCGGCACAGCGGGCACGACAGCGGTGGCGCCGGCGGTGACCGCATCACGGACCCGTTCGACGACCTCGGCGGGGACGAGGGGCCGGGCGGCATCGTGCACGAGGACGATGGCCGAGTCAGCGGCTCCCAGGTCGATGGCCAGTGCCTCCAACCCCTGCCGGACGGAATCCTGGCGACGCCGTCCGCCCGCCACGAGTTCGACCGGAACGGGGGCATCGGCGAGGGCTCGCTCGAAATCGGGACGATGGTCGGCCGGTACGACGACCACGACCCGGGAGACTCCGCCGGCAGCCAGCGCGTCGACCGAGTGGGCCACCAGGGCTCGTCCCCCCAGTTCCACGAGCGCCTTCGGGACGGAGGCCCCGAAGCGAACGCCAGAGCCGGCCGCCACCACGAGGGCGACGACCGGCTCTTGCATGTCTGTCAGTCTGTCAGGACGCGAGAACCTCGTCCAGCAACACCTCGGCCCGGTCCTCCTCGACCTTCTCAGCCAGGGCGAGTTCCGACACGAGGATCTGCCGCGCCTTGGCCAGCATCCTCTTCTCGCCGGCCGAGAGACCGCGCTCACGCTCGCGACGCCACAGGTCGCGGACGACCTCCGCCACCTTCATCACGTTGCCGCTGTGCAGCTTCTCGAGGTTGGCCTTGTAGCGCCGCGACCAGTTGGTCGGTTCCTCGGTGTGTGGCGCACGCAGGACCCCGAACACTCGTTCGAGCCCAGCCGCGTCGACCACGTCACGCACGCCCACGAGGTCAAGGTTGCACGCCGGCACCCTCACCACGAGGTCGTTCTGACCGATGATCCTCAACACGAGGTAGAGCTTGTCCTCGCCCTTGATCTGACGGGTTTCGATGTCTTCAATGACAGCCGCCCCATGATTGGGATAGACCACCGTTTCGCCGACCGTAAAAGTCATGAGTTGCAACCCCTTTCGCAAAGCCCAGTCTAGCACGGCATGAGGGTGACCTCACAGGTGTTCGTCCTAGCCAGAGGCGCAATCGGGGCCCATTCACACCCTTGACAAGGGGTCAGATGTGTGCCGGGACGGCAGATCTTGGCCCTGACTTGCCCAAACGCAACGTCTCGGTTTTCGCTAGGCTGTCGCCGACGGGTCGTCTGCACTCGCGAGACCGTCACCCCTGATCGCCTGTGGAGGAATGACATGAGCCCCGCTCCCCGCCGCCGCTTCGTCCGCCTCGGCATGGTCGCATCGGCCCTCGCCGTCGTCGTGCTCGCGGGCTGCGTCTCGACCGAGGTGGCCCAGCCCTACACTCCCGGCGTCGGGGTCGACGCCCAAGCCCCGGGCGTGCACCTGCGCGCGATCACCGTCGTCGCCAAGGATGGAGCGGGCGTGCTGGCCGGGTCGGTCGACAGCCCGACCGGCGACACCCTGACGGGCGTCGCGGGCCAGGCGACAGGCTCGAACTTCGAGGACACCGGAGCCCTGACAGTCGGCTCGGTCAACGTCGAACTGCCTGCCGGCAAGCTCGTGAGCCTCACCCAGCAGAAGGTCGCACTCAACTCCGACAAGCTGCAGCCCGGCCTCTACGCCCGGATCACCTTCACCTTCGCCAAGGCCGGTGAGGTGACGACGCTGGTTCCGGTGGTGGACGCCTCGTCCCCCGACTACTCCAGCGTGCCGCGGGCCTGAGTCCGAGCGGGCCCGGATCAGACGGGCCTGAGTCGAGGAGAACTGGATCCGGGGCAACTGAATCCGGGGCAACTGGGCGGGCTCACTGGGCAGGGGCCCTCGGGAACTCAGGCCTCGAACTTGTAGCCCAAACCCCGCACGGTGACCACCAACACGGGATTGGCCGGATCGGCCTCGATCTTCGAGCGCAGCCTCTTCACGTGCACATCGAGGGTCTTGGTGTCGCCGACGTAGTCAGCTCCCCAGATGCGGTCGATCAGTTGGCCCCGGGTCATCACCCGCCCCGCGTTGCGCAGCAACATCTCGAGCAGTTCGAACTCCTTCAGGGCCAGCCTCACCGGTGCCCCGTTGACGCTCACCTCGTGGCGTTCCACGTCAACGCGCACCCCCGCGCCCTCGATGACGTCAGGAGCCAGGTCGACGTCCTGGCCGCGCCTGAGGACCGCCCGGATGCGAGCCACCAGTTCTCGGTGGCTGAAGGGCTTGGTGACGTAGTCGTCGGCCCCCAGTTCGAGCCCCACCACCTTGTCGACCTCTGAGTCGCGCGCGGTCACCATGATCACCGGCACGTTCCCCCGCCGACGCAACTGGCGGCACACCTCCGTGCCGGGCATACCGGGCATCATCAGGTCGAGCAGCACCAGGTCGGCCCCGGACCGGTCGAACTCTGCCAGTCCCCCATCACCGTCCGCCGCCTCGGCGACCTCGAAGCCCTCCCGCCGCAGCATGTAGGCCGTGGCCTCACGGTAGGACTGCTCGTCCTCGACGATCAGGATGCGGGTCATCAATCACCTTTCGGTCAGGGACGCCTGGGCGTCGGTGGGGGCGTGCGCTGTCAGCGGCGGCACGCCGTCGGCACCCTCGGTGGCCACCGGGAAACGGAGCGTGAACGTCGAGCCCTGGCCGGGTTGGCTCCACACGTCGACCGTACCGGCATGCACCGACGCGATGTGCTTGACGATGCTCAGCCCCAGCCCAGTGCCACCCTGGTCACGGCTCCGGCCGTAGTCGACCCGGTAGAAGCGTTCGAAGATGCGTTCCTGCTCGTCGGGCCTGATGCCGATGCCGTTGTCGGCCACCGCGATCTCGACCATGTCACCATCGGGCTCGCTCGACAGACGATGGGTGATCACCACCCGGGAGTGGTCATCGGAGTAGGCGATGGCGTTCTGCAACAGATTGGTGACCGCCTCCGCGAGTTGGTCGACGTCACCCAGTACCTCGAGGTCACCGTCACCGAAGGTGAGCACCCTGATGTTCTTCTTCAGGGCCAGGGCCTGGCACCGGTCGACGGCGATGCGCGACAACTCGCCGACCCGCACGGGTTCGGCGGCCAGCATGGGGTCGTCCGACTGCAGCCTCGACAGCATGATGATCTGCTTGACCAACTCCGAGAGTCGGGCCGCCTCGAACTGCATGCGTTGGGCGAAGTGGACGACACCCTCGGGATCGTCCGCGGCTTCGAGCAGGGCTTCGGCCAGCAGTGAGATCGCCCCGATGGGGGTCTTCAGTTCGTGCGACACGTTGGCGACGAAGTCGCGCCTGGTCTCGTCCACCCGCAGCAGGGGCGTGCGGTCGTCGGCCAGCACGATCATGGTGCCGTTCTCGAGCGGCGCCACGCGCACGGTCAGGTGCATGACGGGGGTGCCGGTGCCGCGCTTGAGTTCGACCTCGCGGGTGACGGCCCGATCGGTGCGGCGGGCCTCCCGGACCGCATCGAGCACCGGGGGCAGCGACAGCCGGTCGCCGCGGACCAGTCCCCAGGTGCGCGCCAGCACATTGGAGTGCGCCACCTCGTCATGGGAACCGACGATCATGCCGGCGCTCCTGAGCACGGCGAGCACCATGCCCAACTGCGGATGGATCTCGGTGACCTCGTGCCTGAGCGCGGCGCGGCGACGCTCGCGGACCCGGAGCGCGACGAACAGTGCCGTCGTCGCGGCGGCGCCGAGCACCATGCCGAGCGCCAGCACGAGCCAAGGGTTCACAACGCCTGATCATAGGGTGGGAGCCAGCGGCGGGACGCCTCCCCCCGGTGCAGTGGCCACCCCTGCGCCCGGCCCACCCCGGACGTTCAGGCAGTGTTCACC
Source organism: Aestuariimicrobium kwangyangense DSM 21549 (assembly GCF_000421525.1). GTDB lineage: Bacteria > Actinomycetota > Actinomycetes > Propionibacteriales > Propionibacteriaceae > Aestuariimicrobium > Aestuariimicrobium kwangyangense. The sequence continues at coordinate 875,151 of NZ_ATXE01000001.1, read as the reverse complement.
GGCGATTCAGCGACTGGCCCGCCGGTGCCCCATCGGGCCCCCTACTGTCGAGGCCGATGCCGACGCTCGCCGCAGGTGGGCGCTGTCGATGACCGGGACAGGACTTTGCTCCTGTCGGCTGACTAGGCTGATGGCATCAGACGTACCCACCGCCACTTTCAGGAGCTACCGTGCGCGAGAGCTACCATGCCGAACTCGACGGCCTCATCACCGACCTCGTGGCCATGGCCCGCGACAGCCAGGTCGCGCTGAAGGACGCCACCGCCGCCCTGCTCACCGCCGACCAGGCCATCGCGGAGCGCGTCATCGCCGACGACGTCCGCATCGACGACCAGGCCGAGACCCTCGAGAATCGGGCGTTCAACCTGCTGGCCCGCCAGTCACCGGTTGCCGGTGAGTTGCGCACCGTCGTCGCCGTGCTGCGGATGACCTTCGAACTGAGCCGCATGGGTGACCTCGCGGCTCACGTCGCCAAGATCTCCCGGATGCGCTTCCCCGAGAAGGCCGTACCGTCCGACCTCGAGGCGAACTTCGCGCGCATGGCCGAGGTGGCCGACGAGATGATCACGGTTGCCTGCTCGACGCTGGAGAGCCGCGATGCGCACGCGGCTCGCGAACTGGCCGAGAAGGACGAGGAGATGGACTCCCTGCGTCGCGACCAGTTCAAGCTGCTGCTCGGGGACGACTGGAACCACGGTGTCGAGAAGGCCGTCGACGTGGCGCTGCTGGGCCGCTACTACGAGCGCATCGCCGACCATGCCGTCGCCATGGGCCGCCGCATCATCCTGGTGCTGACCGGCGACGTTCCCGAGGGCGAGAACTGGCCGACCACCTACTGATCGACCGATCCGTGTTGGCCCAGACCGACCTGACGGTCCGGGCAACGCCCCATCGGAAGCAGCACGGACGACGAACGCGCGGCACCCAGCGAGGGTGCCGCGCGTTCGTACGTCCGGGCCCAATGGGGCCCAGCGTGCTCAGCGAGCGGGCGCAAGTCAGGCCAGGATCACTTCTTGCCCTGGTTGGCCACGGCCTTGATCGACTCGGCAGCCGCCTCGGGGTCGAGGTAGCGACCACCGCGGGTGACGGGGGCGAAGTTCTCGTCCAGCTCGTAGTAGAGCGGGATACCGGTGGGGATGTTGAGGCCGGCGATCTCGTCGTCCGAGATCTGGTCGAGGTGCTTCACCAGGGCCCGCAGCGAGTTCCCGTGAGCGGTGATCAGCACCGTCCTGCCCTGGGCGAGGTCGGGCTTCACGTCCGACTCCCAGTAGGGCAGCATGCGTGCGACGACATCCTTGAGGCACTCGGTCAAAGGACGCTGGTCTGCCGGGATGTCGGCATAGCGGGGGTCGTTGAACTGGGAGAACTCGTTGTCGACCTCGATCGGGGGCGGCGGCACGTCATAGGAGCGGCGCCACTGCATGAACTGCTCGTCACCGAACTGGTCGCGGATCTCGGTCTTGTTCAAACCCTGGAGCTTGCCGTAGTGGCGCTCGTTGAGTCGCCAACTGCGCTTGACCGGGATCCAGTGCCGGTCACAGCCGTCGAGAGCCAGGTACGCGGTGTGGATCGCGCGGCGCAGCACCGAGGTGTGCAGCACGTCGGGCAGCAACCCTTCGGCCTTGAGCAGCTCGGCGGCCTTCTTGGCCTCGCCGACACCCTTCTCGTTGATGTCGACGTCCACCCAGCCGGTGAACAGGTTCTTGGCGTTCCATTCGCTCTCGCCGTGGCGGAGCAGCACAAGGTTGTAGCTCATGGCCGCGAGTCTATCGGCGGGCCTCCACGCCGACGTCACGGGCCCACGAAGTCGGGCGACGACCTCACAGGGCCACGAAGTCGAGCTCCTGGAAGCTGGTCACCTCTCGCTCCCACCGGTCACGGACGAACGCGACGTGGACCGGGTGGTTGGTGTACGCGTCGTAGGCCGTCTGGTCGGCGAACTCCATGGTGAACCAGAACGTGTGGTCCGACTTGGGGCTCACCTGCCGCAACTGCCGGAAGTTCTGCACCCCGGGGATGTCGGCGAGGCCGCTGGCCACGTCGAGGAAGTCCCGCTCCTGGTCCGAACCCGGGGCATGGACGAGTCGGAAGCTGACGGTGTGCTGGATGGGTTGGTCACTCATGGACCGCAACGCTAGTGGGGGGTCCGGGACTGGTTGAATCGTCTCATGAGCAGCCACGACGCCAGGCCCACCACCCGCACCGCAGTCGTCACCGGAGCCTCGTCCGGCATCGGTGCAGCCACCGCCCGCTGGCTCGCTGCGCACGGCTGGCGGGTGCTCTGCGTGGCCCGTCGCACCGATCGGATCGAGGCCCTCGCCGCCGAGATCGGCGGACATGCGGTCAGCTGCGATGTCTCCGACGCCGAACAGGTCGCCGCCCTCAAGGCTGTGGTGGACGAGTGGGGTGGTCGCGTCGACCTGTTGGTGAACAACGCCGGCGGGGCGCTCGGCCAGGAGCCCTTGGCCGAGACGGACCTGGAGCTGTGGCGACGGATGTACGACTCGAACGTGCTCGGCGCCGCCCGGGTGACCCAGGCGCTGCTGCCCGCGGTGCGCGTGGCCGAGGGCACGGTGGTGTTCGTCACCTCCACCGCTGCCGAGGCTGCCTACGAGGGTGGCGGCGGGTACTGCGGGGTGAAGGCTGCCGAGCGATCCATGGTCGGGGCCCTGCGGTTGGAGTTGGTGGCCGAACCCATCCGGGTCTGCGAGGTCGCACCGGGCATGGTGCACACCGAGGAGTTCTCGCTCACCCGATTCGGCGGTGACCAGCAGAAGGCCGACCAGGTCTACGCGGGAGTGGCCGAACCCCTCCTGGCCGAGGACATCGCCGAGGTGATCGGCTGGGTCGCCGAGCGACCGGCACATGTGAACATCGACCGGCTGGTGGTTCGTCCGCGCGCCCAGGCCGCCAACCACAAGGTGCACCGCCAGAACTGACCCACTGCCGAGGCCCGTCGCTCGCGGACAGCGGAACCTGTTCACGGGGCAGTCCGCACGCGCAAGAATGACGCCGTGACAACCCTGATCGTGCTGCTGGGCATCGCCGTGGTCGTGATCGCAGGCACCGCCCTCGCCGATCGGCTGCGCATCGCTGCCCCCATGCTGTTGATCGCCCTGGGCATCGCCGTCTCGTACGTGCCCCACGTGCCGCAGGTGCACCTTCAACCCGAGGTCGTGCTGCTGGGGCTGTTGCCGCCGCTGCTGTACGCCACCGCCATCCAGACCTCGATCATCGACCTGCGGGCGAACTTCAGGACCGTCGTGCAACTCTCGGTGCTGTTGGTCCTGCTCACCACCGCAACGGTGGCCGCAGTGGTGATGCTGCTCGTGCCCGATGTGGGTTGGCCGGTCGCCCTGGCCATCGGAGCCGTGGTCGCCCCACCCGACGCTGTCGCCGCGACCGCCGTCGCCCGCCGGATCGGCCTGCCCCGCGATGTGGTCTCGATCCTCGAGGCCGAGTCACTGCTGAACGACGCCACCGCCCTGGTGGCGCTGAGGACCGCCATCGTGGCCATGGCCGCGGCGGTCTCATGGCAGCGCGTGGGCCTCGACTTCGTCGTCGCCGCCGGCGGTGGTGTGCTGGTCGGGCTGCTGGTGTTCATCGTGGTGGCGAAGGTTCGCAAACTGCTCACCTCTCCCCTGCTCGACACGTCGGTGTCGTTCATCACCCCCTTCACGGCCTACCTGGTGGCCGAGCAGGTGCACGCGTCCGGGGTGATCGCGGTGGTGGTCGCGGGGATCCTGCTCGGTCACAAGGCCGCCACGATCCAGTCGGCACAGTCGCGGCTGAACGAGACACTCACGTGGCGCACCATCTCGTTCCTGCTCGAGAACGCCGTCTTCCTGCTGATCGGCCTGCAGGCCCGCGAGATCCTCGGACAGGTCGCCGAATCGGTCGTGCCATGGCCGATCGTGCTGGCCGTGTGCGCGGCGACCCTGGCCTGCGTGATCCTCGTGCGCATGGTGTTCGTGCTCGCCACGCAGGCCTTGGCCAACCGGCTGCGCACCAGCGACGACCGGATGCCTCCCAGGCACGCCGTGGTCATCGGCTGGGCAGGCATGCGTGGCGTTGTCACACTCGCGGCTGCGTTGATCCTGCCTGAGGACACCCCCCAGCGACCGCTGCTCATCCTGCTGGCGCTGGTGGTGGTGCTCGGCACCCTCTTCGGCCAGGGCCTCACCCTGCCGATCATCACCCGAGCCCTCAAGGTTCGTCCGCCTGACCCCGCCGTCGACGCCCTGGCCCGCGCAACCCTGCTGCAGCAGGCCGGTGAGGCTGCCCTGGTGCGTCTGGACGAACTCGACCTCGACAACACCCACGGCATGGCGTCGACGCTGCGCAATCGACTCGACCAACGCACCTTCGCCGCCTGGGAGCGACTGTCGACCCAAGGAGCGGACGAGGCGCCCAGCGAGCAGTACGCACGAGCCCGCCTGGCCATGCTGGAGGCGGAACGGGCCCGAGTGCTCGAGATCAGGAATTCGGGGAACACTCCCTCCGACGTGGTGCGCGAGGTGCTGGGGATGCTGGACCTCGAGGAGTCGATGATCGACAACGCCCGGAGCGAGCGCGCCACCATCCGCGCGTCCGGCCCGGACGCCAGCCTCGGGTCGGAGGGAGGGGACTGCGAAGACCTTCGCAGCTACCCCGCCGTCGACACCGACGAGCACCCGGTCTGCCGCAGTTGCATCGAACAGGGGCTGACCCCGGTGGCCCTGAGACAGTGCCTCACCTGTGGACACATCGGCTGCTGCGACTCGTCGAAGGGGCGCCACGCCACCAAGCACTTCCGTGCGACGGGGCACCCGGTGATGGAGTCGGCCGAGCCCGGTGAACACTGGCGATGGTGCTACGTGCACTCCCGCACGTCCTGACGTCTCGGTCCAACGGGCCACTCCCGCAAATCAGCCAGCACCGATCAGCCAGCCGCCCAGCGAGGGGAGGAACCCGTGCCGAACGACCCCACCATCGTCTGCCTGTCGAGCCACAACGCCGACGTCATGGCCGACCAGTTCCAGCGCTACGCCCACGAGTACGACGTCAGGGTGTGCACCACGGCGGCTGAGGCCAAGTCAGTCACCCGCCGGGTGCTCGACGACGGCAGGGTGGTGGCGCTGCTCGTCGTCGAGGACCAACTGAGCGACGCCCCCTGCTTCGAGGCCATCCATGCCATGCGCACGGTCTCGGCCAACACCCGTCGCGCCATCGTGGTGCCCTGGGACAGGTTCCTGGCCGTCGCGCCGACCCTTCGCGCCGTGGTCGCCAAGGGCAAGGCGGACGCCTACCTGCTGCTGCCCCGGGGCCCCCGCGACGAGGAGTTCCACTCGGCCATCGGCGAACTACTCAACGACTGGGCCTCGACCCGCCAGAGCCTGGTCGAGTCGATCAGCATCGTCACCCCCACGCGCGACCCGCTCACCCGCAAGCTGGGCGACTTCCTGCTGCGCGCGGGCACGCCGTACGGGGTGCACCCGCCGGACTCGGAGGTCGGACGAAGGGCCTTGGCGACCAGGCCCGACCTCGACGGCCAGTGGCCACTGATCGTCTCGACCGAGGGCGAGGTCGCGGCCTGCACCTCGGTGCGCCAGGTGGCGGAGAAGTTGTACGGAAGACCCGACGACATTGACGTCGACAAGGTCGTGGACGTGGTCATCGTGGGTGGCGGTCCGGCGGGTCTGGCCGCGGCCGTCTACGCCTCGAGCGAGGGACTGTCGACCGTGGTGCTCGAGGCAGAGGTGATCGGGGGGCAGGCTGGGTCCAGTTCGATGATCCGCAACTACCTCGGCTTCCCCCGGGGAATCTCGGGCATGCGGCTCACCCAGCGCGCGCGCAGTCAGGCGATCAGGTTCGGGACCCGGTTCTTCACCGGCTGGCCGGTGACCCGGATCACCCTGGGCATGGGCCTCGATCAGCCGCACCGCGTGCACACCGATGGCGGCGGCGTGCGGGCCCGCGCCGTGGTGCTCGCCACCGGGGTGACCTATCGCCGGCTCGGGGTCCCCGCGTTGGACGACCTGGTCGGCCACGGCGTGCACCAGGGCTCGGCCATGACGGTCGCGGCCGAGCTGGAGGACCAGGACGTGGTCGTGGTCGGCGGGGGGAACTCGGCCGGACAGGCGGCGATCCACCTGGCACGGTTCGCCCGAAGCGTGACCGTGTTGGTGCGACGGCCCGACCTGACGGCCACCATGTCGAGGTACCTGATCGATGAACTGACGTGGAACCCCCGGGTGACCGTGCGCGGTAACACCCGGGTGGTGGGGGCCACCACCGACGCCGAGGGAATGCTCGCCGGGGTGATCGCCCACCATGACGACAACGGCGAGGACGAGCTGTTCCCGGCCCGGGCGCTGTGTCTGCTGATCGGCGCCGACCCGCGTACTGACTGGTTGCCGGATGAGGTATGCGTCGACGAGCGGGGGTACGTGCAGACGGGAGCGGAGGTGCCCGCCGACCGCTGGCCCGATGACGTTCCACCCGCCGCCCTGGCGACCTGCGTCCCCGGTGTCTTCTGCGCGGGCGACGTGCGGGCAGGCTCGATGAAGCGGGTTGCCTCCGCCACGGGTGAGGGGGCCGCGGTGGTGGCCCTGGTGCACCAGTACCTGGCTGACCTGACCACCTGAGCGCCACCTGGCCCGGGTCTTGCGGACGAATCGTGCGAATCGTGTGCCCTGACGCCACCTGTTGCACTGGGGCAGCAACCATCGCCGCCACAGCACACGATCCGCACGATTGGCCGGCGGCACCTTCCGCGGTCATGGGCAACCGCTCTTTTCGCAAGACGCAGCGCATGTATTGAGCACCCCACCCAATGGTCACCGGGAGTTCACCCCAGCGCCGCTGCCCGGGCCATTGCGCTGCCTAGGTTCAGGAGCACCCGCCCCAGGCGGTGCCGGGCCGTTCGTCGGCCGACATCACACCGAAGGGAACCTTGATGCGTTCACTCCTGCCCCTGCTGACCCGCTCCCACGAGGGCGGACGCACGGCCATGACCTGCCACTACAAGTGTGGCGACGCCTGCTCCAAGCCTGACGCCAACACCTCCTCCAACCCCTACTTCGGCGACGTCGTCGCCGCCTCGGTGTCGCGTCGCAGCGCGCTCGCCGGCTTGGTCGGCCTGGGTGTCGCCGGCATCGCCGCCCCCGCCTTCGCCCAGAGCCACGGCCACGGCAACGGCAACGGCAACGGCTCAGGGAAGCCCAGCCCCCATGCCCAGCGCGGGGCCGCGCTGGTGATCGACAGGTTCACCGGTATCGCTCCCCAGCCCGCCACCACTGACGCCCTGGTCGTGCCCGCGGGTTGGCGCTGGGAACCGGTCATCGCCTGGGGCGACGCTGTGCTGCCCGGCGCGCCCGCCTTCGACTTCGACAACCAGACCGCCGACGCACAGCTGAAGCAGTTCGGCTACAACAATGACTACCTCGCGATCCTGTCGCGTGGCGCCACGCAGGCGACCTTGGTCTCGAACCACGAGTACACCGACGACGAGTTGATGTTCCGCGACATCTCGAGCTCGGCCGACCTGACCACCGACCAGTTGCGCACCATCATGGCCGCCCATGGCATGACGGTGGTCGAGGTCGAGCGCGGCAATCCCATGAAGACCTGGAAGCCGGTCGTCTCGGGCAAGCGCAACCGTCGCATCCACACCCACAGCGAGTTCAGGCTGACCGGCCCCGCCGCAGGGCACGCGCTTCTGGTCACTGCCGCTGATCCCTCGGGCACCAGGGTGCTGGGGACGCTCAACAACTGCGCCGGCGGGGTCACCCCGTGGGGCACCGTGCTGTCGGGCGAGGAGAACGTCGACCAGTACTTCAATGCCACCGGTGCACCGGCAGACCAACTGGAGACCCTGGCCCGGTACACCGTCACCTCGGGTGGACGGGGCTGGGAACGCGCCGATGACCGCTTCGCCGTGGCCGTCGAACCGCACGAACCGCACCGCTTCAACTGGGTGGTCGAGATCGACCCCGATGACCCGACGTCCACCCCGCGCAAGCACACGGCGCTGGGGCGCTTCAAGCACGAGGGTGCAGCTGTCGCCGTCGATCCCGACGGCACCGTGGTCGTCTACTCCGGTGACGACTCCCGCTTCGAGTACGTCTACAAGTTCGTGTCATCGAAGAAGTTCGACGGCTCGGGAAGCCCCCGGGCCAAGGCCCACAACCTGACCCTGCTCGAGGAGGGTGACCTATACGTCGCCTCGTTCACCGGTGACGGAGCTGCGGACGGGGAGCACGACGGCATCGGCACCTGGTTGCCGCTGGTCGTCGGTGGGGAATCGAAGGTGGCCGGCATGTCTGCAGCCGAGGTGCTCGTCTTCAGCCGGATCGCCGCCGACAAGGTGGGCGCGACGGCCATGGACCGCCCCGAGGACGTCGAGGTGAGCCCCGTCAACAACCGGCTCTACATGGTGATGACCAACAACACCAAGCGAGTCCCGAGCCAGGTCGACGAGGTCAACCCGCGGGCCAACAACAAGCACGGCCACATCGTCGAGCTGACGCCGGGCAACGGCCGCCACGGGACCGCCACGTTCACCTGGAAGCTGGTGCTGATCGCCGGGAACCCGGACGATCCCAGCACCTACTTCGATGGCTACGACAAGTCGGCAGTGACCCCGATCAGCTGCCCCGACAACGTCACCTTCGACAAGGCCGGGAACCTGTGGATCGCCACCGACGGCCAGCCCGGGACCCTGAACCACTGCGATGGTCTCTTCGTCATGCCGGTCGCAGGACCCGAGAAGGGCAAGCTCCGCCAGTTCCTGTCGGTTCCCTTCGGCGCCGAGACCTGCGGTCCCTGGATCATGGACGACGAGTTTTCGCTGCTGGTGGCGGTGCAGCACCCCGGTGAGGTCGACGGGGCCAGCCCAGACAACGTCGCCTCGAGGTTCCCCTACACCGGCAGCCAGCCGCGTCCGGCCGTGGTGCAGGCCATCCTGGCCTGACCGGTCGCGCCCCGACGGCACAGCCGCCGACTCGCGACCCGCAAACAGGGCGACCCTCAACCAGGGCGACCCGCAAAAAAGGCGACCCCGCGCAGTACGTGCGCGGGGTCGTTCCTCGTCCATGTGGCAGAAGACTGGCCCCGAGACGACCGCAGCACGCTCCCTTGCGGTCAACAGCCGTTGCTCTCGAGACCAGTCCGAAGGCAGGCCGTGCCAGACAACACGACCGACCCGGGTGCATCCGTCCGCCAGATGCACCGACTGTGGGGCTGTGTCAGGCCAGCCGGATCAGGGCCTGCCCACCCTGCACGGCGTCCCCGGCCGCGACCATCACCCGGTCGACGGTGCCGGCCTGGGGTGCGGTGATCTCGGTCTCCATCTTCATGGCCTCGAGCACCAGCAGCACGGCGCCTGCCTCGATCGCGTCACCCTCCTTCACCAGCACCCGGGCCACCGACCCGGCCAGCGGTGCCACGACCGCATTGGCGCTGGCGGCAGGCACCGAGGCGGTGGTGGGCATCTGCGCCCCGGTCGAACCGCCACCGATCACGATGGGGCCGAGCGTGGGACGCTCCTCCTCCTCGACCTCGACGTCGACCAGGTACTCGGTTCCGTTGATCGTCACCTTGAGCTTCATCAGTTGTCTCCCGTTTTCAAGGGTTGTCAGCGGCGCCCGACCGAGCGGTCGTGGATGCGGGTGCGGGTTTCGGATGCCCAGCGATGTTCGCCGGACAGGTGGATGGCGCGGACCTTTGCCTTGTGGCCCAGGAACGCTGCGACGGCTGCACTGATCGCCATCACGACGTCGTCGGGCAACGTCTGCATGGCCTCGGCCTGCTGTGCCTTGAGGTGGGCGACGTCGCCCTCGAGCGAGGCGATTCGTCCGTTCAGCTCGAGCAGCAGGGCCTTCAGTTCGGACAGTTCGACCTGGTCCGAGGCAAGGTGGCCACCCGTCCCAGTGGGGCTCATGCCAGCTGTGTCAGTCATGTCAGGCTCCTGGTCAGGCCGGGCCGAGGCCGTGCTTCTTGGCCGGACGAAGTTCGCGCTTGTTGACCAGCTGCGCCAGCGCTGTGGCGATCTGGTACCGGGTCTCGGCCGGGTCGATGATGTCGTCGACCAGGCCGTGGGCGGCCGCCATGTAGGGCGACGAGAAGGTGCTGCGGTACTCCTCGACGAGTTCGGCGCGACGAGCCTTGGGGTCGTCGGCCTCGGCGATCTCCTTCTTGAAGACCACCGCGGCGGCACCGTCGGCACCCATCACGGCGATCTCAGCGGTGGGCCACGCGAACACGCGGTCGGCGCCCAGGTCCTTGGAGCACATCGCCAGGTAGGAGCCCCCGTAGGCCTTGCGCATCACGACGGTGATCTTCGGCACGGTGGCGGCGGAGTAGGCGTAGAGCATCTTGGCGCCGTGGCGGATGATGCCGCCCGTCTCCTGGGCGACACCGGGCAGGAAGCCGGGCACGTCGACGAGGTTCACGACAGGGATGTTGAACGCGTTGCAGAAGCGGATGAACTTCGAGCCCTTGTCGGAGGAGTTGATGTCGAGCACACCCGACATCACCGAGGGCTGGTTCGCGATGAAGCCGACGCTCTGGCCCACGATGCGTCCGAAACCGACCACCAGGTTGGCGGCGAAACCGGCCTGCACCTCGAGGAAGTCCTCACGGTCGACGATGTGGCGGATCACCTCACGCACGTCGTAGCCCTTGCGGGAGTCGTCGGGGATGATGTCGCGCAGGGCGGGCTGGGGGTCGACGCCATCGTCCGGGTCGACGACCGGGGGCTCCTCGGAGTTGTTCTGCGGCAGGAAGCTGAGCAGCTTCTTGGCGATCATGATCGCCTGCTCGTCGTCGTCGGCCACGAACGAGACCACGCCTGATGCCATCTGCGCATCGGCACCGCCCAGGGCGTCGGCGGTGACCTCCTCGCCGGTGACCTGCTTGATGACGTTGGGGCCCGTGATGAACATGTGGGCCTTGCGGGTCTGGATGATGAAGTCCGTCAGCGCCGGTGAGTAGGCGGCACCACCAGCGCAGGGGCCGGCGATGATTGAGATCTGCGGCACCGCACCCGACAGCAGCACGTTGGCGTAGAAGACCTGCCCGTATCCCGACAGGGAGTCGATGCCCTCCTGCACCCGCGCGCCACCCGAGTCGTTGATGAAGACGAAGGGCGCGCCGTTCTTGAGCGACTCGCGCAGCGCCTGGGCGACCTTGATCGAGTGGGTCTCACCTGCCGAACCACCGGCGACGGTGAAGTCCTGGCTGGCGACGTTGACCGGTCGACCGAGCACGGCACCCGAACCGGTGACCACCCCGTCGGCCGGCATGTCTGCGGTGTCCATGCCGAACGCGGTGGTGCGGTTGCGACGGAAGGCTCCGATCTCCTGGAAGCTGCCCCGGTCGAGCAGGGCGTCGATCCGCTCGCGTGCGGTCAGCTTGCCCTGCGCGCGCTGCTTGTCGAGGCGGGCCTTGCCGCCGCCGAGCGCAACCTGGGCTCGGTGTTCGTCCAGCTGGGTGAGCAGCTTGGCCATCGTGTCAGCCATCGTCGTCCCTTCGAGGTGGAGAGGTGGGTCGAATTGGGGAGGTGGGCGGGTGGGACGAGCGGCCTCAGGCCGGCTCGACCTTGATCGCGTGGGTGCGACCGGCGAGGGTCACGTTGTAGGTGATCGGGCCGCGCACTGCCTTGGACGAGGTGTCGGCCGCGGCCTTCTCGTTGGCCAACTGCTCGGTGGTCTTGCCGACGCTCTTGGGGCCGTCTGCGCGGGTGCTGAAGAACTTCGGTGCGACCCCGGGGAACATGGCGTTGGTGAGCACGTCCTCCTCGGAGCCGTTGAAACCGGGCAGCGCCTCGGCATCGGCGTGCAGCTTCTCCCACTCGGGCTCGAGCAGGTTGGCCGGGCGCTCGGTGATGGGTTCCTTCTTGGTCTGCGCGTGTGCGATCTCGACCACCTCGGGGTTGCGCTCGCCCATGCACTCGCCGTAGTACCCGAGCATCAGGTCGGCGAACTCGCCGGTCATCACCTTGTAGCGGCCCATCAGCACGTTGAACACGGCCTGGGTGCCGACGATCTGGCTCGAGGGGGTGACCAGGGGCGGGTAGCCGGCGTCCTTCTTGACCACCGGAACCTCGGCCATCACCTCGCGGATGCGGTCACCGGCTCCCTGGGCGCGCAGCTGTGACTCCATGTTCGAGAGCATGCCGCCGGGGATCTGGGACGAGAAGATGTCGGTGTCGACCAGGGTCGCCGACTCGAATTCCGCGTACTTGGGACGAACCGCAGCGAAGTGGTCGCGGATCTTCTCGAGGCGGGCCATGTCGAGCCCGGTGGTGTATTCGGTGCCCTCCAGCATCTCGACCAGGGACTCGGTGGGGTTGTGTCCGGGGCCGAGGCTCATCGACGAGATGGCGGTGTCGACCACGTCGGCACCGGCCTCGATGGCCTTCATCAGGCTGACCAGGGTGACACCAGTCGTGGCGTGGCAGTGCACGTTGACCTGCACGTCGCCGTAGGTCTCCTTGATACCGCGGACGATGTCGTAGGCCGGCTGTGGCTTGAGCAGTGCCGCCATGTCCTTCAGCGCGATCGACTCGGCGCCCATGTCGATCAGCTGGCCGGCGAGCTTCACGTAGCCCTCGACGGTGTGCAGCGGACTGATCGTGTAGCAGATGGTGCCCTGGGCGTGCTTGCCGGTCTTCGTGACCGCCCTCATCGCCCGCTCCATGTTGCGGGGGTCGTTCAGCGCGTCGAAGACACGGAAGACGTCCATGCCGTTCTCGGCGGACTTCTGCACGAAGGTGTCGACCACCATGTCTTCGTAGTGGCGGTAACCGAGCAGGTTCTGCCCGCGCAGCAGCATCTGCAGGCGCGAGTTGGGCAGCAACTCGCGGAAGGTGCGCAGCCGCTCCCACGGGTCCTCGTTGAGGAACCGGATGCAGGAGTCGAAGGTGGCCCCGCCCCAGCACTCCACCGACCAGTAACCGGCGGCATCGATGTCTGCACAGGCGTCGACCATGTCCTCCATGGCCATCCGGGTCGCCATCAGGCTCTGGTGGGCATCACGCAACGCGACCTCGGTCACGCCGATCTTTCGCTGGCTCATGGCTTCACCCTACGAAGCGGGCGGGGCTCTGGTGGGGGTGGGGTGGCGATTGCTCCCCGGACGCACGTGCTATGCGTGCGTCACCCCGGCCGGGCATCGTCCGTGTCATGCTCGCGGAGTGCCCCCTCCCACTGCCGCCCCTCGCCGGCACCCCCTGCTCGCCGGCCTTGAGGGCAGCCTGATCGTCTCGTGCCAGGCCTACCCCGGCGAACCCATGCGTCATCCCGAGACCATGGCCCAGATGGCGGCTGGCGTGGAACGGGGCGGAGCCAGCGCCGTCCGCGCCCAGGGGATTCGTGACATCGAACTGGTGAAGCAGTCGGTCGCGGTGCCGGTCATCGGCATCTGGAAGGACGGCCATGACGGGGTCTTCATCACGCCCACCCTTGCGCACGCCGTCGCCGTGGCTGATGCCGGCGCCGACATCGTGGCGCTCGACGGTACCCAGCGGCCTCGTCCCGACGGCCTCTCGCTCGGCGAGACCATCCGCCGGCTCCACCAGCACACCGACGCACCGGTGATGGCCGACTGCGACTCCCTCGAGGCCGGTCTGGCCGCCGCCGAGGCCGGGGCCGAGATCATCGGGACCACCCTGGCCGGGTACACGGGTGCTCGTCCGACGACCGACGGGCCTGACCTCGACCTGCTGGTGCAGCTGGTCCAGGCCCTCCCCGACCACGTGGTGGTGGCCGAGGGACGAGTCCACACCACCGAGCAGGCCCGGCAGTGTCGCCGGGCCGGGGCGTTCGCCGTGGTGGTGGGTACGGCCATCACCCATCCCACCTCGATCACCGGCTGGTTCAACGAGGCGGTCCGCGGCGCCTGAGGGCCGTCCCACCCGGGCAACGACAGGGCCTTCCGTTGAGTGCCTCCAAGGTGTGGAATGGGTGCTGTGGCCGACCCCATCGGCCCACGTCGTCGTCACCCGCACCGGGATGTATCAGGAGCACCACCGCACTCCTCCTCACCAGCAACGAACCCTGCGACTCCACCGGAGGAACCCGTGCCCGCCTCGTTGCCCCGACTGATCGATCCCCTCACCTCGGCCCCGCTCCCGTCGGGGGCACCGCCGCACCCGACGGTTCACCTCGGGGACGTGTTGCTGGTGCGTGGGTTGCCGGGTCTGGCGCAGGACGCACCGCTGGCCCTGCTCGAGCAGGTCGCGGCCGAGCACGGGTTGCGGGTCGAGCCCGAGAACTTCGTGGCCGACCGGCGGGTGCCCGCTTCCGAGACCGGCGCGCCGAACGACGCCGCCCGGGGACCGTTCGTCCGAGGAATCGGTGAGGGCATCGCCGGACGACTGCGCGACCTGACGCACTCACGACGGTCCGCACCGCGGGGCGCGGAGGTGCTGGCCACGCTCACCAAGAACCACGCGGAACAGCTGGATCGGTGCTGGGTGACCCGGGTGCGTCTGGTGTCCGACTCCGCCCCGGTGGACGCGTGGCCCATCCTGCAGGAGGCCCGTCGGCGCGACCCCCAGGTGGCCCGGGGCTTGGCCCTCGACCACCTGATGCAGGCTTCCTCGCCCGACTACCAGGGCATGCCCTACTACGTCTCGATGCCGTACTACGTGTCGATGCCCTATTACGTCTCGATGCCGTACTACGTGTCGATGCCCGCCGGTGCTCCCCCCGCCGCCCAGTACAGCCAGCCGGGTAGCGGCGGACGAGCACCCGTCTCGGTCGTGCTCCCCGACCCGGCGTTGCGCCGCCGCAGCCTCAGACGGCACCCACTGGTCGTGGTGCCCGACACCGCTCTGGGCAGCCACGCATGGTTCACCGACCCGGCCTTCGCCACCGACGAGGTGCACGCGTTGGGGTTGCGGCTCGGGCTGGGCGGCGACGTGCCCAACGTGCCACCCCCGCCCCCGCGGGACAGGCTGGACGGCTCGGTTCCGTCCGACGCTGGTCACGCCACGTTCATCACCGGCATCATCCGCCAACTGTGCCCCGAGGCAAGGGTGCAGGTGGTGCCCCTGCTCGACGACGCCGGCCGCATGCCGGAGGGGGTGCTCATCCAGGTGCTGTCGCTGCTGCTCGTCCGCCACCTCGACGCCCTCGACCACGGGCCCGACGACGACATCATCGACGTGCTCTCGCTCTCGTTGGGCTACTACCACGAGGACCCCAGCGACCTGCTCGAGGACGCCCCGCTGCGCCAGGTGCTCGACCAGTTCGGACGAGCGGGCGTCGCCGTCGTGACCTCGGCGGGCAACCAGTCGACCACCGAACCCCTGTTCCCGGCCGCATTCGCACCGCCGCCGGGCACGGTGCTCGATCCCGGGCAGGTTCCGATGGCCTGCGTGGCGGCGCTCAACCCCGACCGGTCGACCGTGGCCTACTTCAGCAACGCCGGCCCCTGGGTCAGTGCCCACCGGTCGGGGGCGGCCCTGGTCAGCACCGTGCCGCAGACCCTGGACGGCGAGTTGCAAGCAGCGGCCGGACTGAGCGACGGGCCCCTGCGCCGATCCACCATCGACCCGGAGAACTTCGCCGGCGGGTTCGCCACCTGGTCGGGCACCTCCTTCGCAGGTCCCGTGCTGGCCGGCGAGATCGCGGCCTGTCTCGCCGCTGACGACTCACTGGCCGAACGCGGCTGCGACCACCAGCTGAGGCGTGGTTGGTCGGCCATCGAACAGACGGTGGGGTGGAAGCCATGACCGCCACCGTGCCCAGCACCTCGCTCGCCGATGCGGCGGCCGCGGCGTTCCGCGACCACCTCGCGGGACGTCCCGAACGGATGGGTGACCTGGTCGACCTGGTCACCCCCGCCCTGTGGGCCGTGGCGCGATCGGCGGGGCTCTCGCCGGCCGAGGCCGAGGACACCGTGCAGAACGCGTGGCTCAAGCTGGTGCAGTCGTCCGCCTCGATCCGAGACCCGCAGACCGTGTTGGCCTGGCTGCTCACCACGGTGCGTCGGGACGCCTGGCGCGCTCGCCGCCAGCAGCGCGCCACCGCCCCCGAACCCGAGTTCCTGGTGGCCACCGACGACCCCGAGAACGAGGCCGTCGAGCGTGACACCGGCCGCACCCTGTGGGGACACGTGCAACGGCTCAGCCCGCGCTGCCAGGCCCTGCTGCGGGTGGTCGCCCACGCCCAGACACCCGACTACGCCGGCATCTCCGCAGCCCTCGGCATGCCCGTGGGCTCGATCGGTCCCACCCGCGGCCGTTGCCTGGCAGCACTGCGCACCTCATTGGCCGCCGATCCCAGCTGGAGTTGGTGACGACATGCCCGAGACCATTCCCGTGCCCGGCGCGGACGCTCCCCTCACCGACGACGACCTGCTGCTGTTGACCCGCCTGCAGGCCGCGCAGGAGGCCAACGACCCCATGCCCGAGGGCATGCTCGAGCGCATCCACTTCCGCATCGCCCTGCAGGCCATGGAGGCCGAACTCGCGACCATCGCCGACCAGGACCTCGCGTTCGCCCGGGGCGGGTCGACGAAGGCCGACACCATCACCTTCACCAGTTCGACGATCAGCCTGACGGTGATGATCGCGGAGGAGGACACCGTCGTCCGGATCGACGGCTGGGTCACCGGAGGTGGCCTGCAGATCGACCTGGTCGGCGACTTCGGCACCTGGCCGCGCACCTCGGACGCCACCGGCCGGATGGTGTGGACCGACGTTCCCCACGGCAGCATCCATTTCCTCATCCACCCCGGTCGCGCCGGTGCGCGACTGGTGGCCACCCCCGTCGTCGAGGTGTGAGTGGACGACGCCGACCGGCTCTACGAGCAGGCCCGCGTGGCCCTCACCGAGCACCGCACCGACGAGGCGGCGGTGCTGCTGCAGCGCGCGGTGGCCGCGTGCCCGCCCTGGGCCGTGGAGTTGGGGCTTCGCATTCGCATCTCCCAGGCCTGGGTGGGTTTCGAGAGGGACGGCCCGACACCGGCCCGACAAGCCCTGACGGCCGTGGTGGCCGACGCCCAGCGGACAAGACTGCCAGCCGTGGAGGCGTCGGCGCGAAGCCAGATCGGCATCCTGCTCGCTCGCTCCGGTGACCTACCGGGGGCATGGCGGGCCCTGCACAGGGTCGACGCAGCAGCCCTGCCACCCGCCGACCGGATGAGGGTGCTGCTCAACCGGGGGACGATCGCCTCGCAGGTGGCCCGCTACCCCGAGGCCGTCGCCGACCTCACCTCGGCTGCCGACCTCGCTCGGGCCGAAGGTCTCGCCCCGCTGGAGTTCATGGCCCGCCACAACCTCGGTTGGGTGCAGTTCCTCAGGGGCGACACCCCTGCCGCGCTGGCCGCGATGCAGGCCGCCGACGAGATGCCGGTCGACATGGACCGGTCGGTGCTGCGGCTGGATCGGGCCAAGGTGCTGCTCGAGTCGGGGCTGCTCGCCGATGCCCGTGACGGACTCTCCGAGACCAGGCAGCACGCCGAGGGTGACCAGCTGCTGGCAGAGATCGACCTGGCGCTGGCCCAGTGCCACCTGCTGCTGGGCGACCACGAGGCCGGCCACGCTGCCGCCCAGAGCGCCGCGGTCGCGTTCGGGGCACGTGACGAGGGATTCTGGGAGCGACGGGCCCGGCTGCTGGCCATCGCCTCTCGTCCCAGTCTTGAGGCAGCACTGGCCCTGCGCACGACGGCACGGGAGTTGGACGACCCGCAGATCGCGCGCCAGTCCGCCGAGGTGGCCCTGCGCGCGCCCCTGCCCAACCCGGGCGTGGTGGCGGTCGGGACGCCACTCGGCCGCGACCTGGCCCGTGACCTGTCGGCACTGGCCAGGGGGCCCGCCCTGTCACAGCAGACCTCGGCACGACTGGGGCAGGCGCGCCAATGGGTGGCGAGCGGTCGCCCCG
The DNA here is from genome assembly GCF_000421525.1 of Aestuariimicrobium kwangyangense DSM 21549. Taxonomy (GTDB): domain Bacteria; phylum Actinomycetota; class Actinomycetes; order Propionibacteriales; family Propionibacteriaceae; genus Aestuariimicrobium; species Aestuariimicrobium kwangyangense. The sequence goes on along the minus strand of NZ_ATXE01000001.1, from coordinate 857,278 downwards.
AGAAGGCCAGGGAAGTGCTACGGGCAGCCAGCCGCCGGTTGGTCAGGGCGCAACTGGGCCTTGCCAGCATCGACCTGCGCACGGCCCTGGCGGTGCACGGGGAGGCGGCGGCCCAACTCGACCTCGATCTCGCGGCCGAGCGGGGCCCGGTCGCACTGCTCGAGGTCAGCGAGCGGTGGCGCGCGGCGACCCGTGGCACCCCCCAGCAACGCCCCGCCGACGACCCCGAACTGGCCCGTATGGCCTCCCAGCTGAGGGTGTTGCGCTCCGGACTGCAGCCCGGCGACCGGGAGATGGTCCGCCAGATCGCGGAGCTGGAGCGGGGCCTGCGCGAGCACACCTGGATGCGGGTGCAGCAACTTCCCGACCAGGTCACCCCCCTCAGCCACGCCCAGCTCCGGCGGGCCGCGATCGAGCGCGACGCGACCCTGGTGGTCGCCGTACGCCGGGGGGACGATTTGGCGGCGATCGTGGTGTCATCGTCGCCGACGCGCCTGGTCGAGCTGGGATCTGCCAGCCGGGCCGTCGAGCTGGTCGACGCCACCCGGGCCGACCTGTCGGCCCACGCCCGACTGGGAGCGTCACACCCCTTGTCGGGGCCGGTACGGGCCTCCCTGGAAGCGCGCCTGGGGCAACTCGCGGCGCAGGTGGTCGAGCCCTTGGGCAGCATCGCTGGTCCCCTGGTGATCGTCCCCTCGCGTGTGCTGTCGGGTCTTCCCTGGGGAGCACTGCCGCCGTGGGTCGGGCGCCCGGTCACCGTCGCGCCGACCGCGTCGTCGTGGGCCCTGACCCAGCGCGAGGTCGTTGCCCCTCGGGTGGCGTGCGTGGTCGGTCCTGAACTGCCCGCTGCTCCCGCCGAAGCCGCGGCGGTGCAGCGTCACTGGCCGGGCACCCCCGTGACCGGACTGGTGAGAGCCCTCACCGACGCCGACGTGGCCCACGTGGCAGCCCACGGGGAGCATCGTGGTGACAACCCCCTGTTCTCGAACCTGCTCACCTCCGAAGGCCCGGTCTGGGCCCACGAGCTCGAGGGGGCTGCCATCCGGGCCAGCCACGTCGTGCTGTCCGCCTGCGAGGTCGGACGGGCCACCCATCGTCCCGGCGACCAGCCGCTCGGGTTCACCCACACACTGCTCAGTTGCGGCGTCAGCTGCGTGGTGGCGCCGGTGGCACCGATCCCCGATGCACTGGCAGCACAGGTGATGGACGACTACCACGCCCTGTTGGCCGACGGCCACGACTCCGCCAGCGCCCTCGCCCAAGCGACCGCGATCAGCCCGGCCGCGGGCGCCTGGACCTGCTTCGGGTCGACCTGGCGCGCGAGCTGAGGGCTCCGCCCTTCACCGCACTCTCATTCACGGGATTCATCGGGCGAAGAGCACCTTTCGCGATCATGGTTCCCCGAAGCCAGCCGGCGACGAATCGATCGGTCCCAGGATTCAACGCAACACTTCCCTGCGCACGTATCACCATGCCCGCGCTGCGCCTCTTGGAAGAAGTGAGGACACCCTCGTCCCCACCCATCCCATGAGGAAAGGCGAAACCATGGTCCAGGCAATGGGTCCGACCTACGCCGGCGGAACCCAACCGATCGTCAAGGACGGGTACGCCGTCCTGTACCTGCCAGACGTGTGCAACCGCGAGCTGATCGCTGCCGGCGAAGCACCCGTCTTCTACTACATCCCCAACCAGGTGCGCATGGCCCGCAAGAACGGCCCCGATTCCGGCGACTACCTGTTCAACCTGCTGCGCTTCTCCGGTACCGGCGGCGAGGGCGTGGTCGGCGGGGGTGGCGAGGTGGCGGGCGGCATGCTCACCTTCTCGGTCACCGGCGCCCTGCCCGAGGCGACCCGAAGTCAGGCGGAGGGCCAGATCACGGCCATGTTCGCCGACTCCGATGACGCCTTCTGGGGACTCAGGGGCCACCAGAAACCACCGATGTTCCGGCCGGCGATCATCTGCGAGACCACCACGAGCGTGTCGAACCTCGCACCCACCCCCACCGGGTTCCCCACGCAGGACCCCGCCGGCGGCAACCGAAGCCTCGCGAACGGTGGCTTCCGCACCATCGGCATGCCGCGCGCGAAGGCCCTGACCCGCGACGCTGAGCCCACCGCCCCCGACAACAACCTCGACCCGTGGTACTGCGTGCTGCAGGGCCAGGGAGCGGGTTCGATCGACCCCACCGGCACCCACGCCTTCTCGGGATTGCTGGGCACCTACCCCACCTCGATCGCGTGGGCAGGATTCCACGGCGCGGCCAGCCCGCTGATCGTGATCCAGAACTACAAGCTGAAGGTCTGGTCGCCGGTCTGCACCATCAAGATCGACGGCAACTGGGACTCGATCTTCACCCACTTCTCCGCCGCCGCCTCTGCCCATTACCTGTGGGCCAAGGTCGACATCCAGGCCGAGTTCAACAACATGCGCAAGTCGGGCGACATCAAGGTCGACATCAAGGTCGACACCACGTTGCCGGGTGCCGACGAGATCGCCAAGAAGATGGACGAGCGCTCCGACCTGGTGTTCAACAAGTTCATGGAGATGGCCCAGAAGGTGATCTTCGACCCGCCCGCACCCAAGGTGGACGCCGCCAAGGCCGACTCCGGCTCCGGCAGCATCTTCTCGCCGTGGGGAGTCTCGGTCGCGCTGAAGTACCGCCGCGACGAATCGCACCTCGACCTGCACTACGAGGAGACCAAGCAGTTCGCCTACCTGCAGGACCACACCGTCTCGTCCTCGCTGGCCGGCATGGCCGACGACATCAAGGCCGACCCCGACGCCGAGCGCAAGTACTTCCTGACCGTCTACCTCGACGACTGGCCACGCAAGCTGGCCCGGGTGGTTCGTCCGGTGGCCAGCTGGGACGACCACACGGTGCAGTTCATGTCGGTGCAGATCGGCTACCCGAACACCGCCGGCGAGCTCAACTGGGAAGGTCACAGCTTCTCCTCCTCCGACGGTGCCGACCCGACCTGGAAGTTCGCCACCACCCAGAAGGTGGCCAGCGACGTCTCGAACGCGCCCTCGGACTGGACCCCTGACAAGACCTACGTCAAGCGCAAGGTCTTCCTGGCAGAGCCGCCCAGCGAGGTGCTCGACCCCTTCCACCGCGTGCAGATCGAGAAGAACGTGATCGATCTCGACCCCGAACCCAACGGCACCCTGCTCAACGACACCACCCTCGAGGTGCGTGCCGACAACGCGGGCCGGATCGCAGTGGGACCGATCTCACTGGGGGCGATGCTGGAGGACAAGAGCCAGGCGGTCGAGGTGGTGATGGAGGCCACCGACGAGAACTACCAGTCGCTGGGCATGGCTCCGGTGAGGTTCCGGTTCGGCGTCGACGACCTCGACACCGACCGCACCTGGACGGTCTTCTCCGGTGACCCGGCAATGCTGCCGTTCTACCGCTACCAAGTGACCGCCACCGTCAAGGGGACGCTGTTCCGCAAGGGCCAGTCGTGGACGGGGCCCTGGGTCACGGCCAACGGCAACGGCCCGATGATCGTGCAGGTTCCGATGCCGGACGATCCGGGTGTCACCACCCGTGGCCTGGTGGACGACCGGGTGCACCAGTTGCGGCAGCTCAGCCGTGGACTGCCGCCCGATCCCGACCAGCTCGGCACCGGGAGCGACACCGGCTCCTCGTCGGCCGGCAAGCCGGCCACCGGTCAGCCCGTCACCGCTGCGGCAGCCGGGACGAAGGCCCCGGCGAGCAGGGACCTGTTCGGTGCCAAGGCTCCGGCGAAGGCCCCCGCCACCTTCCTCGGCTACAAGTTGTGAGTCGGGCCATGTCCAGAGTCGACGTCCGCAGAGACGCCAAGGGGACTCCCCTGGCGAACGTGACAGTGCTGCTCGACCGTTCACCAGCCCCTCACGAGGCCATCGCTGAGCTGGTCAGGTCGGCCACCGTCACCCTCGAGCTCGTCTGTCCGCTGGACCGGTTGAGCTGGGTGAGGTTCACACTCGTGGACCTCGCCCGGCCCGACGGGTGGGCCTCGGTGGAGGCCCACGGTCCGTTCGGTACCGCCGCCCTGCAAGGCACCCTCTCGGGTGACCAGGCCCGACTCCTGCTCGCCGGCCTGTCGGGGGCAACGGACGGGCAACCGGGACCCGACGATCCGCTGCTGCGCATCGAGGCACGACGGGTGGACGGCCTCACCCGCTCCTGGCGGGTGCCGCTGGCCACCGTGCTGGCACCGGTGGTGTCCGAACGCACCGACATCGTCCACCTGGTCGCCGTCAACGGCGCCGGATGGGAGCAGGTCTTTCGGCCCACCCAAGTGAGCCGACGACGTGCCTTCGACCTCGAACTGCCGATCATGCGCCGCATGGGCGGGGCGATGGTGCCCCTGCAGGTGGCGGTCGCCCCGATCCGTCCACCCGCGATCGCGACCGCGATCGAACCGGCGCAGACCCGCGTCACCCCGATCGAGATCGCCACCCGGCTGAGGTATGACCCCGGGCTGATGATGATCCCGATCCAGCCCGTTGAGACCGGACCCGTGCTCGACGGCAGCCCGCTGATGACCGACCGTGGCGACGGCACGCGCTGGTACCTGCCTGAGGTCACCCTGGTGGCACCGGCACCCGGCGTGGATGCCGAGACCTCGCCCTTCCGCTTCGACCTGCAGACCGTCGGGCACCAGGCCGACGGCACACCCGGGTTGGAGGCCACCATCACCCTGACGATCGCCGCCGGCCCTTCGGCCGCCACCACCGCGGCGTGGGAGGCAGCCGGGCAACCGGCCATGAAGCCGATCCCCTGCGCCGTGCAGGCCGGACTGTCCATCCCGTTCCGCGACGAGACCTCGGCCAACCAGGTCGACGTGGTGTCCGCCACCTCGGTGGCGCTGCCAGCGAACTTCGGTGAGGCCGGATCGACCGCAACCCTGACCTTCGCCGTCTCCGACTCGTGGGCCCGCCTGGCCTACGGCGCGCTCTCCACACCCGGCTTCCAACCCAACCCGGCCCAACTGCAGATCACCCTGGCCCACTCGGGCTGGCGTGCAGACCCGCGGCTGACCAGGATCCCCAGTCTGGCCGAACGCCACCAGATCATGCTCGATCGGATCCACGACCGGATCGACCGTGGCATGGGAGTCAACTGGTCGGCGATGGCCAAGGCGCGGCTGCAGATCCGTCCGCCCCTGCAGGTGGTCGACGACCCCGACTTCACCACCGTCACGGTGGCCAGCTACACGTGGATCCAGACCGCCGCGACCACGAACCTGCCGGCGCTGTTCCCGTGCGCCGATGACGGCCAGCTCTACCGGCAGTCGGGAACCGACGGTTGGCAGGCCATCGGCTGCCAACCGGCGCTCAGCCTCGGACAGGCCGAGTACCGCACGTGGCAACGGGAGACGGTCACCTCCGTGGCCGGCGTGCAGGTCTTCCGCTCCCTCACCCAACCCGGCCGCTACCTGCTGCTGCCCAACACCTACGACGTCGGACGACACCGGCTCGACGACACCGAGGAACCCCTCGCACCGACGCTGCTGCTGTCGACGGTGCTCGACACCGAGAACCCCACCAACATCCGCTGCGTGCTGGTCGCCGCACTCGAGTCACCCGTCACCACCGCCCAACGGGCGAGGCTGGCGGCGGAGCTGAGCGCCAGGGCGGGCCGACCGGTCGAACTGGTCAACCCCTGGGATGCGGGCCTGGTGCCGACCATCAGTTGGGCGGTGCCGCTGAACATGACGGTGGCCTCGATGCCGATCGCGACGGGATTCACGCTGCTGCTCACGACAGACATCCCGGGCGTGCTGCTGCTGCAGAGCATCCTGACCGCCTCGTCACTGATGGGTTCCGCCAGTTACACGTTGCCGGGGGGAGACCATCCCCAGTGCACCCTGCGGCTGGCCCTCAACCAGGTGGTCGGGCCGCCCGACGGGCCGATCTCGGTCAGCCGGTCCGGCGACCAACTCACGCTCACCAACAAGGCCGGACGACGGGTGTCGGTCGCGTCCGTGCTGGTGGCGGGTCAGCCGGTCGCCACACCGGCGACGACCATCGACCCGCGGGGCTCGTCCGTCGTCGACCTGCCGGCGGGCACCGGCAGCGACCTCGCCCTGGACTGGCAGCTCGAACCCGGGTCGGAGGCCCTGGACGAGGACCGCAGCTACATCGATGACCTGAACCTCGGGCTCTCGTTCATCGCCACGGGCAACCTGACCGACATCGTGGGGCTCGAGGTGGCCACCGAACTGCTCGGCCACCAACCCGCACCCGTCGAGTTGTCGGCCGCCCATCCGCAGGGGGACGTGCAGTTCGTGCTCCCGCTCACCGTCTACGCCGCCGACCCGGTGCTGCACTACACGGTCACCACCATCGCCACCGACGGCAGCCGCACCTCGGCGCCCCCCGTCGACTGGCACGTGCACAGCGACGGCGCCCTGATCGCGATCCCTCACCCCTGACGCACTGCCGCGTCGGGCGACCATTCACCCAGCCATCACCCAGCGACCCAGCCATCACCCAGCCACCCAGCCATCACCAACCCACCGACCCAGCGAAAGGAACCACTCCCATGACCGGCTACTCCTTGCACATCGGCCTCAACGTCATCGACAACCAGGCCTATGGCATCACCGCACCCGTGCTCGCGGGCTGCATCAACGACGCCAATGACATGCAGACCATTGCCCGCAACTGCGGGTTCCAGACCCGCCGACTGGTCGATGGCCAGGCCACCTCCACGGCCGTTCTCACCGCCATGTCTGATCTCGCCCAACAGGCCACCGCCGACGACATCGTGCTGATCAGCTACTCCGGGCACGGCGGCCAGATGCCCGACACCAACGGTGACGAGGAGGACGGCATGGACGAGACCTGGTGCCTCTACGACCGCCAGGTCGTGGACGACGAACTGTCGCGCATGTACGCCCAGTTCGCGCCCGGGGTGCGGGTGCTGGTCTTCTCCGACTCCTGTCACTCGGGCACCGTGACCCGCGCCGTGCTGGCGATCGCCACCCGCGAGGCCCTGGTCCGCAACCCACTGGGCCGCGAACTGTGGCCGCAAGGAGTGAGGGTGGAGTCGTTCAGGCCGCGAGCCCTGCCGCTCAGCGACTCGTTGGCGGACTTCCACCGCCGCCAGGACGTGTACCGCAGCGTCCAGGCGCTGGCGGGCAAGACCCGTGGCACCGACATCTGTGCCCAGGTGCTGCTGATCTCGGGCTGTCAGGACTCGCAACTCTCGGGCGACGGGGACGGCAACGGGGTGTTCACCGAGGCGTTGAAGGCCGTCTGGGCTGACGGGGGCTTCGTGGGTGACTACCACAGCTTCCACTCGGCCATCGTCAACCGGATGCCCGCCGACCAGGTGCCGAACTACTACCCCACCGGAGCGATGACCGCGGCCTACCAGGCGCAGGAACCGTTCACCGTGGCTCCTCCCAGCGGAGGGCAGGGTTCCGGTGGGCAGGGTTCCGGAGGCCAGAGTGGCGGTCAGAGTTCCGGCGGGCAGGGTTCCGGCGGGCAGAGTTCCGGCGGGCAGAGTTCCGGCGGGCAGGGTTCGGGACGCCCCACCCTTCGCCAGGGTTCCTCGGGGCCCGACGTGACCTTCCTGCAGCAACGACTCAGCGATCTCGGCTACTGGCTGACGGTCGATGGCCAGTTCGGCCCGGGCACCGCTCGGACCGTCCGCTCCTTCCAGCAGAGCCAGGGGCTCACGGCCGACGGCATCGTGGGACCCGACACCTGGGCGGCCCTCGGCGAGGGTCAGGGCAACGGTTCCGATCCAGGGAACACCGACCCCGGCTATTCGGACCCGGGCAACTCGGACCCCGGCAATTCGGACCCGGGCAACTCGGACCCAGGCAACTCGGACCCGGGCAACTCTGACCCCGGCAACACCGGGTCCGGATGGGGCGATCCCGGCAACAACGATCCAGGGAACACCGACCCCGGGAACACCGACCCCGGCAACAGCGACCCCGGCAACAACGATCCAGGGAACACCGACCCCGGCAACAGCGACCCCGGCAACAGCGACCCCGGCAACAGCGACCCCGGCAACTCCGACCCGGGGAACAGTGACACCGGCACCGGGGAGCAACCGGCCAGGGCGACGATTCGGCGGGGATCGAAGGGACCCGACGTGGTGTACCTGCAGCAGCGGCTCAACGAGAACGGTTATTCGCTCTCGACCGATGGCCAGTTCGGTCCGGCCACCGAGTCGGCCGTCCGCTCCTTCCAGCGCGGCAACGGCCTCACGGCCGACGGCGTGGTGGGACCCGACACCTGGGCTGCCCTCGGCTGAGCCCGCCAGGATCACCACCGTGGCTCGACCAACCCCCGATTTCCGAGGGTTGGTCGAGCCACGGTCGTGATCCTGGTCGACCCATGGCGCTGCGAGTTCCACGAGGGGTGAGCGCGGCGGCGGATCCGAGCACCCGTTCGCCCTTGAGCGGTAGTTTCGCGTCATGGCCTTCACCACCCGCCCCACCCTGTCCGGCGACTTCGCGATGGTTTCCACCACCCACTGGCTGGCCACCGCCGCCGGCATGAGCGTGCTCGAGCGCGGCGGCAACGCGGCCGATGCCGCCTGCGCCGCGGCCTTCGCCCTGCACGTGGTCGAACCGCACCTCAATGGACCGGGTGGCGACGCCCCCATCCTGTGGACGGCCAGCGACGGCGAGCCCCAGGTACTGGGTGGCCAGGGACCCGCCCCGAGCCACGCGTCCGCGCAGGCCTACCGCGCCATGGGGCTCGACCTCGTCCCGGGTTCGGGGCCGCTCGCCGCCGCCGTGCCCGGAGCGGTCGACGCCTGGCTGGTACTGCTGCGCGACAAGGGCACCTGGGGGCTCGAAGGTGTGCTCGAACACGCGATCGCACTGGCCGAGCGCGGCCACTTCCCGATCGCCCAGATCGGCCGCACCGTCGAATCGGTCCGTTCACTGTTCACCGACCACTGGACGACCTCCGCCGACGTCTACCTGCGCGACGGCAGGTCACCCAGTCCCGACGAGCGGCTCACCAACCCCGCGCTCGCCGCCACCTGGAAGCGTTGGCTCGCCGAGTCCGAGGCCGGCGGTGGAGACCGGGAGACCCGCATCGAGCGAGCCAGGCAGGTGTGGCGCCAAGGATTCATCGCGGAGGCCCTCGTCCGGGCTGCGAACACCCCCACCCTCGACGCCACCGGCACCGAGCATGCCGCCAGCTGGGAACCGGACGAGCAACTCCGTTGGGAGCCCACCTGGGAACCGACCGTGAGCCACAGCTGGGGGGACTGGACGGTGCACAAGGCCGACCAGTGGACCCAAGGACCAGTCTTCCTGCAGCAACTCGCCCTGCTCGATGACCTCACCCCCGCTGACCTCACCACCACCGATTCGGGTGACTTCGACGCGGCCACCGTGCACCGGCTTGTCGAAGGGGCCAAGCTCGCATTCGCCGACCGGGACGCCTGGTACGGCGACGCCCGCCCCACCCCACTCGACCTGCTGCTCGACGGTGGCTACACCGCGGTTCGCCGGTCATTGATCCGCGAGGTCGCCTCGCTCGGTTGGGTTCCCGGCGAGCCCTTCGAGGGCATCCCGGCACACGTGGCCAGCCACATCACGGGACTGCTGCGTGGCGACCGGGTCGCCGCCGCGGCGTCCGGTCTGGGCGAACCGACCGTGCAACACCAGCAGCCCACCGACCCCTATGTCACCCGCCGCGGCGAGACCCTGGGCGACACCTGTCACATCGACGTCGTCGACCGGTGGGGAACCATGGTCGCCGCCACCCCCTCGGGCGGCTGGTTGCAGTCGAACCCGGTCATCCCCGAACTGGGATTCCCGCTCGGCTCGCGGCTGCAGATGGCCTGGCTGGACGAGGACCTGCCGAACACCCTCACCCCGGGCAAGCGGCCCCGCACCACCCTGACCCCCTCGATCGCGCAGTACGAGGGTCGTCCGACCCTGGCCTTCGGCACTCCCGGCGGCGACCAGCAGGACCAGTGGTCGTTCCACCTGTTCTGCCGCATCGCACACGACTTCGAGACGAGCCTGCGCGGGGGACGGGCCAGGCTCGACCTGCAGACGGCGCTCGATGCCCCGAACTGGCACACCGAACACGTGGTCGGCTCGTTCTATCCGCGGGGGTGGATCCCCAACACCATCGCCGTCGAGGGGAACACCGACCCGGCGGTGGTCGGAGGGCTGCACCGGCGCGGGCACATCGTGCAGGTCGGACCGGCGTGGAGCGAGGGACGACTGTGTGTGGTCGCGCGTCACCCGCACACCGGGCAGTTGCTGGCGGGGGCGAATCCGCGCGGAATGCAGGGATACGCCGCCGGTCGCTGACACACTTCAGGCATGGGACGAGAACTGAGGTCCGGCGACTGCCAGGGCACGTGCAACTGGGGACCCTCCGGTGACCAGATCGACCACATGGAGGTCTTCACCTGTTCCTCATGTGACTCCGAGTGGACCCACGACCAGACGTGGACCCCGCGCAACGCCGACGGCGAGCTGAGCCCCGAGGTGGCTGCCGAGCGGGCGGCTCATCCGATCGCCACCAGCCCCTGGTGACGATCGGACCCGACCCGTGCCCGCAGACACGGCGGGTGTGAGAACGGCCGCGGATCAGGCAAGGCGGCGCTTCAGCACGCCCAGCAGGGCATCGCGGGAGCGGGCCTGGAAGGCGCGGATGGTCGGGAGGTTGTCCGGGGCAGGCTTCTCGGCGACCCAGACGAAGTAGCCGAGGAAACCGGCCCAGACGTCGTCGAGCAGATCGGCGTCACAGCCGAGCCTGGCCGCTGCTGCCTCGACCGCTCCTTCGTGGGCGGGGGTCCATCCCGGAACGGACGCGGTGGCTCCCAGCAGCACGGTGTCGATCCAGGCCGGCCCGCGGCAGGCGTAGGGCCAGTCGACCAGCCACACGGTTCCGGTCGCGTCCACCACCATGTTGTCTGACCGGGTGTCGAGTTGGCAGAGCGCCTCCCCGACCAGGGCAGCTCGGGCCCGCGCACCCCTGGCGCGCAGGTCGTCGAGGCGCTCGGCGAGCCACGGGTCCAGGCTGTCGGGCGGGTCGGCGACGACGTCGTCCCAGTGCGCGAGGTCGGGGCCGAACAACTCGTCCACCGTGGGCAGCTCTGCGGGAGCCACGGGGACGAGGCGAGGCACCTCGGCCACCGAGGCCAGAGCGGCGGTCAGTTCGTCGATCTGCCACGGGGTGTGGGGGTGACGCCCCTCGAGGTCGTCGAAGAGCAGCACAGCCCAGGGGTCGTCGCCGACGCTGAGTTCAGAGCCGTGCATCAACGCCGGGGCCGGGAGACCGCTGGGCAGCAGCCGGTTCACACGCAGTTCCATGCGCAACAGGTCGAGGGAGACCTCGTTCAGCGAGGCGCCCACCGCCTTGCAGAAGACCCTGCGGCCGTCGGCGAGGGTCAACCGGTCGGCCGTCCCCGGGGAGAACCCGCCCGTCTGTCCTTGCCACGACACGACGGACGAGCCCATGGCTCCCTGCACCTCGTCGCGGACGGGGGCGGGCAGGTCGGGCCAGGAGATCCGGGGGGTGAACACCTGTGGCACTCTGCCAGCCGGGCGGCTCGCGACGCACGCGACTTTCGTCACGGCACGGGCTCGACCCATCTGCTCAGGACCGGGGACGACTCCCTCAGGACGTCAGGGTGCGATCGAGCAGGTCCTTCAGTTCCCGGTAGTGGCGCTCGGCGCCGGCCTCGTCATAGGTGGACGAGTCGCTCATGGTGTAGCCGTGGGGTGATCCGGGGTAGATCTGGTTGGAGGAGTTCAGGTGGGCCTCGGACAGGGCCCGGCCCAGGGCCCCGACGTTCTCCGGGGTCATGGAACGGTCCTGATCGGCGTGGCCGAAGAGGAACTCCGCCTTCGCCGTGGCCAGCGCGAGGTGGGGGCTGTCGGGTTCCTCGGTGACCAGGCCGCCACCATGGAAGCCACCGACGGCGACCACCTGGTCGTCGAGACCGGCCGCGCGCACCGAGAACCGAGCCCCCATGCAGTAGCCGGTGACTCCCACCTCGTCCCCGGCGGTGGCGGGCAGGGAGCGCAGCGCGGCGAGGTAGTACGGGATGTCATGGGCGGCGATCCCAGCGGTGAGCCCCTGGACTCGGGGTCCGGCGTGCTCGAAGAAGGCAGCTCGGTTCTCAGCGATGGTCAGGTCGGCCGTGGGCGAGGTCTCGCGCGCCGTGCCGGAGCGCCAGAACAGGTTCGGGGCGAGCACCGTGTAGCCCCAGGACGAGATGCGGTCACACATGCGACCGATCTGGGGACGGAGCCCGAGGGCGTCCATGAACAGGAGGACGCCGGGCCGGGGCTCGGCCTGGGCCGAGAACCACGCCTCGACCGGGTGGCCATCGACATCGATGCTGATCAGTTGCGCCATACCCCGACGCTACTGCAGCCGACGCGGGGCAGGTCCCGGGCTGTCGCTTCGGCGCGGGCCGAGCGCTGGGGCGGGTCGCTGACGGCAATCGTGCGAATCGTGCGCGCTGACAGCAATGGTTGCTCGCTGGACGGAACTCCTGGCGTGAGAGCACACGATCCGCACGATTGGCTGAGTCGCCGCACGCGCGCCCGTCGCCCCAACCGCTGCTGAGTCGCCTGAGCCCTCAGGCTTGGCAGTCGTAGATCTGAGCCGAAGAGACGGCCGAGTCGGTGACCTCTGTGCAGTTCGCCTGCACCCAGGTGTTCAGGGCCGAGGCGCCGGACGACCCCATGGCACCACCCCCCATCCCCCCGCCGAGCATCACGTAGCGAAGGTCGTCCGCGCTGATCAGCTTCTGCAGCTCAGGGACGCTGGGGTAGCCGATGGATCCGGTGAACCCACCCATCGGCAGCACGTCGTAGCCAGCCAGCAACCACGGTCCCGCAGCCTGCGATCCGGGGATGGCGACCAGATACTTCGACCCGGGTTCGTGGCTCTGCAGCCACTCGGCCACCGTGCTGTCGACCGAGCCGCCCACACCTCCCCCGCCGGCTCCCTCCCCGACGCGAGCGGCCGAACCCGTCGCCGAGCCGCCACCCACTTGGTCGGGCGACCCGGCGACACCACTGGGAGCTTGGCCGAACGGTGGCCGCTGGCCGTCGTCGCGGGTGGGCGTCTGCGCCGTGCCCTGGCCGGACTGGCCGCCACCGGCGCCACCGAAGCCTCCGCCACCCTGGCTCGGGCCCGCGGCGGGACCGATGGTGGAACCGGAGTAGCCCTGCTCGATGGTCGAGGCCGCCCACGTCGCCGGGATGGCCAGCACGGCTCCCACCGAGACGACTGCCGCTACTCCCTGCAGCCATCGAGCCAAACCTCTCGCCCGCCGCGCGACGCCCCACGAGAGGGCGAGCAGGACCAAGGCCCCCGCCCCGAGACCGATCGTCAGCGGGATCGACCAAGCGCGGAAATCGGGGAACTGGTGCTGCAACCAGACCGCCCATCCGATCTGCAGACCCAGCGCGGATGGCGCCAGCCCGCGCCGCCAACCACCTGCCCGCCAGGCGAGGGCCGCCATCTTCACCGCGACCACGGCCAGACCGACCACGGCCGGGGCCACAGCCACCACGTAGAAGGAGTGGGCGACCCGGCCAAGGCTGAAGGCAACGGCGTGCACGATGAACCAGACAGCGAACAGCACGATCCCGGCGCGCACCGGGTCGGTGCGAGGACGACGCCACCGCCACACCAGCCCGAGCAGCAGCCCGAGGGTGGCCAAGGGGTAGAACCAACCGACCTGCGTGGTGATCGCGTTCGAGACCATGTACCGCCAGCCCTGCCCCACGCCGCCCCCGGGAGACTGCACTCCCTGGCCGGACTCGTAGCGCCCCAACAGGTTGTAGACGAAGACCATGTCCCACGCTGAATTGGTCCGCGACCCGTCGATCCACGGACGCTGCGAGGCGGGCACCAGACTGACCGCCACGAGCCACCAGACCGAGACCGCCACGGTGACCACGGCCGTCACGGCCAACTGCAGCAACCGCTTCGTCCAGCGCGGTGGTGCGGCCATGAAGTACACCAGCGCGAAGGCGGGCAGGACCCCCCAGGCCTGCGCCATCTTCGCCTGGAACGCCAACCCCACGAAGACCCCGGCGAGCAGCAACCACGTCCAGCGGCCGGTGGTGACGGCCTTGAGCAGGAAGTGGGTGGCGATGACGAGCAGGAGCACCAACAAGGTGTCGGTGATCTGGGCGTGGGCCAGAGCCGCGACGATCGGCGTGGTCGCGTACATGGCGGCGGCGACCAGTCCGGAGCGGGCGCCCATCCAGCGCCGCACCACCCAGAACATGGCCACGATCGTGAGGCAGGCCTCGACCACCTGGGGAAGGAGCACCGACCAGGTGCTGAACCCGAACACCCTGGCCGAGAGTGCCTCGACCTGGAAGCTGAGCGGCAGCTTGTCGAGGGTGATCGACGCGGCTGGGTCATAGCCCATCCAGAAGAAGGCCCGCCACGAGACGCTCATCGAGTGCACGGCGGGGTTGTAGAAGTTGTGCACCATACCGAGCTTGATGCCGGTCCCATAGAGCACTCCCGCGGCGAGCACCAAGGCGGCCAGCGCCACCCACACCCATGCTTTCGAACGGCGGGACGGTTCTACTCCCACCACCGGCGCCTGCAGGGGCAGTTCCTGTCGAGAAGGGAGCGTGGCGTCGAAGGCGCTGGTCGTCATGGCGACACTCCATCGACGCCGGTGATGGCTGCGCTGTGGCGTCCCTGTGCACAGACTGTGAGCACGGGCTCAGCGTTGCCACGTGGACGACGAAGGGCCGCCCCCACGAGGGAGACGGCCCGTGTCGGTGCGGGGATGGCCCGCTCAAACCCGCCGGTGGTTCACCACAATTGGTTCAACCCAACTGGTTCAACCCAGACGGTCGGTCACTTGCCGAGCGTGGTGCCCGAGCTCCGCAGGTACTCGCAGGCCTCGACGACGCGCTTGGCCATGCCGGCCTCGGCCAGCTTGCCCCAGGCGCGGGGGTCGTACTGCTTCTTGTTGCCGACCTCTCCGTCGATCTTCAGCACACCGTCGTAGTTGCGGAACATGTGCTCCACCACGGGGCGCGTGTAGGCGTACTGGGTGTCGGTGTCGATGTTCATCTTCACGACTCCGTAGTCGACCGCGGCAGCGATCTCCTCCGGGGACGAGCCCGAGCCACCGTGGAACACGAGGTCGAAGGGGCGTTCCTTGCCGTACTTCGCGCCGACGGCGTCCTGGATCTCCTTCAGCACCTCGGGACGAAGCTTGACCGCGCCCGGCTTGTAGACGCCGTGCACGTTGCCGAAGGTGAGGGCCGTCAGGTAGCGGCCCTTCTCGCCCAGGCCCAGCTTCTCGATGGTGGCCATGCCGTCGGCAACGGTCGTGTACAGCTTGTCGTTGATCTCGCCGACGACGCCGTCCTCCTCACCACCGACGACGCCCACCTCGATCTCGAGGATGATCTTGGCCTTCGAGGTGCGCTCGAGCAGTTCGGAGGCGATGTCGAGGTTCTCGCCCAGTTCGACGGCCGAGCCGTCCCACATGTGCGAGTTGAACAGGGGGTCCTCGCCGCGGGCGACACGCTCCTCCGAGATGGCCAGCAGGGGACGCACGAAACCGTCCAGCTTGTTCTTGGGGCAGTGGTCGGTGTGCAGGGCGATGTTCACCGAGTAGTTCTTGGCGACCTCGCGAGCGTAGGCGGCCAGGGCGGTCGCACCGGTGACCATGTCCTTGATGGTCGCGCCCGAGCCGTACTCGGCGCCACCGGTCGAGACCTGGATGATGCCGTCGGAGCCGGCCTCGGCGAAGCCCTGGATGGCAGCGGTGATGGTCGACGACGAGGTGATGTTGATGGCCGGGTAGGCGAACTTGCCTTCCTTGGCCCGATCGATCATCTCGGCGTAAACCTCGGGAGTTGCAATGGGCATGTCTGCCTCTTTCTACTTCGCGGACTCTGCGGTCGTCCCCCATTCTGGCAAACCGGGGGCGGCCCCACGCACCCGGGTCGGATCTTGGCTGGGAGCGCTGCGGGATCGGGGAGGCGCCCCCGGGTGGGGTGCCGGCTCGGGCCACGGCCCTACTGCGAGAAGACCGAGTCCAGTTCGCCCAGGTCGAGACCGCGTCGTCCACCGGAATAGGCACGCAGGGCCGAGTCGATGGATCCGGGCATCGCGTCGAGGAAGCTCAGCGGCACCTGATAGGTGCCGCCCCGATGCCGCACCTGCAGTTCCGGGCCCGCGCCAGCGGGTCGTCCAACGGCCTTGAGTTCGGAGATGTCGTGCCAGGCGATCTGCTCGGAGGTGTCGGCGAGGGTCAACCCGGAGTGGGAGATGCGAAAGGCCTCGCCGGCGCCGACCTTCGCCAGGGCAGACCTGGCGCTCCGAAGGTTCACGATCCGCCAGACCAGGAAGCCGGCCCAGATCACGAAGCTGACCGCCAAGGCCGAGATGACGGTGGTCATGCGCCCCGGTCCCGAGCCGAGCCAGTAGTAGACGACCCCCAGACCGGCATAGGGCAGCGCCATCCACAGCGACCACTTCAATTGGGACTGAGCCTTGGCCACGCGCGTCGCGCTCGCCACCGGGTTGAAGCCGACGACGAAGGCCTCGGGAGTCTGCATGAGCCCCATGCTAGGGGGTCGCCCTCGCCGCAACCGGGTCAGCGTGGGTGCTGCTGACCCCATGCCCACATGGCGATGGCGGCCGCCGCCCCAGCGTTGATGGAGCGGGTCGACCCGTACTGGCTGATCTCGACCACCTGGCTGCAGGCGGCCACCATCTCGTCGGTCAACCCCGGACCCTCCGAACCGAACACGAGGCAGCAGTTCTCGGGCAGCCGTGCTGTCTCCAAGGGCACCGATCCCGGCAGGTTGTCGATCCCGACCGGGACGACGTCGTGCTCGGCCAACCAGTCGAGGAAGTCGTTGACGCTGGCGTGGTGGTGCACGTGCAGGTAGCGGTCGGTGACCATGGCCCCCCGCCGGTTCCAGCGGCGCCGTCCGAGGATGTGCACCCCGGCAACGTTGAACGCGTTCGCGGTGCGCACGATGGAACCGATGTTGAAGTCGTGTTCCCAGTTCTGGATGGCGACGTGCAGGGGTGCCCGGGAGCGGTCGAGATCGGCGACGATCGCCTCGATCGTCCAGTAGCGGTAGCCGTCGACCACGTTGCGGCGGTCACCCCCGGCCAGCAGTTCGGGGTCGTACTGGGGTCCGACCGGCCACGGCTGGGGGTGCGGCCCCACGCCGATGCCGGCGCCCAGGCTGGGGGACGAGAGGTCGGGCTCCTGCACGGAAGCGGGGTCTGTCACAGTCGAGAAGCTACCGTTGGCTCGTGCTGATTCCCACCTTGCTCTCGTCGTTCCCGACCCTGGTGCCGATGTTGCTCCCCTCGTGGTTCGATCCCGAGAAGATCATCGCCGCTGCCGGTCCATGGGCCCTGTGGGTGGTCGCAGCCATCATCTTCGCCGAGTGCGGCCTGTTCTCCCTGCTGCCCGGCGACTCGCTGCTGTTCACGGTGGGCATGCTGATCGCGGGTGCCGGAACCGCTGCCCCAGCCATTGCCATGGGCTCACCGGTACAGACCCTCGTGATCGCGTGCGTGGTGCTGACCTTCTTCGCCGTGCTCGGCAATGTCGCCGGCTACCACCTCGGACGACTGGTGGGCCCGCCCCTGTTCAAACCGCGCAAGGGACTGATGGGCAAGTTGTTCGACCCGCGCCATGTCGAGCGCACCCAGGCCTTCTACGACAAGTACGGCGCGAGGGCACTCGTGCTGGCCCGTTTCGTCCCGCTCGTGCGCACCTTCGTGACCCTGGTCGCGGGCGTCGCGCGCATGGACTTCCGCAAGTTCATCTCGTACACCGCCCTGGGCGGCGTGCTGTGGGCCTGTGGGGTGACCACGTTGGGCTACTTCCTCGGGCAGGTGCCGTTCATCCACAACCACATCGAGACGGTGCTGATCGCGATCGTGTTCGTCTCGCTGGTTCCGATGGGCATCGAATACCTGATGGCACGGCGGAAGGCCGCCCAGACATCCTGAGCGGCCTTCGGTCGTCCTGGCCCGCGACGGGTCTCCCGGTATCGGATCCGGGACCGGTGCTGGATCAGTGCTGCCCGTAGGTGGGCGGCTGGTAGCCCTGCTGGGGCTGGTCGGGTTGCTGCTGCGGCTGAGCCGGCTGCTGGTTCTGACCCGGCTGCTGGTACTGGGGCGGCTGGTACTGGGGCTGAGCCGGCTGCTGGTACTGCTGGGGAACCTGGTTCTGCTGGGGAGACTGCTGGTCCCACGTCGGCTGGCTGGTCTGCTGGGGCAGGGCGGGAGTCTGCTGCGACTGTGGGTCACCGGCGCGGTAGGAGATCTCGCCGAAGTTCACGTCGGGGGCCTGCCGGACCGCCTGGTCGTTGACCTCGAAGTAGGTGGCCTTCTCGAAGTGGAACAGGTTGGCGACGATGTTGCTCGGCACCTGTTCGACCTTGGTGTTGTACGCGCGCACGTTGGCGTTGTAGAACCGGCGGCCGGCCGCGATCCGGTCCTCGGTGTCGGTCAGCTCACGCTGCAGCTCGAGGAAGTTCTGGTTCGACTTGAGATCGGGGTAGGCCTCGACCGAGACCATCAGGTTGCGCACGGCACCCGAGAGGGCGCCCTCGAGCTGTGCCCGCTGCTCCGAGGGCACGTCTCCGCCTCCTTGGTGGGCGAGGGTCGCTGCCTGGTTGCGCAGGCGGGTCACCTCCTCGAGGGTGTTCCGCTCGTGCGCGGCGTAGGCGCGCACCGTCTCGACGAGGTTGGGGATCAGTTCGTAGCGTCGGTTCAGTTCGACGTCGACCTGCCGCCACGATTCCTGGATGGTGTTCCGGAGCCGGACGAAGCTGTTGTAGGGAGCCACGAAGAGCAGCAGGGCGAGTGCGATCAGTGCGACCACGACGATGAGGATGACCCATTCCATGGCAGCAACCCTAGCGCCCGGGCGGTTCCCCCCACGGGTTCCCGGCGGGGGTCACACCCGGTGGCGCCGACGGACCTCACGGGCGTCGTCGGGAGGGTACGGCACTAGAGTCTCAGCC
The DNA here is from genome assembly GCF_000421525.1 of Aestuariimicrobium kwangyangense DSM 21549. Lineage (GTDB taxonomy): Bacteria > Actinomycetota > Actinomycetes > Propionibacteriales > Propionibacteriaceae > Aestuariimicrobium > Aestuariimicrobium kwangyangense. The sequence goes on along the minus strand of NZ_ATXE01000001.1, from coordinate 838,286 downwards.
ATGTCCGACCCCACTCTCGCCCATGACATCAACGAGGTCTGCCGACTCACCGGCAGCTTCACGCTGCGCTCCGGACAGGTGGCCGACACCTACTTCGACAAGTACCTCTTCGAGTGCCGGCCCGCCCTGCTCGACCGGGTGGCCACCGCCATGGTCGCCCTGCTGCCGGAGGGTACCGAACTGCTGGGCGGCCTGGAACTCGGCGGGATCCCGATCGCCACCATGGTGAGCGCCAAGACGGGCACGCCCGCCCTGTTCGTGCGCAAACAGGCCAAGCAGTACGGAACCTGCAAACTCGCCGAGGGGCCCGACATCCAGGGCCGCCGCGTCACCCTGATCGAGGACGTCATCACCACCGGCGGGGCCGTCCGCGATGCCACCCGCGCACTGCGCGCCGAGGGTGCGATCGTCGAGACGGTGGTGTGCGCCATCGACCGCTCCCCTGCGGACGAGAACCCGCTCGCGGATGTCGGGCTACGGGTTGTCTCGGTGCTCACCCGCGCCGACCTCGACGCGGCACAGACCGCCTGAGGCGTCAGCCTCCACTGAGCACGGCGAAGCAGACCGATCGCTCCCTCGAGGCCAGCAGGTCCTGGCTCGAGATGATGGTCAGCACCGATGCGGTCGGCACCACACCGGGGTGACCGGGAACGCCGTCGAGCACCCAGGTGTCGTCCCGGTCGACGGTGAGCGAGGACGGCGGCACGACGACCCGGTATGTGAACGATCGGGCGCTGGTGCGAACGACGATGTCGTCGCCGACCCGCAGGTCACCGAAGTGGCGCAGGGGCGAGCCGTCGGTCAGGCGCGTCCCGGTCACTGCAGCGTTCCCGGTCTCGCCGGGAAAGCTGGTCGTCGGCACCCACCCCAGACCGCGGTCGAGGTGGTCGGTGCCCGAGACGAGGGGCCAGGTGAGTCCCAGGCGCGGGATCGACACGATCGCGATCGTGGCCCCCGGGTGGGCCCTCGCCTCGCCGACGCTGGCGGGTGCCGAGGCCCCGAAGGCAGCCATCGCGTCCCTGGCTCGCCGCCTCGCCACGAGATCGGATCCCCACCCGATCCACCCCAGCGTCAGCCCGGCGGTGACGACCGCGATCACCATCCCGAGCAGCAGCCCGCGCACCACACCCCCACCGCGCGTGCTTCGGGGGCGGGGACGGGCGGAAGGCATGGCAGCCATTCTGCCCGTCGCCGTCGCCTGATCCCGGAAACACGTCGCCAGTCGGTGCTCGACCACTCCCCGGGGCCTCCCCACCGGATCTGGGGACGAGTTCCGGGGGCGCAACCCGGGTCGAGTCGTTCAGAGGAAGGCGAGCCGTCCCGAGGGTGGGAGCGGTGACTGCTCCGAGGCGCCGTCGTGGAACGGTTGGGCCCCCGCGACCAAGGTGTCGAGATGCTCGCCCACCACCACGCGGTAGGGGAAGGGTGCACCGGCAGCCGCCCGGTTGAGCGCCTCGATCGGCAGCGGCACCCGGGACGCGCCGATCACGACGTTGCCGAACCGGCGGCCCTTCAACGTGGCCGACTCGGTCGACAGGCTCACCTCGCTGAAGTAGAGCCGCAAACCCGCAACCACGCGTCTGGTCCAGGTGAAGGGGTGGGTGTCGGTGACGTTCATCAGCACCTGGGCGGTGGGGCGACAGATCCGCCTGACGTCGGCGAAGAACTCGGCGGTGACCAGGTCAGCCGGCACCCTGGCCCCGGCGAAGGCGTCGATGATGACCACGTCCGCATAGTCGTCCGGCATGACCGCCACCCCGGATCGTCCGTCGACCGGGCGCACCTTGATGCCGGAGTTCCTGGGGAGCGGGATGTGTTCACGGACCGCCGCCGTGAGGGCCTCGTTGGGTTCGCAGACGATCTGCGGTGAGGTCGGACGAGTGTGCGCGAGGTAGCGGGCGAGCGTCAGCCCCGCACCGCCGAGGTGCACCACCCGGTAGCGCTCACCGGCTGGCGCATGGTGGTCGAGATGCACGGCGATGCGCTGCATGTAGTCGAACTCGAGGTGGGTCGGGTCGTCGGGGTTCACGTGGGACTGGTCAGTCGTCCCCATCCTGACCAGCCAGTTCCCGGCCTGCGCGGGATCAGGAAGCACCTCGAATGTCACCCGCCCATCGTCCCACGCAGTGAGTGACACAGAATGACGTCATAGATTGCTTGACATGACGTCATGGAGACGTCAGACTGATGTCATGGAACTTGCACCCCACGTCGAGGCGGTCCGCCGCGACCTCACCAACGCCGCCGCCCTGGGTGACGGCGAAGCCAGGGCAGCGGCCCACCGCCTGCTGCTCGCGCTCGACCCCTCGCTGCGACTGACACTGGTCGACCTCCTGTCGACAGCTGCCGCCGAGCTCACGTCGACCCTCGGTGACACGCTCATCGAGGTGCGCATGGCCGGACGGGACCCGCACTTCGCGGTCACCCGCACCGGCGCCGAGGAACCCACCCAGGTGCTCGAGGACGATGACTCCTCGCTCACCCGTATCACCGTCCGACTGCCGGAATCCCTGAAATCGCGCGCCGACGAGGCCGCCGGTCGTCAGGGCCAGTCGCTCAACACCTGGATCACCGAGGCCGTCCGGCAGGCACTCAGCACCCGCCCCTCCCACCAGCCCGGTCGTCGCCTGACCGGCTGGGTCTGAAAGGAAGAACCATGACCAGCTTGGACCGCACCTTCGACTGCACCGCCCCGATCCGCGCCGTCGTGCGCAACCAGCACGGTGACGTCATCATCGACCTCGTCGAGAACGCGGGCACCGTCGGTGTCACGCTCGACACCCGCCACCCGATCGACCTGGAGCCGGTGGCGCCGACCTTCTCGGACGGGCAGTTGGTGGTCGACCTGGCGCATGCCGACCGGCTCAACGGTGGGCACAGCTTCCCTGTCACCATCCGCCTCGAGGCGCCGGCGGGGTCCGATCTCCGGGTCGACACCGGCCACGGGGATGTCAGCGCCGAGGGTCGGATCAACGACGGCCACCTGACCACGGGTCATGGCGACATCTCGGTGCACGAGGCCGCGACGCTGACGGCGCGCAGCGGCTCGGGTGACGTCTCGGCCCATCGGGTGCTCGGCCCGCTCGACGTCTCGACGGGGTCGGGTGACATCACCGTCCATGAGAACAACTCGACCGTCAGGGCCCGCACCGGCAGCGGTGACCTCACCGTGTCGTCCGTCGTCGAGGAGGGCACCCTCAACAGTGGTTCGGGCGACATCTCGATCGCCACCGTGCACGGTCTCGTTCGGGTCAGCACCGGGTCGGGCGACATCAGCGTCCGCGAACTCGCCGGCGGGTCGCTCCAGTGCAACACTGCCGCCGGTGACATCACCATCGGCGTCCGAGCGGGCATCCCGGTGTGGACCGACGTGAACACGCTGACCGGACGGGTCTCGTCCGACCTCCAGGGCGCCGGACAGCCCCGGGAGGGTGACGCCCACCTGGAGATCAGGGCCAGCACCGTCACCGGCGACATCTCGCTGCGCGAGGTCTCACGGGTCGGCTGACCCCAGGCCGGGGGCGGTGCCTCCACCCGCCCCCGGCCCCTTCAGGATCATCTGCGGGGATCACCCAGTGCGGAGCGCTCAGGAGAGCGAGGCGCGCTCGCCGACGGCATCGCCAACCCGGTCTGACCGGTGTACTGCGAGCCCGTCGAAGGTGTCGTTCACGTCGACCACCACCGTGTCACCGTCGGTGACCTGACCGCCGAGCAGTTCGCGGGCCAGCTGGTCCTCAAGCGTCGTCTGGATCAGACGTCGCAGTGGACGAGCACCGTAGACCGGGTCGAAACCGGTCGCAGCGAGCCAGTCCTTGGCACCGCGGGTGACGTCGATGGTGATCCGACGCTCGGCAAGGCGCTTGTTGACCTTGACCAGGTTGGTGTCGACGATGCGCGTCAGGTCCTCGGTGGTCAACGGGTCGAAGAAGACGATGTCGTCGAGCCGGTTCAGGAACTCGGGCCGGAAGTTCTGCCGCACCACCCCCATGACCGCATCACGCTTGGTCTGCGGTTCGAGGTTCTGGTCTGCCAGGAACTGCGATCCCAGGTTGGAGGTCATGATCAGGATGGTGTTGCGGAAGTCGACCGTGCGCCCCTGCCCGTCGGTGAGCCGACCGTCGTCCAGCACCTGCAACAAGATGTTGAACAGGTCGGGGTGTGCCTTCTCGACCTCGTCGAGCAGCACGACCGAGTACGGACGACGGCGCACCGCCTCGGTGAGCTGGCCACCCTCCTCGTAGCCCACGTAGCCGGGAGGAGCCCCGACCAGGCGCGAGACGGAGTGCTTCTCGGAGTACTCGCTCATGTCGATGCGGACGATGGCGCTCTCGTCGTCGAAGAGGAATTCGGCCAACGACTTCGCCAGTTCGGTCTTGCCGACACCGGTCGGCCCCAGGAAGAGGAAGGACCCGGTCGGACGATTCGGGTCGGAGATTCCGGCCCGCGAACGACGCACCGCATCGGAGACCGCGGTGACGGCCTTCTTCTGGCCGATCAGCCGTTCACCGATGTGTGCCTCCATCGACAGCAACTTCTCGGACTCGCCCTGCAACATCTTCCCGACCGGGATCCCGGTCCAGGCCGACACCACGTCGGCGATGTCGTGCGAGCCGACCTCCTCCGACACCATCCGGGGAGCGGTCTCCTCGGCCTGGGAGGCTGCCTCGAGTTGCTTCTCGAGCTCGGGGATCCGTCCGTACTGGATCTCGGCCGCCTTCGCCAGGTCGCCCTGACGCATCAACCGGTCGGCCTCGGTGCGGAGCTTGTCGATCTCCTCCTTGATCTCACCCACCTTGTTGAGGCCCGACTTCTCCTGCTCCCACCGTGCCTCGAGCCCGCGCAGTTGCTCCTTGGCGTCCGCCAGGTCGGCCTGCAGTCGCTGCAGCCTGGCCTTCGATCCGGCATCCTCCTCCTTCTCGAGGGCGAACACCTCCATCGACATCCGGTCGACGCTGCGGCGCAGCGCGTCGATCTCCTCCGGCGAGGAGTCGATCTCCATCCGCAACCTCGATGCCGCCTCGTCGATCAGGTCGATGGCCTTGTCGGGCAGTTGACGAGAGGTGATGTAGCGGCTCGACAACGAGGCAGCGGCGACCAGCGCCCCGTCGGTGATGCGCACCTTGTGGTGGGCCTCATAGCGCTCCCGCAACCCACGCAGGATGGCGATGGTGTCCTCGACCGAGGGCTCGCCGACGTAGACCTGCTGGAAGCGCCGTTCCAGTGCGGGATCCTTCTCGATCCGCTCGCGGTACTCGTCGAGGGTGGTCGCACCGATCATCCGCAGCTCACCGCGGGCCAGCATCGGCTTCAACATGTTGCCGGCGTCCATCGAACTGTCACCCGTCGATCCCGCACCGACCACGGTGTGCAACTCGTCGATGAAGGTGATGATCTGGCCCTCGGCGTCGCGGATCTCGTTGAGGACGGCCTTCAGCCGCTCCTCGAACTCGCCGCGGTACTTCGACCCGGCCACCATCGACGCCAGGTCGAGCGAGACGACCCGTCGTCCCGTGAGCGAGTCGGGCACGTCACCGGCGATCACCCGTTGTGCCAGACCCTCGACGACGGCGGTCTTGCCGACGCCGGGCTCGCCGATCAGCACGGGGTTGTTCTTGGTGCGTCGGGCCAGCACCTGCACGACGCGGCGGATCTCGGCGTCCCGCCCGATCACGGGATCGAGCTTGCCGTCGCGGGCGCGCTGGGTGAGGTCGACGGAGTACTTGTCGAGCGCCGACTCACCGCCCTCGCTCTCGGCCGAGGTGACCCGCTTGTCGCCACGGTTGGCCTGGAAGGCGTCGGTGAGCTTCTTGGCGGTGGCCCCCAACTGGGTGAGGATGGCGCTCGCATCGGAGGTGATGGCCGCCAGCGCGATCAGCAGGTGCTCGCTGGAGACGAAGGAGTCGCCGAGCGACTGCGCGCGGGTCTCGGCATCGGCCAGCACGCGAGCCAGCGGGCCGGACAGGGTCGGTTGTGAGACGGACGAGCCCTGGGCCGACGGCAACTTCGCCATGGCTCCCTGGGCGGCCGCCTTCACGACCTGGGGGTCGACCTTGACCGCCTGCAGCAGCGCGCCGACGGTGTTGTCGGGTGCCAGCAACAGGGCATGCAGCAGGTGGCTGGGCTCGGCCTGGGGGTTGCCCTGGGTGAGGGCAGTGCGGACCGCCGTCGAGACGGCGTCACGACTCATCGTGGTCAGCTTGTCAGTGTTCACAAGGTCTCCTGGTTCACAACGTTCTCGTGGGAGAGGCGTTTCGAAGGGGTTCGCGCAAACTTGAGCGTACCTGACTCAACTCTACGCCTCGGGTCAATATTCCGTGCCCGGAAGCAGGTTCGGCCAGCGCTCGGGCACCTCTCGGTGACATCGTGGTTTGGATAGCATCGGCTGCAGGCCGCCGGACGACCGCGCCCCACCGCGCCGGGCCAGTGGCCGACACCCCCCGCTCACGATCCGCCCCCGGAGGCATCATGACCACCCAGCGAGCCGCGCTGGTCATTGAGGACGACGACGACATCCGACGCCTGCTCGAGATCGTGCTGCAGGGAAGCGGATTCCTCGTCAGCACCGCCGGTACGGGCGCCGGTGGTCTCGACCTGGCGGGCCAAGGGGCTCGCTACGACTTGATCACGGTGGACGCCGGACTGCCTGACATCGACGGGACCGAGGTGGTCCGCCGGCTGCGCACCGACGAGCGGATGAACGCTCGCCACGGTCGGGTCGTCATGATCAGCGCCCGCTCCTCGGCCTCGGAACAGTCCAAGGGGCTCGAAGCCGGCGCCGATGCGTACTTCACGAAGCCCTTCCGACCCAGCAAGCTGCGCACGGCACTGGAGGAACTCCTGACGGAGCCCCACACCGAGTTGTGACGGAGCCCCACACCGAGTTGTGACGGGGCTCTCACGCCGGAAGTCGTCAGTGATTCCCGGGGGCTCCGTTCCGCAGGAACTGGCCTCTCAGTGCCTCAACCGTCGAGGAGCCGACCACCGTCACGACGTCCAAGGACTCGCGAGCGCCGTCGAAGTCGGCCCCGTCGACCAAACTGGTCACGGTCTGCGCCGTCTGGGCCAGTCGCTCGGCGCCCACCATCAACGAAGCCGCCCGGATGCTCGCCGCGGCGTCCCGCGAAGCCCGACGATCCTCGGCGCTGACCGACTGTTCGAGTTGGGCCAGTCGCCTGGGCCAGATGACCGCGTAGGCCGCCACGACCTCCATCGCGTGTTGCTCGCTACCGCCCAGTTCGTCGGCCAGTTCGTGCACACGCTCGACCTCGAGCACCGGCACCCGCTCAAGTTCTGAGGGGAGTGCGGTGCTCAGGGTTCGACCGTCGGCGTTGCGTGCGGTCTTCATCCATGAGCTCTGACCCGTGATCAGACGCGTCACGGCGAGGGGGTAGTAGACGTAGGTGAAGTACACGTACACCAGATAGCCCAGCCCCAGTGCCACCGAGGTCACGGCTCCGATGCGTTCGCCACCACGCATTCGGTACAAGGGACCCCACATCACATAGGGGGCGATCAGGAACAGCACCCCCGCCACCGCCAGCACCTGATGGGTGAGATCCAGCGAACCGTCGCGGAATGCCAGGTAGGCCAGCAGCGGTACCCCGAGAAGGTTCACCATAAGGATCCACGGTTGCGCCATGAAGTAGTGGATCTCCACGAGGCCCGCACGCGACAACTGGCCCGAGCTTCGCAGCAGTTTCAGCAGTTCGGTGCACTCAAGATTTCCCTGGGCCCAGCGGGTTCGCTGTCGGACCAGCGCCCCGAATCGGGGCAGGGCCTCCTGGGAGACATGGGCGTCGCGCAGGTAATGGTTCGTGAAACCCAGGCTGAGGATGTTGAGTCCGAGTTCGTAGTCCTCGGCAAGCTTCCTGCCCCAAGGCGTGCCCTGACGTTCGGCGAGCGCGTCGAGAACGGTGAGTCGGGTGAATTGGCCGTTGCCTCCCATACCCACGGTTCCGGTGCCGATCCGGACCAGTTGCATCGCGGAGTTGGAGGTCCGGAACTCCATGTCCTGCATCCGGACGAGGAACCGCGCCATGAGGTTCTTGAGCCGGCCCTCGCGCGGCAGGGGACGCCGGTCATTGCGGTTCTTCATCCGAACCTCGAGTTGCACGGCTCCCACCGACGGGTTGGCGAATCCCTCGGGCCCGGCCAACAGGGCCAACGCGTTCTCCGACAGGTAGCCGTCGGCGTCGAGCACGCCGATCACGGAGCGGGTGCGAAGCACGGGGTCACCCCCGATGGCGGCCGACACCTCGGCGTAGGCCGTGTTCAGCGCATCGCCCTTGCCCGTGCGCGCGTGGGGGCGCCGACGTGACACCAGGTGCACGCGAGGGTCGAAGTCCATCAGGCCTTGCACGATCGAGGCCGTGGCATCGTCGGAACCGTCGTCGATCACCCACACGTTCGCGTCCGGGAACGAGGTCCTCGCGGCCGAGACGGTGGCTGCGATCACGCTCTCCTCGTCACGACAGGGCACCAGCAGGTGCCAGCTCAACGCCCGGACATCGCCTGGTTCCACGGCGCTGCCCCGCAGGAAGGCCGTCACCAGCAGGGCGATGTAGGTCAGGGCAGCGGCAGCGGTCACCGACACCACGACCAGCAGCACGTCGCGCCACCAGACCCTGCCGACGGAGCCGTAGGCACCCGAGAAGCAGAAGATGTACGACGCGGCGACGCCGTACAGGGCTGCGAACAGGGCGCCGCGCGCCGTGACAGGTCGTCTGCCACCCGAGGTCGCGCTCACTCCTGCTCCCCGAGTGCGCTCAGGGGGATGGTCACGCGCACGGTGGTTCCGTGCCCGAGTCGCGAGTCGACCGAGATGAATCCGTGGTGTGCCTCGGTCAGTGTCTTGGCGATGGTGAGCCCCAGACCGACGCCGCCCACGCCGGGTAGTCCGCCCCCGGCACGGAAGAATGGAGTGAACAATTGGTCGGCATCCTCCTGCGAAAGTCCCGGGCCATTGTCGACCACCGAGATCTCGACGGATCCGCGCGAGATCCGGACCATGACCGACACCTCTCCCCCGGGCTGCGTGTACTTGATCGCATTCGACACCAGATTGTCAAAGACCTGTCGAAGTCTGGCGGGGTCGACGACCATCACCGGGGTGACATCCAGGTCGCCTGACAACGTGATGTCCTTCGCCTCGGCCAGCGGACGGGCGGAATCGAGGGTCTCCTGCACCAACTGGGTGATTCGGGCGCGTTTGGGAACCACGTTCAGCACACCGATGACGCTCTGCTGTTCCAGAAGGAGGTCCTGCACCAGGGTCATCAGTTGGTCGCCATTGCGGGTCGCAGTCAGCAGGTACTCACCCACCAGCCCCAGATCGGGTTGGTCCTTCACCACTTCCTCACTGACGAGGTCGAGGTAACCGACGATCGACGTCAAGGGAGTACGCAATTCGTGTGAGGCCTTGGCCAGGAACTCCTCGCGCGCCCGAATGGCGTTCCTCAGGTCGGTGATGTCACTGAGGACCAGGACGCTCCCATCGGGAAGGTCGCCGTCGACCAGGATGGGGCGCGCGCTCACCGAGATCGTCCGCTGGGCCGTTCCGGGCTCGCCGATCACGATCACCCGCCCGTCGAAGGTCTCCCCCGCCATCGCCAGCACCGACGGTCGTGACTCCTCGGGCATCCTCGTGACCCCGTCGGGGTGGTGCACGAAGTCACCGTCTCCCGTGGGGCCCTTGATGAAGGAGTCGAAGGTGTCCTTCATGCGGTTGTGCATGAGGTCGTGGCCATCCCGGTCGAGCACGACCACTCCCACGGGGAGGCTCTGGCCGACGGCCTCCAGCAGGTCGGCAGTATGGCTCGCCTGCTGGCTCTCCGACTCGACCTGCATGGCGAAGTGGTGCTGGAGTTCCACGGCGCGCTGGAGTCGACCGTGGAGTCCTTCCAGCATGATGGCCACCACACCGACGACGACCGGCAGGACCAGGTACCTGATGACCAGGGCGACGTCGGGCTGACCACCCGGCGGCGGCGCCGGCCGAGCGAGGAAGATCTGGGCGAGCAGCCCCGGGACGGCCACCAGCAGCGCCGAGCCGAGCACGGCCAGACGTACCCCTCGCATGCGGTGCGAGATGGCAAGCCACACGGCTGGCAGGAAGGTCAGGTAGGCGATGCTGACGCCGTCCAGCGGCAGGCCGATGCGCATCAACCCGATCGCGAGCATGTCCACCAGGGGCGGAAGTGCGGAGGCCAGCGGCGGCAGACGCCGCCAGGGGACCAGCACCACCGAGAGGGTGGCGATCCCCAGCAACACCCTGCCGATCCACATGGCCGGGGCCATGAAGTCGTCCCCTCGGAAAATGCCGAAGACGACCGAGATCGTGCCGGCGAGGCCCACGATGAATCCCTGTTGGGCGAGATGACGGGTCCTGCCATCGTTGGAGAGATAGGCCATCGCCCACAGGCTGCGTAGCACCGTTGGTCCTTGTCACGTCGCCATCCACATCGTGGCGTGCGCCTCATGCTAAGCCACTGGCGGGGTTGGACCACAAACTTCGAGCGCTGCGGGCGAGTTTGTCAGGGGCCCGTCATATCGTGGACTGGTCTGGGTGAGCGCCCCGACGATGAGAGGAGTTGGGACATGCCGATCCCTGGAGAACCCGTGTGGATGGAACTCACCACCAGCGATGCGTCCAAGGCCCACACCTTCTACGGCGAACTCTTCGGCTGGTCGTTCCACGACCAGGGCGAGGAATTCGGTCACTACCAGATCATCAGTCAGGGCGATTCCGAGATCGGCGGCGCCATGGTCAAGCAGGCCGAATGGGGCGAGATGCCTGACACGTTCGCGCTGTACCTCAGCACCACCGACATCGACGCCACCACCACGGCGGTGCGAGAGGCCGGCGGAAGGGTGCTCGTCGAGCCGATGGCGGTCGGCACCCAGGGATCCATGGCCTTCTACCAGGACGCGGCGGGTGCCGCCGTCGGCGCCTGGCAGGGTGGCACCCGGGTCGGCATGGCAAAGCTGGGCATGTTCCAGAGCGGCTGGTACGAGCTGATGACCAATGCCTACCCTGCGGCGATCGAGTTCTACCCCAAGGCCTTCGGCGCCACCGTCGTCCCGATGGGCGAGCAGACCGACCAGTGGGCGTACTCCACGATCGGCCAGGGCCGCGACGCCGTCGCCGGCATCTGCGACGCCTCGGAATGGCTGAAGGACCCGATGCCCTCGTACTGGCGGATCTACGTCAACGTGCCCGACGTCGACCAGACGATCGAGACGTTGGTCCCACTCGGCGGCAGGGTGGTCGACGGTCCGATGGACTCACCCTTCGGCCGGCTCGCCACGGTCGCCGATGACCAGGGCGCGATGTTCCAGATCATCACCCCCGCGCAGCAGCCCCAATGACACAGACGCAGTGACACAGACGGGGTGAGTCTCACACCAGTTCGAGCCGGGTCGGCGCGTAGGCGCCGGCCTGGCCGACGGTGATGCCGGAGGTGGCGATCCCCTGCTCGACCGCGGACGAGAGCTGGTCCCACGACGCGGCCCTGAGGGCGGCCGCCGCCTCACGAGACCCGAGATGACCGGCGTCGAGCAGGGCCGAGACCAGACCCGCCATGAACGAGTCGCCCGCGCCCACCGTGTCGGCCACCTCGACCGGTGGACGCTCCACCAGCCGCAGCTCGCCATCGCGGGCGAGCATGGCCTTCACCGGTTCGGGTCCGCGGGTGACGACCACCAGCGCCGGGCCGCTGCCGGCCCAGTCGCGGATGACGTTGTCCTCGATGGTGTCGGGGTAGAGCCAGGCGAGGTCCTCGTCGGAGACCTTCACCACGTCGGCAGCCGCGACCAGTTGTTCCACACGATCACGCACCAGGCCGGGGGCGCCCATCAGGGCGGGACGGATGTTCGGGTCGTAGCTGAAGGTGGCGTGGTCGCGGGCCACCGCCACGGCCCGGGCCACCTCATCGGCCCCGGGAGCAAGAGTGGCCGCGAACGACCCGGTGTGGAGGTGACCGTAGGCGGCGAGTTGCTCCGCGTCCAGCTCGGGCAGCCGCCACTCCAACTCGAAGACGTAGCTGGCTCGTCCCTCGTCGTCGACGTTCGCCAGCGCGATCGGCGTGGCCACCGCGTCGTCGCTGCCCTTGACCAGACCGACCCCCGAGGACTCGATCAGTTCGTGCAGGCGGTCGCCACGGTCGTCACGACCGAACCACGTGGCGAGGTCGACGCCGTGGTCGAGCCTGGCCAGGCCGACGGCCACGTTCAGCGGTGATCCGCCGGGGTGCTCGACCGGTTCGACCCCGGGTCGCACCACGACATCGATGAGCGCCTCACCGAGCACCAGTACACGCTTCTGCATGGCGATCACGATAGGGGTTCGGGAGGACGCGGGTGCTCAAGGCAGCTTCGGTGGCGGCGCGGTGCTCGCGCGCAGCACCAACTCGGTCGCCACCAGCGGGAGCTCCGCGACCGGCTGTTGCTCGATCTGGCCGACCAAGGCCTGCAGCGCTTCCCGACCCACCAGCTCGAAGTGCTGGTGCACCGTGGTCAGGGGCGGCCAGTAGTTGCCGGAGTCGGGGGTGTCGTCGAAGCCCACCACGCTGATCTCGGCAGGCACGGACCGCCCCGCCTCGTGCAGCGCCCGCATCAGGCCCAGCGCCATCTGGTCGTTCGCCGCGAACACGGCCGTCACCTGCGGCAGTTCGGCCAAGCGTTGGCCGGCCGCCCAGCCGGAATCGGCCGACCAGTCACCCACGAAGGGTTCGAGCAGCTCGCACCCGCGCTCTGCCAACACGTCGGCCCACGACTCACGACGCCGTTTCGCCGACCACGAACCGGTCGGACCGGCCACGTGCCAGACCGTGCGGTGACCCAGGTCGAGCAGGTGCTCGGTCGCGAGCCTGGCACCCTGAGCCTGGTCATGGTCGACGAAGGGGTGGGTCTCGTCCGGGCTCGAGTCGATCACGACCACCGGCAGTCCCGGTGGGATCATCACCCCGCGACCGCGGGCGATGTCGGCGGGAACCACGAGCACGACCCCGTCGACGGCCTGCTCCGACAGCTGCGCGAAGGCCCCCGACACCGAGGCCTGGGTGGCCGCCTCCAGCGAGATCAGGGTCAGCGAGTAACCCGCGCGGGTCGCCTCGTCCGAGATGGCACCGAGGGTGCGCATGTTGCCGTAGGTCGCCAAGGTGAACATGATCACCCCGATGGTGCGGAACCGTCCGTACTTCAGGGCCCGGGCAGCACCGTTGGGACGATAGCCGAGCTCACGCATGGCCTCGATCACGCGTTCTCGGGTCTCGGGTCGCACCTGCTCCTTGCCCATCGCCACCCGCGACACCGTCTGCGCTGACACTCCCGCAACCTGGGCCACATCGGCCAGCGAGGCCTCGCGACGTCCGCGGGCAGGACTCCTGCTCATGACCACGACGATAGAACCTCCGGTGGGCCCGACACGAACGGGGTGTCCTTCCCCGCGACATCGCAGCGGCAACGCTGGTTGACTGGGACCTGTCCCACCACTTCCCCTCCCCCCGTGGCCCTGTACGCAGGCGCCACCCCCGTTTCCGGCGCATCGAAGGGCTGCCCATGAGCGACACCATCTCCCGCATCGAGACCTTTCTCGTCGCACCGCGGTGGTTGTTGGTGCGGGTGGAGACCCGTGAGGGGTTGGTGGGGTGGGGCGAGGCGACCTGTGAGGGACGCTCGGAGACAGTGCGCGTCGCGGTCGAGCAACTCGCCGAGGTGGCGATCGGCACCGACCCGGGACGCATCGAGGACCTGTGGCAGGTGATGACGAAGGGGTCCTTCTACCGCGGTGGACCGATCCTGGCCAGCGCCGTGTCGGGCATCGACCAGGCCCTGTGGGACATCCTGGGCAAGCGACTGGGGGTCCCGGTGCACCAGTTGCTGGGTGGGGCGGTCCGTGACCGCATCCGCATCTACGGATGGATAGGTGGTGACGAGCCGGCCGGTGTCGCCGAGGCCGCCTCGGCTGCGCGGGGGGCTGGTCTGTCGGCCATCAAGATGAACGCCACCGGCGTGTTGGGGGGTTTGCCGAGCACCCGCGACCTGAACGAGGCGGTGGCGCGCGCCGAGGCTGCCCGCGAGGCCATGGGCGATGACGGTGACATCGCGATCGACTTCCACGGTCGGGTCTCGTTCCCGGCCGCGCGGCTGTTGGTCAAGGCCCTCGAGCCGGTCCGTCCGATGTTCATCGAGGAACCGGTGGTACCGGAGAACAGCCATCTCTTCGGCGACCTCGTGGCGCACACCCACCTCCCGATCGCGACGGGTGAGCGGCTCTACTCGCGTCAGGAGTTCCTGCCCGTGCTGGCCGCCGGAGTCGCCGTGGTGCAACCCGACCTGAGCCACGCCGGAGGGATCACCGAGACCCGCAAGATCGCCTCGCTGGCGGAGGCCCACGGGGCGTTGCTCGCACCGCACTGCCCCCTCGGTCCCATCGCCCTGGCCGCCTGTCTGCAGGTGGGCTTCGCCACCCCCAACCACGTCATCCAGGAGCAGTCGCTCGGCATCCACTACAACCGCGATGCCGACCTGCTCGACCTCCTGGTCGACACCGCGCCCCTCTCGGCGGCGAATGGCCACGTCGAGCGTTGGGACTCCCCCGGGCTCGGTATCGAGTTGGACGAGGCCGCCGTCCGTCTCGCCGACCGCACCCCGCACGGCTGGCGCGGTCCGATCTGGCGCCACCTCGACGGCTCGTTCGCGGAGTGGTGAGCATGCTCGAGACACTGGCCCGCACCGGACTGTGCGCCATCATCCGCTGCCCGCAGGCGGGTTTCGCCGCCGACATCGGACGAACCCTGCTCGCCAACGGCGTCGAGGTGCTCGAGGTCTCCCTGACCACCCCCGACGCCATCGAGGCCATCGAGCAACTCACCGCCATCGCCTCTCGCGACCATGACCGGGCCTGGGTCGGCGCCGGCACCGTGCTGACCCGCCAGGACCTGCAGTCAGTGGTCGCGGTGGGCGCGCGCTTCACGGTGACCCCGGCTGCATGCGAGGCGGTCAGCGCATCGATCGACGCGGGGGTGCCGGTGCTGGCGGGAGCCTGGACCCCCAGCGAGGTGTTGGCTGCGCACCTGGCCGGCGCCACGGCCGTCAAGGTCTTCCCGGCGAGTTCGGGTGGGCCGGGACATCTCAAGGCGGTGCGTGAGCCTTTGCCGCAGGTTCCCCTGGTGGCGGTCGGTGGGGTGAGCCTCGTCGACGTGACCTCCTACCGGGCGGCCGGAGCCCTCGCGGTGGGCATCGGTTCACCCCTGATCGGTGACGCCGCCACCGGGGGTTCGCTGGACGACCTGGCCGTGCGTGCCACCAGGTTCGTCGAGGCCTGCCGACCATGATCACCGGCGTCTGGACGATGGGCGAGACCATGATCAGCCTGCGCGCCGATGCACCCGTGGGCTCGTCCCCCCGATGGACGACCCACGTCGCCGGAGCGGAGTCGAACGTGGCCGTCGGGCTCGCCCGACTGGGTCACACCGTGCGGTGGGTCAGTCGCGTCGGAGATGACGAATTCGGGCGTCTGATCGTGCGCGAACTGCGCGCCGAGGGCGTCGACGTGGCCGCGACGGTTGATCCGGGCCGTCCGACCGGACACCTGTTCCTCACCCCGACCAGCTTCGCCTCGGCGGTGGACTACCACCGCTCCGGATCGGCCGCCTCGGCGCTCGACCCCGACCTCGCCGTCGCCGATCTCGATGCGACGGGGCCAGGCGTGGTCGTGCTCTCTGGCATCACGCCGGCTCTGGGCGAAGGACCCCGGCGGGCAACCCTCGAGGTCGCGGCCCGCGCCCGACAGTTGGGGGCCACCGTCGTCCTCGACGCCAACCACCGGACGAGGCTGTGGTCACCCGAGCAGGCCTCGCGCGTGCTCTCCCGCCTCGTCGAGGCGGTCGACGTGCTGGTCGGCTCACCGGACGAGATCGGGCTCGTGGCTCCCACGGCCGAATCGGCCCTCGACCTGGGCCCGACGATGGTGATCGAGAAGCTGGGGGCGGCCGGTGCCCGACTGGTCTCCCGGGAAGGGTCGCTGCCGGGTCCGACCACCTCCGTCGACGTGGTCGACCCGGTGGGGGCGGGGGACGCCTTCACCGCGGGAGTCGTGAGCTCGCTGATCGACAGGCTCTCCCCCGAGCGGCTGCTGGCGCGCGCCAACCTGATGGGCGCCGCCTGCGTGGGCCATCGCGGCGACTGGGAAGGGCTCCCTCGCCGCTTCGAGCTCGATGCCGCCGAACGCGGGATGGGCTCGTCCGACGTGACCCGCTGACCGGCCTCAGTTGGGAACCCGGTAGCGGGCGCAGACGAAGTCGCGATTGCGCTCCACCTCGAGCAGCTCGAGGTCGAGGGTGCGGGGAAGCAGCGGTTGGCCTGAACCGAGGGTGACGGGGGCGTACTGCACCCAGACCTCGTCCAGCAGACCCGCGTCGGCGAACTGCCCCGCGACCTCACCGCCGCCGACGATCCAGACGTGCTTGTCACCGGCCGCCGCGGCAGCCAGTGCGTGCACCTCGCGTACCTCCCCGCTGGCCAGCCTGACCTCCGCGCCCATGGGGGTGTCCAGATCACGATGGGTCAGCACCCAGGTCGGCTGCTGATAGCCCCAGTGCTCCTCGTGGCGACGCAACCACTCATAGGTGGAGGCGCCCATCAGCAGAGCGCCGACCCGGGACACGAACCCCGGGTAGGCCATCGGCCCATCGAGGTCGATGTCGTGGGCGAAGAGCCAGTCCAGGGAGTGCTCGGACGTCGCGATGAAGCCGTCGAGACTGCTCGCGGTGTAGTAGTGCGTGGCCATCACCCGATCCTAGGGAGCGGGCGGGCCGACTCGACGGGAGTCGTCGCCAGGGCGGGGTCCCAGGGGCCAATCGTGCCGATCGTGTGCTGTGGGGCCAGATGTTGCTCCGGAGGAGCACTCTTGGCCGCCAGAGCACACGATCGGCACGATTGAGCTAGGGCACAGCGTGGTGGGTGCGCGGTGAGGCGAGCTCAGGCGAGCGGGTATCCCTCGACGGGTCCCCGGTCGTTGGGCTGCCAACCCAGCTCGGGAGCGACGTGGGTCGCGAACGACTCCAGCAGGTGCAGGTTGTAGGCCACCCCCAACTGGGCCGGGATCGTGATCATCAGCGTGTCCGCCGTCATCACGGCGGCGTCCTGCTTGAGCGCCTCGACCAGCTCGTGGGGCTCGCCCGTGTAGGTCTTGCCGAACGTCGACCTGAACCCGTCGATGACACCGACCTGGTCGGACGCTCCGCCCCCCAGCCCCATGCCGATGAGTTCGCGGTCCTCGTCGGTCACCACGGGCACGATGGAACGGCTCACGGACACCCTCGGGGTCCAGTCGTGTCCGGCGGACCTCCAGGCTTCGCGGTACCGGTCGATCTGCTCGGCCTGCAGGTCGCCGAAAGCCTGGCCGGTGGCCTCGGTGAGCAGGGTCGAACTCATCAGGTTCACCCCCTGGTGTGCCGCCCACTCGGCTGTCTCGCGGGTGCCGGCCCCCCACCAGATGTGGCGAGCCAGGTCGGGCGAGTGGGGTTCCACGCGCAGGCGCTGCCCCGGGCCGAACTGGCGTGGATCGGCGTCCACCACGGTCTCGCCGCGGACGGCGCGCATGAACTGCTCGAACTTGGGCCGCGCGATGTCGGCTCCGCGAGGATCCGACGAGCCGGTGTAGCCGAACGCCTCCCAGCCCCGCAGGGCCGGTTCGGGCGATCCGCGTGAGACGCCGAGGGCCACTCGTCCGTCACTCAGCAGGTCGAGGGCCCCGGCCTCCTCGGCCAGCTGCAGGGGGTTCTCGTACCGCATGTCGATGACGCCCGTGCCCACCTCGATCCTGTCGGTGACGGCGGCGATGGCGCTCAGAAGCGGCATGGGCGAGGCGGCCTGCCGAGCGAAGTGGTGCACCCGGAAGTAGGCGCCGTTGACGCCGAGCTGGTCGGCACCGTGGGCCAGGACCACGGCCTGCTGCAACATGGCCCGCGCGTCATAGCCCTTGGCGGCGTAGTGGCCGAAACTGAGGAATCCGAAAGCCTTCACACCTCTCGCAACGCCAGCCACCACGCGATATTCCCGGCTCTCGGCGCCGACGGCCGGACGATGAGACGACTCGGGTCACGGGCTGACCCGGCCATGGCGCCGGAGCGTCTCCCCGTGGTCAGATGTGGCATGCGAGTCCATGACATCCTCTCCGCCAAGGGATCGGCGGTGCTGACCCTGCCGTCGAGCGCGTCGGTCACCGATCTGCTCGCCGTCCTCGCCGATC
Organism: Aestuariimicrobium kwangyangense DSM 21549; assembly: GCF_000421525.1. Lineage (GTDB taxonomy): Bacteria > Actinomycetota > Actinomycetes > Propionibacteriales > Propionibacteriaceae > Aestuariimicrobium > Aestuariimicrobium kwangyangense. The sequence continues at coordinate 820,033 of NZ_ATXE01000001.1, read as the reverse complement.
ACCGGGTCGGCGCGGTGGTGGTGGTCGATGACGACCGGGTGGTGGGCATTGCCAGTGAACGAGACGTGGTGCGGCACTTCCGGCAGGGAGCGTCCCCCGACGACCCGATCGCCACCATGATGACCGCCGACGTGGTCACCTGCTCACCCGACGACGACACCCGGGCGCTGGCCGAGACCATGACCGCGGGGCGCTTCCGCCACGTTCCGGTCGTCGTCGACGGCCGGTTGCGCGGCGTCGTCAGCATCGGGGACGTCGTCAAGATCCGTCTCGACGAGTTGCAGGCCGAGCGTGACCACCTCGAGCACTACCTCACCAGCTGAGCGGGTGGGAGCGGTCGTCCATGCGGCAGGGATAGCCTCACCCCATGAGCGACGAACCGATCCGGCTGGGGCAATTCCTGAAGTTCACCGGCCTGGCCGACACCGGCGGGGAGGCGCGGGAGTGGATCCAGGCCGGCAAGGTGACCGTCGACGGTGACGTCGAGACGCGTCGTGGACGACAACTCGCCGACGGCATGGTGGTCGAGGTGACCCTCCCTCAGGGCACCACGCGCCGAGCCGTGGTCGGCGAGGAGTACGACCCCTTCTCCTGAGCGGTCAGGAACCGTCGCGCAGGTCGTCCAGGGTCCGGCTCGTGAAGGACACCTCGGTGAACTCCACGGCACAGCCCCGTCCCGTGGGGCTCTGGGCCTCGAACCCGACCCGGATCGGCGCGTCCCCCAGGTGGAAGACGCGCACGAACGAGAAGGTCTGGCCGTCGGTGGACGAGTGAAGGGCGAGCACGCGACCGAGCCGGGAGAGGCGCAACCAGACGACGTTCCCGTCGACCAGCGAGGAGTTGGCGTCGTCACTGACCCCGCGCGTGACGACCGAGACGACCATGGGCTGACCCTGGGGCGAGTACTCGAAGCACAACTTGGCCCAGTGGGCCTCGTCCGCCCAGGCCAGGAGGACGCCGGCGTCGAAGGTGTCCAGGAAATCGACCCGCACCCGTGCGGTCAGGGTGAAGTCGCCGTCGGGCGGGGTGCCCAGCAGGGTGACCGCGTTCATCGCGGAATGGGAGTCGCCGGTCTCCTCACCGCGGGGATCGACGAACAGGTCGCTGGTCGGCTTCGCGGTCACGGCGACCCCGCTCTCGTTGACCTGCCAGGGCCACGGCTCGGACTGCTCCAGTGCGAAGGGCACACCCGGCACGCTGATCTGAGTCATGATCATCTCTCCTGCTGTTCGTTCCACGACGTGATCGCCGGTGGTCTCATCGCGAGTCTGTCACGACGAACACCACCCCGCGCCGATGCCGGCGGGAGGTGGTGTCCGCTGTCGTGACCTGCTCAGCTCCGGTCAGCGATCACCAGTGTCGAGGTCAGCGCCGCGCGGCCGACATCCACTGCCACACGTGCTCACCCTGATGGCTCGGGTCGTTGTGGGCGACGTAGATCCATGACCAGTGACCCGGGAACTGGTAGCCGTCCCAGATGACGTGGTCGTAGAACGAGGTGCGCGCCTCGGGCACGAGCGCCTTCACCCGGCCCGAATTGGGCAGGTAGGGCAGGGTGGTGTCGTCCTTGGAGGCCACCAGCCAGGTGGGTGTGGAACGAACCCGGATCAGTTCCTCGTCGGTGAAGAAGTTCGGCGTCGCCCCGCAGCAGATGGGCACACCCGTGGCGAAGAAGGTCGGGTAGTCAGACTGCAGGCGCAGTGTCATGTAACCGCCGTTCGAGCACCCCAGCACGTGGATGCGCGAGGTGTCGATGTGCTCGCTGTCGACCAGTTCGTCGATCAGAGCCTTCACCTGGGGTGAGAACACCTTGCCATTGGCCATCCAGGCGGACACGCACTGCGGAGCCACGACGTAGGCGCCACCGAAGATCGACTGGGCCTCGTCGGTCGCGAATCCGAGGGCACCCCGGTTGGCGCGCAACTGCGCCTCGTTGGTCTGTCGGTCGCCCATGCCGCCCTCGCCACCACCGTGCAGCCAGACGATGAGGGGGAACTTCTTGCCCTCGCCGTTGTTCCTGGCCCGCTTGGGGGTGAAGAGGCGGTAGTTCATGCCCCCCTTGGAGGTGCCGTACGAGAAGGCGTCGACCTCGGGGCTGACCAGCCTGCCCTGTTCGAAGGACGAGATGGTGGCGTTGCGGCCGTTCCTCAACCGCAGCGGCCTTGCCTGGGTGATGGTGTAGACGAGGTCGAGCTCGACATTGCGCCCGGTGGCGAGGATGTATCCGAGCGTGCCACCGCCGGGCTGCCCCTCGGCCGTCGACAGGTGCAGGGTGATCACCCGCCGTTCGTCGATCGTGGCCGCGGCCACGACCCTGTCGAGGTCGTACTCCGAGAAGATGGGACTGCCGTTGAGCGGCACCGGGCTGGTGGCCTTGGCGTGCACCGTGAAGGTGCTCGCCGTCAGGCTGACGGGGTCGATCGGTCCGAGCGAGCTCGCATCGAACGAGACCGCGCTGACCTGTTCGCCACCGTCGAGCACGGTGGCATGGAGAGTGAATCGGACGGCCGTGCCGGTGTCGGCGAAGGCGGTCGTGGCTCCGGCGGCGACCACCGGGACGGCGGCTACCGCGCCCAGGATGGAGCGACGGCTGAGGGGAGGGATGATGGCGGACAAGACAGACTCCTTCGTCTGGATGTACTCCACCGCGTCGGCCGACGGGTCGACGGACGAGATGGCAGGGGTGGGCGAGACTGCCGAGGCAGTGGGTACCCGTGACCGGTCTCGGCGACGGGGGCGGCCATCCCGCTCCGGTGCGGGGGGCCGATCTTCATGAGCGCTCTGGGACGAGCGAACCATACTGAACGCTTAACGGGCAATAGGTTAGAAGAATTTCGCGCCGCTCCGGGGACCACAGCCCCGTCCTTGTGCCCCAGTGCGGCCTGGGGTCAGCGTCCCGGGAGCGCCCTCTGGCCGTGGATCACTCGTCCCAGGTGCACCGCACCCGAGGTCTCGGCGGTGAAGACCCGTCCCCCGGCGGCCAGTTGCTGCGCCAACTCGTCGCGCTGGGTACTCACCCGCTGCACGGCAGCGCGCAGGCGCTCGATCTCAGCCTCCATGTCGAGGATGCGCTGGATGCCGGTCAGGTTGATGCCCTCGGTCTGGGAGAGGTGCTGGATCAGCCGCAACCGCTGCACGTCCCGCAGGGAGTAACGGCGGCCTCGTCCCTTGGCCCGGCGGGGTTGGACGAGCCCGAGCTTGTCGTAGCCACGCAGCGTCTGCGGGTGCATGCCAGCCAGATGCGCGGCCACCCCGATCGCGAAGATCGGGGCGTCGCGGTCCATCACCTGTGGCACCTGGGCGGACATGTCAGACCCCGAACAGGCTGCCGCGGGGGTTCGAGCCCCCGGCCACCTTCTGGTAGTCGGCCAGGGCCTGCTTGGCCTCGTCCGACAGTTCGGTGGGAACCTGCACGTCGACGGTCACCAGCAGGTCACCCTTGGTGCCGTCGGCCCTGCCCACGCCCTTGCCGCGCACGCGGAAGGTGCGGCGGTTGGGGGTTCCCTCGGGCACCTTCAGCTTGACGGCGGGGCCTCCGAGGGTGGGTACCTCGATGGTCGCGCCCAGCGATGCCTCGGAGAAGGTCACGGGCACGTCGATGGTGAGGTTGTCACCGCTTCGTCCGAACAACTTGTGGGCGCGCACGTGCACCAGCACGTACAGATCACCCGCGGCCCCACCGTTCTCGCCGGGAGAGCCCTTGCCCTTGATCCGGATCCGCTGCCCGTCGGAGACACCGGCGGGGATGCGTACCTGCATGGTGCGGGTGGAACGGCCACGACCGGAGCCGTGGCATACCTCGCAGGGGTCATCGACCACGAGTCCTCGACCCTTGCAGTCGCGGCAGGGTTCCGAGACCGAGAAGACACCACCGGACTGTGTGGCGGTCATGCCCGAACCGTGGCAGGTGGGGCAGACCCGCGGCACCGTCCCGGCCTTCGCGCCGGTGCCACGACAGGCCTCGCAGGCCTGCTCGGAGACCATCTGGACGCCGACGGTGGTGCCGTCGATCGCCTCGTCGAAGCTGATCGTCACCTCGCCCTCGACGTCGGCTCCTCGGCGCGGACCCCGGCCACTGGGACGACGCCCGGCCGAGCCTGACTGGCCGAACAGCCCACCGAACAGGTCGCTGAAGCTCTCGCCCTGGCCGGTGGCATGGCGGAACAGGTCGTCGACCCCGCCCGTGCCCGGACCGGACGCACCGCCCCGGGGGAAACGGAAGCCCCCACCGCCGAACAGCGAACGAGCCTCGTCGTACTCCTTACGCTTCTTGGCGTCCGAGAGCACGGCGTTGGCCTCCGAGGCCTCCTTGAACCGCTTCTCGCGGTCCTTGTCGTCCGGGTTCTGGTCAGGGTGGTTCTCACGGGCGATCTTGCGGAACGCCTTCTTGATCTCGTCGGGCTTGGCGTCCTTGGAGACACCCAGCACCTTGTAGTAGTCCTTCTCGATCCAATCCTTGGTACTCATTCGTGCCTCCTTCCGGCCTCACTCGTCTGGTTCAGTTCGGTTCCGCGACGGCCACCCGGGCCGGACGAATGACCCGTCCGTGCAACTCGTAGCCGCGCTGCATGACCTGGGAGCAGGTCGTCACCTCGACCCCGTCCATCGGAACCTGCATGAGGGCGTCGTGGCGCTTCGGGTCGAACGGGTCGCCGACCTCACCGAAGCCGTGGAGTCCGTGCTTGCCGGCCAGCTTCTCGAGCGCCTCGGCCACCAACTTGAAGCCATCACCCAGGTCGTCGTGCTGGCGGGCCATGTCGATCGAGTCGAGCACGGGGAGAAGTTCGGTGACCACACTCTCGACACCGGCCTGGCGGGCATGCGCACGGTCGCGGTCGACCCGCTTCTTGTAGTTCACGTACTCGGCCTGCAGACGCTGCAGGTCGGCCGTGCGCTCACTGACGAGAGCCTGCAGTTCCTGCTCCCGTCGATCCGTCTGGTCCTTCTCCTCCACGAGCATCTGCTCGAACTCCCTCTCGTCGGGGGTCTGCACGCCCGGGTCGGACGCCGCTCGATTCTCGACGTCGTTCTGGTCCTGGTCGTTCTGGTTCTGGTCGTTCTGGTTCTGCTGGGAGGCGGCCGGGTCGACCTGCTCCTCGCGCACGTTCTCGTCACTCACTTCGTTCTCCTCACAGCCTCTGGACTCACCTGTGGCACCCACCTCGAGTGTGCCCCATACCGCCACTGACGCTCCTTGGTCCCGGAGCCGGGGCGGTAGTGGCACGCGACCGGGGGTGAGGGCGAACCCCCACCCCCGGTCGCGCTCGAGTCGGTCTGACTCAGTCGTTCTTCGGCTTGTCCTCATCGACGATCTCGGCGTCGACCACGTCATCGTCCGACCCGGTCTGCTCCTCGCTCGCCTGACCACCTTCGGACGAGGCCTCGGCGGCCTGCGCCTCGGCCTGAGCGGCCGCGTACATGGCCTGACCCATGGCCGAGGCCTTGGTGTTCAGGTCGTCCATGGCGGTCTTGACGGCCTCGTCGTTGTCGGTGCCCTTCAGGGCCTCCTTCAACGTCTCGAGCGACTCCTCGGCAGGCTTGCGCACGTCGTCGGAGATCTTGTCGGCGTTCTCGCTGAGCAACTTCTCGGTGCGGAACGCGAGGGCGTCGGCCTCGTTGCGGCGCTCGACGGCCTCACGACGCTTCTTGTCCTCGTCGGCGTGGGCCTCGGCCTCCCGGACCATGCGGTCGATGTCCTCCTTGCCCAGGGCCGAGCCGCCGGTCACCGTCATCGACTGCTCCTTGCCGGTGGCCATGTCCTTGGCCGACACGTGCACGATGCCGTTGGCGTCGATGTCGAAGGTGACCTCGATCTGGGGCAGGCCGCGGGGGGCCGGCATCAGACCCGTGAGCTCGAAGTTGCCGAGCGACTTGTTGTCGCGGGCGAAGTCACGCTCACCCTGGAAGACCTGGATCATCACCGAGGGCTGGTTGTCCTCGGCCGTGGTGAAGACCTCGGACCGCTTGGTCGGGATGGTGGTGTTGCGCTCGATGATCTTGGTCATCACACCGCCCTTGGTCTCGATGCCGAGGCTCAGCGGGGTGACGTCCAGCAGCAGCACGTCCTTCACCTCGCCCTTCAGCACACCGGCCTGCAGCGAGGCACCCAGCGCCACGACCTCATCGGGGTTGACACCCTTGTGGGGGTCCTTGCCCGAGAGTTCCTTGACCAGTTCGGTGACAGCGGGCATGCGGGTCGAGCCACCGACCAGGATCACCTGGTCGACCTGTCCGACCGACAGCTTGGCGTCGGAGAGCACGGCGTTGAACGGGGCACGGCAGCGATCCAGCAGGTCCTGGGTGAGGCGCTGGAACTCGGCGCGGGTGAGCTTCTCGTCCAGGTGCATCGGGCCCTCGGCGCCGGCAGTGATGTACGGCAGGTTGATGGCGGTGTCCTGCGCGGAGCTGAGCTCGATCTTGGCGCGCTCAGCGGCCTCCTGCAGGCGCTGACGGGCCATCTTGTCCTTCGACAGGTCGACCCCGAACTTGTTCTTGAACTGGGTGGCGAGCCAGTCGACGATCCGCTGGTCCCAGTCGTCACCGCCGAGGCGGTTGTCACCCTTGGTCGCCTTGACCTCGAAGACACCGTCGGAGATCTCGAGCAGCGACACGTCGAAGGTGCCACCACCGAGGTCGAAGACCAGGATGGTCTGCTCGGTGTCGCCCTTGTCGAGGCCGTAGGCCAGCGCGGCGGCGGTGGGCTCGTTGATGATGCGGTCGACGGTCAGACCTGCGATCTCACCGGCCTCCTTGGTCGCCTGACGCTCGGCGTCGGAGAAGTAGGCGGGCACCGTGATGACCGCGTTGGTGACGGGTTCACCGAGGTAGGCCTCGGCGTCGCGCTTCAGCTTCTGCAGCACGAAGGCCGAGATCTGCTGGGGCTTGTACGACTTGGAGTCGATCTCGATCGACCAGTCCGTGCCCATGTGGCGCTTGACCGAGCGGATGGTGCGGTCGACGTTCGTGACGGCCTGCCGCTTGGCAACCTCGCCGACCAGCACCTCGCCGCCCTTGGCGAACGCGACGACCGACGGGGTGGTGCGGGCACCTTCGGCGTTGGGGATGACGGTGGGCTCTCCACCTTCCAGCACGGCGACCACCGAGTTGGTGGTTCCGAGGTCGATACCGACTGCACGAGCCATGGGGATTCCTCCAGGTGATTGGAAATGAAGACGTACTTGAGTCTTGCTGGCTCAACCTTAGGACGACCGTTGATCCGGATCAAGTCAGAGTTGAGTGCACCTGACTCAATCATGGTCGCCTCAGGGTTGTTACCGACCGGGGCGGCGGGATCACTGGTGGGCCCACCCGTGCGGAGCCGGCGCTGCAGATCGAGGACTGGGTCAGCGCTGCACGTCCAGCTCGACCGCATCGGGGCTGGAGCCCACCCGCCGATCACGGTTGAGGCCGCTGATCGCGGCCATGGTGGCCTCGTCCACCTGCCCCGACCGGACGAGGTCGAGGGCCCCGGCGTTCTCGCGCATGCGTTCACGGGTCGAACTCTTGGGGAAGACCACGTCACCGCGCTGCAGGTGCCAGGCGAGCACCAGCTGGGCGGGGGTGCAGCCCAACCGGCGAGCCGCGTCGACGACGACCGGCTCGGTGAGCACCCGGCCGCGCGCGAGTGGCGACCACGCCTCGGTCACGATGCCGAGTTCCGCGTGCAGGGCTCGCAGCGGTTCCTGGGTCAGGTACGGGGTGACCTCGATCTGGTTGACCGCGGGCACGACCCCGGTCGCGTCGATGATCGCCCGGAGCTGATCGGGCTGGAAGTTCGAGACCCCGATGGCGCGGGCTCGTCCGTCCTGGACGAACTCGGTGAGCGTGCGCCAGGTCGCGACGAAGTCCGTGGTGCGTGGCATCGGCCAGTGGATCAGATAGAGGTCGACCCACTCGAGACCGAGCAGGTCGAGCGAACGGGCGAAGGCGGCCCGGGCCGCCGCCGGCTCGTGGTCGGGGTTGTCGAGCTTGGTGGTGACGAAGACGTCGTCACGAGGCAGGCCGCTGGCCGCGAGAGCTCGACCCACACCCCGTTCGTTGCCGTACATGGTGGCGGTGTCGAGATGGCGGTGACCGACCTCGAGGGCAGTGCGGACGAGGGCCTCGGTCTCGTCCGCCGGCACCTTGTAGGTACCGAAGCCGAACTGCGGGAGGGCCCCGCCCGATGACAGGCGCACCGTGGGGGATGGAAAGGGGGCAGGAACCGGATCGGTCATGCCCCCATTCCACCCCACCCGCGGTGGGTGCTGCTCAGGCGAGTGCCAGGAAGAGCTTCTCCAGCTCGGCAACGTCGAGCTCGGGGTCCTCGACGTCGACAGCGGTCACGCACTGGCGCAGCCCGGTTGCGATGACGGCGAACCCCGCCCGGTCGAGCGCCTTGCTGACGGCGGCGAGCTGGGTGACGATCTCACGACAGTCACGCCCCTCTTCGATCATCTTGATCACCCCGCCGATCTGACCCTGGGCCCGGCGCAGGCGCTTCAGCACCGCACCGAGCTCGGTCGTGTCCATCTGCATGGCGCGCCTCAACGCCCCAGCAGACGACCGAAGAGGCCCGACCCGGACTTCTGCTGGTCAGCGTGGCCATTGCACCACTGGCCGGCCGGCACCTGGCGCTTCACCTGGTCGACGTGTTGGCCACATCCGGCCCACGTGGTCTTGCCACAAACCCTGCAGCTGACTGCACGACACATGTCGTCTCCTTGTTGATCGTCAATCGTGATGGTCATGAAGCCCCCTTGCGAGGGCGACACTCCAAAACTAGATACCCCGGGGGGTATTTGTCAAACACCCTGGGGGGTATCTACCATTCCTGACATGACCTTACCTTCCACTCCCCCCCGTCGCATCGTGATCATCGGCGGAGTGGCCGGCGGGATGTCCGCGGCCACCCGCCTGCGCCGCTTGGACGAGTCCCTCGACATCGTGGTGGTCGAACGCACCAACCACGTCTCGTACGCCAACTGTGGGCTGCCCTACTACGTGGGCGGTGTCATCACCGAGCGCCAGTCCCTGCTGCTGCAGACCCCCGCATCGCTGGGGGCACGCTTTCGCCTCGACGTGCGCGTCGCCACGGAGGTGACCGCCATCGACCCCGACCAGCGAGTCGTCACCCTCCGCGCGATCACCGATGGGGTCGAGTCAACCCTCGGATACGACGAGCTGGTGCTCTCCCCCGGCGCGCGTCCGGTGGTACCCCCCATCCCGGGCATCGAGCGCGCCTTGGCGCTGCGCTCGGTCGAGGACACCGACCGCCTCTCGTCCGCGGTCGCACTGGCCACGGGCGCGACGGCGGGTCCGGCCACGGCGGTCGTCATCGGAGGCGGCTTCATCGGACTCGAGGTGGCCGAGAACCTGGCCCATCGCGGTATGCGGGTCAGCCTCGTCGAGGCGACCGACCAGGTGATGGCCCCCCTCGACCCCGAAATGGCGGCCATCGTGCACGCCCGCCTGCGCGACCAGGGCGTCGACCTGCACCTGTCGGACGCCGTCACCTCCATCAGCGAGCACCGGGTCGAACTTGCCTCCGGCGCCAGCCTGCCTGCCGACCTCGTGGTGGCAGCGATCGGGGTCCGACCCGAGACGGCCTTGGCGACCGCGGCCGGGGTCGCACTCGGCCCCCGGGGCGGCATCGCCGTCGACGAGCACTTCGCCACCAATGTCGAGCACGTCTGGGCCATCGGCGACGCCGTCGAGAAGATCGACGGGCTGACCGCCGAGCACACCTTGGTGCCGCTCGCCAACACCGCGAACCGGCAGGGGCGGGTGCTTGCGGACGTGCTCTGCGGGCGATCCGGCAAGGATCGTCCGACCTTGGGCACTGCGATCGTCTCGGTGTTCGGGCTGACCGTCGCGGTGACCGGCCTCAACGAGAAGCGCCTGCGGGCGGCGGGCCGTCCGGTGCGCGTGATCCACACCCACCCCGCCTCGCACGCCTCCTACTACCCCGGCGCGGAGACGATGTCGATCAAGCTGCTGGTCGACCCCGACACCGATGCGATCCTGGGCGCCCAGGCGGTCGGAGGGGACGGGGTCGACAAGCGGATCGACGTGATCGCCACGGCGATCGCAGGTGGACTCACCGCCTCTGACCTGGCCGATCTCGAACTGGCCTATGCACCGCCCTACGGCTCGGCCAAGGACCCGGTCAACATGCTCGGCTACGTCGACCAGAACCTCGCCACGGGGCTCACCCGCTCCATCCAGTGGCACGAACTCGCCGATGCCATGGCTGCCGGGGAGGCGGTCATCGACGTGCGCACCGAGGGCGAATTCGCCGCCGGCGCCATTCCGGGGGCGATCAACCTGCCCCTCGATGAACTGCGCGAGCGCCTGACCGAACTTCCCGAGGGCCCTCTGGTGGTGCACTGCGCAGTCGGGGTGCGCGGGCACGCGGGCGCACGTCTGTTGGCCGAGCACGGCCGCGAGTCGCGCAACCTCGATGGTGGCTACAAGACGTGGGTCGTGTCCCCCGCAGCCACCTCCATCGCCCTCGCCAGCTGACTCGCGAGGTCCGGGAGCACGCCTGGAGGCACTCCGCCAACAACAGCCTGCCCCGGCCCGCCGGGGGCAGGCTGGCCTGGACCACGGCACCGCGCGGCGTGATTTACCGCACGGGACATTTGCCATATTGAGTTAGGTGAGCCTAACCTTTCCTCATGATCCGGACTGAGGCGGCTCCCCCGCCCGCGCTGACGGCCAGCAAGCTGCGACTCGCCTATGGCAGCCACACTGTCGTCCACGAGGCAAGCCTTCAGGTGCGTGCCGGTGAGGTGCTCGCCCTGGTGGGCCCGAACGGCTCGGGCAAGTCGACCCTGCTGCGCGGGATGGCCCGGCTGCACGGGCTCTCCTCGGGTGCACTCCATCTCGCCACTGGCGGCTCCGACGCGGCCCAGGACGATGGCGGCCCCGTCGACTCCGTCGACTGCGGCGACCCCGTCGACTGCCTGACCCTGAGCCCCCGTCGGTTCGCGACCCGACTCGCCATGCTGACCCAGCATCGTCCGACCCCTGCCGGCATGTCCGTGCGAGAGATCGTCGGTCTCGGACGGCACCCCCACCGGTCGCGCTGGACGGGTGCCGACCCCGCCGGACTCGAGGCGGTGCGGCGAGCGATGGCGCTCACCGGGGTCGACGAGCTGGCCGAACGATCCATCGACGAACTCTCCGGAGGTCAGGTGCAACGGGTCTGGCTCGCCAGCTGCCTCGCCCAGCAGACTCCTGTGCTGCTGCTCGACGAGCCCACCAATCACCTCGACCTGCGCTACCAGTCCGAACTGCTCGACCTGATCCGCGACCTGGCCGACGACCACGGCGTCGCCATCGGGGTCGTGCTGCACGACCTGAACCAGGCGGCCACCGTGGCCGACCGGGTCGTCCTGCTCGTCGACGGGGCGATCGTCGCGGAGGGAACCCCGACTGACGTGCTCACCGAGCAAGCCCTCACCCGGGCCTACCAGACGCCCATCGAGGTGATCGACAGTGCCGGGCTGCTGCAGGTTCGTCCGTTGCCGCGATGCGCCACCCGACAACGCCTCGGTGAGCTCATCGCCTGACACCTCACCAGCCCACTCTCACCCGCTCCATCCCCCACCACAGGAAGAACCCGCCATGTCGTTGACCCGTCGCGCCCTTTTCGGGGCGTCCGCTGGCCTCTCCGCCACCGCCCTGCTCGCTGCCTGCGGCACCACCGAGGCCGCACAGCCGCGCACGTCCGCGAGTTCGGGGGGCTCGTCCGCAGCCTCCTCGGGCTCTTCCTCGGCGGCGACGGCCCGGGCCATCACCGTGATCGACTCGCGCGGCAGGACCATCACCTTGGCGAAGCCGGCCACCCGCGTGGTCACGTTGGAGTGGGGGCCCACCGAGGACGTGCTGACCCTGGGTGTGCAGCCAGTCGGAGTGGCCGATGTGAAGGGGTTCGGCTCCTGGGTGTCGAGTCAGAAGCTCTCAGCGGCTCCCATCGACGTCGGCATGCGTTCCGAGCCCAGCCTGGAGTCCATCGCCAGGGCCGAACCCGACCTCATCCTGGGGGTCGAGGGATCGGTTCCCGACACCGCGCTGGCGCAGGCCGAGAAGATCGCACCCGTCGTGCTGCTCACCGGGGCCAAGGCCAGTGATCCCTTGGGGCAGGTGCGCCGAAACTTCACCGACACCGCGCTGCTGCTCGGCAGGAGCGCCGAGGCTGAGAGGATCTGGTCGGAGTTCGAGACCCATCTCGCCGACTCGGCCGCGAAGCTCGCCTCGGTGACGTCGCCCTATGTCTTCAGCTACGTCAACGTGCAGGGGTCGTCCGTTGACGTGCGCATGCACTCCGACCGTTCGGTGCCCGGTGCCGTGGCCAAGAAGTTGGGTCTCACCAACGCGTACACCGAACCGGGGGACGAGGCCTGGGGCATCGGATCGCTCGACCTCGAGGGACTGACCACGCTCGACCCCTCCCTGACCTTCCTCAACTGGGCCAATGGCACCACCGACCCGACCAAGGCTCTGGCCGGCAACGCGGTCTGGAAGGGCCTGCCGTTCGTCAGGGACGGCCGGGTGAAGGCCGCCGCCAACGGGATCTGGGTCTACGGGGGTCCCGCCTCCCTGACCCAGTGGGTGGACGAACTCGTCACCCTGCTGGCCGCCTGACCCACCACCGTGGGTTCCCCCATGAGCCACACCCGCGCCACCCGACCCCTCTTCGGCTGGATGGTCGTGGGGCTGGTGGCGCTCGCTGCCCTGTCACTGCTGCACCTCACCCAGGGCACCGCTGGCGTCGGCGCCGCTGACGTCTGGCAGTGGGCCATCGGCCGAGCCGGTGGGCAGACGGCCGACGTGGTGCTGGCATCGCGGCTGCCACGTCTGGCGGCCGGGCTGCTGGTCGGGTTGGCTCTCGGTGGATCCGGCGCCGCCCTGCAATCGGTGGCCCGCAACCCACTGGCATCACCCGACACCCTGGCCATCAACGCCGGCGCCTACCTGACGCTGGCCGTGGTCTCGGCCTTCGGCCTGCACCTCGGACTGCTGGGGGGAACGGGTGTCGCTCTCGCCGGAGGGCTCGCGGCGGCCGGCCTCGCCTTCCTGCTGACCGGGGCGTCCGGTGACGCGGTGCGTCTGGTGCTGGGCGGATCGGTGCTGACGATGGCACTGATGAGCGTGACCTCGGCCCTGATGCTGATCTTCAGCCAGGAGACCCAGGGCCTGTTCGCCTGGGGAGCCGGCTCGCTCAGCCAAGCCGATCCCGGCGCAGCCGTGCGGGCAACCGTCGTCATCGGTCTGGCCCTGCTGGCGCTGGTCGCGATGGGTGGCCGCCTCGACCTGCTCACCCTGGGCGATGACCAGGCCCGCACCCTGGGTCTCAATGTGGTGCGCACCCGGCTGGTGGTCGTGGTGCTGGCGGTGCTGCTGGCCGCGACGGCGGTCGCGCTGGCAGGGCCGCTGGGTTTCGTGGGGCTGTGTGCGCCGGCGATCGTCCGGTTGTCGACCCGCTGGCTGCCCGGTCTGCACCGGCACCGCTGGCTGGTGCCGAGCGCCGCACTGGTCGGGGCGATGCTCGTGGTCGGGTCTGACGTCGCCCTGCGGTCCGTGATCGGAGCCGCCGACGCCGCCAGGATTCCCACCGGCGTGATCACCACCCTGGTCGGCGCCGTCTTCCTGGTGGTGCTGAGCCAGGGCATGCGGACCGGTCGGGTCGATGCCACCGCGATGGTGGGCCACGGGCGACCGCCCCTCGGCCGGCTCGCACCGATGGTGGTGCTGGTTGCGTTCCTCTTCGTGGTGGTGGGCGGCGGGGTGGCACTGCTGTTCGGGGACGGTGGGCTGTTGATGGGCGACGTCTGGAACTGGCTGCAGGGGGAGGCCTCGGGGCGGATCAGCTTCATGCTCGACACCCGGTGGCCCAGGGTCGCCGCGGCCGTGCTCGCGGGCATGGGTCTCGCCCTGGCCGGCACCCTCACGCAGGCCGTCACCCGCAACCCACTCGCCGACCCCGGACTGTTGGGAGTCTCGGCCGGAGCCGGTGCGGGGGCACTCACCGTCATCGTGGGGGCGAGGGCGCTGGCGGTTCCGCTGAGCGTGGCCTCGATCAACACCTTCGCCCTGGTCGGGGCCCTGGTTGCCGGCGGCCTGTTGATCGCGCTGAGTTCCCGCGGGGGTTTCGACCCCACCCGACTGGTGATGGTCGGACTCGGTCTCGCAGCCGGCTTCCAAGCGCTCTGCACGCTGCTGGTGGTGTCGACCGACCCATGGAACCAGACCCGCGCCATCACCTGGTTGGGCGGTTCGACCTATTCGACGGTCGCCTCGAACCTGCCACCGGTGGGCCTGCTCGTGGTGCTGGTGATGGTGGGGGTCTGGGCCTTCCGGAGTGACCTCGACCTGGTGCAACTCGACCCCGACACCCCCAGGCTGCTGGGAGTACGCCACACCCGGATCAGGGGTGGGGCGCTGCTGGCCGCGGTGCTGCTGACCGGGGCGGCGACGGCCGCCATCGGCGTGATCGGCTTCGTCGGCCTGATCGCCCCACATCTTGCCCGACTCATGGTCGGGCCCGACCATCGCCGCCAGACCCCCCTGGCCGTGGCCCTCGGTGGGTTGGTGGTGCTCGCGGCCGACACCCTCGGACGCACCGTGCTGGCCCCGGCGCAGTTGCCCGTCGGACTGGTCTGCTCCCTCGTGGGGGCGCCGGTCTTCTGGTGGCTGCTGTACCGCAACCGGGCGCTGCGCTGATGCGACCCTCGCTCCGGCCCCACCCCGCCCGACCAAGGAGTTCCCCATGACCACCCCGTACAGGACCTACTCAACCAGGCTCGCCGCTCGCACCCGGGTGTCGTCCTCGTTCGTGCGCATCACGCTCGCGGGGGACGACCTGGGTGACTGCTCCCCCACCCTGCTCGACCAGCGGGTGAAGTTGCTCTTCGGCGATGAGGCTGCGCTCGACCTCATGCTGACCAGCGGGGAGGACTGGTACGCCGCGCTGCTCGCCGCCGGCGATCAGCGCCCTGCGCTGCGCACCTACACCCTGGTGGCGGTGCGACCCTCGTCGGAAGATCCGGGCACCTCTGGCGAGGTGGACATCGACGTCGCCGTGCACCCCGTGGACGAACACCAGGAGGCGCCGGGCATGAGGTTCGCCCTCGACGCCCCGCTGGGTGCACGCACGGTGCTGGTGGCGGGGGATCGCACCGTCCCCGGCCATGACACCGTCGGTGTCGCGTGGCGGCCCCCCGTGAGCGACGAGGTCGTGCTGGTGGGCGACGAGACAGCCCTGCCCGCCGTGCTCAACATCGTCGCCAGCCTGCCCTCGCACACCCACGGACGAGTGGTGCTCGAGGTGCCCCATGCCGACGACGTGCGTGAGGTCCCCCTGCCCGTCGGGGTCACGATCGAGTGGGTGGTTCGCGACCGGGGGGAGCGGATGCCGCGCGTGTTCGACCGGGCTCCGGCCACGCCCGACGAGGGCTCATCGGACGAGGGGGCATCGGCCGAGCGCCCATCGGACGACGAACCGCTGCTGTGGGACGAGGCTGCCGCAGGCAGGCGTCCCGGGGCCACACGTCAGGCGTGGATCGCGGGGGAAGCCGGGTGGGTGCGAGCCCTGCGCGCGGAAGCCAGGGCCGCCGGCGTGCCGAAGGACGAGGTGTCGTTCATGGGCTATTGGAGGCGTGGGGTGACCGGCAGCTGAGCCGGCACCACCGTGGCGGCGATGGTCATTGCGGCGCGACGACGGTCAACTGCCAGCCCCCGGCCCCGCTGCCCGACAGCGACGGTGAGAAACCGTCGAGCGCCTCGAGCAACTGCTGGGGACGACTGAATCGCCCTCCGTGCTGCACGAGGGCGCGCGCCACCAGTCCTCGCGTGTGCTTGGCGAAGTGGCTCGCCGCGGGCACGTCGACCGTCACCCATCGGGACCGATCAACCGGTCTCCACATCGATCGGTAGGGACCGCTGCGACAGTCCACCAGGAGCTCGTCCGCCCACTCGGCGTCGAGCAGTGACAACGACTCACGCCAGTGGCTGGTCACGTTGCCGAGCCCGGGCAGGGTCACCCCTGCGGAGAGCCGGTACGGGGACAACCGGTCGCCGAGGCTGAGCACCCCGTGCAGCGCGGAGAAGATGCGCACCTGCCGGGCGGCCCGGCGGCTGGAGGCTGGGTCGAGCTGCCCCAGGGCGAGCGCTTCGTACAACACCCCGGTGTAGAGCTCGCTGGCACGCAGCGCCGGCGCGGACTCGAGCCGGGTGTTGGCCCTCACCTCATCGGCCAGACTGGCGCCGACACCGAGCACCTCGAGCGCGTCGGGGCGTGCACTGGCCTGCGCCAAGGCAGCCATGGCAGCCTCCCGAGCCGCGTTCAGGCCGGCCAGACCCAACCGATCAAGCCTCATCGGCGCCCCTCGGCGGCGGGTCGCCTTGCCTTCGGAGGGCGGCAGCAGGATCAGCACCCCGTCACCCTAACGGCCCCCCTCCCCCGCATCTGCTGCACCCAAACCTGGAAACTCGTCGCCAGCAGCGGGTGGGGCACCCCGTAGGGGCGGTCAGGTCGACTGGCAACGAGTTTCCGGGTCCTGGGCCAGGGCGGCGCTGGGGGGACGGGTGACGGCCCGGTGCGTGGACATGCCCCGGCGGGTTTGGCACGATCGGGCCACCACCCACAGCACAGGAGACCCCCATGAAGGGATTCATCCGCGTCTGTCAGGACCTCGCCCTGATGATCGCCCGCATCGCCACCGGCGCCATCATGATGGTGCACGGCTGGACCAGATGGCAGGACGGAGTGCCCAAGCAGGTGCAGATCCTGACGGCAGCCCACGTGCCCTACCCGGAGGTGTTCGCCTGGGGAGCCATCGCCTTCGAGGTGATCGGCGGCGCGCTGTTGGTGTTCGGGCTGCTCACCCCACTGCTCGGCGGTGTGCTCCTGGTCGAGCAGGTGATGATCGTCGCGTTCGCGAAGTGGCGACTCGGACCCCACCTGGCCAACAACGGCTATGAGTACAACGTCGCGTTGGCGAGCCTCGCGCTCGTCTTCCTCACCTTCGGCGCCGGACGGGCAGGGGTCGACGCGCTGTTCCGGCGCGCCCCTGACGGCCCGGATGCCCGCTACATCGACGACGCGGACCCGGCCTGAACGGTCGTCCCTTGGGCTGCGGTGTTCACAGGCTTCCCACAGGATTCACACAGCCGAATCGGTGACCCGGGTGTCACAGTTGCACCATGAGCACCGCCCCGCCCCTCACCAAGCCCGACGGCTCACCGATCCAGGTGCTGGCCGTCGATGATGAGCCCAGCATCACCGACCTGTTGGCGCTGGCGCTGCGCTACGAGGGGTGGCAGGTCAGTACGGCCGACAGTGGGCTGTCGGCGGTCAAGGTGGCCCGCGCTGTGCGACCCGACGTGATCATCCTCGACATGATGCTGCCCGACTTCGACGGGCTCGAGGTGATGAGGCGGATCCGGGCCGAGCAGCCCGACGTGCCGGTCATTTTCCTCACCGCCAAGGACGCGGTCTCCGATCGCATCCAGGGCCTGACCGCCGGTGGCGACGACTACGTCACCAAGCCTTTCTCGCTCGAGGAGATGGTCGCCCGGCTGCGGGCCCTCCTCCGCCGCAGCGGCGCCACGGAGGCGCGCACCGACACCACCCTGGTGGTCGGTGACCTCACCCTCGACGAGGACTCCCACGAGGTGACCCGGGGTGGCGAGCCCATCTCGCTGACCGCGACGGAGTTCGAACTGTTGCGCTACCTGATGCGCAATCCGCGCCGGGTGCTGTCGAAGGCCCAGATCCTCGACCGGGTGTGGAACTACGACTTCGGCGGTCAGGCCAATGTGGTCGAGCTCTACATCAGCTATCTGCGCAAGAAGATCGACGCGCAGCGTGAACCCATGATCCACACGATGCGCGGCGCCGGTTACGTGTTGAAGGCGCCGCAGTGACCTCGTCCCCTCGTTCGGACGAACCCCCCGCACCGCCCTCCTCTCCGGGGGTGATCAGCACGAACCACGAGCGGAAGACCCCGTCCGCCACGTCGCGGAGACGACCTCGACGTGGCGGGGCGTCGCTGAGCCATCAGCTGGTGGTGCGGGTCAGCCTCGTGGTGGCGGCGGTGCTCATGCTGACCACCCTGGTTGCACTGTTGGCGGTGCGACAGGTGCTGGTCGACCAGATGGACGTGCAACTGCACGCGGTGGCGGCCCGGCAGGCACGCTCGGAGACCCCGGACGGTGACCAACAGGCGCCCCGCGGAGCCACCGAACTCGGCAACCCCATTGGCACCATCATCGTCGAGCAACACGGCAGCTTCGCCAGCGCACGGGTTGTCTCCGAGGGCGCGCTCGTGGTTCCCAGCGGCGACGTCATCGCCGACCTGCTCAACCTGCCGGACGACGGCGAGATCCGCACCCTCGTGCTCGACGACTTCGGCTCCTACCGGGTGATCAGCGTGACCCGTGGTGACGGCACCTATGTTGCTGCCCTGCCGTTGAAGCAGGTGAACCAGATGACGATGAGGGTGCTGTTGTTCATGTCGGCCCTCACGCTGGTGGCGATCGCCGTGGCCGTCATGGTGACCCGACCGCTGGTGCACCGGAGCCTTCGTCCCCTGCATCGGCTGGCCGAGACAGCACACCAGGTGGGCCAGCTCGACCTGCGCACCGGTGAGGTCGCACTGCCCATGAGGGCCCTGGACACCGATCCCGGCAACGAGGTCGGCCAGGTGGGGCGGGCCTTCAACCAGATGCTCGACAACGTCGAGTCGGCCCTGGCGGCTCGGCAGGAGTCCGAGACCAAGGTGCGGCGGTTCGTGGCGGACGCCTCGCACGAGTTGCGCAACCCGCTGGCCTCGATCCGGGGTTACGCCGAGCTCACCCGCCGTGGCCGCGAGGCCCTGCCCGACCAGTCGCAATTCGCGATGCAGCGCATCGAGTCGGAGTCGAGCCGCATGTCGAGCCTCGTCGAGGACCTGCTGCTGCTCGCCCGTCTCGACAGTGACCCCAATCTTCAGCCCGAGCCCGTCGACTGCGTCGAGGTGGTGCTGAACGCGGTCTCGGACGCCCGTGCCGCGGGCGGTGGGCAGCGCTGGCAGGTCGACCTGCCCAGTCACGAGGTGCTGGCGATGGCCGACCGCCACCGGCTGGTGCAGGTGGTGGTGAACCTGTTGTCGAACGCGCGCAAGCACACACCCGCGGGCACCGTGGTGACCGCGTCGGTGCGCAGTGAGCCCGGCTGGGTGCTGATCGAGGTGGCCGACACCGGTCCCGGAATCCCCGAGGCGGTGTCGGGTCAGGTGTTCGAGCGATTCGCGCGCGCCGACGTGGCCAGGGCCCACTCCGCGGAGCCGTCCACCGGGTTGGGGCTGGCGATCGTGGAGGCCGTCATGGCCGCCCACGGCGGCACGGCGACGGTGTCCAGCCACCCCGGCGACACCAGGTTCCAGCTGCGCTTCCCCGCCGCCCCTGCCCAGGACTGACTCGCCAGCGACCGCTGCGGCGGTGCCGTGCCCGGCGACCGGTGCGCCGATCCGGCTTCCCGACGGGGTGCCGGGCCTCTCCGGGGCCCGTGAGGTCATCGGAAAGCCGGATCGGGTCAGGGAGCCGGGCTGACCCGAGGGGTGCACGGTGCCACGAGGCTCAACCTCAACTTGATTCTGGGTGTGACAAGGCGACCCGCGCCGCCTGAGGATGAGCGGGTGAATGGATCCCCCCTCCGTTTCCAGTCGTCTGGTCTCCCCTCCTCTGGTTTCCCCACCTCTGGCGTTCGCGCCGTCGGGATGCCCCTTCGCCGAGTGGTCGTCGTGCTGCTGGCGAGCCTTGTCGCGGCCATGACCCTGGCCGTCTGGCAGTCGGCTCGTCCGGCCCAGGGTGCCACCGCCGCTGAACAGCAGGCCTTCATCCAGGAGATGCTGCCCGGTGCCGTGCAGGGCTGGCAGGAGTTCGGGGTGCCGGTCTCGGTGACCATCTCGCAGGCCATCCTCGAGAGCGGCTGGGGTGGCTCCCAACTGTCCAAGCAGTACAACGCCTACTTCGGCATCAAGTGCGTGCCGGGCGGGTCGGTGAGCCCGTACCAGTCCGGCTGCGTCGGCATGCAGACCCAGGAGTACGTCTACGGCTCCTGGACGACGGTGACCGCCTACTTCCGCAGCTACGCCAGCGCCACCGACTCGCTGGCCGACCACGGCTACTACCTCAAGAACCGCGGCATCTACAACGCCGCCTTCACGGTGAACGCCGACCCGCGCCTGTTCGCCCAGGAGATCCAGCGTGGCGGCTACGCGACCGACCCCAACTACGCCTACCTGCTGTACCGGATCATGGTCTCGAACAACCTCTTCCAGTACGACCAGGGAACCCGGATCGGCCAAGCCATCCGTCCGAGCGCGACCATGGTGGGCCGACTCAGTGTGCCGACCCAGTCGCAGTCGACCCCCGTGCAGTCGGCCCCAGTGCAATCGACCCCAGTGCAATCGACCCCCGTCCAGTCGACCCCAGTGCAATCGACCCGACCGAGCACGGCCACCCCCAGCTCCGCACAGTCCGACACCACCCCGTCCGCTTCGACCAGCGCGGGGCCTTCGGCCAGCACGACCTCGACCACCGCGGGCATCGTCCTCGAGAAGCCCCCACTGGCCCGTCAGCAGCCCCAGGATCCCCAGATCGTGCATCCGGCGATGATCCACGCGCTCCCCCAGGGTGTGGACTCAGCCCCCACGCCCTCGACACCCTCGAACCGGACGCCGTCCACCGATCCTGCCGATCGCCCGGCGGCCGCTGGCGGAGCGACGACCGCACCCCAGCGGACCAGTCGTCCGATCGGTTTGCCCTCGACCGGGGACTGAGGGCACGGTCGTCCGCCACATCGAGCCGACCTCGACTCCCCCGCGCGTCCACGAGTCCCTAGAGTGGGTCGCGTCCACCACCGTGGCACCCGCCGAAGGAGCACCATGCCCTCCCTGTCTCGAGCCGAGCTCGCGCAGTACGTCGACCACACCCTGCTGAAGACCGATGCCACCCCGGCTGACGTCACCGCCCTGGCCGAGGAGGCCAAGCTGCTGGGCACGTACTCGATCTGCGTCTCGCCGAACATGCTGCCGGTGCAGGTCGATCTGGGAGCGGTGAAGGTGGCGGTCGTCTGTGGCTTCCCCTCGGGCAAGCACACCGCGGCCGTCAAGGCCGCAGAGGCCAAGGAGTCGGTCGCCGCGGGTGTGGACGAGGTCGACATGGTGATCGACATCGGACTGCTGAAGGCGGGCAACGTCGACGCGGTCGAGGCCGAGATCGCCGCCGTCCGGGCCGAGATCCCGGCCCCCAGGGTCCTGAAGGTGATCATCGAGTCGGCGGCGCTGGACGACGACGAGATCGTGGCCGCCTGCCGCGCGGCCGAGGCCGCCGGCGCCGATTTCGTGAAGACCTCCACCGGCTTCCACCCCGCCGGCGGCGCCTCGGTGCACGCCGTGCAGCTGATGTCGCAGACCGTCGGTGGGCGCCTCGGCGTCAAGGCCTCCGGCGGCATCCGCGACCACGCCACCGCGCTGGCCATGATCGAGGCCGGGGCCACCCGGCTCGGCCTGTCGGGCACACGCGCCGTGCTCGACGGCTCCCCCGCCACCGGCGACTCGTCCTACTGAGGAACCACCATGCTGCTGTCAGACCGTGACATCCGTACCCAGATCGAGGATGGACGAGTACGACTCGACCCCTGGGACCCCGAGATGGTGCAGCCCTCGAGCATCGACGTGCGCCTCGACCGCTTCTTCCGCATCTTCGAGAACCACCGCTACCCCGTGATCGACCCGGCGGTGGAGCAGGCCGAGCTCACCCGACTGGTCGAGCCCGAGGGGGACGACCCCTTCGTCCTGCACCCCGGGGAGTTCGTGCTGGGTGCCACCCTGGAACTGGTCACCCTGCCCGACGACATCGCGGCCCGACTGGAGGGCAAGTCGTCCTTGGGCCGGCTGGGGTTGCTCACCCATTCGACGGCCGGTTTCATCGACCCCGGCTTCACCGGCCACGTCACCCTGGAGTTGTCGAACGTGGCCACGCTGCCGATCAAGCTCTACCCGGGCATGAAGATCGGCCAGCTCTGCTTCTTCCAGCTCAGCTCCCCGGCCGAGCAGCCCTACGGCCAGGGTGCACACCTGTCCCGTTACCAGGGGCAGCGAGGTCCGACGGCGAGCCGTTCACACCTGAACTTCCACCGCACCGCGATCTGAGTCGGCCCCACCCGGCCAAAGCCTCCCCTGACAGTTGAGCGATCTACTACACGGCGTAGTGTTTCGAGCAGCTACCAACGGAGGTGCAGCATGGCTGAACAGCCCATCGGGGCAGTGGATCGCAACCTGACCCACCTGCCTGATCTCGAGGCATCCACCGGGCGGGTCGGTCCCACCCGGCTGCGCATGCCCATCTACGTTGACCTGCTGCCCCCGTGCAACAACGCCTGTCCCGCCGGCGAGAACATCCAGGAGTGGCTGCGGCTGGTCAAGGCCAAGGACGACCTCGGAGCCTGGCGGGAACTGACCCGCAACAATCCGTTCCCCGCCATCCACGGACGCGTCTGCTACCACCCCTGTGAGACCGCCTGCAACCGCATCGAACTCGACGGCTCGGTCTCCATCCACTCCGTGGAGCGCTATCTGGGCGACCTGGCCCTCGAGAACGGCTGGCAGTTCACCCCGCCGACCCACCGATCCGGACGACGGGTGCTCGTCATCGGTGCCGGACCGTCCGGGCTGAGCGCGGCCTACCACCTGGCGATGCTCGGCCACGAGGTCGAGGTGCATGACTCGTCCGACCTGCCGGGCGGCATGATGCGCTACGGCATCCCCGAGTACCGACTCCCTCGCGACGTGCTCGACCTCGAGATCGAGCGGGTTCGCGCGCTGGGCGTCACCTTCGTGCAGAACCACACCGTCAACGACCTGCTCGAGGAGCAGCAGAAGGGCAACTTCGACGCCGTCTTCGTCGCCATCGGTGCCCACCTCTCGAAGCGGGTCGACATCCCCACCCGCGACGCCGGCCGCATCGTCGATGCCGTCAGCTTCCTGCGCGGGGTCGCCTCCGGTGATCGTCCCGTGATCGGACGACGGGTCGCCGTCTACGGCGGCGGCAACACCGCGATGGACGCCGCCCGCGTGGCGCGGCGCCTCGGCGCCGAGGAGTCCATCGTCGTCTACCGGCGCACCCAGGACCACATGCCCGCGCACGCCGACGAGCATGCCGAGGCGGTGCGTGAGGGCGTGAAGATGAACTGGCTGCGCACCATCAACTTCGTGGACGAGGGCCAGGTGCAGGTCGAGGTGATGGAGATCGACGAGAACGGCAAGGCAGTCGGCACCGGACGCTTCGAGACCCTCGAGGCCGACACGGTCATCCTCGCCCTCGGCCAGGAGGCCGACTCGGGGTTCCTGCGCCAGATCCCCGGGCTCCGGTTCGACGGTGATGTCGTCCAGGTCAACCCCAGCACCCTGATGACCGACGTGCCCGGCATCTTCGCCGGCGGTGACGCCGTGCCGTCCGACCGCACCGTCACCATCGGCGTCGGCCACGGCAAGAAGGCCGCCCGCGTGATCGACCAGTGGCTGTCGAGTCGGCCCATCGTCGAGTCGCCCAAGCACGACCTGGCCAGCTTCGACAAGCTGAACGTCTGGTACTGGGGCGACGACGACCGCCGCCACGACCAGCCGGAACTCGACGTGGCCCGACGGCAGAGCTTCGACGAGGTGGTCGGGGGTCTGAGCCAGGAGGACGCGCGAACCGAGGCGTGGCGCTGCCTGAGCTGCGGCAACTGCATCGAGTGCGACGGCTGTCTGGGGTCATGCCCCGAGGATGCCGTGCTGAAACTCGGCGAGGGTCTGCGATACCGCTACGACTACACCAAATGCACGGGCTGCGGGACCTGCTACGAGCAGTGCCCCGTCCACGCCATCGAGATGATCCCCGAGCGCTGAGAGGCCACCGGAATGAACCAGATCGCGATCATCGACGGCAACGAGGCGGCAGTCTCGGTCGCCTACCGACTCAACGAGCTCTGCTCGATCTATCCGATCACGCCATCGTCGACGATGGCCGAACTCGCGGACGAATGGGCCTCCCACGGGCGGCTGAGTGTCTTCGGGGTGAAGCCCACCGTCATCGAGATGCAGTCCGAGGGCGGCGCGGCGGGAGCTCTGCACGGAGCCCTCCAAGGAGGGGCGCTCAGCACGACCTTCACGGCCTCACAAGGCCTCTTGCTGATGATCCCGAACATGTACCGGATCGCGGGCGAGCTGACCTCCACCGTCTTCCACGTCGCTGCCCGAAGCCTCGCGGCGCAGGGGCTCTCGATCTTCGGCGACCACCAGGACGTCATGGCCGTGCGCCAGACCGGGTTCGCGCTGCTGAGTTCCGCCTCCGTGCAGGAGGCCCACGACTTCGCCGCCATCGCCCAACTGGCGACCCTGCGCAGCCGCGTGCCATTCCTGCACTTCTTCGACGGCTTCCGCACCAGTCACGAACTGAACACCGTGCACCTGCTGAGCGACGACGACCTGCGCGCCTACGTGCCCGAGAGCCTCATCCTCGAGCACCGGCGGCGTGCCCTGTCGCCCGAGCACCCCTACATCCGTGGCACGGCCCAGAACCCCGACACCTACTTCCAGTCACGGGAGACCGTCAACCCCTACTACGACCGGGTGCCCGGCATCGTCACCCAGGCGATGGACGAGTTCCGCGCACTCACCGGTCGCGGCTACGGCCTGGTCGACTACCACGGGGCCCCGGACGCCGACCGGGTGCTGGTCATCATGGGTTCGGGCGCCCAGACCGTTGCGCAGACCGTCGACCACCTCAACGCTGCCGGCGCCAAGGTGGGGGTCGTGCACGTGCGGCTCTACCGTCCGTTCCCCGTCGAGGCCCTGCTCGCCGCCCTGCCCGCGACCGCCACCCGGGTCGCGGTGATGGACCGGACGAAGGAACCGGGCGCCGGCGGCGAACCGCTGTTCCTCGACGTGACCAGCGCTCTGGCCGAGGCCGTGGCCACCGGGGTCCGCCAGCACCTTCCCCGCGTCATCGGCGGTCGCTACGGCCTGTCGAGCAAGGAGTTCACGCCCGGCATGGTCGTCGGCGTCTTCGACGAGTTGGCGCGCCAGCACCCTCGTCCACGCTTCACGGTGGGCATCAACGACGACGTGTCGAGGCTCAGCCTCGACTACCCCACCGACCTCGACGTCGAGTCGCCCGACACGCAGCGCGCCGTCTTCTACGGCATCGGCTCCGACGGCACAGTCGGCGCCAACAAGAACACCATCAAGATCCTGGGCCAGCGCGAGGGCATCCACGCGCAGGGCTACTTCGTCTACGACTCGAAGAAGTCGGGTTCACGAACGGTCTCGCACCTGCGGTTCGGTCCCCAGCCGATCACGGCGCCCTACCTGGTCTCGGCCGCTGACTTCATCGGCGTGCACCACTGGTCGATCCTGGAGCGGGTCGACGTGTTGCGGTACGCCCGCCGCGGCACCGTCGTGTTGGTCAACGCGCCCTACCCACCGGACGAGTTGTTCGCCCGATTGCCCCGGCCGATGCAGGAGCGGCTGATCGAACTCGGCTGCGAACTGTGGACGGTGGATGCCTTCGCCGTGGCGCGGGCGGCGGGCATGGGCAACCGCACCAACACGGTGCTGCAGACCTGCTACTTCGCGATCTCGCGGGTGCTGCCCCGCGAGGAGGCCATCGCCGAGGTCAAGAAGTCCATCCAGAAGACCTACGGCAAGCGCGGACCCGATGTGGTGGCCCGCAACGAGGCCGCGGTCGACGCAGCCCTCGCGCACCTCCACCGGGTGGAGGTGCCAGCCGAGCCCGCCTCGCACGTGGCCATGGTCGCCCCGGTACCGCTGGACGCGCCCACCTTCGTCCGTGACGTCACCAGCCAGATGCTGCTCGACCAAGGGGACGACCTGCCGGTCTCCGCCCTTCCCGTCGACGGCACCTACCCGTCGGGCACCACCCAGTACGAGAAGCGCAACATCTCCGACATCGTCGCGCTGTGGGATCCGCAGGCCTGCATCCAGTGCGGCAACTGCGCGTTCGTGTGCCCGCACGCCGTACTGCGGGCGAAGTACTACCCCGAGAGCGGTCTCGAGGGTGCCCCGGAGAGTTTCCAGAGCGCCGACCTGAACGCTGCCGGGCTGCCGGGGGCTCGCTACACCCTGCAGGTGTACGCCGAGGACTGCACCGGTTGTTCGCTGTGCGTGGAGGCCTGCCCCGTGACGGTCCCCGACGGCGGGGGCCGCAAGGCCATCAACCTGGCCCCGGCTCCCGAACGGGAGACCACCCGCGCCAACATCGCCCACTTCGAGAAGCTGCCCGTCAACATGCGGAGCCGGGTCGACTTCGGCACGGTGCGGGGGGTGCAGTACCTGCAGCCGCTGTTCGAGTTCTCCGGTGCCTGCACCGGCTGTGGCGAGACCCCCTACCTGAAGTTGCTGAGCCAATTGTTCGGCGGTCGTGCGTCCATCGCCAACGCCACCGGCTGCAGCTCGATCTACGGCGGCAACCTGCCGACCACCCCGTGGGCGAGCAACAAGTACGGACGAGGACCCGCCTGGTCGAACTCGCTGTTCGAGGACAATGCCGAGTTCGGTCTCGGCCTGCGGCTGGCCGCCGACCTGCAGACGAACCTGGCCCGCACCAGGCTCGAGCAGCTTCGTCCCGAGATCGGTGACGACGCCCTCGTCGACGCCATCCTCGAGAACGACCAGTTGTACGAGTCGGACCTGTCGAACCAGTTCCGGGCGGTCGAGGAACTGAAGTACCTGCTCGACCGCGTCGAGGGTCCGCGCGCCGCCGACCTGAGGTCGGTGGCCGATCACCTGATGCGGCGCTCGGTGTGGATCGTCGGCGGGGACGGATGGGCCTACGACATCGGGTCGGGCGGGCTCGACCACGTGCTGGCCTCGGGTCGCAACGTCAACGTGCTGGTGCTCGACACCGAGGTGTACTCCAACACCGGCGGTCAGGCCTCCAAGGCGACCCCGATGGGCGCGGTCGCCAAGTTCGCCTCCGGCGGCAAGGAGACCATCAGCAAGGACCTGGCGCTGCAGGCGATCGCCTACGGCAACGTCTACGTGGCCCGCGTGGCCATGGGTGCGGATCCCGAGCAGACCTTGAAGGCCTTCCGTGAGGCCGAGGCCTACGACGGCCCCTCGCTGATCCTCGCCTACAGCCACTGCATCGCCCACGGCATCGACATGACCAAGGGACTCGACCAGCAGTACCTGGCGGTGCACTCCGGCCACTGGCCGCTGATGCGCTTCAACCCGGTGCTCAGGGAGGCCGGGAAGAACCCGTTCCTGCTCGACTCCCCTCGTCCGAGGGTGCCGCTGCGCACCTACCACGAGAACGAACTGCGCTTCCGGATGCTCAGCCGTTCCGACCCCGAGGGCGCTGAGCGGATGCTCGCGGTCGGTCAGAACCAGGTCAATCGGCGCTGGCGCGACTACGAGCAGATGTCGAACCGCACCGCCACGGAGTTCGCGGCCGACGCCAAGGACTAGCCATCCTGAGGCCTCCCCTCGCCCCCTCCTCGATCGACGCCGGTCGGGTGGGGAGCGAGGGACTACTGGGTCGCGCTTGCTGGTGGGTGGCGCATCACGACCAGGGCGCGATCGCCGAAGCTGACCGACTGCCCCTCCCGCACCCGAACCGCGACCCCGGGCTGGCAGGGGTCGAGTTCGCCTGATCCGTTGACCAGCGCTGTGCCATTGGTCGATCCGAGATCGGTGACGTACACACCACGGGCGTCGACGCCCACGGCCAGGTGCGTCTTCGAGACGGCCTGACCCCCCTCGCCCACCTCGACGAGGGTCGCCGTGGGTCCGTCGGTGGGCTGGCTGGGTCGTCGTCCGATCACGACGGTGCCCTCGACGGGCACGCGGCGTCCGTCATCGATCTGCACGTACCAGCCCTCGTCGGCCGGGCGCGCCGGGAGGTTGGCGCGGGTGGGGATCAGCCGGGTGCCGTAGTCCTCCTCGTCGACGGGAGCCTCGCGCTGGACGACTCGGGCAGCTCGTTCAGGTTCCGGATCACGGGTCGAGGGCGGCCAGATGGACGAACCCGGGGATGCCGTCTGGGGAGCCGCCCCGGCCTGGCGAGGAACCGGACCAGCGGGGGGCCGCCATCCTCCGCCCGAGTCGGTCTCGTGGCCACCGGCAGCCCACGGGGTCTGATCCGGCGGTGCACTCGCGACCTGCTGACCCATGGGGGCCTGCTGCCCGTAAGCGTTGTACTCCTGGTTCGAAGGTGGGCCGTACGACCCGGCCTGACCCGAGCCGGACCCATCGAACGCGGCCGCGACCAGGTGCGGAGGCAACGCGACCGTCGTCGGATGCTGCCGGACCGGAGCGGCCGGACGGGCCTGCGCCTTGACCTGATCGTTCGCGAGCTGGATCACGACGGCACCGGATGCCAGGTCATGCCAACCCTGCCGCCGCTCCTGGATGACGAGGAAGACCAGCAGCGCGATCCACCCCACACCCGTGCCACTGATCGCCGCGAACACGATCTGGCGGACGAGCCAGCGTCCCCAGCCGATCGGACGGCCGTCCTGCAGCCCGACCAGCCTGAGCCCTGTCGCAGCGAAGCCAGGACCCGTGGCGCGGGTGCCGTAGGACCACCACAGCACGAGGAACCAACCCAGCCCAGCGATGCCGAACAGCAGGGAGGCCACCAGCAGGGTGGCGCTGTCGAGGTGCGGCCTCAGCAGCACGAATCCGGCCACGAGCACCGCCGGCACGAGCGAGTCGATCACGTGGGCCACGAGCCTTCGTCCCAAGGACGCCACCTGCACGCCTGCAGGCATGTTCGCAGCCATCAGCCCTCCTCCACCCGATCGGTCACGGCGACAGTCTGCCAACCGACCCGGTTCATCGGTTGCTTCGGGTTCATCGGTTGCTTCGGGTTCATCAGGGGCTTCGGGCTCATCGGTAGCTCCTGAACGATCGGGTCGAGAGGCGGGAGCGCACCCAACGCCACCAGGGCACCGAGCGCCGCACCCCCTTCTCTGCCTCTCCGAGCGTCATCCAGTAGCCCGCAGCGTGTTCCTCGGAGATGTCGTCGGCGCTGAAGACGACCGCGTCGGCGCGCTTGGCCAGCGCGATCGGATCGGCCAGTTCGATCATCCGCGGGAACTGCACGACCATCGCTTCGGCCTGTTCCGACCGGGTGGCGGTCGGGGCTGGGCTTCGTCCGAGGTCTCGTGCCGTGTCGACCAGTTCCGACCACGCGCCGGCGACCCGGTTGGCGACCACCGGGTGGTGGCGCCGTTGCAGCCGGCGTCGGGTCTTCAGCCCCAGCACGAGAACGAGCGGACCGACGACGGTGACGGCGGGCAGTCCCACCACGGCGGCCACGGTTCCGACCCGGCGCCAGTCGATGGGTGCCTGCGCCTCGGGCGGGGGTGCGGCCTCGACCTCGAGGTTGTTGTCGCCCGGGGGAGCCTGGGGCTTCCTGGGCACCGGTGGCGGGTTGTCGACGTGGGGTCGGGGTCGAGGGGGCGTCTCCTCGCTGACCTTCTTCAGGACCCGGTCGTGGTCGGGGGTGGGGTTGAACATCACCCACCCCAGTCCCTCCAACTGCACCTCGGTCCAGGCCCTGACGTCTTGCCCGCGCACCTCACCCGACGCGCTCTGGGCCCGGAAGCCGTAGACGACCCGCGCCGGGATCCCCAGTTGCCTCGCCATCAACGCCATGGCCACCGCGAACTGCTCCTCATCGCCGACCATCTGCTGGGGGTTGGCCAACAATGCCTGCAGGCGGTCATAGCTGTGGCCCGACAACGAGCGCACCTCGTCGTCCTGCCCGTGGCTGAACCAGCCCTGTTGAAGGGCCCTCTCCAGCTTCAGCGCCGCCTCACCCTTGGTCGCCGAACCGGCCGTCCACCTCAGGGCCAGGTCCTTGACGGAGTCGGGCACGTTCTGGGGAGCGGGAAGGTCGGCGTCCCCTGCCCCCGCCTGCGAGATGCGCGAGTCGCTGGGGCGCTGGGGCACGATCGCGTGCACCGTGTAGGTGTCGCCCTGACGCAGCCCAGCCGTGGCGATCCCGGTGCCCGACGACCGGTTGTAGTGGAAGGAGTCGGTCAGGGCGACGCCTCGTGCGCCCTCGAACCGCACCGCCGTCGTCCGACCGACCGTCGGCACCCACGGATTGTCGTAACCGAGGACCGTGACCGTCGCCTCGACCCTCGTGCCAGGGGTCTGATCGACGATGCGGGCACCCACCCGGGTGAAGACTCCGCCGTCGTGGTCACCGGTGTCGGCATTGCTGACGTTGTAGGTGAGGCCGTCGTAGGTGTCGAGCGTCGCCACACGGATCGCCGCACCACGCGGCATGCCCGAGACCGAGAGCAGTGCCGTCGTCTCGTCCATCGTGATCTCACCCCTGAACTGTTGCAGCGGGGAGGCATAGCGGTTGATCTCGAGTGGGGGCTCCACCTGGTGGCGGGCGATCGCCCGGGCCGCGGTCGGGGTGAGCGGGGTCGCAACGACCCACGTGAGTCCACCGGCGAAGGCGAGCACCAGGGCGCCGATCAGGGGGGTCAGCCAGGCCGAGCGACGGCGTTGGCCGACCAGCGTCTCGCGGATCATGCGACGCCGGGTGCTCGTCCACACCAGCACGATCACCACGGTGGCGATGGCCACCGCAGCGGGCAGGTGCGTGACCGCCGTGCCCAGGGCCCAACTGACCATCAGGGCGACGGTCGAGGGCACCCAGGCCAGAGCCGGACGACGCGAGCGCAGGCTGATCGACAGTCCGGCGGCGGCAGACACCAACGCCACCAGCAGCGGCAACGTCAACAGGTTCCAGGTCTCACCGATGGGCGGTTCCAGGGTGAGCACCGCCTTGGGGGCGGTCACCGGGCCGGTGGCCAGTCCGACCAGCGTGCGCATCGTCGGCACCACGCCCGCGATGGTGGACGAGGGCATGGCCAGCACGCCACCGAGCGCGAACCAGCCGACCAATCCTGCCGCGAGTACCCCCGCGCTGTTCCAGCGGAACCGCCAACCCAGCCAGGCGATCACCAGTCCGATCGCCGACCCGCCGAGCACGGTCACGGCAACCCAACCCCAGCCGAAGGTGGGCAGCCAGGCCACCACCTGCAATCCGGCGAGCAGCATCAGCACGCCCAGGTCGACGCCCAGCCACCACCACCGGGCCGAACCACGCATCCGCTCGAACGGCACCCTCGCATCGACCCGGGTGCGCGCCTTCGCCGAGAGCCGGCGCGGGGAACGTCGGTCAGCGTCGGCCATGGCCCGGCGTGGCCGGTTCTGGGATTCGCTCATGCCATCGCCCTCCGCATCGCGCGGGGCAGGTTCGCCAGGTCGTCCAGCCGCACCACCGTCGTGTTCGCGACGGTGCGCACCGACAACTCTGCATCGGGTTGGGTTGCGAGGGCGATCACGCGGGTGTCGACGTCGAAGGCGCGCACGGCCCGCCGCAGGCTCTCGAGGCCCTGCCCCGACCCGGTCACCAGCACCACGATGGACGCCCCGGGTTCCCGGTTCTGCACGGCTCGCACCAGGGCAAGCACGCCCCCTCGCGAGGACTGCTCAACCCGCGCCAGTTCGTCCAGCACCCGCAACGCCCCCACGGCCGGCAGGCTTGCCGTCTGGGTCATCACGGCGAACGGGTTGTCCTCGCGCACGCACTGCAGGGCAACCGAGCCGACGGCACTCACGGCCAGTTCGAACTCCTCGTCGGTGAGGTAGGACTGCGGGCTGGTGTCGAGGGCGACCGCCACCCTCGACTGGCGACTCTCCTCGAACTGGCGCACCATCAGCTGGCCGGTGCGCGCGCTCGAACGCCAGTGGATGTGGCGTCGGTCGTCACCCGGCACGTACTCCCTCAGGGCATGGAAACTCATGTCGGAATTGGTCAACTGGTTCGAGGCGTGGCCCTCGAGGTCGTGGACGAACCCGGTGTGGCGTCCCGGCAGGTCGACGGTCAGCGGGTGCACGAACAACTCGGCGACCTGGGTCCAGCGGGTGGCTCGACCGGCCAGGGCGAAAGGGTCGCCCTGCACTGATTGCACCGGCCCCAGGAGGATCACCCCGCGCCGGTCGGTGGGCACGACGAACTGCTCCTCGTGCTCGGCCCCGGCTGCCAGGGTGGGGACGCCGAAACTGGCGACCTGTTCGCCCACCGGCAGGTCGAGCCGCGACGGCAGGCTCCTTCGGACCGCCTGGTTGCGCACGGCCAGAGCGCCGTGGGCGGTCTCGCCGACCCGCACCCGGCTCGACTCGAGGTCGAGGCGCACCGCGAACCGGGGGCGTCCGATGGTGAAGGCCACCGCCACCACGACCAGGACGAGCACCATCACTGCCACCAAGACCAGTTCCTGCCAGTGCAGCACCAGGCCAAGACTCGCGGCCACGAGCACCACCACGAGCGCCGTCCAGCCAGCGGGGGTGAGACCGACCAGGTCGCTGGTCCGCCGGATGGCCCCGCGCACCCCTGCCAGGCTGGGCGGTTCGACGCTGTCGGGCAGCTGCCACCCGGACGCCGGGGACTCCCCCGGGACCCCTGGCAATTCGGGCGCACCGAGCACCCCGGCCGTCGGTGTGACGGTGGGTGCAGCGGTCACCTGTGTCTGGGTCATGCGGTTCAGGCCGAGGCGCGCTCGGTGGGCGGCTGGACGGTACCGATCACGCGCGCCATCACGTCGGCGGCGGTGACCCCGTTGAACTCGCTCTCCGGGTCGAGGATGATGCGGTGGCTGAGGCAGGGCACCGCCAGCATCTTGACGTCGTCGGGCACCACGAAGTGGCGACCCTGCGAGGCGGCCCACACCCGGGAGGTGCGCACCAGCGCGAGCGCCCCGCGGATCGAGACACCCAGCCGTACGTCGGCGGTGTGCCTGGTCTCCTCGACCAGACGGGCGATGTAGTCGAGCACCGAGGGCTCGATGTGCACCGCTGCCGCGAGTTGGCTCAGTTCCGCCACCGCCTGCGAGGTGATGACCGCAGACAGGGCCGCCGACCTGGGCCGGGTTCCTCCCTGGGCGAGGATGCGCAGGGTGCCCTCGCGGTCGGGGTAGCCGAGGGTTGTCTTCATCAGGAACCGGTCGAGCTGGGCCTCGGGCAACCGGTAGGTACCAGCCTGTTCGATGGGGTTCTGGGTGGCGATCACCATGAACGGGCTCCCCGCCGAGTAGGTCTTGCCGTCGACGGTGACCCTGCTCTCCTCCATCACCTCGAGGAGCGCCGACTGGGTCTTGGGCGAGGCCCGGTTGATCTCGTCGGCCAGCACCACCGAGGCGAAGATGGGCCCCTGGTGGAACTCGAACTCCCCCGACTTCTGGTCGTAGATCGTGACGCCGGTGACATCGGAGGGCAGCAGGTCGGGAGTGAACTGGATGCGGCTGGACGTGCCCTCGACCGACTGGGCCAGGGCCCGGGCCAAGGTCGTCTTGCCGGTGCCCGGGTAGTCCTCGAGCAGCAGGTGGCCCTCCGCGATCATGCAGGTCACGGCCAGCCTGATCGCCTCTGTCTTGCCGATGATGACGCGCTCGACGTTGTGGACGACGTTGCCGAAGGTCTCGGAGAACCAGGCGACCTGGTCGGGGGTGATGGCCATGGGGGTGTCCTTGCTCTGCTGCTCGGTGGGGGTCGTCGGAGGGGTCGTGGGGTGCCGTCACGAGGGGACGTGGTCAGGGGCCGTTCAGTTGGGCCACCACGGTGCCGAAGCCGTCCTCGCTGCAGCGGATGCTGAAGGGGCCGGCGGTCGGTGGCGCCGTCTGGCCCGGTGGGGTCGGAGCACGCTGGTAGGTCACCGTGCCGTCGTTGCTGATGTGTTCGAGGCCGAGGTAGCCGTCGCGCACCGAGCAGGTGGCTCCCCCGCCGAGCCAGCCGACCACGCTGACGTCGAGCGAGTCGGCCTTCTCGACATAGTGGATGGGGGGCTGGAAGGTCTTGGTCGTCGACACGTCGGTGTTCACGATCGACGCCGTCACCGTGCCCGGGTCATTGCCGTAGGTCTTCGTCCAGCGCCTGACTTCGTTGCCGGCCTGGGTGCCCGGACCGTTGACGCTGGTGACCCTGACGGTCAGGTCGTTGACCAGGTTGCCGTTGCTGTAGCGACCCGTACTGTCGGCGAAGTCATAGGGCACCGAGACCTCGACCGAGATCGTCGGCAGGTTCTGGTCACCCTGGACCACCCCACGGGAGATCACCGCCGGTGACAGGGGCGAGCCCACGGTGCGCACCGAGTTCGTGCCTCCCGGCTCGACGGAGTCCTTGCCACCGGCGGACGCCGAGATGACCAGGTAGTACAGCGGGCCGTTCTTGGGCGTCCGGATGGACCCCTGCACCTGGCCGTTGACGACCTTGAGATCGAACGGAACCGAGTCATAGCGCCCCCCGAGGTCGGTCAGTTCACCGAAGACCCGGTCGATCGGTCTGCCGTTCTCGGGCAGGGAGTTCGGCAACACCACGGTGACGTAGCGGTCGTGGCCGACGATGTTGGCGCCGACGAGTCGTCCCGGCCTGCCGAAGGGGGTGACCGACTCCGACGGGGCACTCTCGGGGCCGGGCTGCTGGTAGCGGGTCTTGCCGCGCACCGTGAACGTGTAGCCGGTGCCGTTCTGGGCCTCGCGGAACAACAGGCTGGTGCCGTTGATCGGGTCGGCCCCGCTGATCAGCTTGCCGTTGGCGTAGACGAGGTATTGCACCGCGTCGCGGTTGGCCGGTGAGGGCACGTCGGGCGCCTGCCAGCTGACCTCGACCTCGCCGCCGGTCGCCGAGCCGGTGTCGCGGGCGACCACCGCTGTCGGAGCCGGTGGTGCACCCGTGGGGTGTTCGGGGGTCGAGGCCTCGGATTCGTCCGACCACCCCGTGGGGTCTGCGGGGCCGGCATCGGCGCGGCGGTTCGAGGCGGCCACCGTGAACTGGTAGTCCTTGCCGTTCTCGAGGTTGGGCCAGGTCAGCGAGGTGCCCTTGGTGGTCATGGTCTGGGTGGTGCCCAGCAGGGTCACGCGGTACTCGACGATGGGCGAACCCCGGGTGACCCCGGTTGCCCAGTTCAGCTTGAGTGCCCGGTCGTCGAACTGCACCTGCGGCGGGCTCATCGTCTCGGGCTTCACGTCCGGCCGAAGGGTGGCCGACGGCCGCGAGGTGGCCGACCCCAGTTGGTTGTACTGGGTGACGGTGAAGGTGTAGTCGCGACCGTTGGTGAGCCCGGTGACGGTGCAGGTGTTGGCACCGCAGGACTGTTCCACCGCCGCACCGCCGGGCGCGGACCCGTGGACCACTCGCTTGTCGATGGGAAGCCCGTTCGCCGCACCGTCGGTCCAGACCAGCACCACCTTGCCGTCACCGACCGAGTCCCCACGCGGCGTGCCCGGTTCCCCGGGTGCCGCCCGCACGGTCAGCCTGATGCGGCCGTCCGACTGCCGCGAGGGGTCATCCGTGGCATCGACGATGGTGTAGCGCACCGTCATGGTGCCGACGAATCCGTCAGCGGGTCTCACGAGCACCTGGTCACCGCTCACCCGGGCCGTGCCCTGCCCGGCCTCGACCGCGGTGCTGACCAGCTTCAGGCTGGTGTTGTTGAGCAGGTTCGACTTGTCGTTGGCGAGCACCGAGACGGCGCGCTCCTGCCCGGCGTTCGCGTCGTCGACCACGTCATTGGCGGCCGTGGGCCGAGGACGGGTCGACCCGATCACGCGGATGGTGAGTTCAGCGCCGACCGTCGAGCCCGCGGCATCGACGACGGTGCCACGCAGTTTCATCGACGTGCCCGGTTTGGTCTGCACGGGAGCGGCAGCGTAGATGCTCGACCGTGACTCGTCCGCTCGCCAGCTGATGCCCGACCCGGAGGCGACCCGCCAGTTCTCGAAGTGGAAGTCCTGACCGTTGGGGTCGACCCAGAACCCAGCCAGGTCGATGCGTTCCTCGGGTTCGCCCTGGCCGACCTCCAGCACCGGCGGTTCCCCCCGCAGTTGTGGTGGCTGCTCCAGCCGCTGCTGCTTCTTGCGGTCGGTCTCCGACAGGTTCGGGGCCGGCTTGACGGTCACCGGGATCGAGATGACCGCACGCTTGGCGCTCTTGTCACCGGCGGGCACGTCGTCCATCACCTCGAACACGATGGCGGCTGGACCGGCGTACTCGATCGCCGGTGTCCAGTCGATCGTGTCGACCGAGGGGATGACCTCGCCGTTGGTGCGGTAGACCCGGTCGACCGAGGTGAGCCGCACCCGTCGTCCGTTGGTCCCCTTGACCAGACCGTTCAGGTCGAGCGTCGTGCGCTGGCCGGCGACCACCTGCAGGGCGGTGCTGGGGTCCTTGAGCCGCGGGACGACGTCGTTTCGTCCGGGGACGTTGACGATGGCTGTCGCGGCCGCCCCCTCGGCATCGGTGATGGTGTAGCGAACCTGTTGGGCGTTGTCGGCCACCTTGACCCGGATCGTCTGGCGGCCGGGCGTCGCGGTCGCCTCGACACCCTCCTGGGGCGGCACCGTCACGGTGAGGCGGTTGGCCGACCCGTCGGGGTCGTAGTCGTTCTTGAGGACGGCAGCCTCGATGTAGTCCTTGTCGATGATCTCGGCCACGTCGACCTGGTCATCGACGGCCACCGGCTGCAGGTTGCGGGCATCGGAGCGCACGTCGACGGTGATGGTGCCCGAACCCGTGGCCCCGCGGGCATCCTGCAGGTAGTACTTGCCGGGCACCTGGCCCACCTGCTTCGGTGCGGTGAAGGTGATGGCGTTGCGGTTGACGACCTTCGTGGGGATGCGCAGGTCGATCGGGTTGCGAGCCGCGAACCCGAAGTTGTCGCCGTCTGGGTCGTAGTCGTTGCCGAGCAGCAGCAGGTGCACGGGACGCCCCGGGCGCACGGTGATGGAGTCGTCGGTGCCGACCGGTTGGGCATTGGCGCCCACCGACGGAGCGACCCCCACTCGCACCTCGCCGACCCCGACCGCCCCGTAGGAGTCGACCACGCTGTAGCGGAACGCGTCGGTGCCCTGCGAGGTCGGGAAGGCCTGATAGGTGAGGTAGTGGTCACCCACGGCGGTCACCCGGCCCAGCCGGGGCCCCGCATCGAGCCCGAGCAGGCGCACCGGATCACCGTTGTTGTCGATGCCGTCGAGCGGGATCAGGATGCGATTCGACGTGCCGGCCAGCACCCTGGCCTCGACCGACACGGGTTGGGGTGCCTCGTTCTGGGCGTCGGTCGAGACCACGGAGATCTCGATCGTCGACGAAGCCGTCTGGCCGTCGGAGTCCTTGATCTGGTAGGTCAGCCCCACACCGGTCGAGGTGGGGGGAACCGACACCCGGATCTTGTCGCCGTCCACCCAGGCCCGCCCGCGTGGACCCTCGACGATCTTGTCGACGCTCAACGGCAGCCCGATCGGGGACGAGTCGTTGTCGAGCGGGTTGATGGTGACGATCGAGCCTGCCCTGGCCTTGACCCGGTCGCGTTCGGCCTGCGGCTTCTGGCTGCCCACCAGCTTGGTGGGGATCACCACGATGGTGCCGTCGGCGGTGAAGGTTCCGTCCGAGACCCGGTAGGTGAGGGTGACGGGCTTGTCGGGGGTGCGCTCCGCAGTGACGGTCAGGTAGCGGCGCTGCTCCATCACGATCTTCAGGTCGGGATCGGACGAGACCGTCTGCAGCACCAACACGTCGCCGTCGGCGTCCGAGTCGTTCAGCAGGGGGTCGACGAGCGCCGAACCTCCCGGAGGCAGCAGGACGACATCACGGGCGGCGACCGGGCGCGAGTTCTGACTGGTCGCGCCCGCCACGTCGATCCGCACCAGGCCGGTGTCGAAGGGTCCGTTGCTGGCCTTGTACTGCACGTAGTAGGTGCCCTCGACCGAGGCCTTGAACCTGAACGTGTTGTCCTGGTGGTTGGGCGTCAGGGTGGCGTTCTTGGACGAGCCCTCCAGGGTCGGCTCGCGCAGCGTGAGGTTGTTGCCCACGTCATTGGCCAGCGGGTCGACGGTGATCTCGTTGCCCACCCGGGTGGCCACCTGGTCGCCGTTGGCGATGGGCGGGACGATCTTGTCCTTGATCACCTCGACCAGGAGTTCCGAGACCGTGGTCCTGCCCGCAGGATTGCCGTCGGACACCGTCAGTTCGATCTTCTTCAGACCGGTGGTCTTGCCCGCGTCCTGGAACGTGACGGTGCCGTCGGAGGTGAACGTCACCTCGTCGTCGAGACCCTCGACCTTGGCGCCCAGCAGGATCATGTCGTCCCCATCGGGGTCGCGCCAGTCCAGCAGCACCCGCTTGGTGGCGCTCTGGCCGGAGTTGACCCGCAACTTCACCGTGGGCCGGAAGTGCTGGGGCAGTTGGTTCGAGACGCTCTGGTCGGCCGGGATGGGCTTCACCTGCGCCCGGGCGGTGGCGGTCTTGCCTCGTCCGTCCGAGATCGTGTAGTTGAACTCGACCGGCTGGGTGGCCCCGGCAGGCAGCGTGACCTGGATGCCGGTACCGCCCTGGATCAGCTCCAGTGAGGCCCCGGACACCTTGGGTGGTCCGAGGATGGTGAGGATGTCGCCGTCAGGGTCGGAGTCGTTGTCGAGCAGGGGCAGCACCGTCGAGCGGCCGACCCGGGCAGTCAGGCCCAGGTCGTTGCGTGCGATCGGTGGCTGGTTGGGCTTGCTGCGGTCGAGGTTGACGATCTGCTCGAGTTGGTCGGAGTCCTGGTCGGAGCGCTTGTCGGGGGGCGCCACCCTCGTCCAGTCCTTGATCAGCTTCAGGTCCTTGTCGACCAGCCAGATGTAGCCCGTGGCCGAGTCGTTGAGCACCGTTGCCCCGCGGTTGTCGAGCAGACTCAGGTCTGCTCCCGAGGGCAGTTCGGGGATCGTCCGCACCGTGGGTCGGGGGTCACCCATGCATCGACGGACGTACTGCGACCCGAACACCCCGTGCACGCACGAGCCCACGACCACCGGCACGATCGGGGCCTGGTTGACCAGCCCCGAGAGCGAGCGGGCACCGTTCCTGGTGAGGGCGATCAGACCCGCGCGGGTGGCGTAGACCGCTTCGGCACCGTCGAACCCGGAGAGGTCGGCGGTGGGGCGCGGCAACTGGGCCGTCGAACCGGCGTCGACGGCACGCGGGCGGTCGGTGCCCTCGACCCAGATCTGCTGGCTGGTGCGGTCGAGCACGACCGCCTTCTCGCCCACGGCGCTGAGCTGCACGTCGGCGGCAGGGTCGAGCGTCCACGGCAGCTGCACCGTGGTCCGGTCGGGGCGCACCAACCGGGAGGAGGCCACCGACAGTCCGATCACATGCCCGGTGGCGGTGACCGTGGCCGTGCCCTGGTCGCCCACCTCGAGTTGGGCCTTGGCCTGCTGGAAGTCGGTCTGCAGCATCTCGTCGACGCTGCCGTACCAGACCCTGCCGTTGTCGGGGTTGGCAACGGCCAGCACGCGCGCACCATAGGCGACCACGGAGTTCGGCGGCAGCGTCACGGGGCTGCCGATCTGGTTGCGCGCCGGGTCGTAGGCCGACAGCTGGTTCGGGCTGGTCGAGCGGACGATGACCGTGGTCTCGTCCTGCATCACCTGGTAGTTGGCCGCCCCCACGGGTGCGGCGTTGGTCAGGTCGTCCGACTGCAGGTTGAGGTTGCCCACCAACGACTGGGAGGTGTTGACCGCGAAGATCGAACCCTCGTTGAGATGCAGGTCGCGGATCTTCAGCCCCGGCAGGAGCCACGCAGCGATGCTGATCCCCAGGGCGAGCACCAGGACCAGCAGCGCACCCCACACACGACGGAACCCCCGGGCCGCTCGGCGGAGCAGCCGGGAGTCGATCAGGGTGCGGTCATGGGCGGCCATGGCGTCTCGCTGCGGTCGACATCGGTTCAGGTCGGGGGTTCGACTCGGATGCTCACTCCGTCACCCAGGTCGAGCAGATCTCCCACCCCGATCGTCACACCCTCCCCCGGGTTCAGACGAATCGGGGCGTCGTGACCGTGCCGGACGATGGTGCCGTTGGTGGAGTGCAGGTCGGTGGCCACCAGGTTCCACTCACGAGGCGCGACCAGCAGGTGGTTGCGGCTGATGTCGCTCGAGGGGGACGGGACCCTCAGGGTGGTCGCACCAGCCTCGTGCCCGGCCGTGGACGGTGCTCGTCCGATCACGACGGCCCCGACCACCTCGAGGCGGTCACCGGCGGACGAGACCAACGTCGCGAGACTGGGACGACTCACCAGGCGCTGGTTCTGGGGGGCCACGGGGGCAGGGCAGAGACGGCAGCGCTGGCTACCGGGCGGGTTGGGGTGACCGGCCGCGCACACCGAGGCCAGCACCAGGCCCTCGTCACCGCGGGTGCCGGCACCGGGTTTGTGGGTGGCCGCGATGCCGGTGACGAAGATGGTGTCGCCGTCCTGGGAGTCCTCCTCGGCGTGCCCGATCCGCGGGGCCCAGCCGGCCCCCACCGGTGCTGGCGCCGCCGGAGCTGACTCCACCGGCGCGGTTGGTTCCGTCGGCCCGGTTGCCTCGCCCAGGCTTGCCACGTCCAGCGCGACGGTCGGCTCCGGCACAGGGGCCGCCGTGGCGGGTGCTGCAGGAACAACGGCGGGCAGCGGTGCAGTCGGTGGCGCGGGGAAGGGCGCCGGGGCACCGAACGGACGCGGCTGGGCCTGCTGGCCGAAGGGTGTCGGCGGATCGGGGCGCGGTTCTGGTTCTGGCTCGGGCTGGGGTTCTGGCTCAGGTGCAGATTCTGGCTCGGGTGCGCGCTCGGGTTCGGGCTGAGGTTCTGGCTCGGGTTCTGCCTCGGGAACCGGCTGCTG
Organism: Aestuariimicrobium kwangyangense DSM 21549; assembly: GCF_000421525.1. Classification (GTDB taxonomy): domain Bacteria; phylum Actinomycetota; class Actinomycetes; order Propionibacteriales; family Propionibacteriaceae; genus Aestuariimicrobium; species Aestuariimicrobium kwangyangense. The sequence continues at coordinate 779,284 of NZ_ATXE01000001.1, read as the reverse complement.
CTCGGGGGACACCACCGACGGGAACCTCGCCCGCACGGTGCCGGTTGCGTCCAGGACGATCGCCGACGCAGTCACGGCCCCGACCATGAGCGGCAGCTGGAGTTCGGACTCCTGGTCGACCGGCTCCATGTCGACACGCACGAGGTCGACCGAGATGCCGACCTCACGCCAGGTGACCATCCCCTCGCCCGTGTTGAGCAGGTCACCGGTGCGGGGGTCGATCACGGAGATCTTGCCCCGGCACAGCGAGTGCATGCCGTTCTCGTCCCAGCTGAAGGCCGCGAAATGTCCCATCCGTTCGATACCGAAGCTGGCCATGCGGGTGACGAGGTCGTCGATGGACGATGCGTCGACCACCGAGTCCCAGATGCTGTTGAGCAGGTTCGACACGCGCGCCGGGGCGGGCTGCAGGATCACCAGGGCGCTCGGACCCGCCAGGACCACCCAGCGACCCGGGGTGTACGTGGCTCGCCAGGCTGCGTGACGCTGCGGCATACGGTCTCCTCCAGGCTTGCGGCTCCTCCCGGGCCACGGGCGGAACCATTGTGTCGTGCCACAGTGCCACGTGGGTCTCTGATCAGTCACGATTCCCGGGGCCGCAGCCGGTCGCGGGTCCGTCCGGGCGGACGCCCTCGAGAGCGACCGGTACGTTCGGCCGCATGGCCCTCGACCCCGCACGCCCACCCGCTGACCCCCCCGCCCTCGACCATGGCACCCGCTTGCTCCTCGACGAGGTCGAGCTCCCCCCACAGTCCAGCGTGCTGGTCGTCGATGAACCACTGCTCGCCGATCAGCTCAGCCCCGACCATCAGGTGTCGGCCTTCTGTGACCGCGGCGACCTGCACGCCTGTCTGCCGGCGGGGGTCGCGCGCGTCGAGCCCGGGATGCCCGTGGACGCCTCGGTCGCCCTGCTGCGCCTGCCCACCTCGCTCGACCAGTGGGACGAGTACGTGGGTTGGGCCTGGGACTGCGGGGTCCAGCAGATCGCCGCGGTGGGCCGCGAGAAAGACCTCGTCCACCGGCTCAACGACGTGCTCGGCCGATGGTTCGGCGAGGTGCACGCCTCGCGTGGTCGCAACAAGCACCGCGTGCTGCACGCCTCGTTGCCCCATTCCCAGCCGCGGGTTCCCGCGGAGGCGCGATGGCCCCGTCGGGCGCTCCGGGACGGCCTCACCATCGTCGCCCACGGAGGCACGTTCGGCACGACGAGGCTCGACGCCGGTACGCGCCTGCTGCTCGCCCAACTCGACGAGATCCTGGTCGACGCAGCCGACCGGTCGCGGCCGCTGCGGGTGCTCGACGTCGGGTCGGGCAACGGCACCATCGCCGCGGTGCTGATGCGCGCACTGCCCTCGTGCGAGGTCACCGCCGTCGACCTGTCGTGGGCGGGCGCAGCGGCCACCCGCGAGACCCTGCGGGCCAACGTGGCGCCGGGGCAACCGCAGCCACGGGTGCTGTGGGCAGACGGCATCGAGGTGCTGCGCGAGAGTGACCCGTTCGACCTGATCGTCAGCAACCCGCCGTTCCACCAGGGTGTGGCCAAGGACTCCGCCTTCGCCCGAGATCTACTGGACGAGGCCCCATCGCACCTCGCGCCCGGAGGGGCCTTCTGGCTCGTCCACAACACCCACCTGCCGTGGCTTCCGCTGCTGCGCCAGCGACACCCGGGTGCCGAGCGGTTGGCGCAGGACCGCCACTTCTCGGTGATTCGGGTGCCCGCCCCCACCACCGAGGCGTCCAGCAGTCCCAGCACCGTGCGGCGCATGCCTAGGCTGTGAGCGTGACCCAGCCCGTGCGACACGTCCTGTTCGGCCCCGGAACCCTCGATGATTCGGTCGGCGACCACCTGCTCGACCTGTTCGACGATGCCACCATCACCGACCAGGACTTCGAGATCGAGATCCGACGTGGCGACTGGGGCTGGTGCGTCGCGGCGCTGGCGCCCTCGTCCGACGAGAAGGTGCGGACGACGGCCGCCCGCCTTCGCACGCTCGCCGGCGAGCACGGCTGCGACCACGCGGTGGTGACCGGGCGTCTGGCGACCCGGCCCCCGCGGCTCGTGGTCACCGACGTCGACTCGACCCTGACCACCACCGAGGCGATCGACCTGCTGGCCGAGGCCGCCGGCATGGGTGGGAAGGTGGCTGCGATCACCGAGCGGGCGATGCGCGGCGAACTGGACTTCGCGGCCAGCCTCACCGAGCGGGTGGCCACGCTCGAGGGATTGCCGTCCACGGTGCTGGACGAGGTGTTCGGCAGCGTCCGGCTGAGTGAGGGCGCGCGTGAACTGGTGCAGCAGGTGCACGCCCTGGGAGCACTGTTCGGCGTGGTCAGTGGGGGTTTCACGGCCTTGGTCGACCCGCTGGTGGACGACCTCGCCATCGACCTCTCGGCGGCCAATGTGCTCGAGGTCGTGGATGGACGACTCACCGGACGCACCCGCGGCCCGGTGGTCGACCGCGCCTTCAAGGCCGACCAGCTGCGCGCCTGGGCGTCCGAACGCGACATTCCGCTCGACCTGACGGTGGCCGTCGGCGACGGCGCCAATGACCTCGACCTGCTCGACGCCGCCGGCCTGGGGATCGCCTACTGCGCCAAACCCCTCACCGCCGAGCGGGCAGACGCGTCCATCTCGTTCCCCCGACTCGACGCGGTGATGGCGCTGGTCGTCGACCCGATGGTGCATCAGGACTGAACCCGGGGGCGCCCCCGGCATGCCCTCACTACTGTGGGGGCATGGGAGCAGAACTGACCGCACTCGAGGGTGTCGGGGCCGACGACGGCAGCTGGTGGGTGGCCGACCACGGATCCCACGCGATGGCGTGGCAGTCGGCGGCGTCGGATCACCCGGTGCTGTGGCACGCACCGGAATCCTTGTGGGAGTCAGCCCTCGACGACCAGGACGGCGCCTACCTGCGCGGCGGGGTGCCGATCTGTTTCCCCTGGTTCGGCACCGGCGGCACACCGGCGCACGGGCTCGCGCGCAGGCAGGTCTGGGAACGGCTCGACGAGGACTGGTCCGACGACGGCGCAACGCTGCGGGTGAGGCACTGGCTGATCCATGACCAGTTGGAGGCGTTCCACACGGTCACGATGGCCCCCGATTCGCTCGAACTGGTGCTCGAGTTCACCAACAACAGCCCCGACGAGCAGCGGGTCGAGGCTGCCCACCACACCTACCTGGCCGTCTCGGACGTGACCCGCGTGAGCATCGACGGGCTCGCCGGCGCGCCGTACTGGGATGCGGCCCGCGACCGCCGCGATGTCATCCCACCAGGCCCGGTGAGCATCCATCCGCGCACCGATGCCGTGATCGACACGACCGGCGTGGTCAGGCTGGGCGACCCTGGATGGGGTCGCAGCATCACCGTGGAGCGCGAGGGGTCACCCCAGGTCGTGGTGTGGAACTCCCGGCCCGCGGTCGACCCCGGGCTGGGGGTCACCAACGACCACTGGCGCGAATTCGTCTGCATCGAGTCGGCCCTGTGCCGCGAGCATGCGCTCCCCCTCGCCCCCGGAGCCACCCACCGTCTCGTCACCCGATTGACGGTCACCCCGACCCAGTGACCAGCCCCGGGCGGGGTGCGGGATGACCCATCCACTGCAGGCAGTGCAGCTGAACGAGCCATCGCGGCCCATTCGGGACGCGAAGGCCGTTCCAGGTGCACAGGCTGCAGGTCGAGCACCGGGCCCACCCCGCCACTCCCGTCGCCGGCCCCGCCGGAGTCGGTGGTCATCGATCGTCGGGCGCCAGCGATCTCTCGACCCGCGGCCCGATCGCGAAAGCCCCTCCGGTAGCGTGACCCCAGATGGGTCACGACCCGCAGAACTTTCGAGGAGGAAAGATGTCCAACCGCATCGCCAACGAGGGTTTTCGCCAAAAGGTGATGACCGCCGACGAGGCTGCCGCGATCGTCCACCACGGCATGAGTGTCGGTTTCTCGGGCTTCACCGGTTCGGGCTACCCCAAGGATGTGCCGATGGCCATCGCTGAGCGGGCCAAGGCCGCGCACAGCAAGGGCGAGGAGTTCAAGATCGGCGTCTGGACCGGCGCCTCGACCGCCCCCGAGCTCGACGGTGCCCTGGCCGAGGCCGACGCCGTCGACTGGCGCATGCCGTACCAGTCCGACCCCTCCATGCGGTCGAAGATCAACGCCGGGTCGGCCTACTACTCCGACATCCACCTCTCGCACGCCGCCACCTACGTCTCGCAGGGCTTCTTCGGCAAGCTGCACGTGGCCGTCATCGAGATCAGCGGCATCACCGCTGACGGTGAGCTCATCCCCTCCTCCTCGGTGGGCCTCAACCGCACCTACCTCGATGCCGCCGAGAAGGTCATCCTCGAGGTCAACGAGTGGCAGTCCGAAGACCTCTTCGGCATGCACGACATCTACTACGACATCGCCGCGCTGCCCCCGAATCGGGTCCCGATTCCCCTGACGAAGCCCTCTGACCGCATCGGTGGCAAGACGCTTCACGTCGATCCCGACAAGGTGGCCGCGGTCGTCGTCACCCACGGTCCCGACCGGAACAGCCCCTTCAAGCCGCTCGACGAGGACTCGAAGGCGATCGCCAGCAACCTGCTGGACTTCTTCGACGTCGAGGTCAAGGCCGGACGACTCCCCGAGAACCTGCTGCCCCTGCAGTCGGGGGTGGGCAACATCGCCAACGCGGTGCTGGCCGGTCTGCTCGAAGGTCCGTTCGAGAACCTCACCTCGTACACCGAGGTGATCCAGGACGGCATGGTCGACCTGCTCGACTCGGGCAAGCTGACAGTCGCCTCAGCCACCGCCTTCTCGCTGTCGCCCGAAGCCGCGGCGAAGGTGAACGACAACGCGAAGAAGTACCGCGACCTGATCATCCTTCGCCCCCAGGACGTGTCGAACCACCCCGAGTTGATCCGGCGACAAGGTGTCATCGCCTGCAACGGCATGATCGAGGCCGACATCTACGGCAACGTGAACTCGACCCACGTCATGGGTTCGCGCATGCAGAACGGCATCGGCGGCTCGGGGGACTTCACCCGCAACGGCTACATCTCCGCCTTCGTGACCCCCTCGACGGCCAAGGGCGGGGCCATCTCGTGCATCGTGCCCATGGTCAACCACGTCGACCACACCGAGCACGACACCGACGTGATCATCACCGAGCAGGGTCTGGCCGACCTGCGTGGGCTGGCCCCGCGCAAGCGCGCGAAGGTGATCATCGAGAAGGTGGCCCACCCCGACTACAAGGAGCAACTGCTCGACTACGTCGCGCAGGCCGAGAAGAAGGCCAACGGGCTGCACACCCCGCACGACCTGGCGACCGCCCTGAGCTGGCACGTCAAGTTCCTGCAGGACGGCACCATGAAGGCCTGACCTGGCCCCAGCCCACGGCAGTGTGCCACGCAGACTGGCCGCGAGACGGAGGACGAACCCCTCGGGGATTCGTCCTCCGTTCCACGTCATGGGGGTTTCCACTTCCGCGTCATTGGCTGCCCCAGGGCCCGCAACGGGTCTACGGTCGACAGGAATCCTGGACCCCTCGACCAAAGGAAGCCCCTTGTCAAACCTTCGTGACCACGCCTCAACGCTGCAGGACGACCTCGTGCGGCTTCGCCGCGAGTTGCACCAGATCCCCGAGATCGGACTGCAGGTTCCCGCCACCCAAGCAGTGTTGCTGCGCGAACTCGAGGGTCTCCCCCTCGAGATCAGCACCGGCGAGCAGGTGAGTTCCATCACCGCGGTGCTGCGCGGCGGCAAGGCGCCCGAGCGGGTGGCCGACCGGCCCGTCGTCCTGCTGCGCGGCGACATGGACGCGCTGCCCGTCACCGAGCAGACCGGCCTCGACTTCGCCAGCACCAACGGCGCGATGCACGCCTGCGGTCACGACCTGCACATGAGCCTGCTGATCGGTGCTGTCCGCACGTTGTGCCACGTGAAGGACGACCTGACCGGTGACGTGGTGTTCATGTTCCAGCCCGGCGAGGAAGGCATGGACGGTGCCCAGTCCATGATCGACGAGGGCATCCTCACCGCCGCCGGCAAGAAGGCCGACGCCGCCTTCGCCATCCACGTCTTCTCAGCCCTGGAGCCGTACGGCACCTTCGCCACTCGTCCCGGCGCCATCATGGCGGCGACCAACAAGTTCAAGGTGACGATGAAGGGCAAGGGCGGCCACGGGTCGGCCCCGTGGATGGCCAAGGACCCGGTACCGGCGCTGGCGGAGTTGGTCACGGCCACCCACGCCATGGTCACCCGCGAGTACAGCCCCTTCGACCCCGTGGTGGTCACGGTCGGCAAGCTCGCCGCCGGCACCGCCGAGAACGTCATCCCCGCCGAGGGCATGTTCGAGGCCACCGTTCGCTGCTACTCGCAGGAGAACACCAAGAAGCTCGGGACGACGCTGGTGCGCCTCGCCGAGGGGATCGCCTCGGCCCACGGACTCGAGGTCGACGCCACCTACACCGAGTCGTACCCCGTCACCCTCAATGACCCCGACTGCGCAGCCTTCACCGCGCAGACGGTTCGCGACGTGTTCGGCGACGACCGCTTCACCGAATGGGCCAACCCGTTGACCGGGTCGGAGGACTTCAGCCGCGTCCTGCTCGAGGTGCCGGGCTGCTACGTGGCCCTGTCGGCCGTGCCGGGGGACGTCGACCCCGCGACAGCCACCTACAACCACGCCCCGCAGGCCACCTTCGACGACGGCGTCATCGCCGACGGCGCGGCGCTGCTGGCCGAACTGGCCGTACGGACGTTCGCCAAGCTCAACGCCTGACCGCTCCGCGACCCCAAACCCCCTGCCCCCTGCCCCCAGGAGACTCCCCATGAGCACGTCCACCCTGCCCACCCCCGGCACCGTCCGACCCCGCCAGAGTGCCCTCAAGACACTCTTCGGCACGGGTGTCGGCAATGCCCTGGAGTGGTACGACTGGAATGTCTACGCGACCTTCTCGGTGTACCTCGCAGCCGCCCTGTTCTCGACGGACAACCCCCAGTCGGCCTTCCTGAAGACGCTCGCCGTGTTCGCGGTCGGGTTCGTGGCTCGTCCGTTCGGAGGGCTGGTGTTCGGCTGGATCGCCGACAAGATCGGGCGCAAGCACTCGCTGGCGCTGGCCGTCATCTTCGCCTCCCTCGGCTCGCTGCTGATCGGTTTGACACCGAGCTACGCCAGTTGGGGCGCGTGGTCGTCGGCCCTGTTGCTCGTCGCCCGGCTGATCCAGGGACTCGCCCACGGCGGTGAGTTGCCCAGCGCGCAGACCTACCTCTCGGAGCAGGCTCCGGCAGCCAGACGTGGCCTGTGGGCCTCGGCGATCTACATGACGGGAACGCTGGACTGCTGGTCGGTCTGGGTCTGGGCCTGTTGCTGCAGGCGGTGCTCACCAAGGAACAGATGGGTGACTTCGGCTGGCGCATCCCCTTCGTGGTCGGTGCCGTGCTGGGCCTGTTCGCCCTGTTCATCCGCTCCCGCATGGACGAGTCGGAGGTGTTCGAGTCAGGCAAGTCGGACGCGGCGGCGATGAAGGTCTCGGTCTGGCGAGACCTGGCCGCCCATTGGAAGCCGGCGCTCCAGGTGATCGGCATGACCGTCGGTCTGACCATCACGTACTACATCTGGAGTGTGTCGATCGCCGCCGTCGCGCAGAAGTCGTTGGGCTACTCCGCCGAACAGGCCTTCGAGGCTTCCCTGATCGGCAACATCGTGTTCATCGCGGTGCTGCCTTTCTGGGGCATGTTCTCCGACCGGTACGGACGAAAGCCCGCCATGCTGATCGCGATGGTGGGGGCAGCCATTGCCTACGTGCCGATGCTCATGCTCGTCCGTGGTCAGTTCTGGCAGTTGCTGGTCGCCATCTGCGTGATGCTGATCCTGCTCGGCGCCTTCCTGGCGATCGCCCCCGCGGCGTACGCCGAGATGTTCCCGACCCACGTGCGGGCCACCGGTTTCGGGCTCCCCTACTCGATCGCCATTGCAGCCTTCGGAGGCACCGCGCCCTACATCAACACCTGGTTGTCGGGTTACAGCCGGTGGCACTTCGCCGGCTACGCCATCGTGGCGTTGCTGATCTCCGCGGCGACGATCCTCACGTTGAAGGAGAGTCGCGGCAAGCACCTCGGCGAGGCAGTCACCGACCGGTGACCCACTGATCGGATGTCCCCGGGAAGCCCGGGTCTCGTTGCACGTGCTCGAGACCCGGGCTTCCGCGTGCCGGCACGCGCGGCAGTGCCCGCAGGGAGACGCGTCACTGCACATCGATGGCCTCGGGGTCTCGCCCGCCCGGCCGCTAGGCTGGGGAGCCGAACGGTGGTTCGGTCAGGTCAGTTCCAGGTCAGGAGGGCATCGTGGGCGAGAACCCCGAGATGGGCGCACGGTCCGTGCCCGCGTGGGACGAACGTGAGGACCTGGATGCCACCCAGATTCGTCCGCGGCGCAGCCAACCCGAGGAGCCCCAACCGGCCCCTGCCCCCAAACCGATCCTGACCCTGCCCCCGTTGGACGAGATCCAACCCGGCATCCCCGTCTCGGAGGCCACGGGGCAACCCCGGCGTGATCCCGTGATGCTGGTCGGCATCGGCTTCCTCTATGCGTCCTCGATCGTGTCGGCGGTGGCCTTGGTGAAGGTGTGGTGGGACATGATCCACCTCCACACCTTCCCCACCTCGATCCGGATGGTCGAGTGGGCGAAGCCAGACTCCTGGTCACTCACGGCGGTCCTGTTGGCCGTGGCGGCTGCCGCGGCAGGGGCCACCATGGTCGCCGCTCCCGCGATCGCCGGCTTCAATGCCTGGAACGGATACCGCTGGAGCAGGATCGCCGCCATCGCGGCCGTGGCGCTGACGCTGCTCTCCATCCTGTTGAACGACTGGTCCTACGCGGCCATCCCGCTGTCGGCCATCGGCGCCGCCGTGCTGTGGCTCCCGCCGGTCAGTCGCTACTTCGGCCATTGGCAGGCGTTCCGCACTCCCGAGGAGCGATACCCCCGCGACCTCAGCAACGTGCACTACGGACCCGAGCCGCGCTACCTCTGAGCCCCTCCCGGTCGGAGCGCGGCCGCTAGAGTCGCCGCCATGGCGAACTCCTGGGGCCGCATCATTGCCGACGCTCTCGCTCGCGCTACCCGCAGCACCCTGCGCGACCAGTTGCGCAAGCAGGCGGGATCGAAGCGGACGACCACCCGCCGCCGGCCGACAACGAGGAAGCCTCCCCAGGCGCCAGGCGCACGACCCCCAGGCGCACGTACCCACGAGGACGCAGCGGACACCAGCGCCTATCCCGGCGACTACCAAGGTGACCTGTCGATCACCTATGCCCCCAACCCCGGTGACCTGCCCGACCCCGGCGAGGTGGTGTGGACGTGGGTGCCCTACGAGGAAGACCACCGTGCGGGGAAGGATCGTCCGGTCCTGCTGATCGGGCGAGACGGTGACTGGCTCTTGGCGCTTCCCCTGACGAGCAAGGACCACGACCGGGACGTCGAGCAGGAGGCCAGGGCAGGGCGCCACTGGATCGACATAGGCACCGGCACGTGGGACAAGCGTGGACGGCAGAGCGAAGCCAGGGTCGACCGGATCATCAGGGTCGATCCGGCGGCCTGCCGGACCGCGGGAATCAGGCTGGACGAAGGGGTCTTCCAGAAGGTGGCGGACGAGGTTCGTCGACACCGGTGAGCCCGAGTGGGAGCCGCGGACAAGAGCCGCTAGACTCGACCATCGTCCGGCTGTGAGGCCGGTTCGCGGGCGTAGCTCAATGGTAGAGCGCCAGCTTCCCAAGCTGGACACGCGGGTTCGATTCCCGTCGCCCGCTCTCCTGTATTGGGCTGTGCCAGAGCCACTTTGGTGATGCCGCTTCCCGATAGGCAAGCCAAGAAACGCCCTGTTGCGTGCACTCCTGCCATCTCCACAGGTGCGCACGGTCCCCCGGAGGACTTCTCAAGCCATGCGTGATCCGCCGGGGCCCAACCGCTTGGGAACGCTCCCGCTGCTTCGCTTACGAACTACCGGGCGGTCGTCGCCTCGAGCCACGTGAGTTCACCGTTCCGTCCACCACCATCAGGACAGAGGCGCTCGCGTGGCCCGCCACGCCACCACTATCGTTACTGCCCGTATAGCAGAACTCGGTTGAGGAATGCGAAGCTTCTCGATCATTCATGTCAGGGCGGACCGGCCCTGCCCAATCGCCTCACCCGTGACGCTAACGGCTACCGCAGGCGGCCACTGCCCCTGAATGGGACAATGGCGAGACAGATGTTGAGTGACTTGCCGACTGTTGAGGACGCCTTTGCGTCGCGGGTTGCGGGCGCCCACATGCGAAGACCTAACGTCAGTCAGGCGCCCGTTCAGACCAAGTAGCGCACGACGACACGCAGCGAGTTGATGGGCACAGTTGGCAACAGGGATATCCGTTCGCTGGTTCGGTTACCCTAGCCGCTATATTGCGGAGCAGTTGACCTGCAATTCGGTGCAGGGCTCTTGGAGGAGACTCTCTATGGTTCCTAAACTCAAGCCCACAGCGCGCGGAGCACTTGTCGTGGCCCTCGCGATGGCGATTGCGTCGCTGTTTCTCGCCGCCCCCCAGGCTCTCGCCGCGGATATCACTGGTCCGATGGTCAGCGCCTTCGACTTCACGCCCAAGACCGTCGACCTGACCACGGGCGAGAAGACCGTCACCGTCAGCGTGCACGTCACAGACCCCAGCGGAGTCAAAACGCCCACCGTCGCACTCTTCTCCGACACCACCGATCAATCCCTCGGGTTCTCACCCAACAACATGATTCTCACCCAAGGTACGACAACCGACGGCACGTGGAGTCACACCATCAAGGTCCCCACAACCGCGGCTCCTGGCGCGTGGACCATGACCCTCTATCCCGTCAGGGACCTCCTGGGAAACACCACTGACAACGGCACCGTCACCGGATTCTTCGAGCACACCACCAAGCTGACCGTGATCAACGCCCCAGCCGACGTCAGCGGTCCGGTGGTAAGCGCCTTCGACTTCACGCCCAAGACCGTCGACCTGACCACGGGCGAGAAGACCGTCACCGTCAGCGTGCACGTCACAGACCCCAGCGGAGTCAAAACGCCCACCGTCGCACTCTTCTCCGACACCACCGATCAATCCCTCGGGTTCTCACCCAACAACATGATTCTCACCCAAGGTACGACAACCGACGGCACGTGGAGTCACACCATCAAGGTCCCCACAACCGCGGCTCCTGGCGCGTGGACGATGACCCTCTATCCCGTCAGGGACCTCCTGGGAAACACCACTGACAACGGCACCGTCACCGGCTTCTTCGAGCACCCGACGAAGGAATTGGTCGGACTCAAGTCAGTGACGCCTGTCAGTGTCGGGTCGCCTGCCGGGCTCGCACCTCAGATGCCTGCTTCCGTGCGCCTTGTCTGGTCGACTGGTACCACCTCGGAGGCCGTTACCTGGGACCCGATCGCCGCTACCTCTTACGCCAAGCCCGGAAGCTTCATTGTTGCAGGAACGGTACGGGGCCAGAGGATCGCCCAAGCCACCATCACCGTGACACAACCCATCATGCGCTCTGCCACGGTCAGCGTCTCGACTCCAGCCGGCATCGCACCCACGATGCCCGCCAACATCTCCGTGGTCTGGTCCGACAAGACCACCACCAGTGAGACCGTCAGCTGGTCCACTATTGCGGCCGACGCTTACGCCAAGGCGGGGACGTTCACCGTGTCGGGCACGGTCAGGGGCGAACAGATTGCCAGAGCGACCGTGACGGTGGCTGCTCCGGCGCTGGTGTCGGTTGTTCCTGCCACGGTTTCGACGCTGGTGGGTCTAGCGCCGAAGCTCCCGGCGAATGTGATGGTGACGTGGTCGGATAGGTCGACCTCGAGCCAAGCTGTGGTGTGGGATCCGGTCCCTGCCATGTCGTACGCCCAGCCGGGAACGTTCAGTGTGGCTGGCACGGTGGGTGGGCAGAGGGTCGCGACCGCTATTGTGATGGTGACTGCACCTCTTGGTGAGTTCTCCCCCTTCGCAGGAGCTCGTCCCGAGGCGACCGGCCGTGTTGGTGAGGCGACGGGTGATGCGATCGCGGATGTGTGGGGAATTACTGGCACAGGCACGCTCGACTTCTTCAAGAAGACTCCGACGGATATCTCGAAGGTCGGGATCCGCGGCACCAACCTGACACACATCAGTTATCTGGGTGCGATCACCGATCAGAACGATGACAACCGCGCGGACCTCTTCTACCGGGACTCGCGCGACCAGTCCTTGCACTTCGCCTACAACCTGGGCAACGGGTATCTGAAGGACGGCATCAAGGTTGGCCAGAACTGGGGCGGGATGGACCAGATCTTCTACGCCGGTCAGATGGTCTCCGGGTCCCCCCAGCAGTACGTCCTCGCGCGTCGGGGATCGGATGGTTCGCTGTGGCGCTACAGTCTTTCGTCCAAGGGTCTGTCCAACGGCACGCAGGTGGGCCGCAACTGGAACGGCATGCGAATTATGATCGCCCCCGGAAACATGTACGGCGATGCTGCCTGGGACGTGGTGGGCATCCGCAAGGACGGTCTGATGTATGGCTACAGGACGGTCGACGGTGGCCTTGTGAGTGTGGGGCAGATCGGGCATGGGTGGCAGTCCATGACCAACGCGTTCGTTCCTGGTGACCTGAATGGCGACAAGCGTCTGGACCTGATCGGACAGCGAAACGACGGATCGATGTGGGCATACAGGAACACCGCCACCGGGTTCTCCAGCATGGGCCAATTCGCGCCAAGTGGCTTCTCGGGTTACCGCATCCTCGCCTGACCACGGCAGTTCCCAGCACAGCTCTCATATCCCATGACCGGAGACAGGCATTGAGGGCCCCGACAAGTCACGGCTTGTCGGGGCCCTCACATGGTACGGAGCGCCTAGACCCTACCCCGACCTACAGACCCGCGAGACTGCGATTGAGCGCCGACCGGGGGCCAGCGCGCCATAGAAGGACCACACTCACCCAGAAGTGTCACGGACGTATCTGGCCAGTAGCGGAGCGAATCGCCTCCAAATCGGGGTTTGCTTGCCGCGGCCCGGTGGCGATGTCTCCGAACCCATAGCCGTTCGGCGCTTTGGAAGGCGAGCCTCCGCTATTAACAGTTCGTCCGAGTTCAAGTCCTCTGGCGGGCGCTGATCACCCTTGAGCATCGCGGCGGGACGGCTCGCGTCATGACACATGCGACTGCACTCTCATTCGCTCCCCGAGCCACCTACCCGCGCGTAGGGGTGTTCGCGGCGGTGCGGTCACTTGTGGACCGAGCCAGCTTCCCAAGCTGGACACGCGGGTCGATTCCCGTCGCCCGCTCTCCTGCGTCCGGGTGGCTCAATGCCCGGCATCCCTCAGCTCCGCAGGCCGCCCCAAGGTGGTGGCTCGCTCGCGAGGCGACGAGCCGACTCCAGCAGCGCGGCGTGGACGAAGGCCTGGGGCAGGTTTCCCCGCAACTGCCGCTGCTCGACGTCGTACTCCTCCGTGAACAGACCCGGTGAGCCGCAGGCGGCGCGGTTGCGTTCGAACCAGCGGGCCGCCTCCAGGGGACGGTTGCCCTGGTGGAGGGCCATCGCCATGTCGAACCCGCACAACAGGAACGCACCCTCCGATTGCGCCAGTGGACCCTCGTCCTGCCGAAACCGGTACAGGTACTCCTCCCTGGCCAGGTCTTCCTGGATCGCCCGGAGCGTCGCGATCGAGCGGGGGTCCTGCGGGGCCAGCGCCCCGCGCAGCATCGGCCGCAGCAGGGAGGCGTCGACCCGGGGGTCATCGGGTGACCGCTGCCAGCGTCCCGAAGGATGAAGACAGTCGCGGGTGACGTCGGCGACGAGTTGGTCGGCCTGCGAACTCCACATGGCGCCCTGCGGGCCGGGGGCGTGACGGCCGATCGAGCGCAGCCCCGCGGCGCAGATGAGGCGGGAGTGCGTCCAGTGGGCGTCCTGCAACTCCCACATGCCCGCGTCGGCCTGCTGGTACCGCCGGGCGATGGCGTCCGCTGCGATCTCCGCGGCCTTCCACTGCTCCAGATCGAGGCGGTCGTTCTCGGCGGCCGCGGCGAACAACAACAGGGCTTCGCCGAAGGCATCGAGTTGGAACTGCTGGTTCACCCAGTTGCCTGCCCTGCCCGACCCACCCGGATAGCCCGGTAGTCCCGTGTCGTACTCATCGGGCACCGGGCCGCCCTGCACGGTGTAGGCGGGGCGCATCTGGGCACCGTCGTCCAGCAGCCGGGACGAGACGAAACCGACCGCGTCGTCGAGCAGGGCGAACTCCTCGCAGGCCGCGACAGCGACCCCGACGAAGCACTGGTCGCGGATCCAGGCGTAGCGGTAGTCGTAGTTGCGCTTCTCCTGCGCCCGCTCGGGCAGTCCCATGGTGGCGGCCGCGACCATCGCGCCACCGCCCCCGGTCATGCCCCGCAACACGGCGTAGGACTGGCGGCAGTCGTCCGGTGCGATCGTGTTGTCGAACTGGGGCACCTCGCGATGCCAGTTGTACTCGGTGGCGCTCCAGGCCTGGTCGGGATCGGCGGGCTCGTCCGGGAGCGCCTCGTCAGAGATCTCGAGGACGAGGTCGTGCTGTTCCCCCTCACGCAGCCGCAGGTCGAGCAGGAGTTCGCCGTCTCGCACGCCGGCCTCGGCGGCACCACCCAACCGGACCCTCAGTGGTCCGCTCCGCGCCAGCCAGACGTCACCGTGCTGGCGCAGGTGGCCCATGGCATGCCGTCCGAAGCCGGCCCTCACGTTCAACACCACCCGGATCTCGGCTTCCCCCATGACCGCCTGCACCCTCCGCAGCAGGACGGATCGATGTTTGTCGCCGGGATAGGCCAGGGCCTCACGGCATTCCACGATCCCGGTGCTGGTGATCCACCGGCTCACCCAGATCAGGGTCCCGTCCTCGTACTTGCCACCCCACACGTAGCGCGGATCCGTCGGGGTCACGGCGAAGCCGCCCCGCCCACCCAGCAGCCCGGAGAAGACGGCGTCGTCGTGCCACTGGGGGGCGCACATCCAGGCGATGTCCCCGCCGGGGCCGATCAGTGCGCCGCGTTCCCCGTCGGCGAGCAACGCGTATTCGCGAAGGACGTGTGGCGGGAACTGGTCGGATGGGGCCATGGCACCACCCTAGGTCGACCATTGCGTGCACGCAATCGTTGCGTTAGCGTCGATGGAAACGGTTCGGGTGCTGCGATTCGTGCGCAGCGGTCGACGACCACCAGCTGACAACCGAAGGAGCAGTCCAGATGGGCACTGATCAGCGCATCATCGTCGTGACCGGGTCGACCGGGGGAATCGGTCGCGCGACCGCCGTCGCGTTCGGCAGGCAGGGGGCCACCGTCGTCCTGCTCGCTCGTGGGGAGGCAGGCCTGGCCGGGGCGGCTGCCGACGTCGAGCGAGCGGGCGGACGCGCCGTGGCGATCCCGGTCGACATGGCCGATCATGCGGCCGTCCAGGCCGCCGCCGACCGGGTCGAGAACGAGCTTGGTCCGATCGACGTGTGGGTGAATGTCGCCTTCACCTCCGTGTTCTCGCGGTTCGACCAGATCACCCCCGAGGAGTTCAAGCGTGTCACCGAGGTGAGTTACCTCGGTTACGTCTACGGCACCATGGCGGCCCTCTCCCACATGCGGCCGCGCGACCGGGGAACCATCGTGCAGGTCGGCTCAGCCCTCGCCTACCGGGGCATCCCGTTGCAGTCGGCCTACTGCGGCGCGAAGCACGCGATCCAGGGGTTCAACGAATCACTGCGCACCGAGTTGATGCACGAGCACAGCCGCATCCACACGACCATGGTGCAGATGCCCGCGGTGAACACACCCCAGTTCTCGTGGGTGCTGTCGCGGCTGCCACGGCAGGCCCAGCCCGTGCCGCCGATCTACCAGCCCGAAGTGGCCGCCGACGCGGTGCTGTTCGCCGCGGCCCATCCCCAGCGGCGCGAGTACTGGGTGGGCGGGAGCACCGCGGCCACCCTGATCGCCAACGCCGTGGTGCCCGGCCTGCTCGACCGGTACCTGGCGAAGACCGGGTTCTCGTCCCAGCAGGCCCCCGACCCGAAGCCGGCCGACCAACCCGCCAACCTGTGGGAACCGGCGGACTCCGAACGCGACTTCGGCACCCACGGCATCTTCGACGCGCGGTCGACCTCGCGCAGCCACCAGCTCTGGGGCTCCCAGCACCATGGGGCGATGGTCGCGGCGGCCGGGGCCCTGCTGGGAGTGTCCATCACGGCCCGAATCCTCTCCCGCAAGGGATCACGATGAGAGCACAGGACGCGCTGCGGCTCGGGTACGGGCTGGCCGAGCTTGCGGCCCCTCGGCTCCTCGAGGGTCGACTGCTCCCCACGGACGACGCGCGGGGGCGGACGGCGCTGCGAGTGCTGGGGGCACGCCACGTCGTCCAGGCCGCAGTCGGGGCGGTCGGAGGGCATGGTGTGCGCCGGCTGGGAGGGATCGTGGACGTCCTGCACGCCATCAGCATGATCGTGGTGGCGACGGCCGATCCGGCGCGCCGAACTGCGGCTGCGGCGAATGCCGCCACGGCACTTGGGTTCGCCTGGGCAGAGCTTCGCTGAATCAGCGTGCCGGGCCGAGTGCGAACCGGCCGTCCTCGGACCCTTCCCCACCGCCTGCATCGGCGAACACCTGCATGGCACGAGCAACCGACTCCTGCTCCGGGGAGGGGATGCGTTCGATCACGTCGGCGATGGCCGTGCGGCGGTGCCCGAGCACCGAATCGACCAGGGCCCGACCCTGGGCGGTCAGGTCGAGCTTGAGGTAGCGGCGGTCAGTCGGTTCCTGCCGGCGGCTCAACAGATCAGCCGCGACCAGGCGATCGCAGGTTCGTGTGGCATTGGACGCGTGCACGCCCAGTTCGCGCGCCACCGCACCGAGATTCTGCGGACCGTGGAGGGCGATCAGCACCAACACCCGCAGCTGGGGGGAGGTGACTCGATCCTCCACCTCGATGACCGATCGGGCCGCAACCCGCAACAGCACATCGGCGGCCCTCATCACGGCCTCGACCTGTGCCGGTCGGCTGCTCAGCTCGGGATGCTCCACGGCACAGTATCCCCACAGCTTTTGCGCTCGCGCAACCCTTGCGTGGGGCCAGAGGTGTCAGCTGGCGGCCATGCGGCGTGGCAGCACGGCCATGGCGACAGTCGCCTCAGGGTCGACCGGCTCCCGGTCGTCCACCGGGGCCGACTGAGCCTCGAGCAGGACGCACAGGGCTGCAGCCGTCGGGCGGTCCCCCGGCTCCTTCTCCAGGCACGCCGTGATCGTCGCCTCCAGGTCTGCCGGGGTGCCCGGGGGCACCGGAGGTGGCGGGTCCTGCACGTGCGAGAGCGCCGTGGCGATCGGAGTTCCCTTGTCGAAGGGCTTGGAGGCGGTCAGCATCTCGTGCGCGAGCACACCCAGGCTGTAGATGTCGGTCGCGGTGCTGACCGTCTGCCCGAGCGCCTGTTCGGGGCTGAGGTAGTGCGCCGTTCCGAGCACCTGGCCCGTCATGGTCCGCGACTCCCCGCCGACGGGGCGAGCGATGCCGAAGTCGGTCAGCTTGGCGCCCCCCTCGGCCATCAGGACGTTGGCCGGCTTGATGTCTCGGTGGATGATGCCCGCCTCGTGGGCCTGGACGAGGGCTGAGGCCAGCTCGGCGAGTACGGTACGCACCGCCTCCGGCCCCATCGGGCCGAGCGACAACACCCGCGAGAGCGTGGGGCCGTCGACGAACTCCATCACCAGGTACGAGAGACCTTCGAAGTCGACGAAGTCATGGATGGTCACGATGTTGGGGTGCGACAGCTGGGCGGCAAACCTGGCCTCGTCGCGAAAACGGTCGGCGAGGACGGCCTCGTCCGGGCTGTTCGGATGCATGATCTTGAGCGCCACTCGACGGCCCAAGGTGTCGTCCAGCGCCTCCCAGACCTGACCCATGCCTCCCGACGCCACGTGACGGACCAGTCGGTAGCGCTCCGAGAGCACCAAACCTGGACGCAGTCGCTGCATTTCCTACTCCGATCAACCCTCACCACCGTGGCCGTGCGCTCGTCGCTGCCGGCTGGGCCGACGGCCGAAACAATGCGGTCAGGAACTCATCCTCATGCGTCACTGCTCACGATACTCGTTCAGCCGCAGAGCCACGACTAGCGCCGCAAGCGGCTGCGCACGCACGGCTCGTCCACCCTCGCAAGTGACGGCCACGCGTCGATGCACCCCAAAAGGGGGTTGACTCCGCTGCTGCGCCGTGCATTCCACAAGCAGCGTTGTGTGATTCGTCACACCAGAAGAACTCGCCTCGGGCACACCAAAGGGCCCGGCCGAATGGCCGGGCCCTTGGCGAAAGAGCGAGCGGGATGACCCAAGCAGGTGACCCCGCCGATGAACTACTTGACGAGCTCGACGACGACCGAGCGGGTGGTGCCGTCATCCAAGGCAACCGTCAACGTCCACTTTCCAGCAGTGAAGGCGGTGGTGGTGCTGCTGCCCGGGTTGGTGTACCCGGCCTTCGTGCTCAGGTTGAAGATGTACTGCGAGTCGCTGAATCGGAACAGGTTGCCCGACGTGGCGGCAGAGGTCGAGATGGCCTCGTTGACGCCGCCATCAGTGGTGCCAGCGCCGAATCTCACGTTGAGCTTGGCCACCGCGGTCGAGATCGGCGTTCCGTTGCAGGTGAGCTGGAACTTCACCGGGATGGTGCTGCCCAGCTTGAAGCGGCTTGTGCCATCGGCATTGATCGGCTGGGAGAAACCACCGAACGCTGCTCCGTACCTGACGGTGTAGTTGCGCGACTCGGCGGTGCTGTTGTCGGCCTTGTCGGTGGCCCAGGCGCTGTAGGTGTAGCTGCCGACACCCGAGCCGGTGGTGGGCTGTGACCACGAGTCGTTCGAGGTGGCCAGACCCGACAGTGCATCCGAAGGGGCGAACGACGGACGATCCAAGGCCCCGGCGGTGCAGAGGTCGATCGAGGTGGCGGATGCGGGACCGCTGATGTTGAGGCTGGGCGCCGTCAGGTCGATGTTGATGCCACCCACCGTGTCATCAGCGGTGTTGCCCGCCTTGTCCGCACAGGTCGCGGTCTCCGACTGGCCCGCGCCTTCAGCGCTGAGCACCTTGGTCACGGTGTCGTTGAGGGCACCGCTCAGGCTGTCCGAGCACGTCCATGTCACGGTCACGGCGCCGTTGTTCCAACCGTTGCCATTCGCCGCCGGCGAGCGGCTCCCACCGATGGTCGGAGCGGTCAGGTCGATGTTGATGCCGCTCACCGTGTCGGAGGCCGTGTTGCCGGCCGCATCGGTACAGATTCCCGTGGCCGACTGGTTGGCTCCCTCGGACGAGAGCGTCTGGCTGGCGGTGGGCGCGACAACGCCTCCCGCATCCTCACACGACCAGGTCACCGTCACGGGGCTGTTGTTCCAGCCCTGGGCGTTGGCGACGGGTGTCCTGCTGACCAGGGTGATGGTGGGTGGAGTCGTGTCCTTCGCGGGAGCGCAGTCCACGCCGGTGGCGGTCCAGGTGAGGTCCGCGGTCCGGGTGGTGGTCCCACCCACTGATGACGCGCCAACCAGCGCGATGGTCACGGTGCCGGTCAGCGACCCCGCACTCGCGGGCGTGGCGGACACCGTGACCACGGCAACGTCACTGGTCGCGTTGTTCCCGATGGTGAGCCACTTCTCCGGCAGCTTGATCGAACCATGGTTCGGGTCGACGCTCGCGCCGGGAGAGGTCGTCTTGGCGGTCAGCAGGGCGCTGTTGGCCCAGATCTGCGAGTTGCCGTCTTTGGTGCCGTTGCGCTCGGCCGCTATCCCGACGTTCTTGGTGCCGGTGGCACCCACGCACACCGATCCCAGATCGATCGAGCTGACGCCGTTGACCGTGGTGATCCCGTCACCGTCGATGACAGCGTTGTCGGCATGTGCGCCCAGCGGTGCCACCAGCAGCAGAGCGGCGGCAGATCCAGCGACCGCACAGCGGCGCAGGGCATTGCGAAGTTTTGTCACGGAGTCCCCCAACTCAAACGGTGCGCCGCGGTCCCCATTAACCGCACCTGTGCGCAGAATGAATCATTGCACGACACCATTGATCGAGCGCAAGAGGGAGTCCCAAAAACGCCTGGGATATTTCCGGTTCCCGTCGCCCCACAGCACGTGCTCAGAAAACCAAGGGCTGCTGCGCGTAATGGGCGCACTTCTTCACCCGGCCAAACTCCCCAGATCGCCCGCCCCAGCCAACGACGTCACGATTTGATCACGGCCGCCGCGCGGGTCAACCCTTTGGCATCCACCCGACTTCTACCGGGTGAGGGGGGGAGAATGACCACCATGGTGCAGACCCGTACGGGCCGGGACTGGTCGAGCTTCGACGAGTTCGTGCAACTCCGCGGTCCGGCGCTGTGGAGGTCGGCCTGGCTGCTCACCGGTGACCGCCAACGAGCCGAGGACCTCGTGCAGGACGCGTTGGCCCGGTGCTGGTCGAAGTTCGACCGCCTCAACACCGCCGACGACAACTACGAGGCCTACGTGCGCAAGGCCATCTTCAACGCCCACCTGGGCTGGTGGCGTCGCGGAACCTGGCGTGAGCGCACCCGTGAACTCGATGACACCGCCGACCTCAGGCCCGAGGTTCCGTTGGCCTCGTCCGACGAGGGTGACCTCGCCCGCGCCTTGGCTGGACTTCCCCGCCAGCAGCGAGCCGTGATCGTCCTGCGCTACTACGACGACCTCACCGAGGCGCAGACGGCTGACCTGCTGGGTGTCAGCGTCGGGACCGTGAAGCAGCACGCGCACCGCGCCCTGGCCAACCTGCGCCGCTCCCCCCACCTCGCCGAAGCCGACCGGGCCGTGCTGCCCACCGACCCCATGGAGCAACCATGACCAGTTTCCGCGACCGCCTGCACGGCCTCACCCCTCGTCCACCGTCGACCGACGACTGGGCTGCCCGAGCGGCCACCACCGGACGAGCCCGCCGCCGCACCCGCAACGTGGCTGCCAGCGCCGCAGCGGCAGCGGTCGTGGCCCTCGCCGCCGTACTCGCCACCCAGTACCTGCCAGGCATCGGTGACGGCCAGAACGCCGACGGCCGCATCCCAGCCACTCCCCTGCCTGCAGGATCGACCGGCCCCGTCGCTGCCCCGTGTCCGCGCGAGGCGTCGGACTACGTCGACGGCACCACCATCACCCTGCCCCTGGGAGCTGTCTCGCTGCGGTGGTGCACCGGGGGCGGCGACGCCATGTTGAGTGAGTACCCCCCACCCGAACCCCTCACCCGGGGGCTCGACGCGTGGGTGACCGCCTTCAACGCGCTGCCCAAGCTGCCGCGCGACGCGGCATGCACGGCAGACTGGTCGATCCCGGGCGCTGCCCTGCTCACCTACGCCGACGGCACCACCCGGATGGTGGCTGGCATGCGGGCCGGCTGCGGCACCATCGGCGGACGCGGAGGATTCGAGGCGATGCGCACTCGCACCATCGACGCCCTCACTGCACAGCGCACCTCGATGTTCGGCAACCAGGCGCCGCCCGCCGAGTCGTCCCAACCGTGCGCCGCCCACGGCTCGACCATCCCGGCGAGACTGGAGTGGATCACCGGCGCGGTGGTCTGCGAGGGCTACCCCACACCTACCGCGAAGGAGGTGGCAAGCTCTTCGTTGCCGGCACTGCTCGCCGACCTCCGGCACCATCACCGATCCGCCGGCGACGGGATCATCGCAGACGGCCCGACGATGCAGCTGCTGCAGGCCAATGGGGAGATGCTGGTGCTCACCTTCAGTCTCAGCAGCGGGGTCTGGACCTTCAGCCTCGACGGCGCCCAGCGTTCCTGGTCGCCGGACGAGGCCAGCCGGGTTGCCATCGCGCAGGCGTCCACTCCCACGACCCCATCGGCCATCACCCCTGTTCCCCCTGCGTCGCCCACGATCCCCAGCGAGGGAACGGTGCCGGCCTGCTCGCTGCCCGCCTCCCTCGCCCCAGCGTCGGGGCTGCCCAGCGGAGCGACCAAGGTCTGGTTCTGCTCGAATTGGCGCTTCGGTCCCGCGGAGCCCCTGGACACCCACCTCGATGAGTTCCTCGCCAGCACCGGTGGTGGCATCGAACCCTGCCTGGCCAACCCCCAGGACGAGTCCTTCGTGGCCGTGTACCCCGATGGCACCGCCGTGAAGTTGCGAATGCCAGCTGGCGCGTGTCATCCGCAGCCCCGGGCCGTCACCACGTTCGTCCGGCTGATGACCGAGCAGCGCTCGGCCCCGGGGTGGACGCCCACGGTCGTGGCACCACCACAGAAACTGTGCGCGTGGGACAGCTGGCAGACGCTGATGCCCGTCCGCCTGCAGGACGTCACCCAGGTTCGCTTCTGTGACCTGTCGAAGGTCACCCAGGACGACGGCTCGAGGGTGGCTGGACTGGTACTGAAGCCCACGGACGCGCAAACCCTGCTCGACGACCTGGCCACGCATTCGTCCCCCTCGGGGTCCACCGCACCCTCCGCCCCCCAGACCACGGCACCCGGGGTCAACACCGGACGAGTGGTGCTCGCGCTGCTGCGGACCAACGGTGAGCTGATCTGGGTTCGTGCGATGCCCAGCTCCACAACCGCCCTCACTTGGACGGACTCCGCCGGACAACCCATGCAGTGGACGCCGGACGCCGCCTCAGCAGCGATCCTCGAAGCCCTGCAGCCCCGCTGACCCACCGGCACAGCTGGAGGTGATCCGCTCCCGCGCCAGGGCGGATCGGGGGCGACCCCGAACCCTCCCGGAACCTCGCCCCACGGTCTCGCCAGCAGCCGCCGAGCGGCCTACCGTGGGCGCCATGACGGCGCCGAACTCCCCCACGAACGATCCCGACGCGATGGGCCAGCAGCCCCTCGAGGTGCTTCCCGGGGGGCACCTGCGCATCTCCGACGGGGACCGCGAACTGGTGACGACCGTGCTCACCACGGCGTACGCCGAGGGGCGGATCACCCGTGAGGAGTTCGACGAGCGCAGCACTGCCGTGCTGATGGCCAAGACGTTCAACGACCTGGCTCCGGTGACCGCCGACCTGATGCCGAGCGCCCCCGTCAAGGAGTACTCCAGTCCCCTGCCCTCACCGCGTCCGGCCGACGTCGACGCACTGGTGGTGGTCGACCCCTCGCACCAGTCACCCGACACCGACAACCTGTTCGGGCTGCTCGGTACGGCACGCCGGAGCGCGCCGGGTTGGCGGATGCATCGCAAGACCAGCGTGCTCGTGGGGCTCGGCGACGCCATCATCGACCTCACCCAAGGGGTGATGGAGAGTCCTCACGTCGAGATCGAGGTGATGATCGGGTTGGGCGACCTCAAGCTGATCGTTCCCGCCGGCGTGCAGGTGATCGATCGGGTCACCAACATCCTGGGCGACTCCAAGGTCATGGGCACCCGCCCCAAGCCAGGCGAAGGCCCGACCATCACCATCACCGGCGTGGTCGTGCTGGGTGACATCAAGGTGATGGGCCCCGACCACACCTCCTTCGCCAAGACACTACGGAAGGCCCACCGCCGGGCCATGCGGCACCACTGACCCCACCACCCGGTTCAGGCTGCGACTGGATAGGGTCGCGAGCATGGACGAGTTGTTCGCCCCACCGCGCGAGACCTGGCAGCGCCTCTCGCCGAACTTCCTGCGCCTGAAGAGGCGGATGGTCCTGGCCACGTGGGGTGTGCTGATCGTGCTGGCCGTGGTGCCGTCGGCGATCTGGGCGCCCTGGTGGGTTGCCGCCCTCGCCGGCGTGGCCCTGGCGGGAGTGATGGTGTGGCGGTTCATGCGCATCGCGCGATGGGTTGCCAGCTGGGGCTATGCCGAGAGGGACGACGACCTGTACCTCACCCACGGCCTGTTCTGGCGGTCGCTGTCGATCATCCCCTACGGCCGTATGCAGGCGGTGAACATCAGCTCCGGTCCGGTGGAGCGGGCCTTCGGACTGGCCACCGTGCAGCTGGTGACGGCCGCCGACCAGTCCGACGCCACCATTCCCGGACTGTCAGCCGAGGCCGCCAGTGAGCTGCGCGACCGTCTCACCGCAGCCGCCGAGGCCCGCGGGATGGGTCTGTGAACCAACTACCACCCGAACGGCTCCACCCCCTGACCCCCTTCGTGAAGGGGTGGGTGGGGCTGTTGGCCATCGTCTTCTTCGTGGGTCGCTCATGGCTCGAGAACGGGGGCCGCTTCGACGTCGACCACGTCACCTGGTGGGTGTGGATCCTGCTGGCCGCCATGGTCGGCTCCGTGCTGCTCGGGTTAGCGAGCTGGCGTGCCACCACCTTCCGACTGGACGACGACGCGCTGCGCCTCGCCACCCGTTTCATCTGGAACACCTCGACGGTCATCAACTACTCCAAGGTGCAGTCGATCGACATCGTCTCGCCGCTTGCCGCGCGACTGGTCGGGGTGTGCAGCCTGCGCATCGACGTCGGCAGCGGCGCCCCGCACAAGTTGGAGTACCTGGGGCGGGCCAGGGCCGAACGCGTCAGGGACGAACTGGCACGGCGCGCGGCTCTCGTCCGGGACGCCGGTCGGGGCGGCACCCCCATGGCCGGGGCAGCGACCTCCGTTCGCACCGACGACGCTCGTGCCGTGCCGCAGCAGCGGGGTGCCCTGTTCCGGTCCGACGACGTGGTGGTGAGCGTGCCGCCGGCACGTTTGGTGGCAGCTGTGGTGACCAGTGGTGAGTTCCTCGGCTCGATCGTGTTCGCACTGGTCGCACTCCTGCCATCGATCCTGACCCGACAGTTCGTGCTGGCCGGGCTCCTGGTGCCCGCCGTCTGGGGGCTGGGAGCGCTGGTGGTCAACCGGGTGGTGAAGGAGTGGGACTACCGCCTCCACGCGCCTGCGCGGGGCGTGGTCAGGGTGGCTCGTGGCCTCACCGACACCGTCAGCCAGACCGTGCCCGTCGAGCGCGTACAGGGGTTCGAGCTGACCCAGTCATGGCTGTGGCGACGATTCGGCTGGTGGCGGGTGCGGTTCACCGTGTTGGGGTATCGCGGCGACGACGCCGACGAGGGGGGAAGCACGGTCCTGCTCCCCGTCGGCTCGTGGGCCGAGGTCGAGGCGGCCCTGTCGGCCGTCTGGCCAGGCATAGACCTGGGCTCACTGCAGTGGCAGGCGTTGCCCCCGCGCGCCCGGTGGCTGCACCCTCTCGACTGGCGCCAGCGCGGCTGGGCCGTCAACCCGCAGGTGGTGGCCGACCGGTCCGGACGACTGAACCGTCGCATCAGCCTGGTGGCGCCCGCCCGTGCCCAGTCGTGGGCAGTGCAGCAGGGGCCACTCGAGAGGCGGCTCGGACTGAGCGGGTTCTCGGTTCAGATCAGTGGTCATGTGGTGGCTCTCAACGTGACCGGTGTGGAACCGACAGTGGCTCGGGCGTTCGCTGAGAGTTTTTCAGGGTGGGTCCGCGCTGCTCTGACCTCCAGGACACTGTTTGACCCAGCATCCCGACCGGTCGGGTCCTGCGCGGACCCAGCCCTGTCTGCCGCCCCCCAGCGACAGTCATGAGGACAGTGATCGCATCCCGATCGATGCCCTCCGTAACAGGGTTACGGGTGTTTCCTTCAAATGCAAAGGTTTTCTGCTTGATGGGTGAAAACTTCAGGTTTCCTCTCGGCTGAATGAGCGTTTGAGCGAGTTCCGAGCCCCACCGCGGCCCCGCTTCCGCTGCTCGGACGGCACGCCTCCTGGGGTCATCGGGCACGCCGTGGCCGCCAGCCGGAACAGCGCGTCATGAGGGCTCGGTGGTCCGTCCGCCGACCTGCCGCGAGCGACACGCGGCCCGCACCGGTCGACCTCGACACCCACCCCCTAGGCTGAGCCCATGAGCATCGTTCTTGGCATTGACATCGGTGGTTCGGGCATCAAGGGCGCGCCCGTCGACCTCGAGACCGGCGACTTCGCCGCCGACCGCCTGCGCATCGACACACCGGCCAAATCGACCCCGGGCAATGTGGCCGACGTGGTGGCGCAGATCGTCGATCACTTCGCCGACCAGATCGGCGACGCACCGATCGGACTCACCGTGCCCGCCCCGGTCGTGCACGGCCACATCCCGATGATCGCCAACCTGCACCAGGACTGGAAGGGACTCGAGGCCGAGACCTTCTTCGCCGAGCGGTTGGGTCGTCCGATCACCGTCGTCAACGACGCCGACGCCGCCGGCGTCGCTGAGGTGCACCACGGTGCCGCCAAGGGCGTGCAGGGTCTGGTCATCCTCACCACCCAGGGCACGGGCATCGGCTCGGCCATCATCAACAACGGCATCCTCATCCCGAACTCCGAGTTCGGCCACCTCGAGATCGACGGCCACGATGCCGAGTCGCGCGCCGCGGCGTCCATCAAGGACAAGGAGGGCCTCTCGTACCGCAAGTGGGCCACCGAGCGCCTGCAGCGTTACTACGAGGTCGTCGAGGCGCTCATGTGGCCCGACCTGTTCGTCGTCGGCGGCGGGGTCTCGAAGGACCATGAGAAGTTCATTCCCCTGCTCAAGCTGCGCACCCCCATGATCCCGGCCGTGTTGCGCAACAAGGCGGGCATCATCGGGGCGGCCACGCTCGCCCAGCAGCGGGTGGAGCATCCCGACACCGCACCGGTGCTGCCGCACGCCGAGAACAGGGTCGTCGACGAGGACTGAGCCACCGGCTCGCCCATGGTCGGGCGCTGGCTCCGCCACGCGCCCGATCGTGGGCCCTTGACGCAGGCCTCCTTGACGCGTGCTTCTTTGACGCGGGGGCCCTCGACCGTCACATCCGGTCGGGAGCCTCGATCCCCAGCAGGTCGAGTCCGGCCGCCAGAACCTTGGCGGTCGCCTCGCACAGCGCCAACCGCGAGGCACGCACCTCGCCCTCGCTGCGCAGCACCGGGCACTGCTCGTAGAAGGTCGCGTACGCCACCGCCGTCTCGTACAGGTGGGTGCAGAGTTTGTGGGGCTGCAAGGTCTCGGCCACCTCGGCCACCACGTCGCCAAACCTGGACAGCATCAGGGCCAGGGTCTGCTCGGCGACCTCCTCGGTGAGGGTCAACGGACCGACCGGCAACTGTTCGGCCTCGGCCCGTCGCAGGATCTGTTGGCAGCGGGCGTGGGCGTACTGCAGGTAGGGGCCAGTGTTGCCGGTGGTCTGGGTCATACGGGCCGGGTCGAAGACGTAGTCCTTCTGCAGGCCGGACGACAGGTCGGCGTACTTGATCGCCGCGAGCGCGATGGACGGGGCCGACACCTCCTCGGCGGCATCGAGCAGGTCGACCAGCTTCGCCGCCGACCCGTCCCGCGACTTCAGTGGTTTGTTGTCGTCGCCGAGCACCATGCCGTAGCCGACGTGCTCGACCTCGACGCCGTCGGGCAGGAAGCCGGCCTTGCGGGCGGCGGCGAAGACCTGGGCGAAGTGACCTCCCTGCCGGGCGTCGGTGACATAGATGATGCGGTCGGCGTGCAGGTGGTTCACCCGGCGGCGGATCGCGGCCAGGTCGGTGGTGGCGTAGCCGTAGCCCCCGTCCGACTTGCGGACGATGAGCGGTGCCTCGATGCCCTCGACGAAGACACACAGGGCGCCCTGGTCGACCACAGCGACACCGGACTCCTCCAGTTCGCGGACGAGCACCGGCAGATCATCGTTGTAGGTGGACTCGCCCGCCAGGTCGGCGTCGACCAGCTTCACGTTGAGACGCTCGTAGGCCTGGTTGAATCCCTGCTTCGACACCTCGATCAGCTGCCGCCAGATGGCCAAAGACTGCTCGTCACCGCCCTGGAAGATCGAAACTCGGGCACGGGCCCGGGTGGCGAACTCGACGTCGTCCTTGAAGTGGGCGGCGGCACGCTTGTAGAGCGCATCCGCGTCAGCGAGGGTGAGCGTCGAGGCGTCGAGACCCTCGTCCAGGATCTGTTCGATCAACATGCCGAACTGGGTGCCCCAGTCGCCGATGTGGTTCTGCGGGATGACGGTGTGGCCAACGGCGGTCAGCACCCGGTTGAAGCAGTCGCCGATGATCGTGGTGCGAAGGTGGCCGACATGCATCTGCTTGGCCACGTTGGGGGCGGAGTAGTCGATCACCACCCGTTGCCGGTTGCTCGCGGCAGCGACACCGGCGTGGGGGTCGGCGAGCACCCGGGCCGCCTCGGCGGCCAGGACCGAGGGCTTCAGCCGGATGTTGATGAAGCCCGGTCCGGCGATCTCGAGCGGCTCACAGAGGTCGTCCACCTGTGCGGCGGCGATGATGTCGGCGGCCACCTCGCGCGGGTTTCGTCCTTGCTGCTTGGCCAGCCGCATCGCCACGTTGCACTGGAAGTGGCCGAACTGGGGCTTGCTGGCCGGTCGCAGCTCCGGGTCGGACCCGACGGCGGCGGCGAATCGTGAGGTCAGGATGGTGACGAGGGATTCCTCCGGGGCGACGAGGGCAGCGGGCTCATGCGACATGGGGGTCATTCTTCCACGCGCGAAATGGGCGACGTGCACCCCTTCGGGGCTGGGGGTGAACGCTCCGGCGTCGGTAGGGTCGATGGCGACCATTGGCCTCCAGTTGAAGGACTTCTCCTCCATGAGTGTTCCCACGAACGTTCCCAGCATCACCCTGAACGACGGCGTCGTGATCCCGCAGCTCGGGTTCGGCGTGTGGCAGGTCGGTGCCGACGAGATCGTGCCCGCCGTCGCGACCGCTCTCGAGGCCGGCTACCGCCACCTCGACACCGCCGCCGCCTACGGCAACGAGGACGGCGTCGGCAAGGCGATCGCAGAGTCGGGCATCGCACGCGAAGAGCTCTTCGTGACCACCAAGTTGTGGAACAGCGACCACAAGGCCGACGATGCCCGTCGCGCCATCGAGACCTCGCTCGAGAAGCTGGGCCTCGACCACCTCGACCTGTACCTCATCCACTGGCCGGCGACCGTCAAGTACGGCGACGCCTACATCGAGGCCTGGGACTCGATGCAGCAGTTCAAGGCCGAAGGGCTCGTGCGCTCGATCGGCGTCTCGAACTTCGTGCAGCAGCACCTCGACAAGTTGCAGGGCACCACCCCCAGCGTGAACCAGATCGAGGTGCACCCCACCTTCCAGCAGCGCGAACTGCGTGAGCTGAACACCTCGCGGGGCATCACCACCGAGGTCTACACGCCGCTCGGCACCCAGTCGCAGCCGGGCGACATCACCCTGCCCGAGGTGACTGCGCTCGCGGAGGCCGTCGGCAAGACCCCCGCGCAGGTGGTGCTGCGCTGGCACCTGCAGCAGGGCCTGGTCGTCTTCCCGAAGTCGGTGACACCTACCCGCATCTCCGAGAACTTCGACGTGTTCGACTTCGAGTTGTCCGACGACCAGATGGCGGTGCTGAACGGCCTGGATCGCGGGTTCCGCCAGGGCGCCGACCCGGTGACTGCGGGATTCTGAGGCCGGGATCCCGGGTTCTGGGGCAGGGTTCCTGGGGCGGGGGTCCTCGGGCCGGGGGTTCTGGTTCGGGGTTCTGGGGCGACGTTCTGGGAGGGCGGACATCTGGTGACCACGACACTTCCCTTCGGTCTCGTCCCGGCCGACCTGCCCTGGATGTCACCCCAGGAGGGTGAACGACTCGACGTGACCGTGGGACGGCGTGGCCCGCTGACCGGCGGCGGCAACACCGCCGTCATCAGCGTCCTCTCGTTGGACGGCCAGCGCCGTTCGGTCTTCGTCAAGAGAACCGCGGACCGGCTGCGCCGGGAGGCCAACCGACACCGTGCGCTGGCCGGCCGGGTCCCGCTCCCGAAGCTGTTGGGCGTCGTCGAGCGGGACGAGGCCGAGGTGATGGTGCTGGAGCACCTGCCCCGGACCGGACCCGATGCCGCGTCCATGACTCCAGGCTCGAGCGCGGAGGTCGACTCCGTGCTCGAGCTGTCGGCCAGCCTGGCCCGGGTCACCGATGTCGACCAGAGCGTCTTCCCCCACCAGCCGGGGATGGACCAGACAGTGTTCGAGGGGATGGTTGCCCGCACTCTGGGTGCCCTCACCGAGGAGGGGTTCGCGGTGGACCCAGCCGCTTGGCTTCTGGCCTACCGAACGGCCGGGACCGCCCTCGCGGGGTTCCCGCGGGCGCTGAGCCATGGCGAATTCGCCCTTCAGCACATCGGACGAACCTCACAGGGAGAATTGGTGATGGTCGACCTGGAGACCTGCTTCCCCCGGGCGCGGTTCACCGACCCGGCGACGCTGCTGCGGGAGGTGTCGGGCCTGGTTGGGGAGGCGGAACGCTCCCTGTTCGAGCGATGGTGCGCGGCCGCCGAGGTGGGTGGTGAGGCCGACGACCACTGGAGGGAGTTCCTCACCACCCGCATCGTGGTCGCGGTTGAGACCCTGCCGTGGCTCGTGTCTGAGCCGACATTGGCGTCGCGCCTGCCTGGCGTGGTCGAGCAGGTCAGCCACGACCTGTCAGGGCTGCGCTGAGCGGGGTCGTTCCTGGGCCGGTGCAGGAGCGCCGATAGGGTGACGCCATGAAGATTGCCGTGGCGGGTCTGGGCTATGTCGGAATGTCGCTGGCCGTGTTGCTGGCCGAACATCACGAGGTGGTGGCCGTCGACATCAACCCCGAGCGCGTCGAGCTGGTCAACCGCCGCCGCTCCACGGTGGCCGATGACGAGTTGGAGCACCACCTGGCCAGTCGGCAGCTCAACCTGCGGGCGACCACCGATCCGTCCGATGCCTACCGGGGCGCCGACTACATCGTGGTGGCAACCCCGACCGACTACGACCCCGACCGCAACTTCTTCAACACCAGCACCGTCGACGCGGTCGTCGGCCAAGCGGTGGAGCTGGCCCCGGAGGCGTCCATCGTCATCAAGTCGACCATCCCGGTGGGCTACACCGCGTCGCTGCGCGAGCAGCACCCCGGGCACAGCATCTTCTTCTCACCCGAGTTCCTGCGCGAGGGGCGCGCACTCCACGACAACCTACACCCGTCGCGGATCGTGGTGGGATCCCAGACGGAGGCTGCCCGCAGGTTCGCCGACCTGCTGGTCGAAGGAGCCGAGGACGACGACATCCCCGTGCTGCTGACCGGTTCGACCGAGGCTGAGGCCATCAAGTTGTTCGCCAACACCTACCTGGCCATGCGGGTCTCGTACTTCAACGAACTCGACACCTACGCAGCGACGCACGGGCTCGACACCCGTCAGATCATCGGCGGGGTCGGGCTCGACCCCCGCATCGGTTCGCACTACAACAACCCGAGCTTCGGCTACGGCGGCTACTGCCTGCCCAAGGACACCAAGCAGTTGCTGGCCAACTACTCGGACGTGCCACAGACCCTGATCCAGGCGATCGTCGACTCCAACAGCACCCGCAAGGACTTCATCGCCCGCGACATCCTCGCCCGCAACCCGAAGGTGGTCGGCATCCATCGCCTCACCATGAAGGCGGGCTCCGACAACTTCCGGTCATCGTCCATCCAGGGGATCATGAAGCGGATCAAGGCCAAGGGCGTCGAGGTGATCGTCTATGAGCCGGCGCTGGAGGAGGCCGAGTTCTTCCACTCCCGGGTGGTGAACGACCTCGAGGAGTTCAAGCGGACGGCAGACGTCATCGTCGCCAACCGGCAGTCCGACGCCCTGGCGGACGTGGCCGACAAGGTCTACACGAGGGACCTGTTCGGCTCCGACTGAGGACACCAAACCGTCCAGGAAGGAAGAGTAGGCGGGTTGGGCTGGGGCAGTTTGGGCGGGACGGGGTCAGGCGACCAGCGGCACCCGGGCGAGGCTGGCATAGCGTCCGCCCGCGAGCACCAGGTCGTCATGGGGTCCGATCTCGATCACCCGCCCATGGTCGAGCACAGCGATCTGGTCGGCGTCCCGAACGGTCGACAGCCGGTGCGCGATGGTGACCGAGGTCCGTCCGACGGCGAGCGCGTCGAGAGCCCGTTGCACCTCACGTTCGGTGTCGTTGTCGAGGGCCGAGGTGGCCTCGTCCAGTACGATGATGCGCGGGTTGCGCAGCACGACCCGGGCAATCGCCAGGCGTTGCTGCTCGCCCCCCGAGAACCGCTGCCCTCGCTCCCCCACGATCGTGTCGAGTCCCTGGGGCAGCGACTCGATGAGGCTCGATATCTGCGCCGCCCTGAGCGCCTGCCACAGCTCATCGTCCGTCGCGGAGGTCTTGGCGAACAGCAGGTTCTCGCGGATGGTGGCGTGGAACAGATAGGTCTCCTGGCTGACCACGCCGACGATCTGGGCGAGGTCGGACAACCTCAGCCGACGGATGTCGACGCCGTCGATGGTGATCCGCCCCGAAGTGGGGTCGGCGAGCCGAGCCACCAGTGAGGCGAGCGTGCTCTTGCCCGATCCCGTCTCACCGGTCAGGGCCAGGGACGAACCCGCCGGCACCTCCAGCGAGACGTCATCGACGGCAGGGTCCTGGGCCCCCGGATAGTGGTAACTGACCTTGTCGAAGCCCAACTCGCCACGCACGGCGGCCAGGTCGAGCTCGACCGGGTCGGCCGGGTCGTCCACCTCGACGGGCAGGTCGAGGTAGCCGAAGATGCGGCTGAAGAGGGCCATGGACGAGACCACCGACACCCCCGTGTTGAGCAGCCCCATCACGGGGCGGAAGATGCCGCCCTGGATCGCGATGAACGCCACCAACGTGCCGATGGTGATGCCGTTGCGCACCCCCGGCAGACCGGCGGCCAGGTACAGCACCGCGGGAATGGCGGCGAAGACGATGCTCATCGTGGCCATCCGCCAGCGTCCGGCGAGCTGGGAGCGCACCTCGAGGTCGATCAGTTGGCGCGAGGTGTCGACGAAGTGGTCGGTCACCTGCCGTTGCGCCCCCATGGTCTTGGTCAGCCGGATGCCCGAGACCGAGAGCCCCTCACCCACCTGACTGAGCAGGTCGGCCAGCGTGCGCTGTTGCCGGGAGGTGATCTCACGTCGGAGCATCGCCACCTGGCGGGAGAAGAACACGGCCAGCGGCAGCACCACCAGCGAGACCAGTGACAGCCGCCAGTCGAGCATCACCATCGCCGCGGCCATGGCGATGACAGTGGTCAGGTTGGAGGCCACCGAGGTGACCGTGTCGGTGACGACGGACTGCATTCCACCGATGTCATTGGTGATGCGCGACTGCACCTCGCCGGCGCGGGTACGGGTGAAGAAGCCCACGGACTGGCGTTGCAGGTGGCTGAACACATCGGCCCTGAGCCGGTGCATGATCTTCTGCCCGATGACGGTCGACAACCAGGTCTGCAGCACGTTGAAGATTGCCGCCAGTGCCGCCACCGCCACCATGCCGACGGTGCAGGCCACCAGCAGGTGGACATCGCGCGAGGGCAGCGCTCGGTCGATGATCTCGCGGGTCAGGAAAGGAGGCACGATGCCCAGCAGCGAGGCCCCCACCAGCAGCACCATCACGACCACCACCTGCCCTTTCCACGGCGAGAAGAGACGGGCGATCCGACGCAGCGAGACCGGCGACTCGGCCAGTTGGCGTCGGTCGGCCGGATCGATCCTGCGGGGGCTCCAGCCCCCACCTCCGCCTCGTCCTTCGGGGGGTGGCATCGCAGTCATGGATGCCTCCTTTCGTTGCAGGGTCGGCTCTCGTGGTCCACTCGCACGGGGGTCCCACTTAGCCGATGTAATTATGAGGTTACCTCACATTGTGGCATGGGGTCAATGGTCGCTATGATGGCTGGGTGATCGAACAGCCGGACGACCTCGGCGGTCTGCTGATGCGGGCCACGCGAGGCATGCGCCGCCGCTGGCTCGAGGCGTTGGAGCCGGTCGGGGTTTCTCCTCATGAGTTCCGGGCGCTCGTCGCCATCGACCAGGCCGAGAGTCCCCGGGTGGGGGTGGTGGCCCAAGAACTGCGGATCAATCCGCGCTCGGCCACCGAAGTGGTCGACTCACTCGAGCTGATGGGGTTGGTGCTGCGCGAGCCCGATCCCACCGACCGCCGGGCCGTCCGGGTGCTGCTCACCGACCGCGGACGAGAGGTGCTCGCCACCGGCCAACGCGCCCGCCGGGAGAGTCACGAGGCACACCTTCGGGGCCTCACTCCGCAGGAGCGCCAGCAGTTGGGGGCACTCCTGCGGCGGGTGATCGAGACCTCGTCCGACTGAGGGATCGCAGAGGACGTGCAGCACCCGCACCCGAAACGGCCATCGCAGCCCCAATGGGATGCGATGGCCGTTTCAGGTGCACATGCTGCAGACAGGTCCAGCCCATGGGGCGGGTCGCCGATGCCTGACCCGCCGCCCGGGGCGGCTCGTTCGGTCAGTGGCGTCGCTCGGCCCGGTACCAGCGGACCAAGGACTGGGTGGACCCGTCCTGGTGCGAGAGGGCCTGGTCGTCGCCCGACACGGCGGGTGCGATCTGCAGCGCCAGCTTCTTGCCCAGCTCCACCCCCCACTGGTCGAAGGAGTCGATGCCCCACACGATGCCCTGCGTGAACGTGATGTGCTCGTAGAGGGCGATCAACTGGCCCACCACCGAGGGGGTGAGTGCGGAGGCCATGATCGAGGTGGTCGGACGATTGCCCTCGAACACCCTGGCCGGCACGATCGCCTCGGCGGTGCCCTCGGCCCGCACCTCGTCGGCGGTCTTGCCGAAGGCAAGTGCAGCCGTCTGGGCGAAGAAGTTCGACAGGAACAGCTCGTGCACGTCGGCGTCACCGTCCCGCAGTGCGTGGGCCGGGTTGGCGACGGCGATGAAGTCGGCCGGGATCAGCCGGGTGCCCTGGTGGATCAGCTGGTAGAAGGCGTGCTGCCCGTTGGTGCCGGGCTCCCCCCAGAACACCTCCCCCGTGTCGGTGGTGACCTCGGACCCGTCCCAGCGCACCGACTTCCCGTTCGACTCCATGGTGAGTTGCTGCAGGTAGGCGGGGAAACGGTGCAGGTACTGCGCATAGGGCAGCACGGCATGGCTGGCCGCTCCGTGGAAGTTGACGTACCAGACGTTCAGCAGCCCCATCAGCAGCGGCACGTTCTTCGCGGGCTCGGCCGTGAGGAAGTGCTCGTCCATGGCGTGGAAGCCGGCGAGGAAGTCGGCGAAGTTCTCCTTGCCGATGGCCACGGCCACGGCGGTGCCAACCGCCGAGTCGACCGAGTAACGGCCTCCCACCCAGTCCCAGAACCCGAAGGCGTTGGCGGGGTCGATCCCGAAGTCGGCCACCTTGTCGAGGGCGGTCGAGACCGCCACGAAATGCTTGGCGACCGCCTCGGCACGGGCCTCGTCCGATCCCTCGATGAGGCCTGCGGACTCGAGTCGACCGAGGAGCCAGGCCTTGGCGAGCCTCGCATTCGTGAGCGTCTCGAGGGTGGTGAAGGTCTTCGAGCAGACGATGAACAGGGTGGTCTCGGGGTCGAGGTCGGAAGTCTTCTCGGCGATGTCGGTCGGGTCGATGTTCGACACGAAGCGGCAGGCCAGTCCCTCCTGCTTGTACGGCAGCAGTGCCTCGTAGACCATCACCGGGCCCAGGTCGGAGCCACCGATCCCGATGTTGACGACCGTCTCGATGCGCTTGCCCGTGACCCCGACCCATTCGCCCGAGCGAACCTGGTCGGCGAACGCGTAGACCTTGTCGAGGGTGGCGTGCACGTCCGCGACGACGTCCTGCCCGTCGACGGTGAGGGCGGCGTCACGGGGCAACCGCAGTGCGGTGTGCAGGACGGCGCGGTCCTCGGTGCTGTTGATGTGTTCCCCGGCGACCATCGCGGCGCGTCGTCCGGCCAGACCGACCTCGTCAGCCAGCGCCAGCAACTGGTCGCGGACCTCGTCGCTGATCCAGTTCTTCGACAGGTCGACGTGCAGGTCGCCGGCGTCAAGGGTGAAGCGATCGGCGCGGTCGGCGTCCCCGGCGAACCACCCGCGCAGGTCGGGCGTGAAGTCATCGGCGAGGTCGGCCAGCTTCTGCCAGGCCTGGGTGGTGGTGGGATCAACCGGAGCAGTCATGGGCCACAGCCTAGACACCGGCTCCTTGCAACGCGCCCTGTGCCCGGGGGAACTCCGCCGGGGGCACAGCAGCGCGCTGCATGGCTCGGGCCGCCCCGACGGGCACCCCGGAGGTGTGGTTCAGCCCACCGTCACGTGCACGTGGTCGTAGTGGTTCGCCGTGGTCCCGCCGCGGTCAGACATGGGGCGCCATCCATCGGACGAGCGTTGCGCCGTCCAGATCTTCTGGGCGTAGATCACCTCGGTGATGCCGAGGCGACCGGCGTTCGCACGCGCCCAGAAGGCGACCTGCCAGCCCGGATCGCCGCTGATCATCATGTCGACGGCCCTGCCCGACCCGTGGGCTCCGCTGTCACCTGCACGGTAACCACCGAAGGACGAGATCGCCGGGAACCGGGCGCAGGCCTCCCATGCCACCGTCCTGGCTGCCGCAGTGACCCCAGCGGGCATCTGCTTGGAGCAGGAGCCGGTCGGCGTCGCGGACCTGTCGCTCGTCGAGGAGGACGTGACCACCGGCTTGGACGATGCGAGATGGGCCTTGCTGACCCACACGGGCCGGCCGTTCCAGCTGACCTGCCGGAAGGACCCGAAGGTGGCGTCGGTGACCTTGAGCGCTTGTCCGGCCCCGACGACCGTCACCACCGGCGACCCGGCCACGGGGATCGTCCTGAGGTTCAGGCCAGTGGTGGCGAAGCGCGTGCCGGTGACCCTCCACAGAGCCCGGGGGTAGCCAGGCTGGCTTGCCGCAGAGGGCTTCTTCGTGGGCTGGGTCACCTTCACCTTGGCCCGGGTGGGGCTGGGAGCGGGACTCGTCGAGGAGGCGGTGGCGCTCGTCCGGGCGACCTCGCTCGAACCGATCAGGGGAGCGCGCCGATTGGAGCGGTCGACCTGGTCGGTCTGGCGGGCTGGCAGAGCGGTGGTCGTGGCAGCCGACTGGCTCGATGCCCAGGACGGGGGCGGGACTGCCGCCTCGATGCGCGGTGGACCGCTGGCGAAGGCCGTCAGCGACGCGGCGGCCAGGGCCGCGATCGCCACGGCAGCAGCCGACACGCCGTGCCTCCGCGACGAGGGGATGGCCAGCCCAGAGGTGAGGGAGAGATCGAGTTGCGCATGACGGGCAGGGACGGTGCCCGGGGCCCGATCCCTGGAGTTCCGCGAACCCTCATCGACGGCCATGCCGCGGCGCGGGGCGGCAGATTCTGCCTTCTTCATCGCGTCCTCTGGGTCGAGATCGGGGGGGATTGCCCGGTCTCTCACCTCCGGGCCACCTGAGTATTTTCCAACATTTTCTCAGGAAAACCAAGCGACTGGGGAGGAATCCACCCCCTCAGGGGTGTGGTGGTGGCTATCGTGTGGCAATCCGAGCGAAGGGACGAGCGTGGTGTGGGCACGACCTGAGGGCGCTTCCGCGTGCTCGACCCGGGAGCCCGACGCCGCCGCGGCACGCTGGCCACAGCGGCTGTCCCGTCGGCTGTGGTGGACCCTCTGTCTCTGCGCGGCCGTGGCCATGACCACCTCACCGCCCGCCCTGGCCGATGATCCCCCGGCCGAGGGGGACGTGCCCGCGGTCATCCAGCCGCTGCCGGTGCAGGCCACCCGCCTCACCGCTGACCTGCCCACCGTCGTCGCCCCACGCGGCACCACCGTCGAGCTCACCGGGAAGCTGCGCGCCAGCTCGGGATCGCCTGTTCCTCAGGCCGAGCTCAGCGCGTCCATGGGAGGGCGGCCGGTGGGTCTGATCTCGTCCACCGACACCGCTGGCCGCTGGTCCCTCGTGCTGCTGGCCCCGATGGATGCCCCCGAGGTGATGAAGGTGGTGGTCAGATTCGCAGGCACCCCGGAATACGCGGCGAGCGAGACGTGGCTTCGGATCACGGTGCCCAAGGCGATCGTGCTACCCCGGGCCACGACCACACCTGCTCCCAGTCCCAAGCGAGCACCCTCCACTTCTGCACCGCCCACGCCCAGCGCCACACCTTCGACACCAACGATCGCCGCGACTCCCGTGACACCCTCGATGAGCCCTGCCCCGCCAGCCGGTTCCAGCGGCGGGGGCACCCCCGGCGTCGTCCTGCTCGTCTTCGGGCTGCTGGTGGGGGCCGGAGTGGTGGTGTCGGTCGGATGGCTGGTGCTCAACCGGGGCCGCGGGGACGACGAGGAGCCCACTGACTCCTTCATCGACGGCTGACCGACCCCTGTCGGCCAGCCCGGCCCCGGCCCGGTCGAGAAACCGTTCCCACCCCCGGACCGGTCCACATGTCAGATTTCACAACCGACGAGTTGCCTAATTGCCAGTAGTTAGGCAACCCTTACTCACATGAGCCTTCGCATCACCCGTCGCGCCCTGATCGGCGCTGCTGCCACGACCATCTCAGCCGCGGCACTGGCCGCGTGCTCCAAGCCGGGGTCGACGTCCACCCCCGGAAGCGCCGATGGGGCCACGTTGACCATCTACAACGCCCAGCACGAAACACTCGCCCAGGAATGGATGGACGGCTTCACCAAGGCCACCGGCATCAAGGTGACCCACCGCCAGGGCGACGACACCGAGATGGCCAACCAGCTGGTCGCCGAGGGGGCGAACTCCCCCGCCGATGTCTTCCTGACCGAGAACTCACCGGCCATGACCCTGGTGGAGAACGCGGGCCTGCTCGCGGCCACCTCGGAGGAGATCCGGGGTCAGGTTCCCAGCCAGTACCGTCCCAGCACCAACGCCTGGACCGGCATCGCGGCCCGCTCGACCGTCTTCGTGTACAACACCGACAAGCTGAAGCAGGCCGACCTGCCCGCCTCGCTGATGGATCTCGCCAAGCCGGAGTGGAAGGGCCGTTGGGCGGCCTCCCCCTCGGGCGCTGACTTCCAGGCCATCATCACCGCCATCCTTCAGCTCAAGGGCGAGGACGAGACCCTGTCCTGGCTGAAGGCGATGAAGCAGAACTCGACCGCGATCAAGGGCAACTCGGCGGTGATGAAGGCCGTCAACGCCGGCGAGTTCGAGGGCGGCGTCATCTACCACTACTACTACTTCGGTGACCAGGCCAAGGGCGGCCAGAACAGCGCCAAGGTGGGCATGCACTACTTCGGCCACCAGGACCCCGGTGCCTTCGTCTCGATCTCGGGCGGCGGTGTGCTGAAGAGTTCGAAGAACCAGGAGGCGGCGCAGAAGTTCCTGGCCTACGTCACTGGCAAGGACGGCCAGGCGGTGCTGCGCGACGGCACCTCGTTCGAGTACCCGGTTGCCTCGAAGGTGGCCGCCAATGAGAAACTGAAGCCGCTGTCGGAGCTGGATGCCCCGACCATCGACCCCGCGACGTTGAACAGTCCCAAGGTCGTCGAACTCATGCAAGAGGCAGGACTGCTCTGACCACCACCCCGGTGCTGGCGCCGTCGACCGGCGCACCCGACCCCCACGCGACCCGGGCATCGCGGCCGATGGACCACCAACCGGTGACCATTGCTGCCGCGGTGCTCGTGGTCGCGTTGTGCCTGGTGCCGCTGGGGTTCGTCGTCGCCGCCACCGTGGACGCGGGGCCCGCCCTCGTACGCCGCCTGGTCTGGCGCCCTCGGATCGGTGAGTTGCTGGTCAACACGCTCTCGCTGATGGTCGTCGTCGTGCCCGCCACGGTGCTGATCGGGGTCGGAGCGGCGCTGCTGGTGGAGCGGACTGGGGTGCCGGGCTGGTTGTCGGCGGCCTTCGTGGCCCCGCTCGCCGTGCCGGCCTTCGTGATGAGCTACGCCTGGGCGACGGTGTGGCCCTCCATCGCCGGTCTCGCCGGTGCGTCCCTGATCGCCACCCTCAGCTACTTCCCCTTC
The DNA here is from genome assembly GCF_000421525.1 of Aestuariimicrobium kwangyangense DSM 21549. Classification (GTDB taxonomy): domain Bacteria; phylum Actinomycetota; class Actinomycetes; order Propionibacteriales; family Propionibacteriaceae; genus Aestuariimicrobium; species Aestuariimicrobium kwangyangense. The sequence continues at coordinate 739,579 of NZ_ATXE01000001.1, read as the reverse complement.
GTGTACCTGCCGGTGCTCGCCACCCTGCGAAGGCTCGACCCCTCTCTCGAGGAGTCCGGACGGGCCCTTGGGCTCACCCCGAGCGGAGTTCTGCGCCGGGTCGTCCTGCCCCAACTCCGCCTCCCCGTGCTGGGCGGTGCGCTGCTCGTTGCCCTGCACCTGCTCGCGGAGTACGGCGCGTTCGCGTTCGTCCGCTACGACACCTTCACCACCGCCATCTACGACCAGTTCCGTTCGACCTTCGCGGCTCCCGCGGCGTCGATGCTCGCCGGAGTGCTGGTGCTGCTCTGCCTGCTGGTGCTGGGCGGCGAGTCAGCCGTCCGGGGACGACAGCGTCACGCCCGCATCGGGTCGGGCGTGGCGCGCCGACAACGACGGATCGTGCTCGGCTGGTGGGCCCTGCCCGTGACCATCGCAGTGGCGGCCCTGCTCATCGCCGCACTCGGCGTTCCCGTCTGGTCGCTCGGTCACTGGTTGTCGGTGGGGGTGGCCCTCGACCCGGCCATCGTGAGCGCGCTGGGCAGCACCCTCGGGTTGGCCCTCGTCGGCGCGCTGGCGACCTGTCTCGCCGCCGGACCGATCGCCTGGCTGTCGGTTCGTCGTCCGGCGCGCTGGTCGCGCGCCCTCGAGGGGCTGGCCTTCGTGTGCTCGTCCCTGCCCGGCATCGTCGTCGGCCTCGCCTTCGTCACGGTCGCGATCCGCTGGGTGCAGCCGCTCTACCAGACCGCCGCGTTGCTGATCGCCGCCTACGTGGTGCTCTTCCTGCCGCGCGCGGTCGCCAGCCTCCGGGCGGGAATGGCGCAGGTGCCGGTGGGGCTGGGCGAGGCGGCGCGTTCGCTCGGCCAGGGTCCCGTGAGGTCGCTGGTGCGCGTCTCGATCCCGCTGCTGGCCCCGGCCTTCGGCGCCGCCGCGTCAATGGCCTTCCTGGGCATTGCCGGTGAACTGACCGCCACTTTGCTGCTGTCGCCCACCGGCACCAGCACGCTGGCGACGCGATTCTGGTCGCTGTCGAGCGAACTGGACTACCCTGCCAGCGCCCCGTACGCGCTGTTGCTGATCGCGTTGTCGGTGCCGATGACCATCATCTTGTTCCGCCAGACCGGAGGAGACCGACCGTGAGCGAAGCGTCAACGACGGCGGCGCTCGAGGTGCGCGGGGTACGCGCCGCCTACGGTCCCACCGAGGTGCTGCACGGGGTTGACCTGTCGGTGCCCACGGGGGCAGTGCTGGCGGTCGTCGGACCCTCCGGCAGCGGGAAGACCACCCTGCTGCGGTGCATCGGAGGGTTCGAGCCACCCACTGCCGGTGAGGTCCGCATCCAGGGCACTCCCGTCTGCGGCCCTCTATGGGTGCCGCCGCACAAGCGCTCGATCGGCTATGTCTCGCAGGACGGCGCCCTCTTCCCTCACCTGAGCGTCGGCGCGAACGTCGGTTTCGGGTTGCCCCGCCACGAGCGGACGACCGACCGGATCGCTGACCTGCTGGCGAAGGTCAACCTCTCCGCCGACCTGGCGTCACGTCGTCCCGACCAGTTGTCGGGTGGCCAGCAGCAGCGGGTCTCGTTGGCGCGGGCGTTGGCCCGGCGACCCGCCGTGATGCTGCTGGACGAACCGTTCTCGTCGCTCGACACCCACCTGCGCGAGGCCACCCGTGATCTGGTCGGCGAGGTGCTGCGGGGGGCCGGGGTCACCACCCTGTTGGTGACCCACGACCAGGAGGAGGCCTTGGCGTTCGCCGACCTGGTCGCCGTGCTCGACGGCGGCGAACTGCGCCAGGTCGGGGCACCGCAGGTGGTCTACGAACGCCCCGTCGACCTCGCCACGGCCCGTCTGCTCGGCTCAACCCTCGAACTGGATGCCATCGTCTCGGGCGGCATCGCCCAGACCGTGATCGGGCCGGTACCGGCACTGGGGGTGGACGAGGGGCGCGCCACGGTCATCGCCCGGCCCCATCAGGTGTCCGCCCGACTCGACATTCGCGGACGATGGGTGGTGCGCCAATTGGCGTTCCACGGTGACCACCGTCGACTGACCCTGGGCTCGGCCGATGGCTCGGTCGTCCACGGCCAGCCCGAGGGCGGCGCCACGTTCACGGTGTCGACCGACCAGCCCGTGCGGGTGGGCGACCGGATGTCGATCTCGCTGATCGGGCGAGCCCTGGTGGTTCCGGACAGCGGCCACCACGCAGCTTCGGTTGAGTAGGGAGCGAGGCGACCCGCCGAGTCAGCCGAGGGGTTCGGGCACCTGCTCGACGAAGCTGCCGCACCGCTCACGCAACTGTCCGAGGTGACCGTCCGGGTCGAAGGCGTCCGCGAACAGGGTGTCGTCGGCGACGCAGCAGGCAGCACCGACCTTGTACCAACGGCCCAGGGCCCACGCCCCGAGACCACCACGGGGCACCAACTGCACCGAAGGCGGCAGCACGTGCTGGAGCGACTCGCCGTAGGCACCACCCATCACGTCGGCGGGCAGCACCTGCACCGCCGGGGCGCCGAGGTCACTGGCCGCCAGCAACTCGTTCGGGGTCAGGGCCGCGGGCAGCACCGTCACCCCCGCATCGATACCGGTGCGCACCAGTGCGGGGTTGGCATTGTTGGCCAGCACGAACGCCGGAGTCTGCGCCAGGGCGGGCTCCAGTTCGTCCGGGGAGACCACACCGTGCAGCCCGAACGCGAGCCGGGCACCGAAGACGGGCACCAGTTCGGCGAGCCAGTCCCGGTTGCCGTGGTGCAACGACACCGTCCGGAAACCGCGTTGGGCGAGGATCTCGAGCACGGCACCCACCCGCGGCAGGGACGAGGCCTCAGCCGGTCGCAGGGGAAGGGCGGCAACCAGCCGCGGCTCGGCCAAGCAGGCGGGCAACGCGTTCATGCGCCCATCATGCCAGTGGGCATCCAGCGTCCCGAACGCCGCTGACGGGGTGGGCGCGGCCCAGTGGTGGGTGCGCGCCCCCTATCTGCTGATGGCCGCAGGCGATGACTGCAGCAGGGCTCGGTGGAAGGTCTCGTCGCCGGTGAGTTCGGGATGGAAAGAGACGCCGGTGATCGCCCCGGCCCGCACCCCGACCACCGACTCGTCGCGCCGAGCCAGTACCTCCACTCCGCCACCCACGCGGACGACGACGGGGGCGCGGATGAAGGCCACCCGCACCGTACCCAGCGCCGTGTCGAGGTCGACCTCTGCCGAGTCGACCTGTCGCCCCAGCGCATTGCGACGCACGCTCACGTCGAGCAGCCCCAGGGATTGCTGCCCCGGCGCGGGGTCGAGCACCTCGTCAGCGAGCAGCACCAATCCGGCGCAGGTGCCCAGGGTCGGCACTCCCGCGGCGATGGTCTCGCGCAGGGGTTCGGCCAGGTCATACAGGCGGAGCAGCCGGTCGATGGTCGACGACTCCCCACCGGGCAGCACCAAGCTGTCGACCCGCGGGCCGTCCGCACCCCTCAGGTCGCGCTCGGATCGGATCGGCACGGTGGTGGCACCCAGGTGTTCCAGCAGCAGACGGTGCTCGCGCACCCCGCCCTGCAGGGCCAGCACCCCGACGGTCGTCACGACCGTCACCAACCCCGCTCGGCCAGGCGGTGGGGTGCGGGCAGGTCGGCGACGTTGATGCCGACCATGGCCTCGCCCAGTCCGCGGGAGGCCTCGGTGACCACCGCGGCGTCGTCGAAGAAGGCAGTCGCCTTGACGATGGCGGCCGCACGCGCAGCCGGGTTGCCCGACTTGAAGATGCCCGATCCCACGAACACCCCGTCGGCGCCCAGCTGCATCATCAGCGCGGCATCGGCGGGGGTGGCCACTCCCCCGGCGGTGAACAGCACCACCGGCAGGCGTCCGGATGAGGCCACCTCACGGACGAGGTCGATCGGCGCCTGCAGGTTCTTCGCCGCCAGGTACAGCTCCTCGGGGGCGGTCTCGGCGAGCGCCTTCAACTCGGCGATCTCGCGACGGATGGTGCGGATGTGCTTGGTCGCCTCCGACACGTCGCCCGTGCCGGCCTCGCCCTTGGACCGGATCATCGCCGCTCCCTCAGCGATCCTGCGCAGCGCCTCGCCCAGATTGGTGGCGCCACAGACGAACGGCACGGTGAAGGCGTGCTTGTCGATGTGGTGGGCGTAGTCGGCCGGCGAGAGCACCTCCGACTCGTCGATGTAGTCGACCTCGAGGTGTTGCAGCACCTGCGCCTCGACGGTGTGCCCGATCCTCACCTTGGCCATCACCGGGATGGACACGGCCTCGACGATCGCCTCCACCAGATCGGGGTCGCTCATCCTGGCCACCCCACCCTGCGCGCGGATGTCGGCCGGCACGCGCTCGAGGGCCATCACTGCGACGGCGCCGGCGTCCTCGGCGATACGCGCCTGGTCGGGGGTGACGACGTCCATGATGACGCCCCCCTTGAGCATGTCGGCGAGGCCGCGCTTGACGAGAGGTGAGCCGGTGACGGTCTGCATGGAGTTCATGGACCGATCATCCCCGCGAAAGTGGACCATCACCAGATCCAGAAGTGATCCATGTTGGTGGACCAGTATTGCGTGCGCCAGTAATCTGGTGCCCATGCGCACGACCCGCGAGGTGAGCCTTCCGCTGGTCCTCGACCGGACTGACGTCGAGCCACTGCCCGCCCAGCTGGCCCGCCAGCTGCGCCAACTGCTGGGCCAAGGGGTGCTGGTCCCGGGAGATCCCCTGCCGTCGACCCGGTCCCTCGCGGCCCGGATCGGCACGTCACGGGGCACGGTCGTCGCGGCCTACGAGCAGCTGATGGCCGAGGGGTACGTGAGCGCCGCGGCCGGGAGCGCCACGGTGGTGAACCCACAGCTGCGCCGCGTGCGCCCCTCGCTGGCGGCCGGCCGCAGGCAGGGCCAGGAACCTGCTCCCCCCGCCCTGGACCTCACCCCCGGCAGGCCGTGGCCCGGTGAGGTGGTGGGGCGGGCGTGGACCTCGGCGTGGCGACAGGCCTCGACCGCCCCGGTGCTGGCATCGGTTCCGGCCTTGGGGCTGCCAGAGCTGAGACAGGCCTGGTCGGAGCACCTGCGGCGGATGCGGGCCGTCGTCCGGGACCCCGGCCACGTCGTGGTCACCGGCGGCGGCCGCGAGGGTCTGGCCCTGCTGCTGCTGTCGCTCGGGGCGCTCAACCTGGGGTCACTGAAGCCGGGGTCGCAGTCGCCGGGATCGTCGGGGTCGGCTTCACCGGCGGCGGGCTCGTCCACCACTGGCCCACGGAGTGGACGACCGCTGCGGGTGGCCGTCGAGGAGCCGGGCTACCCCTCCCTGCGCCGAGTGCCGGCGCGACTGGGGGCCGAGCTGGTCGGCCTGCCGGTCGACGAGAACGGGCTGGTCACCACCGACCTCCCCACCGGCACCGCCGCCCCGGACGTGCTGGTGGTCACCCCCAGTCACCAGTACCCGCTGGGCGGCTCACTGCCGATCGACCGGCGGCAGCGACTGCTCGACTGGGCCAGGGCCGAACAGGTCGTGGTGGTCGAGGACGACTATGACTCCGAACTGCGCTACACCTCCGAACCCCTGCCCGCCCTGGCCTCCCTCGACGACCCGGACGACGGCACCGTGGTCCTGCTCAGCACCCTCTCGAAGACCCTCACCCCCACCTTGGCGTTGGGCTTCCTGGCCCTGCCGACCCGACTGTTGGAACCGGTCCTCGAGGCCCGGCTCGACCTCGGCCAACCGGTCAGCCTGGTGACCCAACGCGCACTGGCGAACTACCTCACATCGGGGGCCCTGCGGCAGCACACCCAGCGCATGCGACGCCGGTACCGCAGCCGGCGCACCCAGGTCGTTGCCGCGCTGTCGAAGCTGCCGGGTGTGACGGTCTACCCGATGGACGGCGGACTCCACGCGGTCGTCGAGACCGCTCGTCCCGAGGCCGAAGTGGTGGCGCAGCTGGTCCAAGCCGGGGTCAAGGTCAGCCCCCTCTCGGAGTACTGGTCGGGGGGAGGGAACCGCTCGGGGCTCGTGTTCGGCTTCGGCGCACTCGACGAGGACGAGCTGACCAGGGCGCTCACCGAGATCGCTCGAGCCGCCTCGTCGCGATGACTGTCGACAGCACTCAGGACGACCGGGGCACCCGACCTCGCCCACGGCTTCCCGCGCGGGGATAGCCTCGAGGCAGGACACGTGACCACCACCGACCAGCCGTTGCCCACGACAGGGGGAGACCATGAAACTCGAATCGACCGCCATCCCGGCCGACACGGCCATCCAGCTGAAGTACGCCGAGCAGGGAGCCGGCGGACAGAACGTCATTCCCGACCTGCGCTGGAGCGAGGCACCCGACGGCACCGAGTCGTTCGCCGTGACCATCTACGACCCGGACGCCCCCACCGGTTCCGGGTGGTGGCACTGGGTGGTCGTCGACATTCCCGGCACGCTGAGCGGCATCGACGAGGGTGGGCCGCTGCCTGCCGGAGCCCGGGCCTGGGTCAACGACTACGGCTACGTGGGGTACGGAGGGGCCTGTCCCCCACCCGGACCGGCGCACCGCTACGTGCACACGGTGTACGCCCTGCCGACGGCGCACCTCGACGTTCCCGACGGTGCCACCTCGGCGCAGGTGCGGTTCACGATCCTCGCGCAAGCGCTCGACCAGGCCAGCTTCACGGCCACCTTCGCCCAGCCCGAGTGAGGTCGGGTTCCGCCACCCCCACCGCCCCGCCGCCAGTCGGGGCGGTGTGGTTCGTCGCCTGCCGGCGTGCGGCGGTCCACGGTTGCCTGGTGGTGCTGGCCTGTCTGTTCTCGCTCGCGACCGGTGTGGTCGGCGCCACACCTGCGCACGCAGTGCCCACCGCGTGGACCGACCGGGTCCAGCCCTCGTCCGCTGCCGGCCAGCAGGCCTGCGCCGACTTCGTGTTCATCGGGGTGAGGGGTTCGGGCGAGTCCCCCGGCTACGGCCCGACCGTCACCCGCGTGCGTGACGGTTTGGCGTCCCGATGGACGAAGGGAACCGTGCGCCAACTGTGGCTCGAGTACCCGGCGAGCGACCCCCACACCTTGGCGAACGTACCGATGCAGTCGCTGCTGCTCGACCAGCCGATGCCCACCACCGAGTACTTCACCTCGGCCGAGACGGGTGCGAAGAACTTGGCGACGGTGCTGGCCGATTCCGCCAACCGCTGCCCCGCCGAGAGGACGATCCTGGCCGGCTACTCGCAGGGAGCCCAGGTGATCACCTCGGCGCTGGATGCAGTCCCCCAGGCCCCGTCGAGGTTGGCGGCGGCGATCCTGATCGGCAACCCGAGTCACTATCCGGGGCAGAGCGTCCGCGAACTGTCTGGGTCGGCGTCACAGAACGCCATCGGTCTTGGAGCGATGCTCGCCCTGCTGCGCGAACAGGCCCGTCGCGGTGGCGAGACCAACCGCGACCAGGCGGTGCGGAATCTCATCCAGACCACCATCAACCTCTACGAGGGCAAGATCGACACGGCCGCGATCCGGGCCGCCATGGTGGGCCAGCAGGCCGAGATCCCGCCCGGCGCCTACCAGGCAACCTATTCGGTGTGCCAGAGCGGCGACCTCGTGTGCGACGCAGGTCCCTCGATGGCGCAGGTGATGCTGCAGAACACGACCCTCGACTCCGAGATCAGCCGCACCCGACCGATCCACTCGGGCTACACACCGCAGGTGCTGGAGGCGACGCTCGCCCAGGCCAGTGTCGCCATCGCTGAGCTCCCACCCCTCGCCGTACCCGCGCCCAGTTCCTCGGCGTCCGCGCCCGACGACGGCCGGCATCCGAACGGTCAGGAGCCGACCCCGGTGAGGACCACCACGGTCGATCGACAGTGGGGACTGGTGGGGGTGGCGGTGGGCAGCGCCCTGCCGCTGCTGGTGGTCGCCTACCTGATGGGCCACCGGCGGGGACGAGGGCGGAAGATGTCGGACGTCACCGAAAGTTCAGCCGAAGAGTCAGCAGAGGTTGCCGACCCGACCCCCAAGTGATCCCCCGATGCCTAAGGTCGGAGGGGTTCGCGACACCCGCGACCTCTCGGAGATCGACAGGAGCTACCCCCATGGCCCTCGCCCGCCGTTCACTGCTCACCCTCACCGCACTCGCCGGCGCCGCCACCGTCGCGGGGTGCGCCAAGAAGTCCACCGACGCGACCGCCCCGCAGGGGTCGGCCAGTGGCTCGTCGGGTGGCGCCAACCTCACCGTCTTCCTCTCCGGCGACACCAACATGCAGGAGCTGTGGGAGAAGGCCCTGATCCCTGCCTTCGTCAAGGCCAACCCCGGCTACTCGGTGAAGGTGCAACTCGACCTGCACGGCGAACACGATGCCCAGACCAAGGCCAAGCTCACCGCCGCCCAGTCGCAGGGAAAGGACTCGGGCCTCGACCTGATCGACGCCGGGTTCGTCACGGGTCTGGCCGAGGCCGGGATCATGGAGCCGATCTCGACCAGCAACGTGCCCAACCTCGATGGGGTACCGGCCGACGTCGTGACCGCCGGCAAGGGCGGCGGCATTCCCTACCGAGGGTCGTCGGTGCTGCTGGCCTATGACCCCGCCAAGGTGACGAAGGTGCCCACCACCCTCGACGAGGTGCTGGCCTGGATCAAGGCCAACCCCGGCCAGTTCACCTACTGCCCGCCGAAGTCGGGCGGTTCCGGTGGCGCCTGGGTGACCACCGTGCTCGACAAGTACCTGGATCCGACCGCCGCCGAGAAGCTGCGCACCACCTACGACCAGGAGGCCATGAAGGGCTGGAGCAAGGGCTTCGCCGAGCTCAAGGGGCTCGGACCGTCCATCTACCAGAAGGGGGTCTACCCCAACGGCAACTCGCAGGTGCTGGAGCTGCTGGCCAGCGGCCAGATCTCGATGTGCACGGTGTGGAGCGACCAGTTCATCTCGGGTCAGAAGACCGGACTGGTTCCCGACAAGATCAAGGCCACCCAGATCTCGAACCCCAGCTTCACCGGCGGCGCCGCCTACCTGGGAGTCCCCAAGGCGAGTGCCAAGAAGGAGCATGCGCTCAAGCTTGCCAACTTCGTGCTGTCGTCCGACGCCCAGGTCCTGATCGCCAACCAGATCGCCGGCTTCCCCGTCATCCCGCTCGAGAAGCTGCCCGACGAGACCCAGAAGATCTTCAAGGAGGCCCACCCTGACGTGCTTCGTCCGGGTTACCTCGACAAGGTCGGCAACGACATGTCGGCTCAGTGGGACCAGTTGGTTCCCGGCAAGTGAGCGCGGGCGCACCTTCGATGACGGTCACCGCACGGCGGCGCATCCGGCGACCCCGTTCGCGGTCGCTGCGCGGACTGTTGATGGCCTCACCACCCCTGCTGCTGGTGGCTGCGTTCACCGGGTTCCCGATCGTGCTCGCGGTGGCCTACTCACTGGGGCACACCGGAGGGCTCAACCAGACGACGGCACTGATCGCCCAGCACCAGCACATCACCGACGAGTGGTGGGGCACCTTGGGTGCCTACCGCGAGGTACTCACCAACCCCCGGTTCCGTCGAGACCTGGGTGTGACGGTGATGGTGACGGTGGTGTCGACGTCCATCGTGCTGGTGCTGGCGCTGATCATCGCTCTGTACCTGCGCCTGACCGGCGGCTGGGCGGCGAAACTGCTGACGGTGCTGGCCATCGTGCCGCAGTTCATCCCGGTGGTGATCGCCTCATGGTCGGTGCTGATGTTCTATGCGCCTGACGGCTTCCTGCGGTCGGTGTTCGCCCAGGCCGGCCTCGAGGGACCCACCTTCGGCTACACCGTGAGCGGGGTGGTGATCGCGCAGGTGTGGTGCTCCTTGCCGTTCGCGGTGCTGATGTGCGCCTCGGGGGTGCAGGCCGTTCCCGACGCCCTGATCGACGCCGCCCGAGATGCGGGTGCAGGGCTCGTCCGCACCACCTTCTCGGTGATCCTGCCGATGGCCTTCGTGCCGATCGTGATCGCCGCGACGTTCACCGGCATCGGCATCATCGGCTCGTTCACGGTGCCCTACTTCACGGGCCCGAACGCGCCCACCATGTTGGGCGTCGACATGGCGAACTACTTCACGGCCTACAACATGCCCCAGCAGTCGATCGTGATGGCGGTGGTGGTGTTCGGAGCTGCGTCGCTGATCGCGCTGGCCTACATCTGGGCCAACTTCCGCTCGAGCAAGGAGGCGGGGGCATGAGTCCGCGACGCTCCGTCGGCTCGATGGTGGGCAAGGTCGGAGTGAGCCTCTTCATGCTGGCTCTGGGCGTGTTCATCCTCGGACCTCTGGTCTGGCTGGCGGCCCGCGCCTTCGCCACCGAGTGGGTGTATCCGCACTTGTGGCCCGAGGGGTTCACCCTGCGCTGGTGGAAGGTGGTGGTCAACGACCCGATGATGAACATCGCCCTGCAGAACTCGGTGACGTTCGCGGTGTTGACCGTACTCATCTCGGCGGTGGTGTGTCTGCCGGCCGCCTACGCGTTCAGTCGCTACCAGTTCCCCGGACGCCGGGTGATGCTGGTGGCGCTGTTCGCCGTGAACGCCTTCCCGAAGATGGGACTGTTCGTCGCCATCGCGAGCCTGTTCTACGCGCTGCAGCTGATGCAGACCATCCTCGGGGTGCTGATCGTGCACGTCTTGGGCACGGTGGTCTTCATGACCTGGATCCCGGCCGCGGCGTTCTCGTCGGTGCCTCGATCACTCGAGGAGGCCGCCCGCGACGCCGGAGCCAGACCGCTGCGCGTGTTCTGGTCGGTGACGCTGCCGATGGCGCTGCCCGCCATCCTGGTGGCCGCCATCATGAGCTTCATCTCCAGTTGGGACGAGGCCCAGGGCACCTACCTGGTCGGCGCACCCGACTACATGACGATGCCGACGCAGATGTACTCCTTGGTGTTGAACTACCCCAAGCAGGTGTCGGCCGTCTTCTCGATCCTGTTGACGATCCCGTCGGTGGGTCTGCTGTTGCTGGTGCGCAAGCAGATCATGGGCGGCCAGCTTGCCGAAGGGTTCCAGATCAAGTGACCATCCCCCTGAACGATCCAACCGCGGCCGCGGCGCCCCACCCCGACGCTGTGCAGGCAGACCCGATGCAGGCCGACGGTCTGCGGCTTGACGGTCTGCACAAGGAACTGGGCGGTCGCACCATCGTCGACGACCTGAGCCTTCACGTCGCCGCCGGCGAATTGGTCTGCCTGCTCGGCCCCTCGGGCTGCGGCAAGACCACCACCCTGCGCATGATCGCCGGCTTCCTCGAACCCGACCGGGGAGCGGTGGTGGTCAGCGGCCGAGACGTCACGCACCTGCCGCCCGAGCGTCGTCCCTCGGCGATGGTCTTCCAGAACTACGCCCTGTGGCCGCACATGACAGTGGCGAAGAATGTGGCCTTCCCACTGAAGTTGGCGAAGCGTCCCCGCTCCGAGGTCAACGAGCGTGTCGACCGGGTGCTGCAGTTGGTCAACCTGCTGCACCACAAGGACTCACGCCCCGGACGCATCTCGGGCGGCGAGCAGCAACGCACCGCCCTGGCGCGTGCCCTCGTCCAGGAACCCGCGGTGCTACTGCTCGACGAGCCGCTGTCGAACCTCGACGCCAAGCTGCGGGTGCGGGTGCGGGAGGACATCCGCGAGATCCAGCAGCGACTCGGCATCACCACCGTCATGGTCACCCACGACCAGGACGAGGCCATGGCCATGTCGGACAGGGTCGCGGTCATGAACGACGGCCGCATCGAGCAGGTCTCGGCACCCCGCGAGCTCTACTCGAACCCGCGCACGGAGTTCGTCGCCAGCTTCGTGGGCTCGGTCAACAAGGTCCCGGGGCGACTCACCCCGTCCACCCTGAGCGCCGACGACGGACTGACCTCGGCGGTGCGTCCTGAGTCGGTGCGGCTGGACGCCGACGGCGGACGTCCGGCGCGGGTGACGCGGGTCACACCACACGGGCACTTCACCGAGGTGCGGGTCAGCCTCGACGAGGGCGTCGACCTGGTGTCATACGTCACCGGGGCCGCTCCCGAGGTGGACGACCGGGTCGGCGTCGAACTTGGCGAGGTCTGGTACTTCCGCGAGGGTGAGCGCGTGGAGTGACCGGTGTCGGGTGGGCACACGTTTTCCGGCTAGGGTGAGCGGCGATTTTGTCCGCTCCCCACCCCCACGGAGACCGCATGACCATCGAAGCGCCGGTCGAGACCAGACCCAACCGTTACGCCCTCAAGGCCCTGCTCGCCTCAAGCGTCGGCTACGCCATGGACGGGTTCGACCTGCTCATCCTCAGCTTCTCGCTGGGTGCCATCGCCGCACACTTCACCCTGTCGCCGGGTGAATCGGGCATGTTGGCGACCGTCACCCTGATCGGTGCCGTGCTCGGCGGTGCGATCGGCGGCGTGCTCTCCGACCGGATCGGCAGGGTCAGGGTGCTGACCGTCTCGATCCTCGTGTTCGCCGTCTTCACCGCCGCCACTGGCCTGTCGCCGAGCCACGGATGGCTGCTGTTCTTCCGCTTCCTGGCCGGTGTGGGTCTGGGCGCCGAGTACGGGGTCGGCATGACCCTGGCGACCGAGGCATGGCCCTCCAAGTGGCGCGCCCGGGCGGCGTCCTTCGTCGCCGTCGGCTGGCAGGTGGGGGTGCTGCTCGCGGCCGGGGTCTCGGCGTGGGCCCTCAGCCACCCCTCGATCGGCTGGCGCGGACTGTTCCTGATCGGCGCGATCCCGGCCGTGTTGGCGTTCTTCACCCGCCGTCACATCGACGAGCCCGAGATGTTCACCCGCATGGAGCGGTCGAAGAACCCCGTGCGCGAACTGTTCTCGACCCCCACGCGCATCAAGCATTCGGTGGCCGTGATGGTGCTCACCTCGGTGCAGAACTTCGGCTACTACGGACTGATGCTGTGGCTGCCGAGCTACCTGTCCAAGCAGCACGGCTTCTCGATCAACAAGTCGGCCCTGTGGACGGCCGTCACGGTGCTCGGGATGATCATCGGCATCCTCATCTTCGGCGTGCTGGCCGACCGGGTCGGACGACGCCCCATGTTCCTCGCCTACCAGGTCGGCGCGGCCGTCTCGGTAGTCGTGTTCAGCCGCCTCGACGACCCGATCGCGATGCTCATTGGCGGTGCCGTGATGGGCGCCTTCGTCAACGGCATGATGGGTGGCTACGGAGCCCTGACCGCCGAACTGTTCCCCACCCACGCCCGCGGCACGGCGCAGAACCTGCTGTTCAACGTGGGACGAGGCATCGGCGGGTTCGCGCCGTGGCTGATCGGTCTCGTGGTGGGCTGGCGCGGCTTTGCGTTCGCGATCGCCATGTTGGCCGCCATCTACGTGATCGATTTGGTGGTCACGCTGGCTCTCGTCCCCGAACGCAAGGGCGTCGAACTCGACGGTGTCGGTGAGGCCTCCGTCCCCATCTGAGCTGGCGCCCGGGCCCCGCGGCGTGACGTTCGGGCACGTCCGCGGGGCGCACCTGCTTGAGTAGTGCCATGAGCGCCCGACCGACTCCCCAGCACCGACTGGTGCTGATTCGCCATGGCAAGACCGAGTGGTCGGAGGCCATGAAGCACACCGGCCTGACCGATGTGCCGCTCCTGCCCAAGGGCGAGCGTTTGGCCGCCGAGATCGCCCCCCAGTTGGGTGGTTTCGAGTTCTCGATGGTGCTCACCTCTCCCCTGCAGAGGGCTCGCAGGACGGCCGAACTGGCCGGATTGGGCGACAACGAGGTCGACCAGAACCTCGTTGAGTGGGACTACGGCGGCTATGAAGGACGGACGACTGCCGAGATCCGCGAGGAGCTCGGTTACGACTGGAACGTGTGGGACGACGGCGTGGTCACGGGCGAGACGCCCGGCGAGACGATCGAACAGGTCTCGGCCCGCGCCCGCTCGGTGATCGACCGGGTGCTGCCGGCGCTGCAGGACGGTGACGTGGCCCTGGTGGCCCACGGTCACCTGCTGCGGGTGCTGGCCTCGGTGTGGTTGCGGACCGAGCCGCGCTTCGGAGCGCAGCTGATCCTGGACGCCGGCGGGCTGTGCGTGCTCGGCTACGAGCGCCACAACCCGGCGATCCTGCACTGGAACTGGCTGCCGCTGGCCGAGGCGAGCCAGAGCGAGTGACTGGGCGAGGCCTCTGCTGGGGAGCTCTGCTCGATGTGCGTCGTCCAAGTTGCCCGTGCTAGTCTTCTCGGGCTGGAGCGATCCGGCGATGCGCGAGTGGCGGAATGGCAGACGCGCTGGCTTCAGGTGCCAGTGTCCCTTGGGACGTGGAGGTTCAACTCCTCTCTCGCGCACGAACATGGCTCTGACTACGTAGTGGTCAGGGCCATTCTTCGTTTATTGGCCCTGCGCAACCCCTGCCGGGCGCCGGCGTAGAGGCCACGTCGCCCCCGTCCCGCGCGGTTGCCCCAGCACCGTGGGAGTTGCGCGCCTTCCGCGCGGTTGCCCGCGTACCGTCCGAGTTGCCCTCGCGCCGCGCAGTTGCCCTCGTCCAGGGATGGGGCAAGTGAGCCGTCCCGGGGCAGATGGGACGACATGGGGGCAGACACGGCCTCCCGACGGTCTGGGGTGGCGGGTCACCCAAAGCAGCCGATCGGACGGACAAGTGTGGCGATGGCCGTCCACCGTCGGGAAGGTCCAGCGGCTCAACATGCCGCCGCGTCGATGCCTGGGACGACCTAGCCCCGATTCCCCGACACCAGCGATCGGAGCGTGCGAGCGTTCCGGACCGCGTTCCCGCCCCCGTCGTTGTTGAAGTAGGCGTAGACGTCCCGACCTTGGGACTCCCACTCGGCGATGCGCTCGGCCCACCACCTCAGGTCATCGTCGGAGTAGGACCCCCCGTAGAGCGCGTGCTCGTGCGGACCATGCAATCGCACGTAGACCGTCGGGGCCGTGGCCCGCAGAATGCACGGCAGACCGGCACCCGACATCACCACATAGGCCGACTGGTGTCGCTCCAGCAGCGCGAACACCTCGTCACACACCCACGAGGGGTGGCGGAACTCCACGGCTGAAGGCACCCACCACGGGAGCAGTCCGAGGAAGTACTCGAGCCTGGCGTCGTCGCGCTCCATCCCGGGCGGCAACTGGACGAGCAACTGTCCCCGCTTGTCATACAGCCGATCCCAGGCGGCTGAGATCCGCCCCGTCCAGTACTCAGGTGAGTAGAGCTTGCGGGCGTGGGTGAGCGCACGCGGCGCCTTCACCGACATCCGGAAGCCCTCCGGGAGGCGACGCTGCCAGGAGCTGAAGGTCGCGTCCCGGGGCCATCGGTAGAAACTCGCGTTCAGCTCGACGGTGTCGAACTCCGCGGCGTAGCGCGAGAGTCGGTCGGCGGGAGAACAGCCGTGATAGAGGACGTCCTGCCAGTGGTCGTACGACCACCCGGATGTCCCGATCCACGTGCCCATGGGCAGCCACCCCTTCCCACAGTCGCCACGATCCAGAATGCCCTTGGCGCTCGGCGGCCGGTTCGGTTCCCGGGCACGGCCTCTCGTCCCAGCACGATCGTATGGCCGGTGTCCTCACGGCGGGCCAGGTCGGGCTGGACGGGCGGCGCGAATGGCGGCCGCCACGCAGCTGCGGTTGACCCACCCGCAGTGACGGGCTGCCGCGCACGTGCCCTCGTCCCGTGCGTGTTGCCCGCGTCCGGCGCAGTTGCCCTGCTCCTGGTTGGGGGCAGGTGTGCGCTTCGCGGGCAGGTAGTGCAGGACTGGGGCAGGTGTGCGCTTCGCGGGCAGGCAGCGCAGGACGAGGGTAGGTGTGTGTTTCGAGGGCAGCCCCGCACCGCCGCGTCCCCTGCGATCACGCGAGGGACATCGACTCCGACGAGGACGGCTTGCTCCCGAGCAACCACGCGAGTGCCGCGAGGCTCACGAGCACGACCACCGACACCATCAGCGCGGGGGCCAGCACGGACGGGAAGCCCGCCGCGGCCATCCATCCCATGGCGGCGACGATGCTGGCGCCCATGAGCGCCGAGAAGCACAGCCAGGGCGCCGCCCAGAAGAGTCCGTGGTGACGCCCTTGAAGGGTCGCGACTCCTGCGACGACCAGGGCGGGCAGAACCACGGAGAGGTCGATGACGTGAACAGGGTTCACCATCAGGCCTGCCTCCTGGAGCGTTGCCGGCACCGTCCCCGACAGCAGTGCTGGCACCAGGTCGCTGAGCCACAGCAACGCGAAGACCACCCCGATCGCGATCAGGGTGACAGCGGGGAAACTCCGTCGTCCGCGGCTCGGGAGGACCGTGTCGCCCCCAAGTCCCGGCACGGTGACGATGACCCCCCACGAGCACACACCCAGGATCGCCACGTAGACGAGGAACAGCGCGTTCAGGTGAACCGCGAAGCCATAGACCATGTACGCGTAGATCAGGTAGAGCATGGCTCCGAGCCAGATCGACGCAGCCCTCGCGGACGCCCGGCGGTGATGGCGAAGTGCCGCCGCCAGCAGGACCACCACGGCGATGAGGTTCCCGACGTCCTGCCCCTTCGCCTGCAGCGCCCAGTTGCGGGTCTCATCCGCGTAGGGAGCTGGGTGGAACAAGCCCATCAGGCTGGCGAGAAGCACGAGAGGGACGATCACTGAGGTCCACACCACGGGTCGTGGTCTGCGCCCAACGCTGGGGGTCATGCGCGTCACGCTATCCGGCCGGTCCCGGGCGCTGTGGGCACCCCCGGCATTGTCGCGGCCGTGGCGGTAGGTGGTCCCGATGCGACCGCTTTGCTCTCCATCAATCGAGCACCGAGCCACTGACCACTCTCAGGTCCGCGAAGTAGGCCTCGGTGCCGATGTCGACGAACAGCCCCACTGCGCCCATCCCCCAACTCCCATGCGTCGTGACCTCGAGCACGGGGACCCCGTCAACGGTCACCCGACACCGCTCGCCTTGCACGTCCAGCCTCAGGTGCAGCCACTGGTCCGGTCCGATCTCGGCCCCGGCCTCGTAACGGCCGTCGGGGTAGGCCTCGCGCAGCCTGTCGAAGGTCCATTCGGGGTAGCTGAAGTGCTGCACGGCGCGACGGTCCCGAGGCGGGGGTGGGTTCGTCCGCAGACCGTTGAGCGGTCGCACGTAGACACAGTCGAAGTGATCACGCCGCGGACTGATCCGGTAGGCGACACCTGCGAAACCTCTCGCATAGTCGGGGGCCAACCGATGGAGACCACTGCGAATGTCGACCTCAATGGTGCCGTCGGCGAAAGCTACCGGCAATTCCAGGAAGGTCGGGGCATCGATGTAGTCCCTGCCAGGCACTCCGTGCAGGGAGACCTCATCCGTCAACGAGATCCGCAAGGCGCCGCGTCCCTCCACGGTCGCGGCGACGGCTGAGACTGAGTGCGCGCGGGCACCCTTGGGCACACCGTCGAGGCGGTGGACGAATTCACTGGTCATGGTTGCTCGTCCTCCGAGTCAGGAGCGTGAAGCTGGCCACACGAGGGGTGTACATGTCGGTGGCGAACGGAGGTACGGCCGTGTGTAGGGCGATGGTGCCGATCAGTGTGGCGGTGACCGGCACCAGACCCACCTGTGCCCGGTGGCCGGCCGGGACGACGTCGAGGCTCATCGGGGCAGGTCCTCGGTCCGGGTGACGACCACGAGTTTGCCGCGGGCCTGATTGGCCTCCATCACCTCGTGGGCCCGCCTGATCTCGTCGAGACCGAACACCTGCCCGAGGGGAAGCCGCACCCGACCGTCGGCGACATCGTCCAGGAAGTCCTGCAACACCTCTGCGGGCAGGTCGGCCGCGTCGCCGGAGTAGGCGGTGAGCCGCACCCCCGCCGGCAGGTAGTCGATGGGGTAGAAGTCGGGCACCGTCCACTGGTGGGAGAGCATGCCGGTGAAGCAGACCGTCCCGTGCACTGCGGTCGCCCGGAGGGTGTCGGGCAAAGTCCCGGTCCCCACCAGCTCGATGGCTCCGTCGACCCCCGCCGGAATGATCCGGCGAACCTGGTCGGAGACGTGGCCATCGTCCACCAGCACGTGGTCGACCCCCAAGCGGGTGAGCGACTCGGCCTTGCCCGGGTCGCGGGTGGTCGCGATCACCGTCAGCCCCCACCGGTGGGCCAGTACGGCCGCGGCCATCCCCACCGAGGACGTGCCGCCCCGCACCAGCAGGGTCTGGCCCGGACGCGCGTCGACACCCACCGTCAAGGAGCCATGGGCGGTCTGCAGCATCTCGGGGACAGCGCCCAGCACCGACCACGGCAGGGAGGATGAGAAGCCGATCACCTGGGAGACAGGGACGCAGGTGTACTCGGCGTAGCCCCCGTCGATCGTCCGGCCCATTCCGCCCATCATGGTGACCACCTGCTGGCCCGGTCTGAACTCCCCACCGGGAGCGGCCGCCACGACTCCGGTGGCCTCGATGCCCAGCACCCGGGGGTAGGTGACCGCGTCCCCCGAGAAGCCGAGCCGGGTCAACAGTTCGGAGCGGTTGAGCCCGAAGGCCATCACCCGGATCAGCACCTCACCGGCCCGCGGGGAGGGGATCGGGAGGTCGCGCACCTCAAGGTTCGACACCGGCCCGGGGGCGGTGAGCACGACTGCTCGCATCAACTCGTTCAAGGGGCGACCCTTCCGCTGGATCCCTCCAGCATCTCGGTGAGCCACGCGCGTTCGGCGCGGCTGGTGGCCCGGGCAGAGACCAGGATCCCCCGCCGGTACGGGTCGTCGAGTTCGTCGGCCCGGAGAGGATGATCCCCGTCGTAGAAGAAGCCAGCGGGCTCGGACAGGAATTGCAGCCGGCGGCGCAGCACCTCGTCGCGTTCGGTGGGCTCGGGCAGCAGTGACAGGAAGGCGAGCACCACCATGAAGCGGTGTCCGTCGGTGATGTCGTGGCCGTCGGCTTCCCGCAGCCGTTGCTGCAGGGAGTCGCGTCCCACCTCGGTCAGGCTCAACATCCGCTTGGCAGCGCCGGCCCGACCGGGAGCGGAGTCGGATCGGACGAGTCCCTGGGCCACCAGTCTTGAGATGGCGGGATACAGGGTGCCGTCACTGATCGCGCGGGCGTGCCCGTGCAACTGCTCCATCCGCTCCCGCAACCGGTAGCCGTGAAGCGGGCCCTCGGCGAGGAACCCGAGGATCATCAACTCGATCACGGTCGCATCCTATACCTCGAATCGATGCATTTCGGAGCCAGGGGGGCCTCCCTCCCGCCGCGCCCGACGTACGAGCGAGCACCCACCTCGTAGGGTGGCGTCATGCCCACCGACGAGCCCGACCCACCGATCAACCCGGTGGTCAGCGCCGTCCTGGGACTCTTCGCCGCCCCGCGGCTCAACATGCGTGAGGACTACCGCCGCGTGCGGCTCGTCCAGCGACTGGCGGCCGGGCCGACGGGACGGTTCCACACCCTCGACCAGTCCATCCGGGCCACAGACGGCCACGAGATCCCGGTGCGGGTGTTCCTGCCCAAGCAGCGCACCCACGATGACGTGCTCGTCTTCTTCCACGGGGGCGGTTGGGTGGTCGGCAACATCGACAGCTACACCCCCGCCTGTGCGGCCCTGGCCGATGCGACCGGGCGGCTGGTGCTCTCGGTTGACTACCGACTCGCCCCCGAACACCCCTTCCCGCACGGGTTCGAGGACTGCCTCCGCGTGACCGACGTGCTGGCTCGTTCACCCCAGACCCTCGATCTTGACGACGCCGGCGGCATCACGCTGATCGGCGACTCCGCGGGCGGCAACCTCGCGGCGGCCGTCAGCCTGCGGTTGGCGGAGCGCGGGTGCCCGATGCCCAGCCGCCAGATCCTGTTGTACCCGGCGACCTGGTACGACCACGACCCGCTCACCTCACCCTACGAGTCGGTGCGCACCTACGGCAGCGGGCTTCGCCTCACCTCGACCGAACTGCACGACTACATGGCCCTGTACCAACCCGACCCAGAGGCCCGCCGCACCCCGCTGATCGCTCCCCTGCTGGCCAGCGACCTGAGCGGGCAACCGTCCACCCTGGTGGTGACGGCCGAACTCGACCTGCTGCGGGATGAGGGCGAGGCCTACGCCCAGCGCCTTCAGGAGGCCGGCACCTTCGTCCGACTCGAACGGCTCCCGGGTGCCCTGCACGGGTTCATGACACTGCCGCGGTTCGCCCGTCCGGTCGTGCGGCTGCACGAACTGGTCAACGAGTTCCTCGACGAGACCGACCACGCTCCCCGCGTCACCGAGCACCGGAGCGTGCCGTGAGTGATCGTCGCGCGTGGGTGCGTCTCGACAACGCCTCGAACATCTTCCTGGCCGCCATGAGCGATGTCGACACGAAGGTCTTCCGGGTCAGCGCTGAACTCGACGACGTCGTCGACCCGGCGCTGCTGCAGCAGGCCCTCGAGATCGTCTACGACCAGTACGTGCTCTACCACTCCGTGCTGCGGCGAGGCGTGTTCTGGTACTACCTCGAGGAGAGTGAACTGCGCCCCGAGGTCACCGACGACGTCCTGCCACCCTGCGACCACCTGTACCACTTCGACCGTCACAACCTGCTGTTCCGGGTGATGCACCACGACCGGCGGATCATCCTCGAGGTGCTGCACGCCCTCACCGACGGCACCGGCGCCTCCTGGGTGCTGCACGACCTGGTCTGCGAGTACGTACGGCTGCGACACCCCGAGGAATGGGGCGAGAGCCCGCTCGACGGCGCGCAGCCCGGAGCGCCGGCCCTGCCCACCCGCGTGAAGCACGGCCTCGACCCCGACAGCTTCGGCGCCTTCCACCCGCGCCAACCCCGGCAGTTCGCCGTCGCAGCCGAACCCGCCCCACTGCAGGCCGAGGGCGCGGTCGAGGGTTCCGCCCCGGCCGCGGTCGCCGCCGCCACGCCACCGCGCCACCTGGTGGCCCATGACCTCTTTCGCCGCGGTCGTCGACGGGTCCATCGGGTGCGCGGGCACCTCAACCCCGACCACCGCACCCGCATCATCGAACTCACCATGCCCGTCGGCCAGGTGCTGCCCCTGGCCCGAGCCCAGGGGGTGTCGCTGACGGTCTACCTGACGGCCCTGTTCCTGCACGCCATCCGAGACGTGGACGCCGAGACGGCGGCCGGTCGGACGATGGCCGTGTCGGTGCCGGTCGACCTGCGCCAACGCTTCGGGTCGCGGTCGGCGCGCAACTTCTTCGCCACCACCCGGCTGGAGCACTGCCAGAGTGATGACAGCTTCGACGCCATGTGCACCTCGCTCGCCCGCCAACTCGCCGAGCAGACCACGCCCGCCGCGCTCGAGGCGAAGCTGCGCAAGCTGATCGGGTTCGAACACCATCCGATCGGACGAGTGCTGCCGCGCCCCCTCAAGGACCTGGTGTTGGGAGCGGTGAACCGGCTCAACAACCGCAACCTGACGGTGGCGATGACCAACATCGGACGGGTCAGCTTCCCCGACCCCGTCGACGCCCACGTGGGTGCCGTGCACCTGGCGGTGTCGGCGGCCCGTCCGCAGTTCTCGATGGCGAGTCACGGCGACCTGCTGACGGTCGACTTCACCTCGCCCTTCACCGAGACCGCGCACCAGACAGCCTTCGTCCGCGAACTGACCGAGCGCGGGGTGCAGGTGACCGTGGCAGCGGTGAAGGTCACCGCCGATGAACTGGCCGCGGTGGCCCCATGAGCCGCTGCCCCGCCTGCCGGGTCGACGTGAGGGGTGGGTGGACGACCTGCCCGCTCTGCCGCGGACCGATCGTCGGCGAGGGTGCCCCGGCACCCGCCCCGTGGCCGGACGTGCCGCTGCGCTTCGACAGGCGGGTGTGGTTGAAGGTGGTCGGGCTGGTCTCGTTGGTCGTCATCGCGGGCACCCTGGGCACGGTCGTGTTCATCCCCGTGCCGTGGGTGCGGCTGATGGTCATGGGCCTCGCCGCCCTGTGGCTGGTTGCCCTGATCACGGTGCGCAAACGACGCAACGTCGCCAAGACGATCGTCTACCTGGTGGTTGCTGCCTGTGGCCTGTGCGTCTACGCCGACTTCATGAGCGGGTGGCGCGCCTGGTCGACCACCTTCGTCATCCCGATCATCTGCGCGGTCTCGATCATCGCCCTGCTCGTGGCCGTCCGGATCGCCAGGATGCGCCCGGCGGACTACCTCGTGTACTCGTGGCTGACACTGCTGTTCAGCGTGGTGCCCGCCCTCTTCCTCGCCTTCGGCTGGGTGCACCACACCCTGCCCTCGTGGATCTCGGTCGCCATGGGATTCCTGATGCTGGTGTGGATGCAGGTCTTCCACGGGGCAGACATCCAGCACGAGGTGCGCAAGCGCCTGCACGTGTGACCCCGTCCGGGCCCGGGCAGGGATGCTGGCCGTCGCTCACCCACGGCGCCCGGCCCGCACCCGCCCGCACAGGCCGTAGGATCCCCTGAAGGTGGGCTGACCCGGCCGAGTGCGAGCAGACCATCCAGCACCCATCCCAGTGACCCGAAGGAACAGGCGACAGTGGTGACCCAGTTGACCATCGACCCGACCGCGATCCCGGGGCTGCTGGTGGTGAACCTGCCCGTGCACGGTGACGCCCGCGGCTGGTTCAAGGAGAACTGGCAGCGGCAGAAGATGACCGCACTCGGGCTGCCCGACTTCGGCCCGGTGCAGCAGAACGTGTCGTTCAATGCCTCCCGGGGCGCCACCCGCGGTGTGCACGCCGAACCGTGGGACAAGTTGGTCAGTGTCGCCACCGGTCGGGTCTTCGGCGCCTGGGTCGACCTGCGCCCCGGCGACCAGTTCGGCACCACGGTGACGGTGGAACTGGGCCCCGAGACCGCGATCTTCGTGCCGCGCGGCGTGGGCAACTCCTACCAGGCCCTCGAGGACGCAACCACCTACGCCTACCTGGTCAACGACCACTGGAGCGCCGAGGCACGCGAGCGCTACACCTACGTCAACCTGTTCGACCCCGACCTCGGCATCAACTGGCCGATCCCCCGCGAGCAGTGCGAGGTCTCGGCCGCGGATGCCAACCATCCGCCGCTGGCCGAGGTCACCCCGATGGCACCCCCAGCCGTCGACAGCCGGTCCACCGTCATCCTGGGTGCCGACGGTCAGGTCGGACGAGCGCTGGTGCGGCTGCTCCCCCACGCCACCGCCCTCACCCGCGATGACCTCGACCTGCTCGACCCGGCCGCGATCGACGCCTTCGACGTCACCGGGGTCGACACCATCATCAACGCGGCAGCCCACACCGCCGTCGACGATGCCGAGACCACCACCGGACGCCGCACCGCCTGGGCCCTCAACGCGACAGCCGTGGCCCACCTCGCCGGATTGTGCCGTCGGCACCGGCTCGGGTTCGTCCAGGTGTCGTCCGACTACGTCTTCGACGGCACCCACGAGGTGCACGAGGTGGACGAACCCTTCGCTCCCCTGGGGGTGTACGGGCAGACCAAGGCCGCGGGTGACCTGCTGGCCGCCACCGTCGACCGGCACTGGATCGTGCGCACCAGCTGGGTGATCGGGGAGGGCCGGAACTTCGTCGACACCATGGCCTCGCTGGCCGCACGCGGAGTGAGCCCCCGGGTGGTCGACGACCAGTTCGGACGACTCACCTTCGCCACCGACCTGGCAGCCGGGATCGTCCACCTGCTCACCTCACAGGCAGAGCCGGGGACCTACCACCTGACCAACTCCGGCCCCGTGACCAGTTGGGCCCAGATCGCCGCCCGGGTGTTCGAACTGTGTGGACGGGACCCGAAGGACGTCACCGGCGTCAGCACCGAGGAGTACACCGCCGGCACGGGGGCGGCGCCACGCCCCACCCACAGCACGCTGTCGCTCGAACGCCTCAGTGCGACCGGGTTCATGCCTGTGTCGGCCGACTCCCGCCTCGTGGAGCACCTCGAACGGATCAGCCCACCCGCACCCAGGAGTTGACTGCCGCCGCGCAGGCCTCCGGCTCGGTGACGGTGACGCAGACGGGCCGTCCACCGGCTCGTTGCACCCAGACCGCGGCTCCGCGGGAGGTGACCAGACCCAGGCCACGAGCCCCGAAGCGGATGCCCCAGCCGCCGAAGTCGCGCATGGGCTCCACGTGGTCGACCTCGGCCGACTCGATCTGCTCCAGGGGCACGTTCAGCCAGGTCAGGCGCCCGCCCGTGGCGCGCAGCCCCCGCTCGTCGACGGTGACCTCGCACTTCAGCATGGTCAACAGCAGCCCCATCACCAGCATCAGGATGAGCATGAACACCACCAGTCCCCAGACGCGGTAGACAGCGGCGTAGGCGAGCAGCACCGCGGTGGGAGCCATGCCAACCAACGGCAGCACGTAGACGGCCGTACCGGTACGCGTGAGTCCCGACCAGGGCATGGGGTGGACGCTGGCGTCCCCGGCTGCTGGGGTCGGGCGAGCCGCCACGGGGTGGGGTCGGCGCCGGTCCAGTGCGCGCAGCACCACGGCCACCAGCACCCCCACCACCAGTCCCGCCACCAACGCGAACACCAGCTCGAAGCCCAGCCTGTGGTTGGGGTCACCGGCCTGGGTGACCAGCAGCCCGTTGCCCGACCCGGCCAGGAACACGGCCATCCCGCTGGCCGCCGACGGCACGGCGATGCGGTCGCGCATCACCACCGCGAGTCCGACCAGCAGGGCGGTCATCACCCCGGTCAGCACCGCGGTGGTGACCAGGGCCGACGTCAGCGAGGTCCAACGATCAGGTCGTCCGGCCACTCCCCAGTGCACCGCCACCCGGTCACCCAATGAGTCGCGCACCGACCAGGCCCACGCGCTGGTGACGCCGAGCACCAGCAGTGCGGTGACCACGGGGACGGCCACCGCGAGGGCGGCCCCGCCCGGGCGGGCGGTTGCAGACATCAGGACTCCTGGGAAGAAGGGCGAATGAACGGGAGGCGCCGCAGCACGGGACGAACGAAGTCGTCGACCTCGGTGATGTGGAAGAGCCTGGCCAATGCCAGGTAGGCCAGGACGAAGACCAGCCCCGCCACGGCCAGGCGCAGGCCCTGGACCAGCAACCCACTGCCCAGCACCCCCAAGGCCGTCGACACTCCCCAACACATCAGCCCAGCGCAGGCGGAGACGAACCCGACCCTGACGTAGAGCCGCAGGGTCTCGGCCAGGCCGAGGTGGCCGAGGTCACGCCGGGCCACCAGCACGAACACCAGTCCGGTGACGATGTTGGCGACCGACATGCCGAGTCCCGTCACCGCCACGGCCCAGCCGACCGGCACCAGGAAGGCGGCGGCGGCGAAGCCCACCTGAACGGTCGTGAGCAGGGCCTGCAGCCACAGGTTCTTGCGTCCCTCCTCGCGGGCGAAGCAGTACCGCTGCTGCAGGGTCGTCACCCCGAAGGCCATCGTCCCGATCGCCATCGCGGTCAGGATCCACGCCTCCTGTTGCGCCTCCCCCGGCGTCAACCGGGGGAAGAGCACCCGGAAGATCGGCAGGGCGAGGGCGATCATGCCGGCGCTCATCGGCAGCACGGCGACCGCGGGAAGTTCGAGCCCTTGGCGCACCAGACGTCGCTGTGCGGTCAGGTCGTCGGCCTGGTGGGCCCTGGTCATGCGGGGGAACAGGGCCGTCAGGATCGAGGTGGTGACGAAACTGTGGGGCAGCATGAAGATCAGGAAGGCGTTGTCGCGTGCGATCACACCCGGCACGCCGCCGTTGTCGCCGCGCACCGTGGTGATCACCCACTGCACGACGAACCCGCCCAGTTGCGCGAGCACGAGTGCGGTGAAGGTCCACCCGAGCATCTTGGACGCGGATCCGAATCCTCGTCCGCGCACGCCGAAGCGGGGACGGTACCGGAAGCCACCACGGACCAGCGGTGGGATGAGCGCGAGCCCCTGCACCACGATGCCCAGGGTGGTGGTGCCGGCCAGCACGCCGACCATCGGCCAGGTCCAGGCGGCGTTGCTCCCCTGCCTGCCCCACACCGCGAGGAAGTAGACCAGCCCGCCGATCTGCACCACGTTCGCGAGCACGGGTGTCCACATGAAGGCAGCGAATTGGTTCCGGGCGTTGAGCACCTGGCCGAGCACGGCGTACAGGCCGTAGAAGGCGATCTGTGGCAGACAGACGAACCCGAACATGACCGCCAACCGGTACTGCTCGGGGGGAAGGTTCGAGGTGGCGCGCACCAACAGCGGGGTCAGAGCGGTCGCGACCACGGCGGCCGCCACCACCAACAACAGCGAGGCGGTGATCAGGCGGTCGACGAAGTCGCGTCCACCGTCGGGGTTCTTCATCGCCTTGGTGATCTGCGGGATCAGCACGGCGTTCAGCACGCCCGCCGACAGCAGGATGTAGATGTAGTTGGGCAGGGTGTTGGCGATGGCGAAGGCGTCGGCGCCCAGTGAGATGCCCACGCACGCGGCCAACAGCGAGGCCCTGACCATGCCCAGCACCCTGCTGACCAGGGTGCCCGCCGCCATCAGCGCGGAGCTACGTCCGATCGAGGGCTCCTCGGGTGCCGCCGGTTCGGCTCCGCGAAGAGGCGCCGCTCCGGTCTCACCACTCACCTCGGGGGCCGCGTCCGGCAGCTCGAAACCACGCTGAGGACGAGCACCCGCTTCGACCCCTGGATCAGACATGCCGCAAGGCTAGCGGTCGCGCTGCACCCACCGAGACGTCGAAGGCGGTCGGGCTCAGCGACCGGTGCCGGCGTAGACCACGGCCTCGCCGTCGGCGTCCAGACCGAACGCGGTGTGGGCGGCGCGCACGGCGTCGTCGACCCGTTCGGCGGCCACGACCACCGAGATGCGGATCTCGGAGGTGGAGATCATCTGGATGTTGATGCCCTCGGCGGCCAGGGCCGAGAAGAACCGGGCCGTCACGCCGGGGTTGGAGCGCATGCCGACGCCGATCACCGAGACCTTGCCGATGCCGTCGTCGAACAACACGTCGGTGAAGTCGATCTCGGACTGGGCGGCGCGCAGGGCATCGATGGCCTTGCGACCGTCATTGGAGGGAAGGGTGAACGAGACCTCGGTGCGGTTCGACGAGATGTCCGAGACGTTCTGCACGATCATGTCGACGTTGATGTTCGCGCGGGCGATCACGTCGAAGATGCGGGCTGCCTGACCCACCTGGTCGGGCACACCCACGACGGTGATCTTGGCCTCGCTGCGGTCATGCGCGACACCCGAGATGATGGTCTGCTCCATGGCGTTGTCCTCGTCCTTCTTGATGTCGTTGGCGTCCTTGACCCAGGTTCCCGGCTTGTCCGAGAAGGACGAGCGGACGTGCACCGGCACGTTCTCGCGGCGCGCGTACTCCACGCACCGAAGATGCAGGATCTTGGCACCGTTCGCGGCCATCTCGAGCATCTCCTCGTAGCTGATCTCGGGGATGCGCTGGGCGCCCTTGACGATGCGCGGGTCGGCCGTGAACACGCCGTCGACGTCGGAGTAGATCTCGCAGTACTGGGCCTGCAGCGCAGCGGCGAGTGCGACCGCCGTGGTGTCGGATGCGCCTCGTCCGAGAGTGGTGACGTCCTTCGAGTCCTGGCTGACACCCTGGAAGCCGGCCACGATGACGATGTTGTCGTCGACGAGAGCGTCCTCGATGCGGCCGGGGGTGATCTTGGTGATGCGGGCATCGCCGTGCGTGCCGGTGGTGATCACACCGGCCTGGGAACCGGTGTAGCTCTTCGCCTTCATGCCCAGATCGGACAGCGCCATCGCCAACAACGCGGCCGACTGCCTCTCCCCGGTGGTCAGCAACATGTCGAGCTCGCGGGGATGCGGCTGCGGCGACACCTGCAGGGCGAGGTCCATCAGCTCGTCGGTGGTGTCGCCCATGGCCGAGATGACGATGACGACCTCGTTGCCGGCACGCTTGGTCGCGCTGATGCGCCGGGCCACGCGCTTGATCGATTCCGCGTCCGCGACAGACGATCCACCGAACTTCTGGACGACTCGAGCCATCACACCTCCTGGGTCGCCGACCACTGTAGTCATCGCCGCACGGTGACAGGTGCGGAGTCCGCCTGCGGTACGACCTCGGCGAAGGTCCGGCCGTCAGGGTGTGCTCGTTCGGTCGTCGTTTGTCGGCGCACCCTGTCCCGACGGCCCCAGCTGCCCTCGCTCCGTTCCCAGGTGCCCTCGTTCCGCTCCAGCTGCCCTCGTTCGCGCCACTTGCCCTATCCCTGAACGGGGGCAACTGCACCGGGCGAGGGCAACTGGTCCGGTGAGGGGGCACCTGCACCGTACGAGGGCAACTGGTGCGGCGAGGGGGCACCTGGACCGGACGAGGGCAACTGGTGCGGCGAGGGGGCAATTGCACCGGATGAGGGCAGGTGCACCAGATGGAGCAGGTGGTCGGCCACGGCTGGGGAGCAGACGGACGCCAACCCGTCACGCGCGTCCCCGAGCCGTCCCCGAGCAGGTGCCCGTGCGCTGCCGAACGACGCAGGTGACTAGGCTGCACTCATGTCAGACGTGCCGCAGCGAATCGGCGATGCCGAGCGTGATCGGGCCGTGCAGGAGTTGCAGGCCCACCACGCGGCGGGTCGACTCGATCTCGCGGAGTTCGACGAGCGCATGCAGGCAGCCCTCCAGGCCCGCACGAACGCTGACCTGGTCCCCTTGTTCCGAGACCTGCCGAGCACCGAATTCTCCGCCCGGACCCTCGCCGTGCCGAGTGCTCCCTCCGGAGCACCGGCCCCGGTGGCCAGGTCTGCCGAGACCTCGCTGCAGCGTGCGGCCAAGGTGGTGGTGGGGCTGATGTGGCCGCTGGCGCTGGTCATCAACTTCGCCTTCGGGTGGGAGTGGTGGTGGCTGTTCATCGTTCCCGCCTTCGCGGCGCCCGCGATCCTGAACGCCGTCGGGCTCGAGTCCGGGCGGCAGCGTCGGCAACGTCAGGCGGAACAGCGAGAGTTGGGCCGGGATCGGCGTAGGGAGGAATCCGAGTGACTGATGATCGAGGGACGGGCAACCGCGTGACTGAGCAGCCGAATGCCGAACAGCCGAATACCGAGCAGCGGGAGATCGGTTGGGGCATCGTCGGCCCGGGGCGCGTGAGTGCCACAGTGCTGAGCGACCTTCGCCTGGTCCCCGGCGTGCGAGTGGTGGGGGTGGCCTCGCGCAGCCTTGACCGTGCCCAGGCCTTCGCCGACGAACACGACCTGCCCCAGGCCTGCGACTCCGTCACCGCGTTGGCGTCGGACCCCGATGTCGACGTGGTCTACATCGGCACCCCCCATCCGGGCCACCGACGGGCGGCCCTCGAGGCCATCGCGGCTGGTGCCGGGGTGGTCGTCGAGAAGGCGTTCGCGGCCACCTTCGCCGGTGCCGAGGAGGTCGTCCAGTCGGCCCAGAGTGCAGGGGTGTTCTGCATGGAGGCGATGTGGACCCGCTTCCATCCGGTGATCATGCAGGCCCACGCCCTCATCGACGCCGGCGACATCGGCGAACTGCGCAGCATCCAGGGCGACCTCTACGCGCTGCGGGAGTTCGACGCCGACGACCGAC
Organism: Aestuariimicrobium kwangyangense DSM 21549; assembly: GCF_000421525.1. Taxonomy (GTDB): domain Bacteria; phylum Actinomycetota; class Actinomycetes; order Propionibacteriales; family Propionibacteriaceae; genus Aestuariimicrobium; species Aestuariimicrobium kwangyangense. The sequence continues at coordinate 710,260 of NZ_ATXE01000001.1, read as the reverse complement.
TGTTCAAGCCAGAACTGGGGGGCGGGGCCATGCTCGACCTCGGTCCGTACGCCCTGCACGTGGCCACCGACTTCCTGGGCCATGCCGAGTCGATCCACACCTGGGGATCGAAGCTGCCCAATGGTGTCGAGGGGCAGGCCACCATGGTGCTCGACCACGGCAACGGACGGCACTCGTCCCTGATGATCTCCCTGGCTGCGGCCGGCCCCGGACGGGTGATCCTGTGCGGCACCCGCGGCTTCATCGAGATCCTGCCCCGCTTCCACCACTCACCCGGGCTGGTGCTCAACCGCCCCGGTGAGCCCAGCCGCGAGTTCCCGGCGGAGGGTCTGATCGGCAAGGGCTACACCCACGAGTTCATCGCGGCCACCGAGGCCGTCCGCGCCGGCCGCACCGAGGTCGACCGGGTGCCGGTGGTCGACACCCTGCACGTGCAGTCGCTGATGCAACGGGCGCTGGACGACCTGGGCGTCACCCAGCGCGACGACTGACGCGAACCGTCAGGCCGAGATCGGGCTCCCGGGCCCACTCCTTGCCGACCTCGGCCAAGGACGGCTCGTCCACCTCGGTGATGCTGGTCGCGAGCACCTCGTCGGCGATCATCGCCTGGTGCTCGCGCACGGCAGCGGCCAGGTCGTCCGAGGATGCCGCCCAGTCCAGCGAGATCCTGTCGGAGACGTCGAGTCCCGAGGACTTGCGGGTCTCCTGCACGAAGCGGACGACCTCGCGGGCCAGTCCCGCCGCCACCAGGGCGGGGGTCAGCACGAGGTCGAGCGCGACGGTCTCGCCCTGTTCGTTGACGACCGACCACCCTTCGCGCGGACGCTCGGAGATCAGCACCTCCTCGCTTGTGACCTGGGTGCCTCCGGCGTAGTCGACGGTGGCCACCCCATCGGCGGCCAGGGCAGCCGCCAGGGCAGCCGCGTCGGCGTCCGCGATGGCCTGGGCCACCTGCGGGGTCTGCTTGCCGAACCTCTTGCCGAGGGCGCGGAAGTTGCCCTTGGCCGAGTGGTCGACCAGGTCTCCGGCCGAGGCGAAGGACTCGACCGCCTGCACGTTCAGTTCGGCCTTGATCTCAGCGAGCAGGGCTTCGTCGAGGTGACGATGCGCCTGCGAGGGGATCAGGATCCGCGACAACGGCTGGCGGGTCTTCATCTTCGACTCGGCTCGCGCCGACCGGCCCAACTCGACCATCCTGCGGGTGGTCAGCATGGCACGGTCGAGGGACTCGTCGACCAGGCCCGGGTCGGCGACGGGCCACGTCGACAGGTGCACCGAGGCGGGCGCCGACGGGTCGGTGGCCACCACCAGGTCCTGCCAGACCCGCTCGGTCACGAACGGCATCATCGGTGCCATCAGCTGGGTGAGCGTCACCAGCACCCGGTGCAGGGTCGACAGCGCACCCGGTTCGCCGTCCCAGAAGCGGCGGCGGGAGCGGCGGACGTACCAGTTCGACAGCACGTCGATGAACTCCGACAGGGCTGCGCCGGCACCCTGGGTGTCGAAGTCCTCGAGTCGGGCGGTGACCTCTCCGACCAACTGGTTCAGCGAGGAGGTCAACCACCGGTCGAGCACATGGGTCGGTTCGACCAGGCCGTCGGCCGGTGACCAGTGGTTGGCGCGGGCGTACAGGGCCTGGAAGGCAACCGTGTTCCAGTAGGTCAACAGCACCTTGCGGACGACCTCCTGCAGGGCGGTGTGACCGACCCGGCGGGCCCCCCACGGTGACCCGGAGGCTGCCATGAACCAGCGCACCGCGTCGGCACCGTGCTCGTCCATCAGTGGGATGGGCAGCAGGATGTTGCCCAGGTGCTTCGACATCTTCTTGCCGTCCTCGGCGAGGATGTGACCCAGGCACAGCACGTTCTTGTAGGAGCTCTCGTCGAACACGAGGGTTCCGATCGCCATCAGCGTGTAGAACCAGCCGCGGGTCTGGTCGATGGCCTCGCAGATGAAGTCGGCGGGGTAGGCCTTCTGGAAGGCCTCGACCGAACCGGTCGCGTGCGGGTAGCCCAACTGGGCGAAGGGCATCGACCCGGAGTCGAACCAGGCGTCGATCACCTCGGGCACCCGACGATAGGTGCCCGGCTCCCCCGGCTTGGTGAACGTGACGTCGTCCACGAAGGGACGGTGCGGGTCGAGCCCCGACTGGTCGAGGCCGGTCAGCTCCGACAGTTCGGCCAGGGAGCCGACACAGACCAGCTTCGACGGGTCGGCATCGTTGCGCCAGATCGGCAGCGGGGTGCCCCAGTACCGGTTGCGGGACAGGGCCCAGTCGATGTTGTTGTCGAGCCAGTCACCGTAGCGGCCGTGCTTGATGTTGTCGGGGTACCAGGTGGTCTTCTCGTTCTCGCGCAGCAACTCCTCGCGGCGCTGGGTGGTGCGGATGTACCAGGACGGCTGTGCGTAGTAGAGCAGGGCCGTGTGGCAGCGCCAGCAGTGGGGGTAGCTGTGCTCGTAGTCGACCTTCTTGAACAGACGACCGCGCTCGGCCAGGTCGGTGACCAGCAACGGGTCGGCGGTCTTGAAGAACACCCCACCGACCACCGGCATGCCGGCCTCGAAGGTCCCGTCGGGACGAACCGGGTTGACCATCGGCAATCCGTAGGCGCGGCAGACGGCCATGTCGTCGGCTCCGAAGGCCGGCGACTGGTGCACCAGACCGGTGCCGTCCTCGGTGGTGACGTAGTCGGCCAGCACGACGAAGTGGCTGCGGGTGCCGACCGCCTCGCGTCCGGGCGGGCCGACCAGGTCGCTCTCGGGGAACTCGACCAGGTCGAAGACGCGGTCGTAGGTCCAGTACTCCATCTCGGAGCCGAGGAAACGCTGGGTGACCTGCCAGGGTTCCCCCTCGGCGACCGTGCCCAGGTTCTTCTCGAACAGCGGCTCGGCGACCACCAAGGTCTGCTCACCGTTCGTGGCGGCGACGTAGGTCACCCCGGGATGCACCGCCACGGCGGTGTTGGAGGGCAGCGTCCAGGGGGTGGTGGTCCACACCAGCAGCGACGCCTGACCGGCCAACGGGCCCGACGTCAGGGGCATGGTGACGTAGACCGAGGGGTCGACGACATCCTCGTAGCCCTGCGCCAGTTCGTGGTCGGACAACGTGGTCTCGTCGCGTGGGCACCACGGCGCCACCCGGAAGTCCTCGACCAGCAGCCCCGACTCGAAGATCTGCTTGAGGGCCCACCAGACGCTCTGCACGTACTCGGGAGACATCGTCCAGTAGGCCTGGTCCATGTTGACCCAGTAGCCCATCCGCTGGGTCAGCTTGGCGAACTCACCGACGTGACGGCCGACGGACTCGCGACACCTCTGGTTGAAGGCCTCGATGCCGTAGGTCTCGATGTCGGCGCGGCCGTCGAATCCCAGTTCCTTCTCGACTGCGAGTTCGACGGGGAGCCCGTGGCAGTCCCAGCCGGCACGGCGCTCGACGTGGAATCCCTGCATGGTCTTGAAGCGGGGGAAGACGTCCTTGAAGACACGCGCCTCGACGTGGTGGGTACCGGGCTGGCCGTTGGCGGTGGGGGGTCCCTCGTAGAAGGTCCAGGCGGGACCCTGCGCGGTCTGCGCGAGCGACTCGTCGAAGGTGCCCTGTCGTGACCACAGCTCGAGCACCTGCCGGTCGATCTCGGGCAGGTCGACGCTGGCTGGCACGGGGCGGTAGGTGGTGCCGCCCTGCTGCTGGGCGTCGCTCGGCGCGGCCGGGGAGGTCTCGGTGCTCATGGTTCCCTCGTCTGTGTTCACGGACGAAGGGACGAGAACCCGCTCACGCGGACCCCGCGGTACCACCCTCCTTGGCGCGCTCCCCGTCTGCACGAGGTCACGCACCCACTCATCGCCGCCACTGCCGGTTCTAGTGAGGCACTCCCGCAGGAGGGCCCGTTCTTCCGGCGGCTCCGGGGTGATGGCCCCATCCCAGCCGTGTGGACGGACAGATTCTAGTTCGCCGCGACGGCGCCATCCAACTCGTTTGAACCGCGCAGCGACTCGGCGCGCCACCACAGGCGCAGGAAGGCGGCGAGCACCACCAGCGCACTGAGGGCCGCGACGACCCCCACGACCGTGTTGTGGGGGCCGACGGCCAGTCGTCCGTGGGCGATCCAGCCCAGCCCCCAGACCATGGCGGCAGCGACCCCGCCGGCACCCCGGTAGACGCGCGAGAAGGTGACACCGAGGGCTGCGGCGACGACCAGCACCACGACCGCGGCCACCGTGTTTCCGACCCGGCCCAGATTCGCGCCGGAGGCGACGGCCGCGGCGGTGACATTGGCGCACGTGGCCACGGTGACCCACCCCAGGTACAGCCCGAAGGTTCCGTCGAGCAGCAATGCCTCGAGGGTTCCCGCGGGACGACGCACCATGAGTCTGCGCATCAGCAGTCCCAGGACCAGGGCCAACGCGGCGATGTCGACCACACTGAGCCAGAGCCCACCCGCCTGGGTGATGGCCAGCCAGGCCCCGTTCAGCACCATGGACGCCGCGGGCAACCAGCCCAGGCTCGCCGCCCGGCGGGACCGGCCACCACTGGGGGTCCACACCCAGACGACGTAGGCCACCAGCAGCAGGTAGATCACCGACCAGATCGAGAACGCGGTGGTCGACGGCGCCAGCAGGGTCGCCTCGGCCGACAGCGCTCCCCCATTGGTCTGGTTGACCGGGCTGCCCAGCAGCCCGAAGCCCCACAGGGTTCCGACCATCATCAGCAGCAGGGCTGCGGTGTCGACCAGTCGACGCGTCGTGTTCATTGCTCGTCCTTCTTCCCGGAGTGGCTCTCGTCCAGCGCTCGCCTGACGGCATCGTCGAATCCCAAGATCCCGCCCGGGGGCGCTCCCAGCAGGGAGTCCGCGTCGTCCTCGTGCGCCACGGCCTCATGGATGAGGCTGCCCACCAGGGGCTTGGCCACGTCCGGGTCGACGGGCGTCACCAGGCCCACCCAGTGGGAGGCGAGCCACGGCGTCAGCACGGGCAGGGTGACCACGATCCGGCGACGCCTGCCGGTGACACGGGCGTACCGCTGCATCATCTCGGTGTAGGTCATCACGTCGGGCATGGCGATGTCGATGGTGCGGTTGACGTCGGGGGGCAGCGAGGCGGCTGCGGTGAGGTAGTGGATGACGTCGTCGAGGGCGATCGGCTGGATGCGGTTGCGCAGCCACTTGGGTCCAACCATCACCGGCAGCCGCTCGGTGAGGTAGCGCAACATCTCGAACGAGGCGGACTGGGCGCCGAGCACCACCCCCGCCTGCAGCACGGCGGTCGGGACCCCGGACCGCAGCAAGATGTCGCCCACCTCGACGCGCGATCCGAGGTGGTGCGACAGCTTGCCCCGCGGGTGCAGTCCGCTGAGGTACACGATGCGTTCCACCCCCGCGGCCTTCGCCCTTTCGGCGAACGACGTGGCCAACTCGCGGTCACGGCTCACGAAGTCGTGACCGGCGCTCATGGAGTGCACCAGGTAGTAGGCCACCCGACAGCCGGACAGTGCCTCGTCCAGCACCGAGGCGTCGGAGATGTCGCCGACCACCACCTCCACCCGGTCGCGCCAGTGCGCATCGATCCGCTCGGGGTGCCGGGCGAGCACGCGCACGTGCCAGCCGGCATCGAGCAGCGAGGACACCAGCGGTGTCCCGATGGCGCCGGTGGCGCCGGTGACGAGCACGGTCGAGGTCATCTCAATCTCCCAGGGAAAGGGCGGGGCCGAGCAGCAGGAGCATGCCGAGCGACCAGGTCAGATGGGCGGCGATGGGGCCGGCGACACCGCCGGTCACCCGCCGCTGGGCGGAGGTGAGCAGACCCAGGCAGAGCGCGCCGAAGGTCAGCAGTGGCACTCCCGACCACAGGGTCGACGCCGCGTAGCACAGCGTCGAGACGGGGATCGCCCACCGGCGGGGGGACGAACTGTAGACGGCGCCGCGGAAGAAGAGTTCCTCGGCGACACCGTTGACGAACGTGATGGCGGCCACGATGGGCAGCGAGCCGTGGGCCGCGTGGGCGAGCAGGTCGTCCACCGGTCGACGCAGCACAGGGATGCGGCCGACGACGACGGCACCGAGCAGGAACACCACCAGCAGACCAAGCCCGAGCAGGAATCCCTGCAGCACGCCGCGGCTGCCGCCACCCGAGCGGGTACGGCCACGCCCCAGGTGCAGCGGCCCGGAGGCGACGGCCCCCACCATCCACAACGCGGCGACACCGAGGGCGGCGGGGTAGAAGCTGACGTCACCGGGGGCGATGTCGAGGGCGAGCCCGAGGGCAACGGCGCCGACGGCGATGGTGACCACGACGACGATCCGGCGGCGCAGGAGTTGTCGACCGGTCTGCATCGGTGGTTCGTCCACCGGGTCGAGCAGGGCCGCTTCGACGAAGGCCCGCAGTTCCGAGACCCCTCGGCCGAGTCCCAGCCGGCTCGTCCGGTGCGTGGTCACCTCAGGCATGTCGGGCCATCTCCAGTCGGGCCAGGGCCTCTCGGCGCTCGTCCGCGTGGTCGATGATGCGGGTGGGGTACCCGTGGGCGTAGCCGTCGGACGCCTCCCACGGCTGGTGCACCAGGTCACCGGCGAGATGGGCCAACTCCGGCACCCAGCGCCTCACGTAGTCGCCCTGCGGGTCGTGGGTGAGCCCCTGCTTGACGGGATTGAAGACGCGGAAGTAGGGGGCCGCGTCGGTTCCGGTGCCCGCCACCCATTGCCAGCCGTGGGTGTTCGAGGCAAGGTCGCCGTCGACCAGGTGGTCGAGGAACCACTGGGCGCCGATCGGCCACCAGACGTGCAGGTCCTTGGTCAGGAAGCTGGCGGTGACCATCCGCACCCGGTTGTGCATCCAGCCGGTGGCCAACAGTTGGCGCATGCCTGCGTCGACGAGCGGGAATCCCGTGCGCCCCCGGCGCCACGCCTCGACATGGTCGCCATCCGGGTCATAGGCCATGCCGGCGAGTGCGGGACGAAGGTCTCCGGTCAGGCTCCCGGGGTGATGGTGGAGAACGTCGGCGTAGAACTCACGCCACGCCAGTTCGGTGCGGAACCGCTCGGCGCCCTGCCCCGGACGAGGAGCGAGGTCGGCCAGCAGGGTCCTCGGGTGCAGCACCCCGAACTTGAGATGGGGTGACAACTGCGAGGTGGCGGCCAGGTCGGCTCTGTCGCGCTGGGTGGAGTACCCGTCGAGGTCATCGGCGAGGAACTGCGACCAGCGCTCGTGGGCAGCCACTTCGCCGGCGGGAGGCAGTTCCGGCGCGCCGGGTGCCCGCAGTAGCCGCTCGACCCGTGCCCACGCGCCCTGGTCGGACGCGTCCGGGGCGAGAGCGAGGTCGGCGGGCTCCTCGGCCGGGGCGCGCCAGCCGTGTTCGACCCAGGTGCGGGCGAAGCTCGAGAAGGTTCCGTGGGGGCCGCCGGCCTTGGTGCGCACCCGGCCCGGGGTGACGGCGTAGGGGCTGCCGGTCTCGACCCACTCCACGCCGACGCGGCCGAGGGCACGAGCCACCTGCCGGTCACGGTCGGCACCGCCCGGTTCCGTCTCCGTCGAGACGTGGACGGAGGTGATTCCCCCGGCCGACGCCACTCGGGGGATCACCTCGGTGGCATCGCCCTCGAGCAGGGTCAGCCTTCCCTCGTAGCTCTGTCGCAGCGCGAGCAGGGTGGCGGCCAGCCATGCCGTTCGGGCGGCGCCTGCTCCCTCCAGGAAGACAGGGTCGAGCACGAAGACCACCTTCACCGGCGCACCGCCGGAGTGCTCGTGGGCGGCCGCCAGCAACGGCAGGTCAGCGCGACGCAGATCCCTGCGCAGCCACACCATGGCCGTCATCGCGATCCTCCCCGCTGGTCCGACGGACGTTTCGCCCCTGCTCATGGGTCAGCCTAGACCGACTCGTGCTCAACGTTGAACAAACAGTGCACAAAACCGGTGATCGACCCACTAGGGTGGATGCAGGGATCCAGGCTTGAGGGGGACGGATGGGCGACGATGCAGGCGCACCGGGTTCGGCGCGCTCCCGGCGCCGGGCGGTTCGTCGCGGGGAATCGACCGAACCGCGGGTCGCGTACGAGCAGGGCATCTGGCGGATCCGGTCGCTGATGGTCGCCCGCCAGGCGTTGCGGGCGAGACACCAGACCACCCAGGCCGGGTTCACCGCCGAATGGATCCCGAAGACCTGGCTCAGGAACCACCCGATCCTGCTGTCCGACGGGCCCGTGCACGATGCCCAGCGCTCGAAGGTGGCCCGCTTCTTCGCCCCGACCGTGATCGAGCAGCGCTACCTCGAGTCAATGGAGGGCACGGCCGACCGCATGCTGGCCGAGGTCGCCTGGACCGCTCCTTTCGACCTCGACCTGCTGGCTCTCCACTTCAGCGTCGAGGTTACCGGGGCGGTGGTGGGACTGACCCACTCCAGCACTCCGGCGATGGCCCGACGACTGACCACCTTCTTCCGCCAGCCGCCTCTCGACCTGTCGAAACCACGCCTGGGGCGCACCGGACGACAGTGGGCGATGGCCGCGGTGAACGGGCTGCTGCCGATCCTCCGCTTCCATGTCGCGGACGTCCGCCCGGCGATCCGGGAGCGCCGGGCACACCCCCAGGATGACATCATCAGTCACCTGATCGCCGAGGGGTACACCGACACCGACATCCTCGTCGAGTGCGTCACCTACGGCACAGCCGGCATGGTGACCACCCGGGAGTTCATCACCATGGCTGCCTGGCACCTGCTCACCGACGCCGAACTCGCCGACCGCTACCGTGCCGCCGACGGTGAGGGCAGGCGGACGATCCTTGCCGAGATCCTGCGCCTCGAACCGGTGGTCGGGCACCTCTACCGCCGCACCACAGAACCTGTCGACCTGGTCGAGGGTGAGCAGAGGTGGACCATCCCAGCCGGCGAACTGGTCGACGTCTCGGTGAGGCAGACCAACACTGATCCGCGTTCCGTCGGGGCCGACGCCATGGACCTGTGCCCCGGACGTGCCATGCCCACGGGGGTGAATGCCACCGGGCTCACCTTCGGAGACGGCGCACACCGTTGCCCCGGGCAGCCGCTGGCGATCGTCGAGGCGGAAGTGTTGCTGAGCAGGTTGCTGGAGCTGCACCCCGTCGTGGTCTCCGAACCCGAGATCGGGTGGGTCGACCTGATCGAGGGATACGTGCTGCGCGGGCTGCGAGTGAGCCTGAACCGTGTCGAGGCCGCCCCCGGCCGTACCCCACCACCAGGAGGTGTGGAGTGAATGACCACTTGCAGTACCTGGGTCTGATGGCAGCCTGCCTGGTCCTGACCCTGCCCTTGGAGTTCGTGCTGCGCGCCCGCGTCTATCGCCGACCGCTACGGCTGCTGGTGTCGCTGCTGCCCACCGTGGCGGTGTTCGTCGCCTGGGACGTCTTGGGCATCATCCGCGACCACTGGAGTTACAGCCCTCGTTTCTCCAGCGGGCTGATGATCGGCCCGATGCCGCTCGAGGAACTCGTCTTCTTCATCGTCATCCCGATCTGCGGCCTGCTGACCTATGAGGCGGTGGGCACCGTGCTCGACCGCGTCCGACCGGACAGGGCTGGGCGAGGTCTGCTGCGACGAGAGCGGGTCGGAGCACCGAGGGGGACCGACCATGCCTGAGTACACGGCCCTGACGGTGTTCGCGGTGGTGGCCGTCGCCCTGGTCGAGGTGGTGTGGCTGCGGACCGGCCTGTTCCGGTGCCTGCAGTACTGGCTCGCCATGGCCATCGTCTTCGCCTTCCAGGTTCCGGTCGACGGGTGGCTCACCAAGCTCAGCAACCCGATCGTGCTCTACTCCCCCGAGGAACACCTGGGGCTTCGGGCGCCGTGGGACATCCCGGTGGAGGACTTCGGTTTCGGCTGGGCCATGGTGACCCTGACGCTGCTCGTGTGGTGCCGCCTGGGCAGCCGGGACGACCAGGGGGCACGCCCGCGCCGCGCCCTGCAGGAGGAAGCACGATGAGCTCCGTGGACCGGCAACTCCCCGGTCGCGACCGACGGGCCGTCCGTCACCCCGGGCCCTCCGGGAGCCCGCGCGCGGACGGGTCGCGGCACGTCGTCGTGGTCGGAGGGGGCATCGCCGGACTGGCGGCCGCCACCGTGTTGGCGGAGGCCGGCGTCGGGGTGACCCTGCTCGAGGCGACCGACCGCCTGGGCGGCCGAGTGGCGGCATGGCGTCTGCCGGACGGGCGAACCATGAGCCGCGGCTTCCATGCCTTCTTCCGTCAGTACTACAACCTGCGGGCCCTGCTGAAGCGGGTCGATCCCCGGCTGGACTTCCTTCGTCCGATCGAGGACTACCCGCTGCAGCGCCCCGACGGCATGCGGGACTCGTTCGCCGGCCTGCCCACCACCCCGCCGTGGTCGGTGCTGCGGTTCGTGATGCGCAGCCCTGCGTTCACGCTGCGCTCGCTGAGCCGGGTGAACCTGCCCGCAGCCCTTGAACTGCTGAGCACTCGGTTCCCCGGCACGCACGCCGCCTATGACGGTCAGTCCGCGGCCGACTTCCTCGACCGGCTCCGGTTCCCCCAGCCCGCCCGTGACCTGGCGCTGGAGGTGTTCGCCCGGTCGTTCTTCGCCGACCCACGCGAGTTCGGGGCCGGCGAACTGGTCGCCATGTTCCACACCTACTTCATGGGGTCGGCCGAGGGCCTGCTCTTCGACGTGCCCGACGACGACTACGACACCCGCCTCTGGGCGCCGCTGGGGCGCCACCTGAGCGATCTGGGCGTGAGGGTGCTGACGGGGTCGCCGGTGACCCGGATCGACGTCGGACCATCGGAGGGGGCCCACACCGATCCTGCCCCCACCGATTCTGCCCCCACCGATCCTGCCCACACCGAACCTGCCCCCACCGATTCTGCCTCCACCGATCTTGGGGGTCGCGGTGTCCGCGTGCACCTCACGGACGTCGTCCTCGAGGCCGACGCCTGCGTACTGGCGACCGACCCGCGAACGGCCCGTGAGTTGGTGGCAGGGATGCCCGGTGTCGATCCCGCATGGGCCGGGCGGGTGGCAGGCACCCGCAACGCCCCGCCCTTCGTGGTGGTCAGGTTGTGGCTGGGGACGCCAGTGTCCCCCGACCGTGCCCCCTTCCTCGGGACGGCGGGCTACGGCCCGCTGGACAACATCTCCGTGCTCGAACGGTTCGAGGCCGGCGCGGCGACCTGGGCCAGTGAGCATGGTGGATCCGTGGTCGAACTGCATGCCTACGCCTGCCCGGCGAACGTGATGGACGATCCCGCCGCGGCCGATGCGATCGTGAGTGCGTTGGAGTCAGAGCTGCATCGCGCCTACCCCGAGACGGCCACGTCGGCGGTCCTGCACCGGGAGGTGCTCGTGCGGGACGACTGCGGGCTGATCACCCCCGACCCGTGGGACGAGCGTCCCGGGGTGGCGACTCCCTCCCCCCGGCTGGTGCTGGCCGGCGACTGGGTGCGCTGTGACCAACCCGTGGCCCTGATGGAGCGGGCGGCGACCACCGGCTTCCAGGCGGCCAACCAGCTGCTGCAGGGGTGGGGGGTGCAGGGGGTCGACGTCTGGACGGTGCCGTTGCGTGGACTGCTCGCCCCCAGGGTGGACGCTGGTGGACGCCGATCCCGGGAATCAGCCCCGAGCGCCGAAGTCGACCCGCGGGACTCCCACCACGAGTGAACGCACCAGTACCGCAAGCTTCTCGGAGTCGGGCACCCTGATCCGCCCGGAGAAGACGTCATGGTCGGCGCGCTCGATCCGGTCGAGGATGCGGCTGTAGAGCACCAACGCGGTACCGACGCAGCGTCGGGAGGCGGGGGGAAGCATCGCCAGGCCACGCTGACCCTCCGCGTAGAGCCCCCGGTTCCTGGCGATCTGTTCGGTCATCATGGCCCGCCACTGCGGGGTCACCTCGCGCAGCCAAGGATCGGCGTGGTGGCGCCGCAGATCGGCCTGCGGCAGGTAGACGCGTCCGCGGTCGAGATCCTCCGCCACGTCCCTCAGGAAGTTGGTGAGCTGGAAGGCGTTGCCCAGTGCCCGGGCCGGGCCCTTGGCCTCAGGTGTGTAGGGCTCAAGCACCGGCAGCATCATCTCGCCGATGACGGCGGCCGAGCCCTCCATGTAGACCTCGCGGAGCTCGTCCCAGGTCTCCCACGTGGTGCGGTCGAGGTCGGCGGCCATTGCTGCGAAGAAGCGCTCGAAACACTCGGGGTCGGTGCCACGGCGGTTGATGCTGTCGACGATGGCGGCCATCACGGGTTCCTGCGACCCGCCCACGGCGAGGGCCTCGAAGAACTGGGCGCGGAAGGCGGCCAGCCGCTCGGCCGAGGTGCCCTGCTGGGGCACGGCCAGGTCGACCCGGTCCGGCTCGTCCACGATGTCGTCGGCCAGGCGGCAGAGCGCGTAGACGGTGAACACGTCCCTGCGCTGGGCCGGCGGCAACAGCCGTGCCCCCCAGTAGTAGGTGGTGCCGTACTGGCGGGTGAGCTCACCGCAGCGCCGGTAGCCGAGCTCGAGCTGGTTCACCGGGTCATCTCCCTCACCCGCTGGGCGGCCAGTTTGCCCGAGATCAGCACCATCGGGATTCCCACCCCGGGTGTGGTGCCAGAGCCCGCGAACACCAGGCCCGGAACTCGCTTGTCGACGTTGCTGGGTCGGAAGGGGCCGGTCTGGGCGATGGTGTGGGCCAGTGCAAAGGGGGTCCCGGCCGCCATCCCCTGCTGCTTCCAGTCGGCCGGGGTGACCAGCTGCTCGGTGACGATGTCGGTGGGGTAGCCGGCGCCGGCCAGGAAGGCGAGCATCCGCTCCCGCAGTCGTGGACCCTCCGTCGTCCAGTCGAGCCTGCCCACCTCGAGGTTCGGAACCGGCTCGAGCACGTAGAGGGTGTTGCTCCCCGCGGGGGCTGCGGTCGGGTCGTCCAAGGACGGCATGGCCACGAACCGCGACGGGTCGCGCATGGCCCGGCCGCGCACCAACAGGTCGTCGAAGGCGGAGTCCCAGGCCCGTCCGAAGTGGATGTTGTGGTGTCCGTGACCCGAGGGAGCCCCACCCCGGACCCCCAGGTGCCAGACCACGGCGCTGGGCGAGAACCGTCCTCGTCGGGCCACCCGTGGCCCCCGCAGGTCGGGAAGCAGTCGTTCGTAGGCCACCGGTAGGTCTGCCGTCACCACGACCGCATCGGACGAGATCCGTTCCCCCGACTCGAGTTCCACGCCCCCAGCCGAACCGTCCTGTCGCCTCACCACGCGCTCGACCGGGGACGAATAGCGAATCTCGACCCCGGCATCCGTGGCCGCCCGTGCCATGGCCCGCGGGACCGCGTGCATGCCACCCTCGGGGAACCAGACCCCTTCGATGGAGTCCATGTACGTGATCACGGCGTAGAGGGCGCGGGCCTGCCGCGGCGCCAGGCCCGCGTACATGGCCTGGAAGCTGAACACCCGGTGCAGTCGCTCGTCGCGGAAGCGCCTGGCCACCTCCGGTCCCAGACTGCGGAACGCGCCCAGGCGCAGCAACTCGGCCACCGCCCTTGGGGATCGGACCAGACCCAACGGGGAGTCGAAGTTCGTGTCGATGAAATGGGGCACCTCGACGTCGTTCAGCCGACGCAACCAGACGACGAAGTCGTCGAAGGCCCGCGCATCGTGCTCCCCGCACTCCTGGGCGATCACCTCACGCATCTTCTCGTGTCCCGGGCGAACCAGCAGTCGCGAGCCGTCGGCGAAGAACGCGTGGTAGGCAGGGTCGAGCAGGGTCATGCCGACGTAGTCCTCGACCCGTCGGCCCACCGCTGAGAAGGCCTCCTGCAGCAGCGAGACCATGGTGAAGACGGTGGGGCCGGTGTCGAAGCGGAACCCGTCCTGCTCCAGGGAACCGTTGCGGCCGCCGGGCTGGTCCTCCCGCTCCAGCAAGGTCACCCGCTCTCCCGCACCGGCCAGGTGCATCGCGGCCGCGAGCCCCGACAGCCCGGCCCCGACCACGACGGTGTGGCGGCCCGTCATGCGGAGCGCCATGCCAGCACCTGCGCCGCCTCGGTCAGACCGTTGACGCCGGCGCGGGCCAGTGGTGCGCCGGACAGGCACGCCATGGCGTCGTCGACCGCATCGGTGATCATGGACTCCACCATCGACTCCACCCCCGCTTCTCGCATCAGATCGGCCAGGACGGGCACGTCCTCATGGGTGAACGCGGGCGTGCCCACCCTGGCCAGCAGGGCGGCCGATTCCCCGGTCAGGTTCTCCCTGGCCAGCGAGAGCAGCACCGTGGCCTTGCCCTCGAACAGGTCATCGCCGGCGGGCTTGCCGGTCTGGGCCGGGTCGCCCCAGACCCCGAGCAGGTCGTCCCGAAGGGCGAAGGCTCGTCCGAGATGGTCTCCGCAGGTGGTCAGGCAGTCGAGCACCCGGTCTTGGGCGCCAGCCGCGGCCGCCCCCAACTGCAGCGGCCGCGTGACCGTGTACCGCCCCGACTTGGTGCGCGCCACGTGCTCGGCGTGGGGGCGGTCGAGGCGCCCGGCCGCGGCCCCCGTGAGGTCGGCACGTTGTCCGGCGATCAGTTCCACCGACAACTCCCGCCAGATGCGGCGCATCGACTCGGGCAGGCTGTCGACCAGGCCGTCGGCGAGGGCATGGGCGAGATCGCCCAGCAGGATCGCGAGGTTGCGTCCGAACACGTCGCTGTCGCCCCGCGCCCCGTGTGCGAGGTGCCAGCGGGTGGCACGGACGTGCGCGGAGGGGTGACCGCGGCGCTGGTCGGACTCGTCCATCACGTCGTCGTGGATCAATGCGAACAGGTGCAGCAGTTCGATGGCGGCAGCGGCACGCACCATGTGCCGGTGCCCCTGACCGTCCTGCACACCGCCGGCGGCGATGAATCCCCAGTAGACCATCGTGGTGCGCAGCCGCTTGCCTCCGTTGGCGAGCAGGCCGAGCAACCAGTCCGGCAGGTCTTCGGCGAGCACGTCGACCCCCAGGCCCTCGGTGTGCACGGCCCACTGGGCGCCGAGCGTGACCAGGGTCTCGCGCAACAACTGGTCGACCTCCCGCTTCGCGGCGGCGAGGTCCGGGGTGACGGTCAGACCCCCGGCCATGCCCGCCGAGAGGGCGCGGTCGACCTGGGGCACCTGCAGCACGGCCCACGGGCTGTAGGCCTGCGGGACGGCAGCGACGGCGGTGGTCAGGCTGCGCCAAGGCACCCAGACCCACTCGGCCACCTCGTCGGGGTCTGGGGTCGGGTCGTCATCGGTCACGAAGCCTGCGTAGACCGGGCAGACCTCGTTCTCCACCACCCCCGAGGCATCGGTGGCGCGGTAGCGGAAGTCGGGCAGCAGAGGCACCAGGGGCCCCACGGTCAGTCCCAACTCCTCCTTGATCCGGCGCCGGGCGGCGGACTCCAGGTCTTCTCCCGGACGAGGGTGCCCGCACGCCGAGTTCGTCCACACCCCTGGCCAGGTGGCCTTGGTGACGGCCCGGCGGGTCAGCAGCACGTCGCCGTGCGCGTTGAACAGGTAGGTCGAGAAGGCCAGGTGCAGCGGAGTGGTCGACGAGTGCACCGTCAACCGGTCGGCCTTGCCGATGGGTCGGGCCGCGTCGTCGAGCAACACCACGTCATCGCCCGAGGGAGAGCCCCCCTGGGTGGAAGTTTGCGACATGTCGTCCCCCTCAAGTCGACGAAGCTGTCGAATGTTTGTCTAATGTTGTACCAACGTAGCTGGGCCGATCGGTCGGCGCAAGCAATCCGTGCCATCTTTGTCGGGCTCGCCCGGGACGGGGAACAGGAGGGGGAAGGGTGTACACAGTCAGCCAGGCTGCAGCACTGTCCGGTGTCTCCAAGAGCACCCTGCGCGCCTGGGAGCGGCGCTACGGCATCATCCACCCCTCCCGGACCGAGGGTGGCTATCGCCTCTACGACGCGGGCCAGGTGGCCCTGCTGCGCGAGATGGCGGCGCGGGTGGAGGGAGGCATGCGGGCGGCCCAGGCCGCGGCGAGCCTGGCCGGAGCCTCACTCGACGGCAGACAGGTTGGCGGACACGTGGGTCGGCCTGACGGTGACGATCACGCGGATGGCCACGATCGGGTCGCGTTCGACCTGGTCGAGGCGGTGGTCTCCCTCGATCCCAGACGCCTCGCCGACACCGTCGACGGCGCGCTCGACTCCCGCGAGTTCGAGCAGGTGGTCAGGACCTGGCTGATGCCTCAGTTGCACCGGATCGGGCAGGCGTGGGCCAGGGGTGAGATCTCGGTCGCCCAGGAGCACCAGATCACCGCCGAGCTGATGCGCGCTCTCTCGCACCTGTTCCATGAGGCCCCCGACCGGGGTGGGCCAACGGCGCTGGTGGGACTCCCACCGGGCGCGCGTCACGAGTTGGCGCTGCTGGCCTTCGCCACGTGTCTGCGTCGACTGGGATCTCGGGTCATCTACCTGGGGGCCGACCTGCCACCGGACGACTGGCGCGCAGCGGCGATCAGGAGTCAGGCCAGGGTGGCGGTGGTGGGCGCCCACTGCGGTACCGATGCCGCGGGCGCCACAGAGGTGGCCGCGGCCCTGGCCGACCTGTCACCGCTCGTCCCGGTGTGGTCGGGAGGTTCCGCGGCACGACAGGTGACGGGGGCATCACCACTTCCCGACGACGTCGTCGAGGCGGCCCACCACCTGCACCGGGCACTGCTCGGCGGACGCGCCTGAGCCGACCGCAGGGCGACGAGCAGTGCTCGGCGCGGCCCTCCTCGACACGGGCCTCGCCTCGAGCGCAGACGCGCGCCCGAACCGTTGCTCCCCGGTCCCGGACCGAATCCGGACCGGTCAGTGCTGATGGGCGTGCGGGCGGCCCGTGGTGTGGTCGTGGTCGTGGGTGAGGGAGTCGACCTCGTCCCAGTCCGGCCCCACCAACGAGACCGCAGCGGCGGGGAAGAGTGCATTGTCCTCCCGGTCGATGTGGGTGCGGAACGCCTGCTCGAAGGCCTCGAACAAGTGCTGTCGCACCGCTGGATCGGTGGCCTCGGCCACCCGCTCGAGCAGGTCGTCCAGGGTGACGTGCTCGCCGCACAGCTGGCCGATGTAGTCGGTGAACTCGTCCTGGCGCTTCATCACGCTGAACAGGCCCACCTCCTCGGCACCGGTGTGCGGGCCGAGCAGCCCGGCGACCTCCGCGACCCGCTGGTGGACGAGTGGGGGCTCGTCCGCCTCGACCGCCCGGCGCAGGTCGCCGGTGGCATTGATGATCTCGACGTGCTCACTCATGAACCTGCCGATCACGTCGATCGAGTCGCAGCCGCAGTAGCTGCACATCAGGAGCGCACCATCCGCAGCTTCCAGGCCTCCGGGCCGCGCTGGTCGTAGCTGATGGTGACGGCATCGCCGAACAGTTCGTCGATCTGACGCAACAGCGGCTGTGGGTCATGGGGGGCGACCAGCACCAGGCCGGATCCGGGGCTCAGCTGACCCAGGGCGCCGAGGATGGCCCCGTGGCGGATGGCATGCGGGATGGTGCGCGCGTCGAGTTCGGGAAGCTCGGAGTCATGCTCCCCGCAGGCGCAGTGGTGGGTCTCGGTCAGGGTCAGGGTGGGGCGCTCTTCGGTCATGGGTCCATATTTACTACACCCTCGTTGTGGAAAACAGCGGGGGTCGCCATTGGGACGCCTGCTCGCCCCGGACCGGGTCGACGTGGACCCCCTCACCCCGCCACCTGGTCCCACCCGACCAGTCGGGCGCACACTCTCGCCTTCGGGGACGAACTCTCGCGTTCGGCGGCGAGAGTCTGCGCAGGAGGTGAGGTTTGCGCCGGACGAGAGCCCACCCGCCGCCCCAGCAGCCCCACTCCCACCCCGGCGACCGACCACCCCGTGACAAGCAAGATCACGAAATGGCAACGCAACCATGATTTCCCTTGACACTCGCGCGAAGCGATTTGTATCGTTCCATTCACCGAGGGGCCGTCAACGTCGGCGAGACCCTCCCAGTCCAGGACGACCCAGTCAAGGACGACAACCAGTCAAGGACGACAACCCGGGGCGGCCCCCGACCATTGCCCGCACAGGCGCGAAACCGATGGTCGACCAGCCCCCCCACCGACAGTGAGGACCGGTACGTGGCAGCCCGAACCACCGAACCACCCGCCATTTCCACCCCGGCTGCGACCCGCTCGGGCAGCGCCAGCTTCTGGAAGTCCATGCGGCACAGCAAGGTGTTGTTGGTGATGTGCCTGCCGGCCATCGTCTTCTTCCTGGTCTTCGCCTACGGCCCGATGCCCGGTGCCTACATCGCGTTCACCAACTTCAACTACCGCGACGGCATCTTCGGCAGCCCGTTCGTGGGCCTGCGGAACTTCGAGTTCCTGGTCAAGTCGGGCCAACTGTGGCTGCTGACCAAGAACACGGTGCTCTACAACGTCGCCTTCATCGTGATCGGCAACGTGCTGCAGATCGCCCTGGCCCTGATGCTGAACGAGATCCGCTCGAAGTACTTCAAGAAGGTCAGCCAGACGCTGATGTTCCTGCCCTACTTCGTGTCGGTGGTGCTGATCGGCGTGATCGCGTTCAACCTGCTCAACTACGACACCGGCGCGCTGAACGCCCTGATCATCTCGACCGGTGGCAACCCGGTGAAGATCTACTCCGAAGCGGGTCTGTGGCCGTTCATCATCGTGATCGCCCACCTGTGGCAGAGCACCGGCTACGGCTCCATCGTCTACTTCGCGGCCATCATGGGGCTCGACACGTCGATGTTCGAGGCGGCCGCGATCGACGGGGCGTCGGCCTGGCAGCGCATCCGCTACATCATCCTGCCGAGCCTGAAGCCGACCTTCGTGATCCTGCTGCTGTTCTCACTGGGCGGCATCATGCGCGGCAACTTCGGCCTGTTCTGGAACCTCGTGGGCAACAACGCCCAGCTCTTCCAGACCACCGACATCATCGAGACCTCGGTGTACCGCATGCTCACCTCGCAGAACAACTTCACCACCTCGACCGCGGTCGGCCTCTACCAGTCGCTGTTCGGCTTCGCGCTGGTGATGACGGTCAACTGGATCGTCCGCCGCATCAACTCCGACTACGCCCTCTTCTGAGCGGGAACCAGGAACTGAGGAGCAAGCGATGACCACCAACGTGACCGGTCCAGCGACCGGAGGTGCCCTGCCCGGGGCCGGAGTTCCCGCAGCCGCCGGGGCAGTCCCCGGGGGACCGAGCCTGGAGACCCCCGATCTCACCGGGACGACCCTTCCCGGCGCGCCGCGCAAGATGAAGCTCGACAACTCAGAGGTGGCGCTGCGATCCATCTCGTACGCCGTCGTGGGGGTGTTCGCCCTGCTGTGCGCCCTGCCCTTCCTGCTGATCGTGTCGGCCTCGTTCTCGCAGGAGTCGAAGATCATGGAGCACGGCTTCAGCCTGCTCCCCCGTGGGTTCTCCACCGAGGCCTACCAACTGATCTTCCGCTCGCCGCGGCAGATCCTCGGGTCGTACGCCGTGACCGTGATCATGACGGTCGCCGGTTCGGCCCTGGGCCTGGCGATCACGGCGATGACCGGCTACGCGCTGCAGCGCAAGGACTTCCCGCTGCGCAACCACATCTCGTTCTTCATCTACTTCACCACCCTCTTCTCGGCGGGCCTGGCCCCGACCTACCTGTGGGTGGCGGTCACGCTGGGGCTTCGCGGCAACTACCTCGCGGTGTTCCTGCAACTGCTGCTGTCGCCGTGGCTGATCATCCTGATGAAGAACTTCGCCCGCTCGGTGCCCTACGAGGTGATCGAGTCAGGCAAGATCGACGGCGCCGGTGACTTCCGCATCTTCGCGCAGTTGGTGTTGCCGATGCTCAAGCCCGCCCTGGCCACCATCGGCCTCTTCCTGGCCCTGGGCTACTGGAACGAGTGGTACCTGTCCTCGCTCTACCTCGGCAGCACTGTCGAGTTCAAGCCACTGCAGTACTACCTCTACAACATCATCAACACCGCCAATGCCCTGCGCACCTCGGTGGCGGGCGCCAACGTCACCATCACAGACCTGCCCAGCAACACCCTCAAGATGGCCAGTGCCGTCGTCGCCACCGGTCCGATCATCCTGCTCTACCCGTTCGTCCAGAAGTACTTCGTCAGCGGCATCACCGTCGGCGCCGTCAAGGGCTGACCGAAACGCCGTTCACCTCGCACCACCCGCTCGTCCCCGTCCGTCCCGACCACCAACCGACCCAACCACCACTACCCCCAAGGGAACCCACATGTTCAACTCCGCACTCTCTCGCCGGGCCGTGCTCGGTTCGGTCGCCGCTGTCGCCGCAGCCGCCGGCCTGGCCGCTTGCAGCAAGGACACCGCCAGCTCAGACCCGACCGGTGGCGCTCCCGTCAAGATCACCATGCTGGTGCTCGGCGACAAGCCCACCAACGGCCGCTACCAGAAGATGCTGGCCAAGCTGAACCCGATCCTGACCAAGAAGGCCAACGCCACCCTCGACCTCTACTACGTCGAGTGGGCCGACTGGCAGACCCAGTACAACGTCCAGCTGCTGTCGGGCGACTCGAAGATCGACCTGATCACGACCGCCACCGACTGGCTGTTCGGCTGGGAGAACGCCCAGAAGGGTGCCTTCTACGCGCTCGACGAAGAGATCCTCAAGGCCAATGCGCCCAAGACCTGGGAGCAGGTCAACAAGAAGGGCGACTGGGACCTGTGCAAGCTTCCCGACGGGAAGATCTACTTCATGCCCGAGGACAACTACACCCAGTGGACGAACCACGGTTACTTCTACCGTGGCGACTGGGCCAAGGCGGCCGGCATCCCCGACGGCACCATCACCAAGTGGGACGAGCTCACCACCTACTTCACCTGGGTCAAGCAGAACCAGAAGAAGGCCTTCCCGTGGGACGTCGCCGGGGCGAACGAGACCCCGCTCACCGGCTACCTGCAGGGCCACACCGATGGTCAGACCATCCAGCAGCTCAGCGCCGGGAACTACTACCCCTTCCAGACGACCGCTGCCGACCCCTACACCGTCGGTTCCTGGTACGCCGAGTCGGACGAACTGCTCGCCGCCGCCAAGATCGCCAAGCAGTGGGCCGAGATCGGCGTCTGGCGTGAGGACGCCCTCAACTACGACGGCGACACCCGCGAGGAGTTCTTCGCCGGTCTGTCGGGTGCCGACCAGCACCACACCCAGACCTTCCTCGGCGTCGAGACCACCATGGCCACGCGCCAGCCCGATGCCAACCCGAAGATGTTCTGGTTCGGTCAGGAGAACAAGAACATCTTCCGTGACATCAAGACCCACGGCGCCATGGCGGTCGCGGCGAACTCCAAGCACCCCGAGCGTGCGCTGAAGGTCTACGACCTGATCCGCAACGACGAGGAGTGCTACCGCCTCATGAACTTCGGCATCGAGGGCTCCGACTACGTGCTGACCAGCGACAAGAAGATCGACCAGCCCAAGGGGTTCGACCCCGCCAAGGACGGTCTCGGCACCAACTTCTGGGCCGGTCGCATGGACGAGTTCGAGCTGCCGCGCGTGAACCAGCCCGCCAACAAGGAGGCCCTGTTCAAGGAACTCGACGGCATGGCCAAGGACTACCCGTACTCGACGCTGATCTTCGACAAGACCCAGATCGAGTCGACCCTGGCAGCCATGGGTTCGGTGTTCTCGCAGTACATCCCGCAGCTGCAGTACGGCAAGTTCGCCGACCCCGAGAAGGCGATCAACGAGATGCGCGACAAGCTGAAGCAGGCCGGCTACGAGGACGCCAAGAAGTCCATCCAGGCCGACATGGACAAGTGGGCCACCGACAAGAAGCTCAAGTGAGCCCCCTGCCCGCCGCCTGACGTGACCGAACCCGGGTGCGGCGCCCTCCCCCTTGCTGGACGGGGGCCCGCACCCGGGTTCGTCTCGTCACCTCCCCTCGTCCACACCGACTGACGGATGCCCGTGAGCTCACTGTTCAGCCCGTACTCGCCGCTCTCGCGGTTCCTCGGCAAGCTCGCCGACCTGATGATCCTCAACCTGTTGTTCATCGCCACCTCGCTGCCGATCGTCACCCTCGGCGCCTCCCTGACGGCCCTGCACGACACGGCCATGAGGCTGGTCACCGATGAGTGTGACTCCGTCTCGAAGCGCTACCTCGACACGTTCCGGGCGAACCTCAAGCAGGGGACGATCCTGGGCCTCGCCTGCCTGGGTCTGCTCGCGGTGGTGGGTGCCTGGTGGGTCGTGGCCGAGAACCTCAACGTCTCCACCCCCGTGCGGGTGGCGCTGTGGGTCGCCGTCATCCTGTTCGGGGTGCGGGTGATCTCGACGGTGATGTTCATCTTTCCCTACCAGGCCACCTTCGAGAACACCCCTCTCGAGGTGCTCAACACCTCTCGCCGTCTGTCGGCGAGGCACCCCATCTCGTCCCTCACCGTGGCCTTGGTCACGGTGCTCGCCGTGATGGTCTCGATCTGGTACCCGATCGTCGTGGGTTGGGGCATCGCGTGGCTGGCCTTCGGGTTCGCCGCCGTGGCGTTCCTCAACTCGATCACCTTCGTCCAGGTCTTCCGCCGCTACGGCGCCTTCCCCGAACCGGGGCCCGACACCTTCGAGTCCGTCCCCGACCCCCGCCACCCTCCCAAGGACCTCCCGCATGCACACCCTCCCCGTTGAGAACTGGCTCTTCCTGCTCGGTGACGACCCAGCGGCCAGCCGCAAGAATGCCGACGAGTCAGCGTTCCGACCCGTCCGCGTGCCCCACGACTGGGCCGTCGAACTGGACTTCGACCCCACCGCCTCCAGCGGCACCGGGTACCTGCCCGGCGGCATCGGCTGGTACCGCGCGCACGTCTCCCTCGCGCAGCTCGGGGTCGCAGGGGTGGAGCACCTGCGCCTGGTCTTCAGCGGGGTCTACAAGAACGCCGACGTCTGGGTGAACGGCTACCACCTGGGCGGTCGTCCGAACGGCTGGGTCGAGTTCTCGTTCGACCTCACCGAGATCCTGGGGTACGCCCCCGATGACGACCTGGTCATCGCGGTGCGTGTTGACCGCCGCGACCTGGCCGACTGCCGCTGGTACAACGGCACCGGTATCACGCGCCGGGTGACCCTCGAGGCACACGGCGCCGTCTCGGTGGCCGAGCACGGCTCGATGCTCACCACCACCAGCACCGACTCCGGCGTCGCGGTGGTCGACCTCATGCAGACGGTCGTCAACCACTCCCTGCAGCCGCAGCGGGTGGTCGTCGCGCACACCCTGACCACGGCCGAGGGCCGAACGGTCGCGAGCCGCGAACACCGACTCGACCTGGCCGCCGGCGAGCGGGCCGAACTGACCAGCACCGAGCGGGTCGGCGAGCCGCGGTTGTGGTCGGACGAGCACCCGCACCTGCACCGCTGGACCACCACCGTGACCTCGGCCGACGGGGTTGAAATCGACCGGCGGGTCGAGGTGGTGGGCCTGCGCACCTTTGCCTTCGACCCCGACCACGGTTTCTCGATCAACGGTGAGCCGCGCCTGCTCAAGGGGGTCTGCCTGCACGAGGACGCCGGCAACCTGGGCGTCGCCGTGCCCACCGAGGTGTGGCTGCGGCGCCTGCTGACGTTGCGCGAGGCAGGCTGCAATGCCGTGCGAATGGCGCACAACCCCCACGCCCCCGAGCTGTACGACCTGTGCGACCTGCTCGGGTTCTTCGTGATCGACGAGGCCTTCGACGAGTGGGAGAACCCGAAGAACAAGTGGTGGCAGGGACACAACGTGTACCCGCCCAAGCACGAGGGCTATGCCCACGACTACCCGGCCTGGCACGAGCGTGACCTGGTGGCGATGATCGAGGTCAACAAGCTGCACCCCTCGGTGATCGCCTGGAGCATCGGCAACGAGATCGACTACCCCAATGACCCCTACGCGAACCCGCTGTTCGCCGAGATGACGGGCAACAACGACGCCAACAAGCCGGCCGCCGAGCGGGCGTACGACCCCAGCCGGCCCGACACCCGCCGACTCACCACGCTGGCCAACGAGCTCATCGACATCGTGCGCCGCACCGATCCTTCGCGACCGGTGACCCTGGCGGCGGCGTTCCCGGAACTCTCCAGCCGCACGGGGCTGCTCGATCGGCTCGACCTGATCGGCTACAACTACAAGGAACATCTCTACGCCGACGACCACCCGCGCTTCCCAGACCAACCGTTGGTCGGTTCCGAGAACGGGCACGGATGGGCGGAGTGGCGGGCCGTCGTCGACCAGGAGTTCGTGGCCGGACAGTTCCTGTGGACCGGCATCGACTACCTGGGTGAGACCCACGGCTGGCCGAGCCACGGCTCCCCCGCCGGCCTGATGACGACCGCCGGCTTCCCCAAGGAGCGGTGGCACCTGCGTCGCAGCTGGTGGAGTGAGCAGCCCGTCGTCCGCCTGGCCTCACGCCCGATCGCTGACGGGGAGGACTGGCAGCGTCCCTTCGGGCGTGACTGGGTCGGCACCGACGAGGTCGAGGTGGCCGTCTTCACCAATGCGGACTCGATCGAGGTGACCTGCGGTGGTGAACCGGTCGAGCTGGTCTTCGACGAGACCCGTGGGCACCATCTCGGGCGCGCCGTGCCCGCATCGGGAGCGCTGCGCGTGGTGGCGCGAGCCACTGGGGGGGATGTGGCCGGTGACGAGGAGCTGACCGACGAACTGGTGTCGGCCGGGGCTCCGGCCTCCCTGCGGGTGACGACGTGGTCAGCACCGGACGACCTCGCCCCGCTCGTCGCCGACGTGGCCGGGGTCTCGGACGTGCACCAGTTGTTGTGCGAGGTGATTGACGACCAGGGCCGCCCAGCCGTCACGGGCGCGGGGTCAGGGCCCTCCGACCCCTCCGAGGATCACGAGCCGGTGGTGACCGTGGAGGTCGAGGGTGCTGAGCTGCTCGGTCTCGACAGCGGCAACCTGTCCGACACGACGGCCTACCGGGAGCCGTGGCGTCGGACACACCACGGACGCCTCGCGGTGTACGTGCGCGGCGCCGGGACCGTCCGTCTCAACGCTCTGGACCAGGTGGTGACGGTCACGGTCGGACAGTGAGCGACTTGGGCCACGCAGACAGGCCCCAAGAACCACGCAGATGGACCCAGGAGCCGGAAACTCGTCGCCCGTTCGTCCCTGACCCCCTCTGGGGATTCGGACGTCGACTGGCGACGAGTTTCCGGGTTCGGTCAGCTGGCAGGTACGGCCGCGGACTCGTTGCTGCAGCGATCGGCGACGCTGACCCACCAGCGGTCACCGGTCGACGAGGGCGGCAGGGTGATGGTCTGCAGCCGCTCGTCCGGTGTGTTCGGCACCGCGGGCACGACGGCTGCGAGGTACTGGGTGTCCGCGAGGGTGGTCGGCGTGGCCGCCACCCCCTCCGGCAGCCGGTACACGAGCACGGATGTCGCCTCGGGTGACCCGTACAGCACGTTCATCCGGCCGCCCGGCAACAACCAGGCGCGCTGGGGGGTCGGCGGGGCCACGGCGTCCAGCCAGGGTGAACGTGGGGTCAGCGCCGGCTTGGAGTACCAGGTGCGGTTGACGATGCCGGTGGCGTCCAGCCGGTTGGCGCGCACGTCCTTGGCGGAGAAGTACATGTTCCCGCCGATCCGCGACCCGTACTGGGCATTCCACTCGAGGTGCCGGTTGAGTTCGAGCGGGTCCTTCCACGGCGGGTCGAAGTTGACCCCGACCTTGTAGGTCGCCTGCCCGATGTAGAGGTGCACGTTCCTGCCCTCGCACTGCTCGAGCCACCACTCGGCGACCTTGTCGTACTCGGCCGCCGCCAGGGTGAGGGACCAGTAGATCTGCGGGGCGATGTAGTCGATCAGTTCCTCACGCACCCAGCGACGGGTGTCGGCGTAGAGGTCGTCATAGGTCTGGGCACCTGCCGTGGTGTCCGAGCCCTCGGGGTCGGTCCCGACATTGCGCCACACCGCGAACGGCGAGATGCCGAACTGCACCGTGGGCTTGACGGCCTTGATGGCCCAGCCCAGCCGCACGACCAGGTCGTCGATGTTCGATCGGCGCCAATCCGCCAGGCTCAGGCCGTCGCCGTACCGGTCGTACTGCTCCTCGTCGTGGAAGACCTTGCCCGCCACCGGGTAGGGGTAGAAGTAGTCGTCGAAGTGCACGGCGTCGATGTCGTAGGCCGCGACGGACTCCATGATCACGTCGATGGTGTGCTGCCGCGCCTCGGGCACCCCCGGGTTGTAGTAGAGCTTGCCGCCGTAGGGAATGGTCCACTCCGGATGCACCCTCGCCGGGTGGCTGGGGATGAGCGCCGAACCGGCCTCGTCCATGGCGACCCGGAAGGGGTTGTACCAGGCGTGGACCTCGAGGCCCCGCGCATGAGCCTCGTCGATGCAGAACTGCAGGGGGTCGAAGCCGGGATCGACCCCCTGGGTGCCCGTCAGCCAGTGTGACCACGGCTCCAGGGCGCTGGGCCAGAAGGTGTCGGCCGTGGGACGAACCTGGTAGACCACAGCGTTGTGGTTCGAGGCTCGGGCCAGGTCGAGCCAGGCCACCAGTTCCGCCTTCATCTGGTCGGCGGAGAGGCCCCGCTTGGAGGGGAAGTCGATGTTGGCGACGGTCGCGACCCACATCGCGCGCAGGTCGAACTTGCGCAGGTGGGGGTCGGTGCCGGCGCCGTAGGGGTCACCCGGGGTGACGGCGGCCGGATCGGACGGCGGAGCTGCTGCCGCCGTCCGAGTCTGGCTGAGAGCGAGGGAACTGGCCGCGGCACCGACCGCGGCGGCGCTGATGAGCGAGCGCCGCGACAGTGCGGAGCCGGGCAGCAGAGGATCTCGGGACGGCAGGGAACCGTGGGGGGACATGGCGAACCTTCCGGGAGTCGGACCGCTCCCTGCGGAGCGGATTCGCCCAGCGAAACACGCCGGGGGGCCATGGGCCCCCGATTCGGCGGATTCGCTCGCCCGGTCACAGGGGCGTGTTCAGGCGAGCTTCTCGATGGGCAACCACGCGAGCACGTCCTGGATGGCTTGGTCCCAGTACCCCCACTCGTGCCCACCGGGCCGGTGTTCGATCTCGAGCGGCACCCCGGCGGCGGCGGCAGCGGCCTCGAAGTCCAGGTTGTCCTGGTAGAGGAAGTCCTCGGTGCCGCAGGTCGTCCACAGCTTCGGCAGGGAGTTCTTGTCGGCCGATCCCAACAGCCCAGCCAGGTCGTCCACCCCGCCCACCTGCAGACCCGCCTCGCCCCAGATGCGGTCGTACCACTCGCCGAGGCGCTCGCGCAGATCCGGGCTCGCCTTCCACAGGGCCCCCGACAGCGAGGCGGCGGCGGCGAATCGTCCGGGCTGGTTGAGGGCGAGTTTGAAGGCTCCGAACCCGCCCATCGACAGCCCCGCGACGAAGGTCTGGTCACGCTCGGTGGCCAGCTTGAAGGTGTCGTCGAGAACCGCTGGCAGTTCCTGCGAGATCCAGGTCCACCACTTCTGCCCCCGCGCCTCGTCGCAGTAGAAGCTGAGACCGGCATGGGGCATGACCACCGCCAGGCCGTACTCGGCGGCGTAGCGCTCGATCGAGGTGCGCCGCAGCCAGATGGTGTCGTCGTCACTGGCACCGTGCAGCAGCCACAGCACCGGTGGCGGGCCGGCAGCGGTCGCCCCCGCCATGCCGATCTGACCGCTCGTGCGCTGGGGCAGCAGCACCGTCACCGAGGTGCACATGCCGAGGGATTCGCTGAACAATTCGAGGCGGGAATGAATCATGACTCGACCCTAGGGTGCGGGCCGCCGATGCGCTCGAAGGGGTGCACCACTAGCATCAGGCTCGCACCGGCCCCGTCCACGACGTGGGCCGATCGTGCCACAGATGCCACGATCCCCAGACCACAGGAGAGCGACGATGGGCGACCCACGTGGCTGGCGTGACCGGGCTCGCGCCGTCTGGCAAGCCGGGCGCGACCAGACGCCCGCTCGCAGCGACGACGAGACGCTGCGACAGATGGAGGCCAGACAGGCTCGGATGGTGCTCGACATCGCCACCCGCCTCGCCTCGTTGTCACTGGGTGCGGGTGCCTCGGCCGCGGACGCCACCGCGATCGCGCTGTTGGTGGCCGACCACCACCACGTTCCCGCCCATGTCGACGTCACCTTCACCTCGGTCACCATGACCCACCAGCGCGGTTACGACGAGGACCCCATCACGCTGCTGCGCACCGTCCGTTCGCGGGAGACCGACTACCAGCGGCTCGCTCGCCTCGAAGGGATCGGCGCCGACATCGCCTCGGGACGACTGGCACTCGATGATGCCCGCCAAGCCGTACTGGACGAGTCCCACAGCCCCCGGACCTACCGCCGCTGGCTCGTCTCGACGGCCACCGGCGCGCTGGGGGGTGCGGTCGCGTGGCTGATCGGCGCCAACGGGCTCGAGATCGTGCTCGCTGCCTTGGTGTGCGGCCTGATCGAACGGGTGCAGGGGTGGGTCGCGCGCAGCCGGATGCCGGGCTTCTTCCAGCAGATCGCCGGGGCCTCCGCCCTGGGACTGGTCGCGATCGCGATCATGCTGGGACGTTCCACACCCTGGGTGCCGCTGTCGGTGTCACCGTCCATGGTGGTCTCGGCCGGCATGGTGGCGATGCTCTCGGGCCTCGCCCTGATGACCGCCGCACGCGACGCCATCGACGGGTACTACGTGACCTCGGGCGCTCGGATGGTCGAGGTGCTGCTGCAGACAGGCGGCATCATCTTCGGTCTGCTGACGACCCTGTGGGTCGGGCTGCGGTTCGGCGTTCCCGCCTACCTCACCCCGCAGGTGGGAGCACTCACACCCCTGCTGGTGCAGGTGCCCGCCGCCATGGTGATCTCGGTGTCATTCGCCGTCGTCTGCCACCTCGGGCCGCGGTCGCTCCCCCTCAGCGCCGCCCTGGGTGGGCTGGGAGTCGCCGTGTCGAGACTGCTGACCAGCCAGGTCGGGACGGCCGCCGCGGCCGGTCTTGGGGCGTTCGCCGTGTCGTTCATCGCCCAGTTGGGCACCCGCCGGTGGCGAGTGTCCCAGCTGGCCCTGCTCTCGGCGGGGGTGGTGTCGTTGCTGCCGGGCATGGTCACCTATCGAGGTCTGCTCGCCACCGTCCAGCTCAACCAGGGCCAGACGGTGCTGGCCTCGGAGTCGCCCCGGCTCCTGCTCACGGCCGTGTTGACGGCGGTCTGGTTGGCAGCCGGATCGGCGTTCGGGGCGATGGTTGCTCGTCCGTTCGGACTGCCGGACGACCCGCAACAGCGGCGCTCGCTGTTGAAGGCGTGGCGACGGAACGTGCCCGAGGCCTCGCGACGCCGCTGAGTCTCGAGGCTCGTCGGCGCCAGTGGCCGCACCAGCTGCCCTCGTCCGGCCTCAGACCTGCGCTGCAGGCGGGGACGCGACCACGCGGCGACCCTCGAAGGCTCGTCCGAGGGTGACCTCGTCGGCGTACTCCAGGTCACCACCCACGGGGAGTCCACTGGCCAGCCGGGAGACGGTCACCCCGGTCGGTGCCAACTGGCGGGTGAGGTACGTGGCCGTCGCCTCACCGTCGACAGTGGGGTCGGTGGCGAGGATCACCTCGCTGATCGCGGGATCCTGCAACCGGACGAACAGTTCCCGGATGTGCAGGTCGCTGGGGCCCCGCCCGTCGATCGGCGAGATGGTTCCACCCAACACGTGGTAGAGCCCCCGGAACTCGCGGGTGCGCTCGATCGCCATCACGTCCTTGGACTCCTCGACCACGCACAGGTAGCTGTGGTCACGGCGCGGGTCACGACAGATGGCGCACTTGTCCTCCGTCGAGACGTTGAAGCAGACCTCGCAGAACTTGGCGCGCAACTTCAGCTCGCGCAGGGCGTCCGCGAGGTGGTTCACGTCCTCGGTGGGCGCGTCGAGCAGGTGGAACGCGATCCGTTGGGCTGAGCGCGGACCGATGCCCGGCAACGTGCCGAGGGCGTCGATCAGTTCTTGCAGTGCTCCCTCGTACACCTCAGAAGCCGAGCCCGCCGGGCAGCTGCGGCATGACGGCGGCGGCCTTGGCCTGGAGCTGTGAGTTGGCCGAACGGACGGCTGCGAGCACGAGATCAGCCAAACCCTCGGCGTCGTCCGGGTCGATGGCTTCCGGCTTGATGACCAGGTGGGTCAGTTCGCCGGTGCCCAGCACGGTGGCGACGACCAGGTCGCCGCCTGCCGATCCGGTGAACTCGCTGGCGGCCAGTTCCTCCTGGGCCGTCTGCAACTGCGACTGCATCGCCTGCGCCTGGGCGAGCAGGGCGTTCATGTCCATGCCTTCACCGAACATGGCGTCTCCTCTGTCTGGGATGTCGAGTGGGTGGCTCAACCCCGGGTTGGTTGAGTGGGGTGTCGAGCCGCAATACCGGTCCAGCTTATGCGGACGGCACGTCGCGCTCGATCTCGTCGAGCCACAGCTTGGCCGACACGTCCGAGGGCATCCGCCAGTCCCCGCGCGGACTGAGCGTTCCGCCGGCGATCACCTTGGGGCCGTTGGGCAGGGCCGAGCGCTTGAACTGGTTGGTGGCGAACCTCTTCACGAACACCACCAGCCAGGCCCGAACCGCTGCCAGGTCGTACGCGACCCGCTGGTCGTCGGGGAACCCTTCGGGCCACTCCCCCAGCGACTCGTCATGCCAGGCCACCCAGGCGAGGTACGCGATCCGACGGGGACGCATGCCGTGGCGCAGCAGGTGGTGGAGCGTGAAGTCCTGCAGCGCGTAGGGACCGACCGAGGCCTCCGTCGACTGGGGTGTCTCGCCCTCCTTCGTGGGAATCAACTCCGGGGTGATCTCGGTGTCGAGGATGCTGG
Organism: Aestuariimicrobium kwangyangense DSM 21549; assembly: GCF_000421525.1. Lineage (GTDB taxonomy): Bacteria > Actinomycetota > Actinomycetes > Propionibacteriales > Propionibacteriaceae > Aestuariimicrobium > Aestuariimicrobium kwangyangense. Next base: position 679,552 of record NZ_ATXE01000001.1, on the reverse strand, counting down.
TCAGCAGGCCGTTGACGTCGTCCCCGAACTGACGAGACGAGACCACCCACCTGATCAGGTGCTGCATCAAGGTCTTCGGCACACCGGTGTTCACCCCGTAGTGGCTCATCTGGTCACCGACCCCGTAGGTGCACCAGCCCAGGGCCAGTTCCGAGAGGTCTCCGGTACCCAGCACGATGCCACCGTGATGGTTGGCGGCCCGGAAGAGGAAGTCGTAGCGGACCCCCGCCTGCACGTTCTCGAAGGTGATGTCGTAGACCTCGTGGCCGTCGCCGAAGGGGTGCTTGAGGTCCTTCAGCAACTGGGTCGCCAAGGGCCGGATGTCGACCTCCTCGAAGGTGACCCCCAGTGCCTCCGACAAAGCTTGGGCGTTGGACTTGGTGTGGGCCGTGGTCGCGAAACCGGGCATCGTGTAGGCGAGGATGTGGGTGCGCGGCAACCCCAGTCGGTCGCAGGCCTTGGCAGCGACGATCAGGGCATGGGTGGAGTCGAGCCCACCCGAGACACCGATGCAGATCTTCGGCGCCTTCTCGGGGTTGCCCCCGCCGATGGCCAGCATCCGGCGCTCGAGGCCCGAGACCTGGATGTTGTAGCCCTCGTAACAGTCCTGGGCGAGGCGGGCTGCGTCGTCCGGTACGAAGGGGAACCGGTCGACCTTGCGCAACAGACCCAGGTCGCCGGAGGGCGGCTGGAGTTCGGTGTGGACGACCGTGTAGGTCTCGTCCCAGCCCTGGGAGGTCAGCGCAGCCCGGTTGTCGTCGAAGGAGCCCTGCCGGAGGCGTTCCTGCCGCAGACGGTCCAGGTCGACGTCGACGACCGTTGCCTGCGCCTGCTGGGGGAATCGCTCGGTCTCCCCCAGCAGCGTGCCCAGTTCGTAGACCATGGTCATGCCGTCCCAGGACAGGTCGGTGGTCGATTCCCCGAACATGGCGGCGGCGTAGGCGTAGACGGCGTTGTCGCGGGACGAGGCGCTCCGCGCCAGCAGGTGGCGGTCGGCGGCGCGGCCGATGGTGATGGGCGAGGCCGAGAGGTTGAGCAACACAGTGGCGCCGTGCAGGGCCGCGTGCGCGCTCGGCGGCACGGGAACCCACATGTCCTCACAGACCTCGACGTGGATGGTGAGACCCGGCACGTCGTCCACCTGGAAGAGCAGCCGCGCACCCACCGGAACCCACGGGTCGGATCCGGGACGCACCCACTCGGGACGCTCGATCTCGTCGATCTCGAGGCTGGCGCCCGAGGCGAAGTGACGCTTCTCGTAGAACTCGCGGTAGTTGGGCAGGTAGGTCTTGGGGACGATCCCCAGAACCTCGCCGCGGTGGACGACCACCGCGCAGTTGTACAGACGGTTGCCGACCGACAACGGTGCACCGACCACCAGGATCGGCATCAGCTCACGGGAGGCGTGGACGATCTCGGTGATCCCGGCGTGCACGGCGTCGAGCAGGGAGTCGTTCAGCAACAGGTCGTCGATGGCATAGCCCGACACACCGAGTTCGGGGAACACGGCCACCGCCACGTGCTGGTCGTGCAGGACGGCGGCCTGCTCCAGGATGCGCTCGACGTTGGTGGCAGCGTCGAAGTCCGCGACGGGCACGGTGCAGGCGGCGACGCGTGCGAACCCCTGGGCGTAGCTGTTGCGGAAGTCCATGCCCGTGAGCCTAGTGGGGCTGCTCACCCCTCCTCGATGACCGTGCCACCCAGGTGCTTGGCAATCAGTTCGTGCGCCGACTCCCCCGAGTCGATCACCGGGTCGTCGTCCTCGGCCAAGACGTCCTCGTCGGCGTCGTCCTGGGGTGTGGTGGGTGAGCCAGCCGTGGAACTCGCCCGGGCCATCGGACGAATCGCCTCCTTCGCGCGGCGCACGTGCTCGCGTCGGCTGTCCTCGGACGCCCCCGGCTGGCTGCTCGGGCGGTTGCTCCGGGCGTTGTTCGGGAGAGCGGGGTCGTTGGCTTGGGCCGGTGAGGTCCGGTCAGGAGGGAACGGGCCACCGGCCGGGTCGGGGTCCTCGTCGGGGTCGTGCGGTGGCTCGGCGGGCAGGTCGTGCCCCACAGCGGACGGGTGCGCGGTGTCGGGCACCGCGTGCAGGTGGCGCGCCGACTCCTGCTGGCGTCCCGCCTCAGGCGCCGTCCTGCCCGAGGGCTGCTGGCTGGGGTGGGTGGGCTGGCCGCCGCGGGCCGCGTGACTGCGCTCGGTGCCGTCGACCACGGCGTTCACGTGCAGGTTGGCTCCGAGCACCTCGACCAGCGAGTCCAGGAGCACGTCCGGCGTGCCCCCCTGGGTGTAGTTGTCACGGGCACCCGGGTTGGCGAACCCGAGGGTGAGCACTCCATCGGTCACATCCAACACTTGGGCGTTCTGGCTGAGCAGGATCCACGAGAACCGTCGTCGGGAGCGCACCTCCTCGAGCACCCGTGGCCACTCGGCACGCAGGCGGGTGACATCGATGGTGCCCGGCGGCACCTGGGCCTGCGACCGCTTCGTCGACTCGTCCGTCGGCGGCGGGGTGGCGGCGCGCGGACCGGGGGCTCGCTGGAGGGAGCGCGGCTGCTCCCCGGCCGTGGGACTTTTCGGGGGCTGATCCGCCGGGCGCTCGTCCGACTGCGACTGGTGGGCCCGGCTCGCCGGCGATGGGGGTTGCTCGACCGGCCGCTCCTGCCCAGGGGTGGGAGGTCCCACCGGTTCCGTCGCGGCTGCGTGGCCGGCGGGGACGGGGTAGTCGGGGCGACCCTGGTGCACCCGCTCCTGGTCGGGCCACACCTTGGGCTCGAGGGGCTCCGGCTGCGTGGCGGCCCCTTGGCGGTCGACCGGCACGCCGGTGTCGGCGAGGCGTCGCTCGAGACGGTCGAGGCGGGCGTGCACACCTCGTCCGTCGACGTCGGCGCCGGGGAGCAGCACGCGCGCGCACATCAGCTCGAGGTGCAGCCGCGGGGCCGTCGTGCCCCGCATGTCGGTGAGACCCTGTGCGATCACCTCGGCCGCGCGGGTCAGTTCCCCGGCCCCCAAGCCTTGGGCCTGCACCGTCAGTCGGTCGGCCTGGTCGCCGGCGACGTCGATGAGGCCGGACGACATCGCGTCGGGCACCGCGGCCACGATCACCAGGTCACGCAGACGGCGCAACAGGTCCTCCGCGAACCGGCGCGGGTCCTGACCCACCTCGATGACCTTGTCGATGGTGGCGAAGACACCCTTGGCGTCACCGGCAGCGAACGCGTCCATGATCTCGTCGAGCAGGGTGTCCGGGGTGAACCCCAGCAGGCTGGCGGCCTGGTCGTAACTGACACCCCCCTCGCCGGCGCCACCCAACAACTGGTCGAGGACCGACAACGAGTCACGCACCGAACCGGCGCCGGCGCGCACCACCAGTGGCAGCACCGCGTCGTCGACGGGCACCCCCTCGGCCTCGCACAGTCGTCCGAGATAGCCGGAGAGCACCTTCGGCGGCACCAGCCGGAACGGGTAGTGGTGCGTGCGCGACCGGATCGTGCCGATCACCTTCTCGGGCTCGGTGGTGGCGAAGATGAACTTCACGTGGGGCGGCGGCTCCTCGACCAACTTCAGCAGGGCGTTGAAACCGGCCGACGTCACCATGTGCGCCTCGTCGACGATGTAGATCTTGTAGCGGCTGTTGACGGGCGCGAAGAATGCCCGCTCACGCAGGTCTCGGGCGTCGTCCACGCCACCGTGGGAGGCCGCATCGATCTCGATCACGTCGATCGAACCGGAGCCACCGCGAGCCAGTTCCCGACACGACAGGCATTCCCCGCACGGCGTCGGGGTCGGACCCTGCTCGCAGTTGAGGGCGCGGGCCAGGATGCGCGCCGAGGTGGTCTTGCCGCAGCCTCGAGGCCCCGAGAACAGATAGGCGTGGTTCACCTTGTTGTTGGCCAGGGCTCGCTGCAGCGGCTCGGTGACGTGCTCCTGGCCGATCACGTCCGCGAAGGTGTCAGGGCGGTAGCGGCGGTAGAGGGCCAGCGGGGCGTCGGGAGTCTGGGCACGAGGGGCGCGCACCGGCGCGGCCGGAGGGGCCAGACCGGGGGATGCGGCGCCGACCTCGGCGACTGAGGGGCCCTCGGCGTCCGCGGTGGCGACCTGGTCGGCCCAGGCCTCGTCCCGCTCGATGCTCGTGGCTGGGTCATCGGGTGCATCAGCCGAGCCGACATCCTCACCGGCGGTGTCGAGGTCTGACGACTCGTCGAAGTCGAACAGGCCGGGCCCGTCCTGCTCCGTCACGTCCTGGTCGAGATCGAAATCCAGGGCGTCGTCGTCATTGTCGTCAGTCACGGGACCCACTCTAGAGAAGGCTCCCGACACTTCCACCCGAACCGGACGACCGGAGCACTCCCCGGCGGACCTTCCGGACGGAGGCATGAAAGGGCCCCCGCGCACCCGACAGAGCTCACTTACCCTTGCTGTCTTCCGACCCTGGGGGAGTTGGGCGAGGTGCCGCCGCACGGGGGTTGCCCAGAAGTCTATCCGGTGCCCGCCCGCACCCCCAACTCCCCGGTGTTCACCGCCCGGGTCGTCGCCCCCGGGGGGTTCGCCCGCCCCGACTAGGCTGGACGACATGACCCGTGCCCCCGCCCCCCTGCAGCCCCTCTCCGCGTTGCAGTACCGGGTGGGACTGGCGGTGGTGGGTCGGGTCGGCGGTGACGATGCGCTGGGACGCAGGTCGGACACGGTCGACAAGCCCGGTCCCCGATGGTTCACGAGCACCGACCCCGTCTGGCGGGTGCACGATGACGCCGCCATGTTCTCCAGCGGCGTGACGGCGCTGCTGCTGCAGTCGCTGCACCCGTTGGCGATGGCCGGGGTCGCGGGCCACTCGGGCTACAAGTCCGACCCGTGGGGCCGATTGCAACGCACCAGTGACTACATCGGGCGCACCACCTTCGGCACCATCGACGACGCCGAGGCGATGATCGCGCGGGTGCGGTCCGTGCACGACCGCGTACGCGGCAAGGACTTCCGCGGACGCCCCTACCGGGCCGGCGACCCACGGTTGCTCGAGTGGGTGCACGTGGCCGAGATCTGGTCATTCCTCGCCGGTCACCGCGCCTACGGCGTCGACCCGCTCACTCCCACGGAGCAGGACCGCTACGTCGAAGAGAGTGGCCACGCCGCAGCCAAGTTGGGGGTGCTCGACCCGCCCACCACGGTCGCCGGACTCGAGGCGGCCATCGACTCCTTCCGCCCCGAACTCGAGGTCTCGCCCGCCGCGGTGGAGACCGCCCACTTCCTGCTCGAGGACCCGCCCCTGCAGTGGTGGGCTCGTCCCGCCTACGGGCTGCTGGCCGCCGGCGGACTGGCGATCCTCCAGCCCTGGGCCGCGCAGATGCTCGGACTGCGCCAGCCCCGTGGCGGACGAGCCCGCGGACGGATCGGGGTGGCAGCGGTGCGCTGGGGCCTGGCCGGAGTGCACGGGAGCAGGGTGCCCGGACCGACCGAGTGAGCCCTCAGGCCAACCCCGATTGGTAGGCGATCACCACCAACTGGGCGCGATCCCTGGCCCCCAGCTTGCCGAGGATGTTGCCGACGTGGGTGCGCGCTGTGGCCTTGGAGATCACCAGTCGGCCGGCGATCTCGTCATTGTTCAGGCCCTCGGCCACCAGCCCCAGCACCTCCTTCTCCCGCTCGGTGAGTTGGTTGAGACCCGGGTGGGGGCGTGCCCGTCGTCCGTGGCCAGCGGGTGAGGCGAAACGGCCGATCACCCGCTTGGTCACCGTGGGCGAGAGCATCCCCTCTCCGGCTGCGGCAGCGCGCACCGCACGGACGATCTCGTCGGGCTCGGCGTCCTTGATCACGAAACCCGAGGCACCGGCCTCGAGCGCGGCGAAGACGTACTCGTCCAACTCGAAGGTCGTCAGCATCACCACCTTCGAGCCCGACAGTGAGGGATCCTCGACGATCTGCCGCAACGCCGTCAGACCGTCGAGACCGGGCATGCGGATGTCCATCAGCACCACGTCGGGGTGTTGGACGCGCACCAGGGGGAGGGCCTCGGCCCCGTCGCCGCCCTCGGCCACCACCTCGATGTCGCCCTCCGCATCGAGCAGCGCGCGCAACCCCATCCGGACGAGCGGTTGGTCGTCCACCAGCAGCACGCTGATCATGTGTCAGTCCCGGCCGGGACGACACCGGGTGGCGGTTCGAGCGGCAGGGTGGCCATGACCGCGAACCCCGTCGGCCCGGCGTCGATGGTCATCGTCCCCCCGATCGCGCGCACCCGCTCACGCATGCCTGTCAGACCATTGCCCTCGCGGATCGGGAGGGACGGAGCACCGGTGTCGGCGACCCGCACCCTCAGGTCGCGGCCCACGACGACCGCCACGACGGTGATCGGTGAGCCGGGGGCGTGGCGCAGGGCATTGGTGACGGACTCCTGGACGACGCGGTGCGCCACCGACTGCACCACGGCGGGAACCTCCGCCGGATCCCGGAGTTCAGTCAACGTGACGGAGACACCGGACGAGGCCACCTGCCGCACCAGACGTTCGATGGCGACCAGACCGGGGGTGGGAGCGAGCGGTGCCTCATCGGACTCGCGGAAGACGCCCAAGGTGGTGCGCACCTCGGCGAGCGCTTCCTTCGAGGTCTGCCGGATCGCCTCGAGACTGCGTCTCGCCTGGGTCGGGTCGGTGTCGAGCACTCGCAGCGCGACTCCCGACTGCAGCGAGATCAGCGACAGGGAGTGCCCGACGACGTCGTGGATGTCTCGGGCCAGGCGCAACCGTTCGGCCCGTGCCACCCCCTCGAGTTCCAGGGCTCGTTCCCTCACCCGTTGCCCCCGGCGGGCCAGGAAGGCCGCGGCGGCGACCAGGGGGAGGGTCGTCCACACCAGCATGGTCGCGGTGGTGAACACCGAGACCCACGGGTGACCGTCGCCCAGACCGTTGGCGAGGTAGGCGGGCACCAGCGCCACCAGCCAGGGCCACAGCCGGGCGGGGGCGAGGTGTGAAGGGTGGCGGTCCGACTCCGCGCTCCCGGGCGTGGTCACGGGAACGGACGAGAGGATCAGCAACCGGACCCCGAGGACGATCGCTGCCACCACGGCGGCGACCGGGGATCCACCCGCCGCGAGGTAGCCGGCCACGCCGACCAGCCCCAGCACCCAACCGGTGCGGGGCAGCACGCGACCGAGCACCACCGCGACGGCGACGGTCGCGACCGCAAGCTGGACGATGGGCGACCAGGTCAGCTCGACCTCGGGACGCATCCGGCCCCGACCCATGCCCATGCCCATGCGGTCGGGGGTGGCAACGGCCACCCACGCGATCGACATCACCCACCCGACTGCGACGGCGAGGGCCACGTCGAGCAGCCACCTCCACCCGTGCGCGCGGGTGCGCTCGGTCAGTGCGGGCATCCCTGTGGTCACATCTTGAGCCTACGAGGCCGGGGCGGCGATGACATCGGTTGTCGGGACGAGATTCGACTACGTCAGTTGACGTAGGTCTCGTGGTTCAAAGATCAACACCGTGACCGATGTGCGCGCGGCCGGCGCGGAGTTCACTGGATGCATGTTGACCACACTGCTTCCTGCACTCCAGCTGCCGCTGCTCGAGATGCACATGAACCGTGGCCCCATGGGGGGCCACCACGGATACGGATTCGGATTCCTCGGATTCCTGCCGGGCCTGCTGCTGGTGCTCGCCCTGATCGTCGTCGTCGTGCTCCTGTTGACGAAGGGACGGGTCGGGCCGATCCGGCTCGACCGCACCCGCAACGGCTCGACCCCCGGACCGGGTTCGGGCTGGACGTCGGCGAGGGCCGCCGAGGACCAGGCCTTCGAGACGCTGAAGATGCGTCTGGCCACGGGCGACATCACTCCTGAGGAGTTCCTCGAGCGCAGTTCCGTGCTCCGCAGCCCCTCCGGAACCACCCCTCCGCCGAAGGCAGACCAGTGATCGTCGGCGCAGCCGTCGTGCTGCTGGTCGTGCTGCTGTACACGCGGGGACGAGTGGGACCCCTCACCTGGGCGGGCCGGGAACACCTCGCGGGCCAGTCACACCCACGGATGCTGGGTGCTCGTCCGTCGGCACCGGAGAAGCCGTCTCCCTCCGAAGTGCTGGCTGGGCGCCTCGCCGACGGTGAGATCACCCCTGACGAGTACCTTGAGCGCTCCGCCCTGATGCACGAGCGCTGACGGTCACCGCCGGTTCGCGCCGGTTCGCGCCGGACGAGCGGGAGCCTGTAAGCTGCCCGGCGGAGGATTCGCCTAGTGGCCTATGGCGCTCGCTTGGAAAGCGGGTTGGGTGCAAGCCCTCACGGGTTCAAATCCCGTATCCTCCGCCAGCCCTGAACAGCTGGGATTTCCGACCAGTTGTGGATCAGGGAAACGCCCCGTCCGGCCTCGAGCCGGGCGGGGCGTCGTGCTGCCGGGGTGGTTGGAGCCGGGGGTTGGATCGGTGCCGCAGGTGCCGACCGCTCGTCCACCTGCCCGCGTCCGGCGCACCTGCCCTCATCGCGCACCACCTGCCCGCGTCCGGCGCACCTGCCCTCATCGCGCACCACCTGCCCCCTCGCGGTGCACCTGCCCTACCCCTGGACGGGGGCAACTGCAACGAACGAGGGCAGCTGGGGCGAAACGAGGGCAGCTGCTGCAGCTCCGGGGCAGCACCCCCAGCCCCGACAACGTCAGTCCTCCACCAGCACCCAGGCCGTCGCGTCCCTGGGCAGTCGTCCGTCCTCCAACCGAACACTGCTCACCGCCACCGTCCCGTGGGGCAGTTCAACTGGAGCGCCCCCGAAGTTCGACACACAGTGCCAGCCACCCGGCCGGACGAAGTGGAGCACCGACTCGTCCGGATCGGACACCCAGGCGAACTCCTCCTCGCTGGTCAGCGAACGCCGCAACGACAATGCCCGTCGGTACATCGACAGGGTGGAGTCCGGGTCGTCCGCCTCGACGCTGACCGCGTAGCGCCCGAACCAGGCGGGCTGGGGCGGTTGCGCACCACCCGGTCCGAAACCGAAGGACGGCCCGTCGGGCGTCCAGGGCAGGGGAACGCGGCAGCCGTCGCGTCCCTTGGCGGTGCCACGCGAGCGCGTCGCGATCGGGTCCTGCAGGGATTCGGGCGGCAGGTCGGGCACCTCGTGCAGGCCCAATTCGTCTCCCTGGTAGACGTAGGTGGCGCCGGGCAGTGCCAGCAGCACCAGGGCTGCGGCGCGGGCGCGGCGCTCACCCAGGGCCAGGTCGGCCACGGGCTCCGCCCCGTTGGTCAGCAACCACCGCTGGCCCACCTGATGGGAGTTCAGGTCGGGGTCACGGGGCAGTCCGTAGCGGGTGGCCACCCGCAGCGTGTCATGACAACCGAGCAGCCAGGTGGTGGTCGACCCGCTGACTCGCATGTCGGCAAGACCGGCGTCGATCACCGCCCGGAACTCGTCCGGTTGGAAGCCCGCCTCCTGCATCTGGAAGTTGAAGGCCTGCCCGAGCCCCTCAGGGGAGGCGTAGCGGGCGCGCCGGGTGGGATGGACCGCTGCTTCGGCGACCGCGAACCGGGGCGGGTCGTACTCGTCGAACACCCTGCGCCAGTCGGCGTAGATCTCGTGCACGCCCTCGCGGTCCCACAGGGGGTGGGTGCCGTCGGCGCGGGTCACCTCGGCCACCTCCGACCACGGGGCGAACGGCTCCGAGAGGTCCTTCACCAGCCCATGGGCCACGTCGATCCGGAATCCGTCAACGCCTCGGTCCGACCAGAACCGCAGGGTGGTGCGGAAGTCCTCACGCACGCCGGGGTCGTCCCAGTTGAGGTCGGGCTGTTCCTTGGCGAAGTAGTGGAAGTACCACTGACCGTCGCCGACCGGCTCCCACGCCGGTCCCCCGAATCCCGACTGCCAGTCGTTGGGCGGCTCGGCGCCGCCGGGCCCCCTGCCGTCGCGGAAGATGTAGCGCTCCCGCTCCGGAGCCCCTCGTCCGCTGGCCAACGCCTCCCGGAACCATGGGTGACGGTCGGAGGTGTGGTTGGGCACGATGTCGGCGATGATCCGCAGCCCGGCCCCGTGCAGCGCGGCCACCATGTCGTCGAAGTCAGCCAGCGTTCCCAGGCGGGGGTCGACGTCGCGGTGGTCGTCGACGTCGTAGCCGCCGTCGGCCAGGGCCGAGGGGTAGAAGGGGCTCAGCCAGACTGCGTCCACCCCCAGGGCGGCGAGATGCCAGACCCGGGAGGTGATGCCCGGCAGGTCCCCGATGCCGTCGCCGTCGGAGTCCGCGAAGCTGCGCGGATAGATCTGGTAGACCACCGCCGACCGCCACCAGTCGACCCCTTCACGGAGGAATGGGAACCCGCCAGCACGCATCACTGCCATGCACGGAATCTAGTGGAGGCACGTCCCGCCTGACCGGCGGTGGATGCGAGTCAGACAGCGAACCCGCGCTTCTCGGCCTTCTGCTGGGCCGTGATCGCCAACCGCATCACCGTGAACATCTGCTGCTGCTCGGCCGCATCCAGTCCGTGCGACAGTGCCCGCACCAGGTCGGGGTAGTAGTCGAGGGCGACGTCCTCACAATTGAGGTACTCGGTGCCGTTGTCGTCGACGACGAACAGGTGGTCGCTGCCCTCACGCCCGGCGATGTCGACATACTTGCGCAGCTCGATGTAGCCCTTGGTGCCGAGGATGATCAGTCGCCCGTCGCCCCAGGTGGGCAGGCCCTGCGGGGTGAACCAGTCCACGCGAATGTAGCCCTGGGCATCGCCGGCCTTGAGCAGGATCTCGCCGAAGTCCTGCATCTTCGGGGTGTCGGGGTGGGCGAAATTGCCGACGGCTGAATGCACGACCTCACCGTCGGAATTCCCCGTGAACCACAGGAACTGGTCGATCTGATGTGAGGCAATGTCGCAGAGGATGCCCCCGAAGCGCGAGTCGTCGTAGAACCAGTCGGGACGCCCCGTCGCCCCCGTGCCCAGGTGCACGCGGTCGATCTCACGGTGGGGGCCGAGGCCCAAGGTCTGGACGACGGTGCCGATCCGCCCCTCACGCACCAACTGGCCAGCCTTCGTGACACTCGGCACCTCGAATCGCTCCGAGAACGTGACCGACCAGAACTTGCCCGACTCCTGGACGGCCCGCTCGATCTCGTCCAGTTGCTCCGTCGAGATGGCACCCGGCTTGTCGGTGACGACGTGGTGCCCGGTGCGCAGTGCCTTGACGGTGATCTCGGAGCGGTCCCCGGGCACTGCAGCGGTCACGACCAGGTCGATGGTCGCGTCGTCGTACAGGTCGTCTGCATTCTCGACCCAGGGGAACTGGGGCCAGGTCTGCTTCACCGTCTGGGCGACAGCGGACGAGGGGTCACCCGTCCACAGACCGACCAGCTCACCCCCCTGTTCGAGCAGGCCCTTGACCTGCCCGAAGATGTGGGCGTGGTCGAGACCGATGGCGGCGAAGCGGAAGGGTGCAGGGCTCATGGTCCCCACCCTAGGAAGGGGCCCGGACGGGCCCCCCGGCTTGCCAAAGGTTGTCAGCCCCGCACCCGCACCCCGGCGAACGCGAGCATGCCGGCCCCGTCGCCGGTGCGGACGAAGGCGCCGGCCCCCACGTGTCCGAGGTAGCGCACTTCTGCGCCGGTGGGAACAGCCGTCGCACTGGTCAGGCGGAGCCGTCCAGACTCGAAGGCCACGGAGGTCGGCGTCACCCCGTCGACCCGGAAGTCCTGCTCCACCCCCGGTTCCACGGTCAACGGGTCGGTCGCGCGCAGGCTCAGCCACACCACCCGCGGGTCGGACGGATCGAGTCGGGCGCCGGTGACGTCGGGGGCGAGGACTCCGCGTCTGCTGCCGCCGTACAGATCGGCCGCCAACACCCGGTGGTTCCAGTCGCCCAGGGTGCGGTACCCGTTCTCGAACGCGAAGTGGCAGCCGATCTGGGCCGTCAGTCCCTGGGTGGTGAGCACCCGCACGTCGAGCTGCTGCCCCAGTTCACGCTGGCGCTCGCGCAGATTGATGGCGGTGGCCGAGTCGCACGGCGAGACCCGCACCTGGTGCTGGTAGATGCGTGGGCCGTCGAGGTCGTCGCGCCAGTCGCTGACCAGCTGGGTGAAGCCGGCCGCGTACACGTCGGCCTGGTCGTGGTCGCCCTCACCCTGGTACCAGAGCACCGCCGACAGCTGCGACTGGACTCCTGCCCCGCGCAACCTGAGGATCGTCCGCCCGTAGTTCGTGTCAGGATCGGCCGCCCCATCGGGCGAGCGTTGGAAGAACGCGACCGGACGACCACCCTCGCCCCCGTTGATGATGGCGACCGGCACCCGTTGCTGGGTGACGATGCGGTGGCCCAGTTCTGCCGCCCACTGGCCGATGGAGCCCGCATTGCCCAAGGTGTCGGCGATGCCGCGGTTCCACTGGTCGTCGGCGAGGCTGACCGAGGTCAGAGGGGTCTGCGACCCGAAACTGCGCACGAACTCCGATTCCACGGCGTGCGCGGAGCCCTGCACCTGCGCCGCCACCGCGTTGGACTGTCCCTGCACGAGCAGCGCGTCACCGGCGAGCACGTCCTCGGCCCGCCACGCCAGCCGGGTCACGCCGTCCAGGGTCGAGCGCACCTCGAAGGTGGTGCCGACCAACGCAACAGGCACCTGCACCCGCACCGTGAATCGTCCTTGGGTCAGCTTCAGCTGCTGGGTGGACGATCGACCCGCCCGGCTGGTGACCAGGGCGACCGTGGCGCGAGGGTCGGTGACACGTCCCGAAATCGTGGTCACGACCTGGGTGGCACCCGGTGCGCGAGCCAGGAGTTGCATCGGGCGGGGACCGTTCTCGACGACCGCCGTCGCCTGTCGGGCGAAGAAGGTGAGCCTGCGCATCGAGTACTGGCCGGCGTCCTGGGAGAAGGTCCAGTCGGGGCTGCCCGGAGCCGGGGCGGTGCCGATCCCGACGTCGATGCCGCCTCTGCCAGCCCACCCGTTGAGCGCCAGCACCGTGCGGGAGGCCCCGGCCCCCGGGGTGCGCGCTGTGGTGTCGACCTCGTGCACCTGGAATGAGCCGTACTCCCCACCACTGGGGGTGTCGTCGGAGTCGTAGCTGTGGTCGGACGGGTAGTCGTCGCCCGTGTACGGGCCCGGAACCTGCCGGGAGGCGGTGGCGACGTAGGAATTGGGCCACATCTCGAGCCACCCCTGCCCGTGCTGCACTGCCGTGACCGCAGGGTCGTTGCTGGACACCGTGAGGTCACGCGCGGACTGTCGGGTGATCTCACCCACCCTCACCGGCATGGCCAGGTCAGAGGCCTTGCCCGTGGGCAGCATCGAGGCGAACGCCCACCGGGGCGCCTGGCTGCTCCCCTTCGTCGTGCCCTCGCCCGCTTGAGGCCCACCGGACGAGGACGGGCCGCCGAGTTCGAGGCAGTAGCCGACCCTGTCCGGCACGAATCCCTCGGGCACCCGGTCGTAGGACCAGACCGGTGGCGTGCTCGTCCAACTCGCTCGTTCGGGCACGTCGAGCACCCGCATCGGCACCAGCCCTTCGGCCCTCGCCTGCTTGTCACAGCTCGTCGAGGGAAGGCCGTCGGCGCCCGTCGACACCACGGGACGGGGTTCAGGGGCCCGATCGCGGGCGAGTCGCTGTGCCAGCACTCCGGCCGCAGCCACGGCGAGGGCCAAGGCCGTCACCAGGCTCACCAACACCCAGGCGGGAACGGGCAACGGACGATGTCGGCGTGGCATGCGTCCTCCCGTTCCGGCTCACCCGGGGGCTCCTCGGGCTCCGCCCATCCTCCCGCGCTGGAGGAGGCTGGCCAAACCCGCTGACCAGCGACACCGTCCGGTTCAGCCCAGGTGCACGGTGCCGTTGGTCCGGCGGAAGTCACGTGGGGACTGCCCCGTGACGGCCTTGAAGGCGGCGCGGAACGAGGGCAGGTCGGTGTAGCCCACCTCGGCTGCGACGCCACCGACCACGGCGTCGTCCGCGCGCAGCAGCCTGGCTGCGCGTTCGATCCGCAACCGCCTCAGCACGGTCATCATCGACGCGCCGCCGTGCCGGTGGAAGAGTCGTTCGGCCTGCCGGTCGGACAGGTGCGCAGCCGAGGCGACGTCGCGCACACTCACCGGCTGGGCCAGGTTGTCCTGCAGGAAGCGGTGCATCACGGCATACGACTGCTCGCTCCGGTCGAGGGCCGGCGGCTCGGTCACCAGTTCCTCGGCCTCGCTGAAGGCCCGTCCGGTCTCGACCACGAGGGCCGCGCCCAGCGCCCGGGTGACCGGCCGGTGGCCCGAGCGGAAGGAGCCCGCCTCGGCGGCCAACGCCTGCAGCAGCGCGGGCACCTGCCCCACCCGGCGCGAGACGACCGCGCCGCGGAAGAGTCCCGACCACCAACCGCCCTCCCCCACGCGCGGGGCTCGCCGCCCCGGCGTCAGGTCGAAGCCCCAGAAGCTGATCCCCAAGGGGTCATCATGGTGGGACTCGATCTCGTGCAGCACCCCACGACGGGCGAGGAAGAGGTCCCCGGCCGCGACGGAGAAGCTCTCGTCACCGTGGCGGAACACGCCACTTCCGGAGTTGGCCAGGCAGACCTCGAGGTAGGTGTGCCGGTGCCAGTGGTTCCGCCACCACACGCCACCCAGGTCGGCTCCGGGGAAGTACCCCCAGTCGGTGAAGTCGACCTCGAAGCCCTCGACCCGGGTGGCGGTGAGGCGTCCGATCAAGCCGGAGACGTCACGGTCTTCGCTCATCCACCCATCATGGCGGGCGCACCGGCGGCGGGGGCCGGGGGTTCGCCACCGGAGCGTCCGGTCGGGTCGACCCCGGCCAGGATGAGCCCCTGCCCCAACGAGTGGTCATGGGTCTTCACCGTGGGACGGTCGGCCGGGTCACGGAACTGGACGAGCCAGGTCGTACGGGCCTCGTCGGAGACGTTGACCCCGGACGCGTGCACCGTCAGGTAGGGGAAGAAGATGGCGTCCCCCGCCTCGCACTCGATGTCGACTGCTGTCGTCGGGTCGATGTCGTTGAGGTGGAAGCTGCCCTCGGGGTCGTGCTCCAGCGGGCCAGCGAGATGGCTGCCGGGCACGACCCTGACGCAGCCCTTGACCACGGGGGCGTCATCGAAGTGGAAGATGACGGCCCCCACCTTGTGGTCGCGGTGCGGGAAGAACGGGTGGTCCTGGTGGAAGGGGAAGGGCGAGCCGTTGGCCGGCGGCTTCACGAACGCCTTCGTGTGGTGCAACTGCAGGTTGGGGGTGCCGAGTGCGGCGGTCGCCACCTCGGTGAACCGGGGGTCGACCAGCAACCGGGTGAAGGCGGACGAGTAGAACTGCGCGTCATGCAGGTGCTGCAGCGAGGTCTTCTGGCCTCCCGCGACACCGGCGGCCGATGCCCAGGTGGGGTCGTCGCCGCGGTTGAGGGCCGCCAACAGCCGGTGGGTCTCGGCGCGGTAGGCGGCGGCCTCGTCCTTGCTCAGCAGCCCCCGCACTCGCACGAAGCCCTGCTCGTTGTACTGGCGGGCGTAGTCGGCCAGTTGGTCGGGGTCGTACACCGAGGACGGCGCTGTCAGGTCACGCTGCTGGGTGGCAGTGATGGTCATGGGGTCTCTCCTGTCGGGTCGATGTCTCGACGCTAGGCCCGGGCAGGAGGGACGACAACGGGGCCGACAGCCGGGTACCGGGGGCGATCCCGCCATCGTCCGGTGACCACTGAGCGAATCCGCGGGCACCCTCGCACCCGAACTGAACACCTGCCAAGGTGAGCGGGTGCAGCGATTCCTGGTCTCGAGTTCGGCCCTGCTCTGGGGACTGCTGTTCAGCTTCCTGGGGCCAACCCTGGCGTTGATCCTCACCGAACTGTTCAGGGCGACCCCGCAGCAGGTCGGCTGGATCCTGGGCATCTACAACGGCCTGGGGCTGGTGGTCTCACTGCTGATCCCGGCCTGGGCCGACCGACACGGCAACTACCTGCGGCCGATGCTGGTGTGCGGGATCGCTGCGGCCGCCTGGTGCGCGGCCCTGCTGATGACGCATTCGTTGGTGGTGGCGTTCGGTGCCCTGCTGCTCCTGGCGGCGCCGGCGACCGTGGGCATGACCCTGCTGTTCGCGCACATGCGCCACGCCGGATTCACCGCCTCGGACGTGTTGAGTGTGCGCGCCTGGGTGTCCTTCGCCTGGATCGCCGGTCAGCCGCTGGCGACCTTCTCGATCGGCGCCTGGGGCGCCCGCTCGGTGCTGTGGCTCATCCTGGGCACCTCGGTGCTGGTCTGCGCCGTGACCGTCGGCCTGCAACTGACCCGTCCCCGGGTCACCGCCGAGGACCATGCCGCCCATCGCCGCGAGGAACCAGAACTTCACATCTCACGGCTGTCGCTGGTGGCCATCTTCGGTGCCTTCGTCGCGCTCAGCGCCGCCAACAGTGGCACCGTCGCGGTCACCCAGTTGCTCGTCCACGACTACCGCGGACTGCCCGTCATCTGGGCCGGCATCGCGTTGGGGCTGGCTGCCGGACTCGAGATCCCTGCCCTGTTGGTGCTGGGACGACTCAACCGACGGTTCTCCTCCTTCGCACTGGTGGCCTCGGGAGCGGTGAGCTTCATGGCCTACTACACCGGCATGTCGCTGGTCAGGGACCCATGGCTGCTGCTGCCGCTGCAGGCCCTGAAGTCCTGGGGGTTCGCCACCATGACCGGGGTGGGGCTGACCCTGTTCCAGGCCGTGATCGCGCGACCGGGTCTCGCCTCGGGCCTGTTCAACAATGCCTCGAAGGTGGGGGCCATCGTCTCCGGGGCCCTGATCGCGCTGGGGGCCAACCAGACCTGGAACTACCCGGGGGTGTTCTACCTGGCGGTGCCCACGGCCTTCATCGGACTGGTGCTGGTCGGGGTGGCTGCGCGGTCGGCCAACGGTGGGGCGGGCTCCGCTCCCACCGCTCCCGCAGCCCCCGGCCCCCCCGCACAAACTTCACCTTCCGGGACGAACTCGCGCGCTACAGCCTGAGAGTTTGCCGGCAGGTGGACCCCCGGCCGGGCGTGAGCAGGACCTGACGGGTGGGAGGGACCCCACGACCCGGGTCTCAGCTGCCGATGTCCTTGCTGGTGAACCTGGCCCAGGCGGCCGCTCCGGTGACAGCCATCCAGGCGGCTGCGACGCCCAGCCCCTTCACGGCACGCGACCACAGCGGAGGATCGCGCAACACGTCGGCGAACTGCAGGAACCAGTGGGTGAGCAGGTAGGGCTGCAGCCACGCCAGTTGGCTCGTCGCCTCGGTCAGCCAGCTGAGGATCACCACCACCATGCACCCGACCGTCACCGCCAGCGGCTGGTCGACCAGGGTCGACAGGAACAACCCCATGGTGCCGACGGCCGTCATCATCAGCGCCAGGAACAAGGCCATCAGGGCCAGTCGCCCCAAGGACTCCGTGAACGTGATCGCGGTGCCCGAGAGGGTCATGGACGCACCCGACCCGAACACCATCACACCGGCGACCAGCCCGACCACGGCGATCAGGAAGGTGCCGAAGAACGCGCCCACCAGCAGGCCGGCGAACTTCACCGCCAACAACCGGGCCCGTCCCACAGGGGTGACGAGCAGGTAGCGCAGGGTGCCGCCGTGGGCCTCCCCCGCGATGGCGTCACCCGCCAACAGCGACATGGCGAGCGGGAGGAAGAAGGCCGACTCCATCATCAGCGCCAACATCGGGAGCACGGTGCCATTGGCCACCGAGACCATCAGCCCGGTGTCACCGGAGGTCTTGATGGCGACGGCCATGACCACGGGAACCGCCGCCAGGATCACCAGCCCCAACTGGTTGCGGCGCCGCGACAGCATCAGTGAGATCTCGCTGCCGACCAGTCGCCAGAACGCGAACGGACGAACCGGTCGTGCCTCAACGGACATCGAAGCCCTCCCCGGTCAGCTCGACGAAACGCTCCTCGAGGCTGGCGGAGTCAGCACTGAAGCCGAGCACCCGCACCCCCGCCGACACCAGCGCGGGCACCACGGCCTCGACCGCATGGTCTCCCAGGGCCGCTGTCACCTGACCCGAGGCACCCTCACCGGCGGACGACGCGACCTCGTCCAACCCGAGCACCGTGAGCGCGTCGGTGGCCTGCGCGAGGTCGGGGGTGGTCACCCGCACGCGCACCCCGTGGGCACGGCGAAGTCCGGCCAGTGAGTCCTGGGCGACGAGTCGTCCGCGGCTCATCACCCCGACATGGCTGCACATCTGTTCGACCTCGGCCAGCAGGTGGCTCGACACCAGCACGGTGGTGCCGTCGTGGGCGAGGCCCGCGACCAGGTGCCGCACCTCACGGGTGCCCTGCGGGTCGAGCCCGTTGGTGGGCTCGTCCAGCACCAGCAGGTCGTGCGGCTGCAGCAGAGCGGCTGCGATACCGAGGCGCTGCTTCATGCCCAAGGAGTAGTTCTTGACGCGCTTCCTGGCCGCCGCGGTCAGTCCGACCCGCTCCAGCGCGGCTCCGATCCGGGCGGACGAGGTGCGCGCCTCGGCGGTCGCGTCAGCGGCATCGAGGCGGCGCAGGTTGTCTCGTCCGTTGAGGTGCAGGTGGAACGCGGGACCTTCGACCAGCGCACCGACCCTGGGGAGCACCCGGTTGGCGTGAGCCGGCATGGGTTCGTCCAGCAGCCTCACGTGACCGGCGGTCGGGTGCACCAGGCCGAGCAGCATGCGGATGGTCGTGGTCTTGCCCGAACCGTTGGGGCCGAGGAATCCGTACACAGAGCCCGTGGGCACCTCGAGGGCAAGATCGTCGACCGCCGTCTGGTGGCCGAAGGTCTTGGTCAGTCCCGAGGTGACGACGGCGGCGCCACCCTCACTCATCCCAGGGCCGCGAACAGCGTGCCGGCGGGCACCGCACCGGCGGCGACCTTGCCCTGGTCGGTCACGACGACCGTGAACAGGGTGCCTTCGAAGATGCGTCCACTCCCCCACGTACCCGAGACCTTGGGGAAGCTGGAGAGCACCCCCTGCAGTTCGGCGGGCAGCCCGCTCAGGTCGGACAACTGGTCGGCGACGACCACGGTGCCCCAGCCCTGACCGGTGACGGTGGGCTTGTGACCGGACTTCGGGTCGACCTTGGTGGGCATCGACGGGTGGTCGTTCGCCCCGGTCGTGTCGGCCGACTTCTCGGTCACCTTCGTGCCGGGCGGGGTGGTGAACCGGAACATCGCAGGGTCGGGCTGGGCGAAGCTCAGCTGGGTGAAGCCGATGTTCACCGCCGGGTCGGAGCTGCGGGTGGAGTAGACCTGCACGCGCAGCGGCTGCTTGGTGGTGGCCTCGACGGCGATGGACACCTTCTTCACCAAGGTCGTGCCCGACTTGGGTGTCAGGGTGAGGTCGTAGGCGGCGTGCCCGGCGACTGTCGTGGTGCCCGCGACGCTGACGGTGGTCGACTGGTCAGCGGTGGTGAGCAGCTTCCTGGCGGCCTCGGCCGGGGTGAGGTTCAGCTCCTCCCTCGGGCCCGCTCCCGAGGTCTCGGGGGTCTTGGAGTGCACGGCCTCCCGGGTGGACGAACTCCACACCCAGGTGTCGGTGGGGTTGGTGATCACGGCTGCCTCGCTGGTGCCGTCCACCAGGGCGACTCGCGCCGACTGCTTGCCGTCGTACCAGACCCGCCACGTGTGGCTGCCCTGCAGCAGGTTCAACGGGTCGAGGGTCGAGGGCTTCTGCACCCCACCCGGCACCTCGGGGAGTCCGATGTCCATGGTCTGGGTGAGTTCACCCTGCATCGCCACCGGCTTGGCCGCGATCACGTCGGCGACCAACTGCTGGGCAGTGATCGGGGGCAGGGTCGGGTCAGCCTTGGCGGTGGTCTGGACCAGCGCCGGCACGGCAAGTGCGACGCCCAGGACGGCCACGGGGGCGATCCATGCTGCCCGGGTTCGGGCTGCCCCAGCTCGGGTTGCCCCGGCCAGAGCTGCGCGGGTTCGGCGCGCACGGGTGAGAGCTGCCAGATTCCTCATGCACCCATTCTGCGCGCGTGCACGAAACGGGCCATCAGACCAAGGTCGCGACCTGTCACACCAGGGTCCATGACCGCGGCCTGTGTGATCGAACCGGCCCGGACACAACGGTCGGACGATGCCGGGGCCCGAAGGCCCGCATCGTCCGACCGAGGTGTGCCCGAGCCGTCAGGGCTCAGAGGGTCGAGCCGACCACCAGCGGGAACTCCTTGCGGGCGTTGTCGGCGATCCGGTTCATCAGGTACAGGTCGAGTCCGCCGCCGATCACTCCGCCTGCGAAGGGAACGAGCTTTCCGAGCTTCGACAGGCTCTTGGTGGTCAGCTGCCGGATCAACCGGAAGCCGATCCCCTTGTTGACCATCATCAACGCCGCCTGGGGCAGCCGTTCCAGGGCAACGGCGGTCGCCTTGCCGGTGACGGGGTTGACGCCCACCTTCTGCAGCACGTCGTAGCCGCCCGAACCCGACAGGGTCAACAGCACGGCCGTGCGCACCTGAGGCTTGTTCAAGTCATAACCGCGCAGGTGCGCGATGCCGGCGACCATGCGGGTGGCGACGACGTAGAACTCGAGGATGTTGGCCGGCAGGGCCACCGGCATCGTGACGAAGCCACCCAGTCCGGTCAGGAACCCGGCGCCGGCCGCGGTGCGCAGGTAGGCCGCCGAGAGCTTGTTGATCGCCTTCTCGACATCGCCGTTGGCATCCGCGAGCGCCCTGTCGGCGACGACCTGGGCGCTCTTGGCGGGCCCCCTGCCGTCGATGCCCACCGAGATCAGCTGCTCGATCAGCTTGGTGGCGACGTCGTCCCCCGAGCCGTCGGTCGCGGCATCCATGGCAGGGCGCTGGGGGGCCTTGGTGTCCTTGGACTTGTCAAACATGTCGAACAGTCCCATGGTGTCCTCCTGTGGTGCGCGGGGCCGACTGATCCGGCTCCCGGGGGCGGCGTGAGCCTGACCCATCCCCAACAGTGGCATGGGAAAGTCGCAGTCAGCGGCATTTCTGCCGACAGCGAGGGCCCGCGCGGGTGGGCTCAGGGTTGCCCCTGAACCCTTTCGGGTGGCACCCCCATCGCCACCCGGGTGGCCTCGTCCGCCGGTCGGCCGGCTGCCCTCAGCGCCACCATGGTGGCCCCGACCACCCCGTCCGAGGCCAGTCTGGCCCGGTCGCCCAGCAGGCTGACCAGCCGGTCGCGGATGACCGAGTCGAGCCCGGCCACGGAACCCGCCAGCACCACGGGACTGCTCTCGTGCACCCCGACCAGCGCAGCCCTGGCCGTGCTCTCGATCAGGTCTGCGGCATCTGCCAGGATGCGGTCAGCCACGGGGTCACCCACCGACTGCACCACCAGCGGGGCGAAGCCGGCCAGTTGCACCGGACGAAGCCCGTAGCAGTGCTCGATCAGGGCGACCCTGCGGGGGTCGCCGGGGCGATCGCGATGACTCGCCAACTGCGGCGTGCGGGCCAGCACGAGGTCGGTCAGGGCGGTGTCGGGGCCTCGTCCGTCGATGGCAGCCAGCACGTCGTGCACCGCCCGTCGCCCGATCCAGAACCCGGCTCCGTCGTCACCCAGCAGCCAGCCGGCGCCGTCGACCAGACGGTTGATGCGTCCGCCCACGATGGTGGCGGCCACGGCACCGGTGCCCGCGATCAGAACCACCCCCTGCTCCTCGGAGCAGCCCGAGAACCATGCTCCGAGCAGATCGGGCTCGATGTCGATCGGACACGCCAGTCCCGCAGCGGCGGCGGCCGCGGCCAGTCCGTCGAGGGCTCCTCCGGTGGCCGATCCCCCTGCCATGGTCACGGCGAGGCGGGTGACCTCATCGGCCCGGTCGCCGACGGCATCGAGCACGGCCCGCAGCACGTTCTGCCTGGCCAGGTCGTGCCCCGTGGAGTTCGGATTGCCGGGGCCGGATCGTCCCACCCCCACCACCACCCGGACGGTGTCGTCCCAGGCCAGCGCACGGGTGGAGGTACCGCCGGCATCGACGCCCACGACGATCACGCGACCACCACCTGGCCCGCAGTGGCGTCAGCGGGAACCGCTCGTAGGTGCCACACCCACATCCCGAACCCGGCCAGCGAGAAGCAGGCCGCCCCCAGCGCCAGTTGCAGCACCGACCCGGTCACCATGGGTGCGACCAGTCCGGCCAGGGCGGCGTTGAGCATCAGTTGCATGAACGACTGGCCCGAGGCGGCCGAACCACGCAGGCTGGGGAACAGGTCGAGCATGACGAGGTTGACCACCGGGAAGCTGAGGGCCACCCCGAAGGCGATCAGCATGGGACCCACCACCGCCCACGGCAGTTGCGGGGCGCTGGGCAGGGCCGAGAGGGCGACGTTCACCAGCCCAGCCGAGATGGCGACCACGTAGCCGATGGTGGCCAGACGGCGTCCCGGCACCCGCTCGGCGAGGCGGGCATTGAGGAAGAAACCCGTCATCATGCCGGCGATCATGGGCACGAAGAAGATCCAGAAGTCCTGCTCCCCCTTGCCCAACAGGTCGACGATGAAGATGGGTGCCGCCGAGATGTAGAGGAACTGGGCGGCGAACGCGAAGGCGGACGCGAACCCCAGCCGCAGGAAGACCCGGTTCCCCATCACCTGCGCCAACCCCCTCAGCAGGGTGCCGACCCGCAGGGGCACCCGGCGTTGGTGGGGGTGGGTCTCGGGCAGGCCGAACCTCACCAGCACGCACAGCAACAGACCGAAGGCGACCAGGAACCAGAACGTGAGTCGCCAGTTGCCGACCAGCAGGATCCAGCCGCCCACCACCGGTGCCAGGGCCGGGGAGATGGCGAAGATCATCGACACCTGCGCCATCAGTCGCTGGGCAGCGGCTCCATGGAACAGGTCGCGGATGAGGGCTCTCGAGATGATCTGGCCGGCACCGGCAGACAGTCCCTGCATGGCGCGGAAGACCAGCAGGACACCGAAGCTGGGTGCCAGTGCGGCCCCCACCGACGCCAGGGCGTAGACCAGCAGGCCGGTGATCATCACCGGCTTGCGGCCCACGGCGTCAGAGATGGGGCCGTGGAAGAGCGACATCACCGCGAACGAGACCAGGTACACGCTGGTCAACTGCTGCAGGGCCACCGTGTCGACGCTGAACTCACGCCCGATCTGGGCGAACGCCGGGAACATCGAGTCGATGGTGAACGGGCCGATCATGCCGAGCATCGCGATGATGATCGTGGTGCCGACGTGGTGCCGGTGTTCTGGTGGAGTCACCGGCTCATCCAAGCAGCCCTCACCGACGACGGCGAGCCGTGCCGAAGATGGAGCGGATGATCTCATTGCCCGCGGTGCGGATGAACGACTTGACCACGGGGTTGGTCATGACGTTCTCGACCGCCGACTTCTGCTGCCGGGTGGTGCGGGTCGAACTGCGCTCGGGGCGGGGCTGGGGCTGGTCATACCCGTCCTGCTGGGTCTGGTCATACCTGTCCCGCTGGGGCGTGTCCTGTTGGGCCCTGCCCTGCTCGGCCCGGGCATCCGCGGCACCCTGCTCGAGCTTGCGGGCGAGGATCTCGCGGGCCGAGTCGCGGTCGATCGGCTGGCCGTACTTCGCCTGCATCTGCGACTGGGCGACCCCGGAGCGCATGGCGTCCTCGGGTGTGGGGGCCATCAGCGTCTGGGGGGCACGCATCCTCGTCCACGCCACCGGTGTCGGGGCCCCGTCGGGGTCCATCACCGTGACGATCGCCTCACCGATGCCCAGTTGCTGCAGCACCTGGGCGAGGTCGTAGTCCGAGGTCGGGAACGTCTGCACGGTCTGCTTCAGGGCCTTGGCGTCGTTGGGGGTGTGGGCGCGCAACTGGTGCTGCACCCGCGAACCCAACTGGGCCAGCACGTCATCGGGCACGTCCTTGGGGGTCTGGGTGACGAAGAAGACACCCACACCCTTCGAACGGATCAGGCGCACCGTCTGCGCGATGGCGTCGAGGAAGGCCTTGGACGCCCCGTCGAACAGCAGGTGGGCCTCATCGAAGAAGAAGACCAACTTGGGCTTCTCGACGTCGCCGACCTCGGGCAGGTCGTGGAAGAGGTCGGCGAGCAGCCACATCAGGAAGGTGGAGAAGATCGCCGGACGCGATTGCAGGTTCGGCAGCTCCAGCAGCGAGATCACGCCTCGTCCGTCGGCGGTGACGTGCAGCAGATCGGCGGTGTCGAACTCCGGCTCGCCGAAGAAGGCGTCGGCTCCCTGGTCCGACAGGGTGATCAGCGAGCGCAGGATCACGCCGGCCGTCGACGCGGACACCCCGCCGAGGTTCTTCAGTTCCTGCTTGCCCTCGTCCGAGGTCAGGTGGGTGAGCACGGCCCTCAGGTCGGACAGGTCCAGCAGCGGCAGCCCGGCCTGGTCGGCGTAGTGGAAGACCAGGCCAAGAGTCGACTCCTGGGTGTCGTTGAGCTCCAGCACCTTCGACAGCAGGATGGGACCGAAGGACGACATGGTCGCCCTCAGCGGGACGCCGATGCCCTCGCCGCCCAAGGCGTAGAACTCCACGGGTGCGGCCGACGGCTGCCAGTCCTGACCGATCTTCTGGGTGCGTTCCAGCAGCTTGGGGCTGGGCTGCCCCGGTGAGGCCAGGCCCGACAGGTCGCCCTTGATGTCGGCTGCGAAGCCCGGCCCCCCCGCCGCCGAGACCTGTTCGGCCATCAGTTGCAGGGTCTTGGTCTTGCCGGTGCCGGTCGCACCCGCGACCAGGCCGTGCCGGTTCAGCATGCTCAACGGGATGCGGATCTTCGCCCCGGGCACCGGAACGTCGTCCTGCACCAGCACCCCCAGTTCGATGCTCGGCTCGTCGAAGGTGTAGCCCTTCGTGATCACCGACGTCTGCGCGCTGGAGGTCTGGGTGCTGGGGCTCTGGGTGCTGGGGCTCTGGGCGCTGGGGCTCTGGGCGCTGGGGTTCTGGGTGGCGGGATCGGCGGCCGGATCGCTCATGGCCAGAATCTATGCCACCGCCTGAGACCAGCCTGACAGTTCGCCAAAGACTTGGTCACGGCTTCAGCACGGCTTGAGGCTGATGGGGCGGTCGGCACCCACTGCTGGCTAGAGTGGCGGGGTGATCTTCAAGCGTGTGGGTGACACCCGGCCCTACCCGGACCACGGGTACGTTCAGAAGCAGTGGGCGGCCATTGCTCCTCACCAGGTGCGACTGGACGAGTTGGTGACCACCAAGCGCACCCTCGACCTGGAGGCGCTGCTCGAGGACGACAGCACGTTCTACGGTGACCTGTTCGCGCACGTGGTGAGCTACCGCGGCGAGCTGTACCTCGAGGACGGACTGCACCGAGCCCTGCGCGCCGCACTGCAGCAGCGCCAGACCATGCACGCGCGCGTGCTCGACCTCAACTGATCCCGCGAGCAGGGGACGAAGGAGCCAGATGCGCATCGTGCGGATGATCGCCACCCCTGTGCTGTTGCTGGCCCTGTTGGGCTTCCTGACCTGGGGCGCGTGGTGGGGATACCGGAACGTGATGGCACCTGTTCCAGCTCACCTGCCCGACCCGTGCGTGACGCAGAGCGTCGGCCAGACCCTGCAGGCGAACAAGGTCACCGTCAGCGTCTACAACGGCGGCTACGTCGCGGGTCAGGCCAACACCGTCGCCAAGGCCCTCAAGGCCAAGGGCTTCATCATCAAGCACGTCGACAACACCGACCAGCGCATCAAGCAGACGGTGATCGTCGGGGCCGCGGCCACCAACCCCGAGGTCAAGCTGGTGGCCGGACACTTCAAGGGCGCCACGGTGAAGGCCGACGATCGTCCCGACCACACGGTCGACGTGATGATCGGCACCGCCTACGCGGGCATGAACGCCAAGGCCGCCACCTCGATCGCCGTGCCCGGCGGAGCCGTCTGCCTGCCCACCTCGGCCACCCCGACCCCGTCGGGTTCGTCCTCGGGCACCCCGGCCCCCTCGGTGACGCCCAAGCGCTAGTCGGCCCGCACACCGTTCCATCGGGCCAGGCGTCCGCCTCGTCCGATCTCGGTCAGCCGCACCTCGACCTTCGCCCGGTGCTGGGTGGGCGTCATGATCATCATCTCGTCGCCGACCTCGAGCCGGTCACGGCCGGTGGGAGCGAAGGGTGTCTCGTCACGGATGATCAACGAGACGACGGTGTCCTTGGGCAGACGCAGCTCGCGCACGCTGACTCCTGCCAGTTTCGACCCGTCGGGCACCCGCACCTGCAGCAGTTCGGCCCGCAGCCGGTCGAGGGGAGCTGCCTCGATGTCGACGTCGCGAGGTCCGTGCGGGTCGACCAGCCCCAGGCGCTGCCCCAGCCACGGAAGCGTGGGGCCCTGCAGGAAGGTGAAGGCGATCACCAGCACCAACACCATGTCGAACAGCCGCTCGGCACCGGGCAGCCTTGCTGCCATCGGGATGGTGCACAAGATGATGGGCACCGCCCCGCGCAGCCCGGCCCAGCTCATGAAGGCCTGCTCCCGCCAGGGGAGGCGGAAACCGGCAGCGACCAGCACCACCGACAAGGGGCGGGCCACCAGCAGCAGGAACAGACCCAGCACCAGGCCGGCGCCCACCACTCCCCAGGTGATGCGGGAGGGGCTGGCCAGCAGTCCCAGCATCACGAACAAGCCGATCTGGGCGATCCAGCCGAGTCCCTCCGCGAAGGCTCGCACCGACTGACGGTGCGGCAGTTGGGAGTTGCCGAGGACGACCGAGGCCACGTAGGCAGCGGCGAACCCGGAGACGTGCAGCACGCCGGCCAGTTCATAGACTCCGAAGGCCCAGGCCACCGCGGCGATGGCGTACAGACCCGATGAGGGCAGTTGCACCCGCCGCATCAGCCAGGCGGCCACCAGTCCGACCCCCAGACCGAGGGCCTGACCGGCGAGCAGTTCGATGACCACCAGCCCGACCGCCACCCAGGTGCCGCCCTCGGGCGCCCGATGCAGCGCCACCGAGGTGGCCATCGTGACGATCAACACGGTGGGCGCGTCGTTGAGACCGGATTCCGCCTCGAGGGTTGCGCGCAGCCGCCCGGGGATCGCCACGTTGCGCAGCACGGCGAACACGGCCGCCGCGTCGGTCGAGGCCACGATGCCACCGAGCACGACGGCCACCGCGGGTGTGAGGCCGAAGACGTAGTGCGCGAAGAGCGCCACGACGGCCACGCTGACGCCGACGCTCGCGGTGGCCAGCAGCATGGCGACCCCGACGGCTGGCCTGATCTCCGACCACTTGGTGGTCAGTCCCCCCTCGGCCAGGATGATGACCAGGGCGGCGAACCCGAGCTTGGCGGCCAGTTGGGGGTCGGAGAACGAGATGCCCAACCCGGAGTCCCCCAGCAACATGCCCACCCCCAGGAAGAGCAGCAGGGCCGGCAACCCCACCCGCGCCGAGAGCCGGGCCGCACCGATCGCCACCAGGGTGACCGCGGCGGCCAGCAGCAGGGAGAGGTCAAGGCTCACGGGCGGCGTCCCGCTCCCGCGAACGAGTTGAGGCGCAGGCTGTTCCAGGTGACGAGCAGCGACGAGGCCGCCATCGCGCCTGCGGCGACCAGTGGGTTGAGCAGCCCGGCGGCGGCGATGGGGATGGCGGCGACGTTGTAGCCGAACGCCCAGACCAGGTTGCCCCGGATCGTCCGCAGCGTGCGTCGGGCCAGGGCGATGGAGTCGGGCAGCACCGCCAGGTGCTCGCGGACGAGGATGATGTCTGCGGACTTCAGGGCGATGTCGGTGCCCGAGATCAGCGCGATGCCCAGGTCGGCGGTCGACAGCGCGGCGGCGTCATTGATGCCGTCGCCGACCATGGCGACCTTGTGACCGTCGCCCTGGATGCGTGCCAGCACCGCCACCTTCTCGGTGGGTAGCACCCCGGCCAACGACTCGTCGATCCCCAGTTCAGCGGCGATGTGGTCGGCCGCGGCCTGCTCGTCCCCGGTCAGCAGGACCGTGCGCAGACCTTGCCGACGCAGCGCCGCGACTGCCTCGTGGGCACCGGGTCGCAGCTCGTCGCGCATCCGGACGACCGCACGCAGGGTGCCGTCGACGGCCACCAGGGCCAGGGGCCCGGCCGTGTCCGCCAGGGTCGTCGAGGCGGCTGCGTGGTCGATGTCGTGACCGGTCAACAGGGCGCGGTTGCCGACCACCACGTGGTGACCGTCCACGCGACCGCTGACGCCCAGGCCGGGCATCACCTCGAACTGCTCCACCGTGAAGGCCCCGGCGGTGCCCTCGTCCACGAACGAGGTGATGGCACGTGCCACCGGATGTTCCGAGCCGCGTTCCAGCGCTGCCGCCCAGCCGAGCAGTGGCTCGTCGTCCCCGTGCGTGAACTCGCCGTCGGTGACGACAACGTCGGTCACCTGCAACTGGCCGGTGGTGAGGGTTCCGGTCTTGTCGAGCACCACCGTGTCGATGGCGCCGCTGGCCTCAAGGGCGTCGTGGCCCTTGATCAGGATGCCCAGACTGGCACCTCGCCCGATGCCCACCATCAGGGCGGTCGGCGTGGCCAGACCCAGGGCGCAGGGACAGGCGATGATCAGCACCGAGACGCCGATGCCGACGGCGGTGGCGGCCGAGGATCCTGCCACCAGCCAGCCAGCTGCCACCAGCAGCGCGCAGACGATCACGGCTGGCACGAACCAGCTGATCACCTGGTCGACCGTGTGCTGCACCCGCGCCTTGCGGTCCTGGGCCTGTTCGGCCAAGGCGGCCATCTGGGCCAGTTGGGTGTGTGCGCCCACCGCAGTGGCGGTGATGACGAGTCGTCCGTCGGTCGAGATCGTGCCGCCGACCACGGCCTGGGCGACGGCCACGGTACGAGGTTGGGCCTCGCCGGTGACCATGCTGGTGTCGACCGAGGCGGTCCCTTCGACCACGGTGCCGTCGACGGGGATGATCTCCCCCGGACGAACCACGGCCACGTCACCGGCGCGCACCTGCAGGGTGGGAACCTCGATCTCGGCGCCGTCGACCAGCAGCCGGGTGGTGGGCGCGGCGAGGTTGCCGATCGCGTTGAACACGTCGGCGGCACGTCGCCGTGATCGGGTCTCGAAGTAGCGACCGGCCAGTTGGAACACGGTCATGCCGGCAGCCACGTCGAGGTACACGCTGCTGGCGCCCTCGGGCACCCGCCCGTAGCCGAACCAGAAGCCACGGTTCTGTCCCTGCGCCAGAGCGGGCCACAGCAGGGTGAGTACGGCCCACCCGAACGAGACCACAATGCCGAGCGAGACCAGGGTGTCCATGCTGACGGCACCGTGGCGCAGGTTCCGGACCGTCGTGCGGTGGAAGGGCCAGGCGGCCCAACTGACGATCGGCAGCGCCAGCAGCAGGCACACCAACTCCCAGCCGGCGAATCGCAGGCTGGGTGACAGGGCCAGGATGATGGTGGCGTCCATCAACGGCACCGCCAGCAGGGTCGAGACGATGAGTCGGCGCCGCAACGAGGTGATCCGCTGGCTCGAGACGTCATGCAACCAGTCGTCGCTCTCGTCGGCACGCTGCTGGGCCTCGTACCCGGCGCGGACCACGGCCGCCAGACTGCGTTCGACGAGGGTGCCGTCGTCGCTGCTCGGAGGTCCGGTGATGACGGCACGCTCGGTGGCGTAGTTGACACTCGCCTGCACGCCGTCGAGCTTGTTGAGTGCCTTCTGCACACGGGTGGCGCAGGCGGCACAGGTCATGCCGCCGATGTTGAGTTCGACGACCTCGGACTGATCGGTGCTCACGGGCGTGCCTCACCTTCGGAGGCGAGCCTCTGCAGCATGACGTTGTAGGCCTCGTGGGAGTCGTCCAGACCGGTGTCGAGGTGACGATCGATGCGTTTGGCCTCCTTGTCGTCCTGTCGGGCCCACTGGGCACCGAGCGCCAACACCACCACCAGCAGGGGCAACTCGCTCCCGGCCCATGCCACTCCCCCGGCTACCCGCTGGATGGCGGCGAGGTCGTGGGCCCACGGCAGGGCGAGGTAGCGGTAGAAGGTCTCGGCGACGATCCGGGTCGAGTCCATCAGGATCACCCCGAAGAACGCATGGAACGGCATGGCCGCCATCAGGATGCCCAGTTTGGCGAGGTGGGGCAGGCGCCGAGGGTTGGGGTCGACACCGATCACCAGCCCGAAGTAGAGGGCCCCGACGATCAGGAAGTGCAGATTCATCAGCTGGTGCGCCCAGTGGAACCGCATCAAGGCGCCGAACAGCCCCGTGAGGTAGAGGCCGTAGTACGAACCGATGTAGAGGGCGAACACGAGCAGGGGATGGTAGACGAAGGCCAACAGTCGCGACGGCAGCAGGGCCACCAGCTTCTCCCTGACACCCACCTGGTCGGGTTCGGACGAGGGCCTCAGGGCCCGCAGGGCCAAGGTGATGGGGGCGCCCAGCACGATCAGCACCGGTGCCAGCATGTTGAGCGTCATGTGCACCCCCATGTGCACGGCGAAGTCCGGCGCCGAGTACTTGCCGAAGCCGGAACTGGTCGCGATCAGCACGACCAGCCAGCCCAGCACCCACGCCAGCGTCCTCATCGCAGGCCAGCCCTCGCGGCGCAGGCGCAGCCGCCACAGACCCCAGCCGTAGGCGACCAGGGCGGTCGCGACCAGGGTGCAGAACAGCAGGTTGGGTCGCCACTGGGTGAGCAGCACGCGAAGACTGGGGGCGTCGGGCACGTCGAACCCGAGCAGGGTCTGGCTGATGCTGGTGGGCACGAAGAACAGCGGTGGCGAGATGCGGGTCATCGCAGCGCCGACCACCACCGTCGCCCCCGCGGCAAGTCCGCCGACGAGAGTGCCGACGGCGGGTCGACGACCGATCACAGCCAACGCGACACCCAGCAGCACCAGCGCGCCGAACCGGACGAGCGCCAGCATGCCCGTGGGGCTCGAGGTGGGACCGCTGCCGGCCAGTTTGAACCAGGTCACGACCACTTCGGTGGCCACCAGGAGGAACCAGCCCACCCAGGCGGCCCGGATCCACCCAGCCGGGAGCCCGCCCGTGCGCCACCCTGGGACCTGTCCGGTGGCCAGCCTCAGCACCATCACGAGGGCGACACCCAGCAGCGCCTGCCCCACCACCGTCTGGACGACGGCGGCGTCGCCCCCGAAGTCATGGTTGGGACCGACCAACACCTGACCCACGACCACCGGCGCGAGGGATCCGACCAGCGCCGCCCAGAGGGCGACCAGGTGGGGGGTCCACCCGCGTGCCAGGCTGGCCAGCAGCACGATCACGAACGAGGCCTCGACGCTGACCATCCAGGCGCGGGGAAGGTCGCCGGAGAAGAGGGCGAACCTCAAGGCGGTGGTGTCGCTGAGGGTCTCGACGGGCAGGCCGTTGCTGTCGGCCGCCGTGAACAGCACCGAGCCGGCTGCCGTGGCCAGCCACCACCCCGCGGCATGACGCAGCACGGATTGGACGAGTCGGTCATCTGGTTCGAGGCAGCGTCCGTGCTCAGCCCTGCGGCTGCGGGTGCGCCCCAGCAGGAGCAGCCAGACCAGAGCGCCGACCGTGGTGGCCGAGGCGAGGTCCGCGAGTCCGCGCAGGGCGGCCGTGATCGAACCGGTCAGAGCGCCG
Organism: Aestuariimicrobium kwangyangense DSM 21549; assembly: GCF_000421525.1. GTDB lineage: Bacteria > Actinomycetota > Actinomycetes > Propionibacteriales > Propionibacteriaceae > Aestuariimicrobium > Aestuariimicrobium kwangyangense. The sequence goes on along the minus strand of NZ_ATXE01000001.1, from coordinate 648,116 downwards.
GGGTGGGTGAGCCCGATCCTGCGGTAGGCCTGTTCACCCCCGGCCAACGTGGCCTGCACCGGCACCATCACCGCAGCCACCGTGACCAGCACCACCAGCAGCAGGCTCACTGCCTGCGCACCTCGACCGGTGGGCTCGCGGGTCAGGGCCTCGTCCGGCATGGTGCTCACCTCGTGTTCGAGCGGTGCTGTCACGATCTCGAGGCGGTGACTCCATCGAGCTGTGACTCTGTGGGCCGACTCTATCGGATGGCCATCTGGGCCCTGACGCCGAGCAGCCCCCGAACCGCGAGGTTCGAGGGCTGCTCATTGCGTGGCGGGCTGGACGCGAAAGCCGCTGACCTGCTTTGTCGGCAGTCCGTGATGCGGTCACCCCGGCCGGGTCACCCGAATTCCCCTTTTTCGCGCCGGTGCCGCTCTATCCGAGGTTGTGCGGGCGAGAGAAGGCCACCTCGCCGGTCATCATCGAGACCCGCACGGTGGCTGCTCCATTCGACGCGTCCGACGGATGCCGGACCACCCACTCAGTGCGACCGGGGAGGACCGCCATCGTGGGGAAGCGCTCCGCCCACCAACCTTGCTCACGGCACACAGCCTCAGCCACATGGGCCGCTTCCTCAGCAATGAGGGTGGAGCCCGGCAATAACCTCACTTGTCACAGACAGCGAAGGAGTGGGCCGCCCTGGGAGTGTCGAGTACTTCGAGGGCAGATCGTCGGGTCAGGTATTCGCCGCCCCTCGTCGAGGAACCCCTGCAGCAGTTTGGTCGCCGTGCAGGTGAGGCCTCGGAGTCACAGTGATGCGCCAAGCCGGCGATGCAGGCGCGCACCAAGTCGTCACCCTGTCGACCAGCAGGGTCGAAGAGTGGTTCTTTGTCTGGAGGTAGTCCGAAAAGGCGACCGTCGCGTCATCTAGTTCTTCAGTGGCGACGGTGTTGACGCCAATACCGCTCGGCAACCGCGTACGCCATGCGCGCTGGCTTGTGGAGGCGGTCTGCGTAGGGGCGGTGCGCCTCTACGAGCGGGAGCATCTCCGCGCGAAGCCCCTCTTGCACATCTTCAGTCATGCGGGTCGTCGGCGGTGGGCCGGTGCACCTGTACGCGGCAGCACTGGATCGGACAGGGGCCGTGTTGACGACACCGCTGCGGTGCGCCCACGTCAGTCGTTGTTGCCCGGGATTTCGTCGTCGGAATCGAGGTCTTCGGGCCAGGGGTAGGCGTCCCAGGCACGCTGCAGGACGGGACTCCGCGTGCCGGAAGCCTTGTCGAGGGCGTTGCTCAGACTCCACGTGGAGCGCTCAGGATCGTTGGCGATGTGCACGAGCTGGCGCTCGACTTCGTCGAGGGGAAGCCCGGCGAGGAACTCGATTTCGCGCAGGGAGGCCGTAAGCGTGGGGAAGGGTGCTTCGTTGAGCAGGTCGCGCACCAATGGACTGTTCGCCATGTAGTACGGCTCTCCGGTGACGATGACGCCGACGCGGGGCAGGTTGTTCGGGATATGACCGAAGTGCGGATTGTTCTCGTCCAGCGCCTTGGCGGTACGTTCGAGTTGCTCGGTTGCCTTGTTCAGGAGCGTCTTGACCTTGTCCTGGTATCCCCCGAAGGCAGCCCGCTCCAGAAGCCCGAACCGAGCCGACTTGACCTCGAACATGATGACCGCCGAGGGCAGTACCAGAAACCAGTCGATGCTCTTCTTCTCGGCCTTGCCCTCGCGGTAGACGATCTCGGGGTGGAGGTCAGGCGAGGGGGTGATGGCGCGTAGTTGCTTGCCGACGTAGTGCTCGGTGAGGTGGCCGAGGTCACGGGAGAACGACTCACCGAACTCTTCTACGCCCCGGTAGTACAGCGCCCCAGGGCTGACGGTGCGGAGGATCAGTCGGGGCTGCGGGGCAAGTAGCCTCCCGTCGGGCATCCGGAGGAACGGCCGCTTGATCAGCGGGTTGTAGGCGTAGCGCTCGTACCCGGCAGGAGGATGGGGCACGGCCTCGTACGCCGCCTTGAACTCTTCGAAAGATGATGAGAGTTGCGCCGCGCGCTCTCGGATGACCGCTCTGGGCCACCGGTCGTAGATCGCTTGCAGGCCGTCTCGATCAAGGACGGCGTCGTCGAACCACCCCTTGTTGCTGATGGCGGCAACCTGGAGGAAGAACGTCGCGCCGACAATCTCACCGAGCGGTGCCCCAAGGAGGCGGTGCCATGCCTCGTCATTGAGGACCTCGACGGGAATCTCTGCAGCCCCCTCGAACATTAGTGCGTGGGACCGGCTCACCTCCTCGAAAATCGACTCCTGGTAGGGGAACTGCTCGTAGGCCAGACGGGTCATGATGTCGAGGACGCCCCTTGCGTCGGGCGACGGGTCCTCTTCGTAGATGTTGTTGTGAGCGTTGATGATGACGCGCAGGCTGTCGCCGGTCACTTCGGTGTCGCGATACTTGTTGCCCCAAAGAGCGGACTCGCGCGCCGCCAGCGCCGTCGCCCAGGGCGGAACGGTCGCGAGGACCTTTCCCTCGTATGGCGGCTCTCCGCCAGCAAGCGAGAGTTCTGCGAGAGCGGGCAGGAGGTCCGAGGGCCGGTAGCGTCTGACGATCTGCCGGAACTCCTTGAACAGGACCCTCTCCCTGCGCGCGGGCGCAGTCGGCCATGTCGGCTGCCCGGCCACCATGCCCATGTAGTCGGACACCGCCCCGCTCACACCATCCGGTCGGCTGGCACGGCTTGACCCACGAGACATCAGCCCACCCTCATCCATCCTCGTCCGCATCCTGCGATAAGTATCGGCACGCGGTCCGACACTTCAGCCGCTAGTGCTTCCCGACGGCCAAGCGCAGAATATCGACCAGTGAGGTGGCTCGATTCGCCGTGACCAAGCGCACTGGACTCCCGGTTCGTGGATTCGAGTGGATTTGACAGGCTTGTCCACCTACTCCGGTGGGGTACGCGGCGAACCGGGCCGACCGGGTGGCGCGAGCCGCTGTTACAGGCGGCTCGGCACATTGCCCGAATCAGGCTTGACCGCGCGCCCGAAGACTGCGTCGATGCAGGCGCTGGTAGACGTACTCCTCGGCCTTATCGGACCAGGTCTTGAGGCTTCCTCCGAACATCAGGATCGCGAGCGTCGCCACGAAGGTGATCACTTCGGCGGCGCGCAAGGTCCACAACCAGGGTGAAGGAACGTGCGGCGCGATCTGCGTCGCCACGAGGGAGGTGCCTGCCGTGGCCACGACGGAGAGCGCGATCAAGGTGAGCCCGCCGAGCACCTTGGCTGTCCTTCGAGCTCTTAGACGGTCATTCTCGTCAGCCTTCAGTTGCTGCTCTTCGAGTTTCGACAGTCGCTGTCGGAGTTCTTCGACCTCGCCTTGCCGTTCGGTCGCCTCGAAGCGGGCCGTCACCTCGGCGCTTTCGGCTTCCTGGGCCCGTGTTATCGCTGCCTCGGCCTCATCCACCACGGGCTTGCGTAGGTCCTCGATTGCCTTGCCAAGGGCGCGCTGGAGTGCCCTCTCGTCGATCCTGCGGGGGTCGCCGAGGGTGACCTCCATGATGGACCGCTGCGCTTCGTGAGAGCCCATCAGGATCGTGACCTCGTCGGCTGACAACCGGTTGCTCTCACGCAAGGCGCTGATTTCCTCGCTCACCCGATTCCAGTAGGCGTCGCTCGGGTCCAGCGCCGCGTAGCAGTCAGCGATGATCTGCCTGCGGGGTAGATCCGGTGCTTGCGCTGGGCGCTTGATCCAGACAAGTGCTGCCAATTCATGGTCAACCATCGCGAGGGGCCAGCGGTGCTGACCGCTGTTGAAGAACTGCCGAGAGGCGCGGACGAGTTTGTGGTTGTCGGTGATTAGTACCGCACGGCACGTTTCGAGCCGGTTGCTGCTGCGCCCATCTCGGAGTCGGTGAATCGCGGTGAGGCTGTCGAGGTCCATCAGCAAGGTGTTGCGTGAGTGGTAGCCGACCGTGGACTGGAGTTGTTCTTCGAACGCTGCTTCATCGACGCTGACGGCGCGGCGATGGGAAGGCTTGTCGTGGACATGGACTCCGAGCGCTGCTACGGCCTCCTCCAGGTTCTCGCGGGCGAGGATGGCGTCGGTCTCACGGAGCCCGGTGGCGAGGTAGTGCTTGAGTACACCTTGGGCGCGTGCGTCTATCACGGTGCGACCCGCGAGTTGGTTCTGGACCTTCTCTAGCACTCCATCTGTCTCGGAGACCGTGTGCGAAAAGCACGCGAGGGTGGCTCCGTGCTGGACCGCCAACTCAAGCGTCTGCTGGACCGCATCGCGGGCCTCATCCCCCTCATGCCCGAGAGCCTTCAGGCAAATCGGGGTATCGAGGTACAGGGTCGTGTTCTGGAAGTCGCGGGCTACGTTCGCTGGCGTGCCCAGATAGAGCGCTGACGCGAGCATGCACCCCTTGACCATCGTTTCCAGTTCCGCAAAGGACTCGGCGTCTCTCTCGAAGGCATGCACCACGAAACTGCTGACCACGAAGTCACGGCTCTCGGAAGCGCCACTGGTGCCCCTGCCGTACGGACTTCCGTGCTGGGCGCTCTCCAGGAGCGGGGCTGCGTGCGCTTCAACATGTGAGAGCAGTGCCTGTTCGGCCTCTTCGGAGCGCCAGGTCAGGTCAAACTTCTCATAGACGTAGGAACGGAGATTGTCAATAAGGTGCGCCTGCTGTCGCCTCAAGTTCGCCTGCTGCCTATCCATGCCAGAGGGCTCCGCTTCAGCGGCACCATTCTTGAACTTGTAGCAGCCTCGTCCGGCGCTGCCCGTCTCCAATGCGCCGCTCTTGACCCCTCGCTCCAGGAGTTGGTTGACGACGTGAACGGGAAGGTCCAACCCAAAGAGATCCACGACGTGCGCCCGGACACCAGCCGGTCTATGGGCGTCGGACGCCTTCCGCCGCATCGCCTCGTAGACGAAGGGCAAGAAATTGTCGAGGTAACTTCTTCGGTCGGTGTCCCAGTTGACGTTCAAGATGGCAAGGCTGGTGAGCAGGCCGTCGGTGGTCACTTCAGACGAAAGCAGAGTGCTGTCGTGTGGTTCGTTAGTCATTGGTATTTCTCGCTGACGTAGACGTAGGTGTTGTCGAACAGGGGACCCGTGGGCGGGAGTCCGCAGGAGCCGAGCACGTCGCGGATGTTGCGGCGGACGAGTTTGTCTCCGTCGGAATTGTTCTGGTTCCAGCCGGTGAAGCGCTGCTTGACGATCGCGTCGATGTCGTAGGGGGAGATCTTCGACGACGACCGGTGGGCCTTCGGGCTTGTGCTCGTCCACGCTCTGGGTCGGCGCCCCGATGTTGCGGTCGATGATCAACGCGACCTCGTCAAGATTGTCGCCCCACTTGTCGAAGGCGAGGTCGTGCTCATGCTGCCAGGTGTCGCTGATCCGCTTCCAGAACAGCCTGGGGAAGACATAGGTCTTGAAGTCTGCCGGGTCGACCGGTGCGCGAAGCGCGTTCGCGGCTCCCCCAATCGGGATTCCAACTCGTTCTGGGTCAACTTCACCGGTAGCCGCCTCTAGTGCTCGTCATTTCCTGCTGATCCGCGTCGACATCGGCAGGAGTGGCGGATCGCCCTACCGGAAAGAGGCCCGCGCAAGGCCGCATACACCCCGGCAATGTTCAGACCTCACCTTAGGGGGCCTAGGGGCTAGCGCAGGCGTGACAAGTCCCGGCAGGAACGTGTCACTTGGCGAGGTACTCCTCGGCAAGTCGGGCGATCACCTTGTTCGCGATCGCGGCGCTGAACAGGTCGGTGAGTTCGTCGGTGGTGAGGTCTTGGTGGAGCACGAACTTGGCGTGGAGGCGTCCGACGAGTTCTTGGCAGTCGCTGGCGGCGGCCATAAGCCCGTTGATGACTTCGGACGGAGATAGCGAAATGCGTCGCCGACGGTCTGGTGCCTGATGCGGTCGCGGAAGGCGGCGCTGGAGTCGCAGCGACGGGTTCTGGAGTGTGGGTCGAGGGTGTGGCCGCACGCGCACCAGCGGGTGCCGTCGCGCGCTTCCCGTGCGGGGTGGTCGCTCACCGTCAGGTGCCCTCACAAGCCCGCCTCGATGACGGAACGCCTCACCCCCGACCGCGACTGCAACCACGCCGACAACCGGCGCACCATCGTCCTGCCCGACACAGCGCTGACCAATCGGCAGCCGCCTACCATCTGCCAGGTCCAAGCGATCTCGCGAAGTCCGGCAGGACCTGCCCATTGGCGATGCGCACACCGACCTCTACAACCGGTTGCGGCAGCCGCACGAAGGCCGAACGGGTACGCCAAGGACGAAGCTTGGGAGGGGCTCGCGCTGGCTGGACGCCGACCGGTGCGCACCAAGGCCGCCCGGCAGGTGATGGTGGGTTCCTGATGGCAGCGCCCAACCTGCGGCGCATCAGGTTGATCTTCGAACGTCCCCAGATCGACGACGACGACGGAGACTACTTCGTAAAGCGCACTGAACGGAAGAATCTCCGTGCCCGGTCCGGTCTTCCGCTCGGCACCCGCTGCTCTTGCGATCGGCACCCGAGGAGCCCACCGTCTCGGAGCGGCGATCAGCAGAACCCAACAGGACACCCCACGCCTCACTGACACCCGGCCCCCACCAGGTCCTGGCCAGAGGCGTGCCTGACACTGACGACCGACACGCGGGCAGCGCGGCGGTCGTCTGGAAGCGCCTTAGGCGCACCGCCTGTTCCGCCCGTGACGAGCAGAACGCCGGTCCCACCGCCCCCAACGGGGGTGGAACCGGCATCCCTACTCAATTCGTGGCCGAACCCGATCGAGATCGTGTTCGGCCCGTGGCGGTGACGGAGGGATTTGAACCCTCGGTGGCTTGCACCACACTCGCTTTCGAGGCGAGCTCTTTCGGCCGCTCAGACACGTCACCGCCGAAAACCATACCGCGAGCCGGCCGTCGGCCGCCAATCGCCCTCAGGCCTCCCTACGCAGTCACTGACGGTGTCCGGCGAAGAACTCGAGCAGGGGAAGGGAGCACTCCTGGGCCAGCACTCCGGTCACGACCTCGACCCGGTGGTTGAGCCGAGGGTCACGGACGACGTCGAAGAGCGACGCCACCGCCCCCGCCTTCGGGTCGAACGCCCCCATCACGAGCCGGTCGACGCGGGAGAGCACCAGCGCACCGGCGCACATGGTGCAGGGCTCGAGGGTGACGACGAGGGTGCACCCCGACAGTCGCCAGTGGCCCACCCGTTCGGCCGCGCGCCTGAGCGCCAACACTTCCGCGTGGGCGGTGGGGTCACCCGTGAGTTCGCGTTCGTTGTGGCCCTGCGCGATCACGGTTCCGTGTTCGTCGAGGATGACGGCACCGATGGGCACGTCGCCGTGCCCGGGGGCCAGGGCGGCCTCGGCCAGTGCGAGTCCCATCGCGTCGTCCCACTTCGACACCCTCACACCGCCGACCGGCTGACGGCAGTGAACCTCGGACGGCAATCGCCCATACGCCAGGACCCCGTCAGCGCTGCGACTGGATGGCGCGCTGGAACTGGGGCCCGAACTTGAGCCGCTTGGCGATGCCCGCCAGTTGGTCGTCGGAGGACTCGTCGAGGTCCTCGACCAGGTTCTCGAGATCGAACTCGCTGATGCCGAGATCGGCCAGCATGTCGAGGTCACCGACCAGCTCGGAGTCGTCCTCGTCCTCGTCGGGCACGTCCAGGCCGAGGAACTCGACCACGTCGCGTGCGAGGGGCCAGTCGTTGGCCGACAGCGAGTCCGACAGCATCGTCTGCACGTTGCGACCGCGCACCCTGACCAGGACGAAGAACTCACCCGCGATCGAGACCGCACCGAGGGCTCCGGCGTCACCGGGCAGTCGGCGCAACTGGTCGATCAGTTCGTCGAGGTCGTTGGCGAGCTCGAAGGCCAAGGCCTGTCCCACCGGCAGGCCGTCCTCGCGGTACAGGGCGACCACGCAGTCGATGTCCTCGGCCGTGGCGTCCTCGAGGTCGTCGTCGTCCTCGTCGTCCGAGTCGTCGTCGTCCGAGTCGTCGTCATCCTCGTCGTCGGAGTCATCGTCGTCATCGTCGTCATCATCATCGACGTCGACATCCCCGTCGACGACGGCGTCGTCATCGAGGTCAGCAGCATCGTCGTCCAGGTCGGGGGCATCGGGAAGGAGGTCCTCGTCAGCACGAGTGTGGGTGTTCACGTCATCACCGTATGCGGTCATCGCGGCCTCCTCCACAGTGCAATCCGATAACCCAGTGCAATCTCGACAACCCAGTGCAATCTCGACAACCCAGTGCGATCTCGACAACCCAGTGCGATCTCGACAACCCAGTGCGATCTCCACGTCCCAGTGCCGCCTCGAGCGCTCAGTGCAATCGCGACGACGTCCCCATCGTGCCATGCCAGCCCGACGTGTGCGCCCCGATGGGCGTGTGGGACAGTGGGGCCGTGGAACTGAGAGTCGTGGAACACCCGCTCGTCGATCACAAGCTGACCTTGCTGCGCAAGCGTGAGACCGACTCGACGACCTTCCGGCAACTGGTCGAGGAGCTCGTCACCCTGCTCGCCTACGAGGCGACCAGACAGGTGCGGGTCGAGCAACACCCGATCGAGACTCCTGTGGCGCCGACGATGGGCGTGCGGTTGTCGCGCCCTGCCCCCTTGGTCGTACCCATCCTGCGCGCGGGTCTGGGCATGCTCGAGGGAATGATGAAGCTGGTCCCCACCGCAGAGGTGGGTTTCGTCGGCATGGCCCGCAACGAGGAGACCCTGCAGCCCGTCACCTACGCCGAGCGCCTGCCGCACGACCTGACGGGGCGCCAGTGCTACGTGCTCGATCCGATGCTCGCCACCGGTGGGTCACTGGGTGGAACCGTGAAGTTCCTGGTCGACCGAGGCGCCGACCACATCACCTGCATCTGCCTGTTGGCGGCACCGGAGGGCATCGCCAACTTCGAGAAGCTGGTCGCCGACCTCGAGGTGCCCTGCACCCTGGTGGTGTCCGCCGTCGACGAGCGACTCAACGAGCACGGCTACATCGTGCCGGGACTGGGTGACGCCGGCGACCGGCTCTACGGGTTGGCCGAGTAAGCCCGCCGGCAGGCTGGTCAGACCAGCTGCAGTGTGGTCAGGCAGGTGGCGGCATCGTCCTTGGACGAGAAGGCGGCCTCCCCGCGCAGACCCTCGGCGGTGACAGTGACGGTGCCCGTGCGGTTGCGCGGGAGCCAGCGACCGACGAAGGCGTTGGCCCCGGTGACCGCGTCCTCGTCGACCAGCACGGCACCGGAGGAGTCCGTGATGGTCAGGTGCACGGCCTGCCGCGCGTACTCCCCCGAGCAGCGACCCACGTCGTGGAAGAAGCACTCGTGGGTCCGGCTGCGAAAGGGCATGACGGCCAGGTAGAACCGGTCGCCCGTGAGCGCGACCGAGGCCCGGGTCTCACCGTCGGAGAGGATCACCTCGCGGGCGCGCACCGAACCGGACAGGGGCAGGGGTCGGGCGCGGCCGTCGGCGTCGAGGGTGTCGATGACCTGTTCGGGTGTCAGCTGCGCGAGGCCGTACTTCTCGAGCAGCACCCGGGCCGAGTCGTCCCCGTCCGCAGCACCACGCGCCCACGCGCCGAGGCCGACGACGGCACCCACACCCAGCCCACCGATGGCCAGCTGACGACGTGTGATCATGGCGACACTCTTCCGTTGCCCACGTACCCCTCGCATTGGGGGTGCCATATTGGGAACACGGTGGCGCTCCGTCGGGGCAAGCAGCCCCTGATTGAGGGTCCCCCGTGATTGCGAGGGCCCAGTGATCGAGAGGGCCCAGTGATCGAGAGGGCGCAGTGAGGGGGCCCAGTGATTGGATGGCTGCATGACCCCTCTGGCCCAGATGTTCCCACCCGCCGGAGTCGAGGTGCGCTGCGGCGACCTGCGTCTCGGTTGGTTGTCGGACGACGACCTGCCCGGCCTCGTCGAGGTGGCGCTGCGCGGTGTGCACGACGAGGACTACATGCCCTTCGAGTCGCCATGGACATTGGCCCCGCGCGACGAACTGCCGACCAACACCCTTCGTTTCCTGTGGTCCAGGCGGGCCGCCATCACCCCGGAGGACTGGAACCTGACGTTCGGGGTGTTCGTCGGCGGTCGGATCGCTGGCATCCAGGAACTGGCCGGCAAGCACTTCGTGGCCACCCGTACCGCGTCGACCGGCAGCTGGCTGGGCCGTGAGTTCCAGGGACGCGGCGTGGGCACCCTGATGAGGCAACTCGTCTGCGCGTTGGCCTTCGACCACCTGGGCGCCGTCGAGTGCCGCTCGGGAGCGTTCAGCGACAACGCCCGCTCGCTCGGAGTGAGCCGGAAGGTGGGTTACGAGATCGTCGACACGACCCGTGAGGCGCGAGCCGACGAGCAGGGCTGGCAGACCCATCACACGCTCCGGCTGGACCCGCAGGGGTTCGTCCGCCCTGACCAGCCCATCGAGTACGCGGGGGTGGAAGCCTTCCGCGCCTTCATCGGACTCACAACTCCTGGGCCAGCTTTCGGGCCGCTCGCCACGCCAACGCCACCGAGGTGAGCGTGGGGTTGCAGGCGGTGGACGTCGGGATCACCCCGTTCCCGCCGACGTACAGCCCTTCGACTCCCCACACCCGCAGCCACGGGTCGCACACCGACGTTCCGTCGTCCGTCTCGCCCATCCGCACCGTCCCCTGGTAGTGCAGGGATGAACCGCCCGCCGCCTCGGTCGGCTGCATGGTGATCGTTCCGATGCGCTCACCCATCCGCACGGAGTTGGCCTTCATCTCGGCCAGGGTCTGCCGGTCGACCTCCGAGTGGCCGTAGCGGATCCGCATCCTGGGCATCCCGTAGAAGTCGGTCTCCTCCTCGGAGAACTCCACGGCGTCCTGCTCGCGCAGGTCCTTGGCGCCGTACCAGGCGAGCAGCGCGAATTTGGAGTGCTCGTGCTGGTCGTCGGCGTCGGCGAAGGCCGAGTTGGCCAGCAGGATGGCGCCCCCCTGCATGGGTCGGTCATCGGAGAAGGGGACGATCGGCTGCACGATGTCGCGGGGGCCGTGCTCGAAGTGGTCGGGATCGAACTCGTCCGACAGTTGCACGAAGGTGTTCACCTGGAAGTGCTCGTTCAGGGTGCGCCCGAGCATCGGGGGGCGCACACCCGAGGCGAACAGCACCTGGGGGGTGCGCAGCCCGTCGGCGCACACGATCACCCGGCCGGCACGCACCTCGCGGGTCGCACCGGTGCGACGGTCCTCGAGCAGCGCACCGACCGCCCGTCCGTTCTCGATGATCACCCGCTTGGCCAGGGTTTCGGTCAGCAACTGGAACCCGGGCACATGCGACTCGAGGTCACCGAGGATCGTGCCGGCCCCCGAGAAGACCAGCCTGTCGGGCTGGCCCTCCACCTGCTCCCAATGGGTGGCGGTGGGCATGAACTGGGCCGGCGCCAGACCGGGGCCGTCGAAGACCTCGGCCATGGCCGTCCGCACCGCCTCGGCCAGGCCGTGCCCCGGCACCGGTGGTGTGGTGACCTGCAGCAACTGCTCGGCGGCATCCAGCGCCTCGTCCAACTCCTCGGCCGGGATGAAGCTGATGCGTTCCGACTGGTGGGGACGAGGGCACGAGGTGCCCCAGTGGATGCCCATGCCTCCCACCCCCGAGGCCATGCTGGCGGCAGGCAGGCCCACCTCGTCGTCGGCCCGCTCGGGTCGGGGGTCGAGGAAGAACAGCCCGGGCAGGATGGTCAGTCGGAACTCCAGGCTCGGGTCGAGCCCGGGAGCGATGTCGTCGAGCGCATCGGCGCGGACGATGCCCCGGTCGGGTCCCTGGGTGAGCAGTTCGACGGCGTGGCGATGGTGCGGGTCGAGGTTGCGGGTGTGGTTCCCCCGGGGTCCGGGGATGCCCTCGCCGTGGGTGGGAGGGCCGACCTCGACCATCAGGATCGACAGCTGCGGGTCGGCCTCACCGAGGGTGCGCGCCCACGTGGAGCCCACTGGCCCGGAACCGATGATGAGGACGTCGACAGCGTCGTTGACGGGTTCAGTCATGGGATCAGCCTGCCAGTCCTTCGACCACCTCGGCACCAGGAAGGTGCTTGAGGGACGACCCGGGCACGAGCAACTTCGCCGCCCTGGTGCCGGCACCGATGCACACCCACGGCTGGGCGTCGACCGCTGCGTCGATCCAGATCGGCCACCCCGCCGGCAAGCCCACCGGGGTGATACCGCCGTACTCCATGCCCGACACCTCGGTGGCGTGCTCCATCGGGGCGAAGCTCGCCTTGCGCACGTCCAGCTTCTGCTTCACGGTGCGGTTGACGTCGACCCGCGTGGTGGCCAGGGCCAGGCAGGCGACGGTCCGTTCATCCCCCGCGCGTCTGCCGGTGACGATGACGCAGTTGGCGGCGGAGTCGGCGGGCAGGTTCAACGCGGCGTTCAGCGCCGCGGTGTCGGCCAGGGCCGGGTCGATCTCGAAGACCAACGCCTCCGGCAACCGCGCGATGGCCGCCGCCACCGGCTCGGCGAGCAGGTCGGGACGTCCGGAGGCGGGCACGGCACCGAGGACGGAGAAATGAGGGGGGAGGGCATCCATGGGCTCCACGGTAGAGGGGCCGCGGGCGGGGTCCCTCCGAGGACCTCACACCGGACGGCCCGGCGGCTGTGAGCAGGTGTTCGCGGGTGCGTCACATGCGGCTGATCGTCCGAAACATGGGCTCCCTAGCGTGGAACCACATCCCCGCTGATCACACCAGGAGTGCCCGATGACCACGCAGGACGTCACCACCAGCCCCCCCAGAGCCCACTCCAGCACCGAGGCCGACGCCAGCACCGAGGCCGCGGGTAGCGCCGGGACGCTCTCGGGCGAGATCGCCCCCGAGTCCCCCTCGCGGCTCGCCACCGGTCGCTGGATCGAGCACTGGGACCCCGAGAACCCCACCTTCTGGGCCTCCCACGGCAAGGCCGTGGCGCGGCGCAACCTCATCTTCTCGATCGTCGCCGAACACATCGGGTTCTCGGTGTGGATGCTGTGGTCGATCGTCGTCGTCACGATGTACGGCACCTACGACTCGGCCGGGACGTTGGTGGAGCCCGGCGTCAACGGTTGGGCGCTCACCGCCGGGCAGGGACTCACCCTGCTGGCGGTCGCCTCCGGGGTCGGAGCGGTGTTGCGGGTGCCCTACACGTTCATGGTTCCGATCTTCGGCGGACGCAACTGGACCGTCGTCTCGGCGCTGCTGCTGCTGGTTCCCACGCTCGGACTCTCCTGGGCCGTCAGCCACCCCGAGACCTCGTTCGGCGTGCTGGTGGCGATTGCGGCCACCGCGGGTCTGGGTGGGGGCAACTTCGCCTCGTCGATGGCCAACATCTCGTTCTTCTACCCCGACAGGCAGAAGGGCTGGGCACTGGGACTGAACGCGGCCGGGGGCAACATCGGGGTCGCCGTGGCACAGAAGGTGGTGCCGTTCGTCGTGGGACTGGGTGGGGTGGGACTGGCCGCCGCCGGGCTGGTGTACGCCCCACTGGCGATCGCTGCCGCCGTCTGCGCCTTCCTGCTGATGGACAACCTGCGTGAGGCGAAGGCCGACCCGGCGCCCACCCTGCGGGCCGTCCGTCACCCCCACGTGTGGCTGATGGCGCTGCTGTACATCGGCACCTTCGGATCATTCATCGGCTACTCGGCGGCCTTCCCCACCCTGTTGACCGTCGTCTTCCGGCGACCCGACCTCGCACTCGGCTGGGGCTTCGCCGGTGCCCTGGTGGGCTCACTGGCCCGTCCGTTCGGCGGCAGGTTGGCCGACCGGTTCGGCGGATCGATCATCACCCTCACCTCCTTCGTGCTGATGGCGGCCGCGGGCTGCATCGCGGTGGTGGGGGTGCGCACCCACAGCATCGGACTGTTCTTCGCCAGCTTCGTCGCCCTGTTCGCCGTGACCGGTGTCGGCAACGGCTCGACCTACCGCATGATCCCCGCCATCTTCGGACGGCTGCGGGCACTCGACCCCGACACCTCGTCCGAGGTCAGCCTCGAGTTAAAGCGGCAGAGCGCCGGTGCGGTCGGAATCATCTCGGCCGTCGGCGCCCTGGGCGGGTTCGCGATCCCCTTCGTCTACAAGTGGTCGCGGGAGAGCTTCGGCGGGTCGATCGTGCCGGCCCTGCAGGTCTACGTCGGTGTCTTCCTGGTGCTGGCCGCGCTCACCTGGCTGTTCTTCCTGCGACGCGGCACCCTGATGCGGAAGGTCTGACCGTGACCGCGCCCACGCCGCCCGGTGTCGCCACGCACTGCCCCTACTGCGCCCTGCAGTGCGCCCAGACCCTCACCCCCACCCCCGGCGACAGGTTGCCCGTCGAGGTGGACGGACGAGACTTCCCCACCAACCGGGGTGGGCTCTGCCAGAAGGGCTGGACCTCGGCCGAGGTGCTGCGGGCCAGCGACCGGATCACCACCCCGCTGCTGCGCACCGCCGACGGTGGTTTCCGCGAGGCCGACTGGGACGAGGCACTCGACCTGGTGGCCGATCGCCTCCGTCACCTGCGCCGTCAGCACGGCCCCGATGCGGTGGCGGTCTTCGGCGGCGGCGGACTCACCAACGAGAAGGTCTACGCCCTGGGCAAGTTCGCACGGGTGGTGTTGGGCACCCGGTTCATCGACTACAACGGCAGGTTCTGCATGTCATCGGCGGCCGCGGCATCCAATCGCGGTCTGGGCATGGACCGCGGTCTGCCCTTCCCGCTGACCGACCTCAACGGCGCGGACGCCGTGCTGCTGCTCGGTTCGAACGTGGCGGTCACCATGCCTCCCTTCGTGCAGCACCTGGCGGGGGTCAGGTCCCGCGGTGGGCTGGTGGTGGTCGACCCCCGCGAGTCCGCCACCGCCTCGCTCACGCGGGACGGCCAGGGGATCCACCTCGCTCCGGTACCCGGCAGTGACCTGGTGGTGCTGCTGGCCCTCACCCACGTGGTGCTGGCCGAGGGACTGGCCGATCAGGCATACCTGACCGGCCGGACCACCGGAATCGACGAGGTGGCCCGCTCGGTCGCCGAGTGGTGGCCCGAACGAGCCGAGTCGCTGTGTGGCGTGGCCGCGGACGACCTGCGGCGCACTGCCCGCCTGCTGGCGGCCGCCTCCCCGAACCGTGGCGGTGCGGGCGCGTACGTGCTCACCGGTCGTGGGGTTGAGCAGTTGACCCAGGGCACCGCCACCGTGCAGGCGGCCATCAACCTCTCACTGGCCCTGGGACTGGTCGGTCGTCCGGGGTCTGGGTTCGGACCCCTCACCGGGCAGGGCAACGGCCAAGGTGGCCGCGAGCACGGCCAGAAGTGCGACCAACTGCCCGGGTACCGCTCCATCAGCGACCCGGCCGCGAGGGCCCACGTCGCCGCCGTGTGGGGGGTCGACCCCGACACCCTGCCCGGCCCGGGAGTACCCGCCGTACGCCTGTTCGAACTGATCGGGGAACCCCGGGGCCCTCGGGCGCTGCTGGTGCACGGCAGCAATGTCATCGTCTCGGCGCCGAACGCCACCGCGGTCCGGGCGGCGTTGGGGCGGCTCGACCTGCTGGTCGTCGCCGACTTCGTGCCGTCGGAGACAGCGCTGCTCGCAGACGTGATCCTGCCGGTCACCCAGTGGGCCGAGGAGGAGGGCACCATGACCAACCTCGAGGGGCGGGTGCTCCGGCGGCGTGCCGCCGTCGATCCCCCCGCCGGCGCCCGTTCCGAACTGTGGCTGCTGCGCGAGCTCGCCCGCCGCCTGGGTGTCACCACGGGCTTCCCGGACGATCCCCGATCCATCTTCGAGGAACTGGCCCGGGCGTCCGCGGGTGGGGTCGCCGACTACTCGGGCATCACCTGGGAGCGACTCGATGCCGGCGAGCAGGTGCACTGGCCCTGCCCGGCCACCGGCGACGGGGAGGACGACCACCCCGGCACCCCGCGGGCCTTCCTGGAGCGCTTCCCCACCCCCGATGGGCGGGCGAGGATGATCGCCGTGCGGCATCACGGCCCGGCCGATGACGTGCGCGCCGACGCACCCCTGCACCTGGTCACCGGCCGCGTGCTGCAGCAGTACCAGTCGGGAGCACAGACCCGCCGGGTGGCCGAACTCAACGCCGCCCAACCCGGGCCCTTCGTCGAGGTGCACCCCGTGCTGGCCGACCGCCTCGGGCTCGTCGAGGGCGAGGACGCCGTGCTCACGACGCGTCGCGGCCAGGCGATCGCCGAGGTGCGGCTCAGCGACGGGATCCGCCCCGACACCGTCTTCATGCCCTTCCACTGGCCCGGTCTCGGCAGCGCGAACCGGCTCACCCAGGACGCCACCGACCCGATCAGCGGCATGCCCGAGTTCAAGGTGACCGCCGTCAGGATCGAACCCGCGGGCGCACCGGACGGGGTGATCAGCGCATGAGGGTCGTCGTCATCGGTCACGGCATGGTCGGGTCCCGATTCGCCGCCGACCTGGTCGAACAGCATCCGTCGGCGCACCTCACCGTGCTGGCCCGAGAGCCACATGCCCCCTACAACCGGGTGCTGTTGTCGAGTGTCGTCTCGGGACGCACCGACCCGTCGACTCTGGCGCTGCCCCAGGTCGAGTCCCAACGGGCCCGCGTGCTGACCGGGGTGCCTGCCGGCCGCATCGACCTCGACGGGCACACCGTCACCGACGCCAACGGCGAGGTGCACCCGTGGCACAGACTCGTCCTCGCCACGGGATCGCAGGCTCGCATCCCCGACATCCACGGCATCGCCAACCCCCGTGGCCTGCTGCCCGGCATCTGCGTGCTCAAGGACTTGGACGACGCCCACCGCATCATGGCGGCGCTGCCGAGGTCCCGGCAGGCCGTGGTGCTGGGTGCGGGCGTGCTCGGGCTCGAAGTGGCCACGGGGCTCGCCTCGCGGGGGCTGGGGGTGACCGTCGTGCACCACTCGGGTCGGGTGATGGAGCGCCAACTCGGGGCAGCCGCGGCGCAGGTCGCCACCTCGCGCCTCAGGGAACTGGGGGTGCGGGTGGTCACCAACACCTCTGTCGCCGCCGTCACCGACCGTCGCGGGGCGCTCACCGGCCTCACCCTGACCGACGGCACCCACCTACCGTGCGAGCTGCTGGTGATGTGCGCCGGCACGATCCCCGAGACCACCCTGGCCCGCAGCGCGGGACTGCCCTGCGACCGGGGCATCCTGGTCGGCGACGACCTCCGCTCACCCGCCGCCGATGACGTCTTCGCCATCGGCGACTGTGCTCAGCCGCCCGAGGGGGCGACCGGTCTGGTCGCCCAAGGGTGGCGGCAGTCGTCCCGGTTGGTCGAACTGCTCACCGGCCACCCCGCGACGGTCGCCCCGTCCGCCGGTGAACCGTCCGCCGGTGAACCGTCCGGCAGTGAAACGCCCGACCTGACCGACGTGGTGCGGGTGAAGGCCCCCGGCCTCGACCTGGTGACGATGGGCCTGTCGGGTCAGGTCGACCACGGCGAGCGCGAGGTGCGCACCGTCCGCCTCTCCGACCCTGCCATCGGACGTCACGTCGAGGTGGTGGTGAGCCAGGGACTGCTGGTGGGGGCCACCGTCGTCGGCGACCAGCAGTGCGCCTCGGAACTGTCGGCCCTCTACACCCGCATGCTGCCGGTGCCCCGCGACCCGGCCCACCTGATCGTCCGCCCGCTGGCCACCGTCCGGGCGAGTTCGGCCACCGCTGCCGACCTGACCGACGACGACACAGTCTGCCGCTGCAACAGCGTCACCAAGGCGCGCATCGTGCGCGCCGTCAACGAGGGCTGCACCACGGTCGACGGGGTCAGCCGGGCCACCCGCGCGAGCACCGGCTGCGGGGACTGCGCCCGGCTCGTGGGCGACATCATTCGCGACTGCCCGACGGGCAACGCCAACCGGATTCCCGCACTCGCGGGCCGATCGGAGGGATGAACCATGATCACAACCGAGAAGATCGTCGTGGTGGGGGGCGGCATGGTCGCCCACCGCTTCGTCGAGGCCCTGCGTTCCCGCGACACCGAGGGACGCTTCCACGTCACGGTGCTCGCCGAGGAGCCGCGCGCGCCCTACGACCGGGTGGCCCTCACCACCTATTTCACGGGACGCGACCCCAAGGAACTCTCCCTGGGGGACGCCGGGCTGTGGCACGACCCGCTGGTAAGCCTGCAGCGGGAGTCGCGGGTGGTCGCCATCGACCGGCAGGCGCGCACGGCCACCGACCGCCACGGACGGGTCTTCGCCTGGGACCACCTGGTGCTGGCGACCGGATCGTACGCGTGGACCCCGCCGATGGACGGGGCCACCCTGCCCGGCTGTTTCGTCTACCGCACCATCGACGACGTGGCCGCGCTCAATGCCTGGGTCGTGCAGCGCGCCGAGGAGCTGGGACGCCCCGTGCACGGGGCGGTGATCGGTGGCGGACTGCTCGGGCTGGAGGCCGCCGGAGCCCTCCAGGAGTTGGGGGCAACCTCGACGGTGATCCAGTTCGCCGACCGGTTGATGAACCTGCAGGTCGACGAGGGCGGCGGCAACGCGCTGGCCCGGCTGATCGAGAACCTCGGGGTGACGGTGCGCTGCAACACCGCCACCAAGGCCGTGCGGGCCGACGATCGTGGACGAGCCGCCCGCCTGACGTTCACCGACGGGGACGACCTCAAGGTCGACGTGGTCATCTTCGCCACCGGTGTGCGGCCGCGCGACGACCTCGCGCGAGCCGCGGGTCTGCCGATCGGCGAGCGCGGCGGCGTGGTGGTCGACGAGACCTGCCTCACGGCCGACCCGGGGATCTCCGCGATCGGTGAGGTGGCCTGCATCCAGGGCGCCTGCATCGGACTGGTGGGCCCCGGCTACACCATGGCCGAGATCACCGTGGACCGTCTGCTCGGTGGGCGCGCCACCTTCCCGGGGGCGGACACGGCGGCAAAGTTGAAGTTGCTGGGTGTCGACGTCGCCTCCTTCGGTGACGCCTTCGCCACCACCCCCGGGGCCCTGGAACTCGTCTACTCCGACCCCGTCGCCGGGGTCTACAAGAAGCTCGTGCTCACCGACGACGCCCGCACCCTGCTGGGTGGCATCCTGGTCGGGGACGCCTCGGCGTACTCGGCCCTGCGTCCGCTGGTCGGGTCGAACCTGGGCGTCGACCCCGCTGGCTGGCTGTTGCCCGAGGGAGCCGTGGAACGCCCGTCGGTCGAACTGCCCGACGCCGCGACGGTCTGCTCCTGCAACAACGTCACGGCGGGCACCATCCGTGAGGCGGTCTGCCAGCAACAGTGCACCGACCTGGCCGGCGTGAAGGCGTGCACCCGCGCCGGCACCTCGTGCGGGTCATGCCTGCCGCTGGTGAAGAAGATCATGGGCAACGAACTCGCCCGGGCGGGCATCCAGGTGTCGAACGCCTTGTGCGAACACTTCCCCCTCTCGCGGGCGCAGTTGTTCGAGGCGGTCCAGGTGGCCGGGTTGACGACCTTCTCGCAGATCCTGCAGCGATTCGGCAGCGGCCGTGGCTGCGACATCTGCAAGCCGACCGTCGCCTCGATCCTCGCCTCGTTGTGGAACGAGCACGTGCTGGCGGACGACCGGGCGGCCCTGCAGGACACCAATGACCGCGTGATGGCCAACATGCAGAAGGACGGCACCTACTCCGTGGTGCCGCGGGTGCCGGGCGGTGAGATCCTGCCGGAGCACCTGATCCTGATCGGCCAGATCGCCCAGGACCACGGGCTGTACACCAAGATCACCGGTGGCCAACGGATCGACCTGTTCGGTGCGCGCCTCGAACAGTTGCCGCAGATCTGGAAGCGGCTCGTTGATGCCGGCATGGAGTCGGGGCATGCCTACGGCAAATCCCTGCGCACCGTGAAGTCGTGCGTCGGCTCGACCTGGTGCCGATACGGGGTGCAGGACTCCGTCGGCATGGCCATCGCCCTGGAACTCCGCTACCGCGGACTCCGCAGCCCCCACAAGCTCAAGCTCGGCGTCTCCGGGTGCGCCCGGGAGTGCGCCGAGGCCCGCGGCAAGGACGTCGGCGTGATCGCCACCGACCGGGGCTGGAATGTCTACGTCGGCGGCAACGGTGGGTTCACCCCTCGGCATGCACAGCTGCTGGTCGAGGACGTGGACGACGAGACCCTGCTGCGGGTGATCGACCGGTACCTGATGTTCTACATCCGCACCGCCGACCGGCTGCAACGCACAGCGGCCTGGCAGGAGGAGCACGAGGGCGGTCTCGACGCCATCCGGGCGGTGATCATCGACGACTCCCTCGGCATCTGCGCCGACCTGGACGCCCACATGGCGCGCCACATCGACTCCTACGAGGACGAATGGAAGGCGGTGCTCAACGACCCCGAACGGCTGCGTCAGTTCACCAGTTTCATCAACGCCCCGGACCAACCGGACCCCACGCTGGCCTACGTCGAGCAGCGGGGCCAGCGTCGTCCGGCGACGACCGAGGAACGGGACCCCGCCGTGCTGATCGCCGGCTCAACCCTGGAGGTGCGTCGATGAACCCGACCGTGGACGTGGAGACCCCGGTCACCACCCTGGTGACCGTGTGCGAGTACGACCTGCTCACTCCCGAGTTGGGGGTGGCCGCCCTCGCCGGCGCCCTGCAGGTGGCGGTGTTCCGACTGGACGACGGCAGCGTGCACGCCGTGCAGAACCTGTGCCCGTTCTCGGGGGCCTCGGTGATGAGCCGGGGGATCACCGGGTCTCGGGGTGGGGAACCAACCGTCGCATCACCGCTGTACAAGCAGGTCTTCTCGCTGCTCGACGGGCGATGCCTCGCCGATCTCGACAAACAGCCACGCCCCGGACTCGGTCGTGACCTGGCGGTCTACCCAGTCACCCTCGACGGCGCTCGGGTGGTGGTCGAGGTTCCCCTCGATGCCGTCCTGGGAGGGCACGGGCTCCTGGGAAGTACCGGCCCGCTGGCGGGGCGTGCCCTTCCCGGGGACTCGCGACCATGATGCTCGAACTCGACCTCGCCGAGCGACGGGTGCTGGTGGTGGGCGGTGGACGGATCGCCACCCGACGGGTCGGCTGCCTTCTCGCCGACGGGGCGCGGATCACCGTCGTCTCGCCGCGGGTGTGCCCCGACCTGCAACGCCTGGTCGAGGAGGGAGTGGTCGCGCTCGTCCGGCGTGAGGTGTGCGAGGACGACCTGGACGGGGTGTGGTTCGTGGTGGCGGCCACAGACTCCCCCGAGGTCGACGAGCGGGTCGCCGGCTGGGCGGACGAGCGCCGGGCATGGTGCATCAACGGCTCCCGATCGGGGTCGGGATCGGCCAAGCAGGCCGCCAGCACCACCCACGGCCCGGTGACCGTGGGGGTGGTCTCGTCCGGTGCCCCTGACCCACGACGGAGCATGGCGATCCGCGATGCCATCGCCGACCTGTTCGGCTCGGGCTCGTTGCCTGCCTGAAACAGCAGTGAAACATCTCACGTCTAGCGTCGAAAGCGCTGGTCAGAGCGAGGGAGGGTCACCATGTCCGAGGAGGGCACAGCGCTGGTGGGGTGCACCGTCGTGATCACCGCCGACCGGCGCAAACGAGAACTGGCGTCGGCTCTCGAGCGACGCGGTGCCACCGTCGCCCACGCGCCGAGCCTGAGCACCATCCCCCACCTGGACGATGCCCAGCTGGTCTCACGCAGCCGCGAGTTGATCGCCCATCCCCCACAGGTGGTGGTCGCCACCACCGGTATCGGGTTCCGCGGGTGGATCGAGGCGGCGGACGCAGCCGGGCTCGCCGATGCCCTGATCGCGGCGATGCGCGGAGCCAGACTGGTCGCGCGCGGCCCCAAGGCACGGGGTGCCATCCAGGCCGCGGGGCTGGAGGCCGACTGGGTCGCCGAGTCGGAGACGGCCGCCGAACTGCGCGACCACCTGGTGGCCGAGGGGCTGGCCGGACTGCGGGTCGCCGTGCAGCACCACGGCAACGGCTCCGACGGACTGGACGAGGCCTTCACTGCGGTCGGCGCCGACGTCGTTCCCGTGGTCGTCTACGGCTGGGGCCCGCCTCCGGACCCCGACGCGCACCACCGGTGGATCGAGCGGGTCGCCGCCGGACGGGCCGATGCGGTGCTGTTCACCTCGGCCCCCGGTTCGCGGTCCTGGCTCGACACGGCCCGGTCGGCGGGCCTGGTCGATGCCATCCGGTCACGATCGGTGGCCGGTGACGTGCTGCTGGCAGCCGTCGGTCCCGTGACGGCCGCCCCGCTCCAGGAGGAGGGCCTCGAGGTGCACCACCCCGACCGGTGGAGGCTGGGCGCGCTGGTGCGGTGGGTGGTGCAGCACTACTCCGACCCCACCGCAGGTGTCCCGACCTCGGCGGGACGGCTGGTGATGAGGGCGAACGCCGCGGTGCTCGACGGGCAGGTGCTGCCCCTGTCACCGACGGGGCTCGATCTGCTGCGAACCCTGGCTGAGGCTCGCGGTGGCGTGCTCCCCCGCGAGCACCTGAGCGACCTCCTGCCCGGTGACCGGGCCGGTTCGCACGCCCTGGATGCTGCCATCAACCGGTTGCGGGAGTCAGCCGGGAACCGGGACATCGTCCGCACCGTGGTCAAGCGCGGGTACGCCCTGTCGGTGGTCCGGTGACAGCGTCGGTGGTGCGGTGACGGCGTCGGTGGTCCGGTGATGGCGACCGGTCAGGAATTGCAGTACTGGGCGACAGCCGTGTGCGCCGACCTGGGGATCGACCGCGGCTGCTGCGATGTCGACGGGGTGCTCGACCTGGCACGCGACGCGGCCCACGCCGTGATGCGACCCGCAGCCCCGCTGACGACCTTCCTGGTGGGGGTCGCGGTCGGGCGCGGGATGCCCGTCGACGAGGCGATCGCCCGGGCCACCCGACTCACCAGCGAGTGGGCCCAGGGCGCCTGAGGTGGCCCGCCGGGGGGTCGGGGCTCCGGGGACTTCCGGGTCCGGGGGCGCCCGGGCCGGAGGGGACTTCCGCGGCGTCGGGGACGTCCGGGCCGCGGCTCGGAGTCCTCGCCTGCCGGTGGTCTCGCGCCCGATTTCCACGCAAGATCAGGCAGGTGAGCGGCCTGCTCGTCACGCCACGTGACGACAAGGCCCCTCACGTGCCCCGATTCGCGCGGAACCTGCGCCAGATTTGCCGCGATAGCGCCCATCGGGCGTCGACCGGTGAAAGCGTCGAGTCATGACCTCGCACCCGTACTCGTTCAATGGTCTCGGTACTCACCTGGGGAACCTCGCGCTGCTCTCACCGGCCCAGACCCGATCCATCTCGGCCGAGAACCCGACCGGCGCCAAGGGAGCCGGCGGTCGCGCGACCGAGGGCACGGGCGCCGTCGTCGGACGAGAACTCGGGCAGGGCTGGAAGATCTCGCCATCCATCGACATCGGCGGTCACGAGACGGTGACATTGGCCGACATCGAGGGCCCGGGCTGCCTGCAGCACCTCTGGCTGACGGTGCACCCGAGTTGGTGGCGCCGCCTCGTGCTGCGCATGTACTGGGACGACGAGGACACCCCCTCGGTCGAGACCCCGCTGGGTGACTTCTTCGCCAACGGATGGTGCGAACGGGCGAATGTCGCGTCGATGCCGATCGCGGTGAACCCGGCGGGCGGGTTCAACTCCTACTGGCAGATGCCCTTCCGCCAGCGCGCCCGGATCACGATCGAGAACCTGGTCGGCGACGTCTGCCAGGGCTTCTACTACCAGGCGACCTACGCGCTGTCCTGGGTGCCGGACGATGCCGCGTACTTCCACGCCCAATGGCGTCGGTCGGCGCCACTCGGCCGTGGCGAGGTGCACACCCTGCTCGACGGGGTCAGCGGTCAGGGCCACTACGTCGGCACCTACCTGGCCTGGCAGGCCAACAACAACGGGTGGTGGGGCGAGGGCGAGATCAAGTTCCACCTCGACGGGGACGAGTGGCCGACCATCTGTGGCACCGGCACCGAGGACTACTTCGGCGGCGCGTGGAACTTCGAACAGCCGCAGGGCCAGTACGGCGTCTACTCCACGCCGTGGTTGGGACTGCACCAGGTGATCCAGCCCGATGGCCTCTACCGCATGAACCAGCGGTTCGGCATGTACCGCTGGCACGTGCCCGACCCGATCAGGTTCAGCTCCGACCTGAGGGTCACGATCCAGGCCCTTGGTTGGGGGTCGGAGCGCGACGGCGAGGGACGCTACCTCCCCCTGCGCGACGACATCGCCTCAACGGCCTTCTGGTACCAGTCCGAGCCGCACGCCCCCTTCCCCGGGTTGGGCGGCGTCGACCACCTCGAGGTGGTCTAGGCCTGCGGGCCACCAAGGACTCACCACTGGGCCGGCCGGGGGATCGTCCGCACGGCTCGGGAGGACGCCGTCATCACCGTGGCCAGGACCATCACCGCGACGAACACACCGATGGTGAGACCGGCGCTCCTGGAGTGCAACAGCAACCCGGCCAACCCGGGAGCGAGAGACCCCAGTCCCATCGACACGACGCCCAGCACCGACTGCATGCGCCCCTGCAGTTCGACCGGGGTTCGCCCGAACAGGTACCCCAGCGCGGAAGCGTTGAGGGCTGGGACGACGAAGCTCACCGCCGTGACCACGGCGATCAGCACGGGGTAGGTCTGCCAGACGACTGCGGGCACGAACAGCAGCGTGTCGACACCGATCGCACCGATCACCAGCACCCCGGTGGGCAGGCGGCTGACGAGGCGGGCGGCGAACAGTGAGCCGATCAGTGCCGCGACGGCCGAGGCCGCGTCGAGGATGCCCACCTCGAAGGGAGTGTGGCCGTTGGCCAGCAGCACCAGGTTGAAGGTGAACAAGGCGCCGCCGAACCCGAAGTTGGTGAGGATCGCGATCAGTGAGATGTCGATGATCACCCGTTGGCCACGCATCCATCGCAGACCTTCGAGCAGGTCGTGCAGCACCGATTTCGGTTCACGGGTGGGGGGCGCGAGATCGGTGGTCACGCGGGAGATGGTGATCCCCTGGATCAGGTGCGCCACGGCAGTGCCGGCGAACGGCAGCCAGGTCGTGAGCCCCAGCAGCAGGCCGCCCAAGGGTCCGGCCGCCAGTCGGATGCCCGCGTCGCGCCCTTGGTTGACGGCCATGGCGCCGGGGAAGTCCTCCACGTCGACCACGCTGCGCAGGGCGGCATCGGTGGCCGATCCGAACAGGGCGGCGAGCACGGCTCCGACCACGGCGGCCGCGAAGACGATGGGCCAGGTCAGCAGACCCGCGATCCCCAGCCCGGTGACGCTGCCCCAGATCACGACGCACCCCAGCGCGTACAGGCGGACGAGTCGTCCGCGGTCGTACCGGTCGACGATCACCCCGCCGGGCAGGGAGACGATGGTGGTGATGACGGCTGCCGAGGTGCCAACCGCGCCCGCCCACACCGGCGACCCGCTCAGCAGGTAGACGACCAGGGGCACGGCGAAACCGCGAAGTGAGCCTCCGACCACGCCGGAGGAGTCGGAGACCAGCCACCACCGGTAAGTACCCGACCTGAGGGATGACACGCCGTCACTGTAGGGGTACCGGGGGGCGCACGGGAGGTGGTTGCAGCCCTGCCGTCAGTGCCGCGTGCCCGTGAGGGTCCAGCGCGCAGCTGCCCACCCCAAGGTGATCAGCCGACCACCACGTCGACACTGTGGAGGCCGGTTGCCCCGTCGGGCGCTGGGGGCGCCTGGTCCTCGGTCTGCCAAGCCCCGGTGGCGTCCTGCGCGCGGCACTGCAGCAGGTGCCTGCCCCGGGTGGACGGCCACGTCCAGTGCCACTGCCGCCACGTGTCGGCGGAGGTCACCTCGGCCAGGGTGGCTGGCTGCCAAGGCCCTTCGTCCACTCTCACCTCGACGGCGCGAACCCCGGTGTGTTGGGCCCACGCGACGCCTGCCACGACCACGTCCCCCGAGGGCACCGTGCCGCTGTTGACGGGGACATCGATGCGAGAGGCCAGCTTGATGGGGCCCTTGGCGGACCAGCCCAGCGGCGTCCAGTACCCCTGGTCGGCCGCGAAGGAGGTCACCTTCAACTCGACCACCCACTTGGTCGCCGAGACGTAGCCGTAGAGACCGGGGACGACCATCCGCACGGGGTAGCCGTGCTCACGAGGCAGCGGTTTGCCGTTCATGCCGACGGCGAGGAGCGCCTGGCGGTGGGGGTCGGTGAGGGCCTCCAACGGGGTGCCAGCGGTCCACCCGTCGGCCGACCGCGAGAGCACCATGTCGGCACCAGGGAGGGGCTCGGCCTCGGCCAGCAGTTCGCGCACCGGCAGGCCCAGCCACACGGCGTTCCCGGCGAGGTTGCCGCCGACCTCGTTCGACACGCAGGTCAGGGTGGTCACGTGCTCCACGAGACCGCGCGACAGCAGGGTGGCGTAGTCGATGGTGACGGGCTTGCGCACCTGGCCGACGATCGAGAGCGTCCACTTCGTGGCGGAGACGCGGGGAACCACCAGGGCTGTGTCGATGCGGTAGAAGTCCTTGGCCGGGGTCACGTAGGGACTGAGCCCGGCGATGCCCAACTCTGCGCCGGCGGGTACGGCCTCGGTCGCTGAGGGGGTCGGCAGTGGGGGCAGTCCGGCGTCGGAGCCCGCTCCCACGCGGGCGTCGATCACGCGCTCGGCACCGACTCCGACCACGGCAGCGGTGGTCGCTCCCCCGAGCAGGGTCAAGAACCGGCGGCGTGCCTCGGTGTCGGGAGTGCCGTCGGCGAAGGTGCGTGAGTGCGCTCTCTCGACCAGGGCCGACAGCAGCGGTACCGCCACCACCAGTGCCACCAGGGTGGGGACGAGCGAGGACGGGAAGGAGGCAGCCGGGTCGGTTGAAGCCGCGAGCAGGGACAGCGCGGCCAAGGGGGCGATCACGACCCAGCCGAGGTGTCTTCGTCTGGCCGCCAGGAGACCGGCCAGGGCGCCGAGGGCCAGCGCGACCAAGGTGACGATCACGAGCAACACGGGCTTGTCGGCGTGGCCGAGTGTCTCCTTGCCCCAGTTGACGAGCGGGGCTGGCATCAGGTCGATCAGCCGATTCCCGATGGCGGTCACGGGCGCCGACCCGGGACCGGTCGCCTGCGCGACCAGCGCGGCCGCGGCCAACCCCGTTCCGGTCGCCACCACGCCGCACAACCCCGCCAGCCGCGGCGAGGTGGCCGGACGAGGCGGCGGTGTCCTGGCCTGTTTCGGCGGCGGCTGATGGCCGGACGGATCAGCGGCAGCGTCCGCAGGGCTGGTGACGGAGTTCACATCCCCATCGTCCCCTCGTCGCGGGCAGGAACCAAGGGCGGACGGGGGCGGTTGCCCTCGTCCGGCGCAGTTGCCCGCGACCGGCGCATTTGCCCGCGTACGGGGGCGGTTGCCCACGTTCGGCGCAGTTGCCCATGGACAGGGAGAGGGCAGGTGCTCCGAAGGCGGGCAGGTGGGACGCAACGCGGGCAGGTGGGACCACCAATCTCGAGCACGAGCGACCCGAGTTCCCCCGGTTGAGTGGGGAGCGAAGCGACCGTGTCGAAACCGCGAGCGGCGCCCGATCGCCCGTCAGTAGTAGTACGGGAAGGCCGACCAGTCCGGCGGACGCTTCTCCAGGAACGAGTCCCGCCCCTCCACCGCCTCGTCCGTCATGTACGCCAACCGCGTGGTCTCCCCCGCGAACACCTGCTGCCCGATCAGCCCGTCATCGATGGCGTTGAACGCGAACTTCAACATCCGCTGGGCAGTCGGCGACTTGCCGCACACCTTCGCCGCCCACTCCAGACCGACCGTCTCGAGGCCGTCGTGCGGCACCACCTTGTTGACCGTGCCCATCTCGTAGGCCCGCTGCGCGTCGTAGGTCTCACCCAGGAAGAAGATCTCGCGAGCGACCTTCTGCCCCACCTGCCGCGCGAGGTACGCCGAGCCGAACCCGGCATCGAACGAGCCGACATCGGCATCGGTCTGCTTGAAGCGGGCGTGCTCGGCCGAGGCAAGGGTCAGGTCGCAGACCACGTGCAGCGAGTGACCGCCACCGGCGGCCCATCCGTTGACGAGCGCGATCACCACCTTCGGCATGAACCGGATCAACCGCTGCACCTCGAGGATGTGCAGCCGTCCTCCCTCGGCGGCCGCTCGCCTGGCGTCGACGGTCGAGGCGGTCTCACCCTCGGCGTACTGGTAACCGGATCGTCCGCGAATGCGCTGGTCACCACCGGAGCAGAAGGCCCACCCGCCATCCTTCTCGGACGGCCCGTTGCCGGTCAGCAGCACGCAGCCCACATCGGCCGAACGGCGGGCGTGGTCGAGGGCGCGGTACAGCTCGTCCACGGTGTGCGGACGAAAGGCGTTGCGCACCTCGGGCCGGTCGATGGCGATCCTGACCGCCGGCACCCGCTTGGCGCGGTGGTAGGTGATGTCGGTGAAGGCGGCGCCCCCGTCGACCTGGTCGCCGGTGATCTCGTCCCACAGGTCGGGGTTGAAGGGCTGGGATGGTTTCGACACGCTCGTTCCTCGCTACTCAACCGACGTTGGCCGGATCATTCCTCGCTGCTCAACCGACGATCGGACTCAGTTCTGACCCAGGGCCAGATCGAGAGAGCGCCAGTCGATGCCGGCCGGGGCCGACGCGAGCACCGAGGCCAAGAGCCCCAGCCGGGCTGCCCGCACCGCGGGGTCCTCGGCCATCACCAGGATCTGGTCGAAGAAGGCCTGCGTCTTGGCGACCAGATCGGACGACCCGTCCACGAACGAGCCGAACTCCCCGTGACCGACCGAATGACCGACCACCGAAGCCAGGTCCCTCTCGGCAGGCTCCGACAGCGCCGACTCGTCGTAATCAGCGGCCACGCCGGCCGGCAGGATCCGTCCGATGCGCACCAGAGCGGCGACGAGACCACGCAGGTGATCCGAGCCCAGCCGCGACTGCACCTGCGACAACAAAGCCTGCGCGACCCCGGGAGCCTCCGCCGCGGGCTGCACGGCGCCCACCAGATCGGCTGACACCCCTTCGTCCCGCAACAACTGGGCGTACCTGGCGACGGTGAACTCGACGGCTGCCTCGACGGCGTCGTCCGCCACCTCGACCCCCTGCGAGCGCACCCGGGCGACCGCGTCGACGATGCCGTCGCGCACGGTGATGGCGGCCAGTTCGGGCTTCTCGCGCAGGATGCGCACCACACCGAGGGCAGCCCGGCGCAGACCGAACTGGTCGGACGAGCCCGTGGGCTTGGCGCCCAGGGCGAAGAGCCCAGCGAGCAGGTCGAACCGGTCGGCCAGGGCCAACAAAGCCCCGGGCACCGAGGCGGGCACGGCGTCGGCGGAGGTGTGCGGCTGCTCCATCTCGTAGAGGGCGTCGGCAACGGCCTGGGACTCGCCCAGCCGGACCGCGTACTCACGGGCCACGAACCCGGCCAGGGAGCTCATCTCGACGACCATCTGGCTCGACAGGTCGAACTTCGCCAACTGCCCCGCACGCTCGAGCGTGGCCCGGTCGTCACCGTTCAGGCCCACCCGGTCGGCGAGCTTGCCGGCCACGTCGGCGATGCGGCGGGCGCGCAGCCCGACGGAGCCGAGCCGGTCCTCGAAGGTCAGTTGCTCGAGCCCGGGCACGAACTCGTCGGCCCTGGTCGCCTTGAGGTCGGAGTTCCAGAAGAACTGGGCGTCCTCGTAGCGGGCGCGCACCACCGAAGCGTTGCCGGCTGCCACGAGGTCGTCGTCGCAGGTGCCGTTGGCCATGGTCACGAAGTGCGGCAGCAGGGCACCGTCGGGTCCGTTGACGGGCAGGTAGCGCTGGTGCTTGCGCATCACGGTGGTCAGGATGCGCGCGGGCAGGTCGAGGTACTTCTGCTCGAACGCACCGAGCACCCCGTGGGGTTCCTCGACCAGGTTGGTGATCTCGTCGATCAGGGAGGCCTCGGCCTCGACGTCGATGGTCCCCCCGACGCTCGAGGCGAGCCGCTGGGCCTGCTCGACCACGGAGGCGCGGCGCTCGTCCGAACTCAGCACGATGCCGTTCGCCGCCAGGGCCGGCAGTAGGTCGTCCGCCCGTTCGAGGGCCAGTTCGCCGCGCACCCGGCCATCGCTGTGGCCGGTCACCTCGCGCTGCAGTCGGGTCGTACGTCCCGCGACGACGGACGACACCCGCGCCGGCACGACGGCCGGTCCCCACAGGGCGACCAGCCAGCGGATGGCGCGGGAGTAGGACAACTTGGGATCGTTCCAGCGCATGTTCTTCTCGGCGCGAAGCCCCGGCAGCAGGCCCTCGACGATCGCGGCCAACACCTCGAGCGCCGGACGTCCCTCCTGGCTGGAGCGGACGGCGACGTGCTCGGTGCCGTTGAAGTCGGCCTTCTCGACCTGGTCGATGCTCACCCCCTGCCCGCGCAGGAAGCCCTGGAGCGGCTTGGTGGGGTTGCCGTCGCCGTCGAAGGCGGCTGACCACTTGGGGCCCTTGCGCAGCAGTTCGGCATCGGGTTCGTGGGCCGCAACGGCGTCGACGACGGCGACCAACCGACGGGGAGTGCCGTCCACCCGGATCTCGCCGTGCTCGAGGCGAGTGCCGGCGAGGGCCTGGGTGAGTGCCCCACGGACCGCAGCCACCTGGGCGGGCACCTCGTGCGGGGGCAGTTCCTCCAGGCCGATCTCGAGGACGAAGGTCTGGGCCTCGGTGGGCAGGCTGGCGGGATCGGTCGCCTCGGGAGCGGCTGGCTCCTGCTCGGCTTCTCGCATCAGCGGGAAACCCAGTTCCTGGCGACGTTCGATCCACAGATTGGCGGTGTCGCGCATCAGGCGGCGCATGGTGGCGAAGGCCTTGGCGCGTTCCGTGGTCGAGATGGCTCCGCGGGCGTCGAGCACGTTGAACG
This sequence comes from Aestuariimicrobium kwangyangense DSM 21549, assembly GCF_000421525.1. GTDB lineage: Bacteria > Actinomycetota > Actinomycetes > Propionibacteriales > Propionibacteriaceae > Aestuariimicrobium > Aestuariimicrobium kwangyangense. The sequence goes on along the minus strand of NZ_ATXE01000001.1, from coordinate 617,382 downwards.
CATGCGAGCTCTTCAGGATGTAGTTGTGGGCCGGCACGGGCAGCCGGGCCTCGACCATGCGGGTCGCCTCACCCACGTAGGTCTCGTAGAGGGTGCGGTTCGCCTCGACGTCGGCGTCGTCGAGGTAGTAGCGGCTCATCTCGTACTCCTGCTGGCCGTAGGCCTCGCCGTAGGTGACGATGCGGCCATCGGCTGCGGTGGCGTAGGCGATGTCCTTGAAGTGGGTCACCCCCTGCAGGTTCATCAGGATGCGCTCGATGCCATAGGTCAGCTCGACCGGGATCGGGTCGAGGTTCACCCCGCCCACCTGCTGGAAGTAGGTGAACTGGGTGATCTCCATGCCGTCGAGCCACACCTCCCAGCCCAGCCCCCACGCCCCGATGGCGGGCTGACGCCAGTTGTCCTCGACGAAGCGGACGTCGTGCTTCGACAGGTCGATGCCGATGGCCTCGAGCGAGCCGAGGTACAGCTCCTGGGGGTCACCCGGCTCAGGCTTCAGGATCACCTGGAACTGGGTGTGCGTCTGCAGACGGTTCGGGTTCTCCCCGTAGCGGGAGTCGTCCGGACGCACCGAGGGCTCCACGTAGGCGACGTCCCACGGTTCCGGTCCAAGCACCCTCAACACGGTGGCGGGGTTCATGGTTCCCGCACCCACCTCGGTGTTGAACGGCTGCCAGATCAGGCAGCCACGCGAGGTCCAGTACTCGGACAGCTTGGTCAGGGCGTCTTGCATGGTCAGCACCGGGCCAGCCTAGTGCTGCGGCCGGGCGCCTACCGACCGGCCGATACTGTGGCCCCATGAACAATGTGTGGTCCCGCATTCGCGACTCCATCTCGGGACGGAAGACGGAGGTCACCTTGCCCACTTCGACGCCTTTCCCGTCGGACAACGACGACGCCCGGTGGGACGACGCCGAGGTGACCCCGGCCGGTGCCCCCCGGCGCGCGAACCAGACCACCGTCGTCCCTGCCGACACCGATGACGAACCGGACGAGGCACCCTCCGTCCCCGCCCGACGCAGCGAGCCCGAGGTGCAGACCGGGATGGGCGCCATCGTCCACGACGGAGGGGTGGCCTTCCGCGTGTGGGCACCCAACGCCCAGAGCGTCACCGTGGTGGGTCAGTTCAACGACTGGGACAAGGACGCCCACCCGCTCGACCACGAACAGGACGGGTACTGGTACACCGACGTGCCCGGCGCCAAGGCCGGCCAGGAGTACCAGTTCGTGCTCCGCAACGGCGACCAGGAACTGTGGAGGATCGACCCGTACGCATACGAGGTCACGAACTCGGTCGGCAACGGCGTCATCGTCGACCACTCGAGCTTCGACTGGCAGGGCGACACCTTCGAGACCCCCCACCTGAACAACCTGGTCATCTACGAGATGCACGTGGGCTCGTTCGCCCAGGGACCCGACGGCACCGGTGACCTGCAGGCCGTCACCAAGCAGCTCGACCACCTCGACCGGCTCGGCATCAACTGCATCGAGTTGATGCCCCTGATGGAGTTCGCCGGCGACCAGTCCTGGGGCTACAACCCCGCCCACATCTTCGCCGTCGAGTCGAGCTACGGCGGCCCCAACGCCCTCAAGGTCTTCGTCCGCGAGGCGCACAAGCGCGGCATCTCGGTGCTGGTCGACGTGGTCTACAACCACTTCGGACCCTCCGACCTCGACCTGTGGCAGTTCGACGGGTGGAGCGAGAACGACAAGGGCGGCATCTACTTCTTCAACGACTGGCGCTCGGAGACCCCGTGGGGCGACACCCGCCCCGACTACGGACGACCGGAGGTGCGCCAGTTCCTGCGCGACAACGCGCTGATGTGGCTGAGGGACTACCACCTGCAGGGCCTGCGCTTCGACATGACCCCGTACATGCGTTCGGTCTCCGGCTTCGACCGGGCGATCCCCGAGGGTTGGGACGTCTGCCGGTTCATCAATGACGAGGTTCGCCGCCTGCACCCGGGCGCCATCACCATCGCCGAGGACCTGCACGGCGAGGCCGACGTGACCTCCATCGAGGACGGCGGCGCCGGCTTCCATTCGCAGTGGGACCAGCACTTCGTGCACCCCGTGCGCGCCCAGCTCACCACCTTGGACGACAACTCCCGTTCGATCGCCGCCGTCGCCAACGCGGTCACCTTCAGCTACGGCGACGCCTACGAGCGGACCATCTACACCGAGAGCCACGACGAGGTCGCCAACGGCAAGGCCCGGGTGAACCAGGAGGTCGATCCCGACGATCCGCAGGGCTGGTTCGCCACCAAGCGGTCAACCCTCGGGGCGGCCCTCACCCTGACCAGCCCGGGCGTGCCCATGCTGTTCCAGGGGCAGGAGTTCCTGCAGGGTGGTTGGTTCTCCGACGACATCCCGCTCGACTGGGACCTGCTCGACGATTTCGTCGGCATCGCTCGCCTCTACCGCGACCTGGTTCGGCTGCGGCTCAACGCGCACGGCACCTCACTGGGTCTGATGGGCCAGCACACGGCTGTGATGCACGCCAACGACGAGAACAAGGTGTTCGCCTATCACCGGTCCATGAACGGTGGTCCCGGCGATGACGTGGTGGTCGTGGTGAACCTGCGCAACCACGCGTGGGACGAGTACCGCATCGGCTTCCCCGCCGCCGGCGAGTGGAAGTTGCTGCTCAACTCCGATGCCAAGATCTACTCCGACACGTTCGGTGACCAGCCGGCCACCGACGTGACGGCCGACGACTCCGTCGACCAGGACGGCCAGCCGGCGTCGGCGGCCATCTCGATCGGCGCCTACTCGGTGCTGGTGTTCGGACGGGCCTGAGCGCCCGCTGCACCGGTTGACTCAGCCGAGCGGCCAGGTGCGCAACACCCTCACCTCGTGGGCGCGGTACCAGACCAGGTCCACCCGATCGGGTCGCCACGGTCGCCCCATCAGGTGCGCCACCTCCGCCGCCACGGACGACTCGCTGACCTGCTCCGAGAGGGCATCGAGGGTGATGTGCGGGGTGGGCGTGAACGTGCCGCCGTAGGCGGGCCAGTCGGGGAAGGCGGCGACCAGTTCGTCCGTCATGCGGCGGAACGGGTCGAGCGGCTCGGGGACGACGTGCACCACCCCGTTGGGGAAGGTCGCCACCCGGTCGAGTCCCACCTCGAACCTGTCATGCCTGCTGCAGATCGACTCCACCGCGGCCGACTGCGCAGAACTCAACTCGGCCGGTACCGGACCCAGCAGGGTGACATGGGCGTGCACGTGCCGCGGATCGGACGAGACCAAGCTGGCGTCGTAGTGCCGGTAGCGCGCCCGCACCCATGACTCAAGCGGCGGGCACGGCACCTGCAACACCGCATGCCCGGGCCACTCATTCACGGGTCAACCCTGACAGACCGAACAGCACGGAGCCGAACCTCACGGGCAACCTCAACGGGCCCGACCCTCAGAGGGCGGGGACGTCCTCGACCCGGGCCAGGCACTCCCGCTCCCCCACGTGGAGGGTGGCCAGCCGATCCCGGCTGCCGCGTCGCTCGAGCACCCCGTCGATGAACCCGCGGTGCAGGGCACAGGCGGCAGGCAACTGGGACCCGTCCAGCACCTCACGGAACGGGCACTTGACGAAGGTGACCAGCCGATCGCCCGCCAGGGCCGAGAACCCGCGTTCACCGAAGATGCGAGCCACGGCCGTGAGGTCGTCTCCCGAGTCGACCTGCGGCTCTGCTCCTCGTCCCCAGGCACGGCCCGCTTCGACCAACCGCTGCTCCGATCCGTCCAGCGGGAGCACGAAGGCGTCGATCAGCACCTGTGCGAGTTCGACCAGATGGGTCTGCCCCAGCGTGGGAGCGTCGGCGGTGGCGGCGTAGACGGCGGGGGGACGACCATGCGCACCGCTGGGCTGAACGGCCCGATGGAGGAACCCGGCGGCCACCAGTTCTTCGAGGTGGTTGCGGGCCGAGTTGGTGTGCAGGTCGAGGACGCTGGCCACCCAGGACACTCCCACGGGCGACCCAGCGGACTGCACCACGCGCAGCACCTCGCTGCGGGTTGCCCCGAGGGGGGCACGCTCACCGGTCACGGGCACATTGTGCCACTCGCACCCCGCGGGGCCGTCCCTGGGGCGGCCTCTCGGCGCCCGGGCCATTGTGGTGACCGGGGGGCGTCCGCGTAGTCTCGCCCCATGCAACTGGGCGATCGCCACGGCCGGGTGGCCACGGACCTGAGGGTCTCGCTGACCGACCGCTGCAACCTGCGCTGCACCTACTGCATGCCCGCCGATGGCCTGCCGTGGCTGCCCAGCGAGGAGGCACTCACCGACGCCGAGGTGGTACGCGTCCTGACGGTCGCCGTCGAACGTCTGGGAATCACCAAGCTGCGATTCACCGGCGGCGAGCCCCTGCTCAGGCCAGGACTTGCCCGCATCATCGCCGCCTCGAAGGAACTGCGAACCGCCGACGGCCGACCCCCCGAGACCTCGCTGACCACCAACGGACTGGGTCTCGACAAGCGGCTGGACGACCTGGTGGCCGCGGGCCTCGACCGGGTCAACATCTCCCTCGACTCCCTCGACCGCGCCACCTACGCCCGGCTCAGTCGACGCGACCGCCTGCCCGACGTGCTCACCGCGATCGACGCGGTGATCGCCTCACCGCTTCGTCCGATCAAGATCAACGCGGTCATCATGCGCGGCGAGAACGAACAGGCGATCGCCCCGTTGGCCCAGTTCTGCCTCGAGCGCGGCCTGCAGCTGCGCTTCATCGAACAGATGCCCCTGGGTCCGCGCCACGAATGGGTGCGCTCCGCGATGGTCACCCAGGCCGAGATCCTCGACGTGCTCCACCAGCACCACACCCTGACCCCCGTCGACGAGCCACGCGGCCATGCCCCGGCCGAACTGTGGCGGGTCGAGCCCGACACCCGCCCGGGCATCGCGCACGCCGGGGGAACCATCGGGGTGATCGCCTCGGTGACCCACCCCTTCTGCGCGGCCTGCGACCGCTCCCGCATCACCGCCGACGGGCAGGTGCGCACCTGCCTGTTCAGCCGCACCGAGACCGACTTGAGGACGATCCTGCGCTCGGGAGGATCCGACGACGACCTGGCCGCGGCGTGGGTCGGCGCCCACGCCTCCAAGCCCGCCGGCCACGGCATCGATGAGCCCACCTTCCTGCCCCCGTTGCGTACCATGAGCGCCATCGGCGGCTGACGCCGCCCGAGCCCAGGAGGACCATGCTGATCCGCTTCTTCGCCGGTGCCGCCGAGGCTGCCGGCACCGAGGAGACCCGCTTGCTGGCCGACGACCTCACGGTGACGGGGCTGCTCAGCGAACTGCCCGCCCACCTGCCCGACCACGACCCCGAACGACTCGCCAAGGTGCTGCGCGTGAGCAGTCTGCTGGCCGACGGGGTGAGGGTGGACGACCCGTCCCTCTCGTTGCGCGGGGTGGCCCAACTCGACGTGCTGCCGCCCTTCGCCGGGGGCTGACAGATGGCCCCGGTCGACCGCTCCACCACCGCGGCGATCATCCTGGCCGGGGGCACCTCGCAACGGATGGGCACCGACAAACTGGCCCTCACCCTCGAGGGCCGAAGCCTGCTGCAGCGCGCGGTTGACGCCGCCCAGCGGGTGAGCGATCAGGTCCTGGTGGCGGGGCCGTCCCGCGAAGGGTTGGGGCGGTCGGTCGGTTTCGTCGCCGAGGACCCTCCCCTGGGCGGACCCCTGGCCGGTCTGGCTGCGGCGCTCGCTGTCCTGCCGCCAAAGGTCGACCAGGTGCTGGTACTGGCCGCAGACCTGGCCCATCCTGACGAGACCGTCGACCTGCTGACCGACCCTCTGCCCAACCCCGGTGAGCCGCCTCTCGACGGTGCGGCCCTTGTCGATGCGGAGGGATTCACGCAGTTCCTCGCGGCGCGCTACCTGCGGCGACCGCTCGCGGCCCTGGTCGGGACCCCGGAGCATGCCCGCAACCGCGGCGTGCACCGGGCACTGCAGCCACTGCGCCTCAGGCTGATTCCCGCCCCGACGAGCGCGGTCGCCGATCTCGACACGCCCGAGCAGGCTCGTGAGGCAGGGGTCTACGACACGTTGTAGGAATTTACCCCCTCCGCCGGTGGAAACCTGAGCGGGCATGCTTGAATCTCGGCATGAGTTCACCCGCCCGGATCGACGGACCTGCCTCGGATGCCCTGCTGAAACTGGGCAGGTTCTTCAGTCGTTGGGACGAGACGGACGACGGTCGGGCCGTCTTCCGCGAGGGCGGCCGAGCCGGTGACGTCTTCTACCGCGACCGGTGGAGCCACGACAAGGTGGTCCGCTCGACCCACGGGGTGAACTGCACCGGATCATGCTCCTGGAAGGTCTACGTCAAGGACGGGATCATCACCTGGGAGTCGCAGCAGACCGACTACCCCACCAACGGTCCCGATCGTCCCGAGTACGAGCCCCGCGGCTGCCCCCGCGGGGCCGCCTTCTCGTGGTACACCTACTCCCCGACCCGGGTGCGCTACCCCTACGGCCGCGGGGTGCTGATCGAGATGTACCGCGAGGCGAAGGCCCGCCTCGGCGACCCCGTCGAGGCCTTCCGCGAGGTCTCGACCGACCCCGAGAAGCGTCGCCGCTACCAGCGAGCCCGCGGCAAGGGCGGACTGGTGCGCATCAGCTGGCAGGAGGCCGTCGAGATCGCGGCCGCAAGCTATGTCAACACCATCAAGAACTACGGACCCGACCGCTGCGTCTCGTTCTCGCCGATCCCGGCCATGAGCATGGTCAGCCACGCCATCGGCACCCGCTTCACCCACCTGATCGGTGGGGCCATGACCAGCTTCTACGACTGGTACGCCGACCTTCCGGTGGCCAGCCCGCAGGTCTTCGGTGACCAGACCGACGTACCCGAGTCGGGTGACTGGTGGGACGCCACCTACCTGATGATGTGGGGCTCCAACGTCCCGGTCACGCGCACGCCCGACGCCCACTGGATGGCCGAGGTGCGCTACCGCGGCACCAAGGTGGTCGCCGTCAGCCCCGACTACGCCGACAACGTGAAGTTCGCCGACGAGTGGCTGCCCGCCCAGGCCGGTACCGACGCGGCCCTGGCGATGGCCATGGGGCACGTCATCCTCAAGGAGAACTTCGTCGACGGGTCGGTCGACTACTTCACCGACTACGTCAAGCAGTACACCGACCTCGGCATGCTGGTGACCCTCGTCGAACACCCCGAGGGCCATGGGCTGACGGCCGGCAAGTTCCTGACCGCTGCCGACCTGCCCGCCGAGGCACACCGCAGCGATGCCTCCTTCCGCACGGTCATGTACGACACCGCCCGCCACTCACCGGTGGTGCCGAACGGCACCATGGGCGACCGCTACTCCGAGGACGGTGCGGGCCAGTGGAACCTCGAGCTCGGCGACCTGCAGCCGGCCCTCAGCCTGATCGACCAACCCGACACACGCGCCGTCGAGATCGCCCTGCCCTGTTTCGAGGACGCCAAGGGTGAGGGCACGATCATCCGTCGTGGGGTGCCCGCCACCGTCATCGACGGCCAGTTGGTCACGACCGTGTTCGACCTGATGCTCGCCCAGTACGGGGTGGGACGCCCCGGCCTTCCCGGTGTCTGGCCCGCCGACTACGACGACGCATCGGTGCCCTACACCCCGGCCTGGCAGGCCGAGATCACCTCGGTGCCCGCCGAGGCCTGCCTGCGCATCGCCCGCGAGTTCGCCGCCAACTCGGCCGAGTCGAAGGGGCGCACCATGATCATCATCGGTGCGGGCATCTGCCACTGGTTCCACGCCGACGTCACCTACCGGGCCATCATCGCCCTGTTGATGATGACCGGCTGCATCGGTCGCAACGGTGGCGGCTGGGCCCACTACGTCGGCCAGGAGAAGTGCCGACCCATGACCGGCTGGTTCAACATGGCCAACGCACTCGACTGGAGCAGGCCCCCGCGCACCATGATCGGCACCGCCTACTGGTACATGCACACCGACCAGTGGCGCACCGACGGGTTCTCGTCCGACTCGGTGAAGTCGCCGTTGTCGACCGGCAAGCTCGACGGGCTGCACACCGCCGATGCCGTGGCGCTGTCGCACCGGCTGGGATGGATGCCCTTCTACCCCCAGTTCGACCGCAACCCCCTCGACCTCGCCGACGAGGCCGCCGCGGCCGTCGAACGCGGCGAGGCAGAGACCCCGCAGGCGTGGGTGGCCGCACAGCTGAAGAACCGAACGCTGCGCAGTTCGGTCGAGGACGTGGACGCCCCCCAGAACTGGCCACGCACCATGATCCTGTGGCGCTCGAACCTGTTCGGCAGCTCGGCCAAGGGCAACGAGTACTTCCTCAAGCACCTGCTCGGCACCCACAACAACGTGATGGAGAACGGTTACGGAGCAGACCTGCGACCCGAGCACGTCGTCTGGCACGACGAGGCGCCCGAGGGCAAGCTCGACCTGCTGATCACCGCCGACTTCCGCATGACCAGCTCGACCCTGCTCAGCGACATCGTGTTGCCGGCCGCCACCTGGTACGAGAAGCACGACCTCTCGTCGACCGACATGCACCCGTTCGTGCACGCCTTCACCCCGGCCATCGACCCGCCGTGGGAGACCAAGAGCGACTTCGACGTCTTCACCGAACTGGCCCTCAAGCTGTCCGAACTGGCCAAGGGACGGCTCGACACCCGCCGCGACCTGGTGGCGGTCGCACTGCAGCACGACACCCCCGGCCAGATCGCCCAACCCGGCGGTCGGGTGCCCGAATGGCTCGACACCGACCTGCCGGCCGTCCCCGGGAAGAACCTGCCGGTGCTGCAGGTCGTCGAACGTGACTACACCGCGATCGCCGACAAGCTGCTCACGGTCGGACCGCTGGCCGAGAAGCTCGGGTTCACCACCAAGAACATCACCTACGACGTCACCCACCAGGTGCAGCGACTGGGCAAGCTCCACGGCGTGTACCCGTCGGGACCTGCGGCGGGTCGTCCGGCCATCAACACCGACCAGCGGCTGGCCGAGGCCATCCTGACCTTCTCGGGCACCACCAACGGCGAACTGGCCACCCAGGGGTTCCGCACCCTCGAACACAAGACCGGACGATCCCTGGTCGACCTGGCCGCGGGCTCGGAGGAGAAGCTGATCACCTTCGCCCAGACCCAGGCCAGCCCCCAGCCGGTGATCACCTCACCGGAGTGGTCGGGGTCGGAGACCGGTGGACGCCGCTACGCCGCCTTCACCATCAACACCGAGCGGCTCAAGCCGTGGCACACCCTGTCGGGCCGGATGCACTTCTTCCTCGACCACGACTGGATGATCGACGCAGGCGAACAGTTGCCGATCTTCCGTCCACCCCTGGACATGCGGCGGGCCTACGGGGAACCCGAGCTGGGCCCGACCGGTGAGAAGGCGATCACCGTGCGTTACCTGACGGTGCACAACAAGTGGTCGATCCACTCCGAGTACCAGGACAACCTGTTCATGCTGAGCCTCGGACGAGGGGGCCCCCAGGCGTGGCTGAGCGTCGCCGACGCCGCCTCGATCGGGGTGGCCGACAACGACTGGATCGAGCTCACCAATGCCAACGGCGTGTTCGTCGCCCGCGCGGTCGTCACCTCGAAACTGCCCGACGGCATCTGCTACGTGCAACACGCCCAGGAGCGGACGATCGACGTGCCCAAGTCCGAGGCGACGGGCCGACGCGGGGGCATCCACAACTCGGTGACCCGCATCCTGCTCAAGCCCACCCACCTCATCGGCGGCTACGCCCACCAGGCCTATGCCTTCAACTACATCGGCCCCACCGGCGTGCAGCGAGACATCGTCTCGACCGTGCGCCGCCGCTCCCAGGAGGTTCAGTACTGATGGCGACCAAGCCACGTCGCGTGATGGCCCAGGTGGCCATGGTGATGAACCTCGACAAGTGCATCGGGTGCCACACCTGCTCGGTCACCTGCAAGCAGGCCTGGACGAACCGGGCCGGCACCGAGTACGTCTGGTTCAACAACGTCGAGACCCGACCCGGGCAGGGGTATCCGCGCAGCTACGAGGACCAGGACAAGTGGCAGGGGGGCTGGGTCCGGACCCGCTCGGGACGCCTCAAGCTGCGCTCCGGAGGGCGGTTCAAGAAGCTGATCAGCATCTTCGCCTCACCGGTGCAGCCCGAGATCAGTGACTACTACGAGCCGTGGACCTACGACTACGAGAACCTGGTGCAGGCACCGCTGGGCGACGACTTCCCGGTGGCCCGTCCCAAGTCGTTGATCACCGGCGACGACCTGCAGATCAAGGCCTCGGCAAACTGGGACGACGCGCTGGGCGGCGTCGGCGCCACCGCCGAGTCCGACCCGATCCTGAGGAAGCTTCGCGACGAGGCGAACCTGCAGATCAAGCTCGAGTACGAGAAGACCTTCATGTTCTACGTGCCGCGCATCTGCGAGCACTGCCTCAACCCCTCGTGCATGGCCTCCTGCCCCTCGGGCGCCATCTACAAGCGCGCCGAGGACGGCATCGTGCTCGTCGACCAGGACAAGTGCCGCGGTTGGCGCCAGTGCATCACCGGCTGCCCCTACAAGAAGATCTACTTCAACCACCGCTCGGGCAAGGCAGAGAAGTGCACCTTCTGCTACCCCCGCCTCGAGGTGGGTCTGCCGACGGTCTGTTCCGAGACCTGCGTGGGACGACTGCGTTACATCGGCATCATCCTCTACGACGCCGACCGCGTCACCGAGGCCGCCCTGGCCGACGACAAGGACCTCTACGAGGCACAACTCGAGCTGATGCTCGACCCCAACGACCCGCAGGTGATCGCCGACGCCCAGGCCAACGACGTGCCCACGGACTGGATCCGGGCCGCCCAGCGCTCCCCGGTCTACGCACTGATCAAGCACTTCAAGGTCGCCCTCCCGCTGCACCCCGAGTACCGGACGATGCCGATGGTCTGGTACGTGCCGCCGCTGTCGCCGGTCGTCGACCTGCTGAAGGCGCAGGGTCACGACTCCGAGGCCGGGGGCAACTTGTTCGGGGCCATCGATTCGTTGCGGATCCCGCTGGAGTACCTGGCCGAACTGTTCTCGGCCGGTGACGTCGAGGTCGTCCGCGGGGTGCTGCAGAAGTTGGCGGCGATGCGTTCCTACATGCGCGACGTCACCCTCGGGCGTGATCGCCAGCCGGAACTGGCGCGGGCCGTGGGCATGGAGCCCGCTGCCATGGAACAGATGTACCGACTGCTGGCCATCGCCAAGTACGAGGACCGTTACGTCATTCCCAAGGCCCACCGCGAACAGGCCCACAACCTCGAGGAGATGGGCTGCTCGCTCGACTTCGAGGGCGGTCCCGGTTCGGGTGGTGAGGGGCCGTTCGGGTCCTCGTCCGGTCGGGTGGTGCCGGTCGCGATCGAGTCGTACGCCGACGCCAAGGCGCGCCAGCGCGACGAGAGCGGGGCGTGATGGCGAAGTCCGCCACGAGCCAGCACTCACCCATCGACGCCCAACGCCGCAGCGCTGTCGTGTTCCGGGCCGCTGGCCTGCTGCTCGACTACCCCGACCAGGCCATGATCGACAACCTCGACCTGATCGACGAGGCGGTCACCGAGGTGGGGGCACGCGAGTTCTTCGCCGAGACGCTGGCCCACCTGCGTCGGCTGCCGCTGATGGAACTGCAGTCGTGGCACGTGCAGGAGTTCGACCTCTCCCGCCGTCACGCCCTGCACCTGACCTACTGGACCGACGGGGACACCCGTCGCCGCGGCGAGGTGTTGGCCAGCATCAAGCAGACCTACCGCGACTCCGGACTGCTGGTCGACCTCGACGGTGAACTCCCCGACCACCTGCCGATGGTGCTGGAGTTCGCCGCCACCGGACACCCCGAGCTGGGACGGGCCATCCTCAACCGCTACCGCGCCAGTCTCGAACTGCTGCGCATCGGCCTCGAGAAGGACTCCCTCCCCCACGCCGGCCTGGTGGCCGCCATCTGCCATGAGCTCGGCGGGGAGTCGCCGCAGACCCGCGAGCAGGTTCGCACCCTGATGGCCGGGCCCCCCGCCGAGAGCGTCGGCGTCGAACCCGTGCTGTTGCCCTATCCCAGCGTGAGGAGCTGATCCGTGAAGGTGCTGCTGTGGGGCGTGCTGCCCTACCTGACGCTGCTGATGCTCGTCGGTGGTCTCATCTGGAGGCGCCAGTACGACGCCTTCGGCTGGACGACCCGGTCGTCCCAGTTGTACGAGTCGAAGTTGCTGCGCATCGCCTCACCCGTCTTCCACTTCTCACTGCTGGCCGTCTTCGGCGGACACGTCGTCGGGTTGATGGTGCCCAAGTCGTTCACCGACTGGATCGGGCTGAGCCAGCACAACTACCACGCCGGGGCCCTCTACGGCGGCGGCCTGGCGGGTCTGGGCCTGGTGCTCGGCCTCGCGCTGCTCGTCTGGCGGCGACGCCGCACGCCGGCCGTGTTCCGGGCCACCACCTGGAACGACAAGATCATGTACCTGGTGCTGGCGCTGGTCGTCGGGCTCGGACTGTTCGCGACCCTGACCGGTGGCCGCACCCCCTCGGGAGCCGAGCACAACTACCGCGAGACCGTCTCGGTGTGGTTCCGCTCGCTGTTCACCTTCCAGCCTGACGTCGACGCCATGGCCGCCTCGACGTGGCAGTTCCAGGCTCACGTCGTGATCGCCCTGCTGCTGATCGCGGGCATCCCGTTCACCCGGCTGGTGCACGCCTTCTCGGCCCCGGTGCACTACCTGTTCAGGCCCTACATCGTCTACCGCTCCCGTGACGCGGTCGGCGCCCGCCGGTCGGCCACCGTCAAGGGCCGTGGCTGGGACCCGATCGGCACGCCCGACAACCGTCGCCGCTGACATGAGCGAGGCAACCGTGGTCCCCACCCAGCGGGGGGCCGGCCGCGTGCTGGCCATGTCGAGCATCGCGTTCACGCTGATGTTCGCCGTCTGGCTGATGTTCGGCATCCTCGGCATCCCCATCCAGAAGGAACTGGGCCTCTCGGACGAACAACTGAGCTGGATCTCTGCGTTGGCCGTGCTCAACGGCTCGCTGTGGCGACTGCCAGCCGGCATCCTCGCCGACCGCTTCGGCGGACGCGTGGTCACGCTGGTGCTGATCTTCGCCACCGCCGTCCCGGCCTTCCTGGTGTCGCGGGCAGAGAGCTACGGGGCCGTGCTCGTCCTCGCCTTCCTGGTCGGCTTCGCCGGCAACCTGTTCTCGGTCGGCACCGCGTGGAACTCCGCCTGGTTCGGCAAGGAGCGCAAGGGACTGGCCCTGGGCGTCTTCGGGGCCGGCAATGTCGGCGCGTCGGTGACCAAGTTCATCGGACCCCCGCTCATCCTCGCGACCGCCGGCACCACCTTCGCCTTCGGCATCCAGGGTGGTTGGCGGCTGGTGCCGGTGATCTACTCCGGGCTGCTGGTCGTCGTCGGGATCATCACCCTGCTGGTCGTGCCCCGTCACGACCACGTGCCCGGCCGATCGAAGCCGGTGCGCGAGATGCTGCAACCGCTCAGGCACGTGCGGGTGTGGCGGTTCAGCCTCTACTACGTGGCCGTGTTCGGGGTCTACGTCGCCCTGTCGGCCTGGCTCCCGAAGTACTACGTCGACAACTTCGACGTGTCGCTCACCGTCGCCGGACTGTTGAGCGCCACCTTCATCTTCCCCGCCAGCCTGCTGCGTCCGGTCGGCGGGTGGCTGTCCGACCGCTTCGGGGCCAGACGCGTGATGTACCTGACCTTCGTGCTGATGGCGATCACCTCCGGGATCCTGATGATGCCGAACGGGCACATCGTGATCGCCCACCCCGACGGCACCCAGACCGAACACCTCGCCTACCGGATGGCGCTGCCGGCGTTCGTGGCCCTGGTCTTCGTGCTCGGCTGCGCGATGGGTCTGGGCAAGGCGGCGGTGTTCAAGCACATCCCCGAGTACTTCCCCGACAACGTCGGCTCGGTCGGAGGGCTGGTCGGCATGCTCGGCGGCCTGGGCGGGTTCGTGCTGCCGCCCCTGTTCGCCTACTCCAAGCAGTGGTCAGGCTTTCCCTCGTCCACCTTCTTCTGCATCTTCGTGCTGGTCGTGAGCTGCGGCGCCTGGATGCAGTGGACGATCCACGGCATGTTGCACCGGGCAGCCCCCGAACTTGCCGGCCAGATCGAACCCACCTGAGAAACCCCTCACGAGAACAATCGAGGACATCACCATGACCACCACCACACGACCCGCCACCCAGGGGGACTGGCTGACCAGTTGGGACCCGGAGGACGAGCAGCGCTGGAACAAGCCGCTCGCCTGGCAGACCCTGATCGTCACCACCGTCAGCCTCACCCTCTGCTTCGTCGCCTGGTTCCTGCCGAGCGCCATCATCCCGAAGCTGAACGCGCTGGGCTTCGGGTTCACCAAGTCACAGCTCTACTGGCTCGCCTCGATGCCGGGACTGTCGGCCGGTCTGCTGCGCCTGTTCTGGATGGTGCTGCCACCCAAGATCGGCACCCGCAAGATGGTGGCCGCCACCACCCTGCTGCTGTTGCTGCCGATGCTGGGCTGGGGAGTCGAGGTGCAGCACATCGGACAGACCCCCTACTGGAAGTTCCTCGCGCTGAGCTTCCTCGCCGGTATCGGCGGTGGCGCCTTCTCGGGATTCATGCCCTCGACCTCGTTCTTCTTCCCGCGGCGCATGCAGGGCACCGCCCTGGGCCTGCAGGCCGGGATCGGCAACTTCGGTGTCTCGCTCGTGCAGCTGCTGACCCCGTGGATGATCGGCTTCTCGATGGTCGGCTTCCTGGGTGCCTCGCAGGCGATGAAGCGCCCCGGCCAACAGCCGGTCGACGTCTGGTACCAGAACGCAGCCTTCTTCTACGTGCCGCTGATCGTGTGCGTGGCCATCTGGGCGTGGATCGTGCTGCGGTCCGTGCCGGTGAAGGCCAGCATCCGCCAGCAGTTCGACATCTTCCGCAACCAGGACACCTGGTGGATGACGGTGCTCTACATCATGACCTTCGGCACCTTCTCGGGCCTGTCGGCCCAGTTCGGACTGCTGATGGCCAACCTCTACGGCAGTGGCAACTCCGCCATCGTCCAGGGAACCGGCGCGGCCGCCCGGGTGCTGATCGAGGGCTACCACGTGCCCGACCCCGTGAAGTTCGTCTTCCTCGGGCCACTGGTCGGTGCCGCCGCCCGCGTGATCTTCTCACCCCTCACCGACCGCATGGGCGGTGCCATCTGGACGCTCATCTCGGGACTGGGAATCCTGGTGTCGATCATCGTCACCATTCCCTCCCTCACCCCCGACACCTCGTCGGCCGCGAGCCTGCAGAGCGGGTTCAACCTGTTCCTGGGCGGCATGCTGGCCATCTTCCTGTTCGCGGGCATCGGCAACGCCTCGACCTTCAAGCAGATGCCGATGATCTTCGAGCGCCGGCAGGCCGGCGGGGTGATCGGCTGGACCGCCGCGATCGCAGCGTTCGGCCCCTTCCTGTTCGGGGTAGGTTTGACGATCATGTCTGCCACCGCCTTCTACGTCATCGGCGCCTGCTGGGCCGTTGCCTGCATCGGGATCACGTGGTGGCGCTACGCCCGCAAGCACGCCCCGAAGCCGAGCTGATGGCAGCGGCCCCCACCACGGCACGCATCGGCTCGTCCGGCGTCACCGACCACCCCATCGACACCGCCCGGCTGCTGGCCGAGGTGGACGACCCGGCTGCGGGCGCGGTGGCCACGTTCGCGGGCATCGTCCGCAACCACGACCACGGACGAGCCGTCACCTCGATCGACTACCTGGGCCACCCCACCGCGTCCGACGTGATGGCCCAGGTGGTCGCCGAGTTCGCCGGTCGCCAAGGGGTGCACGCCATCTCGGCCGAGCACCGCGTGGGTTCGCTGGTGGTGGGCGACGTGGCGCTCTACGTGGCCGTCGCCGCCTCCCACCGCGGGCAGGCGTTCGCCGCGGTCAGTGAACTGGTCGACGAGGTGAAGGCCCGGCTGCCGATCTGGAAGAAGCAGTACCTGGCCGACGGTAGCCACGAGTGGTCCGAATGCCCGTGAACGGGGCGCCGGTGGCGGGGCTGGACGAGGTGCAGCGGGAGCGTTACCTGCGCAACACCTCAGTGGTCGGGCTCGGCGAGCCGGGGCAACTGCGACTGTTGGCCTCGTCCGTCCTGGTGATCGGCGCCGGAGGACTGGGCTCGGCGGCCCTCCCCTACCTCGCGGCCGCCGGCGTGGGCCGGATCGGCATCGTCGACGGGGACGTCGTCGAACTCAAGAACATGCAGCGGCAGGTGCTGCACACCGACCTGGGACGCAACAAGGCGGAATCGGCCGCCGAGCGGCTGCGACTGCTGAACCCCGACGTGCGGGTCGAGGCGCTCGAGCAGTACCTGAGCGCCGATCAGGCCCCCGACCTGTTCGCCGGCTACGACCTGGTGGTCGACTGCTGCGACACCTTCGACGCCAAGTTCATGATCAGCGATGCCTGTCGCCGGGCGGGTCGGCCGCTGGTCTGGGCGACCGCCGTGGGCATGCAGGGCCAGTGCTCGGTGTTCGGGGTGCCCGACAGGCACGGCGACCGGCTGTGGTTGCGTGACCTGATTCCCGAGGAGCCACACCCCGACGACTACCCTCGCGCCACCGAGATCGGCGTGCTGGGCGCCATGGTCGGCCAGATCGGGTCACTGCAGGCCACCGAGGCGATCAAACTGCTCGCCGGGGTCGGCCAGCCGCTCGTCGGGAGGGTGATGGTGCTCGACGCATTGACGGCCCGCTGGTCCGTACTGCCGCTCCGCTCGAGGGGACAGCGTTGAGCAGCCCCCTGCTCAGCGTCGAGGACCACCTCGAGCAGGTGCTCGCCCTCGGCCAACGGCTACCTCCCCAGTGGTGCCCCATCGACGAGGGTCTGGGACGGGTGCTCGCCGATGACGTCTCGGCCCGGGTGGCCGTTCCTCCCTTCGACAACTCGGCGATGGACGGTTTCGCGGTCCGTTCGTGCGACCTGGTCACCGGAGCCCGGCTGAGGGTGGTGGGTGACATTCCCGCCGGGGCCACGTCGTGGTCGTCGATCGGGCCGGGAGAGGCCGCACGAATCATGACCGGTGCGCCGATGCCCCCCGGCGCCGACTGCGTGGTGCCGGTCGAACTCACCGACCAGCCCTGGGGTGATGTGGCGTTGCCGGCCTTCGTCGTCGTGCACGAGACGGTCCCCGCCGGCCGCCACGTGCGCCAGCGAGGAGAGGACGTCGAGGTCAACGAGGTGGTGCTCCCCGCCGGCCTGCGCTGGACCCCCGGCGCAGCCTCGTCCGCGGCCTCGCTGGGTCATGGCCAGGTTCGGCTGGTGGCCCGCCCACGGGTGTCGGTCATCGCCACCGGGTCGGAGCTGGTCGCACCCGGCCACCGCCTCGGCCCGGGGCAGATCCCGGACTCCAACAGCTCGCTGGTCGCCGGTCTGCTGTCGTCGTTCGGCGCCGACCTCGGCCCCGTCCTGCGGGTGGGCGACGACCCACAGGCCCTGCGGGCCGCGCTGGCAGAGGCGACCGCCGCCAGCGACCTGGTCGTCACCACGGGCGGGGTCTCCGTGGGCGCCTTCGAGGTGGTCCGACAGGTGGTCGAGGGTGAGGTCACGTTCACCGGAGTGGCCATGCAACCGGGCAAGCCGCAGGCCTGCGGCCTGGTCACCGCGCCGGACGGACGACGCGTCCCCCTCCTCGGTCTTCCCGGGAACCCGGTGAGTGTGTTCGTGTCGAGTTGGTTGTTCGTCCGCCCCCTGGTGGCCAAGCTCGGTGGGTGGCCTGCGGATTGGCCCGGTGACGGGCTGCGGGATCGTCCCGGGGTGGACCTACCGGCGAGCGAGGGCTGGCGCAGCCCACCGGGCCGCCGCCAGTACCTGCCGGCCCGACGCGTCAACTCGGGCGTGGAGCCGGTGCACCGGTTGGGCTCCGGGTCGCACCTGGTGGCCTCCCTCGCCCTGGCAGACTGCTTGGTTGTGGTCGACGAGCAGGTGACCGAGGTGAAGGCCGGCGACCTGGTCGGGGTGCTCCCTCTGCACGGTCCTAGGGTGGGCCCATGAGCGAGTTCAGCCACCTCGACGCCAGCGGCCAGGCGCGCATGGTCGACGTCACGGGCAAGCAACCGACCGTGCGCAGCGCCACGGCTGTCGCCTTCGTCCGCACCTCGCCCGCAGTGGTGGCAGCCCTGCGTGACGGCACGGTTCCGAAGGGCGACGTGCTCGCCGTGGCCCGCGTGGCCGGGATCGCCGCCGCCAAGCGGGTGCCCGACCTGCTGCCGCTCGCCCACGTCATCGGTGTGCACGGGGTGGTGGTCGACCTCGAGGTGACCGACGAGGGCGTGTCGGTGCGGTCGACCGTGCGCACGGCCGATCGCACGGGCGTCGAGATGGAGGCCCTCACGGCCGCCACGGTGGCCGCGCTGGCGGTGGTCGACATGGTCAAGGGCGTCGACAGGTTCACCGAGATCACCGGGGCGATGGTGGTCGCCAAGACCGGTGGCAAGTCAGGCGACTGGGAGCGACCGGCCACGTCCTCCCAGTAGCGGGCCGACGGGACGGGTTGCGCCAGAGCGGTTCCGGGTCAGACGGGGTCCACTGTCAGACGGGGTCCACTGTCAGACGGGGTCCACTGGGTGGTCGCCGCCGTCGAGTTGGTCGACCACGTGGCCCAGCAGTGGACCGAGCACGGTCAGTGCATCACGGGCACCACCCCGGCTGCCGGGAACGTTGACCACCAGCGCCGGCGCTCGTCCCTCTCGTCGAGCCACTCCGGCCAGACCGCTCGACAACCACGCCTGCGGGGTCTTGTGGGCACCGGCGGCGCGAATCGCCTCGCTGATACCGGGGATCTCCTGGTCGAGCAGGTCGCGCGTGGCCCGCACCGTCACGTCACGCGGTCCCACGCCGGTGCCTCCGGTCGTGATCACCACGCGGGCGCCGGACTCGACACCGTCGATGATGGCCTGCCTGATCGCCTCGACCTCGTCAGGCACGATCACCGCCGCGTCGACCTCGAACCCCAGGCCGAGCAACCCGTCGCGCAGGATCGGCCCCGACCTGTCCTCGTAGACCTGGGCATGGGCGCGGTCGGAGCAGGTGATCACGAGGGCTCGACTCATGGACTCATCCTAGTGATGAGCCAGCACCGGCCACGGGGCAGGGAGGCGCGGTCACCGGCTCCACCCGCGGCTCGGCCGGATCAGCTTGCGGCGCGCATTCCCTCCGCAGGTGCGGCTGGTACCTTTCATTCATGCCGCACCTTCGGATCTCACAGGTGGCGACGCTGCTGGGCGTCAGCGATGACACGGTGCGTCGCTGGGTCGACCAGGACCGCCTGCCTGCCCACCGCGACGAGGCCAATCGACTGGTCGCCGACGGGGCGGACGTGGCGCGACTGGCCCAGGACCTGGCTGCCGACCTCGATCGGGACGGCCTCGACCCGGGTAGCCACCGGCGGTCCGCCCGCAACCACCTCACCGGGATCGTCACCCGGGTGGTGAGCGACCCCGTCATGAGCCAGGTCGAACTGCAGTGTGGCGCCAACCGGGTGGTCTCCCTGATCTCGACCGAGGCCGTCAAAGAGTTGGGTCTGCAGGTCGGGTCCGTCGCCACCGCCGTCATCAAGGCCACCAACGTCGGGCTCGAAGGAGCACCGGAGTGAGTCGCCCCGACCGCGCGCCGGGCGTGGCGATCCAAAGCCGCTCCCTGGACGCCGATGTTGCCCGGGGTGGGCAGCATTCCTCGCCCCGGAACGGTTCTGGATCGCGTGCACCACGCCACACCAGCAGGGGCGGCGCAGTGCTGGCGGCGCTCGCGCTGGCCACGGTCACCCTGGCGGGGTGCGGCATTACCACGACCAACACCGCCACGGTCTTCGCGGCGTCGTCGTTGGCCACCGTCTTCCCGCAGATCTCGGACGCAGCCCAGGCCCCCGCGACCTTCAGCTTCGACGGATCCTCGGGTCTGGTCGACCAACTCGCCGGCGGGGCCCCGGCCGACGTGCTCGCGACGGCCGACCGCACCACCATGGATCGCGCGGTCAAGGCTGGTCTGGTCGGCACACCCCGTCAGTTCGCCACCAACCGGTTGGCCATCGTGGTCGCCCGCGGCAACCCCCTGTCCATCACGGACCTCACCGACCTGACGGGACGCAAACTCGTCGTCTGCGCGCCCGAGGTTCCCTGCGGACGAGCCGCCGCCCAGATCGCCGCCGACCGGTCGATCCCGCTCCGCCCCGTCTCCCAGGAACTCAAGGTGGCCGACGTGGTCGGCAAGGTCGCCTCCGGCGAGGCCGATGCCGGGCTGGCCTACACCACCGACGGCACCGACCGGGTGAGCGTCGTCCCCCTGCCCGGCGCGGAACGACACCTCACCACCCTGTGGATCGCCGTCGTCACCGACTCCCCCCACCCTGCGGTCGCGGACGCGTTCATCTCCGCCGTCACCGGCACGACGGGCCAGACCCTGCTGCGCCAACGGGGGTTCGGCACTGGTGGCTGAACCGCTCGTCACCCCACCACCCCGCACCGCCTGGCTGGCGTTCAGCCTCGCGGCTGCCCTGATCGGGCTGCCCCTGCTGGGGCTCGTGGTGCGTGCCCCGTGGGCGCGCCTGCCCTCACTGCTGGCCGGTCACGAGGCACAGCAGGCGCTCGGGCTGAGTCTGGGCACCTGCCTGGTCAGCACCGCGGTCGTGGTGGTGCTGGGAGTACCGACCTCGCTGGTGCTGGCCCGATCCACCGGGCGCTGGGTGCAGGTGGCCCGTACCCTCTTCAGCCTGCCGATGGTGCTGCCGCCGGTGGTCGCCGGACTCGCCCTGCTGGCCACCTTCGGCCGCTGGGGCGTGGTGGGCCGTCCGCTCTCCCACGCAGGGATCGAGATCGGGTTCACCACCACGGCAGTGGTCATCTCGCAGGTGTTCGTCTCGCTGCCGTTCATGATCGGTTCGCTCGAGGCGGCGCTCCGGACGTCCGGCACCCACCACGAGGTCGTGGCTGCGGGTCTGGGAGCTAATCCCCTCCGGGTGTTCCTGACGGTCACGGTGCCGATGGCTGCCCCCTCCATCGGCGCCGCGGCGGCACTGGCCTTCGCCCGCGCCCTGGGAGAGTTCGGCGCCACGCTCACCTTCGCCGGTTCCCTGCCGGGGGTCACCCGCACCCTGCCGCTGGAGATCTACCTGCTCCGTGAGTCCGATTCCGATCTCTCCCTTGCCCTCTCGCTGGTGCTGCTGGTCGTGGCCGCGGTGCTGGTGGTCGCCACCTCCCGCTGGAGCGGGAACCGTGGCTGACGCGGCGCGGGTGCGGGCCGTGGTGAACGCACGAGGGGTCGCGCTCGACCTCACCCTGCCGGCGGGGCTCACCACCGCCGTGGTCGGGCCCAATGGGGCCGGCAAGTCGACCCTCGTGCAGTTGTTGCAGGGCTCGGTCGTGCCCGACGAGGGGGAGATCGCGCTCGGTGAGCGTCGCTGGGTGCGCATCGGTCAGGGACGACGACTGTGGGTGCCCCCCGAACGTCGGGGCTGTGCGGTGGTGGGCCAGACGACAGGACTGTTCCCCCACCTCTCAGTGCTCGACAACGTCGCCTACGGCCCCCTCGCCCACCGACATTCCCGACGGTTCGCCCGCGACCGGGCCAGGGCCGAACTCGACTCGCTCGGCTTGTCCGGTCTGGCCGACCGTCGTCCCCGGCAGTTGAGTGGGGGCGAGGCCAAGCGGGTGGCGATCGCCCGGGCGCTGGCCGTCGACCCGAGACTGGTGCTCCTCGACGAGCCCTTCGCCGGCGTCGACGCCACCGCTCTGCCGGAGCTGAGATCGGTGCTCCGGGCACGTCTGGCCAGCTGCACGGCAGTGCTCGTGACGCACGACCCCGAGGACGTCCGGGTGCTCGCGCACCACCTGCTCGAACTGGCCGACGGCAGGGTGGCGACCGAGGCCACCTCATTCATGCGTGACTTCTCGGCTGGGTAAGTTGGGCCCATGCGCCCCGACCAACTTGACCTGCTGACCACCGTCTCGGAACCCGAGATCCACCCCTCCGCGACCTGGGCCGTCGTCTCGACCAGCCGCCCCAGCTTCGAGGTCGACGGGTACGTCGGCCAGTTGTGGCGCATCCCTCTCGACGGGTCGGGCCAGCCCCGGCGGATCACCCGCGGACGAGCCGACTCCGGCGCCCGGTTCAGCCCTGATGGCACGGTGCTGGCCTTCCTGCGCGCCGTCGACGGCAAACCCCAACTGCACCTGATGGAGGCAACCGGCGGGGAGCCGTTGGCCGTGACCGACCAGAAGTTGGGGGTGCGTGAGTTCTGCTTCTCACCCGACGGCTCAACCATCGCCTTCACCGCCCGTGTGCCCGAGGCGGGGCGTTACGGCACCGACGACGACATTCCCGCCGCCCTTGAGGACCCCCGCCACTTCACCGGCAACAAGCTGCAGATGAACGGCTTGGGCTGGCTCAACGGTCGGCCGCTGCAGGTATTCACCCTGGCGGTGCCGGCCCTGGATGGCGAACCGACACTGAAGCCCATCGGGCGGGCCAAGCCGGCGCCCTCGGGCGAGAAGGACGACCCCGAGGCCGTCACGCTGGTTCCGAGGGCGACCCGGGTCACCGACGACCAGGTCGACTGGTCCAACCCCACCTTCACTCCCGACGGTGCTGCGTTGATCGTCTCCGGTGAGGCCCATGACGGCCGCGAGAACGACCTGGTTGACGATCTCTACCGCCTCGAACTGCAGGGCAAGAGGTCCGGCCAGCTCACCCGGCTCACCAACACCGGCAAGCCCAAGCAGTGGATCGGCGCCGCTGCCCCGGTGCACTCGTCCGACGGCAAGCACCTCTTCTTCGTGGGGCAGCCCCTGGGTGAGACGGGTCTCGACTTCATCGGGCACCACGCGCAGGTGTACGTGCTGCCTGCCACGACCGAGAAGGGCGTCAAGGGCAAGCCCACCATCGTCACCGATGCCTCCATCACCGTGGCCAGCCAGCCCCGACCCTTCGGGGCCGACGGGGTCATCTTCACCGACGACCACCGAGGGTCGGGACGGGTCCTCACGGCCACAGCGAAGGGCAAGGTCGAGGTGGTCTTCGACGGTGCGCTGATGGCCCAGGCCGCCGCCGCAGTGGGTGACACCGTGGTCGCGACCGTGGCCGGTTCACGGACGATGGGCGAGGTCGCCCTCGTCCGCGACGGATCGGTCACGGTGCTGACCGACTTCTCGGCGGCCCTGCAGCAGCAGACGAGCATCGTCGACCCCATCGAGTTCGAGACCACCGGTGCCGACGGCTACCCCGTGCACGGCTGGGTGCTGAAGCCGACCCGCCGGGGCAAGGGACGCACCCCGGTCCTGCTCAACATCCATGGCGGGCCCTATGCCGCTTACCACGAGACCTATTTCGACGAGTTCCAGGCCTACCTCGAGGCCGGGTACGCCGTGGTCGCCTGCAACCCCCGCGGTGCGATGGGTTACGGAGCCGAGCACGGTCAGGCCATCAAGGGCGACTTCGGGAATCTCGACATGGCTGACATCCTCACCTTCCTCGACGGGGCGCTGGCAGCCAACCCCGACCTGGACGCCGACCGGGTCGGCATCATGGGTGGCTCCTACGGCGGCTACATGACGGCTTGGATCATCGGTCACGACCACCGCTGGGCCGGTGCCATCGTGGAACGCGGCTTCCTCGACGGGGCGACCTTCGTGGGATCGTCCGACATCGGCTGGTTCTTCGCCGGCGAGTACCAAGGCCATTCAGCCGAGGAGATGAACCGCCAGTCACCGATGTGGCTCACCGACCAGGTGACCACCCCGACACTGGTGTTGCACTCCGAACTCGACCTGCGCTGCCCGATCGCGCAGGGCCTGAACTACTACGGACGACTGAAGCAGGCGGGGGTTGACGCCGAGTTGCTGGTCTTCCCGGGCGAGAACCACGAACTGACCCGGTCGGGCAGCCCGTGGCACCGTCGCCAGCGCTTCGAGAAGATCCTGGAGTTCTGGGGCAGGCACCTCCCCGTCAAGGCCTGACTCCCGAACGCAGCGCCTCGCCCCTCACGACCCAGCAACCATGACGACCCAACAACCATGACGACCCAGCAACGATGACGACCCAGCAACCATGACGACAGGACACCCATGACCAATCCCCTGCTCTCCCCCTCGACGCTGCCGTTCAAGCTGCCCGACTACGCCACCCTGACCACCGAGCAGTACCGGGAGGGCATCGAGGTCGGCATGGCCGAGCAGTTGGCCGCACTCGAGCAGGTGGCGACTGACGAGACACCCGCCACCCTCGACAACGTGCTGGCCACCTGGGAGCGCTCGGGGGCCACCCTGGAGCGTTCGCTGAACGCCTTCTGGGTGGCGCGGTCGGCGCACTCCACCCCCGATCGGGACGAACTGATGGCCTGGGCATCGCCGCTGCTGGCCGCGCACAGCGACACCATCGCCCTCGACTCCCGCCTGCACCAGCGCCTGCTGGCCCTGCAGGCGCGTGTGGATGACGGTGAGGTCGAGGCTGACGAGCAGGACAGGTGGCTGCTCACCGATCGGTTGCGTGACTATGACCGCTCGGGCATCGGACTGCCGGCCGACCAGCAGGACCGGCTGCGTGCGCTCAACTCCGAACTGGCGAGCCTGTCGACCACGTTCGACACCCAGCTGACTGCCGGGCGCAACGAGGCGGCCGTGCACGTCACCGACGAGGCGGAACTGGCCGGGTTGGACGACGCGGAACGTCAAGCCCTCGCCGAGAATGCGGCCGCCCGCGGCCTGGAGGGGTGGCTCATCCCGATCGTCAACACCTCGGGGCAGCCGGTGCTCGACTCCCTCGAGAACCGAGAACTGCGCCGTCGCGTCCACGAGGCCTCCGTCACCCGCAACCTGTCGGGGGAGCACGACTCCCGCGAGACGCTCGTGCGGATCGCCCGGCTGAGGGCCGAACGTGCCCAACTGCTCGGCCACCCCCACCATGCCTCGTGGGCCCACGAGGTCACGTGCGCGGGCGACACCGCGACCGTCAACCAGATCCTCGCCCAGCTCACGCCGGGGGTCGCCAGCATCGTGGAGCGGGAAGCCGACCAGCTGCAGGAACGTCTGCACGCGATCGAACCGGGAGCAACACTGGAGCCTTGGGACTGGCAGTTCCTGGCGACCCAGCAGGCGGCCGAGACAGCCTTCGACACCGACCAGTTGAAGCCCTACCTCGAGTTCGAGCGGGTGCTGCACGAGGGTGTGTTCGCTGCGGCCACCGCTCTGTACGGCATCACCTTCGTGGAGCGTCCCGAGCTGGTGGGGTACACCGACCAAGCGCGGGTCTTCGAGGTGCGTGAGAGCGACGGCAGTGCTCTGGGCGCCGTGGTGCTCGACCCCTACACCCGGCCCACCAAGAAGGGCGGTGCCTGGATGACCTCGATCGTCGACCAGTCCGACCTGCTCGGCGACCTGCCGGTGGTGACCAACACCTGCAATGTGCCACCGCCCGCGACGGGGTCACCCAGCCTGATGAGCTGGGACAACGTGATCACCCTGTTCCACGAGTTCGGCCACGACCTGCACGGGTTGCTGTCGAAGGTGCGCTATCCGTCGAAGGCCGGCACGGCCGTCCCGCGCGACTTCGTGGAGTTCCCCAGCCAGGTCAATGAGATCTGGGCCTGGGAGCCGGCGTTGATCGCCCGCTATGCGCGCCACCACGAGACGGGTGAGCCGGTGCCCCAGGAATGGATCGACCAGCTGGTCGCCAACCGGCAGGAGTCGGGCTATCACACCTTCGAACTCCTGGCCGCGATGCTGCTCGACCAGGCCTGGCACCAGGCCTCGGTGGACGAACTGCCCGCCAGCGGTGAAGGTGTCGAGGAGTTCGAGCGCGCGGCCCTGGAACGGACCGGCGCCTGGTCGCGCCTCGTCCCGCCGCGCTACCGGTCGTCCTACTTCAGCCACATCTTCGGCGGTGGTTACGCGGCCGGCTACTACTCCTACCTGTGGTCGGAGGTGATGGACGCCGACACCGTCGCCTGGTTCCGGGAGCAAGCCGACGACCAGCAGCCCGGCGGCATGACCCGCGCCGCCGGTGATCGGTTCCGCCGGGAACTGCTCGGACGCGGTGGCTCCATCGAGGCCAAGGAGTCGTACCGACGGTTCCGCGGCTCCGACCCGGACGTGCGCCACCTGCTCGCCCGGTTGGGTCTGGACGCCTGACCCGCCGACCCCGCCCCCTGCGCACACTCTCACCTTCGGGGCAAACTCTCGCGCTCTGGCGCGAGAGTTTGCCCGAACGGTGAGAGTGTGCGGGGATCCGGTGGAGCTGGGGTTCCGGTGTCGTCCGGAATGGCGAGATGAAACCGGACGATCCTCAGCCGCGCAGCGCAACCGCCACGTCGGGGTGGTTGGTGATGATGGCGTCGACCTCGTCGCGCAGCATCATCGCCATGGGTCCGGGGTCGTTGACCGTCCACACGTTGACCCGCAGTCCGGCCTCGTGGGCGTTGGGGACGTAGTCGCCGTTGACCGCGACAAGCCCGTAGTGCGGGTGCAGGGCCTGCGCGCCGAGTGAGACGGCGTAGTCCCACGGCTCCACGAGCATGTCGGAGTGCAGCACCCCCACCGGCACCGGGGTGCCCGCTGCGATCATGTCGCGCACCGAGTAGTGGTTGAACGTGGAGTAGATCACCTGACCCGCGAGGTTCATGCCGGCGACCAACGCGTCGAGGTCCTGGGCCAGGTCGGGGTAGGGCTCGATGGTGTTCTTCAGCTCGATGTTGACCAGGGCGTCTGTACCGACCACGAGGTCGAGCACCTCACGCAGGGTGGGAATCGTCGAGTTGGCATAGCCACCCATCCCCGCCGAGAAGTCGAACGCGCGCAGCTCCTCAAGGGTCAGGTCGACGATGCGGCCCTCGCCATTGCTCGTGCGCTCGACGGTCTCGTCGTGGATGACGACGATCTGGCCGTCCTTGGTGAGGTGCACATCGAGCTCGAAGCCGTCCGCTCCCTGCTCGAGGGCGAGTTCGAAGGCGGGCATGGTGTTCTCGGGTGCGTAGGCGCTGGCGCCTCGATGCGCGAGGATCTTCGTCATGGTCCTGACGTTACCCGTCAGCGCTGCCCCCAGGACTGGCCCTGCGAGACACTCGCCCTCCTCGGCGCCCGACCACCCTGCTGCCGAGAATCAGTCGTCACCCGTTGCGATGGATCTGGTCGCTGAAGCCATCGGGATGAGGGCCGGCGTTCTGCCCCCGGAATGATGGCGGCCCGACCGGAGGAGGCTGTACGTACTGGGGGGTCGCCTTCGCCTTCTTCGCGAACATCACGATCAGCACGACCGCTACAACCGGCACGGCGACGACGCCCAGAACGACCAGAAGGATCAGAAGTTCAGGAAGACCCAGACCCATAGCAAACCTCCTTCGATGGAGGACTCCGACGATCGGAGCCTCATTGTCCAGATCGGCACCGTCGGGTATTCATTCGGGATGCCGTCGCGTGTTGTGGTCGATCCTGATGGTGGCGAGATCACCCACCGGGTGCCGAATGCCCGGGGAGAGCGAATCGCGGACTCAGCTGTAGAGAAGCATTCCGACAATTGCGCTCAACACCGCCAAGGATGTGCCAATGATTCCAAGAATCCTGCCTGCCACGGCCATGCTGCGACGGTTGGGCGCTGGAGCACGCTCTAGCGAGTTCGCCGCGTCATTGCCCAGCACGATCGCCACGATGCCGCCGACCAACGACGTGATCAGGTACAGCCACGGGATGAGGAACGTGACAACAGAGACGATGCCTAGGATCAGCGACGTGAGCGCCCGCCCATTGGCGCGGCCGATCTCGATGGGAACCGGTGCGAATCCCTGTGGAAGGACGTAGACGCCAGGTGTGAACTGCCCAGGAGCTTGCCCCTGCGGGGGATAAGGACCCGGACCGGCACTTGCATACCGCTGATTGGCCCATCCGGCCACTGTGGGACCAGGGGGAGCAGACGGCCCGGGCTCCGGCCAAGTCTGTTGCCCCTGCCCGTACCCCCACCCGTAACCGGGCGGCGCGCTCTGAACACCGGACCCCTGAGGGGCGGGGAAAGGGTCGCCAAGTGGCTCATTCAGCGGGGGACGCGGTCCCTCGTCATTCACCGGAAACTGGGGCATGACCGAACGCTATCGCGTGCCCCCTCCGCCGAACAGGCAGGTGGGTGCTATTCGTTGCACGAGGATGACCCTCGTCATCAACCATCAGGTCGAACGGCTTTCACCGGATGAAGAGACGCCGGGACTCCAAGCGTATTGGGGCCATGGCCCCCGTCGCCTGGTCGCGGGTGCGCCGGACCGGTGACCCATCACTTCGCGCCATCCACATCCACCCACCCCTGGGGCCAACCCGCTGGAACTCCACGCAGAATGTGCGAAAGGCCTCAGCGCTCGGTGGGGTCATCCATCAGGTTCTGACGGGTCGCCCCCGGTTCGCCGGAAATGCCAGCCTGATCGCCGTATGACGGGGGCTGCGGGTGGGCCGCAACGTCCTCGTACGTGCTCGGCTCCCCGTACGACTCGGGCTCCCGCCGACGGGTCAGGGTCACCACCCCCAGCACCACACCGAGTACCAGCAGTACCCCGAGGCCGGCGAGCAGCGCCAGCACCAACAATCCCGTTCCAGCCATGGGTCGATGGTAGGTAACCGCAGGGTCGGGTCGGGCCCTGCGTCCGGTGTGATTCATCCCACATCCCCGAGAGGAATCGCGCTCCCACCAGCCCGTTCGTACTGAACGACCACTCAGCGCTCGGCTATGGAACGCAAACGGCCCCGCAGATCTCTCTGCGGGGCCAGCTGCGCGCTCGGAGGGATTCGAACCCCCAACCTTCTGATCCGTAGTCAGATGCTCTATCCGTTGAGCCACGAGCGCTTTGCCCCGATGCGGAACATCGTTGGGCAGTCCCCCACTCTAGACCAGCCGCGCGCGAGTCGCCAAACCGAAGCACCCCACACCGCGTGCGGCGATTTCGTCCGCGCCCTCCAGCTTCGTACCGTGGACATCAGACAGGTTGCCGACGATGTCGCGGAACTGCCGGACGACGAGGTCCGCCCAGCCCACCACCGTCGGTGGCCATCCGATTCGCTGTTGTACACCGCCGTACAGGAGACCGTGTCATGACCCTCACCGACCGTTCCCACACCGACCTGGCCACCGAGCCCCGCGCCGCCATACCCCCCGCCACCGAACCCCTCGCCGATACGCAGCAGAAGGCGACCGACGACCTGTTCGAGGGTGTCCCCGCCACCGGAGCCCTGCCGACGCACACCCGCATGCTGGCCTGGTTGCGCGAGGTCGTCCAACTCGTCGAACCGGCCGCCGTGCACTTCTGCGACGGATCCCGGCAGGAGGCAGATCGCCTCGCCGACCATCTCGTCGACGTGGGCACCTTCATCAGGCTGGACGAGCGCCGTCGTCCGAACTCCTACCTCGCGCGCACCGACCCTCGCGACGTCGCCCGGGTCGAGGACCGCACCTTCATCTGCTCCGTGGACGAGGCCGACGCCGGGCCCACCAACAACTGGATGGCCCCGAACCTCATGAAGGAGCACCTGCGTCCCCTCTTCCGGGGGTCGATGCGCGGCCGGACGATGTACGTGATGCCGTTCTGCATGGGCCCTGTGACCCCCGGGGCCAAGTTCGGTGTCGAGGTCTCCGACTCGGCCTATGTGGTGCTGTCGATGCGGGTGATGACCCGGATGGGCTCCGCCGTGCAGCAGGTGATGGATGCCCATCAGGTCGAGTTCGTCGAATGCCTGCACTCGGTCGGCTCCCCACTCGAGCCGGGCTCCGACGATGTCGCCTGGCCCTGCAACCCCGACATCTGGATCGCGCACTTCCCCGAGGAACGCAGCGTCTGGAGCTTCGGATCGGGCTACGGCGGCAACTCCCTGCTCGGCAAGAAGTGCTACGCCCTGCGCATCGCCTCGGTGATGGGACGAGACGAGGGATGGCTCGCAGAGCACATGCTGGTGATCCGTCTCACCAGCCCGGAGGGACGCTCCCACCACGCCATCGCCGCGTTCCCCTCGGCCTGTGGCAAGACGAACCTGGCCATGCTCGAACCGACGCTGCCCGGTTGGACGGTGCAGACCCTGGGCGACGACATCGCCTGGCTGCGCTGGGACGACCAGGGGCGGCTGAGGGCGATCAACCCCGAGTTCGGGTTCTTCGGGGTGGCACCGGGCACCGGGATGGCGACCAACCCGATTGCCATGCGCACCCTCGAGCCCGGGCAGTCGCTGTTCACGAATGTGGCCCTGACCGATGACGGTGACGTCTGGTGGGAGGGCATGACCCCAGACCGTCCCGGGCACCTGATCGACTGGCGCGGACGTGACTGGACCCCCGACTCACCCGAGAAGGCGGCCCACCCCAACAGTCGCTTCTGCACCCCGCTCGAACAGTGCCCGACGCTGCATCCCGACTGGGACGACCCTGCCGGGGTGCCGGTCGACCTGATCATCTTCGGCGGACGACGGGCGACCACCGTGCCACTGGTCAGTGAGGCACGTGACTGGACGCACGGGGTCTTCCTGGGAGCGACGCTCTCGTCGGAGACCACGGCCGCGGCAGCCGGCGAGGTGGGCGTGCTGCGCCGAGACCCGATGGCCATGCTGCCGTTCATCGGCTACCACGTGGCCGACTACTTCGCCCACTGGCTCGCGCAGGACGCCCCGGGACGCCAGCTGCCGCGGATCTTCCAGGTGAACTGGTTCCGACGCAACCAGGACGGCTTCCTGTGGCCGGGGTTCGGCGACAACAGCCGGGTACTGGCGTGGATGATCGGCCGCCTCGAGGGCACCGCCACCGGCATTGAGACCCCGATCGGGGTCGTCCCGACGGTGGACGCGCTCGACCTGACCGGGCTCGAGCTAGCCGTGGAACAGGTGAGCGAGGCGCTCAGGGTCGACCCGGACGAGTGGCGGGCCGAGGTGCCGCGCATCCGGGCCTGGCTCGCGTCCTTGGGTGAGCGAGTGCCGGCGGCACTGCACCGACAGGTCGACGAGGTCGAGGCACGTCTCGGTTGAGGACGACAGCACCCCCGGCCCTGGTGGGCCGGGGGTCCTGTCCGGTCTGGCGGAGGCGGCGGGATTTGAACCCGCGTGCGGCTTGTAGACCGCTCCCGCTTAGCAGGCGGGCGCCATAGACCGGACTAGGCGACGCCTCCGTGGTGCCCCGTGGGGCTCCATGACACCAGCACGTGGCTGGCATCGACGGCTCAGACTATCCGACGCCCGAGCATGCCGCCAACGCAGGCGACTCCGCTGCGATGGATCGGCGTGCCTATGATTGCTTGGCAGCGCTGCGGAGGGAGCAGGATGAGCGACGACCAGTCGGGAGAGCCCGACGATGGCTCGCGCCTGCCCGACGGGCTGTTCCGTGGCGGCACCGAGGGCGAGGGCATGTGGACTCGTCCGGTCTCGAAGTTCGGGGACGAGCTCACCGACGACACCCTCTTCCGGCGCAGCCGGCGACGGGCGGCTCCCGACGACGGACACCCCGAGGCGGTGGTGAACCCCCAGACGGGTGGCTACAGCCCCAAACGGGTCGACGCGTTCGGTCCCTCCCCGGCCTCCGACGTCCCTGCCTCTGACTTCCCTGCCTCTGACGTCCCTGCCTCTGACTTCCCCGCCTCTGACTTCCCCGCCTCTTGGGACCAGGCCTTCGCGGCCGGTGCGCCGCGCCCCGACCAGCCGCCGGAGGAGTCGCCGGGAGGTCCCCAGGTGGGTGAGTTCGACCGGCACCACCCGTTCACCCGCTCGTTGGTCAAGACCTTGGCCTCGGCCGTCATCCCGGGGCTGGGCCTGATCCGTTCCCGGGCACGTTGGCTGGGCGTCACGCTGACCGGGGCCGTGCTGCTCGCCGTGATCGTGATCGGCGGATGGGCCCTCAGCGACCCGGTGGCGGCCGCCGCCACCGCCGTCAAGCCCTCCGTGCTGCACCCCTTGTCGATCGTCCTGGTCGTGGTGGCACTGCTGTGGGTGGTCGTCATCGTGGGCACGCACCTGATCACCCGTCCGGCGCACCGCACCCGGGCCCAGTCGATCGTTGGGGCGCTCGTGGTGGGCGGCCTGAGTTTCGCCATCGCGGCACCGATGGCAGTCGCCAGCCGTTACTCCGCCACCCAGGCCGGTCTGGTCGAGGGTGTCTTCTCGAGCAGCGACCAGAAGAAGTCGCAGACCCGCCCCACCATCGACACGAAGGGCAAGGCCGCGGACGTGTGGGCGAAGAAGCCCCGTCTGAACATCCTGCTCGTGGGTCTCGACAACACCGCGGCACGCCACTACTCCGACGTCGACGTCTCGACCGACACCATGATGGTTGCCTCGATCGAGACCTCCACGGGGAACATGGTGATCACCCAGGTACCGCGGAACATGGCCCGGGTCCCCTTCCCGACCGGCAGTGAGCTGTCGAAGCGGTACCCGCGTGGCTGGTACGACGGCAAGAACGCCGACAACTCCAACTACTTCGCCAACGCCATCTGGGGCCACCTGCCCGCTGAGCAGCCCGATCTGTTCAAGAACACCGACTACCCGGGTGCCGACGCCCTCAAGTACGGGCTCGAGGGTGCCCTGGGCCTCAAGATCGACTACTTCGTCGCCCTCAACATCGACGGGCTGATGGCCCTGATCGACGCCATGGGCGGCGTCCGCCTCAACGTCAACCAGCGCATCCCGATCGGCGGCAATGACGTCCGCGGCCCGGTCGGCTACATCGAGCCCGGCCAGAACAAGCTGCTGAACGGCTATTACGCCATGTGGTACGCCCGGGCCCGGCACGGTCTCGACGGCGGCGACTTCTCACGCATGGGCCGCCAGACCTGCGTGATCAAGGGAGTGCTCGACCAGGCTGACCCGGCCACCATGCTCACCCGCTACGAGGCGATCGCCAAGGCGTCCGAGAAGATGGTCGAGACCGACATCCCGCAAGACCTGTTGCCGGCACTGCTGGAATTGGCCGTGCGCGTGAAGAACGGCCGGCAGGCGCGGGTGCTCTTCGTCCATCAGAAGGACGGATTCATCACCTACGACCCCGACTACGCGATGATGCGCGCCCGGGTCGCCGCCGCGATCAAGGCCGTGGACGAGCAGCCGTCCGGTACTCCCAGCGCCGTGCCGAGCTCGGTCACTCCCAGCGGACCAGCGAGTTCGGCCACGCCCAGCGCCCCCGCCGGATCGACCTCGGCGACGCCGGCACCGGCCGAGAGCCTGGTCGACGCCTGCGCCTGGGACCCGACTTCGACGGCGAGTCCGTCGGCCACCCCTCGTCGCTGATCTGCCCCCACTCGGCGATCGAGCAGGGACGTGGAACGAGCCCCGTGTCCAGACCCGGACCCGAGACGGTCTTTTCGCTCACCGCTCGACCCAACGTCCGAGCGCGGGACGAGCCTCAGCCGAAGTGGGTGTAACCGCGGTCGGCGTCGAGCCGTTCGACGATCTCGGCCTGCAGCCCCAGCATCTGCGGGTCGGAGCCGCCCAAGGGTGACCAGATGTGCACCCGCTCGACCTCGCCGTGGCTGATCACCAGGTGCGAGCCGTCCTCGGAGGCCCCGACCTTGGTCACCTCCGACCACCGTCCGTGCCTGTCCCCACCGCCGCCCCGCGAGAGCTTCGGCCCGAGCACGCGATAACCATCGGCGTCGAGCTGCACGGTGACCGCGTTCGTCCGGCTCGCGAGCCATGCAAGCGCCACCAAGGCCACGGCGAGAACCAGCACGACCACACCGGTGACGGTCACCCAGGTCGTCGCGCTCGCCAGTTGGCCGCCCACCACCATGACGGCGCCGATGACACTCAGCGCGGCCGCCACGGCGAACGCGCGGATCGCCGGACGGGGTCGGAGCACGTATTCCGCCACGGTGGCCTCCCTGCCTGGTCCCGGCAACACCTGGCGCCTGCGACACAGAGTGCCGGCGAGTCCCGGAGCTGGCCATTGTTGGGTACGCGGCGAGGGTGGGATTCGAACCCACGGAGGTTGCCCTCGGCCGCTTTCAAGGCGGCTGCACTAGTCCACTATGCGACCTCGCCAGAGCAGGTTGCCCTGCTCGAGCGTCATCGTAGCGTCCATGGCAGGCTGGGGGCATGCGAGCCGTGAGCGTTGAGCCCTACCCCGCCGGTGAGGCACCCCTCGACCAGAAGGGACGACCCGTCCGTCCGCGCGCCGACCGGCTTCGGCTGGTGGAGGTCGACCGACCCACCCCTGCATCGGACGAACTGCTGGTGCGCACCGTCGCCTCGGGGGTGAACCGAGCCGATCTGCTGCAACGCCAGGGCTTGTACCCGCCGCCGCCCGGGATCACCGATGTCATCGGCCTCGAGGCCAGCGGCGTGGTCGCACAGGTGGGCTCGGAGGTCGGGGGCTGGTCGGTGGGCGACGAGGTGGTGGCGTTGCTGTCGGGTGGCGGATACGGCGAGTTCTTCGTGGTGCCGGCCGGTCAGGTGGTGCGGGCACCGGCGGGTGTCGACCTGGTCACAGCAGGGACGCTGATGGAGGTGGCGGCCACCGTGGTCTCCAACGCCGATCACGTGCACCTCGCCGACGGGGAGACGTTCCTCGTGCACGGCGGCGCGGGCGGCATCGGTTCGTTCGCGATCCAGTACGCCAAGCACCTCGGCTGCCGGGTCGCCGTCACCGCAGGCAGCGAAGCGAAGCTGCAGTACTGCCGTGACCTGGGCGCCGACATCGCGCTCGACTACCACGACGACTGGCTGGCCGGGCTGAAGGAGGCCACCGACGGCCACGGTGCCGACGTCGTCCTCGACATCATGGGCGCCAAGTACCTCGAGCAGAACGTCGAGGCCCTGGCGACCGATGGCCGCTGCGTCATCATCGGCATGCAGGGAGGCACCAAGGGCACCCTCGACATCGCCTCGTTGCTGGCCAAGCGGGCAACGGTGACGGCGACCTCCCTGCGCTTCCGGCCGGTGGAACAGAAGTCGGCCATCTGCAGGCGCGTCGCAGAAGTGGTCTGGCCCCTGGTCGAATCGGGTGCGATCCGTCCCGCTCCCGTGGAGCGGTTCCCGATCACCGAGGTCGCCGCCGCGCATGCCCGGCTCGAGTCGGGTGAGGTCAGCGGCAAGCTCGTGCTGGTGCACTGACGGCCCCTGGTCCATGGCCCGCATCCGAAGGCCGGCATCCGAAGGCCCGTAAACGGCCGAGCCATCGCTCAGACGTCGGCCAGCGCCTCGTCCAGCCAGTCGATCACCGGAAGCAGGGCACGCCAGTCGCGACGGACCTGGGAGACGACGTTGGCCGGAAGGGTCGGGTAGCGCCTGCCGACCGTCAGCGTGGTGTGCCGCAACAGCTCGGCCCGGGGGTGCTCAGGGTCGTAACCCCTCGGGACGCGCACCAGCCGGTCCCCCGCCACCTCGAAGGCCCGCGGTAGTTCGTCCAGCCGCCTCTGCAAGGTGCCGCCGTCGCCGTTGACGGCCTCCCTGAAGCTCTTCAGCACCGCCGGTTCGGCGTGGTAGAAGCCTCCGCCGGTCATCAGGCCGTCGGCCGAGACCTGCACGTACCAGCCCATCGCAGGTCCTACCGGCACCCAAGCGCCCTGGTGCGTCTTGTAGGGCGACTTGTCCTTGGCGAACCGCACGTCGCGGTTGGGACGAAAGATCTTGGCCTCCCCGAACTCACCGGCGAGCGCTTCGACCAGTTCGAGCATCGGTTGGCGCACGTGTTCCTCCCAGTCCTGGCGGCGGGCCGTCCAGAACTCCCGGGAGTTGTCGACCTCGAGGTCGCGGTAGAAGTCGAAGGTCGCCTGCGAGAAGCTCACCCGTCCGATTCTAGGTCGGGATCGCCGCGTCGACCCCTGTCATCGGAGCTGTCATCGGAGCGCAACATGGCCCGCCTACACTGCCGACATGCGCACACCTCGCGACATCGAATGCTGGTTGACCGACATGGATGGCGTGCTCGTGCACGAGAACGCCGCCATCCCAGGGGCGGCCGACCTGTTGAGACTGTGGGTCGACACCTCGCACCGGTTCCTGGTGCTCACCAACAACTCCATCTTCACCCCGCGCGACCTGGCCGCGCGGCTGGAGCGGAGCGGCTTGTCGGTGCCGGAGGAGACACTGTGGACCTCCGCCCTGGCCACCGCCGCCTTCCTGCGCGACCAACACCCGGGGGCCCGCCTCTACGCCATCGGTGAGGCTGGTCTCACCACCGCCCTGCACTCGGCGGGATTCATCCTCACCGAGGTGGACGTCGACTACGTCGTGCTCGGCGAGACGCGCACCTATTCCTTCGAGCAGATCACCACCGCCGTCCGGTTGATCTCGAAGGGTGCGAAGTTCATCTGCACCAACCCGGACGCCACCGGCCCCAGCCCCGAGGGACTGCTGCCGGCGACCGGCGCCGTGGCGGCCATGATAACCACGGCGACCAACCGTCGTCCCTACATCGTGGGCAAGCCCAACCCGAT
The DNA here is from genome assembly GCF_000421525.1 of Aestuariimicrobium kwangyangense DSM 21549. GTDB lineage: Bacteria > Actinomycetota > Actinomycetes > Propionibacteriales > Propionibacteriaceae > Aestuariimicrobium > Aestuariimicrobium kwangyangense. The sequence goes on along the minus strand of NZ_ATXE01000001.1, from coordinate 580,998 downwards.
GATGTTCCGCTCGGCCCTCAACAAGATCGAGGCCCACTCCGAGACCACCGCGATGATCGGCGACCGGATGGACACCGACATCGTTGCTGGCATGGAGGCAGGGCTGTTCACGGTGCTGGTGCTGACCGGCATCACCAGCCGGGACGACCTCGAGCGTTTCCCCTACCAGCCCAGCCTGGTGGTGGAGTCGGTCGCCGAGTTGCGCGACATGCTCTGAGGTTGGGGGCGGCGTCGGCTCGCACCTGCCCACGTCCCGCTCGCACCTGCCCTCGTAACGCACCACCTGCCCTCGTCCGGTGCAGTTGCCCCCGGTCAGGGGCAGGGCAAGTGCGCCTCACGAGGGCAACTGGGCAGGAACGAGGGCAAGTGCTCCTCACGCGGGCATCCGCGCTGAACAAGGGCAACCGCGCCCAACCAGGCATCGGCAGAGGCACCCAACCGATCCCGGCAACCCCGGCGAAACCCCCCGGAGCCCCACCCGGCCCGGGCCCTATGATCGTCCGGTGAAGTTCGGCGCGTATCGAGAAGTGTTGGCCCTGGCGAGCGTGCGAACCATCATCATCCTCGGCACCATCTCCCGGATCGGGCAGTTCGGCTTCGGAGTGTTGCTGACGGTGCATCTGGTCGAGGCCCTGCACCTGCCCTACTCGCGAGCCGGCATCGTCTCGGCGGTGTGGACGATCGGCCTGGCCATCAGCGCCCCTTGGCGGGGATCCCTGCTCGACCGCATCGGCTTGCGTCGCACCATGGTGCCCTCGCTCGTGGTGCTCACCCCGGTGTTCATCCTGTTGCCCTTCGTGCGCCAGTACTGGTTGCTGCTGGTGCTGGCGGCCGTCCTCGGCCTGGTCATGTTCCCCTCGTTCTCGGTCATCCGGCAGGCGGTACTGGCCGCGACCCCGCCGGCCATGCGACGGACGTCAATCTCGCTCGACTCGACCATCGTCGAGGTCTGCTTCATGGTCGGCCCCGCCCTCGGAATCTGGATCGGCACCATGTGGAGCACCACCTGGGCGCTGCTGATCTTCGGCATGATGACCGTCCTGGGCGCCCTGGTTCTCACCCTCGTGAATGTCGCGATCGTCAGCCCGGACGAGGCAGGTCACCGCTCGGAGGAGCCCGAGCCCGGCCGCCGCCGACTCACTTGGGCGACCCCGCAGGTGTTGGGAATCCTCGCTGCCAGCGCAGTGGCGGGGTTCATCCTCGCCGGCACCGACATCGGTGTCGTGGCTGCCCTGCGCCAACTGGGGGCCCCGCAACTGATCGGACTCACCCTGGCCGTGTGGGGGCTGGGGTCGGCGGTCGCGGGTCTGGCCTACGGCGGCCTCCACCGGGCAGTCCCCGTCGTCTGGCTGGTGCTGGGACTGGGTGCGTCGACCGCCCTGGTCTCGTTGGCCACGGGTGTGTTCACCCTCAACCTGCTGCTGTTGGTCGCCGGGGCCTTCTGCGCTCCCACCCTGGTTGCTGCCCAGGACCAACTCCAGCAGATCGTCTCCCCGCGCGAGCGTGGCCAGCTGCTCGGCTGGCAGGGATCCTTCATGACCGCCGGCAACACCCTCGCCCCACCCGCCGTCGGTCTGGCGATGGACCTGCGCGGATGGCACGCCGGCTTCATCCTCGCGGGCGGGGTCGGTCTTGTCCTCGCTCTGGCACTGATGGCCCTCCAAGGCCTGCGCCGTCGACGACTGGCGGCACCGACCCCCTGATCGCCCGGCCGTCAGTGCGTTGCTCAGCCCCCCCGATCTCAGGACGGAATACTTATTCGGAGGACGGAATACTTATGCGGTAGGCTCGAGGGCATGTCCAAGGTCCTCACATCGCTCCCCGCCGGCGAGAAGGTCGGCATCGCCTTCTCCGGTGGTCTCGACACCTCCGTCGCCGTCGCCTGGATGCGCGAGAACGGTGCCGTCCCGTGCACCTACACCGCCCACATCGGGCAGTACGACGAGCCCGACATCGAGTCGGTGCCCGGGCGCGCGATGCAGTACGGCGCCGAGCTGTCACGGCTGGTCGACTGCCGCGAGGCGCTGGTCGAGGAAGGCCTGTCGGCCCTGGCCTGCGGCGCCTTCCACATCCGCTCCGGCGGGCGCGCCTACTTCAACACCACCCCGTTGGGACGAGCGGTCACCGGCACCCTGCTGGTGCGGGCCATGCATGAGGACGGCGTCAACATCTGGGGGGACGGGTCGACCTTCAAGGGCAATGACATCGAGCGTTTCTACCGCTACGGGCTGCTCGCCAACCCGGCCCTGCGCATCTACAAGCCGTGGCTCGACGAGGACTTCGTCCGCGAGCTCGGCGGCCGCCACGAGATGAGCGCCTGGCTCACCGAACGCGAGCTCCCGTACCGCGACTCGCAGGAGAAGGCCTACTCCACCGACGCCAACCTGTGGGGTGCGACCCACGAGGCCAAGACCCTGGAGCACCTCAGCGTCTCGCTCGAGACCGTCGAGCCGATCATGGGGGTCAAGTACTGGGACCCCAGCGTGGTCATCGAGACCGAGGACGTCACCGTGCGCTTCGACCAGGGACGCCCCGTGGCCATCAACGGCCAGACCTTCGCCTCACCCGTCGACCTGGTGATGGAGGCCAACACCATCGGCGGACGCCACGGCCTGGGCATGTCGGACCAGATCGAGAACCGCATCATCGAGGCCAAGAGCCGCGGTATCTACGAGGCGCCGGGCATGGCCCTGCTGTTCATCACCTACGAACGTCTGCTCAACGCGATCCACAACGAGGACACGCTCGCCAACTACCACTCCCAGGGCCTGCGGCTGGGTCGGCTGCTCTACGAGGGACGCTGGCTCGACCCGCAGTCGCTGATGCTGCGCGAGTCGATCATCCGCTGGGTGGCCTCAGCGGTCACGGGCGAAGTGACGGTGCGACTACGCCGCGGTGAGGACTGGACGATCCTCGACACCACCGGTCCCTACCTCAGCTACCACCCCGATCGGTTGTCGATGGAGCGCGTCGAGAACGCCGCCTTCGGTCCCACCGATCGCATCGGCCAGTTGACCATGCGAAACCTCGACATCGCCGACACCCGCGAGAAGCTCGAGCTCTACGCCGCCCAGGGGCAGCTGGGGGGTGCCCAGGCGAAGCTGGTGGGCGAACTCGAGCAGGGACAGGCGGGAACGATCCCGAGCCTGGGCCTCACCACGACCGACGACGAGGAGTCGCTCGACCGGGCGGCCATCGAGTCGGGCGTCGACTGATCCGCCGCCACCGTGCACGCCGAGTCTGAGCCCGGCTGGGGACGAGCCGAGCACGCACAGGTCCTCACCCGAGCGCTGCTGGCGCTTCGTCCGTTCGCCTCGCCTGGCCGGGCACGGTTCGACCTGCCCGGTCCCACCTCCTCATCGGGCCGTGACTCCGACGCGCTCGAGGCCTTCGCCCGCTCGTTCATCGGGGTCGGCAACCTGCTCGCCGGGCAGGCGGACGACCCGGACGGGTTCGCCGAGTGGTATGCCGCGGGCATCTCGGCGGGGGTCGATCCAGCATCCCCCGAGCGCTGGCCGACCTTGACCGAGCAGGGGCAGCCCCGGGTGGAGGCTGCCGCACTGGCGGTCGCCCTGCACCAGACCCGCGACCAGATCTGGGAGCGGCTGCCCGGGCGCACCCAGCAACACCTGGTCGACTGGTTGGCCGACTCGGCTTCCGTGGACTACCCGCGCTGCAACTGGGTGCTCTTCCACACCGTCACCCAGGCCTTCCTCGCCTCGGTGGGTGCCGGGGGCGACGACGGCCGGGTGGCCGAGCACCTGGAGTTCATGACCTCCTGTCACCTCGGGGACGGTTGGTACTCCGACGCCGCCCTCGACGCCGGACGACCCCAGGTCGACTGGTACAACTCCTGGGTCATCCATCACCTGTTCCACCACCAGGCGAGTATGGCCCCCGACCAGCCGACCACCGCACGCCTCGCTCCCCTGTGGAAGCAGCGCCTGGGGGACTGGGCCGAACAGGCCGTCCATCTCTTCGGGGACGACGGCGCCCCCCTCCACCAGGGCCGGTCGCTCACCTACCGATTCGGCGTGCTGGCCGGCCTGTGGGACGCGGCGGCCAGCGGTGTGGGCCCCGATCCGGCCCGTGTGCGCAGGATCGCCGGGCGGACGATGCAGCATTTCGTGGGCCATGGCTGCTTCACCGAGCCCGACGGACTGTTGAGCCTGGGCTGGTTCGGTGCCCACGAGCGCCTCCGGCAGCCCTACTCAGGGCCCGGCTCGCCGTACTGGGCCCTGCACGGGTTCGCCGGTCTGGCGCTGCCCGTCGACCATCCGGTGTGGACGACCACGCCAACCCCCGACCCGGCCCACATCGACCGAACCCTGCCGCCCCTTGGTCCCGCCGACCACCCGTCGGAGCCCATGGCTGTGGGCGCAGTTGGCTGGATCATCGACCCCGGTGATGACGGCATCGTCCGCGTGCTCAACCACGGTGTCGACCACGCCTCGCCGAGTGGCACCAGCGACCCGCTCTACGACCGGCTGGCCTACTCGACCGCCACCGCCCCCGTCGAGACCGACGACCCCGAATCGCTCGTCGACAACCAGGTGGCGGTCGTCGACGCCGCAGGTCGCCGTTGGTCACAGCGACTGCTCACCGACTGCGACATGCGGCACACCCGACGCGGACGACCGGTCGCCCTCAGCCGCTGGAGCACGGGCAACCGCACTGGCACAGCCGCCGACGCCCCCGTGGTGACGGCGCTGGCCACCGTCGTCGACGGAGGTGAACTGCGCGCCGTCCGCCTCGACCGACCCGGGCTCGTGACCCTCAGCGGCTGGGCCGTCGGCCCCGACCTCGAGACAACCATCGACCCGGTGCGCGGGCAGGTGCGGCGCCGGGTGGTCGCCACCCACGCCGATCAGCCCATGGCTGCGGCGGTCACGGTGGCGGGCGTCGAGTTCGAGGTGGCCGCCGGGGAGTGGATCGTCGTCAGGGTGAGGCTGAGGGCTCAGGACTGACCGCGGACGATCACCCAGTGGTCGGGAGTGGAGTGGTCGGGACCGGAGTGGTCGGGACTGGGCTGGTCGGGACTGGGCTGGACGCGGCCGGACTGGTCGGCACCGGGCTGGGTTCGGGGGGTGGCTGCGTGGCGCTCGGCATCGCGCTCGGCGTGCGCATCGGGCTCGGCGTCGGTGTCGGGCTCGGCGTCGGTGTCGGGCTCGGCGTGGGAGTGGGGCTGGGAGTCGGCGTGGGCGTGGGAGACGCGGTCGGCGAGTGCGAGCCGGTCGGGTCGGGGCTGGCCTCGGGCGATGCCCCGCCCGTGGGTGTCGGGCTCGGCGTGGGGGTCAGGGCCACGGTGGGTGTTGGGCTCGGCGTGAGTGTTGGGCTCGGCGTGGGGGTGGGCTGCGGCGAACTGGTGGCCGAAGGACTGGAAGCCAGCGCCCCTGCGGGAGGGCGCACAGGTGTCAGACCACCCGTCCGATACTCCGCCGCATTCAGGTCGACGACCACGGGACGACCGTCCAGCCACGGCACCGGGTCCGTGAACTGCCCGTCCGCGATCACCTCGAAGTGCAGGTGGGCCGCGGTCGAGTAACCGGTGCTGCCGACTCGCCCGACCCCCTGGTGCACACTCACCCGATCACCGGCGCGCACCGCCAAGGAGGACAGGTGGTTGTAGGTGGTCACCACCCGGTGGCCAGCGAGCATGCCGTGGTCGATGGTGACCCGGATGCCGTAGGCACCGCCCCAGCCGGCCGACAGCACGGTTCCGGCGGCGGCGGCACCGACCGGGGTGCCGTACGGGACCCCGAAGTCGGTGCCCGTGTGCAACTTGTAGATGTGCGTGATCGGGTGCACCCGCATGCCGAACGGCGACGTGATCGGCCCCATCACCGGCCGCGACAGCAAGGCACCGGTCGTGGAGACCACCGCCGGAGCCACGCGGGTGGGAATCACCCGCGGCGGCTTCAGGTCGACTGCGACCCCCTCGTCCACGAGATGGCCAGGGTCGGTGGGCAGCGAAACCCAGGGCAGCGCCTCCTCGTCCACGCGAAGCACGGCACCACCCTCGGGTCGCTGGGATGGTGCCGACCGGGTGACTGCCTGCAGGACGACGGACGATGGCTCCTCCACCGGCACCGCCAAGTAGGCCGTGCCTCCACCCAGGGAGGCGGCATGGGCGCCCACGAACGCGACCAACCCGAGCGACGCCACCACGATGGTGGCGTACCTGTGCCCGTACACGGCGCGGCGTCGCATCGTGCCTCCCCCCGTCAGCTCGACGGACCCATCAGAGCATGGTTTCGCCCGAATGGATAGGGGGCGAGTGAGCGAAATCCATGGGCGGGGGCGCCCCGAGTTGCAGCCCATCCCGCCGGATCCCGATGCCCGCCGGCGAGACCTGAGAGGAGTCGGCGCCCCGACCCCACCGCGTCAGCTGCCGGGGCTCGCGTAGTGGCGCGACTGGCGGCCGAAGAACACGATGGCCAGAGCGAAGCAGCCGACCCCCACCAGGGGACTCCACCAGCCGAGCCAGCCGGGGAACCACAAGGAGTCCTGCCGACCCAGCAACATGGCGGCGGGAATCCAGCCGACGAAGGCGAGCGGCAGCACCAGGGTGAAGAAGACGGCACCCACCCCGCCGAACACCTGCAGGGGGAAGTTCCCGAAGGTGCCGAAGACGGTCTCGATCAGTCCCGTCATCGACTCGGTGTTCGTCCACCGGAAACTGAGCGCCCCCCGGACGAGTTGGAGCCCTGCCTCCAACATGCCCCCGGCCGCCACCGCAGCGACCAGCCACAGGGCCTTGGCCGGTGTCCAGTCGATGGCTGCCCGGGGCAGCGCGAAGCCGAGGACGGCGGCGGCGATCACGACGTCGCCGAACTGCTGCAGGTTGAACCGACGCATCAACAACTGCAGGAACAGGCTGACCGGACGGAGCAGGTAGCGGTCGAACTCGCCGGTGTGCACCACGGTGTCGAGGTCGGTCATCCGGCGGAAGAAGAAGGCGCAGACACTGTGGCTGGCCATGCGGATGCCGAACAGGACGAAGACCTGGGGGCCCGTCCAGCCCGCGACCCCTCCGAAGGCGTGCAACAACACCGAGATGAACAGCAACTGGCTGGCGTTGTAGGCGAGCGCACCGACGATGGAGATCAGGAAGTTCGCCCGGTACTCCATCTCGGTCAGCCAGGCCACCCGCAGCAGGGTCCGGAAGTCCTTGGCCAGCTCAACCACCGTTGATCACCACCGTTCGCAGGGCACGCCACGACACGAGGGCGGTGAGCAGCGCGGCCACCACCAGCCATCCCACCTGTGCCAGCACCACTCCCCCGACCCCGCCCAGGGGCTGCTCCGAGAACCACAGTTGGAGCGGTGCGAAGACCTGCAGCGCGAACGGGAGCGCCTCGAGCGTGGGGCGCAGCCAGTCGGGCATGAACCACAACGGCACCAGGGCTCCCGAGGCGAAGCTGGCGACGGCGCGGTAGACATAGAAGGGGCCTCTGGTGTCGGTCGTCCAGAAGGCGACCATCGACACCATCAGGTTCAGCAGGGTCGCGATCAGCCAGCCGAGGGCGGCTGTCAGCATGAAGCCGAACGCGGCCGACACGGTGGCGGGCATGGTCAGCCCTCCCAGGAGTGCGCCGAGCAGCAGCGCCGTGGCCACCCCCGGGAGGGCACCGACGGCAGCACCGATGGACTGCAGCAGACTCTGCCCCACCACTCCCACGGGGCGGATGATGTCGGTGGCGACCGTCCCTTCACGCACCCGTTCGGGCAGGGACGAGAGCCGCCACGGAAGGGCCAGGTGCCCGAGCACCAGCCCCAGCACCGCGTACGAGACCGCACGATCACCGGTCACGCCGGCGACGGAATGGCGACCCGAGTAGACGGCCCTCCAGACGGTGACCAGCAGCACTGTCTGCAGGGCGACGCTGAGCATCGAGACCACCACGTTGGCCCGGAACACGAGCGCGTTGGCGGCACCCAGGCGCACCATCGCCCATGCCCTGCCCACGGTGTCATGCACACCACGGGCGCCCGACGGCCGGGCTCCTGCGGTCACCGGCCCGCCTCCGCGTAGATCAGCCTGACGACGTCCTCCAGGTCGGGCTCGATCACCTTCAGGTCGTCGATCCCGGTGGCGGACGCAGCCTGGGCGATCACCGCTGGCGCCGTGGTGACGTCGGGGTCGAAGCGCAGGGTGATGGTGCCGTCCTCGCCCTCGATCCGTTCGCTGTGGTCGGCGCGGATCAGGGCCGCATCGGAGTCGTCCGCGGGCGTGATCACCACATCCCTGAACGGAAGGTAGCGCTTCTTGAGCACCGGCAGGTCCCCGTCGTAGACGACCGATCCGTGGTCGATCATGACGATCCTGCGGCACAACTGTTCGATGTCGTCCATGTCGTGGGTGGTGATCACCACGGTGGTGCCGTACTGCTGGTTCTGGGCGGCGATGAACTCCCGGAGCGCCTGCTTCGCCACCACGTCGAGACCGACGGTGGGTTCGTCGAGGTACAAGACCTCGGGCCGGTAGAGCATCGCCCCGACCAAGTCGCCGCGCATGCGCTGACCCAACGACAGCGACCTGATCGGGGTGTCCAGGAAGTCGCGCACACCCAGCACCTCGTCGAACTCGGCCAGCCGGGCACGGTAGTCGCGGTCCTCGACCCGGTAGAGGTCACGGATCGTCTCCAGCGACACCCGAAGGGGCAGGTCGTACCAGAGTTGCGACTTCTGGCCGAAGACGACCCCGATGTTGTGGGCATGGGCCCGCCGGTTCTGCCACGGCACGACTCCGTTCACCCGCACCGTGCCCGAGGTGGGACGCACGATCCCGGTCAGCATCTTGATCGTGGTCGACTTCCCGGCACCGTTCGCGCCCAGGTAGCCGACCACCTCACCCCGCTGGATCGTGAACGAGACGCCGTCGACGGCGCGGACGAGCCGACTGGGCGCCCACAGGCGTCTGAGCCCGGCGAGACGACCGTCGACGCTGCCGGCGGTCCGGAACTCCTTGACCAGCGCGTCGACCTCGATCATGGCCGGCGAGCTCAACTCGTCCACGCCCGCCAGAGCTTGGCGTACTCCCCGTCCAGGGCCATCAACTCATCATGGGAACCCAGTTCGGCAATGTTCCCGTCGATGACCACCGCGATCCGATCGGCGTCGTGTGCGGTGTGCAGACGGTGGGCGATGGCGACCACGGTTCGTCCGGTCAGCAGCGAGGACATCGAACCCTCGAGGTGACGAGCGGTCTGGGGGTCGATCAGCGAGGTGGCCTCGTCGAGCACCAGCGTGTGCGGGTCGGCGATCACCAGGCGGGCCAACGCCACCTGCTGGGCCTGGGCCGGGGTGAGCCTGGTGTTGCCCGACCCCACCTTGGTGGTGATGCCGAGGGGCATCCGCTCCACCCATTCGAGGGCGTCGACGGCAGCGAGCGCCTCGCGCACCTCGTCCTCGGTGGCGGTGGTCTCGCGGGCCAGCACGATGTTGTCGCGAATCGTCCCGACGAAGACGTGGTGCTCCTGGGTGACCAGGGCCACCTCGGTGCGCAACCGGTCGAGCGGCAGCCCCATCAGGCTCGCCCCACCCACGGTCACCTCGCCGGTGCGCGGTCCGTTGATGCCGGCCAGCAGTCGTCCCAACGTTGACTTCCCCGACCCGGACGGCCCGACGATCGCGAGCCGTTCACCGGGCACCAGATCGAGGTCGACACCGTGCAACACGTCATGACCCTCGCGGTAGGCGAACCGCAGGTCGCGGCCCACCAGGTGGGAGTCACGAGGTTCCTCACCGGAGGGGGTGCGGTCCTGCGGCACCTCCGCGATGCCCAGCAGTCGGGTGGTCGAGGCCATGCCCACCTGGGCCCGGTCGAGGGTCTGCACCAGCACGTCCATGGGCCCGATCAGTTGCTGCAGGTAGAGGGCGGCCACCGTCACCTGCCCCAGCGTCACCCAGCCCTGGGTGTAGCCGACGGCGCCGAGCACGACGACCAGGATGAGCGGACCCTGGAAGGCATAGTCCATGGTGAGGAACATCAGGTTGCGCAGGCTCATGGTGTAGCGCTCGGTCTGCGCCGATACCTCGACGTCGAGGTCGGTCTGGCGGGCACGCTGACGCTGCAGGCCCAGAGCCTCGGCCGTCCGCGCGCCCTCCACCGACTCGGTGAGGGTGGAGTTGATGGTCGAGTACGAGTCGCCCTCGGCGATGTAGCCCGCCAGGGCGTGCTTGAGGTAGGTGCGCACCGTGAAGAACAGCAGGGCCATGCCCAGCAGGGTGGGGATGGTCAGCAACGGTGAGTTCAGGAACAGGGCGACCAGGGTCAGTCCGACCAGGCCGACGGTGGTCACGAACTGCGGAAGGGCCCACTGCGCCGCCGAGGCCATCGCCGACACGTCCCGGGTGACTCGGGTGACCAGGTCACCGGTGCCGGCGGTCTCCACGCGCGACAACGGCAGGCGGAGCACGGTGCGCACGACCTCCTCGCGGGCCGACGAGAGCAGGTCCTGGCCGAACACGGTGGTGATCAGGCGAGTGAGGTAGGTGAGCACTCCCTGCACGAGCACGACTCCGGCAGCCGCCAGGCAGATGCCGTTCAGGGACGAGGCCAGGGTCGGGTCGCCGCCGGTGACACGGTCGACCACACCACCCAGGATGCGGGGGACGATCAGCCCGGCCACTGCGGCGAGCAGGGAGAACGTGATCAGGGCGATGATCGTCCGTCTGCGGCTGGCGACCAGGGTGCGCAGGAAGGCGAAGACCCGCTCGTTGCTGGCCACGGGCAGGCCGCGCTCGGGGTTGCGCTGGCGGGCCAGCACCGCCTCGGCCAACTGGCGACGCATCCGGTGGCGGGCACGCCAGGCCGTCAACCGCTCGACCGCGGCCCCGCGGTGGTCGGTGTCGAGTGAGGGGTCGACCCGGGTGTCGTCGCCGGTGTGGTCGAGCCAGGTCTCTGCGGAGTCGACCAAGGTGGTCACGGCGAGGCCCTCGATCACGAGGTTGTCGGTGGCGGTCATGAGTGGTCCTGCACTGCCCCGGAAGGGGTCGGGAGAAGGGCGTGGTCGCGGAGGGGGTGCTCGATGGCGGCCGGGTCGTCGTCGATGCCCCGCTCGACGACGCTGCGGTAGGCCGGGGAGTGCTGCATCAGGTCGTGGTGGGTGCCACGTTCGACACAGACCCCGTCCACCATGAAGACCACCTCGTCGGCCACGTGCAGCACCAGCGGCGACACCGTGGTGATGATCGTGGTGCGACCGCGGCGGGCCTCTGCCAGGCGGGTGGCGATCCGGGCCTCGGTGTGCGCGTCGACGGCCGAGGTGGGCTCGACCATCACGAGCACCTCGGGGTCGGCGAGCAGTGCGCGGGCCAGCACCAGCCGCTGGCGCTGGCCACCGGAGAGGCCTCGTCCCCGCTCGTCGATGCGGCCCTGCCAGCCGCCGGGAACCAGGTCGTAGACGTCCTCGGCCGATGCCACGCGCAGGGCTTCCTCCGCCTGCTCGCGGGTCGCTCGCCCCAGCGGGTCGACCAGTTGCTGCAGGGTGCCGGCGAAGATCATCGCGGAGGTGTCGCTCACCAACACGCGGCGGCGGAACTCGGCGAGGTCGAAGCGCGAGACGTCGATGCCGTCGTAGGTCACTCCCCACGGACGATTGGCCCGCTCCTCGTCGGCCTGGGCAAGGGCCGCCAGTTCGGCGGCCTTCTCGGCCCGGGCGCGCTTGGCGGCTCGTCCCTTGAGGTTCTCGTCGATCTCGTGGCTGACGGGGTCCTCACTGCCGGTGAGGTAGCGACCGATCCGGTCGGCCAGGGCAGCGGAGTCGTCGGGCAGCGACGAGACGACCACGGTCAACTGTCCCGGCTGGGCCAGGAAGGTCGACTGTTCGTCCTTGATGACCGCATCGCGGGGCAGTTCGACGGTGTCGGTGCCTGCCTTCCACGGGGCGCTCTGGCCGAGCACCACGACGGTCTTCTTGGCAGCGACCAGACCCTGTACCCACTTCTGCACGAACTCGTACATGGTGTAGACGGGCCACACGAGATAGACGGCGTAGCCGAAGAAGCTGATCAGCTGGCCCACCGACAACGCTCCGGCCAGCACCTCCCGCACGCCCAGCCAGGTCAACAGCACCAGCAGCAGTCCACCCAGCAGGGTGGCCAGCGCGTCGACGGCCGACTGCCAGGCGCCGGCCTCGACGCCGGCCCGACGCACGTGCTGCGACTGGCGCACGTAGTTGTCGCCGAAGGTCTTCTCGCCGCCGATACCGCGCAGGATGCGCAGTCCCGCGACGATGTCGGTGGCCATGCCGGTGAGCTCCGACGAGCGGGTGCGCTCCTTGGTGCGGGCCGCCTGCAGGGGGCGCAGGAAGGGTGCTGCGGCGCCCACCAGCAGCGGCGCTGCGACCAGCACGACCAGACCCAGCTTGGGGGACTCCCCCAACACCAGCACGGTCACGAAGATGAAGGCGGAGACTGCCCCGATGGCGCGGGTGAGCACTTCCTGGGTGGCACCGAAGGTGTCGGCGTCACCGCCGGCCACCGAGAGCACCTCCCCGGTGGGGGTGCGCCGGGGCAGCACGTGACCCATCGACAGTGCACGTCGGCTGATCAGCCCGACGGTGCGGTAGATGGACACGACCCAACCAGCCACCACGATGGTGTGCCCGAAGACACCGAAGAACACGCCGATCGAGACGGCCAGCAGCATCCAGCCTGCCCAGCCGAGCGCAGCTGGGAGGTCACGCTGGCCGATACCGGTGTCGACGGCTCGTCCGAACATCCACGGGGTGATGGCGGACGAACCGAACCACAGCACCGAGCTGAGCGCCGACAGGACGAGGATCTTCCACTGCCTGCCCAGGAACCAGAGCAGGAATCGCAGGGGTGAGCGGACGTCGGGGCGCTCATCCGCTGTGGGAAGGGGACGAGGGGTGGGGTTGGCTGCGACCGAGGGCAGCCCATACGCGTGAATCCGCGGCGGGAAGGTCTCCATGACGGGGTCAAGCCTAAGGGCGGGAGGACCTCCCACTAAACCGGTTTTCGGTGGGGGTGACGGCCCCAGTGCGGCCGGTGGCGAAGCTGGCAGCCACCGGCCGCGATGGGTCGTCGATGCGGTGCCGACTTCCTCAGCGCTTGGGGCCGGGTGTCGGCGCCGCGCTGGACGAGCCGTGGGGTTTGGCCGACGAGGTCACCGTCACCTTCTGGGCGGCCGGAGTGGTCGCCCGCTGGCGGGTCTGGGCGAACAGGTCGAAGAAGCGGTCGGCGAGCACGACCTCGATGGACGAGGGCAGCGACCGCACGAGGGTCCAGATGTCGTAGGGCGTCCACTGCCAGGCGTTGACCAGGCCCGCGATGAACAGGGGTTGATCGCTGGTGCCGCCCATGGCCGAGATATGGTCCAGCAGCCCCTGCTTGTAGTCGGCGGGGCTCCCCTGCGGCCACAGGGTGCCGATCAGGGGCACGGACGCGCCCGGCTCGCTGTAGCGGCCGTGCTCGTCGGTCTGGATGATTCCGCGCAGGTTGGTGTTGCGCGCATAGGACTGGACGACCCAGTCGGGCAGCTTCGGGAAGCCCGACGAGTTCGGCGTGGAGTAGGCGTAGACGATGTCGAGCCCGGTCGCCGCCATGGAGCGTCCCGACATGGTCGTGTAGGTGTCCAGCGCGTCCTGTGGCCACGAGTCACCGTAGGTGTAGCCGGCCCCGGAGGGGCCACACACCAGCAGGTCACTGGTCGTCGCCGTCTGCTGGTAGTGGCGGAGCAGGGCCGGACCGATCTCGGCCAACAGGGGTGAGACCGTCCAGTTCATGGGCGCGCGACCGCGCCCCGGGTCGTCCCAAAGGTCACGCATGCGGCGCTGGCAGTACTGGACGTTGTCGCCCTCCCCGATGGTGAGCGTCAGATAGGTGGTGTTGCGCACCGACGGGGTGGTGCGCCTGGACGGGGACGCCTTCGTGCTGACCTGGATTCCTGACAGCACGCTGGCGTTGGCATAGAAGTCCGCTGCCACCACGACGACGCCGTGCTCACTGCAGAGTTGGACTCCCGACCACTCGCCCGAGACGTCGTTGGAGAACCACCCCGCGTAGGCACTGCCGGGCTCGACGCGGTTGAGCAGGTCCGCGAACTGTGAACCACTGTCGCCCGACGGTGGCAGCCACGACACCAGGGCCTTGGTGGCGACGGCGAAGTCGCGGAACTGCGCGAACGGCTCGAGTCGGGTCGGCGCTGTCGCCGTGGTGGAGACGACGTACTCGTTCTCGAGGTCGACCTCGAGAACGAACGACGTCGTGCCGGCAGGAATCGCGAATCGGTAGATGAAGTAATTGTTGCCATCGGCAAAGCGATTGCTGCTGCCCCCCAGTTGGCTGTGCGCACCATCGAAGAGATGACTCGCCTCCTCATCCGACCCGGGGGTGAAGGATGCGATGGTGGCGCCGTTCGCGAGCGCTGTCACACTGTGGACGGAGGCTCCCCATCCGTCTGTCGGGAACGAGTCCGAGAACTTCACGAACAGTTCACTGCCCGACAAATGGGCAGAGAGGTCGAACGTGTACACCTTCCGATTCGAGGAGTCGCGCACTTCGTTTCCCTCCCGCGCCACCTCCGTCCAGGTGACATCGGCGACCTCAACGGTGGTGGCGGGCGGCAACCCGACCAGGACGCGGTGGGTGCACTGCGGCCACAGATTGGCCATCTGCCACTCATGGATGGCCGCTGGGTCATCGGCGAACTGACCCCGCAGGTCGGTGACGATCGGCAACTGGTGGGCCTCTGCCTGTGCCGCCGACGCCACCACGCAACCCTTGAGTCCAGCCATGGTGGTGGCGAGGTTGATGGTGTCCGGAGCAGCGAGGTCGTACACGATCGCACCGTTCACCCGGTCGCGGTAGCGGGACACCAGTGACATGGGATCAGCGACGGAGGACGTGGTCACGGGCAGGTTCGCCACCCAGGTGCGGTCCACCGGGTCGACGATCAGGTAGATCTCGGGTACCCGGGCGTTGATGACCCCCTGCAGGCTCGTCAGCAGCAACCGGTCGAACCCGTCCAGTCTGGTGGCGTCTGCGATCACGACCTTCTTCGCCTTGGCGAAGGTGGGGAACACCTGACCCTGCGGCCAGCTGATGCCGGTGGACGGCTGTGGACCCGCATGGGCGGGTGGGGCACCGGCAATGTGACCGGCGAGCGACAGTGCTGTGGCACCAATTCCCGCGGAAAGAATGGAGCGGCGATGAACCTGCATGGATGTTTCTCCTGTGGTGGTGGGATGGTCCGTGGTTGACATCACATCGGTGTGACGTCGCCCCTCGGCGACGTCGCCGACCAGCATCCAGAGGTCGCCACCGCGGCAGAGGAGCACACGACGACGGCGTCAGACCCTCCCCCCAAGGACACAATGACGGTATGGGTCTCGACGATCCGCGCGATTCTGAACGGAACCGAGATTTCCACGCCAGTTCATTGTTGGGAATGCATTCCCTCACCCTCACCCGCACCGCGGGGACTGTCAAGCGATGGGGAAGAACTGCCCGTGGGCAGCACGTCCGAGCCCATGCCGGGGCCGTCCGCCGCCCGTCAAAGCCCACGAACATGGAGGTCTGGCCCTGAATCGTGTCGCGCGTCAGACGTCTACGACAAGACGTAGCAGAAGGGCAGTCGTTCAACGCGATCAAACAGAGCCGTCCGTTCATGCAGCATTCATGCCGACCGAGTCCTGGCCGCACCTCCACGCCATTGGTTCACGGCTGCAGAATTCAGCATTGAAGCAATATAGGTAGCGGTACTCAGTGCCACTTGTGCACCTACTCAGACGGTCTGGGCAAGGGCGCACAGAGAAGTTGAGTCACGCACGTCACCGCTAGCCATGGCCGGTTCGGGCGCCCTCTGCAAGGGTTGAACCCGGGCACTTTCCGGGGGAACCGGAGGGCCAATGGATTCGTCACACGAGGCATTGAACGCCCATGGAAGAAGGATCTGTCCCACTGAGCATCGCCCACGCTGGGGTCAGGTCAGGGAAAGAAAGTTGGACCACTGATGAGCACCACCGCGATCACCGCCCCCGCCTGCGCGACCATGCCCAAGGTCTTCCAGCACCCCCTCCTCGAGGACGGGACCGTCACCGGGGCCGAGGCCCGCAAGCAGCAGAACCTGCTGATCCGCCGGGCGGAACGTGCCTGCGCGGCTTGCCCCCTGATGGCCGACTGCCTCTACACAGCAGTCGTCGACCACGATGTGGCCGGGTTCGTCGCCGGCACCACCCAACGGCAGCGGGCAGAGATCCGTGCCCGACTCGGCGTCCGAGTGGCAGCCCAGGACCTCGACACCCTGGCCGGCGTCACCACCCCCAATCGGCAGATCGACCACGAAGAGGTCATCCGGCTCCGCAATGCCAACCCGTACGAATCGCTCGACTCGATCGCGCGTCGACTCGGCTGCTCGCTCTCCACGGTCAAGCGGCACCTGCGCAAGGCTCGCGCCGCCGACGCGCCCGAGCCGACAGCCACGCTGCAGTCGGTGAGGCCCTCGGTCGAGCAGGTGCTCCAAGCCCACCGTGACGTCGTGGAGCGCTCGAACCGGCGCGAGCGATCCGCCGCCTGACCGAGCCGGATTTGTGGGAACCCCACAAAATCCGTCGGTGAAGTCCTGAGCGAGCATCCCACCCCCGACACCCACTTGGCCGTAGCGTCAGGGTGACCCATTCGCCCATCCTCAGGACGTACCCATGGCCTCGACCCCTGCCTCGCCCACGCGGCTTCGTCGCATCGCCGTCGTCAACCGTGGAGAAGCGGCGGTCCGCCTCATCCGTGCGGTACGCGACCTGAACGCCGACCGGTTGGACGAGGCACCCATCCAGGTGATCGCCCTGCACACCGAGGGCGAGTCGAACGCCATGTTCGTCCGCGAGAGCGACGTCTCCTACAACCTGGGACCGGCCTCGGAGCGCCCCTACCTGAACCACGCACTGCTCGAGCAGGCACTGCTCGCCACCGGCGCGGACGCAGTCTGGGTGGGCTGGGGATTCGTCGCCGAGGACCCTGCCTTCGCTGAACTGTGCGAACGACTGGGCGTGACCTTCATCGGCCCGAGCGGGGCCGCCATGCGGCAACTGGGCGACAAGATCGGCTCCAAGCTCATCGCCGAGGAGGTCGGTGTCCCGGTCGCGCCTTGGAGCCGCGGCGAGGTGCACACCCTCGACGAGGCTCTGGATGTCGCCCACCGGATCGGTTACCCGCTGATGCTCAAGGCGACCGCCGGCGGCGGTGGTCGCGGTATCCAGAAGGTGGTCGACGACGCGAGCCTGAGCGACGTCTTCGACCGGGTTCGGGGAGAGGCCGAGCGGGCCTTCGGTTCGGGGGTGGTCTTCCTCGAGAGCCTGGTGAACGGCGCCCGCCACGTCGAGGTGCAGGTGATCAGCGACGGCGAGACCGCCTGGGCGCTGGGGGTGCGCGACTGCACCGTGCAGCGGCGCAACCAGAAGATCATCGAGGAGTCGTCCTCGCCCCTGCTGAGCGGTGCGCGTGTCGCCGACGTCAAGACCAGCGCCGAGCGACTCGCCCTGCGGGTCGGCTACCGCGGCGCCTGCACCGTCGAGTTCCTCTACCAACCCGACCAGGACGCCTTCGCCTTCCTCGAGGTCAACACCCGCCTGCAGGTGGAGCACCCGATCACCGAGCTGACCACGGGCACCGACCTGGTGAAGTTGCAGATCCACGTCGCCCAGGGCGGGCGTCTCGAAGGCGATCGTCCCGCCGAACTCGGCCATGCCGTCGAGGCCCGCCTCAACGCCGAGGACCCCGACCGCGACTTCGCGCCCGCCCCGGGACGCATCCAACACCTGCACCTGCCCCAGGGCCCGGGCATCCGGGTCGACTCGGGAGTCGAGCAGGGCGACACGATCCCGGCAGACTTCGACTCGATGATCGCCAAGGTGATCGCCTACGGATCGTCCCGCCGTGAGGCGCTGGCCCGTTTGCGCCGCGCAATGGCCGACACCTCCGTGGTGATCGACGGAGGCACCACCAACAAGAGTTTCGTGCTCGACCTGCTGCGCCACCCCGAGGTGACCGACGGGTCAGGCCCCGAGGGCTGGGCCGACACCGGCTGGATCGACCGGGTGCGCGCCGAGGGTGGTCTGCAGCAGACCGCCCACTCCGGGGCCGCCCTCGTGGTGGCCACCATCGAGGCCTACCTGGCCGCCGAGGAGATCGAGCGGGCCCGCTTCCTCGACACGGCGCGACGGGGTCGTCCGTTGGCCAACCACGACCTGGAACGCCCAATCGAACTGAAGCTGCGCGGGGTCACCCATGTGGTCCGTGCGCTGCGGGTCGGACGGCACGAGTTCCAGGTGACCATCGGAACCGACGCGGCGGCCCAATCGGTGCTGGCCCGTTTCGACCGGCTCGACGAGTTCAACGCCCGGCTCACGCTCGGCGACCGGGTGCACCGGGTGCTGCTGGGCGCACCCGGTCCGGTGCAGATGATCGAGATCGACGGCCAGACCCACCGGGTCAGCCGGGACGAGGGCGGCGTGTTGCGCTCGCAGGCGCCGGCCCTGGTCGTGGCCACCCCCGTCCAGGAGGGAGACCTGGTCGCTGCCGGCGACCGCGTGCTGGTGCTCGAGTCGATGAAGATGGAGACGATCATCGCGGCCCCCTTCGCTGCCCGCGTGCGTGAGGTGATGGTGCGCGCCGGCACCCAGGTCGAGACCGGTGCCCCCTTGGCTCGCCTCGAGCCGTTGCAGGACCAGCCGGAGGCCGACGAGGAGGAGTCCAGCATCGACCTGGAACTCCCCGAGGCTGCCCAACAGGCCAGCCAGGACCAGTTGCTCGACTCCCTGCGCAACGTGGTGCTGGGGTACGACGCCGACCAGGGCGACCCCGGAACCCTGCTGCGCACCTACCTGGACGGTCGCACCGACGACCCCGAGACGTTGGCCCGTGAGGCCGTGCTGCTCGAGGTGTTCGCCGACGTGGCGGAACTGCACCGCAACAAGCCGAGCAACGGACGTGCCACCGACGAGCGCGACCAGGAGGCCTTCTCGGACTCCCGGGTGCACACCTCGCGGGAGTTCTTCCAGCGCTACCTGCGCAGCCTCGACGTCGAGCGGGAGAAGTTGCCCGGCACCTTCGCCCGCCGACTCTCGACGGTGCTCGCCCACTACGGGGTCGACGACCTCGAGCAGAGCGACGAGCTCAGCGAGGCCGTCTTCCGACTGTTCCTCGTGCAGCAGCGTTGGTCACCGGCACTGGCCGTGGCCACCGGCATCCTGCGCGCCTGGAGCCGCTCGAACCGACCCCGTCCCTCGACCAGGGCGACCCTCGACCGACTGGTGCTGGCCACCCAGGTTCGCTTCCCCGCCATCGGTGACCTGGCCCGCTCCATCCGCTTCCGCTGGTTCGACAAGCCGATGGTCGACGCCGAGCAGTCGGCGGCGCTGGCCCAGGTGCCCGAACTCCTGGGACACCTCGACGCCCTGCCTCACGGCCCTGCCCGCAGGGTCGTGGCCGACGAACTGGTGGCCGCCCCCGACCGACTGGTGGGCTTCCTGACCACCGACCCGGCACAGCGGGTGACGGCCGAACAGCCCCTGCTCGGCATCCTGGCCCTGCGCCACTACAACGCCATGCAGCTCACCGACCTCAACGAGAAGGTCGTGCAGATGCACGCGGTCGCCACCGCCAGCTTCGTGGCTGACGGCGACCCGATCTGGCTCGTCTCGATGGTGGCGACGCTCGACGAGTTGACCCCCGACGGTGAGTTGGCCGACCTGCTGGCTGCCGAGGTGGCGGCCCGTCCGGCCGGTCACCAGGCCGTCGTCGACCTGTATCTCACCTGCGAACGTGGCGACGACGGCGACCCCCTCGCCGACCAACTGCGGGCGACACTGGCCGACCTGCCCGTCATGCGCGACCTGCGCCGCATCGCCATCGCGGTACTGCCCATGCGCAGCGGCCAGGTGGGCTCGTACACGTTCCGGTTGAGCTCCTCGGGCAGCCCGGACGAGCCGGGTGAGGTGGTCGAGGACCGCCTCGAGCGCGGGGTGCACCCGATGGTCGCCCGTCGACTCAACCTGTGGCGACTGTCGAACTTCGACCTGACCCGCATCGAGACCCCCGGCAACCTGCTGCTGCTCGACGCCGTCGCCAAGTCGAACCCCGCCGACGAGCGCCTGTTCGCCCTCACCCAGGTGCGCCGGTTGTCGCTGGTGCGCGACGAGGACGGTCAGATCTCTGCACTCCCCCACCTGGAGCGAGCCCTGATCACCGCAGTCGAGGCCATCCGCCGCGCCCGCGCCGACCTGGCTCCCAAGCAACTCGACCACAACCACGTGTGGATCCACGTGTGGGGCGAGTTCGACGTCGACCTGCGCAACCTCGGTCGCATCGAACAACAGCTCGCACCGTTGACCGCCGACGCCGGCATCACCGAGGTACGCATCCAGTCGCTGGTGACCCGCCCCGGTTCCAGCGAACCGGTGCCCACGGTCGTCCGCTTCTCGCACCAGCCCGGTTTCGGGGTGCGGTTCCAGATCGAGGACCCCACCACCGACCCGGTCGCCGAGATCAGCCGCTACGACGAGCTGGTGCTCCGGGCCCGCCGCCGTGGCCTGGTCTACCCCTACGAGTTGTTCGGGTTGGTCGCCAGCTCACGCGGCCGCGCCGTCGAACTCGACCTGGACGAGTCGGGTCGCCTCGTCCCCGTTGACCGCGCACCCGGACGGAACACCGCGGGCATCGTCGTCGCCGACGTCTCGACGCCGACCGCCGTACACCCGGATGGTGTGCGTCGGATCGTACTGTTCGGCGACCCGCTGAAGTCGTTGGGATCGATCAGCGCACCCGAGGCCGACCGGATCGTCGCTGCCCTCGACCTCGCCGAGCAGTTGCAGGTACCCGTCGACTGGTTCACGCTCAGTTCGGGGGCGCGGATCTCGATGGATTCCGGCACCGAGAACATGGACGCGGTGGCCTTCGCCCTCAAGCGGATCGTGGAGTTCACCCAGGACGGCGGCGAGATCAACGTGGTCGTGGCCGGCATCAACGTCGGCGCCCAGCCGTACTGGAACGCCGAGGCCACCATGCTGATGCACACCAAGGGCATCCTGGTGATGACCCCCGACTCGGCCATGGTGCTGACGGGCAAGCAGTCGCTCGACTTCTCCGGTGGCGTCAGCGCCGAGGACAACTTCGGGCTGGGCGGCTATGACCGGATCATGGGCCCCAACGGTGAGGCGCAGTACTGGGCGCCCGACCTGGCGGCAGCGCAGAGCGTGCTGATGCGCCACCACGAACACGCTTGGGTCGCACCCGGCGAACCGGGGCCCCGGGTGATCGAGACCAGCGACCCGGACGACCGCGACATCTCGTCGACCCCCCACGAACTGGAGGGCAGCGACTTCGCCACCGTCGGCGAGATCTTCTCGGTGGAGAAGAACGCGCAGCGCAAGAAGCCGTTCGACATCCGCACGGTGATGAGGGCCTTGGCCGACAGCGACCACGAACCCCTGGAGCGGTGGGCCGGCATGGCCGACGCCGACACCGCAGTGGTGCACGACACCACCATCGGCGGCATGCCGGTGCAGTTGGTCGGCATCGAGTCCAAGGCGATCCCCCGCGCTGGCTTCCTCCCTGCCGACGGTCCCGACCAGTTCACGGCCGGCACCCTGTTCCCGCAGTCCTCGAAGAAGACCGCACGGGCCATCAACTCGGCCTCGGGCAATCGTCCGTTGGTCGTGTTGGCGAACCTGTCGGGCTTCGACGGGTCGCCCGAGAGCCTGCGCCACCTGCAGTTGGAGTACGGCGCCGAGATCGGCCGGGCGATGGTCAACTTCCGTGGACCGATCATCTTCGTGGTCATCTCCCGATACCACGGTGGGGCCTTCGTGGTCTTCTCGAAGGCGCTCAACCCCAACATGACGGTGTTGGCGCTCGAGGGTTCCTACGCGTCGGTGCTCGGTGGCGCCCCGGCCGCAGCCGTCGTCTTCTCCCGTGACGTCGCCAAGCGGGTCGAGGACGATCCCCGCATCGTCGACCTGCGCACCCGGCTCGAGTGCGCCCGCGACGAGGAGCGCTCCCTGCTGCAGGCCGAGCTCAGCGAACTGCGCCAGACGGTGCGGGCCGACATGATCTCGATCGTCGGTCAGGAGTTCGACGCGGTGCACTCCATCGAGCGAGCCGTGCAGGTCGGCTCGGTCGACGAGATCGTGTCGGTGGCGAGGCTTCGTCCCCGGATCATCGAGATCCTGCGGGCGGCCGCCAAGAAGGCGGCTGGCCGGTAGTCGCGCGGAGCGTTGACATGGGCGTGTCACCGAAAGTTCGGGTCCGGGCCACACGGGCCGATGTGGTGCATGCCGCAACGACTGGCAGGCTGGGTCCATGAGCTTCCGCCCCCGCCTTGTCGCCCTCGACATCGACGGCACCCTGCTGTCCCATGACGGTGTGCTGCCCGACCCGGTCAGGGAGGCGGTCGGGCGCGTGGTCGACGCCGGCGTTCCCGTCGTGCTCGCCACCGGACGAGGCTGGTTCTCGACCGAGCCGGTCGTCCACCAACTCGGGCTCCCCCGCGGCGTCCACGTCAGTTCCAACGGGGCGGTGGTCGTGCACTACCCACCCTTCGACCTGCGCGTCGTGCAGACCTTCGACCCGGGGCCCGTGATCCGGCGGGTCAACGAACTGGCGCCCAACGCGGCCATCGCCGTCGAGGTGATCGGCACCGGTTACCGCATCACCAAGCCCTTTCCCGACGGGGACCTGCAGGGCGAGATGATCATCGAGTCGGTGGAGCAGCTGTGCGCCGAGCCCGCCAGCCGCGTGGTGATCCGCGACCCCGATGCCCCCATCGAGGAGTTCGAGGAGTTGGCCCAACACGTGGGCCTGCACGGGGTCAGCTACGCCATCGGCTGGTCGACCTGGCTCGACATCGCGCCGCTGGGCGTCAACAAGGCCTCGGGCCTGGCGCAGGTGGCCGACGACCTGGGTGTCGACCGCGCAGACGTGCTCGCCATCGGTGACGGGTTCAACGACCTCGAGATGCTGCAGTGGGCCGGGCGCGGGGTCGCCATGGGCAACGCCCCCACCGGCGTGCACGAGGTCGCCGACGACGTCACCGGCGACTTCGACGACCACGGCACCGCCGCAGAACTCGATCGCTGGTTCGGCTGACGCTCAGTTCGGGGGCGTCAGGAATTCCTTGCCACCGAAGTACGGACGAAGAGCCTGCGGCACCCGCACCGAACCGTCGGCCTGTTGGTGGTTCTCGAGGATCATGATGATCGGACGAGCCATCGAGCACAGCGTGCCGTTGAGCGTGGCCACCGGCCCCACCCCGTGCTCGTCCCGGGAGCGGATGTTGAGCCGGCGGGCCTGGAAGTCGGTGCAGTTGGAGGCCGAGGTGATCTCGCGGTAGCGGTTCTGGCTCGGCACCCAGCCATAGCAGTCGTACTTGCGGGCAGCCGACAACCCCAGGTCCCCGGCGGCTACGTCCAGCACCTGGAAGGGGATCTCGAGCAGCTGGATGAACTCCTTCTCGAACCCCAGCAACTTCTGGTGCCACTCCTCGGCGTCCTCGGGCCGGCAGTGGACGAACATCTCCACCTTGTCGAACCAGTGCACCCGGAAGATGCCACGGGTGTCCTTGCCGTAGGAACCGGCTTCGCGCCGGTAACAGGGGCTGAAGGCCACGTACTGCAGCGGCAGCGAGCCCCGGTCGAGGATCTCGTCGGAGTGGTAGGCGGCCAGGGCCACCTCGGACGTACCGACCAGGTACAGGTCGTCCGCCTCGAGCCGGTACACGTCCTGGGCGGCCTGCCCCAGGAACCCGGTGCCCTCCATCGCCTCGGGCTTCACCAGGGCCGGCGGGATCATCGGCGTGAAGCCCCATTCCGCGGCCTTCTGCATGGCCAGGTTGAGCAGGGCCAACTCCAACTGGGCGCCCACCCCGGTCAGGAAGTAGAAGCGGCTGCCGGAGACCTTGGCACCCCGCTCCATGTCGATGGCCTTGAGCCGCTCGCCGATGGCGAGGTGGTCCTCGGGCTCGAAGCCCTCGGCGGCGAAGTCACGGGGAGTGCCGACGGTCTCGAGCAGTACGCCGTCGTCCTCCCCCCCGATCGGAACGCCGTCGATCACCAGGTTGCCGACCTGGCGGATGAGTTCGTCATATCGGGCTCCGGCAAGGTCGGCGTCGACCTGCGCCTGCTTGACCTCGCCGGCCAGTTGCCTGGTTCGCGCCAGGAGGGCGGCCTTCTCGTCGCCGGAGGCGCGAGCGACCTGCTTGCCGAGGTCCTTCTGTTCGGCACGCAGTGCCTCGAACGCACCGATACCAGCACGGCGTCCCTCGTCCGCGTCGATCAGCTCGTCAACGATCTCGACCGACTCGCCGCGGGCGATCTGGGAGCGACGGATGCGGTCGGGGTCGGTGCGCAGCAGCTTCGGGTCGATCATGGCCTCAGCCTATCGGCCACCGCTCACTCGGGCATGCCCGGAAAACGGTGCACCTCCTGCGGCCAGTCGAGGGCGACGGCCAGTCGTCCGGCCCAGTCTCGGGCGGCCTCGTCATCGGGGACGTCGATGACCGTGAACCCGCCCAGGTGCTCCTTGGTCTCGACGAAGGGGCCGTCGGTGAAGACCGGTTGGCCCTCGCGGGCCTCGACCGAGAACAGGGCAGTGGAGGCGTCGATGCCTCCGTTGCCGAACACGAACACCCCCGCCTGCTCCATCTCGTCGAGCACGGCCAGGGACCGGTCGCGCTTGTCGATGAGCTGGTCGTGCGTGTGCGGGGGCACCCACTCGTCATTGAACGCGATCAGGTACTGGGGCATGACAGGTTCCTCTCGTGTGCGACGGCCGGGTGCCGCCTCACCTGGTCCACGGATGGGGTGGCACCCATTCGACACCGTTGGCGGGTGCGCTCTCGCTAGGCTCGCGCCATGGCACCGCGTCCCCACCCCGTGCGACTCGCTGCGTGGACGAGTCTGGGGTTCGGCGTCGCCTTCGCCGTCTTCACGTGGTTGACCCTGCGCACCACCGTGCTGGCCCCCTTGGACGCCGACCACTTCACCGTGCAACCAGGAACCTGGTGGGCCGAGGCCGCAACCGCGATCGCGTTCGTCACCCAGCCGGTCGTGGTGATGCCGCTGCTCACGATCGCCCTCGGCTGGTGGGCCCTGCGGGCCAATCTGCGTCGGTTCGGCACCGCCGTGGTGGTGGCGGCCTCCGTGGGCTGGCTGGTGGACCAACTCTTCAAACGGGTGCTGCACCGACCTCGTCCGCCCAACGACTTCTCCGAGTTGTCGACCGACCGGGGCTGGGCCTATCCGTCCGGGCACGTGCTCGCCTTCACCGTCGCGGCCATCCTGGTCTCGGTGGCGGTCACCATCGCCCGCCGCAAGCGACGCACCCAGGTGCTGGTGCGGGTGCTGGCGGTGCTCACCGTGGTGGCGATCGGAGTCAACCGTTGGCTGCTCGCTGCGCACCACACCACCGACCTGGTGGGCGCGGTGTTGTTGGGCGCCTGTCTGACCTCGCTGTCGCTGTGGGTCTGCGGGGTTCACGTCGACCCTCGCTGGGCGCTGGCACCACCGGCGGTCGAGGGGCCGATGCCGCGGTGCGCGGTGATCGTCAATCCCGCCAAGGTGCTCGACCTGGCCACCTTCCGCAGGGTGCTCACCCGAGAACTCGCTGCCCGAGGCTGGGCCGAACCGCTGTGGTTCGAGACGTCGGTGGCCGACCCGGGTCACCAGATGGCGCGCGACGCCATCGCGGCGAAGGCTGACCTGGTGCTGGCGGCCGGCGGCGACGGCACCGTCCGGATCGTCGCCGGGGAACTCGCGGGCAGTGGGGTGCCGCTCGCCCTCATCCCCAGTGGCACGGCGAACCTGCTGGCCCACAACCTCGGGGTCCCCACCGACCTGGACGCCGCCCTCGCCCTGGCCCTGGACGGTCGTCCCAGCGCCATCGACCTGCTGAAGGTCACCGTTGACGGACGAGCCGGGCAGTCCGAGCACGTCGCTGTCATGGCCGGGCTCGGCATCGACGGACTGGTGATGGCCTCCACCGATCCGCGCCTCAAGCGCACCGTGAAATCGGTCGCCTATGCCGTCGCCATCGCCCAGAACCTGCTGACCCCGCCGGTCCAGGCCACGGTCACCCTCGATGGGCACGTCATCCACGAGGGGCCGGCCACCCTGATGCTGGTCGGCAACGTCGGCGAGGTGCAGTCGGGGCTGTCGCTGTTCCCCGAGGCGGACCCGTCCGACGGCCTGCTCGACGTGGTCGTGACGGCGCCCCGCAACGTCGGTGAGTGGTTCGCCTACGGGGTGGGTGTGCTGCTCAGGAGACGGCACAAGGTGCTGATGCGCCAAGGGCGCCACCTGCGTTTCGACGTGGCCGAACCCCTGCCCTACGAACTCGACGGCGACACCATCGACCAGGCACGCAGCTTCGAGGCCCGGATCGAGCCTGGCTGTCTGCTGATCGTTCGCCCCTGATCGTCTCGGCGGCCCCGTGGCCCGCGGGTGTGTCCGCGGCCGCAAACTTCACCCTCTCGCGCAAACTTCACGCTCATGGCCATGCAGTGTGACCAAGAGGTGAGTTTGCCGGCGGTGGGGTCAGGCGCCCAGACCCTCCAGCCAGGCCTTGGCGGCCTCGTGCTCGGCGTCCGAGGTGCCCCGCGCCAGCGAAGGCTGGGCACGGTCGGCACGCGGGTACGAACCGAGGAAGATGACGTCCTTGCACACCCGCTTCAACCCGAGCAGGGCCTCGGACATGCGTGCGTCCCTCAGGTGGCCGTCGGCGTCGATCGAGAAGCAGTACGAGCCGAGCGTGGTCTTGGTGGGCCTCGACTCGATGCGCGAGAGGTTGATGCCGCGGGTGGCGAACTGTTCGAGGATCTCGAGCAGGGCGCCCGGGTGGTCCTCGTGCATGTAGGCCACCAGGGTCGTCTTGTCGGCGCCCGTGCGTTCCTGCACCTGCCCGCGGCGGGCCACCAGCACGAACCGGGTCACCGCCGAGGTGTTGTCGGCGATGGCGTCGGCGGCCAGCTCGAGCCCGTACATCTCGCCCGCGACGTGCGCGCACACGGCGGCGTCGTACTTGGACGAGGGATCCGACACCTCCTGGGCCGCACCGGCAGTCGAGCCGCCCTCGGTGACGATGGCCCCGGGCAGGTTCGTCCGCAACCAGTCGCGGCACTGGGCCGCGGCGTGGGGGTGGGTGAGCACCCGCCGCACCTCCGTCAGCGGGGTGCCCGGACGGACGAACAGCCCGAACTGAACGGGCAGCAGCACCTCACGGACGATCCACAGCGAGCCGATGGAGGCAAGCGTGTCGAGGGTGGCCGACACCCCTCCCTCGACCGAGTTCTCGATGGGCACCAGCGCCGCTGACACCTCACCGACCGCGGCGGCGTCGAGGGCTGCCCCCACGGTCGCGAAGGGAATGCCATCACCCTGGTCGAGGCTCAGCAGCGCCTGATGGGTGAAGGTTCCGGCGGGGCCGAAGTATCCGAGCATGGCTGTCACTCTAGGACGACCACCCGCCCCCTTCGCCCGGGGTCTCGTCCGGATGGCTGCGTCGGTCAGCGCTGGGCCGTCGCAGCCGAGGCGAGCGCCGCGTCGAGCTGCGGCATCAACTCGGATTCGACGGCGCGTCCCATGGCCATGCCGATGATCACCCACTGTCCGGGGGTGACCTGCAGGAAGGTCAGGTCGAGCACCATGGCCTTCTCGGACGAGCGGGGCCCCGTGACGAAGTCGGCGGTCACCCGCCACGCGCTCAGCGAGGTCCCGGCACCGGTCGTGCCCTGCGGTTGGCCGATCGCCGGTGCCTTGCGGGAGGAGCGGATCGAGACCCGGGTGGGCTCCTTCTCGTCGGCCCCCCAGGCCGCCTCGATCAGCGCGCGTGTCGTCGCCGGCCCGGTCTGGTCGATCGTCTCGGGGATCAGCGCCTGTTCGGGGAGACCCACCAGGAACGTGCCATTGGACCCCTTGGGGTCGACCGACGACGCATGAGCGACGGTCAGCGCCGGGTCGAGGAAGGGTGACAACGATGTGGTCCCCCCATCGTTCCCCACGGTCCACCCGCTGCCGTGCGGGGCTCGCACGGTGAGGTAGCCGTCCAAGGTCACCAGTCCCGACCCGTCGATGCGCATGGTGCCGTACTGGCCTGCCGGGGTGAGTGTGGGGGCCGGCGCGACCGACCGTGCCCACGACACCTGTGGACGAGCCTCTGCACGTCTCTGGTTGACGACCATGCCGACGGCAGCCATCACGGCCATCGCCAGCACGAGCACCGCGAGCACCAGCCAGAGGGCGCGGGTCACCCGGTCGCGACGGGTGGGCACGGGCACCACGGTGGCTCCGCCGGGCGGCGGGAAGGTCTGCTCCCTGGTCGACGACAACCAGGTCGTCCACCGGCCGCCGTCCCACCAGCGGAACCGCGCGGACACGTCCGGGTCGGGGTACCACCCCGCCCGAGGACCCTTGCCGAGGGGCAGTCCACGCTTGCCGACCATGGCCGACACCCTAGCCGCGGGTGATGTCACCCGGCCGCTGCGTGCTGGCGACGGCGCAGACGCTGCCACCGGGGCCCATTAGCCTGATCAGCGTGACCAGCCCCCGAGAACCACGACTGGCCCCCCACTCCACCGTGGCTCCCCGCCCCCGCCTGGCCCCTCGCTCCCGCCTGGGACAGGCGGCCGTCGTCGGTGCGCTGGTGTCGCTGCTGGTCACGCAGGCACCCGTCCCGGCCCGCGCCGAAGGCGTTGGGCTGGACGCTTCGCTGTGTCAGACGGTCTCGCCCACACCGGGGGCGGCCATTCCCAAGTTGTGGCACCTGGAGCGACTCGACCTGACCCGCGCGTGGCAGTTGGCCGACGGCTCGGGGGTGACGATCGCAGTGATCGACACCGGGGTCTCGAACCTCAACTCTGCCCTGCTCGACCCTCGACGCATCTCCACCCGCAACTACCTCCCCCTTGACGACAAGGAAAGGTTGCGGCCGCGCGGTCCGGGCGACACCGAGCAGGGCATCAATTGCACCCACGGCACCAATGTGACCTCGATCATCGTCGGCGAGCCCGGTGTAGACCCGCGCACCAGCTACTCCGGTGTCGCCCCGGGGGCGAAGGTGATCGCCATGCGTGCCCTCACGAACCAGGCGGACGACCAGGGTTCGGCCCAGAAGGAGGACCCCAGCGCCACGATCGCCGCCATCAACGACGCGGTGGCCATGGGGGTCGACGTCATCAACATCTCGCAGGCCATGAGTTTCGGCACCGATGAGTACGCGGCGGCCGTCCGCAACGCCATCGACCACGGGGTCGTGGTGGTCGCCTCCGCCGGGAACGCCGCCCAAGGACTGCAGGGGCCGGCCTTCCCCGCCTCCTACCCGGGTGTGATCGCGGTGGGCATGACCAACCCACAAGACCAGGCGGTACCCGCGGAGGCCTACCAGAACTCCGCCATGCGGGTGACGGTGGCCGCCCCCGGCGCGGGCATCCTCGCGCTCTCCCCCAGCCAGCCCCTTCCGTCAGGCAAGGGGTCGGGTGTCGAGGCGAAGCTGGCCAACCAGGCGTACGCGCAGGTGAGCGGCACGAGCTTCGCGACCCCGATCGTCAGCGGGGTGGTGGCGCTCATGCTGCAACGCCATCCCGGGTTGACGCCGGCCCAGGTGAAGCAGCGGCTGGTCGAGACGGCGGACCCGCCCGTGGCATCGGTGCCCGACCCCTACCTGGGCAGCGGTGTGGTGAACCCACTGCGGGCGCTCACCGGACCGGCCGCGCCGACCTCGGGCCACCCCTCGTCCAGCCCCACTCCCCCGCCGGTGCCACCACGCGAGTCGGTCACGATCGACCGCGGTCCGATGTGGCTGGCCCTGGCGGTGGCCGCGGTTGCCCTCACCCTCGCGGGTGCCGGTCTGGTGCTGCGGCTGGTCGTTCCGGCCGCGGCCCGGCGAGGGTTCCGGGCGGCTCGGCCGCGGCGCGGCTGACCTCGTCTCAGTCGGGCTGCTGGCCCGGGTCCCGTCCGTGGTCGAGGTGGGCCATCTGCACCATCACCTTGCCCGAGCGGTTCACCAGGGTCGCCCGTCCAGGCGGCAGCGGTGAGGGCTTCACGTCCGAGAACAGTGCCCCCTCGTCCTTGGTGCCGCTCATGATCAGTGCCGGCATCTGGGCGTCCTTCATGCGGGCGACGATCGGGTCGGAGAAGACGGTGCGTCCCGCACCACCCATTGAGCGGACGATCACCAGGTGCAGCCCGATGTCCTGGGACTGGTTGACCAGGTCGGCGAAGGGTGTCAGCGGGTTTCCCATCGACGTGGCGACGAGGTCGTAGTCGTCGACGACCACGAACAGGTCGGCGCCGGTCCACCACGACCGATCCCCCGCAGTTGCTGCTGGGTGACGTCGTGCCCGGGCAGCCGGGCTCGCACCGCGTCCGCGGAGTTCCTGAGCATCTCGCCGGCGGCCCCGGCCGACGGGGCGTAGCCGATCAGGTGTTCGGTCTCGACGAAGCCCAGTTGCGAGCGGCGGTAGTCGATCAGGACGATCTTGGCCTCCTTCGGCGTGTACCGCTCGGTGATGCCACGCAGGATCAGCTTCACCAGGTTGGACTTGCCCGTCTCGGGAGCGCCGAACGCGACCAGGTGCGGATCAGCGGTCGGGTCGAACCAGACCGGCGCCAACTCGAGTTCGTCGATGGCGTAGGGAATACGGCGGTCCGTGCCGTCGTACCCGATGGCCGGCAGCGTCTGCGGCGGCAGGCTGAGCGGCAGCAGGCGCACCTCGGCGGCCCGGGGCCCGTCCCAGGCCTGGTTGATGCGGGCGATGAGGTCGCGTTGCCCGCGCTGCACGTCGTCGGCGTTCTCGACGGAGTCGATGCGAGGAAGGGCGATGAGCGTGTGCAGCCCCTCGGCCTGCACCCCCCGACCCGGACGACCTGCCGGCACCAGCGCCTGCACCTTGCGGTTGACCTCGGACTCGAATGGGTCACCGAGCTTGAGTTCGACCCGGGTCTGCAGGTTGTCGCGGATGGTGGAGCGCATCTCCGACCATTTGGACGCGGCGAGCACCACGTGGATGCCGAATCCGAGGCCGCCGTTCGCCAGGTTCGTGATCACCTGCTCCTGCGCCTCGAACTCCTGCCGGACCGTGCCCCACCCGTCGACCACCAGGAAGACATCGGTGGGGAACCGGTCCGCCGGGATGGTCCCGTCCCGGCGACCGCGCCGATAGGTGGCCATCGAGTCGATGCCGTGCTCGGCGAAGAACACCTCACGGCTGGTGCGCAGGCTCGTCAGTTCGGCGATGGTCCGGCGCACCCGGTCGACGTCGAGTCGTCCACAGACCGAGCCGACGTGGACGAGTTCGCGCATCGAGGTGAGCGCCCCGCCGCCGAAGTCGAGCACGTAGAAGCCCACCTCCCGCGGGGTGTGGGTCAGGGCCAGACCGGCGATGGTGGCGCGCAGGGCCATGGACTTGCCCGACTGGGGGCCCCCGACCACGGCCATGTTGCCGCCGGAGCCCGAGAAGTCGAGCCACCAGGGGTCGCGTCGCTGGTGACGAGGACGATCGACCAGGGCGATGGGGGCGCGCAACTGACCGTGCGTCGACGGGTCGGGAGCGGTGAGGCCTCGTCCGGCGACCGCAACCGGGGCACCCAGCAACAGGTCCATCGTCGGCGGGTCGTCCAGCGGCGGCAGCCACACCCGGTGCGCCGGCCAACCGTGACCCTTCATCCGGTTGACCGCGATGGAGAGCATCGTCTCCTCGTCGTCCTCGGGGTCGGCATCGGCTTTCGGGGCAGCCGAGTCGGCGGGTTGAGCCATGGGGTCGGTCACGGAGGCACCCTCCACCCCGGCCCGGACGGCCTGGGGGCGTGGGTCCTCCGCTGGCGGTGCCTGCACGACGGGGACGGGTTCGGCCAGGAACTCCAGCACCGGCGGTACCCACCGCCGCTCGATCACCGAGGCCCCGAGTTCACCGGCCACCCCGCTGGCCGCGGGCGTGGCGGCGTTGCCGTGCCACGGTCCCGAGACGTAGGCGGCCTTGAACCGGGTCATGCCCACCGTGTCGAACTTGAGGTAACCGTTCCCGGGGCCCGGTGGCAGTTCGTAGGCGTCCGGTACCCCGATCACCGTGCGCGACTCCGACGGTGAGAAGGTGCGCAACGCGATCCGGTAGGAGAGGAAGGTGTCGAGGCCCTTGAGCTTGCCCTCTTCCAGACGCTGGGAGGCGAGCAGTTGGTGCACGGCGATGGAGCGGCCGACCCGTCCGATCTGCAGGAACAGGTCGATGAACTCAGGACGAGCCGTGAGCAGTTCCGAGAACTCGTCGACCACGATGAACAGGTGGGGCATCGGGGGCAGGTCGGCGCCAGCCTGACGGGCGTGCTCGTAGTCCTCGCGGTTCTTGAAGTTGCCGGCTGCGCGCAACACCTCCATGCGGCGGTCGAGTTCGCCGCCGATGGCGTCCTGCATGCGTTCGACCAGGCTGGCCTCGCCCTCGAGGTTGGTGATCACGGCACTGACGTGGGGCAGGTCGTCCAGCCCGAGGAACGTGGCGCCGCCCTTGAAGTCGACCAGCACGAAGTTCAGTTGTTCGGTCGAATGGGTCATGGCGAGCCCGAGCACCAGGGTGCGCAGGAACTCCGACTTGCCCGACCCGGTGGCGCCGATGCAGATGCCGTGCGGCCCCATACCGCCCTGGGCCGCCTCCTTGATGTCGAGCTCGACCGGACGACCGTCCTCGGCGGTGCCGAAGGGGATGCGCAGGTGCTGCCGCAGGGGCCGGAGCTTCCACGCCTGCCGCACGTCGAGGGTGAGCGGATCACCCACCCCGAGCATGGCCGGGTAGTCCTGGGGAGGCTCGAAGACGACCTCGGACGACTCGTCGTCCTCACTTCCGGTGGCGCTCGACACGGGCAGCCGATAGGGGGCCATGGCCCGCGCCAGCATCTCCATGTAGGCCATGGGAACGGCATCGGGACGACCCAGCGGCGTCCTTGCCATCACCCCACGCGAGGTGCGCCGGTGCAGCGTGACCGTCTGGTCACGCACTTCGAGCACGGCCACCTGGTCGAGCAGGCGTGCCGGCACCGTGGTCTCACCCGTCACGTGAAGCCCGATGGCGTGCGACGTGCCGGTCTGGAACTGTCCGGCGGCCACCTCATCGACCCCGTCGACGACCACCACGATCTGCGCGGGTGGCTGTTCGAGGCCCGGACCGCCCAGCGACAGCTCGACCAGGTCGTCGGCGTTGGTGGCGAACAGGCGTGCCCTGCCCACGCCGTCGACCTTGGCGGGGTGCTGCAGGTGCGGCAACCACTTCACCCACTGCCACTGGTGCTGCACCGAGGGGTCGGCGCAGACCATCAACCGCACGTCCTGGGGGGCGTGCCACGTGGCCATCTGCGCGACCATCGACCAGGCCAGCTGGCGGCAGGCCTGCACGTCACCGACCAGCCTGATCTCACGGAATCCGTCGAGGTTCATGGCCAGCGGCACACCCTGCACCAGTCGGTGGGTGCGGATGAACCGGCGCAGTGCCCCGGTGGTCAGCGGCTCGAGGTCTTCCAGTGGCTGGGCCTCGGGTGGGGTGAGCTTCTTGGCGAACTGCTGCGGGCCCACCGAGACCCTGATAGAGGCGAAGTCGTCGTGGTCGCGGCGCCGTTCCCACATGCGCTTGTTGCCGACGACGGTCCACAAGGTCTCGGGGTCCGGGTGGCGGTAGGCGACGGCCGCACGCTGCTGGTCGGCGGCGGCCCTGACCTGCTTGCGCGTCTGCCCGAGGTAGCGGAAGTACTCGCGTCGTCCGGCGTCGAGTTGCTGGGCCTGCTCGTCCTGGCCACGCCCGCCCTGGCTCAGCATCATGCCCAGCATCGACACCGCGTACATGCCGCCGATGACCCCCGCCATCGGACCGCGCGCCCCGCTGCCGCCCATCATCATCAGACCCATCGCGACCGCGCCGGCACCCATCGGAAGCAGTTGCAGCAGGCGCGTGAACATCTTGGCGCTCTGCGGAGGCGGGATCTCGGGCGGCGGTTCGAGCAACAGGTCACCCCGCGGCATGACCGGTGGGGTCGCACGCCGCGGACGGTTGAAAGTGATCGTCGCCACCCGCTCATCATGCCGGTGGTCAGGCTCAGCCGTCGCGTCGGCGAACGGCTCACGCCCCCTGCGGGCACTAGTCTGCGTCTTCGTGAGCACCCCCACCGACGAAGACATCGCCCGGGTCACCGTCATCTCGCCGAACCGGCGGGTCGACCTGGCCCTGCCGGGTCAGGTGACCCTGGGTGAGGTGCTGCCCAGTGTGGTCAGGTTCGCAGGTCTTGAGTCGAACACGACCTCCGATGCGGTGCACTCGTGGGTGCTGCAGCGACTCGGGGAGGATCCGCTCGACCCCCATCAGCTGGTCTCGCAGTTGGGGCTCAACGACGGCGAGACGCTGCACCTGAGGCAGCG
This sequence comes from Aestuariimicrobium kwangyangense DSM 21549, assembly GCF_000421525.1. GTDB lineage: Bacteria > Actinomycetota > Actinomycetes > Propionibacteriales > Propionibacteriaceae > Aestuariimicrobium > Aestuariimicrobium kwangyangense. The sequence continues at coordinate 546,594 of NZ_ATXE01000001.1, read as the reverse complement.
CGAGAACGCCCTGCCCGATGCCGCTTTCGATGACGTGGTGGACGCTGTCGCGACCTCGACCGAGCGCCGTCCTTCCTGGGCACCCCGCCACTCCCAGCGCCTGGCGCTCGGCGTGATGGTCGCCCTGCTGGTCGGGCTGCCCCTGCTGATGGTCGTGCAACCCCTGCGAGAACCCGGGCTCCGAGACATCGCGGCGTGGGCGGCGGCGGCCGCCGGCGTGCTCGCCCTCGGCTGCGCGATCGCTGCCGTCTCGGTGTCACGTGCGGCCGGGGAGTACCGCGTCGCCTCAGCCTTCTCGTGGACGGCCGTGGCGCTCGCCGCGCTCGCGGGTTTCGGTGTGTTGCCGACGGGTTCGGCCCTGCCCCTGCGGGTGACGGTGGCTGCGGCGGCGGTGCTCGTCGTGGCTGCGGCCTGTGCGTTGGCGGCCGGGGTGCAGGTGATGGGACTGTTCACCGCGGCCGTCACGGCGGCGGTGCTGCTCGTGGCCTCGACAGTGATGGTGGTGCAGCCCACCTGGGTCACCTCGGTGGCCGCCGTCACCATCGCCGTCATGGTCGCCACCACCTCTGTCCTCCCGACGTGGAGTTACCGGATCGCCCGGATCGCCCTGCCCGCCGTTCCTCCCGACGCCCAGGCGATGATGGCCGACGAGACGCCCGTGCAGTCCGACATCGTGTCGCGTGCCCTGTTGGCAGACCGTCTGGTGGCCGCCCTGCTGGTCGCCACCTGCCTGGTGGTCAGCGTGCTCGCCGTCCCCCTGGTGCTGTCGGGATCGTGGTGGGCCCTGGGGTTCACCGCCGCCGTCGGTCTGGCCCTCGCCCTGCGCGGACGAGCGTTCGTCGGCCTGCAGCAACGCCTGGCCCTGCTGCTGTCGGGAGCTTTCGTGCTGATGGGGGCCCTCGGCCTGTCGCTGGTACGGCTGCCACCGGTGTGGCAGGCGTTGGTGAGCGGGCTGGTGCTGGTGGGTGCCGTGCTGCTGCTGGCGATCTTCGCGACCAGCATGTACAACACCATCGTCGCCCCCACCTGGGGACGGGCCGGGGACATTCTCGAGTGGGTCTCGCTGTTGACGATGGTGCCGCTGTTGTTGGGCGTCCTCGACCTCTACGTGCGCGTGCGGGGTCTGGGCGGATGAGGCGACTGAGTGGGGCCGGGGTGAACTCTCCCCGCGTCGCCGGCGAGTGAGTCGGAACACTCGCGCGTCCAAGGGCGCGGGTCTCCCCGGGCCAAGCCGTTGGCTGGTTGCGGCGACAGTACTGGGCGGCATCCACGCCGGGTTCAGCTTCTACTGGGCGGCAGGTGGGACGGCTCTGGCGTGGTCGCTGGGCAGCGACCTGGTGAAAAGCTTCCACGGGCGAGAGTGGCTCCTCGCGCCCATTGGGGCGATCAAGGTGATCGCGGCCGTGGCTCCGATGGCGCTCGCCCTCTGGGGCTGGCCGGCTCGGCGACTCACGCGGTCGGCGTGCTGGCTCGGCGCTTCGGTCCTCATCGTCTGGGGCGGTCTGAACACCGTCGTGGCCAACTTGGTTCTCGCAGGTGCCATCGAGCCTCAGTCGGGCTTCGACCGGCCCGGCATGATCGGTCACGCGTGGTTGTGGGATCCGCTCTTCCTGCTCTGGGGTGCGGCCGTGGCGACAGGGCTCTTCGCCACTCGCAGGCGCGTGAGCCCCGACGCTGACGAGAACACGACAGCGACCGCCCCAACAGAGGAGCTGCCTACGCGATCGCCTCGAGGGTGAAGAAGAGGAACCCGATGAAACGACGCCGGTCCGCTGCGCTCGACGGCAGCAGCTCGGGCGGCGTCCCAGGCGACACGGCTGGCTCGCGGATCGCCGCGATCCTGAATCCCGCCGCAGTGAACGACTCCGACATGGCGCCCAGCGATCGGTACCAGATGGTCAGCGTCGCCGAGACCCCGCCGAAGTCGTACTCCTCCTCATGGGCGACCGTCGCGAAGTAGTTGACCTCCGGGTACATGACCAGCGGTATGGCCGGGTGATTGACCACGACAACCAGGCGCCCACCGGGCTTCAGCACCCGGCGCAGTTCCTGCAGCGGCCCCGACCAGTCCTCGAGGTAGTGCAGCACCAGCACCGCCAGTGCATCGTCGAAGGACTCGTCCCCGTACGGCAGCGACTGGCTGAGGTCGGCCACCTGAAGTGCCGCGTCGTCGCCGAGCCGCTGCTGTGCCAGCCGGATCATCTCGGGGCTCGCGTCGAAGCCAGCGACGCTCGCTCCCCGTTCCCTCAGATCTCCCAGCAGCGGCCCCGACCCACAGCCGGCGTCGAGGATCCGGCGTCCGGTGACGTCACCCAGCAGGTCAAGGACTGCTGGCCGCGCGTACCACCGGTTGAACAGGCCGTTCTCGTTCGCCGTCGCGTAGGCATCCGCGAAGGCGTCGTAGTGATCCGGGGGCTGCTCCTGGATCGGCGTTTCGGAGGTCACGCCTCACCGCCCACGGTCCAGCACGTCATGCGAACAGCAATTCGTACTCGGTCTGGGTGGGTGGGAACTCCACTCGGACCGCCCTGCGCGGCATCGCCAGAACCACCGCCGAACCCAGGTCATCGAACAGGGCCGTGTGCTGGGGGCTGAGCAGATAGGCCCTCCGCAGGTGGTCGACGGACTTGCCGCTCGTCTGCCCGATCAGCGCCAGGTCACAGTTCCGCAGAGCGTGAACCGCCGAACTCGACGAGGTCGAGGTGATCGTCGCCATCGCCTGCCATGCCCCCATCGGGGCCTGGATGCCGTCGAAGCTCTCGGCATCGTCGATCACCAGGCTGGGACGATACGGCCGCCCCTGAGCCGGCAGGTTCTCGGCACGGCGCAACAGGTCGATGGTGCCCCCGGCCTCACCGACCACCTTGGCGAGCCCTCGCCAGCCACGATGGTCCTCGCTGATCACCGACAGGTGCGCGCCCAGGCACATCGCCCGGAAGGCCACCAGCCAGGTGGCGTAGGCAGGCAGGTCGAGCAGGATCCGGGTTCCCTGGGGGCGGAACAGGCGAATCGCCACCTGAGCCCCTCGCGCGCTTCGTCCCAGAACCAGACCGGACGGCCCGGTGCGCACCACCGCCGCCTTGCCGGACTCCTCGGCCGGGGGCAGCTGCCAACCAGCCGGCGCCGTCTGGCTCATCCGAGCACCGCCCGTCCGAGGGGAACCGTGCCCAGCACAGCGGGAACCTGCACGCCTCCCCGGGCCGACAACGTGACGTGCCGAGGCAACTGCCGACGCAACTGCTCGAACGCCTGCTCAGCCAGTTGTCGGTTCGGCGCGGCGACTCTCACCGCACCGCTGGGGCGGTTGCGGTCGTCGATGGTGTAGCTGGTGACGGCGAACAGCACAGGCGCCCGGTCGAGGGCACTGAGCAGCGACTGATGGGCGAGCGACGCGTCCCCGCCAGCCCTCACCCGGGCCCCCAGGTGCACCAGGCCATCGCAGTCCCATGAGGTCCACGACTCCACCGAACGCTGCTCGGGATGGTCCGGGGTCGAGCCGGCGGTGAGTCCCAGCACCTCGTGGATCTCGACGGGGCTCAGCACCCGAGTGCTCAGGCCCTGTCTCTTGAGCGCCGCCTGCACCCGGTGCAGACCGAAGCGAAGCGTGCCGTGGATGCCCTCGGTGGATGCACCGCGACGGGCGACGGCCTCCAGGCACAGGCGCGGGTCGAGCCGCACGCACAACCACGTTCGCCGAATGGCCGGCGGGAGTTCGTCCGAGATCTCGAGGTACGCCCTGGCCGCCGGGCTGCCGGGATGCAGGAGTGCCGTGACGGGCGCCGGGACGGTGTAGGTGACCAGTTGCAGGCCGGCGAAGATGATGTCGTCCTGCCGGGTCAGGCCAGAGAGGGAATCGAGATCGATTCGCTCCCCCGCGTCGGCCATCATCAGGTCGTCGGAGTTCAGGGCGAGGATGGCCGTCCATGACTCGCCATCGGTGACCACCCCGACGTCGGTGCCCGAGGCCGAGCGGGTCTGCGTCACCTGCAGCCCCGGAAGCCATTGCGCCAGCGGTACCAGGTCGACGGGCAGGTCGGGATGCTCGACCCGGCGGGCTCGGCGCCGTCCGAAACGCAGACGGCTGAGCACCGTCCCCAGCAGGCTCCGCCCGCTCCAGGGGATGCCCAGCACGACCACGGCGAGGGCCAGCACACCAGCGACGACCAGCCAGCCGGTCGTTCGACCCACCAGGGCCACTGTCACTGGCACCAGCAGGGCAACCTCCCAGCGCAGCGCCGTCGGCAGTGGAAGGGTCCAGGCACGTTGCGCCTGCCGCGAGGGGGGTCCACCGGTCATCGCTCGGCTTCCCTTCTGTGCTTGCCTCGCTCGTGGGCGTCATGCTGGGTTCGTGGTGTGGGCGGGCGGCCATGAGAGCCCGCGATCGCCAACACTCTAGGCAGCCCGAGGGCCAGCACCCAGTGTGGCGGCCGGCCCCGAGACCTGTGCATCGTTCACGCGATTGCCGTGCTGGCCCCCGCTCGGGCAAGAATGGGCCGCGACCGGTGTGCAGGACAAGGATGGGGAACGGCAGCGATGGCGGAGCGCAAGGACCTGCTGAAGGCCCATTCGTTCGTCACCCAACGGCTCGTGTCGGCGCTGGTCGACCGCGATCCCGACGCCCCGAAGTCACCCCTGGGACGCATCACCACTGCCACCTTCGTCTCGGTGCTGATCGGCGTGGTTGCCCTCGGAGGGTTCCTGCTGCTCGGCAAACTGAGGCCCGGACTGGCCACGGATTGGCGCAACCCCAATGTGGTGGTGCAGGACATGGACTCGGGCTCCCTGTTCGTCTACGACGAGAAGCAGCAGGCGCTCTACCCGATGGCGGACATCACCTCGGCGCGGCTGCGAGCCGGCGCCGGTGACACCTCGACCACGCCGGCGACGGTGCAGGTGCGCAGCAGCCTGATCAAGGACGTGCGCCGACTGAGCCGCCTGGGCATCCCCTCCGCGCCCTACGAACTCCCCGACCCCAGCGACATCGACCCGTACCCCTTGCGCGCGTGCATGACCGCCGAGAATGTGCGCTCCGAGAGATTCCTGACCGTGCAGATCGGCGGCCAGCAACCCGCCGGCAAGGACTCGTCGTTGGCGGTGCAGACGCCCGACGGAACCCAGTACGTGATCATGCGAGGCACCTCGCACCAACTCTCGACCCCCGGGGGCGGCAGTTCTCCCCTGATCGAGGGCCTGCCCGTGGCCCGCGTCAGCGACGCATGGTTGGCCGCACTGCCCGTCGGCTCGCCCATCGAGCCGCTGGCCATCGAGGGGCGCGGCTCCATGCCGTCCAAGGGGTTGAAGAACCTGAGGGTGGGCGACCTCGCACGCGTCGGGGACGAGAACTCGCCCCGGGTGCGCTACTACGTGCAACTGGACGAGGGCCTCGCCCGGATCACCTACCTCGACATGAAGCTGGCCGTCTCGACCCTCAACGTCGGAGAGCCCGTGTCGATCTCGGAGGCCGACTACGCCTCCGTGGCGACCCTCACCGACGTCGGCACCCCGGGGTTGCCCTACGAACGCCCCGTGGGGCCCTCACTGCAGGTGTCGATGCAGCAGGTCTCGGTGTGCGCGACGTACACCCGCAGTGACCCCGACCACCCCCGACTCGACGTCGACCTGCCCACCCCGGCGTTGCCGGTCAACGCGACCACACCGCGTGGCAACAAGGCCGATGTGGTCGAGATGCCCAACCAGGGCGGCGCACTGCTGATGAACCGGGCTTTGAAGGGCACCGAGACGGCTTCGTTCCTGGTGGTCAACCAGAAGATCTACGGCATCCCCGACCCTGCCTCGCGTCGGGCTCTGGGCTACACCTCCGGCAACACCACGCTGATGCGGGTGCCCGGTGGGGTGATGGCCCTGTTCGAGGACGGGCTGCCAGCCGGTGTGTCGTTGAGCGCCACCCAGATCCGCGTCACCTCCTGACCTGGTCGTCCTGAGTAATCGTGCTCAACTTTGCCCCGTCGAATCCCTCTGACTTGGGCTGATGCCTCCCAGGCCGGTGGAACGGAGGCACAGGTGACCCCGCCCTCTCCTAGTGTTTTCGACAGCAGGACAACGACCCCATGAGCCCCCCGGGTGCCTCGTGCGGGGAACCCTCCAGGCGTCGGGACCGACCCGTCGCCTTCTCATGAAAGGGAAGTCATGGCTGGCAACCAGCAGGTCGACCGCGCAGAAATGAAGAAGGCTGCGGACCAGATCGACGCTTCACACCAGGGCATTCACCAGCTCCAGACGACGCTGTCGAACCAGATCAACGAACTCCGCGCGGGCTGGACCGGTCAGGCCTCCGACGCGTTCTACCGCGCCTACTCCCAGTTCGACGATGAGTTCCAGAAGGTCAAGGCCGGCCTGGAGGAGATCCACTCCAAGCTCGTCGACTCGCAGATGCGTTACACCCGCAACGAGGAAGAGCAGAAGGCTGCGGCGAACCCCATCGCCCAGATGCTCTGACCCACCCACCCACCGCACACGATTTCGAAGGAGCACACGATGAGCGATCTGACCCAGGTCAACGCGGCCGCCATGCAGACCGGCATCCAGGATCTCGGACAGGCCCACAAGGGCCTCACCGACAACCTGGAACGACTCAAGGGCGAACTCAACCAGTCACTGGCCCAGTGGGACGGCGCCGCCCGGCAGGCCTACGCCGACGTTCAGCGACAGTGGGATGCCTCGGCGCAGAAGATGGCCGACATCACCAACAAGATGACCCTGGTTCTCGGCCAGATCTCGCAGGGTTACGACGACAACGAGCGCACGATCCAGGGCAACTGGTCCTGAGCCACGGCCGTGAGGGGCTGATCGAAGCCCTCGCGGGCCGCACGCACTGAGGCAACACCCGCGCACTCATGTGCAGATGACAGCAGGGGTCCGACCATCAGGTCGGGCCCCTGCTGGCGTGTGGGCTCACTTCAGCAGCTTGGACAGCCGACGGTCAGCCAGCAGCTTGCCACCGGTCTGGCAGGTCGGGCAGTACTGCAAGGAGGAGTCGGCGAACGACACCTCACGCACCGTGTCACCGCAGACCGGGCAGGGCAGACCGGTTCGTCCGTGGACGGCCATCGAGGATCGCTTGGAGTCCTTCAACTGGTTGGCACCCAGGCCCGCGGTGTGGGCGAGCGCGTCGGTCAGCACCTGCCGCAGGGTGGCGAGCAGGTGGGCCCGTGCTGCTTCGTCCAGCGAGGAGGCAGGAGTGAACGGGCTGAGCCGGGCGGCGTGCAGGATCTCGTCGGAGTAGGCGTTGCCGATGCCCGCCAACACGCGCTGGTCGCGAAGAACCCCCTTGAGCTGGGCCCGTCCGGCCTTGGCGAGGATCGCGTCGAACTCCGCCTGACCGAACTCCGGCCCCATAGGGTCGGGCCCGAGAGACGAGATCATGGCCACGTCGGCGGGATCGGTGGCCACGTGCACCGCCAGGTGCTTCTGCGTGCCTGCCTCGGTCAGGTCGAAGCCGGAATTGTCGTCGAGCACCACTCGCAGGGCCAGGGGGTTCTTGCTGGGACGAGGGGGTGCCGCCGGCATCTCGTCACGCCACTGCAGCCAGCCGGCGCGGGCGAGGTGGAAGATCAGGTGCACGCCTTGGGCGTCGAGGTCGATCCACTTGCCGTGCCTGCTCACCGAGGTCACCTCGAGTCCACTCAGCGCGTCCAGCGGCGGGGTGTGGGTCTTCAGGGCCGAGAAGGCGACCAGCCAGACGCGGGCGATGGCTCGTCCGACCACACGTTCCTCGAGGAACCCTCGCAGGGCCTCGACCTCGGGCATCTCAGGCATGGCTTCCATCCTGAACCAGCAGCACCGGCCGCGTCGACCCCTCGGGCGCAGGCCAGGCCGGCATCGGTTGCTCGACGGCGTGCGCGACCATCGCCAGGTAGCGACGTCGAGGCACCTCGACCGCCCCCAGTGAGGCCAGATGGGGCGTCACCCACTGCACGTCGAGCAGACGGCCCTCGGTGGTGATGCCGCGGTGCAGTTCCTCGACCAACCGCACCAGCGCCACCTTCGATGCGTCACGGCCGAACTCCTCGTCATGGAACATGCTCTCGCCGGCGAACAGGCCACCCATCGACACCCCGTAGAGACCACCGACGAGCCGGTCCCGGTCGTCCCAGACCTCGATCGAGTGCACCCAACCCGCGCGGTGCAGATCGCTGAACACCTGCTGCACCCGGGCATCGATCCATCCCCCGGTGCGGGTCGGCGCGGCGCACCGCTCCATCACCTCGTCGAAGGCGCGGTCGACGCTGGTGGTGTAGCGACGGGCCGACTTGCGCAGGCTCCGGCTCACCCGCAGCCGGTCGAGCGGAAGGATGCCGCGGTGGACGGGCGACCACCACCCCATCGCGTCCGGCCCGGCGACTCCGCCCCCGACCTCGCCCAAGGGCATGGGGAAGACCCCCGACTGGTAGGCAGCGAGGGTGAGCATGGGGTCGAATTCGTCGGAGAAACCCACCAGGTCCTGGTCGGGCCACTCCGACTCCGGCCCGAAGGCCTGCAGCAGCACGTGGCCAGTCTGGCACCCAGCCCTGACAGTCGAGGCCCTGACAGTCGAGGCCCTGACAGTCGAGCAGGGGACGGGCGGGCGCTCGTCCAGCTGACCGGGGGAGGATTCAGGGTCTCGTCCGTGGGCTGGGCCGCCGACGCCCCGTAGGGTGGAGAGGCCAGAAGGAGGAACCATGGTCAACCCCAGTGACATCGGCAAGTCGATCGTGCAGGGCCCCAGGAAGGCTCCCGGAGTCGCCGGGGCCGCGCTGAGGCGGGTGCTCGATCTGGCCATCGACGGCTACACCGGGCTGCCCGGCGCCCGCGAGGTCGCGGCCGGACATCTGGCCAGGAGACAGGACCGCGACGCGGCCATCGACGCGATCGCGATGCAGCACGTCGGCCTCGCAGGAGCCCAGGGGTTCGTCACCAACCTGGGGGGCATCGCACTGCTGGCGGTGTCGATCCCGGCCAACCTCGCCGGGGTGATGGTGGTGCAGAGCCGCATGGTGGCGAGCATCGCCCACCTGCGCGGCTACGACGTGGACGACGCCCGCGTGCGATCGGCGATCATGATGTGCCTGCTGGGCCATGAGGCCGTCACCAAGCTGATGGGCAACGGCACCCTGCCGGGCAACCCCCTGACCATCGCCACAGCTCCGGTCTTTGACAAGGCGTTGGAGCAGCAGATCTCGGAGGCGGTGCTGGGCGTGTTGCTCACCGGCCTGGGTGGCAAGAAGGTGGGAGTCCTGTTCTCGAAGCGGGTGCCGCTGCTCGGCGGGTTCGTGGGTGCCGGAACCGACGGCTGGTCGACCTACCAGATCGGCCGCTACGCCTCGGAACAGTTCATCGACCGCCGACGCGGCTGAGCGGTCTGCCCCACCCGCCACCCGGCCGTCGCCGGTGGCCGAGTGGAATGATGACGCCATGCCCGAGCCCATCACCGTCGCGACCCTCGACCTCGACGCCCTGAGGCACAATGTCGCGATCGCCCGCGAGCGGGCGGCCGGGGCCGACGTACTGGTGGCGGTGAAGGCCAATGCCTACGGGCACGGTGCCCCGGTGATCGCCCGCACCCTTGAGAGCAGTGGTCTGGTGGACGCCCTCGGGGTCGCGCTGGTCGCCGAGGCCCACGAACTCCGCTCGCACGGGATCACCCTCCCGATCCTCAAGTTCAGCCACTGCCTTCCGGGGGAACTGGACGAGGCCGTTGCGGTCGGCATGTGGCTCACGGTGGTCGACGACCAGACCATCACGGAGGCGGAGGCTGCCGCCGAACGCGCCGGGGTGGAGCAGGTCGTCCACCTGAAACTCGACAGCGGCATGGGCCGCATCGGTAGCCCCCTGACCGACGCCACCCGCCTGGCGCTGGCCATCGACGCCAGCCCGCACCTGCGGCTCGAGGGGGTCTTCACCCACCTGCCCATCGCCGACCAGCCCGACGACGGGGGCTTCACCGAAGACGAGTTGGACGCCTTCGGTGCGGCGGTCGAGGCGATCGCCTCGGCCCGCGGCCCGGTGCGCCACGTGCACGCCTCCAACTCGGCGGCCACCCTGCGTCGGCACCGCGACTGGATGACCATGGTGCGGCCGGGAATCATGGTCTACGGCTACTCCCCCGACCCGATCGCGATGCCCGAGCCCGACCTTCATCCGGTCCTGGGATGGACGACCCGCCTGACCTTCCTCAAGCACGTCAGGGCCGGCACCACCATCGGCTACGGGCGCACGTGGACGGCGCCGGAGGACAGCTGGATCGGGACGATCGCCGTGGGCTACGGGGACGGGTTCTCCAGGCTCAACAGCAACCGGGGCGTCGTCTTGGTCGCAGGGCGCATGGTGCCGGTAGTCGGTCGGGTCTGCATGGACCAGACCATGATCAACTTCGGCCCCGACCGTCCCGACGTGGGGGTGGGCGAGCCGGTCGTGATCATCGGACGAAGCGGTGACCTCGTACGCACCGCCGACGAGGTCGCAGACCTGATGGGAACCATCAGCTACGAGGTGCTCTGTCTGGTGGGTGAGCGGGTTCCCCGGGTGGTGACCGCGAGTGGGCAAGAATGAAGCCATGTCGAATGACCCGAGCAAGCAGTGGAGCTCCGCCAACCCCCCGCACCAGCCGTGGGAGGACACGGGCTGGCAGCCGCCCGTGAGCCAGGGCTGGCAGGCGGGACCCTCCGACGCGAACGCCCAGCAGGGCCCGAGCGACCCATGGGCCTCGCCCCAGGGTCAAGCGACCCCCTACGCGCAGCCGGGCCCCTACTCCCAGCCCACTCCCCAGGGGCAGCCGATGCCGTACCCCCAGCCCGGACAGGGTCAGCCGATGGCCGGCCCCCAGTCCGCGGGTCAGTCCCCGCAGACCGGCCCGGGTGCCCCCTGGATGCAGACCGGCGGGTGGTCCCAGAACCAGCCCGGCCAGACGGTGCAGCAGCACACCATCGCGAAGAAGAAGCTCGACCTGGGTGGCTTCCTGCGCAGCCTGTTCGACCTGGGGATCGAGCGGACGAGCGCCCCGACCATCGTCCCGGTGCTCCAGGCGCTCTCGCTGGCCCTGGCCGGGCTGGCCTGGGTCGGTTCGTTCCTGTTCTTCTTCGTCACCGGCGCCAACTCCTACGGTGGCGCCGCCTCCGGTGCCATGACGCTGGGGTTCCTGATGCTGGTGCTCGGCTGGATCCCGGCGCTGTTCTTCGTCGGGATGGTCCGGGTCGGGCTCGAGGCCATGCTGGCACTGGTGCGGTCGTCCGAGGACGTGCGGGTGCTGCGCAAGGCCTCCGCCGGCGAGGACGACGTAACCGCGGACGAGACCCTCAACGAGAGTGGCCAGGCCCGCTAGCCCGGGCTGCCCTCAGTAGAGCAGGGCCAACTGCGGATCGTTGAGGATGCCGGCCACCTCGGCCAGGAACCGTGACCCCTGCTCGCCGTCGATCAGCTTGTGGTCGAAGGTGATCGAGACGGTGGTCACCCACCGCGGCTCGATCCGCTCGTCGGCTCCGCTGCCGACGACCCAGGGGCGGCGTTCGATCGATCCCATGCACAGGATGGCCGACTCGTCCCGATTGATGATCGGAGTGCCCGAGTCGATGCCGAAGACGCCCACATTGGTGATCGTGAAGGTGCCGCCTGAATAGTCGGCCGGTTGCAGTCGTCCTTCCTTGGCGACCTGCACGAGCGAGTTGATCGACTCACACAGTTCGAGCAGGCTCATGCGCGAGGCGCCCTTGATGTTGGGCACCATCAGTCCGCGGGGGGTGGCGGCCGCGATGCCGAGGTTGACGTCGTCGTGGAGGACGATCTCGTTCGTCTCGGCGTCGTACGACGAGTTGATGATCGGTGTGTTGGCCATCGCCAGGCACACCGCCTTGGCATAGACCAGCAGCGGCGAGACGCGCAGGTGGGCGAAGTCACGCCGCGAACGCAGCCGCTCGACCATCTGCATGGTCGCCGTCACGTCGACGGTGATCCACTCGGTCACGTGCACGTGGTTGACGATCGACTCGGCCACCGCCTCGGCCGTCACCTTGCGGACGCCCTTGAACGGCACCCGCTTCTCGCCGCCACGCAGCCGCGGGCCGCTGCCGCCATGGGTGGACGAGGTCTGGGGGTCCTGCACGTGGGGTTCGCCGGGCTCGCCGACCCAGGAATTGCGGGGACGCTGCGCCTCCTGCTGCCACAACTGCTGCAGGGCAGCCGCCGCCTCGACGTCGCCGCGGGTGATCACCCCGCCGGGTCCCGTTCCGGTCACCGTCGACAGGTCGACCCCGAGGGTCTTGGCGTACTTGCGCACCGGGGGCTTGGCCAGGATCGGCCCGTCGACGCCCACCAGCACCATGTCGGTGCCGTGGGGTGCCTCACCGGGTTCGGGCAGGGGGTCTCCGTGGGCCTCGGCGGTGATGGTGTGGGGCGGGGTGACATCGTCGGCCCGACGCGAGGGCACCGCCTGTCGGTAGGAGTCCGCCAACTGTTGCCCGGCGGAGGGTTCCTCGGCCGAGGACGCACGTCGACGGCGACGCTGCCCGGAGTCACCCTTGGGGCCGTACCCGACCAGCATCGGACCGGGAGCGGCATCGTCCTGCACGTCACCGGCGACGGAATCCTGGTCCCCCGAGTCCTGGGTCACCGCGTCCTGAGTGGTCGGACGACCCGGTGCGGCGGGCGCCGGGGCCGGGGCGTCGTCCACCCCGTCGTCGATGGTGATGATGGGGGTGCCGACCTCGACGGTCTGTCCCTCCTCGACCAGCAGGGCCGTGACGGTGCCGGCGTAGGGGCTGGGGAGTTCGACCAGCGACTTCGAGGTCTCGATCTCGAGCAGGATGTCGTTGATCTTGACCTGGTCGCCCACCTTGACGTGCCAGGTGATGATCTCGGCCTCGACCAGGCCCTCACCGGGATCGGGGAGCTTGAACTGCTTCATCGCTGACTCCTTGGTACTGCTGACTTGTCGGGTGGCGCGTCTCAGTGGCTGAGGGACTCATCGACCGCGTCGAGCAAGCGGTCGAGGTTGGGCAGGTAGTCCTCCTCGACCCGACTCATCGGGTAGGGGGTGTCGAACCCGGTCACACGCAACACCGGCGATTCCATCACGTAGAAGAGTTCCTCGTGCAGCCGGGCGACCACCTCGGCGCCGATCCCACCGCTGCGCTGGGCCTCGTGCACGACGATGGCCCGCTTGGTGCGGCGCACGGAGTCGAAGACGGTCACCCAGTCGATGGGCGACACCGACCGCAGGTCGACGACCTCGAGTTCCTGGCCCTCGTCGGCCGCGATGGCAGCCGCGTCGAGGCAGGTCTTGACCATCGGACCGTAGGTGAACAGCGTCACGGCACGTCCGGGACGAACGACCCGCGCCTGGTGCAACGGCATCGGGGTCGAGGTCTCGTCGACCTCGCCCTTCTGGTGGTAGCGACGCTTGGGTTCGAGGAAGATGACCGGGTCATTGCTGGCCACGGCCTGCTGGATCATCCAGTACCCGTCGTTGGCGTTGGCGGGGGTGACCACCTTCAGGCCCGGGGTGTGGGCGAAGTAGGCCTCAGGCGACTCGGAGTGGTGCTCGATACCGCCGATGCCGCCGCCGTAGGGGATCCGGATCACCATCGGCATCGGGTGCTGGCCGTGGGTGCGGAAGTGCATCTTGGCGACCTGGGTGACGATCTGGTCGAACGCCGGGAAGACGAACCCGTCGAACTGGATCTCGACCACCGGACGGTAACCGCGCAGAGCCAACCCCACGGCAGTACCGACGATGCCCGACTCGGCCAGCGGCGAGTCGATCACCCGGTCCTCGCCGAAGTCCTTCTGCAGCCCCTCGGTGATGCGGAACACCCCGCCGAGCTTGCCGATGTCCTCCCCGGCGAGCAGCACCTTCGGGTCGGCGTCCAGGGCGCGGCGCAGCCCTGCGTTGAGCGCCTTCGCGAGCGTCATGGTGGCGGCCATCACTTGCCTCCTTCGAAGCTCGACACCCACGCCACGTGCTCGGCCCGTTGGGCCACCAGCGGTGGGGTGATGTCGGCGTAGGTCTGGGCGAAGATCTGCTCCAGGTCGGGATTGGTGAGCCCGTGACAGGCGGCCCGCACGCTGGCACCGAACTCGTCCGCCTCCTGCTCCAGCGCGTGCAGCCAGTCGTCGTCGATCAGCCCGTTGCGGGTCAAGTGGACCCTGAGGCGCTCGATCGGGTCCTTGAGCCGCCAGTGCTCGGTCTCCTCGGCGAGGCGGTACTTCGACGGGTCGTCCGAGGTGGTGTGGGCGCCCATGCGATAGGTGAAGGCCTCGATGAAGGCCGGCCCCTGCCCCTGCCTGGCCCGCTCCATGGCCCAGGCGGTCACGGCGTTCACGGCGAGCACGTCGTTGCCGTCGACCCGGATGCCGGGGAAGCCGAAACCCTGAGCACGCTGGTAGAGGGGGATGCGGGTCTGGCGGGAGATCGGCTCCGAGATCGCCCACTGGTTGTTCTGGCAGAAGAAGACCACGGGTGAGTTGTAGCTCGCGGCGAACACGTAGGCCTCGTTGACGTCACCCTGGCTCGAGGCACCGTCGCCGTGGAACGCGAGCACGGCCCCGTTGTGGTCGGGGTCGGGGTTTCCGACCATGCCGTCGAGTTGCATGCCCATCGCGTAGCCGGTGGCGTGCAGGGTCTGCGACCCGATCACGATGCCGTACTGGAAGAAGCCGGTGCCCTTGGTGTCCCAGACACCCATCGTGGTGCCGCGCCACAACGCCAACATGTCAGCCGGGTCGACCCCGCGGTGCAGGGCGACGGCGTGCTCACGGTAGGTGGGGAAGATGTAGTCACGGTCGTTCAACGCGTGCGAGGCACCCACCTGCGCGGCCTCCTGCCCCTGCAGCGGCGGCCACAGGCCCAGCTCGCCGTGACGCTGCAGCGCCGTGCCCTCAAGGTCGTAGCGGCGAGCGATGACCATGTCCCGATACATGCGCCGCAGGTCGTCCTCGGTGCCGTGCCACGAGAAGTCGGGGTGTTCCACCCGTTCACCCTCGGGAGTGAGCAGCTGCACCATGTCACTGGGGTCTCGTTCGAGTCCTCGGGAGTGGTGATCCGCACCCAGTTGGGACATGTCCCATCCTTCCGACAAGTCAGTCACGCCGTGATCAGCTGGTTACCTACGCTAGCGTAGGTAATTGCCCGGGGAGTGTCGGGAAGTCACCAATCCAGCCGATCCTGATTGTGGTGATCCAACAATGCCTGACAGTGCGTCCCTGAGCGTGCGATTCGGCTCCGACGTGGGATGATATGCGCGTGTCCGAAGCTGTCTCCCCCATCAGAGTCGCCCTGGTCAACGACTACCCGCTGGTCGTCGAAGGGCTCCGCGCCATGCTCGCCCCCTTCCAGTCGAGGGTGAACGTCGTCGAAATGGTGATCCAGGACACGGAGGTGTCCCCCGATGTCGACGTGGCCCTCTACGACAGCTTCGGACGAGACCTGTCCGGACTGCGGACGGCGGCCGAGGTGGCCCACGACAACCGCGGGGTCCGTGCCGTCCTCTACACCTGGAAGGCCGACCCCGGCCTGGTCAGCAAGGCACTCGACTCGGGTGTGCGCGGAGTGATCTCGAAGACCATCAGTGGCGAGGCGCTGGTCGAGGCGATCGAGGCCGTGCACGCCGGCGAGACCGTCGTCAGTGACCCGGAGGTCTTCGCCCAGGGCCCCGATGACGAGTTGCCGGCCGATCCGGCTCGGTGGCCGGGCGCCGATGCGGGCCTGACCCAGCGCGAGGCCGAGATGATCGCGCTGATCACCCAGGGGCACACGAACGCCGACATCGCGCGATCGGTGTTCCTCAGCCCCAACTCGGTGAAGTCCTACATCCGCTCCGCCTACCGCAAGATCGGCGTCGTCCGCCGCTCACAGGCGGTGGCGTGGGGGATGGAGCACGGCATGGTGCCGAACCGCACCCAGCGCCACTACCGGCCCGCCGGCCCGGCCGGCGACTGATCCGGGCGCCGGCTGGGGCCACCCCGGCCTGCCACCGCACCGACACGGCCGACTAGAGTTCCGAGGGTGCACCCCTCCCCCGAAGCCGGCGACCTGTCCACCCTGAACTCGCGCCCTCGGGTGGTGATCGTCGGCGGAGGTCTGACCGGGCTGGTGGCCGCCCGCCAACTCGCCGCCACCTGTCAGGTGACCGTGCTCGAGGCCGCCGACCGGGTGGGCGGGCAGCTCGAGGCGATCGAGGCACCCCGCCGTGGTGGCGGCACCGTCAGGGTCGACGTCGGCGCCGAATCGATGCACCTGGGAGCACCACACGTGGCTGCACTCGTGCGTGAACTCGGCCTGGCCGACGAGGTCGTCGGTGCTCGTCCGGGCACCTCGGCCCTGTTGAGCCGCGGACGACTCGTCCCGCTGCCCGCCGGTGTCGGACCAGCAGGACCCACCCAGGTCTGGCCCGTGGTGAAGTCAGGCGTGATGTCGACCCGCGGTCTGCTTCGAGCCGGTCTGGAACCGATCAAGGCGCGGCGTCGCATCACCGGCAACATCTCGGTCGGCGCCTTCATCGGCCACCGCTTCGGGGTCGAGGTCGTCGAGCGCTTCGTCGAACCGCTGCTCGGCAATCTGCACTCGGGCAACGTGCACGGGCTGGGTGTCGCTGAGACGGCGCCCCAGTTGGTGCCGGTGGTGACCCAGGGACGATCGCTGCTGCTGCAGGCGCTGCGGACGTCCTGGCGGAAGCGTTCCCGGCTGCGGGGACCGCATGCGGGTGCGGCCGGCGATCGGCCCGCAGCTTCGGCGCTGCCCCTGTTCGCGTCCCTGCCGGGCGGGCTGACCACGCTGGTGGACGCGCTCGTGTCGGGGGCTGGGTTCACGGTACGGACCAACACCCCCGCCACCGCCCTCGAGCGGGACGGGGACGGTTGGCTCGTCCGCTCGGGGGACGAGGTGTTCCCCGCCGACCAAGTCGTGCTGGCCACCCCTGCTGGCGTCACCCATGACCTGACCAGGACCCTGTGCCGCGAGGTCGGGCTGGCGATGGCCTGGGTGCGACGGGCCTCCGTTGCCACCGTCGTGCTGGGCTATGACCGCGCCGACGCGGCGACCAATGACGTGTTGACGCGGTACAACGGCCTCATGCTGAGCCCCGCCCAGACGATCACGGCGAAGGCCATGACCAACCTCGGCCGCAAGTGGCCGACCCTCGACGAGGCCGAGCACCACCTGGTGAGGGTCTCGGTCGGACGATCGACCCACCAGCTCGCCACCTCACTCTCGGACGAGGAACTGGTCGCCCGGTGCACCAGCGAACTGGCCGCCCTCACAGGTCTGACGGCACATCCCTCGTTCTCGGCGGTGGCGCGCTACCCGCAGGGCATGCCTCAGCTCGGCCCCGGACACCTGGGACGCATCGCCCGGGCGCGTGCCTCGCTGGCCGACGCCGCCCCGGGCGTGCACCTGGCCGGATCGGCGGTCGACGGTCTCGGGATCGGCTCGACGGTGAAGGCCGGTCGAGCGGTCGCCGACGAGGTCCTCGAGTTTGCAAGGATGACGGCATGATCGTCTTTGACCTCGGCGGGGTGTTGGCCGAACCCGACCACAAGGAACTCGACACCGCCCAGCTGCTCGGCGTCGACGTGGAGGCGCTGATCGGCCCGTACTGGGCCCACCGGCAGGCCTACGACGAGGGCTCCGGAAACCTGGAGTACTGGACCAGGGTGGGCGCCGCCCTCGGGGTGGAGGTCTCGCCCGAGCTGGCGGACCGGCTCGGCACCGCTGACTCCGACGCGTGGGCCCGGATCCGCCCCAGTGCCCGCCAGATCCTGGCCGACCTGCACGCCGCCGGCGTGCCCACGGCGATCCTGTCGAACGCCCCCGTCGACATGTACGAGGCGATCGACCGCGCCGAGTGGCGCGACCTGGTGGGCCCGCTGTTCGTCTCCGGAGTGCTCGGGGTCGCCAAGCCCGAGCTCGAGATCTTCGCCCACGTGGCCCGCACCCTCGACCTCGACCCGGGTGACCTGTGGTTCATCGACGACAAGCTGCTCAACGTGCACGGTGCCATCGCCTCGGGTTGGCACGCCCACCACTGGACCTCGGACGATGACACCCGTGCCTGGCTCGAGGCGATCGGCGCGCTGCCCCGAGGCTGAGTGCGGTCGTCCTTTCGCCCGCGCACCCGCCGTCCGGCCCTCGGGCCCGGTGAAGCCCGCGAACTCTCACCGTTGGGACGAACTCGCGCGCGTTCTGACGCAGCAGTTTGACCAGAGGGTGAGGGTTTGCGCTGGGGCTGGCGCTTGGGCTGGTGCTCTCGGTGGAGGGACGGGCAAGGGCCGGACACCCGGATGACAGCACGTGAACAGTTCGTGAAACCTCGTCACGAGGGCTGCCCGTGCGACACCGTGGCCTGATTGGGTGGGAGCGGCCGATGTCTGGCCGCTCGGGGCGCACGGTCGCCCGTTCAGCTCACTTCCTGGAGACAACATGGTTGACAGTGCCCGCGCACGTCGGCTCGCCGTGGGAGGTCTGGCCTCGGCCATTCTGCTCTCGACGGCCAGCCTGACGGCCACCGCAGCGCCGCAGCAGCCGCAGGGGCCCCTCGCCCCGGCCGCCACCTGCACGCCCAACGACACCATCTCGGTGTTCGACTTCAACGACTTCCACGGACGCGTCAACGCGGCCGCAGCGCTGTTCACGCCCGTCGAGAAGGCGCGCGTCGCCCAGGGCAGCGACCACGTGCTGCTGCTCAGCGCCGGCGACAACATCGGTGGCTCCACCTTCGTCTCGGCCTCGCAGGACGACCAGCCCACCCTCGACGTCCTGAAGGCGGCCAAGGTCGAGGCCGCCGCCGCAGGCAACCACGAGTTCGACAAGGGTTGGTCCGACCTCCGGGACCGCGTCGTCCCCGACGTCGCGTCCGTCTTCCCCTACCTGGCCGCGAATGTGGTCGACGGCACCGGCGCCGTGCCCGCACCGCTGAAGGCATACACGACGGTCACCAAGGGTGGTCTCACCATCGGCATCGTGGGCGCGGTCACCGGCGACCTGCCATCGCTGGTCTCACCCGACGGACTGACCGGGCTGACCATCGAGGAGCCGGTGGCCGCCGCCAACAAGGTTGCCGACCAGCTCAAGGACGGCGACCCGAACAACGGCGAGGCCGACATCGTCATCATGGCCCTCCACGAGGGGGCCGCCGACGGGACCAGCACGGCGGCCGCGAATGCCGCCGCCTCCCCCAACAACTTCGGGCCGATCTACCAGGGGGTGACACCCAAGGCCGACATCGTGCTGAACGCGCACACCCACCAGACCTACCTGTGGACGACCGCCGACGGTCGTCCGCTTGCACAGGCCGGTTCGTACGGCGAGAAGTTGCTGCAGCTCGACCTCAAGGTCGACACCACCACCAACACCCTGTGCAGCAGCCTCCCGACGATGATCGACGTCACCAAGGTGACCGCCGACACCAGCCTTCCGGCGATCGCCACGATCAAGCAGATCAACGACGACGCGGCCACCAAGGCCTCCCAGATCGGCTCGGTGCAGATCGGCAACGCCTCGGCAGCGGTCACCCGTGGCTACGGTTCCGACGGCAGCGCGGGCGCCCGCAACAACGAGGGCGCCCTGAACAACCTGGTCGCCCAGATGTTCGCGGAAACCCTGGGCAAGGGCGATCCGACCTTCATCGGCATCCAGAACCCCGGGGGAACCCGCGCCGACCTCAATGCCGGCCCGATCACCTACGAGGAGGCCGCCCTCGTCCTCCCCTTCGCCAACACCCTGATGACCACCAAACTCTCCGGTGCCGAGGTCAAGAAGGTGCTCGAGGAGCAGTGGCAACGAGACGCCAATGGCAACGTGCCCAGTCGTCCGTACCTGCAGCTCGGCCTGTCGAAGAACGTCACCTACACCTACGACGAGACCCGCCCCGAGGGTGACCGCATCACCGGCATCTTCGTGAACGGATCCCCGATCAACCCGGCAGCCACCTACACGGTCGGCTCCGGATCGTTCCTGGTCGCGGGCGGCGACAACTTCCGCACCATGGCCGCCCACCCCGACACCCGCACCGACTCGGGCCGGATCGACCTCGAGGCCTGGGTGAACTGGCTCAAGTCGAAGGGCACCATCTCGCCCAGCTTCGCCAAGCAGGCCGTCTCGGTGACCGACGCCCCCACCAGCCTGACCGCTGGTACCGCCGCGACCCTGACCGTGGGTGTGCCGAAGACCGATGGTGTCGACCCCGACACGCTCGACTTCATGACCCCGGGCGCCGTCGCCAACACCACCCTGGACGTCTGGTTCGCCAAGGACGACCGGCAGGTGAAGGTCGGCACCGCCACCGTGACCGACGGCAAGGCCACCGTGTCGATCACGGTGCCCAAGAACGCCGGGTACACCTCGGGAACCGGCGAGTTGCGGCTCGTCTCGTCCGCCACGGGGACGAAGGCTCGTCTCAGCGTCGCCCTGACCGTGCCGAGCCCGGCCGGGTTCCCCGCCTCCGGTGTCTACGGCGACGTGACCGGTGACGGTCAGGCCGATCTGTGGCAGCTGCAGGCCGACGGCAGCCTCGCCCTGTGGGAGGGGTCGAGCTTCTCGTTCAGCCGTGTCGGTGACAGTGTCGGGTCGATCGCCGGTGCCACGGCCGTGGTGAAGATCGCAGACGTGAACGGTGACCGTCGTCCCGACGCCATCGTGCGTCACGCCGACAACACCATGTGGCTGCACACCGGCAACGCCAAGGGTGGGCTCGACCAGCAGGTGCAGGTCGGACGCGGCTTCGGTGCCATCTCGCAGATGTTCGCGATCCAGGGCCTGGGCGGTTCGTCCAGCCAGTACCTGGTGGGTCGTCATGTCGACGGCACGCTCTACCGCTTCCTGCTCACCGCGAAGGCGCTGACCGGCACCACCAAGATGGGTCAGAACTGGAACGGCATGGAGCACGTCTTCACCGTCGGCGACTTCAGCGGCGACGGACTGCCTGACGTGCTGGCCGTGCGCAAGGGCGACTACGCGCTGTTCCTGTACACCTCCGGCAAGACCGGGCAGCTGAGCCTGAACCGTCAGGTCGGGCAGCACTGGAACGGGTTCACCCATGCCCTGTCGGCTGGCGACGTGAACGGCGACGGTCGCCTCGACCTGCTCGGCGTCAACGGCTCCGGTGAGCTGTACAGCTACACCAACACCGGCCACACCTCCTGGGGTCCGGCCGTCAAGGTCGCGACTGGCTTCAACGCCACCGACGAACTGGCCTGATCCGAGCATCAGCACCACCGGGTCCACGACCCCCGGACGAGACCCTCGTCCGGGGGTCGTGCCGTGTCGCCCCGGAGCCCGCCGACGATAGATTGCGGCCATGAACGCGTCCATGCTCGTGGCCATGGTGCTCAGCGGGGTGCTGGCGCTCAGCGGCGTCGCCAAGCTGCGTGACCGAGGGGCGACGCTGTCGTCGATCCGGATGCTTCGCCTGCCCCGATTCCTGGCGGCCGGCTGGTTCACGACGGCTCTGCCGATCGGCGAACTGGTGCTGGCGGCGCTGGTGCTGGTCACTCCCCGCCCGCTGGCCGTGGTGCCCGCCGTTGCCGCGGCGGTGCTGTTCGTCTGCTATCTGGCCGTGATCGGCCGCGCCCTGACCTTCCCCGTGCGGCCGACCTGCGGGTGCTTCGGACGCATCGGTGACCAGCGGGTCTCGGCCAAGACCCTCGTGCGGAACCTGTTGCTGGTGGTGCTGGCCGGCTGGCTGGTGGTCGCCACGGCGCGCGGCTTCTGGGTGCCGGGTGCACTGGGTTCGTTGAATCGGGACGAGGGGTGGTGGCTGCTCGCTGCCCTCCTCGGCGCGGCAGTGCTCGTGCTGGTCGCCCTGCCTGCTCCTGGAGGTGAGGAGCGGGACGAGGACCGGGCTCGGGAGCGCGGGCGCGTGCGAGGGCGGGCAGGGGCTGACCCGTGGGACCTCCCCCCGACCGGTGGGGTGGACGAGGAACCGCTCCCCCACCTGGGCACCACGTTCCCGCCGGCGACCCTGCTGACCCACGACGGTCGTCCGCGTTCCCTGGCCGACCTGACCCGCGAATCTGCGGTGCTCCTGCTGGGCATGGACTGCACCTGCGCGTCGGTGGCCGAGGTGGCTGTGCTGTTGCCCGAGTGGCGGCAGCGGCT
This sequence comes from Aestuariimicrobium kwangyangense DSM 21549, assembly GCF_000421525.1. Lineage (GTDB taxonomy): Bacteria > Actinomycetota > Actinomycetes > Propionibacteriales > Propionibacteriaceae > Aestuariimicrobium > Aestuariimicrobium kwangyangense. The sequence continues at coordinate 524,513 of NZ_ATXE01000001.1, read as the reverse complement.
CGCTCCGCTGCGGATCATGGTGTTCACGCCGACCGAACCGGTGCTGCTGAGGCGTGCCTTCGACCTGCCGCCCGATGACCTGTTGCTCGACCACCAGCGCCAGTTGTGGTCGCAGTTGAACCTGGTGCGTGGACTGCCCGGGGCGGTGCTGCTCGGCACCGACGGCAGGCTGGCTGCCGGCCCGGTGAGCGGATCCCGAGAGGTGGTCGAGCTGGTCGACGGGATCGTCGACCAGCTCGACCGAACTCAGGCCAGCGACTCCACCCAGGCATGATGCAGGGCCGCGTAGCGACCGCCCGAGGTGTCGGTCAGTTGCTCGGGTGAGCCGTCCTCCAGCACCCGTCCGTGTTCGAGGACGAGCACCCGGTCGGCGATCTCCACCGTCGACAGGCGGTGGGCGATGATGATCGCGGTGCGGTCGGCGAGGATCGTCTGCAGTGCCTGCTGCACCAGCCGCTCCGAGGGGATGTCGAGCGAACTGGTCGCCTCGTCGAGGATCAGCACCGCGGGATCGGCCAGGAAGGCCCGTGCGAACGCCACCAGTTGGCGCTGGCCGGCCGACAGTCGTCCGCCTCGCTTCTCGACATCGGTGTCATAGCCCTTCGGCATGGCCGTGATGAATCCGTGCGCACCCACCGCCTTGGCGGCCTCGACCACCTGCTCGCGGGTGGCCTCGGGCCGTCCGAACCCGATGTTGTCGGCGATGGTGCCGTCGAACATGAAGTTCTCCTGGGTGACCATCGTCACCGCCCTGCGCAGGTCACGGTCTCCCAGCTCACGCAGGTCGACACCGTCGAGGCGCACCCGACCGCCGGTCGGGTCGTAGAACCGGCTGACCAGCTTCGCGATGGTCGTCTTGCCGGCGCCGGTGGTGCCGACCAGGGCGATCGTCTGGCCTGCGGGAACGTGCAGGTCGAGGTCGGGGATGACCGGCACTCCCTCGACGTAGTGGAAGGCCACGTGGTCGAGGTCGAGCTCACCCCGTGCCGCCGCCAGGGCGGTGGGACGCTGGGGTTCGCGCACCCGGGGCTGCTCGTCGAGCACCCCCGACAACTTCTCCAGCGCCGAGTTCGCCGACTGGAAGGTGTTGTAGAACTGGCTGATCTCCTGCATGGGTTCGAAGAACTGGCGCAGGTACAGCAGGAAGGCCGCCAGCACACCGACGGTCATCTCGCCGTGCATGACGAAGTAGCCACCCACCAGCAGCACCACCCCGACGGCCACGTTGCCGATCAGCCGGATGCCCGGCATGAAGATGGCGACATTGCGGAAGGCGTCGGTGTTGACCTTGCGGTAGCGGTCGCTGAGCTGGGTGAACAGTTGCTGGTTGCGGGGCTCGCGGCGGTAGGCCTGCACGGCCTTGATGCCGGTCATCGACTCGACGAACTGCACGATGGTCATCGCCGACGCCTCGCGGACGAACCGGTAGGTGCGCCGGCTGGCGACCGAGAACCAGCGCACCAGCACCGAGACGAACACCAGGCTGGTCAGGCAGATCAGGCCCAGCTTCCAGTCGAGCACCAGCAGCATGATCGAGACGCCGATCATGGTCAGCACCGCCGTGACCAGACCGTCGAAGCCGCCGGCCAGCAGTTCGGCGATGGCATCCATGTCTGAGGTCATGCGGCTCACCGCTCGACCCGAGGTGTACTTGTCGTGGAAGCCGACGTCGAGCTTCTGGAAGTGCCGGAAGACGCGGCGGCGCAGCTCGAGCAGCATGTTCTGGCCGAAGCGGCCCGACAGCCGCAGGAAGATGATGCGGCTGGCGGCCTGCAACAGTACGGCCACGCCCATGGCGACCAGCACCTCGATCAGCACGGTGGCCGATCCCTCGTGCATCAGCGGCGGCACTCCGCGGTCGATACCGCGGCTGACCAGCCACGGCGACGACAGACGGGCCACGTTCTCGACCAGCACCGCCACCACCAGCAGCGGCAGGAACTTCACATAGGGACGCATCAGGTCCCACAGCAGGGCCCTGGCCGACTCCTGGATCTTGAGGGACCGACGCCCAGGGGTGTCGCGGGGGTCGTCGGACGCCTCGTCCATCACCCCGCGCCAGTCGAAGTCGGTGTCGTGGTCGAGTTCCTGGTTGAGGTCGAGGGCCCGGTCGCGCCCGTCGGTGCGGTCGCGCCCGTCGGTCCGGCCACGACGGTCTCGCTGCTTGCGTTGTTGTTGGGTGTCAGTCATCGGACGACCTCGGGCTGGGGGTGGGCACGTTCGTATTCGTCGAGGCGGGTCTCGGTGTCGAACTCCGCCGACAGCAGTTCCCGGTACTCAGGGGTGGTGGCCAGCAGTTCGGAGTGGGTGCCGACGTGGGTGATGGTCCCGTCCTGCAGGAGCGCCACCCGATCGGCCAGCAGCACCGTCGAGGCCCGATGGGCCACCACGATTCCGGTGACACCGACCAGCACCCGCTTCAGCGCCTCCTCGACCAGCGCCTCGGTGTGGATGTCGAGAGCCGAGAGGGTGTCGTCGAGCACCAGCACCGTGGGTCGCACGAGCACCGCCCGGGCCAGGGCCAGCCGCTGTCGTTGGCCGCCGGACAGGCTCATGCCCTGCTCGCCGATGCGGGTGTCGAGCCCCCAGGGCAGGTCGTGGACGAAGCCGGCCTGGGCCACCTCGATGGCCTCGGCGATCTCGTCGTCGGTGGCCTCGGGGCGTCCGAGGGTGAGGTTCTCCCTCACCGACATCGAGAACAGGGTGGGGTCCTCGAAGGCGGTCGCGACCAGGCGGCGCAGGTTCGCCACCTTGAGGTCACGAAGGTCGTGGCCGTCGAGGGTGATCCGACCGCCGGTGACGTCGGCCAGTCGTGGGACGAGCGCCGTCAGGGTCGACTTGCCCGATCCGGTGCCGCCGACCACGGCGATGGTCTCGCCGGGGTGGATGGTCAGGTTGAGATCGTGCAACACGTCCTCGTCGGAGTCGGGGAAGCGGTAGTCGACATGTTCGAAGACGAGTGCACCGCGGGGCTCGGTCACCTCGTCCGGGCCGTCCGAGATGGTCTCGGGGGCGTCGAAGACCTCACAGATGCGGTCGGCAGCGGTCATGGCGTCCTGGGTCATCGACAGCAGGAAGCCGAGGGCTGCGATCGGCCAGATCAGCGACAGCATCAGCGTGATGAACGCGACCAGGGTGCCCAGGGTGAGGTGGCCACCGGCGGCGGCCATCGCGCCGATGCCGAGCACGATGATCAGGGTGATGGTGGGGACCACCTCGAGGAAGGTCCAGAAGCGCGAGGTGTTCTCGACCCGCCGCAGGTTGGTCTCGAGCAGGGCGCGGGCGCGCTCGTCGAAGCGGCGGTAGACGTGCGCTGTACGGCCGAAGGCCTTGATGACGCGCAGTCCCTGGATCGATTCCTCGACCGAACTGGCGACGTCACCGGTCTGGTCCTGGATGCGGCGGGACAGCTTCGTGTAGACCCGCTCGTTGACCAGGCACAGCCAGACGATCGGGATCACCGAGATCAGCACCACGGTGCCCATCGGCCAGTACATGCGCAGCAGCAGTGCGGTGACCACGGCGATCTGCACGATGTTGACGATCAGGAACGTGAACCCGAAGCTCATGAACCGGCGAACCGTCGACAGGTCGCTCATCATGCGGCTGAGCAACTGCCCCGACTGCCAGCGCGAGTGGAAGCTCATAGGAAGACGCTGCAGCTTGGCGTAGAAGTCGAGGCGTACGCCGGTCTCCATCGACAGGGTGGTGGCGCCGGTGACCCAGCGTCGTCCCAACTGCATGAGCGCCTCGATCACACCGACGAACAGCGCGATCGACCCGAGCACCCACAGACCGGTGCGGTCACCGGTGGCGATCGGACCGTCGATCATGCGGCGAGTGATCAGCGGGGTGACGACCGACAGCAGCACGGTCGCGACGGCGAGGGCGATCATCGCCCAGAAGCGGAAGGAGTAGGGGCCGATGTAGCTGCGCATGCGCCACAGGGCGGCGAGGCCCGAGACCTGCTTGGGCCACGGCTTGGCGGTCGGCGGTGCGAGGAAGGCGGGACGCGTGAGGGCGTCCGCGTAGTGACGGCGAATGTGCGGGGCAACGCTGGCCAGGGCCTCGTCGGCCTGGTGGTCGACTGATGCGCCGGGCGCGCTGGTGGGGGTGTCGGAGCGGGGTGTGGACGGTGCGTATGAACTCACAGCGGTGGCAACGTTCGTGTGTGCGTGGGGCAGGAAGGAGACGCGGGCGACATCCTTGCAACGTGGTAAACCCAAGGCAGGACGCAGGCGCTTCATCCAGCCTAGGCACGCCCGTGGGGGCTTGTCCATTGATTAGCCCGACTAACCATCTTTGTGGTCGGACGATCGCTCACCGCGTAATTCGGGGGCTTGCGCGGCGTGGTGCCTGGGGCTCGCGGCGGCTGGGGTGAGGCGGGTGCGCCCTCAGGTCAGGGTGGCCACCATGACGGCCTTGGCCGTGTGCATCCGGTTCTCGGCCTGGTCGAAGGCGACCGTGGCCTCGGACTCGAAGACCTCGTTCGAGACCTCGACCCCGTCCAGCCCGTACTGGGCGTGGATCTGCTCGCCGATCGTGGTCAGGCGGTCGTGGTAGGCGGGCAGGCAGTGCATGAACTTGGCCGAGGGATTGCCGGTGGCAGCCATCAGCGAGGCGTTCACCTGGTAGGGCAGCAGCAACTCGATGCGCTCGGCCCACTTCTCCTTCGGCTCGCCCATCGACACCCACACGTCGGTGTAGACGAAGTCGACGCCCTTCACGCCCTCCTCGACCGAATCGGTGACGGTCACTCGTCCACCGTTGTCGGCAGCCAGTCGCTGGGCCCGAGCGATCACCTCGGACGAGTTCTGGAGTGCGGCCGGGGCGACCATCCGCACGTCCATGCCCATCATGGCCCCGGAGACGAGCAGTGAGTTGCCGACGTTGTTGCGGGCGTCGCCGACGTAGGCATAGCTGATCTGCTCGAGTGGCTTGTCGGAGTGTTCGAGCATGGTCAACTGGTCGGCCAGCATCTGGGTGGGGTGCCACTCGTCCGTGAGCCCGTTCCAGACGGGGACGCCGGCGTGACGGGCCAGCTCCTCGACCGTGTGCTGGCCATTGCCGCGGTACTCGATGCCGTCGAACATCCGCCCGAGGACGCGGGCGGTGTCGGCGACCGACTCCTTGTGCCCGATCTGGGATCCGGCGGGGTCGAGGTAGGTGACGTGGGCGCCCTGGTCATGGGCAGCCACCTCGAACGCGCAGCGGGTACGGGTGGAGGTCTTCTCGAAGATCATGGCGAAGTTCAGACCCTCGAGACGCCGCTGCTCGCGGCGCTCGCGCTTGGCCAGCTTCAGTTCCCGGCTGAGCTCCACCAGCGAGCGCCACTCGGTGGGGGTGAAATCCAGCTCCTTGAGGAAGTGCCGTCCGGTCAGGTTCGTCATGGGCTCACGCTACGGGGTCGGGTCCTGCACGCCCCGGCGGCTCCGCATCTCGAACACCCCATCGTCCGCAGCCTGAGCCGCACGAGACCTCCCATGCCCCCGAACCGACCTGGCCGCACCGCTCCCCCGGACGACGACCCCGTGACATGTGGATGAACTGTTCCCCCGATGGCCCCGCGCACCACCCCGGTGGCGTTAGCGTCAGCGCGGTTGACCCGTACCCGAGGAATCCTGGAGAACCCATGAACCCCACCCTGAAGCGTCGCCAGTTGCTGACCGGAGCCGTCGTCGGCGGTGCCGGACTGTTCGCCGGCCCCCTGTCACCCGAGGCCCAGGCGCGTCCGACCGATCCCACAGCCGAAGCAGCGGCCGGCAAGACCGTGCGGCTCACGGTGCTCGGCACCACCGATCTGCACGGCAACGTGCACAACTGGAACTACTTCTCGAACGCCGCCTACTCCGACGGCAAGGGCAACCAGATCGGAGTCGCGAAGTGCGCCACCCTGATCAAGCACCTGCGCGCTGAACGTGGAGCCGACACCTGCATCACCCTCGACGCCGGCGACACCATCCAGGGCACCCCACTGGCGTACTACTACGCCAAGATCGACCCCATCACCCAGGGGTCCAAGCACCCCATGGCCCTGGCCATGAACGCCATCGGCTACGACGCCGCGGCCATGGGAAACCACGAGTTCAACTACGGGCTCGACACGCTCGCGGCCTTCGCCGACCAGCTCGACCACCCGCTCCTGTGCGGCAACGCCCTGCAGGTGGTCGACGGGCGGAACACCGATCGTCCGGCCTACCCGACCCACACGCTCAAGACGATCAAGCTGAAGGGGCAGCAGCCGATCACGGTCGGCCTCGTCGGTCTGGTCACCCCCGGCGTCTCGATCTGGGACAAGAGCAATGTCGAGGGCAGGCTGTGGTTCAACGGCATCGTCGAGCAGGCCAAGGTGCTCATCCCGCAGGTGAAGCGCGCCGGCGCCGACGTCGTCATCGTGTCGTGCCATTCGGGCGCCACCACCTCGTCGTCCTGGGGTGACGCGCTCCCCTGGCCCGAGAACGCCTCGACCGTGCTCGCCGAGCAGGTGCCCGGCATCGACGCCATCCTGGTGGGCCACGCCCACCTCGAGGTGCCGCAGCGATTCGTCACCAACCAGGCCACCGGACGCCAGGTGCTGCTCTCCGAACCCCTCTACTGGGGCATGCGGGTCAGCGTGATGGACCTCAACCTGACCATGGTCAAGGGCAAGTGGCAGGTGACCTCGTCGTCGGCGACCCTGCTGAACGCGAACACCGTCGATGAGGACCCCGAGGTGGCTGCCGTCATCGAGCCCGCCCACCGCACGGTGCTCGCCTACGTCAACTCGGTGATCGGACGAAGCCTCGCCGACATGACGGGCGCCACCGCCTGCTGGGAGGACTCGGCGGCCGTCGACTTCATCAACTACGTGCAGGCCCAGGCCGTCAAGGCGGGACTGGTGGGCACCGCCGACGAGACGACCCCGGTGCTGTCGATCGCGGCCCCGTTCTCGCGGACCGCGGTGATCCCCGCGGGGGAGGTCACCGTCCGCGACGTCGCCGGGCTGTACATCTACGACAACACCCTGTTCGGGATCGCCATGACGGGGGCGCAGGTCAAGGCGTACCTCGAGAAGTCGGCCAGCTACTTCAAGCAGGTGTCCTCGGCCGGGCCGCTGCCCGCGTCGCAGGTCACCAATGCGGTCACCTCGTCGGCCCCCAACGGGACTCCCGACTACAACTACGACGTCATGGGTGGGCTCGACGCGGCCCTCACCTATGACATCGACCTGTCGGCGCACGCCGGAGACCGGATCCGCAACCTCGCCTACGACGGCACCCCGGTGGCCGACGAGAAGCGTTTCGTCATCGCCATCAACAACTACCGCCAGTCCGGTGGCGGCAACTTCCCCGGTGTCACCACCGCCGAGGTCGTCTACAACCGCCAGAACGAGATCCGGCAGCTGATCATCGACTGGGTCACCGCCCACCAGGTGATCGACCCGGCCCAGTTCCACCGGGTCGACTGGAAGCTGGTCTGGGGCACCACCCCGATCACCGTCACCGCCTGACAACGGACGAGACCCGGCCCGGCTGGTCGCCGGCGCCGGGTCTCGTGCGCACTGTGGGGAGTCTCAGCTGGGGTGGGTCATGTCGATCGGGACGACCCAGGCGTCGAACTCCTCGCCGGTGACATGCCCCGAGGCGAGGGCCGCCTCACGCAGCGAGGTGCCCTCCTTGTGGGCCTTCTTCGCGATGGCTGCCGCCTTGTCGTACCCGATGTGGCGGTTGAGGGCGGTGACCTGCATCAGATTGCTGGCCAGATTCGCCTCGATGCGCGCATGGTTGGGCTCGATGCCGACCGCGCAGTTGTCGGTGAAGGCCTGACAGGAATCACCCAGCAGCCTGATCGACTCGAGCACGGCGTGGGCCATCACCGGCTTGTAGACGTTCAGCTGGAAGTTGCCCTGGCTGCCGGCGAACCCGACGGTGGCGTCGTTGCCGAACACCCGGGTGGCCACCATGGTCAGGGCCTCGCACTGGGTCGGGTTCACCTTGCCCGGCATGATCGAACTGCCCGGCTCGTTCTCGGGGATGGTGATCTCGCCGATGCCGTTGCGGGGACCGGAGGCCAACCAGCGCACGTCGTTGGCGATCTTCATGGCCGCCATCGCCAGCACCCGCAGGGCACCCGAGATGTTGACCAGCGCGTCGTGGGCGGACAGGGCCGCGAACAGGTTGGACGCCTGCCGGAACTCGTGGCCGGTCAACTCCGAGATGCGACGCGCGGTGGTCGTCCCGAAATCGGGGTGGGCGTTCAGGCCGGTGCCGACGGCGGTGCCACCGATGGCGAGGTCGCCCAGACCCTGCTCGGCGTGGCGCACCTGCTCGAGCGCGAAGTCGAGTTGGGCCACCCAGCCGCCGATCTCCTGACCGAGGGTGATGGGGGTGGCGTCCTGCAGGTGGGTGCGGCCCACCTTGACCACTCCGGCGAACTGCTCGGCCTTGGCCGCCAGCACCTCGCGCAGACCCTGCACCTGGTTGTAGAGGCGGTCGTGCAACTCGAGCACGATCGCGATGTGCATGGCGGTGGGGAAGGTGTCATTGCTCGACTGGCCACGGTTGACGTGGTCGTTGGGGTGGACGGGCGACTTCGAGCCCAGGTTTCCACCGAGGATCTCGATCGCACGGTTCGAGATGACCTCGTTGGCGTTCATGTTCGACTGGGTGCCGCTGCCGGTCTGGAACACCACCAGTGGGAAGTGGTCGTCGAGCTCGCCGTCCATCACCTCGGTGGCGGCCTGCTCCAGCGCGGCGATCTCGACCCCGCTCAGCGGCAATTGTACGAGGTCGGCGTTGGCCTGAGCGGCCGCCAACTTCAGCACGCCCAGGGCGCGGATCATCGTCCGCCCCCAGATGAAGGTGTCTCGTCCGATCGGGAAGTTGCCGATGCTTCGTTGGGTCTGGGCCCCCCAATAGCGGTCGGCGGCGACCTCGATCGTCCCCATCGAATCGGACTCGGCACGCACCTGTTCAGTCATGTCCCCCAGCCTAGGCTCAGAGCCCGACGGGCCAAGCAGCGTGGTCAGAGTTACGGGTCTTCACGACGATGCCGGGCTGCGACATCATCGCCCGGCGCTCGTCGCCACCGTCAACGACGTGGGGCTGCTGCAGGTGACGGGCCAGCGCCTCGTCCGACTCCCACTTCTCGACGAAGCCGAGCAAGTTCTCGTCATCGACCCCCTCCTGCAGCGCGTACAGCAGGCAGCCCTCCTCCTGCTGGGTGGCGGCGGCCATCACCTCGAGTCGGCGCTTGAGTTCGTCGCGGTGCTCGGGGATGGCGTGGAAGATGCAGAGAACGTTGATCGTCATGGCTCGATTCTTCCGTAGCCCGATGGGCCGTGGTCCGTGGCTCGGGAATCTGGGCAGAACTGGGCTCGGGGCGTTCAGGGACGAGGGCTCAGGGAAGGTTCCGGGACGCTCCGACTGCCGGTCGGCACGGTGACGCGCCTACCGTGGAGCCATGTTCGCGCGCTTCCTCATCAACGTCGTCGCCCTGCTGGCCGCTGTCTGGCTGGTCGGGGGCATCTGGCTCACCGGCGACACCCAGCACCAGGTGATAGCAGTCGCCGTGGTGGCGGTCGTGTTCGGTATCGTGAACGCGCTGATCAAGCCGGTGCTGACCGTGATCTCGCTGCCCTTCCTGATTCTCACCCTGGGCCTGTTCGCCATCGTCATCAACGCGGCCATGCTCAAGCTCACCGGCTGGGTCGCCGGCCAGGTGGGGCTCGGGTTCCACGTCGGGTCGTGGGGGTCGGCCGCGTGGGGTGCGGTGATCGTGGGCGTGGCCAGTTGGCTGGCTGGGTTGGTGTTCAAGGGGGACGGGCACTCGCGGCGCTGATTCGAGGGTCTACAGGGGTTCCGCCTGACGTTCTCGCCCAGATCGCCCGGGGACTGGTCGACCGGCATTCGGTTGACCGATATCTGTACCTGCAGACTCAGAGCCGCACACGCTCCTGGGCTGAGCACACAGCATGGGGTACGGTCGCGCTGCTGTCGGGACAGGATGAAGACTGGCTCGGGAGCACGCAGCTCTGGCGACTTCGCAAGACGCGGCGTGAGATCACCCAGGTCGATGACCTGTTGACCCGGACGAGGAACCGCTCCCGCGTGCACACCTTCGAGGCCCACCGCGCCGCACTCCCCCGTCTGCGCGAACAGGTGGTCGCCGCCAACCTGCATTGTTGGGCCTCACCGACACCGTCGACGCCGGGGTTGACGGTTACTTGGCTTCCGCCTCTCTGGATCACGCTGTCCGCACCCTTGGCCTACGCCGGTCAGTGCGTGGCAGCGCCGTGGTGCGCACCACGGCCTTTGACTTCGAGCACGTTCGCCACCTTGTGAAGACCAAGACCGTGGCGGCTTTGGACGCCGCCAGCAGCACCGATCCCCGAGTGCGGGACTGGGCGGCGCGCGTTTGGCCATCTGTTGGAGGCCTACCGATGAGCGGCGAGCGACCGACCATCGAGGTGACCGCCGCCGCAGGGGGTTGGTCCGTGGCCCAACCTGGCCGAACTCGCCGACGCCCTCCCCGCTGGTAGTTGGACTCTGGTGGGCGGGCTGATGACGCAACTGCATGCTGTGCACCATGGCCTTGGCGTGGTGCGCCCGACCGCAGACGTCGACATCGTGCTCCACATCGAGACTCACCGCGGCACCCCGAACGCAGTTGCTACTGCTCTGGAGGCCCTCGGGTACCACTTCCAGCCCAGCATCGATGAGCGCAACCGCAGCGCACACCGATTCGTGCGCGCCAACTCCAAGGTCGACGTCGTCACCAGCGAGAGCGAATCATGCTCCCCGACAGGCCTTGCCAGAGGAGCATCGGGCCCAGGCGCAGCTCACGCCCGACTTGCTGTCGAGCCCGTCCGACAGTGAGCGACCCGGAGTTGGACGACGCCTGCGACCACCCCAGTAGTCACGCTTGCCGTTAGTATCGTTGCGCGTTAGCATGGCAGGGTGATCCGGTCCTTCAAGAACATCGACACCGAGAAGGTCTGGCACCGCGAGCGTGTTCGATCCCTTGGACCCGAACTGCATGGACCGACAACGGAGCAGACGATGACGAGATCACCGATCACCACTGAGAGGAGACCCACCATGACCAAGGCACACGACCCCATCACTCCCGGCGAGATCCTGCTGACCGAGTTCCTGGAGCCGCTCGGCATCTCGCAGTACCGTCTGGCACAGGCCACGGGTCTCCCGCAGACCCGCATCAGCGAGATCGTGCGAGGCAAGCGGGCCATCACCATCGACACCGCGTTGCGTCTGTCCACAGCCCTCGGCGTCGACGAACGCTTCTGGATCAACATCCAGACCGACTACGACCTCGAGGTGGCACGAGAACTCCGCGCGGACGAGCTGGCCAAGGTGGCAGTGCTGGTGGCGGTGTGATAGCGCGAGAAATGCTTCGAACCCTGTGACCGTTCGATGATGCGATCTGATCTGGCCCTCACCTGATCGGGACAATCCGAGGGAGTCGCCCTCGGACGTGATCTTCAGCAGCAGGGACTCTGACAGTTGTCTCTCAGTCTTCGTCCCCGAGATCAGGTCGAGCCGCTGCCACTCCGACGACCTCGTCGCCGACGAGAGCTTGGAGCTTGCGCTTCAGGAGCGCCCGACGTCTCTCGACGAAGTCCTTGAAGTCGGCGAAATCGAGGCTTGCGCCGGGCGGGATCAATGGATCGAGAGTGGTCCTGCCCAGACGTGGCTCAAGCCAGTCCTGGAGCGGCTTGTCCTGCTTCGAGGTGTTTTCGTTCTCCGTGAGCAGCCACAGGTTGCAGATTCCGTTCCAGTTGGATCGGTTCTCGTAGAAGGCCCGCAGTTCCAAGTCGCCCTCAAGGAAGCTGCGCTTGTCCAGGCGCTCGGCCCGAAAGTCAGCTGCCGGGTGAAGGTGATCGGCATGGAGCTGCTGCTGTATGTCGACATCCGGCTGGAGCAGGGCGAGGATCGAGTAGCAGGTCGGGTCGTCCTTCTGCGTGGTTAGCAGCCGATCGACGAAGCCATCGTCGAAAGTCAGGTCGCGCGGGCGACCCAGATACTCGGCAACGATTTGGTCGAGCGGGAACCCCTCTGGATCGTTGATGTTGTCGCGAATGATCCTCCGCAGTCCGATGAGCAGTGAGTCCGCAGATCGTCCAAATACGCCTCGGAGCAGCGACATCATCAGCCACGTACGGATCGTCATGCGATCCCCGCGGTGCGCGGTTGGGGTGTTGATCGTCCCGAAACGGCCACGGGCCCCGGTCGTGCTGTCTCGTCCCTTGTGGAAGAGGTAGTAGGCGATGGGCAAGACGGCGTTCTTCGATCGGAGGGATGCGTCGTTGAGGCCGAACGACGCGATCAGCCTGAACGTCGCCACGACAGCGTCGCGGATGTCATCCCAGGAGCCCTTGATCCTGTCAACATTGCCAGCGTCGAAGTTCCGCGCCTGGAAGTGGACGTCAGCGTCGGTGATCATGACTGCTGCCTTCATGATGAGGTCACGGTCGATGGAGAAACCGAACTCCACGCGGACGAGATTGACCACTTCGTCCACCCGGTCACGTGCGTCTTCCCAGTTGGCCGACATGATCGACATGAGCAGATCGGAGAAGCGTAGGGGGGTGCCACCCTCGTTGGTCCTGATGAAGATGTCGAGGACTCTTCCGATGTCCTGACTCTCCTCGACGAAGTAGTTCAGCGTTGCTTCCCGACGAATGGCGAAATAGAGGCGCAGGAGCGTCTTCCTGGCGAAGCTGTTGGTGCCGTGGCCTGCTCGATCGAGGTACTCCATGACGTGGTCGAGGATCTCATCGTCCGTCTCCACCGCCGGGAACTGGAGGATCTCACCCACTTCGAACCAGAGATTCTCAGAGTCCTTCGGCTTCTTCGCCAGCGCATCGACGGTGAGGAACTGGAACTCAAAGGTGAGCTGGTCGTCGTTCTGCTCCGGATCGAGAGGCTTGGCGAGGTTCAGATGCAGCGTCCGCGGCGGCAGGATGGCGGGGTCATACGCCTTGGGCCACCAGGCGCGCGGCCTTTTCACTGCATAGGTGCCCTTCAGGCCGATATACAGCGACGTCAGCCTCTGCTGACCGTCGATGACTGCAAAGAACTCACCGTGTCCCTTGGTGTCGAAGTCCGGATTGTTCTCGGCATAGCGTTCGGCGTACTTGGTCAGGAACTCGTAGAACCGAAACCCCGTGCGAATTTCAGCGGCATCGACCTTCCAGAGCATCAAACTGTTGATCGGGTAGTGCCGCATGATCGAGTCGAAGAGGCGACACACCTGATCCATGTCCCAGGTGAACTTGCGCTGGATGGACGGCAGCAGGTAGCGCCGCTCGGCGATGCTCCTCATCGCCGACTCGATCGTGATGGCCTTCTCGTAGCCTCCGGGCATGTGCTGCCTTCTCTCCGGTGATGCGTGGGCTTGATCGTGTCACGACGGTTCGACGTTGCCGACGAGCTGGTCGGCATTCCGTGACATCAAGGCTCCAGGAGTGCACGTCGGGGCGCCGCTCCGACTGTCGGCCACGCCTCTGAAGCCGATGTGTGCAGCGCACGGCGCGGGGCCGCCGGGCCCTGGCTGTTCAGGGCGAGCTGCTTCTGGAACTTGGCCGAGAGCAAGCCGGGCCGACGTTCTCTTTGGGGCGTGGGGACGCTCTTCGAAAGTGCCGCTGGCCGGACGACTGGGATGGACTTCCCCCTTGTGGCCGCCCCCTTGTTGACGGTCGCCTTGATCTTCCCCTTCGCCTTCTGCTTCGCCGACGACTTCTGCTCGGGTGGGGTCGCAGGTACGACCCGGTGATGGGTCAAGAGCTCCAGCGCCTGCTTCTCGATCTGCCGAATTCGCTCACGGGTGACGCCGCGCATCCGGCCGATCGTGTCCAAGGTCTCGGGTTCCCCTGTCAGCAGGCCATGACGGGCCTTCAGCACGAACACACCCACGGGGAAGGTCTCGGTGAGCTCGGCCAAGATCTGGTGCACCTGAGCATGATTCGCAACGATGTCGACGCAGGCCTCAATCGCGGAATCCCCATCCGCCCCTCCCACTGGGGAAGCAACCCACGAGTCGGCAACCTCTTCCGTCAACCACTCCGTACTCAACCAGGATCGAGACAGAGTCGCCATGCGCCTCAAATCCTGACCGCTGACCTCAAGGTCAGTAAGCCCCTCGGGATGGGCAAGAAGGAACTGCGCCCAGGTCTGGTCGTTCCGCCGTCGCAGCCCGTCCACAGGTCGGAGCTTCTCGACGAAGTGGACGGGCAGCCGGACGAGCCTTCCCTCGTCCGCGAGAGTCCGGGTCACCGACTGCTTGATCCACCAGGTCGCATAGGTGGAGAACTTGAGTCCTCGGGTGAAGTCGAACTTGTGGACAGCCCGGACGAGTCCCTCAGTGCCAGCCTGGATGAGGTCTTCGAAGTCGAGGCCCTGCCCCACGTACCCCTTGGTTATGTTCACCACCAGCCGGAGGTTCGACACCACCATCCACTGGAAGGCCAACTCACCCTCGCGCCAAAGTTGTTCGAGCGTGACCTCGATATGGGATGAGCCCCCTGTCTCGAGCAGATGCCGCGCATAGAGCCCCACCTCGATGGCCTTGGACAGATGCACCTCTTCCTCGGCTGACAGAAGCGGGTACTGCCTCAAGGTGTGCAGGTAGTCGTGGATCACGTCGGCGGTGCAGCGAGCGAACATCGCTGGAGGAGCAAGCAGGAACCGGGAGAACGGGGTGACAACCTCGGGAGTTGGTTGAATCACCGCGACCGGTTCTGTCTCTGCCAGCCGCGCGTCCTCGTCCGCAGCGGGCCCGGAGGCACGTTCCCCACTCGCCTCGACAATCTCGTTGCCGACCCGCGCGCTCGTGGCGTCCGCACTGACACCCAAGAACTCCAGCAGCTGCGGCAACTGGTTCGCTCCAAGATCGAAGCGGCGCTCGGCCACGGCGAAGGGCAGACATTCGTCGTAGAAGTCTGGGATGGCTCCGGACGCGAAGGGATCTTCGACCGTTCCCTCCGCATAGAGGATGAGGAACCGGGCGAGCTTCTGATCGCGGCGTCGCAGCACTCGTCCGAGGCGCTGGATCATCTGGCGACGGCTGCGGTTGGAGGCAAGGATGATGCCGAGGTCGGCGTCGGGTACATCGATGCCTTCATCGAGCACCCGCGGAGCTGTGAGGGCAGTGATTTCACCCGTCCTGAGCATCTCGACCCGGGACTCTCGCTCGTCGATGGGATGCTCGGCATGCACCGCGGCCGCAGAGCATCCCGTGGACCCAAGAACCTCTGCGGCCTCCTCGGCCGACTTCTGGGTGTGGGTGAAGACAATCGTCCCCGCAGCACCGTGCACGGCGGGTGAGACACCGGCGAGCGCCATGTACTTCATCTGGGTCTCGGCGAGCAACGACTTCCGCTCGGAGAAGCGAGCCATGTAGCGCCGGGCCACCCCGCCACCTGACGACGGGTCCCGGTCTTCTGCGAGGGCGGAGACCCCTTTGAGGAACTCGCCCACCGGATCACTCACCACCTCGAAACGCTGCACCAACACCTGACGAAGGTGCTTCAGTTCGGCATCGACTTCGACGTACCTTGTCCGTTCCTTCGAACTGAGCGGAACAGAAGCGAAGGCCACCTTGAACGGAGAAATGAGCCTGTCGGCTGTTGCTCGTTGGTACCCCAAGTCGAAGCACACGCCTGCGAAGTAGTCCCGAAGTACTTCATCGCCCAGATCATTGCGTTGGAAGGTGGCGCTGAGCCCAAGGCGCCAGGTGTATGCGGGGCTGAGAGCCAACGCGAAGCTCTCTGCGCCGTAGCGGTGACACTCGTCCGCGACGAGCAGGCCACCCACAGCGGTGAGCGACGCACGATTCATGGCCGACTGCACCGTGGTGACGGTGACATCCCAAGGGACCGACGAGTTCAGATCAGTCCTCACCTTCATCTGAGGGAGGTGCGTCCGGAGATTGACGACCCACTGTTTCGCGAGGGCCAACGACGGCACCAGCACCACCGCTTGACGGCCACGCTGATGGGCGAGCTCGATGGCGGCCAGACCGACTCGCGTCTTGCCAGCCCCCGTGACGGCCTGCACGACTCCTCGGTGCCAGGCCTGCCGCCACTCGCTCAGCGCCTCTTCCTGCCAGCGATAGAGCGAGAGCGCGGGCAGCGACCGAGTGACGGACTCGAACGACTGGTCACGCTCGTCGACGATTCTCATGTGTCCCCCTCAGTCCGCTGGGCTCCAGTGCCCTTGGATCGATAATGGAGTAAGCCTCTGACATTTCTGCGACGTCGCGGGAAACGTTGTCCGTCGACAGTGTCGGACCGACAGCCACGACGGTGGCCCGCCCCAGAGTCACCCCTGACCGCCCGTAGTGTCGGAGGTTCACGACACAATGCAGCCATGGCGGGCAAGCACATTGAACTGTTCCTCGTGGATGGAACTCCTGGTGGTCTGACCACTGCGGAAATCCTGAACTGGACGGGGCAAGTTCTGAGCGCGCCGCGTTCCGAGATGAGCACCTTGGTCGCACGCACCGAGCTCGCCGGTACATGCGTGTACCTTCTGCTCGGCCCCGACGAGGGCGGTGGGACGCGCTGCTACATCGGTGAAACGGATGACTTCAAGTCTCGGCTGCGATACCACGACGCCAACAAGGAGTTCTGGCGCCGCGTGGTCGTGGTGACCTCGAAGGACGCGAATCTCACCAAAGCCCACGGAAGATACCTCGAGTCGCGGCTCATCACTCTCGCTCAACAGGCTGGTCGCGTGGTGTTGGAGAACGGGACGACCCCGCCCCCACAGCCTCTGCCCGAAGCTCACAGCTCCGACATGGATTACTTCGTCGGACAACTGCAGATTGTGCTTCCGGTGCTGGGTGTCGACGCGATCCGCGCTCGTGAGCTGGACACCATCCTGCCCACCCGTAGGGAAGAGCTGGTCTCGCCGGTGTTCCACCTGCGACAACCCAAACTGGGCGTGGAGGCCCAGGCCCAGCAAGTCGATGGCGAGTTCACCGTTCTGGCAGGATCCAAGTGCGTGGCGACGTGGCACGGAACGGGAAAAGCTCCGAGCACGATCAAGGCCTACGCGTCGTATCGCGCCGAGCATGAACGGCTGGTGGCCGAGGGCTCGATCTCAGCGGTCGACGGAGTCGGCGTCTTCACCCGTGACGTCGTGTTCGGGTCGCCCTCGACGGCGGGAGCGATCTGCCTCGGGCGGTCGTGCAATGGACGAAGGGAATGGATCGGGGCCGACGGAACGATGTTCGGCGCCTGGGAGAGTCGAGGGGTTCAGTAGCAGCGGCCCAACGAGCTCTAGACCATGGTTGGCAGGATCGTGCTGGGATCCCCTGCCCACGTGATGACCAACTCGTCCCGCGCCCGGGTCGCTGCCACGTAGAGGAGAGAGGTCTCGCGCTGGAGAATGTCCGCCTTGTCTGCCTCGGGCACGTCCTTGAGAGTGAAAGGCGCAGGGAGCGCGGAGGAATCCACCCCGAAGATCAGCACACGTGCGAACTCCATGCCTTTGGCGCGATGCATCGTCATGACGACAGGCTTCCCGACGGGGACGGACTTTTCTGAGACGAATCGAGACGGCACGTGGCGCTCTTCCAGAGCGCGCACGAGCTGCTCCCCGACCTTCTCGGTTCGCACCAGGAGCCCAATGGTCTCAGGCCCTTCGCCCTCCTTGAGTTCATCCAACCAGGTGCGAACCACCGTCGCCGCTCGGTCAAGCTCGTCCGTGAGATTCGCTGCCGGGATGAGTCGGGGAAGGGGTCCACTACGGGCGGAGCGGTACTCGCTCGCGTCCTCCTTCCCTTCTTCGAGGTCGACGAATTCTGTGCCGGTGAGCACGCTGACGGCGTAGCGGAGATTCTGCGCCGTCGTGCGGTAGTTGAGGCGCAATCGCTGGGACCTACCGACGATCTTGATGCCACAGCGACCGAGGACGACGTGATTGCCGTAGATGCGTTGGTGCGAGTCCTCCGCGCTGAAGAGATCGTCAGGGCCCTCTTCGGCCAAGGCACGCAGGAACTGCCACTGGGTTGGACTGAGATCCTGCCCCTCATCAACGAGCACGTGATCTGCGGGCCGAGCGCCTGATGCGTTGAGCACCTCAGCGGCGATGGCCGCCACTTCCGGGAAGTCGGCACTCCCGTGGATACCTGCGCTGAGTCGGTAGGAGTTGATGACAGCCCAGACAGCAGCGCGCGCATTGCGGTCGAGAGGCACGCCACGCCCCGGCCGGCGGACCTTGGCGTACTCCTCCAACGTCTTCACGCGGTTGGGCAGCAAGACGAGTTCGTATTCGGCTTGGAAGAAAGCTGGGCTCCTGAGATTGGCCGACAGCCCAGAACCATCCGAGTCAATGGCGTCTCGCCAAGCGTTTCGGTCAGTCACCTTGCCGATTTGGCTGGTTCGCGAACCGAGGACGCGGCTGACTGCTGAGTCGAGCGCCGGTGAACCTGACTGAATGACGGAGCGGGCAGCCGCGTCGACGCCTCGAACCAAGACACCTGGCTCCCCCAGCTTGTCGGCGATGGTCAGCGTCGGGTCGAGCACCCTCAGGTCTCGGAGCAACGAGTCCGCGAGGGTCTTGTTGTATGTCGTGAGCACGATGCGAGCCTGCGGATTCTTCCGAGCCAGGTTCCTCGCCCGATGCAGCAAAACCACCGTTTTCCCAGTGCCAGCGCCGCCGGACAGTCTGAACGAGCCCTTCCACGAGCGTTCCGCGTACTTGCGCTGCTCGGGGTGAAGGAAGACCCTCCACGCCGCGAAGTCGGCGTCTTCGATGGCCCGCCGGAGTTCCTCGTTGTCCTCGATGAACGCGAACTGAAGACGAGCAGCTGGGTGGCTGAGCGCTGCGGCCAGAGCGACATCCGCGTCTTCGACCGAGGCGGGAGCCTCTGCCACATCGATCGCCAGCGCCTCCTTCACCGCCTCAATGGAACGCCCCGCGCTGAGGTCGATGAGCGCGACGCCTTGCCAGCCGGTGACGAGCGCCGCGAGTTCCACGATGTCCTCGGCCTCAAGACACTCCAGCGCCAACTCAGCCACTTCGTGGTCAAGACCAAGATCGTCGGTCAGCGCCGCGAGGGTGAGACCAAGACGGACGAGCAGCGGTTCGACAGGCTGTGTTTGCTCCGGGGTGACGGGACGGATCGGTGGCGACAAAACCACAGGCTCGTCGGCAAGCAGTAGCTCGGCGATGCCGTTGACGGGATTGACCTTGAGTTGGGCCCGCATGGCGAATGCTGACGCAGCGTCGTGCGGCCACACGCCCAGGTAGACGTAGATTGCCTCCTGCTCGTGTCCTTGGACCTTGAAGAGCACCGCGCGCCAGAAGTCGTCGACTCGTCCGGTTCGCACTCGTGGATCGATGGAGTTCACGATCGGCTCGATGTGCAGCCCCGGAAGACTGTCGTCTTCAGCGAGCTTGGCCAGGAAGCTGTACGCCTTGCCACGGACTGATCCGTCCACCTGCTTCTTGGGCGCGTACTGCTGGGGTCCGAGGATGATTTGGGGCATCAGGGAGCTCCGGTGGTGTTGAAGGTGGACAGAATGGCGGCCAGGTCCGGGGGAATGAGCTTCCACCCATCGTCCATCAGTTCGTCGCGGTCCGGGTCGGCAAGGTCGATGTCCACGGCGATGTGGCGGTCCGGCCAGGAGACGGGGATGGGCAGTCCCCCGGCTGTCTCGTGGCCGAGGGACGGGACGGGCACACCCGACTCTGCAAGCAGTGCGATCAGCATCTTCTCCACTTCGCTCACCGCGCCGTGGTACAGAGATGCCCATGGCTCAGGCAACTCGACCCCCTGGGGGGTCGCCTTCACCTGCGACTTCTCAGCGAGCGAGTGAGTCGTGATGTGTGCCGACTGGAGTCGAAGGTTGAGCAGATTGGCCATCCGTAGCCACTCGCGCCACGCATCCTTGTGTGCCGGCCCCAGCCGATCACTGCGGTCATCAAGTAGAACCGCCACCTCCGTCTGGTGGCCCCGGGCGCCGACCCGCCTTGCCAGCACCGTCAGGGTGTCGCATTGCCAACCCCACACCTGACGGTCACCGTCGGTCGGGAGCGGATTCCCGTCATGGAACGCCCTGCTCAGGTCCAACAGGCTCACCGAGTCTCCCGCCTTGCCGTGGGCACCTGCCCCGACGAGGAGCAAGGGCAGCGCTTCGGAGAGTGCTTCGATCCCAGCCGAGTCGGGATGAGCGATCCAGCGCACCAGGAAGTCGATGGGCCCACCCTTGACGAGGTCGAAGTGTCCCGGCTTGAGCTTTCCGCCTGCCGCCATCATGGCCGCCGTCCATCGGGCGTCGGCGAACCACGACGGTGGTGTCGTGCTGCTCTCTTCTGCGTCAATGAGGTCTTGCCATGTCAGGCCGAGGACGAGATAGCCCTGGTCTCTCAGCGCCGCACGCTTCCTCGCGTCATCCTTGAGCCGATTGATGCCCGGGCTGGCGTGGAATCGCCAACCGTCGCAGAACACGGCAAGGCGAGGAATGTTGGGGTCACTGCTGTAGAACACGAAATCCGGTTGCATCCCCCCGAGCGCGAGTTGAGGCTCCATCACCCAGGTTCGACTACCCCCTGGGTTGATCCTCCAGCGATTCCCGCTCGGCCCGGGCTGCTCGTGCACGCTGGCGCCCAAGCCCTTGGTGAGCCGGTCGAAGAGGATCTTCCGGAACTTCTGCTCGATGTGGGTCTCCTGGTCGGAGGGAACAGTTTCCTCCACAGTGACCTGCCATCCCAGATCCAAGCTCGGCTCCCCTTCGGATCTCCCTGAGATCAGAAGGGTCTTGAGATGCCTCTCTGCGGCGGCTCTCGAGACGTACTTCTGGGTGAAGCTGTTGATGAACGGCGACAGGCAACGGTGGCACGAAGCGCGACCTTCATCTCTGCACGGGCAGTCTCGAACCAGAACCCATGCTCGGCGAAGCAGGGCGTACATCTTCGCGGGGCTGGCCAACTCAGCGAGGTACCCCGTACCACCTGGCACGGTGTCGTGGATCAGGACCGCTTCGCGGTTTTCAGAGCCGTCGCTGAGGTAGGGGTCGATGATCCGCTCGAATGCCAGATGGTCTGGAGCTCCACCCAGATGCTCCCGGAGACCAAGTTGCAGTGCCGCGATGAGGCTCGGCAGGGCGAAACGATCTCCCACCGAGATCGCCGCGGGCACCTGAATGACGACCGCCTCCGTCTTCAGGGTGCGTGACAGAGCAATCTGGCGCACGCTCTCCTGCGCTGCATTGCGGTACATGCACCACGGACGATGCTCGCTCGGATTGTTCTTGCCCGTGCGACCATCGAGCTTGCCGCAGCCCGAGCACACGCGGAACAGCGGGGCAACGTACTCCTCACCCGAAAGCGAGCGGTGGCCCGACCCCACGTCGGAGACCCTCCCGATGTTGAGCCATCGAATCGTCATGTCAGTCAGGTGCTTGAGACCGAACGAACCCGACTCGTAGTCCTGAACGAACCACTGATGGCGAGGCGCGCCCACATCAGCCGCGGTGACGACTTGGAAGGTGACTCGCTCACGCTCATCCCGGCCATCGTCGATCGTGGCCTCCTCGCGCCTCATGGCTGAAGACACCCGTTCCAGCTCAACCACGTGAAGTACCTGATTGAGATCCGAGATCGCCGTGTCACCGCAACGAGGACATGCCGCAGGGGCCTTGGCGCCTTCAAGTAGCTGGCCATAGCCGCATGAGGGACAGAAGGCCCAGGGCCTGACAGCGTCCCCGTCGGACCCAAGATCGACTGCATCGATCTGGACCTTGAAACCGCGGGCGTAGAACGTGGCCCCCGGGGCGAACTCCCTGAGCGCGGCGGACGCCCCCCGGTTGAAGGTGGCCGGTTCGCTCATGTACTCCTGCGTGTCCGGGTCGATCCAGCTCATGGTCACGTCGAGCGTGACGGAATCGTCAAGGAGCGTGTAATTGGGCAGGACGCCGTGTTCTTCGAGCACACCGATCCAGTAGTCGCCCTGGAGATCGCCCAACTGCTTCCTCGCGAGGCCGAGAGCCGCCTTCGCCGTGCGCAGTGCAACATGGTCGTCCTCCGTGGCTGCTGGTAGGTCAGCTCGTTCTTGGAGCTCAGGAAGACTCTTCTGCACCTCTTGGATCCGGTGCCTGAGGGTCTCGACCTGGCTTGCCCACTGATGTCGACACTCATGCAGGTGAACCGAGAGCTGACTCGTGAGTGACCCTGACGAAGGGGTCGCCCATTGCTTGAGGCGTTCCTGTGACCGATCGGTCAGGGAGTCGAATGATGAGAGGAAGGTGTCCAAGCTTTCGGTCGTCTCGGCCGATTCGATGATGGCGTGCAGGTAGCTGCCGGGTTCGACCGCGCCGATGGCTTGGGATGCCGTCGCAGGATGCGGTGCGTCAACGCGTCGCGCCAGTCGATCCGCGACCGACGCGAGGTATTGGCGGCGGAGAATTTCCTCGGCATCGATGTAGGTGGCCGGTGGACGCACCTGACCGTTGATGACGGAGAGTGGGTCCCCGAGGCGCGGCAGCTGCTCCCCCCTGCCGGAGACGAATGCGAGATTGAGCGCGCTGCCCGTCAATCGGCCTGCGCGGCCGACGCGCTGCAGGTAGGAAGCGACGCTCTTGGGAAGCGAGGCAAGCATGACGGTGGACAAGTCCCCGATGTCGATACCCATTTCCAGGGTCGGCGTCGCCACCAGCACATTCGGGGCCTGGGGGTTCTCCGAACTGGATTTGAACTGGTTCTCGTACTCCAACCGGATCGCGTCATCCAACAGGCTGGTGTGTTCACGAGCCACCACGCGAGTGACATCGGCGGCCTGGTAGAGACGCCGGTAGAAGTTCTCCGGCCGACCGCTGGTTCGCACCAGCGACCCTGTGCAACGGACGACGAAGCAGGGTTGGTTCTCGAGTTCGTGAACGACCCGCCTGGTTCCGGGTACCGGCGATCGGCACACGTCACAGGCAAGGAGGTAGCTTCCGTCCCTGTATCCGTCATCCTCCACGGGTACAACCAAGATTCCGCGCTGGGGGAGCTCGTACAGTTTCGCGCCAGAGTTGGTGTTGACGACATTGATGACGTCCAACGACGCCAGTCGGTCAAGAAGCGCCAGGGCGAGGGATGCGCCCTCGCTCGGGGTACATGCGAGCACCCGTGAGGTCCAGACGGCGTACCAACTCTTGGGGGATCCGGCGGAGACAAGGTCACTGTCTCGGGCGCCTCCAGCACCTCCAACTCTCGGATACGCGGGGGCTCCCCGCCCGCGGGGGAAGGCTGGCATGCCGTCAGAGCGGGGACGCCCGCCCCAGATCGAAAATCGATTCCCGTCCTCGCGTTGGTAGGTGCGGAACCACTCGTGCTCGATGGCACCGTCGGTGCGCATTCGCTCGAGCACGCCCCGTACCCAGCCAATGCGTTGCTGGTCGGTGACGCCCATGCCTTCGAAGGCTTGCGGACCAACTGCCTCCTCGACCTCGCGAGCGGCCTTGAGCATCACCTCAGGGGTGATGTCGACCTCCGCGGCGAGGCTTCCGGTGAGCTCGAGTGTGCGACCCAGTCGCGCTTGCAAACCGAATTCGAGAACCGTGTCCAGCAAAAGCCGGCGCTTGACGCGGGTGCGGACTTTCGCGGGCACCTGACTTTGCTTGGGCCGCCGCCAGTAGTCCTCGAACTCCTTGCGGTCGGCGAAGTCCGGAGGGATGAGGCGGTAACGCAGGTGCGCATCATCACCGGCTTGCTGCATCGCGCGATCAACCAGGAGGTCCAAGCTGACCGGGGCATCCTGCACGGCCCCCCGCAGCACCGCACGCAACGTGAGGCTGTGGGATCGGCTCTGGACGAATCCGGCGCGGTGGGCAGCATCCTGGACACTGTCGGTGAAGACGAGAGCCTTCTTCTCGATCTTGTCGAGGTCGTCGCTCCCGAAGATGGTCGAGAGGCCGACCGACAGCAGGGTGGCGATCGCCGAGCCCAGAAAGCGGATCCCATCCCTCTGCATGCATGACGGGCAGGTGTCACTAGTGGAGAACTCCCCCGCCTTGGGCCCGGCATGCACGAGGACAGGCAGCACTCGGCTCGCCGCCGACTCTGCGTCCTCCTCGGGGCGCTGGGCAACCACGCGCCGTTCTGTGGTGTGGAACCACATGAGTCGAGGCTCGTCGGGGTCCAGCTTCGCTGGCGCATCGGACGGATTCCGACTCTCGGCCTCTCCCGGGGCATGAATGAGGACTCTGAACTCTTCGTTGTTGGTGAGGCGACCCAGGCGAATCTCGCTGGCCTCATCAGCGGTGAGGTCGAAGCCGCCGATCGGGGCACGCATCACAGCCCAGCCAGATCTACCGCAGTGTCGGCAGAACACCGCAGGGAACGCTGGGGCACTTGAACCCTCGCCATCGATTCCCGCGCCACCGAGGTGGGTGTCATCCGACCAGAGGTACTGCGGCGAACCGAGGGCCACGCGGTCGATGCGGGTGAGTTCACGCACCCAGAGATGCAGGTCAATAGAAAGAGCGTCGCGTCCGGCGACCTTGCGCACATGGCTGAGGGCAGCGGAGAAAAGGAGCAGGAACGACTCGGCTGTCTCCCGACTCCGTTCATCTGCCGAGAAACCGGGCAACATCTCGTCGATCAGGACGTCGAGAGGCTGTGCCCGCTCGGCGAGCGCGGCAAGTTTCAAGGTGAACGGATGGGCCTTGACGAGTGAAAGCAGAACTTCGGGTGTGGCCCGGGTCAACACTGGCGACCCGCCGGTGACAGTGACGAACAGCCGGCTCAGCACCGCTTCAGCGATTGCTCGACCGTCCGTGAGGCCCTGAGAGCGAGCGACGGCATTCTCGATGGCTTCGCGGTCGGTCCGGGCATCGAGCGACACCGCACCCTCGGCCCACTCCTCCACACTCAGACGTGACTCCATCACGACGGCGGACTCGTCGAACTCTTCGCCGAACACCGTCCTCGCGAACTCCAACATCGCGGACGGATCGCCCTTGTCTCCCAACGTCGCAGAGGTCGCAACGGGCGTAATGACACCAAGCGGGCGCGCACGCTCGGCCTCAGTGAAGGCGTCAGCCGGCCAGTATGACTTCAAGGCGAGGCCGAGCCGTCGAAGAAGCATCGACACGTCCGTGCCTTGGGCTCCGTCGTAGGTGTGGAACTCGTCGAGGACGAGGTACTGCAGACTTGTGGCGCTCTTGGCCCAGATCTGGGCATCGAGCTCGCGAAGCAGCATCTGGTCGAGCATCTTGTAGTTGGTGAGCAGGATGTCCGGCGGGTCACTGCGGATGACGTCGCGACGCGTGATCAGGCCGTCCTTGGACACCTTCGAGCGCTCAGCCCCACGCTCTCCGGTGTAGATCGCTGCCGTCACCCCCGCGAGGGCCTCAGAGGACGTGAGGATGGACGCGAGCCGCTGAGCCTGGTCGTTGGCGAGAGCGTTCATCGGATAGAGGATGAGCGCTTTCATCCCGGTC
The DNA here is from genome assembly GCF_000421525.1 of Aestuariimicrobium kwangyangense DSM 21549. GTDB lineage: Bacteria > Actinomycetota > Actinomycetes > Propionibacteriales > Propionibacteriaceae > Aestuariimicrobium > Aestuariimicrobium kwangyangense. The sequence goes on along the minus strand of NZ_ATXE01000001.1, from coordinate 499,081 downwards.
TGACCCCGCCGCTTCGCTCGCAGCACATGGTCGATGATGGGGAAAAGGAATGCCTCCGTCTTTCCCGAACCGGTGCCGGTCGTCACCAAGGTCGGCAGGGGCCTCGGCTTCGACTCGCCGACGCCGAGGCTGCTCAGACGCTCGAACGCCTTGGCCTGATGACCGTACGGCGGGAACCCCTCATACCATTCCAGACTGTCACGCCATCCCTCATCTGCGGCCTTGAACGGCAGCCGCGCACGCAGGTATGGCCCCTTGAAGATGCCGTTGGTACGGTCAGCAAGGAACTCCACGAGGGCCACGCGAGCTTCTTGGTCAGCGAGCGCGAACGTCGTCGACAGGTAATCCAAGATGCCGTCTTGGATCGCTGGCGCTTGGACACCGGGAAGGAGTTCACTCACTCCACAGACTCTATTGGTGATGGCCGCCACATTGGACGCCCGCGTCACATTGGGCCGCTTAAGTCCCCGTGAGCTCTCAGATCAGTCGGCTCTGGAACTCCGTGTACGCCCGCCTAAGGTCTGCCTCGCGGTCTAGCGTCCGATAAGGGGGTTCATACGTATACGTGTGACCGCTCTGCGGGTGAACAACCGATCTGAGCTCTACGGGGAGACCGTCCCCATGCTTACGGATCTCGGGCAGCAGCGACGACGGCACTTGCCTGCCGTTCGCGTCGAAGACGTAAGTTCGCTGGTCGTAACCTCGGAGAACAGGGAACTGCGTGCGATAGATCGTGATCAGCTCCTCGATCGTCACCCCCGTTTCAAGCGCCATGAGCGCGTCGACTTCCAACTGAGCCTGACGCCTATCGGATGACCTTCGCAGCGGCACGGATCCCGACCACCGCGGTGGCACATCACCGAGAGCTGGACGGCCTTCGTACTCGATCCCGCCAGTCCAGTAGTCCTCGGCAACCCGCTCGAGGTGTGTCCCGTCCCAGAACTCCCTGTATGCCTCTGTGAGACAGTTCAACCTCAGGACCCGGAGCAAGGCGAAGTCTAGAAGACGCCGGTCGCTGGGGAGTGGAATCCTCGTCATGGCGGTCATGTAGATGCCGCTCTTCGGTGCGCTGCGAATCACGAAGTCGCCCAGAAGGCTGCTCATCGAAGCGAGGACCAAGGCTAGGTCACGGACGCTCGCTCTTGGGCTGCCGGCCGAGAAGACCGCGTTCACATGAGTGAAGCCACTCGGCAGAAGAGTCGGGATCAGCGTTCGCTCACCAGTATTCGCAGCCATGCCGCGCCACGCGACGCGAGGAAGGCGTACGCTCGGCACGCCATCCCATTGCTGGTGAGAATTCTCAAAGAGACCTTCCGTCGCAAGTGGCTTGTACGAGGTGACCGGCAAGGCGTGAACTGGGAGGCGCTCGGTGTCCACCAACGACCAGTCAAGGTTGTTCCGCATCGTCGGGTTGGGGCTCTTGTAGAACGGGTTGTTGACGTGCAGATTCGGCCCCAGCAAGACCACGTTGGTGGCCGTCGACGGCTCACCCCATCGGGACTCGATCAAGTGCTTCTTGCGAGCATCGGTCTCGATCAGCCCGGGGCTGAATCGTAGGTCGCTGCTGGCAACTCGTGGCGATGCCCCAAGCTTCGCAAGGACAGAAGCGGCAGTCCTGTTCACCTCGTAGACCATCGCGGTGTGCAGGGCTGGGCTCCCACTCTCTCCAAGAATTGAGTTCCAGGATCGGAGTCCATCCAGGCCGACCTTCGTGATCCGGCCTGCGTGTGGTCGTAAGTCCCAGTGGCCGTCGTCGTCCTTTAGGCCAGGCTCAGTTCCTGAACCATCATGTTTGAGCGACCGCTCGACCGTGTCCGGGTGATAGAGCGACGTCGCTTGGAGGAAGGAAACCTCGTCGCGTGCCGCGCCGTAGACGTGGACGCCGTAACTCACGAGGTGATGCACCTCGAAGAGTGACAGTTCGTTGATGAACTGCCAGTGCCTTCGAAGGCGCCGGTAGGTCGCCGCACGAAGAAGCCCGGCACGTTCGTCGGTGAAGTGCGTCTCAGGATGGATGAGACCCACCGAACCTGTTGGTTTGGCGTGCCGCCAGCTTTGCTCCATGAAGCATCGATAGAGGTCTGGCCGTAGGCCGACCAGGTGCGGGAACCTCGTTTCATGCGACACGGCTTCGCGCACAGCCACCTGACCCACCAAAGCATCGAGGTAGTAGTTCTGAGCCGTCGTGGAACCAAGGGTCTCGTCCCGACGCACCGGGGCGAGCTTCGCTTCGACCTTGCCCTCAAGGCTCCACCTTGGATCAAACTCAGCAAGAATGGCCGCCTCATCCCAGTCAGGTCTGACCCACGGAGGGTTTCCGATCTGGAGGTCAAATCCGCCCCGCGAGAAGACCGGGGCGAAGTCAAGCTCCCAGTGAAAGAAGCCCTGTTGCGCGGCGACGCGCTCTGCGGCAGCCAGCCATGGGTGCTCGTCGAGGACCTTTGCGACGTCGCTGACCATCGCGAAACCAAGGTCGCTCTCTTCGGCAACACCGAGGTCGTCCCAGGCCGCCGCAGAGGCCAATGACAACTGACCCACGTGCTGCTTCTTCACGTTCCCGACTCGACCGAGGAGTTTCTGGAGCGTCTCTATCCACTCATCAATGGACGGCGGCGCGGTCTCCTCTGTCAATGGCCAGAACCACAGGGCGCACCAGGCATCCATCACCCGACGTAGGCGGCGGTAGGCGCCATTCGGGTTCGCGAGATTTTCTTCGATCTGGTCGCGGGTGACGGCACCACCCACTGGCAGGTCGTCAGCACCCCACACGTCGATCGAGCGGCGGATCTCGCTCTCAGCGATCGAGAGACGACGCCATGCGAGTTGCCAGAGAGTCTCCACTCGACGTCCAAGACCGACGAGTGTCTCGACCTGTGCCTTCGTCGGCTGAACAAGAACCTGCTTGCGCCACTGCTTCAGCCTCTCCAGTGCCTCAGGAGCGATTTCCTTGGCCTCCTTGGCATTGATCGCTGACCCCCAGCCCTCTGCCGGGAGCAGGAAGTGGTGAACTCCGCCGCTCGCTGCACCGAGACGACCTTCGGCGTCGGGGATGCCGGTGAGCGGAACATCCCTGGGAACATCTTTCAACCACGCCCGCTTCTTCTCCACCTGATGGCGTGCATAGACGGCGCGTCGTGCGCCAATCAGTGAATTGCCGCGACGCAGGTGCAGGCCGAACCACGGAGCTTGCAGCCCCTCCATCATGGTGTCGAGCCAGAGCGAGATCTCAGCCAGCTCGACAGCCGTGGAGTTGAGGTCAACGCCGTAGACGTTGTGGAGGGCGAGGTACGCCTTGACCTTCTGGAGTTCCTTCGGATACTCCTCTGGGTCGATCCGCTCCCCCAACTCGTCCTGCCGACGCGCGAGGTACTCGGCTGCCAATTGACGAACAGCTTCAATGGCGAACGCACCTGATCCCAGGGCAGGCTCACAGACGGTCATCGAGAGCACGTCCTTGGCCGGGGTTGCTTCGCCGCCCTGGTCGAGCAGCTCCTCGAGCGCTTGGCCGACGGTGAACCTGGTCAGCACCTCAGGGGTGTAGTACGACGCCGACTGTTGGCGCTCACGTCCGGCAAGCCGGAAGACGAACGAACCGTTCTTGTGGAGCACTGGCTTGCGCTCGCCGGTGATCGGGTCTTCGTAGCGAATGAAGTCCTTGTCATCGACGCTGCCCGCCCGGTCGAAGGGAACCAACCACGAACCCTTGGAACCGTCCCCGCCCTTGGCCACCTCATAGAGGTCGGTCTCGGCGAACCGCCCGGTGTACGACATCAGGCCCTCATACACGGCACCGAGCTGGTTGATGCCCAGTTCGGCATAGGAGATGAAGCCTCGGTCGCTCCCTCGCTTCTCCTTGCTGAGCAGCAAGTTCTGAAGCACACGCTGGAGCTCGACGTTGCTCAACTTGACCTCGTCGATGAGGGCAGTGGCTTCGGGACGGAAGAGGTCCGCCCGAAGCGACCGGAAGGTGAGGGCCTGCACCAGCCCCTCATCCCGCTGCTCCTCCGCAGGTACGTAGCCCTCGTCGACAAGCCTGAAGAGAACCGACAACGACTCGTAGAGGTGCGATCCGGCCTCGGCGCGCGGAGATGTCAAGGGGGTCTGGATGAGATCGCGCAATCGGTCAAGGCTGTAGCCCTGCTCGTATTCGGGCGCACCGGTGGGGAGCACCCCCAGTTGTGGTGAGGCCTCCGCATACAACAGGAAGAGGATCCGGTACAGGAAGCGCAAGGACTGCTTCGCGAGTGGTTGGGCCTCACTCTGCGGCAGCGGAGGAAAGCCGCGTGCGGCGCGTCTCGTCACCACGTCGTTGGCGATGATCTCGATGGACAGGCGGACGCCTTCGCGAAGATCCTGGGAGACCCCGACGGTGTGGTTGATCGACTCCTCGAGCACACGGTGCCACCAGATGTTGCCTTCGGCATCCGGCGCCAGTGACTCGGCTGCCACGCAGGCCAGAGCTGTGTCAGTCTCGCCGCCCTTCTTGTCGTCGCTTCGCTCGGTGACGAGTTGCAGGTCGACGGCAAGGTAACGGCCCTCGGGCCAGCGTTCGCGCTCGGCGACCAATGCGATTCTGCCGGCAAACACGAGGGCGAAATCGGGCGCGTCGTCCTCGACGAACATGGCCGAGAGCAATCGAGAGACGGACAGGATCTGGGTGGAGTCGTCCACGACGTATGGCTCGATCAGCGTCGCCACATCCTTCTCCAGCAGGTCTTCCGCCGTTTCGACGGGCGTGGCGGAAATGAGTGCGACAGCCGGGCCGTCGGGAAGGCTCACCTGCCGCACAAGGGTCACCGGGCCTGTGACTGTGCTGACCAGCCCGAGGGCGGTGTAGCCCAGGATGCGAATCAGGTCACTGCGGATCTCACCAGCGAGGTCGGGGGCGTCCGAAAGGGAGGCCAACCGGGCCAGCAGCGAACCCCGTGCCCCCGTGAATCGGGACCGTACCGACTCACCCTCAGTCTGCTCATCCCACCCCTTGCGCCGGGCAAGCACCTGAGCCTTGAAGGACTGGCTGGTCGCGTCGGTCGTGAAGTAGTGCTCGCTGATCCAGTCCTCACCGATCAGAATCGCGTCGCTTGCGCTCACTTCACACCCTCCTGTGGAACAACAATCAGCAGCGGACGGACCAACCGTTGATCTGGGAGCAGTGATTCAGCGATCTCCTTCTCCCCCAACACGCCCGACCGGCGATCACGAATCTCTGACCGCTGCACGAGAGCATGGGACTCGTCGTCCCACCTGTTGACCCGGTTGGCCCATGCCTCCACCCGAGCACGTGTGTCGTTCTCGGCTGCATCCACGACAGTGGAAAGAGTCTCCCGAGCCTGTCGAACGGCGGGTGCGACATACGTCGTCAGACTCTCCAAGTCTTCAGGTGACCCAGAGTTGACGCTCTTGCCGGCCATGCCCAGAGCCTCCAGTGCGCTGCGAAGGCTCGGATGTGGCTCGGTCAGGGCGAACTTGTCGGGGGCGCCGCCCACAAACCTCGTCAGGAGGAAGGACGAGGCCACGACTTGACCACGGCGGTTGCTCAACGTGCCATGCAGGAGAACGGCCACCTCGTCTACCGAACCGTGGACCGCGAACACCTGGTTGCGACCGAGCCGTGCGAGTGCGCGGTCGGCAGCCCAATCCAGCACAGGATGGAGCGGCGAAAGGTAGTGGGCCTCTGGCCAGAGGGTGTGTTCTCCGGCCCCCCGAGCCGCCTCCAAGGAGGCCTGACCACGCTCGAGAGTCGTGGCGAGGCGGAGCTGCTCGGTCACCTGACGATCCCTGATGTAGGACTGCGGCAGGACTTCCAACCGCTTGCGGAGATCCGGCGATGGAGCCAGATCGGCGATCTGATGGTTGGGAGCGTGTTTCCACGAAACACCGTCGGGCCACGGGAGGCCAGGAGTCTCCAGCACCTCATTGAGCGTGTCCATCAGGAAGTCGAGATCCGCGTCGTAGACCCCTGTCGGGCCGTCATTGATCGTCTCGACAGTCCCGCCCCCATCTGCACCGAGGAGCCGAGCGAACAGATCGTCGAAACTGTCGCCTGCACCCACCTCGTTGACCTCTTTGACGGCATCCTCGAAGCGTTGTTGACCCGCCAGCACCTTGCGAATCTCATCCTCTTCGGTTTTGACGTCATGTTTCCCCATCAGCGATGCGGAGTCTCCGAGAGCCTTGTGCGCCTCGTGCTCTCGCTCCATCAACCGGGTCAGCACCCGCAGATCACCCAGGGAGCTCTCGACGTCCGGATCGAGCAACAGGGTCGTGATGCGCGGCGAGTGCTTCTGCCCGTACCGATCCACGCGCCCGTTGCGTTGCTGGATGCGGATGAGCGACCAGGGGATGTCGAAGTGAATCAGGTTGTGGCACTGCAGGTGGAGGTTGACACCTTCGGAAGCAACATCACCCGTAACGAGAACTCGGATCGGTGAGGACTCAAGCTTGAACGACTCGACCACAGCCTGCTGATCGGTATCGGTCAGGCCACCGTGCAACACCTGAACCTCGTCCTTGGTGAAGCCGAAGTCCTTGCAGAGCTTCTCGCGCAGGAAGTGCAGTGTTGGCACGCGCTCTGCGAAGACGACGGCCCGCGTCGGCTTGCCCTTGCCAATGCCGATGTTCGTGAGATGTGCACGGAGGGCGTCGTATTTCGCGGTGGGCTCCTTCAGGCCGCGCTGGGCGAGCACCTCAAGACGCTCGAGAGCCGCCTTCTCGATCAGCGCGGCGTGAGACAGATCGTGGCCGAGGCGCTTGCGCCGCTCGGTGGCCGAGGCGAGCAGTGCGGCAGGCGACGACAGGAACGCCTTGACCAGCGTCCACGGGAACAGCGAGGAGTTCGGCCCTGAGTAGGGACTCTTGCCGCTGGAGGGGTGAAGCCACACTTCGTCGAGCTCTCGAGCAATCTCGTTCTCGATCGCGGACGCCTTGATGATCTGGTTGTCGGGCGGAAGCCGCTCGGCCCAGTCGGCGCCGACGAAACTCGCGACCTCTTCGCTGTGGCGATGCCGACGGATGACCAGGCGCGTCACCTCTTCCTCGACAAGGTCTCCGTCAGGAGTGACAGCACTCGGCTCCAACATCCGGATCAGCTCCGCGAAGGACTCCTTGCGACCGTTGTGCGGCGTCGCCGAGGCGAGGATCAGGGCGTCAGTGCGGCTGGACAGCAGGCGCGCGAGTCGGTTGTTCTGCGATGCCCCGGTGACGTTGTGGCTCTCATCGATGACGACGGCATCCCAGTGCTGCTTGCGGAGGTGATTGATGTAGCGATCGCTCTTGAGCGTGTCGATGGAGATGATGACGCGCTTGAAGTACGCGAATGGGTTTCGATTACCCGGCAGCTTCTGTCGGATGCGCTGGATACCAACGGAATCGAGGCGCACAAATGGAAGTGCGAACCGGGTCCACATCTCAAACTGCATCTGCTCAAGAACATGTCGCGGGGTCACGATGAGGATGCGCTCTCCGCGCCCACGGCGCACAAGCTCCGACAGAATCATGCCCATCTCCAGCGTCTTGCCGAGGCCGACAGCGTCGGCAAGAAGGATGCGGGGCCTCAGGTTGTCGGGTGACAGCGCCTTCCGCACGGCGGCCAGCTGATACGGGAGGCTGTCTGCGAGACCTTGTGCCGCAACGGTCAGGGCAGGGTCTGTGATGGGCACGGCAGTCTTGCGGGCCATGGCCTCAAGCCAGAGACGCGACCGACGGTGCCCTGGTGAGTCATCAGCGACGGCGACAGCCTCGGCCGGGTCGAGCACCTGGATCTCATCGAGGGCTGTTGAGAACGTTGCAGATGTGTCCCTCACCAACTCGGAGAGACCTTGCACCGTGACGAACCACTCACCGTCACTGGCCCGCTCTGCACGCGTGACCAGCCACTCTTCGTCCCGAATCAACAGCACCGAGCCAGCCGCCAACAGCGAGTCACCCACCTGACTCATCGATGGTCACTCCTGCGTTGGTCACTCGTCATCACAACGGTCAACCTATCGACTGTCACAGAGAACAGGTGCACTCCATGGTCGCTTGGAAGACGGCTGCCGGTCATTGCGGTCATGTCGCCTTGAACACCCCAGCCAGCACCTGCCTTGTCGACGCCACGTCGATCGTCCCCTCGTCCTCTCGCAGCATCGCCATCAGCTTCTTCGGCCACAGCGCCATCACTCCCCTGCTGGTGAACGATCCACCGATGAGCGGCCAATCCGCTTCCACGAAACAGAGCACTCCGTTCACCCGAACCTCAGGAACGACGCCACGCACCAACCCCACCTGCTTGATCACCCCGTCGACCAGCGGGGTACCGTCGCGTGAGCCGACGTAGACCTTCTCAACCCGTGGCCGCAGGAATCCGCCTTCGATCACCAGCCGCGGTCGTCCCTTGTACCGCTTGGCGTCGATCACCCACACCCCACCGCGCGTGATGACGATGTGGTCGATGTTCGCCCGCGACTTGGGGATCCGTCGGTCGTGTAGCACCGCGATCTGATCGCCCGCCAGACCATCGAGCCGTGCCCCGAGCTTCTCCTCGCCCACGGCGCCGATCGCCCAGGCCTTGGTGCTCTGCTTCTCGTCCGACAGCGCGACGGCCAACCCGCCGAATCGTCCCCACTTCTCGCGGGTGCGGGCTTCATCCTTGGCCTTGCGTCGCTCGTACTCCCGGCGTGCCGACGACCCGGCCACCCCGGAGTCGTCGACCACCTCCACCACGGGCATCGGCTCGGGCGCGGGCGTCGCCACAGCGACGTCGACAGCCACGTCCACAGACACGGGCACCGACTCCGGCGCCGGGATCACCTCAGCCACAGGCTCTGGACTGGGTTCCTCGACCGCTACCGACGAACACACCACACACCGGACTGTCTTGCTGTCGCGTTCGTAGATGGCATCGGCCTTCGCCGGCAATTCCACGCCACACAAGCGGCAATTTCCTGCATATCGCAGCTTCATCCGCTTCTCACCCAAGGGTGCGTGGTCACTGCGTGGCACCGTCGCCACATTTTCGTCCGCCTGTTCTGCCGACATGATCCCCCACTCCCTCAGCATTGTCGCGCCCACCGTATCGGGCGGCGAGCCCAATCGACGCTGTGGGAGAAGTATTTGGGACACAGCTTGTCGCACATTCCGAAACCACACCACAATTGCCTCATGGGGGAATCCTGGGCTGGGCGTGGCTGGACGCTGCACCACGACCAACGCGGTCTCGTGCTCACCACCGCCCGTGGCTCCGAGGTCTTCCACGGCTACGACGTCCGCAAACTCTCGGTCCGTCGCGGACTGCTGGGGCACTGCCTGGTGGTCGAGGGGCGACCCGACCTGCAACTGTCCGGACTGCCCCACCGTGCTGCCGCCGAGGTGCGAAGCGCCATTCAGTGTCACCTAGCGCTGGCGATGATTCGTCCGATGCTGGCGTCGGCGGCCCAGTGGGGGCGCACCTTCGATGCCTTTCTGTCCGACCGCGCCGCGACCCACCGATGGATCAATCACGACGAGGCGGCAAGCGCCATTTCCGGGCACGTGGGGTCGGGTGCGGTGTTGGGCAGGCTGAAGCCCGATGAGGTGCGGTTGGTGATGCCGCTGCTGACGTCGGACGACATTGCCGTGCTCACCCGCATCGACCAGAACCCCTGGCAGGCCGTCGCCCGGGCCAATGCGCAGGTCACCGCCCACACGCGACAGTCGTGGACCGATTTCCTGGCCAAGGTCGAACGCAGCCCCCTGACCGAGGAACAGATCGATGTCGTGTTGTGTGAGGACAGTCGCATCCGGGTGATCGCCGCTGCCGGGTCGGGGAAGACGTCCGTGCTGGTCGCCCGCACCGCCTACACCCTTGCTCGGGGACTGGTGCCGCCCGAGCAGATCCTGCTGATGGCCTTCAACAACGACGCCGCGGTCGAACTCGCCGAACGCGTCACCAGCCGGTGCGCGGCACTCGGCATCCCCAGCGAAGGTGTCAAGGTCGCCACGTTCCACGGCTTCGGGCTGGAACTCATCGGCCTCGCCACCGGCCGCAAGCCCCGCATCGCGCCATGGGTGGAGAACGGCGAGGAACTCGCCCACTTGGCAGGGATCATCGAGCGGCTTCGGCAGGAATCTCCGCGGTTCCGCCAGCAGTGGGACGTCTTCCGGATGTTGTTCGGGTCTCCCCCCGCTCCCGAGGGATCGAAGTCCGCCGACAGCTACGACAAGGCCAGTGGCCGCGCCGGGCTCCGCACGTTCCGCGGTGAGATCGTCCGCAGTGAGGGCGAGTGCATGATCGCCAACTTCCTGTTCATGCACGGGGTCAACTACGCCTACGAACACCCCTATGACCACGACGTCAGCGACTCGCGCCACGGACAGTACCGTCCCGACTTCCACTACCCCGACGTCGGCGTCTGGCACGAACACTGGGCCCTCGACGCCGAGGGCCGCCCACCCCGGGAGTTCACCGGCTACCGCGAATCGATGCGATGGAAGAAGGCACTCCACCAGCGGCACGGAACCCCGCTGATCGAGACCACCTGGCACGGGGTGATGCAGCCGGACGGGCTCACCTCGCTCGCCACCCAGCTGCGCTCCCACGGGCTCGAGCTGCAGTGGGACGCCGACCGTCCGATTCCGGGAGCGCCCCCGGTCGACCAGAAGCGCATCGTGCAACTGATGCGCACCTTCATGACGCACGTGAAGTCGAACTCCCTGACCCGCGAACAGGTGGCTTCCCGACTGCCCGAGAAGCCGACCCCACGCACGCTGAGGTTCCTGGAGCTCTATTGGCAGGTGCACGACCGCTGGGAGGCCGACCTGCGCGAACACCACAGCATCGACTTCGACGACATGCTGGTGAAGGCCGCCGACCTGCTGGAGCAGCGTCCCAACCTGACCGACCACCGACTGGTGATGGTCGACGAGTTCCAGGACGCCAGCCAGGCGCGCGCCCGGCTGACCCGGGCGCTGCTGCACGGTCCGGGACGAACCCTGCTCGCCGTCGGCGACGACTGGCAGTCGATCAACCGGTTCGCCGGCGCCGACCTGTCCGTGATGACCGACTTCGCCCGCATGTTCGGACCCACCACCACAGTGCACCTGCAGACGACCTTCCGCAGCTCCCAGTCGATCAGCGACGTGGCCTCGGGTTTCGTCCGCCGGAACCCCGCACAGATCCACAAACTGGTGCGGTCGGTGCACCCCGGCGTGGCCCAGCCGGTGACCATCATCCGCGTCGCGCACGAGGGGGCGATTCCCGAGGTGGTGGGGAAGCGGCTGAAAGAGCTGGGTGAGGGACGGTCCCCCGAGGACGAGCCGGTCACCGTGCAGGTGCTGGGACGCTACCGCGACGACCAGAAGTACCTCTCGCGCGCCACGATCAAGGGGGTCGACGTCACCTACCGGACGATCCATCGCTCGAAGGGGTTGGAGGCCGACCATGTGATCCTGCCCAGGGTCACCACCGGACGACGAGGCTTCCCCAGCCTGCACCACGACGACCCGGTGCTGGGGTTGGCTATGGCTTCGTCCGACGGATTCCCGCATTCGGAGGAACGGCGTCTCTTCTATGTGGCGCTCACCCGAGCCAGGCACAGTGTCACCGTGATCACGGTCATCGGGTCGGAGTCGCCGTTCGTGGCGGAGTTGCTCACGGATCCGCGTGTGCGGGTCGAGAGCCCCGACGGAACCGCAGCACGCCCATGCCCTGCGTGCGGACAGGGAGTGTTGGTGGCGCGGACGAGCCAGCACGGCCCCTTCCTGGGATGTTCGACCTTCCCGGCCTGCCGCCATGTCGATCGCGGGCAGCCGCGGGCGGTGAGCCACCGCCGTCCCGCCGGCCCGAGCTGATCCGGGTCGCTCGCAGCTGGCCAGAATCTGCGCAGGGGTAGGGTGAACGGCCGGACCCAACCCAGGAGGCACTCCCCATGGCCGACACCGGACACGCCCGCGTCAATCCACGCGTCATCGTCATCGCGCTCGCCGCAGCACTCGGGGGGTTCCTGTTCGGCTTCGACACCGCCGTCATCAACGGTGCCGTCAATGCCCTGAGCGATCGGTTCACCCTGTCGGCGGCCCTCACCGGGTTCGCGGTCTCGTCCGCCCTGCTGGGCTGCGCGATCGGCGCCTGGTTCGCCGGACCCATCGCCAACCGCCGCGGACGCATCCCCGTGATGGTGGTCGCCGCCCTACTCTTCCTGATCTCGGCCATCGGCTCGGGGCTCGCGTTCAGCGTGGTCGACCTGATCGTCTGGCGCGTCATCGGCGGCCTGGGCATCGGCGCCGCATCGGTGATCGCCCCTGCCTACATCGCCGAGGTCAGCCCCGCCCACGTGCGCGGACGCCTCGGCTCCCTGCAGCAGCTCGCCATCGTCAGCGGCATCTTCGTCGCCTTGCTGTCGAATGCCCTGTTGGCCAATGTCGCGGGGGGCGCCGCCAACGTGCTGTGGCTCGGACTGCCCGCCTGGCGTTGGATGTTCATGGTCGCCGCCATCCCCGCCCTCGTCTACGGCGTGATGTCGCTGCGCCTGCCCGAGTCCCCCCGCTTCCTGGTGGCCCGCGGGGACGTCGACAAGGCCTCGGCCGTGCTGCTCGACTTCACCGGCGAGCTCGACGTGAACCTGCGCATCGAGCAGATCCGCTCGTCGATCGCCAGCGAGAAGCGCGAGTCGTTCTCCGACCTGCGCGGGTCGGCGCTGGGTCTGAAGCCGATCGTGTGGGTGGGCATTCTGCTGTCGGTGTTCCAGCAGTTCGTCGGCATCAACGTGATCTTCTACTACTCCACCACCCTGTGGCGTTCGGTCGGTTTCGACGAGTCGCAGGCCCTCACCACCAGCGTCATCACCTCGATCACCAACATCGTGGTGACGATCGTGGCCATCCTGCTGGTCGACCGGGTCGGACGGCGCATCATGCTGCTGGTCGGCTCGGTCGGCATGGCCGTGGCACTGGGCACCATGGCCGTCGCCTTCTCGTTCAGCCAGGGCACCGGAGACCAGGTGTCCCTCCCCCAGCCGTGGGCCACCATCGCGCTGATCGCCGCCAACGCCTTCGTGGTCGCCTTCGGTGCCACCTGGGGTCCGCTGGTGTGGGTGCTGCTCGGCGAGATGTTCCCCAACCGCATCCGCGCCGGAGCCCTCGCCGTGGCCGCCGCCGCCCAGTGGGTCGCCAACTTCGTGATCTCAACCACCTTCCCGGCCCTCTCGGCGGTGGGCCTCACCCTGGCCTACGGCCTCTACGCCGCCTTTGCCGCCCTGTCGTTCGTCTTCGTGTGGCTGAGGGTGCCCGAGACGAAGGGCATCGAACTGGAGGACATGACCGATGAGGCAACCGTCCGCCGCCGCAGGCCCCAGCCCGAGACCCAGACCGTCTGAGCCAGGCAGTTCAGATCCATACGCTGAGCGATACAAACTGGCGACTTCGATAACGTGCGCTTATGTGAGCTTGTACACTGGGCTCATGATTGACGCTGCCGGACTGCGCGTGATCCGCGCCATCGATGAACACGGGAGCTTCACGGCCGCCGCGTTGCACCTCGGTTACTCACAACCCGCCGTCTCGCAGATGGTGAAGCGACTGGAACAGCGACTTGGCACCGTCCTGGTCGAGCGGGTCGGCCGCAACGTGCGCCTCACCGAGGCCGGCGAGGTGCTGAGCCGGGCAGCCGTCCCGGTGATGTCGGCCTTGGCGACCGCCGAGGAGGAGATCGCCTCGATCACCGGGCTGCGTAGCGGGCGCGTGCGCCTGATGGCCTTCCCGTCGAGCTCGGTGACCCTGGTGCCGAGGGCCCTCGCCCATGTCCGCAGCCAGCACCCCGGCGTGCAGGTGACCTTCACCGAGGCCGAGCCCCCCGAGTCGATTGCGGCGCTACGGGCGGGCGAGTGCGACCTGGCCGTTGCCTTCTCCTACCCCGGCTCGCCCGTGGGACGGGGCGAGGACCTCGAGGACTTCGTCGTCCACCACCTGCTCACCGAGGAGGTGAGGGTGGCGCTGCCCACCACGCATCGCCTGGCCGGCGACGAGGTCGTCGACATGGCCGACCTGGCCGACGAGGACTGGATCGCGGGCTGCCCCCGGTGTCGGGGACACCTGCTGCAGGTGGCCGCGGACGCGGGCTTCCAGCCGAAGTTGTCGTTCGAGACCGAGGACTATGTCGCCGTCCAGGGGTTCGTGGCAGCCGGACTGGGGGTGGCGATGATCCCCGACCTGATCAGACACTCGACGCACAACGATGACGTGGTGGTGAAGCGGCTGGCGCAGCGGACGGTTCGCGAGATCCACGTGGTCACCACCGAGGACCTCGAGCGGGTGCCCGCCGTGGCCGCCACTCTCGAGGCCCTGCGCACCAACGCCTGCAAGGCCGTACCGGACGACCAACCCGTGGGCTGAGGCCTCAGTCGTCCAGGTGGGCGTAGTCGCGCGCCACCGCCGCGATCAGGGCCGGATGGGTGCCGATGGGGTGGGTGACTGCGGCGACCTCCCGGGCCAGGTCATGGAAGTAGCCGGGAGCCAGCAGGAGACTGACGGCAGCAGGCTCGTCCGAACCCTCGCGCAGGGCACTCACCGCCTCGTCCGCAGGCACCGCGGACGCAGCCAGGGCAACCGGGGTGACCGGACGACCGACCCGCTCCCCCAGGCGGCGCGCGATCTCGGCGACCCGCTCCTGGGCCACGGGCATCCGGGAACCGGCCCACAGCAGGGCCACGGGGGTGGCGGCGTCGGAAGCCTGGTCGCCCAGCCGCTCCACCAGCGCATCGACCAGGCCCGGCGAGTCGCCGACGGGCGCCAGCACCGTCGCTCCGGGGTTGGCCGCCGCGGCCCTCTTCACGTCGACCAGCAGGTGGAAACCCCCGCCCACCAGCCACGGGACGACCACCGGTGAGTCGAGACCGGCCACCACCTCGTCCACCGTCGGTTCCAGCACGTCGATCCACCCGACCGTCACCGCCGCCCCGGTCGCCGACGCCAACAGTTCGGCGGCGCGGGTGATCGTCCGTTGACCCAACTGGGAACGGGTGCCGTGGGCGGCGACGACGATCGGGCGCGACATCAGGCGGGGGTTCCTGCCTGTTCGGGAGCAGTGAGGGAGTCGAGGCTACCGGCCAGCAACGCTTCGTCGCGGCGTTCGCGCAGCACCCGGGCCCGGTGGCGTTGCACCGCGATGGCCACCAGCAGGGCACCGGTGGCACCGACCGTCGCCAGCACCGTGGCGCGCACGTCGGCGGAGACGCCGAAGTTCTTCAGCAGGGTGCGCAGGTTGGTGACGACGATCAGCGCCCCAGCGCCGGTTCCGAGCACCGCGGACGGCAGTCGGCTCACCAGCCAGGCAGCGATGGGAGCGGCGACCAGTCCTCCGAGCAACAGGGCTGCGACGAAGCCGAGGTTGATGCCGGCGGTGCCGAGACCCAGCAGGAAGCCCAACGACGCGAAGATCGTGACCAGGAATTCAGAGGTGTCGACCGAACCCACGACGGTGCGCGGCTTCGTGCGTCCCACGACCAGCAGGGTGGTCGTGGAGACCGGACCCCAGCCACCTCCCCCGGTGGCGTCGACGAATCCACCGACGAGCCCCAACGGGGTGAGGAAGCCGGTGGGCAGCTTGCCCGGCTTCAGCACCTGGGCATGGCCCGCCACCCGGACGAACCGGGTCAGCAGGAAGGCGCCCAGCACGAACAGCAGTCCGGCCATCACCGGTGTGGCGCTCTCGGTCGACAACCGCGACAGCAGGGTCGCCCCCAGGAAGGCGCCGACGGCCCCGGGGATGCCGAGCCGGATGGTCAGCCCCCAGTCCACATTGCCGAACTTGTGGTGGGAGATGCCCGACACGAGGGTGGTGCCGAGTTCGGCCAGGTGCACCGAGGCGGAGGCTGCTGCGGGCGTCAGGCCCGCGATCAGCAACAGTGAGGTCGAGGTGACGCCGTAGCCCATACCGAGGGCACCGTCGACGAGTTGGGCGATGAGTCCGACGATGGCCAGACCGATGAGTTTGCGCATGGGTGGGCTCCTTCCGGGAGCGAATCGAGGTGGACGGGGTCAGGCGACGTGCCGGCTGGGCGACGCGTCGCGCCTGGGGCTGAGGTCAGCCCCCCCCGTACAGAGCAGGCGGGCGACGGCGTCGCGTACCGCCACCGACCGTCGAGGGTCCCCGCCACCGTGGACGGCGACCTGCACCCTCCCCGTCGGGGTGTCCGCCGAGGTGCGGGCCGCCACGGCGGCCGACCCCAGCACGGCTCGGGAGGCGACGATGCAGAACTTCTGCAGGTCGTCGGCGTCGTCGGCCACCGCGAGGTCGACGTCGAGGTTGCCGGTGGCCGCGTGCACCAGCCAGGCACCGTCGAGGTCACCGGGGCCGCGGTACTCGCGCTCGACCCACCGGACGAGCCCCTGCCCGACGAGGGCCGACAGGTCGTCGTCCAGTTCGGGAGAGATCACAAGCACGCGTGCACCGTCGGCCAGGAAGGTGCGGGCGCGGCGGGCAGCCACGGGTCCGCCCCCGACCAGGGTCACCCGACGGCCCGACAGGTCGAGCCAGAGCGGTGCGAGCGCCTCGTCCCCCGGTGTGCCCATCAGATGATCCAGTCCTGGGAGGCCTGGCTGCGGGCCTCGAGGTCCCTCTCGGCCGATTCGGCGGAGTCGGGGTCGCGGGCCTCACGGATCATGCCGGCCGCCAGCGTCGAACCGTCGCTGGGGTCGATCAGCAGGAAGGCCCCGGTGCGCCGTGACGTGCTGTAGGGCTCGGCCACGATCGGGTTCGCCAACCGCAGCCGGACTCGTCCGAGGTCGTTGAGTCCGAGGGTCTCGGCCGGCTGCGCGACCAGGCTGTGCAGGTCGAGCACCCCCGAGATGTCGTCGACGATCACCTGGGTGGTGCGGGTCAGGTGCTTGAGAAGCAGCCTGGCCCGGGGACGCAGGGGACGCTCCGACAGCCAGCACACGGTGGCGTCGAGGTCGCGGGCGTTCACGGGCTGCTGGTCACCGCCGACGATGACGTCGCCGCGCGCGATGTCGATGTCATCGGCGAGTTCGACCGCCACCGACAGGGGCGCGCTGGCTCGGCTCACCTCACGGTCGCCGATGGTGATACCGGTGACGGTGGAGCGCAACCCCGAGGGCAGCACGGTGATGGGGTCGCCGACAGTGATGGTGCCCTGCACGACCGGGCCGGCGTAGCCGCGGTACTCGACGAAACGGGGATCACGGGCTGCCTGCTGGGGACGAAGAACCGTCTGCACGGGCAACCGCACCTGCCGGTCGGCGGCCAGTTCCTCGGCCTCGATCGGCAACTGCTCGAGCAGGTGCAACAGCGAGGGACCCTCGTACCAGGGAGTGCGGTTCGACTCGTCCACGACATTGTCACCAGCCAGTGCCGACACCGGGATGGTGTGCACGTCGACGACACCCAACTGGTCGGCCAGCTGGCGCACCGAGGCATCGACCGCCGCGTACTTGTCGGCGTCGTAGTCGACCAGGTCGATCTTGTTGACGGCGACGATCACGTGCGGCACCCGCAGCAGGGCTGCGACGGCGAGGTGCCGGCGGGTCTGCTCGACCACGCCGTGGCGCACGTCGGCCAGCAGTACGACCACGTCAGCCGTCGACGAACCGGTGACGGTGTTGCGGGTGTACTGCACGTGCCCGGGGCAGTCGGCCAGCACGAAGGAGCGCTGGGCGGTCGCGAAGTAGCGGTAGGCCACGTCGATGGTGATGCCTTGTTCACGCTCGGCCCGCAGACCGTCGGTGAGCAGGGCGAGGTCGGCGGCGGTCAGGCCACGGTCACGGCTGGCCCGCTCCACGGCCTCCAACTGGTCGGCCATCACCGACTTCGAGTCGTGCAGCAGCCGGCCAACGAGCGTGGACTTGCCGTCGTCGACACTGCCTGCAGTGGCCAGGCGGAGCAGGGTTGAGGTGCTCATCAGAAGTACCCCTCCTTCTTGCGGTCTTCCATGGCAGCCTCGGTGATCCGGTCGTCGGCGCGCGTGGCGCCCCGCTCGGAGACGGTGCTGAGGGCGGTTTCTCGGACGATGTCGTCGACGGCGGCGGCGTCGGACACGACGGCCCCCGTGCACGACATGTCGCCGACGGTGCGGTAGCGGACGGTGCGGGTCTCGACGGTCTCGTTGGCGCGCACCGTGTTGTGCTCGCCGACGGCCAGCCACATGCCGTCGCGCTGGAAGACCTCGCGCTCGTGGGCGAAGTAGAGGCTGGGCAGGTCGATCTGCTCGCGCTCGATGTAGCGCCAGATGTCGAGCTCGGTCCAGTTCGACAGGGGGAACACGCGTACGTGCTCACCCGGACGATGCCGGGGGTTGAACAGGCTCCACAGTTCGGGGCGCTGACCGCGGGGATCCCACTGACCGAACTCGTTGCGCAGGCTGACGATGCGCTCCTTGGCGCGGGCCTTCTCCTCGTCGCGGCGGGCGCCACCGAAGACACCGTCGAAGCGGTGCTCGGCGATGGCGTCGAGCAGCGGCAGGGTCTGCAGCGGGTTGCGGGTGCCGTCGGCGCGCTCGCTGAGCCGTCCGTCGTCGAGGTAGTCCTGCACCCGGGCGACCTCGAGCCGCAGACCGTACCTGCCGACCTGCCTGTCGCGGTACTCGAGCACCTCGGGGAAGTTGTGCCCGGTGTCGACGTGCAGCAGGGTGAGCGGTGGCTTGGCCGGGTAGTAGGCCTTGAGTGCCACGTGAAGCAGCACGGCGGAGTCCTTGCCGCCCGAGAACAGGATCACGGGACGCTCGAGCTCGGCCACGACCTCGCGGATCACCAGCATCGCCTCGGCCTCGAGCAGGTCGAGGTTGTCGACGACGCGGTGTTCGTCGGCGATGGGCAGCACGTCGAGTGGGTCGACGGGGCCGTCGGCCAGGGTCTTCTCAGTCACAGTCATCGTGCCCTCTCAGAGGTGGATGCCACATTCGGTCTTGGACAGTCCGGCCCAGCGGCCCGAGCGGGGGTCCTCGCCGGGGGCGACCCGACGAGTGCAGGGGGCGCAACCGATGGAGGGGTAGCCCTCGGCCAGCAGCGGGTTGACGGGCACCTGGTGTGCCTCGGCGTAGTCGATGACGTCGTCGAAGCTCCAGTGGGCCAGCGGGTTGATCTTCACCAGTCCGTGCCGCTCGTCGAAGGTCACCAACTCGGTGGTGGCGCGAGTGGGGGCCTCGTCCCTGCGGACCCCGGTGAACCACGCCTCGTAGCCCTTCAACTCCCGGGCCAGCGGTTCGACCTTGCGCAGCTGGCAGCACAGGCCCGGGTCGCGATCGTGCAGCTTGGCCCCGTACTCGGCGTCCTGTTCGGCGACGGTCTGCAAGGGCAGCACATCGACGACGTTCACGGGCATCGCGAGCGGCAGTTCAGCGCGCAGACCCCGGGTCTCGGGGAAGTGGTAGCCCGTGTCGAGGAAGAGCGTGTCGACCTGGGGGATCCGTGAGCTCACCAGGTGGGCGAGCACCGTGTCGGCGGCCATCGAGCAGGCCACCGCGACGCGGTGACCGAACGCCTCGGCGGCCCAGGCGATGACCTCGGTCGCACCCTGCAGGGCATCGGCGGGTGGTGCGGCGAAGCGTCGGTTCCCGGCGTCGGCGAGAGTGCGCAGTTCGTCCGAGGTGCGCTGGCGCTCACGCGGAACGGTGCGCAGGGCCGCGAACATGCCCTCGTGCTCGAACGCGTGGGGTTGCGCCCACAACGGTGCGGTGGTGTCGGCGGGAACATGGTGCAGGGTGCGGTCCCGTGGGGTCGCCGGATGGGTGGCGGTGCGGAATGGGCTGAGGGTCATACCAGTGCCTCGTCCTCGGCTCGATGGACCCAGGCGGCGAAGGTCTCGCCGTCGGTGCGCTCGCCGTGCCACCGCCGCACGACCCGCTCGACGTAGTCGGTGAGGTTGTCGGCGGTCACCTTGAGGCCGCGCACGGTGCGACCCAGTCCCGCCTCCGGACGACCGTGGGTGGCCAGGCCTCCGCCCAGGTGCACCTGGAAGCCGGGGACCTGTTCGCCGTCGTCGCCCAGGACGAGTTGCCCCTTGAGGCCGATGTCGGCGGTCTGGATGCGGGCGCAGGAGTTGGGGCAGCCGTTCAGGTGCAGGGTCAGCGGATCGGTCAGTTCGAGATCGGCCAGGCGATCGTCCAACTCGCGGATCGCGGCGGTCGCCGTGTCCTTGGTGTCGACGATGGCGAGCTTGCAGAACTCGATGCCCGTGCAGGCCATGGTGCCGCGGCGGAAAGCGCTGGGTCGGGTCTGCAACCCGAGGGCATCGAGCCCGGCGACAGCCGCGTCGAGGTGGTCGGGAGCGACGTCGAGCAGCAGCACCTTCTGGTGGGGGGTGAACCTCGCCCGGTCGGAGCCGACGCTGGTCATCAGGTCGGCCAGACCCTGCAGGGTGTCGGCACCCATGCGACCCACCACCGGGGCGGCCCCGATGTAGTGGTTGCCGTCCTTCTGGGCGTGCACACCGATGTGGTCGGAGGCGGACCCGTCGGGGCGGGCCTCGGGGCCGTCGGGCAGCGCCCGGCCCAGGTACTCCTGCTCCAGCACCTGACGGAACTTCTCGGTACCCCAGTCGTTGAGCAGGAACTTCAGTCGGGCCTTGTTGCGCAGCCGGCGGTAGCCGTAGTCACGGAAGATGCGGGTGACCCCGTACCAGACCTCGGCCGCCTCCTCGGGTCGGACGAACGCACCGAGCCGCTCGGCCAACCTGGGCGCCGTCGACAGTGCACCGCCGACCCACAGGTCGTAGCCGATGCCCAGTTCGGGGTGCTCGACCGCCACCAGGGAGATGTCGTTGATCTCGTGGACGACGTCGTGGCTCGGATGCCCCGTGATGGCCGACTTGAACTTGCGAGGCAGGTTCGCCAGTTCCGGGTCGCCGATGTAGCGGTGGAGGATCTCGTCGATCACCGGGGTGGGGTCGATCAGTTCGTCGACCGCGACGCCGGCCACGGGGGAACCGAGGATGACGCGGGGGCAGTCACCGCAGGCCTCGACGGTGCGCATGCCCGCGGCCTCGAGCTTGTCCCAGATGGTGGGGACGTCCTCGATGGAGATCCAGTGGTACTGCAGGTTCTGGCGGTCGCTGATGTCCCCGGTGCCGCGTGCGTGGTCGCGCGAGATGTCGGCGAGGGTCTGCACCTGCTGCTGGGTGAGGGCGCCGCCGTCGAGGCGCACCCGCATCATGAAGAACTTGTCCTCCAACTCGTGCGCCTCGAGTTGGGCGGTCCGGCCCCCGTCGATACCGGGCTTGCGCTGGGTGTACAGGCCCCACCAGCGGAAGCGGCCGTGCAGGTCGTCCCCGTCGATGGAGTCGAAGCCGTCCCTTGCGTAAGTCGAGATGATGCGGTCGCGCACCTCGAGCACATCGGACTCCGCCTTGAAGACCTCGTTCGCATTCAGGGGCTCACGACCGCTGACGAGCCACTGGCCGTTGTTGGTGCCGGCGCGCGGGCCACGGGTGCGGGCGCCCGTGTGCTCGGCTGGAGCCGTCTGGGGCGCGGAGGGGGCTTGGGTCATAAGCACATGTTATTGATGTCATACGGAAGACGAATAGTGAGCGACCGCATCGTGGGACGAGCTGCCACCGACTAGGTGGAACGAGGACGACTTCCAGCGTCGGCGGACTGTGTGCGTGCCTGGCGCATGTGGCGGGGGTCCCTCGCTCGGGTCCGCGGCGGGTGCCGGGCGCCCCGAACCAGATGCCCGCGTTCCGAGCCAGCTGCCCTCGTCCGGCGCAGTTGCCCTCGTTCCAGGGCAGGGCAAGCGGTCCCAACGGGGGCAAACTGGGCGGGATGAGGGCACCTGGCGGCGAACCGGGACGGAGGGCACCACCAAGGGGGCGGAACCGAAGTAGTGGCGGGCGCCCAGAGTAGGCAAGTGCGCAGAGCAGGCAGGCGCGCAGAGCAGGCAAGTGCGCAGAGTGACGGGCGCGTCAGACGCGCAGGCTCCGGCGAGAGGGACCCGGGGAAGGGGACGAACAGCGTGGACTGGGACAGCAGGTTGCGCCACGACCACGACCGCGGCCCCGAATGCGGCTGTGCGGGCCATCCTGATGCAACCTGCTGCATCACAACCTGAGGTGCCGCACCAACTGCGCTCCTCCGGCGCCGCCGTCGCCCGAGGATCGGGTCACAGAATGGACCACAACGCCGCCCGCACCCCCCCTCACCTCGACCGGGCCGGAGGTGTCGGTCCTGGTCCCGCCGACCTCCACCGTCCCCCAACCCGGAAGAGTGACCAGCCCGGCCCCGACCGGGCCCACTAGCATCGGGACCATGACGATCCATCTGGTGGGCAGTGGTGCACAGGTCGAGGGGCTCGACGGGGTGTGGGACTCCTTCGTCGCCGAGGCCAAGCGACGCTCGGGCGGCGATGGGACTCGTCCGATCGTGGTCTGCCTGCTGGAACTCCCCGAGGACGGTGGGCTGTCGCCCGAGTGGACCGCTGGCTACACCGACCCGATCCTGGCCCGCTGGCCAGAGGCGCCGATCGAACTGGTGACCCTTCGCCCGACCGAGGCCTTCCTGGCAGACCCGACGTTCGGGTCGTCCACACCCAGCCCCGACGACGCCACCCCCGACCAAGCCACCCCCGCCCAGGACGCCACCGAACCGTCGTCCACCCCTGAACCGGTCACCGAACCCCCAGCCCCGACCCTGCCCGATCTCTCGCAGGCCGCCGGTCTGGTGGTGGGGGGCGGCTGGACGCCGGGATATCTGCACTGCCTGCTCCCGCACCGCGACCAGATCGCCCGGGCTGTGCGTCGCGACCTGCCCTATCTCGGCTTCTCCGCGGGGGCCTCGATCGCCGCTCGGCACGCGCTGGTGGGCGGACAGTTCGCCGACGGCATCCGGGTTCAGCAGGAGTTCGCGGCCGAGGACCTGCGCGAGTTGACCGTGGTCGACGGCCTCGCCCTGGTGAGCGCGCTCGTGCAGGTGCACACCGATGAGTGGTCGAACGAGGGCATCGTCATCTCGGCGATCGAGCGAAACCTCGCGGGCCACGCGGTTGCCATCGACGAGGGCACCGCCTTGGTGGTCGAGCCGGCGTCGGGACGCACCACCCGACTCGGACGAGGTCGCCTGCGCTGGTTCTCGAAGGAGAGCCACGGCGTTCTCGTCCACACCGAGGAACCAGTGCGAACGAGCGACGAGGGCTGACGCCCCGGGTCCGGTGCCACGATCGATCCTCGACATGGCAAGGTAGCCTCATGCAGATTCTGGTGGTGGACGACGACCAAGCCGTGCGCGACTCGCTGGCGCGATCGCTGCAGTACTCCGGCTACGAGGTCGCCACCGCCCAGGACGGTCTGGAGGCGATGGCCAAGCTGTCGGCCGTGCGTCCCGACGCGGTCGTGATGGACGTCATGATGCCTCGACTCGACGGACTCGAGACCACCCGCATGCTGCGCGGCGGCGGCAACGACGTGCCGATCCTGATCCTCACCGCCCGTGACGCCGTCGGCGACCGGGTGGACGGGCTCGACGCGGGCGCCGACGACTACATGGTCAAGCCCTTCGCCCTCGATGAACTGCTCGCCCGGCTGCGCGCGCTCACCCGGCGCAGTCGTCCCGAACCGGAGCAGAACTCCGAGACGCTCAGCTTCGAGGACCTGCACCTCGACCCCCAGACCCGCGAGGTGACCCGCAACGGTCGCCGGATCAGCCTCACCCGCACCGAGTTCGCCCTGCTCCACGTGTTCATGGAGCACCCGCGGCGCGTGCTCGAGCGCGGCTGGCTGTTGAACGAGGTGTGGGGGTTCGACTTCCCCACCACGGCCAACTCGCTGGAGGTCTACATCGGCTACCTGCGCCGCAAGACCGAGGGTGAGGGTGAGTCGCGCCTGATCCACACCGTGCGTGGGATCGGCTACGTGCTGCGCGAAACCCCCCCGTGATCGACTGGTTGACCCGACGACTGACCCCTTCGTGGTCGTCCCCGGAGCCGGCCCCGCTGGGCCGGCGGATGGTGTCGATGCTGGTGGTCGGGCTGGTGGTGGCCGTGCTGCTCGTGGGAGGCGCAGCTTGGGCCAGTACCCGCTGGTCGCTGTACCACCAGCTCGACAACGAACTGGTGGCCATGAGTGGTCAGTTCTCCGCGCCCATCCAGGGTGACCTCGAGAACATGGGTGGACTCTCTGCGGAGGCTCTTGCCCCCACCCAGACCAGCCTCGTGCTGGTGCGCGCCGACGGCCAGGTGACCGGACTGCCGGGAGCCGAGACGGTGCTCACCCCGGGTCCGGACGAGCTGACCGTGGCCCGCACCCAACACGCCAGCCCCGCGCATACCCAACTCCTGCGGGGGCAACGGTTGCGGGTGCTCGCCACACCGCTGGTGATCGACGGTCAGTCCTATGCCCTGGTGGTCGCGCAACCCCTGGCCCCCACCGACGAGACCCTGAGCCGGTTGACCGTGGTGCTGGTGCTCGTGGGCGCCGCCGGCGTGGTAGGGCTCGGCCTGCTGGGCTGGGCGCTGGGACGATCGGCGGTGAAGCCCCTGCGCCAGTTGGCCAACGCCGTGGCCAGGATCACCGAGACCGACGACCTTCGTCCGGTGCAGATCGCGCAGTCGGACGACCTGGGCAATCTGACGGAATCGTTCAACACCATGCTCAACTCGCTCGCCAGTTCCCGCGAGCGCCAGAAGAGGTTGATCGCCGACGCCGGGCACGAGCTGCGCACCCCGCTCACCTCGATGCGCACCAACGTCGAACTCCTCATCGCCGACGACAAGACCGGCATGCTGCCACCGGGGGCCAGGGCCGAGATCCTGCACGACGTGGCCGGGTCGCTGGGCGAGTTCACCTCGCTGGTCGGCGACCTGGTGCAGTTGAGCCGTGACGACCGGGTGGCGATCTCGCGCGAGCCCATCGACTTCGCCGAGGTGGTGCGTTCGGCCATCGTCCGGGCTCGACGTCGGGGGCCGGGGCTCGTCTTCGACGTGGAACTCAACCCCCTCTACCTGCTCGGGGAGTCGGACAACCTGGAGCGAGCCGTCACCAACCTGCTCGACAACGCGGTGAAGTTCTCCCCGCCGGGGGGCACCATCCGGGTCCACCTCGAGGGCGACCGGTTGCGCATCTCCGACCAGGGCCCGGGCATCGCCGAGGAAGACCTCCCCCATGTCTTCGACCGCTTCTTCCGCTCCGACCGCGCGCGCAACACCCCGGGCACCGGGCTGGGCCTGTCGATCGTCGCACACACCGTCGAGGCCCACGGCGGCACGGTCCGCGCGGGGCACTCGGCCGAGGGTGGTGCCGAGTTCACCGTGATCCTGCCCGGTAGCCAGCGCCCTCTCGACGAGCCCTGAGGCCTTCCCCCACTGCTTAGCGCACCCCCCGAATCGTCCAATACTACGCGTCGTAGTATCTAGTTGACGGCGCTTTCGACGCCGCCCCACCAGCCCAGCGCAGGAAAGCTGTCACCGATGAAGGTCACGCGGCCCAGAGTCACTCCCCAACCATCCAGCCCGTCCAGATTCCTGGGTCGCCGCGCTCGCGGCGCCATGGTCGCGATCGGGTTGACCGCACTGCTGGCCGGGTGCTCCGGCCCGTCAGGGACGCGGGTGGGGGGTGAGGCCAGTCTGCAGTTGCCCGACCTGGGCAGCGTCGAATTCCTGGGTCTGCCCGGCAACCTGCTGCTGGGGCTCGGCCTGATCGTGTGCGCCCTCGGCCTCGGCTTCGGGCTGCTCACCTACCGTCAGCTCAAGGCGATGCCCGCCCACTCCTCCATGCGGGAGATCTCGGAACTGATCTACACCACCTGCAAGGCCTACCTGCGCAAGCAGGGCCAGTTCCTGTTGATGCTGTGGGCCTTCATCGCGGCCATCATCATCGGCTACTACCTGTGGCTCGGTTTCGGTGTCGGCCGCACCGCCGTGGTGATCGCCTTCTCGCTGATCGGCATGGCTGGCTCCTACGGTGTCGCCTGGTACGGCATCCGGGTCAACACCCTGGCCAACTCGCGCACCGCCCATGCCTCTCTCAGCGGCAAGGCCCTTCCGGTCCACGACATCCCGCTGCGCTCGGGCATGAGCATCGGCATGGTGCTGATCTCGGTCGAGCTGGCCATGATGCTGATCATCCTCGTCTTCCTGCCCGGTGAGATCGCCGGCGCCTGCTTCATCGGGTTCGCGATCGGTGAGTCCCTGGGCGCGTCGGCCCTGCGCATCGCCGGCGGCATCTTCACCAAGATCGCCGACATCGGTGCCGACCTCATGAAGATCGCCTTCGGCATCAAGGAGGACGACGCCCGCAACCCCGGCGTCATCGCCGACTGCACCGGCGACAACGCCGGCGACTCGGTCGGTCCCTCGGCCGACGGGTTCGAGACCTACGGTGTCACCGGCGTGGCCCTGATCACCTTCATCCTGCTGGGCGTGCACCAGCAGCAGTTGCAGGTGCAGCTGCTCGTCTGGTTGTTCGTCATCCGCGCCGTGATGATGGTGGCCTCAGCCGCGTCGTACTACCTCAATGCCGCCATCACGAACGCCCGCTGGTCCGATGCCGTGACCATGGACTTCGAGAAGCCGCTCACCAGTCTGGTGTGGCTCACCTCGGTGGTCTGCCTCGCCGCCACCTTCGGCACCTCGTGGCTGCTGATCAGTGGCCTCGGGGACGGACTGTGGTGGAAGTTGTCGCTGATCGTCTCCTGCGGGACGCTTGCCGGTGCGCTCATCCCCGAGCTGGTCAAGGTGTTCACGTCGGTCAAGTCCCGGCACGTCCGCGAGGTGGTGGTCTCGTCCAGCAAGGGCGGGGCATCGCTGAACGTGCTGTCGGGCCTGGTCGCCGGCAACTTCTCGGCCTACTGGATCGGGGGCGCCATCACCGCGCTGATGGCGGTCGCGTACTGGATGTCGACCACCGGGCTGGGGCAATTCATGACCGCACCTGCCGTGTTCGCGTTCGGCTTGGTCGCCTTCGGCTTCCTCGGCATGGGACCGGTGACGATCGCCGTCGACAGCTACGGACCGGTCACCGACAACGCCCAGTCGGTCTTCGAACTGTCGACCATCGAGCAGTTGGGGGTCGAGGACGAACTGGAGGCGGAGTTCGGTCGCCGTCCCGACTTCGAGCAGGCCAAGTTGCTGCTGGAGGCCAATGACGGTGCCGGCAACACGTTCAAGGCCACCGCCAAGCCGGTGTTGATCGGCACCGCGGTGGTGGGCGCGACCACCATGATCTTCTCGATCATGATGGGTCTCACCGACGGTCTGACCCATGACGTGGCCAACCTGTCGCTGCTGCACGCCCCCTTCCTGCTCGGCCTGCTGATGGGTGGCGCCGTCATCTACTGGTTCACGGGCGCCTCGATCCAGGCCGTCACCACCGGTGCCTACCGAGCGGTGGAGTTCATCAGCGCCACGATCGACCTCAAGGGTGACAACACCCGCGCCAGTGCCGAGGACTCGTCGAAGGTCGTCGAGATCTGCACCAGGTACGCCCAGCGAGGGATGTTCAACATCTTCCTCGGTGTCTTCTTCGCCACCTTGGCCTTCGCCTTCGTCGACCCGTACTTCTTCATCGGTTACCTGATCTCGTTGGCGATGTTCGGTCTCTACCAGGCGATCTTCATGGCCAACGCCGGCGGCGCCTGGGACAACGCCAAGAAGCTCGTCGAGGTCGACCTCGGTCGCAAGGGAACTGCCCTGCACGAGGCCACCATCGTCGGCGACACGGTGGGTGACCCCTACAAGGACACCTCGTCGGTGGCGCTCAACCCGGTGATCAAGTTCACGACCCTGTTCGGACTGCTGGCCGTCGAACTGGCCGTGCTGCTGCGCCACGACTTCGGTGGCGTGTTGACCGGTGTCCTTGCTGCCGTCTTCCTGCTCGCCTCGCTGGTCTTCGTCCGCCGCTCCTTCTACTCGATGCGCATCGGGGAAGAACTGGAGGACCTCAAAGTAGAACCGGCCGTCGACGTGGCCGAAGCCTCCTGACCCGCGCAGACAGCGCCACCTCCCCCAGCTGAGCCGGGACCCCTCACCAGGGTCCCGGCTCAGGTGCGTCCCGGCCGCCGGATCACCAGGAGCGCGTCGGAAGATGGGTCGGCAGGCTGCGCCGTGGACCCCGGCGCTCGGCACGAGGTGCCCTCGCCAGCAACAGTTCAACTCGGTAGCGGTGGCCACGAAACGGCACCAGAAGGACTGTCGCGTGCCTCGAGTCGCCCGGTTCGAGGGACGACCGGGTACCGGTCAGCGCGTGACTGATGGCCCCGGGCACGTGGTAGTCGTCCACACTCCAGGCATCGGGATCACCGACGGCGGCCTGCCGAACCCTGGCGGCCGTCCACGGACCTATCCCTGGCAGTGACTGCAGCGCGACCGCCAGCGCCTCGCCGGCAGCCACGGCGTCGTCGTACCCCTGACGGTCGAGGATCCGTTGCAGCGCGGGCACCCGAGCCAGCGCTGCGACCAGGGTGCGCGCGCGTCGGGGGTCGACCCCGGCCAGTACGAACGCCCAACTCGGGATGGCGACCCACTGTTCGGCCGACGGTGGGCACACCATGCCCGCCGCGGGATGGCCCTGGTCCACCCACGTGACCGCCGTCCCGTACTGGCGGATCAGGGTGCGCAGGGCAGCAAAGGCCTCGGCGCCGGTGACCTTCTGCTCGATCACCGTGGGCGCGAGTGACTCGGCGACCAACTCGCTGCGGCCGATGGGCTGCAGGTGTGCCCGCGCGAGGGGGCCGACGACCGGGTGGGTGCGCAGGGGATGGTCCTCCGCGATCACGTCCAGGCGGTCGTCGGAGCCCAGCAGCCGTGGCGCCGAGGCCAGCGCCCAGCCGGCGCCGGGGCCCCAGGCCCGCACGTCGACGTCCTCACCCCGCGCGGTGAACTCCGTGAGAGCCGGCCCCTCGGGAGTGGTCGAGGCACGCCACCAGGTTCCGTGACGGTGCCGATGCGTGGGGTCCCCGTGGCCTCGCTGGTGTCGCGCGAGGTTCGAGTCGAGGCAGGGCGCGAGCCCCGGAACCACCCGCCCGACGGGGCCCTTGCGCTGCATGGGGTCACTGTAGTGTGGCGCCATCGACGGGCACCGCCCTCGACCACGCGGACGACCGAGGGCCGCATCGACCGCGACGAAGGGGGTGCGGGTGTCACACCACCACCACGGCTCGACCGAGGTCGACCTCACGCCGACGCAGCGGGAGCACCGCCGCTCGGCCTTGGCCTGGCTGGTCGGTGCCCTGATCCCACTGGCGGTGGCGACCCTGATCGGCCTGGTCGCGCTGTGGCCCGACGACGTCACCAAGCACATCGACACGACCGGCATCGAGCAGGTCGTCCCCGGGGCGACAACCCAGGTGGGCACGATCACCGCCACCCAGAGCGTCGGCTGCAACGGTCAGGCGGGTGCCGTGCCCGGCGCCGACTCGGAGTGTGTCGCCATCGACGTCCGCATCGACGACGGCCCCGACCGTGGCACCAGCCAGTCGTTCACCCTCACGAATGCGCATCTGCGCTCGGGGGTCAGCGTCGGCGACAAGGTCTCGGTCTATCGCATCCCGCTGGCGGGGACGAGCCCCACCGAGGTCATCTACTCCTTCCGTGACTTCGAGCGCACGATCCCCCTGACGGTGTTCGCGGTGGCGTTCGCCGTTGCCGTGGTGGCCGTGGCGAGGCTTCGAGGACTGCTCGCGATCGTCGGACTCGGGTTCGCCTTCTTCATGATTGCCCGGTTCATGCTGCCCGCCCTGATCGAGGGCAAGGACCCGGTGCTGGTGGGCGTGGTGGGCAGCGCGGCGATCATGTTCGTGGTGCTCTACTTCGCCCACGGCTTCACCCTTCGCACCACGACGGCCCTGGTCGGCACGCTGTTCGGGCTGCTGTTGACGGCCGTCCTGGGCGCGGTGGGCGTGCGCTGGGCCCACCTGACGGGCATCGGCGGCGAGGACGACTTCAGTCTCTCGGCGGCCTCCCCCGACCTGAAGCTGACCTCGGTGGTGATCTGCGCGGTGATCGTGGCGGCCATGGGGGCGCTCAACGACGTGACCATCACCCAGGCGTCTGCCGTCTGGGAGTTGGCCGACACCGTCACCGACCGGCGCAGGCTGTTCTCCAGCGCCATGCGCATCGGTCGGGACCACATCGCATCGACGGTCTACACCATCGCCTTCGCGGCGGCGGGGGCGGCGCTCCCGGTGCTGCTGCTGTTGTCGGTGCTGCAGAGGCCCGTCGGTGAGGCCCTCACCTCGGAGGTGTTCGCGGCCGAGGTGTTGCGCACCACGATCGCCTCGATCGGGCTGGTGCTGGCCGTGCCCGTCACCACTGCGGTCGGTGTTGCCGCCATCGGGCTGGGTCGACACCGGGCCCCATTCACGGCCACCGATCCGGCAACCGACGACCATGCCCCGCACCAGCCGCCGTTGGAGGTCCCGGAGCGCCGGCCCGTGGACGATGCCCCGGCACTCGACCAGCCGGTACCCCTGGACGAGCCGATGCCGGCCCGGCCCGGCCCGCTGCAGGGCGACCCGGCGGGGGCCCGATCGGTGGACGAGTCGCCCCCCTCGGCGGCCCAGGAGTTCAATGACGACCGGGCCTACCGCCGTCCCACTCCGTGACATGCCCACCAGACCCAGCCACTCCGCACCCACGACAGGAGCGCCATGTACGGCAGCGTGATCTCGACCCAGCGACTCGGCGGTGACCTGTGGCGGGTCGTGCTCGGCGGTGAGGGATTGTCCGAGTTCGTGCCCAGCGAGTTCGCGGACTCCTACGTCAACTGTTCCTTCATCCCGGAGGGAGCACCGTACGGGGTGCCCTTCGAGACCGATCAGGTGAAGGACCTGCCGCGGGAGCAGCGCCCCTTCCCGAGGCGGATCACGGTCAGGCACTGGGACGAGGACTCCCGTCAGCTCACCCTCGACTTCGTCGCCCACGGAGACGTCGGTCACGCCGGGGTCTGGGCCAGGACCGCCGCTGCGGGTGACCTGCTGCAGTTGAAGGGCCCCGGGGGCGAGTACACGCCCCACCCCGAGGCGGATGCCTACCTCTTCGTCGGTGACGAGTCCGCCCTGCCCGCGATCTCCGTCGCCTGCGAGCGGGTGCCGGCCGGTCGTCCGGTCACGGTGGTGGCCGAGGTCGACTCGGCCGACGGCGAACTCGACCTCAGCTCACCCGGCGACCTGACCATCGTCTGGGTGCACCGTGCAGGGGTGGACGACCCCGACAGACTGCTGGCGAACGCGATCGCGTCCCTACCTCACCAGCAGGGCAGGGTCAGCGCGTTCGTGCACGGTGAGGCCATGGAGACCAGGCTGGCCCGGCGGGTGGTCCTTCGACAAGGACGGGTCGACCGCGAACTGCTGTCGTGCTCCCCGTACTGGCGACGTGGCCTGGACGACGAGCAGTGGCGCTCGGTGAAGAAGGACTTCGTCAGGCAGTCCCAGGCCGAGATCTGATCCCAGGCCCAGATCTCACCCAGGCCCAGATCTGACCCCAGACCCAGATCTCAGCGAGGTGCAGATCTCGCGATGTCACCGACGAGGTCGAGGATGGGTCGGCGCAGCCGGTGGACACGTTCGATCATCAACACCGTCAGCAGCGCGTTGGCCTCGTCCTGTTCAGGCAGGAACCACGCGAGGAAGTCCTCCTCGATGCCGATCATCAGCTCGACCGTGCGTGCGACTTCCAGGTCGGTGATGGGGCTGACGGCGTGATAGCCGCGCACCATCGACTCGAGCAGCGGCAACCACTCGTCCTCGCGTCCCGCCTCGAACAATCGGGCCATCACCGACAGTGACCCGTACAGCGGGTCGACCCAGCGGGGTCCGAGTTCGAGGTGGTCGAAGTCGATGTAGCCGCTGACCTGCTCGCCAACGAACAGGACGTTGCCCGCGTGGAAGTCACGATGGATGATCTGCAGCGGCAGGCCCTCGGTGCCACGACGTCGGCGGCGCACGTGCAGACCACGGGCGATCGCCTCGGTGATGTCGATGTCGGCCATCGCGGCGTGGAGACTGGCGGCGGCCCCACCGACCAACCGGACCCGATCATCGGTGCCCGGCAGGGTGTAGTCGTGCCACGCATGCCCGTCGATCTCGCTGTAGACCAGGATCGCGTCATTGCCGTGCATCTGGTGCTTGGCACCCGTGACACTGGGCAACAGCTGGGTGACGGGCACTCCGCGGGCCGTGAGCTCATCGAGGATCCACACCTCCGCGCCCACGCTCTGGCGCGGCCGCTTCTTGACGTGCACAGCGCCGTGCTCGGTGAGCATCCGCAGCCCGCCGCCGTTGACCTCGGTCAGGGTGATGTGCGCCAACTGGGGCCAGTGCTGGGTCAACCAGCCATGATCGGGCCAGCCCTCGAGGATCACGTCGTCCATCGCGCCAGCGTAGTGGTCACGACAGTTCCCCCTGAGCACGCCGGCCGAGGCACACTGGACGCATGGCAGACCTGACCGTGACCCAGCAGCCCGACTCCTCCCGCTTCGAGGCGCATCTCGACGGTGAACTCGCAGGGTTCATCGACTACGAGGCCGCGGGAGACGTACTCGACCTCACCCACACCGAGGTGTTCCCCCAGTTCGGTGGCCAGGGCGTCGGGGCCAAGCTCGTCCGCGGTGCCCTCGACCAGATCCGGCAAGCCGAGCAGACGGTCATTCCGACCTGCCCGTTCATCGCCTCCTACATCGACAAGCACGACGACTACGCCGACCTGCTGGCCGCCTGACCAGCTGGGGCGCACCCCTCGGTGAGAGTTGTCCACAGGGGTTGTCCACAGTGTGGAAAACCACAAGCGTGTAATTACGCCGTGGTCGTCCCGGGGTTGGGTCGACGTGCCACCAGCCGTACCACCCGCGCGGCTAGGGTGAACCCGTGACCGCCCCCGACATCCGCTTCTGCCGTCTGTGCGGAACACCCATGCAGCAGCAGGTACCGCCGATGGAGGACCGGCCGCGACCGGTCTGCCCGGCGTGTGGATACATCGACTACGTCAACCCGATCAATGTCGTCGGCACGGTGCCGACCTGGGACGACGGACGAAGCGTGCTGCTGTGTCGCCGCAACATCGAGCCTCGCAAGTACTTCTGGACGCTGCCCGGTGGCTTCCTGGAACTGGGCGAGACGATCGCGGCGGGGGCCGAGCGCGAGACCCGCGAGGAGGCTGGTGCCCGGGTCACGATGCACGGGCTGTACACAGCCATCGACGTGCTCCGCGCCGGGCAGGTGCACCTCTTCTTCCGGGCGAGCCTTGCCGACCTGGACCTGTCACCCGGCATCGAGACGATCGAGAACAGGCTGTTCGACGTCGCCGACATACCGTGGGAGAAGTTGGCCTTCCGCACGGTGCGGCTGACCCTGCGCCACTGGGTGGACGATCTGGAGCGCGGCGAGTTCCCGCTGCACCAGGAGTCGATCAGCTGAGGTCGGGACTCATCCCTCGTCCGATTGCTGCAGCATCGCCCGCCATCGCCGTTCGAGGTCGGGGGGATCGACGGCAGGACCGTCCTCCACGTGCGTGTCGAGCTGCTCGCGCCAGGCCCTGATGCCCCACCAGTCACCCACCAACCAGGCGGGGACGCTCAACCCCACCGCCACGGTGAGGGGCGGGAAGAGCACGACCGGCAGGCAGACCACCAGCACGAGCGGGGTCAGCCAGGCACGCACGGGGCGTTGCTTCATCACCATCGCGGCCAGTTGCAGCACCTCGGTGCGCGTGGCCGTCACCGGTCTCGCCGAGGCGGCCAGCGTGTAGGCGGCCAGGAGCACGGTCAGTGCCCAGACCACCGGTGCCAGTACACCGATCACCAGGACGCGGGTGCTCGAGTCGACCTGCGCCGCGGCCCAGAGATTGGCCAGTGAGCCCCAGGTCACGATCCACAGCAACAGCGAGACGGGGAGGTCGCGCCGCCACGTGCTCGCCACCTGCCTCCACACGGTGGTCCAGGCGTCGTCCGCGTGCCGGTTGAGCGAGGTGACGACCCGGGTGACACCGGCCAGACCAGGCACCGACAGGAGCACGCTCACGACGGCGATGATTCCCGCCCAGTTGGAAGCCAGGAACGCGGTGGGCCTCCGTAGGAAGCCCATGAACCGCTGGGTGCGGTCGGGGCCGGTGCGGGGGGTGGGTGAACGTTTCGCCATGGGTCGAGTGTGGCCGATCAGTGCCCGATGACCGAACCGCCCGGGTGATCGGACACCCGGGCCGTCGGCTTCCTGGGGGGCAGCGTCACTTGATGCCCGAGTTCACGAACCCGTTCACGAAGTAGCGCTGGAAGATCAGGAACAGCACGATCATCGGCACAGCAGCCATGGTGGTCGCCGCCATCAGCAGTTCCCACTCGGTCACCGACTCCTGCCTGAAGACCGACAGACCCAACTGGATCACCCGCAGGTTCTCACTCGAGGTCACCAGCAGGGGCCACAGGAAGTTGTTCCAGCCGGCCTCGAAGGCCAGCAGGCCCACGGTGAGCAGCCCCGGCTTGATCAGCGGAGTCATGATCTGCAGCCAGATGCGGGGTTCCGACAGTCCGTCGAGACGGGCCGCCTCGATCAGTTCCG
The DNA here is from genome assembly GCF_000421525.1 of Aestuariimicrobium kwangyangense DSM 21549. Classification (GTDB taxonomy): domain Bacteria; phylum Actinomycetota; class Actinomycetes; order Propionibacteriales; family Propionibacteriaceae; genus Aestuariimicrobium; species Aestuariimicrobium kwangyangense. The sequence continues at coordinate 464,645 of NZ_ATXE01000001.1, read as the reverse complement.
AGGGCGTGGTCACGTAGAACTGGCGCAGCAGGAAGATCGAGAAGGTCGACACCATGCCGGGCACCAGCAGACCCCACCAGGAGTCGATCCAGCCCTGACCCCCCTGACCCAGGATGTTGTTGCCGCCGAACAGGGGCATGAAGCGCACCATCAGGAAGGCGGGGATCACGGTCGCATAGAACGGGATCATCATCGTCGCCAGGAACCAGGCGAAGATGAACGGGGCCGCCTTGAACCTCAGTTTGGCCAGCGCGTACCCGGCGGCACTGCCCAGCACCAGCGTCGACACCACGTTGAAGGCGCCGATGATGAAGCTGTTGCGGGCATAGATCCCGAACGGGGCGGCCCGAAGCGCTCGTCCGAAGTTCTCGAAGTGCCACTCCTGTGGGATGAAGGGTGGCCGCTCCATACCGATCTCGGCGGGTGAGCGGACGGCGGTGAAGAACATCCACACGAACGGCAGCACCATGCCGAGCGACACGATCAGCAGGACGATCCACAGGATGGTGCGCCTGAGCCGTCGGCGCTTGCGTTGTGAGACCCCCTTGACGGTGTGGGAGACCTCAGCCGGTCTGATCTCCTCGATGGTGTCGTCAGTGACGTCACCGGGGATGTGCAGGTCAGTCGCCATCGGTACCACCCACCACCTTGCGTGAGATCAGGGTGATCACGATCAGCACCAGCAACAGCACCACCGACTGGGCGGTCGCGTAGCCCATGCGGAACTGCTGGAAGGCAGCCACATAGATCTGGTAGGTGATCACCGTGGTGGCATTGGCAGGGCCACCGTTGGTCAGGTTGAAGATCAGGTCGAAGGTCTGGAAGTTGCCGATGATCGAGGTGACCAGCACGAAGAAGGTCGCCGGACGAAGCATCGGCACCGTGATGTGGACGAACTTCTTGATGGTCGAGGCCCCGTCGACGTCGGCGGCCTCGTAGAGCTCCTGGGACACCCCTTGGAGGGCAGCCAGGTAGATCAGCATCTTCAGGCCGATTCCCTGCCAGATGGTGACGATGATCACGGCTGGCAACGCCAGGTTGGAGTTGGTGAGCCACGACTGCGGGGTGATGCCCACGAAGCCCAGCATCACGTTCCCCAGACCGCCGGCGTTGGGGGCGTAGATCCACAACCAGATCATGGCGATGGCAACCGTCGCGGTGACGTGGGGCATGAAGATCATGGTGCGGAACCATGACTGCCCCTTCAGACCCTGGTTGAGGGCGACGGCCAGCACCAGCGCGATGAACATCGAGATGGGCACGCCGATGGCCACCATGATCAGGTTGTGCCACAGCGCCCGCCAGAAGACGTCGTCGCCCATGATCTCGGAGTAGTTGACGCCACCGTTGAACACCGGCGGGTTGACCACGTCGAAGTCGGTGAAGCTCAGCACGATGGCGGCGATCACCGGGCCGCCGACCCACAACAGGGTGTGCACGAACGCCGGGAGCGTGAGCAGCCAGCCCCACAGCTTCTCGGAGCGCTGCGACGACCGTCTGCGGGGGCTGGTGGCCCCCGCAGGCGCCGCGGTGACCGTAGCGGTCACTTCACGCGGCCGATCGCGTCCTCGGCCAACTTCTTGAGTTCGGCGATCGTGTCACTCACCGACTTCTTGCCGAGGATCGCGGCCTCCATGACCGGGTCCATCTTCCCTCGGATCTCCATCCACGCCGGGGTGCCACCATCGGTCACCGAGTACTTGAGGTTCTCCGACGAGAAGGCGGCCAACTTGTTGGCGTCCAGCTCGGGATCCGGGGGCAGCTTGCGGGCGGGCACCTTGCCGGTGAAACGCACCTGCTCGGTGAGGCCGTAGTCGCTCATCATGTACTCGATGACCGCGATGGCGGCTTCGGGGTTCTTGGAGCGGGTCGAGAGGGCCGCGAGGGTGCCGCCCTGGTAGATGACCTTCTTGTCGGCCGAGGTGCCGGGGCACAGCATGATGCCCAGGTTCTCGTCCTTGAGCAGGTCGGGCGCCTGCTTGGCGAAGGTGGGCCAGACACCCGACGACTGCCAGCCGATCATCGCCTTGCCGGTCTGGTACGCCCCGGGCTGACCGGTGGCCACACGCTGGTTGAAGTCCGACAGGCCTTCCTTCTGCAGGTCGACGAGCCACTGCAGCGCCTTGACCCCGGGCTCCTGGTCGAAGGTGATGCTCATGCCGTCGGGAGCGAACTGGGTGCCACCGAAGGCGAAGATCATCTGTCCCCAGGCCTGACGAAGGCTCGACGCCAACATGTCGAGCGGGGTCTTGCCGGTCTTGGCCTTGATCTCCTTCAGCAGGCTGGTGAACTGGTCGACGGTCTCGACGTTCATGGCGTCCTCGCCGATGCCCGCCTTGCCCAGCAGGTCCTTGCGGTAGATGAACGGACGAGACTCCAGGTGCATCGGCACCGAGTAGAGCTTGCCGTTGTACGAGGCGTTCTCGAGCAGGTTGGGCACGACGTCGTCGGCGCCGATGGCCGACTTGTCGATCTCGGCCACGATCTTCTTGTGGGCGAACGGCTGCGTCCACCCCATGCCGAACATGATCACGTCGGACGGGCTGCCGCCGGCGATCTGCGTCGAGAGCTTCTCGTTGAGCTTGTCCCAGGGGGTGTAGTCGACCTGGAACTTCACGCCGGGGTGCTTGTCGGTGAAGCCCTTGAGCACCTTGCCCTCGAGCGCGGCCTTGCCCTCAGCACCGGCGAACTCCGGGGTCAACAGGTTGATCGTGCCCTTGAGCTCGGCGCTGGAGTTGGCCTTCGCGGGGGTTTTCGAGCCGCTTGTGGTCGAGGTGGTGCCACAGGCGGATGCGGCCAGTCCGAGACCGGCGGCGCCGGCGGCGCCGAGCAGCTGACGACGGTTGAGCATGTTTCCTCCTTCGGCCGCGAACGGCCGGTTTCATCGACGTTGACGAAGGTGGACTGTCCACCGGTGGGGTAGGTCCGTTTCCGGCACTCTACGCGCAGGGAAAGCGCTTGCCCAGTGCCGTGATCCAATCGTGTCCACTCGACCACCTCCTCGTGGTTGCCAAGACTTGCCTTGCTCGGACCAGCCCGGTGGCGGCGCATCCCTTCCCTCGGCGGGGCGCGAGGAGCGGGCGGGACGACGGGCGGGAAGGTGCGCAGGGATGAGCGATGACCAGGTCCGGCTCATCGGCCTGGGTCGGATCAGGGGACCAGACGCGACAGGGGCCCGGATCCCGAAGGATCCGAGCCCCTGTCGTCACGGACGCGCAACCGCGCCGTGGATGAATCAGTTGGCGGCGACGACCGACACTGCGACGTGGGCGGTGACGCCCTCGTGCAGCTTGATGCCGATGGTGTGGCTGCCCACGGTCTTGATCGGCTTGGCGATCTGGATGGACCGCTTGTCGACGGCCGGGCCACCGGCCTTCTTGACGGCCAGGGCCAGGTCGGCGGCGGTGACCGCACCGAACAGCCTGCCCTCGCCACCGGAACGAGCCGGCAGTTCGATGGTCAGACCCTCGATCTGCTGGCGCAGTTCGTTGGCGTGGCCGAGGTCGCGCACCTCGCGGGCGTCCCGAGCGCGCTTGAGGCCCTCGATCTGCTTGTCTGCGCCGCGGGTCCAGGCGATCGCCTTGCCCTGCGGGAGCAGGTAGTTGCGGCCGTAGCCGTCCTTGACCTCGACGATGTCGCCGGCGATGCCGAGCTTGGCGATCGGGGCGGTGAGAATGAGCTTCATCTATTCAAATCCCTTTCTCAGCGAGCGGTCGAGGCGTAGGGCAGCAGAGCCATCTCACGCGCGTTCTTGATCGCGATGGCGACCTTGCGCTGGTCCTGGACCGAGAGGCCCGTGACGCGGCGGGCGCGGATCTTCCCGCGCTCGGAGATGAACTTGCGCAGGGTTGCGGTGTCCTTGTAGTCGACGTTGGCGATGCGAACCGCCTTCACCGGGACAATCTTCTTCTTGTTCACAGGCTTGCGCTGTGGACCGGCCATTGTGGTGCTCCTTCGTGTGGGCCCGGCTCTCGCCGGAAGGGCCTGTCGTGGATGGCGGACGAGCCGCCGGGAACGGGTGGGTGGTCAGTTGACGACCCGAATCCGATCGGTCTCCCGATCAGGGGCGCTTCATCAGAACGGGGGCTCCTCGGCTTGGGCCGAGGCCCAGGGATCGGTGCCGCCGCCGCGGTTGTCGCCACCCTGGCTGCCCGAGTTGTTCCAGCCGCCCTGGCCTGAACCACCCTGACCGCCGCCCTGCGACTGCTGCTGTTGCCAGCCGCCGCCACCGCCCTGGCCACCACCGGCACCGCTGGGGTTCCGGTTGACCTTGGCGTTGGCGTAGCGCAGGGAGGGACCGACCTCTTCGACCTCGACCTCGAACACGGTGCGCCGCTCACCCTCGCGGGTCTCGTAGCTGCGTGACTTCAGTCGACCGTTCACGATGACGCGCATGCCCTTGGTGAGGGACTCGGTCACGTTCTCGGCCGCCTGACGCCACACCGAACAGTTGAGGAACATGGCGTCACCGTCTTTCCACTCACCGGACTGACGGTCGAACGTGCGCGGGGTCGAGGCCACGGTGAAGCTGGCCACGGCCGCACCCGACGGGGTGAAGCGCAGTTCTGGGTCGGCGGTGAGGTTGCCGATGATGGTGATGGGCGTGTCGCCTGCCATGTGGGTCTCCGAATCGGACGTGAGCTTGGGCTGTCGACCTCAGCCTGCCAGTGAGCACTGACAGAGTGAAGGCCCCGACCCAAGGCTGTGGACAACTACTCAGGCGTCGAGCCGCTGAACCTTGGTTCGCATGACCTGCTCGTCGATGGACATGAGACGGTCCATCTCCTTCACAGCTGCGGGCTCGGCGGTCAGGGTGATGACGACGTAGGAACCTTCCGACTTCTTGTTGATGTCGTAGGAGAACCGACGGCGGCCCCACACGTCGACGTTGTCGATCGTGCCCTGGGCGTTGGTGATGACGGCGGTGTGCTTCTCAACAAGGGGAGAAACCTGACGGTCGTCGACGTCTGGGTCGATGATGACCATGACTTCGTACTTACGCATGCGCGAACTCCACCTCCTCTGGTCTCAGCGGCCACGAGTCGTTCCCGTGGCAGGAGGGCGAATGCCTGGCACACCCCACAGGGGGCGGAGTGCACCGGCGAGAAGTCTACGCGCGGGTTCGTCCGGTCACGAAATCGGGTTCCGATGCCCGCGGATGTAGTCCTTGAGCGCCTCCGGCGAATTGGTCAGCTCATCGACGTGACGGGGGGCGTCGAGCAGTCCGGCGAACCGTTCGGGAAGCTCTGGCTCCTCGCCCAGTGCCTCCCGGATGGTCTCGGCGAACTTCACCGGCAGGGCGGTCTCGAGCACCACCATGGGCTCACTCCCCCGCTGGTCAAGGGCGACCTTCACGCCGTCGGCCGTGTGCGGGTCGACAGTGACACCCCACTGCTCGTGGACCCGCCGAATGGTCGCCACCCGGTCGGCGTGGGTGGAGGAACCCGACGAGAACCCGAACTGCTCGTGCACCCGTCCGATCACCTCCGACAGGTCGAAGAAGCCCTGCTCGGGCAGGTCAGCGGCGAACAACTGACGCACCCGCGCGGCGTCGCGTCCGACCAGGTCGAAGACGAACCGCTCGACGTTGGACGCCTTCGAGATGTCCATGGAGGGGGAGCTGGTGGCCGGCGTCTCCGCCGGGGTGCGGGGGCGGTAGACCCCCGTGCGGAAGAACTCGTCGAGCACGTCATTCTCGTTGGTCGCCACCACCAGACGGGCGATCGGCAGCCCCATCTGCCTGGCCACGTGCCCGGCGCAGATGTTGCCGAAGTTGCCGGTGGGGACCGTGAACGAGACCTGTTGGTCGTCGGAGGTTGTCGTGCGCAGCCACGCCACCACGTAGTAGACGACCTGAGCGACGAGGCGGGCCCAGTTGATCGAGTTCACGGCGCCGATGCGGTGCTCGCGCTTGAACGTGGCATCACCCATGACGGCCTTGACCAGGTCCTGGCAGTCGTCGAACACCCCCTCGACGGCGAGGTTGTGCACCGACGGGTCGTCCAGCGAGAACATCTGCGCCTGCTGGAACGGGGTCATGCGACCGGCCGGGGTGAGCATGAACGTCTCGATGCCGTGACGGCCGCTCATTGCGTACTCCGCGGCCGACCCGGTGTCGCCGCTGGTGGCGCCGAGAATGGTGAGGGTCTGGTTCCGGCGGTCGAGTTCGTACTCGAACAGCTGGCCCAGCAACTGCATGGCCAGGTCCTTGAAGGCGGCGGTGGGGCCCTCCGAGAGGTGCGCCAGCCACAGCCCGTCCCCCAGTTCGGTGACCGGCACCACCTCGTCGGACGAGAACACCTGTCCGTTCCAGGCGCGCTGGCAGATGGCCAGCAGGTCGTCCCAGGGGATGTCGTCGATGAACAGCGAGAGCACCCGGTGGCCGACGGCGGCATACCCACCCTCGGCGAGCAGCCGACGCAGACCGGAGAGGTCCTCACGGGTCAACTGGGGGTAGCTCTCCGGAAGGTACAGCCCACCTCCGGCCGCGAGACCCTCGAGCAGGATGTCGCAGAAGCTGGCCCGGATGTCGGTGTCACGGGTGGAGAGGTAGCGCACGCGACAAGCCTAGTTGCGCGCCGAGCAGGGGGCGGCCCGCTCCCACGGGGCAGTCAGCGCTCAGCGGCGAGGAGGTCCCGGGAGCAGGAACTGCCCAGCAGCACGCCAGGCCCTCAGGCCACCCTCGACGAACTCCGCGTTCAGCCCCTGCTCGCGTACCTTCGCCACCAGGTGTCCCGAGCGCAGCCCCGAGTCGCAGATGAGCACGAACGTGCCCTCGGGCTCTGCCAGTGGATTGCCTGCATGCACGGCACCGAACGCGTCGGCGGCCAACTCCTTGGGGTCGACCAGCTTGGCTCCGGGAGCGTGACCGGCGACGTACTCGTCGAGGGTGCGCACGTCGACGAGCACCCCGCCCTTGCTGAGCAGGGCCAATGCCTCGTCAACGGTGACGCCACCCTGTGGCATCACCTTGTTGGCCAGGAAGTCCCGAAGTCCCATGTGCCCATCACAGCAGGGGAAGGTCCCGAGCGCACCCTTGACAGCAGGGATTGCCCCTGCCCCTGGACCGCGCTCGGCCCTAGGCTTGGCGCGACAGCTCAGTGAAAGGGCAGACGATGAGCAACGACTGGCAGAACCAGCAGCAGGGGGAACCCAATCCTTGGGCGCCCCAGACCTCGGACGAGAGCCTCTGGAACGGGTCCTCACTGAACCAGGTGGACGAGCCCGCGACCGACGACAGCGCGGCCGAGAGCACCACCTCGGACGCGGATCAGCAGTCCGCCCCCAGTGACGCAGCACACAGTGCTCCCTCCGCTCCGCAGACCGACCAGCCGTGGCAGCCGTCCGCCCCTCAGCCCACTCCTGCCCCCGCGGCACCGGCGGACCAGCCCTGGACTCAGCCGTCCGCCAGCAGCCAGCCCTCCGCCTCGCAGCCCTGGACGCAGCCTTCCGCAAGCAGCCAGCCCTCCGCCTCCCAACCCTGGACGCAGCCGTCGGCCAGCAGCCAGCCATCAGCCTCCCAGCCCTGGACGCAGCCGTCTGCCAGCAGCCAGCCCTCCGCCACGGGCGAGTCCGGATGGGGTCAGTCGGGCTATCAGCAGACGTATGCGCAGCCCGCTGGTGATCCTTACCCGCAGGCCAGCGCGAACCCCTACCCCCAGTCCAGCGCGAACCCCTACCCCCAGTCCAGCGCCGATCCCCAGAACCAGTACGGCCAGAACCAGTACGGCCAGAACCAGTACGGCCAAGCCCAGTACCCCAGTCAGGCTCAGTACGGGCAGGGCCAGTACGGGCGGCAGGGCCAGTACTCGCAGGGCCAGTACTCGCAGGGCCAGTACTCGCAGGGCCAGTACGGGCAGGGCCAGTACGGGCAGGATCAGTACTCGCAGAACCAGTACGCCGACCCGACCTCCCAGCAGAGCGCCCAGAACTACGTGTACGGCGACACCAACCCGGCCCAGGGCGGCTACTCCGCCGACCCGTACGCGGCCTACGGCTACCAGCAGGGCGGGATGGTGCCCTACGGCACCAACCCCAACGCCCCCTACGGCATCGATCCGGTCTCGGGTCTGCCGTTCTCCGACAAGCAGAAGACCACCGCCGGCATCCTGCAGATCCTGCTCGGTTGGCTCGGTGTCGGCCGCTTCTACACCGGCCACACCGGCCTGGGCATCGCGCAGTTGGCCGTCACCATCGTCACCTTCGGCATCGGGGCGATCTGGGGTCTGGTCGACGGCATCCTGATGTTGACGGGCAACCCCAAGGACGCACAGGGACGTCCCCTTCGCTGACCCGGACCGTCAGGCTCCCTGACACGTCGACTGGCCCTCACCCTGGCCCATCCACCGCGCCCCCCGCTCCGAGCGGGGGGCGCGGTGTCGTCCCCGGCCGGTTGGTCCGGGAGCGGACGGCTGGTGCCCCTGGCAAACCTTGGCAAACATGCCCGCGCACGGGGTGTCGGGACGACGATGGACTCATCCACCATCCGACGACACGGAGGACTCGTGAGCCAGCATCCGGAGGCCGCCCAGCCGCTCGTCGACTTCGTCCCCACGCGCCGGTTCTTCGTGGGGATCGACTCCGACGGGTGCGCCATGGACGCCATGGACATCAAGCACCAGGAGTGTTTCACCCCCTGCTACATCAAGCACTGGGACCTGCAGCCCGTCTCGACGCTGGCGCGCGAGACGGCCCTGTTCGTCAACCTCGGTTCGGTCACCCGCGGGCTGAACCGCTGGCTGGCGCTCAAGCAGGTGCTCGACCTGCTGCGCGACCGCGTCGAGGTGGCCGAGCGTGGGGTCACGATCCCCCACTACCCAGAACTCACCGACTTCATCGAGGCCGAGGGGTACCCCCTCTCCGACACCGGCATCCTCAGGTACCAGGCCGACCAGCCCTCCGAGACCATCGACCGGGCCGTCACCTGGGGCAACGCGGTCAACGCCGCCATCGCCGACATGGTGCACGGGTGTGGCCCCTTTCCCGGGGTGCGTGAAGCCATGCTCGCCATGCAGGCCGAGGTCGACTGCATGACCGTCTCTGCGACACCCCTGCATGCCCTCGAGTACGAGTGGAACGCCCACGGCATCGCCCAGTACGTGAAGGTCATCGCGGGCCAGGAGATGGGTTCGAAGGCCGACCACGTGGAGTACGCGGCCAAGGGCAAGTACGACGACGACAAGATCCTGCTCATCGGCGACGCCCCCGGTGACCGCGACGCCGCCGACAAGGTCGGCTGTCTCTACTACCCCATCCTTCCCGGCGACGAGAAGCAGTCCTGGGCCCGGTTCACCGCCGAGGCCCTGCCCCGATTCCTCGCCGGTACCTACGCCGGCGACTACCAGCGGCAGCTGATCGCGGAGTTCACCAGCAAGCTGCCCGACCACGTGCCGTGGGAGACCATCTCCGGCAACCGGACCGTACCAATGCCGAAAGTGAAGTGATCATGGCCGAACTCGTCGACCTCAAAGCCGCCCCCTACAGCCTGGACGAGGACCAGGTCGCCTGGGTGGAGGAGACCCTGGCCGGCCTCAGCCTGGACGAGCAGGTCGGTCAACTGTTCACCAACCTGTTCTTCTTCGGCGAGGACGCCTTCTCGGGCAATCCCTACACCGCCGAACAGATCATCGAGAAGTTCCACGTGGGCATCGCCCGGTATCACGGCGGTACCTCCGACCAGGTGCAGGCGCTGCTGAACCGCCTGCAGCAGGCCTCCAAGGTGCCGCTGCTGATCGCCGCCAACTGTGACTCGGGCGGCAACGGGGCGATGAAGGATGGCACCTACATCGCCTCCGGAGCGCAGACCGAGGCCACCGGTTCGGTCGAGGTGGCCCGCAATGCCGGCTACGTGTCCGGACGGGAGATGCACGCGATCGGCGCCAACCTGAACTTCGATCCGTGCGTCGACATCCTCGAGAACTGGCGCAACACGATCGTGAACACCCGCGCCTACGGCACCACCGCCGACGACGTCATCCGGTACACGATCCCCTTCGTCGAGGGCCAGCGCGAGTCGGGCATCCTCACCGCGATCAAGCACTTCCCCGGCGACGGCACCGAGGAGCGCGACCAGCACCTCGTCCTCGGTGTCAACGAACTGTCACCCGAGCGTTGGGACGAGACCTTCGGTCGCGTCTACCAGGCCCACATCGCCAACGGTGTCGAGATGGTCATGGCGGGCCACATCGCGCTGCCGTACTACTCGCAGAAGCTGAACCCCGCGTTGAGCGATGCCGAGATCATGCCGGCCACGCTCGCGCCGGAACTGCTCACCGGGCTGCTCAAGACCCAGCTGGGTTTCAACGGGGCCGTCATCACCGATGCCTCGCACATGCTCGGCATGACCTCGGCGATGCGTCGCGAGGACTACGTCCCGCTGTCGATCGCGGCCGGCTGTGACGCCTTCCTGTTCTTCAACAACCTCGAGGAGGACTTCGCCTTCATGAAGGCGGGGGTCGAGAAGGGTGTGATCACCCAGGAGCGACTGGATGACGCCAACCGGCGCATTCTGGGGCTGAAGGCCAAGCTGCGCCTGCACGAGAAGAAGGCCTCCGGCACCCTGCTGCGCACCCCGGCTGACCTCGAGGTGGTGGGCTGCGAGGAGCACCTGCGGATGCAGGCAGAGGCGGCGGACCTCGGCATCACCCTGGTCAAGAACACCCTCGACCAGCTACCGCTCAACCCCACCGACCACAGGCGGGTGCGCATCTACCACCTGACCGGTGAGGTCGGGGGCATCACCGGGGGTGGCGAGGCCGACATGCTCGACCTCTACGTGCGCCTGCTGACCGAGCGCGGGTACGAGGTGACCATCAACGACGGCACCACCCGGGTGAAGGGTCCGACCCTGAAGTATCGCGACGAGGTGGACGCGGCCCTGATCCTGGCCGAGGTGATCGGTTACGGGGCGCAGAACAACTACCGCATCCAGTGGAAGACGGCGATGAGCAACGAGTGCCCCTGGTACGTGTGGGAGGTGCCGACGTTCATGGTGAGTCACAACTTCACCACCCACCTTCACGACGCGACCATGGTGAAGGCCTACATCAACGCCTACCACCCCAACGAGGCGAATGTCCGGGCCACGCTCGACAAGCTCGAGGGCAGATCGCAGTTCAAGGGCACGCCGAACGATCTCGTGTGGACCGAGAAGTGGCAGGCCAAGCTCTGAGCTGAGCGTGCCGGGGCGTCCGTGGCTCGTCCCCCGTCGGGACGAGCCGTGGGGTCACTCGACGGAGCGGTGCTTGCGGAACTCGGCGATCCTGGCGTACATCTCGTCGATCAGATTCGAGAACTTCTTCTCGACCTCGCGGCGGCGCACCTTCAGGGTGGGGGTCAGCAGCCCGTTGTCCATGGTGAACTCCTCGATGGAGGCGCGCAGGTCGCGGATCTGCTCATGGCTGGGCAGCTTGGCGGTCAGGGCCGCCACCCTCGCCTTGAACTCCTCGACCACCGCAGGGTGGTTGACCAGGTCGGCGGGGCTGCCTTTCGGCAGCTGCAACTTCTCGGCCAGTTCCTCCAGGTGGGGCAGTGACGGCCGCACCAGCATGGTCAGGGTGGGTCGTCCCTCACCGATCAGCACGGCGTGCTCGAACAGCGGGTCGGCCAGCACCAGACCCTCGATCGGCTGGGGGGCGACGTTCTTGCCGCCCAGCGTGACGATGATGTCCTTGATGCGGTCGGTGATGAACAGGAATCCGTCACCGTCGACATAGCCGGCGTCACCGGTGTGCAGCCAGCCCGCTTCGTCGATCACCTGCGCGGTGGCCTCGGGCTGGTTCCAGTACCCGGCCATCAGGTTGGGTCCCCGGTAGAGCACCTCCGACTCGGCGCCGATGCGCAACTCCCCGCCGCCCATCACGCGGCCGGCCGACGACACCTTGAAGGCGCTCGGGGAGTTGAAGCTGACCAGCGGCGACGCCTCGGTCAGCCCGTACCCGGTGAAGATCGGCATGCCGGCGGCCGAGAAGAACTCCTCGACCTCACGGCGCAACGGAGCGCCCCCACAGGCCAGCACCGTCTTGGTGCCGCCCATCGCGTCTCGGATGTTCTTGAGCACCAGCTTGTCGGCCAGCCCCAGCTGGGCCCGCCACACGATCGAGGGCCGGCGGCCCTTGCGGTAGGAGTGCTGCATCTGTCCGCCCACCCGCACGGCCCACGAGAAGACGGTCTGCTTCACAGGCGAGACGTCGGCCTTCTCGTGCGCCACGCGGTAGACGGTCTCGTACAACTTGGGCACGCTGACCAGCAGGGTCGGACGAACCTCGGTCAGCATGCCGGCGACCTCGCGTGGGTTCGGGCAGTAGGTGTTGCGGCAGCCGTACGCGATCACGATGAACTGCCACGCGCGTTCCAACGCATGGCTCAGGGGCAGGAAGGACAAGGAGTGGTCCTCGGGGCTGAACTCGAACAGGTCGCCCACTGCCCGGCACTGGGCCACCATTCCCCCGTGGGTGAGCATGACCCCCTTGGGGTCGCCCGTGGTGCCCGAGGTGTAGACGATGGCGGTCAGGTCATCGGCCCTGGCCTCGGCCACCCGCCGGTCGAGTTCGGCGTCGCCCTCGGTTCGTTCGTCCGGGGTCTCGGCGTCGAGCCACCCGCGCAGGCCGATGATGCCGTCTCGCACCTGGCCGTCGATGCTGATCACCGGCCACTCGGCGTTGATCTGGTCGCGCGAGGCGAGCACCCGGCCGGCCTCCTTCTCACCGCCGATGACCATCAGACGGGCACCTGAGTCCCCCACGATGTGGCTGATCTGCTCAGGGGTCGAGGTCGCATAGAGCGGCACCAGCACTGCCCCGGCCAGGTTCACGGCGAGATCGATGGCCGTCCACTCCGGCAGGTTGGGGGCGAACAGGGCGACCCGGTCACCCACCCCGATGCCCTGCCTGACGAGCGCCCGTGCCACCGAGCGGGCGAGGTCGCGCAACTGGCCGTAGGTGAGGTCGTCCCAGACCCCTCCCCGCTTCACGCGGGTCGCGAGACGATCCGCATGCTGGTCGGCCGCTGTGTCGAACAACTGCCACAGGTGATCGGTGGTGATCAGGTCGAGCGCGCTGGTCAAGGCTCCTCCTTGGGTCTGCAGCCAGCCTACTGGGGCCACGGCGGCGCGGGTCGCCTAGTCAGGGCATTGTTGTCGACGTTCTCACCCGATGGGACGAGACCAGTCCGTCAGGGGTGCAGCGCCCCTCAGAGCCGTTCGAGCAGCCAGGCGATGTCGAGCAGGTGCTGGTCGGCCCCACCGGGCGTCTCGAGCACCACCGGCGCCTGCGCCAGCCGTACCACCTCAGCGATCCCCTCGGCGTCGGCGTGGCCGGCGCCCAGGTTGGTGTGGCGGTCGGCTCCCGAGTCGAAGGCGTCGCGGGAGTCGTTGCAGTGCACGAGATCGATGCGTCCCGTGATGGCCAGCACCCGCTCGACCAGGCCCACCAGCTGCTCGCCGCCGGCGTGGGCGTGGCAGGTGTCGAGGCAGAATCCGACCCGATCGGCGTTGGCCGAGCCTTCGATGGCAGACCAGAGCTGGTCGATGCGTTCCAGTTTGCGGGCCATCGCATTGCCGCCGCCGGCCGTGTTCTCGATGAAGATCGGGATCGGCAGGTCGAGACCGTCGATGCACTTGCGCCAGTTCTCGAAGCCGACCTCGGGCTCCTCGGCTGCGGTGACGTGCCCGCCGTGCACGATGACACCGGTGGCCCCCACCTCGGCGGCCCCGGTCACCGTCTGCTGCAGCAGTTTGCGCGAGGGGATGCGGATGCGGTTGTTCGTCGACGCCACGTTCATCACGTAGGGGGCGTGCACGAACAACTCGACCCCGGCCTCCTGGGCCGACTGCTTCAGCGCCACCGCCCCGGCCGGGAAGGCGAGCTTCGGGGCACGCCAACTCTGCGGGTCACCCAGGAAGAACTGGGACAGTTGCGCTCCGCGGGCCTGCGCCTCGGCCACGGGATCGAGGTTGTCGACATGGGCTCCGATGCGGATGGGTGTGGGCATGCCGCCAGCCTAGAACAGCGCACCGACACGACGGACGGCGGTGTGCGCGAGGGTCGACCGGCATACCGTGGACGGGTGAGACGTCAGCAGGTGACCCAGCGGTCGGACCCTTCCGGGGCCCGTCCCGGTCGCTCCCGCGGGAGGACGCGCCTCGTGGGGCCGGGCCCGGGAAGGGTCCGCTGCCTGACGGTGTGCATCGTGGGCGGCCTGCACCTGCTTGCCCTCGCGCTGGTGGTGGCAGGCCATCTGGCCGGTGGACTGGCCCTGGGCGGCGTGGTCTTCGCCTGGACACGGGGACTGCTGCACGCCATCGACGCCGACCACCTCTCGATGATCGACGGCTCGACCCGCAAACTGCTCGGCGAGGGCCGCAACCCCCGCGGGGTGGGCCTGGCGTTCAGCCTCGGTCACTCCACGGTGGTGATGGTTGCCGGGGTCGCCGTGGTGCTCGGTTCACACTGGGTGCGCTCGGCCGTCGACGAACGGACGATCCTGGCGATGGTGCTCGGGTCGATCGGTGCGGGCGTCTCGTCCCTGTACCTGGTCGCAGTCGCGGCCGCCAACGTCCCGCTCCTCGTCCGCGCCCTGAGTGCCCGGGAGCCTCACCCGGCCACCGGCAGCGACGACCACCCCGGTCACAGCCACCCTCAGGCGGCTCTGTCGGGATGGTGGTCGCGCGCGCTGTCGGCGCCGCTGTCGCGGGTGCGCCACGCGGGGCATGTCTACCTGTTCGGGCTGTTGTTCGGGCTCGGATTCGACACGGCCTCCACGATTGCGGTGCTGATGCTGACCGCAGGGCTGTCGCTGGCGGGAGCCCCGGCCGTGACCCTGCTCGCGTTCCCGATTGCCTTCGCCGCCGCCATGACCCTGGGCGACTCGGTCAACGCCCACCTGATGCTGCGCGTCTACACAGCCGCGGACACCCGAGGCCGTCGGCGGGTCAACATCGCCCTGCTGGTGCTCTCGATCGGGTCTGCCGTCGCGGTGGCGTCGGTGACAGCGGTTGAACTGATCGGATCCCTGGCGGGACGTCCTCTGCCGGTCCCCGACACCAGCAGGTGGGGCTGGGCGCTGGCGGCCGTGGCCCTCGCTGGTGGGCTGTGGGTGGTCGGCCTGAGAGGTCGGTCACACCCCACGGGCTCGGGCCCGCAGCCTCCCCGATAGGCTGCCGAACGTGACCAAGAGCATCTTCATCGCGTCTCCTGAGGGCCGGGTCGGCAAGTCCGCGATCGCCCTGGGCCTGATCGAGTCGTTCACGCGCGAGGTGAAACGGGTTGGGGTCTTCCGTCCGGTGGTGCGCAGCGGGGCTCACCAGGACGAGGTCACCGACACCCTGGTGAACCTGCCCACGATCGAGCAGAGCTACGACGAGGCGTTCGGCGTCAGCTACGACGAGGTGGGCCGCGACCCCGAGGAGGCGATGGCCACCATCGTCAACAAGTTCGGGGCGATCCGCGACCACTACGACGCGATCGTCATCGTCGGCTCCGACTACTCCGACGTGCAGGCCCCCACCGAGATGAAGTTCAACGCGCTCGTTGCGGCCCACCTCAACTCCCCCGTGGTGATCGTCGCGGGTGGACCCCGCCACGACGTCGACGAGATCAAGGCCTCGATGCGGCTCGCGATGACCGAGTTCACCGCCGTGCACAACGACGTCATCGGACTGATCGCCAACCGCGTCAACCCCGACATCGCAGACCAGTTGCGAGCCGAACTGGCCGAGTTCTCGACCTCGGACGAGCCCTTGGTCACCGCCGTCATCCCCGACCACCCTGTCTTGGGGGCGCCCACCGTCAAGCAACAGTTCGAGGCCACCCAGGCCACCCTGTGGATGGGCAACGAGCGGATGTTGGATCGTGAGTCCCTCGGCGTGCTGGTCGGGTCGATGACCCTGCCCAACCTGCTCGACCGGCTCGAGAACGAGTTCACGCTGGTTGCACCGTCCGACCGACTCGACCTGCTGCCGGGTCTGTTGATGGCCCACAACTCGGGCACCTTCCCCAACCTCGCCGCGATCTTCCTCGTGGGAGGCTACGAGGTACCGCCCACCATCCGGCGACTGCTGGAGGGCACCAAGGTCGAGATCCCGATCGCCCTGGTCGAGTCCGGCACCTTCCGCACCGCCGAGAGGTTGTTCGGCCTGGGCGGGACGATGACGAACTCACCACGCAAGATCGAGGTCGCCCGACGCCTGTTCAACGAGCACGTCGACCACGAGTCCCTGATCTCCGCCCTCGACCTGCAGCGCCCCGACATCCGCACCCCGCTGATGTTCGAGTACCAGTTGATGCAGCAGGCGCGATCCGACCAGCGGACGATCGTGCTGCCCGAGGCAGCCGATGACCGGATCATCGAGTCGGCCAGCATCCTGCTGTCGCGTGGAGTGGCCCATCTCGTGCTGCTCGGGGACGAGACCGAGATCAAGCAGCGCTCCTTCGAACTGGGCTTCGACGTGCACCGCGCCCGCATCGTCAACCCGCAGGACCCGGAACTCCTCGAACAGTTCGCCGAGGAGTACACCCGCCTGCGGGCCCACAAGGGGATGACGCTGCAACGGGCCCGCGAGACCTTCAAGGACCTCTCGTACTTCGCCACGATGATGGTGCACCTCGGCATGGCCGACGGCATGGTCTCGGGGGCGGTCAACACCACGGCCAACACCATTCGTCCGAGCCTGGAGTTCATCAAGACCAAGCCCGGGGTCACGATCGTGTCGTCGAGTTTCCTGATGTGCATGCCCGATCGGGTGCTGGTCTACGCCGACTGCGCGGTCAACCCCGACCCCACCGCCGAACAGTTGGCCGACATCGCGATCTCGTCCGCGCAGACGGCCGAGGCATTCGGCATCGAACCGCGGGTGGCGATGTTGTCGTACTCGACGGGTACCTCCGGGTCGGGTGCCGACGTCGACAAGGTGCGCGAGGCCACCGACCTGGTGCGGCAGCGTCGTCCCGATCTGAAGGTCGAGGGACCGATCCAGTTCGACGCGGCGGTCGATCCCGCCGTGGGCCGCAAGAAGATGCCGGGCAGCGAGGTGGCCGGGCAGGCGACCGTGTTCATCTTCCCCGACCTCAACACGGGCAACAACACCTACAAGGCGGTGCAGCGCACCTCCGGCGCCGTCGCGGTCGGGCCGGTGCTGCAGGGGCTGAACAAGCCCGTCAACGACCTGTCCCGCGGGGCCTTGGTCGACGACATCGTCAACACCGTGGCCATCACGGCCATCCAGGCACAGGCCGAGCGGGCCCCGTCCGATTGAGGCGCTCACCCGCCCGACCCCTCCACCTCTCGAAACAACCCCCGACAAGGAATGACATGGCTCGTCCGATCCTGGTACTGAACTGCGGCTCCTCCTCGATCAAGTACCAGATGATCGACGGCGACACCGAACAGGTGCTGGCGGTGGGGCTGCTGCAGAAGGTCGGCGACACCGCCGGCGGCACCCTCGACCACGAGGTGGACGGGCAGGAGTTCCACAGCGATGACGTCTACCCCGACCACACCGCCGGCCTCGAGGCCGTGGTCGCCGCGTTCGCCGAGCACGGGCCCTCACTCGAGCCGGTGATCGCGGTGGCCCACCGAACCGTGCACGGCGGCCGGATGTTCCAGCAGACGACCATGATCAATGACGCGATGGTGACCAAGCTCAAGGAGCTCTACGGACTCGCGCCGCTGCACAACCCGCCGGCCGTGGCCGGCATCGAGGCGGCCCGCGCGGCCCTGCCGGACGTGCCCCATGTCGCGGTCTTCGACACTGCCTTCTTCGCGAACCTGCCCGACGAGGCCACCACCTACGCCATCAAGCACGAGGTGGCCGACGCGCTGAACATCCGCAAGTACGGCTTCCACGGCACCTCCCACAGCTACGTGTCGAAGAAGACCGCCGAATTCCTCGGACGAGACCTGGGATCGCTCAAGCAGATCGTCCTGCACCTGGGCAACGGCGCCTCCGCCTCGGCGATCGACGGGGGCGAACCGATCGAGACCTCCATGGGACTCACCCCGCTGCAGGGACTGGTGATGGGCACCCGCTGTGGCGACGTCGACCCCGGGCTGTTCGCCTACCTGCAGCGCAAGTACGGCTGGGACGTGGCCGAGACCGACAACTTCCTCAACAAGCAGTCGGGCATGTTCGGTCTCACCGGCAAGACGGACATGCGCGACGTGCTGGCCCTGATCGAGCAGGGTGACTTCGATGCCATCCTCGGACGTGACGTGTACGTGCACCGGCTGGTCAGCTACATCGGCTCCTACACCGCCCTGCTCGGCGGGTTGGACGTGCTCGTCTTCACCGCCGGCGTCGGCGAGAACGCCGCCTGGGTGCGGGCCGCCGTCGTCGGGCGTCTCGCACCCTTCGGGGTGGTCCTGGACGAGGAGGCCAACGCGGTCCGCTCGAAGAATCCGCGGGTGATCTCCAGCCCGGAATCCAGGGTGACGGTGCTCGTGGTGCCGACCAACGAGGAGTTGGCGATGGCCCGGGAGACGTTGGCCCTGCTGGACTGAGGTCGTGCACCGCACCACACACGTGGCTGGCGTTCTTGCACGTGGCTGGCGTCCACAGCAGCAGCCATGAGGAAGAACAGCAGCTACGTGCGCCCATTCCCGGCAACACGGATCACCCGTGCCCCGGGAATTCCCACCAGCAGCCACCGCCGGTGTCGAAACCGGACGAGGCTGGTCGTGGTTCTGGTGAGTGCGCCCCTCCCGGGCGCGCCACCCGAAGGGAGACAGCCATCACCACGGGCATCGACGAGGCCATCACCCGCATCCACCGCGCCGAGTGGGCGCGGGTGGTGGCCTCACTCACCCGTCGCGTCGGCAGCCTCGACATCGCCGAGGAGGCCACGGCCGAGGCCTTCGCCACCGCCGTGGAGCACTGGCGACGAGAGGGTCTGCCACCCCAGCCCGGCGGTTGGTTGACCACCACCGCCACCCGTAAGGCGATCGATCGGATCCGCCGTGACCAGCTCGGTCGACGCAAGCTCGAGGAGGTCGCCATGGGCGAGTCCCTCATCAACCCTTCGCTCTCGGGCGACCCCTTCGCCGACCCGCTTGCCTCAGCGGACGACGATCCCGGAACGGCCCTGTCCGACGACCGGCTCCGCCTGATCTTCACCTGCGCCCATCCCGCCTTGTCGATGGAGGCTCGGGTGGCGCTGACCCTGCGGATGGTCGGTGGCCTGACCGTCCCCGAGATCGCCAGCGCCTTCCTCGTCCGGGACACCACGATGGGGCAGCGGATCAGCCGGGCGAAGCGCAAGATCGCCGAGGCGGGGATCCCCTACCGCGTGCCGACGGCCGAAGACCTGCCGGTGCGCCTTGAGGGGGTGCTGGCCGCCCTGTTCCTGATCTTCAACGAGGGATACCTGGCCTCCTCACCCGACTCCTCACCGGTCCGCGTCGACCTCTGCCAAGAGGCCACTCGGCTCGCACGGCTGCTGCACGTGCTGCTGCCCGACGAGGGTGAGGTGACCGGACTGCTCGCGCTGATGCTGTTGATCGGGTCCCGCCATCGGGCGCGGGTCAGTTCGTCCGGTGAGTTGGTCACCCTGGACGAACAGGATCGCGGCTGCTGGGACCGGGCCGCGATCACCGAGGGCCAGGCCTTGGTCAGGCAGCGGATCGCCACCGGTGTGCCACCAGGTCGCTACCAACTGCTGGCCGCCATCAACGCGGTGCACACGTCGGCAGCAGAGGCGCGCGACACCGACTGGGAGCAGATCGTGACGCTGTACGACCAGTTGAGGCGGGTGGACCCCTCCCCGATCGTGGCGCTCAACCGGGCCGTCGCGGTGGCCGAACTCGACGGGCCCAGGGTGGCCCTGGCTGAGATCCTCCCACTCGAGGAGGCGCTCTCCGGCTACCACCCGTTCCACGTCGTCAGGGCCGAACTGCTGAGGCGGATCGGCGACGGCAGGGGAGCCCGCACGTCCTACTCCAGGGCTCTCGAACTCGCCACCAACAGCGCGGAGAGGGCGCACCTGTCACGGCGTCTGGGCGAGCTCGGTCGCGACTGATCGGTCGCCCCGGTGGATTCACCGGGCCGCACAGGTCGTCACCCCTGCGGCCCGGGAGCTCGCGAATCCCCCACCGACCAAGAGCCACCATGACCACCGCTGATACACGGTAAGTTGGGCGGCATGGCGACAGCACTGGTGACCGGCGGCACCGCAGGGATCGGCAACGCGTTCTGCCGACATCTCGCGGCCCGTGGGTACGACCTGGTCATCGTTGCCCGTGACGTCGATCGCATGAACACCCTCGCCACAGAACTCCACCAGGCCTACGGGGCCGAGGTCGAGGTGTTGCCGGCCGACCTCTCGGTGGCCGCTGACGTCACCCGGGTGGCCGAGCGGGTCGAGGATGCGGATCGTCCGGTCGACCTGGTCGTGAACAACGCCGGCTTCGGGCTGCACGCCAAGCTGCTCGACAAGGACGAACTCGGGCTCCAGCGCCGGGCCATGGACGTCATGTGCTGGGCGGTGCTCGAACTCTCCACCGCCGCCGGACGCGCCATGAAGGCCCGCGGCCGGGGCACCATCATCAACGTTGCCTCGACCAGCGCTTGGATCATGAGCGGCAACTACTCAGCGGTCAAGGCCTGGTGCCTCAGCTTCACCCAGGGACTCGCCAACGAGTTGCACGGCACGGGGGTGAAGGTGTCGGCACTGTGCCCCGGTTGGGTGCACACCGAGTTCCACGACCGGGCCGGCATCAACGCCGGCACCCTGCCCGACATCGTCTGGGTCGACGTCGACACCCTCGTGCAGTCCGCTCTCGACGATGCCGAGGCCGGCAAGGTCATCTCGGTCCCGACGCTGAAGTGGAAGGCCGCCATCCAGATCGCCCAGCACGCCCCCCGCTGGTCGATGCGCCTCGTCTCGCGCGCTCTGAGTTCGAGCAGACAGAAGAAGAAGTGACGCCCAGGTCTCCCAGGCCGAAGCCCGACAAGTCGGACGGACGCAGCCGCTACACCTCGCCGATGCAGCGCGCCGCGAGGTCGGCCACACGACTGCTGCTGCTCAAGCCCTTCGTCTGGCGCCTGCTCGACGTCCGCGTGCACGGTGTCGATCGGCTCGCCAACTCCCCCGACACGTTCGTGGTCGTCGGCAACCACTCCTCCCACCTGGACGCCCCCCTGATCTTCGGCGCACTGCCCGGGCGGATGTCGAAGTACCTGTCCACCGGCGCCGCCGCCGACTACTTCTTCACCAAGTGGTACACCGCCGCCTACACCTCGCTGCTGTTCAACGCCTTCCCCATCGAGCGGGGGTCGAAGTCGACCTCCGACGACCAGAAGAAGAGTTCCAGGCGAGGCCTCGCGGCCGCCCTGCTCTCCGACGGCGTCCCGATCCTGCTGTTCGCCGAGGGCACCAGGTCGCGCACCGGCGCCATGGGAGCGTTCAAGCCCGGTGCCGCAGCGCTGGCGATCAGCCGCAACGTCCCCATCGTCCCGGTTGCCCTGGTGGGCGCCTACGCCGCGTGGCCCCACCACCAGAACCACCTGCCCAAGGGCCGTCCGCCGGTGCACGTCGTCTTCGGCGAACCGATGTTCCCCGTGCCCGGTGAGATTGCGCACGCCTTCAACGAGCGGGTGCGCCGCAAGGTGATCGAACTGCACGACACCACCGCCCGCGCCTACGGCATGAAGACGCTGGCCGAGTATGCGCGTACGGTGGCCATCGAGAAGTCGCAGGCGAGGGTCGAGGTCGACCGCACGCGTGCGCCTCACGACGACAACACAACCAAGAACTGAACGGAGTTCACATGCTGGGCGTCAAGAACCAGAAGTGGTGGGGCTGGGGCGACGAGGGCAAGGGTTTCACCTACGACAACAAGCCCAAGTTCCCCGGCTTCGTCATGGACAAGCTCGGCGTCGACATCACCACGATGAACCCCGTGGCCCCCGACTTCCGCGACCTGGACGTGCCGGCGAGCCAGTTGTCGGACGACCTGCGGGCCCGCCTCGTCGAGGCGCTCGGCGGCGAGAAGTTCGTGGTGCTCGACGACGAGTGCCGAGTCGCCCACGCCTACGGCAAGGGAATTCGCGACCTGGTCAGGGTTCGTCGCGGTGAACTGGGACGAGTCCCCGACGCCGTGCTCTACCCCTCCGACGAGGCCCAGGTGATCGCCCTGGTGGCCGCCGCCCTCGAGGCGAATGCCGTGGTGATCCCCTACGGCGGCGGCTCCAACATCGTGGCTGCCCTCGAGGCCCTGCCCGACGAGACCCGCCAGGTGCTGAGCGTCGACATGGGCCGGATGAACAAGGTGCTCGAGATCGACGAGCAGTCGGGCCTCGCGCGCATCCAGGCCGGCGCCCTCGGCCCCGACATGGAGGCCCAGCTGAACGCCCGCGGCTGGACGATGGGCCACTTCCCCGACTCCTTCATCTGGTCGACGGTCGGTGGGTGGATCGCGACCCGCAGCTCGGGCATGCAGTCCGACAAGTACGGCGACATCGCCGACATCACCCGGGGACTGCGCATGGTGATGCCCGAGGGCCGGGTGCTGCAGCTTCGTCCGCTCCCCTCGACCTCGTCGGGCCCGTCGGTTCGCGAGATGGTGATCGGGTCGGAAGGACGCCTCGGCATCATCACCGAGGCGTGGATGAACGTGCACCGCAAGCCCGAGGTGCGGGAGATCCAGGCGTACTTCTTCGCCACCTACGCCGACGGCCTGCGCGCCGCCGAGGAGATCTGCCACTCCGATGCCGCTCCCTTCCTGGTGCGCGTCAGCGACAACAACGAGACCCAGTTCTCGATGTCGACCGCGAAGCCCTCCGGCAAGATCTCGCACCTGGGCAGTCAGGTGATCGAGAAGCTGATGGTGCGCAAGGGCTGGGACCTGGGCAAGATCTGCCTGAGCTTCATCGGTTTCGAGGGCTCGGCCACGCACGTGCGCTACACCAAGTCCATCGTCAACAAGATCGTGGCGACGCACAACGGCATGGGGGTCGGGAAGGGTCCCGGCGCCATGTACGACCAGAAGAAGTACGACGTGCCCCAGATCCGTGACTTCCTGCTGTCGACGGGCATCCCCGCCGACGTCAGTGAGACCGCCACCCCGTGGTCGAAGGCACAGACGGTGCACGACGAGACCGTGAAGCGGGCCGAGGAGGCCTTCGCCGCCTCGGGTCACCGCGGCTACATCATGTGCCACGTCTCGCACAGCTACCACGGCGGTGCCTGCCAGTACTTCACGTTCGCGGTGGCCGACGGGAGCGAGACCAACCTCGAGAGCTACGACCTCGTCAAGCGCGCGGTGCAGTCGTCCTTCATGGAGCATGGCGGCACCGTCTCGCACCACCACGGTGTCGGCGAGGAGCACAGCCCGTGGATGGCCGAGGACATCTCGGAGGCCGGCGTGCACATCCAGCGCACCCTGTTCGACGGCATCGACCCCCAGGGCAACCTCAACCCCGGCAAGATCGTGCATGACGGGGTGCCCGGATGGTCGTCCAACTCGCTGCCGGAGCAGGAGTCCAAGGCCAAGCTGGCCGCCCGCCGGGGCGCGAAGGGCGAGTGACGGAGGACGTCGTGCAGGTCAGGGTGCGAAAGGTTCCTGAGCAGCAGGTGGTGAGCCTCACCCGTACGGTGCGGGTGGGGCAGATCGACGAGCACATCGAACGCGCCTCGCAGATCCTGGGCGAACTCGCCGAGCCTGTGGCGCCGGTGTTCGTGCTGTACCACGGTGAGGTCTCCGAGGTGACGGCCAACCCCGTCGAGGTCTGCCAACCGGTTCGGTCATTGGTCGGCATGCCGGTGAGGGACGAGGTGGTGGCCCGGGTCGAGCCCGAACATGTCGAGGCCTACGTCACCATCACCAAGGCCGAGACCGACTACCCCGAGATCATGGGTGCCTACGGTGCGGTGGACGAATGGGTGAACCGTCGCCGGGTGGTCGTCTCGGACTCACCGCGGGAGGTCTACTTCGCCGACTTCTCCACCGCCCGCATGGACGAGCTGGTCTGCGACGTGGCCTTCCCGATCGAGGGCTACCAGGGTTCCCTCGACACGCCGACGGGCCAGCCGGCCCGTCCACACGCCGGTTGAGCAGGCACCCCCTCCGCACGCTCGTTGCGCCGTCATCCCACCCGCAGCGCCGCCACCACCGGCCAGTGGTCGCTGGGCCACACCCGCCGGTGTTCCCCCAAACGTGGACGATCGGTGATGATCTCGGACGAGGCGACCGCAATGTCCGGGGTGGCCAGGATCCAGTCGATGCGACCAGGCTCGTCACCACCCACCCCCGGTTCGCGATAGCCGTTGAAGGTGTCGATGGACGCCCCGTCGGGGTGGCTCGCCAGCCAGGTGTCGACGAAGCCGTCCTGGATCGACTCGTGCCACGCCCGCGACACCCCGGCCCGGCTGTTGAAGTCCCCGGTGACGACGGTCGCCGTCCGCCCAACACGTGACCTCAGCAGCCGCGCCCCCTCCACCCGCGCACGCTCGCTGGCGTGGTCGAGGTGGGTGTTGGCCACGGTGAACCTGTCGCCGGTCGCCCGCACCACGAGGTCGGCGACCACGGCCACCCGGGTGCACGCACTGTCCCAGCTGCGGGAGCCCAGCTCGTCCGGCGTCTCGGACAGCGTGAACTGTTGCCAGCCGTCGACCTCGAGCAGGGCGGTGTCGACCAGGATCGCCGAGTACTCGCCCCGCTGACCGAGTTCCCGTCCGGAGCCGAGCCGCTGGTAGTGCGGCAACGCGGGCAACAGCCGCTCCCACTGCGGGTCGCAGCCCTCCTGGGTGCCGACCACCGCCGGACGACGCTGCCGCAACAACTCGGTCGTGGCCACGAGTCGGGTGGGCCAATGGTCCGGATCGCCCGGCTGCGCGGTTCGGACGGGAGTGCGCAGGTTGAAGGTCATCACGTCGAGGGTGGTCGCCATGGGTCCAGCCTTGCGCAGGCCGGGACCGGGGGTGGCGTCGTCCGAGAAGCCGAGCACCGCAGCGCGGCAGCAGCTGCAGCGTGTGCACCTGAACAGCCCATCGCGTCCCGATCGGGCTGCGATGGGCCGCTCGGGTGCACCTGCTGCAGCTGGGCCCTCGCGCCGCCGGTCCCCGGGCCACGGTGCCCGCCCGATAGATTGGGCGCGTGAGCATTCATCTGCGCCGGATCACCCCCGACGAGCACCTCGGCTTCATCCGTGAGGTGTCCGCACCGGGGTCGACGTTCCCGACCACAGTGAGCTTCCTGCAGACACCGGCCTGGGCGAAGGTCAAGCCTGAGTGGACGTCGGAGTCGCTGGGGTGGTTCGAGGGGACCGAGCTGATTGGTGTCGGGCTGGTGCTGTACCGGCTGTTGCCGCACGTCAGCCGGTTGGGACTGAGGAGTTCGCTCGCCTACCTGCCCGAGGGTCCCGTTCTCGACTGGACCCGTCCCGATGTGCCCGAACTGCTGACGGCACTGGCGAAGCACGCCCGCAAGCGGGGGGCCTTCGGGCTCCGGATCGGCCCCACCCTGCCGCACCAGAGCTGGGGGCCGGAGACCATCAAGGCAGCGATCGCCGACCCTGCGATCACCATGCTCTCGCAGGCAACCGCCGACCACACCGACCACGCGGCGACCCGGCTCGCCAACCAGTTGCGCTCACTGGGGTGGAAGGCGCCCAAGGACGGCGAGGGGTTCCAGGCCGGCCAGCCCAAGTTCAACTTCCAGCTGCCCCTCACCGTGGTCGACGAGGAGAGCGGCGAGCGGCGCCAGAAGACCCCCGACGAACTGCTCAAGGGCATGAACCAGCTCTGGCGCCGCAACATCAAGAAGGCCGACAAGTCAGGTGTCGAGGTCACCCGCGGCACCCGCGACGACCTGGCCGCGTTCCACACCGCCTATCTCGAGACCGCCGCGCGGGACGGGTTCACGGGTCGTCCGTTGTCGTACTTCCAGACCATGTGGGATGCCCTCACCGCCGAGGACCCCGACCGGATGCGTGTCTACCTGGCCCGCCACGAGGGCGAGCTGGTGGCGGCCACGACGTGGGTCCGCGTCGGACGGCACTGCTGGTACTCCTACGGCGCCTCGACCAACGCCAAGCGTGAGGTGCGCGGCTCCAACGCCATCCAGTGGCAGATGATCCAGGACTCCCTCGCCGCCGGCGGGGAGGTCTACGACCTGCGCGGGATCACCGAGGGTGTGGCCGAGGACGACCCCGAGATCGGGCTGATCCAGTTCAAGGTGGGCACCGGCGGTCAGGCCGTCAGCTACGTCGGCGAGTGGGACCTCCCGCTGATCTGGCCCGTGCACCGGGCCTTCACCCTCTACATGGAGCGACGCGCCGGGAAGAAGCCGACCGCATGAGCCTCACCCTGCACCTCGACACGGCGGCGTGGCGGGACCACCTGTCGTCCGTCGCCAGCCGCACCCCCGGCCTGGTGCCGGTGGCGAAGGGCAATGGCTACGGGTTCGGCCTTCCCCGACTGGCTCGGGAGGCGACCCGGTTGGGGGTCGCCACGTTGGCCGTCGGGGTCGCCGACGAGGTCGCCACCGTTCGGGACGACTGGTCGGGTGACATCGTCGTGCTCACCCCGTGGGCGTCCCACGACCCGGTCGCAACCGAACTGCTCGACGACCCGGGCGTGATCAGCACCGTGGGTCGCCTCGATGACCTGCGCACGATCGTCCGCGAGCACCCCGGTGCCCGGGTGGTGGTGGAGGTGCGCACCTCGATGCAGCGCTTCGGCCTCGAGCCGGCAGAACTCCCGCGGGTCGCCGACCTGTTGCGTGAGCTGACCTTCGAGGGCTGGACGATCCACCTGCCGATGGTCGGACCCACCCTCGACGAGGCACGTCGGCTGGCCACGTCGGCCCTGGCCGTGGCGACCGGGCCGGTCTGGCTCTCGCACCTCAGCCCGCGCGACTACGACACCCTCAACGGCGAGTTGGGGGTCGAGACCCGACTGCGGTTGGGGACGAAGCTCTGGCTGGGCGCACCCCAGACCCGCAGGGTCACGGCCACCGTGCTCGACCTGCACCCCGTGAGTCGCGGCGACAAGGTCGGGTACTGGCAGCACCGGGTGTTGACCGATGGCTGGGTGGTGGTCGTCTCCGGCGGAACCGCCAACGGGGTGGCGATGACGGCACCGTCCGCCGGCGCGACCCTGAGACAGCGCGCCCAGGCGGTGATCCTCGGAGGGGTCGACGCGACCGGACGAGCCCTGTCGCCCTACACCCTGGCGGGCCGCAAGCGGTTCTTCGTCGAACCCCCGCACATGCAGTCCTCGCTCGTCTTCCTGCCCGGGGCGGGAGCCGTGGCCATCGGTGACGAGGTGCCGGTCGAGACGCGGCTCACGACCGTGATGGTCGACCGGATCATCGACTCGTCCGACAGACCGGACTCGTCCGACAGACCGGACTCGTCCGACAGACCGGACTCGTCCAACAGGCCCGACCAGCAGACCCCGGAGGAGAACCGGTGACCGACCCACGTGAGGCCTCACAGACGACTGACGAGAAGCGTCTCGTGCTGGTGATCAACCAGTACGCCTTCCCCCGCGAGTACGGCGGCATCACCCGCAACTTCGACATGTTCACCCGGCTGAAGAAGTGGACGCCTGCGATCGTCGCGACCAGCCGCCACCACCTCACCGGCGAGACCATGACGGCCGTGGACGACCGGTTCACCCTCATGCCCGTGCCCGCCTACTCCGGCAACGGTGCCGCCCGGCTGGTCGGCTGGGGGGTGTTCGCTGCGGAGGCCTTCGCGGTGGGACTCGCGAAGCGTCCGAGGTTGGTGTTCGGCTCGTCCCCGCAGTTGTTGGCCGCAGTGTCGGCGGCACTGGTCTCGTGGTTGTCGCGGGTGCCCTTCGTGCTCGAGGTGCGCGACCTGTGGCCCGAGTCGCTGGTCGCCGGCGGTGCCCTCGAGCGCGGCTCGACGATGCACCGCGTGCTGGTCGAGGTGGAGCGGCGCCTCTACCGGCACGCCGACCAGATCGTGGTCGTCACCAAGGGCTGGGAGGACCACTTCGAGGCCCTCGGCATCGACGTCGACAAGGTCAACGTCATCTCGAACGGGGCCGACCTCGCCGAGTTCGAGGGCTCCGAGACCAAGGACCAACTGCGCGAGGAGTTCGGGTTCACCCACTTCACGTGCATCTTCTCGGGTTCACACTCCCCCTACGTGGGGCTCGACCTGATCGTGGACGCCGCCGAGCACCTGCCCGACGTCGACTTCGTGCTGATCGGTTCCGGGTCGGGCAAGCAGGCAGCCATCGATTCCGTCGAGGCGAAGGGGCTGACCAACGTCCGCTTCCTCGACCAGATGCCCAAGGACCGCATGGTGCGGGTGCTGCGCGCGGGCGACGCCGGGCTGCACACGGTCAGCCCCCAGTCGGTCTTCGACAAGGGCATGAGCCCCAACAAGTTGTTCGACTACATGGCGGCCGGTCTGACCGTGGTGTCGAATGCGCGGGTCCCCCTGCGTGACGTGATCCAGGACGACGAGGTCGGTGCCGTCGTCGAGCCGAACGACCTCGTCTCGGCCATCGAACGGGTTCGGGACGCCGACGAGTCCACCCACCGGCGCTGGCGGGAGCGGTCGCGGCAGTTGATGGTGGAGCGGTTCAGCCTGCAGGCGGCCGCCGACAAGCTCGAGGCGGTGCTCGACAAGGCCTTCGCCGGGCACTGAGTAGACTCAGCCGACGACACTTCCCCAACACCGCGGAGGAACCTTGACGCGCGAGGACAACTTCGCCAAGGCACAGAAGCTGCTGATGGTGGTCGCAGAGGCGGCGATCTTCACGGCGGTGCTGTTCTTCTCGGCCGTGCTGCGGTTCGGGCTGCGCAACCCCGTGCCCGCCCGCAACCTCGATGCCATCACCTCGACGTTCAGCTTTGCGCTGGTGGCGTTCGTCGTGGTGAGCGCGTTCTCGGGCATCTACGTGCTCTACAACAAGACCCCGCTCGACCTGGTGATCATCACGCTGATCAACCAGATCATCGTCTCGGGCCTGATCGGCGTCACCACCTTCTTCGGCAACTTCTTCGCGTTCCCGCGCGGTGTGATCGTCATCAACCTGGTGCTGGGCTTCGTGGTGCTCTCGATCTGGCGGGTGCTGGTCTACGCGATCTACCGCAAGGTGCGCGGCAACAAGCGGGTGATGGTGCTCACCATCCCCGACCACGCGTCGAGGGCCGTCCGCAACCTCACCTCGAACCGAGCCAGCCGACACCGCCTCACCCACGTCGTCGACGGCAACTACGTCGAGCACCTCCAGCGCCACCTCGACGAGTACGACTCCGTGCACGTCTCGGACCTGATCGACGCCGGCACCCGAGGGGCCATCGTCGACTACCTGTTGGGACAGCGCAAGGAGGTCTTCTTCACCGCCGACTTCAACCGGCTGCTGATGATCAACCCCAACATCATGTCGATCGAGGACGAGTCGATCGTGTTGGTGACCCCCTTCAAGATCCCCGCTGAGTACGAACTGCTCAAGCGCGCCGGGGACTTCCTGGTGGCCCTGGTCGGGGTCGTGCTGACCTCTCCGATCCTGGTGGTGACGGCGCTGCTGGTGAAGGCCACCTCGCCCGGTCCCGTGTTCTACCGGCAGGTGCGGATCACCAAGAACAACCGTCGATTCGACATCCTCAAGTTCAGGTCGATGACCGCGGACGCCGAGAAGCAGTCGGGACCGGTGCTGGCCACCGGCAACGATGCTCGGGTCACCGGCATCGGCAAGTACCTGCGCTCGATGCGGATCGACGAACTCCCGCAGCTGATCAACGTGCTCAAGGGTGACATGTCGCTGGTGGGGCCGCGGCCGGAGCGTCCGTTCTTCGTCGAGCAGTTCACCGAACTGAACCGCCACTACCCGTTGCGGCACAACGTGCGTGCCGGGGTCACGGGCTATGCGCAGGTGTACGGCAAGTACGCCAGCGACTTCGAGTCGAAGCTCAACTTCGACCTGCTCTACATCAAGCGCTACTCACCGGTGCTCGACCTCAAGATCATGCTGCAGACCGTCAAGATCCTGTTCGACAAGGTGTCCTCGGCCGGTGCCGACGAGGAGCAGGCGGTCGAGGGCATCACGCTGCCCGCGGGCACCGTGGTGCTGCACTGAACTCGCCGTGACGGTCGAGACCACGCCGAACCGGATCAGCCCAGTGTCTCGACCAGTCCCACCAGCTTGGTGGCCTCGGCCTCGAAGCTGAACTCCTGCTCCACGGCCCGTCGACCCCGACGACCGAGTTCGGCGCAGCGCTCGGGATCGTCCAGCAGCGACTTCAGTTCGCGGACGACCGCCTCGGGATCGTCGGAGTCGACGAAGACACCACCCTCACAGCCCCCGAACAGTTGCTTCCACGAGGCGAAGTCGGTGGCCAGGAAGGGGACCCCCGATGCCATGTACTCGAAGACCTTGGTGGGGATCGAGTTCTCGTAGTTGGGCAACCTCTTCAGGAAGATCAGCCCCACCCGGGCTCCGGCGATGATCCCGGGGAGTTCGGACGGGGGCACCAGTCCCCGGTAGTCCACCTGGGGACGCTCGATCTCTGACTCCGGGACGAGCAGTCGTCCGGCGAGCACCAGGGTCGCCTCCGGTGCCTGTTCGATCGCGTGAACCATCAGTGACGCCCCGCGCTCCTGGGTCAGGTCGCCGGTGTAGACGGCGGTGCGGGGGTTGCGGGCGACATCGACGACGGTGAAGTCCCGACCCCACGGCAGGTTGCGCACGGTCACGACCGGACGGTCCCGGCCCCCGCGGGTGGGTGAGAACGAGGCGGCGATGTCATCGGTGGCCGTGACGATCGCGGCACAGTTGGCGTCCGCGAGGTGCAGCAGTTGCCGCGCCACGGGGTTGATCAGCCTGGCCGTGCGCGGACCGAGCCACGGCTTGGTGGTCAGTTGCTTGACGAGGTCCTCGTGGGCGTCGTAGATGAGCGGCACGCCCCGGGTTCGGGCGAACGTGACCCCCATGGGGATCAGTTCGGGGTCGTGGATGTGCACGAGGTCGGGCTTCAGCTCCGCGACCTTGCGCCAGCCCTCCCATTGCGAGCCGAGCAGTCGCCTCGCGCGCGAACGGCGCTGGATGGCGTGCACGTGGACGCCGTGGGTGACCCTGTCCTCGTCCGCGGAGATGACCAGATGCACCTCATGCCCGGCCTCGGCGAGTGCCCGACATTCCTTGTTGACGATCCGGTTGTCCCAGTCGTGGTGGACCGTCGACAGGTGGACGATGCGCAAGGTGTCAGTCCTGACCGGGCTGCGCCAGCAGGACGCGGGCCACCTCGGCTGCCGCGCGGCCGTCGCCGTAAGGGGCCGAGGGGTCCGCTGCGGGGGCGGGGCGAGCGGCCGAGGTGGCCAGTTGCGTGAGTTCGGGGTCGAGGATGTTCCAACCGTTGTCCACGGTCTCGCTCCACTCGGTCTCGGTACGCACGGTGGTGCAGACGGTGCCGAGCAGGAAGGCCTCCTTCTGCAGACCGCCGGAGTCGGTGACCACCCCGTCGGCGTGGACGACAGCGTTGACCATGTCGGGATAGGCCAGCGGCTCGATCACGTGCAGGTTGCCGCGTTCGAGTGCGATGCCCTGCGACTCGGCTCGCGCCTTCACCCGCGGGTGCACGGGCAGGTAGACGTCGCGGTCGAGGGCGCCGAGTGCATTGAGCACGGCGGTGAGGCGCTCGGGGTCGTCGGTGTTGTCGGCGCGGTGGATGGTCGCGAGGATGAACGGTCGGTCGTCCGGGATGCCCGGGACGGGACGGGGTTGGGCCAGCACCGCGTCACGCACCTGCAGGCAGACATCGGTCATGACGTCGCCGACCAGCACCGAACGCCCGGCCAGACCTTCGTCGGCCAGGTGCTGCATGGCGAGTTTGGTCGGGGCGAGGCACAGGTCGGCCGCGTGGTCGGTCATCACGCGGTTGTGCTCCTCGGGCATGCGCCGGTTGAAGGACCGCAGTCCGGCCTCCAGGTGGGCCACCTTCATGTGCATCTTCACCGCCGACAAGGTGCCGGCGATGGTCGAATTGGTGTCGCCGTAGACCAGCACCCAGTCGGGGGCGAGGTCGGTGAGGATGGGGTCGAGCCCCTCGAGCATGCGTCCGGTCATGGCGCCGTGGGTGCCGCCGCCGACACCCAGGTGCACGTCGGGGGCGGGGATGCCCAACTCCACGAAGAACGAGTCCGACATGTTGACGTCATAGTGCTGCCCGGTGTGGACGATCTTGTGGTCTATCCCGGCTTCGGCGAACGCCTTGGCCACGGGGGCGAGCTTCACGAACTGAGGACGGGCTCCCACGATGCTGACGACGCGCACCAGGACTCCTTTGCGGCGGGGTGCCAGCGGAACCGCTGACCAGACGGGCCCACTCTAGCGAGAGGGGGCCCGTTCACCGCCGCACTGTGTGGTCGCAGGGGCGCGTGGCCCCCAGATGCTCTGGGATGGTGGGGGAACCCCTCGCCACCGTGCGTGAACCACAGGAGATGCCATGTCGTCCGCACCCTTCTTCAACAACCAGATCCGATGGCAGGAGCGACTCACCCCGCCCGATCGGGTGCGTGGGTTCGGCACGCTACGGGCCGGCGTCACCGGCACGTTCGCCCACCTGATGCTGCCCGACAGTGCGGACGAGACGGTCGCCCACCTCGGGGCGGCCATCGACTGGGTGCGCAGGATGGGTGCTCTCGACGCGATCGTGTGGTCGCACACCCCCGACCCAGGACTGGACCTCACCCTGCTGGCGGGTGGCTGGCGGGTCGGGTTCGAGCCGTGGTGGATGGTGGCCGACCTGCGAACGGACGCCGTCCCTGCTGATCCTGATTCCTGCTCGCCCGCGTGGCCGGGCGTCGTCCGCCTGGGCCGGCCCGATGACATCGCGCCGCTGCTCGCGGCGGCGGTTCCCTACGCCTCCGCGCCCCAGTTGGAGCAGTTCGCGCGGCAGACTGACGACATCCACTGGCTCGTGGCGGACGAGGACGGTCGCGCCGTCGGGCAGGCGGTCGTCCACCTCGACGACCATGGCTGGGCGGGGTTGTTCAACGTCGGCGTCGCCGACCAGTACCGCCGCCGGGGAATCGGTGAGGCGCTGACCGAGGCCGCGGTGCGCACGGCTCGTGATGGTGGCGCCACCATGATGGGACTCAACAGCACCCCGATGGCCAAGCATGTCTACGAGACCGCGGGATTCCGCCAGGTCGGGGTCGGCCAGACCTGGCTGCGCTCGACGAACCGGTTGCTCGCCGACCCACCCGAGCACGAACAGGCTGGGGTGCGCGCCATCGGGTCGGGGGCGATCGACAGGTTGCCGGCTGACGTGCCGGAGCTCTTCTGGTGCGGCCTGTCGGGCCAGCAGTTGGCGGCCCGCTTCGGACAACCAGAGGTACTGCACGCCCTGGTGCGGCGCGGTCAGGTGCCCGACCTGGTCGCGATGTGGAGCCTCGGCCTCACCCAAGAGGCCACCGCCGCTGCAGACGACCCGAGGGCTCGGGAACTGGTCACCCAACCGTGGGATGCCCGTCCCCTGCACCACGCGGCGGCCTCGGGGAACGAGGGGCTCACGGTCGTGCTGCTCGGCGCCGGTGCCGACCTCACAGCCCGTGACTCGCAGTTCCACGGCACCCCACTGGGATGGGCGGTGGCAACGGGGCATCCGCGGATCGCGGAGTTGATCCGGGCCGCCAGTGACCAGTGACCAGTGACCAGCGACCAGCAGTGACGCACGGATCGCGGTCGCGGCGCTCCGGGCGGGTGGCCCGTCCCTAGAGTGGAGATGCTCGCAAGCACCACCCGATTCCTGGACGAAGGAGCCCCATGAAACTGCTGCGCATCGGACCCGCCGGGGCCGAGAAGCCGGCTGCGTTGGTCGGTGACGACGCCTACGTCGACCTGTCCGACGTGGTGCCCGATTTCAACGAGGAGTTCTTCGGACGAGGGGGCCTCGAGACCCTGCCGTCGGTGATCGCTGAACGGGTGGGGGACGCTCGTCCGATCGGCGACCAGCGCATCGGCGCGCCGATCGCCCGTCCACACCAGATCTTGTGCATCGGTCTCAACTACTCCGACCATGCGGCCGAGACCGGGCAGAAGGTGCCGGCCGAGCCGATCCTGTTCACGAAGTCCCCCAACACGTTGATCGGACCCAACGATGACGTGCGGATTCCCCGCAACTCGGTCAAGACCGACTGGGAGGTGGAGTTGGGCATCGTGATCGGTCGCCGCACCAGTTACCTCGACACCGTCGAGGAGGCCGCGGACCACATCGCCGGCTACTGCGTGGTCAACGACGTCTCGGAGCGGGAGTTCCAGACCGAGCGTGGCGGCCAGTGGTCGAAGGGCAAGTCGTGCGAGACGTTCAATCCCGCAGGTCCGTGGCTGGTCACCCCCGACGAGATCGCCGACGTGAAGGGCCTGGGCATGTGGCTCGACGTCGACGACCGTCGCATGCAGAACGGCTCGACGGCGACCATGATCTTCGACCCGCTGTTCATCGTCCACTACCTCAGCCAGTTCCTGGTGCTGGAGCCCGGCGACCTGATCAACACCGGCACCCCCCCGGGAGTGGGCCTGGGCATGAAGCCCCCGCAGTACCTGCACGGCGGAGAGGTGATGCGGCTCGGCATCGACGGTTTGGGCGAGCAACGCCAGCGGGTGCTGCCGCCACGCTGACCGTGCGCCGGTCGGGCTGACCCGTTCCGGCTTCCCGACCCGCCTGACGACCCTGTTCGGGCCCGTCTGGTGATCCAGAAGCCCGATCGGGTCGCCTCGGGCCCGGCACCCGCAGGGCTGCCGCAGCTCGAGCCGCACACAGCCGTCGTGGAAAGCCCCCGCGATCTCGAGGATCGCGGGGGCTTCCGGGTGCTGCGGGGTGTGGCGCTCAGGCCTCGCCGTCACCGATCACGATGCGGGTGACCCCGGCCCAGTTCTCGGCCTTGGACGAGTGGCGACCGTCGACCAGGACCTTGACCCCGGGGTAGTCGGCTGCCGTGACGTCGGCGTACTCGGGGTGGTCGGCCTGGATGATGACCGCGTCGACCGGGGTGCCCGGGGTGTACGGGTCGAGGTGGTGGGCCGACAACTCCTCGGCGGTGTACATCGGGTCATCGACCAGGGCCACCGCGCCGCGGGCCTGCAGGGCCGCGAAGGTCGGGAAGACACCCGAGAAGGCCGTCTCCTTCACCTTGCCGCGGTAGCTGGCGCCCAGGATCAGCACCGTCTTGCCCGCCAGCCCACCCAGGGCGCCCTCGGCGGCCGAGACGGCGTGCTCGGGCATGGTCATGTTCGCCTCGCGTGCCGTCCGGACGATGGTCGCGTCGGGATCGGTGTACAGGTACAGCCGCGGGTAGACCGGGATGCAGTGGCCACCCACGGCGATGCCGGGGAGGTGGATGTGCGAGAAGGGTTGCGAGTTCGAGGCGGCGATCACCTTGAAGACGTCGATGCCGTTCTTCTCGGCGAACTTCGCGAACTGGTTGGCCAGGCCGATGTTGACGTCACGGTAGGTGGTCTCGGCCAGCTTCGCCATCTCGGCGGCCTCGGCCGACCCCATGTCCCAGACACCATTGGTCTTGGGGGCGAGGTCGGGGCGGTCGTCGAACTGGAGCACCTGCTGGTAGAAGTCGATGGCCTTCTCGGTGCCCTCGGCCGACAGTCCTCCGACCAGCTTGGGGTACTTGCGCAGGTCTTCGAAGACGCGGCCGGTGAGCACACGCTCCGGCGAGAACACCAGATGGAAGTCGACGCCCTCCTTGAGTCCGGAGACCTCCTCGATCAGTGGCTTCCAGCGGTTGCGGGTGGTGCCCACGGGCAGGGTGGTCTCGTAGCTGATCAGCGTGCCTGCGCCGGGCTGCAGGTGTTCGGCGAAGGAGCGGGTGGCAGCCTCCATCCAACCGAAATCGGGCTGCCAGGTGTCATCGTTGACGAACAGCGGGACCACGATCACGATGGCGTCGGACCCGGGGATCGCGTCGGAGTAGTCGGTGGTGGCGCGCAGCTTGCCGGCGGGTACCAACTCGGCCAGCTTGTCCTGCAGGTGCGCCTCCCCGGGGAACGGCTCGCGTCCCTGGTTGACCAGGTCGACGACGCGCTGCTGCACATCGATGCCGACCACATCGTGACCCGAACTGGCGAATTGCACCGCGAGCGGCAGGCCGATCTTGCCCAGCGCGACGACCGAAATCAACATGGGTATCCCTTCGTGGAAGTCGTCTGCGATCCTACCGGGACACGTCGTGGTCACGCGGACGGGTGCCTGCGAGAATCAGGCTCACGATGTCGTTCGCAACCCTCGCCCTGATCTGCGTGGTCGCGCTGCTGGGCCCCGCCCTGGCGCTCACCCGCCGGCTGCGGCTGCCGGTCGTCATCTCGGAACTGGCGGTCGGCGTGGTGCTGGGCGTGACCGGATTCGGGCTGCTGCGCCCCCACGACTCCACGTTCTCGTTCCTGGCCAACGTCGGCTTCGCGATGGTGATGTTCATCACGGGAACCCATGTACCGCTGCGCAGTCCCGGACTGTTGTCGGGTCTGGGACGCGGGGCCATGCGCGCCGTGCTCGTTGGCCTGCTGGCCGTCCCGACGGGATGGGGTCTGGCGACGGCGTTCGGCACCGGACATGCTGCCCTCTACGCGGTGCTGCTGGCCTCGTCCTCGGCTGCCCTCGTTCTCCCCGCGCTGGGATCGACCGAGGTGACCAGCCGGCCGGGCCTCGAGATGCTCGCCCAACTGGTCGTGGCCGACACCGCCTGCATCATCGCGCTCCCCCTCGTGATCGAACCATCCAGGGCGGGACGAGCGGCCGTCGGCACGGTGACGGTGGTCGTGGCGGCCGCAGGGGCCTTCATGGTGCTGAAGAAGCTCACCGACCACGGACGCCGCCGCCGCGTGCACGACCTCAGCGAACAACGCGGGCTCGCGATCGAGTTGCGCGTGACCCTGGTGGTGCTGTTCACCCTGGCTGCCCTGGCGACCGCCACCCATGTGTCGGTCATGCTGGCCGGCTTCGCCTCCGGACTCGTGGTGGCCGCGATCGGTGAACCCCGCCGGGTCGCGCACCAGATGTTCGCCCTCACCGAGGGCTTCTTCGCCCCCATGTTCTTCGTCTGGCTGGGAGCATCCCTCGACCTGCGGGCCCTGGCCCAGCACCCCACGGCGATCGCGCTCGGAGCCTGTCTGGGAGTGGGGGCGGTGGTCGTCCACGGTGTGGGGACCCTCACCCGACAGCCGTGGCCGCTCGCCGTGACCACCGCCTCACAACTGGGCGTACCGGTGGCCGCGGCCGCGCTGATCGCGCAGCGGGAGGCCTCGTCCTCGGCCAGCCCGCTGGCGGCCGGGGAACCCGCGGCGTTGCTGCTGGGGGCGCTCGTGACGATGGCCGGGGTGTCGCTGGTGATGCCCCGCGTGGTGCGGTTGGTCAGCCAGGAACCCCCGGCCCCGTCATCGTGAAGTCCGGTCATCGCGAAGCCCCGTCACCGTGAACGCGGGCGTTCGGGTCACCGACTCAGGGGCGGAAGTCCTCCTGCACCGCCTTCAGCCGTGCCGCGTCGAGCTTGTGCTTCCGGTCGAAGGTGAGCATCCCGTTGAGTTCGGTGCCGACGTCGGTGAGCTGGGTCCAGCAGTAGCCCTGCCACGGACCCTGCTTGAGCGCCTCGATCAGGGCAGCGGTCTCGGCGAGCAACTCGTCCCCGTTCTTGACGGAGTGGTAGCCCCACCCGTCGTCGTCGGAGAGTGACAGTCCACCGAACTCCGTCATCAGCCACGGTGCGTCCTCGGTCACCTCGTCGCCGACGACGAGCCGACGCCCTGCCGGCGGGCGGACGGCCCACGCATCGTCCTCCTCGAACCCGGTGGCGACCTGGTCGGGGGTGCGGTAGTCATGCACCGCCATGATGTCGGTGGCGACCTGCTCCCACCCGTCGTTGCCGACCACGGGACGACTGCCGTCGATGGCGTGGGCCAGGTGGTACAGGGTCGCCTGCAGGTGCTGCTGCAGCGGGCTGGTCAGGTCGTTCATGCCCCACGACTCGTTCATGGGCACCCAGGTCACCACGCTGGGGTGGGAACGATCGCGGGCGATCAACTCGGTCAGCATCGTCGAGAGTTCGGCCACCGAGTTCGGCGTGAACGAGTAGGCCGAGGGCAGTTCGTCCCAGACGAGGAAGCCGAGCACGTCGGCGGCGTACATGAACCTCGGATCCTCGATCTTCTGGTGCTTGCGGGCACCGTTGAAGCCGAGTTCCTTGGAGAGTTCGATGTCGCGGACGAGCGCCTCTGCGCTCGGCGGGGTGAGCCCGGTCTCGGGCCAGTAGCCCTGGTCGAGCACCAGCCGCTGGGGGTAGGGGCGACGGTTGAGGCAGAGGCGACCGTCGATCACCTGGATCTCGCGCATGCCGGCGTGGCTGCTGACGGTGTCGACCACCTCACCGCCCTGCTTGACGACGACCTCGAGCTGGTAGAGGTTCGGACGATCGGGGCTCCACAACTTCACCCCGCCTGCATCGATCAGGTCGTCACCACGCAGTCCGGCGTGCTGCTCGCGCAGGCTCAGGGTGATGGCTGCCCGGCCACGTCGGTCGATCCGTGCCGCACCCCAGGCGACCGGGGCACCCTCGAAGGAGGCGCTGACCTCGACCGTGACGTCACCTGAACCCGCCTCGGTGAGGGGCTCGGGCAGCACCGCCTCGACGTGCAGCAGGCCTCGTCCGATGTCGGGGGTGCTGACCAGGTCGACCACGTGGGACGGGGCGACCGGCTCGAGCCAGACCGACTGCCAGATGCCTGTGGTCGGCGTGTACCAGATGGACTCGTTGACGCCGTACCAGTGCTGCTTGCCCCTGGGCTGGTCCATGCGGGTGTTGTCGTCGACGACGCGAACGACGAGGTGGTGCTCGCCCTCACGGGCGAGGAGTCGCGAGACCTCGGTGCGGAAGGGGGTGTAGCCGCCCGAGTGGTGGGCGACGTGCTCGCCGTCGATCCAGACGTCGGCCGTGTGGTCGACGGCCCCGAAGTGCAGCATGACGTGCTCACCCTCGCGGGCGTCGTCGGGGAGGGCGACGGCCCGGTGGTACCAGACCACGGGAGTGTGCTGGTGGCCGGTGACACCGGACGCCTCCCACTCCGGGGCGAAGGGAACGGTGATGGTTGCCTGGTC
Source organism: Aestuariimicrobium kwangyangense DSM 21549 (assembly GCF_000421525.1). GTDB lineage: Bacteria > Actinomycetota > Actinomycetes > Propionibacteriales > Propionibacteriaceae > Aestuariimicrobium > Aestuariimicrobium kwangyangense. Next base: position 425,576 of record NZ_ATXE01000001.1, on the reverse strand, counting down.
CGGAGCCACCGGCCAGACGTGGTGCCAGCCCTCGGTGAGACCCCGGTTCTCGGGGTCGCGGACGAAGTCCCAGGGCCCGTCGAGGCTGGTGAAGCGGTCGCGCCGCAGTCGTGGGCGGGGATGATCGATCCGGAGGGACATGGAACACCTTTCAGATACTGACGACTCGGTGAGTTACAACGTTGTAAACGGCAGTTTACCGGGAGCCGGGGAATCGCACAGGCACCCCGGCCACATGAGGTCGGAGAACACGTCCGCACAACCCGCCCACGGAATCTGTAACGATCCATGATTGCGCAAACATCGTGTGGCAGAGTGGCGGCCAGCCGCTCCAGCTCCCCCGAGCTGCCGGGGAGCGGCCAGTTCAGCGACGAACCGAAGGACCTCCCGTGACCAGATTCTCCCCCCATTCCCCCACGAGGTGGCGCAACGCAGCCAGGGTTCTGCTCGTGGCCGCGCTGGCCGTCGCGGCCTGCGCGCTGCCCTCGGCCCCCAGCGACGCCGCACCACCGCTGCCCAAGAACACCTCGGCCTTCCGGGGCGTGAACTGGGCCGATCCTCGCGACAACTACGCCCACGACGCCGTCGTCCCCTCCGGCCTCGACCCACAGGCCGACTACGCGACCAACTACCGGATCGCCAGCGGCATCATCGGCGAGTTCCGCAAGGAACTGCGCGCCAACACCGTCCGCCTGCCGATCAACCCGTCCAGCGTCGGCACCGACTGGTGGACGAAGTACCGGGCAGCCATCAACGCTGCCACTGATTCGGGGTTCACCGTGATCCTGAGCTACTGGGAGGCCGACACCTCCAAGGACGGCCGGATCGACGACCCGGTCGCCTGGGCCCAGATGTGGCGCACCGTTGGCGCCGCCTATGCCAAGAACCCCAAGGTCCTCTTCGAGGCCATGAACGAACCGCACGGCTACAGCCTCGCCGAGTGGGTGGACATCAACGCGCAGTTCATCGCCGACCACCCCACGGTCCCCCGCTCGCGCATCGTCGTCTCCGGAACCGGGTACAACGACAGCGTCCAGGGCGTCTGCGCCGCACCGGAACTGTCGGGCACACTGCTGTCCCTGCACTTCTACGGCTTCTGGGGCAACGACACCACCGAGCAGAAGTGGCTCGAGAACCTGACCCCCCGCCTGCAGGGCTGCGAGTCCCGCACCATCGTGGACGAGGCCGGTTCCCCCATGACGATCGGCCTCAACTACGGCAACCACGAGGGCAACGTCTCGACAGCCTACCTGGGCGCCCTCACCCAGTACGTGCGCGAACACCAGATGGGGCTGGTCTACTGGCCCGGTCTGCGCAACGGTGACTCGTACTCGATGACCACCCTCGTGGGCGAGTCCGACCTGGAGGTCAACTCGGCCAGCGGGCTGGCCCAACTGCAGTGGGGCTGGGGACTGCTCAAGCAGGAGCCGGTCAACACCGACCCCGCCTCCCCGCCCGGTGACCCGTTGCGGGTGGCCGACGGCGGACGCTGTCTCGACGTGCCGGGGTGGTCGACGACACCCGGGGTGGCCCTCGACCTGTGGGACTGCAACGGTGGCGGGAACCAGTCCTGGCACCTCACCGACGCCGGTGAACTGACCGTCTACGCCAGCCTGTGCCTGACCGCTGGAGAGGGCGCCGCCACCGCCGACAGGTGCACCGGTGCCGCGAACCAGCACTGGACGATCCGGCCGGACTCCACGGTCGTCTCGGGCACGGGCCTGTGCCTGACCGCCACCGGTCCGGGCAACGGGGCGGCCGTCGTGGCCGCTGCCTGCACGGGCGCCTCCAACCAGCAGTGGAGCCGCGCCTGACCGCGTGGGTGGTGCAACAGCGAAGCGAGGTGTCGAGATCACGTGCGCGTGATCTCGACACCTCGCTCGTTCCTCGCTCGTACTCCGGGGTGAGACTCTGGACCGGGCTCAGCCCTCGATCTTGAGGAACTGGTTGGTCTTGGACGACTCGATCATGGCCTCGCACACCTCGACCACCCTGGCGCCCTCGTCCAGGGTCACGATGCTGGCGCCCTCCTTGCCGAGCACCGCATCACGGAAGTTCTCGTGCTCGGTGCGCAGGGGCTCGGGCTTCGGGATGGCGAAGCGGGTCATGTCACCCTCGGCGACACCGCGGAAGTTGGCGATGTCGTCCCAGGTGGTCGCGACCGTGCCGTTGGCGTAGAAGGTGAGGTCGGCGGTGAGGGTGTCCGCGATGAACATGCCCTTCTCGCCGGTCACCATGGTCAGCCGCTCCTTGGTCGGCGAGAGCCAGTTGACGAGGTGGTTCGACATCAGCCCACCCGACAGCGTGCAGGTGGCCGAGACCATGTCCTCGTACTGACGACCCGACTTGAACATCGAGCGGGCAGCCACCCACTCGTACTTGCGCTGGGTCACCCAGGCGGTCAGGTCGATGTCGTGGCTGGCCAGGTCCTTGATCACACCGACATCGGCGATCCGGTTGGGGAAGGGGCCCTGGCGCCGGGTGACGATCTGGTAGAGGTCACCCAGGTCACCGTTCTCGAGCCGCTTGCGCAGGCTCTGCAGCGCCGGGTTGAACCGCTCGATGTGACCGACGGCACCGATCAGGCCCTTGGCCTCGAAGGCGTCGGCCAGCCTGCGGGCGGCCTCGGCGGAGGCAGCCAGCGGCTTCTCGATCAGGGCGTGCACGCCGGCCTCTGCCAGCTTGATCCCGATCTCCTCATGGGTGAACGTCGGGGCGGCCACCACCACGTAGTCGAGGTCGGGGGTCTCGAGCAGGGCGTCGATGTCGGGCAGCACGGGCAGGTCGTCGGCAACCCCGAAGGGGTCCTTGCCCGACGCGTCGGCGACGGCGACGAGGTCGACCCCGTCGATGGCCTTCAGGTTGCGGGCGTGGTTCTTGCCCATCGACCCGATGCCGATCAGCCCGGCACGCAGGTTCGCCATCTCAGGCACCCGCCTTGGCCAGGGTGTTCACCGCGGTGACGATGCGCTCGAGGTGCTCCTGGGTGACCGAGGGGTGCACCGGGAGCGACAGGCACTCGAGGGCGGCGCGCTCGGTCTCGGGCAGCTCGACCGGTGACTGGAAGGGCTTCAGTCGGTGGTTCGGCACGGGGTAGAACATCCCCGAGCCGACGTTGTACTCGTCCTTCAGCGCCTTGGCCAGGCCGTCGCGGTCGTCGGCCACGCGGATCGTGTACTGGTGGTAGACGTGCACCGCACCCTCGGCCACCGGCGGGGCGGTGACCCCCTCCAGGTGGGACGAGAGGTAGTCGGCGTTCTGCTGACGGGTCTTCGTCCACGCGTCGACCTTGGTCAACTGCACGCGACCGATGGCGGCGTGGATGTCGGTCATGCGGTTGTTCAGCCCGACGACCTCGTTGTGGTACTGCTGCAACATGCCCTGGTTGCGGTAGAGGCGGAGGTTGCGCTCGATGGTGTCGTCGGCGGCCGTGACCATGCCACCCTCACCCGAGGTCATGTTCTTGGTCGGGTAGAGGGAGAACATCCCGAACTCGCCGAAGGCGCCCACCGGGATGCCGTTCAGCGAGGCACCGTGGGCCTGCGCAGCGTCCTCGAAGAGCTTGAGCCCGTGCTTGTCGGCGATCTCGCGCAGGGCGACCATGTTGGCCGGGTGACCGTACAGGTGCACCGGCATGATGGCCTTGGTCCGCTCGGTGATCGAGGCCTCGACGGAGGCGGGATCGAGGCAGAACGAGCCCCGCTCGATGTCGGCGAACACCGGGGTGGCGCCGGTCAGGGCGACCGAGTTGGCGGTCGCCGCGAACGTGAACGAGGGGACGATGACCTCGTCGCCAGCACCGATACCGCAGCTCAGCAGACCCAGGTGCAGACCTGAGGTGCCGGAGTTGACGGCCACGCAGGCGCGTCCCAGCTTGAAGTGCTCGGAGAACTCGGCCTCGAAGGCTGCCACCTCGGGGCCCTGGGCGATCATGCCCGAACGCAACACGCGGTCGACCGCAGCACGCTCCTCGTCGCCGATCAGCGGCTTCGCCGGCGGGATGAACTCAGCAGTCATCAGTTGTTCTCCTCCACGAGAGTCAGGACCTCGTCGTTTTCGACGAACTGGTCGCCGGTCCTGGGGTCGACGAAACGTCGGTCACCGGCCGGTTCGAGTGGGAAGCCGGAGCGTCCCACCCACTTGATGCGCTTGGCCGGCACCCCGGCCACGAGCGCGAAATCTGGCACGTCCTTGACCACCACGGAGCCCGCCGCGACCGTGGCCCACCGGCCGACGGTGACCGGCGCCACGCACACCGCGCGGGCACCGATCGAGCAGCCCTGCTTCAGGGTGACCCCGACCGGCTCCCAGTCGTGGGCGCTCTTCGCGGTGCCGTCGGGGTTGATGGCCCGCGGGAAGGTGTCATTGGTCAGTACCGCGGCCGGGCCGACGAAGACGCCGTCCTCGAGCAGGGCCGGCTCGTAGACCAAGGCGTAGTTCTGGATCTTGCAGTTGTCGCCGACGTGCACGCCCGAGCCGATGTAGGCCCCTCGTCCGACGATCACGTTCTCACCGAGTTCGGCCCCACCGCGCACCTGCGCGAGGTGCCAGACAGAGGATCCGTCCCCGATCGTCACGCCGTCATCGAGATCGGCGGAGGGCTGGATGCGCGCATTGGACAAGGAAGCCTCCTGAATCAGGACGGCCAGCAGGGTGCGCCCCCGCTGGCAGTGCAGGACGAGCCTACCGCTCCGGTTCGGGTGCGACCGGGACCGGGGCGGGCGTTGTGGCGATTTGGCTGGTCAGCGGGGAATGGACCGGCTCGGGTTCGACCACGGGCACGCCCACCACCGGGGTCGCGAGCGGTGGGGGATCCTCCGCACCGGCGGGGTAGCCGTTGGGATAGGTGGTGAGCACCACGAAGACCACCAGCCACCAGACCAGGGAGATCGGGTAGTTCTTGAACAGATAGGTGTCGACGGCGAACCCGATGCCGGTGGCGACCAGACCCGACGACATCGCGACCGAGGCAGCGGGACCGCCGCGGATCCACTGGATGACCACGGGTGAGATGACCAGGGCCAGCAGGGCGAGCCCGACCAGCCCGAGTTCGGCCATCACCTCGAGGTAGACCGAGTGCGAGTGATAGAGGGTGTAGCCGAACGGACCGGTGAGGCGGCTGCGCCACGGCAGTGGCTGCCACCCCGACTCGTAGGCGAACCACGGCCAGATGGTGCCGCTGCCGAGGCCGAAGACGACCCTTTCCCAGTGGGACTTGATGGCGACCCAGCCGACCAGCCAGGTCTGCACACGTCCCAGAGAGCGTTGGTCGAGTCGTCCCAGCACGGGCGAGAGCAGGGTACCGGCCACGAGCGCACCCCCCGCGAGCACGAAGACCCGCTTGGGAAGTCGGGCGAGGCGCTCCCCCAGACCCTTGTGGGTGCGGCCGAGCCGGACCACGAGCAGGACGGCCACGGCGGCCAGCATCACCAACGCCGCCCGCGATCCGGTCAGCATCAGCAGGATCAGGTGCGTCACCACCAGCCACAGCGAGGCCCGCGGACGGTAGGGCCGGACCACGCCAGCAGCTGCGATGGCGCCGGCGAGCAGGAGCACGACCGGATAGACGGCGCTGCCCCCCATCTGCGTCCACAGGCGCTGGGAGTGGTCGTCCAACCAGACGCGCGCCCAGCCGACCACGGAGAGGGGGGCCACCAGCACCGAGAGCCGCCACAGCAGCGGGAACCTGTCCTGGGGCTGGGTCAGCACCACCACGAGGAAGGCGGCCCACAGGGTCACCAGGGCGCAGAGCAGGGGGGTGGTGGTGATGTCGTGGGGCACCTCGGTGACCCGCCTGGCCTTGCCGACCCAGATCACCTGGCGGTTGAAGGTGGTCGAGACCAACGCGTAGACGAACAGGGCCGTCCCCGCGGCCAGGGTCACCCAGGCCCCGGTCGGCAGCTTCCACCAGCGCTGCCCGCGTAGGGCGCACCACACGGCGAGGCCGAGCCCGATCGCCACGTAACCGCCCATCAGCACCAGGTAGAGCGGCAGTCGGGCCGTCCCCGGCCAGGGGCCGAGGGTGTTGAACAGGCTCATCATCACGACCAGCCCGAGCAGCGCCCAGTCGTAGAGGCGCACGGCCCACAGGTGTGGAGGTGACCCGGGATGCAAGGTCTCCTCGCGGGGAGGGGCCACCGTCGTCATGAGCAGCCATGCTAGTCGCGCTCGGACTGGCGCAGGTGTCGCGGTTGATGGGTGGCGCCCGTGGCTACGATGTGCAGGTGGCAGACTCGACGATTCCCTCATCACCGGCCGGTGCCGACCAGGCCCCTTCGTCCGGGACACTGACCGTTCCCGGCACCCCTGTGGTGCTCGCCTCGAGTTCCCTCTACGAGGACGACCGGGCGCTCGACGTCATCGCCTACGTGCGCACCTTGGGCCGCTACCGCCTGCCGGCGCTCATCGTGGCCGCCGTGGTGCTCGTCGCCGGGCTGGTGTTCGCCTTCACACGCGCCCCCTCCTACACCGGTGACGCGGTGGTGCTGTTCGCCCCCCAGAAGGTGCAGTCCGATGCCGAGGCGACGCAGCAGGCGGCGATGCTGCCGTTCGTCACGAAGTCCTACGTCTACATGGTCAACCAACCGCTGGTGCTCCAGCGTGTGGCCGACAAGCTCGGCGACCCCACCAAGACGGCCCAGTCCTTGAAGGGTTCGATCACCACCGGCAACCCCGCCAACTCGTTCGTGCTGAGCATCAGCGGCAAGGCCTCCAGCGCCGAGGAGGCCCAGAAGCTGACGAACCTGGTCGCCGACGAGTTCGTCGCGGCCGTGCCCAGTTTCTCGCCGGGCGGCGAGCAGAACGTGTCGATGACGGCCAAGGTGGTCGACCGCGCTGTGCTGCCCCTGGAGGCAGACCCGTCGGTCAGGCTGCAGTTCGCCGTCCTCGCCGTGGTGGCCGCTCTCGCCCTCGGCTTCGGCACCGCTGTGGCCCTCGACGTCATCTCACGTCTGCGGACGAAGAGCCCTCGCGCCTGACCGTCGCGTCTTGGCCCACGGGGCCGGCTCAGCCGTGGTCGGCCAGTGCCATCTGCCGGCGACGCATCGCCTCGGTCTGGAAGACCCCGATCGACGCCGCGATGAACAGGTAGATGAGGTAGTAGCGCAGGGTCGACGAGGGCACGATTCCGAGCACGGGCATCAGCGCCGAGAGCACCACCACCGAGGTCTCGCGCCAGCCCGGACCCATCTTGAGTCGCCACAGTCCGCGATGGGCGATGTGGAACCACAGCCCGATGTAGGCGATCAGGGTGGGCAGCCCGAACATGGTGAAGAACTCGAGCAGCAGGTTGTGCGGGTCCATCAGCACCGGGCCGTAGACCTCCTCGGCCACCTGCCGGAACCACGTCATGGAACCGTAGCCGTACCAGAAGTGGCCCTCGGAGGCGGGGGTCATGGCGATGCTGTCGTGGATGATGCGCACCCGCTGCAGCGCCGAGTTGTCCTGCACGTACGGAGTGGTCAGCAGGGCTGCGGCCACGAACACGGCGACGGACAGCACGGCAACCAGGGTGGGCACGCTCACCAGCCGCCGGTTGAGGAGGCGTGCCCCCGTGATCACCACCAACACCATGCCGAGGGCGAGACCGACCAGGGCTCCTCGTGCCCCGATCACCACGATGAAGAACATGCAACCCATCAGGCCGGCGGCCCTCGTCATCTTCTTCAGCGGTCCGACCCCGGCCCCGAGCAGCAGTTGCGCGGTGAGGATGGTGCCGAACATGGCCATCGCCACGGCGAAGTCGTTGAAGTTGGGGAAGAAACCGGCCACCACGAATCGGTTCGAGGCGACCGCTGCCGCGGTGTTGGCGTCGGGGTAGAGCAGCGGCAGCACCTTGATGCCGCTGACGGCCTCGAAGACTCCCGTCAACAGGCAGATCCACAGCCCCGCGACGGTACCGGCCATCAGCCAGCGGACGGCCGCCACGGTGTGGCGGGTGAGCGTGACGGCGGCGCAGACCAAGGTCATGGTGGCCATCAGGGTGAAGTTGTTGATCAGTGCCAGATCGGGGTTGTTGATCCAGGCCAGCCCTGACGTGCCGAGCGCGACCAGCAGGAAGATCCACATCGGGGCCGAGAGCTTGGTGGGCCAGCGCAGCCCCTTCACCAGCAGGATGAACAGGGGGATGAGCGCCGCCAGCACCACCGACAGGGGGGTCCGCAGCACCAGTCCCGCAGCGACGATCCACAGCAGCCGGGTCACTCCGCGACTGCGGGAGTAGCGCACCACCCTCGATCGTCCGCGCCTGGCGGCCACCAGCAGACCACGGTCCAGCGTGCCTGACGGTGCGACCGGGTGCACGACCTGTGGGGCGTCGCTCATCGGGTCTCCCATCAACGCTGGCTCGCGGTGATCGCGAGACCGTGCTCGATCATACGAGGCGCTCCGGGTGGGGGTCGTGCAACCCTCGCGCGCCACCTGCCCGGACGGCCCCGTGGTCGGGCTCGGAGGGCGCCCGCGCGTAAGCTTCGTCCTCGTGAACCCACCAGCGGACGAGCGCCAGCCCGCCTCAGCAGATGTCGACGGCGCCGACCCGGGCACCCCGAACCCAGCCACGGCACCCGCGGCGGGCGGGATCAGGGGACGAGTGCGGGCGCAGTTGGCCCAGCGGGAGTTCGCCCGTCACTTCCTCACCCTGATCACCGGCACCGGGGCAGCCCAGGTGCTGCAGATCGTGGGCATGTTGCTGGTCGGCCGGCTGTTCTCGCCCAGCCAGTTCGGGGTGTACACCGCGGTGCTGTCGGTCTCGCAGGCCATCCTGCCGCTGGCTGCCCTGCGCTATGACATGGCGATCGTGCTGCCCAAGCGGGCCAACGACGCGCGGCAACTGGTGCGGCTGGCCACTTGGATCAACACCGGCGTGGCGGTCGCCTCGACGCTGGTGATGCTGGTCGCGGCGCATCCGTTGGGCACCTGGTTGGGAGTCCCCGCGGGCGACCAGTGGCTGTTGTGGCTGGTCGGCCCGATGACGTGGCTGCTGGCCCAGGTGGCGCTGCTCACCTACTGGCTGACCCGGACGAAGAACTACCGCACCGTCAGCGAGAACAAGATCACCTACGCGGTGGCGCTGTCGGGTACCCAGATCGCTGCGGGACTGCTCAAGGCCGGGGTACCCGGGCTGCTGCTGGCCACCGTGCTGGGGCAGGGTCTGGCCCTGGTGAATGTGCTGCGCCGTACCCGTGGACAGTTCCGGCTCGATCCCGACGAGCCCACCGCGAGCTTCCGGGACCTGGCCCGCGAGTACCGCAAGATGCCGCTGCTCAACGGCCCCAACGCGCTGGTCGACTCGGCCCGCCTGCAGGGCATCCCGTTGCTGATCGCCAACCAGTTCTCGAGCGCCGCGCTGGGCCAGTTCAGCCTCGCCTGGCGGCTGCTGCAGGCACCCATCGCGCTGATCAACGGCGCCATCAGCCAGATCTACTTCCAGAAGATCTCCGTCACCCAGAGAGGCCGGATGTACGCCCTCATGAAGGTGTCGGTGGTGCGTTCCTTCCTGATCGGGTTGGTGCCGTTCGGGCTGATCTGGCTGCTGGCGCCGTGGCTGCTGCCCTTCGTCCTGGGTGACAAGTGGACGCCGGCCGGACGGATCGCGCGCAGTCTGGTGCCGTGGCTGTTCCTCAACTTCATCACCTCGCCCATCTCGACGGTGTTCGTGGTGGCGAGGCGGCAGGGCCTGATGCTGGTCTACGCCATCTTCTTCGCAGCCGTGCCGCTCACCCTGCTGTGGCGAACCGACGGCAACCTCGAGCAGACCATCACCTGGGTCGCATGGTCGATGACGGCACTGCTCATCGTCTTCACGGGTCTGGCCCTGTACGTGGCCCGCGGCTACGACCGCTCCCCCGTCGATCCGGACGACGACGCCGAGGCGGAGGGCGATCTCGCAGCCGAGGAGGCCGAGGACGTGGCCGCTGACGAGCGCGGCGACCGGTCCTGAGTCAGCGGGCGGCCAGCGCCCGCACCTGCTCGATGAACTGGGGATAGACGACTGCCTCGTCGAAACCCTCGGCCCAGAGCTGACGACTCCTGGCACCGCGGGCGCGGTAGGCCTCGTCCGGCTCGGTCGCCAGCACGGTCAGCGCTGCCACGGCGTCGTCGTCGGTGAAGTCGGCATCGAGCAGGAATCCGTTGTCGCGGTTGTGGACGATCTCGGCACAGCCGCCGACGTTGGTGGCCACCAGTGGCAGACCCAGCGAGGCACCGTCCATCAGGTTGACCGGCAGCCCCTCCGAGGACGACAGGTTGACCAGGACCGAGGGGTTGAGTCGTCGGTAGAAGTCGACCAGGTCGGCGTTCGGCACGTAACCGGGGAAGCTCGCGTGCTCGCCGAGCAGATCCCTGCCCAGCGCTCGGACGGCGTCCTCCTCGGGTCCCGAGCCGATGTGCGTCCAGCGCGCGTCGATGCCACGATCGCGCAACCGACGCACGATCCCCGGGATCCGATCGAGGCGCTTGACCGGCGTCATCAGTGCGCAACTCACCACGGTGAACGGCTCCCTGCCCAGGCTCAGGACGGGCCCGGGGTCGCGGGTGCCGAGGTGCTGGCAGTGCACCTTGCCGGCGAATCCCGGGTTCTCGTCCCGGACCCGCCTGGCTCCCATCTCGCTGACCACGTAGACGCCGTCGAGTCCGGCCAGCAGCTGGGGGCGTTGGGGCAGGTGCCCGAGGGTGGCGATCTCGCGGAAGATCTCGTAGCGGTGCCCGCGTGCCACCTTGGCGCCGACCGTGGCGCCACGCGACCTCAGCCACGCGGCCGTTCCCAGTAGGGCGGTCGCCGAGGAGTGCAGCCAGTAGGCGTACAGGTCGATCTCGGCACGGCCGAGGTCCCAGTCGTCCCAGTGGTCGCGCAACTGTGCCACGAGGTCGGTGGTCACCTCGTCGGCGACGCCGACGAAGGCCAGTTCCATCGCCACCTTCATGGGGTGCCCGCCGGTCTGTCGCAGCAGGTCGAGCTTGCGTCCCAGCAGTGCCGCCGGGCTCGAGGAGTTGGCCACCGCGGCCCTCACTCCTCTGGCCGCGGCCCTCAGTTCGGACAGCCGACCGTCGTCCAGCTGTCGCCCGGCCCGCAGCACGGTGACCCCCTCGGGCACCTGCCGGGTGACCTCGTCACCGTCACGGGTCTTGGTCGCGACCACGATGACGCGGTCCCAGGCCCGGGCCAGGTGCGGCAGTTCGATCTCGATGAACTCCTCACCCTTTGCGTAGGGGTACAGGTGGGTGAAGAAGATCAGCACGCTGGGTCGTGCGGTGCGGTCGGAGGCCGGGGGTGTGGTCATCGAGGTTTCCTCTCGCCGAGCGTCAGCAGGTCATGGACGAAGGCGGGATACACGGTGGCCTCGTTGAAGCCCTCGTCCCAGATCTGGCGGGAGCGGCGTCCCAGCGCTGCGAACTGCTCGTCGGGCAGCTCGGCCAGCCGTGCCAGTTCATCGGCGACCCCCTCGTCGGTGAACTCGGCGGGGAGCAGCACACCGGTGTCGGGGTGCACGATCTCACCGACCCCGCCCACATCGGTCGCGACCACCGCGATGCCCAGTGAGGCCCCCTCCATCAGGGTGACGGGGAGCCCTTCGCGCACCGACAGGCTGAGCAGGACCGTCGGACGAAGCTGCCGGTAGGTCTCGACCAACTGCGAGTTCGGTACGTACCCCACGAAGGTGGCCACGGGGTGGGTGCCGCCGTCGGTGGTGCCGAGGAGGTCGGAGGCCAACCGCTCCAGCTCGGGTAGCTGTGGTCCGGGGCCGATGTGGGTCCAGCGGGCGTCGATGCCGCGACGCCGAAGGATCGCCAGGATGCCGGGAAGCCGGTCGAGCCTCTTGATGGGGCTGACGAATGCGCAGGTGACCACGTGGAAGGGGTGCCGCGACGGCGGTACGACCGGACCGGGGTCGGGGGTGGCGAGGTGGCTGACCACAAGCTTGTCGGCCACCTCGGGATTGTCGGCGAGGATGGCGGCTCGGCCGTTCTCGCTGATCACGTGGATCCGGTCGACGCCGGCCAGGGTCGCGGCCCGCTGGGGCACGTAGTGGTCGCGGTGGGCGTGGCGGTAGATGTCGTAGCTGTGGGCCCGGGAGAGGACTCCGTCGACCTGGGCCCCTCTGCCGCGCAGCCAGCGGGCGATGGCGCCGGCCGCCAGCGCCGGGGTGTGCAGCCAGTAGGAGTAGACCGTGGTGCGGGCCGTGTCGAGCTGCCAGTCGTGCCAGTGCTGCTCGAGCTGGCGGCGCAGGTCACGGACGGTCCCTGCGGCCAGCGAGGCGTAGCTGGCGTCGAGCCCGAGCCGGCGCAGGTGGCGCTCGGCCTCGCGGATGTTGCCGGGGCGCAGACGAGGCAGACCCTTGGCGGCCTGCAGCAGGCGTCCGCGTCGGTCAGTGGGCAGGTCTCGTCCGGCTCGGATGACCTCGACGTTGGCCGGCACCGCGCGGGTGATCTCGACCCCCGGGCGGGTCTTGGTGGCCACCACGACGACGCGATCGAACGCGGCAGCCAGGTGGGGGAGCTCGGCCTCGACGAACTCCTCGCCGGTGGCGAAGGGGAACACGTTGGTGAGCATGATCAGCACTCGGGTCACGCCCCCCAGCGTAGGGCCGGGGCCGCCGGGTGGCCGCTCGCTACGATCTCAGGCATGAGTCTGCGGGTCATCTTCCACGTGCCCTACCCCCTGGAACACGAGAATCCCAAGGGAGGGGCCGTTCGTCCGACCCGCATGCTGCGCGCCTTCCAGCAGTTGGGCGAGGTGGTCGTCATCGAGGGCAACGCCGCCCAGCGCAAGCGGCTGATGGCTGGGGTTCGAGCGCGGGTCAACGCCGGGGAGCGGTTCGACCTGTGCTACTCCGAGTCATCGACCATGCCGACCGCACTCACCGAACCCCACCACCTGCCCACCCATCCGCTGCTCGACTTCAGCTTCTTCAGGTTCCTGCGGGGTCACGGGATTCCCGTGGGCCTGTTCTACCGCGACATCCAGTGGCGGTTCCCGATGTATGGCCAGGGCATGGATCCGGTGCGCAAGGCAGCCGCGCTGGCCATGTACCGCTACGACCTGGCCGCCTACGCCCGCGTGCTCGACGTGCTCTTCCTGCCCTCACTCGAGATGGCGGACGAATTCCCGCTGCCCGACGTGGAGGTGGCCGCCCTTCCCCCCGGCCACGAGGTCGGCGAGGTGCCCCCGGTGCCGGTCTCCGACCGCCTCGAGTTGTTCTACGTGGGTGGGCTGGGGCCCAACTACCGGGTGGACGAGTTCCTGCGCGCGGTGCACCAGACCGCTGGGGTGCGGCTGACGCTGTGCACGCGGGCCAATGAATGGGAGGCGGTCCGGGACCGTTACAGGCCGGTCACGGGCGACAACCTGACCCTGGTGCACGCCTCTGCCGAGAACCTCGCCCCCCTCTTCGCCGCGGCGCACGTCGGCGTCACCGCCACCGAGCCGCAGCCCTACTGGAGGTTCGCGGCACCGCTGAAGATGTATGAGTACCTGGGCAACGGGCTGCCACAGATCGCTTCGGCGGGCTCCCTCGCCGGTGACTTCGTGCGTCGGAACCAGATCGGCTGGACCGAGCCCTACCGCTCGGACGACTTCGCCAGGCTGCTGCGCGAGCTTTCGGAGGATCCGGAGGTGGTGGCCCGAGCCAGACAGCGAGTGCTCGAGGTGAGGACGAGGCACGGGTGGTTGCAGCGCGCCGAGCAGGTGGTCGAGGTGCTCAGGAGCCGTCGCGGCTGACCTCGGGCGGTGAGGTCAGGGCTGCCGCCACGACGAACCACCACCAGAACGACACCGCGAAGTTCTTGAGCAGGTAGTAGTCGAACAGGAACGCCACCAGCCCGGCCACGACCGCCAGCAGGGCCAGGTCGGAGGCCTCCGTCACCCCGGAGCGACGGGCCCTCGTCCAGCGTCTGACGAGAACGATCACCAGGGGGACGAGGACCAGGGCGAGCAGGACCAGGCCGACCAGGCCGAGTTCGACGCCCACTCCCAGCAGTACCGAGTGCGGGTTGGTCAGCAGTCGTCCCTGGGAGCTGTTGACCATCGACCGCCACGGCTGGATCCAGTAGCGGGCATCGAAGGCGTACCACGGCCACACCCGTCCCGAGCCCGCACCGAAGACCCACTGGCGCCAGCCGTGTCCCAGGATGCGCAGGGAGGTGTGCAGGTTGGCGGAGCGGCCCTCGTCGGAGAAGGAGAGCAGTCGCTGCAGGTAGGGCACGAAGGCGACGAGCAACCCTGCCGCCACCACTCCCCCGACGGCCAGCGCGACGACGAGCCGCGCCGAGACCCGGCCCAGGAACCACAGCCCCACAAGCACGATGAAGACCGCCAGGCTGAGCAGACCCGAGCGTGATCCGGTCAGCACCACTCCGACCGCGGCCAGGCCCGCACCGATGGCGCTCAGCACCCGCCGGTGGCCGGACACGGCGGCACCCAGCAGCACCCCACAGGCGAGCAGCAGCACCAGGTGAAGGGTGGCCGACCCCGCCATTCCGGTCGCCATCCGGAACGATCGGTGCACCAGCACGCCCCTGGGCCACAAGGCATAACAGCTCACCACCACGACCACGGCGGCCCACCAGAGCCGCTGCAGGCGGCGGACCGGATCGGTCACGAGTACGGCCAGCACCGCAGTGGTCATGGTGACGAACGCGGTCACCAACGGCACCAGTCGGTAGATCATCGGGGCGAACGCGAACGTGTCGGGCGGTACCGCATCGGGAGCTGTTCGTGAAGTCGGGTAGGGCGTTCCCGAGACCAGGGCGCTCACCAGCGCGTAGCCCAGCAACAGGGTGAAGCCAGCCACGACGACGGTGAGCGCCGGCTGCTGGGTCCGCCAGCCTCCTCCGCCGAACTGCCGCAGTCGCGGCCATGCCAGCACGGCCAGCAGCACCGATGACAGGGTGAATCCGAGCAGGAAGGTGCTCCAGATCCATCCGGGTCCGACCAGAGCACGACGCAGGTCGAACAGCTGCATCGCGAGCAGCGCCGGCACGACGGCCCAGCTGGCGATCGTCCGCAGTCGGTCGGCGAGGGGAACAGGGGTGTCGGCCACGGGCCCGAGCCTATGCCCCGCGTCCGCGGGCGCAGCTCACAGCACGCAGGTCACAGCACGCAGCTCACAGCACGCGGCTCACAGGACGATGGCCACGGTGGCGGCGAGCACGCACGCCACCGCCACGACCGCGCTCTGCCACAGGTGCACGCCCCAGTTCACGGGGGCATCGGCGCGGCGGCACCGTCCGGCCCAGAGCAGCGTCGCCACCGAGCCCCACGGGGTGACGATCGAACCGGCATTGACCCCGACCAGTACGGCCGCGATGCGGTGTGCCGACCCGGCCACGGGCTCGAGGGCCAGGTAGCTCGGCAGGTTGTTCCCCAGGTTCGCCAGCCCCGCAGACACCGCGGCGAGCCGCAGCAGGTCACCCACACCGGACCCACGACCGGCGACCTGCAGCAGCAGGGCGGTGAGCCCGGCTCGTCCGGCGATGTCGACCAGCACGAACAGCACCACCACGGCGAGGATGGTGAGCCCGGGCAGGTGCAGGGTCGAGAATCCCTCACGGTCCCGCCAGGCGAGCACGGCCAGCAACACGACAGCGGCCACCGCGGCGGGGATGACGGGGGTGATCCCGCTCACGAACAGCGGTCCCAGCGCGATGCACACCAGCGCCGAGACCCGCACCAGCACGGGATCGTGCTGGTGGGCCGGTTCGGTGGTCTCGAACCGTCCGCGCAGGGTGCGACGGTGCAGCAGCCAGGTGACCACGATCGTGGCCAGCACGGCCGCGATCGCCGGTCGCCACATCAGCCCCAGGTAGGACGGCCCGCCCGTCGGCCCGCCCTGCTGATGCAGCCGGCTCACGTGGTGCAGGGCCAACAGGTTGGTGAGGTTCGAGACCGGCAGCAGCAGTGAGGCGGTGTTGGCCAACCACACCGTGGTCAGGGCGAACACGCGCCTCTCGAGACCGGCGACCTTGGCGATGGCCAACACCACCGGGGTCAGCAGCACCGCCGTCGTGTCGAGCGAGAGGACGATGGTGGCCAGGGTCGCCAGAGCGACCACCAGCAGCCACAGGCGGAGGACGCTGCCGTGGGCGGCGCGGGCGCACCAGTGGCCGGCGATGTCGAACACCCCGGCCCGGTCGGCGATCTCGGCGACGATGGTGAGGGCGAGCAGGAAGCCCAGCACCGGGCCGGTTCGCTCGACGAGCATCACGAGATCAGGCATGGAGGCCCTCCCCAGTCATCGGTTGGCCCGGCATCAGCTGGCCCAGTCACCGTGGAAGTACAGCCAGGCCCAGACCACGTCGGCAATGATGCAGGCCACGAAGACGCAGACGACAGCGGCCCTGACCACGGTTCCCCGCCAGAAGTCTCGTTGCCGATCCGCCCTGGCCGCCAGCTCGCCGACGAGCAGGAAGAGAGGGAACCA
Organism: Aestuariimicrobium kwangyangense DSM 21549; assembly: GCF_000421525.1. Taxonomy (GTDB): domain Bacteria; phylum Actinomycetota; class Actinomycetes; order Propionibacteriales; family Propionibacteriaceae; genus Aestuariimicrobium; species Aestuariimicrobium kwangyangense. Next base: position 409,161 of record NZ_ATXE01000001.1, on the reverse strand, counting down.
CAGCAAAACCGCCCTGCTGATCGACATCCACCACACCGAGGTACCGAAGGCGACCAGCATCACGGCCACATAGGCGGCGGATGCCCAGCGCTTCCTGACCAGGCACGCCAGCGTGGTGGCCAGTCCGGTGGCCATCGCGACCAGTTCGGCCCGGAACACCCATGCCACCCGGGGACGATCCGGCCAGGCCACGGTCTGGGCGGCTCGCCACGTCGCCTCGAACGATTCCCGAGGGGTGTGGACACCGCGTCCCCACCCGGCCTTCTGGGCGTCGAACCATGCCGTCCACGACCCGGTGAGCGAATGCAGGTACCAGGAGAAGGCGACCAGCGCTGCCGCCGGCAGCACCATCCACCACGCCTGCAGCGGCTGACGACTGGGCCGGCGCCGCCGCCCTCCCTCGGGCCCGTCACCCACGAGCGCCAGCACCACCAAGGCACCCACCAGGAAGAGTCCCGAGACCCGGAAGCTGCAGGCGACGGTCGCGAGCAGCGCGGCCGCGAACCAGTGACCACGCCGGGCCCGCTCCCACGCCCAGAACGCGGCCGCGCAGAACGGCGCCTCGGTGTAGCCGACGACGGTGAACACGGCCGTGGGCGCGACCAGCCACAGCGCCGCGGGCACCAGCCCACCCATCCGATAGAGCGCCCATGCCGCCAGGGCAGAACAGGCCAGCGCGAACAGGGCACCCGCGAGCCACATCGGGACGCCGACCTGTGCCACCAGTCGCAGCACGGCGGGAAGTCCGGGGAAGAAGGCCATCTCCTGCGGGTTCGCGTAGCCGTCGCGGGCCACGGTCAGGTAGTGCTGCACGTCCCAGTTGCCGAGGGCATCGCTGAACCGTCGCCGGTCACGGACGATCACCACCATCAGCACCACGGCCAACAACACTCGCGAGGCTGCCCACACCTGCCAGAACAAGGGCTCCGGAGCGCCCTCGCGCCTGATGGTGCGGCTCATGGCGCCGGTCCTCGCTCGGGGCGTGCGGTCCACGTCTCAGCGAGCACCGACAGGGTCACGACCAGCAGCACCGTGAGACGGACGACCACGGCGAGTGCGTAAGGCGTCTCGCCGCCGCGCTCCCCGAACCGGAGCGACCCGTTGAGGAAGGCGAACACTGCCGCCCAGTAGAGGGCCTCGCTGGCCGCGAGCACGGCCGTCCAGCCGGCAGGTCGGCCCAACGCCACCAGCGGCACGAGCAGCAGCGCAAGTTGTGGTGAGTAGCCGGGGGCGAGGGTGAAGGTCAGACCCAGGGTCACCAACAGCAGTTGCTCGGGACGGGGGGTCAGGTGGCCGAGCAGGGTGAGCAGCAGAACCGCGACGATGCCCAGCACGGTGAGGGCCACCAGCACCCGGGCCACGACCACCTGCACCGGACCGTCGGGCAGCAGCTCCTGCCACAGGCCACCGAGGCCGACCGGAGGCAACAGTTGCGAGGTCACCCAGGTCGTCCAGCCCGAGGGCCACAGCAGCACGGCAGGCAGGTTGACGACCACGGTCACCAGGCTGGCCACCCCCGCGGTGCGCAGCAGGCGGGACCAGTCGAGATCGCGCAGGCAGAGCACCGCCAGCACCGGGATCAACGCAAGCAGGTGTCCGCTGGCGCTGACGGCGAGGCCGGCCAACAGCCCCGAGGAGATCCAGCGGCGGGTGTGCCACGACCAGAGTGATCCCATCAGCAGGGCGGCTGCGAGCAGTTGCCAATTCACGATGCCGACGGTGAAGGCGGTCAGGCACAGGGCGGCGAGCACCCAGCCGCTCGCCCGTCGTCCCGGGGCCAGCCGTCCACGGATGGCCAGTTGTGCGAACAGCACCACCAGGAAGCAGGCCCCGAACAGGACGGCGGCCACCATCGTGAACAGGTTGGCGCCGTCGAGTGCCTGCTGGCCCGTGACCCCCGCCCCCACGGGGTGGACGAGGCCGACCACTGCCCGCAGGACAACCATCACCAGCGCCACCAGGGGTGGCTGGTCTACGGGACTGGTGCCCGCGTAGGGCGAGTGCCCGGCGGCGAGTTGGTTCTGGAACGTGATCGGCAGGTCGGAGTAGCACAGCCGCAGCAGGGCGTTGACGTTCTGTCCGGCGACCCGGGTCTCGCAGGTGCGCTGGTGGGCCATGGCGGCCAACCACACGACGACCCCGGTGACCAACCATCCGGGTGTGGGACTGAACAGGTGCTGACCGCCGGTGCCGTGGCGGCCCGCGTCACCCCACCTGTCTGCCATGGACGAATCGTGTCATGTCACCGTGCGAGGACGACAAACCGCCCGGGCCGCAGGAGTGCCGCCCACGACTGCGACCGGACAAGGCGTTCAGGGTGTGGCGGACGCGGAACTGGCCCCCGCAGTCGGCGCCACCGACACCGAGGGCTGCACAGTCGGCGCGACGCTCGTCGGGAGCTGGCTCGGCGCAGGGGCGGACGGCACAGGCTGTGACGGCACCTGGGACGAGGGCACCTGCGACGAGGTGGCCACACTCGGGGTCGCCGAGCTGGGCGGCGGCGTACTGACCGAGGGAGTGGCCGAACTGGGGGGCGGTGAGGGGCTGGACGGGTTCACCGTGGAGTCCTTCTTCGACCCGCTGTTCACCCAGACCGGCGGGGCGAAGGGGATGTTCTTCTGCCCCTTCATCGCCACCTTCATGTAGTCGGCCCATACCATCGCGGGATAGGTGCCGCCGAAGAAGGTGCCGTCACCGGGACGCTTGTACGGGTCGAGGTCGCCGTTGCCGCCGTCACCCGCCACGAACATCACCGAGGTCGAGATCTGCTTGGTGTAGGCCACGAACCAGGCCGAGGTGATGGCCGTGCCGACACCGGAGGTGCCCGTCTTGCCGGCGACGTCGTAGCCGAGGTCGGCCACTCGTCCACCGGTGCCCTGCTTCACGACCGACTGCAGTGAATAGGTGACGTCCTTCGAGATGTCGGCCTCGATCTTCTGTTGGGCCTTGGGCTTGTTCTCGTAGAGGGTCTTCCCGTCGATGTCGGTCACCTTCGTGACCACGTGGTTGCCGACCTGCTTGCCGTCATTGGCGAAGGTGGCGTATCCACCTGCCTGCTCGAGCGGGCTGACCTCGGCCGTGCCCAGGGCGATGCGGTTGTTGTTGTCCCACCCGGAACCCTTCGGCACACCGGCATCGGTCGCGGCCTTGATCACGGCAGTCGGCCCGTTCGGGATCTGCTCGGTGAGGTCGACGAAGGCGGTGTTGATCGATTCCTCGGTGGCCTTCAGCAGGCTCACCTGCCCGTACTGGTGGTTGAACTCGTTGCGGATCGGCGAACTGTCACCGTTGGGGGTGAACGTGTCGCCGTTGAGTCGGGAGCGCAGCGAGAACCCGTTCCGCAGCCCGGCCACCGTGGCGTACGGCTTGAAGGTCGAGGCGGCCGCCCGGTCGGTCGTCGCCCAGTTGCGGGAGTTCTTCACGTAGTCGTCGCCGCCATACATGGCCAACACCTCACCGGTTCCCACCTGCACCGAGGCGATGGCGATGTGCAGCTTGTCGGGGTCCTGCTTCGGGCTCGCCGCCTTCGCGACCGAGGTGCGGTAGGCCTGACCGACCTTCACGGCCTGGGCCTGCATGGTGGCGTCGAAGGTGGTGGTGACGTTCAGACCGCCACCCGAGATCTGGGCATCGGTGAAGCCGTTGTTGAGCAGTTCCTTGCGGACGGCGGTGAGCAGGTAGCCCTTGGTGCCCCCGTAGCGCGTGTTCAGCGGCACCTCGGGGAAGGAGGGCAGCTGCTGGTAGGCCTTGTCATGTTCGGCCTTGGTGATCTTGCCCATCTCGAGCATGCCGTCGAGTACGTAGCGATAGCGGTCGAGCAGGCGCTTGGAGTTGTTCGGACCCTCACTGGGATCGAACAGGCTCGGGTTGTTGAGCACACTCGCCAACACCGCCGCCTGGTCGAGGCTGAGGTCCTTGGCGTCGATGTTGAAGTACGCGCGGCTGGCGGCCTGGATGCCGTACGCGCCTCGTCCGAAGTAGATGGTGTTGAGGTAGTCGCGCAGGATCTCCTGCTTGCTGCGCTCCTTGCCCAGCTTCACCGCCAACGCCAGTTCGCGGAACTTGCGGCTCATGGTGCGGTCGCTGGTGAGGTAGTAGATCTTGATGTACTGCTGGGTGATGGTCGAACCGCCGCCCTGGATCTCACCACCGCGGATGATCTGCACGATGCTGCGCGCGATGCCCGAGGGGCTGATGCCGCGGTCGGTCCAGAAGGTCCGGTTCTCGGCCGCGACCACAGCGTCCTTGATGTTGTCGCTCATCTGCGCGTACGGGATGCTCGTGCGGTTCTGCACCGCGAAGCTGCCGATGCGGGTCTTGCCGTCGCGGTAGTTCACGAACGTGGTGTTGGTGTTGAAGTCCTTGTTGGGGTCGGGCAGCGTGGTGCGCTGGTAGAACATCAACCCCGCGATCGCCGCCACCAGCGCCAGCACGAGGGCGCCGACCGTGGTGACCACGGCAATGCGTCCGACCACCCGCTTCCAGGTGAGCTTAGGCTTGCGCCTGGGTGCACCGCGACCGGCGGGGGACGCGGTGCGGGTTCGGGGCTCAGCCATAGATGTCCTCAACGGTTTCTTCTCGACGGGGACGACGCCGTTTGCGTCCGTCACCCAGGGTGTAGGTCTCGATCAGGTGGTTCCAGCGGCAGTCAGGGCAGACCTCGACCACGCGGACGGTGAACTCGCCCACGTTGTTCTCCATCTCCTCGAGCTCCTCGGTCGACTTGATGCGGCCCGAGTACATGCCCAACTGGTCACCGAAGGTGTAGTTCAGGGTGATCAGGTGCTGACGCTCACAGATGGGGCACGGGGTGTCGGCGAGCTCGCCGTGGTGCAGCGCGGAGCTGACCAACAACGGGTCGGCATCGCAGGCCTCGGGGGCATCGAGGCTCAGCGCAGGCCTGCGGAGCGCTTCGAGCGTTGCTCGGCGCTGCAGGGCGTGGGAGATGTAGTTACGGCGCGACCACATGGGAACAAGAGTAGGCGGCTGTCGGTGGGGGTAGGGGATTCGCGCGAGTGGTGATGTGATCGGCGGGCCTGTCACGGGTCGTCGTTCGGGTCGGACGCTCGTGTTGCCGGGATTCCCCGGGCCGGGTCACGGGGGCTGATGCGGGTTGGGTCTCGCACACGGCGAGGGGTCGCGCAGTCCTCGATCTGCAGGGGAGTGCATCTGAACGGACCATCGCGTCCCATACGGGCTGCGATGGCCCGTTCAGCTGCACATCCTGCAGAGCTTTCAGCGTCCAGCGCGAGTCGAGGGCTCGCCGATGTGGGAGGGTCCACCGCGGCGTCGATGGCTGGCTGCGGTCGCACTTGTGGCCTAGCGTCGACCGCGATGAACACCTCAATCCTCGCCGCCGTGGTCAGCGGTCTGCTCTCCGGCCTTTCGCTGATCGTCGCGATCGGGGCGCAGAACGCCTTTGTCCTCAGGCAGGGAGTGGCGAAGCGTCACGTCGGCGTCGTGGTCGCCATCTGCGCGGTGAGCGACCTGGTGCTGATCGCCGCTGGCGTGGCCGGTGTCGGGGCCGTGGTGCAGGGGCATCCGGTCGCCCTGAAGGCGATTGCCGTGGTGGGGGCCGCCTACCTCACCTGGTTCGGGGTGCGCTCGCTGCTGTCCGCGAGGCATCCCGAGGCCCTACTGCCGGGAGGGCCGAGCCCCCGTGGTTCCGTCGTGGCCACCGCCTTGGCCCTCACCTGGCTGAATCCACACGTCTACCTCGACACGGTGCTGCTGCTCGGCAACCTCGCCGCCTCCCACGGAGCCACCGGTCGATGGTGGTTCGGCCTCGGCGCGGGAATGGGCAGCATCCTGTGGTTCGCGGGGCTGGGTTACGGAGCGGGGCTGGCAGCCCGCTGGTTCGCCCGGGAGCGCACGTGGCAGGTGCTCGACGTGGTGATCGGCCTGGTCATGTTCGCTCTGGCCGGATCACTGCTGGTGTCGGCCTTCTGATCTGGTTCGCGGCCCACCGGGTAGACCACCCGACGTCGGTGGGCGGGTGAGCCCCCCGGTCGTCCGGCCGTTCGGCTCAGTAGGCGGCCGTGAAGCGCTGGTTGACGTGCTTGCGGTTCTCCACCTCGTCCAGGATCGCGAGCGCGAAGTCGGCACCGGAGATGAAGGACTCACCCTTCTCGTCCGCCAGCAGCACGTCGCCACCCAGACGGTACGAACCCGTCTTCTCGCCGGGCGCGAAGCCACCGAATCCGGCAGCGGGGCTGATGTAGAACCAGTCGAGCTTGGTCTCGTTGGCGCGCAGGTCATCGAGCACGTCGGCCATCTCGAGCGACTCGGCCTTGTAGGCCTCCGGGAACTCGGGGGTGTCGACCAGACGAGGACCGCCGCCGGCGACGTTCAACGAACCGGCCCCGCCGACAACTCCCAGGCGGGTGCCACCGTCGGAGGCGAAGCCAGCCAGTTGGGCAATCGCTGGCCGGACCTTGCCCTCCATGTCGCCGCGGGGGGCGACGGCGACGAGCACCACGACGTGGTCGGCCACGACCTGCTGGGCGACGTCGGACGAGGTGAAGTCAGCGCCGCTGGAGCGGCTGACGCTGGTGACCTGGTGGCCGCGGGCAGTGGCCTCGTCCACGAGGTGCTGACCGAGGTAGCCGGTGGCGCCGATGACGGCGATGCGCATAGACATGTGGGGTCCTCTCAAGGGGTTGCACCGGTGGAACGAATCGGGTCGGCAGGATGTTCCCCACGGTGGCTGCCAAGATCACCACACTGGCTCGACCGACCCTCGGTTTTCGGCGGTTGGTCGAGCCACGGTGGTGATCCTGGCGCTCTACCACCGGCGATCCGGGGTCCGCGGCGCCGCCGTGGGCCCCTCCCGGGGCACGGCGTCGTGTTGGCGAGAGCCGGGGTGGCCGAGTAGACTGGGGCGCCGGTCATCAGACCACGGGGCTATGGCGCAATTGGTAGCGCACCTGCTTTGCAAGCAGGGGGTTAGGGGTTCGAGTCCCCTTAGCTCCACCACCATCACCGAGGTCATCCGGGGCGATCCGCGGACCAGCCCCAGGTGCAAGTCCCAGCAGATGAAGCGACATCATCAGACCACGCCGTCATGCCCGGCCGAGGACCGCGTCCGTCTGCCCCTGTTCGTGGAGACGCGCTCCACCCCTCGGGGTGGAAGCGAGGCACCGTTCCCTCCCGTCGGCGACTCGCGCTCTAGCGTCGGAGCACATCACCGTTCATGCACCCGACCACAGGAGGTCACGACATGGCTGACGACAAGGGACTCGAGCACCTGTTCCACGACACGCTGCGAGACATCTACTACGCGGAGCGCAACATCCTCAAGACCCTGCCCAAGCTGGAGCAGGCCGCTTCGTCCGATGAGTTGAAGGCGGCCTTCCGCAAGCACCTGGGTGAGACCGAGGGACAGGTCGCGCGACTCGAGGAGGTGTTCGCGCTGATCGACCGCAAGCCGATGAGCAAGAAGTGCGAGGCCATCGACGGGATCATCAAGGAGGGTGACGGCCTGCTGGAGGACTACGCGGGGACCACAGCCCTCGACGCCGGCCTCATCTCCTCCGCACAGGCGGTCGAGCACTACGAGATCACCCGCTACGGGACGCTGCGACGCTGGGCGAAGATGCTCACGATCGGCAACGCCTACGACTTGCTGACGCAGTCGCTGGAGGAGGAGTCCGCCACCGACGAGGCGCTGACCAAGTTGGCTGACACCGAGGCGAACGCCAAGGCCGCCCAGGTCAAGAAGACTTCCTGAGCCATGATCGGGCGCCGGTCCCCCTCGGGGATCGGCGCCTGGTCGTGTCTGGACATGGAGCCCCCAGCCATTCCGAACTCGTGGACGACGCCCATCTGCTGAGCTGCGAAGAGGGCCGGAATCGCCTAGCTGGCCATGCTCGGCCGACGCCCCACCAGCCACGGCACGGCGGCAGCGGCCAACACTCCCGCGGTGATGGCAAACGCCCACCCGAACCCGAACGACTGCGCCACCACCCCGGCCAGCAGCGTTCCGGTGATGGCCCCGAGGTCCTGGGCCATCGAGTAGGTCGACAGGGCCTGCCCGCCACTGCGCTGGGTGCCGATGATGTCGGCGAGCAGGGCTTGGCTCGAGGGCACGATGAAGGCCGCGCCCACGCCCGCCACCGCCGACAGTGCGAGGAACACCCACAGGGTGGCCGACCAGCCGAAGAACACTGTCACGAGGGACGAGAACAGTAGCCCCACCACCAGCAGGGGCACTCGTCCGACCCGATCGGCCAGACGACCGGTGACCTGCTGCGCCACCGCGTTGCCGGCGGCGAACAACGTCAACGCGATACCCGCCGCGGGCACACCGATGGCGGGCACGGCGGCCGCCATCAGCGGCAGCAACGCCACCCGCACACCGAAGTTGGCCCAGCCATTGGCCGCGCCGGTCAGCAACAACGGCCGGTAGCCGGGGCTGGACAGGGCCTCGGCAAGAGTCATCCGACGGCGCTCGTCCGCCGCTCCCACCGCTCCCGGGTCGCGGCGCATGAAGACCAGGACGAAGACGAGCGCAAGCGCCACCAGCGTCGCGTAGATGAAGAACGGCACCCGCAGACCCAGACCTGACAGGGCCGAACCCACGATCGGGCCGGCGATGTTGCCCAGCAGGAAGGACGACCCGTACAGGGACGAGGTTCTCCCCCGCTGCTCCGGGGGCGCCAACCGCACCAACAGCCCCATCGACGAGACGGTGAACATCACCGATCCGATGCCGCCCAACCCGCGGAACAGCAGCAACGACCAGTAGTCGGAGGCGAACCCGCACAGGGCCGTCGACACGACCACCACGACCAGCCCCACGAGGTAGGTGCGCCGTTCACCGAAACGGTTGATGAGCCACCCACCTGCCGGGGCGAACACGAGCCTGACCAGCGCGAACACGCTCACGATGGCAGAGGCGGCCGCGATGCCGACGTCGAAGGACTTCGCGAACTGAGGCAGTACCGGGGCGACGATGCCGAACCCGATGGCGATCAGGAACGCCGATCCCACCAGCACCCACAGTTCGGGTGCCATGGGCTGGCGGTCTTGTTTCACCTCTGCAGCCTAGTCAGCGGCGCCGACAGTCCCGCCCTGCTCGACCGACGGGGGCAGCCTGGACCGGACCGGCATCGTCCACCCGCGTCGCGAGTGGTACTTTCGACGTGAATGAACCACATTCTCCGGGGTCAGTGAAACTCTGAGCCGGCGGTGACAGTCCGCGACCCGGCTCCTTCGGGAGCCGGTTGACCTGGTGGAACTCCGGGACCGACGGTGAAAGTCCGGATGGGAGGAGATGTGGCGACTCCTTCGCGCGCCCCCTGAGGGCGTCTCGTGGGGGCCGCCTGTCGCTGCGCGCCATCACCCCGGTCCGTCATCCGGGGAGGACAGAGCGTGCCCACCGCACCAGACCCGCAGGCGTCCGAGCCCGTCGGCAGCAGTGAGTCCGTCACGACGCCGGACGAGCACCGGGCCATGCTCCGAGCCATCGAACTGGCCGCCCTGGGTCCCGAGCACGACCCGAACCCTCGGGTCGGCTGCGTCATCCTGGCACCCGACGGCACCGTCCTGGCTGAGGGTTTCCACCGGGGTGCCGGCACCCCGCACGCCGAGGCGGCCGCCCTGGCCGATCTGCGCGCCAGGGGTCACAGCGCCCGAGGCGCCACAGCCGTCGTCACGCTCGAACCGTGCCGTCACACCGGGCGCACCGGAGCCTGCTCCGTCGCTCTGCTCGCCGCCGGGATCGTCCGCGTCGTGTACGCAGTGGACGATCCGGGGGCTGCCTCCGGTGGTGGCGGCGAGGCCCTCAGAGGTGCCGGAATCGACGTCGTCCCGGGGCTCGAGGCCGACCGAGCCTCTGCGCTGATCGCCGACTGGCTGGGGACGATTCGGAGCGAGCCAGAACCTTCGGGTGTTCTGCGGGTCATCCTCAAGACCGCGGCCACTCTGGACGGCCGTATCGCCGCCACTGACGGCAGCAGCCAATGGATCACCGGCCGCCAGGCCCGTGCCCACGCCCACGCCGTCCGTGCCCACACCGACGCCCTCGTGGTCGGAACCGGCACGGTGCTGGCCGACAATCCCTCACTCACCGCCCGGCCGTGGGGGGTCGAAAGCCCTCACCAGCCGCTACGGGTCGTGGTGGGGCATCGTCCGATTCCGGTGGGAGCCGCCGTCGACCGCGGTGACGGGCGACTGGTCCGGGTCCGCAGCCACGACCCCCAGCAGGTGCTCGACGAGTTGCTATCCCGAGGCGTCAGGCACGTCGTCGTCGAGGGCGGACCCACGCTCGCGACGGCCTTCCTGCGTGCCGGCATCGTCAACGAGATCCACGCCTACCTCGCGCCCCTGTTGCTCGGGTCGGGACGGTCCGTGGTCGACGACCTGGGCACGACCACCCTGGGCGACGCCCACCGCTGGCACACCCGATCCATCGAGCGACTCGGCGACGACGTTCTCGTGGTCGCCACTGCCGACTGACTCCCACCCACCGAACCGCACCCTCGTGCGGACCCACCACCAGGAAGAAGCCATGTTCACAGGAATCATCGAAGAGATCGGCACCCTCGCCTCGGTCGAGCCACTGCCCGGGGGCGAGACGCGGCTTCGCCTGCAGGGCCCTCTCGTCGTCTCGGACGCACATCTGGGCGACTCCATCGCCGTCGCCGGCGTGTGCCTCACCGTCGTCGACCTTCCCGGGGACGGCACCTTCGCCGTCGAGGCGGTTCCCGAAACCCTCAGCCGGACCACCCTGGGCGGCTTGGCGGTGGGCGACAAGGTCAACCTCGAGCGCTCGCTGCGAGCGGACTCCCGCCTCGGCGGTCACATCGTGCAGGGTCACGTCGACGGCGTCGGCACCGTCGTGTCGCGCCATGACGGCGGACGATGGGTCGACCTCGTCTTCGCCCTTCCCCGAGAGTTGGCGCCGCTAGTGGCCGAGAAGGGCGCGATCTGCGTGTCCGGCACCTCCCTGACCGTCACCACGGTCACCGACGACACCTTCGGGGTGTCGCTGATCCCGACCACGCTGGCCGCGACCACTCTCGGGGAGGCGCGGGAGGGCACTGCCGTGAACCTCGAGGTCGACGTGCTGGCCCGGCACGTCGCCCGGCTCCTGCAGACCGGGGAGGGCGTGCGATGAGCAGCGATGGCGCGTCGGTGCCTCGTCCCTCACACGATCTGCTCGCCCATGCACTGGAAGAACTGCGGGCGGGACGGCCCGTGTTGGTGGCCGATTCGACCGACCGCGAGAACGAGGTCGACGTCGTGCTGGCCGCCGAACTGGCGACCCCGGAGTGGGTCGGCTGGACGGTCCGACACACGTCGGGATACCTGTGCGCCCCCATGCCTCCCGAGGTCGCCGACAGGCTCGACCTGCCCCTGATGGTGCCGCGCACCCAGGACAGCCTGCGGACCGCGTACACGATCAGCGTCGATGCTGCCCGGGGAGTGACCACGGGCATCTCCGCCGCCGACCGCGCCCGCACGCTGCATGCGCTCGCCGACCCTGCCAGTGGGCCGTCCGACCTGATCCGGCCGGGGCACCTGTTGCCGCTGCGCGCCCTGCCGGGTGGTGTCAGCCAACGCCCCGGGCACACCGAGGCGGCCGTCGAGCTGTGCCGGGCTGCGGGGCTCTCACCCGTGGCGATGATCGCCGAACTCGTGCACGACGCCGGTGAGGTGATGCGGCTGGCCGATGCCCAACCGCTCGCGCGTGAACACGGGCTCGTGGTGATCACCATCGAGCAACTGCTCGAGGCGCTGCCCAGCGTGGAGGTGCCCACCACTGTCGCCCAGCGCGTGACCCACACCGGGAGCGCCCAACTCCCGACCCGGCACGGCGCCTTCACCGTGCACGGCTACCGCGACCATGCCACCGGCGCCGAGCACCTTGCCGTCGTGAGCACCACCCCGCCCGACCCCGACGCGCCGGTGACCGTCAGGGTCCACTCGGAGTGCCTGACCGGCGAGGCGCTCGGTTCGGAACGCTGCGAGTGCGGACCCCAACTGGACGCCGCCCTCGAGCTGATCGCGGAACACGGCGGCGCCGTCGTGTACCTGCGCGGGCACGAGGGACGAGGGATCGGGCTGCTCGAGAAGCTGGCGGCCTACGACCTGCAGGACCGTGGGCGGGACACCGTCACCGCCAACCTCGAACTGGGGTGGGCGCCCGACCTGCGCGAGTACGGTGCTGCGGCTGCGATCCTGCACGATCTCGGGCTGACCCGCATCGACCTGCTCACCAACAATCCCGACAAGGGGGCCGCCCTGGCCGAGCACGGCATCACCGTGGAGCACTCGACCCCGTTGCTGGTGGGACGAACCGCCGCCAACACCCCGTACCTGCGCACCAAGGCCGACGCCATGGGCCACCTCATACCGTCCGACTACCTCAATGACAGGAACCCCTCATGAGCCGATCCGGAGCACCCACCATCCACAGCGACGGCGCAGGACTGCACGTCACCATCGTCGCCGCCAGCTGGCACGACACCGTCATGAACGGACTGATCGACGGAGCCCAGCGGGCCCTCGCCGCGAGCGGTGTCGAGTCGGTCACCCTCGTGCGCGTGCCGGGGTCGTTCGAACTCCCGATCGGCGCGCTCCACGCGGCCAGGGACGAGGACACGGACGCCGTCGTCGCCCTCGGGGTCGTGATCCGCGGCGGAACCCCGCACTTCGAATACGTCTGCCAGGCGGCGACCCAGGGACTCATGGACGTGGCCCTGACCACCGGCAAGCCGGTCGGGTTCGGACTGTTGACCTGCGACGACGAGCAGCAGGCCCTCGACCGGGCCGGGCTTCCCTCGTCGATGGAGGACAAGGGAGCCGAGGCCGCCGAAGCGGCGGTCGCCACCCTGGTTGCCCTGCGCGGGTGATCCGTGCCCCGGGGGGCGAGCGCGGAATCGTGCGGATCGTGTGTCCTGGTGCGCCATCGCCCTCCTGCAGAGCAACAATCGTCGCCAGAGCGCACGATCCGCACGATTGGGTTCAGGCATTCGGAGCGACGCGAGTCCCTGCTCCCCGCCGCCGAACCGCAGGCCCTTGGGATTCCGCCGAGCGGCCCCCTTGTGGGGTGCGTCCCGTCGACGTGGGAGCGACCTCCTGTGCGCCCAGCACCACGAAGCCGTTGTCACGGATGAGTTCCAGGTCTGCCTGAGCCGCCTGCCCCTCGGAGGTGAGGTAGTCACCCAGGAAGATGGAGTTGGCCACGTGCAGGGCCAGCCCCTGCAGGGATCGCAGATGGAGCTCGCGGCCGGCGGCGATGCGGATCTCCTTGTCAGGGCAGACGAAACGTGCCATCGCCAAGATCCTCAGGCAGCGTGAAGGGGTGAGCTCCCAGGTGCCCTGCAGCGGGGTGCCGTCGAACGGCATCAGGAAGTTGATCGGGATCGAGTCGGAGTCCAGCTCCCTCAGAGCGAACATCGCCTCCACCAGCTGTTCATCGCTCTCCCCCAGTCCGGCGATCAGACCGGAGCAGGGCGACAAGCCCGCCGATTTCACCTTCTCGACGGTCTCCACACGGTCGCCCCAGCCGTGGGTGGTCACGATGGTGTCATGGTGCGACTCGGCGGTGTTGAGGTTGTGGTTGTAGGCATCGACCCCGGCCTCACGCAAGCGTTCGGCCTGTCCCTCCTTGAGCAGTCCCAGACAGGCGCACACCTCGACGTCGGGGTGCTGCTGCTTGAGTTCGCCGACCATACCGGCCACCCGATCGACGTCGCGATCGGTCGGTCCGCGTCCACTCGCGACCAGGCAGACCCGCGACGCCCCGCCGCGGAGGCCAGCCGTCGCCTGTCCGATCACCTCGTCGGGCTTGAGCCAGGTGTAGCGCAGGATGTCTGCCGTGGATCCCAGCCGCTGTGAGCAATAGCTGCAGTCCTCGGCGCACAGCCCCGACTTCAGGTTGACGAGATAGTTCACCTTCACCGAGTTGCCGAAGTGGGCACGACGGAGGCGGGCTGCGGCGCTGACGACGGGCAGAAGGTCCTCGTCGCCGGAGCGCAGCACGCCCAGCGCCTCGTCGGGTTCGGCAGGCGTGCCTGCCAAGACGTGGTCGGCGAGTCGGTCGTAGGGGGCCATGACGCTCCTAAGAATTGAACGGTGTTCATTTGAACGGTGTTCAGTATGGCGCGGAGGAGATTTGGGAGCCCCTCGTGATCGTCCAATGAGCGCACGCCTCACAACTGTGAAAGTATCTGCGCATGGATGCAGATACGCAGGTGCGGTTGGACGGTGCTTCGCCCATCGAGTCGGACACGCAGTTCGTGGAACTGGCCGTCGAGATCTTCGGGATGTTGGCCGACGCCACCCGCGTCCGCATCATTCTCGCGCTGACGAGCCACGACGAACTGTCGGTCAATCATCTGGCGGATCTCGTCGACAAGTCATCGGCTGCCGTCTCCCAGCATCTGGCGAAGCTGCGGATGGCGCGCATCGTCGCGACACGACAGGTGGGGCAGCGCGTCTTCTACCGGCTCAGCAATGAGCATGCGTCGCAACTCGTCCGCGATGCCATCCACCAGGCCGAGCACTCCCTCGATGATCCCCGCCATCACGACCCGGTCAAGGAGCAGGCATGAGCACTCGCGCGGACGACACAACCGACCCCATGGACGAGCAGGTGGCACGGCAGAGCCACGACCACCAGGGTCACGAGCACCACGAGCACGGGCACCCCCACGGCCACCAAGCTCAGGGGCACCACGACCACGGCCGCCCCCATGACGACCACCAGAGCCACGGCCACCCCCAGGACCACGAGGGACGCGACCATCACGGGCATGGGGACCACGGGCACTCACACCCCACCGGCCTCAAAGGAGTGCTGCACGAGATCTTCGTCCCGCACTCGCACGACCCAGCGGACTCCATCGACGACGCCCTGACGGCCACAGGCGCCGGGGTGCGCGCGCTCAAGATCAGTCTCGTGATCATGCTCGCAACAGCCTTCGCCCAGGCGGTGATCGTCGCCATGTCGGGCTCGGTCGCGCTGCTGGCCGACACCATCCACAACTTCTCCGATGCCCTCACGGCCGTCCCGCTGTGGATCGCATTCGTGCTCTCGCGCCGCGCGGCAACGAAGCGCTTCACCTACGGCTACAACCGGGCCGAGGACTTGGCGGGGCTCTTCATCGTCGCGATGATCGCCTTCTCGGCCGTGGTTGCGGCGTGGGAAGCGGTGGGCCGCATCATCAACCCGGCTCCCATGGCAAACGTCGGCTGGGTGATCGCAGCAGGGATCGTGGGCTTCCTGGGCAATGAGGCCGTGGCGCTCTACCGCATTCGGGTCGGACGAAGGATCGGCTCGGCCGCCCTCGTCGCGGACGGGGTGCACGCCCGCACCGACGGCTTCACCTCACTGGCCGTCGTGATCGGCGGGGTGGGCGTGCTCCTGGGATTCCCCCTGGCCGACCCCATTGTCGGACTGCTCATCTCGGCCATGATCGTGGTGCTGCTGGTCGGGACCATCCGTTCGGTCGGTACCCGCCTGATGGACGGGATCGACCCCGACCTGGTCGACCGCGTCCACCATGCTCTCGAGCACGTGGCGGCGATCACCTCGATCAGGGTCGTCCAACTGCGCTGGGTGGGTCACCGACTCCGCGGCGAGGCCGTGGTCGGGGTGGACGCCGTGACCCTCGCCGAGGCCAACCAGATCGAGGACGAGGCCTGTGCAGCCGTGAAGGCGCATCTGCCGAACGTCGATGCCATGACGATCCGCACAATCGCTTCGACGCACTGACTCTGCTGGCTCACTGGGGCTGCTGGCTGGCGGCGAGGACGGGCAACACCACCAGGCTCGGATCACCACCGAACCGGCGGAACAGGGTGGGCGCAGCCGGCGGCTCGGGAGCGGCGCGCATGGCGTCCAGGGCCCCGCGGTCCCTCCACAGTGAATGGATCGCCCAGTGGCCCTCGCCATCGCCGAGGAGCCGACTCTCGAGCAACCCGTCGGGCAGCCCCTCGGCAAGCATGGCCTCGAAGGCCGCGATCAGGTCGACGGCTCGGTCCTGGTCCACCTCAGCCGTCACCATTGTCAGGATGTTCATGCCGCCATCATCATCCTCGGAGACCTCGGCCGTACCCCATGGCGCCACGATCACCCGAGGCTGCCCGGCCGGGCGCGGGCCCCGGCGTCACTTGTTGAGCGTGAAGCCACCGGTCCAGCCGATGGTCTCGCCCGCGGCCAGGGTCAGCTGCAGGAAGCCCAGGGCCTCGAGTTCGTGGGCCCGCTTGAGCGAACCGGCGTCGACGGCGGCCACGCCTCCGGCAGTGACGGCATCGATCAGGGCCTGCTTGGCAGTGGCGTCATCACCGGCGACCAGCACGGTGACGGGGGCGTCGCCAGCCTTGCCGGCCGCGAGTGCGCCGGCGAACACGGTGTTGAAGGCCTTGAGCACCTTGGCGTTCGGCAGCTTGGCCTGCAACTCGTCGGCGGCGGACGAGCCGGCTGCCACGGTGAGGGAGTCGAAGGTCGAGAAGTCGAGAGGGTTGGTCACGTCCACGACGGCCTTGCCATCGAGCTGCGACCCGTAGAGGTCAGCGAGCTCCGAGAGTGCGGCGTAGGGAACCGTCAGCACCACGATGTCGCCCGTGATGGCGTCACCCACGGAGCCGGAGGTGCCTCCGACCTGACTGGCGAGGGCGGCGGCCTTGTCGAGATCGCGACCCAGCACCTGCACGCTGGCGCCGCCCTTGGCGACGACTGCGGCGACGGCGGAACCGACGTTGCCCGAACCGATGATGGTGATGGTGCTCATGGTGTCTCCTGGATGATGAAGTAGTTGCCTGTTCAACAACAGTAGACCGGATTCGTTGCTCAGGCAAGTTGTTTGGCACACTGGACTCATGCAGCCCACCGTCGCCCGAATGAACCCCACCCAGGCCCGCGCCTGGCTCGCCCTCGTCACCACGGCCCAGGTGCTGCCTGCCGCGCTCGACCAGCAGTTGTCGACCGACGCCGGAGTCATCAACTTCGAGTACGCCATCCTCGGCGCGTTGATGGCTGCTCCCGAGAACCTGCTCCGGATGGGTGACCTGGCCGCGGTGACAAGTTCGCCGGCGCCGCGGCTGTCGAAGGCCGTCAACCGGCTCGAGAGCCGCGGACTCGTCCAGCGTGTCGCCTGCCCGACCGACCGACGCTCGATCAACGTGGTCCTCACCCGTGAGGGACGAGGAACCTGGCTCAAGGCCACCAAGCCCCACGTGGCGCTCGCCCGCGAAACGATCATGGGGGGTCTGAGCGCGGACGAACTCGCTCAGCTGGCGGCCCTGCTCGAACGCGTGAACGCCAACCTGCAGCCGTGCAAGGACGAGGTGGTCGCCTGACACCGGGCCGTGCCAGCAAGCCCCTGCAGTTCCGCGCGCCACTGGGCCCCCTCCGCCCGTCAGGGCCGAGACGCCACCAGAATGGGGGGACCACTTCCTCGGCCCCAGCACGGAGACCACGCACCCATGAGCAGCCCGGCCCACCCCCACCGTCCGACCTCGCACCCTGCCTCCGCTCCGTTCGCCCCCGGGTACGACCGCTCCTTGGTCAGCCCGGGGATCGTCCACTTCGGAGTGGGCAACTTCCACCGGGCCCACGAGGCGATGTACCTCGACCGGCTGATGAGCGAGGGATTGGCCCTCGACTGGGGAATCTGCGGGGTGGGGGTGATGCCGTCAGATGCGCGCATGCGCGATGTGCTGAGCGCTCAGGAGGGCCTCTACACGCTTGTCCTCAAACATCCCGACGGAACGCTGGAACCCCGGGTCATCGGGTCGATCCACGACTACCTCTTCGCACCGGACGACCCCGCTGCCGTCCTCGACGTACTCACCGCACCGACCACCCGCATCGTCTCGCTGACCGTGACCGAGGGCGGCTACAACATCGACGACGAGACCGGCACCTTCCGCACCGAAGCCGAGGGGGCCGTCCACGACTCGAGGCAACCGCAGTCCCCCACCACGACCTTCGGGTTCATCGTCGAGGCACTCCGGCGCAGGCGCGAGAGCGGGATCCCACCCTTCACCGTCATGTCCTGCGACAACCTGCCCGGCAACGGTCACATCGCCCGCACGGCCGTCGTCGGCCAGGCCGGCATGTCCGACCCCGAGCTCGCAGCGTGGATCGAGGCCGAGGTGGCCTTCCCCAACTGCATGGTCGACCGCATCACGCCCGTCACCACCCCGGCCGACGTCACCCTGGTCGCCGACACCTGGGGCATCGAGGACCGGTGGCCGGTGACCTGCGAGCCCTTCACCCAGTGGGTGCTGGAGGACGATTTCACCCTGGGTCGTCCGCCCTTGGAACGGGTGGGGGTGCAGTTGGTCGACGACGTCGTGCCCTACGAGTTGATGAAGCTGCGCCTGCTCAACGCCTCACACCAGTCGCTGGCCCACTGGGGACGACTGCTCCACGTCGATCGCGCTGACGCAGCCGCCTCGGACCCCGACATCGCGGCCGTCACTCGGGCCTACGTGCAGCGCGAGGCCTTGCCAACGCTGCGTCCGGTGCCCGGCATCGACCTGCCCCAGTACATCGACACCCTGTTCCAGCGCTTCAGCAATTCCGCCATCGCCGACACCACCGCGCGGCTCGCCCAGGATGCCTCGGACCGCATGCCCAATCTCGTCCTGGCGACGGTGCGCGACAACCTCGCCGGGGGACGGCCGGTCACACTGGGTGCTGCCATGGTCGCCGCGTGGGCGCTGGGTGACGAGGGCGTCGCCGAGGACGGATCGACGATCGCGGTGGACGACAAGCGTGGCGCGGAACTCACAGCCGCTGCCCAACTCCAGCGAGCCGGGGACGAGCTGGCCTTCATCCGCGACGGGGTGGTCTTCGGCTCCCTCGCGGACGACCCGGTCTTCGCCGAAGCATTCGTCGGCGCCCTGCACGCCATTCGCGGTCGTGGTGCGCGGGCGGTCATGCGCGAGCTGGTCGCCGGGGAGTGACCGTCACCTCCCCGGCGGCCGGAGCGTGATCCGCCTGGGATCGGCAGCTGGACCGGTCAGGCCAGTCGCGCCGTCACCGTGATCTCGGGGACACCTGCCAGGGCCACCGAAACGGGGCAGTTCTTCTTCGCCTCCTCGGCGAGCTTCACGAAGTCCTCCTCCGAGAGACCCTCGACCTGACCCGTGACGTCGAGGGCGATGCTGGTGATGCCCTGACCGGCGACGAAGACGACGTCGGCCTTGGTGTCGAGCTGGGTGGGCGGGGTTCCGTTCTTGGCGAGGCCGTTCGAGAAGGCCATCGAGAAACAGGTGGAGTGAGCCGCGGCGATCAGCTCCTCGGGGGTGGTGGTGGAGCCGGCCTCCTCGGCGCGCGACTTCCAGCCGGTCGGGAACGAGCCCGAGCCCGAGGTGTCGAGGGAGACGGAGCCGGATCCGGAGAACAGGTCACCGTTCCAGGTGGCGGACGCGCTGCTGGTGATGGGTGTGGGCATGGAGGTCCCTTCGTTCGCGCGGTAGGCCGGATGCTGGCCCCGCTGGAATCCCCACGATAGACATCGTCGGCACGCTGCCCAAGGCAAACGAGGCAACTGCCCGCCCCTTGAACCGCCCGCCGCAGGCGTCACGTGGGGCAATCGTGCGGATCGCGTGCGCTGGCGCCGAAAGTGCTGCTGGGAGGGCAACAATCGCCACCAGAGCACACGATCGGCACGATTGGGTCCCGCGCCCCGCGCTCAGCTCGCGCGGAAGGACCCCCTCACCACCACGTCGAGCAGCGGTTTGGCGTCCGAGTCGTCGCCGCGCGCGATCCGATGCAGGATCACACCCTCAGCGCAGGCCATCAGCGCCCCCGCAGAGACGATCGGCTCGATCGCCCCGAGCCCCATCATGACTGGCTCCAGGAAGGCCGTCATCGTCTGACGGCCGCGCCAGATGGACTCGCGCAGGGCCTGATGATGGTTGGCCTCCATGAACAGCGCCAGTCGGGCAGCGGTCATCGTCCGATTCCCATCTGTCGCGTGGTCAATGAGGGCCACCAGCAGGTCGACCAACTCCTCCACCGAGCCTGGAGCGACAGCGTCCTCGAACCCGCGCAGTTCCCGCTCGGGAATCGCCTCGGAGACGCCCATGACCAACGCCTCGCGGGTGCGGAAATGGTTGGAGGTCGAACCAGCCGCCAGCCCCGCCTGCAGGTCGACCCGGCGATGAGTGAGGGCCCTGAGCCCCTGGGTGCCGAGCACCTCGATGGCGGCGTCCAGCACTCGTTCTCGCTGTGAAGTCACTTGGACACCATAGAGGTCGTGACACCTGTGTACTACAGATGTAGTGTCTGGCTCGAGCGGATGCAGCAAAGGGAGGACACACATGCCCACAGCACTGGTCACCGGCGCGGGTCGCGGTATCGGTGAGGCGGTCGCACTACGTCTGGCGGCCTCCGGCTGGACGGTCTTCGCAGGGGTGCGCGCCGCAGCGGAAGGCGAACGGCTCGCCGCGAGGAACACGCTCATCACCCCCGTCGAACTCGACGTCACGGAGAGCCGCCAGGTCGAAGCACTCCTCGACCGGCTGCCGCACCGACTCGACGCCGTCGTCAACAACGCGGGCATCGGGGTGCTCGGACCCGTTGAGGCCATCTCCATCGAAGACTTCCGCCGCCAGTTCGAGGTCAACGTGTTCGGCCAGGTCGCCGTCACCCAGGCGGTGCTCCCCAAGATCCGCGAGGCAGCCGGTCGGATCGTCTTCATCTCGTCCACCGGCGGACGAACTGCGGTGACCATGGAGGGCGCCTACTGCTCCTCGAAGTTCGCCATCGAAGGCCTCGCCGACGTGCTCCGCGTGGAGTTGCGGCCGTGGGAGATCGACGTGGTCGTCGTGGAACCGGGCCCCACCGACACCTCCGCCTGGCGGACGATCGACGGGGCACTCGACGACATGGAGGCGAAGCTGTCCCCGCACCACCGGGAGCTCTACGCCGCGCACCTGGCCGGCATGCGAAAGCTGGTCGGGATGCTGCGACCCCGCACCGTCTCCCCCGACGTGGTCGCCCGCACCGTCGAACGCGCCCTGACCGCACCCCGTCCGCGCGCCAGGTACGCCGCGGGAGTCCAGGCGGCGGCGATGGTGGCGATGGGTCAGGTGCTGCCGACCCGTGCGGGGGACGCGTTGGCCGCCCGTCTCGGGGGCTGGAAGTAGAGGACGCCAGCGGGGCCCACGTCGCTGGCGAGAGGATGACACCATGCGCCTCAGCCGAGCCAGCCTCCCCATTTCCGCTCGGATCGGTGCCGCCGCGCCCGAGGCGACGGGCATCGTCCACCTCGGACTGGGACAGTTCCACCGCGCCCACCAAGCCGTGGACACCGCCCTGGCTATCGCCGCCGAGCCGGGTGACTGGGGCATCGTCGGTGTCGCCCACCGCTCCCCGGCCATCGCTCGGGCCATGGCCGAGCAGGACCACCTCTACGCGGTGCTCCAACTCGACCCGGCCGAAGATCGGGCCGATGTGGTCGACGTGCACCGCGAGACCCTCGTCGCCGCCACCCAACCGGAGGCCGTGATCAACCGGATCGCCGATCCCCGACACCGCGTGGTCACGCTCACGCTGACCGAGAAGGGTTACCTGCGCATGCCGGGGGCGTCGGGTGCTGCAGGTCCCGACCGGGGCGCCATCAGCGCCGACCTCGCCTGCGCTCAACCCCGCACCATGATCGGACTGCTCGCCCGAGGGCTCGAACGCCGCGCCCACGACCAGTCCCCGATCGCGGTGGTCTCCTGCGACAACGTCTCGTCCAACGGCGCCACCACCCGAGCCGCGGTGCTCGACTACCTCGACCTGGCGGGCGTGAAGTCGTCCGTGATCGAGCACATTGCTCAGCACGTGAGCTTCCCGAACACGATGGTCGATCGCATCGTGCCGGCCACGAGCGACCTCACCCGTGCGCGGGTGGAGCACCTGTTGGGGGTCGACGACCGCGTGCCCGTGCCCGCAGAACGCTTCTCGATGTGGGTGCTCGAGGACTCCTTCCCGGCTGGTCGTCCGGCCTGGGAGTCGGCCGGCGTCGTCTTCTCCGACCAGGTCGACCGCTTCGAGGAATTGAAGCTCCTGCTGCTCAATGCCATGCATTCGCTCATCAGCTACGCGGGCGCGCTCGCCGGCTGCGCGACCATCCCGGAGGCCTGGGGGCACGAGTTCGTGCGCGAAGCGGTCATCACCGCGATCAATCGTGAGTGCCTGCCCGTGATCACGGCACCCTCGGGCTTCGATGTGGAGACCCACGTGGGCCGGCTGTACGAGCGCTGGTCGAACACGGCCCTGGGTGACAGCATCGCGAGGGTGGGGTCTGACGGGTCGTCCAAACTCCCCCAACGCCTTCCCCGACCAGCGCTAGGAGCCCTGGATCGAGGGGAGGTTCCCCACGTGATGGCCCTCACCACGGCCGCCTGGATCTGCTGCGTCTGCCCACCCGACCGATTCCGTCCGGGCGCGATTGCCGACCAGATGGACGAACCGCGCCGCGCCGAACTGCTCTCGCTCACCCATGGGCGACTCGGCTCAGACCGCACCCGATCCGTGGTGGCGGCGGTGATGCCCGGTCTGGTCGACCAGGAGCCATTCATCGACCGGGTCACCGAACTCGTCGGCGTCATCACCGCCGACGGGATCGAACAGGCGGCCACGGAGGCCACCGGCGGCTGGAGCCAGGCATGACCACCATGGCGGCAGTCCGCATCTGGGGAGCCGGTGACCTGCGT
Organism: Aestuariimicrobium kwangyangense DSM 21549; assembly: GCF_000421525.1. Taxonomy (GTDB): domain Bacteria; phylum Actinomycetota; class Actinomycetes; order Propionibacteriales; family Propionibacteriaceae; genus Aestuariimicrobium; species Aestuariimicrobium kwangyangense. The sequence continues at coordinate 386,490 of NZ_ATXE01000001.1, read as the reverse complement.
GTCGAGAGGCTCCCCATCCCTGAACCGGACGAGCACCAGGTACGCCTGCGCATCAGCCACGTGGGCATCTGCGGGTCGGACCTGCACTACTGGTACGACGGCGCCAACGGCGACTTCGTGGTGCGGGAGCCGCTGGTGCCGGGGCACGAACTGTCCGGCCGCGTCGACCTCGACCCGTCGGGCACGCTCCGGCCGGGAACCCCGGTGACCGTGCACCCGGCCCGTTTCGGTGTGTCCCAGCCTGGCCTCGGATCGAGTCCGCACCTGTGGCCCGGGGGCAGTTACCTGGGCAGCGCCGCCACCTGGCCCCACACCCAGGGGGCGATGGCCGAGTTCGTGGTGGTCGACCGCACCATGGTGCGGGTGCTGCCCGACTCCCTTCCGCTGGACAGAGCAGCCCTCGCCGAACCCTTGGCCGTCGCGCTGCATGCCCTGTCGCAGGCGGGACCGGTCGCGCGTGCGCGCACCCTGGTGGTGGGTGCCGGCCCCATCGGGTTGCTGCAGGTCGCGGCCCTGCGCGCCGGCGGTGCCGCCACGGTGGCGGCATCCGATGTCGCCCGTGGACCCTTGGCGCGCGCCCAGGAGGTCGGGGCCGACAGCGCCTACTGGGTGGGGGCCGCAGGAGGGGAGGAACTCCCCGAGGGGTTCGAGGTGGTGTTCGAGTGCTCCGGAACGGCGTCCGGGGTCAACAGCGCCTGGCGTGCGGTGCGACGAGGGGGAACGGTGGTGCAGGTGGGCATGGTCCCAGCCGGGCCGCAGTCACTCGAACTCTCCCGGCTGATCAGCAAGGAGGTCACGGTGCGCACGAACTTCCGCTTCATCGACGAGATCGATGACGCCATCGTCCTGCTCGACGGTCGTCCCGAGATCGCCGCCGTCGTCACCCACTGCTTCGGGCTGGGCCAGGTGGCTCAGGCCTTCGAGGTGGCACGGGATTCCGAGGCCTCCGGCAAGGTGTTGGTGCGGCTGGGCTGAGGTCGTGCCCCACCCCGCTCCCGCCCGGCACGTAGCATCGGGGCACCAGACAGGAGCTTGCTCATGGACCCGAACCGACGCAGCGTCATCCTCGCCGCTCTGTTGGTGTCCGGTCTGGGTGCCTGCACCAAGGACACCGCCCGAACCTCGCCCAGCACCCCAGCCCCCACACCCTCGGGAAGCACCTCCACCGCTGGCAGTGCCACCACCGCCACGCCGGGCGGGACCGCGCGTCCACCGGCCACCTCCTCGCAGTCGCCCACCATCACCGAGGTCGCCACGGGCCTGAGTGCCCCGTGGTCGATCACCTTCCACGGCACCACCGCCCTGGTCAGCGAGCGCGACAGCGGTCGCGTGCTCGCGATCTCCGCAGTTCCCCTCGCCGTTGACGCCACCCCAGGCACGCCCGTCGCCCCACGGCAGATCGGGACCGTCACCGGAGTCGTCCACGCCGGTGAGGGAGGACTGCTCGGCCTCGCCGTGCGCCAGGACGCCCTCTACGCCTACTTCACCGCCGCCGACGACAACCGCATCGTCCGGTACTCCCTGACCGGCACGGGCCCGTCGCTCTCCCTGTCAAATCCCACCGTGATCCTGGCGGGCATCCGGAAGGCGTTCACCCACAACGGCGGCCGGATCGCGTTCGGCCCGGACGGCATGCTCTACGCCACGGTGGGTGACGCCGGTGCTCGTGCCAGCGCCCAGGACCGGGGCGCACTGAACGGCAAGATCCTGCGGATGACACCCGACGGCGAGGTCCCGGACGACAACCCGTTCCCCGGGTCGCTGGTCTACTCCTTCGGCCATCGCAACCCCCAAGGCCTGGCCTGGGCGCCCGACGGCACCCTGTTCGCCAGCGAGTTCGGACAGAACACCTGGGACGAACTGAACATCATCCGGCCGGGTGCCAACTATGGATGGCCGACCGTCGAGGGAATCGCGCACCGGTCCGGACTGGTCGATCCCGTGCAGCAATGGACCCCCGACCAGGCCAGTCCCAGTGGCATCGCGATCACCGGCGACTCAGGCAGCGACGACACCGACAGGGGCGCTGCCATCTGGATCGCCAACCTCAAGGGGAATCGGCTGCGACGGGTCCCGGTCCGGGATCCGGGTCGGTCGTCCGAGATGCTTGTGGGCGAGTTCGGGCGTCTGCGCGATGTGGTGGTTGCTCCCGACGGGCACCTGTGGGTGCTCACCAACAACACCGACGGTCGCGGCAGCCCGCGCCCGGGCGACGACCGCATCCTCAGGATCGATCCCGCCCATCCGCCGAGCGGCTGAGGCCGCCCGACTCAGACCGAAGCAGGGGTCGTGGCTTCCGACGCCGTGACGGAACCGGCAGGTGAAGCGGAGCCCCAACCCGAGGCCGCGGCGGCGCATGGGCATCCCTTTCGTGGTCGGACCCCCGAGCCTAGGCGGGGCCACCACGCCGCTTCCTGCCGGGGATGTCATCCTGATGGACGACCCAACGCCGGCCCCACTAGGGGATCGGCAGCATCCTGGGGCGGATGACGAGCCACTGGGCCACGTCAGGTCCGACCGCCCCGACGATCTGGTCGTAGAGATCCTGGGTGAGCACGTCGACCGACACCTCGAGGGCAGCCCCCTGCCCCTCGGGACGGATGCCGACGGCGTTGATCCCGCTCGACGGTGTCATCAGTGCAGTCACCGCGGCCTGGGCCTGGGCGAGCCGGCGATGGGTCAGCCCACGACCCAACCCGACGCAGAGCGGGCCGAGGTAGACCTTCTCGATCGCCTCCCTGGCCCCTTCGACGTCCTCGGTCACCACCACGTTGATGATCGATCCGTCGACGTAGAGCATCTGGTAGTCGGGACGACTCTCGGCCGCGCGCTGGGCGGCGGTGGCGGAACCGCGTTCGACGGTGGTGCGGGCCGGTGCGCAGAAGGCGTTGAAGTTGAATCCGCCGCCCATGTCACGCCCGGGTGGCCACGGTGCACTGTCATCGTCGGGGTAGACCTGTTGGACCGTGAACGTCTTGTCCTGGAGGGTGCCGACGAGCACCGCCTGCGCCCAGCGGATCCCGCGGTCGGTCGTGACATCGACCCCGCGTGACTCCACGTGCGCCCAGGTCAGGCCACGGGTCGTCCAGCCCGTACAGGTCGGGGGGTACTTCGCGGCGATGTTGCCCACGCAGAACTGCAGCCCGCGCCCGTTGGAGGGGTCCTCGAACACCTGCCCGCCCGAGATCAGCCGGTCCCCGGGGCCCGCCACCAGCGGGCCGGCGTCGAAGGGGTCCCCGTTCCCTGCTCGACGGGAGGGTGTCGGCGAGGAGGACGTCCGGGATGGAGAAGGGTCGCCCAGGGCCCGTCGCCCGTGCCCGACCCAGGCAGGAACCACCAGCACCGACACCAACACGACTGTCGCCGCCAAGGTCAGCCACCCCGCCCAGCGCAGTGCCCGCGGACGGGCGATCGGCTCGTCGGGGGGCTGCCCGGTGTCGCGACTCATGGGCACAAGTGTGCGCGCCCCGACGAAGTCGCGGAACCGACGGCGTCCCATCGTGTCCGCCAGCGTTGCTCGGCATCGCCGTCGCCTAGGTCAAGGGGGTAGCGACAAGGCCTCTCACAGCCTCGCCCGCAGGATTAGCGTGGAGGAAGACCCACGAAAGGAACCCAGATGCACCAGCGTTTCCTCGGACGATCCGACCTGCAGGTGTCAGACATCGGCTTCGGTTGCATGAGCCTGACCTCCCTCGACCAGGCCAAGGCAGTCATCCCCGCCGCCCTCGACGCAGGCGTCACCTTCTTCGACACGGCCGAGGTCTACGGCGCGTGGGAGAACGAGAAGATGGTCGGCGAGGTGCTCGCACCCGTGCGCGACCGGGTGAAGATCGCCACCAAGTACGGCTTCAACGTCAACAACGGACTCGACGGGCTGAACTCCCGACCCGATCACATCAAGGGGGTCGTGGACGGTTCGCTGCAGCGGCTGCGGGTCGACCACATCGACCTGCTCTACCAGCACCGCCTCGACCCGGCCGTGCCCATCGAGGAATCGGCGGGTGCCGTCAAGGAGTTGATCGACGCCGGCAAGGTGGGGCATTTCGGCTTGTCAGAGGTGGGTTTCGAGATCATCCGCCGCGCCCACGCCGTGCAGCCCGTCACTGCCCTGCAGTCGGAGTACTCGCTGTGGTGGCGCGAGCCCGAGAACGAGATCCTGCCGGCGCTGGAGGAACTCGGCATCGGTTTCGTGCCCTTCAGTCCGCTCGGCAAGGGCTTCCTGACCGGCAAGCTCACCAGCCCCGACCAGGTGGACGACCGACGCAAGGGAATGTTCCCCCGGTTCCAGGACGAGACCATGAAGCAGCACCAAGGATTGGTCAACGTGGTCACCGAGGTCGCCGACAAGCACCACTGCACCCCCGGCCAGGTGGCGCTGGCCTGGATCATCACGACCCGCTCGTACGCGGCTCCGATCCCTGGAACCAGCAAGCCCGAGCGCGCCGCCGAGAACTCCAACGCGGCCTCGGTGGAGCTCGACGCCGATGACCTGGCCCGGCTCGACGAGACCTCGAGGCAGTTCCAGGTCGACTCGGTGCGCTACGCCCCGCAGATGCAGCAGATGATCAACCGCTGACCCGACTGCTGGCCCCGTTGGGGACGACCGATCAGTGCTCCGACAGGCGAGGCAGCCAGATGCGCATCGCCCCGGGGCCACGGTTGCCCCAGGTCGCGAACGGCACCAACCTGACATCGACCTGGTGCTCGTCCGATCGTTCCTCCTCAGCGAGCGCATCGCGCAACAACGGACGAGCATCGGTCCACGCCGTGGCGGAGACGGCGAGCGGGGGCGCGATCGCGTCCTCGCCGGCAGGCTGGTCGGCCTGTTCGTTGACTGCGACGGTGGGGTCGATCCTCAGGTCGTCCACCTGGGCCGATTCACCCAGGTCGACCTGCTCCACGCAGTAGACGACGGGACCGCGCTCCAGGGCGACGCAGCCGCGGGTGGCGTCGACCCTGGGGTGCGAGGCCGTCCACCGGGGCCGCAGGTCGAACTCGATCTCGGCCCCGTCCGCGTCGCTGCCCGACAACTCGACCCGTCCCGCGGCGAGCTCGTCGGCCGTGATCGCACGGTCGCGACCGGCGATCCGCACCCGGCCCGAGGTCACCCACCCCGGCACCCGCAACCCGACAGCAGCCTCGGGTGCATCCCCCTCGATCGAGAGACGGACGAGGCCCGAGCGCGGATAGTCGGTCTCGACGCGCAGCGTGCCAGCGGACAGGTCGATCTCGCAGGACGCGTACTGCAGCAGTTCGAAGCCGCCGTCTGGCCTCGTCGCGGCGACGTAGCCCGACAGTTGTGCGATCACCCGGGCGATGTTGGGCGGGCAGCAGGGGCACTCGTACCACTCCACCCGCTCGGCGGGGGCACTGCCCTCACTGAACCGGTCGGGGCGCCGCTGCACCGGGTTCGAGTAGAAGAAGCGGGTACCGGTGTCGTCGAGCGAGGCTGGGAGCGCGTTGTGCAGTTCGCGCTCGATCACGTCGGCGTGCCGGGGGTCGTCCTCGATCAGCGACATCCGCCAGGTCCACTGCAGGTCGGCGATGGTGGCGCAGGTCTCGGCGTAGGCGCGGTCGCTGGGCAGCTCGTAGTCATTGCCGAAGGCCTCGTCCCGGTGACGTGAGCCGAAGGCGCCGGTGATGTACATCTTCCGCTCGTGGGTGCGTTCCCACTGCTGACGCATGGCCTCGGCGAGAGCCTCGTCGGCACCCTCGATCACCAGGTCGGTGACCCCGGCGTTGAGGTAGAGCTGGCGGACGGCGTGCCCGGTGGGGTCGAAGGACTCGCGAACGGGGGCGTGGTCCTGGAAGTAGCGCTGCCTCATGTTGCCGCCGTCGAGGATGCCCTTGCCGCGCTGGTCGACCAGGTGTTGCGCCAACCGCAGGTGCCGCTCCTCGCCGGTGTGACGGTGGAGCTCGACCAGCGCGGTCTCGATCTCCTCGTGACCGGGGATGCCGTCGCGCTCGCCGCCGGGGCCGAAGGTGCGGTCGATCAGGGTGACGAACTTCTCGGCGAGATCCAGCAGGTCACGGCGTCCGGTGGCCCGGTCGAAGGTGATCGCGGCCTGCAGCCAGTGACCCAGCATGTACATCTCGTGGTTCCAGGCCAGTACCTGGAGCTTCAGTTCGGGGTGCACGCCCTGGATCCACGTGTTGAGGTAGCCGTCGGGCTGCTGCACGGCGGCCATCAGGCCGATCACCTCGTCCAGCCAGGCGTCGAAGGCGGTGGTGCCGGTGCGACCCATCTCCCAGGCGATCGCCTCGATGGTCTTGTAGACGTCGGAGTCGGAGAACAGCAGACCGCGGAAGTCGGCCTCGCTGGTGCCGGCGAGGCGGCGGAAGTTGTCGACCGCCCCGGTGCGCTCGAGCTGCTCGACCAGATGGGGGATGGTGGCCTCACCGTTCACCCGCTGCCGTCGTCCGAGCAGACCCGACGGGTCGAGCCGCACGTTGCGGATGTCGAGGGGACGAAGGCGGGTGCGGTCGCTGCGCGTGGCCGCCGGGGCAAGGATGGACACCGATGTCACGGGACTCTCCAGGGGAGGACGTCGAGGGCCCGTCGGGCGGGCGGGCGCAACCCACGCTACCCCGCTGCCGCCGCCCTGTTTGGATCGTTCAAATTCCCGATCCCCGCCAAGATCACCACCGTGGCTCGACCAACCTCCCGTTTTCGAGGGTTGGTCGAGCCACGGTGGTGATCCTGGCCCCCGTCACCGCTCGGGGAGAGCGAGCATGGTCCCCGGGACGGCGAAAGGGGCCGCCACCCGGAACGGGTGACGGCCCCCACGGGCTCGGGTTCAGGCCTCGATCAGGCGTGACGCACCTGGCGACGGGTGAACAGCCCCGCCAGCCAGCTGAAGTCGAACGAGAAGTCGGGTTGCGCGGGCAGGAACGCACCGCTGGTCAGGCCGAGACGGGTCTCGTCGTAGCCGTTGAGGTTGAGGTCTTCGGTGACGAGACGATCGTTCATCGAAGGGACGCGGGCCTCGGCGTTGGCGAGGGCGATGGCGCTGTACTGAGGGGTCATGCTGCATTTCCTTTCGGGTGGCCCGCTGCCGGTTGGCAGGTTCGCCCGAGGGGGCGTGGGCCGGATGGGGTCAGTGGGCGACGCGGGCGCGCTGGCCGAGCAGCTGCGCGAAACCCTTGCGGGCGGCGTCGAGGGTGATCGAGGTGGCGGTCGAGCGACCACGGCTTCCCCGACGGCGGCCGACCTGGCTGGTCAGCGCGGTGAGGTTGAGGTCGTCACGCGCCTCGGCCTCGTGGGACGAGGACTGCTGGTTCTCCCAGCGGGCGATGGTGTGGGCGGCGTGGAGGTCATACATGGCAGGTTCCCTTTCGATCGGACGATCAGCCGCTCTCTCGTCCGTTCTCAGCGTGCGCTGCTCGGACGAGCAGCCTTGCTGTGAACCTGCATCCATTATGCACCAAGTTGGCAAGATTCGGCAACATCGGTTGTCGGGCCGATGAGCAAACGTTTGCCATGTTCAGCCCGGAGACGAACTGGGTAGTCAACGAGGTGGAGTGGCGAGTGTGCCTTCGCCACGGGCGCTCCGCTCACCGGTCGACCGACGGGCCTGCGTCAGTCCTTGAGCCGGACCTCCAGCACCGTGTCCTTCGGGTCGGGGAGGGGGAACGTGTGCTCCTCGGGGTCCCGCAGCGAGACGAAGGACACGTCGGGGTAGTTCGAGGTCGTCCAGGACTTCGACAGTCCCCGCTCCTCCCCCGTCGCGGGCACCCTGACGCCAGCCACCGCCGCCGGCGCGATCCCGGTCAGGGCGACCGGGCCGATCGGCTGCTCGAGCACGTGCGCGAAGACTCGTCCGTCGGCGTGGTTGCGGGTGTACCAACCCCAGTCGGGCTTCGGCAGGTCAGCCGACCCGCAGCCGCGCACCGACTCGGCGTTGACGTCCATCCACTCCCCCACCTCACGCAGGATCCGCTGCGACTCTGCGGGGATCGTCCCTTCGGCATCGGGGCCGACGTTCAGCAACAGGTTGCCGTTCTTCGCGACGCACTCGACCAACTGCCGAACCACCGTGGTCGACGACTTCCAGTCGTGGTCGTCGGCGTGGAAGCCCCAGTTGTTGTTGAGGGTCAGGCAGCTCTCCCAGGGCACGAGCGTGCCGTCGTCGCAGGTCATCCCGGTCGGCGGCACGATCTGCTCGGGCGAGACGAAGTCGCCCGCGTAGCTCGAGGGGTGATCGGTGACAATCGTCCCCTTGCCCTCGCCGGAGACCTCGAGCCGGTTGTCGAGGATGATGTCGGGCTGCAACTCACGCACCATCGCGACCAGTTCCTCGGCCCCCCACTGCTCGCCGGTCATGCCCGGGTACGAGAAGTCGAACCACATCACGTCGAGGCGGCCGTAGTTCGCGCACAGCTCCCGGATCTGCGCGTGCATGAACTGGCGGTAGCTCTCCAGGTCGGGCTGGTGGTCGCGGAAGTCCTCGTTGTCGCGCTCGGGGTGCTGCCGATCGCCGAAGTGCGGGAAGTCCGAGCGGTACCAGTCGATCACGGAGAAGTAGAGCCCCACCTTCAGGCCTCGGCTGCGGAAGGCGTCCAGGTACTCGCGGACGAAGTCGCGTCGGGGCCCGCGCTTGGCCGTGGTGTAGTCGCTGACCGCGGAGTCGAACAGGGCATAGCCGTCGTGGTGCTTGGCCGTCATCACCGCGTAATGCATGCCGGCGGCCTTGGCGAGGTCGGCCCAGGCTCCGAAGTCGACGCCGTCGGGGGTGAAGGCGTCGATGGAGGCCTCGTAGTCCTCCTTCGAGATGCGCTCGATCGATCGCACCCACTCACCTCGTGCGGGAACCGCGTACGCCCCCCAGTGGATGAACATGCCGAAGCGGGCATCACGCCACCACTGCGACCGGGCGAAGCGCTCGTGGTAGCGGGCATCGAAGGCGGCCACGGACGAGGTGGGGGCGTGCGTCGGGGAGGCGGGGGCGCTCGAACTCATGGCTCAACGCTAACCACAGCGGACCGCTTGGGGGGCGGGGCGGTCGCGACCCGCGCAATCACCGTGGCCAACCCAGCACCGAGTGACCGTGGCACCGGGCGCCGTCAGGACGAACCGGTGGCCGCCCTCCAGACCGACCTCGACAACCGGAACCTGCGGAAGGACGTGCCGTCGTAGGAGACCACCCCGTCGGGGACGAAACCGAACCTGGCGACCGCCTGATCGGGATTCCTGGAGGCCGGCAACGAGATGGTGACCGAGTCGAGGCCCAGTTCGTCGAAGCCCTGGTCGAGTGCCGCGGCAGTGATCACGCTCCCCCACCCCCAGAACGCGGGGAGCAGCACCAGGGCGAAGTCTGCGTCCTCGTCCTCTCGCTGGAATCCACCCCAGCCGGCGAACCGGTCGCCCACCCAGATCGCCCACGGTCCGTACGGCTCGCTCGACCACTGCGCGTCCTTGCCGCGCACCCAGGCGGCGACCTCACCTTCACTGAGCCGATGAGCGAGCGGCATGTGCCTGGCATTGCGCGGTTCGTTCAGCAGCGCGGACACCTCCTCAAGGGGAACTTCGGTCAACCGGCCGAACCGAATCGGCTTCTCGTTCCCGCTCATGCCCCTCTTCCCTTCTCCACACGCATCCAGACCCCAGTCTGGCTCACCGGTGCACGGCTCACACCCAGGGATGAACACGGTTCCCCTGGGGGCCGGTTGGGGGCCGCGACGGTGGCCCCGGGCACGACCGGTTTGGTGGGATCGAACCATGACCGCCACCCTCGACCCCCTCACCATCGCGCCGGTGTCGTCCGAGGACCCCGCTCCCGCCACCGGCCCGGTGCTGCGGGGCACGACGGTGCTGGCCACGGCGGTCGCCGCCGCGATCACCGCCGCGTCGGTGGCCGCCATGATCGTCCGATCGCACGAGTTGACCCGAGCCTCGTCACAGTTCCTGGCCGAGGAACCCAACCCCGACCCCACCGGCGGTGCCGTACTGGTGGTGCTGGCGCTGGTGCTCTGCCTGGTGCCGTTCATGGTCGGACGAGCCGTCGCCCGCCGCTCGGCCGCACCCCTGGTCGCCGCCGGTGCCACCGCTGTGGCGGTCGCCGCAGGCTTCATCGCCCAACAACTCCTCGGCTGAGGCCGTCGGAGCGAGGACGCCGTCCCCGGTACCCCAGTTCACCCGAGCGCCGCACCCGCCACCGGAGGCACTGGGCCGTGACCGAATCCCGACCCCGGCCGGTCAGCCGCAGCCGTGAGTTCCTACACTCGACCGGTGACAACCCCCACCGCCCCACCCCCTCCCGACGCGCGCGCGTCCCTCCTGCCCGGCCCCGGCGGAGGACCGGGGGGTCGTCCGAGCGACGCGGGGGATCGACGCAGTTGGCACCGCCGAGCGGGTCGTCCCGTCAGCATCTGGATGTCACTGCTGCTGGTTGCCCTGGTGGTCGACCAGTTCTTCGACCTGCGCTGGCTGCTGGTGCACATGGTCACCCTGGGCCTGGTCACCAACTCGATCGTGGTGTGGGGCCAGCACTTCGCCGAGGCCCTGCTGCGGCGGCGTGTGCCCGACAGCCAACGGGGACGACAACTGGCGCGGCTGGGGGTGCTGAACGCAGGCATCGCCATCGCCATGGTGGGCATGCTGCTCGGTGGCCTGCTCTCCTGGGCTCCGCTGGTCACCCTGGTCGGGGCGCTGGCAGTGGCCGGTGCCGTGCTCGACCACGGGATCTCCCTCGTCCGCCAGATCAAGGTCTCGCTGCCGGCTCGCTTCACCACGGTCGTGCGCTGGTACGCCACCGCGTGCGTGCTGATGGTGCTCGGCACGGCGGCCGGGGCAACGCTGGCGTTCGGGTTCGCGGAGCCCTGGGCAGGGCGGATCCTGCTCGCCCACCTGGCGTTCAACGTGCTCGGTTTCGTCGCGACCACGGCGGTCGCGACCCTGATCACCCTGTGGCCCACCGTCCTGCGCACCCCCATGGCCGAGGGCACCGAACGGGCCGCCCGGATCGCCCTGCCGATGCTGTGCACCGGCGTGCTGCTGACCGCAGGCGGGTCGTTCGTTCACCCCGCGGTCGCGGTGCTCGGTCTCGCCGTGCACCTGGCGGCGCTGCTGTTGGTGGGGCTGCCCCTGGCCACGGCCGCGCTCCGCAAGCCGCCCCGCGACTACCCGGGATACGCGATGGGATCAGCCTTCCTGTGGCTGATCGCCGCAGACGTGGCGCTGGCGGTGAATGCCGCGGTCAACCCCGGCAGCACCCATGACCTGCAGCGGGTCACCCTGGTGATCGTTGTCGGCTTCGGCGCCCAACTGCTGCTCGGGGCCATGACCTACCTGATGCCCACCGTGATGGGAGGCGGGCCGGCGGTGGTGCGCGCCAGCACGTCGGCGGCGAACCGCTGGTCGGGTCTGCGCTGGGCGCTGGTGAACGCCGGATTGGTCGTCTGGTTGGTCGCGCCGGCCACCAGCGGCACCCGCCGCGCGGCAGCGGCGCTGACCGTGCTCGGGCTGGCCCTGTTCCTTCCGGTGCTGACCGGCATGGTGCGCGCGCACGTCGCCGCCCGCAAGCAGTCGGCGGCCAGCACCCAGAAGCCCACCGCCGGCCCGAAGGCAGCCGGCCCCGACAAGAGCGACCGGGACCCCGCCACCGGCACCCCCTCGTCCGACCTGGCACGGCGCGACCTGCTCGAGGCCACCGTCGGTCTGGGCGCCATCGCCGCCGCCGTGGTGATCCCGGCCCTGACCACCCGCGACACCTCGAACGTCGTGCCCACGGGACGCACCGTCACCGTCGCCGTGCGGGCCGTCGGCATGCGGTTCGTGCCCGACACCGTGACGGCACACGCGGGCGACCGGGTGGTCGTCCGACTCACCAACCACGACGACTCGACGGTGCACGACCTCGCGCTGGCCACCGGTGAGTCGACCGGACGACTGGGCCCCCACCAGAGCGGCACCCTCGAGACGGTCGTGGGCGCCGAGACGGTGGAGGGCTGGTGCACCGTCGCCGGCCACCGGGCCATGGGGATGGTCTTCCACCTGGTGGTGAACGGTTCATCGTCCGCCGCCCCTGCCGGAGGCACCACGTCGTCGTCGGAGAGGTTCGACCTGACCCTGGCCCCGGGAGCCGGGTTCGTCACCCGGGACCCGCGGTTGGCCGCCCGCCCCGCCGGGCACGTGCACCCGCTCACGCTCGAGGTGACCGAACCGGTGATCGAGGTGGCGCCGAAGGTGAGGGTACGGGCCATGACCTACTCCGAGCCCGGGCAGAAGGGTCGGATGATGGGGCCGACGATCCACGCGTCCCGTGGCGACCAGATGCGCGTGCACCTGGTGAACCGCGGCTCGATGGGCCATTCGATCGACTTCCACGCGGGCACGATCGCGCCCAACCAGGTGATGCGCACCATCGCCCCGGGCGCGTCCCTCGACTACCCCTTCACGCTGCAACGCCACGGCATCTGGCTGTACCACTGCTCGACCATGCCGATGAGCCTTCACCTGGCCTCGGGCATGTTCGGCGCGGTCATCGTCCCCCCGGACGATCTCGCCCCCGCCGACCTGGAGTACCTGTTGGTGGCCAGCGAGACCTATCTGACCGGCCCCGATGCCGAGGGCATCCGTGACGTCTCGACCGACGCCATCGCCTCCGAGCAGCCGAGCCTGGTGCTGTGGAACGGGCACGCGAACCAGTACGTGCATGCACCCCTCACCGCCCGCACCGGGCAGCGCGTCCGGTTGTGGTTGCTGGCGGCGGGCCCCAGCCGGGGCATCAGCTTCCATGTGGTCGGCGGCCAGTTCGACACCGTCTACAAGGAGGGCGCCTACCTGCTGCGTCCCTCGACGTCGGCCGGGGGTGGAGCTCAGGCACTCGACCTGTCTGCCGCCCAGGGTGGGTTCGTGGAACTGGTGTTCCCCGAACCGGGGCGCTACACCTTCGTCAGCCACGCCTTCGTCGACGCCGAGCGCGGTGCCCGCGGCTTCATCGACGTGACCTGACGACGTCGGTCGGGGTCGGTCAGACGGGGCAAGACGTCGGTCAGGCGGCCGCCGGGTGCAGCGCCAGGTACTGCTTGACCGTCAACGAACGTTGCCGGGCCACAGCCAGGAAGCTGGCGACGAACGCGACCAGTCCCCAGGCCAGCAGGGCCCCCACCGCGGCGACCGGCGACTCACCGGCCACCACGTCACGCAGTCCCGTCAGGGCGGGTGCGAGCGGGGTGACACCGTGCACCCAGCTGAAGACGCCGGGCACGGCGGCCGTCACCGACACAGCCGCCGCGGCGGTGACCGCCACGATGGCCAGCACACGGCCGAGCACACCGAGCCACGCACCCAGTGCGTGGTTGACGAGGACGAACGCCACGGCCACCAGACCCACCAGTGCGGTCCACCTCAGCGAGGTCGTCCACGACAGATGCATCACGCTCGCCCCGAGGGCGCCCAGCACCACCGCCTCGACGGCGGCGAAGAGCAGGCCCGGGAGCAGCGCGCGGCCCAGCAGGATCGCACTCGAACGCGTCGACCCGAGCGCACCGCCCGAACCGAGGGTGGGGGGTGTGGCCCGCACCCAGCTCAGCACCAGTGCACCCAACCACAGACCGATCGCCACCACCGCGATGGTCAGCGGCACGACCGAGGCTCCCACCGGCCCCTCGGTGGGGTTCTGCACGGGACGGGTGGCGACGGTCGACAGGTTCTCCCGCTGCTGTGGCGAGTAGCTGGGCACCTTGGCCTTGCCGGCGTTGATGCCGTCGGAGAACGCCCCCACACCTTCGGCGAGCTTGTCAGCCCCAGACGAGAGCTGGCTCATGCCCGAGGCCAGCGCAGGGGTGTTGGCGGCCACCTGGTTGACGCCCGCGACGACCTTCGAGGTGCCGTCCGCGAACTGGTCGACACCGTCGGCATAGGTGCCCACGCCGGTGACGTAGGTGCCGACGCCGGTCGTGTACTGGGCCACTCCCGTGGTGTAGCTGCCCGCACCGGACGAGAGCTGGTCGGCCCCGGCAGCGAGCTTCGTCCCGCCGCTCTTGAGGCCTTGACCCGAGCTCGACAGTTGCTGGGCACCGGAGGCCAACTGGTCGACCGCCGTGGTCAGCTGGCCCTGCTGGGCGGCCAGTTGCTGGGGAAGTTGGGTGGCCAACTGGTCGAGCCCCGTCGAGAGCTTCCCGGCCCCGGTTGCCAGACCTGCAGCACCGCCGACCAACGAGGCCGAGGGGTCACCCGCTCCCGTCACTCCCTGCTCGGCGGCGGTCAGCCCGGCCTGCCAGCCTCCGGTCATGCCAGCGGTGAACCCCTGTTCGTAGGCGGCGACGACCGGGGCACAGGTGGTCTCCGTGCCACCCTGTGCCAGACACCCCGCCAGCACCTGGTCGGACCCCGGGATGGTCGTGGGCACGGGCGCGGGCTGTTGCTTGAGCTTCCCGAGTGCGGCCTGGTAGGTCTGGATGCCGCCGGAGAGCTGCTGGGCGCCGGTGGCCAGACTGTCGCCGCCCGCGGCCAATTGGTCGAGCTGGGTCGACAGTTCCGACGAGGAGCTCTTCGCGAGACCCTGCTGCAGCTGCGTGAGTCCACCGGAGAGCTGGCTGACCCCGTCGACGTAGCGGCTGGTGCCGTCGGCGTACTGCCTGACCCCGGTGGCGAGCTGTTGGGCGCCGCCGCTGAGCTGGGACGAACCGCTGGTCAGCTGGCTGCCGCCCTGCACCAGCTGCGCGCCACCCGCGGTGAGCTGGGCGCCACCGTCCTTGAGTGGTTGCACGCCGGCACCGAGCTGGTTGGCACCGGAGTTGAGCTGCTGCACACCGGTGTTGAGCTGGTTGACCCCGTCGGAGGCCTGCGTGGTTCCGGAGGAGAGGGCGGTGGCGCCGGTGTCGAGCTGCTTCGCGCCGTCGGCGAGGGTGACGAACTGGCTGCCCATCTCGTTGAAGCCGACGTAGATGTTGGTGAGGTAGGTGCTGGTCAGCTGGCGGTTGAGGGTGTCGGCTGCGATGGCGGCGATCTGTTGGGCGACGGCTGCGTCACTGACCCCGGCGGCCGGGCTCGTCCGCACGTCGATGGTGGCCTGTTGGCCGGAGTCGCCGTTCCTCGAGAAGCCCGTGGCCGCGGTCGAGAAGTTCTTCGGGATGGTCACCACTGCGGCGAAGTCGCCGGACGTCAGTCCCTGCTGCGCCCCGGAGGTGTCGGTGAGCGTCCAGGTGACGTTCTCGCCCTTTCGTTCGGCCATGGCGACGGCGAGTTGGCGACCCAGCGGCACGATCTGCCCGTTGAGGGTGACGGCCTGGTCGTTGTTGACGATCGCGGCCTGCACGTTGGCGGTGCGGTGCTCGGCGTTCCACGACCCGGCCAGGAAGGCTGCCGCCACGAGCAGCGGCACGAGCACGGCGGCGGCGAGTTTCCACCATCCGGAGAGGTTCTTCATCGCAGTTCTCCTTCGCTCACGCGATCGCGGATCAGGGTGGAGTCGTCCGGGTCGATCATGGGTTCCCAGATCTCGCCGTCGGTGTCGCCGTTGGTGTCGTTGCCAGGGCCTTCGTTGTCAGGGCCTTCGTCGTCAAGGCCTTCGTCGTCAAGGCCTTCGTCGTCAGGGCCTTCGTCGTCAGCAGGGTCGACCGCCGAGGGTGACGGACGAGGGACCCGTACCTCGACGAGCCGGTCGGCCGGCCAGTGGCGGGCCTGCTCCGCGTCCGAGACCCCCAGCACCACGGCGAACCCATCGGTGGTGCGGGCACGGTCGACGAGTGCGGCGACGGCGGCGACGTCCTCGTCCTTGGTGAGTGAGTCGACACCGTCGACCACAACCAGCCGCTCCGTGGGTCGACCGGGCTTGCCCGTGGGCCGGTCGAGCGCGGCCAGCGCCGGCCTGACCTCGGCATTGACTGCGTCGATCCAGCGCACCCGGCGGCGCACCTTGGCGGGCTGGTCGGGCAGCAGCTCGTCGACGACCCTGGCCCGGCCGGAGTCGGCGGGCAGTCGCCCGGAGAGGGCGAGGAGCAGGGCCGACCGGGAGCGCGGCGGGCCGACGACGAGGGCCACCTCGGCGGGCAGCAGGGTGAGGTCGACCGGTTCGAAGAGGTGGTCGACCGCGAAGCCCTCGAGGTGCGCGACCTCGGGACGGCGGCCGGATGCGTCGGGGGTGCTGGGCCAGTCGGTCAACGCCAACTGACGGGTGAGCGACTCACCCTCGACGTCGAAGCTGGGCAGCAGGCGGTCGAGCCAGCCGGGCAGCCACCATGCCTTCTCACCGAGCAGCGCCAGCACCGCCGGAACCAGGGTCATGCGGATCAGGAAGGCGTCGACGGCGACACCGACGGCCAGGGCGAAGCCGATCTGCTTGATGGGTCCCATGCCCTCGGGCACGAAGAAGGCGAACACCGAGAACATGATCACGGCGGCGGCCGAGACCACCTTGCCTGAGGCGATGAAGCCGGTGTGCACCGCCCTCCTGGCCGGGGTGCCGTGCACGTGGTCCTCGCGCATGCGGCTGACCAGGAAGACCTCGTAGTCCATGGCCAACCCGAACAGGATGCCCATCACGATGATGGGCAGGAAGCTGATCACGGGTCCGGGCTTGTCGAGGTTGATGATCTGTCGGCCGATGCCTTCGTTGAAGACGAGGGTGGTGGCGCCGAACGCCGCACCCACCGAGAGCGCGTAACCGATGGTGGCCTTCAACGGCACCGCGATCGACCGGAACACCATCGTCAGCAGCACCAGCGAGAGGCCGACGACGAAGATGCCGAACGGCAGCAGCGCTCGTCCCAGACGCTGGGAGATGTCGAGCTGGATCGCGGTGGACCCGGTGACATTGGTCTCCACCCCCTCCTGCGCCAGCCACTGGTCGTGGTGGGCCCGGATGCTTCGCACCAGGTCTGCGGTGCTGGGGTCGTCGGGAGCAGTGGTCGGCACCACTTGGACGAAACCGGTGTCGGCGTTCTGGTTCGGGGTCGAGATCGGCACCGACGCCACCCCCGGCAGCGCCTCGACGTCGGCCTTGAGGTCGGCCATCACCTTCAGCGGGTCGGTGGTCGGCAGCAGGTCGACCGTGATGATGAGGGGACCGTTGAAGCCGGGCCCGAAGTGGTCACTGACCAGGTCATAGGTCACCCGGTCGGGTTGGCCGGCTGCGTGCTGGCCCGGGTTGGGCAGGGCGTACCAGAGGTCCTTGGCCGGGAAGCTCAACGCTCCCAGGCCGACCACCACCAGGATCACGGTCAGCAGCGGGACCTTGGTGGCCACCCGCACCCACCAGCCGAAGATTCCGCCCCGGTTCGGGGCCTGGGCACGGGTTCGTCCGATCTTGGGGGGGCGAACCCGGGGACGAAGCCGCTCGCCGGCGAAGCCGAGAAGGGCGGGCAGCAAGGTGAGCGCGATCAGCACGGCGAACGCGACCGTGACGGCGGCGAACGCGCCCATCACCGTCAGGAAGGGGATGTTGGCGATCGCGAGTCCGACCAGTGCGATCACCACGGTCAGGCCAGCGAAGACGACGGCCGAGCCGGCGGTGGCGATCGAGCGGGAGGCCGACTCCTCGACGGCCATGCCCGCCGCCAGTTGGTCACGGTGCCGGCTCACCACGAACAGCGCATAGTCGATGCCGACGGCCAACCCGAGCATCACCGCGAGCATCGGGGTGGTGGAGTTGATCGAGCCGAGCGCGGTCGCGAGGGTGATGGCCAGCATGCCGAAGCCGACCCCGAGCAGGGCCGTGGCCAGGGGCAGTCCCGCCGCCACCAGGGAGCCGAGGGTGATCAGCAGCACGACCAGGGCGATCACGACGCCGAGGCCCTCGACCACGCTCAAGGCGGGCACCTCGATCGAGAAGGCCTCACCGCCGAGGTTGAGGGTCGAGCCCTGCGGCAACTCGGCCTGCAGTCGGTGGGTGAGGTCCTGCAGGCTGGTGCGCTGGGCGTCGGTGATGTCGGCGGTGGTGCCCTTGAGGTTGAGTTGCAGCAGCCCGGCCCGCCCGTCCTTGCTGACCAGACCGGTGACGATGCTGCCGTAGGGGGTGGTGACCGACTCGACCTTCGGGTTGGCCTCGTAGCCCTTGGCGATCTTCTCGACGGCGGCCTTCACGGCGGGATCATTGACGGACGAGCCCTGCGGCACCACGACGATGGCGGTGGCCGTCAGAGAGGCGGCCTGGGGGAAGGTGGCCTTCAGTTGCACCAGCGCATCCTGCGAGGCGGCGCCGGGAATGTTGAAGTCGTCGTTGTAGGGCTTGGCGACCAGCGCGGCCACCCCACCGACCACGATCAGGGCAGCGAGCCAGAGCAGGAGCACGCGGCGGCGGTGCCGGAAGCACCAGCGACCCAGGTCATAGAGCATGGTCGACACGCGAGCACTCCTTGGCCGGAGGAATGGGCGCCCAACGCACCCGATGCAGAAGTGTATTCAATACACCCGTGTATCCAAAGCGCGAGTCGCTGGGTTAGGATTCCGAGCCATGACCGTGACCGCCCGCCGCGCCGCCACCCGGAGCAAGTTGCTCGACGGGGCCTCGCGGGTCGTCGTCCGCAAGGGGGTCGGGGCCGCCACGGTCGAGGACATCTGCGAGGAGGCCGGGTTCACCCGCGGCGCCTTCTACTCCAACTTCGAGTCGAAGGACGACCTGCTGGTCGCCCTGCTCGACCACCACGGCAGCCGCATCAACGACATGGCCCGCCAGGTCATCGAGCGTTCGCAGATCAACGAGGACTGTGACCTGAACGCCGTCATCTCGCGGGCCATCCACGAGTTCGTGGACTCGGGAGTGATCGCGCCGTGGGTGGTGGTGCTGATGAGCGAACTGCAGACCCACGCCGTGAGGGAGCCCAGCATCCGTGAGGCCTTCACCCGCGCCAGGGTGGCGAGCCAACAGGCCAAGGCCGACATGATCTCGTCGGCACTGGCTGGCCACAACCTGCGCCTGTCACTCGACGGTGCGACGGCGATGCAGGTGCTCGAGGGCGCCTCGAACAAGTACCTGCTCGACCAGCTCAGCGAGGGACGGGAGCCCGACCTCGAGGGTCTGGTCGACGTGATCCACACCGTGCTGACGGCTCTGGTGGTCGCCCAGTAGGGCTCGGGAGCCGAGCAGGCCTCGTCCCCACGAAGCAGCAAACCCTCAGGGCGGACGGACGGACGGCCCGCCCGCCCGTCCGTCAGTACCCGATGCCGGCCAGGTACTCCTTGGAGTCCTTGAGGCAGTCGAAGGGATCGCGACCGTAGGTGTCGTCCTGCTCCACGAAGAAGTAGGCGGCACCCGACTTCTCCGCGGCCGGGATGATGGCGGGCCAGTTCATCGTCCCCTGACCGACCTCGGCGAACTGCACGACGTCGTTGCGGAAGATGTTGAAGAACTCGCCGCGACGCTCCGGATCGGCCAGCAGCTCGAGCGACTCCGGCGGCAGGGTGCGCACCCGGTAGTCCTTGAGGTGGATCAGGTCGCACACGCCGGTGTACCGCTCGAGCATGTCGACCGGGTTCATGCCACCGCGCTGCACCCAGTGCAGGTCGACCTCGAAGTGCAGCGTGGGGGCCACCCGACGGACGATGTCGAACAGCGTCTCGCCGTCGAACTTCGCGAGGTCGACGTGGTGGTTGTGGTAGCACAGCTGCACACCGTCGGCCTTGAGCCGCTGGGCCGCGAGCTCACACTCGGCCGCCCAGTCCTCGCAGGCCTGCTTCGAGGCCATCGCCGTGAACGGCATCATGCCGATGCGCACGTGGGTGGCACCCAGGCGGTGGCAGTCGTCCACGATCTTGTCGTAGTGGTCCTCGAGATTGTCACCGGTGGCGGTGGGCCCGCCCTTCAGGGCCACCGAGAGGGCACCCACCAGCAGTCCCAGTTCCTTGACCCCACGCTCGAGGTCGGCGGTGTTCTTCTCGTCCATCGGGATCTGGGAGACCTCGACGGCCTCGTAGCCCAGGTCCTTGATGCGAGTGAGCACCTCGAACATGCCCTGTTCGGCGACCTGCTCCTTCACCATCATCATCTGTACGCCGATGATTGCCATGCGCGTTCCTTTCGTTGTCGTGCGGGATTCGGGTGGGTGCGCGCGCTCAGGAGCGGGTCGGCCAGTCGCCGCCCTCGGCCACGATGCGCTGGTTCAGCTCGTCCAAGTAGGCCGACTCGTCGAAGTTCTCGATCGAGACCTCGCGACCCTGCCAGCTGGACAGATGGATGGCATTGGCCAGCCGGACGCCATGGATGCCGTCGGCACCCGGGGCGACCAGCTCGGCACCGTCGAGCACCGCGTCGGTGAAGTTCTGCAGCACCGTGGCGTGCTGCTGGCCCCACACCGAGGAGTAGTCCTTGGTCTCGGTCGACAGCCACTTCGAGCTGTCCAGCTGCCCGCGGAAGAGCTTCGAGACGTCCTCCATAGACATCGACTTGCTGAGTTCCTGCTCCGGCTCGGTGAGCCGGGTGATGGTCACGGTGCGGGAGTTGTCGACCACGATCTTGCCCTTGTCACAGAGGATCTCGAGGCGGTCGGTGCCGGCGATGTCGTGGGTGGCGGTCATGAAGTGCCCGGTCGCCCCGCCCCCGAAGTCGACGAGGGCGTTGACCTCGTCCTCGACGGCGATGTCGCGCTTGTACCCGAACGCGCACTTGGCGAAGACGCTCTTGGGCACACCGCACAGCCACTGCCACAGGTCGAGCTGGTGGGGCGCCTGGTTGACGAGCACACCGCCGCCCTCGCCACCCCAGGTGGCGCGCCAGGCGGACTGGTCGTAGTAACCCTGGGGACGCCACCAGGTGGTGATGATCCAGCTGGTGTGGCGCAGCGCGCCGAGCTCGCCGGAGTCGAGCAGCGCCTTCAGGTCCTTGTAGAGGGGGTTGGTGCGCTGGTTGAAGAACACCCCGAAAACCTGGTCTGGCTTGGTGGCAGCGTGGTCGATCACCTCACGGGCCTGCTTGGTGTAGACCCCGACGGGCTTCTCGAGCAGCGCGTGCAGACCGGCGTCGAGGGCCTTGATGCCCATCTCGGGGTGCAGGTAGTGCGGCACGGTGGTGACGACGGCGTCGACCTCACCGGAGTTGATCAGCTCCTCGAAGCTGGTGTGGAAGGGCACGCCCAGCTCCTCGGCCCGGGCCCGCTTCGACTCGTCGATGTCGCAGATGGCGCCGAGCACCATCCGCTCGATCTTCCCCTCCTCGAGCAGACGGGTGTACATGCCACCCTCGGCACCCAGGCCGATGATGCCCAGGCGCACCTGGCGGGTTTCGGTGGAGTTGTCGGTCATGGTTGTCCTTTCGTGGAGGGCCGGCAGGCGCGGACCCCCAAAGCTGTTCAGAAGGCGAGCGGGGCAGTGCTTGTGATGGGCAGTGCAGGTGATGGTCAGGCTGGACGAGGGTCAGCCGACGACCAGCGGGTGGTCGAGGTGACCGCCGGAGCGGAACACCTCGCCGATGATGTGCATGGTCGCGTCGGCCTCCCTGGCCGAGATCCAGAAGGGTTCGTCGGTCTCGAGCTGGGAGTAGAAGTCGCGGATCAGCAGCTCGTGGCTGTAGCCCCAGTACGAGCGCCCAGCGGTGGGTGAGGTCTGGTCGGGGGTGAACTCGGTTCGTCCGGTGTCGAAGAAGGTGACCGTCAGTCCCTCCGAGATGCGCGCCTGGGCATCGGAGCCCCAGATCTCGATCTCGACCGGACGATGCACCGGGGTGTTGAGCGTGGCGAAGAAGGTCGACTCCGCTCCACCGGCGTGGCGGATGTAGGCGGTGGCCGTGTCCTCCACCTCGATCACGTCGGCGAACTTGGTGGTGGTGCCGTCGCCGGCCACCGAGACGACGTCGCCGAGCAGCCACTGCAGCAGGTCGAGGGTGTGGATCGACTGGTTGATCAGGACGCCCGACCCAGCCTCGGCGAGCTTGCCCCGCCAGGGACGACGGGCGTAGTACTCGGCGGTGCGGGTCCAGACGACGTTGGCCCAGGCCCCCTTGATGTCGCCGAGTTCGCCGCTGTCGATGAGCTTCTTCAACTGCACCGACGAGGCGTTGTAGCGGTTCTGGAAGCAGACGCCGAGCTTGCCGGTGGCCTTGTCTGCGGCGGCGATGATGGCGTCGGCGGCGGAGCGGGAGTTGGCCAGCGGCTTCTCGAGCAGCACGTTCGCGCCCGCCTCGAGCAGGTCGACGGCGACCGGCGCGTGCTGGTGGTGCGGGGTGGTGACGTGCACCACGTCGGGACGGATGCTGCGGTACATCTCGAGGTGGTCGTCGAACACGGGCACACCGAGGTCGCGGGCCTGGACGGCGCGTTCGGGGTCGGTCTCGACGAGGGCAACCAGTTCGGCGTCCTCGATCGCGCCGATGGCATCGAGGTGGACGACCGAGACGTCTCCGACGCCGACGAGTGCTGCCTTGATCATGTGAACTGGTGCCTGTCCGCTGCGCTGCATGAGGGGGTGGGGATCCCGAGCTGGGGATTTCCTCACCCTAGGCAGCGGCCCGAGCGCCGCCGCATGGGTTGCCAACACTTGCCCACTGGGGGGTTCGGGCCGTCCGGGCGAGCCCGTTTCACTAGGCTGGCCCCATGCGCATCTTGATCACCGGCGGTGCCGGCTACATCGGGTCAACGGTTGGTTCGGCCTGCGAGGACGCCGGCCACCAGGTGGTCGTGCTCGATGACTTCTCGACCGGACGACCCGAGTTCCTGCTCGACCGCACCCTGTACCAGGGTGACTTCGCCGACCGCGAGCTGCTCGACCGG
The DNA here is from genome assembly GCF_000421525.1 of Aestuariimicrobium kwangyangense DSM 21549. Taxonomy (GTDB): domain Bacteria; phylum Actinomycetota; class Actinomycetes; order Propionibacteriales; family Propionibacteriaceae; genus Aestuariimicrobium; species Aestuariimicrobium kwangyangense. Next base: position 363,849 of record NZ_ATXE01000001.1, on the reverse strand, counting down.
GTCTTCACCGAGCAGCAGATCGATGCGGTCATCCACTGCGCGGCCAAGATTCTGGTGCCGGAGTCGGTCGCCCAGCCGTTGGCCTACTACGAGAACAACGTCGGCAAGACCCTCGACCTGCTCAGCGCCATGCGTGACCACGGGGTCAACCGCATCCTGTTCAGTTCGTCGGCCTCGATCTACGCCACCGACGAGAACTTCCAGGTCACCGAGTCGTCGGCGCTCGACCCGCAGTCGCCCTACGCGACCACGAAGTTCATGGTCGAGATGATCCTGCGTGACGTGGCCCATGCCAGTGACCTGCACGTGTTGAGCCTGCGCTACTTCAACCCGATCGGCACCGACCCGCAGTTGCGCACCGGTCAGCAGATCGAGAAGCCCAGCCACGTGCTCGGCAAGATGATCGAGGCCTGGGTCAACCACGACACCTTCACCGTCACCGGGGTCGACTGGCCGACCCGCGACGGCTCGGGCATCCGTGACTACATCCACGTCTGGGACCTGGCCAAGGCCCACGTCGCCGCCGTCGAACGGCTCGACGACATCACCTCGGACGACAACTACCAGGTGATCAACGTCGGCACCGGCAATGGTGTCACGGTCAAGGAACTGGTGCGCGCCTTCGAGGCCGGCACCGGTGAGCCCCTCAAGGTGGAGTTCGGCCCCGCTCGTCCCGGTGACGTGGCCGGCGCCTACACGATCTCGAACCGTGCGACCGAACTGCTGGACTGGAAGCCGCAGTTCACCGAGGCCGACGGGGTGCGCGACGCCATCGCGTGGCTGCCGCAGCGCAAGAAGCTGCTGGGGTACTGACGGGCGGACGGCGCGCCGTGGACGCATCGGGCCCGCGCCGGGTGCGTACGCTGGCGGCATGAACAAGCCCCTGTTGCTGGTCGGTGTGCTCGCCGCCGTGATCGCCTTCCTCGCGGCCAAGCGCCGGGTGCGCGACGCCGAGAACGAGGCGGCCCTGTGGGCCGAGGCGACCGACCCCCTCGACTGACCGCACGCGCCCCGGTCCATCGGGGTTCTCGTCCGGCGCGGGTCCTCGTCCGGCGCGGGCGCTCGCCCAGCACGGGCACTCGTGCAGCCCGGACTCACGCCCAAGCACGCGACAGGAGCCGAGCCGGGGTCAGGACCCGAGGCCCGGCCCGGTCTCCTCACGCAGACCGGCCGACCAGTCGAGTCGCAGCGTCGACGACGTGCCCCGGATCAGACAGTGGGTGCCCCCACGCGGCATCTCGACCCACTCGGTCTCGTAGCGCGGGTGGTCACTGCGCTGGACGACCCGGTTCACGGTGAACTCGGAGTCCCAGCCCAACTCGTAGACATGCTCCGAGGCCGCCCGACCGAAGCCGATGACGTGGCGGGCGGTCAGCTGCAGCCCCTCTCGTCCCAGTTCCAGTCGCCAGGCCGAGGCCGCGTCGACGAACTGCTGGAAACTGGGGAACTCGCTGCGGTCGCTGAGGACGACCGCCCAACCCGTCACGGGCCCACGCTGCAACACCTCGTGGTCGGAGACGACCTCGTAGGGGTGGGACGACAGCACCGCCAGGTATGAGTCACCCTTGCGGCCCAGGAGTCGTCGCTCGGTGAGCCGGGTCTCGTCGAACTTGGCGATCGGGAAGTGCAGGTGTGACAGTTCGGGTCGGCGACCCTCCAGGTAGCCGCGGCGTCCGCGGGTGTCGTGCAGCACCAGGGCGACGTTGTCGGCCTGGGCGATGTCGGGATTGATCCCGTTGCCGATCCAGTCTGAGGGGGTGGCCGGCCGAGACTGTGCCTTGGCACCCACCGACCCGGGATGGGTCGAGAACACCACCAGACCACCGGGCAGCACCGCCTCCCAGAGGTGCTGCTGGTCGCCGAACTGCCCCGACCGGTAGTGCTGCGCACTCGACAGGAACAGGTTGGGAGTGCGGAACGTGGTGATGTCGGCGCGACCCAGTTGCATGCCGATGGTGATGGGGTTGATCCCGCGCACCAGCAGTGGGCCGAGGCCGGGGTTGAACTTGCGGAACGGACGAAGCCCCGCAAAGAACGAGTTGGTCCACATCTGTTGGCGGTTGAGCACGCTGATGGTGTCGCCGATCACCTCGGGATCGGTGATCGCCTGCATGGCCCAGCAGGCGCGCACCCGGGCGAGCGACAACTGGCCCGGCGTGGCGTCGGGGTTACGACTCAGTTCCCGTGCCTCCGCGTGGGCGATGGTCTCCTCGATGGTGCGACCGTGGCTGACGTGGATGCGGTGTGCTCCCCCCTGGTGGGCGATGTCGAGGATCGCCTGGGGCACCCGGTAACGCTGCCGCGCCCCGAAGATGCCCGAGAGCTGGTCGACGTGGAATGAGGGGGGCTTGCCGAAGGCGTCGGCCACGATCGCCGCCACCTCCTGGTGGGACGGGTCGACCTTCTGCCGTCGGTACGCGCGTCCCTGGGAGCCGTGCAGTCGTCCGTCGAAGTGGTGCAGCGCGAGGTCGAGCAGCAGCAGGTCGAGCACCATCGACGCGCGCAGGGCCAGTTCCTCGTCCGCGTGGTCGACCAGCATCGTCAGTGCCACCGCGTCGAGTTCGTAGTAGGTGCCCGACAGCCACTCCGAGAATCCCCACCGGAACCGGTCCTCGAGCCAGTCGAGCAGGTGAAGCCGCGCACTGTCGGCATGGGCGTTGCCGGTGCGTCCGTCGTTGGTGAAGACGCGGTTGCCGAGCAGTCGGCCGGCGAGGTACTCACAGGTGAACGACAGGGCCTGGTGGTTCTCGCTCCACGTGCACATGGAGTCGTCGCCCGGCTCGGTGAACGAGTACTTGAATCCCGCCAGCGTCGAATCGATCTCGTCACGCAACGCGTCGGGGAGCAGGTCGCCCGCCCCGAGCCGGAGCTGCAACACCACCAGCAGGCGGTGGTCCGCGAGATCGAGGCGCCGCTTCACCGGGCCCAGCAGGCGTCGGACCCAGGCATCGGACGAACCCGAGGCCAGCGCCTGCGCAGCGACACGATAAGGGTCGTCGACCATGTCACCCCCTCAGGTCGTTGCCCGGCACCGCCTGGTCTGCGGAACCGATTGCACCACGCTAGCCCCGTACGGCCCATCCGGCGGCCATCGGGTGCCCGTGTTCAGCAGGCCCCCTCGGCCACCCGGGACGACCACGGTCGCGGGCGGCGCCCGACAACTCGGCACCCCCGTCCGATGCCTGACCGCGAGCACCCGCCTAGGCTGGAGCGACCATGTCTTTCGTGTCATCCCCGCCCCACGCGCAGCGGGAGCAACCCCGCGCGGGTGACGTCGTGCTCGCGGCGGTGCTCACCGCCGCCCTTTGCGGCCCCTACCTGATGTTCGGGTTGCGCACGATCGTGGTGGGCTCGATGCACGTCATGCTGCCGCTGCTGACCACGGCCATGATGACCGTCGCGATGATCTGGCGGCGCAGCAACCCCACCCTCATGCTCGGTGTGGTCACCTTCGCGGGGGTCGTCCAGTTGTTGCTGCTGCGCTACCCCACCACCTCGGTGGTGGTGATCCCGTTGGCCGCCTACTCGTTCGCCCGTTGGACCGACGGCCGCCGCTCGCGACTCATCCTCCCGCTGGGGGCGGCCGCCTCGGTGCTCGGCCCGATCAGCTGGATGCCGGGGCTGGTCGGCTACGAGAACCCGATGGATGCCGGCTCGACCAGTCTGGTGAGCCTGGCCATCTTCTACGCGATCACCGTCATGGTCTGCGCCGGTCTGGTGATCACCCCCTACGCGATCGGACGCCGCATCCGTGAGTCGGTGGTCAGCCAGGAGCAGGCGCGGCAGGCCGAGGTGCAGCGATACCAGGCCGCCATCAACCAGCGGGAGGCCGCCGGGCGCATGGCCGAGGCCCGCGCCAGGGCCCAGATCGCACGTGAACTGCACGACATCGTGGCCCACTCGCTGTCGGTGATGATCGTGCAGGCCGAGGGCGGACGAGCCGTGGCCGCCAAGCGTCCCGAGAAGGCGGCGGAGGTGCTCGACACCATCGCGTCGACCGGACGGGACGCCCTCGGCGAGATGCGCCGCATCGTGGGGGTGCTGCGCGGAACCGACGACGACAACGCCGACTACGCCCCCAGCCCCGGTCTGGGTGACATCCCCGAGATGGTCGAGCGGGCGGGTGATCGGATCAGTCTGGCCGTGTCCGGCCCCGAGCCGGTGGTTCCCGAGACGTTGGGGCTGACCGTCTACCGGGTGGCCCAGGAAGCGGTCACCAATGTGCTCAAGCACGCCGGGCCCGAGGCCAGTGCCGAGGTCTCGTTGACCTACCTGCCCGAACTGATCGTGGTTCAGGTGGTCGACGACGGGCCGGGGCACACCTCGTCCGACGGCAAGGGTCACGGCCTGCGCGGCATGCACGAGCGGGTGGCATCGATGGGTGGAAGGCTGGTGGCTCGTCCACGCTCGCAGGGCGGGTTCATGGTGCGTGCCCTGTTCCCGATGCCCGGGCACCGTCTGCCCGACGAGCACCCCTTCCCGCCCCAGAGCGCGCCGCCACGTTTCAACCACCCTGCTCATTCGATCCACGACAACCCGACCCCTCCCCACCCCAGGAGCAACCCATGACCGCCGCCCCCATCCGTGTGCTGCTGGCCGACGACCAGGCGCTGGTGCGCAGCGGCTTTCGCATGCTGATCGAGTCAGAGGACGACATGGAGGTGGTCGGCGAGGCCAGCAACGGCCTCGAGGCGCTGCAACTGCTGCGCACCACCCCGGTCGACGTGGTGCTGATGGACATCCGCATGCCCCAACTCGACGGTGTCGAGGCCACCAAGCGGATTGCAGCCTCACCCCTGCCGACCAAGGTGCTGGTGCTGACCACCTTCGACCTGGACGAGTACGTGTTCTCGGCCCTCAAGGCCGGGGCGTCGGGCTTCCTGCTCAAGGACGCCCACCCGCACGACCTTTTGAACGCGATCCGCAACGTCGCTGCCGGCGACGCCGTGGTCGCACCCAGCGCCACCAAGCGGCTGCTGGAACAGGTGGTGCCCGGCCTGCCGAGCGCCCCAGGCCAGACCGACGAACGCCTCGGACTGCTCACCGATCGGGAGCGGGAGGTGCTCGTCGAGATCGCCAAGGGCGCGACCAACACCGAGATCGGGCAGCACCTCTACATGGCCGAGGGCACCGTCAAGACCCACATCGGACGACTGCTGAGCAAACTGCAGTGCCGTGACCGGGTGGGCCTGGTGCTGTTCGCCTTCGAGGTGGGGCTGGCCCACTGAGCCGGAGTGTCGGAGCCAGGGCGATGTCGATGCGCCACCCGCAACCGCGACCGGCCCGCGACACCGATGGCCCTGAGCGAGTGGTTGTCAGCGCCGCTGCGGTGTGATCGGCTGAGGGAAACGCAGCGAGAAGGAGTCACACCGTGGGTGAGTTCGCGATCATCGGGGCCGGCGACAGGTCATACCTGGGGCAGGTGATCTCCAAGGTCGACCCACGTTCGGTGGTCAGCGACGTGGTCGACCCGTTCGAGTCGGGCAAGCGGCGCGCCCGCGAGATGTTCGGCGACCAGGTGCGGGTGCACGACACGATCGCCGACCTGCTGGCCACCCGCCAGCAGCTGGGCACCCCTCTCGACGGAGCCCTGGTCACCTCCCCCGACGCGGTTCACTTCGAGCACGCGTCCGCCCTGCTCAAGGCGGGGGTCACCACCTACCTCGAGAAGCCGATGTCGATCCAGACCGAGGACGCCGACGCCCTGCTGCGACTGGCGGACGAGACCGGCACCCGGCTGTTCGTGGGTCACAACATGCGCTTCATGGGGGTGATCGGCATCCTCAAGAAGCTGATCGACGAGGGTCGGATCGGTGCGGTGCAGGCGATCTGGTGCCGTCACTTCGTCGGTTTCGGCGGCGACGCCTACTTCCGTGACTGGCACGCCGAGCAGCGGTACGGCAACACCCTGCTGCTGCAGAAGGGCGCCCACGACATCGACGTGATCCACTACCTGGCCGGCGGCTACACCCGCCGCGTGCAGGCCTTCGGGCGTCTGGCGGTCTTCGGCGACACCGTCGACCGCGAACCCTCGCACGGGCTCGACTGGGTCGACCGTCGTCCCATGACGAACTGGCCCCCGCGTGAACTGACCGGACTCAATGCCGACCTCGACATGGAAGACCTGGCGCAGGTCAACATGATGCTCGACAACGGCATCCTGGCCAGCTACCAGCAGTGCCACTTCACCCCCGACTACTGGCGCAACTACACCGTGATCGGTGACCTCGGACGCATCGAGAACTTCGGCGACGGCGAGGGCGGGGTCGTGAAGCTGTGGAACCGGCGGGTGAACATGGCCTACGAGGCCGATGAGGAGTTCCCGATCACGGGCGACTTCGGGGGGCACCTGGACGCCGACGAGAAGATCATCTCCGAGTTCCTCGACTACGCCTACGGACGCATCGATCACACCCGGGTGCCGTCGGCCGCGGCCCGCAATGCCGTCGCCACCGGCGTGGCGGCTGCCTGGTCGATGCGCCACGACGGTGTGCCGGTCGACGTGCAGCCGGCGAAGGGCTGACGCGCCCGAGATCGGTGTGCGCCGAGTGGCTCGGCTCGGGGCTCGGGATCGGGGCTGACCGGGTTGGTCCCGGGGGGTCGTAGGACCCCGGTCGTAGACCTGACTTGGCACGAGACCACCCCCGGTGGCTGTCGAGCTGCCACGGCCGCCACCTAGGCTGACGGGTGCCACCAGCCAGAGAGAGGCACACCCGTGACCCAGGAGCAGTCCCCCGCCCGCCGGGCGATGTCCCCCACCCTCAGCCCCGTCCCCACGACTGGTCCCAGCCCCGCCCCGGGCCTCGGCCCCGTGGCGGGCCAGCAGGGAGCCCGGTCATCCCTCACCCCTTCGGTGGTGGCCGAGGCCCGCGACCTGGTGAAGGTCTACGGCACCGACAAGACCCAGGTGGTGGCCCTCGACCGGGTGTCGGTGAGCTTCCAGCGGGGGTCGTTCACCGCGATCATGGGTCCCTCCGGTTCGGGCAAGTCGACCCTGATGCACTGCCTGGCGGGGCTCGACCGCATCACCGCCGGGCAGGTCTTCCTGGCCGGTGAGGAACTCAACCGGCTGCCCGACTCCAAGCTGACCAATGTGCGCCGCGACCGGCTGGGATTCGTCTTCCAGAGCTTCAACCTGCTGCCGACGCTGACGGCACGGCAGAACATCGTGCTCCCCCTCGACCTGGCCGGCCGCAAACCGGACGAGGCATGGGTGACCCAACTCGCGGAGTCGCTCGGCCTGACCGACCGCCTCACCCACCGTCCGTCCGAACTCTCCGGCGGTCAGCAGCAGCGGGTGGCGATTGCCCGGGCCATGGTCACTCGTCCCGACGTGATCTTCGCCGACGAACCGACCGGTGCCCTCGACTCGAAGACGGGCACGGCCCTGCTCAACTACCTGCGCCGCTCCGTCGACGACCTGGGGCAGTCAATCATCATGGTCACCCACGACCCGAAGGCGGCGGCCTACGCCGACCGGGTGCTGGTGCTGCTCGACGGGCACATCGTCGACGACCTGACCGACCCCGACGTCGACCAGGTCACCCACGCGCTGGCCACCCTGGAGCGCTGATGTTCCGCAACGCGCTGGCCGAGATCCGGCAGCACCCCGGCCGCATGGTGGCCACCCTGATCGCGATCGCGATCTCGGTGGCGTTCATGGCTGGCACCTCGATCTACCTGGCCACCGAGAAGAACGGTCTGGGCGGCCAACTGAACCGCCAGGTGACGGCCTCCGACGTGGTCATCAGCTATGTGCCGCCCCCCGAGGCGGAGGGAACCGACCCCGCTGCCCCCGCGAAGGCACTGGCGACCACGGTCGCGGGTGTCAAGGGCGTGAAGGCGGCCGAGCCGGTCAGTTCCACCGGAGGCACCCTCGACAACGGCGAGACGGTGGCCTACCTGCAACTGCTGGTGCTCACCGGCCCCGACTTCCGCTGGGCGAAGATCGATGAGGGACGATGGCCGCAGTCGGCCACCGAACTGGCCCTGCCCCACGACATCGCCAGGAAGCTCGGGCTCTCCGTCGGTGGCACGGTGACCTTCAACGGCCAGCAGAAGCTGACCCTGGTGGGCATCACCGACGACCCCAAGAGCCTGCTGATGCCGCTGGGCTACCTGGCGCCGGCCGCGGCCACCGCCCTGAACGCCTACCCGTCGATGGTCCTGGTGAAGACCGACCCGGGCTCCTCGGCCGATCAGGTCGCCGAACGGGTCAAGGCCGCCGTGCCGAGCGAGGTGCGCGACCACGTCGTGACCAAGCAGGCCTACATGGATGACCAGTTGACCCAGCTCACCCAGGGCGTCGACGCGATTCGCACCTTCCTGATGGTGTTCGCGGGTATCGCGCTGGTCGTCGGCATGATCATCATCTCGAACACGTTCACCATCCTGATCACCCAACGACGACGTCAGATCGGCCTACTGCGGGCCGTCGGCGCCAGCACCGGCCAGGTGCGACGCCAGTTGCTGGCGGAGGCACTCGTCACCGGGCTGGTGGGATCGGTCGTCGGTGTCGCCGCCGGCGCCGGGCTGGCGGCAGCCGGGGCGGCGTTCACGGGCTCCCTCTACTGGGGGCTGCGGTTCCCGCCCGTCGAACTGCTGATCGAGGTCGGCGTCGGGGTGCTGATCACCGTGCTGGCCGCGCTGGTGCCGGTCTGGAAGACCTCACGGGTCAAGCCCCTCGAGGCCCTGCAGCCCGTGCTCACGGCCGACGCGGTGAAGAAGGTGTCGATCGTGCGGGCCGTCATCTGTGGCGTGCTGTTGCTGATCGGGATCGGCTTCATGGCGCTCTCACTCAGCCAGGGCGTCAACACCGACACCGACACGACCCAGGCGATCACGACCGTCGCCTATGCCGTGGCTGCCGCCGCGTTCATCGCGGTCGCGGTGCTCGCGGCCGCCCCGCTGTACGTGTCGTGGCTGATCCGGGGGCTGGGCAAGCTGACGGGACTCACCGGCCCGACGGCGCGGATGGCGACCATGAACGCGTCCCGCAACCCGAACCGGGCCGCGGCCACCGCCGTCGCGCTGATGCTGGCGATGGGACTGATCGTCACCCTGCAGGTCGCCACGGCCAGCGTCCGGACGACCGCCATCAACCAGATCGACCAGCGCTACCCGGTCGACCTGCAGGTCAGCGCCACCTCACCCGAGGGTCTGAGCACCGAGGTGCAGGACAAGCTGGGTGCCCTCCCGGGGGTGAGCCACGCCGCCGTCCTGAAGGGGGGGCCCATCGCCACCCAGAACGGCAACATGTTCATGGTGGTGGGGGCCAACTCCGACGCCGGCCAAGTGGCCAGCACCCTGCCCGCGAGCATCCCGGCGGGCACCGCGCTGGTCGACAACAGCACCCTCGCCCAAGTGAAGGACGAGTTCGGTGGTGACACCGGCACCTTCACCGTCGGCGGTCGGACGGTCACGCTCAAGGTGCAGAAGAACAACGCGGCGGGCCCGATGATGCTGGTCGTCAGCGAATCGACGCTGACCCAGCTGATGCCCAACGCGAAGCCGATGACCACGTGGATCAAGCTCGTCGACCGCGACAACTTCGCCCGCACCATGCTGCAACTGCAGACGCTGCCGCAGTCCGAGGGCCAGTACCTGTCGTTGAGCGGTGGGGCCATGGAGGCCTACGTGATCAACCGCGTGCTGAACGTGCTGCTGACGATCGCCACCGCGCTGTTGGGGGTGGCGGTGCTGATCGCACTGGTGGGCGTGGCCAACACGTTGGGACTCTCGGTGATCGAACGCACCCGCGAGTCGGCCCTGCTGCGAGCGCTGGGCATGCACAAGGCCAAGCTGCGACTGATGCTGTGGCTCGAGGCGGTGGCGCTGGCGCTGGTCGGTGTGGTGGTGGGCATCCTGGCGGGCAGCTTCTTCGCGTGGCTCGGGGTGGGGTCGATCTTCCGCGCCGCGGGCGTCGACGCCGGCCGGCTCGACTTCGCGATCGACCCGTGGCAGACGCTCGCCCTGATCGCCATCGCCGTGGTGGCTGCCTCGTTGGCATCGATCCTTCCCGGACGACGTGCCGCGAACGCTGCTCCCACGCAGGCGCTGGCGGCCGACTGATCGGAGTCGACTCCCATCAGGGACAGCAAGCGGGCGGTGGTCAGGGCTCAGGCCTTGGCCACCGTCGCCGCGATGGCGGCGGCCGCGTCCGAGAGCGTGCCGGGCAGGGTGATGGCCTCGTCCACGCCGGCGGCGGCTCGTCCACCGACGAAGACGTGCCGCAGTCCGGCTGCGTGACACGCGCGCACCGCCTGCTCGCCCGAGTCGACGTCGGCGACGGTCGCGACGCCCACCACCGCGGCGGCAGGACGATAGCGGTGGGCCACCACCTGCCAACTCTGCGCGGGCACGTCGGCCCCGAGGTAGATGACGTTGACGTCGAGGCGGCGCAGGCACAGGGCGAGCGCCAGGGCGGGCAGTTCGTGGCGCGCCTTCGCGGGGAGCCCCACCGCCACCCTGGGGCCCGAGGCGCGGGCGGCAGCGTAGAAGGCGGCCAGCCGATGCATCACGGCCGCGCTGATCAGGTGCTCGGTGGCCACGTCGAGGTCACCGGCAGACCAGGCCTCCCCCACCCGGCGCAAGGAGGGCATCAGCCACTGGTCGATGACCGTCTCGACCTTGCCCTGGGCGAACTGCTGGTCGATGAGTGCCTCGAGGGTCTGGGGGTCGCGGGGTGAGCGCAGCAGCGCCTCGTGGTCGAGCAGCGCAGAAGGCGGGATGGTGCCGCTGGTCGTGTCGAGCAACTGGGCCGCCTTGCGGGGAGGGATACCGGCCTCGACCAGGTCGCGCATGCGACGCAGGCGCGCGACCTGTTCGTCGTCATAGCGACGGATGCCGCTGTCGTGGCGGTGCGGCTCCACCACGCGGTAGCGGGTCTCCCAGGCGCGCAGGGTGGCGATCGGCAGCCCGGTCACCCGAGCCACGTCGCCGATGGAGTGGGGTGCGTCCATGGTGGTCCTTCCGCCGGCTGAACCCCGGCCCACCCCGAAGCCTAGGGTCACCAGCACCAAAAGCTAGACAAAACCTCAGCTTGTCTAGATTTGTTGTCGAGGTCTGCGCAACATGGACGACACGGGGAAGCGGTCGAGGAGGACCAGACCCCTCGCCAGATCGATCCACCCACACCGACCCACCCAGAAGATTTCCAAGGAGACTCCCATGCACACCATTCGACGAGTCGCGGCGGCCATCAGCGCCACCCTGCTCGCCATCCTGGGGATGGCACTCACCTCACCGGCGGCCCACTCCGCACCCCAGACCTCGCAGGTCAGCGTGCTGCACGCCGTGCCGGGTGCCACCGTCGACGTGTGGGCCAACGGCAAGCCGTTGCTCACCAACTTCAAGCCCGGCACCCTGACCGAGCCGCAGGCGATGCCCGCCGGCAGCTACGACATCAAGATCGTCAAGGCCGGCGATCCCGCCACCGCCGCAGCGGTGATCGAGGCCAAGGGCCTGCAGGTTCCCGCCGGAGCCAACCTCACCCTCGTCGCCCACCTCGACGCCATGGGCAAGCCGGTGCTCACCGCCTTCGCGAACGACACCAGCGCCTCGTCGAAGGGTGCCCGGCTGACGGTGCGTCACGTCGCAGCCGCCCCGGCCGTCGACGTTCGTGCAGGCGGCAAGGTCGTCGTACCCGGACTGGCCAACCCGAAGCAGGCCGCCCTCGACCTCGCTCCCGGCACCGTCTCGGCCGATGTCGTGCTCGCCGGAACCGACACCGTGGCCATCGGCCCGTCCGACGTGAAGCTGAGCCAGGGCCACAACACCATCGTGTACGCGTGGGGTTCGGCCGAAGGCAAGAACCTGGCGCTGGCCGTGCAGCAGGTGACGTTGATGGGCGGCGGACTTCCCCACACCGGTGTGGCGGACGAGCCCACCAGCAACGTGCTGCCGATCGTCGCCTCGGCCGCGATGGTCGCGTTCGTCGGAGCACTCGCCCTGCGTCGCACCCGTTCGGCCGTCCGCAACTGACAGGTCGCCCCCCGGCGAGGCCGTGGCTGAGAATAACTCAGTCACGGCTTCGCCGCGTGAAAGCCCTGACCGTGAGGGAAATGGCTTGTCGCAGACGCAGAACCGGTGAAGTCGTGGCGGGCAACACTGCCGCAATCCTTGACGCAAGCTGAGACCACATGCATCATTGTCACAAGCTTGAAGTGAGACACGGTGCAGTGACTCCTTGACAGGCTGCACAGACGCCCGGGGGGCTGTTGGGGGTGACCAGCAGTCCCCCGGTGCATGCCCTGGGACGAGTTGGTCCACCAGTGAAGAGGCCCAGGTGGCGAGCCTCAGGTGGCGAGCCTCAGGTGGCGAGCCGCCAGGCCAGGAAGTCGGCGAGGTCGCCGGCATCACCGTCTCGTCCGCCTCGATTGACCACCAGCACAGGCTGGGTGGGCTCCAGATTCACCCCACGAAGTCGCTCGAGCATCGACCCGGGCACGGTGAGTTGGTAGAACTCCCCGCCGTCGCCGATGGCCAGCGACTTGTTGGCGCGGATGTACCAACCCTTGCGGTCGGTCTTCACCACCTGCCCGGTCATCAGCCGGGCCTTCAACGGTTCGGGAGCGATGCCACGTTCGACGCAGGTGGCCACGAAGTCGTCGATCAACTTCTGGGCGGCCACCGCCTCGCTGCGGGCCTGGCCCTGGCTGAGTTCGAAGCGGAGCTTCGCATCCTCCCGGCGCTGGTTCATGCCCCGAGCCTACCGGCGTGGGCCGAGCCTCCCCCGGGAAACCCCTGCACCTTCCGCTGAGCTCACGCGCGGGGCCGGGTGGGGTCTGGAGCGCGGCTAGGCTGGCGCCAGATCGACCCCTGCCCACCCTTCACACCCGAGGAAGCCCGTGCACTTCTGGCGCAGCATCCAGCGCATGGCGAGGCACCCCAAGTTCAAGCGGTTGCTGGCGGTGCGCATCGCCACCCAGGCCTCCGACGGAACCCTGCAGGTGGGCATGGCCAGCTACGTGCTCTTCAGCCCCCAGTCGCAACCCAACGCGGTCGCGATCGCCGCGGTGTTGGCCATCACCCTGCTGCCCTTCTCGTTCCTGGGTCCCTTCGCCTCGGTGGTGCTCGACCGCTGGTCGCGCCAGCGGGTGGTGGTCTGGACCGACGCGCTGCGCGCCACCATCGCCCTGAGCCTGGCCGCGTTGGTGTTCACCGGCGATCGATCGTTCCGGATCCAGGCGGTGATGTTCGGGCTGCTGCTGGTGGCGATGAGCGCCAACCGCTTCCTGCTGGCCGGGTTGACCGCGGGCCTGCCGTACACCGTGAACAAGTCGGAGTACCTCACCGCCAGTTCGATCATGCCCACCATCGGCCCCACCGGGGTGCTGATCGGTGGTGCCATCGCCGGCGGGCTTCGGGTCGCCCTGGCCCCCCGCTACATGCAGACCCACCAGGCCGATGCCATCGTCTTCGTCGTGGCCGCGCTGATGTTCTGCACCTCGGTGGCCCTGGCCTTCGGCTTCGGCAAACACGAACTCGGACCCGAACCGGGGCAGTCCCGTCCGAGCGTCAAACGGGTGCTGCCCGACCTACGCGAAGCCCTCTCGGTGATCCGCCACCAGGCCCCCATCGGCATCGGACTGACCACCATCTTCGTCGCCCGCATGTGCTTCGGACTGATCTCGGTCGGCGTCATCCTCGGGTACCGCAACTACTTCCACACGGTGAAGCAGGTCAACGCGGCCATGGCCGACATCGGCCTGTGGGGTGCGTTCACCGGCGTCGGCTTCGTCCTGTCCGCCGTGTTGGTGCCGCCGCTGGCCCACCGGTTCGGGCTGCGCACCACCTTGATGATGCTGCTGCTCGGCACCGCCGTGATGCAGGCCATTCCGGGATCCATCTTTCACCGGACGACACTGCTGATCGCCGCCTTCGGCATCGGGTTGTTCGCGCAGTCGATCAAGATCGTGGTCGACACCGTCTGCCAGATCCATGTGGATGACAACTACAAGGGTCGCGTCTTCGTGATCTACGACATGCTCTTCAACGCCGCGATCGTGGCGGCCGCAGCATTGGCGATCCTCGTGTTGCCCGCCGGCGGGTTCAGCCACCTGGTGTTCATCGGCACTGGTGTCGCCTACCTGCTGCTTGCGGTCTGGTTCTGGTGGCAGACCGGACGAACCGGTGGCCGCGAGGCCTTTGACGTCGGTCAGCACGGGTCGGGCAGCCTGGTTGGGGAACAGCAGGCGATCGAGGACGAGGTTGCGCCCGTGGTGACCGTGGCGGAGGAGCCCAGGGCCGAGCCGGCCTGAAGCCGGATCGCCCTCCCCACCGGGAGACTCTCACCTTTGGGACAAACTGCCCGGTTGTAGCGGTGAAGTCTGTCCCGAAGGCGAGAGTCTGCGACGGAACGGCTCAGGCCTTCCGGGTCCGGATCCGCCCCTCCATGACCTCCTGGATCAGCATCACGGTGTCGACTCGCAGGTCGTAACCGCGGGTCCGGGCCAGACGGGTCACCAACATCACGAGCCGCTCCGCCTCACCGCGGTTCCCCAACCGGTGTTCCACGCGGATCATCATGCTCAACAGCAACTCATCGGTCGGTGCGCACGCCAGCCCTCGCTTGAGCGCCCACCTGGCCACCTCGAGGTCGTCACTGTCGAGGCTGCGTTGCCCCAGCACCAACGCGATGTCGCGCAGGGTGGCGATCATGTCGCGTCGCCACTGCTCGGCCCAGTGCCACAACCCGGGAGCGGCGTCGGCCAGAGGCTCACCCCTCACCAGTTGCAGTGCCTGCACCAACGCCTGGCTGGGGGTGCGGTTCACCCCGGCCTGAATCAGGAGTTGCAGCTCGTCCCAATCGGACGAGACGCCGGGATGAAGCTGGATGCGCCCCGTGTAGGCCTCCGGCAGAAACTGTTGACCACGTTCATCGGCGCCCAGCCAGACGCGGAGACGGCTCATGTTTGACCTTCTGGTTGCTTCGGCCACCATCAGCGACTGGGCCATCTTCTGGCTGGACTGGCCCGGGTTCTCGAGAAGCCACCCGCAGTACTCCTCGCAGGCCTTCACCGCGCGAGACGGTCGGGTGCCACGCGTCCCGACCAGCTGGATGGGGCCGAGCAGCAGCAACGTCGGTCTGTCGCGATGTGCGTCGACGGCGGTCATGCTGGCCTCCTCCAGGATGTCGGGCGGGTTGTGAATGGTGCTCACGCCCGGCGGCGGATCATCGGCCCACCACGGCGCCCGCGTCGTCTCCGTGGTCGTGGCGCTGGCGTGCAGGTCGATCAGGGCCCGGCGCGCCGGGGCGCCGACCAGACAGGGGACGAACGGTGCACCCTCACCCACGCGCGCAGTCGCTTCGTCGTCGACCCGAATGACGCATCCGTGTCGCGTCCACGGGGTCCGTCCGGGGTTGTCGATCACGACGGCGGCCATCCCGGGAGCGTCCTCGAACACCTCGATGAGCAGGTCGCGTTCGTCGGCCTCCAGGAGGTCGGCGAAGACGACGACCTCGGCCAGGTCCGCATCCAGTTCGTCGGCCGCGACGCGTCGGTGGTGGGCGCGTTCGGCCGCCGCACGGAGTTCCACGGCAGCTTCGGGGGCGTACCGGAGCATGGGGCTGTCGAGCGCGGTCGTCCAGGCCAGACCTCGTCCGACCACGACCACCTCGGTGGTGGCACTCCACTCGGCTGACGCCAGACACGTGCACACCGCGCCCAGCAGGTCACGAGTGAGTGCTTCCGGTCCGCGGACGACCGTGACGCCGGTCAGGTCAAAGGTGACGGGCTGCTGCTCGTCGAGGGTTTCGCCGACGATGACAGTGGTCCCCGTGACGCCGCTGGGCTCGGTGGCCTCGTCGGCCTGGGCGGCCCACACTGCCTCGAGACGACGGCTCGACTCCCCCGCGGGCACCGGGCGTCGTCCCAGATCACGCTGGTCACTCTGGATGCGGTGCCGCACCACGAGACCAGCGCTCACCGCCGCCGCCAAGGCAGCAGTGAGGCCACCGGCGAGCAGGCGGAGAGGCTCGCGCGTGAACAAGGGGGCATCGTCGGTATCGGAGTGCGGACGAGCCGAGGGCGGCCCGACCTGGGTTGGCGGCGGCGCGGGCGACGTTGCTGGAGCCGCCGTGTTCCCCGATGGTGGCTGACCGGCGCCGGTCGCGTCAGGGGAAGCCGTGGTGGTGGGGGTCGACGTCGCGGATGGGTCTGCAGGCGTACCTGTCGGCTCAGCTTGCCACGGGTCCTGCTCGGAGTCCTCCGGAATCGGGGCGGGGCTCGGTGGGTCCTCTTCTTCGGCGTGGGGAAGAACGATCGTCCAGCCGACCTCGATCTCATCCGGGTCGATGATCAGGGTGCGGTTCAGGTCTGCGATCTCGGGCCAACGCTCGGGATCACCGAGGTGCTCCTCGGCGATGGTCCAGAGGCTGTCACCAGCCCGGACGACGACCCGGTCCGGTGCCGACTGGGGAGGGGCTCCCGGACCAGCCACCGCCTGAGCCTGAGGAACGCCCGGGAGCACCAGTCGCATCCCGGGAAGGATCGGGGAATCGAGGGTGAGTCCGTTCGCTTCGGCGATCTGCTGCCAGCGTTGGCCGTCCCCGTAGCGATTTTCGGCGATCGTCCACAATTCCTCACCGTCGGCGACCACGTGGACGCTTCGCGAGCTGCTCAAGGAAGGTTCGGCGTCACTGCTCCGGATCGAACCGGGGGCCGCCGCAACGTCCGATTCAGCCACGGAGCTGGGGACGGCGATCGACGGTGGTGTCATCGGCTCGTGCTCGCCGAAGCGCTCCATCGACGACACCCCTGGGAGTCCTGCCACGACGGCCGCCAGCAGCCCAGCGACGATCGGCTGCACCCAGCCCGTCAGGGGCACTCGCCAGCGCACTCGATCCCCGGACAGTGTGGCGACCACCTCTGCCACGGTGCTGACCATCAGCAACACCCAACACGCCCATCCCACGAGCGTGACCACGGCAATCACCGTTCCCGCGGTGGCCGCACCCGACCAGAGCGTGCCCCAGCGGGAGGGCGCCAGTGCGCCGAGGTCACCCCACGCGAACAGGGCCGCGGGCACTCCGAGGAGGAGGGCGGTGAGGGCAACCAGGGCGCCCAGGGCGCGCAGCAGCCTCATGGTCGTCGCTCCCGGAACCGGTCGAGGCTGGAGTGGGCGCTGGCGGTGGCTTCGAAGGAGCCCGGTAACCCGGGAACCAGGAGGTCGTCCAACCGAACTCGACAGCTGATCCTGACGGTGACCTCCGCGGGAGTGCCCCCTCGACGCCCGAACTGGCTGGTGTCGACGAGGATGACGGGGTTCTCGCAGGACGAAGCCAGCTGCGACTCCGCCACCCGCTCGGAAGCTGAGCGCGCTGATGCACCTGCAGGCTGCAGGCTTGCGGCCCGAGCGGAAGCGGCAGCGGCGTGGCGCACCTCGGCACGAACCGACCAGATCCGCCACCCGGCCACCATCGCCATCAGGACCAGCACGAACACCGGCACCAGCAACACCGTCTCGACGGTCAGCGACATCCCACGATCGCGAGCCAGTCGCGAGCGCCCGTTCATGGACGCTCCACGGGCATCACCGCGCGGGCCTCGACCCTGCCCAGCCCGATGTCGAAGAACAGGGGCGCGTTGCCGCTGATCACCACCGTGACGCTCTCATTCGAGCGGGTGATGGTCGTCGAGGAGTCGCGCAGACCCACTGGCGCCAGAATGCGGTCGGCGACGGTTCGTCCGTCCCCTGCTTGTGCTCCCAGCAGCGACTCCGTCTCCGCGGCAGCCATCGCGGCGTGATGCGCGGTGTTGCGCGCGTTGAGGAGCACCCCTGTCTGGATCAGTCCCAGTACGACGAGAAGCACCAGGGGCGCGAGCAGGGCCCACTGCACGGACTCGGACAGCCCGCGGTGGTCACGCTCGGGAAACAGGTGAGGCATCAGCGGCGGTGAGGTGGTCAGGAAGGGATCACTGGGGCAACTTGTTGCGCACGTAGACCGTGATCACCGCCACCACGATGCCCGCGACTGCTACGGCGCCGGCCAGCAGAATGGCGTTCTCGGTCGACTGCGAGAGACCACGTTCGTCGGGCCGGCGGCCCGGGCCAGACGGGCGCTCATGCACCGCCGGGTGGCGGGTGGACATCGCCTGGGTGCCAGTCGTCAGGACCTGTCCCATCAGTCCGATGGTCCAGAACAGGGCGGTGGTGAGTGTCATGGCGCATTCCTCTCGGGTGGTGCTGCGCATCCAGTCGAACACGCGGCGGGGGCGGACAGGCAGTTATCCACAGGCGAAGGTGTTGTCCGGGTGTTGTCCGACGTCACGACGCCACCAACCTCATCAGGGGTGGGACCAGGAAGATCAGCCCGAACACCATCGCCGGGATCACCATCCAGATGGTCAACGACTCCGAGACTTCCTGGGCGTGGACCTTGTCGTTGAGCAACTGGGCGTCGCGAAGCTCCTCTGCCCTGGCGCGCAGTACTCCACTGAGGGCTGCACCCTGCTCGTCGAGCCGGATCACGTCTGCGAGGTCGGCGAGTTGTTGCAGGTCCAGGTCGCGCCCCACCTGGGCGAGTGCCTGCCACGCTGGCCGCTGCTCGAGGCGGGCACGCTCGAGGGCGGCCTGCAGGGCCCTGAACAGGGGTGTCTGCGAAACCGATGCCGCTCGCTGCAGCGCCTGGCTGGACGACTGGTTGGCCAGCCGCTCCAAGGTGACGAGGTCGACGAAGGTGCAGATGGCCTCCGAGGCGTCCGACGAGGTCTGGGCTGCTTGGGAACGGAGGCGAACATCGGGGACGAACCAGCCGATCGCTGCGCCTGCGAGGGCGACCCAGAACGGCGTCCACCCCACTCCGAGCCTCAGGCCCAGGGCCACCGTCCCGAACACCACGGGGCCGAGGAAGCCGATCGCCGAGAGTGCCGCCTTCTCGGCCGCATAGTCACTCAGACTTCTGTTCTTGAGGGTGAGCAGTCGCCGGGTGGGTTCGGACACCGGTACCCGCAGTCGGGTGAGGACCCAGTGGCCCAGCCGGTCGCCGCGATCCACACCACTGCTGACCGGGGGAACCCAGGGGCGCGAGGTCGGGGCCCCGTCCAAGACGGCCAGGGCGTCCCCCAGCCGAACGGGCCTCCTCAGCAACCCGATCAGCGCCAAGCAGAGTCCGAGGGCGACCAAAGCACCCGAGGCCACCACGACCAGCCACGGCAACTGCCCCCAGCCGCTCATCGCTGCCCCTCCCGCATGAGGATGCGCTCGCGGCGCGGAGGCATCGTCCTCTGTCGAAGCATGACCAGCGAACCGACGTAGGCGAGCAACAACAAGGCGAGGACGGCTTGGCCGAGGGGGGTCGAATAGGGTTCGAAGAAGCTCCCACCGAAGACGAGGGCTGCTCCCATCACGGCCATGGTGATGAGGGTCACCTGCCTGACCACCACCCTGGGTTTGGCACGCTCGGCCTCGATCTCACGAAGCGCTCGAAGGCGTGCCTGCATCGAGTCGACGAGCGAGTTCAGGGTCGCGGTGGCGCCCGTGCCACCACGTTCGGAGGCCAGCGCGAGAGCAGCCAGGCAGGCATCGGCATGGGGCGAGTCGAGGTCGTCGGCCATGGCCCTCAGGGCATCAGACGCGCTCCAGCGAGCGTCCATCCGCAACACTGCGACAGCAACCTGCTCAGCGATGGTCGCGGGAACCTGACGACGAGTGGCTCGCACAGCATCGGCGATCGACTTCCCCGTCGGCATGGACGAGGCCAGCCCCCGGATCCAGCGGTCAAGAGCGACCAGCAGCTCGAGTTCACGGTTGGGTGGTGCAGTCAGGAGCCACGGGATGCCAACCGCAGCGAAGGGTCCGACCACGATCATCAGCGGCCACGTGGTGACCATGGCCGCCACGAGTCCAGCCAACAACCCCAGACCGGAGGCGATCCAGGTTCGTCGCGACACTCCCTTCAGCCAGTGTCGGGCTCGGCTCAGAGGAGCGTCGGCAGCGGCCCGCACCGAGGGCGGATGGACCTTGAGCAGGCCCATCACCACCATGGTCAGGCCCCCAGCGCACAGGCCACCCGACAGCACGACTGCCAGGGTGTTCACCTGCCCGACCCATCGCGGCGTGGGGACCAATCAGTGTCGAACGGGCTCAGGCGTTCGACCAGTTCCGGTTCGGGGTGGAAGATCTCGGGCTGACCGGGTTCTGCGGCCCGGTAGACGAGATGGGTCACCGGACGATCGCCCTCGATGGCGCCGGTCAGCGACCGGATCTCGCTGATGTGGCGTCGTCGCACGCCCCCTCGCCACGTGTCATCGACCAGACTGACGTGGATGACCAGCCCGATGTTGTGCGCGATCTGGCGATAGGCCTCGGGGATCGTCACCGTGCCGCCCTGGGCCACCCTGCTCGCCAACCTGTCCAGGGTGGACGCCGCGGAGTGCGCGTGGGTCGTCGACAAGGTGCCGGCACCGGACATCATCGCCTCGAACATGGCTCCGGCCTCGCTGCCACGCACCTCGCCGACCACGAGGCGGGACAGGTTCTGCCGGAGCGCCTCCGGGATCAGGTCGGCGACCGACCAGGAACCCACTGTCCGTCCGTCCTGGGTCTCGCCGAGGCCGACCCGAGCCTGCAGCGCCAGCATGTTGCGGCGACGAGGTTGCAGGTGGGTGAGCAGTTCGTAGTCGGTCTCGATCGTCCCGAAACGTTCCGTCTGCGGGATGGCGTCGATGAGGGCGCGCAACAAGGTGGTCTTGCCTGCCCCCTGATCGCCCGAGACCACCATCGACAACCGGCCGCGCACGGCTGCACGCAGCAGGCGAGCGACGTGCTCGGGCATCATGCCGCCGTCTGAGAGTTCGGCCAAGGTCACGTCGGTGAGGATGTGTTGCCGGATGATCACCGACGGACGATGACTCAGCCCAAAGCCGATGGCGTGCAGTCGAAACCTCTCCCCCACCGCGATCGTCATCATGGGGTGCGCGTCGTCGAACGGACGAGGGGGTGAGGCCAGCTCTCCCAGGAACCTGATGGCGTCGACCAGTTCTTCGTCGGAGTCGGCCACCGGCTCCAGTTGTTCCCGGTGCCCGTCACCGAACTGAGCCATCACCGAGTCGTAGCCGTGGATCTCGATGTTCTCGGCCTCGGCGATCTCGAAGACGGGCTGGAGTCGGCCGTACCCGTAGATCGCATCGTGCACCGCCTGGACGTGGGCCTGCTCCCGGTCGGCGTCCCACAGTTCGCGTCCCTGCGCCGCCAACTCCTCGGCCCTGCGGTGCACGACCTGTCGGATCACCGATCGTCCTCGTGCCCTGCGATCCTCGTCGGACAATCTCTGGGACGACTCGCGGTCGGACTCGAGCAGGCGCGTGATCTCGTCCGAGGCTCGGCGGCGCAGTTCCACGGTCTCGGCCCACGCCACCTTTCCCCGGACGGGCGTCGGAGCCGCCCGACCAGCCGTGACGCCTGACACACCGAGGTGGGTTGCCGGTGGCGCCCCGACCCCTGGTCCGGTCACCACAGTCGTCGGTGGACGGGGTGCCGAGGGCGACTGCAGTCGTCGCAACGCCTGGTCAAGGGCCAGTCGCGTCGGTTCGCTGAGGTCGGGGCTCACCGTGGCACCCCACCCACGTCAGCGGTGTCAGCCGGGAGACCCCAACCCGTGCCCGCCGGGCGCGGTTCACCATCGCCCAGCACCCGAGATCGACGTCCCACCCGCTGCGCGAGCCGCTGGGAGACCGCGATCCCAGCCCGCAGCAGTGCCGATCTGTCGAACTTTCGGGCCGTGCCGTCGCCATCGCTGAGGAAGCCAGCAGCCGCCGCGTCATGCGGCAGCGATCCGAGCACGGGCACCCCGAACTGGTGGGCCACCTCGGATTCGCCGTAGGGCTGGCCCGGTCCGATGATCAGCAGTCCGAATTCAGCCTGCGCAGCAGTCTCGCCCACCGGCTCCATGACCGAAGGAAGGCTCAGCCGAGTGGCGGCCAGCGCCCGCAGGCTCGTCCGAGTGGCAATCATCACCAAATCCGCGTGGCGCACGAGGCCCGTCGGCAGCCCGGAGCCAATCCGACCCGCATCGACGACCACGTCGACACCGGCGGACTCCAGGTCGGCCAGGGTCGCCGCGAAGTCCTCCCACGCTGGGGCGAACAGGTCGGAAGCCCCGGGGTGGGTGAACCCGGGAAGGAAGCGGCGGTTCGGTTGGTCCCCGTCGGTGAGGCGCACCGATTGCTCCCAGACGGCACGGGTGAGGGTGACGCGGGAGCGGCGCTCCTGGGCCAGCGTGATCAGCCCGGGCGAGGACGAACCGCGGTCTCGGAGGTAGCCGGACTCGATGGCCTGACTCGGGATTCGGTCGGCGTCGACCAGCACGACGTCGCGCGGCCAGGTGAGCGCCAGCAACAAACTGGACGTGGTCACGCCCGGCGATCCCGTTGCCGACGCGAGCAAGACCAGGGCCATCAGCGCTCCTGCCTCACCACGACCAGGGCGTCACCGGCTGCGAGCTGGGCCACCCTGACCGCCTGTTCGTCCGCCACCGCCACGTCGACCACCCACGTGGCACCGTCGGGAAGGACTGTCGGCTGTGAGACGACCGTCGCTGGGATGCCCTCATTCGGCATCGGCCCCGCCGACCCACCGTCATCCTTGGTGGGCACCGGTACCAGCAGCACCGTGGTTCCGGCTGGCAGCGGAGAGGTGGGCAGTCGTCCGGCGCCCAGCTTGAGGCCCAGCTGGCTCATCCCCTCCTCGGCGACAGGTGTGCCGATCGAGGTGGACCCCACCAGCACCCCGGCCGGCAGGTCGACCAGCGCGTGCCGACCCACGAGTTCGCTGATGCGATCGGCGGAGAACGACTCGACCCCCGGCGGGACACCGACCTCGGCCACCCCGAGGTCTCCCCGCTCCACGACCTCACCACGGGCGACGTCGGCGACCATCACCACCACGGGCTGCGCATGTGTCGTCTGGGTGAACGCCACCGCTCCTCCCAGGGCGCCCAGACAGGCCACCAACACCCCGATCACGATCAGTCGGGGGCTCCGGCGCGGCCGTAACACCGCACCCGGCTGCCCGACGGCCGCCGGGGAGGGCGTGAACGGGTCTTCCGTCCGCTGTGACGGTGATGTGGGTCTGGCTCGGCTCTGCCCCATGACCGGAAAGCTACGAATCGATGGGGTCAAGAATCCGGCGAGAAGGCGAACCTGTGGACAACTGCCGCGACCTCCACGAGTTGTCCACAGATTCCGTCGTCCGGAGAAGTTCGGTGAGAAAAGTCACGAACCGTCCCATCCGATCCGCAGACGGCTCCGAATCCCCATCAGACCGTCGCGGGAGAGCCGCGGCACCGATGGAGGGACACACCATGTCAGTTCTCAAGTCAAAGAAGACCACCACCCTCGCCGCCGGCCTCGCCGTGGGTGCGGCGTTCGCCGTCCCGCTGGCCGCCGGCCTCTCCACCCCGGCCTACGCCCACCCCGGCCACTCCCACGAGGCCGTCACGATCCGCCTCGACCCGCTGAAGGGCAGTAACGCCAGCGGCACCGCGGTCCTGACCCCCACCGCCGACGGCGGGCTCAAGGTGCAGATCAACGACCACGGCATGACCCCGGGCATGCCGCACGCCCAGCACATCCACGGTGACCTGTCGGGCAAGCACTTCACCTGCCCCGGCCCGGACGCCGACAGCAACAACAACGGCTACATCAGCGTCGAGGAGGGTCTGCCCATGTACGGCGGCATCCACATCTCGCTGACCACCAAGGGCGACACCTCGCCCAAGAGCGGTCTCGCGGTCGACCGCATGCCGGTGGCCGACGCCCAGGGCAACCTGCGCTACACCCGCACCCTGACCGCAGCCGAACTGCCCGCCGGCACGCTCGAGCACCTGTCGATGCTGCACATCGTGCAGCACGGAGTCGACGCCAACGGCAACGACAAGTACGACATGGACGGGCTCGGCGAGTCGTCCTTCGCGAAGTCGCTGGGTGTGTCCGGGATCCCCGAGGAGGCCACGGACGGTGCCACCTGCGGGATGCCCGTCCCCACCGGCGTCAACACCGGCGGTGAGGCTGGGGTCGGCGTCGAGCACCAGGGCCTGCTGGCCTTCGGTGGACTGCTGCTGGCCGGCGCCGGCACCACCGTCGCCCTCGGACGCCGCGCCTCGCGTTCCGCCAACCGCCAGTCCTGAGCCGGTGCCTCCGGGCCCCCGCTCCGCGCTGGAACACCACCCGAGCAGCACCCCAGAACGTCCGTCCTGAAAGGTCCAGAGCCATGACCCCACCCCGTCGTCGTCTCCTCGTCGGAACCCCCGCACGCTGGGCGGCGGCGGTGGCGGTCATGGCTCTGGCCGGGGTCACCGCAGTCGCGGTCGCCCTGACCGGTCAGGAGCCGGGGCCCCCGGCTCCGGTGGCCGCCGAGGGGCCGGTCGTCACCGCGTCGGCTCCCCCGACGTCGATGGGTCCGACCAGCTCAGGCCCAAGTTCTCGGGCGACCAGCTCGCGTTCCGGCTCCACCACCGGGAGCAGTGCACCCACGGTGGGGCCGTCCTCGTCTCCCCAGACTGCCCGGCTCACGGAGTCGATCCCCCAACGCCTCACCATCGGCAGCATCGGCGTCTCGTCGTCGCTGGTGTCACTGGGGCTCGACGGGGGCGCCATGCAGACCCCCGACAACCCCGACCTGGCGGGCTGGTTCACCGGGGCACACACCCCCGGGGGACCGGGCACGGCGGTGGTGGCGGGGCACGTGACCTGGAACCGTCGTCCGACCGTCTTCTACCGGCTGGGCGAGGTCAAGGTCGGCACGCAGGTGTCGGTCAGCCGCGCCGACGGCACCACCGCCACCTTCACCGTGCGCAGGATCGGCACCTTTCCCAAGAACAGCTTCCCCGCCCAGGAGGTGTATTCGGCCGACCCCACGCCACGGCTCATCCTGATCACGTGTGGTGGACAGTACGATCGGTCGCAGCACACGTACGACTCCAATGTGATCGTGTGGGCCGACCTCACCTCGTCGACATGACGGGAGGAGAAGGCCAAGCCACGACCCAAGGATCCGAACGGATCCGGACCACGCGAACACACCAAGGCGGTGACAGTGCCGGGAGCCGAAGCGCACCACGAGTCCACGCCGAGCGGTGATTCGGCGGTGCTTCGCGACCTGGTGCAGCGGTCGAGCAGTGGCAACGAGGCGGCCTTCGCGGAGTTGTACGACCTCACCAGTTCGCGGCTCTACGGCTTGGTGCTGCGGGTGCTGCGCGGCCCCGACCTGGCGGCTGAGGTGGTGCAGGAGGTCTACCTGGAGATCTGGCGCCGGGCGGCCGAATATCGAGACGAATCGGGATCTGTGATGGCCTGGATGTGCACGATCGCCCACCGGCGAGCCGTCGACCGGGTGCGGTCGGTGCAGAAGCAGACCGATCGCGACCAGCGCTGGCACCGCCTCAGCGATTCCGACGAGGTGGACGAGGTGTGGTCGGACGTCGAGCGCAATCTCGACGTCGAGCGGGTGCGCAAGGGCTTGGAGCAACTGCCCGAGGGCCAACGCGAAGCCCTCACCCTGGCCTACTACCGGGGGTACAGCCAGACCCAGATCGCCACCGCCCTCGACCTACCCTTGGGGACGACGAAGAGCAGAATCCGCGACGGCCTGATCCGACTACGGGACACCTTGGGGGTGCAGACATGACCGACATCCATTCCTGGGTCGGCGCCTATGTCGTCGACGCCATCGAACCCGAGGAGCACGCCCAGTTCGAGGACCACTTGCTCGGCTGCGAGTCGTGCCGCCGTGAGGTGGGCGAGTTCCGCGAGAGCCTGGCGACGATGGCGGACGCGGTGGCGACCGCTCCCCCGCCCGACCTGCGGGCGTCCGTGCTGGCGGGCATCTCGGGCGTGCCGAACACGGCGACTCCCGGCATCGACCAGCAGTCATCGCCGGCGGTGCGCCACGGTGAGTCGGGTGCGACGGTGACGCCCATCGGACGCCGCCGGTCGTCCGCGAGGCTGGCCTGGCTGGTGGCCGCGGCGGCCATGGTCGCAAGCATCCTGCTGGGCACCGGAGTGGTCGTCCAGCAGCAACAACACCAGTCACAACTGGAACGGACGCAGGCAAGCGAGCGCGATCTGACGCTGCTGCTTGCCGCGGACGATGTACGGGTTCACCGCACCCAACTCAGCGACGGTTCCCCGCTGACCTACGTGGTCTCGGGAGAACTGGGCAAGGGCGTGCTCGTCGCCTCCGGTCTGCCGGCCCCCAAGCAGGGGCGCGCCTGGCAGATCTGGACGATGCACGACGGCACCCCGAAGTCGGCCGGGCTGGTTGGCTCCGGCGGCCGGACGCAGGTGTGGATTGAGGGGATTCCCGGCGCACAGGCGATCGCCGTCACCGACGAGCCAGCCAGCGGTTCGGAACAACCGACCACCACGCCTCAGGCGCTGGCGAAACTCTGACGGTCCTGGGAGGGACCGGTCGGGGGGACCTGTGCTGTGGGGTGATCGTTCCTGGGGGGGAGCGGTTGGGGGGCTGTGCTTCGGGAGGGATCGGTCCTGCGGGACCGGTCCCTGAAGCCTTTACGGGTGGCCACCCCATAGCCGCGCCCGGCCTCGTCCACTACGACGCGACGTCGTAGATTCACCCCCATGGCCCAGCTCACCGCACCCCCCGAGCGTCTGCACCCGGCCGCCCCTCCGCGGCGCCACCTCGACTTCGACCAGGCACCGTTCATCGCGATCTGGGAGACCACGCAGGCCTGCGACCTGGCCTGCAAGCACTGCCGCGCCATGGCCCAACCCCTGCGCCACCCCCTCGAACTGACGACGGACGAGGCCAAGGCCATGATGCGCCGACTGCGCGAGTTCGGGCAGATCGTCTTCGTGTTCTCGGGAGGCGACTGCTTCAAGCGTCCCGACATCGTCGAGTTGGTCGGCTATGGGGCCGAGCTGGGCATGCGGATGGGCATCACGCCGGCCACCACCGCCATCGCCACCCCGGAGCTGCTCCGCGAACTCAAGGACGTCGGTCTCACCCGACTGGCGGTCTCCCTCGACGGGTCGAACGCCGGTCTGCACGACGAGTTCCGCCGGGTCGACGGGTCCTTCGATCACGGCCTGAGGCTGCTCCGACAAGCCCAGGAGGTCGGTCTGACCACCCAGGTGAACACGGTCATCCGCAAGGCCAACATCGCCGACATGGACGCCATGACCGAGCTGATGACCACCTTGGGAGTGGTCTTCTGGGAGGTCTTCTTCCTGGTGCCGATGGGACGAGCCAAGGCCGATGACGTCGCCTCGGCCGAGGAGTTCGAGCAGGTCTTCAACCAGCTCTACGACCTCAGCAAGACAGCCCCCTTCGACATCAAGGCCACCGCCGCCCCGCAGTACTCGCGGGTGGTGATGCAACGCAAGCGCGCCGAGGTGCGAGCCGGTGCCGACGAGGACGTGCGTGAGGTGATGACCCGGGGCATGCACTACTCCCAGTCCGACGGCATCGGACGCGCCCGCAACGTCAATGACGGCGACGGGTTCATCTTCATCAGCCACACCGGCGACGTGTACCCGTCCGGTTTCCTGCCCGTGAAGGCCGGCAACATCCGCGAGGACGACATCATCGACATCTACCGCACCGCACCGATCTTCCGTGAGCTGCGCGACCGCACCCTGCTCAAGGGCAAGTGCGGGGTGTGCGGGTTCCGCGACGCCTGCGGTGGCTCCCGTGCCCGGGCCTACGCGATGACCGGGGACCACCTCGCCGAGGAACCCTTCTGCGCCCACGTGCCACCCCAGCTGCGTGAGGGCGTCCATCAGGCAAACCGGCGCCCCGTCGCAGGTCCAGCGACCCGCTGACGCGCGAGCGGGCGGTGCGACGATCCCCCGACGTCGCACCGCCCTGGCCCCCCGCGCTGGAACTCAGACGGGAAGTCTCTCCGACTCGCAGGCCGCCGCCCCGTACGAGCCGAGGTAGTGCACCACCACGTGGCTGGTGTCGTTGTCGAAGTCGTTGGCGTAGTCGACCCCGAACTGCCCGGAGTCACCGACCTCGGTCTTCACGGTGAACGACTTGCCGCCGTTCGACACCACCTCGATCAGCACCACCCCACCGCTGGTCACCCCGGACTTGTCGTCGACGTAGACCACCTGCCCGGTGGTGTAGTGCACCCCCACCCGACCCGGCACCACCCTCGTCTCCCGGCCGGCGTCGACACGCATGCCGACCCCACCGGTCAGGGTGAGCCCACCGCAGTCCGACTCGAACGGACGCGCCGCCCAGCCCGAGATGCTGACCCGGTTGGGCTCCTTGTAGAGCCGCCCCGGCGTCCGCTCCTGCTGGTGGTCGTCCCCGCCCTGGGTCCACCAGTCCGGGTGGCCCCACAGCGCCTCGTCCCAGACCTTGATGGGAGCCTGGCCGTTGGCCGGCACCTGCACCCACGTGTGGTCGATGAAGATGCGGTGCTGCGGGTGGGTCTGCTGCACCCGGGCGAAGACCCTCGTGCTGTCGGAGAACGGGTTGGCCAGCAGCACCTCCGCGCCAACCCTCGACGACGGCGAGGCCGACGACGAGACGAACCGCGTGTAGTTCGACCTGGCCTCGTTGTTGAAGATGTTGTTGTCGACGATGGCCAGGTTGCCCGGGTCCTGGTAGAGCCGGATGCGCACGATCACGCAGTAGTGGCGTCCGTCCGCCGCGGCCGGTGCCCACGGTGCGGTGAACTCCACGACGGCGTTGGGACCGATGTCGCGGGTGTCGGATCCCAGCGGCACCCACGGGCCGTCCCCGGTCGTGTACTCGGTGACGAAGAAGTCGACCACGACGCCGCGTGCCAGCAGGTCGCCAGAATTGCGCACCTTCGCCACCACCGTGTTGTCGTGACCCAGCCACGGCACGTTGAACTGGGCCGGGTCGGCGGCGGTCTTGGCGTTGCGCACCTCGATGTCGGGGCTCTGCCAGTCGGGGTCACCGGTCCACGGACGAATCCCGGGTTCAGGTTTGCCGTTGGAGCCGTAGGAGACCTTGACCACCGCATTGTCGACATCGGTCGAGACCACCTCGACCTTGAGGTCCATCTGGGTGCCGGGGTCCTTCTCCTCGAGGTCGGCCCCGTTGCCCAGCAGCGGTCCGTCACCGTCGAGGTCCTTGCGCACGAACACGATCGGCGGACGGGCCATCGGCGCCGTGAAGCTGTCGGAGGTGACGTCGGTGATCACCACCCGACGATCGGTGAGCAGGGCGTCCGAATCGGCGCCGGCCTGGATGGCCCGGTACTCGACGTAGTAGTTCCAGCCGTCGCCCAACCTGATCTCGATGGCACGCACCCGTCCTGCGGGAGGGGCACCCAACTCGGCCGCGTGCAGGGTGACGTTCTCGGCGACCGCGCTCGAGCCCTGGAAGTTGTACAGCTTGAGGTGTGCCGGGTCGACCCAGCCCATCCGCATCTTGTTCGAGATGGTGTAGTGCGGCAGGTGGTTGCGGGAGCCGGCCATCATGTCCCAGTCGCTGGTGAGGCGACCGTCGATGTCGGCGGAGTACTCCGGGAAGGAGTACAGGTCGGGCAGCCCCAGGGTGTGCCCGAGTTCGTGCGACAGGGTGCTGTGCATGTGTCGTCCGTCATGGGCCGCGAAGTCGAGCGGCACGTAGGCGAACGCCAGGTCGCGCATGTCAGTGGTGACATTGGTGCCGCACAGCAGGGTGGCGTGGTCGTTGGCGTGCGGCCACACGAATCGCGCGGGCGGGCCTCCGGCGGCGTCCGGCGAGGCGACCACCACGATCAGCACGTCGACGGCGAACAGGTCGGCCCGCGTGATGACGCCGTCGGTGATGCCGCGGGTGACGATCGACTGCAGGGTGGTGCCGATCGAGGTGAACCGATTGTCGGTGACCACACCGGCCGAGTTCGTGGTCTGCACGAAGTAACTGCCCCAGGCGTTCGGCAGGTTGATGGGGCCGTAGGTCTGCGAGTTGTGCACTCCCAGCGTCATGCCCACGGCACCGCCGAAGTTGGAGTTCTCCTCGTAGTAGTCTCGCGCCGAGCGGGTCGCGGTGCCGGTGGCGAACCCGGTGCTGACGTGCTGCAGGATGCTCGTCCGGTTGTCGGCCAGCGCCGGGTCGGTGGTCGGCCATCGTCCGCTGGAGGTGTCGACCATCAGCACCAGTGAGCGCCACGTGCCGGTGTGGGGACGGGTGTTGATGTTCTGGGGAGTACCAGGGCCACCACCCCACCCGGAGTCACCGCCGAAACTGCTGGCGATGTTGACGAACCCGGCCGGTCCGTGATCGGCGTGCTCCCAGAGGTCGGTGATCTCGAACTCGGCGTGGGCGAGTTCGGTGCCGGTGGCGATCTCGATCATCACGACCTTGTGCACGCCCAGCGCGCCACCGACCACCAGCAGCGGGGTCGGCTCGGCGGCGCCGTCCTGTCGGGTGTGCGAGACGATGCCCGCGTCGGGTCCGTCCGGCACCTCGAAGCGCACCTCGTGCGGGGTCAACCCACTGGTGCCCAGGTCGAAGTCGAGCTTCACCCACGAGCCCACGAAGATGGGTTCGGACGGAGCCACGATGGTGGGATCGGCCTTCAGGTCGGCGAGGGCGTCGACGGCGGCGATCACCTCGGTGGTGACGACCCACCAGCCGCCACCACTGCGTCCCTGCACTTCGAGCAGCGTGCCCGGGAGCGTGGCGGAGGTGAAGCGTTCCACGGTGCCGGTCGCGGGGGTGACGGTACTGATCTCGGACGAGGCCGGGTGCGTCACCGCGACCACGGAGCCGTCCTCCGAGACGCCCAGCCGTCCGACGCGCGGCAGTCCGGTGGCGATCGGGGTCAGCGTGGCTCCTGCCAGGGTGCTGACCTGACCGCCACCGATCACCAGCGGGTTCGTGGCGACGTAGGTGACACCGGACGACTGGGCCACTCCCACCACTCCGGCGAACCCGAGGTTGCTGCTGGTGGCGTTGTCGAGGTCGACCTGGGTGAGGGTGCCGCGTCCGCGCAGCCGGACGTTGAGCCAGCCCGGGTCGAGCGGGCCGAAGCGTCCCCAGCCCGGTCGTCCCCATCCGGGCCTGCCCCACGGGCCGGGCACCGGCGGACGAAGGGGTGGTCGCAGCGGCGCCGCCGTGGTCGGGGTGACCACCAGGGCGGCTCGTCCCAGGGGGCTGAGCGCCAGCTGGTCGTAGCCGTCGCGGGTGTCGACCACGGTCTGGTCACCCGACGCCGGGTCATCGGGGTCGAGCCTGAACAGGACACCGTCGGCCCTCGATCCGTACAGGTGGTCGCCGAGCGCGAGCCCAGTGGCCGGTCCGGAGAGGGCGACCGCGGGGGCGTGGCTGCCGGCGAAGTCGACGGTGCTGAGGGTGTTGTCTGCTTGGGCGACCCAGATCAGGCCGCGATGGTTGTCGACCGCTGTGGCACTGATGCCGGGAAGGGTCGCGACGATGGTGAGCATGAGCTTCTCCTGACACGTTGGTGGCGCTTGGAGGGGAGGAGCACGGGGGGTCGCCCGTGATACACGCCGAAGGGGCGTGTGCCGTGCTCGTGGCGGGGACGTGGGCGAGTCTTGGGTGGTGACCCAAGGTGGGCACACGACGTGAGGTGAGCCATGTCCGAGGACGATGCGAGGGCTGCCCTGGCCCAGAGCTGGTCAGGCGAGAGGTTTTCGATCGAGCGACCCGGTCAGGGTTGGCGCAAGGAGTGCTGGGTCGCGCGCTCCGCCGAGCGCAGCCTGTTCGTGGCGTTCGACGTCCCCGTCGCTCCCCTGAGACGGTTGGCGGAGCTGGGGGTGACACCACGCATCACTGCGCATGGGCAGATCGTAGGCCGCTCGTGGCTGGCCCAGGAGTGGATCGACGGACATTCCCCCGACCGCGCCTGGTTGGGTCGCCACGTCGACCAGCTGGGAACCCTGTACGGACTCGTCCATGGTGACGCCATGTTGCGGGAGATCGTTGCTGACAACGGCTTTCGCGGACGACGCCCGACCGCCGCCTCGGAGGCCGCTCAACTGCGGGCTCGCCTCGCGAGACGCAGCGAACCATGGCTCAACACCGAGGAGGTGTTGTCGTCCGCAGCGCTCTTCCTCGACCGGGCGGCGCAGCTGGTGGACGGTCCACTGGTGCCGACCCATGACGAACCCAACACCTCGAACATGCTCGTGTGCGACGACCGTCTGTGGCTGCTCGACTGGGACGACATCGTGCTGGCGGACGCCTGCCGCGACGCCGGACCGCTGCTGTGGTGGTACCTGCCCGAACAGCAGTGGGCGGAGGTCTTGGCGGCGATGGGGATCGAGTTCGATGAGCAGTGCCGGACGAAGCTCTACTGGTACGCGGCGCGGATCTCGCTTTCCGTTGCCCTGTGGTTGGCGGAACAGGGGATGGGGGAACTGGGGATCGCGGAGAAGGGGACCGTTCAACAGGGGGTGGGCGAACCGGCAGGCGACCCCGATCACGGCTTCCTCGCGGACTTCCGAGCCGCGGTCAGGGGTGAGCCGAACCCCCGTGGTGGGAACTGAGGACTCGCAGCGGTCTTTCGGAGTTGCCCACAGCGCCTGTGGACGAATGCCCCCAGCCTGTGGACAGTCCCCCCAGACCGTCTCAGGCGCCGGGCCTGACGGGCATGTCGACCGTGGGAGGTTCGATCGAGGCCTTTCGTCCGTCGAAGGTCACCCGCCCCAGCCACAACTGGCGCCCCACGGTCTCGTCGCCCACCGATCCCGGCGGCCAGGCGTGATAGGCCGTCCACCACTGGTCGCCCACCTTGAACAACTGGTTGTGACCAGGGCCCGCGGCGACGTCGTTGGACGTCAGCAGGGGGTCGGGGTCCTTGGTGAACGGCCCGGTCGGCTTGTCGGAGACGGCGTGCCCGACCCCGTACTTGTCGCTCCAGAAGCCGTTGCCGGAATAGAAGAGGTGGTAGACACCGTCGACCTTGACGACCGCTGGTCCCTCCACCAGCGGACCCTCCCAGGCCTGGTCCTGCTTGAACAGCCTCGTGGGTGTGCCGACCACGTGCAGCCCGTCCTTCGACAGCGCCTGCACCTTCATCCAGGTGTCGGCGCTGATCGCGTTGCCGTCGTTCTTCCAGTAGAGCCAGGCGCTGCCGTCGTCGTCGATGAACGGCGAGGCGTCTATCGATCCGCCCTCAGTGGTCTCGCAGATGATCGGCGCCGTCGACACGTCGGTGTACGGGCCGGCAAGGGTGGCCGACGAGGCGACCGACAGGCACTGCAGCGCGGGATCGGGTGACTTGGTCGTGTAGTAGAGCCGGTAGCCACCACCGGGCCAGGCGATGATCTCGGGGGCCCACACCTTGCCCGAGGACGACCACTCGGCCACCCGCGGCAGGGCATCGTCCCCCTGCTCCCAGCTGACGAGGTCGGGGCTGGTGATGGTCTGCACGTTCATGCCCGCCCCGTTGGTGGCGATGGCCAGCCAGTGGTCGCCGTCGCGGAGCACCTGCGGGTCGGGGAAGTTGAACGCGTGGACGGGGTTGGTGAATCCCATGGTGGCCTCCCGGCTCGGTGCGGTGGTCGCCGGTGGTGGCGGTTCGGTGATGGTGGCGCCCCCCGATGGCGACCCGCATGCTGCCAGCACGAGGCAGGCCGCCAGTGCGATCGCTCGCGCGGCCAGCCCGCGCGACACCGGCATGAGGTTCTGGAACATGGGTGCTCCTCGGGAGCTGAGGTGCAGCGCTGCAATGCTGGGGCCACTGTGCAATGCGCCGGGGTCACCTGTCAGCGGATCGGCCGAGATCGGGCGCCGGCCACCGGAACTGCCGAACCGGGTGAAAGGTCGCGTGCGCCCACCGCCGCGACCCGGAACCGGCTCCCTCTTCACCCCCATCGGGTGTGAAGCACTCGATCAGAAGGTTCACGGTCAGAAGGCTAAAGTCAGCACCATGGCGGCTCGATTGAGGGACGTGGCCGAGCTGGCCGGCGTCTCGGTGAAGACGGTGTCGAACGTCGTCAACAACCAGCCCCACATCCGTGCGGCCACCCGCGAGCGGGTCGAGGCCGCCATCGCCGAACTGGGCTATCGTCCCAACCTGTCGGCCCGGCAGTTGAAGAACGGACGATCCGGTTTCCTCGCGCTCGTGGTGCCCGAGATCCAGTCGCCCTACTTCGCCGACCTCGGCGCCAAGTTCAGCGCTGCCGCCAGTGAACGCGGGTTCTTCACCCTCTTCGAGACCACCCACGGGTCGCTGAACTCAGAGGAGACCATTTTGCGCGGGCTCCCCCGGCTCGCCGTCGACGGCATCGTCTTCTCACCCCTGGTGGTCGACGCGGCCACCATCGAGGAGCGCGCCACCCAGACACCGATGGCCCTGCTCGGTGAGCGGGCCGTGCCTGCGGGGGTGCCGCTGGTCAGCGTCGACTCGGTGCGGGCGTCCCGAGCCATGACCGACCACTTGATCGGGTTGGGACGCCGCCGGATCGCCGCCATCGGGCGCGAGGTGCTCGACCCGCAGGGACAGGCCACCTCGTCGGTTCGCCTGCGTGGCTACTCGCAGGCGCTGACCGAGGCGGGGCTGCCGCTCGTCGACAGCCTCGTGGTCGGTGTCAGCGAGTACTCCCGGCGCGACGGCTACCGGGCCATGCAGCAACTGCTCGCCATGGACGAACCCCCCGACGCCGTCTTCTGCTTCAACGACCTGATGGCGATGGGCGCCATCCGAGCCTGCCATGAGCATGGCCGCCGCATCCCCGAGGACATCGCCATCGCCGGGTTCGACAACATCCCCGAGGGACGATTCTCCGTGCCCACCCTGACCACGATCGCCCCCGACATGGACGCCCTGGTGGCGGCGGTGCTGGACGAACTCATCCCTCGCATCAACGGCACCGTCGCGCGCGACCACGGCGCTCGGGTGCACGTCCCCTGGAGCCTCGAGGAGCGCGAGTCGACCGTCGGTGCGGCGGCCCGGACCGGGTCCGGCGACTGATCCGATCAATCTCCGTGCCGTGTGAACCGACGGCTGCCAGGCCGGCTCAGGCGACGGGGAGGCGCTCCCGGCAGACGGCGAGGTCGGCGATCAGGTCGTCCACACCATTGGGCCACGCGCACTCGAGTGAGAAGCGTCCCTGGTAGCCGGCCGCGACCAGGGCGTCGGACACTTCGAACACCGCGTCGGCGTCGCGGTGCACCGGCAGCCGGTCGTGCCCCGACAGGTGCACGTGTCCGATGCGTCCGACCTGGGCGACGGCATGCGGGGAGGTCAGACCCTCGCTGAACAGGTGGTACGTGTCGCACACCATCCGGTTGCCGAGTCCGTGCTCGTCGAGGTACTCGGCGGTCTCGCCGAGGTTGTTGAAGACGTTCGACTCGGACTTCCGCAGCGGCTCGAGGAGCACCTCGAACCCGACGGCGGCGAACCGCTGGGTGGCCTCGCCCACCACCTCTGCCAGCCGGGCCAGCCCCACCTCACGCTCGACGTGGGCCGGGATCGTCCGGCTGGCACCACTGCCCAGCACGACCCAGCCTCCGTCGCTGACCGCCGCCAAGGATTCAGCGACGCGGTCGAGGTGCTGGGTGATGTGCTCCAGGGGGGTCGCAGGATCGGCCAGGGCCAGGTCGCCGGGAAAGAGCACCGCCGCACCCTTCACCGGCAACCCGCCCAGCCCGTCGGTGGCGCGCGGGAGCACCACGGTCCGTCCATTCTCGGATCCGACGAAACGACCCATCAGGCAGGGCTCGACGAAATCGGCGTCGAGGGTGTCGGGCAGAACCATGGACGGGTTGATCACGCAACCGAGTGAAGCCATGAAACGATTCAATCAGGCGGCCCGGCTCACCCGGGAGGTGTTCAGCGCGAAAGATGGCCCGAAGCCGACTCGATCGTCCCCGCCTCGTGGCGCACCACCACCTGGCTGACCGTCACCGGGTCGAACTGGTGCAACCGTCGGACGCCGACCGTGCCGCCGTGTGCGAGTTCACGCCCCTCCGCGGCGAGGACGGCCCGCTGGGTGACCCCCTGAGTGGCCGCGACCCCGTCCCACGCCCAGACGCGGTGCTCGAAGATCTGCTGGCCATCCTCAAGTTGTTCGTGCAACCAGAGGGCGTCGATGGTGACCGGTGACGGGAAGGTCAGCATCGTTCCTCCGTCGACCGGGGTGACGGTCGCATCGAACCGATCGGCGAACCGCCGCTGGAGTGCATCGGTCCACTCCTGCACCCGGGTGACGTCCTCGTCGGGGATCAGCCCGCGGTCGTCCGGCGGAAGGTTGAGCAGCAGACCCGCCCCGAGCCCCAACGAACGATCGTGGATGTACATCAGGTCGGCCAGCGACCTGGGTCGTTCGTCGGCGTGCCAGAACCAGCCCGGACGGATCGACACGTCGCACTCCGGTGGCAGGTAGACGTCGGCGTCGAGGTCGAGGGCGGCGTCGGTGTAGTTCGACAGGGCCGTTCCGCGGGCGACGTAGACGACCGGGTCGGCGGCGACCCCGTCCTCGTTGCCCACCCAGCGGATGGTGGGCCGGCCCATGTTGAACACCATCGCGTTCGGCTGCAGGTCGTCGACCACGGCCATGATCCGGGCCCAGTCGTAGGTGTGCCCGTCGGACCCGGCCCCGTCGAACCAGATCTCGTGCAGGTCTCCGTAGCCCGAGAGCAGTTCGGTGAGTTGGGCCAGGTAGAACTCGTCGTAGGCCGCCTCGTCGCCGTAGCAGTCGGCGTTGCGGTCCCACGGCGACAGGTAGAGCCCGTACGCCAGCCCGTGCCGGTCGCAGGCCGCGCGCACCTCGGCCACCAGGTTGCCCTCGCCCCCGCGCCACGGCGAGTTCTTCACCGAGTACTCGGTGGTGCGGGTGGGCCACAGGCAGAAGCCGTCGTGGTGCTTGGCGGTCAGCACGACGTACCGGGCACCGGCGAGCTTGGCCGTGCGCACCCATTGGTCGGCGTCCAGCGCGGTCGGGTTGAACGAGGCCGCCGGCAGGGTGCCGTCGCTCCACTCGAGGTCGTGGAAGGTGTTGAGTCCGACGTGGATGAACACGCCCATGCCGTCGCGCTGCCAGGCGAGTTGCTGGGGGGTCGGCCGCTGTTGGGGGGTCGGCCGTTGCTCGATGGGCCGCTGGGGCAGGGGCTGGAGGTTCGCAGGAGGCACGGGTTCCATCCTGACGAAGCACCCGCGTGACCGGTCCACCGGTCAGGGAAACGGACGAGGCCCCTGCGCAGGTCCACCGCTGCTCGCGGCAGACTGCTGCCATGGAGCCAGCCGCAACCCTCGACGTCGCCGCCCGTTCGGCCCGCTTCGCCGAGCAGGAGACCACACGCCACTCCGCCGTCTACACCGCCTGGGCCCTGGGACTGAGCTCCGACCCCGAGACCTGCGCCCTGATCTCGACCCGGCCGCCGCGCGAGCGCCAGCCCAACCTGGTGTTCGCAGCCGCGCGTTTCGTCGACCCCGCACTGGTGCCCGCCGACCAGACCGAGCCACGCCCCGACGAGTACGGACGATTCCGTGACAGCCTGCACGCGCACTGGCCGGAGGTCGTCGCGGTGATGGGGAGCCACCACACCCAGACCAACGAGGCAGCCAGGGCTGCGGTCCTGCTACCGGCTGTGGACAAGGTCGTCCAGAACTGTGGAAAACCCGTCGCGCTGATCGAGTTCGGCGCCTCGGCGGGGCTGGTCCTCAACCCTGAACAGTTCCGAATCCACTACGTGAATCGCGCAGGGCAACCGTTGGCCACGCTCAGCCACGACCGCGTGCCCACTCCGGTCGGTGAGGTCACCGTCCGCTGCCTGGGGTCCACAGCTTGTCCCCAGGGTTTTCCACAGATCGGATGGCGGCTGGGGGTCGACATCAACCCGTTGCAGCCGTTCAATCCCGACGACGTGCACTGGCTGCGCACCCTGATCTGGCCCGGCCAGGTGGATCGGCTGGCCCGGCTGGACGCCGCCCTCGAGGCCTTCCGACGCAATCCGGTGCGCGTCCTCCCCCGTGACATCACCCGCCCGGGCGTGCTGGACGAGGTGCTCAGGCTCGTCCCCCGCGACGTCGAACCGGTGATCGTGCACTCGGCCGTGCTCGCCTACCTCGAGGAGGACGAGCGTGCCGCGTTCGCCGACCGCATGCTGGCGGCCGTCGCCGAGCACCGTTGCCACTGGATCTCGAACGAGGGACAGCAGGTGGTACCCCAGATCGCCGACGCCTTCACCACCGAATTCCGCGAGGGTCTGCGCAAGGGAGCTTTCGTGATCGCCCTCGACGGCGTGCCCCAATACCAAGGGGATGGACACGCTGGCTGGATACTGTGACCGCGTCACATGACGTCATCGCCGCTTGTGTCCGCCACGAGGGTTGGCTGTTAGGCTCACACCGCCCGCACGACGTGGTCGGGCGCCGCAGCACCAGCTGTCCCGTCCTTGGAGGTCTCACCCCATGCGCCTTGGTCTCGTCCCGCTCGAACTCGGACTCAGCACCGGAAACCTGACCATCGTCGTCGTGATCGCTGCACTGGCGGCCGTGGCCATCGGCATGTCGCTGAAGTTCCGCGCCGAGGTGCTGCGCGCCGACGAGGGCACCGTGGGCATGCAGACCATCGCCAAGGCCGTGCAGGAGGGTGCCGCCGCCTATCTTGGTCGCCAGTTCCGGACGCTCGGGTGGTTCGCGGCCCTTGCCTTCCTGGCCCTGCTGGCGCTGCCGGCCCATGGTGACGGGAACCCGTGGCTGCTGCGCATCGCCCGCTCGATCGCCTTCGTCGTCGGTGCCTCGTTCTCTGCCCTGATCGGCTGGCTCGGCATGTGGCTGGCCGTCCGCGCCAATGTCCGAGTGGCCGCCGCGGCACGCAGCCAGGGCCGCAACCCGGCCATGAAGATCGCCTTCCGCACCGGCGCGGCCGTCGGAATGGCCACCATCGGGTTCGGACTGCTGGGTGCGGCGCTGGTGGTGCTCATCTTCCGCAATGACGCCCCGACCATCCTCGAGGGATTCGGCTTCGGCGCCGCCATGCTCGCCATGTTCATGCGCGTCGGCGGTGGCATCTTCACCAAGGCCGCTGACGTCGGCGCCGACCTGGTCGGCAAGGTCGAGCAGCACATCCCCGAGGACGACCCCCGCAACGCCGCCACCATCGCCGACAACGTCGGTGACAACGTGGGCGACTGCGCCGGCATGGCGGCAGACCTGTTCGAGTCGTACGCGGTCACCCTGGTCGCCTCGCTCATCCTGGGGCGGGCCGCCTTCGGCGAGTACGGCCTCGTCTTCCCGCTGATCATCCCGGCCGTCGGAGTGATCACCGCGGTGGTCGGTGTCTACCTGACCCGTCCGAAGGTCGGTGAGAACGGTCTGCGGACGATCAACCGCGCGTTCTACCTGTCGGCCGGGATCTCGCTGGTGCTCTCGGCCATCGCCTCGTACGCCTACCTGCCCTCGACCTTCCAGGCCATGGGCGTCGACCACAGCGGTGGGTTGGACGACCCCCGACTGGTCGCTCTCGGCTCGGTCGCCGTCGGGATCGTGCTGGCCGCCATCATCCTGGCGCTCACCGGGTTCTACACCGGCACCGAGGACAAGCCCGTGCAGGACGTCGGGAACACCTCCGTCACCGGCGCGGCCACCGTCATCCTGTCGGGCATCGCGCTCGGGCTCGAGTCGAGTGTGTTCACCGCGGTGATCATCGCGTTCGCCGTCTTCGCCGCCTACCTGCTGGGCGGCGGCGGAGTGGTCGGACTCTTCGCGATCGCGCTGGCCGGCTGCGGCCTGCTCACCACCGTCGGCGTGATCGTCGCCATGGACACCTTCGGCCCGGTCTCCGACAACGCCCAGGGCATCGCCGAGATGTCGGGTGACGTCGACGGTGAGGGCGCGCAGATCCTCACCGAGCTCGACGCCGTCGGCAACACCACCAAGGCCATCACCAAGGGCATCGCCATCGCCACCGCGGTGCTGGCCGCGACCGCCCTGTTCGGATCCTTCACCGATGCCATCGCGAAGGCACTGGACGGTGCTGCCAGGTACCGCGAGTTCGAGCTGCAGTCCGTGGTGTTCTCCCCCGCCGTGCTGGTCGGGTTGATCATCGGCGCGTCGGTCGTCTTCCTGTTCAGCGGCCTGCTGATCCAGGCCGTCGGACGAGCCGCCGGTGCAGTGGTGTTCGAGGTGCGGCGCCAGTTCAAGGAGATCGTCGGCATCATGGACGGCTCGGGCCGTCCCGAGTACGGCAAGGTCGTCGACATCTGCACCCGCGACTCGCTGCGTGAACTGGCCACCCCCGGGATTCTGGCCATCGCCGCCCCTGTCGCCGTCGGGTTCGGGCTGGGAGCGCCGGCTCTGGCCGGGTACCTGGCCGGCGCCATCGCCTGCGGCACGCTGATGGCCGTCTTCCTGGCCAACTCCGGTGGCGCCTGGGACAACGCCAAGAAGCTGGTCGAGGACGGTCACCACGGTGGCAAGGGGTCCGATGCCCACGCCGCCACCGTGATCGGTGACACGGTCGGTGACCCGTTCAAGGACACCGCCGGACCCGCCATCAACCCGCTGATCAAGGTGATGAACCTGGTCGCGGTGCTGATCGCCCCGGCCACGGTCGCCATGTCAGACCTGAACGGCACCCCCAGCACCTGGCGTTACGTGATCGCCGTGCTGGCGGCCGTCATCGGCATCGGTGCCGTGGTGATCGCCTCGAAGCGGGGCACGGCGCTCAAGGGCACCGAGGAACCGCATCCGGGACTGGACGGGCTCCCCGGCAACCACGGCTGGGAGGCGGAGCACCAGTTGCCGCACCACATCTCCCCGGTCGCTCCCAAGACCGACTGAGGCTCGTCCGCCTCTGCGTGTCCGGAGCGCGAGGGCGTGCGGGCAGACGCCCGGGTCAGATGACCTCGATGGTCGGGTAGTCGGGCATCCACATGTGCTGCAGCACGTCCTGCACCGGGTCGGTCAGCTCGACGGTGGCGATCCC
Organism: Aestuariimicrobium kwangyangense DSM 21549; assembly: GCF_000421525.1. Taxonomy (GTDB): domain Bacteria; phylum Actinomycetota; class Actinomycetes; order Propionibacteriales; family Propionibacteriaceae; genus Aestuariimicrobium; species Aestuariimicrobium kwangyangense. The sequence goes on along the minus strand of NZ_ATXE01000001.1, from coordinate 323,020 downwards.
CTCCTCGGCGGCCGCGGCGGCCACCTCGAGGGCGACCTTCGCCGAGACGGCCCGGAGGTTCGCCACGCTGGGCAGGATCGGCGAGCCCGGGGTGCGTCTGGTCACAGCGGACGCCGCCGCCCGGGCCGCGGCGGCGATCATGTGATCGGTGACCTTGGTCGCCCGCGACACCACCACCCCCAGCCCGAGCCCCGGGAACACCAGGGCGTTGTTGGCCTGCGCGATCTCATGCACCACGCCGTTGTGCTCGACGTCGCCGAACGGTGATCCGGTGGCGATCAGGGCGCGGCCGTTCGTCCACCTCAACAGGTCGACCGGTTGCGCCTCGGCCTTCGAGGTGGGGTTCGACAAGGGCATGATCACGGGCTGGTCGCAATGGGCGGCCATCGTGGTGACGACCTCCTGGGTGAACGCACCCGCCTGCGCCGAGGTGCCGATCAACATGGTGGGCCGCACCGTCGTGACGACGTCGGCGAGATCGAACTCGCCGGTTCCCGTCCACTCAGCGACCTCCGAGGCCGGACGAGCGAACCGTTCCTGGAAGTCACGCAACTTGGTGCCCTCGCGCAGCAGTCCCCGTGACCCGAGCCCCCAGAACTTGGCGCGGGCCTCGTCGGGACTGGTCCCCTCCGAGACCATGATGTCGACCATCAGGTCAGCCACCCCGATGCCGGCGGTGCCGGCCCCGTGGATGACGATCCGGTGGTCCGACAGCTTCGTCCGGGAGCGACGGCAGGCCGCGAGGGCCGCGGCGACGACCACGGCGGCCGTGCCCTGGATGTCGTCGTTGAACGTGCACACCTGGTCGCGGTAGCGGGTCAGGATGCGGTGGGCGTTGTCGGCCGAGAAGTCCTCCCAGTGCAGCAGCGCCTTGGGGTACATGCGGGTGGCCGTCGTCACGAACTTCTCGATGAACTCGTCGTAACGTTCACCCCGGACGCGGCCGTGCCGCTCGCCCAGGTAGTTCTCGTCGGCCAGCAGGTCGAGGTTGTCGGTGCCCGTGTCGAGCACCACCGGCAGCACACGGTGCGGGTGGATGCCAGCGGCAGCGGTGTAGACGGCCAGTTTGCCGACGGTGATGGCCACCCCGCCGACACCCTGGTCGCCGATGCCCAGGATGCCCTCGGAGTCGGTGACCACGATCAGGTCGACGTCGTCGGCCCGGTGGCTCCAGGCGCCCAGGGACTCCTCGATGTCGTCGGGCTTGTCGATGCTGAGGAAGATGCCCTTGGGCTTGGAGTACCAGCGGCTGAACTCCTGGATCGCCCGCCCCACCGTGGGGGTGTAGATGATCGGCAGCATCTCCTCGATGTGCTCGGCCAGCAGCCGGTAGTACAGCACCAGGTTGCGTTCCTGCAAGGCCTCGAGCATCAGGTACTTGCCGAGGTCGCCGGGTGCCATCTGGTACTGCTTGTACACCCGCCGCACCTGGGTCTCGATCGAACTGACCCGCGAGGGCAGCAGCCCGGTCAGCCCCAACTGGGAGCGCTCCTCGTAGGTGAACGCGGTGCCCCGGTTGATCATGGGAATCCCCAGCAGGCCTCGTCCTCGGGCCGCGATGCGCACCTTCTCACCGGTGGGGGTGCGCACCAGCAGGAAGTTGCGAGGGGTGGGCAGGTCGCCCGGTTCCTGGGTGTCGGGTGAATCGGGCGCGTCGGGTGAATCAGGCGCGTCGGGTGAACCGCTGGGCGTCGGTGCCTCGTTCATGGCACGACCCTAGTCCCAGCGGAACGCTCCGGCACCACCGGGGGAGCAGGCCTCGTCCGACACGCAAACTCTCACCGTCGGCACAGACTCTCGCGTCAGACGCGTGCAGTGTGTCCCGGAATGAGAGTCTGCGGCGATGGGGCTCGATCACCAGTCGATGACGGCGGGGAAGAACTCCGCGAACAAGTCCTCGTAGTAGGGCTTGAGTGCCTTCGGATCAGGACGGACGTCCGTCTTCGTGTAGAGGTCGTACTTGTTGAACTCCAGCACCCAGCGCATCATCTCGCGGTCCTGCTCGTTGGTGAGGTGCTGATAGGCGCCCTCGCGGTGCCACGGGTAGAACGAGTGGAACCGCAGCATGTACTGCGCCTCGACCGGCAGGTACTTGCGGGCGACCCGGTAGATGTACTCGTCGTGACCCCAGGTCATCTGCACGTTCTCGAGACCGCAGCCCGGCTCGTAGATACCGGTCGGAGTCTGGAACTCCGGCTTGTTCGAGTCGGGGTTGTCGGCGAAGAACTCGCTGAACACGATCTTGTCGGAGAACGGGTGCCCCAGCACGTAGGTGTCGCCCACGACAGCCCACTGCGGTTCGCCCCACAGGCACAGGATCTTGCCGAGGTCATGGATCGCTCCGGTGGCCACGAACCAGCGCGGGTGACCATCGGCGCGGATCGCCTCGGAGGTCTGCAGCAGGTGCTCGATCTGGGTGGCATCCGTGTCGGGGTCGGAGTCGTCCACCAACTCGTTGAGGTACTCCATCGCCTCCCAGACGCCCATCCGCTTGTGGTTGAGGCCGCCGTACTGCTCGACCTTGCCACGCGCGAAGTCGTAGGTCTGGTTGATGTGGTTGAGGCGGTAGAACTCCCTCACCGAGGGGCGCACCTCGGCTGCGTAGTCACGGAACTTGTGCTCGCCGGCCGACTCCTGTGTGGGGTACCGGTCGTGCAGGTCGTCGTCCCATTCCTCCATGTCGGCCGAGAGTGGGCCCGTGCTGGTGGTGGTCATGCACCAACGCTAGGTCGGCCGCCCACCAGATGGAAGAAATCCCACACAATGGCGACCACTTCCGGTGAGCGCGGGCCGCACATGAGGGCGCAAGTCCGGACGCCGAGAGGAACCGATGTGCGCTCGACAAGCCCAAACGCGTCCTGCAGGTAGAATCGCCCGATGCAGAGGATCGTTGATGCAGTTCTGGCCGTGATGGCGGCCATCGGTGCACCGGGAGTCGGGGTCGCGACGGCGGCCGAGACGGTCTTCCCCCCGATCCCCTCGGAGGTGGTGCTGCCGCTCGCCGGTTTCGCAGCCAGTCAGGGCAGGTACGGACCGGTCGAAGCCATCCTGTGGGCCACCGCAGGGTCGATGGTCGGGGCACTCACCCTCTACTACCTGGGTCGGGCCTGGGGCGAGGAACGCCTCACCCGTGCCTTCGACCGACTGCCGCTGGTCGAGGGCAGGGACGTGACCCGATCCGTCGACTGGTTCGCCAGGAACGGGCGCCGTGCCGTGCTGGTCGGACGCTTGGTACCCGGGGTGCGCAGCCTCATCTCGATCCCCGCCGGCATCCAGCGGATGCCGCTGCTGCAGTTCTGCTTCTACACGCTGCTCGGCAGCGCGGTCTGGAACGCCCTGCTCGTCATCGCCGGATACCTGCTGGGACAACGCTGGCACATCGTCGAGAACTACATGGGAGTCTTCTCGACCGTGGTCTACGTGGTGATCGCGCTGCTGATCGGGTGGTTCGTCGTGACCCGGCTGCGCCACCGTCGGCGCAGGGACCGGCGGTCCGACCACGAGGTCGTGAGGGCCGAGGAGTCCGCCGCTGTCGACTGATAAGCCATGGCCGCGGAAGCGCCGGCCGGCAGCCTAGGATCGCTCACATGGCAACTCTCGTGCTCACCGTCATCGGCGACGACCGCGCAGGTCTGGTCAAGGCCCTCGCCGACGTGGTGTCGAGCCACGGCGGCAATTGGTCACGCAGTCAATTGGCCGAACTGTCGGGCAAGTTCGCCGGCATCGTCGAGATCGAGGTGGACGATGCCCGCTCGTCCGAACTCGCCGAAGCACTGGCCCCGCTACAAGGTCTGCTCGACGTGGCCGTCCACACGGGAAGCCCCGCACCTTCCGCGCCGCGCGAGGCCATCGGCTTCGAACTGGTCGGCAACGATCGTCCGGGTCTGGTGCAGGAGGTGACCGGCGTGCTGCGCGACCACCAGGTCTCCATCGACCGGTTCGAGTCGGCCATCGTCGATGCCCCGATGGCGGGTGGACGCCTCTTCCGCGCCACCGTCACCGCCCACGTCGACGACGCCACCCACGCCGAGGCCGCCGTGGCGGCCCTGCAGAAGCTCGCCGGCGAACTGATGGTCGACCTCGACCTGCGCTGAGCGCTCGCTCACGCGCCCAGCCGCACCCACGCCCTCGACCTGGCCCGCAGCAGCAACCCGACCATCCTCGCCACCAGGAACCAGCCGAAGGCCAGCCACAGCGCGACGATGCCGCGGCTCCCGATCATCGACTCGGCCCCGGCGTGCAACCACACCAGCACAGGCAGGTAGACGGCGAGCACGATCACCTGCAGCCACGCGAGCGCTCGTCCGTCACCGGCGCCGATCAGCACCCCGTCAAGCACGAAAACCACCCCCGCGACCGCTTGGTAGATGGCCAGTGTCAGCAACCCCGCCGCGATCCGCTCGCGCACCTGCGCATCGGTGGTGAACAGCCCCGGCAGCAGCCGGTGGGTCGCCGCCAGCAGGGCAGAGAGCCCGAGGCCGCCCCACACTCCCCACCAGGTCAGTCGCCTGGTCAACCGCACGGCACCCTCGGAATCACCGGCCCCCAGGGCCGTCCCCGTCAGGGCCTGGGCAGCGATCGCGAGCGCGTCCAGCATCAGCGCCAACATGCCGAACATGGTGAAGACGACCTGGTGGGCCGCGAGCGTCTGGTCACCGAAGCCTGCCGCCGCCCAGGTCGTGGCCAGCATCGCGACCCGCAGCGCCATGGTGCGGACGAGCAACGGCACCCCGCCGAGAGCCGCGCGCCAGACTCGTCCGAGATGGGGACGAAGCGTGGCCCTGGCCTCGATGGCCCGACGGACGACCACCGTCACCAGCGCCGCAGCCATGGCGTTCTGGGCGATGACGGTGCCCCACGCCGAGCCCGCGATGCCGAGACCGGCGACGAAGATGAGCAGGTAGTTGAGCACGATGTTGGCGCCGAAGCCGAACACGGCGGTGACCAGCGGGGTGCGGATGTCGAGGAACCCGCGCAGGGTGCCAGAACACGCGAGCACCGCCAACATCGCCGGGATGCCCAAGGTCGAGATGCGCAGGTAGGTGGTGGCGGCGGCCACGGCGTCGGGTCCTGCCCCGAACCATCCGCTGACGGTGGGGGCGAACACGGCGGTGGGTACCGCGACCAGCAGTCCGAGACCCAGGGCGAGCCAGAGACCGTCGAGGCCGGCGGCCAACGCCCGGTCGGGTCGTCCCGCGCCACGCTGCCTGGCCACGACCGCCGTGGTGACGTAGGCCAGGAAGACGAAGATGCTGACCGCCGTCGACAGGGCGGCGCCCGCGACTCCCAGCCCAGCGAGGGCGGGTGTGCCGAGGTGCCCGACCATGGCGGTGTCCGCGAGCAGGAACAGCGGTTCGGCGACCAGGGTGGCGAGCGCCGGAACCGCAAGCGACAGGATCTGGCGTGGGCTGCCGGTGGTCTCACTCACGGCGTCATTCAAGCAGCCCCCCGGCGTCGCCTGGGGACGACCGCCACCTGTGGATGCGCGCGTCACCGTCGCGGGGGCCGGTTCGCCAGCCCTACTGTTGGCGCATGACTGACGCCACCAGGACTTGGGCCATCGTGTACAACCCGACCAAGTTCGACGACCTCGAGACCGTGCAGCAGCACCTCACTGAGGTTGCCGCCGACCTCAACTGGCCCGAACCGCTCTGGATCACCACCACCGAGGAGGATCCGGGGGCGTCCATGGCCCAGGAGGCGGTCGACAAGGGCGCGGAACTCGTCTGCGCGATGGGCGGGGACGGCACCGTCCGCCACGTCGCCGGAGTGCTCAGCGGCACCGCCGTCGTGCTCGGACTGTTGCCCGCCGGCACCGGCAACCTGCTCGCCCGCAACCTCGGCCTGCCGGTGGACGACATGGACCAGTGCCTCACCATCGCCCTCAGCGGCGACGACCACACCATGGACATCGGCTGGGCGACCTTCGGCGATTCCTCCAAGGAGGAACCCTTCGTCATCGCCGCCGGCATCGGGCTCGATGCCGACATCATGGCCGAGACGGACGAAGACCTGAAGGCCAAGGTCGGCCGCGCCGCCTATGTCGCCAGCGGGGTGAAGGCGCTGGCCAAGCGTGGTTTCGAGGCGACCGTGACGGTGGATGGCACGAAGCGTCCTGCGACCCACTCGCGGATGGTGATGGTGTGCAACTCACCCTCCATCGGCGGCGGCATCGATCTCGCCGCCGACGGGGCCATTGACGACGGCGAGTTCGCCACCGTGATGGTCTCGCCCAAGGGAGTGTTCGGGTGGGCGTCCGTGGTCGCCGACATGATCACCGGTCACCGCAAGGGTCATGGACGAGTGCAGGAATGGGCCGGGACCGAGGTCGTGGTCGAGGTCTCGGAACCCACCCCTGCCGAGGTCGACGGTGACTCCATCGACGAGGTGACGCGGTTCGAGGCACGCATGAACGCCGGTTCGCTGGTGGTACGGGTGGCCGCACCGGAGGAGGAGCACTACCCCACCGACGAGATCATCGAGAACCAGGCGGACTGATCGGGGCTGCGCGGTCGAGAGTCTCGAGACCCCGGGCTGCACCCCGCTCAGGCCTCCGCCTCAGCCTTGAGCTGGGCCAGACCCTTCTCTACGTCGGGGCCGATGATGGCGTCCATCGAGCGGATCTTCGACAGCACCCGCATCACGGTGTTCAGTTCACCCTGCATCGCCCACGTCACCTTCGTACCGCCCTGCACCCGGACGAAGCTGAAGCGCACCGTCGAGGTCGCCGGGAACGGCTTGAGGAAGGCCAGATCGATGGCGATGGCCTCGTCGGTGACATTGGTGATCTTCATGCGTCCCGTGCCGGCCTGGGTGTTTCCTGACCACTCATACTCGGCCCCGGTTCCGCTCGCCGGCCCGCGGTAGGTGCGTTCCAAGGAGGGGTCGAGATCTTCCCACGGTGACCAGGTGGCCCAGTGCTGGAAGTCGTTGACCAGTGCGTGCACCCGCGCCACATCGGCCGCAATGATGATCGATCGCGCCACCGCCCAAGGCTTTCCCATGGGTCCGATTGTTCCACGGCGCCCGGTCGCCGAGGCGAGCCCCAGCCAAGCTCCCTCCACCCAAACTCCCCAGCCAAGCTCGTGAGGCAATCGTGCCGATCGTGTCGGCTGACAGCGATTGTTGCTCCCCGGCCGTGACTTTCGCCGCCAGAACGCACGATCGGCACGATTGCCCAGTGTGACCAGTGGATCGGAGCGAGCGGTGGGCATCCATCCCCCTCGAGGACAACGCGGCTAGGTTGAGGAAATGGAACAACGACCCCTCGGCGGCACCGGCCTCACCACCTCCGTCCTCGGCTTCGGCGGCAGCGAACTGCGCGCCAAGTCCCTCACCGACCAGGAGGTCTCGACCCTGCTCAACGGCCTGCTCGACTCCGGCATCACGCTGATCGACACGGCCCACTGCTACGGCGACTCCGAGAACAAGATCGGCACGCACCTCTCCCACCGCCGCGACGAGTACGTGCTCGTCAGCAAGACCGGCCACAAGATCGCCGGCGTGGACGACTGGACCCCCGCCGCCACCCGGGCAGGTGTCGAGGAGTCGCTGCACCGGCTCCGCACCGACCACCTCGACGTGGTGCTGCTGCACGGACCGCGTCCGTTCGGCGACCAGCAGGCCTCACTGCTCGACGAACTCGACGCCCTCAAGGCCGAGGGCAAGGTGCGGTTCACCGGCATCTCGAACGACGGCGACAGCCTGGCGTGGGGGCTCGCCAGCGGACGCTGCGACGTGGTCGAGTGCTCGGTCAACATCGCAGACCAACGCAACCTGCGCGAGATCCTGCCTGCGGCCACCAACTCCCCCGGGGTGATCGCGAAGCGTCCGATCGCCAACGCCGCCTGGCGTGACACGGAGCGCCCAGTGGGCTCGTACCACGAGGACTACTGGGACCGGCTGGCCAAGCTCGCCTACGAGGTCGACCTGCCGATGGACGAGTTCGCCCTGCGGTTCACCGCATACGCACCGGCGGTCTCGGTCTCGATCGTGGGCACCATCAAGCCCGAGCGGTTCAGCCACAACCTGGCCATCGTCGAGAAGGGCCCGCTGCCCGACGACGTGTTGGCCCACGTCGCCCAGCGCTGGCAAACCGCGGACGAGGGCTGGGACTCGCTCGGCTGAGTCCGATCACCTCGCCGGCGCTCGGTCGAGGAGGTGGACGACCAAGGGTCGGCGGCGGTCAGGTGACCACCGCCGACCCTGAGTCCTGTTCGGGCCCTGGTGCGGCTCAGCCCTTGTCGGTGTCGCGCATGGCGGTCAGTGTTGCCATGTCGTCGTCCGAGATCTCGAAGTCGAGTTCGGCATTCTGCGCGATGTGGTCGGACGAAGTGGCCTTCGGCAGCACCACAGCACCCATCTGCAGCAGGTAGCGGATGCACAACTGGGGCGCACTCACCCCGTAGCGGGCGGCGATGTCACTGATCTCGGGATGGTTGACGATCAGCCCGTGCGCGAACGGTGAGTAGGCCTCGACCACGATGTCGTGCTGCTTGCAGGCGGCGACGGTGTCGGAGGGGTCGAGCCCGATGAACCAGCGGATCTGGTTGACCGCGGGCGTGATGGTGCACGCCGGCAGCAGGCTCTCAAGGTCGTCCGGCCCGAAGTTCGAGACCCCGATCGAGCGCACCCGTCCGTCGGCGACGAAGTCCTCCATCGCCTTCCAGACCTGCTTGTTCTCCTCTCGGCAGTCCTTGCCGATCTCGTCCCACGGCCACGGAGCGTGGATCAGCAGCAGGTCGAGCTGGTCGATGTCGAGTTCACGCATGGTGGTCTCGAACGCCGCCACGGCCGCCTCGTGGCTCTTGGCCTCCGCGGGAATCTTCGAGGTCACATAGATCTGGTCCCGGGGGATCCCGGAGTCACGAATGGCGCGGCCGACCGATGCCTCGTTCTGGTAGGCCCGGGCCGTGTCGATGTGGCGGTAGCCGAGGCGCAGGGCCGCCGAGACCGAGGTGTAGCACTCGTCCCCCTCCTCGAGCAGCCAGGTGCCGAAGCCGATGGTGGGAATGCTGGTGCCGTCGTTCAGGGGTAGCGATGAAGTCAGTTCCATGCCTCCATCGCACCACGGACGAGCCTCCCGTGGGAGGTATCGGCTGGGACGCTCAGCTGGCAGCGAGCCGGAACTGGTCGTCCGCCGGATGCACCGGCTCGGGCTCCTTGCGCACCGCCGACGCACACAGCACGGCCACCGCGAACAGCGCCGCGATCACCCACAGCGCCTTCAGCAGTCCCACGTCATCGGCCAGGTTGCCGATGGCGGGAGGGCCGGTCAGGTTGGCGGCGTACCCGATGACCGCGACGAAGCTCACCCGGGCGGCCGGGTTCGGGCCCGAGTCGGCGGCTGCGCTCATGCCCAGCGGGAACCCCATCGAGACACCGAACGCCCACAGCAGCACGCCCACGGCGACCAGGAGCCAGTGGTCGGTGAGGATGAACAACGCGATCCCGGCCAGCCCCAGCACGCTCGTGACACGGACGGCCCGGGCTCGTCCGATCCGGTCGACGACCGGGCCGCCCAAGGCACGGGCCAAGGTCTCGGAGGCGGCGAACAGCACCAGGAACAGGCCGGCGATGGCCTCGGGCTGGTGGTGTTCGGTGCGCACCGCGAGCGTGAGCCAGTTGTTGGCCGAGCCCTCGCCCAGTTCCGAGCCCAGCATGACCAGACCGATCAGCACCAGACGCACGTCCTTGACCGAGGCGAGAATGCCGCGGGCGCGCTCTCCCCACGTGACCTTCTCGGCCGGGGTCTCGGGTGCCTCGTGCGAGGGGACGCCCCACGACAACACCCACCCACCGGCCGCGACCAACGCACCCTGCAGCGGCAGTTGGTACTCGACCGGCAGTCCGAGAGCAGCGCTGCCGGCCCCGATGCCGGCTCCCACGATCACTCCCGCCGACCAGGCGGCATGCATCAGCGGCATCAGGGTCTTGCGGAACTGTCGTTCGACCATCGATCCCTCGACGTTGATCATCACGTCGAGCGAGCCGATGCCGTAGCCCGTGAGGGCGAGCGCGAGGATCACCATCACCGGCGAGTGCAGCGCGCCGGCGCCGAGACCGATCAGGGCCACGCCGGCAGCGACGATGAACAGGCTGGTGCGAATGCCCTTGCGGGCACCGAACGTGCGGTGGATCCACGCGGACGACGCGAGTCCGGCCAGGGCACCGACGGTGGTGCCGATCAGCATGGTGCCCAAGGTGCCCTTGGAGACACCCAGGTCGGCCTGGATGCTCGGGAGACGGGCCCCGAAGGCCGCGCTCGCGACGCCGCCGAGGGCGAAGGCGGTGATGATCGCGTTGCGCCAGTTGACCAGGGCGTGGCGATCGAGTTGGGGGGTGCTCACCGCAGAAGCCTAGGCCCGAGCGAACTGAATGGGCATCAAGTATTCATGGATGCGCATCGGGTGCGGGTGAAATCCGCGGGGCGCGTGAGGGGAGGTCCGCGGAGTGGCGCACCTGATCCACAGCATCGGGTGGCACTCTGGCGGCTGTGAATCACCTGAGTTGGCTCGAAGCCGCCATCATCGGACTCCTGCAGGGAGTGACCGAACTCTTCCCCGTCTCGAGCCTGGGCCACAGCGTGCTGCTGCCGGCCTGGGTGGGCGGCCACTGGCACCGCGACATGGACGTCTCCGCCCCCGAGTCCACCTACCTCGCCTTCATCGTCGCCACCCACGTGGCCACCGCGATCGCCCTGCTGCTCTACTTCCGACGTGACTGGGTGCGCCTCATCCGAGGGTTCTTCACGAGCATCGCCCACCGACGCATGCAGACCCCGGACGAGAAGCTGATCTGGCGCCTGATCGTAGGCACCATCCCGGTGGGGCTGGTGGGTCTGCTCTTCGAGCACTGGCTGCGGACGAACCTGGGGCGCCCCCTGCCGACCGCCGCATTCCTGGCCGTCAACGGATTGATCATCCTGCTGGTCGACGCCATCGTCCGGCGTCGTGGCGACGTGGAGCCCGACTACGTGGACGAGCGGGTCAGCGGTCCCGAGTCCGATGCCCGGCTGGCCAACCTCACGTGGGGGCAGACCCTGCTGATCGGTTCCTCGCAGATCCTGGCGCTGGCTCCCGGCATCTCGCGCTCCGGGGCGGCCCTGTGCGCGGGGCTGCTGAAAGGGCTCAAGAAGGAGGATGCGGCCCGCTTCTCGTTCCTGCTGGCCACCCCGGTCATCCTCGCCGCCGGTGTGCTCAAGCTGCCCGACCTGTTCAGCCCGCTGGGGGACGGCATCCGCTGGCAAGCCCTGCTGGGCGCGGTACTGGCCGGCATCGGCGCCTACGTGGCCGTTGCCTTCTTCACGCGCTACGTCTCGAAGCGATCGCTTCGTCCGTTCGGTTTCTACTGCCTGGTCGCCGGTCTCGGCAGCTTGGTCTGGTTCCTGGCGCGCTGAGGCGGCCCGATCACCGCGGCATCGGCCCCGCCATCACGTCGGCGGCAGGTCGTCCGCGCTGGATCAGCCGTGCCATCACCTGCAGGTGGGGTTCGGTATGCCCGAAGAACATCCGGTAGCCCTCGCACAGGTGGTTGAGGCCGGGTTCCCCGTCGTGGGTGAGGTCGAACCTGTCCTTGGGACATCCTCCGTGGCAGGCCCACCGCACCCGGCAGTCCAGGCACTGCTGGGGTAGGGCGGTGCGCTTGGATCGTCCGAAGTCTCGCTGCCGGGGCGAGGTGACCAGGTCGACGAGGCGGTCGCGGTGCACGTTGCCCAGCAGGTGCTCGGGTTCGACGTAGTGGTCGCAGGAGTACACGTCGCCGGTGTGCTCGACGGCGAGCGCTCCCCCGCACTCGGGAGCGTGCACGCACAGGGAGTAGCGCCCGAACATGGCTCCCAGCGCGGCGTCGACGTGTTGCACGAACACCTCACCCACGTCGCGGCTCAGCCACTCGTCGAAGATCGTGCACATGAAGGTGCCCCACTGCACCGGACGCACGCTGCGCGAGGTGACGCCCTCGCCGTGCTGGCGGTAGAGCACGTGCTCGCCCGAGGAGTCGCGCCACCCGGCCTCGGCCACCTCGTCCTCTCCCTGGGCGACCCGCTCGACGATCGGGATGAACTGCAGGAACCGCGCTCCCAGTTCGTCACGGAAGTGGCGGTACACGTCGAGCGGGTGGTCAGCGTTGGCCGAGTTCACCGTGCACAACACGTTGGTGTCGACGCCGTGGCGCTGCAGCACCCGCCAGCCACGGACGACCTGGGCGTGGGTTCCGCGGGCGGCCTTGTTGACCCGGTAGGTGTCGTGCAGGTGCTCGGGCCCGTCGATGCTGATGCCGACCAGCACGCGGTGCTCGGCGAGGAACTCGCCCCACTCGTCGTCGAGCAGGGTGCCGTTGGTCTGAAGCGCGTGCTCCACCCGCTGCCCCGGACGGGCCAACTCCTCGGTCAGGCGCACCGCCTCACGGAAGAAGCCCAGTCCGCGCAGCGTCGGCTCCCCTCCTTGCCAGGCCACGGTCACCGGGCCGTCCGGTTGGGAGTCGAGGTAGGCCGAGAGGTAGGTGAGCAGGGTTTCGTGGGACATCCGCTGGTCGGAGCCCGCCCACAGCACCTCCTTGGAGAGGAAGAAGCAGTACGAACAATCGAGGTTGCACGCCGCCCCGGTCGGTTTGGCCAGCAACGAGAACGGACGACGCCGACGCGACTCGGTCGGGATCGGCATCCCGCTGGTGGACGCTCGTGGAGCGAGGTCTGGTCGCAGAAGAGCGCGTGGTCCCTGAAGAGCGGGTGGTCGCGGAACTGGTGGTGGAACGGGTGTGGCGGCGGTGCTCACGGGCCCTCTCCTCGGCTGTTCGGGCCCATTCAGGCTATTCCCGCGCGTGTTGGTTCGCGGGCCGGGGTGGCTGGTTCCCGCCGCAGCGCCCGGCGCTAGCATCGTGGCGTTCGGCTCGGCGCTGAGGGCGCCGATCGAGGCCGACGGGGCCGTTAGGGGTCTGTCCGTGAGCAACGAGGGCAATCAGAACGAAGGGGCCGGATGGCCCGCGGATCCGAACCGCCAGGCCTGGGGCGATCCCACTCGTCCCCAGGGTCCGCCCGCCGGACCTGGTCAGGGCTACGGTCAGCCGGGACAGGGAAGTCAACCGGGATACGGGGCCCAACCGGGACACGGGGGCCAACCGGGATACGGGAGCCAACCGGGATACGGGGGCCAACACGGCTATCCCCCGCCGCCGCAGGGGTACGGCCCTGGTCCCCAGGGCTACGGACCCGGCCAACCGGGGTCTGCCCAGCATTACCCGGCGCCCGGCCCGGGCTACCCGCAACCGTCAGGTTTCGGGCCGAGGCAGCCGGGCCCGGGGGTCGGGTACGCCTCCGCACCACCGTCTCGTGGACGGGCCACTCCCCTGCTCGTGGTGGTGGCCGCGGTACTCGCCGTGGCGCTGATCGCGTCCATCGGTGTGATCATCTTCCTCAGGCGTGGGGGGGCGAGCAGGCCCTCGGTGGCGGCGGCGAGCCAGAGTCCCGTGGTCACGAGCGCGGTGGCCACCGAGGCCTCGCCCGCGACCGCGCAAGAGACCTCAGCCGTGGTCACACCCACACCCACCGAGGCGGCCTCGTCCGCACCGCCTCCCACCCCGACTCCGACGCCGACCCTGAGCGCCGATCAGTTGGCCAAGCAGGGTCTGGACGACCTGGTGCGCAGTGACGCGCCGGAGGTCTCGTTCGACGGTCACTACGTGGCGCAGTTGGCGTCGAAGGCCTTGGGCACGGTCGACCCGCTGGATCCCCCGCCGAGTGGGGCGGCAGCCTGGACCTGGCCCGACATCTACGACCAGCACATGCAGCTGCGTGACGACCTACGGTTCAGCGGCAGCGTGCGCCTGGTGTTGTCGACCAGCTTCGGGCGCGGCATCACCACCCGTGACGGACGGCCCTACTACGTCACGGTCTTCGACGGCGGCTTCACCAGCTCAGCGGAGGTCACCTCGTGGTGTGAGCAGACCTTCGCCGACCTGCCGGCCAAGGTGAGGGCGAACTCCTGCACGGTGGCCCGGCTCACTCCGGCCTGAACTGCGTGCCCTCGGTCGAGTAGGAGCGAGGGGGACGAGCGCCGTGTCGAGAACCCGGCGCCCGCCCGGGACGAACCCGTCCGCTCACATGTCGCGGTAGCGGCGTGCCTGCGCCAAGGCCTCGGTCAGTCCCTCGCGGTTGAGGCGGGGTCCGTAACCAGGGGTGTCGCGCTGAATGCGCCATCCCTCCGAGAGCGGCGTGACCTCGACGGCGTCGAAGCCGAACTGGTCGAGCAGCTTGCCGACCGTGGCGACTGCTTCGGCGTCGTCCCCGAACAGGGCGAGCGCCCGTCGATCAGGAGTGCCCGCGGGCAGACCGTGCGTGGTCAGTTCGGCGGAGTAGATGTGGTTGAACGCCTTGACGACCTTCGAGGTCGGCAGGTGCCTCTGCAGCAGCTCTGCCGTGGTGGTGGACTCGTCGTCGAGCTCGGCGATCTGCCCGTCACGCTGCGGGTAGTAGTTGTTGGTGTCGATGACGATCTTGCCGGCCAGCTCGTCGACGGGAATGGTGTCGATCACCTTCAGCGGCACCGTCACGACGGCGATGTCGGCAGCCTTCGCGGCCTCGACGGGGGTGGCGGCGCGTGCCTGGGGTCCGAGTTCGGCGACCAGATCCGCGAGGGTCTCGGGACCCCTGGAGTTGCTGATCACCACGTCGTAGCCGCTGGCCACTGCGAGTCGTGCCACCTGTGAGCCGATGTGTCCGGCACCGATCAATCCGATTGTTGTCATGTCTGGTCAACCGCGGTGGTGATCGAGCATTCCGGGTGACGCCTGAAGATCAGGAAGCGGCGCCTCGGCGCGACTGTTGATGGCCGGCGCCAGCGGTCCTGTGGACCGGCGCACTGATCGGCGAGGCGCCCCATCTGACCCTGCTTCTCGGTGGCCATTCCTCCTGCGAGGCGCCCGAGGCGGCCGATTCCGCAGCAGGTTGCCTCAAGATCGGCATTGGCGACGCACCTCGCGGGTCTTGATCTGTCTTGGCGCAACCTGCTGCGCCGCCGGCAGGTGCTCGTCAGTCAGCGACAGGCGCCTTCCTGGAGAAGGTGAAGTGGGTGACCCCGCTCGGAGTGGAGACCGCCTCGATCGAGTAGTCCTGCTCCAGCCCCTCCAGACCGTCCCAGAGCCGAACGCCTCGTCCCAGAGTGATCGGCACCTGAACGAGGTGCATGTGGTCGACCAGGCCTGCAGCAAGGAAGTCCTTCACCACGCTCGCCCCGCCCCCGATGCGCACGTCCTGACCCTCAGCGGCATCCATGGCAACCGCCAGCGCCTCCTGCGGTGACGCTTCGAGGAAGTGGAAGGTGGTGCCACCCTCCATGGGCATGGGCGGCAGCGGCCGGTGCGTGAGCACGAAGGTCGGCGTGTGGAAGGGCGGGTTCTCGCCCCACCATCCGCGCCACTCCGGGTCGTCCTGCCATCCGGGCGGGCCGAACTTGTTGGCGCCCATGATCTCGGCGCCGATCCCCGGACCGTGGCGCTCGGCGAACGCGTTGTCGGCGCCCATGGCTCCCTTCGGGGACCACGACCGGGTCGCGAACATCCACTCGTGCAGTTTGTGCCCGGCGTGCCCGAACGGAGCCTCCAGCGACTGGGGCTCGCCGGTGGCGAAGCCATCGAGTGAGATGGAGAAGTTGTGGATCCTGGTGATGGCCATGGGAAGTTCCTACACCTCAGGTGGTGCAGCGGTGATCATGCCGTAGACGAACAACCACGCGGCGCTCGCCGAGCCTGCCGGGTTGTCGTCCCAGCCACTCGGGGATTGACGGTCTAGAAGGCCGCCTGCGACCACACCCTGCCCTCACTGGTCACCAACTCCACGCCCTGCACCCCACCAGCCGGAACATCCACCGCCCAGGTGCCAGCGGCCGTCTCCGACCCGTAGGTCGAGGTCAGCGTCCACGACCCGACGGTGCGGCGCCTGCCATCGCCACCGACCACCACGCAGTCGTAGCTCTTGCCGGGCTTCGCGCGGGTGACGGTCACCACCAGCACCTGTCGTCCCGCAATGGTGGTCAGTCCCACCGTGCCGACGCTGGTGCCATCGGCCGTCACCAACGCCGCCGCTGACCGCACCGCTGTGGGACTGACGGCAGCCGGCTGCTGCCGGTCGTGGACGACGATCGTGCCGCCGATCCCGACCCCCAGGCCGACCACGAGGGCGGCAGCCACCGCGAGCACCCCCCTCGTCCAGCGAGGTCGCGTTACCCGAAGGGCGCGGGTTGGGGCGACCGCTGCAACGGGTTCCTCGCCCAACTGCATGGCCTGCAGCACTCGTCCGGAGAATCCCGCCGGGGGTGCGATCGAGGGAACGGCGGCCAGCACCTGCTGGGCTCCGTCCGAGATCTCGGCGTAGCGGGAGCGGCAGGCGTCACAGGAAGCCAGGTGGGCGCTCAGCCGGGCGCGTTCGTCCGGCTCCGGGGTCTGCAGAACCAGATCGACCAGCGCGTCGTCGTCGGGATGCCGCTCAGTCATCGTCCACCTCAGAATGTTCAGCCACCACGGTGGCACGCATACGCCGTAGTCCGGTGCGGATCCTCGTCTTCGCGGTGCCCAAGGGGATCCCCTCCAGGTCGGCCACCTGCTGGGCCGTGTGTCCGGCGATGACCGCCAGCACCACCGCTCGTGCCTGCTCCGGCGGGAGGGCCCGCAGCCGCTCGGCGGCGTCCAGGTGCTCCACCCGAGCACCGGACTGGTCGGGGTTGCCGCTCAGCGTGGTCGAGATCAGACGCTCCATCACCTCGCCGTCGATCGGGGTCGAGCGTTGGGTTCGGATCGTGTCGATCGCGGCGTTGCGGGTGATCGCCAACAACCAGGTGAGCACCGAGGCCCGCCGCTGGTCATACACTGCGGCCGCCCGCCAGGCCCGCAGGAAGGCCTCCTGGCTGACCTCCTCGGCCAGCCCCCGGTCGCGGGTGATCGACAGCGCCAGTCCGAACACGCGTCCCTCGAACCGTCGGACGAATGCTGCCGCGGCCGCGTCGTCGTTGACCACCAGACCAGCCACGAGGGCAGCGTCCGGCGCCCGATCGGCGAGCGAGAAGAGGGTCACATGCTGATCTACGGATGAACCCGTCCCAGGGATTGCGCGGAGACCAATCTGTCGTCGGCGCAATCCCTGCGGACGCTGCATCCGTATCACTGGGAACGGCAGCGGCCACGGTGAACACCGGGCCGACGATTCTCAGGAGGAATGGTGTCCGCTCTCTTCACCCGAACAAATCGCTCCACCCACTCACCTCTCACCCACTCAGCTCCCACAGAGTCACCCCTCATCCGGGCCGCTGGTCCACACCGGGCGCCTCGCGTGATGGGGCGTCCGTTCCCCACGAGCACAGCGTCCCGCATCCGGGTGCTCGCCGGAAGTGCCGTCGTCGTGCTCGCGATGGCGGCCTGCAGTTCACCGGCAGCGACCCCGTCCGCAGGAAACACGGTGCCCAGCTCGAGTTCGTCGATGCAGTCGTCGAGCGCCGCCGCTGACGGTCAGTACGGGTCGAGCAGTTCGGCCCCCAGTTCTTCGGCTCCCAGCTCGTCGGCTCCCATGGGTGACAGGCTGACGCTCGCCATGTCAGACACCCCGCTGGGCTCGATCGTGGTCGACGGTGCCGGGATGACGCTCTACATGTTCACCAAGGACGCCTCCAACACCAGCGCCTGCGAGGGCGACTGCCTGGTCAAGTGGCCGCCCCTGCTGGGCAAGCCGAAGGCCGGGGCCGGGGTCGACGACTCCAAGTTGGGCTCGTTCACCCGCAAGGACGGTCGTGAGCAGGCCACCTACAACGGCTGGCCGCTCTACTACTGGTTCAACGACAAGGCCAAGGGCGACACCACCGGGCAGAATGTCGGCTCGGTCTGGTTCGTGCTCGACCGCGACGGCAACCCGATCAAGAAGTAGACGATGAACATCGGTGGACTTCCGCTGCACCCGCTGATCGTGCACGTCGCGGTGGTGCTGGTGCCGCTGTCGGCGTTGGGAGGGTTGGTCCTGAGCTGGCGTCCGGGGCTCCGCGCCCGGTTCGGTTGGCTGACGGTGGCCTTCGCGGCGGCGGGCGCGGCAGGGGCGCTGGCGGCCAGGCTCACCGGTCCAGCGCTCGCGTCCCAGATCGGGATCGGCTCGAGCCCCCAGTTCGCGACGCACCGCATGTGGGGCCTGTGGGCACCGTGGCCCGCCTTGGTGTTGGCCCTCTCGCTCGCCGCTCTGGTGTGGTCCGACAGCGGCACCGCGATCGCCGGCGGACGGTCGGGACGACGAACCCTTGGCGTCGGACCACCGCAGGATCGCCGGACGCTCCGTCTGGCCTCGACGGTGGTCGTCGTGGTGAGTGCGCTGGCCTCGCTGGTGCTGGTCACCCTGGTCGGCCACTCGGGCGCCACCCTGGTGTGGGGAGGTCGCTGATCCCAGAACCTGCGATGCGTGGCCCGCAGCCCCCCGCCCTCGTCCGGACGAACCCCACGGGTCCGGGCGAGGGACGGGCGCGTTGGCCGATGAATGGCGCGCCACTACTCCGCCGGCTTGGCCTTCTGGGGGTAGGGCGTCTCGTGGCGGGCGAGCATGGCCACGAACTCCCTGATCTTTCGCTCACGGGTCTCGGCCCGCTTGACCGCATTCACGCGATGGATGATCGAGAAGCGGTTGGACTTGGTGAGCACCTCGAACATGGCCCGGGCTTCAGGCACCGCCTCGATGGCGGCCAGTAGGTCGTCCGGCACCTCCGCTTCCGAGGGTGGTGGGTACGCGGCTGCCCACCTGCCATCGGCCTTCGCGGCCTCGACGGCGGCGCGGCCGGCGGGGAGCATCCTTCCCTCAGCCTCGAGCCGGGCGACGTGTTCGACGTTGCGACGCGACCAGATGCTTCGTGGTCGGCGAGGCGTGAACCGAATCCAGGAACTCTCCTGGTCGCGGCTGCGGGCCTGCCCGTCGATCCAGCCGAAGCAGAGCGCCTCGTCCACGGCGAGCTGCCAGGTCAGGGTCGTGACGGTGCCGCCCTTCCGGGTCAACGCCAGCCAGACGCCCGGGGACGTGTCGTGGTGGGCGAGCAGCCAGGCGTGGAGCTCCTCGGAATCGGCGAGCACCAGCTCCTCCAGTTCAGCCATGGCGGCAGGCTAACCGGAGTTCAGGGTCGGCCGTCCGATCGCGCTCGCACCCACAGGGCGAGTTCGGTGCGCGTACTGAACCCCAGTTTCGCCAGCGCGCTGCGCACATGGGACTCGACGGTGCGCACCGACACGACGAGTTGGTCGGCGATCTGCCGGTTGGTGCGCGCCTGGCCCACCAACCGCGCCACCTGGAGTTCCCGCGTGGTGAGCACGGGAGCGTCGGTCGGAGCGGGACGGGCCAGCAGCCGCTCCGCGCCCAGGAGGGGGCCGGGCATGTCGAGCAGCCGGAACTCCTCAGCGGCGGCCGCGGCCAGCTCCCGCACGGTCGGTGTCCCCGACCGATGTCCGGCGGACGGTGCGGGATCGTGTTCCAGGCATTCCGCGAGCCCGAGCCGGGCCAGTGCGACATAGGGACGAGCCCCGATCCGCTGGTTCGCGGTGATGGCTCGTGTGAAGTGGTCGGCGGCGACGTCCCGCTGACCCGCAGCCACCGCGATCACCCCGAGCGGGAACTCGTTCGATCCCGAGTAGAACGGTGTCCCACCACCATCAGCGCCGTACCAAGGCGCGGTGGGGGCGAGCAGGGCGTGGCACCTGCGGGCCAGGTCAGGGTCGTCCAGCGCAGCGGCGGCCAGACCGATCTGCCCCAAGGTGCCCATCCACCGCGGCCCCACCGGAACACGCTCGGGAAGGTCCGCCAGGGTGGCCAGCAGTGCGACCGCCCGGCCGCGATCGCCTGCCAGGGCGAGGGCGCGGGCCAGACTGGCGCGCACCAGCGGGATGCCCGTGGCCTCCTCGAGCACGCGCAGCCCCGGCTCGGTGATCTCGCCCGGGTCACCCCGGAGCAGGGCCAGTTGGACGCAGACGATGTGGTACATCCCGATCAGGGACCGATCCCCGGTTCGATCGGCGATCCGGAGGCCGGCCCCGGCCTGGGTTCTGGCCCCGTCGAAGTCTCCCAACACGGCAGCGACCAACCCCCTCAACCGATGCTCGTGCCAGCGGGCCACCGGTGAGGAACGTCGGGCGGCGACGCGTGCGATCTGCACGATGGCGTCGTCGAGAGCGACCAGGTCGCCCCGCTGCAACGCGATGTCGGCCTGCCACAGGTGGCCCCAGAGGGTTCCCATCGCCGTCGTGGACGAGCGCCCCAGTTCGACGGCTCGTTCGGCCAGCGGCACTCGTTCGTCGATGGCCTGGGGGTAGGAGAGCACGAGATGCCGAGCCGCGATGGCCTCCAGCTCTGCGGTGGGCGAATACGAACGGCGAGCCAAGGTCAGTGCCGCGACAGACAAGGCGTCGGCACTCGCATCGACGGCGTCCTCGGCCGCAGCGACGGCCATCTGACTGCTCAGCCGGGCCCTGGTCGTGAGGTCCTCCGGAGGCACCCGGGACAGGGCTCGCCGACACAGACCGGCGACGACACGCGCCACCTCACGCGAGCCGATGCCCTGCGGGACGAGGGCGGCGCGCGCCATCAGGTCGGGACGATCGGCCGCCTCCGCCACGTCGACAGCCTCCACACAGGAGTCGACGGCTGCCGGGACCTGGTTCGCCAGCCATTCGTAACCGGCCAACTCCACCAGACACTCGGCAAGCTCGGCGTCGTCGTGGTCGAGTCGACGGGTGTGTCGGACGCACATCCGCGAGAACGCCACCGCCTCCTCGTGGGCGTGGACGGCCGCGGCCCGGGCGGCGGCCGCTCGGGCGGCGTCGCGGCAGTTGACCGAGGCTGCATGTCCCTCGGCCCGATCCCAGTGAACCGCGCTGGGACCCACCAACAGCTCGTCCCCACTGGACTGCATGGCCGCCGCTATCGAGGCCTCCCTGGCAGAGCGATGGTGGGCTTCGGTGTCGGCGATGACGGCGTCACGCACCAGCGCGTGGGTGAACGACAGTCCGGTGGCGCGGTGCTGCAACAGTCCGGCCCGACAACCTTGGGCGATGTGGTCGGTGACCTGTGCGACCGTGCGCCCGCACGCCGCGGCGAGCAGGGTCGGTGAGAGCCGCTCCGACATCAGGGCAGCGGTGATCAGGGTGTCACGCGCCTCGTCGGTGAGCTGCAGCAGCGGCGCCGCGAGCAGGCCCCTGATGTCCTGCCGCTCAGCCAGCACGTCGTCGAGGTCACCCGACGCGGGCGGCGCCTGGGAGGTGACGGCGTGGATGAAGAAGGGATTCCCGTCCGAACGGCGCACCAGTTCGTGGACCAGAGCACCCCAGCCCGTCAGCGACGGGTCGCTCGACAGCCACTGGGCCACGGCCCCGGGGTCGAGTCCCGTCAACCGGACGAGCACCGATCCGCCACCACGCAGCAGATCGGGAAGGGCGCGCCCGAACGCGGTCGCCGCGTCATCCCGGGCGGTGGCCAGCACGACAACCCGCGAATGGGGCAGGTCGAAGGCGACGTGACGAAGGACCGCCACCGACAGGGAGTCCGCCCAGTGCAGATCCTCGAGCAGCACCAGCAGACCGGACGGCTCGGCGGCATGGGTCAGGGCATCGACGACCGCCTCTGCCACCCCGAAGCGTCCGGCGTCGTTGTCGAGATCGGCCTGCTTCACGGCGGCGACCACCGTGTCGAGTTCGGGCAGTTGTCGCGCGAGCCGACTCCACGGCCACAGAGCCGGGGCCCCCGTGTCGTCCACGGCGAAGCCATGGGCGGTGCGCAGACCCACGGCGGCGGCCCTCTCGATGCCCGCCAGGCCCAGCATCGTCTTGCCGATCCCGGCCTCTCCGGTGACCAGCACGAGCCCGCCTCGACCGGCCGACGCGGCGGCGACCGCGTCGTCGATGACAGCAAGCTGGGCGGAGCGACCCACCATCGCGACCACGTGACCATTGTCACGCCGCGGGATGCCGGGCGACGCCCGAATTCATTCGTCCCGGGACCCGATCACGTGTCCCATCCCTGATGACCAGGGCGGGGCGGAGATCTCAGTGGCGAATTCGGTGGCAGCACTGAGGCGTGCGGGGCGTTCGCGGCGCACCGTGGAGGCATTCCCACCACCGGTGAACCCGAAGGAGTCGCCATGCACGCCCAACTCATGATCTTCGATGGACCGCAATCGCCCGAGCTGCTCGCGGCCGCCGAACTCGCCGACACCCAACGCATCAGACCGCTGATCGATGCGAACCAGCGACTGCGTGACGACATCGTGGCTCGCTACGACCTGCGCCAGGCCGACGGTGGCCGGGCGATCCTGCTGGTCACCGGTTCGGAGTCGACACTCGACCTGCTCGCCGAGGTGGTGATGACCTCGCAGCTGGTGCCCGGTGAGGACCCTGCGCTGCTGCCGGGACCCTCCCGGGTGGAGCGATACACCGTTGCCGAGGCGTTCGTCGCTGATCGGGCTGGCGCGCGATGAACGCCCCGTCCGGGCCCGACCTGACGTCGGTGCCGAGCGAGAACTCCAGGTGGACGGTCGTGCCCGAGTCCTCGACGGCCACCTTCTCGGTGCGGGACAAGCTGGTCGCCACCACCCGGGGCACCCTACCGATCACCGCTGGTCGGGTCGTCACCGACGCGGATGGATCCGTGGTGTCATCCCGGGTCGACCTCGACCTGACGAGGGTGGACACCGGCAATGCCCACCGTGACCGCGACCTGCAGAAGCCATCGTTGCTCGATGGCGTGGGCCATCCGGTCATCAGCGTGCACACCGGCCCGACGACACCCCAGGTGACGCAGTGGACGGTGCCGGCGACTCTGTCGGCGCGTGGGGCGTCCTGCCCGCTCGAATTGCACGTGAGCGGGACGACCACCGACCAGGACCACGCGCAGGTACACGTGACCGCCCGGCTCGATCGCACGGGACTGGGTATGCGGGTGCCGACCTTCATCATCGGCCGCCTCGTCGACATCGACGTGGCCGCGCTCTTCGAACGCACGGGCACGTCGACGGGCGGTTGAGACCTGAGGCTCAGCGGATGGGCGGCGCTGCGCCGTATTCAGCATCGGTGACGGGTTCGAGCCAGTGGACGACGGCATGGTCGGCGTCCGCCTCGTTGATGGCGAGATGAACCATGAACCGGTTGGGAGCAGCGCCATGCCAATGCTCTTCGTCCGCCTCGAACAGCACCCTGTCACCGGGCCGGATCACCTCGATCGGCCCCCCGCGACGTTGGCACAGGCCCACACCCTCGGTGACGAAGACGGTTTGGCTCAGGGGGTGACGATGCCAGTGGGTGCGGGCCGAGGGCGTGAAGTGGACGAGCTTTGCCGAGAGCCGTGACGGGGCGGGCGCATCGGCGACGGTGTCGATGTAGACGTCGCCGGTGAACCAGTCGTCCGGTCCCTTGACCGTGTCGATGGAGCTGGGAGTGATCTGCATGGTGGCTTCCCTTCGCTGTGGCCTGTCACGGAGTCTGTCACCACCATGCCTACCGCCAAGGGTGTCCTGGCAGGGGTGTACTGGCAGGGACTGCCTCAGGGCCAAGCCGCGACCTACGGTGGGCAGCAAGGAGCACCGAGCAGTGGCTCGGGATGTGCTGACAACAACGAAGGAATGACCTCATGCACCAGCGCACACTCGGACAAGGCCTCGAGGTCTCAGCCATCGGTTTGGGCTGCATGACCACGACCGGCGGCTACGGCCAGTCACCTGACCGCGGCGAGATGATCACGATGATCCGCGGTGCCCTCGACCTGGGAGTCACCTTCTTCGACACCGCGGAGATCTACGGCCCGCACGCGAACGAGGAACTGGTCGGTGAGGCGCTGGCACCCGTCCGCGACCAGGTGGTGATCGCCACCAAGTTCGCCCAGCACATCGATCCGGCCGAACGCCGACCCACCGGACGCATGCTGCTCCCGGACGAGGTGGCCTCGGCCGTCGATGGTTCGCTGCAGCGGCTCGGTGTCGACGTCATCGATCTCTACTACCAGCACCGGGTGAATCCCGAGGTGCCGATCGAGGAGTTCGCGGGCGCGTTGGGAGAGCTCATCCGAGCCGGCAAGATCAAGCACTGGGGCATGTCGGAGGCCGCCGAGGCCACCATCCGCCGCGCCCACGCCGTCACCCCGGTGACGGCCATCCAGAGCGAGTACTCACTGTGGTGGCGGCGCCCCGAGGAAGGTGTGCTGGCCGCCTGCGCGGAGCTCGGCATCGGGTTCGTCCCGTTCAGTCCGCTCGGCAAGGGCTTCCTGACCGGAACTGTCGCCGCCTCGACAACGTTCGAGCAGGGCACGGACCTTCGCGCCCAGATTCCCCGGTTCGCTCCCGAGGCACTCGCCAAGAACCTCGCCCTCGTCGAGGTGGTCACGTCTGTCGCCGAAGCGAAGGGAGCCACCCCGGGACAGGTTGCGCTGGCCTGGCTGCTCGCCCAGAAGCCGTGGATCGTGCCGATTCCCGGCACGACCAAGCCCCACCGCTTGGCGGAGAACGCCGGCGCGGCCGATGTCGAGCTGACGGCGGCCGAGGTGGACGCTCTCACGGCAGCCTCTGATGCGATCGAGATCGAGGGCGGGCGCTACCCCGAATTCCTGGAGGCGCAGACCAACCTCTGACCGCAACGGCGGACCACTGGGGACATGTGTGCCGCCGGGGGTGGCTGTCGTGGTCGCCCTTGTCGGGGGACGCTGAACGCTGCAAGCTTGAGCCCTGATCTCGCGGAGGTGTCATGGGCAAGTTGATCTATGCGGCCAACGTCTCACTCGACGGGTACCTCGAGGACGAGAACGGAGCCTTCGACTGGTCGGTGCCGGATGAGCAGGTGCACGCGTTCTGGAACGACCACGAACGCCGTATCGGAACGTCCCTCTACGGACGGCGCATGTACGAGACGATGCGCGTCTGGGAGGACGACGACTGGCTGGCGGACGAGCCAGAGGTCGTGCGTGAATACGCGCAGATTTGGCGTGCCTCCGACAAGGTCGTCTACTCCTCGACCCTGACCGAGGTGTCGACCGCGCGGACCCTCATCGAGAATCACTTCGACCCGGAGGGCGTGCGGCTTCTCAAGGAACGCAGCGATTCGGATCTGAGCATCGGTGGCGCGGGGATTGCCGCGGAGGCTTTCCGGCACGGCCTGGTCGACGAGTGCGTACTGCTGCTCTGCCCGGTGGCGGTGGGTGGTGGGAAGCCGGCCCTACCGCGCGGTCTGCGACTCAACCTCGCCCTCTTGGACGAGCGGCGGTTCGACAACGGGGTCGTCTACGTGCGGTACGCGGTCCGCTCGGACTGATTGTTCGACTGCTCAGAGGTCGACGGGCGGCGGGAAGGCAAGCCAGGCCAGCAATGCGCCGTTGGCCACGACCGTGCACCAGAACACGATCTGGAACGGTCTCTTGCTGGTCTTGTGTCGGTAGAGCCTCTGGGCGATCAGCGCGCGGGCCATCCGCCCAGTACAGAAACCACGTGCAGCGTCGACTCGGGCGTTCTCCACGCGCCTCGAAGTGCAGCCGACTTGTCCCGGCGGTACAGGACGACGGCGACGAGGCTCATCAGCAAAGTGGCGAGCAAGGCTGCGATCGGGAGCACCTTCACGGCGGCGAGAGCGCCCACCACGGCCAGGAAGGTGACGGACAGGGCCGCGGCAGCGCCCACGCCATGTCTTCCTCGGCGGGCTTGGCCCGGACGTCCTCCGCAGTCGACCTGCGTGGCCCGAAGCCGCCCACGATCCTCGGTCTGGGCGCTGTAGGTGACGGCTGTTCCCACCACCGGACGAGGACCCGTGGGTAGTTCGCTGACGTGGACGAAGACCTGGGAACCACCTGCGGTAGGGGTGATGAAGCCAAAGCCCCGCTCGTCATTCCAGCGGGTCACGACACCGTGTTGCCTCACCCTGCCTCCGGGCGTGAATGGGCGACAATAGCGGCCGCGCTAGCGAGCTTAGTGCCGCGCCACTCAGCTTCTGCGTGGCGTTGATCGTGCAGGTCCGTCGGGGACGCTACGTCGCGTGGGCCTACTGGCTGGCCGTGGTCATGGTCGGCATGTTCGGGACGATGGCCGCGGACGTGCTGCACGTCGGGTTCGGCGTCCCCTACACGGTCTCGTCCGGGTTGTACGCCGTGGGGCTGGCCGCGGTATTCCTCCCCTGGCGCCGGGTTGGGGGGACCCTGTCCATCCACCTCGTCGACACTGTGCGCCGAAAACTGTTCTATTGGGCGGCTGTCGCGGCGACGTTCGCCATGGGCACCGCACTGGGCGAGTTCACCGCGTACACCGCACACCTGGGCTTCTTCGCGTCGGTCGTCCTGCTCGCCGCGCTGATCCTCGTGCCCGCCGTGGGTTACACGCGCTACGGCTGGAAACCGGTGTTTTCGTTCTGGTTCGCCTACATTGGCACCGTCCCTTGGGTGCGTCGGTCGCGGACTGGCTCGCCAAGCCGGTGAGCCTCGGGGGTGGGGGGTTTGGCGACGGGCAGGTGACGCTAGTCCTCGGCGCTCTGATCGTCGGGTTCTCTCGTACTCGAGCGTCAGCGGACGCGATGTGCAGCCTCCGCTCGGCGTGGTCTCCTTCGCGATGAGCTGGGCCGCGGTAGCCGATGAACACTGATGGGGCCATCGTGTGTCCTCGGATGAGGCTGGGCATGACCGAGGCGTCGGCGACCTTCGATGCCCTTGACGCGCAGTGAGGGGTCGACGACCGTGGTCGGGTCATCGAGTTTGCCCATCAGCGCGGTCCCGACCGGGCGGACAGTGATCACGAACTGGGCTGATGATGCTGAGCATGGCGAGGTCAGTGGCTTGTGCGAACGCCACCGGCATCAGTCGCTCGCTGTTGTACAAGGCCGGCCGTCAAGCGCTGGCACGAGGTCCGGGGGCTACCTAGCCTGGGTTACGTCGTCCTCCCCAGGCAGGTCACCTGCGGGGGTGTCGCAGTCTGACGTCTCGCTGGGGATGAGACCTTCGGTCGAGTTCGCCCCCGTCGGCGAAATCGACTTCGGCCGACGGCCTAGCGATGCACTCGCACCGGGCTGCAGGCAGTGGCCGGGATCACCTGTGACATGCTGACCCGGGAGCGGCCGTACCGCGATCCGGCGCAAGCTGGGTACTTCAAACGCCACGAGCAATTTCACGGGCCTGCGCGCTCCAGGCGGCCAGCACCGAGCGCGCGACGGCCCCCGGGTCCGGTGCGTCGTTGAGGGCCCGGAGCATGGCGACTCCTTTGACGCCTGCTGCGGCGAGTAACGAGATGTCGTCGCTCTGGACGTCCCCTATGGCGATGATTGGTAGTTCGGTCGCACCCACCAGGTGGAAGTATCCCTCGATGCCGAGGGGAGTCCGGCCGGTGTCCTTGGTGGGTGTGTGACGCAGCGGACCGCACCCCAGGTAGTCGACGACCCCGGCCAGGCTGTTCGCGGCGGCGACGGCCGACAGCGACCCCGCAGTGGCGCCGATGAGGGCCTCGGGTCCGAGAAGGGCCCGTGCGTCGGGGGGCGGCAGGTCGTCGGCTCCGAGATGGACGCCGTGCACCGTTGCTCCGGCCCGGCGCGCGGCCCAGGCGACGTCGGCGCGGTCGTTGACCAGCACCCGAGTCCGAGGGTTGGCGGAGGCCACCGCCCGCGCCACCTCGATGGTGAGGCTGAGTAGTTGTCTGGTGGTGGCATCCTTCGCTCGCACCTGGACGACCCCGGCGCCGCCCGCAGCCACCTGTGCGGCAACCTGAACCGCGCGCCGGTCGGTACCCGAGGTCAGTGCGTACAGCCGGAAGTCGACGCCCACGGCGGTCATCGACGGGAGGCGGTGGCCGCGACCGCTTCGGGTAGGACGGAGTCGAGCGCGTTGAGCAGGCGCCAGGCGAAGTCGCCGGGGCCGGACGCCTCGGCGGCGGCGAGTTCGGCGGCCGACCCGAGCCACGCGTGTGCGGTGACTGTCGCGAGGAACGGGTCGGCGACGGCGCAGCAGGCGGCGACGAGCGCCCCGAGGGCGCAGCCGGTGCCCGTGACCCGCTGCAGCAGGGCATGTCCTGAGGAGATCTGCTGACTACGGCACCCGTCCGTGACCAGGTCGCCGGGCCCCGAGATCGCGAGCACAGCACCCAGGCGACTCGCCAGTGGCCGAGCCGCCCGCACTGCGTCCTCGAAGGGAGCAGTGTTGTCGGGGCCGGAACCACCCTGCCCGTCTCCGGCGAGGACCAGGGCCTCCGACGGATTGCAGCGGATGGCCGTGGGGCGCAGTGACGCCAGCTGCCGGGCGAGGGCCGTGCGCGTCGGGAGACTCCCGATGCCCACCGGGTCGAGCACCCACGGCAGGGCCAGGGCGTGCGCGGCCTCGAGGGTCGGCAGAATCGCCGTTGCGGCGTCCGAGGAAAGGGTGCCCAGGTTCACGAGCAGTGCCGCCGCCGACCTGACCGCGTGGGGCGCATCGTCACCGGTATCGGTCATCATTGGGCGCGCTCCCGCCGCCAGGAGTGCATTGGCGACGTAGTTGATCGACGCGCTCCCGGTGATGCAGTGCACCAGTGGAGACTGGTCACGGACCCGGTCGACGACGTCCGCGAACTCGGTCATCTCGCGACCCCTGCGGCCACCGAATCGACATCGCCGTCCAGGTCGGAGGGTGAGAGTCGGGGGCCGAGTGCGCTGGCCACGAGCACCAGCGCAGCTCCGAGGACGAGCAAGCCGATCGGGGCGCCCTGATGCCCGGCGATCCGCGCCAGCCCCGGCAGGTAGTACGGGTAGAGGGCCGGGACGACGATCGACAGGGAGTAGGCCGTCCCGTAGGCCGTCGCTCGCACGGGCGTCGGGAAGCGCTCGGTGAGGTAGGCGCCCATCGGCCCGTAGGCGCAGACGGTCACGGCCTGCAGTGCCGCCACCCCCAGCCCCACGTCCAGCAGCCCGGACGAGGCGCTGGTCACCCACAGCCACAGCGGCGGCGAGGCCACCAGGGCGACGGCGGCCCAGAGGACGAGCAGTCTGCGGCGTCCAAGGACGGTGGAGAGGTGTCCCGAGGCGACCATCACCAGGGCCTGGACGACCGCGGCGGCACCCATGATCAGGGCCACACCGGTCGAGTCGAGATGGCCGTCCGTGGAGAGTCGTTGGGCCATCAGGATGACGGCCATGTTCGTCATCAGCCACAGCCCTGTCATGAGGGAGAACACCTGCCAGAACGAGCGAGCCCAGCGGCCGGAGAGTACATCGCGCAGTCCCGGACGGTCGGCGCGGAATCTGGCGGGTGTGAAGTTGTTGGCGTCCACCACGCGGCGCGTGTAGTAGACGAGCATCAGCACCGACGCCAGCGCGCCCACTGCGAAGGGGATGCGCCAGCCCCATGCGGCGTACTCCCCGCGACCCAGGCCGAGGAGCAGTCCGACGGTGACGAAGGCGACGCTCGCCTGCGCCCAGGGGGACATCGACATGACGAGACCGGACACGAGGCCGCGCTGGCGAGGCCGGGACCACTCCATCGCGAGCGGGATGGCCGAGGTGTATTCCCCGGCGAGGAAGACCCCGCCCAGGAACCGCAGCGCGATGACAAGCACCATCGTCCACACGCCAAGCACCTGGTGAGTGGGCAGGAGGGCGATGACGCCGGTCGAGATAGCGGTTCCCGCGATCGCGATGCGGGTGGTCCTCACCCGGCCGAGGGTGTCAGCGATGGGGCCGAAGATCATCGCCCCGACCGGTCGCCCGATCAGCGTGGCCATGACCACGTAAGCGACACTCGACACCACCGCCGAGTCACCCGCGAGCACCGGGAGGGCCGGACCCAAGGTGGTCACCGGCAGGAAGATGTGCATTTGGTCGACGAAGTTGCCCGCGATCCCACCCCGGAGCGCCGCCCTCCGTGCCCGCTGCGGACGAACGCCGGTATCCGCAGCGGCGACCGTCCCCTGTGCAACCGTGCTCATCCCTGGCCCTCGGCCAGGCCAGCGCCCTGCACGTCGGCGTCCACGTACAGCTCCGACCCGAGGGCCACGAACTGGGCCGACTTCTGCCGCATCCCGTCCAAGGCGTAGGTGTCGCGGATGTCCTGGCTGATCCGCATGGAACAGAACTTCGGCCCGCACATGGAGCAGAAGTGCGCGGTCTTGGCAGGCTCCGCCGGAAGGGTTTCGTCGTGAAAGGCCTCGGCGGTCTCCGGGTCGAGAGCCAGCGCGAACTGGTCACGCCACCGGAACTCGAACCGGGCCTTGCTCATCGCGTCGTCGCGGTCCCGCGCCCCCGGGTGGCCCTTGCCCACATCGGCGGAGTGAGCGGCGATCTTGTAGGTGATGACGCCGGTCTTGACGTCGTCACGGTTGGGCAGGCCAAGGTGTTCCTTGGGGGTCACGTAGCAGAGCATCGCCGTCCCGTGCATCGCGATGACGGCCGCGCCGATCGCCGAGGTGATGTGGTCGTAGCCAGGCGCGATGTCGGTGACCAGCGGACCGAGTGTGTAGAACGGGGCGCCATGGCACCAGTCCTGCTCCAACTCGACGTTCTCGGCCACCAGGTTGAGCGGCACGTGACCCGGGCCCTCGACCATCACCTGCACGTCGTGGGCCCAGGCCCGCTCGGTGAGCTCCGCCAGCGTCCGCAGTTCCGACAACTGCGCCTCGTCGTTCGCGTCGGCGATGGACCCCGGACGCAACCCGTCGCCCAACGAGAACGAGATGTCGTAGCGGGCGAAGATCTCGCAGAGTTCGTCGAAGTGCTCGTAGAGGAACGACTCCTGATGATGGGCCAGCATCCAGGCGGCCATGATTGAGCCGCCGCGGCTGACGATGCCGGTGACCCGGTGCGCGGTGAGCGGCACGTAGCGCAACAGGACGCCCGCGTGGATGGTCATGTAGTCGACGCCCTGCTCGGCCTGTTCGATGACGGTGTCGCGGAAGACCTCCCAGGTGAGCAGCTCGGCCCGGCCGTTGACCTTCTCCAGAGCCTGGTAGATCGGCACCGTGCCGATGGGCACCGGGCTGTTGCGCAGGATCCACTCCCTCGTGGTGTGGATGTCGTCTCCGGTCGACAGGTCCATCACGGTGTCGGCGCCCCACCGGGTGGCCCACGAGAGTTTCTCGACCTCCTCGGCGATGCTGCTCGTCACCGCCGAGTTCCCGATGTTCGCGTTGACCTTGGTGAGGAACGCACGTCCGATGATCATCGGCTCGCATTCGGGGTGGTTGATGTTCGCCGGGATGATCGCCCGACCCGACGCCACCTCGCTCACCACCCGCTCGACCGCCATGTTCTCCCGCAGGGCCACGTAGCGCATCTCGGTGGTGACGATCCCCTGGCGTGCGTAGTGCATCTGCGTCACGGTCGAGCCGGGACGTGCCCGCCGGGTTGCGTGCTGCTCCCCGCACCACGCCGCGGACGCCTCACCCCGGCGCACCGCGGACGTGCCGTCGTCGGTGAGGTGGCGCCCGCGCCCGGAGTAGGACTCCGTGTCGCCGCGCTCGGCGATCCAGCCCTCGCGCAGAGGTTGGAGACCCACCTCTGGGACCGAGCCCGGCCCGGAGGTGCGGTACACGAGGATGTCGTCATTGGTGGTGCCGTCGGGGGAATCCGCAAGGCTGATCGCGGTGACGGGGACCTCGATCTGACCGTCGGTCAGAAGTTGGGCACGGTGTTGAGGATGGACTTCTGCCATGGACGTCTCTCTTCCTTCGCCGGCATGACCCGGACAGGTTCAAACGGTCCAGGCAGCTTCAGCCTGATCTCAGCCCCTGCTGGGGCTCCCGTGGGATCGACTTCAGCCTAAGCCCTCGCCTGGGCGCCGGCCAAGTCCCGAGCTCGACTGTGGAAGGGGGCGGACCGGGCGCGACAATCGGTGGATGAGCATCCCCCGCCTGCTGACCATCGCCGGTTCCGACCCCTCCGGGGGAGCCGGGATCCAGGCCGATCTGAAGACGTTCCTCGCGCTCGACACCTACGGCATGGCGGTCATCACCGCCATCACCGCCCAGTCGACCCGGGGGGTCGCCGCCTCCCACCCGCTGGACACCGGGCTCGTGGCCGAGCAACTCGACACGCTGCTCGTCGACATCTGCCCGGACGCCGTGAAGGTGGGCATGCTGGGATCGGAAGAGACGGCGTCCATGGTTGCCGAGCGCCTCGCCGGACCTCTGGCCGGGACGCCGAGCGTCTTCGACCCGGTGATGGTCTCGAGCTCGGGAGCGCGGCTGCTGACCGACCCGGTCAGCGCCATGCGCGAGTTGCTCCCACTCGTCGATGTCGTAACACCGAACCTGGACGAGGCCGCCGCCCTCACCGGGACACCAGTGGCGCGCACCGTGTCCGAGATGATCAACCAGGCCGAGCAGGTGGCCGCCCTGGGAGCCCGTCGGGTGCTGGTCAAAGGCGGCCACCTGTCCCAGGAGTCGGCCGCCGTCGACGTGTGGTGGGACGAGTCCGCACCCCGACTGCTCGAGTCGCCGCGGATCCCCACCCGACACACCCACGGGACGGGCTGCACGCTCAGTTCCGCCATCGCGGCCCTTCGGCCACAGCGTCCCAGCTGGAAAGAGGCGGTGAGGGACGCCAAGACGTGGCTGACGGACACCATCCGTGGCGCCGACGATCTGAACGTGGGGAACGGTAACGGGCCTCTCGATCACGGCGTCCGCCTCAGGGCTCGGCGCTGAGTGGTGATGGGGCCCCCACTCTCCCACCTCTGGCCTTGGCGAACCCCGTGAGGATGGCGCGGGGCTGGTGGCTGGATGCGGTGAGGACGGGACGACCCGTAGTGTGAAGCGTCAATCGATGGGGGAGGTCCCGCCATGGTGGGTATGTGGTCGACTCGGGCAACGATTCGGTGCGGGCATCGTGAGCCGTGAACTTGCTCTGATCGGTATCGGAGCCGGAGACCCAGACTGGGTCACGGTGGAAGCGGCTCGGCTGATCACGTCTCTGGACGTGCTGTTCGTGGTCCGTAAGGAGGAGTCGCTCGACGATCTGGTGGAGGCGCGACGTGCCGTGATCGCTCGGCATCGCCAGACACCGCTTCGAACGGTCGAATTGAGGGACCCGCCCCGTCCGTGGCGCAGCGCCTCGGACTATGACGTGGCGGTGGCTGAATGGCGGGCCGAACGCCTCGTCCAGTGGGGCGCGGCGATCGATGCCCACTTGGACGATGGCCAGTGCGGGGGATTCCTGGTGTGGGGCGATCCTGGTCTGTATGACAGCACCGTGACCATCGCGCGGGAACTGGCGGACGAGGCCGCCGACAGCGAGTCGCCGATCAGGCTTCGAGTGATCCCGGGAATCAGCAGCGTGTCCGCGCTCACGGCGCGCCATGGCATTCCTCTGAACAGGCAGGGCCGTTCCGTCGAGATCACTCCGGCGCGCCTGGTCCGTGACGGGTTGCCGGATGGGGTCGATGACGTTGTTGTGATGCTCGACGCGCACCAGACGTTCACCGAGATCGACCCCGCCGGCGTCGACATTTATTGGGGGGCCTACCTCGGTACTGACGACGAGATCCTCATCCGTGGGCCTCTGGCGCAGGTGAGGGACGACATCGTGCGGGCGAGGGCCGAGGCTGTCGCCCGCAAGGGCTGGGTGTTCGACACGTATCTGCTCAGGCGGCGCTGATCTGAGCCACTTCCGGGCCGGGGTCGCGTCCGGGTCAGCGTCGGGCGTTGCCACGAATGCGGGCCGCCCACGAGAACGCCTCTCGTGGCGAGGACACGGTCGCGAGACCCGCCGGAAGGGCAGGTCGCCGGACGATCACGACTGGAATGTTGAGCACGGTCGCGGCATCGAGTTTGGCCGTAGTGGGTCCGCCGGAGTCCTTCGTGACGAGCACCTGGATGTTCCGGCTCCGCATCAGGTCCTGCTCGTCGTCACAACGGAAGGGCCCGCGAGCCGAGATCACTTCCCATGACTCGGGCAGGGCTGACTCGGGTGCGGTGATGACGCGGGTCAGCACGTACCGGTGTTCCCAGGACGCGAACCGGTGGAGGTCTTGTCGACCGATCGCGAGGAAGATGCGGGAGCCGAGGCCCTCGGCGACGATGCGAGCCTCGGTGAGGCCGTCGGCCCAGTGCCATGTGGCTGCTTGGGCGCGCGTTGACCAACTGGGGCGGGCCAGCCGCAGCAGGGGTGTCCCGGTGTGGTTGCAGGCGAGCGCCGCGTGCGCGGTGATGTGTTCGGCGAACGGGTGGGTGGCGTCCACGACGGCCGTGATCGCGTGGCTCCGGAGGAAGTCTATCAGGCCGGTGGTGCCACCGAACCCTCCGATTCGGACGCCGCCTGGCGGCAGGTTCGGCTGGGTCACCCGGCCGGCGAGCGATGAGGTGACGGGGATACCGGCAGCCACCAGCAGTGTGGCGAGTTCCCGGCCGTCGGTGGTGCCCCCGAGAACGAGAACAGGCCCGTGGTCGGCGGGGCCCGTCGTCGTGCGATCCACGTTTGTCCCTCCCGGGGTCAGGGCCTGGAACCGAGTGTGCCAGACTGGCGGGGCAGCGAGAGGTCGAGGAACTCCGGTGAGCCGAGAGGTGAATCCGGGGCGGTCCCGCCACTGTGACCGGTTTTCCGGGAGCCAGGAACTCGCCTCGCTGCAGAGCGTTGTGCGTCAGGCGTGGACACCTGAGGAGGCTCCGTGATTTGCCCTGCCCGAACGATGCCGACCCTGATCGGGGTCGGCGTGGGTCCCGGTGACCCTGAACTGCTCACCCGTAAGGCGGTTCACGTCTTGGAGTGTGCAGACGTGATCCTCGTTCCCGCGACCGAGTCGAGTGGTGATGGGCCCGGGCATGCGGAGCGCATCGTCGTGGCCGGGTGTCCCGCGGTGGTCGGAAGGATCCGGCGGATCCCGTTCAGCATGGCGGAGCGGCGGGGGGTCGGCGCCGAACGCCGCAAGTCCTGGGCCGCGTCCGCCCAGGCGACGATCGACGCCTTCCAAGCTGGCGCCGGCCTGGTGGTCTTCGCAACAGTCGGGGACCCCAGCGTGTACTCGACGTTCTCCTACCTCGCCGATCACGTGCGAGCCGCGGTGCCGGGCATCGCCTTTGAGGTGGTGCCGGGAATTACCGCTATGCAGGCACTTGCCGCTGAAAGTCTGATTCCTCTCGTGGAGGGCCAGGAGACGTTGGCGTTGATCCCGGCCACCGCCGGCGACGAGGTGGTCGCAGCGGCGCTGGATGCGTCCGATGCGGTCGTGTATTACAAGGGTGGACGCCGACTCGCTGACTTGGTCGCCCTGATCAAGCGCCATGGGCGCGACGGGGTGCTCGGGGTGAACATCGGCCTGGAGGGGCAGATGATCACCCCCGTGTCCCAGGTGGACGCCGACCAAGCGCCCTACTTCTCAACGTTGCTGGTCACACCGCGGCGGACGGCGACCGGAGGTCGACTGTGAGCTCGACGGCCGCGCTGGGTGAGGTGGTTTTCGTCGGCGCCGGCCCGGGCGCCCCCGATCTGATCACGCTCCGCGGTGCTCGGGTGATCGCGGAGGCTGACATCGTGATCTGGGCGTCCAGCCTCGTCGACCCCGCCGTCATCGCCGGGGTGCGTCCCGACGCGCTGGTGATCGACTCGGCCTCAGCGTCCTTGGAGGACCTGGCACCGCTTTACGAGCGGGCGAGGGATGAGGGCCTGCTCGTCGCGCGCATTCACACCGGTGACCCCTCGATCTACGGCGCCATCGCGGAACAGCGGAGGCTGTGCGACCGCCTCGGCATCGGCCACCGGACCATTCCCGGGGTGTCGGCCTTCTCCGCGGCCACTGCCCGGATGGATGCGGAGGTCACCGTTCCCGAGGTGAGTCAGACAATGATCCTCACCCGTCTCGAGGGCGGCCGCACGCCGATGCCCTCCCGGGAGACTGTCCGGGGATTCGCGGCACACGGGGTGACGATGGCCCTCTACCTGTCCGCGGCCCGCAACAGGATGCTGCAGGAGGAGTTGTTGGCCGGGGGGTATCCGCCGGAGACTCCCTGCATCGTGGGTTTTCGGGTCAGCTGGCCCGACGAGGTGATGCTGCGGTGTCGGCTCGACGAGTTGTCCGCGAGCATGAAGGCCCGCAAGCTCTGGAAGCACACCGTCGTCCTTGTCGGCCCCGCATTGGCCGAGCAGGGCACGACGCGCAGTCACCTTTACCATCCCGGCTTCCGGCACGCGTTCCGCGGGTCCGACGGAACGCCCCTCAGTACCCGAGGTGAGCCATGATCGCAGCCCCCGTGTTGGTGGCCCTCGCCGGCCGCGTCTGCACGGTGGCCGGGCACCCGAGCCCCGACGAATGGCTGGGGGAGGGGCGGCTGAGAGCAGAGGCCGCGTCCCTCGACCTGATGACGGGAGTCTCCGCATGATCGGTCAAGTGACCAACGGCTCGGCCAGCAGGGCCCGTGCCGATGACATCGATCGGATCCTCGGCGAACCCAGCCGCCGCTATGGTGACGGCGCCGTCGCCGGCCTCCCGCGCGCCTGGACTGAGTGCGATGTCATCATCAGCCACCTCGCTGTGGGTGCTACGACCCGGATCATCGCCCCTCTGCTTCAGTCGAAGCGAACCGACCCGGGCGTGGTGGTCGTCGACGATGCCGGCAGGTTCGTCGTTCCCCTCGTCGGTGGGCACGGGCGGGGGGCAAACGAGCTGGCTCGACGGGTGGCGGAGGGTCTCGGGGCGGTCGCGGTGGTGACCACTGCCACGGACTCCCTGGGCGTCCCCGCGCTCGACACACTCGGCTGGCGTTGGACCGGCGACGTGGCCGCGGTGTCGCGCTGCATCCTCGACGGGGAACCCGTCGACCTCGTTCGGACGAGCCGCTGGCCGTTGCCGCCCCTCCCGCACAATGTCGCCGTGCTCGAGCCTGGGGACGCCCTCCACCCGGGCGCCCTGGCCCGCGTCCTGGTGTCCGATCGGATCGTCGCCGACCCGGGGGATGTCCCGATGGTTGTTCTCAACCCGCAGAGCCTGGTTGTCGGGATGGGCTGCAACAGGGGGACGTCGGGGTCGAGCCTGCGGGCCCTGCTCGACCAGTCACTGGGCGGGGCCGGTCTCGCCTCAGCGTCCGTCGCCGCGATCACGTCAGTGGACGCCAAGGCCGACGAACCAGGGCTGCTGGATCTGGCCGCGGAGTTGGGCGTGCCCTTGATCACCTACCCGGCCGAAGTCCTCGGTGTCCAGAAGGTCCCCAATCCCAGCGACGCGCCGCTAGCGGTCGTCGGCACGTCCAGCGTCGCCGAAGCGTCGGTGCTCGCGCACGGCGCCCACCTCGTGGTGGACAAACAGCGGACGCGGGAGGCCACCTGCGCGATCGGACGCATCCCCCCGCGAGGACGTCTGGTCATCGTCGGCCTAGGGCCCGGGGCGCGTGATCTCACCACCCCCCGGGCGCAGCGGGCGATCAGCGCGTCGTCGATCGTGGTGGGCTATCGCCCCTACATCGCTCAGGTGAGCGACCTCATCCGCCCGGGAGCCCGGATCGTCAGCACGCCCATGGGGAAGGAAGAGGAACGCACTGCGAGCGCAATCGCCCTCGCGCGCCAAGGCCACAACGTGGCACTGGTCTGCTCGGGTGACCCGGCCATCTACGCGATGGCCTCGCCCACGTTGGAACAGGGGACCGACGGGATCGAGGTCGAGGTCATCCCCGGTGTCACCGCCAGCCTCGCGGCGTCCGCGATCCTGGGCGCGCCCCTGGGTCACGACCACGCCACCATCTCGCTATCCGACTTGCACACTGACTGGGACACGATCCTCACCCGCATCCGCGCGGCTGCTGAGGCGGACCTTGTGACCGTGCTGTACAACCCGCGTAGCCGCACCCGCCTGCATCATCTCCCGGACGCGTTGGCCATCTTCGCCCAGCATCGCCCGCTCTCGACACCGGTCGCGGTCGTCGAGGAGGCCGATCGTCCCGATCAGGCAGTGACCTTGGCCACGCTGCGCGATTTCAATCCGGAGGTCGTGAACATGAACTCGTTGGTGATCGTCGGCTCGTCGACCACTCGCTATCTTCCCGCGGGTGACGGGCGAACCGTGATGGTGACCCCCCGCGACTACCACTGGATGCCGAAGTGACCCTCGACCCCACGGACCCGGCCACCCCTCCCGAGTCGCCATCGATCCCGCTGGTCCTCGCCGGGCATGGGACCCGTGACCGGGCAGGCGTCGTCGAGTGCCTGGCCTTGGCCGACAGAGTTCGATCGCTGTTGCCCGGGGTGCGGGTCGAGGCGGCCTTCGTCGAACTCACCCCACCCACCATCGAAAGCGCCCTCGCCTCCGTGCTCGACGACGGCGCCGACGGAGTCGTCGTCGTGCCGTTGATGATCGGCGCGGGGGGCCACGTCCGTGCCGACATTCCCGAGGCGATCGAGGCCGGTCGTCGCGGCCACGGGCAGGCCCGGGTGGTGTGTTCCCGGCACCTGGGAGCACCGGCGCCCCTGGTCTCCGCGGCACTCCAGCGGATCGAGCGTGCGCGGGGCGACTGGGACGTGAGCGAAGTCGGTCTTGTCGTCGTGGGCCGTGGCTGCAGCGTCACCGACGCCAACGCCGACCACGTGCGGCTGACCCGGCTGCTGCAGGAGTCCGGCGGATACGCCCACGCCACGCCGGCATTCATTCAGGTCACCCTGCCCAGCGTGGCCGAGGCCCTGGACATGGCGCACGCCGTCGGCCACCGCAAACTCGTCGTCATGCCGCACTACCTCTTCCCGGGCCGCCTCACCACCTGGGTGCGGGACGCCGCCTCCGAATGGGCCCTCGATCACCCCCACGCTCACGTGCGCGTGGCGGACCCGATCGGTGACAGTCCCGAACTGGCCGACCTGGTCGTCACCCGCTACCGGGAGAGTGCTCGAACGCTCGAGCCACTACCACCGGCGCCCGCCTATCTCGCTGGCCTGTTGCTGCGAGGACGGCCGGTGGTCGTCGTCGGTGGCGGGACGGTCGCCCACCGCCGAATCCCCGCCCTGCTGGCAGCCGGCGCCGACGTGACACTCGTGGCACCCGACCTGCACCCGGCCCTGCAGCCGCTGGTCACGGACCGGCGGATCAGGTGGCATCCCCGGGGGTTCCGGGCCTCGGACGTGGAGGACGCGTGGTACGTCCTGGCAGCTACCGACGACCACGAACTCAACGCTGCCGTGGCCGCGTCCGCGGACAAGCTGCACACGTTCTGCGTCCGCGCCGACCGCGCGACCCTCGGATCGGCGTGGACGCCCGCGACCGGAGCGATCGGCGGAGCGACCATCGCCGTCCTGTCCGACCGGGATCCGAAACGGTCGGCAAGCCTTCGCGATCAGATCATCAAGTGCCTGGGGGTGGCCGATGAGTCGATTTGACTACGAGAAGAACGCCGCGGAGATCTATCGGCAATCCTTCGCCACCATCGAGGCCGAGGCCGACCTCACCCGTTGCCCGGAAGCGCTCCGGCCTGTCGTGACCCGGATGATCCATGCCAGCGGCCAGGTCGACCTGGCCGACGACATGGCCTGGTCCACCGGATTCGTCGAGGCGGCCTCGAACGCGCTGCGCCGGGGCGCTCCGATCCTGTGTGATTCGCGAATGGTCGCCAGCGGCATCATCCGGTCCCGGCTTCCCCGTGACAACCGGATCATCTGCAGCCTCGACGATCCGCGCCTACCCGGATTGGCGGCCAGCCTGGGAACCACCAAGACCGCCGCCGCAGTCGACTTGTGGGCACCCGACCTGAAGGGTGCGGTGATCGCGATCGGCAACTCTCCCACCGCCGTGTTCCACCTGCTCGAGGTCCTGGCCGGTGACCCATCGCTGCTGCCGGCCGCCGTCGTAGGCATCCCCGTGGGATTCGTCGGCGCCGCGGAGTCCAAGCGGGCGCTGGCCGGCAACGATCTCGGCCTGGACTATCTGGTGGTCCACGGCCGTCGCGGGGGGAGCGCCGTCACAGCAGCGGCGGTCAACGCACTGTGCGGAAGGGATGGAGCGACAGGTGGCTGAGGACGAGAAGTCCGACAGGACAGCGGGCGAGGTGGTTCTGGTCGGAGCTGGTCCAGGGGACCCCGACCTGCTCACCGTGGGAGGTCTCCGCGCGCTACGGCAGGCCGACGTGGTGCTGTACGACCACCTCGCACCACTGGCCTGCCTCGTGGAGGTCCGTCCCGACGCGGTCCTCGTCGACGTGGGCAAGATTCCTCACGGGCCTCAGACCGGGCAGGAGACGATCAACGAGTTGTTGATCGACTACGCCCGTTCCGGCGCCCGGGTGGTGCGATTCAAGGGAGGCGACCCGTTCGTGTTCGGGCGAGGCGGCGAGGAGTGGCTAGCTTGCGCCGAGGCCGGCATACCCGTGCGGATCATCCCCGGTGTGTCCTCGGCCATCGCGGGGCCGGAACTCGCCGGGATCCCGGTGACGCACCGCGGCGTCAGCCAGGGGTTCACGGTGGTGTCGGGACACGTCGGACCCAACCATCCAGCATCCAGCGTGAACTGGGACGCCCTTGCTCAGCAGTCAGGCACGATCGTGATCATGATGGGCCTGACCCACCTCGCCGAGATCTGCGACGGCCTCATCGTTCGAGGGCTCGACCCCGACGTCCCCGCTGCGGTCGTCAGTAAGGCGACCACCAGTGAGCAACGCATGGTGCGGGGAACCGCGGCCACCATCGCCGCCATGTCCCTGGAACATCAACTCCGACAGCCCGCGCTCACCGTGATCGGGCACGTCGCCGGGATGGACCTCGGATCACTGACCCCGGGTACGTCGGGAACCACTCCGACTAGCCCGAGTTCGCCCGTCGACGAGCTATGACGCCGTCAGCCGTGGACCTCATGACCACCAGCGCGTCCGCCGTGGCCGAGGGGATAGTGTTGCACCCGCCCCTCCCGGGCGGACAGGAAGCCGGTGAGAACCCGGCGCGGTCGCGCCACTGTGACCAGTCCTCGGACTGGAAGCCAGACCCTGACGCCCCGGGAACCCCCACTGATCGGGACGCGAGATCCCACAGGAGGTGTCCATGCGACCCGCCCCTGTCAGCAGAGCGCCAGGGTCCCGGAATGGCCGGTTCCGCGTGCGCTTGGCAGCGTGGCACCGCGCGGACTGGCTCGACGCGTCGGGCGTGCTGACGATCGTGCTCCTCCTGCACGTGGCCGCCTTCGGTCTCCTGATCGGGGTCGATGTGCCCCTCCACCACCGGGTCGGAGACGGGGTGTTCGGAGTCGGGCTGGGCCTGACGGCCTACACCTACGGATTGCGTCACGCCTTCGACGCGGATCACATCGCCGCGATCGACAACACCACGCGGAGGTTGCGGGGCGACGGTGGCCGGGCCACCTCGGTAGGTTTCTGGTTCGCCATGGGGCACTCGACGATCGTGGGGGTCCTGGCCGCGCTGGTCGCGAGTGGAGCCGGGCTGGCGGCGACGCTCACCGGGGGCAGAAGTTCGGTCGACCATGTGCTCGGACTGGTCAGCAGAAGCCTGTCAGGCGGCTTCCTCTATCTCATCGGCGTGCTCAACCTGGTGGCATTGGCGCGAGTCGCCCGAATGCTTCGGAGGGTTGGCACCGGCGCCCTGTCCGAACAGGAGCTCGAGGCCGGACTGACAGCGGCCGGCCTGGTCACACGCCTGCTGGCACGTCTGAACCGCACAGTGACCAGACCCTGGCAGATGTACCTTGTCGGGCTGCTGTTCGGGCTGGGCTTCGACACTGCCACCGAAGTCAGCCTGCTGGTTCTCGCGGGAAGCGGGGCGGCGCAGCGGCTTCCGTGGATCGCAGTCATGACTCTTCCCCTGCTGTTCGCGGCGGGGATGAGCCTGCTCGACAGCCTCGACGGCATGTTCATGAGCGTCGCCTACGACTGGGCATTCCTCAACCCGGTGCGCAAGATCTACTACAACCTGTCTATCACCGGCCTCTCGGTCGCCGTCGCCTTGGTGATCGGGTCCATCGAGTTCGTCGCCGTGCTGCACGATCAAGGCGGCTGGCGCAACCCGGTGAGCGACTGGATCAGCGGCATCCGGATGAACGAGGTGGGCTTCATCATCGCCGGTCTCTTCGCGGTCACGTGGGCGCTCGCCGTGGTCTCGTGGCGACTGCTGCGGGTCGAAGAACGCTGGACTGCAAACCAGCTTTCCGACGTGGACGGATCAGGATGATGGCGCGCTGCCTGATGCCCCCCGGCGGTGGCCCGGGCAGGATCTCGTTCCGATCAGGGCCGAGGAACCGGGAACGCGGGAAGAGCTCGGATGATCACCTGCCCATTCCGGGGCAGGACGTCCCAGTCGACGTCGCGGTGGCTGCGTCCCTCGAGGTACGACAGGAACACCTGGAGCAGCGTGCCATGCGTGACGAGGATGACATCGTCGTCCGGGCAGGGCAGGAGGTGGGTTTGCGTGAAGCTCGCAATCCGCACCCACACCTGTTCGATCGTCTCACCACCTCCCCAGGCGATCTCCGACACGTGGGCGCCCTCTGGGATCGGTTGCGCGCTGAGGCCCCGGGCCAGCCGGCCCTCCAGGCTCCCCAGGGACTGCTCGCGCAGTTCCGGTGTGAAGGCGACGGGGACTGCGACCCGGGCGGCGATGATGGCGGCCGTCTCGGCTGCCCGTGCCTGGTCACTGGAGAACAACCGGACGGGGCGACGCATCCCCGCCCGAACCAGCAGGTCGGCGGCTTCGCGCGCCTGCCGGCGCCCCCGAACAGTCAGGGGCACGCCCATGGTCTGTCCCTGCAGACGACCCTCAACATTCCAGGTGGATTCACCATGACGGACCAAGAACAGCACGGGCCCAACCTAATCGCGCGCGCCGTGGGACTGAGCGTCGGGATCATGCTCGACCGGACACTGAGCGATCCGCAGCGCTGGCATCCAGTCGCCGGCTTCGGTCATTGGGCCGCATGGCTGGAGGGCAGGGCGTGGCGTGACTCGCGCCTGGCCGGCACAGTGTTCGCCGTGGCCGCCCTCGCCCCGGTCGTGGGTGTCGCTGCTGGCGCGGAACGGGCGTCGAGCCGGATGACGCGCGGGGGCCTTTCCCGTGGGCTGATTGCCGCGGTACCAGTCGCTCTGGTGGCGTGGACCGTGGTGGGAGGCCGTCAACTCGCTGAGACCGGCCGGCAGATGGCCGATCTGCTCGAGGTGGGGGATCTGGACGGGGCCCGCGCCCTGCTCCCGCACCTGTGCGGTCGGCTTCCTCAAGGGCTGGACGCATCTGAGCTGGCGCGCGCGACGGTCGAGTCCCTGGCCGAGAACACCAGTGACGCCGTCACCGGATCCCTGGTCTGGGGTGGCGTCCTCGGCATCCCCGGGTTGGTGCTGCACCGTGGCGCGAACACCTTGGACGCGATGGTCGGGCACCGTAGCGCCCGCTACGCCAGGTTCGGGACCTCCTCGGCGCGGCTCGACGACCTCCTGAACCTGCTGCCGGCGCGGGCCACCGGCGTCCTGTTCGCGGGTCTGGCACCCCTTGTGGGTGGGAACGCTTGCGTCGCCTGGCGGGTTCTTGTTCGAGACCATTCACGCCACCCGAGTCCCAATGGGGGATGGTGTGAGGCGGCGATGGCGGGTGCGCTCGGCGTGCGACTGGGCGGGCGGAACGTCTACCCGGGTGGCAGGGTGGAGGATCGTCCAGTTATGGGCAGGGAGAACCGGGCGTGCACCACGACCGACGTGCGACGGGCGGCTCGACTGGTCGACGCCGCGACGCTGACGGCCACGGCCGTCGTCGCCGCCCTGTTGGTCGGGCGACGCCGGTGACCGGGCTGCTCGTCGCGGGCACGAGCTCGGACGCCGGGAAGTCGCTGGTCGTGACGGGGCTGTGTCGCGCGCTGCACCGCCGCGGCTTGGACGTCGCACCGTTCAAGGCCCAGAACATGTCGAACAATTCCTGGGTCGTACCGCCCGACGGTTCAGGGCCGGCCGGAGAGATCGGACGAGCCCAGGTCCTGCAGGCACAGGCCGCCGGGCTGACTCCGACGACCGCGATGAACCCGGTGCTGCTCAAACCGGGCGGTGATCGCACCAGTCATGTCGTGCTGCGGGGGCTCCCGTTCGGCACGCTCCGGTCGGGGGAGTACGCCACTGGGCGGGGGGAGCTCGCGGCGTCGGCCTTCGCAGCCTTCGAGGACCTCGCCGACGCCCACGATCTGGTGGTCTGTGAGGGGGCCGGCTCCCCCGCTGAGATCAATCTGCGCGCCCGCGACTACGTCAACCTCGGCCTGGCGGCCCGCTTCGACCTGCCGGTCATCGTTGTGGGTGACATCGACCGGGGCGGCGTCCTCGCCTCGCTCTACGGCACCTGGGGCATCGTTGACGCCGCCGACCGGGCGCGCCTGGCCGGTTACGTCATCAACAAGTTCCGCGGCGACCCCGATGTCCTGGAGCCGGGGCTCGTCGAGCTCACCGCCCGCACGGGCATGCCGTGTCTGGGGGTGCTGCCCTGGCTGCACGGCGTCGCTCTCGATGGTGAGGACTCGCTCGATCTCGGGAGGTGGGGCCTGGCTCCGAGCCAATCCAGGGACGTCCTCAGGGTGGCGGTGATCGCCCTGCCCA
This sequence comes from Aestuariimicrobium kwangyangense DSM 21549, assembly GCF_000421525.1. Lineage (GTDB taxonomy): Bacteria > Actinomycetota > Actinomycetes > Propionibacteriales > Propionibacteriaceae > Aestuariimicrobium > Aestuariimicrobium kwangyangense. Next base: position 278,576 of record NZ_ATXE01000001.1, on the reverse strand, counting down.
GGGTGTCCAACGCCACCGACGTCGACGCGTTGGCCCACGAGCCGGGCGTCGTCGTCTCCGTGACCCATGACGCTGCCGTGGTGCAGGACGCCGACGTCGTGGTGGTGCCGGGCACCCGCTCCACCATGGCCGACCTCGAGTGGCTCCGCCGGACCGGTCTGGCCCGTGCTCTCACCTCGCGGCACGCGGCGGGGCGCACCACGATCGGCATCTGCGGCGGATACCAGATGCTGGCGACCCGGATCGTCGACGCGACGGGAGTGGAGGGAGCGCCGGGTGAAGTCGCGGGCCTCGGGTTGCTGCCGGTGGAGGTCGTGTTCGCCGCCGAGAAGGTGCTTGCCACCCCTGGGGGCGAGTGGGAGGGCCTGCCGGTGGTCGGCTACGAGATCCACCACGGGCGCTGCGACGTGCAGTCGGCGGCCGAGGAGTTCCTGGACGGATGCCGGGTGGGAGCGACCTGGGGAACGCTGTGGCACGGGATCTTCGAGAACGACCGCTTCCGCAGGGCGTGGCTCACCCACGCCGCACGTCATACCGGACGCCGGTGGCGTCCTGACCCCGCCTCGCCCGGTTTCGCGGAACGCCGGGAGCGGATGATCGACACGCTCGCCGACGCCGTTGAGACGCACCTCGACCTGAACCGGATCATCGCGATCGCAGGCAGCGACCGGTGAGCCCTACGCCGATCCCGCGGGTGTTGATCGCGGCGCCCTCCTCGGGCCAGGGCAAGACGACCGTGACCATGGGACTCATCGGGGCCCTCCGGGGCCAGGGCCGCGAGGTCGCGCCGTTCAAGGTGGGGCCGGACTATATCGATCCCGGCTTCCACGCCGTGGCGGCCGGCCGGGTGTGCCGTAACCTCGACCCTCATTTGTGCGGCGAGCAGCGCATCGTCCCCCTGCTGCGGCACGGGTTCCATGCCCCGCGCCCCGCCGACCTGGCCCTCATCGAGGGGGTCATGGGCCTGTTCGACGGGCGAACATGCAGCAACGGCCTCGGGTCCAGCGCGCACGTCGCCCGGCTCACCGGGACCCCGGTGGTGCTTGTCGTCGACGTGTCCCGGGCGAGCACCACGGTGGCCGCGACCGTGCTGGGGCTCACCCGCTTCGACCCGGACGTGCGGGTCGCGGGGGTGATCCTCAACCGGTCGTACGGCGGTCGCACCCTCACCGAGCTGAGAGCCAGCATCGAAGGCCTCGGGGTGCCGGTCCTCGGGTCCATCCCGCGCGCCACCGGGGTGGAGGTTCCCTCACGCCACCTCGGACTGGTGCCCGCGGCCGAGTTGGACTCGGCCCAGCACATGGTCGCCGCGGCTGTCGACCTGGTCGGTGCCCACGTCGACCTCGACCTGCTGCGCGAGGTTGCGGAGTCCGCGCCACCCCTGGGCGACACGGACTGGTGCCCCGCGGCTGAGGTCCGCCCGGTGTCCGGGACCCCGGTGATCGCCGTCGCCACCGGGCGGGCCTTCACGTTCGGCTATCCGGAACATGCGGAGTTGCTCGCGGCCGCAGGCTGCCGGGTTGTGACGTTCGACCCCTTGAGCGACCCGGGGCTGCCGGCCGGTACGACAGGGATCTACATCGGGGGCGGGTTCCCCGAGGTGTTCACCGACCGGCTCAGCGCCAACGCCCGTCTCAGGGCCGATGTGGCCGCCGCGGTTGCGGCCGGCGTTCCGACCGTAGCCGAGTGCGCTGGGCTGCTTTACCTGTCCCGCAGCCTCGATGGAGCTCCGATGGCCGGCGCACTGCCGGTGGACGCCGTGATGTCCCCGCGCCTGACACTGGGCTACCACGAAGTGGTGGCCACGGCCGACTCGCTGGTCGCTCGGGCCGGGGAGCGGGTGCACGCCCACGAGTTCCACCACACCCGCCTGTTGTCGGCGCCGAATCAGCCGGCCTGGCGGGTGGGGGAGCGCGGCGACGGCTTCACCCGGTCCACCAGCGGCGTCCCGAGCCTGCTCGCCAGCTACCAGCACGTGCACTGGGCGGGCTTCCCGCTGTTCGCTCAACGGCTCGCGGACGCGGCCGCGGCGTTCGCGGCCTCCGGGCGGGGATGGGAGCGGACTGAACCTGAACCCGAACCAGTCCTCGTCGCTCCCGGCAGCGGCACCGCATTCCTGCATCACGGCGACCTCGACGCGGTGCCCGGGCTCATCGACCTCGCGGTGAACGTACGTCGGGAGGCACCTGCGTGGCTGGTCGACCGGCTCGTCGCCAACCCCGCGCGCTGGCTCCACTACCCTGACGACACCCCGGCCCGGGAGGCCATCGCCGCGGCACACGGAGTCCCGCTCGAGGCCGTCTTGCCGTCGGCCGGCGGGATGGAGGCCTTCACTCTGATCGCCAGGGCGCTCCAACCCCGTTCGATCGTCGTGCACCCACAGTTCTCCGGACCCGACGAGGCGCTGCGGGCCGTCGGGGCGCCCGTCCGACACCTCATCCTTCCCGCCCCGTTCGTCCTGGACCACCGGGCAGCCACCCGGCTGGCGAGCGCGGACACGCAGGCCGTCTTCGTTGGAAACCCGACCAATCCGAGCGGGGTGCTGCATCCCGCATCGCGCCTGCAGGTGATCCGGAATCCGGGCGCGGTTCTGGTGGTCGACGAAGCATTCATGGACGCTGTGCCGGGTGCCGGGGAGAGTCTGCTCGCCCCCGGCGTGGACCTTACCCGGACCCTTGTCCTGCGGTCGATCACCAAGACGTGGGGGCTCGCGGGGATCCGAGCCGGGTATGTCGTGGGCGACCCCGAGCTCATCGCCCGGCTCAGGGCGCAGCAGGCCCACTGGGGTGTCTCGACGCCGGCATTGGATGCGATCACCGCCTGCCTCAGTCCCGAGGCCCGGGCCGATGCGGCCGACCTCGCGCGGCGGACGGCGTCCGATCGATCCGAGCTCGTGGGACTGCTGGAGGAGGCGGGGCTGAGAGTCGTCCCGTCTCAGGCACCGTTCGTGCTGGTGAACACCGGTGTCGGCATCCGCGACCGGCTGGTCACGCGTGGATTCGCCGTCAGGCGCGGCGACACGTTCCCCGGGCTCGGCGATGGCTGGATCCGCGTCGCGGTGCGAGACCCCGACACCTCCAAGGCCTTTGTCAGTGCCATCCGGGACGTCCTCTTATCCGGCCGACCTCCGGACCCCGCCCCCACCGGATCCACGGCCTCCACCCACGGATCATCCGACCACGAGGAGACCCGATGACGACCACGGAGTTGATATCCGCTATCGAACCCGTCGACGAGACCGCCCCGGGCCCGGCCTCAGCTGGCCGCCCGGCCAGCAGATCCGCCGCCATCCGGCGCGGCATGGCGACCGTCTACGAGGCCGGGACGCGCGATCGCACCGACGGGCAGTCCGGGGAATGACCCGCGTCCTGGTCACCGGGAGCAGCCGGTCCGGCAAGTCACGCGCCGCCGAATCCCTGCTCGGCGGCCGAGACACCGACTATGTCGCGACCGGTTTTCCGCCCTCGCCGGAGGATCCCGAGTGGGCCGTCCTGGTCGACTGCCTCTCGCTGTGGCTGACCCGGGTGATGGACCGGCACGGCGCCTGGGTCGGCCCGACCCCGCGGCTGGGCGGGGACATCGACGGCCTGGTTGCAGCCGTGCGGACGACAGCGCGCGACGTCGTCCTCGTGACCAACGAGGTCGGCTGGGGAGTTGTCCCCGACCACAGATCCGGGGGGTCTTCAGGGACATGCTGGGACTGCTCAACGCGCGGGTCGCGGCCGAATGCGACGAGATGTGCTTGTGCGTGAGCGGCATCCCCGTCCTGGTCAAGGGCGGGAGCCGCGATGTCTGAGCGGGGGCTGACCGCCGCCTTGGGCCTGTTCACGATCGTCCCCGCCCCGTTCACCGCGCGGATCGACCGAGGGCTGGCCGCTAGGGCGATCCGGGTGTTCCCCCTCCTTGGACTCGGCTTGGGCGTGATCGCCGGCGCGCTCGGGTTCGGTGTCCGGTGGCGCACCGGGTCTGACGCTTTCGCGGCGGTCTGCGGGTTGCTGGTGCTGCAGAGGCTCACCGGCGCCATGCACCTGGACGGGCTGGCGGACACCGCGGACGGGCTCGGATCGCGCCGCCCGGCGTCCGAGGCACTCGCGATCATGCGCAGGTCTGACATCGGCCCGATGGGTGTCGCGAGCATCGTGGCCGCGCTGTTGCTCGACGTCGCGGCGCTGGCGTCGACGCATGGTCCCGGGGGACCTGCGGTCGCCCTGATGGTCGGACCCGCCGTCGGGCGCTGCGCCGTGGTGATCGCGACCCGTCGAGGTGTGCCCGGGGCCCGAGAGGGCGGATTCGGCGCCCTGTTCGTGGGCGTGACCGGGGCATTCGCGGCTCTGTTCTCCGCGCTGGCCGTCACCGCTGTCGCGACGGGCGGCGGATGGCTGGTGGGCGGCGTTCACGGGGCGCTGGGGTACGGGTCCGCATCAGTGATCGCGCTGGCGGTCTCGGGCGGGTGGCGATCCCATCTGACCCGGCGTCTGGGCGGTCTTACGGGAGACACCTTCGGCTCCCTGATCGAAACGACCCAAGCGGTGTTCTGGGTCATGGCCGCACTGCTGTAGGCGTGGAGTAGGACGCGGCACGCGGTCAGTGCTGAGCGCGGGGTGGCGGTCCCCAGCCGCAGGGTGTGAGGGACGGCCAACGAGTGTGACATCGACGAGGAAGCGGGCCGGAGCCCGATGGATCAAGGAGAACCGATGAGTGAATCGATGACGAACGAACTTCCCCGAGTCGGGGTGGTCGAGACGCGAGGAATCGAGCCTGTGCCCGACTGCGAACGATACGGCGGAGCGCTCGAACTCTTCTGGACCTGGTTCGGGGCCAACATGGGAGTCCTCGGCATCACCCTGGGTGCCGTGCTCGTGACCTTCACCGGGTTGAGCGTGCTCCAGTCGATCGTGGTCGCGGTGGTCGGTCGGTCGGGTCGTTTCTTCTGGTCGGGCTCCTCGGCACGGTGGGGAAGACCGGCGGTGCGCCCGCCCTCACCCTGTCCCGCGCCGTGTTCGGCGTCCGAGGTAACTGGGCGCCGACGCTGGTCTCGTGGTTGTCCTTCGTCGGCTGGGAAACGATCATGTGCACCACGGCCGCCTATGCGCTCTTGGCCACGATCCACCTCCTCGGCCTATCCACCGGCCCGATCGCGACGGTGATCTGCCTGCTCGCTGTGGTTGCGGTGTCCGCGGGTATCGGGGTGTTCGGCCATGCCACCATCATGTGGATCCAGAAATGGCTCACCTGGGTGTTCGGGGCCCTGACCTTGACCATCGGGGTCTTCCTCGCCGTCAAGGTCCACTGGTCGGCAGTTCTCGCCACTCCTGCCGCCCCATTCCCTGCGGTGATGGGCGGGCTGGGGTTCATCGCTGCTGGAACGGGCCTGGGGTGGTTGTCGGCCGGGGCCGATTACGTTCGCTACCTGCCCAGGCGTGTGCCGTCGCGCAACGTGGTCGCTGCGACTGTGGCCGGGGCCTCCCTGCCCCTCGTCGCGCTCATCAGCCTGGGCGCGCTCATGGCCCTGACTAAGAAGGATCTGGCGTCGGCGAGTGATCCCGTGGGCGCCATCGGTGCTTCGCTTCCCGGCTGGATGGTCATTCCGTATCTCATCACCGCCGTGTTCGGCCTCGTCGCGGCGGCGGACCTGTCCATGTATTCCTCCGGTCTGAATCTCATCACGGGGGGCATCAAGGTGCGTCGCGCGACGGCCCTCGCGGTCGACGCCGTCCTGATCACCGTGGGCGGGCTGTACATGACCGTCATCACCCACGACTTCTACGGGCCATTCATGACGTTCCTCACGTTGCTCGCCGTCCCGCTCACGGCGTGGGCAGGCGTCGTCCTTGTCGACATGACCCACCGCCGACACTTCGATCAGGCCGGCATCGTCGACACCCGCGCCGGTAGCACATACTGGTATCAGGGCGGCGTCCGCTGGACGGCCCTGACGGCATGGATCGTGGCGATCGTGGTCGCCCTTCAGTTCACCCGGGTGCAGGTCGGCGACGTGGTGTGGTTCTCGGGGGCACTGTCCGGCACGTGGTTCGCGTCAGAACGCCCTCGGTTGGCTGATCGCCGGAACGAGTGCCGCCGGCATGTTCTGGGCCCTGGGAATCCTGGGTCCGGGTGCGGCGCGTCAGGTCGGTGAACCTTTGGAGTCCGCAGAGCAGGGGCTCGTCGATGAGTGAGCCCACGGCCCGGGTCGGCGGCCGCCAGGTCGGTGACGTCAGCCGGGGCAGCCACCGCCCCCAGCAGGACCAGCGAATGTGGTGATCACCGGGACCCCAGGACGTGGGCCCTTGGCCCACCGGCAGGGCTCTTCCGGTAGATCTGAGTTCATAGGAACATCACTGGTGGGAGGCGTGGCGGGGCTCGCTCCAGGGTGTGATCTCGCAGGCTTTTGGCACTGGTGGGTGAGGGACCGGCTGTCCGGGGTGGTAGGGAGCTCCAGTCGCCGACGTCAGGGGTCGCGGCGCCTGGCGTCCACCCCCCCCCCCCCCCCCCGCGTTGACCGGAGTGGCTTCAACCGGCGGATCCCTCACGCAGGGCCCGCGTGGGAGCGTCGCCTTCACGACCACCCTGGTGGTCCTCGCCGGCGTGGGTGGGGACGGCGGGTCCACCTCGCCCGACTCGTTGTTGGTCTGACCGGTGACACGTTCGGCTCGGTAGTTGCAGGCAGAGGGTCTTCTGCGGGGGCAGTACCGCAGTATCCGGGGCGCTGTGATTTACTGGCTGTGCACTTCGACGGCAGTGGAGGAAGCCGGTGGGAATCCGGCACGGTCCCGCCACTGTGACCGGGGAGAGACCCTGACGGGGCCACGACCGCTGCGCGGTGGGAAGGCCGGGGCGACGTTGATCCGGGAGTCAGGACACTCACGCCGTCGTCCCTTCGACGCGGGGCGTGGACACCCCGAGGAAGGCTTGGTCCTCCATGCCGACTGACGACTCCCACTCGGGGCGGCCGCTCGCAGCGGCCCGCCCGTTCCCCCAAGATGAGCGGTCTGCAGTGCATCGGGTCATTCGCGAGCGGCGTGACCTGCGAAGCGGCTTTCTCCCCGATCAGATCCCCGAGGACGTCCTGACCCGGCTTCTCGAGGCCGCGCATGCAGGTCCTAGCGTGGGATTCTCCCAGCCGTGGGACTTCCTGTTGCTCCGTGACCCGGAGACCAGGGCCAAGGTCCGCGATCTCGCCTACCTGCAGAGGGGACGCTTCGCGAGCCAGCTTCCCGGAGCGCGGGGTAGGGCGTTCCGGGACTTGAAGATCGAGGCGATCCTCGACACCCCGATCAACATCGCTGTCACCTCCGACCGGACCCGCGGGGGACGTCACGTCATCGGCCGGCATGGTGCCCCGCAGATGTCCGCGTTCTCGACTGCGTGCGCGGTGCAGAACCTGTGGCTTGCCGCCCGGGCGGAGGGGGTGGGAGTGGGTTGGGTCAGTTTCTTCGACGAGTGCGAGATCTCCGGCCTGCTGGGTCTGCCGGCCCATCTCGATCTTGTCGCCTACCTGTGCTTGGGCTACGTGACGAGCTTCCCGGACGCTCCAGGGCTGGAGACGACCGGTTGGGCCAGGCGGAGGCCCTTGAGTTGGGCGATTCACCACGAAGTCTGGGGGCAGCGAGGCATGCCGGGTGACGAGCACAGCAGCCTTCTCGAGGAGACCCTGCGGGCGATCGGACCCCTGGACAGCCAGGCTGCGGACGCGGCACGGGAGCGTCAACGGCTGCTCACCAAGCCGCCGGGCTCGCTCGGCGTGCTCGAGGAGGTGTCCGTCAAACTGGCCGGGATGGCAGGGTCGTGCCCGCCGCCTCTGCCAGAACCGGCGGTTGTGCTGGTGTTCGCGGCCGATCACGGTGTTCATGCCCAGGGCGTGAGCCCGTGGCCGCAGGAGGTCACGGCGCAGATGGTCGGCAACTTCCTCACCGGCGGTGCCGTGGTCAACACGCTGGCCTCTCGGGCCGGGGTCGAGGTCTGTTTTGTCGACATAGGTGTCGCGGCCGACGTGCCGCCAGCCCCCGGCCTGCTGTCCCGTAAGGTGCGGCTCGGCACCGCCGACATGACGGTCGAACCCTCCATGACGAGGGGTGACGCGATCCGCGCCGTTGAAACGGGGATCGAACTGGCGCGAGACATGGTCGGCGCCGGCAACCGCTGCCTGCTCGCCGGCGACATGGGGATCGCCAACACGACCGCGTCGGCGGCCCTCATCTCGGTGTTCACCGGAGGTGAACCCGCGGCGGTGACGGGTCACGGGACGGGCATCGATGAGGAGACATGGACGCGCAAGGTGGCCGTCATCGACAGAGCCCTCGCCCTGCATCGTCCCGACTCGGCCGACCCCGTCGGAGTTCTCACCGCGGTGGGCGGCCTGGAGCACGCCGCCACTGTCGGGCTGATCCTCGGGAGCGCCGCACTGCACATTCCGGTCGTCCTCGACGGGGTGATCTCGGCAGCAGCCGCGCTTGTCGCGGCGGCTCTGGCCCCGGAGTCCGTCGACTGGCTATTCGCCGGGCACCTCTCTGAGGAGCCGGGCGCCCGGGTGGCCTTGGACCACCTCGGCCTGGTCCCCCTGCTTGACCTCGGGATGCGGCTCGGTGAGGGGTCTGGCGCCGTGCTCGCCCACCCGATTGTGGTTGCGGCCGCTCAGGTCCTCCGCGACGTGGCAACCTTCGACACGGCGGGGGTGTCAGAGAAGGAGTAAGTGGCCCCAAGACGGCGAACACGGGGGCTCACCACTCGATGCCCTTCTGACCCTTCTGACCCGCATCCATCGGGTGCTTCACCTTGGTCATCTCGGTGACCAGGTCGGCGACCGCGATCAACTTGGGGTCGGCGTCGCGTCCGGTGATGACCACGTGCTGGTAGCCCGGACGGTCGGCGAGGGCGGTCACGACCTCGTCCACGTCGACCCAGCCCCACTTCATCGGGTAGGTGAACTCGTCGAGGATCACAAGATCGTGGGTTTGCGCCATGAGCCGCCGAGCGACCTCGTTCCAGCCCTCACGGGCCGCCGCGGCGTGGTCGTCGACGTCGCCCTGCTTGCGACTCCACGACCACCCGGACCCCATTTTGTGCCACTCCACCGGGCCGCCCTCGCCCGTCTGGCGGTGCAGACGGCCAAGGCGTTCCAGTACCTCCTGTTCGCCGATCCGCCACTTGGCCGACTTCACGAACTGGAAGACGCCGATGTTCCACCCCTGGTTCCACCCGCGCAGGGCCAGGCCGAAAGCGGCGGTCGACTTCCCCTTGCCGTCACCCGTGTGCACCATGACGAGCGGCCGGTTCCGCCGCTGTCTGGTGCTGAGGCCGTCGTCGGGGACGGAAGCTGGCAGCCCCTTCGGCATCAGGCGACACCCTTCACGTGAGTGCGGACGCTTGTGGTGAGCGCTTCGGCCGTGATCTCCGCGACGGGCACATGCTGGCCGCGGAGCAGCACCGCGAGTCTCCAGGCGAGCCCGAGCCTCAGTGGACCGGTCTCGCCGTCGACGACCACCGTGGCCACGCCCATGCCGGCGAGGTGGGCGGCGGCCTCCTGGGAGCGGGCGACAGCGTTCTCGCCGCCCGTGGCACGGCCGTCCGTGACGAGGATCAGCAGCGGGCGAAGACGGGGATCGCTCACCCGATGGCGTTGGACCACCCTCGCCACTTCCAGCAGGCCATCTGCCAGCGGTGTCCTCCCGCCCGCAGGGAGGTTGTTGAGGCGAGTCGCGGCGATATCCACCGAGCGCGTGGGCGGCAGGGTCAGTTCCGCGGTGGTGCCGCGGAAGGTGATCAGAGCAACCTTGTCGCGGCGTCGGTAGGCATCCAGCAGCAGGGAGAGAATCGCGGTCTTCACCTGGGCCATCCGCTTGCGGGCTGCCATCGACCCGGACGCGTCGACGCAGAACAGGATCAGATTGGCCTCGCGCCCCTCGCGAACGGCCATCCGGATGTCCTCCGGACGCACGTCAAGCCGGCCTCCTCGGCGTCCCCGAGCCGGCTGTTGACTCGCCGCGGCGAGGAGGGTTTCGACCAGGTGTAGTGGCCCGCCACCGCTGGCGGGGCGGCGTGCGCCGACGCGGTGCCCCCTGCTGGCGACCGCGCGGCTGCGACGGCCCTCGGTGCCCTCGCCAAGCCCGTGGACGGTGAACAGCCTCGAGCGGTACGGGTCCCCCGCGCTCACTTGGGATTCGCCCGCTCCGCCCTGTCCAGCCGGGGGGGCTGGCGACGACGCGCCCCCGGCCTCGGGCTGACCGGGGTCGTTCTCGTTCGACCGGTCGGGTTCGCCCTCGGGGACGCCGTCGTCGCTCGGCTCCGGGGGGGCCGGCGTCCCGTCGTCGGGGGCGGGTGGCGGCTCGGGAGGTAGTTCGTCGTCTCCCAGGAGCTGATCGAGCAGGTCCTCGTCCAGGCCCGGGGCGTCGAAGGGGTTGCGGCGGCGGCGGTGTGGCAGGGCGAGGAGGGCTGCTCGGCGGATGTCGGCCCTGGTGACCTGGTCGCGGCCCTGCCAGGCAGCGTGGGCGACCGCGGTGCGGGCAGTCACCAGGTCCGCTCGCAGGCCGTCCACCTCGAACGCGGCGCAGATCGTGGCGATCTTGAGAAGTGCCACGTCGCTGAGCCGAACGACGTCCAGTCGCTCCTGGGCCGTCCGGATCCGTTCGGTGAGGACGAGCTCGGCATCGCGGTGGCGTTCGGCGAAGGCTGCCGGGTCCGCGTCGTGGGCCATCCGGCGGCGCACGACCTCTGCGCGCAGGTTGGGGTCGCGCGGTGCGGCGACCTCGACGGCAAGTCCGAACCGGTCGAGGAACTGTGGCCGGAGCTCTCCCTCCTCGGGATTCATCGTGCCGATGAGAACGAACCGGGCCGGGTGTTCGAGGGAGACCCCGTCGCGCTCGACGGTGGCCCGGCCCATGGCGGCGGCGTCGAGCAGCAGGTCGACCAGGTGGTCGTGCAGCAGGTTGACCTCGTCGACGTACAGGACGCCGCGGTGGGCGCGCGCCAAGAGTCCCGGCTCGTATTCTACCTTGCCCTGTGACAGGGCGCGTTCGAGGTGGATGGACCCCATCACGCGGTCCTCGGTCGCACCCACGGGAAGCTCAACCAGGCGCACGGGGCGGCTCAGCGTCTGCGCCCGCGCGTCGAAGGGGCCGTCGGGAGACGTCGTCGTGGGGTCGGCGGGGTCAACCGAAAAGCGGTCGTCGGCGTACACGTCAATCGCCGGCAGCACGGCGGTGAGGGCGCGCACGGTTGTCGATTTCGCGGTTCCCTTCTCGCCACGCACCAAGACGCCGCCGATCTCGGGGGAGATGGTGGCCAGCACGAGTGCGAGACCCATGTTGTCCATCAGGTCGGGCTCGCAGCCGACGACGGCGGAAAAGGGGTAGTGCAGTGGCATGTGAGGCTCCCGCTCGTTCGCCATCGATATGGACGGGCGCGAGGCCGGTCCTCGGACTTGTCGGGTCCCCCCAAGGGGCCGGATTCACCGCAGCGGGCCTGTGCCGGAGTCTCACCGGCTTCCCTGATTCTCCTCATCGGCCCCGACCACCGTTCCGATCGCTGGGCCCCCGAGGCACCTCGTGCCTGGTGTCACGATAGCGTGAGGCCTCGTGTCCAGCCCTCATCCGTCCCGTGGCCTGCCGACAGTCACCGTCGTGGGGATCGGCGCGGATGGGTGGCGGGGACTGCCGGCGCACCTGCGGGAGGTGGTTCTCAAAGCACGTGTCGTGCTCGGCGGCGAGCGGCACCTCGGCCTGGTGCCCGTCCGGCCCGCGCAACGGCGGATCACCTGGCCCACGCCTCTGCGTCCGCAGCTCGCTGACCTGGTCAACAGTCAGGTGGAGGGACCGGTGGTCGCGCTCGCCTCAGGGGACCCGCTCGTGTCGGGTATCGGCTCGACGCTCATCAGCGTCCTGGGTCCGGATCGCGTCCGGATCCACCCGTCGGTGTCCTCGGTCGCGCTGGCCCGCGCGGAGATGGGGTGGCCGGCGGAGTCGTGCGCCGTGGTCAGTCTTGTCAGCCGGGAGGCTTCGCGCATTCTTCGGGAACTGGCTCCTGGTCGTCGCGTCATCGCGTTGTCGGCGGACGAGACGACGCCCCAGGAGGTGGCGGAACTGCTGTCCCAAGCTGGGTATGGCGAGAGCGTGATACATGTGCTGGGCAACCTGGGCGGGGAGGACTTCTCGCGGACCGATGCGAGTGCCGACAGGTGGTCCGAGGTGGCGCCGCGGCTCAATATCATGGCCATCGAGCTCAGCGGGCCGCGTCTGGGTGGCTGGGTGGCTGGGCTGCCCGACAGGCTGTTCGAGCATGACGGGCAACTCACCAAACGGGACCTGCGCGCGTCCGCCCTGGCGCGGCTTGCCCCCACGCCGGGGGAGCATCTGTGGGACGTTGGTGCCGGTGCGGGCTCGATCGGGATCGAGTGGATGAGGGCGCACCCCTCGTGCACGGCGACAGCGATCGAGGCCCAGCGGGAGCGGGCCGAGCGGATCGGGCGCAACGCCCTTCGCCTGGGGGTGCCTGGTCTTCGGGTCGTGGGGCAAGCGGCCCCCGAGGCGCTCCAGGGCCTCCGGCGTCCGGACGCCGTGTTCGTCGGCGGCGGGGCCACCCCCGGAGTCGTCGACGCGTGCATGGCGGCCCTGGGGACGTCCGGCCGGCTGGTCGTCCACGGGGTCACCCTGGAGACCGAACGGCTTCTGGGTGAGTTGCACTCCGTTCACGGTGGGGAGCTGACCCGTATCTCGGTGGAGACGGCGTCACCGATCGGCTCGTACACGGGCTGGAAGCCCGCGCGCGCCGTCACTCAGTGGGCGTTCACCCTGGACGTTTGACCGAGCGATCCCTGCCGGCGTCGTAGAGGTACGACTCTCCACCGTTCTCCGGCGCGAGGGCCCGCCCGACGAGGATGACGGCGGCCTGTCTGAGGCCGGCTTGCTCGACCGCGTCGGCGATCGATCCGACCGTTCCGCGGACCACGAGTTCGCCCGGTTGACTGGCCCGGTAGACCACCACGACGGGGCAGTCCGCACCGTAGTGGGGTTCGAGTTCGGCCATCAGGGTCCGGGTCCTGGTGATGGCGAGATGGAGGACGAGGCTCGCCGTTGTGGCCGCGAAGGCGGCGAGGGACTCCGACTCTGGCATCCTGGTTGACCGCGTCCGGGTGCGGGTGAGGACGACCGACTGCGCCACCTCGGGAACCGTCAGTTCGCGCCCGATGAGTGCCGCCGCGGCCGCGTACGCGGGCACGCCCGGGGTGACATCCCACGGGACCCCTGCGGCGTCCAGGCGTCGGGTCTGCTCGAACAGGGCGGAGTAGATCGACAGGTCGCCCGAGGCGAGGCGGACGACGTCCTGGCCGTCGCGGTGCGCCGCCTCGAGACGTTCGACGATCTGCTCGAGGTCGAGGTCCTGGGTGTCCACGAGGGTTGCCGAGGGGCTGACGTGAGTCAGCATGCCGGGGTCGATGTAGGTGCCCGGATAGAGGACGACGTCGGCTTGGGCCAACAGGCGGGTGGCGCGCACGGTGAGGAGATCGGCCGCCCCCGGGCCGGCGCCGACGAAATGGACCGTCATCGCACGAACCTCGGTGTCCACACGCCTCCCGCGCCGCGGCGGGTGCCGTCGGCTCCGACGATGAGGAGGCACTTCATGTCGATCGTCTCGGGGGTGAGCTCTGCCAAGGTGGTGACCGTCAGGCTCTCCCCGGGGCGCCCGACGTCGCGGCCGACGATCACCACGGTGTCGGCCCTGCGGTGCTCGAGGAGGATCCGCTGGGCCAGGCCGACCTGCTCGGTGCGGGTTCGCGAGGCGGGGTTGTAGATGGCGAGGACGAGGTCCGCCTCGGCGATCGCACGCAGCCGCCGCTCCACCACCGCCCAGGGCTTCAACCGGTCGGAGAGGCTGACGACCGCGAAGTCCGCGCCGATCGGCGCGCCGGCGCGCGCGGCCACGGCCTGCACCGCACTGATCCCCGGCAGCACTCGGATCCTCACGCCGGCGTAGGCGGGGTCCTCGGCGGCCTCGAACACGGCCGCCGCCATGCCGAAGATGCCCGCGTCCCCGCCGGAGACGACCGCGACCTTCTCGCCCGCCGTGGCCAGCTCCAGGGCGAACCGCGCCCGCTCGACCTCCACGGTGTTGCCCGACGCGTGGCGGGTGAGACCCGCTCGCTGGGGTACCCGCTCGACGTAAGGACCGTAGCCGACGACGTGGCTGACGTCGGCGAGGGCGTCGGACGCCTCGGGTGTCAGCCAGGCATCGGGGCCGGGGCCCAGGCCGATGACGAGTACTTCGGGCCCCGCGGCCGGTTTGGCCGGCGTGGCCGGCTGCGGGTCGCGGGTGCGGTCTCCGTTGAGGGAGTCGCCGGTAACCACGATCAAGGAGAAGTAGGGCACCGTGTCGGCGTCAACCTGGTCGACGGTCAGCCACCGCTGCTCGGGCATCGAGGCGCGCTCGACGTACAGAGCATGATCGAGCCGGCCGGCCGCCTCCAGGGCCCGGCGCACGGCCGGGAAGGTGCGCCCGAGTTTCATGATGATCGCACCGTCGGTGTCGGCGAGACGACGGGCCAACTCCGGCTCGGGCAGGGTGCCCGGGAGGACCGTGAGCACGTCGGTCTGCCGCACGAGCGGGCTGGCGACTGCGGCTGCCGCCGCCGCGAACGCCGGAACCCCTGGCACCACCTCGGTCACGTAGCGCTGCGACAGCCGGTCGTGCATGTACATGTACGAGCCGTAGAAGAGGGGATCGCCTTCGGCGAGGAGGACCACATCGAGCCCGGCGTCGAGGTGCGCCGCAAGACGGGCCGCGGCCTCCTCGTAGAAGTCGGCGATCGCCCCGGCGTAGCCACCCGGGTGATCGGTGCTGCCCGTGGTCACCGGATAGGTGAGCTCCTCGTCGATCGCGGTGTCGGGCACGAGGTCGGCGGCGATTCGACGCGCGTTGGATTCCTTGCCCCCGGCCGCGTGGTAGGCAACGACGTCGGCCGATCCGATCAGTCGCGCAGCCTTCCGCGTGATCAGTTCCGGGTCGCCGGGGCCGACGCCGACGCCGTAGAAGCGGCCGGTCATTCGTTCTCCTGCGCGAGTGCGTTGAGTGCCGACGACGTCATCGCCGAGCCGCCGCGGCGTCCCTTGACGGTGACGTAGGGGATGTCGATCCCGTACTCGGCGTTGAACCCGATGAGGGCCTCCTTCGATTCGGAGGCGCCGATGAAGCCGACCGGGCAGCCGACGATGGCGGCCGGCCGGGGAGCGCCGTCGAGGATCAGCTCCAGCAAGTGGAACAGGGCGGTCGGGGCGTTTCCGATAGCCACCACCGAGCCACCGAGGACGGGTTCCCACAGCGACACCGCGGCTGCCGCGCGGGTGGTGCCCCACGCCGCGGCCAGGGAAGGCACCCGCTCGTCGGTGAGCAAGCAGCGGACCTCGTTGTCGTGGGGCAGACGGCCACGACTGACGCCGGTGGCAACCATGGTCGTGTCGCACAGGATCGGGGCACCGGCCTCGAGGGCGGCGCGAGACGCGGCGACCATCCTCGGGTGGACGACGAGGTCCCGGGCGAGGTCGACCTGACCGCTGCCGTGGATCATGCGGACCGCGAGCCTGTCCGCGTCCACGGGAAGCGCGCTCAGGTCGGCCTCGCGTCTGATCGTCGCGAACGACTCGACGTAGATGGCGTCGCCCTGGTCGATGTACTGAAAGCGCCGGGTGGGACGCGACGGCTCAGACATGTCTTCCTTCGTCTGGGATGAGGATGCCGCGCCACGGCGTCACCACCAGGGTGTCGGCCCTCGCGGTGAGGGCGGTGACCGTGCCGAGATCCAGGCCGGCCTCGGGCACCCGGAGGTGCTCGCCCCCGGGAACCACTCCGAAGGGCACGGCCGCGGTCGGCGCGGGCAGACGTGGGTCGGGGACCCGGACGGACGCGAGCGGGTCGGCGAGTTCGACGACGTGCCACGGTGCTGTCGGCCCGTCGCCCCGAACGCTCAGGAACGTCTCGGCGAGGCGGGCGAGGCGGGACGCCGCCGACGCCAGCGGAATCACCTCACCCCACGCGTCCCCGACGCGCAGTTGGCCCAGCAGCCCGTCCAGTGCCACGAGGCCCAGGTCGCAGGAGCGGTCGAGAAGGTCCCCCCGGCCGTCGTCGAGCACGAACAGGAATCGCGCCGGGAGCCCGGCCAGGGCCGGGCTCGCGCAGAGAAGACCGTCCAGCTCGGTGGCCACGAGCCGAAGGTCGGAGCGCCCTCCGGACAATCCGCTCAGGGGCGAGACCATCACGTTGCGGACCAGCTCATGGCTCCGGTTCGGCAGCAGCCCTGTGGCCTCCAGGGCGGCCAGCACGTCGTCGGTGAGCCAGCCGCCGTCGACCCCCGGGAGTGCGCGCAGCTGGAGGTTCGCCCGGCTGGTGACGTGCACGTGTCCGTCCCCGAACCGCTCCGACACCTCGGCCAAGGACCTGAGCGAGCGAGCGCTGACCCGGCCGCCGATGAGCCGGAGACGCACCAGCAGACCGTCCTCGGCCGGCCAGGGGCGCAGCGCGCCGGGGCACCGGTCCCGGCGATCACGGATGATTGTCACGGACGAGCCTTCACGGTCTGAGACCCTTACGCGGGGTCCGGGTGGGACCTGGCAGCGGTTGCCGCGAGGGCCAGCAGGTCTTCGGACTCGGGATCACCCGGGACGAGGCGCCTTCCCGGACCGGGGTCCAGTGGCTGCGTGGTGGCTTGCCTCGCCCGTCACCCTCACCGCTGCGCGTCAGCCCCGGACTTCCACCGGGTTCCCTGACCCCACACGTGGAGTACGACTGGCAGCGGACAGACTACCGCGCGCCACCGACACAGACCGTGCACATCTCGGCGGCACAGCCAGGTCCGCCCGGCACCGCGTGTGGTGCCGTAGGCTCAGGCCGTGCCCGTGGTTCGGGAACCCGGTGTGAATCCGGGGCGGTTCCGCCACTGTGAGTCATGTCGATGACGCAGCCAGACACTGGCCACGGGTTTCCGTACCGATCGACGGGGCGAGAACCCCGGAGGAGGAAACCCGATGGTGGAGTCGTCCGCGCGGATCGCGCTCCTGTCCACATCCGACACCGACCTGCTCACCGCCCGCTCGAGCGGGTCGGCGTACACGTGGGCGAACCCGAGCCGGGCCCGTGACGCTGAACTCGCCGCAACGCTCGCCGATGCGGAGCTCGTGATCGTGCGCGTCCTCGGCAGTCGCCACGACCTCTGGCCCGGGCTCGCTGCCGTGCGCGAGCGGGGCACGCCACTGGTCATCCTGAGCGGCGAGCAGCAGCCGAGCGCGGAGTTGATGGGCCTTTCCACTGTCCCGATCGGTGTCGCAGCGCAGGCACATCGGTACCTGGCGGAGGGCGGGCCGGCCAACCTCGCACAACTGCACGCTTTCCTGTCCGACCTCGTCCTGTTGACCGGCGCGGGCTTCGAGCCTCCCACGGTCATCCCGTCGTGGGGGTACGCCGAGCGGCCGAGGCGCGCCGACCACCGGCTTCCCCGCGTCGGAGTCCTCTACTACCGGGCTCACGAGACGAGCGGGAACAACGGGTTCGCACATGCCCTGGCCGACGCGATCGATGCGACCGGACAGGCGCGGGGCGTGCCGATCTACGCCGGATCGCTCCGCTCCGCCCCAGATGAGCTGTACGCCGCGCTCGGTAGCCTGGACGCCGTCGTGGTGACGGTGCTCGCCGCGGGCGGTTCCGTGCCCGCGTCCGCCGGCGCCGGGGGTGACGACGAGGCGTGGGATGTGGAGCGCATGTCCTCCCTCGACATCCCTGTGCTGCAGGGCCTCTGTCTGACCACGAGCCGGGCCGAGTGGGAGGCCTCCGAGGACGGAGTGGTTCCCCTCGATTCCGCCAACCAGATCGCCATCCCCGAGTTCGACGGGCGGATCATCACCGTGCCGTTCTCCTTCAAGGAGATCGACGAGGACGGGCTGCCCACCTACGTGGCCGATCCTGAACGCGCCGCTCGCGTCGCGACCATCGCGGTCAACCACGCTCGCCTGCGACGCAAGCCCAATCATGACAAGCGCCTCGCCCTCGTCCTGTCGGCCTACCCAACCAAGCACGCCAGGATCGGCAACGCGGTGGGGCTCGACACCCCCCTGTCGGCCATTCGGCTGCTGCGCCGGTTGCGCGAGGAGGGCTACGATCTCGGACCCGACGATCGCGTCTCGGACTTTTCGATCCATGCCCTGCTCGACATGGAGGACCAGACCGCCGCGGGTGACGCCCTGATTCACGCGCTCATCGCGGCGGGAGGACAGGACGAGGAATGGCTCACCTCGGGCCAGCTGACCGAGGCGCACGTGCGGATTTCGAAGCCGGACTATGACGCCTGGACTGCCGACCTGACCGACGGACTCCGTGCGGCGGTGATCGCAGCCTGGGGAGAGTCTCCCGGGCGGCTGTTCGTGAACGACGACCAGGAATTGGTCCTCGCGACCCTGCGCGCCGGGAATGTCGTACTGCTGATCCAGCCTCCGCGCGGCTTCGGCGAGAACCCGGTGGCGATCTACCATGACCCCGACCTGCCTCCCAGCCACCACTACCTGGCCGCCTACCGCTGGATCGAGCGGGGCTTCGAGGCGGACGCGGTCCTCCACCTCGGAAAGCACGGCTCGATGGAGTGGCTGCCGGGCAAGAGGGCGGCGATGTCGGCCTCATGCGGCCCGGACGCCGCCATCGGCAGCCTGCCGATGATCTACCCGTTCCTCGTGAACGATCCGGGAGAGGGCGCTCAGGCCAAGCGTCGGGCTCACGCCACGATCGTCGACCACCTCGTGCCGCCGATGGCTCGTGCAGAGTCGTACGGCGACATCGCCCGACTCGAGCAGCTGCTCGACGAGCACGCGAACGTCGCGTCCATGGACCCGGCCAAGCTGCCCGCAATCCGTGGAGAGATCTGGCAGCTCATGCGTTCGGCCGAGATGCACCGAGACCTCGGACTCGACGAACGACCCGAGGACGCCGAATTCGATGACTTCCTGCTCCACGTCGACGGCTGGCTGTGCGAGATCAAGGACGCCCAGATCCGCGACGGGCTCCACGTCCTCGGTGCCCCACCCACGGGTGAGGCGCGGGTCAACCTGGTGCTGGCGATCCTCCGTGCGACCCAGGTGTGGGGAGGGGTCGGCAACGCCGTCCCCGGCCTGCGCACCGCACTGGGCCTGACCGAAGACGCCGACCTCAAGGCGATCGACGACGCGGAGGCCCGCGCCCGCGGGCTCGTCGAGCGGATGGAAGCGGCCGGCTGGGAGACGGCGATGATTCCGGATCTTCACCAGGATCCTGAGGTTCAGGAGGTGCTCGCCTTCGCTGCCGAGCAGGTCGTACCCCGCCTCGCCCGCACCAGCGACGAGCTGGACGCCATCATCCACGCGCTCGACGGAGGCTTCGTCCCAGCCGGTCCGTCCGGCTCACCGCTGCGGGGCCTGGTCAACGTGCTGCCCACCGGTCGCAACTTCTACACGGTCGACCCCCGGGCCGTGCCCTCGCGCCTCGCGTGGCAGACGGGCCAGGCCATGGCGGACTCCCTCATCGAGAGATACCTCGCCGAGACTGGCGCCCATCCGGCGTCCGTCGGCCTGTCGGTGTGGGGCACCAGCGCGATGCGTACCGGCGGGGATGACGTGGCCGAGGTGCTCGCTCTCCTTGGCGTCCGTCCCGAATGGGACGAGCAGTCCCGACGCGTGTTCAAACTCTCTGTCGTTTCACTGGAGGAGTTGGGGCGCCCGCGCATCGACGTCACCGTGCGCATCTCCGGGTTCTTCCGAGACGCTTTCCCGCACGTGGTCGCGATGCTGGACGACGCGGTCGCGATGGTGGCGGGCCTGGACGAGCCGGTCGACAGGAACTTCGTCCGCGCGCATACGCAGGCCGACCTCGCCGCACACGGCGACCTACGGCGGGCCACCACCCGCATCTTCGGGTCCAAGCCTGGCGCGTACGGGGCCGGCATGCTGGAGGTCATCGAGTCCGGCTCGTGGCGCAACGACGCCGACCTCGCCGAGGTCTACACCGTCTGGGGAGGCTTCGCCTACGGGCGGGGCCTCGATGGCGTCCAGGCGGCTGACGACATGCGTGCCAACTATCGACGGATCGCCGTGGCAGCCAAGAACTTGGACTCCGCCGAGCACGACATCGCCGACTCCGACGACTATTTCCAGTATCACGGCGGAATGATCGCCACGGTCCGTGCGCTCACCGGCTCTGAGCCGAAGGCATATGTCGGTGATTCCACCGCCCCGGACGCAATCCGCACCCGCAGCCTCGCCGAGGAAACCGCCCGAGTCTTCCGCTCACGCGTGGTCAACCCCCGCTGGATCGCCGCCATGCGACGCCACGGCTACAAGGGTGCCTTCGAACTCGCGGCGACCGTCGACTACCTCTTCGGCTTCGACGCCACCGTAGGCGTTCTCCATGACTGGATGTACGAAAAGCTCGCCCGCGAATACGTCCTTGACGAGACCACGCAGCAGTTCATGCGCCAGTCCAATCCATGGGCGCTCCGCGGGATAGTCGAACGACTGCACGAGGCGGCCGAGCGTGGCCTCTGGGAAGAGCCAGACCCCCACACGCTTGCCACGATGCGGCAGCTTTACCTGGACATCGAAGGCGACCTCGAGGACCGGGGCTGAGAGGTGCGCTCCTCTGGTCGACCCGAGACGCCAAACCTTGAACAGCTCGCCCGGGCCGGCTCAGCTGTGGTCGCTGCCAGCGAGCGACTGACCGACGCCCTGCACACCCTCGACCCGATCCGGGTCGCCCGGGTCACCTTGGGGCAGTACCTGGGGGAGTCCGAGCGGGAGGCCGCCACCTGGACTGCGAACCTTGCCGACGCGCAAGGCGCGCACTGGGCACGGGCAAGGCACTGGCCAACCTCGCCCGTGCCGGGTTCAAGCTCAAGCTGAACCCCCCGCCGAGGCCGTGACCGTCCGTGGGAGCGCCGTCGACGTCAACGCCGCCCGACAGGCCGCCCGAGCCGAAGCAGCGCGCGAGTCCTGGGCTCCCACTTGGGCTGCGATCGAGGCCCAGCAGGAACAGTCCCGCACCAAGGCACCAGCCGCGAAGTAACCGACCCGGCTAGACTGGAACCAGCGTTTGGTGAACGCCATCAGAGACCCCGACCGGGCACAACCCCGGGCGGGGTCTGTTGGGTTCTGCGCCCTCTGGCGATCCTCAAATCTTTGAACCCTCCCCGGGCTTTTTTCACCTCACCAACGCTGGTCAGGAGGGGGTCGGTTGGGGATAGGCCCACCCCCTTTGAGGGAGAGGGGGGAGCCCAAGGAGCACCCTGCCTGACCTGCCTTGTGGAGGTGACTCGCAGTCCGCAGACCTGAAATCTTGGCGAGGGGCCGTGGCCATCGGGCACCCTCGGTTCAGGGTGGAAAGAAATCTGGGGGAAAGAGCGCCGAACACCGTGCCTGCGACCCGATACGGCGGGCGAGAGCTCCCCGCCCATGACGCAACAGGGAACCTCCGTCACCCCCATCTCGAGGGCCACCCGCCTGTCCTCGACCCAGTACAGGTGCTTGACCCGCCGCCCTTTCGCCGTCGCGCTCCTGGGTGAAGCTGGGGCGACCGTCCGGGCCGTGCTGGCCGCTGCGCTGGTGCTCATGCCCGGACCCCTCGAGCAGGTCGGCAGCCTCGATGGGTGCAGCCGCCAAGGCCCGTGCCTCGGTCGCCGTCATGGGCGTGTCGATGTCGGGCCACGCGTAGACGCCGACATCGGTGCGCTCACCGGTCGGTTTGTCGCAGGCGTGCAACTCAACGTCGAACCGCTCGGCGCGCGCGACGATCCGGGCGTGAAGGACGGTGCCACCGTCCGTCACGTCGCACGGCCCAGCCACGTCACACCAGCTCGACCCCCTCGACCGAGAGTCCGACATGTGCCAGTGCCTGGCAGGCGAGATCAAGGTTCGCGACCTCGTCTGGCTCCACCTCTGCGAGCGCGGTCACGAGCCGGTCGTGGTCGACGTCGACCCCGTCAAGGGTAGGAAGAACCTCGACGGCCAACAGCCGCTCGAGGGTGAGGTGAAGGGTAGTGGGCATGGTGACTCCGGTCTCCAGCGAGAGAACCGAGACCTAAGACCCCTAGGAGACCCCGTCGCCCCCAGAAACAACAACGCCCCTTGTCAGGGGCGGGTTGCAAAGGGTGGGCCTAACTGGACTTGAACCAGTGACCTCTGCCTTATCAGGGCAGCGCTCTAACCGACTGAGCTATAGGCCCGTCACCGCCAAGGCGGTCACGCAAGTGGAAACTCTAGCGGATCCGTCGGCGTCGGCCCAAATCCAGGAGCACGTCGGAGGGGTTTCGCCCTGGGCTCGTCCCTCGCCCAACTCAACCGACGTCGGGAGCAGCCCGTCAGTCCTCGGCGAGGGTGACCTCGAGGCCACCCATCACGGTGGCGGCAAGGTTGTACAGGAACGAGAACAGCGTGGCCAGAGCCGTGAAGATCACCACGTCGGCCGCACCGATCATGGCCGCGAAGCCGAGCACCCGGTTGCCGTTCAGGTAGTCCTCGAGGTGGAAGCGGTCGGCAGCACCAGGAGTGTTGAGCAGGTCGTTCACCGCTCGGTTGACGCTCTCGAACACCCCTGAGGCCACGATGACGCCCCACAGCACCCAGATGCTGATGAAGAAGATGATGCCGCCGGCGATCCCGAACAGGAACGCGGTCTTCATCACCGACCACGGATCGATCCGCGACAACCGAAGGCGCGCCTTGCGGGTCCGCCGCGACGACCCAGCACGGGCCGCGACCGCCGGTGCACCTGGCACCGCGTCCTTGGCCCGGTCGGTGTCACCACTGACGGTCGAGGCGACTGACGACACCGCGGTCGAGGCGGCCGATGACACCGAGGTGGCGGCGCTCGACATGGCACCACGGGCCGAGCCGAACACATCCTTGGCCCGGTCAGCAGCCCGTTCGCCGAAGCTGGGCTCACCCGGGTCCGCCGATGCTCGGCCACCCGGGGTCACGGTGCTCCCCTGGACGGGGGCCGAGAAGCCGGGCCGGCCGTCCGCGTTCGTCCCCGGGACGCTGGCGCCGCCCCGTCGGGCGGGCTGGGCCGGGGGTTGACCGAAGGAGGGCGGCTGGCCGCCGGGGCGGGTGTTGTCGCTCACTGCTCATCCTCCTGGTCGGCGCCCTCGGGCTCCGGGTCAGCGGTCTCCGTCGTGCCCACGCTACCGGCAGCATCGTCGTCCACAGCCTCCGTGGACTCCGACTCTCCGCCATCCTCGGTCAGACCCTCGTCCGAATCGTCGACCTCGGTGACACCCAACGCCTGGTTGGCGCGTGCCTCCGGGTTGAGCGCGATCGCGATGACGGAATCCTCGCCCCGCACACCGACGAACTTCACGCCCATGGTGTCGCGGCCCTTCGCCGCGACCTCGCTGACCGACGACCGGGTGATCTGCCCGGACTGCTTGATGGCGATCACCTCGTCGGTCTCACCCAGCACCAGGCCACCGACCAGCGACCCGCGGTCCTCGTTGAGGCGCATGGCCTTGATGCCCAGGCCGCCGCGACCTTGGCGGCGATACTCCGAGACAGCGGTCCGCTTGGCGAAGCCACCGTCGGTGACCGTGAAGACGAACAGCGAGTCCTCGTCGGCGTCGGAGCGGATCACCGCCATCGACAACAACTCGTCGTCGGAGCGGAACTTCATGCCGGTCACGCCGGAGGTCGCACGCCCCATCGGACGAACCTGGTCGTCCGCCGCCGAGAAACGGATCGCCTGGCCCTTCTTCGAGATGAGCAGCACGTCGTCCTCAGGGCCGACGATGTCGGCACCGATCAGTTCGTCGTCCTCGTCGCGGAAGTTGATGGCGATGACGCCGGCCTGGCGCGGGGTGTCGTACGCGGCCAGTTCGGTCTTCTTGACCAGACCCTTCCGGGTGGCCAGCAGCAGGTACTGGGCGTCGTCGTAGGTGCGGATCTGGATGCCCTGGGCGATCCGCTCGTCGGGCAGGAAGCTCAGCAGTCCTGCGACGTGTCCGCCCTTGGCGTCACGGCCACCCTCGGGCACCTGCCACGCCTTGATCCGGTAGACCCGACCCATGGTGGTGAAGAACAGGATCCAGTGGTGGTTGGTGGTGGTGAAGACGGCGTCGACCTCGTCCTCGGCGCGCAGCTTCGCTCCGCGGACTCCCTTGCCACCGCGACGCTGCACGCGGTACTGGTCGGTGTTGGTGCGCTTGATGTAGCCGCCGCGGGTGAGGGTGATGACCACGTCCTCGTCGGGGATGAAGTCCTCGTCGGAGAAGTCGCCGTCGGCCGCGACGATCTGGGTGCGGCGCTCGTCGCCGTACTTGTCGACGATCTCGGTCAGCTCGGTCGAGATGATCTCGCGCTGGCGCTCCTCGCGGGCGAGGATGTCGGCCAGGTCGGCGATCTGGGCCTCGAGCTCGGCCAGGCGGGAGACGATGCGCTCCCGCTCCAGGGCGGCCAGGCGGCGCAGCTGCATCTCGAGGATGGCGTTGGCCTGGTCATCGTCGATGTCGAGCAGGTCCTTCAGGCCCTCACGGGCGGCCTCGGTGGTGCGGGACGCCCGGATCAGGGCGATGACGTCGTCCAGCTTGTCGAGCGCCTTCACCAGACCGCGCTGGATGTGGGCGCGAGCCTCGGCCTCCTGCAGCTGGAAGGCGGTGCGGCGGCGGATGACCTCGAGCTGGTGGGTCACCCAGTGGCTGATGAACTGGTCGAGCCGCAGCGTGCGGGGCACGTCGTCGACCAGGGCCAGCATGTTGCAGCCGAAGGTGTCCTGCAGCTGGGTGTGCTTGAACAGGTTGTTCATCACCACGCGGGGCTGGGCGTCCCGCTTGAGCACGATCACGAGCCGCTGGCCGGTGCGAGCGGAGGTCTCGTCCACCAGGTTGGCGATGCCCGACAGCTTGCCGGCGTTGACCAGCTCGGCGATCTTCAGCGCCAGGTTGTCGGGGTTGCACATGTAGGGCAGCTCGGTGACGACCAGGAGCTGTCGTCCGTTCTTGTCCTCCTCGACCTTGATCACCGCGCGCATGGTGACCAGGCCCCGGCCGGTGCGGTAGGCGTCCTCGATGCCCTTGCGGCCGACGATCAGGGCGCCCTGGGGGAAGTCGGGGCCCTGGATGCGGGCCATGGCGGCCTCGAGCAGTTCCTCCTCGCTGGCCTCGGGGTGGGCCAGCGACCAGAGCACGGCCTCGGACACCTCACGCAGGTTGTGGGTGGGGATGTTCGTGGCCATGCCGACCGCGATGCCCGTCGACCCGTTGACCAGCAGGTTGGGGAACCGTGCCGGGAGCACGGTGGGTTCCTGCTCGCGGTTGTCGTAGTTGGGCTTGAAGTCGACCGTCTGCTGGTCGATGTCGCGCACCATCTCCATGGCGAGCGGAGCCATCTTGCACTCGGTGTACCGCATGGCGGCGGCCTTGTCGTTGCCGGGCGAACCGAAGTTGCCCTGCCCCGAGACCAGCGGCGCGCGCATCACCCACGGCTGCGCCAGGCGCACCAAGGTGTCGTAGATCGCCGAGTCACCGTGGGGGTGGTAGAGACCCATCACCTCACCGACGACGCGGGAGCACTTGTTCCACCCGCGGTCGGGACGGTAGCCGCCGTCGTACATCGCGTAGAGCACGCGGCGGTGCACGGGCTTGAGACCGTCGCGGACGTCGGGCAGCGCTCGTCCCACGATCACGCTCATCGCGTAGTCGAGGTAGCTCTTCTGGATCTCGTCGCGCAGGTCGATCGGCTCGATGCGGCCGTGGTTGGGGGCCTCGATGTCATCGACCAAGGACTGCGTCTCGGCTGCCTGCCCCGGTGCGGTGCCTGACGCCTCGTCGCGGATGTCGTCGGTGCCGGGGGTGGGCTCGTCGGGAGTGTCAGTCATGTGGGTGGGAGGTCCTCACGTGTTGGACGAATGCGCGCCCACCAATGGCGAAAGGCCCGGGCGCGCTGATCTCGTCCAGCCTACCGCACCCCCCGTGACGACACCTTGTTCCGCGCGCGCCCGCGCGTAGTAGGGGGTGTGGTCGGACGATGGTCAGCGCTGGCCGTGGGTGCCGCCTGTGCCGGCTGGCCACTCATGGCGTTGCTCCCATACCGGGCCAGCTGCCCACGTCCGGCGCGGTGCTGGCGGCCACCGTCGTCCGGTTGCCCCCCGCAAGCGACCAGCTGCCCTCGTTCGGCGCCGTTGCCCCCGTTCAGGGGTAGGGCAGGTGCGCCTGATGAGGGCAACTGGGACGAACGCGGGCAGCCCCGGACGAGCCTCAGCCCCCGAAGACCGACAGCTTCCCGTAGTGCTCGGCCAGCAGGTAGTACACCGTCAGCCGGTTCTTCTGGCCATGGATGCCCGCCCCGACCTTCTTGATGGCGGCATCGATGGACTCGTCCGAGTCGGCGACTCCCAACTTCTTCTTGACGTAGTTGGTGCGCACCCGCTCGAGCTCGGCCGGGTCGGAGAACGACACCGTGCGGGAGTCCTGCTTCTGCAGCGCCAGGGCGTAGGTGCGCGCCATCTTCGCCACCACTGCCTCGTTCGCCTGCGCGGAGTACTTCTTGATGTCTGCCAGGTAGTCCATCGAAGACCTTTCAGGTGTGCGCCCCTCGTTGGACGCACCCCCATCTTCGGCCGAATTCGTCGTCCATGTGACCGGTTCGGGCAACATTCGACAACGAGACGGACAACCCCGGACGATGGCGTCCGGGGTTGTCAGCTCGCAAAGCACAGCCGGCCGCGTTGGCGGCTGCTGAACAGGCCTCAGATGTCGAGGAAGCGCACGTCGCGAGCGTTTCGCTGGATGAACGCGCGCCGCGACTCGACGTCCTCACCCATCAGGATCGCGAACATCTCCGAGGCGCGGGCAGCGTCCTCGAGGGTCACCTGAAGCAGGATGCGACCGTCGGGATCCATGGTGGTCTCCCACAGGTCGGAGGCGTCCATCTCACCCAGACCCTTGTAGCGCTGGATCGGGTTCACGGTCGGCAACTTCTTGCCGGCGGCGATGCCCGCCTCGCGCAGCACGTCACGTTCGTGGTCGGTGTAGGCCAACTCGTGGGGCGAGTTCGTCCAGCGCAACCGGAACAGCGGCGGCTGGGCCAGGTAGACGTGGCCGGCATCGATCAGCGGGCTCATGAACCGGAACAGCAGCGTCAGCAGCAGGGTGCGGATGTGCGACCCGTCGACGTCCGCATCGGCCATCAGCACGATCTTGTGGTAGCGGAGCTTGGCCAGGTCGAAGTCCTCCTGCACACCGGTGCCGAGGGCGTTGATGATCGCCTCGACCTCCTTGTTCTGCAGGATGCGGTCGAGTCGAGCCTTCTCGACGTTCAGGATCTTCCCGCGGATCGGCAGGATCGCCTGGGTGCGCGGGTCGCGTCCACCCTTGGCGGAACCGCCGGCGGAGTCACCCTCGACGATGAAGACCTCACACTCGGCCGGATTGGTCGAGGAGCAGTCGGCCAACTTGCCGGGCAGTCCCCCACCACCGAGCAGCCCCTTGCGGTTGCGGGCCATGTCGCGGGCCTTGCGGGCGGCGATGCGGGCCAGCGCCGCGGCCTGCGACTTGCGGACGATCTCTCGTCCCTCGGCCGGGTTGCGCTCGAACCAGTCGCCCAGACGGTCGTTCACGACACGCTGGACGAAGGACCGGGCCTCGGTGTTGCCCAGCTTGGTCTTGGTCTGGCCCTCGAACTGGGGCTCGGACAGCTTGATCGACACGATGGCGGTCAGGCCCTCGCGCACGTCGTCACCCGAGACGCGGTCCTCGCGCTTCTTGATCATTCCCCAGGCCTCGCCCCACTTGTTGACCGTGTTGGTCAGCGCGGCGCGGAAGCCCTCTTCGTGGGTACCGCCCTCGTGAGTGTTGATGGCGTTGGCGAAGGTGTGCACCGAGTTCTGGAACGAGGTGTTCCACTGCAGTGCCACTTCGACGCCCATGCCCGCCTCGGGCTTGTGCGCCTCGACGGCGATCACCGACGGGTGCACGACGTCCTTCTTGCCGGTCAGGTAGGTGACGTAGTCGATCAGCCCGTTGAGGTAGAGGAACTCCTCGCGGATCGGGGCGCCCTGGTCGTCGACGTGGCCCTCGCGCAGGTCGATGATCTCGATGGCCAGCCCCTTGTTCAGGAAGGCCATCTCGCGGAACCTGGTGGCCAGCGTCTCGTAGGAGTACTGGGTGGTCTCGAAGATCTCATCGCTCGCGTAGAACGTGACCGTGGTGCCGGTCGCGTCCGAGGTGCCCACCTTCTCCAGCGGCGCCTCGGGCACACCCAGGTGGAAGGTCTGGGCGTAGCGGGACCCGTCACGCTCGACCTCGACGGTCAGCGTCGACGAGAGCGCGTTCACGACGGACGAACCGACGCCGTGCAGACCGCCGGAGACCTTGTAGCCGCCGGAACCGAACTTGCCACCGGCATGGAGCTTGGTGAGGACGAGGGTGACGGTGGGGATGCCCTCGATGGGGTGCACGTCGACCGGGATACCGCGCCCGTTGTCGACGACCCGGATACCTCCGCCGTCGAGCAGTTCGACCCGAATCCGGTCCCCGTAGCCGGCCATGAACTCATCGACGGCGTTGTCGACGATCTCGCTGACCAGGTGGTGCAGACCGCGCTCACCGGTGGATCCGATGTACATGCCCGGACGCTTGCGCACCGCCTCGAGACCCTCCAGCACCTGGATGGACGAGGCGTCGTAGGAGCCCGCGGCGACCGAGGTGTCACCGTGCTCGATGAGCCCCTCCATCCGTTCGGTGTCGTCGAGTTCGATGGGCTGCTCGTCAGTGTCGAGCTGGGCCTTGAGTGCGGCCTCATCGATGTTGGCATCGAACTGATGGTTCTGGCTCACGCGCACGTGCTCCTCTGCTTGGCACAGCGAGCGCCGCTCAGGGAGTGCCTGACGGCGCATCGCACAACTCGTCCATTCTACCCCACTCACACGCCCGAACATCGAAGCCAGAGGCCCGTGCAGGGGGTCGATGGCACGGTCGCGACCTAGACTGCCGCGCATGGACGAGGACGAGTGGTCGCGGGCGGCAGCGGGCGCCTCGTCCCCCGTGGTCGACGGCAGCATCTGGGCCGATCCGGACGACCTCGACCCCGACTGGCGACCTCCACGATCGTGGAGCCTGGCACCCAGGTGGGTGAAGGTGGTCGCCCCGGTGCTGGCCCTGACGATCGTCGTGGCGCTCGTGTGGTCGCTGCACGGGTTCGACGAGGCACGCGACACCCAGACCCGCGTGGCCTTCGGCAGCACCATCACCACCGGCACCGTCGCCATCACGCCACGCTTCGCCGAGTGGAGCAACGACAGGTACGGCAAGGTGTGGAAGCTGGCCATCTCGGGGTCGTGCCACCACTCCCCCGTCGTCAACGCTCCCGAGACCGCCGGCCACGAACTGGACGACGCGATCCTCGCCGCACGCCCCAACACCCGACAGGTCAGTACCCAGACGCTGGTCTACTTCGGCGAGGCCAGGCAGTTGGGTTCGTCCACGCAGTACTCCTCGCTGACCCCGGGAGCACCGCCGGTCCCGTGCTTCCTGAGCTTCGAGTTCGACGACCCCGGCACACCGGTGGAGTCGGAGGTGGTGCTGCTGGTCGCCGACCTGCGCTACCGCGCCGAGGACCTCAGCCAGCAGGGAGGGTCCGGATGGAAGCTCGGCACCCGCACCACCGTCATGCGCGTGCCCGCTGTCGTCCGCGACCCGAAGACGACCGACCCCTGACCCGTCCGGGCCACCTCGCGCGTGGTCGACGGCTGTCGTCGCGGGACCCTCGCGATCCAGAACCGTTCCTCCACGCCGATTGTGGCCCGTGGCGAGCCAGATCCTGCGCCAGCGCACGGCTTCGGATCGGACGACTGCAGCAAGCGCCGCTGTAGGGGACTTACAGGCCGGGGACTCTCAGTTCGGTGGACTGCCAGGCGGGGGAATCTCAGCCGGAGGAATCTCAGGCGGGGGGACGAAGCAGCGGACCCTGGTTCCCGCGCATCGACTGCGGCGCCCGCACTCCGCGCACCTCACCCAGCTTCGCCTCGGGCAGCACGAAGTTCTGGTAGACGACACCCGAACCGAGCGCCCGTTCCTCGCTGGTGCACGAGTAGGGAAGGTCGTCGACGTACTCGGTCTCGTCCCAGGTCTCCTGCCCTCGACCGACCACATCGAGTGAACAGCCACCCTCGCCCCCCACCGAACGCCACCGGGCCACGACCGTCAGGTAGACCATGCCCTGCGGTGCCACCTGCACCTTGTCGCCGTCCGGCAGCCATCGGCTGACCCGCCAGGACAGCACCGACAACTCCATGCCTGTGGTCTGGTCGGTGAAGGTGCCGCCCTGCTGCACGCCGACCGGATAGGTGCCCGTGCGGGTCTCGACCCAGACCGCCCAGCCGGTGCACAGCACGGCAGCCACGGTCAGCACGGCAACGGCGAAGCACCAGTCCCGGAACCGGCGCACCGCGGGGAGTGGGGCCGGCGGCGCCCACGACGAGACCTGCTCGGGGGGCGGGAACTGGTCCGGGGGCGGGAAATGGCTCATGGGCGGATCGGCTCCGTGGTGGCGTCGACCTCTTCGACGACTCGCCCGGACGAGGCCCGCAGCAGCGCTCGTCCGGACTCCCGTCCCAGGCCGGGGTCGAAGGTGACGGTGCTGTCGCGGAAGATGATCGTGGTGCTCTCCTTGCAGACGATGCGCAGCTCGGCGGCACGATCGGGGTCGAACTCGAAGGCAATCGCCGACGAGGTGCGCTGCCCCGGTTCGGGGAAGTTGGTGCGGCCGAGCCCGATCGGCCGGTACTTGTCGCCGCCCTGCTGGGCCTCACAGTCGAACGAGATCATCGAGCGCTGCCTGGGCGTGGTCAGCCGCACGGTCACGAGCAGGTAGCGGGCCCCGGTGGCCTGGGCCCGTCGTCCGTCGCTGTAGAGCTGGCCGACGGTGAGTTCCATGAAACGCACCGACTGACCGTCGGCGTTGATCACCACCTCCTGGTCGGGACGAGCCGTGAGCTGCTCCACCGGCGGGTCCTGCTTCGTCCACTGGGTGATCCAGCCAGCGGCCAGGAGTGCCGCCAACACCACGACCAGCCCCAGCAGGGAGACACGTCGTCCGGTCCTCATGATCGGCCCCCGACGGCAGCCGGCGCACCCACCGAGCCCGCAGCAACCGGCCGCTGCTCCTGCTCGACCGGGACCCCCACCTCGGGGTCACCCGAGAGGGCGCTGGGATCGGCGCGGGTCCGGAAGGCCTGCAGCGTGCGGACGAAGGCAACGCCCAGCAGCGCGTACTTGAGCGAGTCGCCCACCACACTGGTGAACAGGTTGATCAGGCTCAGCCAGGCCACCCAGAACACGCTGTCGCGGGTGCCGATCCAGCCCAGCACCAGCCGGAGCAGCGATTCCTCCACGGAGTTGAACAGGGCATAGCAGAGCACGTAGGCCCCCAGGAAGGGCAGGCCGGTGCCGAGCACCAGCCGCAGTGACTGGAAGGTGGGCAGGTACTTGTCGTCGACGTCGCCGAAGAACGCCTCCTGCACCTCGAGCCACGTGCGGCGGGCCAGGTTGGATCCCTGCACGTGTTCCCGCTTGGCGCGTCGGCGCAGGTCGATGCGGTGTTCCCGGTCGAGATGGGCACTCAGGGGCTCGCCTTGGCGCCACACCTCAGCGAGGCTGAGCACGTGACTGCCGTAGACCAGGGCTGCCACGGCCAGCCACAGCAGCGGCTCGGCCAGCCCCGACTTGAACAGCGGCCACAGCAGGTCGACCAGTTGGTGCCACAGCCACGAGACAACCCTGGGCAGCAGGTGCGAGACCTCGGCTGCGGAGGTGCGCCACCCCTCGGCCACCGTGCGCCACCACGCGGCGAAGACCCGGTCGCCCAACCACGACCACAGCCGCAGCAGCAGGCTCGTGCCCGACAGCAGGAAGACCAGCATGAAGAAGGCCTCGATCATCGCCGCGAGCAGCCCCAGGGGGCGGAAGTCCGTCTTCTCGTGCAGCAGGTCGACTCCGCGGCGTACCACGTAGGCGACCACGACCACGATCGAGACCACCATCAACTGGTGGGCCGTGCGCGGGCTGAGGGTCGACATCACGGAGCGCTCGCCCAGTCCTCGGATCACCACCTCATTGGCGATCAGCGAGTTGACGACGTCCTGCACTCGTCCGAAGACCGAGTAGATGCCGAGGAAGGGCAGCAGGGTGATGGCCAGCAGGTGCGCCGCAGACGTGTCCCTGTCGTCGGTGACCGCGTCGTCCGGCAGCAGGGCGCTGACGTTCAGGGCCCGACCGATCAGCCGCAACGAGACGATCACCGCCGACAACTGCAGCACCAGACCGAACGCGAGCACGACCACCGCCAACCAGGCGTGCTGGCTCGAGATGGACGGTGCCACCACCAGCGCCGCCTCGAGGCCGAGATAGCCCAGGGCGTTGACGGCCAACAGTTGGGG
Organism: Aestuariimicrobium kwangyangense DSM 21549; assembly: GCF_000421525.1. Lineage (GTDB taxonomy): Bacteria > Actinomycetota > Actinomycetes > Propionibacteriales > Propionibacteriaceae > Aestuariimicrobium > Aestuariimicrobium kwangyangense. The sequence goes on along the minus strand of NZ_ATXE01000001.1, from coordinate 246,164 downwards.
CAGCAGGGTCCACCAGACCCGCAGGGCACCGAAGACCATCGCGCTGACATGGTTCCCCCACGCGGCGACGTCCTTCATGCGGGCATCGTAGCCAGCGCGCGTGCCACCCCTTCGCCCACGATCCAGTCCCCCGCACTCCCCCGGCGGCTCAGCCGTAGGTGTCGCGAGGCCCTCGTCCGTCGCGCACGGCTCGGGGCCCGTGCTTCCAGCTGGGCGCGGTCGGGCCGACGACGGTGATGCGGACGACGGTCCCGTCGCCGAGTCGTCGGTTCAGTTCGGCCACCAGTTGGGGGGCGATCGAACGCAGGGACGTGGCCCAGGTGGACGACTCCGCCCGCACCGTGAGCACCCCCGCGTCATAGCCCTCGGGGGCGGAGTGGGCCGCGTTGACCTCGCCCACCAGGGCCGGCCAGCTGGTCAGCAGCGTGCGGACGCTCAGTTGTTTGCCCCACCCACGCTGCTTCACCAGGTGGCCCAGCAGGGCTCCCACCTCCTGGGGGTCGCGGTCGTCCGGGTGGGAGCCGGAGCGCAGGTTGACGGGGTCGGCGCGTCGGCGGCGTTTGCGGATGCCGCGGCTGGGAGGCAGGTTCACCGCTCCCCCGGCGGCGACCCGATGGGCGATCTGGCTGGCCAGGTCGGTTCCGAGCTCGTCGTGCTCACGCCACGCCTGTTCGTCCTCGGCTGCCTGTTCGGCCCGGCGTTCGGCCACCACGTCGGGATCGAGGTCCGGTTCGAGGCCGGGATCGGGCAGGTCGGTCATGACTCGTCCTCGGGTTCTACCAGTCCGTGTCGGACGCGGAACCGTCGTCCGGCCAGGGCCTCCGGGACGTCGGCGCCGACCGCAGCTGTGACCAGCACCTGTTCGGCGCGCAACACCGACTCGGCCAACCGCTCACGGCGGGTGGCATCCAGTTCGGCGAAGACGTCATCGAGCACCAGCACGGGTTCGATGCCATCGGCCTGCAGCAGTCCGAACGTCCCCAGGCGAAGGGCCAGCGCCAGCGACCAGGACTCACCGTGGCTGGCGTACCCCTTGGCGGGCAGCCGTCCGATGTTGAACACGACGTCGTCGCGGTGCGGTCCGACCAACGAGACCCCGCGGGCGATCTCGTCACGGCGCCGTTCGGCCATCGCCTGCCGCAGGCGGTCGGCCAGGTTGTCCCGGGTGAGCACGTCGACCCCCTCGGGGCGGCTGAGGTCGAGCGCGGTCTTGTAGTCGGCCGTGACCACGTTGTTCTGGGGCGCGATGTCGGCGTAGGCCTCGGTCGCGATGGGCATCAGTTCGGCCAGGGTGTCGAGCCTGGCCAGCAGCAACTCAGCACCGATGGTGGCGACCTGGTCGTCCCAGATCTCAAGGGTCGCCACCGCCTCGGCGTCCGCCTGGTGCAACGACCTGCCCGACATCGCCTTCAGCAGGCTGTTGCGCTGTTTCACGACCCGGTCGTAGTCGGCCCGTACACCCGCCATCCGCGGCCAACGAGTGGTCACCACCGCATCGATGAAGGCCCGACGATCACTGGGGTCCCCCTTGACGATCGCCAGGTCCTCGGGTGAGAAGACGACGGTCCGCAGCACCCCCAACAACTCCCGGGTGCGGGCCAGGGGGGCCTTGTTGATGCGGGCGCGGTTGGCTCGTCCGGGGTTGATCTCGACCTCGAGCAGCAGGCTGCGTCCGTCGGCAGGACCGGCCTTCACGCGCCCCCGGACGATGGCCTGTTCGGCATCCAGCCTGACCAGCGGGGCGTCGGACGAAACCCGGTGCGACCCCAGCCTGCTCAGGTACTCCACGGCCTCGACCAGATTGGTCTTGCCCTGGCCGTTCGCGCCGACGAAGACGGTCACACCGGGAGCGAGCGGGACCTCGGCGGAGGTGTAGCTGCGGAAGTCGGCGAGGGAGAGGTGCTCGACGTACATCTCCCCTCCCGGGTCTCTACTGTGCCGACCGCGTGATCTCCACGACGGGTGCGGGGGACGGCCCAAGTGCCGGATCGTCCACCGGGTCGTTCACTGGGTCGGCGGGGTCGGCTTGGTCTGGGTGGGTCGTCCCTGCTCGACGGCGTGGCCACCGAACTGGTTGCGCATGGCGGCCACAGCCTTCATGGCTGGCGAGTCGTCCTGCTGGGAGACGAAACGGGCGTAGAGGGCGGCCGAGATGGCGGGCGTGGGAACCCCCAGGTCGATGGCGGCCTGCACGGTCCAGCGTCCCTCGCCCGAGTCGTGGGCGACACCGGCGATGTCGTCGAGGTTGGGGTCGGCCTTGAGCGCGTTGACCATCAGGTCGAGCAGCCACGAACGGATGACGGTGCCCTCCTTCCACGACTCGAAGGCAGCGTTGACGTCGGTGACCTCCTCGGCCTTGCGGAGCACCTCCCAGCCCTCGGCGTAGGCCTGCATGATGGCGTACTCGATGCCGTTGTGCACCATCTTCGTGAAGTGGCCGGCACCCAGCGTTCCGGCATGGACGAAGCCGTACTCCCCGTCGGGCTTGAGGGCCTCGAAGATGGGCATCACGTGGTCGACATCGGCCTTCTCGCCGCCGACCATCAGGGCGTAGCCGTTCTGCTTGCCCCACACACCTCCGGAGACACCGACGTCGAGGTAATGGATGCCGGACTCGGCCAGGTCGGCGCCGTGCACCTTGTCGTTGAGCCACTTGGAGTTGCCGCCGTCGATGACGATGTCACCCTCACCCAGCAGCGGCTTCAGCTCGGTGACGACCGACTTCACCACCTGCTCGGGCACCATCACCCAGATCACCTTGGGCGACTCGGTCAGTTGACCGACCAGGTCGGCGAGGTCCTTGGAGTCGGACAGGTCCTGGTTGCGGTCGTACCCGACCACCGTGTGACCCTTCTCGCGCAGGCGGTCGCGCATGTTGCCGCCCATCTTGCCCAGGCCAATCAGTCCGAGTTGCATGTCCACGACCTCCAGTCGTCACGAGTCGAGCACTCAGGAGCGCTGGCGCCCCTGGGCTGCACTGCCCTGTTCAGTGTTCCACACGGTCCGGACGGCGACCGGAGTTGCGTCGGTGCCCCGCTGGGCATCGTTCCTGACCGGGGGACGCCGAGGATCAGTTGGGCAGGCGCATCAACATGATGACGTGGCGGTAGTCGCCCAAGGGGTCACCGTCCAACTGCTCCAGGCCCTGGATGAGGCAGGGCTTCGCCGGGGCGGTGAAGGCGAAGTACACGTAGGGGGTGTCGAGCGCGCCCAGGGCATCGGCCAGGTACTGCGGGTTGAACCCGACCGCGGCCATCATCTCGCCGCCGGCATGGTTCTCGACGACGGCCTCGATGGCCTCAGTGGCTTGGGCCTGGTCACCAGTGGCCGCATCCAGCGCGATCTGACCGTCGCCGATGATCATCCGCAGCGGGGTGTTCCGCTCCGCCACCAGGGCGACGCGCTTGACCGAGGCGATCACGTCGGCGGTGGTCGCACGCACGCTCACCGCAGCGTTGACGTTCATCAGGTGGCGCACCTTGGGGAACTCGCCGTTCAGCAGGCGGGTGGTGATCTGGCGGGTGCCGCCTGCTCCGTCGCCCTCGAACCCGATCATGCCGTCGCCGACTCCGGAGTTCGCAAGGGACAGGGTCACCGACTCGCCGGAGGTCATCGACTTGGAGGTCTCGGCCAGCACCTTCGCAGGAACCAGCGCGGCGCCGTCGGCGGTCGACCCCACCGGGCTCCACGGCAGCTCCTTGAGCGCCATCCGGTAGCGGTCGGTGGCGAGCAGCGACAGGGTCTCGCCCTCGATCTCGACGCGCACCCCCGTGAAGACGGGCAGCAGTTCGTCGCGGCCGGCAGCGACGACCACCTGGCCGACGGCCTGACTGAAGACGTCCGACTCGACGTTCCCGGTGGCGGCGGGCATCTCGGGAAGATTGGGGTAGTCGGCCACGGGCAGCGTCTGCAGGGTGAACCGAGCAGACCCGCACACGAGTTCCATCCGGGAACCCTCGGCGGTCAGCTCGACCGGCTTGTTGGGCAGCGAGCGGGCGATGTCGGCGAGCAACTTGCCCGAGACGAGCGCCTCACCCTCCTCGACGACGTTGGCCTTCACCTGGATCTGCGCCGAGGTCTCGGTGTCGAAGCTCGACATGGTCACACCGGACGACTCGGCCTTGATCAGCAGGCCGGCGAGAATCGGGGCGGACGGACGAGACGGCAGGCTGCGCGCAGCCCACGCGACGGCCTCGGCCATGACATCGCGATCCAGTCGAATCTTCACTGCAACCCCTTAGCGGTGGAAGTGGCCTGCTGCTGTGGAGAGCCGTGCCACGGAGGAGAGCGCCCAGAGGCGCCGTCCGAGCATATCGAGCCGGGTGGGTCGGGCACGACTCGCCGCTCCAGTGGTACCTGAGGGTCGAGCTCTGGTGGCAGACGGAGGCTCCGGCACGTGCTCGGGCAGGTCGGACCGAAGGCTCGCCCGGAAATGTCAGGGTCGGCTGTCAGAGTGGGGCCATGACTCCGACGAACGGGAACGACCAGCCCCTGGACTTCCCGACGCCACCGGACGAACCCTTCGACGCCCCACCGGACGAATTCGGCGACACCACGCCGCCGGAGGACTGGCAACTGGCCGTACCCGCACCGGGACGCTCCCGTTCGACGAACAGGGCGACACCATCACCGCGGGTCGCCCAGCGCGGGAGGCAGGGTCTCGCCGACGAGGCCCGAGCGGCGCTCGCTGCACTCACCGGCCGCGCGGATGCCCACTTCCACCCCGGGCAGTTCGAGGCGATCGAGGCATTGGTTGCCGACCACCGCAGGGCCCTGGTGGTGCAGCGCACCGGCTGGGGGAAGTCGGCGGTGTACTTCATCTCGGCCCTGCTGCAGAGGCGGGCAGGTGCCGGCCCGGCGCTGATCGTGTCGCCCCTGTTGGCCCTCATGCGCGACCAGGTGGCAGCGGCCGAGCGCGCAGGTGTGCGGGCGGCGATGATCAACTCGGCCAACACCACCGAGTGGTCCCAGGTCGAGCGGGCGCTCGACGCCGACGAGGTCGACGTGCTCTTCGTCTCCCCCGAGCGGCTGGTCAACCCACGTTTCCGGGACGAGCAACTCCCCCGTCTGGTGGCCGGCTGCGGACTGCTCGTCATCGACGAGGCCCACTGCATCAGCGACTGGGGACACGATTTCCGTCCCGACTACCGGCGCATCCGAGACCTGATCGCGGCGCTCCCCTCCGAGGTTCCCATCCTGGCCACGACCGCGACCGCCAACGAACGGGTCGTGGCCGACGTGGCCGAGCAGATGGCGGCGGGTGGGCACGAGGTCTTCACCCTGCGCGGCGCCCTGGCTCGCCAGTCACTGCGGCTCGGGGTGCTCGATGTGGGTCTGCCGGCTCGACGCCTGGCGTGGCTGGCCGAGCACCTCGAGGCACTGCCCGGTAGCGGGATCGTGTACTGCCTCACTGTCGCTGCCGCAGAGGAGACCGCGCAGTTCCTGGCTGAACGCGGTCACCGGGTACTCGCCTACACCGGCCGCACCGACGGGGCCGAACGGGAGGCCGCCGAAGCGGCGCTCAAGGCCAACGAGGTGAAGGCGCTCGTGGCCACGTCGGCACTCGGGATGGGTTTCGACAAGCCTGACCTCGGTTTCGTCGTCCACCTCGGAGCCCCGAGTTCGCCGGTCGCCTACTACCAGCAGGTCGGACGAGCCGGCCGCGCCACCGAGAGCGCCGACGTGCTGCTCCTACCCGGTGTGGAGGATCGCGAGATCTGGCACTGGTTCGCCACCAACGCCATGCCCACCCAGGCCAAGGCCGACGCGGTGGTCGGGGCCCTCGCCGACGCCGGTCGTCCGCTGTCGGTCGCTGCCCTCGAGGCAAGGGTCGACCTCAAACGCGGTCCCCTCGAACTGTTGCTCAAGGTGCTGGCTGTCGACGGGGCCGTCGAGAACGTCACGGGTGGGTGGACGACGACGGGTCACCCGTGGACCTATGACGCCGAACGCTACGACCGGATCGCGGCAGCGAGGGTCGCCGAGCAGGACGCGATGCTGGCCTACGAGGATCTTCGTCCCGACGTGGAACCTGGTTGTCGGATGGCGTTCATCACCGGCCAACTGGATGACCCCCACACCCAACCGTGTGGACGATGCGATCTGTGCGCCGGTCCCTGGTACCCCACGGAAATCACCGTTCCGACCCTCGAGCGGGCGCAGGACTCCTTGGACCGGGTCGGGGTCGAACTGGCGCCCCGAGCCCTGTGGCCGACGGGCTTGGACAGCCTGGGCGTGAGGGAGGGGGGCAAGCCGGTCAAGGGCAAGCTCTCCCCCGATGACCAGGTTGCACCGGGACGAGTGGTGGCCCGGCTGTCCGACCTCGGCTGGGGCGCTCGATTGCGTGAGGTCTTCGCGACCGACGCCGACGGACGACCCCTGGACGCCCAGGTTCCGCCCGAACTCGCCAAGGGGGTCATCCGGGTGCTGGCGGGATGGGAGTGGGACGAACGTCCCGTCGCCGTGGTCTGGGTCCCCAGCGTGACTCGTCCGCGTCTGGTGCAGTCGCTGGCGGAGGGTGTGGCCCAGGCCGGACGGCTCCGACTGCTCGGGCCGCTGGAGCTGTCCCCGCACGCCGAGGCGTTGCGCGGCTCGACCAACTCCGCCTACCGGGTGCGGGACCTCTGGGATCGGTTCTCGGTTCCTGAGGCGATGGCCCGGGAGTTGGCGACGCTCGATGGTCCGGTGTTGTTGGTGGACGACCTGGTCGACTCGCGCTGGACGCTCACCATCGCCGGACGACTGCTGCGGCGGGCCGGAGCAGATGCGGTGCTCCCCCTGGCCTTGGCTGCGGTCGGCTGATCGGTGCATCGCTGCGGTTTCCCACATCCACCCGCCCACTGACCTTTACTCCAGATGGAGATGTATGTGTTGTCGTCTTCGTCTTCTCTGCTGTGGAACCTGTGGACAACCCCCGTTCGGCGTGACCGGACGGGGTTTCGTCCTGTTGGTGGCCTGTGGACGAGCACGGGACGACGAGCCCTGACCTGTGGAGGGCGGCCGCATGGGGACGCGTGTCCCCCGCCATCCACAGTTGGGGTGCGCGAGGGTGTGGACAACTGGAATCTCTCGGCAAGCTCGTCCCGACGCAGCACGGTTGCCCCAGTCCGGCACCAGTTGCCCGCATGGGGCGCACCTGCCCCACCCCAGTCCCAGGGCAACTGCGCGGGACGAGGGCAGGAAGGGCGGGACGAGGGCAGGAAGGGCGGGACGAGGGCAGGAGTCAGCGAGCCCCGGCGGACTTGATGCGGTTGGTGAGCTCCGTCACCTGGTTGTACACGGCGCGACGCTCCGAGAGGAGTTCGCGGATCTTGCGCTCCGCATGCATCACGGTGGTGTGGTCCTTGCCACCGAACTGAGCCCCGATCTTGGGCAACGACAGGTCGGTCAGCTCGCGGCACAGGTACATGGCGATCTGGCGGGCGGTCACGAGCGCCTGGGTGCGAGAGGTGCCCATCAGTTCCTCGACGCTGACACCGAAGTACGCGGCGGACTCCGACATGATCAGATCCGGGGTCACCTGGCCCTCCCCTCCCTCGGGGATCAGGTCAGACAGGACCTTCTCGGCCAAGGGCAGGTCGACCTTCTGCCGGTTCAGGCTCGCGAACGCGGTGACGCGGATCAGGGCACCCTCGAGTTCACGGATGTTGGTAGTGACCCGGGATGCGATCAGTTCGAGCACCTCGCCGGGTGCCATCAAACCCTCTGCCGCCGCCTTCTTCTTGAGGATGGCGTAGCGGGTCTCCAGGTCCGGGGGCTGGATGTCGGTGATCAGGCCCCACTCGAACCGGCTGCGCAGGCGTGGCTCCAGGGCGTCCAGCAGCTTCGGCGGACGGTCGGAGGTCATCACGATCTGCTTCTGCGCGTTGTGCAGGGTGTTGAACGTGTGGAAGAACTCCTCCTGCGTCTGGATCTTCGATTGCAGGAACTGGATGTCGTCGATCAGCAACACGTCGACGTCGCGGTAGGTGCGGCGGAACTGTGAGCCGCGGTTCTCGGCAATCGCGTTGATGAAGTCGTTGGTCAACTCCTCGGTGCTGACGTACTTCACCCGCACGCGTTGGTAGTACTTGCTGACGTAGTGCCCGATCGCATGCAGCAGGTGCGTCTTGCCCAGCCCTGACTCGCCGTAGATCATCAGCGGGTTGTACGACTTGCCCGGCGCCTCGGCCACGGCGGCGGCGGCGGCGTGGGCGAATCGGTTCGAGGGCCCGATCACGAAGGTCTCGAAGGTGTACTTGGGATTCAGCCGCAGTTCCTCCCCCGAGGACGAGGGCCCGAACACCTGCTTGTCCACAAGGCTGTCCCCAGCCTCGGTTGCCTGTGGACGAGGCTCCGCATCGATCCCGGGAGTCACCTCGACGTCACCGTCACCGGTGTCGACCTCGGCGGGCTCCAGGCTCAGCTCAAGGTCGGGTTCGATGGTGACGGCGATGCGCATCTCGCGCCGGAACTGGTCGGAGAGGTTCTCCTCCAGTTGGGAGCGGTAGTTCGACTCGAGCCGCTCGCGCAGGAACTCGCTGGGGACGGCGATGACGACAGTTGAATCGTGAATGGTCAGGGGTTTCGCGCTGCGAAGCCACGCCCGCCCACCCTTGTCGAAGCCGGCCAGGATGGCGGCCCAGGCACTGTCGAGAGTCGGTGCCTGCGGAGGCGTGTCGTCCAGACCGAAACGCGCCTCCATTGACACGGGTGACTCCTTCCGCGGTTCGGACCGCTGTCACGTTGCGTACCGACCGCCCGGGGGGTGCGCGGCCTGCGGACAACAACTGGGGACCCGCGGTCACCCCATCGGATCAGAGGGGTCACCACACGTTGTCCACAGACATTGTCCACAACTGCGGGGTGATCTGTCACACCCGTGGTTGTGACCCTTGAAGGCGCTGGCGAGTACACACTCGGTCGCACCTGGGGGTTGAGCCCATGGCAGACACGGGCTGGTTCCGTGAACGCTAGTGACTGGACTGCCCGGCTGCAAGGCGAGACGCGAACATTTCCCGTTTCCACGGCGTGTCGACTGGACTACATGCGTGTAATTCTTTGCTGGTGGTTCGAGGTGGTCCGGTCGGTTTGCTCCGCGCCCAGCCGATTGCGTATCGTTGACCAGTCGCTGCCGAGCAGCGGCCTCTTCCCCCTGCGCCCGTCCGGGCGAGGTTCCACGACACACCTACGGAGCAATCCCGTGAGCAAGCGCACCTTCCAGCCCAGCAACCGTCGCCGCAGCCGCACCCACGGCTTCCGCACCCGGATGCGGACTCGTGCCGGCCGCGCCATCCTGGCCGCTCGCCGCCGCAAGGGCCGCGCCGAACTGTCCGCCTGAGTCGTCCGGTGTTGGCGGTTGCCGCGCGCCTGCGGGCGTCGGACGACTTCCGCCGCACGGTGCGCCAAGGTGTTCGGGTCGCGCGTCCCACGCTTGTCGTGCATGCACGCACGCATCACAGCCCTCCTGGAGTTCCTTCGACCCAGGTGGGCTTTGTTGTGTCCAAGTCCGTGGGCGGGGCCGTGGTCCGCAATCGCGTCAAGCGCCGACTGAGGCACCTGAGTCGTCCTCTCGTCGAGTCGTCGAGCGATCTGCACGTCGTGGTGCGGGCGCTCCCGGCAGCCGCATCCGCTTCGTCCGACACTCTCGCCTCAGACCTCGCCGGCGCCTGGCAGGCCACCGTGAGACGACTCTCCACCTCAACGCCCGCGCGGGGGACGGCACCGTGAGGCGCGTGCGGCCGATCACCTGGTTGCTGCTCGGCTTCATCAAGCTGTGGCGGCTGCTCATCTCGCCGCTCTACGGCAATGTCTGCAAGTACCACCCGTCGTGCTCGGCCTACGGGTTGAGGGCCGTCGAGGTGCACGGTGTCCTGAAGGGGTCAGGCCTCATCATCTGGCGCCTGCTGCGGTGCAATCCGTGGTCGGCGGGGGGATACGACCCCGTGCCGGGCACTCCTGAGGCGGCACAATGGAATCTTGAACAGCAGCAGAAGGCCGACCACGGCCCGACGCCGCACCCCGCCGAAGCATCGCGCGAACCCGCTGAAGCCACGATCCCAGGGCACTCGGACGCCGAGCCCACCACCGAACCATCAGGGGCACCACGCCCCACCACCACTGCACAACCTGAGGTGACTCTGTGACGTCGTTGATCAACATGGTGATTCTGCTCTCGATCTGGAGCAGCCTGCGCGACATCATCAGCGCCATGATGCAGCCCCTCTACTGGGCCGTGTCGGGTCTGGTGACCCTGTTCCATCGCCTGTGGCTCCCGGTCGTCGGCCAGCACGAGGGCTGGGCCTGGACGCTCGCCATCATCAGCCTGACCGTGGTGATCAGACTGGCGCTGATCCCCCTGTTCGTGCGCCAGATCAACTCCTCCCGCAACATGCAGCTGATCCAGCCCAAGGTGAAGGCGCTCCAGGAGAAGTACGGCAACGACCGCGAGCGTGCCGGCCAGGAGATGATGAAGCTGTACAAGGAGGAGGGCATCAACCCCGCCGCCTCCTGCCTGCCGCTGCTGTTGCAGATGCCCATCTTCCTCGCACTGTTCCGCGTGCTCGACGGCGCCTCCCGCGGCGTCCCTCGCGGTCAGTTCTTCCGCGACAACCCCGGTCTGATGGACTCGCTGCAGCACGCCAACATCTTTGGCGCCCAGTTGGCTGGCCGGTTCTGGCCGATCAGCAACGGGTTCGGCGCCACCCAGATCCTCTGCCTGGTGCTGATCGTGGCGATGACCGCCGTGCTCTTCCTCACCCAGCTGCAGCTCATGCGCAAGAACATGCCGCCCGAGGCCCTCACCGGTCCGATGGCGCAACAGCAGCGAATGATGCTCTACATGTTCCCGGTGATGTACGCCTTCGGTGGTGTCTACATCCCGATCGGCGTGCTCATCTACTGGTTGACGAGCAACCTGTGGACCTACGTGCAGCAGTGGCTGCTGATCCACCGCAACCCCTCCCCGAACACGCCCGCCTACGTCGACTGGCAGGAGCGCATGCGCGCCAAGGGGCTCGACCCCGACCAGATCGAGCGTGAGCGCCGTGAGAAGCGTCTCGGCAAGCCCAAGGTGGCCGACATGGCCATCAAGGTCGGCGAGGACGGAACCGAGACGGCAGCGGTGGCACGCCAGGGTGTGACGCGTCAGACTGTGCGTCAGACGACCCGCACCGACGGTCAGGGACGAACCGTCGTCACCCGCCAGCAGCCGAACCGCGCTTCGCGCTCGAAGCGCAAGAACTGAACCACTCCCCCACCGACACGGGCCGTCCGTGTCGAGGATCCTTCCGAGGCCACGGACAGTCGGCCGAGGTGCTGAACAGGAGAACCACATGACAGAGCAGCCGAGCCCGTTCGAGAGTGATCGGGTCGAGCCCGTCGAGGCGGGGTCCGCCGAGCCGGTGGAGTCGCCGGCTTCGCCCGCGTCCCCTGACTCGCCCGCGTCCCCTGACTCGCCCGCGTCCCCTGACTCGCCCGCGTCCCCTGACTCTGCCCCAGTCCCGGACGAGGACGCTGTCGCCCAGACCACCGACGCCGACCCGGACGCCGCTGACCGTGCCCAAGGGGATGACCAAGCGGACGAGGCCGTTGTCGGCCAGGAAGCCGCAGTGGCCGCTCCTGGGGACAAGGACGGGGACGGGGACGAGGACGAGGACGACGAGGAGTCGGGCGATGAACTCGACCAGGAGGGCGACATCGCCGCCGATTACCTCGAGGAGCTGCTCGACATCGCCGATCTGGACGGTGACATCGACACCTACACCGAGGGCGGTCGCGCCCACGTGTCGATCGTGACCGAGGCCGAGGTGCTGGTCGGCAAGGACGGAGAGGTGCTGGCGGCTCTCCAGGAGCTCTCACGCTTGGCGGTCATGACCGAGACCGGTCACCGTTCACGCCTGATGCTCGACATTGCGGGGCACCGCGAGAAGCGAGTCAAGCAGCTCAATGACATTGCCCAGGACGCCATCGCCGAGGTGAAGCAGAGCGGTGAGAAGGTGCGTCTCCAGCCGATGAACCCGTTCGAACGCAAGGTGGTGCACGACGCCGTGGCGGCCGCCGGTCTGACCAGCGAGTCCGAGGGCGTCGAGCCCAAGCGCTGCGTCGTCATCCAGCCAGCGTGAGACGGACCCTCGTGCAGCGTTCCCGGACCAGCCTGCGATGAGCGAGCAGTTCGATGGCAGCAGCCCCGATGCGTCAGCGTCGGGGCTGTCTGCTGAGCAAGTGGCGCAGTCCGTGTTCGGAGATCGATACAAATACATAAAGCTTTATGTAGACATATTGAGAAGTCGTGGAATCGAGTGGGGGCTGCTGGGTCCGCGTGAGGTCGACCGCCTCTGGGACCGGCATGTGCTCAATTCTGCGGCGCTGAGTTCGGTGATCGCCCAAGGTGTGTCCATGGCGGATGTCGGGTCCGGGGCTGGGCTGCCCGGCATCCCCTTGGCCATCTTGCGCCCCGACCTTGAGGTCGTCCTCGTGGAGTCGCTCCTGAGACGAGCGAACTTCCTCGAACTGGCCGTGGACGAACTGGGCCTTCGCGACAGGGTCACGGTTGTGCGCAGCCGGGCCGAGGACTGGAAGGTGACCGTCGACGTCGTCACCTGCAGGGCCGTCGCTCCCCTACCGAAGCTGTTGGCCTGGACGAAACATCTCTGGCTCCCCCAGGGCCGCCTGGTCGCGCTCAAGGGATCCTCGGTCGCAGACGAGGTGGATGAGGCCAGCCGACTGCTCGAGCGCCTGCACCTGACAGCAGAGGTGCTGGATGTGCGGGCCCATCCCGCAGCCGAATCAACGACGGCGCTGGTCGTCCACCGCTGACGTCACGCGGCGTGGTCTCGACACGCTCGCGCGCTCGCCCTTCCAGCGACGTGCTGTTGCACGTGGGTTGAGTAGTGGCGAGGAACGGGGCGCGTGTCGAGACCCTCGGTCTCGAGCCACTCCGTGGCTGTCCGCTCCACCAAGCGTGGCGGATTGCGCAAGCCGACTTCCTGAGGCGCGTTGCCCTTCGCCTGTCGGGGTTGCGGTCCACGGAACCTCTGCACGATCACGCTAGTCTGGGTGGGCCCCCTTCCCTATCGCAGGAGTTGTCGCGTGTCCGCTGATGTTTCACGTGAAACCACGACCCCACGCCGCGCCCTCCCGGTTGAACATGCACCACTCCCCCGCCCCACCAAGACCGTGCGGTTCGTGGTCGCCAACCAGAAGGGCGGAGTCGGGAAGACCACCACGACGGTGAACCTCGCATCGGCCTTCGCGGCCGGCGGATTGCGCGTCCTGGTGATCGACGTGGACCCCCAGGGCAACGCGTCCACGGCTCTGGGCGTTGAGCACTCCTCCGGGACACCGGGAACATACGAAGTACTGCTGGACGGCGACGACATCGCCTCGCATGCGGTCCCCTCGACCGAGGAGGGCCACCTCATGGTCATCCCGGCCACCATCGACCTCGCCGCGGCCGAACTGGAACTGGTCAACCTGCACGGTCGGGAACGCCGCCTGAAGCGCGCTCTCGATGCCTACCTGGCGACGCATGAGATCGATGTGGTCTTCTTCGACTGCCCGCCGTCGCTCGGTCTGCTCACGCTGAACGCGTTGGTGGCAGCGGACCAGATCATCGTCCCCATCCAGACGGAGTACTACGCACTCGAGGGTCTGACCCAGTTGATGAGGACCATCGAGCGGGTCAAGTTGGGTCTGAACGACCATCTCCGCCTGGGGGCCGTGCTGCTCACGATGTACGACTCCCGTACGAAACTCTCGCAGCAGGTCGCGGATGAAGTCATGAAGCACTTCGGGGAGCAGATCATTCACACTCCGATTCCGCGCTCGGTTCGGGTCGCGGAGGCGCCGAGCTTCGGCAGTTCGGTGCTCACCTATGATCCGAGCTCCGCGGGCGCGGAAGCGTACAAGCGCGCTGCGCGCGAGCTGGCAGAACGTCTTTCCGCCTGACGGCGACCAACCACACGAGGAGACCACCATGGCGAAGCCCAAGCAGACAGGCCTCGGACGGGGCCTGGGGGAGTTGTTCCGCCCCACTGACGACGCTGTTTCACGTGAAACGCGCGGCGACAGGGTCACTGATACCGGAGAGAACGGCGAGAGCGCGGCGCTGGCGGACGGTTCGCGGTACCTGGAGGTTCCGATCGAGTCGATCGTTCCCAATCCCAAGCAGCCGCGCAGCGTCTTCGACGAGGAGATGTTGCGCGAGTTGGCCGACTCGATCGGAGAGGTCGGCGTGCTGCAGCCAGTCGTCGTCCGCCACGTGGGAGACGGCTACGAGCTGATCATGGGGGAGCGACGCCTGCGGGCATCGAAGCTTGCCGGGCGGGAGTCGATCCCGGTCATCGTTCGCGGGACCGACGACACGGACCTGCTGCGAGACGCTCTCCTGGAGAACCTCCATCGTGCACAGCTGAACCCGCTCGAAGAGGCTGCCGCCTACCAGCAGATGCTGGAGGACTTCAATTGCACCCAGGATGAGCTCTCCCGCCGCATCAAACGATCTCGCCCGCAGATCTCCAACACGATCCGTTTGCTGAGGCTCCCGTCAGGAGTGCAGCGCCGAGTGGCGGCGGGTGTGCTCTCCGCGGGTCATGCCCGCGCTCTGCTGATGGTGGACGACGCGTCAACCCAGGAGAGGCTGGCCCAGCGCATCGTCTCGGAGGGGCTGTCTGTGCGCAGCACCGAGGAATTGGTGACTGTGGGGGAGGGCAAGGGCACCAGGTCGAGCCGTCCGCGAGGATCACGCGAACCGTCTGCGAAGGCGCTTGAGCTGTCGCGTGAGCTGAGCGATCACTTCGACACCCGGGTGAAGGTCGACATCGGCAAGAACCGCGGGAAGATCACCATCGAGTTCGCGAGCGAGGATGACTTGGAGCGGGTCATGCGAATCATCGAACGCGACTGAGGGAAGCGACTCGTCTTCATGTCGACAAAAACACTTAGTGCTTTACCGGTTGGATGACAAGCCGATCAATCGAGCGCGTTCAGCCCGTCGCTCCGTGGGACCAGCGCCAGCTTTGCCCGAACGTTCTTGGTCGCGTAGTGCTCTGCGACGAACGACAGGAACGGCACCGTGCCCGCCAGGGCGATCAGGATGAGACGGGTCCACGACCAACGAACGCGGCGGCCGACATTCACGGCGGAGATGATCAGGATCATGTACAGCCACCCATGGGGCACCCCGGTCCAGGTCACCACGCGGGCGTCGTCGGCCAGGTACTTCAGCGGAACACCCACACAGACGAGCACGACCAACAACACACCGACGACGTAGGCCATCACTCGGTAGAAGAGCAGCGACTTCCTGATCGCCGAGACGTCGTCCGGGTGGATGGAGTCGTCGTCCAGGTCGTCCACGTAGACCGCCCGCCCCCCGGAGGAGGCCGAACCGGGGACGAAGTCCTCGTCACCGGTGTGGGTCTGCAACTGCTCTTCGATCTGGTCGGGGGCTTCGTGCGAAGGATTGCTCACGTCCGACAGCGTACCCAGCCAGACGAAGCGGGCTGGAGGCTCATCCGTGGCCACGACACGCGAGGGACGCGCCGATCAGAGGCCCGTACGGCGGGCTCCGGCCTTCGCGGGGGCACGATCGACCGAACGTGCGATCACCACTGAGCCGATCACAGCGACTCCAGCGAACACCCACCACTGCAGCGCGTAGCCGGCGTTTCGGGTCGACTCCTCACCATCCGGCAGCGTGACCGCGGGGGTGGGTAGGCCGTTGAGGCGTGCGTCGGCTTCTCCGAGGCTCACGAAGCCGTTGACCATCGGGGTGGGCCAGGTCTGCACGAGGTCTGGAACACGGACGGCGGCGACGATGGGGGAGTGGCGTGCGTCCTGCAGGGGCAACGACCCTCTCACCGCGGATTCGGAGGGAAGGACGAGGCCCGTCTGCTTGATGGTCCCCGTCGGGGGCGCAGGAACGACCATCGAGGGCGAGGCCACGGAACCCCGGGCCACGGCCACGATGCGGCCGTCGGAGGTCTTGAAGGCCGTCAGGACGCGCAGCGGGTACTTCGTCCCGACGTAGACCTGCAACGAGGGCACGTACGAGCCGGTCAGGGTGACCTGCCGTCCGTAGAGCGCGTCGACGTTGGTGCCGGTGGCCTCGCTCTCCAGGGGTACCGCCGGTTGCGCGGCGCGGGCCTCGAGCGCCTGCTTGCCGTGGAGCCGGGCAGTGTCCATCTGCCAGACCCCCAACACCACCATCACCCCGGCGACCACCAGCCCCACCAGGATGATCATGGTCCGCTTGAGGAGCGTCGACACGCCGGTTGACGGGACCACCGCGCTCATCCGCGCGCCGCCGCACCTCGGACGAGCGCGCTGCACACCTCGCCCAGGTCTCGTCCAGCGGCGCTCAGAGCCAGTGGCACGGCAGAGGTCTCGGTCATGCCGGGAGCCACATTGCCCTCGATGAAGACGGGCTCGCCAGCGGAGTTGATCATGATGTCGATGCGACCAAGATCACGAAGCCCGAGGGCCCGGTACGCCGACAGGGCGAGCTCCGCGCAGGCAGCTGCCACCTCGTCCGGCACCTCGGCAGGTGTGACGAAGCGGGTCGACCCGGCCGTGTAGCGCGAGGCGTAGTCATAGACACCCGAGTCCGGACGGATCTCGACGGCAGGCAGCGCCTCCGCCTCGTCGCCCTCTCCGAGCACGGTCACGGTCACCTCGGTTCCCTCGATGAACTCCTCGACGACGGCGACCGAGCCGTAGGCATAGGCCGACACCATCGCCGAGGGCAGGTCGTCGATCAGCTCGACCTTGGAAGCGCCCAGGGCGGACCCGCTGCGAGCGGGCTTCACCATCACCGGGAGGCCCAAGGTCTCGCCGATGGCGTCGACCAGGGCAGCGGCGCCGAGTTCCCGGAAGATCTCGTGGGGGAGGGCCACCTGGCGCGGGGTCCGAACGCCGTGTGCTGCAACCACGGGGGTGGCGATCGACTTGTCGAACGTCACCCGGGATGAGGAGGCCGTGGCTCCGACGAACGGCACCCCCAGCAGCTGGAAGACCTCGCGCAGGGCCCCGTCCTCACCGACACCGCCGTGCAGCAGGGGGAAGACCACGGCGCCCGGGTGTGAGCGCACCAGGTCGACCACCCCGGCGTTGACGTCGGACTCGATCACCGTGTGACCGGCTTGGCGCAGCGCGATCGCGACCCGACGCCCCGACCGCTGCGAGACGTCCCGTTCGTGGCTCAGTCCGCCGGCCAACACGATCACATCGGGACGATCGGTCATGGTTCCTCCACTCATGGTGCTTCCTGACGGTTGGTGGTCGCTCACGCGAGGTCCGGTGCCGGACCGGGATCGATGCCGTGCCGCGCCGGGCGATGGACGCCGAACGTGCGCTGCAGGTCGAGTTCACGGTTCATCACCTCGGCGAGGCGGCGCACCCCCTCGCGGATGTCGGCCGGGGTCGGGTAGCAGAACGACAGGCGCATGTGACCCGACCCGAACCCGTCGGCGTAGAACGCGGTTCCCGGTGTGTAGGCCACCCTCGCGGTGACCGCCCGCGGCAGCATCGCCTGCGAGTCGAGACCATCGGGCAGGGTCACCCAGACGAAGAACCCTCCGGCCGGGTGCGTCCACGAGGTGCCCTCGGGCATGTACTCCTCCAGCGCAGCGAGCAGGGCGTCCCGCCGGGCGCGGTACATGTCCTTGAAGCTGACGATCTGCTGTTGCCAGTCATGGTCGTTCAGGTAGGCCGCGATGGCCAACTGGCTGAACACCGGCGGGCACAGCGTCGCCGACTCCTGGGCGAGGGTGATCTTCTCGCGGACCGCATGGGGAGCGAGCACCCAGCCCACGCGGAAGCCCGGTGCGAAGGTCTTGGAGAACGAGCCGAGGTAGAGCACCCGCTCGTCCTCGATGGACCGGATGGCGGGGATCGGCTCCGCGTCGAGTGACAGCAGGCCGTAGGGGTTGTCCTCCACGATCAGCAGGTCGAGTCGCCGGGCGAGGTCGACCAGTTCCGTGCGACGCTCCCAGGTCTGGGTGATGCCCGAGGGGTTGTTGTAGTTGGGGATCGTGTAGAGGAACTTCGGCTCCTTGCCCGCGGCCCGCACACTCGCGACCGCCGCCTCGAGGGCGTCGGGCTGCAGACCGTCGTCGTCCATCGCGACATGCACGACCTCGACCTGGTAACTGCGGAAGGTGGTCAGTGCCCCCACGTAGCTGGGTGCCTCGACGATGACAACGTCTCCGGGGTTGCAGAAGATCCTCGTCACCAGGTCGAGGGCCTGCTGGGAGCCGCAGGTCACCACCACGTCGTCGGGATGGGCGCGGATTCCCTCCAGCGCCATCACCTCGGTGATCGCCTCACGGATGACGGGCTCACCCTGCCCTGAGCCGTACTGCATGGCCTGGGCGCCCTTGGTCATGACCAGGTTCGACATCGAGCGTGCCACCACGTCGAGGGGCAGGTCTGCGATGTTGGGCATCCCCCCGGCCAGCGAGACCACCTCGGGGCGGTTGGCGACGGCGAACAGGGCCCTGACGGCCGAGGCCTGCATGCTGTGGGTGCGGTCGGCGTACTTGTCGACATAGTTGTCGAGACGGGTGTCCTGGCGACGCCCGGCGGCTGCGGCGGCGCCCCCACGAGGGGTCGACGCGGGCAGGGTCGTCAGGTCGTCGTCAGTCACATGTCCACTCTGCCGCATGAGTGAGCGACATACGATGGGCCTCGCGGGCTTGGGACGAGGAACCGTCCCGCCGTCGGAGGGGCCCGCAGATGGTTGGAACGGGAGGCACATGGTCAGGCGGATCAGCACGCTCACACCCGCAGATCTGGCCGATCTCCCCTCGTGCCCGGGTGATCACCTCGACGTGACCGTGGCGGAGCTCAGCTGGCCCCGGCTGGCGATGGATCGGTTGGGCATGTGCGGGGTGGCAGCCCACCAGTCGGGTGAGGTGGTCGCGTATGCCCTGGTGGCTCCCAGTTTCGCCGTCCCCGAGGGTCATCCCCTGGCGGCTCCGCCCCGCACTGCCGACGCGGCGGCGTTGTTGGCGCTGTGGGTGGACGACTCCTATGCGCGGCTGGGCTGGGGACGGCACCTGGTGCAGGCGCTGACCGCGCGCCTGACCGGGCAGGTGCGTTGCATCGAGGCGTCCGCGGCACGCACGGCGCCCACCTGTTGCGAACCGTCGGCAGAATTCCTCGGAGCGGTCGGATTCGTGCCCACCGACCTCCCGCGACGGCATCGGATCGACCTGAACCGCACCGTGGCCGTCGAGCCCCAGTGGCGCAAGGCGATGACGCGGGTGGCCGAGTGGGTGCAGCAGCCTCGTCCGGAGCCCTCAGGCGCGGGTGAAAGTCACCTCGGTCGGCAGCTCGACCGTGCGTGAGACGGTGCAGTCCTTCTCGTGACTCAGCTGGATCAGGCGGTCGACCATGCCGGCCGCCCGGCGTCCCTGTTCGTCATCGGGGAAGTCAACCGTGAACGAGACCTGCACGTCGGTCAGCATCGCCGCACCGTTCTCGTCCTTGGACTTCTCGGCCGAGGTGGTCACCTGGAAGGTGGTCGGCTCCGATCGGCGCGACGTGACGAGGTCGACGTCGACCGACGAGCACCCGGCGATCGCCGCGAGCAGGAGTTCGACGGGCGTGAACTCCCCAGTGCCACCCGAACCGAACTCGAGGCTGCCGCCGCGGGAATTGGTGGCGCGATATCGCCCCTTCTCGATCCGGGTCAGGTCGATGCTGCGCCGGTTGCTGGCGGTCTGGTCGTTGGTCATCGGGACTCCTGTCGGTCGGTCATCTGGCCACCTGGGCGGCGACGTTGTCGGCGAGTGCGAGCAACTCGGTGCGGGTCGTGTCGCCCACGGCGACGGTCAGGATTACGGTGTCGTCACGCTGGATCGCGCAGCCCTCGGTGTTGAAGTCGCCGGAGAAGCCGCACAACGCCTCTCCCTGCGGGGTGACCGCGTTCATGTTCGCCACGGTCATGAATTCCTTGAGGTTCTTGTACGGGCGGCTCATCAGTACGACAGCCGCCTGCCGCCCCTCCTTGGAGTAGCGAGCCGAGATGGTGGTCTTGCCATCCGTCCCCAGACTGGGGGTCGCCCCCTCGGAGGCATCACGTGAATAGGCCCCGACCGTGACCGGCAGCTCCAGCGCCCAGGTTGCCCGGGGTGGGGGAGGGGTGACCGTGGTCGTCTGGGTCGCCGTCGGCGTCCACCGGTTGACGAGATAGGCCCCGGCGGCTGCCACCAGGGCGAGCACGACCGTCGCGACCAGCATCACGGCCAGTGTGCGGCGGCGGTTCGGCTCCTCCTCCCGCAGCGCACGCGCGGGACGCCGCCTCCGTCCGCCCAGCGGCGCTGGACGCACCGACGGCACGGGTCGGACGAGGGGAGGCTCACCACCGCCGGAGCGGTGACCGGGTTCGGCCATCGTCAGTTGACGAACTCGTCCAACAACTTGACGAGGGCATTCCTGGTCTTGCCCCCGGTGACCTGCTTGACGACCTGGCCGTCGACGAAGACCTGGAGGGTGGGCAGGCTCATGACGCCCTGCGACGCCGGCACCACCGGGTTGGTGTTGGTGTCCATCTTCACGAACGACACCCGGTCACCGAACTCCGCCGACAGCTCGTCGAGGATGGGGGACATCTGCTTGCAGGGGGAGCACCAGTCGGCCCAGTAGTCCACCAGCACGGGCTTGGCCGACTTCAGCACGGTCTGCTCGAAGGTCTGGTCGGTGACCTCGGTGATGTTCGACATCGGATTCCTTCCGGAGGATGGGGGAGGGGAGCCGGGAGTGGTGTGTCCCAGTCTGCCCAGTGAGTCTGTCAAGTGAGTCTGTCAAAACCGGGGGCGACCTCGACGAAGACCGAAGCCGCCCGACGTGGCGGAAGCCCTCAGGCGAGGGCGGCGTCGTGCAGGTCCGCGAGGAACTTCTCGGCGTCCAGGGCAGCCTGGCAGCCCGAACCGGCAGCCGTGATCGCCTGGCGGTAGGTGTGGTCGACCAGGTCACCGCACGCGAAGACCCCGGTGAGGTTCGTGCGGGTACTGGGGTGCGCGACCTTGACGTAGCCGGCGTCGTCGAGGTCGACCTGCCCCACGAAGAGCTCGGAGCGGGGGTCGTGGCCGATCGCCTCGAAGAGCCCTTGCACCTCGAGCTGTCGTGTCTCACCTGTCCTGGTGTCGCGCAGGGTCAGCGACTTGAGCGAGCCCTCTCCCTGCAGGTCGACGATCTCGGAGTTCCAGGCCATGTCGATCTTGGGGTCGTTCGCGACCCGGTCAGCCATGATCTTCGAGGCGCGGAGTTCGTCGCGACGGTGGATCAGGGTGAGGTTCTTGGCGAAGCGGGTGAGGAAGGTGGCCTCCTCGGCGGCGGAGTCACCACCGCCGACGACCGCTATCTCCTTGTCCTTGAAGAAGAAGCCGTCACAGGTGGCGCACCAGCTGACGCCTCGGCCCGAGAAGGTGTCCTCGGCTGGGATGCCGAGTCGGCGGTAGCCCGAGCCGGTGGCGAGGATGACGGCGTGGGCGCGGTGGACGGTGCCCTCACCGTCGGTGACCAGCTTGACGGGGCCGGTCAGGTCGACCTCGGTGACGTCATCGGTGATGACCTCGGCGCCGAACCGCTCGGCCTGGGCGCGCATGTTCGCCATCAGTTCCGGGCCCATGATGCCGTCGGTGAAGCCGGGGAAGTTCTCGACCTCGGTGGTGTTCATGAGCGCGCCGCCGGCATCGGTCGAGCCCTCGATCACGAGCGGCTTCAACTGCGCCCGGGCCGCGTACACGGCAGCGGTCCAGCCAGCTGGTCCCGATCCGATGATGATCACGTCGCGGATGTCGTCGCTCATGTGGAGGTTCCCTCAGGGTCGTTGGTGCCGTGGCGGAGGGCCGCGGTGGATGCGCGGATGCGCGCATCAGTCTACTGAGGCCAACACCTTGTCGTGGCCCCTCATTCCCCGGCGCTCGACAGCGCGTATTGTTCCCGCTGCTGGCGCATGTTCGCGCTGCCAACCGCGCCAATCGGGGCACACCAGAGGCCTTCTCGTCACGCCAGGTGACGGCGAGGCGGCTCACGTGCCCCATCTGGCGCGGATCCCCCCGTTGCCCCGATCCCACACACCCGATCCCACACACCCGATGCCACCCATCCAGGGTGCCGCCCTCTGACAGGAGCCCGATGACCACATCGGCCGGACGAGCCACCCTCAAGCAGGTGGCCGAGCGCGCGGGGGTGTCGTTGGCCACCGCGTCGCGAGCCATCAACGGTTCAGGGACCCGGCAGGTGAACCCGGAACTGGCTGAGAGGGTGCTGCAGGCCGCCGCCGAGCTCGACTACGTCGTCAACGTGCAGGCCCAGGCGATGGCGCGGGGGCGGACGAACGTGCTGGGGCTGGTGGTGGCCGACATCGTCGATCCCTACTTCGCCACGATTGCCTCGGGTGTGATCGCCGAGGCCTCCGCGTCGTCATGCCTGGTGAACCTGGCCATCACCGACCGGTTGCCCGAGCGCGAGCAGGAGTTCCTGCGCATGTTCGGTGCCCAGCAGGTGCGGGGTGTGGTGCTGGCGGGGTCCAGGGCCATCGACGCCTCGCTCAACGAGGCCCTGATCGAGCAGGTGCAGGCCGTCGAGGCCAGTGGGGGACGGGTCGTCAGTCTCGGCCAGTCGATGCTGGGTGGTGACGCCGTGGTGATCGCCAACCGGGAGGGCGCCGCCGATCTCGCCGCCGCACTGCTCAACCTGGGGCACCGACGGTTCGGGATCCTCGCGGGCCCCGAAAACCTGCACACCCCGGTCGACCGCACCCAGGGATTCGTCGACACCGTGGTCGCTGCCGGGGCTCCCGCCCCTGTGGTGGTGCACTCGGCGTTCAGCCGTGACGGTGGCTCGTCGGCGATGGAGACCCTGCTGGCCGAGCACGGGCCGGGTTCGGCCACGTCCGATCCTGTCACCTGCGTGTTCGCCGCCGCGGACGCGCTGGCCGTGGGGGCCCTGACGGCCTGCCGTGAGGCCGGGGTCGGGGTGCCCGACCAGATCTCGCTCGCCGGTTTCGACGACGTGCCCACCCTGCGTGACATCCATCCGCACCTGTCGACGGTGGCGTTGCCCATGTTCGAGGCCGGACGAGCAGCCGCCGCCCTCGCGCTGCAGCCCTCGATCGGGGCACCGCGCACGGTGCCGATCACCGGCCGGGTCGTCCTCCGACAGAGCACCCGGACGCTCGTCCGCGATTGACCCGCACGGCCGGTGGACACCTTTGGCCGAACCTGTTGTGTCGACGCGATGCTTCTCGTTAGGCTGTCGGTAAGCGCTTTCCCACAGCGGAGGGCCACCGGAACCAGGGAGCAGCATGGTCACCAGAGTCGGCATCATCATGAACGGCGTCACCGGACGCATGGGGTACCGCCAACACCTCGTCCGTTCGATCCTCGCCATCCGTGAACAGGGCGGCGTCGCCCTCGCCGACGGCACCCGTCTGATGCCCGACCCGATCCTGGTGGGGCGCAATGCCGACAAGCTCGCCGAGATCGCCGGCAGGCACGGGATCGAGCGGTGGACGACCGACCTCGACGAGGCGTTGGCCACCGACGACGAGATCTACTTCGACGCGCAACTGACCAACGTGCGCGAGCAGTCCCTGCTCCGCGCCATCGCCGCGGGCAAGGACGTCTACACCGAGAAGCCGATCGCCGAGTCGCTCGAGGCCTCGCTCCGGCTCGCCCGCGCGGCCGAGCAGGCCGGGGTGCGGGTGGGCGTGGTGCACGACAAACTGTTCCTGCCCGGGCTGCGCAAGCTCCGTCGCCTGGTCGAGGGCGGGTTCTTCGGTCGCGTTCTCTCGGTGCGGGGTGAATTCGGCTACTGGGTCTGGGAGGGCGACTGGCAGACCGCCCAGCGTCCGTCGTGGAACTACCGGTCCGAGCAGGGCGGTGGGATCGCGGTCGACATGATGCCGCACTGGAGCTACGTGCTCGAGAACGTGTTCGGTAGACCCATCACCGCCATCACCGCACGGGTCGCCACTCACATCCCCGAACGTGTCGACGAGCAGGGGTGCCCTTACCAGGCCACTGCCGACGACGCGGCCTACGCCCTGATCGAGTTGGCCGGAGGCGTCGTCGTCTCCCTCAACTCCTCCTGGGCGGTGCGCGTGCACCGCGACGAACTGGTCGAGTTCCAGGTCGACGGCACCGAGGGCTCGGCCGTCGCGGGGCTGCACCAGTGCGTCGTCCAGCACCGTTCGGTCACCCCCAAACCCGTCTGGAATCCCGACGTGGCCGAACCCATGCCCTTCCGGGAGCAGTGGTCGCAGGTGCCCGACAACGAGGTCTTCGACAACGGCTTCAAGGCGCAGTGGGAGCAGTTCCTCAAGTCCCGGGCGGGGGAGGGTGAGCATCCCTACGACTTCATGGCCGGGGCCCGCGGGGTCCGTCTGGCCGAGGCCGCGCTGCAGTCCCACGCTGAGGGTCGCCGGATCGAGCTGGGTGACCTGCGACTCGATGCCGGGAACGACCTGCTCGACCGAGTCGGCGCCTGACGATGGGCGTACGGCTCAATCTCCCGCGGGCCGACGGGAGTCTGGAACGGGTCACCCTCGGCGATCCGCGGGGCTGGGTGGTGCCCACCGCACCGTTCCGGACGAGGGTCGCGTTCGCCGCGGCCCATGTGGTGGCCGACCCCTACGGTGACAACACCCCGGGTGCACCGGCAGTCGTCGACTGGGAGTCGACGCTGGGCTTCCGCCGGCACCTGTTCCGCCACGGCCTGGGCGTGGCCGAGGCGATGGACACCGCCCAACGAGGCATGGGACTCGACTGGGCGACCACCCGGGAGCTCGTCAGCCGGTCGTCGGACGAGGCCAGGCTGGCCGGGGCGCGGATCGCAGCCGGGGTGGGTACCGACCAGCTCACCGGCCCCGCCCGCTCGGTCGGCCAGGTGCGCGACGCCTACCTCGAGCAACTCGAGTTCGTGGAGTCCACGGGGGCGCAGGCGATCCTCATGGCCTCACGGCAGCTGGCCGCCGTGGCCCGTGACGCCGACGACTACCTGCGCGTCTACTCCGACCTGCTCGACCGCGCCGACCAGCCGGTCGTGCTGCACTGGCTCGGGCCCGCGTTCGACCCGGTGCTGGCGGGGTACTGGGGTTCGTCCGAGGTCGGTGACGCCACCGCGACCGTGCTCGACCTGATCCGCAGCCGACCCGAGAAGGTCGACGGCATCAAGGTCTCCCTGCTCGACGCCGACCACGAACGAGGGCTGCGCGCTGCGCTGCCGACCGGCGTCAGGCTCTACACCGGTGACGACTTCAACTACCCGGAACTGATCAAGGGGGAGGGGGGTCACCACTCCGACGCCCTGCTCGGCATCTTCGCCGCCATCGCACCCGCTGCGGCGACGGCCCTGGCCGCCCTGGACGAGGGGGACGAGGACGCCTACGACCACGCGCTCGCGGCCACCGTGCCCCTGTCGCGCCACATCTTCTCGGCACCGACCTACCACTACAAGGCGGGGATCGCCCTGCTCAGTTGGCTCACCGGCCACCAGCCCTCGTTCACCATGGTGGGGGGACTGCAGTCGGCTCGCAGCCTGCCGCACTACGCCATCACGCTGGAGTTGGCCGCCGCAGCCGGGCTCATCCCCGACCCCGACCTCGCGGCCCACCGGTTCGCCCGGCTCGCCGCCGTGCAGGGCATCGACCTCGACATCCAGCCGGCCGGCGGGGCGCGATGACCGGGCTCGAGCGGCTCTCGCTCAACCAGAAGACAACCAACACGCTCACCCTGCCCGAGGCGATCGAACTGTGCGTCCGGCAGGGCCTGGGGTCGATCGGGGTCTGGCGTGAGCCGCTGGCCGAGATCGGTGTCGACCGCGCCCGCAGGCTGTTGGAGGGGGCCGGGCTACGGGTGTCGTCCCTGTGCCGGGGTGGCTTCCTCACCTCGGACGACCCGGAGGAGCGCCGCCGCGCCCTCGACGACAACCTCAGCGCGATACGCGACGCGGCCGCCATCGGGGCCCCGACCCTGGTGATGGTGGTGGGCGGCCTGCCGGCTGGTTCGAAGGACCTGGACGGTGCCCGCGATCGCATGGCCGAGGGGATCGCCGCGCTCGCTCCCGCTGCGGCCGATCACGGCGTCACCCTGGGGCTCGAGCCGATGCACCCCATCTTCGCGGCCGATCGCGGGGTGCTCTCGACCTTGGGCCAGGCCCTCGAGCTGGCCGAGCAGTTCCCGGCCGACCGGGTGGGGGTGGTGGTCGACAGCTACCACGTGTGGTGGGATCCGGAGCTGGCCCGGCAGGTCAACCGCGCGGGTGAGCGGATCGTCAGCTTCCAGGTCTGCGACTGGGTGCTGCCCCTGGCCGCGGACACGCTGCTGAGCCGGGGGATGATGGGCGACGGCCACATCGACTTCGCCGCCCAGTGGCGCCTGGTCGAGCAGGCGGGCTACCGCGGCGACATCGAGGTCGAGATCTTCAATGCCGATGTCTGGGCCTCCGATCCCGACGAGGTCGTGGCCACCATGAAGCGGCGCTACCTCGACCTGGTGGTCTCCGGCCGCTGAGTTGCCGAAGTTCTCCGTGGCACCGCGGCGGACCGCCGGGCGGTGCATGTGCAGCGAGTGCATCTGAAACGGCCATCGCGTCCCGAACGGGACGCGAAAGCCCTCTCGGGTGCACTCGCTGCAGGTCATGCGGCTCGCACCAAGCAGAGCGGGTGCCCCCGAACCATCCGGGGGCACCCGCATTCACGGTGCCGGTGAGGCCGCGCCCTCCCAGGAGGGCTCAGCCGATCAGAAGGCGCCCTCCTCGATCAGGCGGGTGCGCTCGGCCTGCAGCTTCACGTCCTTGTCATAGGTCTTGTAGAAGATGAACCAGACCAGGGCGTTCAACAGGTAGGGCACCGAGACACCGATCAACAGCGTCAGCTGCAGGTCGCCGATGACATCGGCCACCTTGCCGACGACCAGGCTGTACACCGTGGTCAGGGCACCTTGGATCAGTGAGAACAGCAGGGCGAAGGTGGTCGCCGACAGCTGCCGGGGGGCGACCGACGAGACCATCGGCAACACACAGCCCGAGAAGCCGATCGAGAAGATCAGACCCATCAGGAACACCATCAGGTAGTAGGTGACGCTGGGGTTGTTGGTCGACACCGCACCCTTGGGCAGGGGGCTGACGTCGGAGTCCCACCAGCGGGCGAAGTACATGGTGAGGGCGACGATGGTCGCGAAGGCCACGGCGTAGAGCTGGAACAGCATGATGCGGCCCTTGTTGCCGAACTTCTTGGTGAACAGGTCGGCCAGGAAGCCGCCGAGCAGCGCCGACAGGGTCGAGCCGATCGCGAACGCGGTGTAGAGGTACGAACCGTTCTTGACGCCGTAGCCGAGATTGCGGGCCCAAACGATGTTCATGAAGCCGAACAGCACCAGCGAGGTGACCAGCGGCAGCATCAGCGCCATGCCCACCAAGGTGGGGATCTTGAACAGCTTCGGCACGTCGGAGGGGCGGAAGAACCCAGCCTCCTCGCGCAGTTCGGCGATCTCGGACGACGAGATGCGCTTCGGCTCGTTCACGAAGATCAGGATCAGGATGCCGGAGAGCACCGACAGGCCACCCATGGCGTACATGGCATAGCGCCAGCCGTCGGGGTTGTCACCGAACTGGCCCAGGATGGGGGTGATCACGATGCCCAGGGCGGACGACGTCGAGCGCACCAGGCCGAAGGCTCGTCCTCGCTCGGACGCCTTGTACATCGAACCGAGCAGCCCGTTGAGGATGGGCTCACCCGCGACGGTGCCGACCAGGGCGATGCCGTAGAGCACCAGCAACTGGGTCCACGAACCGGCGAAACCCGTGGCCAGGGTCCACAGGCCCCACAGGCCGGTGACGATGAACAGCACCTTCTTGCGGCCGAAGCGGTCGGCGGCGATCGCCCAGACCGGGCCGAAGGCCATGCGGGCGGCCGAGGCCAGGGCGTTCAGCAGGCCGGCCTCGGTGGTGCCGACGTTGAAGGCCGTCATGATCTGCGGGAAGAAGGTCTTCGACACTCCACCCTCGGAGTTGTCGATCGACTGCGAGATGCCCAGGGTGACGGTCGCCGCGGTGCGACCCTTCGGCGCGACGAAAGTGGGGTCGTCCTGGCTGTTCTCGCCTTCACGGACGAGACGGACGCCGTCCTCGCCCAGGGTCATCAGGTCACCGTCAGGTGCCTGGACCAGTCCGGGGGTGTTGTGCCCGGCCGGGGTGGTGGGGTTGGTCATGATTCTCCTCTGTCTCCTCAGCGGGAGGTGTTTGCATCAGCTTGACCCCGGCCGCGGTGGGTCACCGGCCCCGTGCCACTTGTTGCTCCGGCCGTGCCAACTGTTGCCCCGAGGGCCCCGGCCGCGCCCGGGGGAGGGATCGCAGGAGACGGCTTTCACGGCCCGGTTTGGTCACGATTCGATAACCTTGGGGCGACACCGCAGCCCCCGTGGGGAAGCGTCAGCCGTCATCGAGGAGGGCACAGAGCCATGAATCCCGCCGCCGTCACCGACGCGGACTGGTACCGCCAAGCGGTGGTCTACCAGATCTACCCCCGCAGTTTCGCCGATGCGAACGGCGACGGTCTGGGCGACCTGGCCGGCATCACCTCACGGGTCGACCACCTCGTCCGGCTCGGTATCGACGCCGTCTGGCTGTCCCCCTTCTATCCCTCAGCCCTGGCCGACGGTGGCTACGACGTCGACGACTACCGCAATGTCGACCCCCGGTTGGGCACCCTCGACGACTTCGACACCCTCGTCGACACGCTGCACACCAACGGCATCCGGATCATCGTCGACATCGTGCCGAACCACTCCGGTTCGGGTCACGCGTGGTTCCAGGCTGCCCTGGCGGCCGGGCCCGGGTCGCCGGAGCGGGATCGCTACATCTTCCGGGACTCGCCCGATGACGAGCCGCCCACCCCGTGGGGAGCCTCCTTCGGAGGTCCGGCGTGGACCCAGGTACCCGACGGGCAGTGGTATCTGCACCTGTTCGACCCCGCCCAGCCCGACTGGAACTGGGACAACCCCGAGGTCATCGCAGATTTCGAGCAGACCCTGAGGTTCTGGTCCGACCGGGGGGTCGACGGGTTCCGGATCGACGTCGCCAACCTGCTGAAGAAGGACCTCTCCGAGCCCCTGCCCCGCGGTCGCGACGAGGACGGCGTCAGTTGGGCGACCCACCCCAGACTGAGCGACCTCCCCTCCGTGCACGAGATCTACCGCGGCTGGCGCAAGGTGTTCGACGAGTACAGCCCTCCCCGCGTGGCCGTGGCCGAGGCCTGGGTGCCGGCGGCATCACGGGTGGCCTACGCCTCGCCGTCCGAGTTGGGCCAGGCGTTCAACTTCGACCTGCTGAAGGCGCCGTTCGAGGCCGGGGCATGGCGTCGGATCATCACCGACAACCTCGAACTGGCGGCGCGGTCGGGTTCCTCGTCCACCTGGGTGCTCTCGAACCACGACATGGTGCGCCACGTCACTCGGTTCGGACTGCCCGATTCCGATCTCGAGGGAACCCGCCACAAGCTCTCGGGAGGGGACGACCCGGTGGTCGACCTGCCACGAGGTCTGCGTCGGGCCCGTGCCGCGACGGCGGCGCTGCTGGCGTTGCCGGGCGCCGCCTACCTCTACCAGGGTGAGGAGTTGGGTCTGCCCGAGGTGGTCGGGATCCCGGACGACCAGCGCCAGGACCCCACCTTCTTCCGCTCTCCCGGTGTCGATGTCGGACGGGACGGGTGCCGCGTGCCGCTGCCCTGGACCGTCGACGGCACGTCCTTCGGGTTCGGTACGAACGGGTCCCACCTGCCGCAACCACCGAGCTGGGGCGACTTCTCGGTGGAGGCCGAGACGGCCGACCCCGACTCGGTGCTCAACTTCTACGTGGAAGCCGTGAGCCTGCGCCACGAACTGCAGACCTCCGAGGAACTGGTCTTCAAGGACTCGGCGCCGGGGGTGCTGCACTTCGCTCGCCCCGGGGGCTGGGAGTGCCTCGCCAACTTCTCGGAGGCCTCGATCGACCTGCCCGACTCCCAGGTGGTGCTGGCATCCGGTGAACTCGACGGTGACCAGTTGCCGGCTGAGACCACCGTCTGGCTCCGGGTTCCCACCACCAAGGGGTGAGCTCCCGCAGCGGGCACCACCGCAGCGTGGACGTTCAGAGGCAGCCGCAGGACTGCCGCACCCGGATGGTGCTCGGCAGGCTGACCATCGGCTGGGCCGGCGACCGCTGCGCGATGCGCTCGTGCAACCGCACCGAGACGGCCCGTCCCAGTTCGCGGGTCGGTTGGGCCACCGTGGTCAGCCCCGGCACGATGTAGCGGGAGGCCATGGTGTCGTCCCAACCGGTGATGACCACGTCGTCGGGGCAACGGACGCCGTGCTGGGCCAAGGACTGCATCAACGCCAGCGCCAACTCGTCATTGGCGCAGACGAGGGCGTCGATGTCGCCGATCTGCTCCAGCACGTCGAGGGCGACACTGCGTCCCGATTCCTCGTTCATCCACACCGGGAAGGGCCCGTGGGGGTCACCCAGACCCGCCTCGCTGACAGCCTGCAGGAAGCCGGCGTAGCGACGCGAGACGTCGCGGCTGCGGGTGTGGTCACCGACGAAGCGGAGCTTCGTACGGCCGTGCCCCAGGACATGGCGCACCAGTTCGACCATCGGCTCCATGTTCTCGCTGGTGAACGCGTCGCAGCCCTCGAGTTGGCTGCGGGCGACCAGCACCAGCGGCACCTTCGGCGAGATCTGCTCGATCACGTCGTCGCCGACCGTGCCCGTGGTGATCACCATGCCGTCGACCTTCGTGGCCAGGTCGAGCACCCGGCTCGCGGGGTCCTCGACGGCATCGGTCGACAGGACCGACACCGACTGCCCGAACTCGTCGGCGGTCGACTCGAAACCGATCGCCAGGTCGGTGAAGTAGGTGCCGCCCAGCGAGGGCATCACCAGGGCGTGGGTCTCGAGCTTGAGGCCAACGGCTCGTCCGGTCCTGAGGTTCACGTAACCCAGGTCCTCGACGGCGTCGAGCACCTTCTGCCTGGTGTCGGGGGTGACCGGAACCGATCCCTGCAGCACGCGTGACACCGTCGCGATCGACACCCCGGCGCGCTGCGCCACCGTGTAGACGGTGACGGGGGACTGCACGGGATCGGGCGACATGTGCCCAGCATAGGGACGGGCGCCGACGACGAGCCGACCCGAGCGCCGACGCGCGTTGGTGGGTCTGACTCAGCCGGCTGCCTCCACCGGGGGGTGGGCGGCGAACGGGTTCGGGATGGCCTCGAGCAGGGTGCGGGTGTAGGCATCGGTGGGGTTGCGGATGACGTCGATCGCCTTGCCCTGCTCGACCACCTTTCCCCCGTTCAGGACGATCACCTCATCGGCCAGCATGCGAGCCGACAGCAGGTCGTGGGTGATGTAGAGGATGCCGACATCGGATCCCTGCACCAGTTGGTGCAACAACTCGAGGATCTCGGCCCGGATCGACACGTCCAGACTCGAGATGGGCTCGTCGGCGATCACGAGCTCGGGCTTGGCCGCCAGGGCCCGCGCGATCACCACCCGTTGCCGCTGGCCACCGGACAGTTCGTAGCCGTAGCGACCCCGGTACCGGTCGGGAGGAGTGAGCGCCACCCGTTCGAGCAGGGAGTCGATCTCGGCCCTGGCCTCGGCGCCACGCAGGCCACGATGGTTCTTCAGCGGACGGGAGAGGATGTACTGCAGCGTCTTGTTCGGGTTCAGTGACGAGTAGGGGTCCTGGAAGACCATCTGCACGAGTTTTCGGTAGCGCGACAACCGTGACCCCGACAACCCGGCGACGTCGATCGGGCCCTCGGAGGAATGGAAGACGATCTCGCCCGAGGTCGGCTTCTCTACACCTGTGATCAGCTTGGCGAGGGTCGACTTGCCCGACCCGGACTGCCCGACGAGGGCGGCCACCATGCCCCGCCGCAACTCGAAACTGACGTCGTCGACGGCGGTGAACTCCCGTGTCGAGAACCCCTGCCGACTGGTGTAGACCTTCGAGACCCCCTTCACCTCGAGGAAGACCTCGCTGGCCAGGGCGCCCTCGCTCTCGTCGATGGTCTTGACGAATTCGGGGCCCTGGAAGGTACGGGTGGGGGCGGGCAGCCCGGGGGTGTCCGGTGCGGTGGCCTGCAACTGCGCCACGTGGCAGGCCACCCGCGGCGTCATCACCGACCCCACGAACGGCTGGGCCGGCGCCGGCTCCAGCGGCCCGCGGTTGAGGGGCAGGACGGGGACGAGGGGGAGGAGGGGCGGTTCGACGCTCAGACAGCGCTCGATCCGTTCGGGGCATCGGGGCGCGAACAGGCACCCCTGGTGGGGTTGGGAGAGATCCGGCGGACGACCGGGTACGTAGGTGATGCGCACGGTTTCGCTTCGGGGGTCGCCGTAGGATCCCAACAGTCCCTTGGTGTAGGGGTGCAACGGACGCTCCAGCAGGTCAGCGGTGGTGTGCTCCTCGACGATCCTGCCCGCGTACATCACCAGGATGCGATCGGACAGGTCCATCACCGTGCCGATGTCGTGGCTGATGAACAGCACCGCGAATCCCTGCTTGCGCTGCAGTTCGCGGATGTTCTCGAGGATCGAGCGCTGCACCACCACGTCGAGACCTGTGGTGGGCTCGTCCAGCAGCACGAACTTCGGGTCGTTGACCAGGGCCAGGGCCAGGTTGACGCGCTGCTTCATGCCTCCCGACAACTCGTGCGGGTAGGCCCGGATGTAGCGGTGGTCGATCATCACCAGGTCGAAGAGTTCCTTGATGCGTTCGACGACGGCACCGCCGCGCAGCGAGGAGTGCAGTTCGATGGCGTCACGGAACTGGGGCTCGATCCGCACCACCGGGTTGAGAGCATTCATCGAGCTCTGGAAGACCGTCGACAGGTCACGCCAGCGCACGGGACGAAGTTCGTCCGCCGACTTCGTGGTGATGTCGGTGCCGTTGAAGGTGATGGTGCCCGAGGCGATCCGGCCGGGACGCTCGGTCAGACGCAGGATCGCGTTGGCCAGCGTCGACTTGCCCGAGCCGGACTCACCGATCAGGCCGACGAACTCGCCCTCGGCGATCGAGAAGGTGACACCGTCCACGGCGTTGAGGGGGGCGTGCAGCTTGGGGCTGTACCGGACGACGAGGTCGTCCACGTCGAGCAGGGCCATCTCAGCCGTCCTCTCGCAGGTGCGGGTTCGAGATCAGGTCGATCCCGAAGTTGACCAGGGTCAGGGAGAAGATCAGCCCGGCGAGCGCGAGGCCGGGAACGATCAACCAGATCCACAGGCCCTGGGCGAGTGCCCCCTGCAGTTGGGCCTGGTACAGCATGGTTCCCCACGAGACCGATTCGGTGTTGCCCAGACCCAGGAACGACAGACCAGCCTCGGCGCCGATGGCGCCGTTGGCGGCCCCGAAGAACCCGGCCGCGACCAGTGAGGTCATCTGGGGCAGGATCTCGCGGAAGACGATCGTGCCCGTGCCGTCCCCGGCGAACTTGGCCGCCGTCACCCAGTCGCGGTTGCGCAGGGTGATGATCTGCGCCCGCTTGGCGCGGGCGGGTCCGGCCCAGCTGATGATGCCGATGATGAAGATGGTGAACCAGATGCTGCGCACCTCGGAGTAGGCCATCAGCGTGATGATGAGGGGCAACACCGGCACCACCAGGGCGACGTTGGTGACGAACGACAGGATGTCGTCGATCCAGGTGCCTTCGAGGTAACCCGAGATCAGGCCGATCAGCAGGGCCAGGGCGGTGGCGAACAGGCCACCGAACAGGCCGACGATCAGTGAGGTGCGGGTGCCGTAGATCAGCTGGCTGAAGATGTCGGCGCCCTGGGTGGTGGTGCCCATCCAGTGGGCACCGCTGGGCAGCTCGACCGGGTTGAAGGTGGTGTCGGCCGCGTCATGAGGGGAAATCACGGGTGCCAGCAGGGCGACCAGGACGTAGAGACCGAGCAGGACGATGCCGACGCGTGCCTTCTTCGACGCCCAGATGATCTGGAACCACGACGGGCCGTTCGACCCGCCGCGGGCACGCCGACCGCTGGAGGGGTTGGCGACGGCGTCAAGGTCGGCCTCACCGGCCTGCTCGTGCAGGGTCGAGGTGGCGTCAGCAGTGGGCTGGGTGGGGTTGGTCATGCGCCGGCCTTTCGAGCGCGGGGATCCAGGATGCCGTAGGTGAGGTCTGCGATCAGGTTGGCGACCAGGGTGGCCGTGATCGTCAACAGCAGCAGTGCCTGCAGCAGCGGGTAGTCCTTGGCCGTGGCGGCCTGACCCATCAGGCGTCCGAGACCGGGGTAGTCGAAGGTCTGCTCGATCAGGATCTGACCGCCGAGGATGCCGCCCACTGCCATCGCCAGCCCCGTGATCGAGGGGAGCAGGGCGTTGCGGGCCGCGTAGCGGATCGCGATCTGGCCGTCGGGCACACCCTTGGCTCGGGCCAGGCGGATGTAGTCCTCGCCGAGGTTCATGATCATGGTGCCGCGCATCTGCATGATCCAGCCGATCGGGCCGAGGATCATCAGCACGGCCGCGGGCAGCACCGAGTGCATCACGGCCTCCTGCACGAACGCCCAGTTGGCGCCGGGGGTCGACTCGTCGTAGCCGCCAGCGGTCGGGAACCAGCCCAGCATGTAGCCGAAGACGAACAGCAGCAGCAGCGCCACCCAGAAGGACTGCAGGCTGCCCAGGAAGGTCGAGCCGAGCGTGGCCACCGAGTCGAAGGTGGAGTTGCGACGCCAGGCGGCGAAGGCGCCCAGGACGGTACCGATCAGGAAGCTCAGCACCAGGGTGACCCCGACCAGGATGAGCGTCCACGGCAGCGCCTTGCCGATCACCTCGGTGGCCGGTGAGGGGAAGTAGGTGTACGAGACGCCCAGGTTCCCGCTGAGCAGTTGCTTGAGGTAGGCGAGGTACTGCTGGAACAGGTTTCCGTCGGGGGCGCCCAGCATGGCGCGCATGGCGGCGACCTTGGCCGGATCGAGCTCGGCGTCCTTGCCGGCCAGTTTCTTGACCATGATCTCGGCCGGGTCGCCCGGCTGCAGCCGCGGGATGAGGAAGTTCAACGTCACGGCGGCCCACAGGGTGAGGAAGAAGTACCCCAGGCGTCGAAGGAAGTAGCGCACGTGCGCCCCCTTTCACGGTGTCCCCTCCGGCGTCCTCGCGGGAGGGTGGGGCGGATGGTCGTCCGGGTCTGGGGGGCGACTCGGACGACCATCCGCCGGCGCGTTACTTCGCGCTCTTCAGGTGGGTCATGATCAGCAGCATGTCGCTGTTGGTGGCGTACGGGTCCTGCTCCGACGGCCACCCGACGGCATGGTCGGTGCGGTAGATCATGCGGGCGGGGGCGTAGAACAGCGGGGTGACCGGGTACTGGGTCATCATCACGTCGACCAGTTCACCCACCAGCTTCTTCTGCTCGGCCGGATCGGTGGCGCCGGACAACTGCTTGACGATCCCGTCGGTCTTGGGATCCTTCCAGCGCTCGACGTTCGACATCACCGTCGTCTTGGTCGGGATCTGGTCACTGGCGAGCTTGGAGCCCAGGTTGCGCGCCACTTCGCAGGCACCGTTGAGGTACTCCAGCATCATGTCGAAGTCGCCCTGCTTCTTCTTCAGGTCGACGGCATCGGGCGGCGAGGCGACCACCTTGGCGTTGAGCTTCATCGCCTTCAGGTCGCGGACGATGACGTCCGCCGCGGCCTGGTAGTCGATCCAGCCGGCCTGCACCGAGAACTGGATCGTCAACGGCTTGCCGTCCTTGGTGGTGCGGAAGCCGTCGTTGCCCACCTTGTAGCCGGCGTCGTCGAACATCTGGTTCGCCTTGGCCGGGTCGTACTTCAGCACCGTGTCCTGGTTCTTCAGCGCATCGGGCATCAGGTTCTCGGCGTAGGGCAGCTTGAGGCCCGTCTGGCTGGCCGGCTTCATCACCGAGTAGGTGGCCTTGGCCGACATCTGGTCCTTGTCCATGCCCTGGGAGTAGGCCTCACGGAAGGCCGCGTCGTTGAACGGGGCCTTCTGGGTGTTGGGGGTCAGCACGGTGGAGCCCGCCGGGGCGTACCAGAAGTGGTTCAGGGAGGGGTTCTTGTCCTGGAACGACACCTTGGGGTTGGGGATCTCACCCCAGTAGGCGTCCAGTTGGCCGGCGGTCAGCTTCAGCGCGGCGTTGGTCGCGTCGTAGTTGCCCTCGAGGACGAGGTTCTTGACCTTGACCCTGTCGGCCTGCCAGTAGTCGGCGCGGCGCTCCAGCACCAGCTTGCGTCCGTTGTACGACTTCACCTGGAAGGGACCAGACCCCACGGGCTTCTTCTCCACGTACTTGGTCGGGTCGCCCACCTTCTCCCAGACGTGCTTGGGGATGATCTTGGTGGTGATCAGGGAGTCGAACTTGGCCGCGGCGTTGCCCGAGAACTTGATGGTGACCGTGTTCCCCTCAGCTGTGACCTGGTCGGCGTGGGCTCCGAAGGTGTCGTTCCACAGGCCGATGTCGTCCAGGGCGGCGTACTGCTTGCGCAGGTTCAGGGTGAAGGCCACGTCGTCGGCCGTGAGGGGCTGGCCGTCGGACCACTTCACGCCGTCGCGGATGGTGAAGTGGATCTGGGAGGCCGAGTCCCACTTGTAGTCGGTGGCGAGCCAGGGCACGACCTCACAGTTCACCGAGCTGCGGATCATCAGCGGCTCGTAGAAGTAGTTCTTCGAGGTGACGTTGGGCGCCCAGGGGTTGTAGTTCTCGATGCCCGCGACGTTGTCGGGCACCTCGGCGGGAAGCGTCAGGGTGTCGATCATCTTGTCGGTGCCGGCGGAGTTCACCGGGCCGGTCGATCCGGCTGGGTCGTTCTGCGTCGTCTTGACCTGTCCCGAACATCCCGCAACAGCGAGGGTGGTCGTGACCATCACCGACAACGCAGCTAGAGCTGACCGTGACTTCATTGTGGGTCTCCTAGTGGTCGGTGGCGTCAGCTAACCACGAGAAATCCCCCGGGGACAGCGATCGTCCACATGTAAATGGCTTTCACGGTCGGCGTGAAAACACTTTCATGAAAGATCACGAATCGTGATTCCAAGCGAGGTCACTTTCGCGGGGATTCATCGCTGAATCGCTTGCGACAAGCCCAGATGGTCGGTAGACACGACGGGGTGAGCATCGACAGCACCGGCAGTGAGGCCGGCCCACCCCCCGCCGTGCGACCTCAGCAGGGCCGTGGGGTCCCGCACTTCCTGACCTGTCAGGACATGTCTGCGCAATTCGCCTCCACCGGTGCCCTGAGCCGTTTTGACGTCGCGGGCCTGAGCCTGCTGCAGCACCCGGCCAGCGAACTGGAGGCCGGGTTGGGCAACCTCTGGTTGCGGCGCGACGACCTGGTCGTGCCGCTGCTCGGATCGGGAACGGGTGCCCGGGTCCAGGGTGAGCCGCCGGTCGTGACCGGCACCGCACTGGGAGTGCGGTACCGCGTGTCACTGCACTTCTCGCCAGACGTCCTGGCCTGGGTCTGGCGCGTCGGGCTGGCGGTCGAGGGCGCCGAGAGTGTCGAGGTCTCGCTGCTGCACACCCAGGACGTGGCACTGGCTCCCTACGAGGTGCTGCGCCTCAACGAGTTCTACGTCAGCCAGTACCTCGACCTCACTCCCGTCGAGCTGCCCGACCACGGGACCGCGGTCGCCGTCCGCCAGAACATGCCCGGCAAGCAGGTGCCGTGGGCCCTGATCGGAGCCCTGGGGGTCGGTGAACAGTGGGCCACCGATGGCCGCCAGCTCACCTCGACCGCCAGTGGACGAGCACGACTCGACCTCTCGGGCGGCTTGCCCTCGCGTCGCCTGCAGGGGGAACACACGCTCGTCGCCCTCGGTGCTGCCCCACTGACCCTGGTGCCCGGTCGGCAAACCACCAGTGGCTTCTTCGGGGTGTTGGTGCCCGACCACCCGGCCGCCACCAGTTCGGCCGACCGCTCCCTGGCAGAGGCTGCGTTCGTGTTCGCCGAGGGGCTGGCGCAGGGTGCGACCGACGATCTCGTGGGTGACGGACGCCACCGCAGGGACCCCGACACCGGCGAGCCCGAGGCACCCGCGACCAGCCTGTTCGACCATCCGCCGCTGGTCTGCGACGACCTGGACGAGCCCGAGGTCCACCGGCTGTTCGGCGCTGATCGGGCGTTGGTCGAGTCCGACCCGAAGGGAGGGCTGTGGTCCTTCCAGATCGGTGAGGGTGCCGAGGCGGAGGTCGTGACCCTGGCCGCCAAGGAGCGGGCGGTGCTTCGTCCGCACGGTCACATGCTGCGCACCGGGAGCGCACTGGCCCCCGACACCGACCTGCTCACCTCGACGGTGTGGATGGCCGGGGTCTTCGCCTCGCAGGTCTCGCAGGGGCACGTCAACCAAGGGGTGGCCATCTCGGCCAGGCGCACCTACCTGGGATTGATGCAGGCGCACGGACTGCGGATCTTCATCGACCGGGGCGAAGGCGCGCGACTGCTGGTCGAGCCCAGCGCGTGGGCCCTGCGTCCCGACCGCGCCCGCTGGCTGTACCGGGCCGATGACCTGTTGCTCGAGGTGATCGCCGAGGCGCCCACCGACCGGCACCACCTGCCGCTGACGCTGCGGGTGATCGAGGGCTCGCCCAGCCGCGTGCTGGTCGCCTGCCACGTCGCCCTGGGCGACGACCTGGGTCAGGTGCCGGCCCCGCTCGAGGTGGACGTGACCGAGTCCCCCGACGGGACCGGCGTGACCGTGGCCCTCGGTGACCGGTCGTTCACCTCCCACTGGCGATCCGACGGCGCCGCCGCCTTCGGGGGCGACGAGCTGCTCTTCGACGACGGGGTCAGCCGACGCCAGCCCTGGCTGGTGGCCGAGTTCGGGGCGGTCACCGAGATCGACCTGTCGCTCACCCTCGACGTGGTCGCTACCGAACTGGCCCGGGCGGCCGCCGATCACCTGCCCGACCCCTGGCGCACCGTGACCACGCGCCTGGGGGTCACGCCCCCGGCCCTGGGCCCGGACGCGATTGCCGGCAGGGAGGTCGGTGTGCTCGACTCGACGCTGCGCTGGTTCGCCCACAACGCGCTGATCCACCACCTGAGCCCGCGCGGGCTGGAGCAGTTCTCCGGGGGTGGCTGGGGCACGCGTGATGTCAGCCAGGGCCCGGTGGGGCTGCTCACGGCCCTGGCCGCGGACGAGGCCCAGCGCACGACCCTGCTCGACCTCCTCGCCGCCCAGAACGAGCGCGGCGACTGGCCGCAGGCCTTCGACTTCCTGCCCCCGGGTGGGCGCTGGGCCCAGTTCGAGAGCCACGGCGACGTGGTCCTCTGGCCGGTGCTGGCCGTGGGCGACTACCTCAGACTGACCGGTGACCGCGACTTCCTGGATGTGCTCGTACCGTTCTCGGGCGAGGCGGGGCCCACCGCACCGCGCCCCGTGGCCGAGCACCTGTCACGGGCCCTGGATCACATCGGCGAACACCTGGTGCCGGGTTCCTCGTTGCCGGCGTACGGTCACGGTGACTGGAACGACTCGCTCCAGCCGGCCGACCCGGCCTTGGCCCACCAGATGGTCTCGACATGGACCTCGGTGCTGCAGACCGAGGCGTTGCGGCACCTCGCCGAGGGTGTGCGAGGGGTCGCCGGCGACGACCGGGCGCTGCTCGGCCTGGCCGAGCGCTCCGCGAGCCTCGCCGGTGCCACCCTCCACGACCTGCGCGAACTGCTGCTGGTCGACGGGGAACTGGCCGGCTACGGCGTCTTCCCCGAACCGGGGCACACCCCGGGTGGGCCCGTGGAACTGCTGGTGCACCCCCGCGACAGCCGCACCGGACTGACCCACGGTGTGTTGCCCTGGATCCACGCCATCTCGGGCCAGCAGTTGACCCCGGACGAGGCCGATCACCACCTGCAGTTGATCGCCGACCACCTGCTCGGTCCCGATGGGGCCCGCCTCTTCGATCGTCCGGCCCAATACCGCGGTGGGCCCATGGAGATCTTCCAGCGCGCCGAGGGGGCGACCTTCTGGGGCCGGGAGATCGGACTGATGTACACCCATGCACACCTGCGCTACGCCGAGGCCTTGGCCACGATGGGGCGCGCCGAGGAGTTCTGGCGTGCCCTGCTGCTGGTGTGCCCGGCTGCGTTGACGGACCGGCTGCCGCAGGCTCGTCCGCGGCAGACCACCTGCTACTACTCCAGTTCCGACG
Source organism: Aestuariimicrobium kwangyangense DSM 21549 (assembly GCF_000421525.1). Classification (GTDB taxonomy): domain Bacteria; phylum Actinomycetota; class Actinomycetes; order Propionibacteriales; family Propionibacteriaceae; genus Aestuariimicrobium; species Aestuariimicrobium kwangyangense. The sequence goes on along the minus strand of NZ_ATXE01000001.1, from coordinate 206,013 downwards.
CGGACTTCGCCGACCGCTGGGAGGCAGAGCGTCGCTACCCGGACCTGATGGCCGGTGAGGTGCCGCTCGAGGGCGGATGGCGGATCTACTCCTCGGGGCCAGGACTGTTCCTGCGTCTGGTCACCGAGAACCTGTTCGGGGTGCGCCGACGGGGCGACCGGGTCGAGCTCGACCCCGTGTTGCCGGCGGCCCTCGACGGTCTGGTGGCGAGGGTGCCGGTCACCGACGGGCACCTCACCATCACCTACCGCGTCCGCGGCACCGGTGCGGGGGTGAGAGCCGTGACCGTCGACGGCCAGCCCATGGTCGGTCAGCCTCTCGACAACCGTTACCGGACACCGGGATGGTCGGTCGAGGCGGCTCCGTTCCGCGCCGGGGCTGCGGTCGTGGTGGAGGTGGGTGCGTGATCGAGGCGCGTGGGCGTCGGCTGCTGGTCGACGGTGAACCGCGGGTGGTGGTGGCCGGCGAGATCCATTACTTCAGGACCCCCCGCGACCAGTGGGAGCAACGACTCGACCTGCTGGTGGAGTCGGGGTGCAACACGGTGGCCAGCTACATCCCGTGGCTGGTGCACGAACTCGCCGACGGCTCCCTCGACGTCACCGGACGCACTGACCCGCAACTCGACATCGGCGCCTTCATCGACCTGTGCGCTGACCGCGGGCTCTGGTTCATCGCCCGACCCGGTCCCTTCCAGATGGCGGAGCTGAAGAACGAGGGGCTCCCGTACCGCCTGTACCGCGAGCACCCCGAGATCGTCCCGGTGGGATGGGACGCGAAACCGTCCACGACCGCGACGGTCGACTACCTGGCGCCGGCCTTCCTGGCCGAGACCAGGCGGTGGTACGAGGCGGTGATGCCCGTGCTGGCCGCGAGGCTGCACGTCGACACCGCCGGTGGCGGCTCTGCTCCCGAAGCCCCACGGGGCCCCGTGATCGCCGTGCAACTCGACAACGAGATCGGCATGTTGGCCTGGGTCACCAACTCCCCAGACCTCACCGAGCACCTGCTGGACGACTTCCGCGGCTGGGTGCGCCATCGACATGGTGAGCACGTCAGCGAGAGGTACCCGGGTCTGCTGGACGATGATCCGGACGACCACGCGGCCTGGACCGAGGCCGTCCGATCCCCGGACGAGCGGTGGGCCGGCGACCTGCGGGTCGATCTGGCCGAGTTCATGCGGGGACGATTCGCCCGCTACGTCGACGCCCTGCGCGCGATGGCCGAGGAGGCGGGCGTGGTCGGCGTCCCCTTCCTGGTCAACATCCACGGCACCGCCGACGGTTCGGGGCAGCCGTTCCCCATCGGGATCTCACAACTGGTCGACACCTACGCGCGGCGCCCCGGATACCTCTCGGGCTCCGACCACTACGTGGGCAACCTCACCCTCGAGACGACCCCCGACCTGTATGTGCTCAACGCCTACCAGGCGGCCGTCCATGACGCCGACCAGCCGATCACCTCGCTGGAGTTCGAGGCGGGCACAGGCGACTACGGGGGCGGCTTCGACCAGAACTACGACCCGCACACGGTCGAGTTGAAGACCCGGCTCTTCCTCGCCCAGGGCAATCGGATGCTCAACTACTACCTGATGGCCGGAGGCATCAACCCGCCCCTGCAGACCCCGGTGGGTGACGGGAACGACCGGATCGCCTTCACCGGTGAACGCCACGGCTTCGCGGCGCCGATCACACCGGAGGGCACGCGGGGACCGACGTTCGCCCCCACCGCGCGGGCGGCCCACCTCGCCCGGACGATGGAACCCTGGCTGGCCACCTCGACCGAGGAACTCGACGACCTCTCCCTGGGGTTGGTCCTCGACTCCTATGCCACCGAGTACGCCCATCCCCACTCGGCCGTGATGACCCGCGTGGTGGCCGACCTGGCGCGCTGGCGCGGAGCGGGTCCTCGGCGCGCCCTGGCTCGCCCGGCCATGATGCGCGGCCACCGGTTCGACGCCGTCGACGTGCAGCACGACCTCGCCCGCCAGGTCGATGGACGGCCGGTGACCGTGATGTGCGCCGTTTCGCAGCACCTGGCGGAGTCGACCCAGCGTTGGCTGGTCGACCACTGCGAACGCGGCGGGTCATTGCTGCTGCTGGGACGGATGCCCGAGTTCGACCTGGCCGGTCGTCCGTGCACGATCCTCGCCGACGCCCTGGGAGTGAGGCCGGGGGAGCCCGTCAGCGAGGGCCACCGGTCCCATCCCTCGGTCGTCTCCCAAGGCTGGGCGGCGCCCGAGGCCGAGGTGCGGGTCGCCTGGGCGCAGCCCTTGCAGGTCACCCGCGGTGAGGTGGTGCTGACGTTGGCCGGTTCGGGCGACGCGTGCGCGCTCGACGTCGCCGTCGGCGCCGGACGGGTCGTACTGTTCACCGCCGAGCTGCCGGGTCTCCCCACCTGGTTCGGACGAGCCCTCGATCGACTGGGCGTGTCGCGCGGCCTGGTTCTGGATTCCGAGTTCCCCGGCCTGTTCGGCACCACCACCCTCTCGGACCGGGAGTCGCGGATCCTGCACCTGTGGAACATCTCCGGTTACGAGATGGACGCCGAGGTCTCCCTCAACGGCCGGGCCGTGGTCGGGGAGCACCTGAGGTTGAAGCCCTACACCGGCTGGATGCTGCCGCTCGGGTTGGAACTGTCACCGCTCGGCCTGCCGGGAGCGAGGCTCACGGCGAACGCCGAGGTCATCGGGTCAACGCGTGCGGACGACGGCACGGTGCGCCTGAAGTTCGGTGAGCCACTGAGGTCCGCGACCCATCCTGGCTGGTGGCTGCAGGTCGTCGGGGCGAGCGCCGTGGTGGACGAGGACTCGCTGACGGTGACCCTCACACCGGGCTGATCCCTTCGCGTCGTCGCCCGCGCAGGTCAACGCCCGGGCACGGGCCGTGGGGCAGACTTCGCCTGTGACCTCGACCGTGACCACCCCGTCGTCCCGCCCTCGGCGCGGGCTGTGGTGGTCGCTGGGCCCCGCGTTCGTGGCGGCCATCGCCTATGTCGACCCCGGGAACGTGGCCGCCAACCTGACGGCCGGCGCCAACCACGGCTACCTGCTGTTGTGGGTGCTGGTGGCGGCGAACCTGATGGCGGTGCTGATCCAGTACCTGTCGGCCAAGCTCGGGCTCGTCACGGGTGAGACCCTGCCGTCGCTGATCGGGCACCGGCTGCCACGGCGCGGCCGCCTGGCCTACTGGGCCCAGGCCGAGTTGGTCGCGGCTGCCACCGACCTGGCCGAGGTGGTCGGCGGAGCGGTCGCGCTGAACATCCTGTTCGGGCTCCCCCTGCTGGTCGGGGGTCTGGTCGTGGGGGCGGTGTCGATGGTGCTGTTGCTGGTTCAGTCCAGGGGGCAGCGCCGCTTCGAGTTCGTGGTTGCGGGTCTGCTGGCGATCATCGGTGTCGGTTTCGCCGCCGGGCTGGTGATCACACCCATCGACTGGCCGGGCGCCGCCGCGGGAGTCGTACCCCGGTTCGACGGACGCGACTCGGTGCTGCTCGCCGCCAGCATGCTCGGGGCCACCGTGATGCCGCACGCCATCTATCTGCACTCGGGTCTCACCCGCGACCACTTCCAGGTGGTTCCGAGCCCAGCCGAGACGCCGCGGCTGCTGCACGCCACCCGGGTCGATGTCGTCTCGGCGCTGGTGGTGGCGGGAACGGTCAACATCGCCATGCTGGTGCTGGCGGCCACCAGCCTGCAGGGGGTGGGCGGCACCGACACCATCCCGGGCGCCCACGCGGCCATCGGCGAGGCACTGGGTCCGGTCATCGCGCTGATGTTCGGCATCGGATTGCTGGCCTCGGGACTGGCCTCGACGTCGGTGGGTTCGTACGCCGGCGCGACCATCATGGCTGGACTGCTGCGGGTGCGGGTACCGCTGGTCTGGCGCCGGCTCGTGACCCTTGTACCGGCCCTGCTGGTGCTCGGTTCCGGGTTCGACCCGACCCGGGCGCTGGTGCTCTCGCAGGTGGTGCTGAGCCTCGGAGTGCCGTTCGCACTCGTACCGCTGGTGCGGTTGACCAGCGACCGTCGGGTGATGGGAGGGTTCGCCAACCCTCGTGCACTCACGTGGCTCGCGTGGCTGGTGGCCGCCGCGATCGTGACCCTGAACGTGGCGCTGCTGGTGCTGACCCTGCTGGGCTGAGGGTCGGGTCAGTCGGCGAGGGCTCTGGCCACCACGATGGCCGAGGCCGCAGCCCACGCCTGCGGACGACAACTCGCCGGGTAGGGGTGGGGCGGGAAGATCTCCGTCGACGGCTGCCCGCCGTAGAGCTCGGGCATCCGGAACTCGAAGCCCTCGGCCGCGCGCAGCAACTCGGCCGCCACCTGCTCCGCCTCGTCGGTGAACCCCTCGCGCAGCATACCGTCGATGATGAAGGCAGTGTCGTGGGTCCAGACCGATCCGACGTGGTAGCCCATCGGCCAGTAGCCGGCGTTCGTCGTCGACAGGGTGCGAATGCCATACCCGGACGACATCGACTCGTGCAGCAGCCGGTCGACGACGGTGCGGGCCTCGTCGCTGGTGAGGATGCCCGTGCCGAGCAGATGTCCCATGTTCGAGGCCACCCCGTCGACGGGCCTCTTGTCGGCATCGAGCGCGAGGGCAGGGTAGGCGCCCAGATCGTCGGCGACCCAGAAGTGTTCCCGGAAGCGGCGGTTGAGCGCTTCGGCCCATTCGCGCCACTCGACGGCGGCATCGTCATCGCCCCAGTTCTCGAGCAGTCCCGCGGCGCCGACTGCGGCGGCATGGGCATAGCCCTGCACCTCGCAGAGGGCGATCGGGGCCGTCGCCTCCGATCCGTCCGCCCAGCGGATCGAGTCACCGGAGTCCTTCCACCCCTGGTTTGCCAGGCCGTGCCCGGACTCGTCACGGTACTCCAGGAAGCCGTCGCCATCGGCGTCGGAGTGGTCACGAAGCCAGGTGAGCGCCGCCCTGAGGGCGGGTTCGAACTCGCGGACGTCCTCGCCTGTGGCGGCGAGGTCCACCAGCAGCATGATCCACAGGGGAGTGGCGTCGATGGTCCCGAAGTACTCCGGCGGAAGGCTCGTGGTCTGGTCGAGGTTCAGGGTGACCCGGCGCACCTCGTGCAGGATCTTGCCCGGCTGTTCGGCGGTGTCGACATTCGTGGCGGTGCCCTGACGGCGCGACAGCACGCGCAGGGTGGAGGCAGCGATCGACGGGTCGTGGTCGAGCACCAACCTCGCGCTGATCAGCGAGTCCCGGCCGAACAGGGTGAAGTACCAGGGCGAACCGGCGGCGAAGAAGGCATCGTCGGGACGGTCCGGCTCCGCCATCCGGAGCCCGTTGAGGTCACGCAGGCTGGTGGTGAGCAGCCGGTCGAGTGCCGTTTCGGAGCGGGTCTCCGGCAGTTCCAGGGGAGCGGCGGTGGTGGCGCCGAAGGGTGCGCCGGTGTCGGTGACCGACAGGGTGAACGAGAAGCTTGCTTCACCGCGTGGTGGGACGAGCACCGTGACCCGGGCCACCAGCTCGGAGCCCTCGACCTCGAAGGGGCCCGCCAGTGAGGCCTTGGTGGAGTCGTCGCGCCATGACCAGACCAACCCCTCGCCCTCTCGGGCCAGCGTGGTGAGGTCGACCGGTGCCCCGGCGAGACCCTGCTTGATCTGTTCCATGGTGCTCGTGTCGGGCACCAACCGGATGACCAGCCCCAGCGGTGTCTCGACCGTGGCCGAGGAGCGCACGCTGATGGTTTCGGTGAGCGTGTCGTTGCTCACCTCACGGGTGCGTTGCAGCCACATCGCCGGGTCGACCCCGTACTCGGGTGTGCGGACGATGGCGTGGAACCGGGCTGTCGGCCCCCCCGGCACGTGGGTGCAGGTGGGTTCGACGGTGCGTTCGGCCACCTCGAGCAGGAGCCGTGAGAGGACCCGCTCGTCGCCGACGTAGACACCCTGTGCTCCCTGACCGGTGAGTTGGCCGTCACGCTGGGACCACGCCTGCAGGGGAGCATTGAGCACGCACACGTCGGCGTGCAGGTACGGCTGGTTCATGGTTCGAGCGTTCCACATCGTGACGGGGCGCACGGGCAGTTCAGGTGATGACCGGCGAGCCATCCCCCCGCTACCGCTGGCCCCGCCGGCCCCGCCAGCCGGGCGCGGCCAGCGGGCGAGCCAGCCTCGTGCCCTCGGCGAGGCTGGTGCAGCCCGTGCAGCTGAACCGCCCATCGCAGCCCATCCGGGACGCGATCGACCATTCAGATGCACATCCTGCAGGTCCTGCTCCGCTCCGGTCGCGCCTGAGGGGGGTTCGGCGGCGGCGCCCACTCTCAGAGGCGCTCCAGCAGTGCGCGGGCGGCCGCGTCGTCCACCACGACCTCCGTCGCGGCCCGGGCCCGCAGCGCGGCCAGCAGGGGAAGCGCCTTGGCCGCCCCGGCCGCGACGCACAACCTGCGCGGGATCGCCTGCAGTTCACCGGGGGTGAGGCCCGACGCCCGCTGGTTGAGCGAGACGTCGCGCCACGAGCCGTCCTCGCGCAACAGCACCGTGCAGATGTCGCCGACCACCTTGTCGGCGCGCAGGCTCACCATGTCGTCCTCGTTGAGGTAACCGGCGGAGTACACGTGGCTCGGTACCCCGGCGGTCATGCTCCCGACTCCGAAGACGGCCACGTCGGCTGAGCGCTGGACGGCGCGGACGCTCTGGACGCTGCGCTCGCGCCACATGGCCTGCCGGCTCTCGGGGTAGTCGAAGAAGGCCGGCACCGGGAACAACAGCATCTGGGCATCCCACAGCTCGGCCATGCGGGCCATGATCGAGCTCACGTAGGGGATGCCGGTGGTCATGCCGTTGGCACCGCCGTTCAACTGCACCAGGGTCACTCCCGAGTGCTCCCGCGGGTTGAGGTGGCTGACGATGGCGGCCAGGGTCGTCCCCCAGGCCACACCGACCGTGTGGCCGTCCAGCACCATCGAGTTCAGTTGGTGCGCGGCGACCTGGGCCACCCGGTCGAGCCGCATCACCTCGGTCGCCTGGCCCTTGACGGGGACCACGGTCACCTTGACCCCGAACAGTTGGCGCAGGGTCGATGCCAGCGTTCCCGAGGACGAGTCGTGCTCCCTCACCTGGATCTCGACCACCCCGGTTTCGCGGGCCTCCTTCAGCAGTCGCGAGATGGTGGAGCGGGACGTGCGGAACTGGCGCGCGATGGAGTCCATCGTCTCGCCCTGCACGTAATAGAGCTGGGCCACCGAATAGAGCTCGTCGGACAAATTCGCTCACCCCTTGGGGTGCACCTGCACGTTCGTGCAGGAGCATGGCGCAATCGTGCAACAGTCGATTGACTGAGCGCAACATCATGGTGTCGCGCCATGGGGGTGGGCACCGCTGCCAATCTCCCTGACTCGCCACCCGGGCCCCACAGCGATGTGCAGCCCACCCCGATCGATCCGTTCCGATCATCCGCATTGACCCGCGCCCCAGGCGCGTTCACAGGTGCTGAGGCACCGAAGGGAGATTCCCGTGGGAACAATTTTCCTCTCCGAGGTCGTGGGCACAGCGATGCTGCTCCTCCTCGGTGGCGGCGTCGTCGCCAACAACATCCTTCCCCTCAACAAGGGGAAGGGCACCGGCTTCCTGATGGTGAACTTCGGGTGGGGACTTGCAGTCTTCGCCGGTGTTCTCGTCTCGTACAAGTCCGGCGGTCACCTCAACCCGGCCGTCACGCTGGGCCTGCTCGCCTCCGGGGTGAAGATGTCGGTCGGCACCGTTCTCACCTACATCGCCGCCCAGATGGTCGGTGCCTTCCTCGGCGCCGTGCTGTGCTGGCTGGCCTACAAGGAGCAGTTCGATGCCGCTGAGGACCCCGCCCTCAAGCTGGGTGTCTTCTCGACCGGCCCCGAGAGCCGCAACTACATGTGGAACGTCATCACCGAGGCCATCGGCACCTTCGTCCTGGTCTTCGTGGTCATCGGCGCCGGCAAGTTCAGCTCCAACGGTGAGACCGGCCCTGCCAACCTCGGCTGGCTCGGAGCGCTCGGAGTCGCGCTGCTGATCGTCGGCATCGGCGCCTCCCTCGGTGGCCCCACCGGGTACGCCATCAACCCCGCCCGTGACCTCGGACCCCGCATCGCACACGCTCTGCTCCCCATCAAGGGCAAGGGCCACTCCGACTGGGGTTACTCCTGGGTTCCGGTCGTCGGCCCGATCATCGGTGGTCTGCTCGCCGGTGCCCTGAGCCACGTGCTGCTTCCCTGACCGGACGACCAACCGCTGCCGTCGACCTGTGACGGCAGCGACCGGCACCACCTCCGAGCCGCCGACCCGAGGGCAGACGGCACGGAAACTCGAACCACAACCCTCACTCAGCACGACACTCACTCAAGGAAGAGGAACAGAGTCAATGAGCGACACCAAGTACATCCTGGCCATCGACCAGGGAACCACCAGCTCGCGAGCGATCGTCTTCGACCACTCCGGCCAGATCGTGGCCTCGGGCCAGAAGGAGCACGAGCAGATCTTCCCGCGCGCCGGCTGGGTCGAGCACAACCCGAAGGAGATCTGGGACAACGTCCGCGAGGTCGTCGGCATGGCCTTGTCGAAGGCCTCGGTCAACCACAACGACATCGCCGCGGTCGGCATCACCAACCAGCGTGAGACCACCGTTGTCTGGAACAAGGAGACCGGCGAGCCCGTCTACAACGCCATCGTCTGGCAGGACACCCGCACCCAGAAGATCGTCGAGGAGCTCGGCGGCGGCAACCAGGACAAGTACCGCGATCGTGTCGGTCTGCCCCTGGCCACCTACTTCTGTGGCCCCAAGGTGAAGTGGGTGCTCGACAACGTCGAGGGCGCACGCGCCGATGCCGAGGCAGGCAAGCTCGTGATGGGCACCATCGACTCCTGGGTCGTGTGGAACATGACCGGTGGCGTCGACGGTGGCCTGCACATCACCGACATCACCAACGCCTCCCGCACCATGCTGATGGACCTCAAGACCCTCAGCTGGGACGAGGAGATCTGCAAGGACATGACGATCCCGATGAGCATGCTCCCCGAGATCAAGTCCTGCTCCGAGGTCTACGGCGAGGGACGATCCCAGGGTCTGCTCCCGGGTGTGCCGATCGCCGGCATCCTCGGTGACCAGCAGGCGGCGACCTTCGGTCAGGCCTGCTTCGAGAAGGGCATGGCGAAGAACACCTACGGCACCGGCTGCTTCATGATCATGAACACCGGGCACGAGATCGTCCCCTCGACCAACGGCCTGCTGACGGTTCCGGTGTACAAGATCGGCGACGCTGAGACCGTGTACGGCCTCGAGGGATCGATCGCGGTGACCGGGTCCCTGGTGCAGTGGCTGCGCGACAACCTGAAGATGTTCTCGTCGGCCCCCGAGATCGAGGAACTGGCGGCCAGCGTCGAGGACAACGGCGGCGCGTACTTCGTCCCCGCCTTCTCGGGTCTGTTCGCTCCCTACTGGAAGTCGGACGCCCGTGGCGCCATCGTGGGCCTGACCCGTTACGTCAACCGTGGCCACATCGCCCGCGCCGTGCTGGAGGCCACCGCCTTCCAGACCCGCGAGGTGCTGGACGCCATGGAGGCCGACTCGGGTGCCAAGCTGCAGGAGCTCAAGGTTGACGGTGGCATGACCGCCAACGAGACCCTCATGCAGTTCCAGGCAGACATGGTCGGGGTGCCGGTGGTTCGTCCGGTTGTTGCCGAGACGACCGCGCTGGGCGCCGCCTACGCCGCCGGTATCGCCGTCGGTTACTGGTCGGGCGAGCAGGACGTCATCGACAACTGGGCCGAGGACAAGCGCTGGGAGCCCAACATGGACTCCGAGGACCGCGACCGTCAGTACCGCCTGTGGAAGAAGGCCGTCACGCGCACCTTCGACTGGGTCGACGACGACGTGAAGTGAGCTCGGCTGCCCGCGGGAGCGGGTGAGCACGACAGGCAAGCCGGATCGGCCCTCGTCACCTTCGGGTGGCGGGGGCCGATCCCTGTGTCAGTGCTCGGTGTTCAGTGCTCGGTGCGCGGTCGATTGAGCGGGTGGCCTCGTCCGCTGCAGGTCGCGTACTGATGCCCCCGGACCAGACCACTTGCCCCCGAACCGCACCCGTTGCCCTCGTGCGGTGCACCTGCCCCCGTCCAAGGGCAGGGCAAGTGCGCCGTTCGTGGGCACCTGGGAAGAAACCCGGGCAACTGGGACCGAACCCGGCAGGGAGGGACGACGAACCAGTGGGCGCTCACGCGTCCTTCAGCTCGCGCATCCCCAGCCCCGGCTTGTCGTAGTGGCTGGGCGGATTGGGCGAGAAGCTCCCCAGGGACGATCGGCGGTCGACCTCGTCGAAGGCCTGCTTGGCCTCCGCTGCGAGTTCGCCGGCGTTGCGGTGGGCAACCTCGTCGCGCAGGGCGGCGACGATGCGGGCCTGCACCTCGTCCGGCATGGCCGGGGTGGGTTCGGCGCCCAGCACCTCACCGACCCAGTCAGCGTTCGTGCTCATGATTCTCCTGACGGTTCGCGTCGCCACGTCCGGCCCCCAGCACCGAGGCCTCGGTGACCAGCCGGGGGTCGGACGGAGCAGCGTCTCGCCCTGTTGGACGAGCACGGACCGACATCTGGTTCCCGGCTGTCGGCGGCATCAGATCAGCTTCTCGGCGACGAGGTGGTCGAAGTAGCGCTGCGACTTCTGGTCGAGTTCCGCGGTCGGGGCGAACCATCCCACCCATGCGAACAAGGTCGAGTGGCCCCGTTCCAGACGGGAGCAGGGCACCCAGATCGACCTCCCCTGCCGGGTCTGCACCGTGAAGTCGGGTCGTCGTCCGTTGAACTGGTAGCGCACCCCGGCGACGTCCGCGGCGTCGATCTCATGCATCCGTAGGTGGTTGCGTACGGCCAGGGTGCGGCCCCTGGCCTGGACGAAGGCTCGTGCGTCCCACCACACGCTCGCACAGTAGATGCCCCACACGACCACCCCGGCGAAGATCAACCACCAGGTGTCACGTCCGCCGAGGAATCCGAGCACCCCGAAGACGACCACGATCACCAGCGCCCGCAGCATGCGTTCTCGTGGGCTCTTGAGCGGGGGGAGCGGTTCGGCCTCGAGCAGGTCGGTGCGGGTCACCAGGATCGGACGACTCGCGAGCCCTGCATCACCCGCCCCGGAAGGCAGCTTCGGGTCGCGGTCGGGTCCGGCGTCCCGGTCGGGGATCGGACCGGAACCGGGTGCAGGATCGTGGTCAGGGCGGGTCATCTCAGCCATCCTCGCGCAGGTGCGCCAACAGGGGAGCCAGTCTGGCTCGTCCCCTCGAACAACGACTCTTGACGGTGCCGGGCGCGCAGCCGAGCAGGGCGGCTGCCTCGTCCACCGAGTAGCCCTGCATGTCGACCAGGACCAGCGCCGCCCGTTGGTCGGCATTGATCGACGCCAGGGCTCGGGCCACGTCGGCCGCGGTCTCCTTGTCACTGAACTCTTCCTGCAGGTCGCCGGCCACGGCCAGGGTGGGATCGTGGTCGGGATTGTCCGGCATCGGTTGGGTGGCGCGCACCTTGTTGCGGCGCATGCGGTCGAGGCAGGCATTCACCACGATCCGGTGCAGCCAGGTCGTGACCGCAGCCTGTCCGCGGAACGAGTCGGCTCGTCGGAAGGCCGAGATCATCGCCTCTTGCAGGGCGTCGGCGGCCTCGTCCGGGTTGCGCATGGTGCGTAGCGCGACCGCCCAGAGGCGATCACGGTGTCGGGTGAACAGCACCTCGAAGGCCTGCTCGTCACCTGCGACGTGTCGGGCCAACAGGTCGGCGTCGGTGACATCGGCCAGTTCGTGCAGCAGCGAGGTCACGTGGTCACCTGGAGTTCCGAGATGCCTGCCCGGTAGCGCCCGGCGTCCACCTTGGGCAGGGAGGTCAGGTAGACGAGCACGAAGCGGGTGGTCACCGGCTTGCTGGGGCTCAGCGTCACCGAGGTTCCCGCCTCACCGTTGACGGCCACCTGCCGCCACTTCTTCACGCTCGACATGTCGGGTTCGGTGACCGAGGCCGCATTGCCCTGCGGCACCATGACGGCGATGGCCGTGGGGCTGCCCTGCAGGGTGACCCGGACGCTGCCGACGGTGACCGACTGTCCCAGGTCGACCACGAGACCGACCCCGGGCTTGAGCCCGCCCAGCTTCGGGTTCCCGCGATAGGTGAGGGTGGTCCACGCAGTCGTCGGCTTGCCGTCCCAGGCCAGCGCCACCTGGTTGGGGTTCTCCTCGTCGTTGCCGCCGTCGGCGGTCGGGTCGAAGTCGTCCACCTTGGAGATCGGCAGTGTCCTGGCGGCCGAGGGCGAAGGCGTGGTGACCGGCCCTGCACCCGGCTTGCCCGTCCGGTGGAGCGCGACGGCGACCAGTCCCACGACGACGCTGACCAGCACCAGCACCAGCAGTACTCGCAGCCATGGACGCGAGGTCGACGGACGAGTCCGTGGGTGGTCCGGCCCGTGGACGCCGTCATGGGCGGGGAGCAGACGCGTGGACGGACCGGCCTCCAACTCGTCGGGCGTGTCCGCGGACCTCGGGGTCGGTGCGGCCCCGACCGCGGCGACCGGCACCCGCCCGGTGCCGGTGAGGTCGCTGAGGGTGTCATCGATGCCGGAGCGCGCCTGCGGGTGGCGTACCCGGTGCTCCAGGTCGGCGGAGGCCTCCGCGGTTCCGAGAACCCGGGAGAGTGCCTGGTCGACCTGGGCCGCGGAACGCAGCGGAGCGCCGCCGAGCCTGGGTCGCTCGTGCAGGATCTGGTCGCAGACCTGGTCGAGGGCCGGCGAGACGCCGGCGCGCACCTGTCGGGGGGTGAGCCATCCCTTCGCATCGAAGGGGGCCGCGCGCAGGCCCCACCACGTGCGGTCGGACTCGTCCATGGTGGGCCAGCGGGTCACGAGGCAGGCGTACAGCAGCTGCCCCAGAGCCCTGACATCGGCCTCCTCGCGGTCCGACCATGCGGCGGTCGGATGGCCGTCCGGGGCGAGGGCAGCATCGATCAGGAATCCGACGATCTTGACGCTGCCGGTTGCCGTGACCAGCACGGTGTCGGGGGTGAGCATGCCGTGGAACAGACCGGCCGCGTGCATGGGGGTCAGGGCATCGGCGAGTTCGCGGACGACCCACGCGGCCTCCAGCACGCTCAGTGGTCCCTGAGCCAGCAGCCGTTCGAGGGATTCCCCCGGCACGTACTCGCAGATGATGTAGGTGCCGTCCTGGGCATCGTCCGAGACGGCGTCGAGCACGCGCAGGAACCGCGAATCAGTGGCGATCGCCGACCGGCGGGCCGCCTCGAGCACGGCATGGCGGCGCGGATCGGTGGCCGCGATGGCGTGCACCAGCACCGCCCGGGACAGTTTCGTGTCGAAGGCGCGCCAAGTCAGGGTCTGGTGGCGCTGGGTCAGCTCCTCCTCGAGCCGGTACCGGTCGGCGATCACCTGGTTCACGCGCACGCTGGGCAGTCCCACGGGCAGGTCATGATCGGTGGGTTCGTCCGAGGGGTCAGGCTGCGCGAGTGACCCGGTGGTGGCCGCAGTGCCGCTGAACACGCTCGCGTCCTGGCCCGGACGCGACTGGCCCGGATGCCCCTGACCAGAGTGGGAGGGAAAGGCATGGAAGACCTCGGTCGCCTCATCGTCCGACGACTCCGGCTGCGGGGGAACCGTGCCCCCATCGGGCGCGCGCCCCTCCCGGGGCGGGCGATGGGTGAACTCGGGGAAGGCCTCGGGCGGGTCGGACCATGAGTCCCACTGCGGTGGCACGTAGCCCTGCTGGTCGCTGCGGTCCCCACTCACCCAGGAGTCACCGGAGCCGTCCCCGCTCCGCCCGGGGGCGTTGTCAGGTGGGGTCATGGGTGCGTCCTCGGGTTGCCAGTGGTCGTCCCCAGTATGGCTGGACGGCGGTCTGTTTGGGTGGTCACGGGTGCGGGCGTGTTCCCAGGTCAGGAGGGGTCACGAACCCCTCGCCGCTCACCGACGGTGCGCCGGCCACTGCGGGGAGGGAGGCTCGTCCGCGCTCGCCACGCACCTGACGGATGCGCAGCGCGGTCGCGGCCAACACCACCAGTCCCGAGCTGACCATCAGGATCCAGCCGATCCGGCCCAGGGAGTTGGCGGTCAGGATGAATCGGTGCTCGACGCCCACCGGCACCCCGGTCGAGGTCTCGAGCCGCGCGCGGACCGTGAGGGCGCCGTTGGTGTGGGCCTCGACGGTGAAGGTGAAGGCGTGCGAACCGTGGGGAGGAACCGTCACCACGTCGGTGGGAGGCAGCGAGATGCGCTGTGGGTTCTCGGAGATGAAGACCACGCGCACCGCCACCGGCTGGTCGGTGTTGTTGGTGACCGTGATCGGCAACCGGGTGGTGGCCTCGGAGACGACGAACTTCTCGGCGCTGACGATGCGCACGTTCTGGCTGTCGATGCTGGGAATGAGTCCGCGCACGGCGCTGAGGTAGGCCACCCGTGACTCGGCGGTGAACCTGGAGGCGGCCGCTCGCGAGGTGGCGGCCGCTGCCTGCCGCTTGCCCGTGGCCAGATCACCACGCAGGTCGCCGGCGTCGGTGAGCCGTTGTGCGGTGGTGTCGAGCTGCGCCCACCAGTCGGCGGAGACGACATTGCCCTTGACCGCCTTCGGCCACACGACCCGACCGGAGCTCTCCTCCAGGGCAGTCAGGGGTACCAGCGTCGAGAGCGGACGAATGGCGCGATCGACGGCGGGCAGTACCTGGTCGGAGAGGGTGACGATCTGGGGTGAGGGATCGAGCAGCAGCTCACTCAGGGCCCGGCCCACCCGCTGCGGATCGGTGGAGCTGGGCGCTGGCCCGGGTCCGCCCAACCCCAGCCGGGTGTCGGTGCGCACCACCATCAGGTCGCCCACCTGCTGGCGTTCCGGCCCCGGATTGTTCCGGAGCACCAGCAACGTGGGATGCAGGGGCGCGATGAACGACACGATGGACGAGTCGACGCTGCGGTCAGGGACGACGGCGACCGGCAACCCACTGAGGGGATGGTTCGCGGGCAGGGCTGCCGCCGCCCGGCTGACCACCTCGGGTTGGTCGAACTGGTGCGCGAGGGCGAGGTCGGGATTGCCGAAGGGCAGGCGGTAGACCGTGTTGACCGACTGCAACGCCCCGAACCCGAGCAGGAAGTCACTGGCCTGTTGTGCCCCCTCGGTGGTCACCTGCCCACTGGAGAGGCGGTAACCGCCCTCCGAGGTCATCGCCGTCAACTCGTCGTACAGCGAGGGGTCGATCAGCACGGTGGCGCCCGGTTGCGCCGCCTCGGCCAACAGTCGACCCAACCGGCCGCCCAGTTCGCCGGCGAGGTGGGTGTCGGTGAAGGTCCCGTCGGGCAACATCGACGGGGCCGAGGTCAACACCACGATGGACGCGCGGTCGACGGAGGTGGGCGCCGACATGGGCATGAAGACGCGCGCCCTGCCCACGGTGTGGTTGGTGCCTCCGGCGGGCGTACCGCGCACGTGGACCCCCACCAGGCGCACGCCACCGCTGGGATCGTCCGCGCTCACTGATCCCAGGTCGAGTTGGTCGACCCGGGCGCTGACGGTGAAGGTCGCCTTCGCGCCGGGGCCGAAGCTCGGCTCGTTCTCGGTGGTGATGTTGAACAGGTTGAGGTCGGGTTCGGTGCCGTCGACGCCCATCCGCTCACCGAAGGGGACGTCCCAGGGGCTGGCGGCGGCCTGCTGCAGTTCCGCGGTGGTGGAGATGGGGTCGCGGGAGCGCCAGAACGAGACCTGCACCCCCTTCATCGCGACCTTGGAGGTGTTCACGACCTCGCCGGAGATCGTGATCCGGGCCGCAGGATCCTTCGGCACCACCTGCGGGGAGACCGAGGTCAACGTGATGGCCACCTCGATCGGGTCGTCCGCATGGGCCGGCGGGGCGCCTGCGAGGGTGGCGAGGACCACCAGCAGCAGCCCCACAGCAGCGCTCACCCAGCGTCGGGCACTGCCGTCGGCGCTGGAGGGGCGGGTCACCCGCTCATCGTAGTTGCCGCGGTCGGTCAGGATTCCTGCTGCTCCCACCAGCGGCGCAGTTCCTCGGTCGCGCGCTCCTCGCCGAGGGGACCGTTCTCGATCCGCAGGTCGAGCAGGTGCTGGTAGGCCCGCCCGACCTGTGGGCCCGGAGCGAGGTCGAGCAACGCCATGATCTGGGTGCCGTCAAGGTCGGGGCGCATCGCATTCAGCTCCTCGCGGGCGAACAGGTCGTCGATGCGGGCCTCAAGGTCGTCGTACGCACGGCGCAACCGGGTCGCCTTGCGCTGGTTCCGGGTGGTGCAGTCGGCCCGGGTGAGGATGTGCAGGTGTTCGAGCTGGTCGCCGGCATCGCGCACGTAGCGCCGGACCGCGGAGTCGGTCCAGCCGGCGTTCTCGCCGGTCAGGCCATCGGAGTAACCGTGGAAGCGCAGGTGCAACTCCACCAGTTTGGAGACCGCCTTGACCTCCTCGGACGAGAATCGCAGCGCCTTCAGCCGCTTGCGGACCAGCTTCGCCCCGACCACGTCATGGTGGTGGAACGAGACGCGGCCGTCGTCCTCGAACCGCCGGGTGGACGGCTTGCCCACGTCGTGCAGCAGGGCCGCCAGGCGGTTGACCAGGTCGGGACGGTGGCCGCGGGCCTGCTCGAGCTCGATGGCCTGTTGCAGCACGATCAGGGAGTGCTGGTAGACGTCCTTGTGGCGGTGGTGCTCGTCCACCTCCAGACGCAGCGCCGGCAGCTCCGGCAGCACGTGGTCGGCGATGCCCGTGGTGCAGAGCAGGTCGAGACCGCGGGCGGGCTGGGCGGTGAGCAGCAGCCGAGACAGTTCGTCCCGCACACGTTCGGCCGAGATGATCTCGATGCGGTCGGCCATGCTGGTCATGGCCGCGATCACCGGACCTGCTGGCTGGAAGTCCAGCTGGCTGGCGAACCGCGCGGCGCGCATCATGCGCAGCGGGTCGTCCGAGAACGACCGCTCGGGGGCGAACGGCGTCATCAGGCGGCGCGCCGCCAGGTCTGCCAGTCCCCCGTGCGGGTCGACGAAGGTGGGGTGGTCGTCCGAGACCTCGATGGCCATGGCATTGACCGTGAAATCGCGCCTGACCAGGTCGTCGTCGATCGAGTCGCCGAAGTTGACCTCCGGTTTGCGCGAGTCCGAGCGATAGGCGTCGGCTCGGAAGGTGGTCACCTCGATGAGCCAGTGTCGGTCCGCACCGGCCTCGGCCTCGTGGGGCTGGTCGGCAGGATCTGCGGTGGCGGGGGCCGCCGGGTCGCTGACCCTGGCGGTGATGGTGCCGAACTCGCGTCCGACGTCCCACACGTGGTCGGCCACCTGCTTGAGCAGCTTCTCGGTCTGCCCGGGGCGCGCCGAGGTGGTGAAGTCGAGGTCGTTGACCAGGTGCCCGAGCAGCACGTCGCGCACCGAACCCCCGACCAGGTACAGCTCGTGGCCCGCGGCGGCGAACAGGTCACCCAGCCGCCTGATCACCGGTGTGGACGAGATCAGGTCGTCGATGGCGGCTTGCTGGGCGGGAGCGAGGGACACGAGGGGCAAGTCTAGTTCGACCGTCCCGGCGGCGCTGAATCACCCCGTGGCGGGTGGAACCGGGAGAATGACCTCATGAGAGTCGTGGTCGCCATGGACAAGTTCAAGGGCTCGCTGACGGCGGTCGAGGCGAATGCCCGGGTGGCCCGGGGTGCCCGGTCGGTGCTGCCGGGTGCCGACGTGGTGACCCTCCCCGTGGCCGACGGGGGTGACGGCACCCTCGACGCCGCCCGGGCGGCCGGCTTCGAGTGGCATCCCGTGACCTGCACCGGTCCCACGGGCGAGCCGGTCGAGTCCGGTTTCGCCCTGCGTGACGGGGTGGTCGTCGCCGAACTGGCCGACGCGTGCGGTCTCCTGCGCCTGCCCCCGGGCCCCGACGGGCGAACGGTTCTCGCCGCTGGACGCTCCTCGACCCGCGGGCTCGGCGAGGTGATGGCCGCCGCCCTCGACGCGCACTGCAGCCAGCTCGTGGTCGGGCTGGGTGGATCGGCCTCCACCGATGGTGGGGCGGGCTTGTTGCAGGCGCTGGGAGTCGACCTCCTCGACGAGGATGGCAGGCAGGTGCCTCCTGGCCTGGACGGATTGGCCCGGCTCGCCAGCGTCGACACGACCGGGCTCCACCCGCGCCTCGGGCAGGTCGAGGTGGTGGTGGCCAGCGACGTGGACAACCCCCTGCTGGGCCCCTCGGGGGCGGCGCACGTGTTCGGCCCGCAGAAGGGGCTGACCACCGAGGACGTCGACCGCGCTGACCAGGAGCTCGCGCGGCTGGCCGACCTGCTGGAGGGTGCGCAGGGGCGAGGCGCACGTGAGCGTGCGGGGGCTGGCGCGGCCGGCGGTGCGGGGTGGGCCCTGCTCGTGCTCGGTGGGCGGATGCGTCGGGGGGTCGACGTGGTGCTCGACTGGTCGGGTGCCGACGCGGCCGTGGAGGGCGCCGACCTGGTGCTGACCGGTGAGGGGTCGCTCGACGATCAGTCCTTGGCAGGCAAGGCGCCGGTGGGCGTGGCCGACCTCGCCGCCCGACACCGCGTACCCGTGGGAGTGCTCAGTGGACGCCGATCGCTGAGCGACAGCCAACTGCGCGCGGCCGGATTCGCGCGCGCCGTGGCCCTCACCGATCTCGAACCCTCGCTCGAGCGTTGCCTCACCGAGGCCGGACCGCTGCTCGAGCTGGCGGCCGCCACCATCGTCCGCGACCTCGGGTTGGCCCCCGGCTGACCACCGTCTGGGTGTGGACTGCCCCGGCCCGGCGTCAGTCGGTGTGGCCCGGGAGGTCGACTCGTCCGACCTCGAGCCCGCGCAACTTCTCGAGCTCGATCAGGTCGTGCAGGTCGACCGGACGCGGCGGGTAGCCCTTCCGCAGACTGACCAGATGTTCCCGGTTGCCCACCACGACCGGCCTGCCGGCGATGGTGCCGGTCGTGCGCTGGTCCGCCCGGTGGTGGAAGTACCGGTCGAGCTCGCCCGACTGGTATCCGTTGCCGTCGTCGTCCAGCACCATCGGGTGCAGGTCGACGCGGTTGATGCGGTCCTCGGTCACCTGCACGAACCAGGTGGCCACCGGCATGAAGTCCTGTTCCTCGACGTAACCGCGGGCCAGCAGCCAGTCGGCCACCTGCTCGAAGGCGAGGCCGTCGACGAACACGTCGACATCGGAGTGCTCCCGCGTCTGGCGCCCGACCAGGGCGTCGACGCCCCAGCCACCGTTGACCTGGTAGGTCACCCCGGACGACTCCAGGTGGTCGACGATGGCTGCCACCTCCTCGGCCGAGATGCCCTGGGAGCGCTCGGTGACCTCGTCCGAGCCGGTCACGTCGCTGTCGTCGGCGTCTGCACTGTGATTCACGGCGCCATCCTGTCAGGTCCGGTTCGTTCCCTGCTCGACCCAACGCCGCTCGACCCGAAAGCTCAGTGGCGTGGCCACGCGAGTCCGGGGCCACGGATCCCCGCCTCGTCGAGCGCCCGCTTCGACCGCTCACGCAGTTCTCGCTGCACCCCCCACTGCTCGTTGGGCAGACACTTCGCGGCGACCCTGATCGTCATGGTCTCGCCCTGGATCGACTCCACGCCCAGCACCGTGGGCTTCTCGAGCAGGTGCTTCGACCAGGTCTCGTCGGCGTCGAACTCGTCGACGACTGACTGGACGATCGCGATCACCGCCTCCGCCTGGGCGGTGTAGTGCACCGCGACGTCGACCAGCGCGTTGGAGTAGCCCTGGGAGGTGTTGCCCACGGTGACGATCTCGCCGTTGCGCACGTACCAGACCTGCCCGTTGCCGTCACGGACGCGGGTGACCCGCAGCGTCACCTCCTCGACGGTGCCGGTGACGGCGCCGAGAGTGACCACGTCACCGACGCCGAACTGGTCCTCGGCGATCAGGAAGATGCCGGTCAGGTAGTCCTTGACGAGTGACTGGGCCCCGAACGCCAGTGCCACTCCTCCGACACCGGCCGAGGTGAGCAGTGGCCCCATCGGCACCCCGAAGATGCTCATCAGGGTGAGGGCGGCGATGGTGACGACCACGACCGTGATGGTCGAGCTCAGCATCGACCCGAGCGTGCGGGTGCGGGCGAGTTGGCGGGCGCTCGTCCACGCAGCCGGAACGATGGTGCGGCGGGTCGTCTGTGCCTCGAGCCTCGCCTGGGTGCGCTGCACCATGCCGTCGATCGACTTGCGGACGGCCAGCACCGCCAGGCCACGGACCAGTGCGGCGGCCAGCAGCACCACCGCCGCCTGGATCAGCTTGCCGGTCGAGACCTGCCACCATGTTTCGAGCACCACGTGCCTCATTCAACCGCATCGCATCAAGGACGCGGCGTCGGTCAGCCCTTGACCCCGCCTGCCGCGATCCCCTCGATGAAGTGACGCTGGGCGAAGGCGAAGATCACCAACATCGGCAGGGTGACCAGCAATGAGGCGACCATCACGTACTGGTAGTCGCCGTGACCGCCGGCGGTGGGGGAGTACATCGTCATGGCGTAGCTGATGCCCAGCGGCACGGTGTACGAGGACGGGTCTCCGAAGTTGAGGTAGATCAGGGGGCCCTGGAAGTTGTTCCAGGAGGCCTGGAACTCGAAGAGCCACACGATGATGGCCGAAGGTTTGGCCAGCGGCAGTGCGATGCGCCAGAACAGGCCGAAGTAGGAACAACCGTCGACCCGGGCCGCCTCGAACAGGTCTCGTGAGACTCCGAGGAAGAACTGCCTCATCAAGAAGATGTAGAACGCCGAGCCGAACAGAGTGCCTCCCCACAGGGGGACGTTCGTGCCCAACCAGCCCAGCCACTTCCAGATCAGGTAGTTGGGGATCAGGGTGACGGCGCCGGGCAGCATCATGGTCGCCAGCAGCAGACCGAACAGCACCTTGCGTCCCGGGAACCGGAAGTAGGCGAAGCCGAAGGCCACCGCAGAACTGGAGAGCGTCACCAAGGTGGCGGCGAGCACGGCGATGAGCACGGAGTTGAACACCCAGGCCAACAGCGGAAGCTGGTGGAAGACCTCCACGTAGTTGCCGAAGACCCAGGTACGAGGAGGGATCCGGTTGTCGAACACCTGACCTCGCGGCTTCAGCGACGCAGACAACAGCCAGGCGAACGGGTAGAGGAACATCGCGGCGAAGGCCAGCAGCAGGACGAGGCGGACGACCCCCGCGGAGCGGCGTCCCAGAGCCGACCAAGGGCTCAGCCCCGGCCCACTCATCGATTGCCTCCCTCGTAGTGGACGAAGCGATTCCCCAGCTTCAGCTGCACCGCGGTGATCACCATGAGGATGGCGAACAGCAGCCAGGACATGGCGGCCGCCAGTCCGAAATTGAACTGCTGGAAGGCCTGTTGGTAGAGGTAGACGCCGTAGAACAGTGCGGCGTCGGGGGCGGCCGCGTTCCCGTCCCGGTAGAACAGCAGGTATGCCTGGTCGAACACCTGCAACGCCCCGATCGTGTTGGTGATGACGAGGAAGAAGAGGGTGGGGCTGATCATCGGCACCGTGATCCTGAGGAACTGGGCCAGGCCGTTCGCGCCGTCGACCTGGGCCGATTCGTACAGTTCCCGGGGCACGTTCTGCAGGGCCGCGAGCAGGATGACCGTCGTGCCCCCGACCGCCCACAGCGTCATGATGACGATCGACACCTTGACCCAGTGCGGGTCGACCAGCCACGTCGGCCCGTCGACGCCGAACCAGCCGAGGAAGCGGTTGATGGCCCCGTACTGGCCGTTGAGCAGCAGCAGGAACACCGCCGCCGTCGCAACCGGGGGCGTCATCTTCGGCAGGTAGTAGATGACCCGGAAGGGACCGGTGAACCGACGCTGATGACTCAGGAGCATGGCCAACAGCAGCGCGAAGCAGATGTCGACGGGTACCGCCATCAGGGCGTAGGTGAAGGTGTTGCCCAGGGCCGTCGCCACCCGCGGGTTGCCGACCAACTGGCGGTAGTTGTCGAGTCCTGCCGACGTGCCCGTGGCGGTGGCCAGGTCGTAGTGCTGGAAGCTGAGCCTGAGGCTCCAGCCCATCGACAGGACGGTGAACACGGCCAGGCCGATCAGCCAGGGCAGGATGAACAGGTAGCCGGCCACAGCCTCACGCCACTGGTACGTCTCCCGCCGTCGTCGCTTGGCGGTGGTGCTCACTTGCCCTTGCCTGCTGCGGACTGGGCCCACGCCTCCATCGCCGTCGACTGGGCCCGCTTGAGTGCTGCCGACGGTGAGGCCGAACCGGTGAGGGCGCTCTGGACGGCATTGCTCAGCGCATTGGACGCCTGCTGCCCCACCGGCGAGGAGCCCGTCGAGACGGTGTTCTCGAGCGCGGCGTAGGTGGTCTCGATGGTCTGGTCGAAGCCGGCGTTGCCCGTGGGCTTCACGTAGGCGGAGCGGATCTGCTGGTCAGCCACGGGGGAGCCGGTGAACAGGCCCGTGAACAGCCCCTTCTTCTCCTTCACCGTCTGCAGTCTCGCCTGCGCGGCTGCGTCCCACGCCTTGGTCGAGGTGGCATTGACCGCCCAGGCGCAGGCGGCCGAGGGATTCTTCGCCTTGCTCGGGATGGCGAAGGCCGACCCGCCGGCGAATCCCAGCGGCTTGCCCTGGTTGTCCTTGATCACCTGTCCCGAGATCTTCACCTTGTCCTTGGTGTTGGTGAGCACGTTCACGTACCACTGGGCCCACACCTGGGCCCCGACCTGGTTGGCGACGTAGGCGTTGTTGTCCCCGAAGACGTCCTGGGCATCCTTGAAGGACTTGATGGTGGCGTAGCCGCCCTGGGCGTCTGAGAGCTGCTTCATGAAGGTCAGCGCCTTCTCGTTCTCGGGAGTGTCGAGGGTGGGCTTGCCGTCCTTGTCGTACATCCCCCCGCCGAAGACCTTGAGCCACAGGGCGGCGCTGCCGGGGATGTCACCCTCGAACCCCTCCGTGGTCAGCTTGTTGCCCTGCTTCTTGGTCATGGTGGCCGCGGCCTTCACCAGTCCCTCCGGGTCAGAGGTGTCCAGGTCGCTGACCTTGAGGCCGTGTTGGCCGAGGACCGTGTCGTTGCCGATGATGATGCTGGCCTGGAAGAACTGCGGGATGCCGTAGACCTTGCCCTGGTAGGTGAGGTCGTCGATCGCGGCGGGGTAGTACTGCTCGGTCGGCTTCACGCCCCACACGGAGTAGCACTGGTCGAGCGGCATCACCAGCTTCTTGTCGGCCAAGGTGGCGATGATCGCACGATCGGCCTGGATCAGATCCGGCACGTTGCCCGACGCGACCTGGGCGGTGAACTTCTGCGGATCGAAGTTCGTGGTGTCCTGACTGACCTTGACACCGGCGGACTGGGAGGCGGCGTAGTCGCTGCGCGACTTGCCCACCTCATCGGACGGGTTGAAGCCGCTGATCCGCAAACTGCCGTTCGGCTGCTTGGTGAAGGGCCCGGTGCTCGAGCCGCTCGCTGCGGTGCTGGACCCCGTGGATCCGGCTTCCGGTCGGCTGGCCGCCGGGTTGCAGGCGGCGAGGACCACGCTCAACCCGATGGCCCCGGCCACCCCCAGGACGGCGAGGCGCCCTGCACCCACGCGGTCCCCTCCTCGGACCGGGGTGCTCGAACCTCGCCGATCGACCTGTCTGATTCCGGACATGGAATTCCTCCTTGCAGGTGGCAACATGAGCAGCGCTCTGACGCCCCGAGGGGTCGGTCAGCAGTGACCGATCCGTGGGAGTGACTTGTTCGGAAGCTACGCCTCGATGGCGGCGCGATGAATCATCCAAAAGGGTGAAGTGGCAGGTCCCCATCCACCCTTTTGGACTCAAAATCGGTGAACGCGCCCATTGGCCGCATTTGTGCCTACCGTGGAGAGACAGCTGTTCACGCTGTGATTCCGGGTCATCCGACTCCGGATCGATGACCGCGAGCAACGAGGAGCTGCACCATGACACACACCCCACGAGACAACGATCCCGCCTACACCCAGTGGGCACCTGAGGAGCCATTCCCGACCGCCGACAGCGACTTCGTCCAGACCGAAGCCAGCCGCGGCGATGGTGGAGCGTGGCCGACAACGGCCACCGGAGCTCCCGCAGGCAGTTCGCAGGATCGGACCACTGATGATCGTTCGACGACGCAGGTCGGCAAGGAGGAGGCCACTCGCGTCAAGGACGCGGCCGTCGATGCCGGCAGCCAGGTGGTCGACACCGCCCGCTCGGAAGCCGCCCACGTCGCAGCAGAAGCCAGGGACCACGCCAAGAACCTGCTCGACTCCCTGACCCAGCAGCTCAGCGAGCAGGCGGGCACCCAACAGCAGAGCCTCGCCTCCGGGCTCCGCTCGCTGACCCGGGAGATGCACGGGATGGCGACAGGGTCGACCGAGAGCGGGCCGCTCACCAGCCTCGCCCGCCAAGCTGCCCACGAGGGGAGCAGGGCGGCCGAGTGGCTCGAGACGCGCGAACCGGCCGACGTGCTGGCAGAGGTGACCTCTTTCGCCCGACGCAAGCCCGTCACCTTCCTGGCCCTGTGCGGTCTCGCGGGGGTGGTTGCCGGCCGGCTGACCCGAGGTGCGGTCGCGGCCAACACCAGCCTTGATTCCGGTGATGGCGCGCGCGCCGTCGAGGCGCGCAGGTCGGAGTACCCGGCAGTCAGGGAGTCGGCTCCCTTCGCTCCCGAACCGGTGGGAGGGGCTGGATTCCTGACCACCGACCAGCCGGTCGGGCCGGGAGGGGGGCTGCGATGAGCGAGGAGTTCAATCCGTCGGGCGGCTCGGTGACCGACGCGGTGCGCGAGGGTTACCAGGGCCGCAGGCCCGCGCTCGAGACCGACGACGGCCGCAGCCTCGGGGAGGTGCTCGGCGACGTCGCGAGCAATCTGTCCACGCTGATGCGTCAGGAAGTGGCCTTGGCCAAGGCGGAGGTTCGCCAGTCCGGAACCCAAGCAGGAAAGGGCATCGGCCTCTTCGCCGGCGCAGGCATCGGCGGCCTGATGTTCCTCGGGTTCGTCTCGACCAGTGCATGGTGGGGACTGGGCCAGTTCATGGGCAAGGAATGGTCAGCATTGATCGTTGCGATCGTGTGGGCCATTGTCGCCGGAGTTTTGTTCCTGAAGGGCAAACACGAATTCGCACGCATTCGGGGACTGGAACAGACCACCGAAACATTGAGCAAGGTACCGGGCGCCATCAAGGGCCAAGGACAGGAGATGTGATGACCATCAACAATGATCCAGACCAGATTCGATCCGACATCGACCAGACCCGCTCGGAGTTGAGCCACAACGTCGACGCGCTGGTCGACACCGCCGACCCCCGAAACGTGGCCCACCGGCAGGTGGAACGGGTGAAGGGGGCGGTCAGCGGCGCTCGCGACGCCATCATGGGATCTCCCGACGACCCCCATGACGGTGGTCGGGTCGGTGACCTCAAGGAGGGCGCGTCCGAGACCCTCTCCGACATGGGCGACCGCGTCTCACATGCGCCTTCCGTCGTGAAGCGCAAGGCACGCGGCAATCCGCTGGCGGCAGGTCTGGTCGCCTTTGGGGTGGGTCTGCTCGTGTCGTCCCTCGTGCCTGCGTCCGAGAAGGAGCAGCGGGCGGTGTCCCACCTGCAGGATGAGGTCGAGCCGCTCAAGGAGAAGGCGGTGCAGGCCGCCAAGGATGTGGCCCAGAACCTCAAGGCACCCGCTCAGGAGGCAGTCGACTCCGTGAAGGCGAGTGCCGGTGACGCCGCCAACCGCGTCAAGGACGAGGGTCAGGCCGCCAAGGAGCAGGTGCAGGGACAGGCCCAGGAGTCAGCCGCCACCGTTCGCGAGGTCCAGGGGAGCTGAGCGCACGACGACGGGCCGGGGCGCGGCCCCGGCCCGTCGAGCGCTGTTGGACGGCGGTTCCCCGGGGGTCACCGCACGAGGCGCGGCACCAGGTCCTGGATGTCTCCGCGGAGCACGTCGTGCGCGAGGTCGTCGTGCTCGGTCTCCGCATTGTTCACGATCACGACCCGCGCCCCGTTCCCGATGGCGAAGGGCACCAGCGCAGCTGCCGGGTTGACGGCGAGCGTCGAGCCGATCGCAACCAGCAGGTCGCATCGCTCCACGGCGTCGACGCACGCCTGCAGCACGTGCGGATCGAGCATCTCCCCGAAGAGCACCACCGTGGCCCGAAGGATGCCGTCACAGGTCCCCCGTCCCTCGGGCTGCTGACAATGGGGGTCCGCCTCGCCTGCGCCCACGCGGGCCAGCACCTGTGCCATGGGCTGCCGGTGTCCGCACCGCTCACACCTGCAGGTTCGCGCCGAACCGTGGATCTCGTGCACCACCGCCGGGCTGTGACCGGCGTCGAGGTGGAGACCGTCGGTGTTCTGCGTCACGACCCCTGACAAACGGCCCTGGTGCTCGAGTGCCACCAGGGCACGGTGGGCGTCGGTCGGCTGGTGGTGGTCCGCCGCCTGGGCCAAGCGGCGCTGCCAAGCGGTCCGCCGGACATCCTCGTCCTCGAGGTAGTACGAGAGTGTCGAGACGAGTTCGGCGTCCGGGTCCTGGGTCCACAGGCCCTGGGGGCCGCGGAAGTCGGGGATCCCAGCCGCTGTCGAGATGCCGGCGCCGGTCAGCACCACGATGCGTGAGGCGGCGTCCAGTCGTTCGCGTACCTCGTCCACGGATGCCAGATGCATGGGTCCTCCATCGAGGGTCGGGCGGTCAGGGGGCCAGGTAGGCCTTGATCAGGGGGAGCGCACTCTTCGAACCCGACTCCCCGTCGGCCACCATGACCGCGATCGCCAGGTCCTTGGAGTTGTAGGCGATCATCCAGGCGTGTGTCCTGGGGGGTTTGGCGGAGCCGTACTCCGCCGTGCCCGACTTGGCACCCAGCATCAGACCCTGCAGGCCGTGCGCGGTGCCACTCGACACGACAGCTTGCATCATCTGGCGCAGTTGGGCGGCCTCGCCACTGGTGAGCGGAGGAGCGGCGGGGCGCGGCTTGCTGGTCGCCACCAGCCACGGGATCGTGGTCCGTCCGGCCGAGACCGAGGCTGCCAACCCCGCCATGGCCATCGGTGAGGCCTCGACCTGTCCCTGGCCGATCATGTCGGCCGCCTTGGTGGTCAGGTTCGGCGCCTGTGGCACCGACCCGAAGAAGGACGAGAAGCCTGCGTCGTAGTCCTTCCCGAGCCCCAGACTCGAGGCGGCCTGGGCCAGGTCGCCGGGCCCGAGCTTGGTGTAGGCACGGATCATGGCGGTGTTGCACGACAGGGCCAAGGCGTCCTGCAGGCTCATGGTGCCCACCCTGGAGGCGGGGAAGTCGGAGTAGTTCTTGAAGACGCGACCGTTGACCGTGACGGTCGGGGAGCAGTTCACCGGAGTGCCCGCGCTGTACCCCTTGCGCAGCAGGGCCAGGGCGGTCACCACCTTGAACGTGGAGCCGGGGGCATAGCGGCCGAAGGTCGCATCCGGGTTCTCCCCGGCAGCAGGGGAGTTGGCAGCGGCGACGATCTCGCCGGTCGATGGCTTGATGACCACCATCGAGGCGATCGGCGCCACTGTGGCGAGCACCTCCTCTGCCTTCATCTGCCTATCGATGTCGAGGGAGACCTGCAAGGGTTTCCCTTCCACCTGCGCCTGGGTGAACAAGTCGGTCTCGACGTCCGGTTTGTCACTCGGGGCCGGGGTCGACAGCCCCTTGCGGGGCACCAACGAGATGACGTGCCCCACCGACCCGCGCAACTGCTTGTCATAACGGCGCTGCAGGCCGCTCTGCCCGACCAGGTCGCCGACCTGCAGCAACCCCTTGCTCGCCTTGATCTGCTCAGGGGTGGCCTCGCCGACCACACCCAGGATGGACCTGGCGAACGTACGGCTGGGCCCGACCACCCCGGTCGTCGCCACGGTCGCGGCTCCCGGGATGGCGGTCATCCCGGCCGGGATGTCGGTCTGACGCAGGGTTGCGACCGCGACGAAGGCCTTGGCGCCGGCAGCCTTCACGCGGGCGGCGAACTCGCCTGGATTGGCATTGACGAGGGTCGCCAGCGCCTTGGCCGAGGAGTCCCACTGCGACGCCGGCAGGTTCTGCTTGTCGATGCCGACCCGGAAGAGTTCGCGTTCCTCCATCAGGGTCTGGTTGCCTGCGCCGACGATGGCTGCGCGCCCCGGCACGGTGCGCGTGTGCCTCAGGCGGTTCCGCTCGTCCAGGTCACTGTGGATGATGCTCGGGTCCCACTGGACGAACCAGCGGCCCTCGCTGAGGTTCAGCCGCGCCGTGGTCGTGAACTGCCAACTCGAGGTCTCGAACGCGTAACTCTGCTTCAGGTCGACCTGGGCGACCCCACCCGGCAGGTAGCGCACCGGGGTGGTGGTGATCGAGGGAGTCAGCCCGTCCATGCCCGACATGATCGTCGCGTAGTCATCGCGCGCACCCTTGGCAGAGGCGGCGTCTCCGATGATCGGCACCTTGTCGAGATTCCCCGCCACCAGCCCCTGCACCAGCGCCGTCACCGTCTGATCGGCGACCGGGCCCTGGTAGGGAGTCGCCTGTGCCGCGGTGGGACTGGGGTTCGGTTTGAAGGACGGCACTGTGCTGCACCCAGCCAGGCTGACTGTCACGGCGAGCAGACAGACGACAGCCGGTCGAAGGGCTGCGCCGAGCGCTCGGGGGGTGTCGGGCATCGCTGGCATCCTCTCGTTGCGGTCGACAATAGCCGCCCCCTCCGACAACTCTCCCCGGCCCCTGTGGCCATCGATTTCCGCTCAGGGGGGCCGGAGCCGCCCCAGTCACACCGGTTCGGGTCGCCATGCCTAGTGAGCACGAAAACAGGCACTGGTGTGATGGCCCCAACAGGAGCAAGATGTACCCCGTGGGGCGGGTACTGGTGGTGGGGGACACGATGGCAAATCGTCGCGCCCTCGTGAGCAGCCTGCGCTCCCACGGGCACCAGGCGCACGGGCTGGCAGATGGCAGCCCCTTGTTGCCGGCCCTCCAAGCCCTTCGTCCCGAGGTGCTCGTCGTCGAAGGCGCGCTGCCCGAGGCGGACGTCGCCGCACTCAAGGCTGCGCGCGGCGAGACCGCTGTCAGGGTGTTGGTCGTGGGCAAGACGTCCGGCCGCTCCCGGGCCACCAGGGTGCCAGCAGACCTTCACCTGCCTCGTTCGCTCGAGGCCGCGGCGATGGTGGAGCGAGTCGCCCAGCTGTTGGACGGGGACTCGGGATCGGCCGTGACGGTCGACGACCTCGTGATCGAACCCGGTGCCCACCGGGTGCTCCGCGACGGTTCCGAGGTGGCCCTCACCGAGACGGAGCGCAAACTCTTGTGGCGGTTGGCACGCACCCCGGGGCTGACGGTGTCCAAGGGGGAGTTGATGTCTGCCGTCTGGGGATACGAGGGGTACGGGCAGAACCTCGTCGAGGTGCACCTCTCGTCGCTGCGCCGTCGCCTCGAGGCGCACGGTCCGCGAGTCATCTTCACCCAGCGCGGGCTGGGCTATCGGCTCGGCGCCTGACCCCTGCGAAATGCCAGCTCCGGCGGCCCCGGCGCGCCCCGAAACGGTCACATCACGGCTGGATCACGGAGATTCAAGCGAATGTGACCAATTCCACAACCACATCCCCCCTTGTGAGACTTCTTTCATCTTCTTTCAGAGAGTGGGGTGGTGGGACTGGGTTCGCGAACGGGGCAAGTGTCACCTAACATGGTTGTCGAACCCGGATCACAGCGCGCGCATCCCCCCATTTTGCGCATCCCCCCAAATGCTCGTGGTCCGGGTTCCCACATGCCCGGGTACTGATGTCCGCCGGTGACCCGCCCGATGGGTTCCGCGAGCACCGTGAGGGGCTGACAGCGGCTCGCGCGCCGGGTGTCGACTGGTGACCGCTGGCAACCCGGGGAACCGGTTGATGCCTGCCATCGCGACCACTTTCCGCTACGCGGACATGTTTCCGATCGGCGGGGACACGACCCCTTGTCGGCCGCGCACCACCAATGGCGTGGAGGCCATTCAGGGCCCGGCGGGAGCCCCTTCCTTCGCATCGCTCCGGAGGCGTTGACGACGCTCGCCCAGACGGCGATGCACGACATCGCGCACTGCCTTCGTCCGCACCTGCGCGTCGTCCGATCGCAGGCTTCGAAGGCCGCCCACGGCTGACACACAGCCCGCGCACAGCCAACGGGCGTCAACTCGAGTCATGTCAGTCACCGTTCGTCCTTCCTCACAGCAGGCGCCCCCGCGTCAGGGTCGGGTGCCCGCCGCTCCCCGCCCCTCCTGGGGGCGGTCAGACGGGGCCAGCCTCCCCGGTGCCCGCCGGCGCAGCTGGCTGCGTCGGGCCAGGGCCGATCTGGTCACCGTCACCGGGTGGGTGCTGATCGCCGCGTCCGTGGCTGTCTTCCTGGCCGGACGATCGGACTACGGGTTCGGCAGCATCGCCAAGGCGCTCACCAGTCTGGGCGCCATCGCAGGTCTGGTCGCCATGACCCTGATGGTGCTGATGTTGCTGCTGGCCGCGCGGATCCCGTTCGTCGACCGAGCGATCGGTCACGACGGGGCGCTCGAGCTGCACAGGCGGCTCGGGCCCAGTACCTTCATCACCCTCGGCCTGCACATCTTCTTCCTCACCGCCGCCTGGTCGGTGACGGCCGGCAGTTGGTCGGGTGGGATCTCCGACCTGTGGAGCACCCCCGACGTCGTGCTGGCCATCGTCGGCACGGGCGTCGCCGCACTGGTGGGACTCACGTCCGTCCCGGCCGCCCGGCGCCTCATCCCCCGCGAGGTGTGGCATGTCGTCCACGTCACCAGCTACGCCGCCATCGGGCTGGCCATCCCCCACCAGTTCACGACGGGCGGACTGTTGGCCGGCGGTGTCGTCCGCGACTACTGGGTGCTGCTGCTGAGTGCCACCGCGGCGGCGCTGGTGGCCTTCCGGGTGGTCCGTCCGTTGGTCGGCTCACTCGAGCACGGACTGCGCGTCGCCTCGGTTCGCCCCGTCAGCCGCGACTCCGTCTGCATCACCATGACCGGCCGCAACCTTGACCACCTGGGGGCGCGCCCGGGCCAGTTCCTCAGCTGGCGCTTCTGGGCACCGGGGCTGTGGTGGCACGCCCACCCGTTCTCGCTGTCGGCCGCGCCCGACGGACGAAGCCTCAGCATCACCGTTCGTGGACTGGGTACCGGCACTCGCTCCCTGGCTGCGGTTCGCCTGGGTACGAGGGTGAGCGTCGAGGGACCCTTCGGGCTGCTCACGCCGGACGTGCGCACCCGCGTCCCGGTCGTGCTCGCCGGTGCCGGAGTCGGACTGGCCCCGCTGAAGTCGTTGCTGGAGGGCATGGAGGTCGAGCCGGGCCGGGCGGTCGTGATCGCCCGGGGCTCTCGCCAGGACGACCTGGTCCACCTCGCCGAGTTCGACCGGCTGTGCCGCGCCAAGGGCGCCCAGTTGGTGGTGCTCACGGGATCACGCGGGGGCAGCTGGGCCCCCGCCAGCGCGGGTCCCCTGCACCTGGCCCACGTCGTCGGCTGGATCGCCCAGGCCGACCTCTACATCTGCGGACCCCAGGCCTGGGCCGACGCCCTGACCGAGGAAGCCATGCAGGCAGGCCTCGATGCCGACCACATCCACCACGAAAGGTTCTCCTGGTGAGTACTCGATCAACCATCGCAGCCGTCACGGCCGGGGCGGGGGTTCTCGCGCTCGGCTGGAACATCGGCACCGTCAACTCACAGACCCTGGGTGCCAGCCAGCCGTCGACCACCCAGTCGACCACCCAGTCGACCACGACCCAGTCCGGCAGCACTGGATCCGGCGCGACGGGGGCGGGTCAGACCGGCAGGTCCGGCTCCACGGGGCAGTCGGGGGACCAGTCGACGACGAGCCAGGCAGCACCGAGTTCCAGCGCCCCGTCCGCGAGCGGTCAGGCGAGCACTCCCTCGTCCGGGCTGAAGGACGGGACCTACACCGGTCAGACGATCAACCACCAGTACGGATCGGTCACCGTCACCGTGACCGTCTCGGGCGGAAGGATCTCGGGCCTGTCCGAACAGGTCTCCTCCGATGGCGACCACCACTCCATCCGCATCGACGAGCAGGCCGTGCCGATGCTCCGCAGTGAGGTGCTGGCCGCCAACTCCGCCGCCGTGAACACGATCTCGGGGGGTACCTACACCTCTGAGGCCTACCTGCAATCCCTGCAGAGCGCCCTCGACCAGGCGAAATGAGGCGACATGAAGGCAGACATGAGCAGGTCCGTGAGCCACGCCACCCCTGACCGCCTCGTCTTTGAGACCATGGGCACCGTGGGGTCGTTGGTGGCTCCCGGCGGACTGCCGGCCAACCTGGGCCCGCGGGTGATGTCGGTCTTCTCCGAGATGGACGAACGGTTCAGCCTCTACAAGCCCCAGTCAGAGGCGAGTCGGGTGAGCCGACGTGAGCTGGCGTTCGCCGATGCCTCGCCTGCCTACCGGTCGGCCTACTGGGTGGCCCACGACTGGGGAACACTGACCGACGGCGCGTTCCATCCGTACCGGCTTGACGGCACCATCGACCTGCACGGCGTGGTGAAGGCCCTCGCCATCGACGCGGCCGCCGATCTCTTGCAGGGCCTGCCCGACTGGTGCCTGAACGTGGGTGGTGACCTGGTGGCACGCGGCCACGACGCCGACGGACGGCCGTGGGTCGCGGGCATCGTCGACCCCGACGACCAGCACCAGTTGGTCAGCCAGGCACTGCTGACCGAGGAGTTGCCCGCCGTCGCGACCTCGGGCACGGCGCTACGAGGCGAACACATCTGGCGACTGCCCCAGGAGCACCAGTTCAGACAGGTCACGGTGCAGGCCCGCGACATCGTCACGGCCGACGTCCTTGCCACCGCGATCATGGCGGGGGGTCGCCAGACCCTGCAGCAGATGCAGACCGAGCACCAGCTCGAGGTGCTGGCGTTCGGTCAGACCGGCGATGTCTGGGCCACTCCGGCGTTCCGGGCCTGACACGAAAGAACCCTGAATTGACGAACACCCTGAACCGACGAACACCCTCAACCGACGAACACCCTGTGCCGAGGGCACAGGGTGTTCGTGGTGGGGACGAGTTCCCCGGTGCTGAGCTGCGTCAGCGGTCGGACATCGGCACGTAGTTGCGCTCGACCTCGCCGGTGTAGATCTGTCGGGGGCGACCGATCTTGCGTGCCGGGTCGTTGCGCTCCTCGCGCCACTGGGCAATCCATCCGGGCATGCGGCCCATGGCGAACAGCGCGGTGAAGTAGTTCGCGGGGAAGCCCATGGCCTCGTAGATCAGACCGGTGTAGAAGTCGACGTTCGGGTAGAGACGACGTGAGACGAAGTAGTCGTCCTTGAGGGCCGTCTCCTCCAGCTCGAGTGCCATGTCGAGCAGCGCATTCGACTTGCCCGAGACCCGCAGCAGTTCGTCCGCGTGGCCCTTGATGATCTTGGCGCGGGGATCGTAGTTCTTGTAGACGCGGTGACCGAAGCCCATCAGCTTGACGCCCGACTTCTTGTCCTTGACCTGCGAGACGTAGGTCTTGGCGTCGAGTCCCTGGTGCTTCAACTGGGTGAGCATCTCGAGCACCGCCTGGTTGGCACCGCCGTGGAGCGGGCCCGACAGGGCGTTGACGCCAGCCGAGACCGACGCGTAGATCGAGGCATCGGCCGAACCCACCATGCGCACGGTCGAGGTCGAACAGTTCTGTTCGTGGTCGGCGTGCAGGATGAACAGGGTCTCGAACGCGCGGACGACTGCCGGGTCGATCTCGTACTCCTCCTGGGGGGAGCCGAACGACAGGCGAAGGTAGTTCTCGACGTAGTTCAGCTTCGTCTGCGGGTACAGGAAGGGCTCACCCACCGAGCTCTTGTAGGCATAGGCGGCCAACGTCGGGGTGGAACCCATCAGCCGCAGGCTTGCCTGCTCGACCTGCTCGGGGTCGTCCACCGACAGGGTGTCGCGGTTGAAGGAGCCGAGCGCCATCACACCGGCTGCCAGCACCTGCATCGGGTGGGCGCCGCGCGGGAAACAGCGGAACAGTTCGCGCATGCGCTCGTCCAGCAGCATGCGGCGCGAGATCTTGCCCGCGAACGTGTCGAGCTGCTCCTGGGAGGGCAACTCGCCGTAGATCAACAGGTACGAGACCTCGAGGAAGGTGGACTCCTCGGCCAACTGTTCGATCGGGTAGCCGCGGTACCTCAGGATGCCCTGGTCGCCATCGATGAAGGTGATGGACGAACGGCACGAGGCGGTGTTGACGTATCCGACGTCGAGAGTGGTGTTGCCGGTCGTGGCCAACACCTTTGAGATGTCGTAGCCGTTGTTCCCGGCGGTTGCGTCAATCCCGGCGAGCTCGAGTTCGCCGCCCTCGTACTTCAGGGTTGCAGGTGTTGGCATCGCTTCCATTCCTCCTTGAACCGAAGACCACCGGTCTCCCGACATCATCGAGGCGGGTGACAGCCAGTGGTCCAGTGATTCGACCCTACCCTCAGCGGAGGTGCCCGGACCACCCGTGACCAACGGCGGTGGTCGCTTGGCACCGTGCAGGTGACCACGGCGTTCGTGGGTGTTCGCCCAGTGCGGAACCCGCGCTCGTTCCGACGAGCACATTCACCCGGCAGAGCAGCGCAAGAGGGCGTCCGGTGTGTGCGTGTGAGCTTCCGCACCATCGCTGCGTGTGGAGAGCCGCCACCGCAACTGGCACAGTGTGCCTGTGGCCAAGCTGATCACGGAACGATCCCTGACCGACCACGTGTTGCGTCTGGGTGACAACCACCCGCCGATTCCCCTGGAGTCCGCCGACCGGACGATCCATCGTCCCGACCTGGTGCGGGAGCGGTTCGCCGGAGTGATCGACTACCTGGCGCGCGTGGAACTCGAGGTCGACCGCAATGTGCTCGAACTGTTGACGATCCTGCCCGAGGTGAGCGAGGTCGACCGTCTCTTCTACCAGGACGTCTGGTACGACCAGGAAATGGCGCACGGTTACCTGCTCGACCAACTGCAGGTCGACCTGGGACTCGAACCCGCCCAGGCCTTCATGACGGTGCCGTTGCGCATGCGCCTGCTGGGCGCCATGGCTCACGTGCAGCCCATCCAGGAAGTGAGTCGCTTCCTCTACTACCTCACCGGCGCCTCGACGGAGCGGCAAGCGGTGCTCGCCTATTCGACGCTGATCCAGGAACTGGACCGGATGGGGGAGCACGCCATTGCCAGGACCGTGATCCACCCCATCAAGCAGCAGGAACCGGGGCACTTCGCCTTCTACCAGATGTCTGCGACCAAGATGGTGCAGGACCAGGTGCTCGCCCCATGGCAGATGTTCCTCGCGAAGCAGTTGCGGTCGAAGAGTTTCACGCTCGTGGGCGTCGACTACGTCAAGCAGTTCCAGGCCGACATGGGCGGCGTGGTGGTCGGTCTTGGCTACGACCAGGAGATCGAGCTGTACGCCCGTGAGTTGGGTCGCCTCGAGGCCCGCCTGTTGTGGGCCAACCACAACGGCATGGAGTTCCCGCCCTACTTCCTCAAGGCGCTGCGCGAATCGGTGGAGATGTACCGGGGTCAGGGCAGCTTCGCCCGCCCGTGACGTGGTTCCGTCACGGTCGCTCCGCTCCCCACTCAGTGGCAGGCACACGGGCGCTCAGCTCGAACCGTGACCCGGAATTCAGTTGCCGCGATGTGCCACGCTGGACCGCGTGAAGAAGCTGACCGCCGATGAGATCCGCGCCTCCTTCGTCAACTGCTCGAAGGGGGTGGCGCAGCGGCTCTCGCTGCCCGACCTCGATGCGCAACCCTGGGACGACCTCGACCTGCTGGGTTGGGTCGACCCCAGCGGCTCGGGCACCTCGTACCTGGTCACCGAGCGCCCGGTCCACGGTTCCGAGGACGATTCCGAACCGATCGGGTTCGTGTTGCGGGCGAGCAAGGGGTCGGGGGTCAAGCGGCAGAGCATGTGCTCCCTGTGCCTCACGGTGCACTCCAGCTCCGACGTTGCGCTGATGACGGCGGCCCGACCCGGCGCGGCCGGTCGTGCCGGCAACTCCCGCGGCAACTACCTGTGCGCCGACCTCGGCTGTTCGTTGTACGTGCGCGGCCTGCGGCAACCGGCCCGGGTGCAGCCCCACGAGACGATCACCCGCGAGGTCAAGGTGATGAGGTTGCGCAGCAACCTCACGGAGTTCGTGGAGCGGCTCGCGCAGGAGTGACCTCCCTCGCGTCCTGCCGGAGGGGGGTGGTGGTCGAGGCGGCGCTCTCGGAGCGCGTGAGCGTGGGCCCGACGTGGGACGGGTTGGTGTCGGTGGCGTAACAGTGTCACCGAATTGTGTGAATTCGTGGACATGGGACACAGCCCTGGCCTAGGTTCACCCCATCCTTTAGTCGTGGTCGTCCCAATCGTGAGGTGCACCCGTGCGCAAGAAACTCCCTGTGTTGCTGGGAGCTGGCGTCCTGGCGCTGGCCTTCCCCGCCACTGCCCATGCCGAA
Source organism: Aestuariimicrobium kwangyangense DSM 21549 (assembly GCF_000421525.1). GTDB lineage: Bacteria > Actinomycetota > Actinomycetes > Propionibacteriales > Propionibacteriaceae > Aestuariimicrobium > Aestuariimicrobium kwangyangense. The sequence continues at coordinate 169,616 of NZ_ATXE01000001.1, read as the reverse complement.
CCAGCGAACAACGTCAAGAACTTCCAGACAGTCGAGGCCGGCGCCAAGCTGGCCTCCGAATTCCGCCCCGGAGCCGCCAACCCTGATGCGACCGTCAAGGTCGTCGTCCAGTTGACCGCCGACCCCGTCGCCGTGGTCGAGGCCAACCAGGGCAAGCTCAGCAAGAGCCAGAAGGCCCAGCTGCGTTCCAGCCTCAAGGCCTCCCAGGAGGAAGTGGTCAAGGCCGTCAAGGCCAAGGGTGGACGGGTCGAGGCCCAGATGCAGTCGGCCATCAACGGTGTGAAGGTGCAGGTCAAGCGTGGCGACGTCGCCTCCCTGGCTGCCCTGCCCGGAGTGAAGTCCGTCACTGCCGTGCACGTGTACACCTTCGACAACGCCACCTCGGTTCCCTACCTGGGCGCCCCCCAGGCGTGGGAGTCCACCGGCAAGACCGGCAAGGGTGTCAAGGTCGCCATCATCGACACCGGTATCGACTACACCCACGCCGATTTCGGTGGTCCCGGCACCGCAGCCGCGTATCAGGCCGCGCATGCCAACGAGACGAAGCCGGCCGATCCGAGCCTCTTCGGGCCCAACGCCCCGCGCGTCAAGGGTGGCATCGACCTCGTCGGTGATGCCTACAACGCGAACGTGGCCGGCTCGGTGCCCAAGCCAGACCCCAACCCGCTGGACTGCCAGGGTCACGGGTCTCACGTGGCCGGCACCGCCGCAGGCGGCGGTGTGACCGCGGACGGGGCCAGCTACACCGGCCCCTACGACTCGTCCACCACCACCAAGGCATGGACCGTCGGACCCGGCGTCGCTCCGCAGGCAGACCTGTACGCGGTCCGCGTGTTCGGCTGCGCGGGCTCGACCGACGTCACCACCGAGGCCATCGACTGGGCCGTCGCCAACGACATGGATGTCATCAACATGTCGCTGGGTTCCACCTACGGGCGTGACGACGACGCCTCGGCCGTGGCTGCCAGCAACGCCGCCGCTGCCGGTGTCGTGGTCGTCGCCTCGGCAGGGAACTCCGGTGGCAACCCCTACATGACCGGTTCGCCCGCCAGTGGGTCGGGGGTCATCTCGGTTGCGGCCAGCGATTCGACCGCCACCTTCCCCGGGGTGAAGCTCAGCTTCAACGGCAACACGGTCGAGGCGATCAACGCCAACGCCGCGACCATCCCCAGCACGCCCTTCAACATCGTCGTGGTGAAGGACAACCCCGCCACCCCGGCGAACGAGGCCGAGGGTTGCTCACCGGCGTCGTTCACCAACGCGGGCATCTCGGCCGACCCTGCGGCACCGGCCCAGGTGGCCGTCGTCGTCCGTGGTACCTGCGCCCGGGTCGCCAAGGCCATCTACGGCCAGCAGGCCGGTGCCGATGCGGTGGTCATGGTGAACTCCACCAATGACCTGCCCCCCTACGAGGGCCCCATCACCGAGAACCCCGACACCGGAGCGGCCTACACCGTCACCATTCCCTTCGTGGGGGTGCGGAGCTCCGACGGCCCGCTGTTCAACGCCGCTGCCGGTCAGGCCCTGACCATGGCAGCCGCCCAGATCAGCAACCCCGGATTCGGCAAGGCAGCCTCGTTCTCCTCGGGTGGACCCACCAACGGTTCGTCCAGCCTGAAGCCGGGCGTCACCGCCCCGGGAGTGTCGATCTCGTCGGTCGGGGTGGGTACCGGCAACGGCAACGCCATCATGTCGGGCACCTCGATGGCTGCTCCGCACGTGACCGGCGTCGCTGCCTTGGCGGTGCAGGCGCACCCGACGTGGAGCGGTGTCGAGATCAGCAACGCGCTCGTGTCCACCTCCGACGCCTCCAAGCTGTCGGACTACCGCGTCACCCGTGAGGGCAACGGTCTGGTCGACATCAGGCAACTGCTCAACACCTCGGTGCTCGCCTCCGGGGACGCCTGGAATGCCAAGAACACCAGGCAGACCGAGGCCTCGCTCAGCTTCGGGGAGGCCGAGTTCGGCAAGGACTACGTCAAGACCAAGTCGGTCAGCCTGACCAACAAGGGCACCACGGCACGCACGTTCAGCCTGTCGAGCGTGGCCAGCCCGCAGTCGAAGCCGGCCAAGGTCTCGATCTCGCCCGCAACCGTGACGGTTCCCGCCGGCGCGACCGTCAAGGTCGACGTGACCCTGTCGGTGAACGCCAGCGACATCCCCTCGTCGATGGCTGGCCCCGGTCAGTGGTCGTTCTTCGAGGTGTCGGGTCGGGTTGTCGCCACCTCCGGTGACGAGACCCTGGCGGTGCCCTACCTGCTGGTGCCTCGCTCCACCAGCCAGGTGACGGCCACCAGCAAGGGCCAGTTCGACCTGGCCAGGTCGAGTGCTGTCGTCCAGGTGAAGAACGGTCAGGCCCAGCCGGGCACGGCCGACTTCTACACCCTCGGTGTCACCGACAAGAAGGGTGACGCCAGCTCCTACTACGGTGGCGTCGACCTGAGGGCTGCCGGTGTGCAGTCCTTCGCCGACGGGTCGGACCAGTTGATGGTCTTCGCCGTGAACTCGTGGACCCGCTTCTCGAACGCGGCCACGCTGGAGTATGACGTCGTCCTCGACACCAACCGGGACGGCAAGGCCGACAAGATCGTCTTCGCGGTCGACTCCGGCCTCGTCCGTGCCGATGACCCCAACGGTGTGACCGAGGTCTTCATCTACGACGTGGCCACCAAGGGGCTGTCGGTCTCCGGCTTCCTCGCGCAGGCGCCGACGGACTCCTCGACGGTGCTGCTGCCGGTCTACGCCAGTGACCTGGATGTGACCCAGGCGTCGGGTGCCTTCGACTGGTCGGCGGCCAGCTACTCCATCGAGGACAGCTCCGTCGGGGACGAGTTCTCGGGAACGGCTCACTACAGCCCGTGGAACAAGGCGATCAGCGACGGTGACTGGGTCGAGCTGGCGAAGGGCCAGAAGGCCGAGGTCAAGCTCGCCATCGACCCGGCGGCCGCGTCGGCCACCAAGCCCCTGGGCGTGATGGTCGTCTCGTACGACAACCACTCCGGGGCCGACGAGGCCCTGCTGGTGACCGCACGATGAGGCACCCTCGCTGCTGACGCGACCACCACGTGGTTCGACCAGGCCCCCGGAGCCCAGGCTCCGGGGGCCTGTTCACGTCCGGGGCCGAGGGCCCGGCGCGGGAGCCCGAGGGTCAGGAGGCTCTGGAAGCGGCGGTGGTCAAGGCTGGTCGACCAGCAGCCGTCGCAGGGTCCGTTCACCCAGACGCGACATCTGCGGGTTGCTCGTGCGGTAGTACCACCACAGCCCGATCGCCTGCTCGAAGGCCCACGCCCGACCGCGCTGCCACTCCTCGTCATCGCTGCCCAGGCGTTCGCGCACCGACTGCCACCACTCGGGGCCGAGCAGGTGCCAGACCGAGACCAGGTCGAGGGACCGGTCGGCGGGTCCGAAGCCACCACCGTCGAGCAGCCCGACCAGTCGGCCGTCGGCCACCAGCACGTTGCCGGGGATGAGGTCACCGTGAGCCATCACCGGCGGCGTCGAGGCGAACCCCAGGTCGCGGAAGCCGTGCCACAGGCGGGTCAGCCGTCCCATGGTCTCGGAATCGACGAAGCGGGCTGTCTCGTGCAGGCAGGTCTCGACCCAGGGTCCGTGGTCGGCGACGCTGCCCCCACGCCCCCTGCCGCAGAAGGGACGACCGCGCGTGTCGGCCTCACGGAAGGCCGTGACCAGGCTCACGAGGTCATCGGCGAACCCAGCGGTGGAGGTCTCGGCCCGGAACCCGTCCACCCCGTCGAGCCACGTCTGCACTGCCCAGGGCAGGGGGTGACCGTGCCCCGGCTCGCCCACCCCGAGCGGACGAGGGGTGGCCACGGGTGAGATCTGCGCCAGCTCTGCCAGGGCGGCCTGCTCGGCCGCCAGGTCGTCGCGCAGCTGGTCGGGGCCCGCTCCCGGCTGCAGGGGGAACCGAGCCGTGACTTCGTCACCCACCCGGAAGATGGCGTTGACCGTTCCCGAGCCCGTCACCGGGGTCACGGTGGGGTGACGGCCCACGAGTGGGCCGAACTGCCCGGCGAGCAACCGCGCGACCACGTCGATGGAGATGTCGATCTGGTCAGCATGCATGACCGGACCGGCGGTGGTGGGGGTGTCACTCATGGCAGCAACCCTAGGATCGGGGGCCATGAGCCGCGCGAACCCGATGAGACGCCCGAACATTGCCTTCGTGATGTCGGATGACCACGCCGCCCACGCCATCGGCGCCTACGGCTCGAGGATCAACCGCACGCCCCAGCTCGACCGGCTGGCTGACGAGGGGGCGTTGTTCGAGGCGGTGTACTGCACCAACTCGGTGTGCGCACCTTCACGCGCGACGATCCTGACCGGTACGTACTCGCACCTCAATGGCGTGCGCTCGATCTACGAGGACTTCGACTACCGCCTGCCCACCTTCCCGCAGGTGCTCCAGCGCAAGGGTTACGCCACCGCCCTTTTCGGCAAGTGGCATCTCGGGGAGGCCGACGAGAACCTGCCGCAGGGGTTCGACGACTGGGCCATCTTCCGGGGTCAGGGCGAGTACTTCGACCCCGAGCTGATCACGGCCGAGGGTTCGTCCCACGTGGAGGGCTACGCCACTGACCTGATCACGGATCTGGCCTGCGACTGGATCGCAGGGCGCGAGCCGGACCAACCCTTCTGCCTGCTGCTGCACCACAAGGCTCCCCATCGCCCCTGGGAGCCCCACCCCCGCCACGCCGACGCCTACCCGGTCGGCACCATCCCCGAACCCGACACCCTGTTCGACGACTACGAGACCAAGCCGACGGCCGTGAAGGTGGCGCGCATGCGGGTCTCGGACGACCTCACGGTCACCGACGTCAAGGAAGACGTGCCCGCCGAACTGCTGGGTGAGGAGAACCGGGTGGAGCGCACCCGCTGGAACTACCAGCGCTACATGCGTGACTACCTGGGCTGCATCCAGGCGATCGACGAGTCGATGGGACGAGTGCTCGACTCCCTCGACGCGGCAGGGGTGGCCGAGGACACGCTGGTCATCTACACCTCCGACCAGGGCTTCTTCCTCGGGGACCACGGCTGGTACGACAAGCGATTCATCTACGACGAGTCGTTGCAGATGCCCTTCCTGGCCCGCTGGCCCCGGGTGATCGCCCCCGGCACGCGGGTGGCGAGGTCGCTGACCAATGTCGACTTCGCGGCCACCTTCCTCGACCTGGCCGGTCTCGGGCCCGCCGACCTCCCGCAGCAGCAGGGCGAGAGCTTCGTCCCCCTGTTCGGTGACCCTGCCGCCGGCACCGGTCACGCCGACTCGGTGTACTACCGCTACTGGGAGCACGACGACCCCAGCCACGGGGCCTGGAGCCACTACGGCGTGCGGACCGCGACCCACAAGCTCGTCTACTACTACGCCGCGGGGCTCGGGGTGAAGGGGGCCAGTGACAAGGTTTACCCCCCTGAGTGGGAGTTGATCGACCTCGTCAACGACCCCCAGGAGCTGGTCAACGTCGCCGACGACCCTCAGTACGCCCACGTGCGGGCCGAGCTGGAACGTGAGCTGGCGAGACTGCAACGCCACTACAACGATGAGCCCTACGTCGGCTGAGCAGGCACCCGCCTGGTGTCTTGTGGGGTTGAGTGGGGAGCGGAGCGACCCTGTCGAACCCCGGGGTGAGCTTCAGCCCCGGTTGCGCAGGCGGTTCTCCTCGATGGTCACCTTGCGGTGCACCTGACGCTCGTGCACCAGCCACTCCGGCGGGTCTGCGATCAGTTCACCGATCTGGTCGCTGGTCAGGGCCTCGGTGATGCCCGAGCGGGCCAGCCCCGACTTCGACACCCCGAGCTTCTGTGCCATCACGTCGCGGGGGAAGGGTCCGTTGCGGCGCAGATCGACCAGCCACTGGGGCGGGTTGGCGCGCAGTTCGTCCACCTCGGCACGGGTGATCGGGGTGTTCTGGAAGTCCTCGGGTGCCGCGGGCAGGTGGATGCCGAGCTTGGCCGCCGCAGTGGCCGGCTTCATCGTTTGGCTCATGCGGGGAAGCGTAGACCGGTTAGCCTCGGCGGGTGACCACTGAGCCCGGCGATGCCGTCCCCGAACCCGTCGACCGACCCCGGGTGAGCAGGCGCGGGCTGAGGGTGGGATTCGTGCCTGGAGTGACGCTCACGAAGTGGCGACGCATCTGGGCTGAGCGCTTCCGGTCGTCACTCGAGGTGGTGGAACTCGCCCAGGACGACCAGCGGCGGGCACTGGTCGAGGGACGGGTCGACCTGGCCTTCGTCCGCCTGCCCATCGACCGCTCGGGGCTGCACCTGATCACGCTCTACGACGAGGTCCCCGTGGTCTGGATGAGCGGCGACCACCTGCTGGCAGCCCTCGACGAGGTCAGCTCGGACGATCTCGTGGACGAGCGCGTGATCACCCACGCCGACCCCGGGAGCATCGAGCTCGCCACCTGGTCAGCGGCCGTGCTGCGGGTGCCGATGTCGATCGCACGCAGCGGCAGCCGGAAGGACCTCGTGCACCGGGTGGTGACCGACGCCGAACCCACCACCATCGGGTTGGCGTGGCTGGTCACCAACGACCACCCCCTGGTCGAGGAGTTCATCGGCGTCGTCCGCGGACGAAGTGCCACCAGTTCACGCAGCGCGCAGGAGAGAGCCGGCCGGTCAACACCGGCACCGGCCACCCGGACCAGCCCGAAGGCCCGTCGTCCTAGACCTCGCGCAACCCGACGCGGACGGTGATCGGCTCGCGCTGACCGCCGACGTGCACGATGTCGTCGCCGTCCACGGTCAACTGCGTGCGGTGCTGGCCCAGTGCTCGCTTCACGACCCCGAGCTTGTCGGTGAGGTCGAGCCACTCGACCCCCTCACCGATCGAGCCCTCGCCGAAGCGCTCCGAGTGGCCCGCCTGGAACACCTCGGCCAACGGCAGACGAAGTCGCCGGGTCGCGATCTCGACCGCCTCACGGGCACGCACGTGGTCGGGGTGCCCATACCCGCCGAGTTCGTCATAGGTGATCACCAGATCGGTCCGCACCGACTCGAGCCAGGCGGCGATGTCGCCGGCGACCTCGTCGACCGGCGACAGGCTGAACGCGTGATCGGGGGAGTCGAGGGCAGGTCCGGCGACCGACGGGGTGACCCAGCGCATGCCCGAGTCGGAGTAGCGGCGTTCCTGCAGTCCCGCGACCCGCGCGCTGCCCTGGCCGAGGAACTCGGCGCGTTCCACCCCCAGGGTGGCGAGCGCCCGCGCCAGTTCACGTTCGCGTTCGGCATCGAGGTCGTCGGCGTGGTGCAGGGCGTCGGCGTCACTGACGTCGAAGGTTCCCGGCACGATCTCACCGCGTTCCCCACGGGTGGCGGTCAGCACCCTCACCTCGACCCCGCGTTCGCGCAGGTGGGCGATCAGCGCACCGGTGGCGATCGTCTCGTCGTCGGGGTGGGCGTGCACGATGGCGACACGTCGCACGTCGTCGAGCAGGGGGTGGGTCACGGACGACTCCTGGGTCGAGGTCGGGTGGGCATGGGCCCGCGAGGTGAGCGACTCGTACAGCTCCACCAGCGCGGTGGCCGTGTGGTTCCAGTCGAAGCGACGGGCGTGGATGGGCGCGACGACACTCATTCGCTCGTGCAGCCCCGGGGTGGTGAGCACGTGCGTGATTGCCTTGCCCCATTCGGCCGGGTCGCGGGAGTCCATCAGTTGCCCCGTTTCGCCGTGCACGACCGCCTCACGCAGACCACCCGCGGCGGCGGCGATCACGGGCACCCCGGAAGCCGCGGCCTCCAGCGCGATCAGCCCGAAGGTCTCCGAGTGCGAGGGGACGAGCATCAGCCGGGCCCCGCGGATCAGTTCGGCCAGCGACTCGCGGTCCTGACCGCCCACGAACTCGACCTCCTCGGACAGCCCCAGCCGCCCCACGAGCGCGGCGAGGTCTCGTCCGTAGTCGGCGAAGTCGGCGGAGTAGTCGCCGGCGATCACCAGCCGTGGGCGAAGCCACTTCTCGACATGGGCGAGGGCGCGCATGGCGAGGTCTGGCCCCTTCAGAGGTTGCAGCCGCGCCGCGAAGACGGCGTACCCGGGATCGTCCCGATCCGGTCCCACCACTCCGCCCGGGCGTGGGAAGAACTGGGTGCGGTCGACGCCAGGGGCCACGATGTGCACCCGATCGGGGTTGGCCCCGCAGCGTTGCACCACCGTTCCGGCCTCCGCGGCCGAGATGGCGACCACGGCATCGGAGGTCTGGGCGGTGACCCGCTCCCCGGGAACGCGGGCTGGCGACTCCGGGGGTTCCCCGCTCGACAAGGGGGATCCCGGCAGGGCCGCGACCGAATGGAAGCTCTGCACGTGCGGCACCCGCCACCCACGGGCCACGTCGAGGGCGGCCACCCCCGACATCCAGTGGTGGGAGTGGACGATCCCGGGGGCCTCGAGCCCGGCGAGCCCGGCCCGGAACTCGTCGATGTGGGCGTCGATCTCCGACTTCGCCAAGGGAGCCAGGGGGCCGGCGGGCAGCGTCACCAGGGTGATCCGCCCGGGTGCGCCCTCGGGGCCGACCTCGGTGCTGTCGGCATCGTCCGGGCTGGACTTGCGGGTGACCAAGGTGACGTCGTGCCCCTGCCGAGCCAGGGCGGTGGCGATGTTCCATTCGACGACGTTCATGCCTCCCGCGTCCCCCGACCCGGGGGTGGCGACGGGGGAGGTGTGCATCGACACGAACATGATCTTCACGCGTCGAGCGTAGCGATCAGGCTCTCGGGAGCCGACAGCCGTCAGCCCTCAGCACAAACCCGAGCAGCGACCACGCGGACGTCCTCCACCCCGGCTTTCGGGCCTTGGGTGTTCGCAACGGGTGTTCGGGAACGGGTGATCAGGACGACAGGATGCGCAGGACCACCTCGGCGGCCGCAGCGCTCACCCGATCGACCGTGGCCGCATGGTCAGCGGCCGCGTCGACCCCGCACAGGTCGGAGATACCGCGCACCGAGACGAAACCGATGCCGAACGAGTGCGCCACCTGGGCGATGGCCGTGGCCTCCATCTCGACGGCGACCGTCCCGGGGAAGTCAGCCAGCACCTTCTCGATCAGCGGACCGGCCACGAACACGTCGGCCGATGCGTGGGGTCCGACGACCACCCCGTCCAGCCCGGCCACGGCGGCCAGGGCCGAGGGGTCGGCAGGGAAGTGCTCCGGCATGCCCGGCACCTGTCCCAGCACGTAACCGAAGGCGACCGCGTCGGCCTGGTGGTGGCGATGTTCGCTGCCGACGGCCACCTGACCCACCGAGACGGCCCCGGCGAACCCGCCGGCTGACCCCACCGAGACGACCAGGCCCGGTTCGAGTCCTTCCCCGGACAGGCGCAGCAGCGCGGCGGTGGTGGCGAGGGCCGCGTTGACCAGACCGATGCCCGACCTGACCAGCAGCACCTCGGACTCGGCCAGGCGGGCCGGCTGCAACCGGGCGCCGCCGACCTCCACCGCGTCGCCGGTCACCTCACCACGGGCCAGGAGGGGCGCGAACTCCGACTCCATGGCTGCCACGATGACGGCGCGAACCCTCGTCCGGTCTGCTGTCGTCGACCGGGCGGGGTTCGAGTGGCCTGGATTCGAGTGGCCGGGATTCGAGTGGCCGGGATTCGAGTGGACGGGGTTCTCCGGGAGGGGGGAGGAACTCACGCGGTGACCCGGGCCCACTCGTCGCGCTTGCCCAGGAATTCCCGCGCAGCGGCCTGTGCACCTTCGAGGGTGTGCGAGGCGGCCCATCCGCACTGCACCTCATTGGCGGCGGGCACCTCGGTGGCGTTGACGACGTCGTTGAGGGCCTGCTCGAGCGTCGTCAGGAATCCCTCGAATCCGCCGAGCGACTCCTGGTTCACCACGAGCACGTAGAAGCCCGTCTGGCAGCCCATCGGCGACACGTCGATCACGTTGTCGACGTGGTCGCGGATCTTCTCGGCGATGGTGTGCTCGAGTGAGTGCACCGTCGGCATCTCCAGGTGCGACTGGTTGGGCTGGGTGAAGCGCACGTCGTACTTGGTGAGCACGTCACCGCCGGGCAATTGCTTGGTGTCGGCCACGCGGACGTAGGGCGCCGCCACGGTGCGATGGTCGAGGTTGAAGCTCTCGACGTTCATCTTCTGGGTCATGACGCCCACCCTAGTCCGAGGGTTCTACGCTCCCGGCCCGTGCGCGGTCGCCTGCACGATCGGCCCCAGTTCCAGCCACCACTGCTCCAGTGGGCGCCGGTGCTTCATGTCCATCACTTCGTGGAAGTGGGCCAGGTTGCCGGTCTCGATCCCGGAAGCTGTGAGGCCGACGTAGAGACCGTCGTGCTTCCCGGACGCGAACTGTCCGCCGATGACATTGAGCGCCCGGCTCACCAGCCTGACCGCCAGGAGTCGGTCGAAGGGGGTCGGGTTCCCGCCCTGCTGCAGGTGACCGAGGATGGACTGGCGCACGTCGAAGAGGTCGCCACCCCCCTCGTCGAACAGTCGGGCGAGGAAGTCGGTGGTGTAGTGGTCATTGGCGCCCTCGCTCCGCACCGCCAGGAACAGGCGTCGTCCGGTCGCGAAGGAGTCACGCATCCACTCCAGATCGGTGACCAGGTCGTCGAGGGTGATGCCTTCCTCGTGCAGGTAGATCCGCTCCGCACCGCCGGCCAGTCCGCCGATGGCGGCCAGGTAGCCGCACTGGCGTCCCATCGTCTCGATCACGAAGCAACGTTTCGTCGCCGTACCGGACTGCTTGATGCGGTCGATCGACTCGGTGATGGCGTTCAGGGCGGTGTCCGCGCCGACCGAGAGTTCCGAGCCCGGCAGGTTGTTGTCGATGCTGGCGGGCACGCACACGATGGGCAGGTTGAAGGCGGGGTAGCGGTCGCGTTCGTGGTTGAGCAGCCAGGCCCCTTCGTAGGCATTGAAGCCGCCGACCACCAGCAGGGCCGAGATCCGGTTGTCCTCGATGGCCCGTGAGATGGAGTAGAGGTGCTCGATCTCGGGCACGTCGCGCTTGGTGCCCAGGTTGGCCCCGCCCTCGCCCATCCAGCCCTCGACGTCGCCCCAGCCGAGTTCGGTGAGGTCGCCGTCTCGCAGCCCGTCGAAGCCGTTGCGGACCCCCAGCACGCTGAATCCCCGACTCAGGCCCAACCGCACCGCCGCCTCGGCGGCGGTGTTCATGCCGGGCGCCAGTCCACCGGCGTGCAGGACCGCGATCCGCTGGGTGTCGGGGGAGGACGACTCGACGTGCTCGGGATTGTTCAACTCGTCGAAGATGTCGGCCATCTCGTGGAAGGAGCCCCCTCGCAGTTGCATGGCCCCCTCGAAGTCCTGCTCCTGGATGCGCACCGGCACCTGCCGGGTGCGCTCGACCGCCTCGACCAGGTCGAAGGCGGCCACCCTGTTGCCGCGGATGCCGAGCACGGTGCCCGCATCCCCCGGCCGGGCGGCGAGAACCTGGTGCACGGCCTTGTACCCCAGCCAGGTCGAGGCCCACCGGTCGTAGGCACTGGGACGACCGCCCCGCTGCACGTGACCCAGGATGGTGATTCGGGCGTCCTCGTTGAGTTTGTCCTTGATGACATCGGCCACCAGGCGGGCCGTGATCGGGGTGCCGTGCCGATCCTGGGCGCCCTCGGCCACGATCACCATCGACTCGCGGCGACCTTGGGCTCGGCCACGGCTGAGGGCGGCAGCCATCCTGTCCTCCCACCCGTCGGCGGGCGGGTTCTCGGGTACGAACACCCAGTCGCACCCGCCGGCGATCGCCGACATCAGCGCCAGGTAGCCGCAGTGTCGTCCCATCACCTCGACCACGAAGCGGCGCTGGTGGCTGGCCGAGGTGGACGAGAGCGCGTCGAGCGCGTCGATGATGCGGTGCAGGGCGCTGTCGGCGCCGATGGTGGTCTCGGTTCCCACCAGGTCGTTGTCGATGGAACCGACCAGTCCGGCGATCATCAGGGCGGGGTGGGCGTCGGCGCTGGTCTGGCTGATGCGCCCCTCGGCGACCAGTTCGTCGAGCAGGCCCGGCCACTCGCGTGAGAACAGGTCGAGGCCCGACAGGGACCCGTCACCGCCGATCACGATCAGCCGGTCGATCCCGCGGTCGACCAGGTTCGCGGCGGCCTTCTTGCGTCCCCAACGCTCCTTGAAGTCGAGACTGCGAAAGGTGCCGATGACGGTGCCACCGCGGTGCAACACCGAGCCGACGTCGTCCCAGCTGAACTGCTTGATCCCGTCGCCGCCTTCGATCATGCCTTGGTAGCCCTCGTAGATGGCGAAGGCCTCGGCGCCCATCGAGAGCGCGGTGCGGACGACGGCCCTGACGGCCGCGTTCATGCCCTGGGCATCGCCTCCGGAGGTCAGGATGCCCAGCCGGGGGACCGACCCGCTGGCGGCCACGGCGCGGGCTGGGGCATCCGCGAGCGGAGCGGCGTCGGCGGAAGGCAGGGCTGGTGTCGCTGGCACGCCCCCAGTGTCGCAGTCGCCGTCGTCCGGGCCGAGGGTGGGCCAGAAGTTGCCGTCGAGTCGGGCAACCGGTGGGGCCTCCGGGGCGTGTGAGGGACGAGGGGTCGAGGATGGTCCCGAACACTGACGGGGAGGAGAGCGACGAGATGACACGCGGGAGCCGTCGTTGGTTGGCCGCGGCCATGGTCGGGGCGCTGGCCGTCACAGGCTGCGCGCGGATCCCGCTGGACGGCCCGAGTTCGGCGACGACAAGGCCGTCGACGGCAGGCACGACCGTCGGCGAGCGGTCCCCACGGCCGACCGCCCCGGCGGCGAGCCCCACCGGGTCGACCACCGCCCAGCACCGCGCCGCCACCCTGGTGTTCTCCGGCGACCTGCTGTGGCATGACTCCGTGTGGCTCTCCGCCGCCGACGACCATCGCCGCACCGGCAAGGGCGACACCTACGACTTCGACCCGATGTTCGCTGCCATGAAGCCCGTGATCTCGTCGGCCGACCTCGCCGTCTGCCACGAGGAGGTGCCGTTCGCCAAGCTCGGCCAGGCGCCTGTCGGCTATCCCACCTTCCGTGCACCTCGGCAGATCGCCGCGTGGATCCCGACCATGGGGTGGGACGCCTGCACCACGGCCTCGAACCATTCCATCGACCAGGGGTTCAGCGGCCTGAAGGACACCTATGACCTGCTGCGCCAGCACGGGGTGCAACCCGTCGGCACGTTCCCCACGGCAGCGGCCCGGGCCACCCCGGTGATCCTCACCACCCGGCAGGGAGTGCGCATCGGCCTGGTCTCGGGCACCTACGCCACCAACGGCATCCCGCTGCCGAAGGGTCGGGAGTGGTCACTGTCGATGTGGGACGCCGACAACCTGCTCGCGCAGGCCCACCGCGCCCGGCAGGCGGGGGCCGACTTCGTCGTCGTGTCGATGCACGGTGGGGACGAGTACCAGACCGCCCCCAACCAGGCGCAACGTGAACTGGTGCGCAGACTGACGGCGTCGTCCGATGTCGACCTGGTCGTGGGCGAGCACGTGCACGTGGTGCAGCCCATCACCAGGGTCAACCACACCTGGGTGGTCTACGGCATGGGCAACCTGGTCGCCCAGCACCTGACCGACGTGCCCAGGGGCTACGAGGGGATCACGGTGCGGTTCACGGTGGCCGAGCGTTCCGGGGGTGGGTTCGAGGTGTCGAGGGCCGAGTACATACCGACGCTGGTCACCCACTACAGCCCCGGCCATCCCGTCCGGATCCTCCCCGTCGTCCCGAGCCTGGCCAGCGGTACGGGCGACCGGGCGCGGCTGCAGGTGGCCCTCCAGCGGACCCGCCAGGCCGTCCATTCCATGGGTGGGGACGAGGGGCTGAGCGAGGGTTGACCGTTTACGCTGGACCCGCTACAAACTGAATGGCCACTCTGTTTGAATGGAGCCAGGAAACATCGTCGTCCTCCTGCGCGGAGGAATCCAGTCAAGGAAGAGTGGAACCCATGAGCAATCTGTCCCTGCAGCTTTACACCATCCGCGAGGAGCTCGAGCGCGACGCCGAGCACGCCCTCGATGTCGTGGCCGGCACCGGTATCACCGAGGTCGAGCCCTTCGGCATCACCCAGTTCCGGGAGTGGCTGCCCGCCGCCCTCGCCAAGCGCGGACTGAAGGTGACCACCACCCACACCGACCTGCTGGGCGACTTCGACAACTCGGTCGCCGCCCTCAAGGAGGTCGGTGGCACCACGCTGGTGCAGCCCTTCTTCGATCCCCAGAAGTGGACGACCAAGGAAGGCATCCAGGAGCTGGCCACCCAGCTCAACGAGGCCGCCCGCAAGGCAGCCCCCGAGGGACTCAAGGTCGGCTACCACAACCACCACTTCGAGTTCTTCACCGACTTCGACGGCGTCAACTCCTACGACTACTTCGTCAGCCTGCTCGACCCCGAGGTGGTGCTCGAGATCGACACCTACTGGGTCTCGGTGGCCGGTCTCGACCCGGTCGAACTGGTGCAGCGTCTGGGTGACCGCGTCACCCACCTGCACATCAAGGACGGCCCCGCCCCCGTCACCCGCGAGTTCTCGAGGGAGAAGCACGACGAGCAGCCCGCCAACGTGGTGCTCGGGCAGGGCAGCATGGACCTCGACACCCTGCTGGGTGCCACCGAGGACAAGACCTGGGTGGTCGAGTTCGACAAGACCGACGGTGACATCCTCGACGAGGTCGTCGCGTCGATCGCCTACCTGCAGAACCGCTGAGAGTTCGCTCCCAGCACCCCCGGGACCGGCAGCGCTGCGGCCCCACCCACGCACCACCACCCCCTCCAGCACCAAACCTTTCGTCAAGACACGTTCCGTCAACACACCCTCAATAAGGACATTCATGAGTGACAAGAAGATCCGCGTCGGGATCATCGGCCTCGGCTTCATCGCGCGAGGCAAGCACCTGCCCGGCCTGGCGTCGGTCTCCGACGACGTCGACATCATCGCCTTCTGCGACTTCGAGCAGGAGAAGTGCGACGAGTACATCGCGCAGTACGGCGTCGAGGGCAGCTACACCACCAACGACTGGAAGCAGGTGGTGGCCGACGAGACCATCGACGTGATCCACGTCTGCACCTGGAACGTCAGCCACGCCGAGATCACCTGTGCCGCCCTCGAGGCCGGCAAGCACGTGCTGTGCGAGAAGCCCATGGCCATCTCGTCGGCCGAGGCCAAGCAGATGGTCGACACCGCCAAGAAGACCGGCAAGATCTTGTCGATCGGCTACCAGAACCGCTACCGCGACGACGTGCAGATGGCCCGCAAGGCTGTCGACGACGGCCTGCTCGGTGACATCTACGTCGGCAAGGCCCACGCCATCCGCCGCCGTGGCGTGCCCACCTGGGGCGTCTTCACCGATGTCGAGAAGCAGGGCGGTGGCCCGCTGATCGACATCGGCACCCACGCCCTCGACCTGTCGCTGTGGCTGATGGACAACTACGAGGTCGAGTCGGTCAACGGGTCGGTCTTCCACAAGATCGCCGACATCCCCTACGGCGAGGCCGGTTCGGACTTCCCGCAGGACAACTTCTCGACCGAGGACTCAGCCTTCGGCTACGTGAAGATGAAGAACGGCGCCATGATCTTCCTCGAGGCGGCCTGGGCGATCAACTTCGCGCACTCGCGTGAGGCCGCGGTCACCCTCGCCGGCACCAAGGGTGGCGTCGAACTCGACCACGACGGTGGTGCCTACCAGGCCACCATCAACAATGTCGTGGCCGGCCGCACCGTGCTCACCAAGTCGGACACCTCGCGGTTCTTCTCACCGGGAGCAGGCGCCGCGAACGACGCCACCAACGAGGCCAAGGCCTTCTACGGTGCCGTCAAGGGCGAGAGCGAACTGGTGGTCAAGCCCGAGCAGGCGCTGGTCGTGACCCAGATCCTGGAGGCCATCTACGCCTCGGCCAAGTCGGGCCAGCCGGTCAACTTCTGACGGATCGGGAAAGGCACGCACATGAAGTTGGGATTCCTGACGGCCTGTCTGCCGTCGTGGTCGCTCGAACAGATCGCCGACTACGCGGTCGAACAGGGCTACCAGACCCTCGAGGTGGCCTGTTGGCCCGGTGGCCCCGCCACTCGCGACTTCGAGGCCTCGCACATCGACGTCTCGAACCTCGATGCCGAGGTCGAGCGGGTCAACGCCATCCGCGAGCGCACGGGCCTCGAGATCACCTCGCTGGCCTACTACGAGAACAACCTCAACGGTGACCTCGAGCGGCGGGGCCAGATCCGTGAACACTTCAAGAAGGTGATCGACATGGCCGCGGCCCTGGAGGTGCCCACCGCGGGCACCTTCATCGGACGTGACATGGCCAAGTCGATCAACGAGAACCAGCGGGAGGCGGAGCGGGTCTTCCCCGAGATCACCGACCACGCTGGCGAGAAGGGCGTCAAGGTCGTCATCGAGAACTGCGTGATGGAGGGTTGGCACCCCGACGGTTACCCCGGAAACATCGCGTACTCCCCGGAACTGTGGGAGTGGATGTGCAAGGAGTTGGGGTTGTTCCTCAACTGGGACCCGAGCCACCTCACGTGGATCGGCATCGACCCCGTCGAGACCATCGAGCCCTTCGCCGAGTACATCGTGCACGCCCAGGCCAAGGACCTCGAACTGTTCCCGCGCAAGCGGAACGAGATGGGCTTCTACGGCACCATCAACAAGGGCGGCAACCCTTGGTACATGGGCTGGTGGCGCTACCGGATCCCCGGCCGTGGCACCGTCGACTGGGCCAAGGTCGTCGACAAGCTCTACGAGGTCGGCTACACCGGCACCCTCTCGGTCGAGCACGAGGACCCGCTGTGGGGAGGTGACCCCGAGAAGAACATCGAGGGGTTGCGGATTGCCTACAACCACCTTCGTCCGCTGATCGGGTCGATCGAACCGAATCTGTCGCACCTCGCCTGAGGCCGACCGTTCGTCCAGCAGGGCCCCGCCGGATCCGTCCGGCGGGGCCCTCTGCTGTTCTGGTGGCCCCCACGCTGGGCTCGGACGTCGCCACGGTGGTGATCTTGGTCACAGATCGCTGCGCCCAAGATGAACACTGGGCAAACAACCCCCCTGATTGCTTCCCAGCGGTTTGGTGGCGCGGGCGCGGCGGGCGCACCATTTTGGTGTGACCGAAGTTCTCATCATCCTGGGGGCGGTGATCGTCGTCGCCCTGGCTTTCGACTTCACCAACGGCTTCCATGACACCGCCAACGCGATGGCCACCTCCATCGCCACCGGGGCGCTCAAGCCACGCACGGCTGTCGGCCTGTCGGCCGTGCTCAACCTGGTCGGGGCGTTCCTGTCGATCCAGGTGGCACTCACCGTCACCAAGGACGTCATCAAGATCCAGGACCCCACCGGCGCACCACTCGCGATCGACCACACCGTGCTGCTGGGCGTCGTACTCGCCGGGCTCGTCGGCGGCGTGCTCTGGAACCTGATCACGTGGCTCCTGGGAATTCCCTCCTCGTCCTCCCATGCGCTGTTCGGCGGACTCATCGGTGCCACCATCGCCGGTCTGGGCACCTCGGCCGTGAAGTGGGAGGGCATTCTCGAGAAGGTCGCCATCCCCGCGATCGCAGCGCCGCTGGTCGCCGGAGTGGTGGCAGCGGTCGGCACCTGGCTGGTCTACCGGATCGCCGCGAAGGTGCCCGACCACACCCGCTCCCGCGGCTTCCGGTGGGGTCAGATCGGCTCCGCCTCCCTGGTCTCGCTCGCGCACGGCACCAATGACGCTCAGAAGACGATGGGTGTGATCACCCTCGCGCTGATCGCCTCGGGTCAGTGGACCGTCGCCCAGGGCATTCCGTGGTGGGTCAAGGTGCTGTGCGCCGTCGCCATCGCCGCTGGCACCTGGTCGGGCGGCTGGCGGGTCATCCGCACCCTCGGCAAGGGACTGGTCGAGATCGACTCACCCCAGGGCATGGCGGCAGAGACCGCCTCGGCGGCGATCATCCTGTCCTCGTCCCACGCCGGCATGTCGCTGTCGACCACCCATGTCGCGACGGGCTCGATCCTGGGCACCGGAGTCGGCAAGTCCGGAGCTGTCGTGCGCTGGTCGGTGGCCGGACGCATGGTGGTGGCCTGGCTGATCACCCTGCCGGCTGCCGCGTTGGTGGGGGGCCTCTGCGAGCTGCTCGTGCGACTGGTCCCCGGTCTGGGAGGTGAGGCTGCCGTCGTGGTGCTGCTCGTGGCCGCCTCGCTACTGATCCTGCGCCGCGCCCGCCGCAACCCGATCCACCACGACAACGTGAACGACGAGTGGGACGGAGGCCTGGTGCCTACGGCTCGTCCCCTCGGTGGCCTGACCGGCCCCGCCACGCAACTGGCCGGTGGGGCCCCGAGCGAAGCGAAGGTGTTGGCATGACGCTCATGCAGTTCGACGTGGCCGCCATGGCCCGGAACCTGGCCACCGTGATGGCCGTCGCGCTCGTGCTCGGAGCCGGTGTCCCGGCGATCTTCGCGCTGGGCATGCGAGCCACCACCCTGGGCCGCACGGTGAGCGCCGACGGGCACGTCGAGACGGGCACCATGTCGATGTCGGGCCGGGTGCTCAGCACCCTGTGCTTCGGCGTCGTGCTGGTGGCCGTCGTCTTGGGCATCGCCTTCATCGTGGCCGGCAAGCAGATCATGGCGCAGCTGTGACCGACAACGTCATCACCCGCATCCTCGGGTGGCTGACGGCTGGGTACCCCCAGGGCGTGCCCGCCCAGGACGTGATGCCGCTGATGGAGGTGCTGCGACGCAGGCTCACCCCGGCCGAGGTCGACGCCGTCGCCCAGCGACTCGTCGAGGAACGCGTGCTGCCCGTCACCCCCGAACAGATCCGCGGGATGGTGCAGCGAGTGGTGCTCGAGCAGCCATCGGACGATGACGTGCACCGGGTGGCGTCGCACCTGGCCATCGGCGGCTGGCCGCTGATGGACTTCGGCCATCCGGAGAACTGATCGCGAACCTGTCACGGGGAGTGGCAGCATGTCACCGATGACCAGCGAGCCCGTCACCCTCCACCTGACCGTCGGACTGCCCGGCAGCGGCAAGACCACCTTGGCGCGCGACCTGGCCACCCGGACGGGCGCGCTGAGGCTGACCCCCGACGAGTGGATGCAGCCGCTGTTCGGTGTCTCCGATGTCGACGGCAAGCGTGACGTGCTCGAAGGACGCCTGATCTGGACCGGATTCCGGGCCCTGCGCGGGGGACTGTCGGTGATCCTCGACTTCGGCTGCTGGTCACCCGAGGAGAGATGGGCCATCCGTGACCTGGCCGGACTGGCCGGGGCCGACTTCCGGCTGCACCACCTGTGGGTGGACGAGGAGGTTCGCCGCGCCCGCTGCGACGCGCGCTGGCTCGAGGTGCCCCACGAGACCTTCCCGATGAGCGCTGCCGACCAGGACCGTTATCTCGCGGCCTGCATCCCACCCAGTGCCGACGAGTTGGCCTACGCCCCGATTCCCGATCCCCCGGCCGGACACGAGACGTGGGCCGCCTGGGCAGCGTGGCGGTGGCCCTCTCTGCCTCGGCTCGACCTGAGCTGAAAAGCCACCCTGCCCCGGGCGGGTCTGTGCCACAGTGGGGCCATGAGCAGCGACAGGCCCACGAGCGGCGACCAGCCCACGAGCGGCGACCAGCCGACCAGCAGCGACCAGCCGACCAGCAGCAACCCCGGGGACGAGACGGCGTCGCCGGTCGACCCCAAGGAAGCCATGCGGCTGGCGCTGGAGAAGAAGAACCGGTCCAACCACGCCTCGGCTGCCGCCGGACCTCAGGGTGACCAGAAGGTTGCCGGTGGCCCGCATGGCCAGGCCGGCGGCAAGCGGGTCTTCCGCCGCAAGTCCGGCGGCTGATGGCTGACGCCGACCCGGCGCCCGGCCAGGACGACCTGCGCGCCGAACTGCAGCGCCTGTCGGCCAGGCTTGACGAACTCGAGACCCGCGGCGGGGTGCTGCACGACGTCAGGCGCTACGGCGCCGTCGGCGACGGGGTGACCGATGACACCGACGCCATCCAGGCAGCCAGCCGCGCCGCGGGCAGCCACGGCATCGTCCTGTTCGGACGAGGCCGTTTCCTGCTGACCCGCACCGTGGTGGTACCTCCCGACCAGCAGTGGCAGGGTGTCGGCATCGCCGACACGTCGACTGACAGCGATCCCGTCCCGAACACGCTGCTGACCCGGGTGAGCGACGGCCCGGCCATCGATGCTCGCTACAACACCACCTTCAAGCAGCTGCGCATCGAGGGCTCCGGCTCGGGCACCGGCATGGTCGTCCACGGCAGGGTGGTCCTCGAGCACGTCAGCCTGCAGCGTTTCGACCTCGCCCTGGAGTGCCTCGACCTCTGGTACGGCCACTTCACCGGGCTGCGCCTCTACCGCAACCGGGTCGGGGTGCGCGTGGAGCGTGCCTACAACCTCACCCTGATCGCGCCGCGGATCAACTGCGTCGATCCCGACGATCGTGCCGGCATCGGGCTGAGCCTCGCCGACAACGTTGACGTGAAGATCTTCGGGGGCGCCATCGAGGCCTACAGCGTGGGCATCAAGGCCGCCCACCATGACTCCATCCACCTGCACTCGGTCTACTTCGAGTCGAACCCTCCCCACCCCGAGCTCGACCCTGTGAGGGGGGCCGTGGGGGTGCAGCTGAGCGGGACCCGCTCCTCGACCGTGACGGCGCTGGGGTGTTACGTCTACCTCACCAACCAACGGGTGTGGATCGATGCCGATGGCGCCGCCACCACGGCGAGCATCGTGGCGTTGGGCAACACCTTCAAGGGAGGCAACCCACCCCGGTCGGGACTCCACCAACTGGCCTACCGCTGGGCAGAGGGTTCCGGGGTGCGGGCCACCATCAGCGGTGACCAGTGGAACCAGGTCGAGTACAAGGGAAACGCGAGCTACCTGGCGCCCGGCACGTCCGAGCCCGGCGGCAGCACCGTGGTGCCCCCACCACTCACCCGCTCGATGGGGTCACGAGCCGTCGAGGCAGGACGTCGGGTGCGCGAGCGGCTTCGTCCGCTTCGGTCGAGAACTCTGCGGACGCTGCGGCGACTGGTCAGTCGCTGACCTTCACCAGCCAACCGTGCTGGTCGGCGGCGCGTCCGTACTGGATGTCGAGCAGGTGCTGGCGGATGGCGGCTGTCAGCGGGCCGACCTGGCCGTCCGCCACGGTGAGGTCGGCACCACCGTCGGGGGTGCGGAACCCGGTGATGGGAGTGACCACGGCTGCCGTGCCGCAGGCGAAGACCTCGGTGATGGTGCCGTCGAGCAGCCGACGCTGCACCTCGGTGAACTCGATGGCGCGCTCCACTGGTCGCAGACCGTGGTCGGGGGCCAGCTGCAGCAGGGAGTCGCGGGTCACGCCCTCCAGGATGTTGCCGTTGGTGGCAGGGGTGAGCAGTTCGCCGTCGGAGGTGACGAACATGATGTTCATGGTGCCGCACTCCTCGACCCAACGATGTTCCGCACCGTCGAGCCAGAGCACCTGACCGCAGCCGTGCTCGGCGGCCTCGTCGGCGGCCTTCAGGCTGGCAGCGTAGTTGCCTCCGCACTTGGCGGCGCCGGTGCCACCGACTGCCGCCCGCGAGTAGTTGGGTGTGACCCACAGCTTGAGCGGCTGGGAGTAGTAGGCACCCGCGGGGGTGGCCAGCACGCAGTAGGTGTAGCTGTGCGAGGCGCGCACGCCGATGAGGTGCTCGGTGCCGAACATGAACGGACGAAGGTAGAGGTTCTGCTCACCCTCGGGGGACGGGACCCAGTCCCGGTCGAGGTCGACCAGCAACTGCAGCGAGGTGAGGAAGTCCTCGACGGGCAGCGCCGGCATGGCCAACCGCTCCGCCGACCGCTGGAAGCGGCGCGCGTTCATCTCGGGACGGAACATCCACACCGACCCGTCATCGTGACGGTAGGCCTTGAGACCCTCGAAGATCTCCTGGCCGTAGTGCAACGCGGCCGTGGACGGGTGCAGCTGCAGCGGCCCCTGGGGAACGATGGCCTGGTCGTGCCAGCCCTGGTCGGAATCCCACTGGGCCACGGTCATGTGGTCGGTGAAGTGCTGCCCGAAGGTCGGCGCCGCCAGAATGTCTGCTCGCACCTCGGGGGAGGTGGGGCTGGGGGGCTCGGCGACGGCGAAGGGGCTCATGTCGGTCAGCGTATGCCAGCGGCTCACGGGGTGGAGTGGTGGTTCGGACGATGGTCGCACCGCTGGGATGTCATCTTGCGCCGCCCCGCCGTCCAAGGCCTTGCCCCCGGGGCCGACGCCTGGGTCGCGGAGTTGTGCCCGAGCCAAGTTCCTGAGAAACTCTTAGGGTGATGGTGGGCGGAGTTCCACCACTGTTGATTCCCCACCGTCCCACCCCCGAGGGAGGCCCCAACCGTGAACGCCCTCGTGGCCGGTCTGGTGAGTGCCGTCATCCTCGGGCTGGGTGGCTGGTTCCCCTCGCCCCCCACCGCGCTGCCGGTGGCGCCGCCGCTCAGCATCGCCCCGGTGGCGGGCATCCCGGAGCCGTGTCCCGCGCGGCACCCGTGGCCCTCCTCCGCCACACCCGCCGTCACCCGCAAGACGATGGAGCAGGCCTTCGGTCTCCAGCTCACGGGTGCTGGATGGACCAACCCCGCCAATCGCCCGCTGATGAAGATCGTCTGGGAGACCCTCGACGCGGTCTCGTGCACCAGCTACCTGGATGACGTGCGCAGGAACTCCGGGCAACGGGTGATCCGCATCCATGCCGGCCCGACCCGCAGTTGGGCGTGGGGTGACTGGGGGCTGACCAATCCGGGCCGGCTCACCTTCGACTTCGCGAAGTGGCACTCCGCGTACCCCTCCGACAAGGGACGACTCGTGCGCATCGTGATCCACGAACTCGGACACATGCACCAGATGAAGCCCGGCGGTCACCAGGCGGACCTCGACAGCTTCCGTGCTCTGTACTCCCGCCACGGGGGGTTCTCCAAGTACGGACGAGGGTCGTCCTCCGAGACCATGTCAGAGGTGATCGGCTACTACGTCTCGCGGTGCGCCCTCGACAACCCCTACGACCGAGCCGGCGCCAGCCAGCGCGCCTACTACGAGTGGGCGAAGAACTCGGTGTTCAAGGGAGTCGAGTTCGGGCCCGCGCCAGGGGTCCGTCCCGAATGCTGACGATCTGTTGAATTGCTCTCCCAAACCTTGACAGCGTCCTCCGGGTGTGGGTAGATGCTCCCTCGCATCTTCGGCGCGACTATGCCAAATGCCCTCCGGGTGAGCCGGGGTGTGAGGTCACAGAAAGGTCACGGGAAACCCTTGTCAGCGGCCCTGCCGCGTGGTTGGCTGATTGAGCAGAGCAACTCCAAGGCGGGTCCGGCCGCAACGGCGCGGGGACGCAATCCAACCTGAGGAGGCCACCTTGACCACTGTCCAGATCAGTTCGTGGGTTGAATTGGCTCGTTGCCGGGGAGCAGAGGATGACCTCTTCCCCGAAGGCAAGCAGCAGAAGCGCGCCGCCGCCGTGTGCGTCGGTTGTCCGGTGAGGGCCAATTGCCTCGCCGAGGCGCTCGACCATCGCATCGAGTGGGGCATCTGGGGGGGCATGACCGAGCGCGAGCGCCGGGCACTGCTGCGCCAGCGGCCCGACGTCAAGAACTGGCACGAGGTGCTGGTCGAGATGCCGATGCACCAGCAGGCAGCCAGCTGAGACACAGCCCCACGTGCAGCAACGCTGCATCGCGCGACTCCTCGGGAAGTCCCGGCAGGGTTGCCATGCGCCACTAGAGTGAGGCCGTTCGCTCGAAAGGTGGTTCATGGCAACCCTGGTCTTCCTTCACGCCCACCCCGACGACGAGGCGTCCGGCACCTCGGGGACGATGGTGCTGGCCAAGGAGCACGGTCACCGGGTGGTGTGGGTCTGCGCCACCAACGGTGACCACGGCACTGCTCCCGAGGGGTGCACCACCCCGGACGAGGTGGCGGCCGCTCGCCGCCTCGAGGCCGAGGCCAGTGCGCGCGTGCTCGGTGTGGACCGTCTCGTCTGGTTGGGCTATGCCGACTCGGGCATGACCGGGTGGGAGCAGAACCACAACGACCTGAGCTTTGCCCGTGCCAACCCGGTCGAGGCAGGCCGCAAGGTGGCCGATGTTCTCGACGAGGAGGGCGCCGAGGTGCTGGTGGGCTACGACTGGCATGGGGGCTACGGGCATCCTGACCACATCATGGTGCACACCGTGATGAACCAGGCCGCTGAGCAGGCGGCCCGCCGTCCTCGGGTCCTGCAGGCCACCTTCAACCGCGACCGGCAGCGTCAGCGGGCCCAGGAGGCCCGGGCCGCCGGCATGGATCTCGACTGGGACCCGGACGGCCCGGCCGACGATGGCAACCCGATGGGCACCCTGGAGGCCGACCTGCACTGGGACGTCGACATCACTGACGTGATCGCCAGCAAACGTGCGGCGCTGCAGTGCCACGCTTCGCAGTCCGACGTGCAGTCGATGCTCTCGATGCCCGACGAGGTGTTCGAGTTGGCCTTCGGCCATGAGTACTTCATCGAGGAGGGGCTGGCCCAACCCATGACGGCGGCCTGGCCGTTCGGCTCCTCGGCGGGTTCCGTGCCCGATGACTCACCGGCGACGGTTCGGGTGGGGGACGACCGAGCGTGATCGGCGGACTGGAGTCGATCGAGACCTCCGACCCCTATCGACAGCGACGCGAACGACGAGAGCAGGCGCGCCGCACCAAGGGTGGCCGCGGCAGGTCTGGTCGCGGCCATGGGGGCCGCCATGGCGACACAGGCGCCCAGCGGGATGTCGAGCCCCTGCCGATGGCGCGGATCGCGCTGCGGGTGGCCTTGGTGGTGGCGGTTGCCTCGCTCGGCGCGAGCGTCGCGCTCTGGCTGAGGATCGCGTTCAGTGGCGGCGAGGATGGCGCGCTGCGCATCGGCACCCTCAGCGGGCTGGTGGCGGCCACCTTCGGCATCGTCTTCGGGTGCCTCATCGGACCGACCCTGATCACGGTGCTCGCTGCTCGCAGCCAGATGGCGCGCTCGCGGCGAACCGCGTGGGTGGTGGTGGGAGTGCTGGTGACGGCACTGCTGGCGTTGACCTTGCTCGCCCTGCTGGTCGTGCTCGGCTCGGGACTGTTCGCCCAAGGGCTCTCGCTGGCGTGGCTGGGGTTGGTCGTCGTTGCTGTGGTGATGGTTCCCGGGGCGCCGTGGTTCGTCCGCCCCCTCGTCTCCCGTCGGTGATCCTGGGGCCGACGCGGGACGGCCTGGCTCAGAACAATCCGTCAGCCGGTGGTGGGGGAGCGTAGGCCGGGTCGACGTCCTTGAACAGCTTTGAGACCGACCGGCCCTCATGGATGCGACGGATGGCGTCGGCGAACAGCGGCGCGACGCTGCGCACCTCGAGCGCGTCCCAGTCGTGCGGACTGGGAACGGTGTTGGTGGTGACCACCTCGGTGATCATCGGATGGTTCGACAACCTCTCGACGGCCCTCCCGGTGAACAGGCCATGGGTGCAGGCGACCGAGGCATCGATGGCCCCGAACTCGGCCAGGCGATCGAGCAGTTCGACGATGGAACCGCCGGTGGCGATCTCGTCGTCGAGCACGATGGCCCGCTTGCCTGCGACGTCGCCGACGATGGAGTCGATCACCACCTTGTCGTCGGCCAGCCGCTGCTTCGAGCCGGCCGCCACCGGCAGGTTCAGCAGCCGGGCGAACTGGGTGGCTGTCTTCGCATTGCCCAGGTCGGGGGAGATGACGACGTGGTTGCTGAGGTCTCGTCCGCGGTAGTGGGCCGCCAGTTCCCCGATCGCCGTGAGGTGGTCGACGGGCACCGAGAAGAACCCGTGCACCTGAGGGGCGTGCAACGCCATCGTCAGCACGCGGCTCACCCCTGCGGTCACCAGCAGGTCTGCCACCAGCCGGCCACCGAGCGAGATGCGGGAGGCGTCCTTCTTGTCCGACCTGGCATACGCGTAGTGGGGCATCACGGCCGTGATCTGGGCGGCCGACGACCCGCGAGCGGCGTCGATCATCATCAGCAGTTCGACCAGGTGCTCCTGGGTGGGGGGCACCAGTGGCTGGATGATGTACACGTCACGCATGCGGCAGTTGGCCAGGAGCTGGGCCTGCAGGCAGTCGTTGGAGAACCGGCTGATCTTGGCCTTGCTCAGCGGCAGACGGAGGCTGTCCGCGATCTCGGCGGCGAGCGCGGGGTGGGCGGATCCGGAGAAGAGAACGGCGTCTTTCATGCCTACCCCCAAGGGTTCGAGCTGAGCTGCGTTGGGCACAGACTATCGGCGCTCCCCCGGCCGTGGGCTGGCGGCCCGGGCTTGCCGCACTCGGCGTCACCGCGTCGTCCGGGTGCTCGGCACAGCACTGTGGCAGTGTCGGTCGCAGAAATGTCGGGGACGGAGTTTGGGCCGCGGAAGTTTCGGGGACGGATGTGTCGGATCTGGGGATCCCCGATCGTCAGTGGGACACAAGCACACAACGATGAGGAGTCAGCCATGCAGTACTTGATGTTGGTCTGCCAGGAACCCGCCCACTCGTCCACCGCACCCAGCGATGCCGACATCGCGGGAGCCCCCGATGTCGAGCAATGGTGGCAACAGGCGAACGACGACGGCAGGTATGTCATCGGCAGCCCGCTCCGCCCGGCCCCCGAGGCCGTCACGGTGAGGGTGCGCGGTGGCGCCCGGCTGGTGACCGAGGGCCCGTTCACCGAGGCCGGGGAGTTCATCGGGGGGTTCGACGTGCTCGACTGCGCCGACCTGGACGAGGCGATCGAGGTGGCCGTGGGACACCCCATGGCGCACCGCGGAGTCATCGAACTGAGGGCATTCTGGCCCTTCGAGGACCAGTGACCGATCTCGTCCGCGCCGCGCTGGAGGTGGCACTGCGCAGGGACCGGCCACAGATCGTGGCCACCCTGCTGCGTGCCACCTCCGACTGGGAACTGGCAGAGGACTGCCTGCAGGACGCTGCGGAGCGGGCGTTGGTGTCCTGGGGGCGGCAGGGCGTGCCCGAGTCGCCTGCCGCCTGGCTGACCACGGTGGCCCGCCGACGTGCACTCGACGTGATCCGACGGCGGACGGCCGAGGCGCGGGCGCTGGCACGTGCGCAGGTGGTCGAGGAGCGCTCCCCGGCCCTCGCCGACGACGGTGGTGGCTACGCGGACGATCGACTCCGGCTGTTGTTCACCTGCTGCCACCCCGACATCGCGATCGGTGATCGGGTCGCCCTCACCCTCAAGACCGTCAACGGCCTCTCGACCCGTGAGCTGGCACGCCTGTTCCTGGTGCAGGAGCAGACCATGAGCCAGCGACTGAGGCGAACGCGAGCCCGGATCAGTCGGGACGGCCTGCTGCTCGCGGTGCCCCCCGTCGACGACCTGGACGACCGCATCGACGCGGTGCTCGCCGTCATCCACTTGATCTTCACGGAGGCCCACGACTCGACCGAGGGTTCGGGACTGAGGGACGTCCTGGCCGACGAGGCCCTCGTGCTGGCGCAGTTGACGGCATGGCTGATGCCTCTCGACCCCGAGGTGCACGGGCTGCGGGCGCTGTTGTTGCTCCAGCACGCCAGACGACCCGCCAGGACCGGCACCGACGGTGCCTTCATCCCGCTGGACGAGCAGGACCGCAGCCTGTGGGATCGTCCAATGGTCGTGGCAGGGATCGAATCGCTCGAACGGTCCCGTGAACTGTCAGCCACCTCGGGCGAACCAGCCGGACCGTACCGGGCCCAGGCAGAGATCGCGGTCGTGCACAGCACCTCCCCGACACCCCAGCTGACCGACTGGGCGACCATCCTGGTCTGGTACGACGCCCTGCTGCAGGCGACGGGGTCACCGGTGGTCGCGCTGAACCGGGCGATCGCCCTGGGCATGAGGGATGGCCCGCCGGCGGGGCTGGTCGCCCTGGAACGGGTTGCCGCCGATCCGCACCTGGTTGGTTCACCGCAGGTCGCGCTGGCCAGGGCAGAGCTGCTGCGTCGAGCCGGTGACCACCAAGCCGCCCTGGCATGCCACCGGGAGGCACTGCAGTTGGCGCGTACCGATGGGGCGAGGCTGCACATCGAGAGACGACTGCACGAGCTGGGGGAGGTGCCAGCCACGAAGGGGATCGGCGCGTTGCAATAGGCTGGCCGCATGACTGACACCAACCACCCCGCGCCCGTGGTCGCCGCCCCCGCGACCCGTCGCCTGCGCATCACCGTGATCATCGCCCTTGCGCTCGTCGGCCTGCAGGTGCTGCTGGGTGCCGCCGTGGCTGCCCAGATGACCGCACTCCAGGGTGTGCACGCGGTGGTGGCCTACACACTGTTCCTGGTCTCGATCGTGGCGGCTGCCTTCGCCCGCGGTCATGCCAAGGTGACAGGGAGGAAGGGTGTCTTCTTCCACGCGTTGTCGATCCCGATCCTCATGGTGGTCCAGATCGGACTGGGCTCGATGCGTGTCACCGTCGTCCACATCGTGCTGGGTCTGCTCATCGCCGTGGCCATCGGGGCGCTCTACGCCATGATCGCCAAGGTGCCCGGCGAGCACACCGAGGACGATGACCTCGACCTGATCGAGGAGTGAGGTCGGCTCAGAAGCCGATCCAGCCCCGGATCCGGGCCGTCCATTCGTCCGACCCGGCCACAGGGTGTTCGTCGAATCGGGTGACCCTGGCTGCGCCGCGCACCGATGACAGGTACCAGGCGGCGTCGGCCCGCTTGACCTCCTCGGGGGTCTGCAGCACGAGCTCCGTCGCGACGCCCTCGCTGGCGGCACGTTCGAAGAGCACCTCCTGGGTGATGGAGCGCAGGATCCCCGTCCCCTCCACCGGGGTGGAGCGCAGCACCGGACGGCCACCGTCGAGGTGGAGGGTGACCAACGATGCATTGGGGCCTTCCATCACCCACCCATCCGTGCTGGTCAGCAACACCTCGTCGCAGCCTCGCCGTGCAGCCTCCCGCTTCACGGCCATGTTGATCCCGTACGAGAGCGTCTTCACCCCGCCCAGCAACCAGCGGGCGTCGCGGTAGGCGTCCGAGCTGGTGCCGCGGCTCATCAGGGCGACCGCGATGCCCTCGCGCAGGCGGATGGCTCCCTCGCTGAGAGGGGTGATGGTGAGCACCTGGGTCGGTTCGCTGGTCGATGACTCGAGGCCGCGCGTCCACATGATCTTCAGCACCGCCTCGCCGGGTGTCGTCCACGCCTCGACGGCCCGGCCGATGAGCTCACGCCACGGCCCCTCGTCGAGTGGGTCGCCATCCATGCCCGCGACACTGCGTGCGAACCTGGCGAGGTGCCGGTCGAGATGGTCAACCGACGATGAACCGTCGTCGGCGGTGACGACCCGGGTGGCGTCGAACACCCCGTCGCCCCTGGTGAAGCCCAGGTCATCGACGCTGATGACCTGCCCGGGAGCGGTCTTCGGTTCGCGGGCGTGCGGGGAGTCCGGGGCGAGAAGGCCGCGACCCACCACGCCCACCAGCTGTGTCGTCATGGGCCCAGCCTAGGGCGTTCCACCTTCTCGCCCCGGTTGCATCCCCCGGCTTCACGCGGGGGCTCGCCCAGGTCATCCGCCCGAGACGCTCAGCTGGCGCGTACCTCGAGCTCGTAGTGAGGGTGGCAGTTGACCAGGCGTGCGATCACGTCATGCCAGCAGTGCTCGAACTTGTGGCGGGTGCTCGGGTGTGGTTCGACCATCGTGTGGGTGACGCGGACGACGGTGCGATTTCCGTGCGGGGTGAAGGTCAGGCGCACGTGGTCGCTGACCTGGGGCCCGTCGTCCTCCCACACCCAACTGAACTCCAGGGCCCCGAACTTCTCGACGATGATGTAGTCACCGTGCACACCCACGCCTGCGGTGGCGCTGGCGAATCGATAGCGGTGGAGTGGGCGTGGGTCGATCTGGTACGTCGTGTCACCAAACTGCGGCCACCACCACTGTGACAAACCCTCTTCGGTCGTGCACAGGACCCAGAGATCCTTGACCGGCAGAGGAACAACGACTTCGATGACCATCGGATGAGTCATGAGGTGCCCCCTTCGGCTAGCCCTCAGTTTCGCTGGTGGGCCTACCGCGATCAAGGTGTCGGCTGGGCGCAAAGGTGTGATTTTCCAGACGTTTTGCCCAAGAACCGGTTCGGTTGAGCGGTGTTTGCCATTGCAACGTGGTAAAGCACGATTCCCCCGGTACCGACGTGCGTCGGCACCGGGGGAACCGGGGGTGTCAGGTCCGCTCCGCGGACAGGACTCAGGCGGCCTGCTTGATGGCCGAGATCTCGAGTTCGAGGGTCACATCGTCGCTGACCAGCACACCGCCGGTCTCGAGGGCGGCGTTCCAGGTGAGGCCGAAGTCCTTGCGGCTGATCTTGGTGCTGCCCTCGAAGCCGATGCGCTCGTTGCCGAAGGGGTCGGTGGCGGCACCGGTGAACTCGAAGGGGATGCTGATCGAACGGGTGACGTCCTTGACGGTGAGGTCACCGGTCACGACCAGGTCGTTCCCGTTGATGGCCACATTGGTCGAGGCGAAGGTGATGGTGGGGTACTTCTCGACGTCGAGGAAGTCGGCGCTCTTGACGTGTCCGTCGCGCTGCTCGTTGCGGGAGTCGAACGAGGCGGCGTTGATGGCGACGTTGACGGAGGCGCTCGAGGCGTCCTGGCCGTTGCCCGAGGCAGTGCCCTCGAACTCGTCGAACGAGCCGCGCACCTTGGTGACCATGGCGTGGCGGGTCACGAAGCCGATGCGGGTGTGGCTGGGGTCGAGGGCGAAGGTGCCGTTGAGATCGGTGAGAGCGGTCATGGTGTTTCTCCTTGAAGTCACTGAAGTGGCGAGCTGGGTTGTTCAAGTTTCAACTACCCGAACACATCCTAGAACGCCGGGGCCGGCAGGTTTTGTTCCCGAGGCAAGAAAGTTCTTCAGGAACGACCCCCGACGCCCTGCAGACCTCCGCCGGACGGGGCCGTCCCGAACCCGATGACAGTCGGCTGTCGGTGGCCGACCCCTCTCGTCCGCGGCTCGGCCACCGGGTTTGGGGGATTGTCACCACCGCCGGTTACCCTCGGTACTCCGATGCTCGAACTGCCCGCGGACGACACCGCCCACCCCAGCGCCACGGGTGGACTGGAGCCACCACCCCACCCCCCGCGCGTCGCCGAGCCGGGGCAGGTCTCGGGCTTCGACCACCTCTCGCCGGCCTTCCCGGGGCGCGCACCGTGGGGCACCGCCCATCGCCTGCGCGCCTGGCAGGCCGAGGCACTGGGCCAGTACCTGGAGTCATGTCCCCGCGACTTCCTGGCCGTGGCGACCCCCGGCGCAGGCAAGACCACGTTCGCGCTGCGGGTGGCCGCCGAACTGCTGCACGACCGCACCGTCGAGCGGGTGATCGTCGTCTGCCCGACCGAACACCTCAAGGTCCAGTGGGCCGACGCCGCCGCGAGGGCCGGCATCCAGCTCGATCCGGGGATGGGCGGTTCGTCGCGCAAGGGTCGCAGCAAGCAGTACGTGGGCCTCACCACCACCTACGCCGGCGTGGCAGCGAACATGTTCGGCTTCCAGGCGCGGGTGGCCAACCTGCGCACCCTGGTCATCCTCGACGAGATCCACCACGCTGGCGACGCACTCAGTTGGGGCGACGCCGTCAGGGACGCCTTCCAGTGGGCACGGCACCGACTGATGCTCACCGGAACCCCCTTCCGCTCCGATGACAACCCGATCCCGTTCGTCACCTACGAGCCGGACGACGACGGCGGGCGTCGCTCCCGGGCCGACTACACCTACGGTTATGCCGAGGCGCTGCGTGACCACGTGGTCCGTCCGGTGGTGTTCATGAACTACGGCGGGCCGATGAGGTGGCGCACCAAGGCGGGCGACGAGATCGAGGCCAACCTGTCGGAGGCCCTCACGAAAGACCTCACCGGGCACGCGTGGCGCACGGCGCTCGACCCCAAGGGTGAGTGGATCCAGTCCGTGCTCTCGGCCGCCGACCACCGGCTCACCGAGGTGCGTCGCCACGTCCCGGACGCCGGTGGGCTGGTGATCTGCACGAACCAGACCGTCGCCCGGGCGTACGCGCGCATCCTGGAGGCCATCACCGGCGCCAAGCCCACCGTCGTGCTCTCGGACAGCCCCGGCTCGTCCCAGAAGATCGACGAGTTCTCGGCCTCCGACGAACGGTGGCTGGTGGCGGTGCGGATGGTCTCCGAGGGGGTCGACGTGCCCCGGCTCGCGGTGGGGGTCTACGCCACCTCGACCTCGACGCCGCTGTTCTTCGCCCAGGCGGTCGGTCGGTTCGTCCGGGCCAGGCGTCGCGGGGAACTGGCCACGGTGTTCCTCCCCACCGTGCCGATCATCCTCGCGCACGCCACCATGCTGGAGCGTCAGCGCGACCACGTGCTCGACCGCAAGCCCGCCCGTGACGAGGACGGACTGTGGGAGGAGTCACTGGTCGAACAGGCGAACCAGTCAGAGGCCGCCTCGGACGACCTGCTGGGCCAGTTCGAGGCCCTGACCTCACGGGCAGCCTTCGACCACGTGCTCTTCGACTCCCAGCAGTACGGCTTCGTCGCCGACGAGGGGGACACCATGAACGGTGTCACCGACGAGGAGCGCGACTACCTGGGGCTTCCCGGGTTGCTGGAGCCCGACCAGGAGATGGCGATGGTGCTGGCCGAGCGGCAACGTCGCCACCTCGCCCGTCGCAAGCGGGTGGAGCAGAAGCAGAAGGTGCCCGACGAGGTCTCGCTGCACCGGGCGCTGGC
This sequence comes from Aestuariimicrobium kwangyangense DSM 21549, assembly GCF_000421525.1. Lineage (GTDB taxonomy): Bacteria > Actinomycetota > Actinomycetes > Propionibacteriales > Propionibacteriaceae > Aestuariimicrobium > Aestuariimicrobium kwangyangense. The sequence goes on along the minus strand of NZ_ATXE01000001.1, from coordinate 136,945 downwards.
CACCAAGCGCAAGGAGCTGAACACCTTGGTCAGCGCCTTCGCGCGACAGACGGGTCGCCCGCACAGCCACGTGCATGCCGACCTGAGACGTGAGTGCGGTGGGCCGCCCCTGGCCAAGGCCACCAGCGAGCAGGTGGACCAGCGGATCAACCGGGTGAAGCAGTGGTTCGCCGCCTGATGGTGCATCCCGGGAAATTGTCGCTCCGTCGACGTAGCTTCGAACCATGGACACTGACCTGAGTTTCGACCCGTTGGCCGTCGTCGATGCCGAGGCGGCCCGCTTCGCCGAAGTGCTGCAGCGGATCGACCCCGACACCCCCGTTCCGACCTGCCCGGGCTGGACGGCCCGCGACCTGCTCAAGCACCTGATCGAGGTGCATGACTTCTGGGCGGCGGTGATCGGCGACCACCTGATGGGCGAGCAGGTCGAGGCGTACGAGAAGTCGCGCCCCCCGTTCACCGACGACGTCGACGAGCTCTTCCGCCAACGCGAGGAGGCCACCGGTCGACTGCTGGTGGCGCTGCGCAAACGGGAGCCGCACGAGGAGGCGTGGAGCTGGTTCGGGCCCGACCAGACGGTCGGTTTCACCCGGCGGATGCAGACCCATGAGGCGACCATGCACCGGGTCGACGCAGAGACTGCGGCTGGCGGTGCGGTGTCACCGATCGCTGACGAGGTGGCAGCTGGAGGCGTCGACCACGTGCTCGACGTGATGCTCAACTGGGTGCCGGACTCGGCCGAGGTGACGCCTGGGCCCGTGGTCGAACTCCGGGGCGCCGACACCGGCCAGCGATGGCTGCTCGAGCTCTACCGCTGGTCGGGCACGGCCTGGGGTCGGCAGTTCACCGACCAGATCGGTGGACGCCGCGCTGACGGCGATCGCGCACCCGCCGCGGTGGTGACCGCGCCGGTGGCCCAGCTCGACCTCTTCGTCTGGTCGCGCCCGGCGACGGTGGAGCAGACCGGTGACCAGGACGCCATCGCCGAACTCACGGCCCTGCGGGAGTTCGGCATCCAGTGAGCCCGGCTGACGGGCTTCAGGACCCGGCCAGGGATGCCGCGAGCCCCAGGACGAAGATCACGAGCGGCAGGGAGACCACGATGCCCAGCATCACTCCCAGCCCCTTGCGCTTCTGGGGCTCGTGGCCCATCGAGCCGGTCGTGAACTGGTGGAAGGGTGAGGCGTAGAACACCGGGACGTGCTCGCCGGGACGGACCGTCACATCGAGCGACGCCTGCCCGTAGGTACGCATCCACTGGCTGGAGGCGTCGATGTGGTGGTGGCCGGCCGGCACGGGGATGGTGTTGAGGCCGTAGCGAGTGGTGATCCGGTGGCCGTCGATCGTCACCGTGGGCGTCAGCATGCTGCTGGTGAAGGCGTTGCCCTGCACGGTCAGCTCCACGAAACCCTGACCGGCACCCTGGACGGCCTGTTCCGGTGAGGCCTGAGCCGAGACGGGCTGCTGCCACCCGGGGGCCTGCTGCCATGCGGAAGGCTGGTACTGGGGTGCCTGATGCTGGGGTGCCTGATGCTGGGGTGTCTGGAAGGGGGGCGCAGGCTGACCGTGGTACGCGGGGGCGGGTGCCCACTGGGGCTGGCCCCATGCCTGCGGCTGCGGGTCTCCGGGCTGGTTCGGGTTGGTCATGGTCGAGAACCCTAGGTGCCCCCGGGTGCAGCTGACGCCCGCACCGCCGTACGGGTGAGCTTGCCGGTGCACTGGAGCACGACCGCCCCGTGCCGGTGAGGGCACGGGGCGGCGTGAGGAACCAATCGGCGCCGTGTGGACGGCGGTCCGACTCAGAAGGTCGAGGTGTCGATCACGTAGCGGTACCGCACCTGGGAGTTGACCACCTTGTCGTAGGCCCCGGTGATCTCCTCACCGGAGATCACCTCGACCTGCGGGGCCAGCCCGTGCTCGGCGCAGAAGTCGAGCATCTCCTGGGTCTCGCCGATGCCTCCGATGTTGGAGCCGGCGATGATCTTGTTGCCGCCACACAGGGCGCCGAACGCGACCTTGACGGGCTCCTCGGGCAGTCCCACGTTCACCAGTGCGCCGCTCACCTTGAGCATCGGCAGCAGGTCGGCGACGGTGTCGGCGTTCGAGACCGTGGTCAGGATCAGGTCGAAGCTGGCCCGCAACTGCTTCTTGGTCTCCGGGTCGCTCATGGCGAAGTAGTGCTGGGCGCCGAACTTGATCCCGTCGTCCTTCTTGCTCATGGTCTGGCTGATCACGGTCACCTCCGCTCCGAGCGCGGCGGCGATCTGCACACCCATGTGTCCCAGACCACCCATGCCGACGACGGCGACCTGCTTGCCGGGGGCGGCCCCCCAGCGCTTGAGGGGGGAGTAGGTGGTGATGCCGGCGCACATCAGCGGAGCGGCGGCCTCGAAGGGGATCTCGTCGGGGATGTGGCACGCGTAGTTCTGTTCGACGGTGATGCCCTGGGAGTACCCGCCGTCGGTCTTCTTCCCGTCACGACCCTTGTCGCCGTAGGTCCAGACCGTGGGCTTCTCGGTGGACGAGCAGAACTGCTCCTGACCGGAGGTGCAGTACTCGCACTCCCCGCAGGAGTCGACGAAACACCCGACGCCCACCTTGTCGCCGACGGCGAACTTGGTGACCTCGGAACCGATCTGGGTGACGATGCCGGCCAGTTCGTGGCCGGGAACGATGGGGAAGTCGACGGGACCCCACTCCTCGCGCACCGTGTGGATGTCGGAGTGGCAGATGCCGGCGTACTTCACCTCGAAGAAGATCTCGGTGGGGCCGGGCTCACGCCGCTCGATGGTGGTCTTCTCGAAGATCCCGTCCTTGGACGAGGTGGCATATGCAAGAACCTGTGGCATGTCTCCATCCAACCACTGCTGCGCCCGAACCCCTCATCGAGTCAGGCTGCAGCAGCACCGTGACGGGCGAGCGCGCACGCGGTTTGCGCGAGCTCACCACGGGCCACCCGTCGCCACTAGGGTCGAACCATGCGCGTTGGATTCAGCTCTTACAGCTTCCACCAGTACCTCGGCACCGGGCGCATGAGCCTGCCCGAGGTCTTCGACTGGGCAAAGGAGGCAGGCGCGGCCCACATCGAGATCGCCGCTGGGTTCGCCAGCGACAACCCGATGTCCGACCTGTCCGACCTGCCCAACAATCGCCCCCTGGTCGACGCCATCAAGGCCGCCCAGGACAAGACGGGACTGCCGATCGCCCAGATCGCCCTCCCCGCCACCTTCTGGACCAAGCCCGAGACGGCAGACGGTCAGGCTCCCGGTGCGGGTGGCCAGTCGAGCTCGGCCCGGGGCATCGAGGCCGAACTCGACCGGGTCAAGGCCCACATCGACCTGTGCGCCGAGTTGGGCGTCGGACTGCTGCGGCACGACGTGAGCCACGGCAACCACCCCGGTGACGACCTGCCGCTGTTCGAGCAGGCCCTCCCGGTGATCGTCGAGCACTCCAAGACCATTGCCCAGTACGCGGCCACCAAGGGAGTCAGGACCTCCATCGAGAACCACGGGTTCTTCGTGCAGGGCTCCGAGCGCGTCCGTCGGGTCATCCACGCCGTGGACGAGCCCAACTTCGGCACCACCCTCGACATCGGCAACTTCCTCTGCCTCGACGAGAACCCCGTCGTCGCGACCAAGAACAACATCGCCTACGCCAACATCGTCCACTTCAAGGACTTCTACATCCGTCAGACGAACCCCGGCCTGGGCTTCTTCGGCACTCGCGGTGGACAGTTCCTGCGCGGCGCCATCGTCGGCCAGGGCGACATCGACATCCCCGCGGTCGCGAAGGTGGTCAAGGAGTCGGGCTACGACGACTTCATCACCATCGAGTTCGAGGGCATCGAGGACGCCCTGCCGGCCTGCAAGGCAGCGCTGGAGAACACCCGTCGCATCCTGGACGAGGCCTGAGCCACGGCTCGGTTCGTCCCCGCACACCACCCATCACCCCCAACGAAGGGACACCCTGAATGAGCAAGGTCGGAATCGGCGTCATCGGCGCCGGCAACATCTCCGAGATGCACGTCGGCGCCTACAAGCAGCGTGACGACGTCGAGCTGGTCGCGATCGCCGACCAGGTCGCCGAGCGGGCAGCCGAGAAGGCTTCGATCCACGGCTTCGCCAACAGCTACGGCTCGGTCGAGGAACTGCTGGCCCGCGACGACATCGACGCGGTCAGCGTCTGCACCTGGAACAACTCCCACGCCGCCATCGCCATGCAGGCCCTGCGCGCCGGCAAGCACGTGCTGGGCGAGAAGCCGTTGTGCAAGACGGTGGACGAGGCCCTCGAGCTCGAGAAGGTGGTGGCCGAGACCGGTCTGCACTTCGAACTGGGTCAGGTGCGCCGCTACGGACAGAACGCCACCGTGTTGAAGAAGTTCATCGACGAGGGTGACCTGGGTGACATCCACTACGCGAAGGCCTCGATGTTGCGCCGTGCGGGCAACCCCGGTGGTTGGTTCGCCGACCCCGAGCGTTCCGGCGGTGGCCCGCTGATCGACATCGGCGTGCACTGCATCGACCTGGCCTGGTGGCTGATGGGCAAGCCCAAGGTGACCTCGATCAGCGCCAACTCGTACTCGACCATCGGCAACCGGGCCAACATCACCGGCCTCGACCGCTGGTTGGCGTCCGACTACGACCCCGCCGTCAACGGGGTCGAGGACCTGGTGAACGCCGTGATCCGGTTCGAGAACGGTGCCTCGATCGTCACCGACGTCTCCTACTCGCTGCACATCCCCCGGGAGACCACGCTCGTCGCGGTGTACGGGAACAAGGGTGGGGCGGAGCTGGAGCCCGCGCTCAAGCTCGTCACCGAGAAGTACGACACCATCCTCAACATCGACCCGCAGATCCAGAACCCGAGCTTCGACTTCGCGTCGTTCTCGAAGGAGATCGGGCACTTCGTCGAACTGGTGAAGGGCGAGGCCGAGCCCTTCGTCCCGGTCGCCGACGGAGTCGAGATGATCCGCATCCTGCGCGGCATCTACGAGTCGGCCGAGTCCGGCAAGGAGATCCAGATCACCCGCTGACCGTTCGCCCACGGGGCCGGACGCCCACGTCCTGCCCAGCGACCCACAGCGACACCGTGCGGTCACACCACACCCCCGAGGTGATGGTGTGACCGCACGGTGCGTCTTGTGCCGGGACTGGGCCGCCCGGCGCAACCGTCCACTGGGGGTGATTGCAGCCCTCTGCACCAATGGTCAGACCCTCTGCACGATCGTGCAGAACCCCAGAGGGGTGATGCACGTGCTTGCCCTGCTCCCCGCATCCGATGCCTCGCCGGGGGTCGGTGACTAGGCTCGTACGCAAAGCTCGACTCCATCGCCGGCACCAGTTCGCCGCGGGGGGACCGGTCGCAGGAGGGTTCAATGAAGAAGCTCAGTGCTGACGTCGTCGTGATCGGTGGCGGGGCCACCGGCGCGGGAGTGCTCCGCGATGCCGCCCTGCGGGGCTACGCGACCATCCTGCTCGACAAGGCCGACCTCGGTCAGGGGACCACGGGTCGCTATCACGGCCTGCTGCACTCCGGCGGGCGATATGTCGTCTCCGATCCCCACTCGGCCACGGAGTGTGCCGAGGAGAACGACATCATCACCCGCATCCAGCCCCACTGCGTCGAGCGCACCGGTGGGCTGTTCATCGTCGGCCCGGACGACGACCCCGCCTACGCGGAGAAGTTCCTGCCAGCTGCCCAGGCCACCCGAGTGCCCGCGGAGGAGATCAGCGTCGCCGAGGCCCTGCGCCGCGAGCCCCGGCTGAACCCCCGCATGCAACGTGCGTTCGCCGTGCAGGACGCCTCGGTCGATGGTTGGCAGATGGTCTGGGGTGCCGCCCGTGATGCCATCGCGCACGGGGCGAGCGTGCTCACCTATCACCGCGTCGTCGACATCGTCACCGATGACCGTCGCGTCACCGCCGTCAAGGCGATCGACGAGAAGACCGGTGAGGACGTCGTCATCGACTGCAGGTTCGTGCTCAACACGGGCGGCCCGTGGGCCGGACAGATCGCCCACCTCGCCGGTTGCGAGGGGGTCGAGGTGGTGCCCGGACGAGGGATCATGATCGCGATGAACCACCGGTTGGTGAACACCGTGGTCAACCGCTGCATCTATCCCGCCGACGGCGACATCCTGGTGCCGGTTCACACGGTCAGCATCATCGGGACGACCGACGTGCGGGCCGTTGACCCCGACAAGCTCGAGATCCCCCGCGCCGAGGTGCAGCAGATGCTCGATGCGGGCGAGGTGCTCGTGCCGGGCTTCCGCCAGGCTCGTGCCGTGCACGCGTGGGCGGGCGCTCGTCCGTTGTTCAACGACCCGAAGGCTCACGCGAGCGACACCCGTCACATGACCCGTGGCATGAGCATCCTTCGCCACGACGAGCGTGACGGCGTGCACGGCATCATCTCGATCATCGGGGGCAAGCTCACCACCTACCGGTTGATGGCCGAACGCATGGTCGACGCCATGTGCGAGCAGTTGGGTGAGGATCGTCCCTGCGTGACGGCCACCACCCAGATCGACCCTGCGACGGCGCCCACCTACGTGGTCACCCATCGGCTCGAGGAGCGGGAGCACGAACGCTCCCGCCGGGCGCATTCACACGCCGAGCTGCCCGCCACGTGCGACGACGACCACGCCGACCTCGACGACCAGGTGATCTGCGAGTGCGAGCTGATGACCCGCGGCATGATCACCGAGCTGATGGCCGAACAGCCCACTGCCAACTTCGACGACCTGCGCCGGCAGTTGCGACTGGGCATGGGCCCCTGCCAGGGCGGGTTCTGTTCCATGCGCGCCACTGGCATCGCCGTCGAGGAGAAGATGGTCGACATCTCACGTGCCACCGCGTTGATGCGCCGGTTCCTGGCCAACCGCTGGATCGGGCTGTGGCCCATCATGTACGGCGACCAGGTGCGCCAGACGGCCCTCGACAACTGGATCTTTCAAGGCATGTTCGACCTCGAACACCTGCCCTCCGACGAGAAGGAGATCGTCTGATGTCCACCCCTCCCACCGGATCGCGGGTGGTCGTCGTCGGTGCCGGGTTCGCCGGCCTCTACGCGGCCACCGCGCTGGATCGCGCCGGACACCGCGTCACCCTGGTCACCCAGGGTCTGGGTGGCATGCAGCTGAGCCAGGGAACCCTTGACGTGCTCGGCTACCGCGCCACGGACGAACGAGGGAGCGAGCGGGTCACGGACTCCCTCGCAGCCATCGATGAACTCCCCGAGGAGCACCCCTACCGCACCATCGGCGCCGACGCCGTGGAACGGGGAGTCGCCGAGTTCCTGGAGCTGGCCGCCGATGCACCCGGCGCGGTGGTGATGCGCGGTGACGTGCGCCGTCCCACGCTGTTGCCGACGGCCGTGGGGGCGTGGCGGCCCACCGCCTTCGTGCCCGTGTCGATGCTGGCCGGTGCGCCCGAACCCGGCAAGCACCTGCACATCGTGGGCATCCGACAGTTGAAGGACTTCCATCCCCAACTGATCGCCACCAACCTGGGCCGCACCCCCCTCGACGGCGTGGGCCCGGTCGAGTCCAGCTGGAGCTCGCTTGACTTTCTGGCCCGTGCCGGTGAGATCGACTCATCCCCTGTCGTCTACGCCCGCGCCCTCGACGAGCCCGCGACGCTGAGCCGGTTCGCCGACCGCCTCGCGACCCATGTGCGCGAACAGGCCCTGCCCGAGGGTGCGGTGCTCGGGCTTCCCGCCGTGCTCGGGCTGGAACGCCACCCCGAGGTGCTCAGCACGCTGGAGCGGGCATCGGGCGTTCGCATCTTCGAGATCGTCATGCAGCCACCGTCGGTGCCGGGCATGCGTCTCAACCAGGCCCTCACCCGCGCCTACAAGGCGGGCCATGGACGGTTGCTGCTCGGGTCGTCCGTGGTGGGGGTGAAGTCCGAACAGTCCGCGGGCGGTGACCAGCGCGTCACCGCCGTCACGGTGCACGTCGCCGGCGGTGACCGCGACATCGCCTGCGACCACGTCGTGTTCGCACCAGGCGGGTTCGAGTCGGGGGCACTCGAACTCGACTCCCACGATCAGCTGCACGAGACCGCGCTGGGGCTTCCGCTCCACGGTGTGCTCCCGATCGAGGAACTCGTGCACGGGGACTACTGGGGTGCCCCGCAGAAGCTGTTCGCCGTCGGTTTGCGCACCGATGGCCTGCAGAGGCCGGTGGACGAGACCGGTGCCGTCGTCTACTCCAACCTGCACGCGGCAGGGTCCATCCTGGCCGGTGCGTACCGCTGGCAGGAGAAGTCGGGTGAGGGCATCGCCCTCGGTTCTGCCCGGCGCTGCATCGACGCGATCGTCGAGACTTCCCGCGAACAGACCGACGCCCCTGCGGGGGTGCAGGGGGTCGCCCCCCGCGAACAGACCGACGCCCCTGCGGGGGTGCAGGGGGTCGCCCCCCGCGAACAGACCGACGCCCCTGCGGGGGTGCAGGGGGTCGCCCCCCGCGAACAGAAGGGCGCCTGAGATGGCTCACGAACACGACCAGCTGAACCGGATGACGCTCGACCACTGCGTGAAGTGCACCATTTGCGAGACCCAGTGCCCCGTGGCGCGCGTGACCCCGCTGTTCCCGGGCCCCAAGTTCGTGGGTCCGCAGGCTGAACGCTTCCGCGACGGCGAGTCGGTCGACATGTCCATCGACTACTGCTCGAGCTGCGGCATCTGCACCCAAGCCTGCCCCCAGGGGGTGAAGATCGCCGAGATGAACACCCAGGCGCGGGCGGTGATGAAGGAGGAGCACATGCCGCTGCGCGACCGGCTCATCTCCCAGACGACGCTGATGGGCGCCATGATGAACCCGGTTGCACCGCTGGCCAATGCCGCGTTGGGCAACGGTCTGGTCCGCAGTCTCGTGCAGGCGACCTTCAAGGTCGCCAAGGACGCTCCCATGCCGCCGGCCCAGAAGCAGACGTTGGCCCAGTGGCTGCGCAAGCGCAAGCCGTCGACCACCCCGGTCACGCGAGGCTCGGTGGTGTTCTTCTCCGGTTGCGCCGGGGGCTACTTCGAAGTGGAGACCTCGAAGAAGTCCATCGAGGTGCTCGAACACCTGGGCTACGAGGTATTGGTTCCCAAGCAGGGGTGCTGCGGTCTGGCCCAGCAGTCCAACGGGCTCTTCGACGGTGCCCGCAGGTCGGTGATGGCCCTGTGCGACGACCTGCTGTCGGCGGGTGAGCTGACGATCGTGTCCTCGTCCGGTTCGTGCACGGGCATGCTGAAGCATGAGGCCCACACCATCCTGGGCATTGACGACGAGCGTCTCGCGAAGGTGGGCACCCGCATCCGTGACATCTCCGAGTTGCTGGTCGAGTTGTACGACGCGGGGGAGTTCGACCCCTCCCAGTTCCGGGAGACCAACGTCACGGTGCCCTATCACCAGCCCTGTCAGGTGAAGTCGCAGGGCATGGGCATGCCGGCCAAGACGTTGATGCAACTCATCCCCGGGGTGGTGGTCGAGGAGTCTGGACAGCCCTGCTGCGGTATCGCCGGCACCTACGGGCTGAAGGCCGAGAAGTACGCGATCGCCCAAGAGGTGGGACGGCCCGTCTTCGAGATGATCCGGGCCACGAACGAGAACCTCGCCACCTGCGACACCGAGACCTGTCGTTGGCAGATCCGCAAGGGTTCCGGGGTGAACACGATCCACCCGATCGAACTGGTGCACCATGCGCTGGGACTGGGGACGATCCCCGGGATCTGAGCGGACCTCAGGAGGCGGGTAGCCGGGACTGCAGGTCCTGGGTGGCACGGGCGATGGCGTCGAGCGTCGTCCCGCGCCCCTGCACGACGAGCAGACCGTCGTCGGCAGTGCGGAAGGCGCACAGCAGCACGTCCTGGGTGAGGTGCCGTCCGCAGACGACGCTGCCACGGTTGGTCGTCCACGACATCGAGCGGCCGAGCCCCGTGGTCCCGGCGGGTGCGCGCTGCACCAGGACCATCAGAGTGCCCACGCCACCGTCGGCGTAGACCACCGGAGCGGCAGCGGAGAACAGTTCCGGTTCGCCCGGCAGGATCGTCCACCCGTCGGGCAGGGTCGAGGGACGAGGCTGCTGGTCGGCCACCACCGCCGGGAACGTGACGGGTGTGGCGGAGGTGCCGAAGTCCGGCTCGGCGGGGGGCGTGGGCGTGGTCCTGAGCGGCGGGGGAGCGCTCAGGACGGGTTGGGAGAGGGGCTGTTCGCCTCGTCCGATGAGGGCTCGGGCGCCGAGGGTGAGCCCGATGGCGACGGCCAGCACCCACGCAGCCAGCACCAGCCAACGCGCGCGTGGCCGGCCGGTGCTCGGTCGTCGGCTCGCCTGGTTCACGGTGCCAGTCTGCCCGACCGACCGGTCAGCCGAACCGGCCACCTGTGGCCAGTCGGGCAGCGGGTCAGGCGAAGATGGTGGGGAGCCAGCCCGGGCTTGGTCGCTACAGTGCAGCGGTGGGCTACATCGATCTGGCGGGCGTCGACTTCTCGCTGCCCGACGGGCGGCCGCTGCTGAGTGGGGTCTCGTTCCGGGTCGGTGAGGGCGCCATCGTCGCACTGGTCGGCCCCAACGGAGCTGGCAAGACCACGTTGCTGCGCATCGTGCAGGGTGACCTGGATCCGGACGACGGGGTCATCTCGCGGTCCGGGTCTGTCGGGGTGATGCGCCAGTTCATCGGGCAGATCAGGGACGAGACCACGGTCCGCGACCTGTTGCTCTCCCTGTCACCCGCGCGCATCGGCGCCGCCGCGGAGGAGGTCGATCGGCTCGAACTGCAGTTGATGGACGACGACTCGGAGGCAGTGCAACTCGCCTACGCCACGGCGCTGGCCGAGTACGCCGATGCGGGCGGGTACGACGCCGAGGTGATCTTCGACGCCTGCTGCACCGCGGCCCTCGGCGTGGGGTACGACCGGGTGCGCTGGCGTGAGGTCTCGACCCTGTCGGGTGGGGAGCAGAAGCGGTTGGCGTTGGAGGTGCTCTTCCGGGGCAATGACGAGGTGCTGCTGCTCGACGAACCCGACAACTACCTCGACGTGCCCGGCAAGCAGTGGCTCGAGGAACAACTGCGCCAGACCCAGAAGACGGTGCTGCTGGTCAGCCACGACCGCGAACTGCTCGCCAACGCGTCCACCAAGGTGGCCGCCCTCGAACTCGGGGCCGCCGGCAACACCGTCTGGGTGCACGGGAAGTCGTTCGCCAGCTTCCACGAGGCCAGGGCGGAACGGTTCGCCCGGCTCGAGGAACTACGTCGGCGATGGGACGAGGAGCACGCCAAGCTCAGGCAACTCGTGCTCACCATGAAGATTCGCGCCGCCAGCAATGACGCCAACGCCTCCCGCTACGCCGCTGCCCTGACCCGACTCGCGAAGTTCGAGCAGGCGGGGCCACCCACCGCGGTGCCGATCAAGCAGAACGTCACCATGCGGTTGGGTGGTGGCCGCACCGCCAAGCGGGCCGTCGTGTGCGAGAACCTCGAACTGACCGGTCTGATGAAGCCGTTCTCGACCGAGATCTGGTACGGCGACCGGGTCGGGGTGCTCGGCTCCAACGGCTCGGGCAAGTCACACTTCCTGCGACTGCTCGCCCGCGGAGGGTCGCTGCCGGACTCGTCCAACACCGCCGTCGACCACGAACGGATCACCCCGGTGGCCCACACCGGCGTGGCCAGGCTGGGGCAACGGGTTCGTCCGGGATGGTTCGCCCAGACCAACCAGAAGCCGGAACTGGTTGGACGCACCCTGCTCGAGATCCTGCACCGCGGGGACGACCACCGGGGCGGCCTGCCACGGGAGGAGGCCGCCAGGAAGCTCGACCGCTATGAGCTCGCGATGGCCGCCGAGCAGCCCTATGAGACCTTGTCGGGTGGGCAACAGGCGCGCCTGCAGATCCTGCTGCTCGAATTGGGTGGGGCAACCATGTTGCTGCTCGACGAACCGACCGACAACCTCGACATCGAGTCGGCGGAGGCGCTGGAGCACGGGTTGTCGTCCTTCGAGGGAACCGTGCTGGCGGTCACCCACGACCGGTGGTTCGCCCGCGGGTTCGACCGCTTCCTGGTCTTCGGCAGCGACGGACGGGTGCTCGAGTCCGAGACCCCGGTCTGGGACGAGAAGAGAGTCGTGCGGGCGCGCTGAGCGTTGTGGGGGTGGCGCCGAGGCCGGCGCTGATACCCGCCGACCACGGGCGCAGACGACCGTAGTCTGGGGGAGTCCGGCCGGTTCCTGTCGGCCCGCCCTTCCCTCACCCGCTCGGAGCACCCATGAGCCCCGCCCACATTCGTCGCGACGTCATCACGGTCTTCGCCGTGTTCGCCCTCAACGGTGCCCTGATCGGCAGTTGGACCAGCCGGATCCCGGCCGTCAAGCAGCACCTCGCCGTCGATCTGGGCACCCTCGGGCTGGTCTTCCTGTGCCTGGGCCTCGGCTCGTTGGTCTCGATGCCGCTCACGGGGTTCGTGCTGAAGGTGCTGAGCCCCAAGCAGATGTCGGTGATCTGCGTGCTGGGTGCGTCCAGCATCTTCGCCACCCTCTCCCAGGTCACCCAGGTGTGGGCGTTCGCGGGACTCTATGCACTCGCCGGTTTCTTCTTCGGTGCGTGGGACGTCACCGTCAACGTGCAGGGGGCAGCCGTGGAGGCGGCCTCGGGCCGGACGATCATGCCTGCCCTGCACGGCATGTGGGGTGGTGGCATGTTGCTCGGCGCCGCCACCGGCACCCTGGTCACACGGTTGGGGGTGGGGCTGGGCCCGCACATCCTTGTCGCGATGCCGGTGGTCGCCGTGCTCACCCTTGTCGCCGTGTCGACCTGGACGGACTATCGGGCGCACACGGCCGCGTCCCATGCCGACAGCCCGCAGAGTTCGGCCCGCGGGATCCTGGTGCCGGTGCTGCTGATCGGGGTGATGATGCTCTGCTCCACCATCGGTGAGGGGTCGGCCGCCGACTGGATCGCTCTGCAACTGATCGAGGACAAGGGCTCGACCGCCTCGATCGGGGCGAGTGCTTACACCGTGTACGCCCTGTTCCTGACCGTGTCGAGGCTGAGCGGCTCGCTGCTGATCGCCAGGTTCGGACGGGTCAACGCCATCCGGCTGTCGGGCCTCTGCACGGCGCTCGGGGTGGTGCTGGTGATCGTCGCCCCGCACATCTCGGTCAGCTTCCTCGGGGCTGCCCTGTGGGGTGCAGGGCTGGCCGTCGTCTTCCCGGCCGGCATCTCCGCCGCCAGCGAGGTCGGCGGACGACACTCCGACCACGCCATCGCGATCGCCTCGACGCTGGCCTACGGAGGATTCCTGATCGGGCCCGCGCTGCTGGGACTGATCGCGCACCACTCCAGCCTCAGCACGGCCTTCGCGGTTCCCGCCACCCTGGGTCTTGGCTTCGCCGCCTTGGCCTTCGCGGCGCGCGAGCGGCGGGGCACCGTGGTCGCGGACCGGGTTCCGGCCGAGGGGGCCGTCGAGGGGGTGGCGACAGCGGAGTAGGGGCTTGGCCTCAGAAGTCGAAGTCGCCGAAGTCGATGTTCGACACGAAGTCCCCGACACCACTGGCGAAGTCACCCAGACCACCGGCCAGGTCACCGATGTCGGCGATCGAGCCCAGCGCGTCGAGTCCACCTCCGTCGAACAGGTCGGCGAAGCCACCGTCTCCCAGCATCGCCATGGTGCCGAACAGCAGGTTGTCGCCGCCCAGGAGGTCGAACCAGATGAGTCCCTCGAGGATGTCGTAGCCGTCACTGGCCAGCGCCGCCTCGCGGATCTCGCCGAACACCTTCGCCCAGTGCCCCGAGACCCCGAACACGATGGCGTAGGGCAGGTAGCGCCCGAAGATCCCTGCTGCCTCCTCGACCTTGAACTGGCTGGCCTCGGCGGTCTCGAGGTACTTCTTGAAACCGAGCGCCTGGATCTGCGCGGCCGTGCCCAGGGCAGTTCGGGGTACGCGCGGCCTGAGCCTCGACCGCAGCCACAGCGCCGATCCAATGATCAGGGCTCCGGAGACGAGGGTGACGATCGACACCTGGGTGAGCAGCATCAGTCCGACGAACCCGAACGCGACCACCAGTCCGAGCAGTCCCAGACAGCCCACCCCGGCCTGGGTCGGGGGCTTGGCGTACCAGCCGTTGGCGACCGTCTGGGCATACAGTGACTCACGCAGGGCCCGGATCGAGTCACCACGGGTTCGCACCCACTGGCTCATCAGGATCGAGTCGGGTTGCTCGTCCGCGTGCCCCACCAGGTGCTGCCCGAGCAGTTGGGTGCGATGCGCCACGCGAGCAGGCTGCCAGTCGCCTTGGAAGAGACTGGTCATCACGTCGTTCTCGAACGGCGACAGCGGGTCGGCGGGGCCAGGGGCGACCCGGCTGATGCGCCAGTCCCTGGCCTTCTTGGTGGGGTCGTCCACTCTGGTCTGGTCGGTGTCGACCGCCTCGATGTGAACGTGCCCGCGCACCGCCAGGTCGACGATGGTGGCCGACAGGTCACGCATCTCGGCCTTGCCGTCGACGATGGTGCCCACCAGTCCCGGACGTAGACCGCGTGGTGGCGAGAAGGCGACGGCCACCTCACCGGAGTACTCACGGGATCGTCCCTTCACCTTCTCGTCGGGCGCGGGCGTGCCCGGCAGTGGCACCATGCCCGGCACCAGGCCCGAGTAGATGCGGTCGTGGTAGAAGCGGTTGGCGATCGCGCCCACACCGAACAACACCGCCGAGACCAGCACGGAGATCACCAGGAAGCCGAGGTCGATGTTGTCCACGGGTCCATCTTCCCGGATGGGTCCAAGCGGGTCCAAGGAGTGACCGATCGACCGAACTGAACACTCGTTCATCCCCGACTGCGGCACATGGAACACTGCTCGGATGAGCTCCATCCCTGCCCTCGAGGACCGTCGCGCCCGCTGGGCCGTGTCGTTGGTGTTCTTCATCAACGGCGCGTCGATGTGCATGGTGTTGCCCCGTTACCCCGAGCTCGTCCGCAAGCTCGACCTGACCAACACCGCGTTCGGTCTCGCGATCGGTCTCGGGCCCATCGGCGGCCTGCTGGCCGGACTGGCGGCCGCCTCGTTGATGCGTCGGTTCGGGACGGCCCGGTTGTCGGTCGGGTTGCAGGTGCTCGCGAGCCTGTTCCACCTGACCATCTACGCCTCGCAGTCGTGGCTGTGGTTGATGGCCTCCTTGATGTTCGCGAGCGCGTGCGATGCCATCACCGACATCTCGATGAACGCCCACGGCATGCGGGTCGAGCGGCGCTACCGACGATCGATCATGAACAGCTACCACGGCTGGTGGTCGATGGGTGCCGTCGTGGGTGGGCTCCTGGGGGCGCTCGGGGCGCAGGTGGGACTACCCCTGCTGTGGCAGGGGGGCATCGGGTTCCTGGTCTTCGCCTCGCTGGCGCTGTTCTCGTTCCGCCACCACCTGCCCGGGCACGACTCCTCGGAGCGGATGGTGTCCTCGCCCCACCCGGCCTCTGCGGGCGAGGTGCTGAGCGAGCGCAGTTCGCGGCTGCCCCGGGGCATGGCCAAGGCCATGGGTGTGGTGGTGGCCCTGGGCTTCGTCCTCGTGTTCACCGGTTCGATCGAGGACGCCGGCAACTCCTGGGGTGCCCTGTTCATGAACGCGACCTTCACCGTCACCCCCTTCGTGGCCGGACTCCCGTTCATCGCCATGCAGGGGGCGCAGATGGTCGGACGATTCCTGGGTGATCCGGTGGTCGACAGGTGGGGCGACCGCATGACGGCCCGGGTGGGATCACTGCTGGCGATCGTCGGTATGAGCCTGGCGTTGCTCGTTCCCCATCCCGTGACCGCGGTGATCGGGTTCGCGCTGGTGGGATGGGGTATCGCCACCCTGTTCCCGGCCGCCTTCCGCGCCGCGGACGAGCTGGAGGGCATCCCGCACGGACTCGGGGTCACCGTGGTCGGCTGGTTGGCCCGGCTCGGGTTCTTCCTCAGCCCCCCGCTGGTGGGATGGGTCTCCGACCAGCTGACGCTCGCCCGTGCCCTCTGGTTGGTGCCGCTCTACGCCATAGGGATCCTGGTGCTCTCGCGGGTGCTGGACACCCGCAAGGAGCGGCACCTGAACGTGGACTCCGATCCCTTCCATCCGGTGGCCGCGTCCTGATCGGGTGGGCTCGTTGCCCCCTCTCGTCGGGTCCTGGTTCGCCCCTGGTCGGTCCTGTTTGCCCTCGTTCCGCGCACTTGCCCTCGTCCCGTGTTGGGACCAGCCGCCCACTTGCCCCTGTTCGGTGCTGGTTGCCCTCGTTGGGCGCACTTGCCCCCGTCCAGGGACAGGGCAGGTGGACCGGACGAGGGCAACTGGTGCGTGAGGAGGGCAGGTGGGCCGGACGAGGGCAGATCGTGCGGGGGGAGGGCAGGTGGGCCGGACGAGGGCAACTGGTGCGGGGGGAGGGCACCTGGTGCGGGAGGAGGACCGGTGCCCCGTCGACGGAACCCGGGAACTCGTCCCCAGAAGTCGCCCCACCGCCCCCCCGACGGCCCGATTGCTGATCTGGCGACGAGTTTGCGGGAATGTTGGGCCATGACCCGCGACCCCCGAGCGTCCGACCCCCGCTTGGCCGACCCCCTGGTGGCGGCCCGCCATGCCCTCGGTGGCGTGCTCTCCACCTGGCGCGACGGTGCCCTGGTCGCCATCCGCGTCACCGAGGTCGAGGCCTATCGGGGTGCCGATGACCCCGCCGCCCACACCTTCCGCGGACGCACCCCCCGCAACCAGACGATGTTCGGGCCGTCCGGCCACCTCTACGTCTACCGGCACATGGGGCTGCACCACTGCGTGAACCTGGTCTGCAGTGACGAAGGGCTGGGCCATGGCCTGCTGATCCGGGCCGGTGAGGTGATCGCCGGGCAGCAGGTGGCCCTGGCCCGACGCACCCGGACGGGGGTCTGCCGCGCGCCCCTCGACCTCGCCCGGGGTCCAGCCAGACTCACCGTCGCCCTGGGCATCGTCCACGCCGACGACGCCGTTGCCTGGCACCCCGGTCTCGCCGACGCCGACCACGAATTCGGCTGGCAGTGGCCCCAGCCCGCGCTCGATCCCGCCTGCATCCGCTCGGGACCGCGGATCGGGGTGCCCGCCGCGGGTGCCGACCCTGACCTGTTCGGCTGGAGGTTCTGGATCGCGGACGACCCGACGGTCTCGGGCAGTCCGGCCCTGAACCGCGCCGGAAGGCGGCTCGACGAGGGCAATTCCCACCCCGAGCCATGGATGGGAACCGGCGCTGGGTAGCGTGACCCTGTCACCAACCAGTGGAGCTGAAACATGACCACACCGATCACCGACACGGGGGTCGAAGCCGGCGACACCGGCTTCGCACGAGTCTTCGAGACCCCCACCGAGCAGCAGTGGCAGGACGCCGTGCTCAAGGTGCTGAACAAGGGTCGCCCCGAGGGCAAGGAACTCGACTGGGAGGCAGGCCACAAGCGCCTCGTCAGCCACACCGTCGACGGTCTCGACATCGAGCCGCTGTTCACCCGATCGGACGACGACCCGCCCCTCGGTCACCCGGGAGCAGCCCCGTTCACCCGGGGCACGACGGTGCGCAGTGGCGACATGGACGCCTGGGACGTGCGTGCCCTGCACGAGGATCCCGACGTCGACACCACCCGCAAGGCGATCCTCGAGGACCTCGAACGTGGAGCCACGTCGCTGTGGCTGCGGGTCGACCCCGACGCCATCGCAGCCGGTGACCTGGAGACCGTGCTGGCCGACGTGCTGCTCGACCTCGCCAAGATCGACGTCTCGAGCCACACCGACCAGCGCGCCGCCGCCGACGCCCTGCTGGCCGTCTACGAGGGGACGCACCATGACCACTCCTCGCTGTCGTTGAACCTGGGCCTCGACCCGATCGGGCAGGCGGCGCTGACCGGTTCGTCGGCAGACCTCTCGTACCTGGGGGAGTACGTCACCCGCCTCGCCGGCTACACCAAGTCGCGGGCCATCGTGGTCGACGCCAACCAGTTCTCGAACTTCGGTGCGGGCGACGTGCACGAGGTGGCCTGGGCGATCGCCAGCGCGGTCGAGTACGTGCGTGCCCTGATCGACCAGGATCACACCGCCGACGAGGCCTTCGACGCCATCAACTTCCGCGTCACCGCCGGCACCGACCAGTTCGCCACCATCGCCCGGCTGCGGGCCCTGCGCACCGTCTGGAACCGGGTCGGAGAGGTCTTCGGCGTCTCCGAGGAGCATCGGGGGGCCAGGCAGCACGCGGTCTCGTCCGCCCGGCAGCTGACCCGCGACGACCCCTACGTCAACGTGCTGCGCGGCACCATCCAGTGCTTCGGCGCGGCCATCGGCGGTGCCGAGGCGATCACAGTGCTTCCCTTCGACACCGTGATCGGGCTGCCGACGCCGTTCTCGCGGCGGGTTGCCCGCAACACCCAGATCGTGCTCGCCGAGGAGTCCAACATCGGCCGCGTCAACGACCCAGCCGGCGGCTCCTGGTACGTGGAGAGCCTCACCGCCCAGTTGGGCGAGGCAGCCTGGGCGGCGTTCCAGCAGGTCGAGGTGGCCGGTGGGATGGTGGCAGCCCTCGACTCCGGGCTGGTCGCCGACACCCTCGCCGACCTGAACGCCAAGCGCGCCAAGCAGTTGGCGACCCGGGCCCAGCCGATCACCGGTGTCTCGATGTTCCCGCAGACCACCGAACCGGTCGTCGAACGGACCCCGCGGCCCCATGCCCCCGCACTGGCCGGGTTGGCGCTCGTGCGCGACTCACAGGTCTTCGAGGCATTGCGCGACCGGGCCTCCGCGGCCAAGCCGTCGGTCTTCCTGGCCTGTCTGGGCAGTCGCCGGGACTTCGGCGCACGCGAGGGGTTCACCACCCCGCTGTTCAACATCGCAGGCATCTCCACCCCCACCGGAGACGGCGGCGTCGACGAGGTGGTGGCGGCGTTCCGGGCGTCCGGAAGTTCGGTGGCGGTGCTGTGCTCCTCGGCCAAGGTGTATGCCGAACACGGGCTCGAGGCAGCGCAGGCATTGAAGCAGGCAGGAGCCGGGAAGGTCTTCCTGGCCGGCAACCTGAAGGAACTCGGCGCCGACGACACCTCGGTGATCGACGGAACCGTCGCCATGGGAATGGATGTCGTCGCCTTCCTGACATCGGTCCTCGACCAACTGGGCGTGCAGGCAGAGGGAGTGGAGCAGTGAGCATCCGATTCGACCAGGTGCCCTTCGAGGGAGGCGGTCAGCCGAGCGCCGACGCCGCCGCGCGTTTCGAGCAGTTGCTCGCCGCGACCGGCAGCCGTGAGGGGTGGGTGACCCCCGAGCAGATCGAGGTGTCGACCCTCTACGGCAGCGACGCGTACGCCGCCATGGACCACCTCGACACCTACCCGGGACTGCCGCCCTTCCTGCGGGGCCCCTACGCCACCATGTACACCTCCCAGCCGTGGACGATCCGCCAGTACGCCGGGTTCTCCACCGCCGAGGAGTCGAACGCCTTCTACCGACGCAACCTCGCCGCCGGCCAGAAGGGCCTGTCGGTCGCGTTCGACCTGGCCACCCACCGCGGCTACGACTCCGACCACCCACGCGTGGCCGGTGACGTCGGCATGGCGGGTGTGGCGATCGACTCGATCCTCGACATGCGCCAGCTGTTCGACGGGATCCCGCTCGACCGCATGTCGGTGTCGATGACGATGAACGGTGCCGTGCTGCCGATCCTGGCGCTCTACGTCGTCGCTGCCGAGGAACAGGGGGTGAAGCCGGAGCAGTTGGCGGGGACCATCCAGAACGACATCCTCAAGGAGTTCATGGTCCGCAACACCTACATCTACCCGCCGACCCCGTCGATGCGGATCATCAGCGAGATCTTCGCCTACACCAGCCACAACATGCCCAAGTGGAACTCGATCTCGATCTCGGGCTACCACATGCAGGAGGCCGGGGCGACGGCCGACATCGAGATGGCCTACACGCTGGCCGACGGTGTCGACTACATCCGCGCCGGGGAGTCCGTGGGACTCAACGTCGACGCGTTCGCCCCGCGGTTGAGCTTCTTCTGGGCCATCGGGATGAACTTCTTCATGGAGGTCGCCAAGATGCGTGCCGCGCGCATGCTCTGGGCCCGCCTGGTGAAGCAGTTCGACCCCAAGAACCCCAAGTCGATGAGCCTGCGCACCCACTCGCAGACCTCCGGCTGGTCGCTGACCGCCCAGGACGTCTACAACAACGTGGTCCGCACCTGTGTCGAGGCCATGGCCGCCACCCAAGGGCACACCCAGTCGCTGCACACCAACGCCCTGGACGAGGCCATCGCCCTGCCCACCGACTTCTCGGCCCGCATCGCCCGCAACACCCAGCTGTTCCTGCAGCAGGAGTCGAACACGACCAAGGTGATCGACCCGTGGGCGGGTTCGGCCTACGTCGAGAAGTTGACCCTCGACCTGGCCCGCAAGGCGTGGGCCCACATCGAGGAGGTCGAGGCGGCCGGAGGCATGGCCAAGGCCATCGAGGCGGGCATCCCCAAGATGCGCATCGAGGAGGCGGCGGCTCGCACCCAGGCCCGCATCGACTCGGGCCGTCAGCCCGTGATCGGCGTCAACAAGTACCGGCTCGACTCCGAGGACCCACTCGAGGTGCTCAAGGTCGACAACGCCACGGTTCGCGCCTCGCAGATCGCCAAGCTGCAGAAGCTGCGTGCCGAGCGGGACGAGGCTGCCACCCAGGCGGCGTTGGAGAAGATCACCTGGGCAGCGGCCAACCCCGACTCGACCGATCCCGAGCGCAACCTGTTGAAGCTGGCCATCGACGCCGCCCGCGCCCAGGCCTCGGTCGGTGAGATCTCGTCGGCCATGGAGAAGGTGTTCGACCGCTACACGGCGCAGATCCGTACCATCAGCGGTGTGTACTCCAAGGAAGCCGCCGACACCCCCGCCGTGACCCGCACCCGCGCCGCCGTCGAGGAGTTCGAGGCCGAGGAGGGACGTCGTCCGCGCATCCTGGTCGCCAAGATGGGCCAGGACGGGCATGACCGCGGTCAGAAGGTGATCGCCACCGCCTTCGCCGATCTCGGCTTCGACGTCGACGTCGGCCCCCTGTTCCAGACCCCCGAGGAGGTCGCCCGCCAGGCCGTCGAGTCCGACGTGCACGTCGTGGGTGTCTCCTCGCTCGCGGCCGGTCACCTCACCCTGGTGCCGGCTCTCCGTGAGGAGCTGGACAAGCTCGGCCGTGACGACATGATGATCGTCGTGGGCGGCGTCATCCCCGAGCAGGACTTCGCCGAACTGCGCGCCAAGGGTGCCGACGACATCTTCCCGCCCGGCACGGTGATCCCCGAGTCGGCCGAGCGTCTGTTGACCGAGTTGCGGGAGCGGCTCGACAGCCAGGCGTGAGGGTGAGCTGACTTGGCTCGCCGAATCGATCTGGACGGCCTGGTGGCCGGGGTGCGCGCGGGTTCCCGCGCGCACCTGGCCCGGGCCATCACCCTGGTGGAGTCGAAACTCCCCGCCCACCGTGAGTTCGCCCGCGAGTTGCTGCTGCGGGTGACCGAGACAGGTCAACCCACATCCGATCACCCCGCACGCGAGAACGGTGATCATGCAGGGGCGAGGGACGAGCCCCGTGTCCTGATCCCCTCGAGCATCCGCGTCGGCATCTCCGGCGTGCCCGGGGCAGGCAAGTCCACGTTCATCAACGCGATGGGGCTGCGGCTGATCGAGCAGGGCCACCGCGTCGCGGTGCTGGCCGTCGACCCCTCGTCCCCCGCCACGGGTGGTTCGGTGCTCGGTGACCGCACCCGGATGGGCGAGCTCACGATGCACGAGGCGGCCTTCGTCCGCCCCTCACCGACGGCCAATCACCTGGGTGGTGTCGCCAGGGCGACCCGTGAGGCGATGTTGCTGGTCGAGGCGGCCGGGTACGACGTGGTGATCGTGGAGACCGTCGGTGTCGGACAGTCCGAGGTGGCCGTCGCAGACATGGTCGACACCTTTTTGATGCTTGCCCTGGCGCGGTCAGGCGACCAGTTGCAGGGCATCAAACGCGGCATCCTCGAGTTGGCCGACGTCATCGCCGTCAACAAGGCCGACGGTGAGAACGCCGGTGAGGCCCGGGTGACGGCCCGCGAACTGTCGATCGCCATGAAGCTGATCTCGGGTGACGCGAACAAGCGCCGGGTGCCGGTGCTGACCTGTTCGGCAGCTGAACGCATCGGTCTCGACGAGGTGTGGGCCGCCGTGATGGATCACCGTGCGTACCGTGAGGCGCAACCCGGCGGTCTGGCGGGGTTCCGGTCGGGGCAGCAGAAGCGCTGGATGTGGTCGATGGTCGAGGCCACCCTGCTCGACTCCCTCAAGGCCGATCCGGAGGTCCGCCGGCTCGCGTCCTCACTGGAGGAAGGTCTGAGCACCCACCGGGTGTCGGCCCTCGACGGAGCCGCGCAGGTGCTGGAGACCTTCGCGAGGTCGGTCCCCGATCAACCGTGGGCCGCCCGCGACTGATCCGGGTCGCAGCCAGAACGGCACGTTCAGGTCTCGTCCTGGACGATGAGCGACTGCTCGTGCTGCCGGGTACGGTAGGCGCTTCGTCCCATCACCTGGGTCGCGACCGGTGCGGTGACCAACTGCAACATGCCCGCCAGGGTGAGCATCAGCGAGGCCTGGGTCGTGCGCAGGATCAGGGCCAGGCCGATGCAGAGCAGCACGAGGCCAAGGGTCTGCGGTTTCGACGCGGCGTGCATGCGATTGAGCACGTCGGGCAGCCGGACGAGGCCGATGGCTGCGACCAGGCACAGCAGCGCACCGAGCAGGATCAGCACCGCGCCGGTGACGTCGAGCACCCCAGGCCACCCCACCAGAATGGTCATCGGATGCCTCGTTCCCTGCTGATCTCGGCGTCGGGGGAGGCGTCGAAGACCTCCTGGCGGCCGGCGACGAAGCGGGCCATCGAGACCGTGCCCGAGAAGGCCACCAGGGCGAGCACCAGCACGATCGGGATGGTGTACGCGTGACGGTTGGCGGCGGCCTCGATCACCAATCCGCCCACCACGGTTGCGATCAGCACGTCAGTGGCGACGACCCGATTGGCGGCCCCGGGGCCGCGGACGATCCTCACCACCGTCAGCACCGCCGCCAGGGTGAACATCACCCCCGAGATCCACAACAGCACGACCATCAGGCTCCTCCCTCCTCGCGCAGTTCGGCGCGTTCCTGGTTCGACCCGAACGCACGGATCACCCTCGCCTCGGTACGCCGCACCGAGAGACGGGCCCGGTCGATCGCCTCCGGTGTGGAGGCGTCGAAGACATGCACCACCAGGTCACCGTCGTCGACGTCGATCACGATCGACCCGGGAACCAGCGTCGTGAGCTCCGCCGTGATCGAGCTCACGAACTGGCTGGTGGTGCGCAGCGGCACCCGGATCATGGCGTTGCGGGTGGGCGTCCGGAAGGCCAACACCTTCGCTGCCACCGAGATGGACGAGGTGACCAGGCCGCTGGCCGTGTGCGCGGCCAGTGCCAGGAAGGCGAGCGGGCGGAAGTGCTCGAGTTCGTCCACGTCGGGCAGGGGGAAGGTCACCTGGATGACGACCGCGGTGAGGAGCCCGAACACAACGGTGCCGAGGCTGAGGCTACCCCACAGCATCACCCAGATGACCGTCAGGCCCACGGTGGTCGACAGGTTCACCCGATGCCTGAGCGGGGGCCGCTCCCTCATCGCCCCTTTCTCTGTCATCGCCCCCTTCTCCGTCATCTCAGGGACTCCTTGACCGCGGCGACGTAGCTGCCACCGTGCATGTCGGCGGCGGCTCGTTGGGCGTAGGCCGTCAGTGGTCCGGCGAGCACGGTGAGCGACATGGTGATCAGCACCAGCACCGAGGTCGCGGCGATCCAGATGCGTGGGACGGTGCGAAGGCTGGGGGTTCGTCCGGTGTCGGCGCCCTCGGGCAATGGACGCCAGAACACCCGGTTCCAGACACGCATCACGGCGATCAGGGTCAACAGGCTGGTCACGACCGACGCGACCACCGCCACGATGGCCAGGGGTGAGCCCTGGGCGAAGGCAGCCTGGATGAGGGACACCTTGCCGATGAAGCCCGAGAAGGGTGGCATGCCACCGAGGTTCAGCGCCGGCACCAGGTAGAGCACCGCCAGCACCGGTACGGCCGAGAGACCTCCCAATTTGCGCATCGAGGTCGACCCGCCGACGCGCTCGATCAGTCCGACGACGATGAACAGCGCTGTCTGGATGAGGATGTGGTGGGCCACGTAGAAGATGGCACCGGCCATGCCCGCCTCGGTACCGAGGGCGACACCGATCAGCATGTAGCCGATGTGACTGACCAGGGTGAACGAGAGCAACCGCTTGATCTCTCCCTGCGCGAGCGCTCCCAGGATGCCGACGAGCAGCGATCCGATGGCGGCCACCAGCAACAACGGGGTCAGGTGGCTGTCGGGGAACAGCAACGACTGCAGCCGGATGATCGCGTAAACGCCGACCTTGGTGAGCAGCCCGGCGAAGACGGCGGTGACGCTCGCGGGGGCGATCGGGTAAGAGTCCGGCAACCACGTCGACAGCGGGAAGATGGCCGCCTTGATGGCGAAGACCACGAGCAGCAGCAACTGGATCGTCAGTTGCAGGCTGGCCGGCAGGTCGGCCAGCCGCTGGGAGAGTTGGGCCAGGTTGACGGTGCCGGTGGCGCCGTAGACCACTGCGATCGCGATCAGGAACAGGGTGGACGAGAGCACGCCGATCACCATGTAGGTCGCCCCCGCCCTCACCCGCTCGCGGGTGGCCCCCAGCATCAGCAGCACGTAGGAGGCGAACAGCAGCATCTCGAACCCGACGAACAGGTTGAACAGGTCTCCGGCGAGGAAGGCGTTCGAGACGCCCGCCGTCAACACCAGGTAGGTGGGGTGGAAGATCGAGACCGGAACCCCGTCGGGGGAGTCGGTCACCTCCCGGCGTGACGGGAAGATCACCACCAGGGCAGTGACGATGCTCGAGACCAGCAACATCAGCGACGACAACCGGTCGGCCACCAGGGCGATACCCAGGAACGAGTCCCAGGAGCCCACCCACAACACGATCGGCCCGACCCGGTCGGCGGCGAAACACAGCGTGAGGGCGACCACCACGACCAGCCCCAGCACGACGCCCGAGACAACCCTCTGCACGCGTGGACGCCGGGCCGCGGCCAGGGTGATCCCCGCACCCACCAAGGGCAGGATCACCGGGATCGGGACGAGATTGGTCAGGTCCATCAGGGGGCCTCCCCGGGCTGGGTGGGGGTGGTCGGGCTGGTGGCGCCGGAGATTTTGCCGGAGTCGGGTTCGCTGGTGGGATCGGTGGTGGCGTGGGCCGGTTCGTCCTCGGCTGCCTCGAGTCCGCCGGTCTCGGTGTCGGTGGGAACCTCGTCGGCCTCGTGCTGGGTGTACGACTCGCTCGTCAGGTCGCGGTCGGCACGACGCCGCACGATCCTGTCCTCGACGTCATCGGCGACCTCGTCATGGCCCTCCAGTTGGAATGACCGGTACGACATCGCCAACAGGAAGGCGCTGGTGGCCAGGGTGATCACGATGGCGGTCAGCACCATCGCCTGCGGCAGGGGGTCGGAGATGCGGTACTTCGGCTCGCCGACGATGGGGGCCAGCCCGGCCGGGCCCGAGACCACCAGGAAGAGCATGCTGACGCCGTTGGAGGCCAGCATGATGCCAGCCAGGATCCTCATCAAGGAGCGCTCGGTCAGCAGGTAGACGCCCGCCGCGAGCAGGCCCCCACCGGCGATGGCGAGCATCAGACTGGGGGTCATCGCTCCACCTCCGGGGTCAGGCCGGGCACGCTGCGGTCGCTGGAGAACCGCGGCACCGGGGCCACGTTCTTCTCCGAGTGCAGGTCGATGCCGCTGCCCAACGAACGGACGAAGTCGAGCATCGCCCCGATCACGAGCATCCAGACGCCGATGTCGAAGACCAGGGTGGTGACGAGTTTGACCACGCCGATCGGGCCGAGGTCGATCTCGAACGCGTAGGACTGTCCGATCCGTCCGCCGATCAACACCGGCCAGACCACGCCCAGCACGGCCACCACCATGCCGCCGCCCAGCAGCTTGCCCGGGTCGAGCGGTACGGCCTCCTCGAGTTCAGCCCGTCCCCCGGCGAGGTAGCGGATCGCCAGCGCGATTCCCGCCACCAGGGCACCGGCGAAGCCACCACCGGGCAGGTTGTGCCCCACCATCAGCAGGTACACCGAGACCAGCATCATCACCGGGAACAGCAACCGGGTCATCATCTCGAGCAGGGGGCTGGCCCGGTGCTCGTCCAGCAGTTGCGCACCGCGCAGCCAGGTGCGGCGTCCGCTGGGTTCGGTGTCGGGTTGCAGCGTCTGCGACGAGGCCCGTCGGCGGACGAAGACCAGACTCGCCACTCCGGTGGCGGCCGCCAGCAGCACCGAGATCTCGCCCAAGGTGTCCCAGGCGCGGATGTCGACCAGGGTGACGTTGACGATGTTGTGGCCGTAGCCGAAGTCGTAGGCCTCCTCGTAGAAACTCTCCGACACCGGGGGAGCGGCACGCGCCTGCAGTGCCACCATCGCCAGCACGGCAGCCAAGGTGCCCACGGCGATGCTGACCAGGGCCCGCAGGTAGCGGCTCGCCTTCAGGGGCCGATCGGTGAAGTACTTCGGCAGTCGGCGCAGCACCAGGACCAGCAGCACCAGGAAGACTGTCTCAGTCAGCGACTGGGTGAGGGCGAGATCTGGCGCACCGTGCAGCAGGAAGAGGAGCGCCGTTCCATAGCCGGTGATGGCCAGCAGCATGAACGTCTTGAGCCGGCCGCGCGCCAGGGTCGCGTAGACGGCCGCGACCAGGATCAGCACCACGACGGCCGCCTGGGCGAGCGAGTCGGACCACCGCACGGGACCCAGACGGAGCCCGCCCACCAGCAGGGCCATGCCGGGCAGCGCGACGACCACCACCAGGATCGTGCCGATGTGCAGGGGCAGTGAACCGGTCTGCACGCGTCCGGTGACCTCGACCGCCAACCGGTCGAGCGCTCGCAGCGTCAAGGTGTAGCCCTGCTCGAAGGGGTCGTCGCCGACGGGTTCTGCCAGGCCGCGTCCGCGCGCCCGGTGCACGCCGACGCCGACGACGAGCACCAGTGTCGAGATCAGCAGCGGCACGGAGACCCCGTGCCAGAGGGCGAGGTGGGGAGCGTCGGCGCCGGGGGTCCGGGCCACGTGGGCGTGCAGCAGGCTCGACAGGCCCTCGCCGGTGAAGGCGAGGACGAGGGTGGCCACGGTCAGGGCCAGAGCGGGTGCCACGAGGGGCCCGTGGGTGTGGTCGATGGCGGTGCGCACCCGGCCGAAGAAGACCCCGACCACCAGCCGCAGCGAGTAGGCGAAGGTGAGCACTGCCCCGGCGGCGATCCCGACAAGGGCGACCCATCCGACACTCGTCAGACCTGGCTCCTGGGCCGCCTCCAGCGCCGCGGCCAGGGCGGACTCCTTGGCCACGAACCCGAAGGTCGGCGGGATGCCCGACATCGAGGCGGCCGCGATGATCGCTATCACGGCCGTGACGGGCAACGAGCGGACGAGTCCTCCCAGTCGTCGCAGGTCACGGGTGCCCGTGTGGCGATCGATGCTGCCCACCACCATGAACAGGGTCGCCTTGAAGACGGCGTGCGCGGCCAGCAGGGCCAGGCCTGCCTGCACCGCGGCAGGGGTTCCGACTCCGAGGGTGGTCAGCAACAGCCCCAACTGGCTGACGGTGCCGTGCGCCAACAGCACCTTGATGTCGACCTGGCGCAGGGCCCGCAGGGCACCCAGCAGCATCGTCACCACGCCGAGCCCCACCAGCACCGGACGCCACCACGGCAGGTCGACGAAGATCGGCGTCACCATGGCGACCAGGAAGATGCCTGCCTTGACCATGGCGGCGGCGTGCAGGAAGGCCGAGACGGGGGTCGGGGCCGCCATCGCTCCCGGCAACCAGAACTGGAACGGGACGATGGCCGACTTCGTGAGGGCCCCGACCAGCAGCAGCGCTGCGGCCCAACCCGCCGCCACGCCGGTGGGCGCGAGGTCGAGGGTCTGCGACAGCGAGGTGGTTCCGGTCACCGAGCGCAGCAGCAGGACGCCCGTCAACATCGACAGTCCACCCACGGTGGTGACCACGAGCGCGGTCATCGCGGCCCGGCGGGAGGTGGCGGAGTGGTGGTTGAGGCCCACCAGCAGGTAGGAGAAGACAGTGGTGAGTTCCCACCCGACGGTCAGCACGATCAGGTCGTCCGCCAGCACCAGCAGCAGCATGCTCGCGGCGAACCCGGTGAGCAGGCCCACCGTGCGTGAGGCGAGGGTCTCGGTGTCGAAGTACCAAGCGGAGTAGGCGAAGATCAGCCCTCCCACGCCGGTCACCACCATCGCCAGCAGCCAGCTCACCGAGTTCAGACGCAGGTCGATGGACACCCCCAGGGCCGGCATCCATTCGAGGTGCTCGGTGACCACTCGTCCGTGCGCCACCGTGGGCCCCTGCAGGGCGAACCAGACGGCCGAGGCGATGCTGACGAGCGCGGGGGCGAGGAAGACCAGTCGTCCGATGCGGCTGCTCGCCAAGGTCGCGACGACGGCCACGAGGGCGAAGATCGTCACGACGAGCAGCACGGGCGTTCCTCTCAAGGTCGGTGGCACCGGTTGTCCGGCCTGAGGAGGGGCCAGTCTATCCGGTCGAGGCTGGCGGACCCGCCGAATATCTCAGATGTGAGCTTTCAGCGAAGAGGCCGGGGGCTCACGCGGTGGTGGGACGGGCACGTGCTTCGCTTGCTGGAGGGCTGTGATCGACCAGCTGGGGCGGATGAGTCCCGCGATCGCGGATGCGCATGAGGCGGCCCGAGAACTGGTCGCGGCACAACGAGTTCGCCATGAGGTGCAGCGCAGATTGGACGCCACAGTGGTGGTGCTGCGCGGCGAGCTGGGCCTGTTGTCGGAGGACGATCTCCGGGCGCCCCGGCAGGTGCACGAGCAGGCGGCGTTCGCGCCGATCACTGCCCCGGCACCGATGCACCCGCCGACGGGTCAGCAGACCGCTGACCCGGACATCACCAGGAGGGATCACCATGACGAACGCTCACGAGGCGGCCCGGGCCGCTGACCCCCACACGCCGACACGGCAAGGGAGGGAAGAGCGATGAGTGAGGAACTGACCGCCGAGGCCGAACGCGCGATCCGTGCGACGGTGGCCGCGGTGGCGCGGGTCATCGAGGTGGCGCAGCGTCGACGCGCCGACCAGGAACGCCTGGGTCGGGACCAGGCGATGGCCGCAGGTCGGGCCGATGAGGCCCAGTTCAAGGAGTGGGTCCGGAGCCAGCAGGGCGTCTACCGGCGGGTCGGGTGGGCCGATTGGGAGGACCAGGCCACCCCAGCTGAGTGGGCCGACGCCTACGCCACCGCGCGGGGGATGCGGGACGTCGACCCGATGGCCGTGCACGCGGCGAACCGGATCGAGCAGCAATACCAGGAACGGTTCGGGGTGAACCTGCGTGAGGCCCACGATCTGTGGCAGGACCGCACCGCCACGGTCCACACCGAGAGTGTCGGTCGGGAGGCCGAGCAGTTGGATGTGGGGAAGGTCGTCGCCGAGCATCGCCCGCACTATCGGGTGGTCGCGGATGATGGGTGGCGGGAGGCTGCGTCGCAGGACGATTGGATCCAGGCCTACGGGCATGTGCGGGTGACGATCGGTTTGGATCCGATGGCAGCCCAGGTGGCGCAGCGGATCGAGGCGGAGACCCAACGCCGGTTTGGGCTGGACGTGAAGGCCGCGTTCGACGACGGGCTGGCCCGTCGCACCAGTGGTCTGGCCGATGAGGCCTTCGACCTCGCTGCGCAAAGCCAGGAACATGAGGCGGGCGCGCGTGCTGACCGGGCGGAGGCCGACGGTTTGGATCCGGACGATCCCAAGGTGGTCATGTTGAGGGAGCAGGCGCGGCGGGAGCAGGGGATTGCTGCCAGTGACTTGGCTGGTTCTCAGGCTGCGGACGAGGAGCAGGTGGTGGTCGCCTCCGTGACCGCGGCCGAGGTGGAGGAAGCCGATCAGGTGGCCCGCAAGGCTGCGCCCGGGTTCACTCTCGTGGAGGAGGCTGCCGCAGAGAGTCACCGCGGCCGCCACGCCGGGAACCGTGCCTCGGCAAGGCCGGACCGTCGGCAGAAGCGGGGGAGGACCCGATGAGTTTCCTCGACGACGTCGACGACACCAGCGACGAGACAGTCACGCCCGAGCCGGAGAGCGCGGCGCCGGCCTTGGTCTACGGGTCGGCTGATGAGTGGTTGCGGGAGTGGATGCTTCCCAACTGGCGGCCGCCGTTGGGTGAGTTGAAGTACCGGTGGTGCTCGAGGTGGTGGCTCCATCCCGAGGCGGTGAACCGGATCGAGGCGCTGTGGCGGGCGTGGGAACACCTTCGCAACGACGGGCTCCTGGGACCGTCGGTGTGGTGGCGCGACCACTTCGGCCCCCATTGGGCGATCATCACCGGCACCGACGGCCCGTTAGCGGCCTGCAAGAACGGGGAGCACAAGCAGGCCGAGGCACTGTGGGCCGCCCCCTGCGTCGTCGACTTGGCTGACTATCTCTGAAGGAGCCTTTGGTGAATGCAGCCACCTGAGAGATGTGACTTCCCCCTTATGTCCCGCAGTCTCCTAACGGGGGTCAACAGTTGGCCACGCGCGTGGGATCTCTTGTCCGAGGCTCGGTAAGCTCGTCTCGGTGAGCCCGAATCATCTCGATCGTTTGGTGTACGTCGATGACTCTGGTCACCCGCAGTCGGGGCTGGTCGTGTACGGGTGGGTGGAGTTTCGACCAGACCGCTGGTCATCGGTGCTCCAAGCTTGGCTAGACACTCGGAAGCGGCTATGGCGGGAATTCGGAGTGCCCATCACCCAAGAGTTGCATGCGACCGACTACATCAACGGTCGCGGGCGAATCTCCGACAGGATCCCAGAGCGCCATGTACACGCTGGGATAGAGCATTGGAAGGACTTCGGGCGGGAGGTTGCTCTCGCGTGTTTGGAGACTCTCCGTTGCACGGAGAACTTGAGGGTTGGAGCTGTTTGGCGGCGGGGGGTCGGTGGCGTCGCCAATACCAGGCGCGATGCGTACTCGGCGTTGATCCAGCAGTTCGAAGGGGAGCTTGCCGAGACGGGATCCCTCGCCTTGGTGTTCATGGACGGGAACGGTAGCGATACCTCCTACCGGGCGACTCATCGAAACCTAAGGCTGGCCGATCGGCGAGTAGTTGAAGATGCCATCCACATGGACTCAAGGACGTCGCAGCTGGTGCAGATGGCTGATCTGGTGGCCTGGACTGCGAACGTGCACATCGACCGATACGAGGGCAACCAGTTCGCATGGGAGTGGTACTCAACGCACTTGGGAGAGCGCGACCCGCACCGCGGCCCACGAGAGATCTAGCTCACAAACAGCTAGACCCCCTGATCCGCGTGTCGCGGGGGGGTCTGCATGCAAGACACTACACCGCCGCGCCCCACAACGCTAGTCATGGTCTAAAGGAGCGAGGTGCGGCTGCGAGGAGGGTGGCTGCCGCGGAGTTTGTCAGTGCGGCGTGCTCACCTAGAGGCAGAGGATCTAGCTTGGAGGTGTCTGGTGGGAAGAACAAATCCCTACGGGGTCGGCGATTCTGGCCAGCAGGCATACGACCGAAAGATGGTCTGTCCTTGCTGTGGCCTGCCGTACATCGAGAGGGCTGGTCCCAAGACGCCGTTGATCGTCAAGCCTTGCGTGGATTGTCGTGGGCACGACGCGGAGGGCTCGCTCAAGCAGCGCCTTGAGGCGGCGGAGAGTCATGCCCGCAGATCTCTTGATCATGCGAGGAGGGCGCACGTAGCTCTTGCGGGCGGGATGAGAGAGCGCGACGCAGAGCGACGGGAGAGCGATCGGCTCAAGCGAGACCTTCACCGCGTGATCGGCGACCTGAACTACTACAGGGCCCAGGTGCGGGCGGCGTGGTTGCTGCATGGCGGTGATGCTGGGACGTGTGAGTGCGGCGAAAAGCCATGTCGCACGAGGGCCGAAGCTCATCGCATCGAGGAGGAGATGGGCGGCGGTCCTGCCGATCGACATGCCCCACGGATCCCCAGGCTCCTCTGACACCGAGGCGTAACCAGCGAATCGCCATAATCGAGCATCTGGGCCATACGCTCGGGGTTATCCGTGAAGCGGCGCGTGGCTCCATTGGGTTCGCATAGATCCAGCCCTACAGCGCTGGACCTCCGTCTGCGTGCGTCGTTATGAGGGGGCGCAGTGACATGATGGCGACATGCTGATCAATCCGCAGTACTTGAATAGTGAATCGCTTCTCCGGTACATGGCGAACCTGGAGGATGGCGTGCGCGAATCCGGAGAGGAGACTGTCACTGACGTTCGTGACGCCCGCGCGGGGGTCGACGTTAAGGTCGCGAGGGCAGAGGGAGGTCGTGGATCGCAGACGGCGAGGAGAATCAACACTACGGATCACGATTTGGCCCGACTCAAGCGCCTCATAGCAGCAGGGCATGAAAGGTCGGATGAACTCGATTGGATAGAGATTCAACAGCCAGCCATCGAGTTTCCAATGGCGTCTATCGGGTCCATGATCGAATGGGATTGTGAGATCTTCGTACCGGATGTCATTCGAGCAATGCTCAATAATGGCGGTTTCAGTGAGGCAGTGAGGGCATTACAGAGGCTGCGCCCCGCGGCGGATGTCTTAGGATTCGGGGACCTCGACGGCATAGATTTCGCGGAAATCGATGCGGCGGCGAGCTTCTTGGAGACCCTTGACGTGGTGCCGGTCGTGGTGGGTGAGAACGATGAGACTGAGTGGAAAGTGGTTGGCTCCCTAGAGCCAAGATGGATCTCGGGGAACCACGAGTTCGACGGCGCGGTGAAAATCATTGGCAAGATTCGAAAGATAGTGAAGGCGGATCGCTGGTATCCACTCATGTCGTTGCCAGGTCAAAACCTTGGTTCACGAGCAGATAGGCGCGAGCGAGAGCGGCGTGGCCCGGCATCGGAGGAGGCCCAGGAGCATTTCCTGAAGGGGCCGCTCATGGTGTTGGACTATTTGGTAATCCATACGTGAGCCAGGAGGCTCAGAAGAGCGGGGTCGGACGCTTATCCATTGGCTGCGTTGGCGCACCGGATCAGTTGCAGCAGCCATCTAGTGCCACGCATGCTTGGAGAGACCGGGTCGAGGGCAGCGAGAATGAACGCATCAGCCCGGCCCGCAAGACACTCCGCCTTGGTCGACCACGTACTTGTTGGGCACGAGGTAGGCAAGCGGGCCCTTGCCCTCGGCCAGCCAACTCCTGGCGATGATCAGGCCCAGCACAGTCTTGCCACCGCCGGTGTCGAGCTTGACGACGACGTCGCGCTGGCCCCGGTCCGCGGGCTGGCCAAGAAGGCCTCCGCTGCGGCCGACAAGGTCAAGCAACCCGCCTAGCGCAGACAGCATGCGAGCGGGGATCACAACCGAAGTGGTGATCTCGCTTGCGAGCATGCTGAGGCGGATATCGGGTGACTCCTGAATCCGGCCGATCCCGTGCTGGCTGCGGCTGGGCCTGGTCGCGTCACTCGTTCTGCTTCAGAGGAGAGTGGTCCCCGCTCGAGCGGGCGGACGGGCGCCGATGTGACATAATATCAATTATCGGACATACCCCCAGGGGTATGGAACTTCGCTGATGGCTGCCCTCACTGTTTGTGTGTGCGAGGGGGTCTTTGATCCTGCCGTCCCGGCCTATGAGTGAAGTTCATTCCGATAGCGGCCAGGCCTTCCATGTCGAAACCTGCTGTCCTACGGTCTTTTACTCAATCGCGATCCATGCCTCCCCTGTGGAACTCTATGGATCACGCTGTTACCACGAGCAGTACCACCAGTGCCCTCGGAGGTGAACTGGGTACCTACACGCGACGGTGCGCATGCCTCCCCCCAGTGGTGGTGACCCATCCCGCGAGTACCACACCCCTTGAGCATCTTCGTCGCGCCAGTCCGTCAGCGTCGGAAAGAAGTACCCCACCTTGTCCACGTCCAGCGTGCCGTCGCCGGATAGCCGGGACAACCCAGCGGGAATAGGCACGTGGGTATCTTCGGTCGCGCCGGACTCCTGGACGAGGGCGACTGCTCGCTGATACTCCGCGGTGTTCTGGAAGTACATCGCCCCCGGTGCCGGTTCCACGCGAACCATCGGCACAAACGCGAGCACCCACAACAGTAGGGCGGGCGCAAGCACCTTCCGATGCCAGCCAACCACGACCCAGAGCCAGACGCTCAACACGAGAGCCGCCACCCACAGCAGCCAAGTCGCTGGATGGAAGACACCACGCCATTGGGGCCACAGAAATGGATCTGCGTGGTAGAGAAGCGAATTACCGACTCCGATCAACGACAGGAGTACGTGCAACACGGTCGTCCCCCACAGGCATCCCAACAGGATTAGTAGGATACGCCGAAGAAGCGTTCCAATGAATCGCCTAGCCATGCACAGCCTCCGCGAGAAAGGGATTGCGTGCCACTTCGTTCAAGACAGCCTGCTGCAATTCCGAGCCGGTTATTCCAGCTCGGTACTTGTCTGCTTGGGTCGGGGCCGCGGGGAGCCAGCGTCGGCCAAGGCTCGCTGGGCCGATCCGGTCACGAGTGCGCGTGATAGGAACTCGGCACCTGCTTGTCCTGCCAGCTCCCTCATGGATGACGCGAGCGAGATCAGCGGGTCAAGCGCGGATGCAAGCTCGCTAGTGAGTTGCTTGGCACCATCCGCTTGGACTTCAAGCTTGTCAGCGTCCATCAGGTCACCTGCTCTACCCGCATCTGCGGCAATGCGCGATAGTCGCGACCGAATGTGGCAGTGCTGCTCTTGGGGCGCTTGCTCCGTGCCGAGGACGTTCAGCCACAGCCCGATGTTCAGGAAGTACTGGCGCCCGTAGTTCGACTTCTGAAGGTTGAGAACCAAGATGATGTCTTCACGCTTGAGATACCACGAGCCTGCTCGCTTCACGAAACCCCTGCTCTTCGCGTAGGCGTCGACGGTCGACTGGACGAGGGTTGGCATAGGTCATCTCCGCGGGTAGGTCTGAATGTCGCCTGTCCACGGCGTTCTGCCGGGATAGGCCTCGTTTAGTTCATCGAGGTAGCCTTGGAGTTGTCGCTGACCAAGGCGGATCGCACGAGGGTTGTCGGGCTTCAATTCGACGACCTGACGTGAGTCGAAGTTGATGCCGTCGACACGCTTGCCACTCGGCAATCTGAACTCGCGTTCGAAGCCAGGGCCGTAATCCCAAGTCTTATGCATCAGGCGGCCGTACGCAGTCGCTGCCGTCTCTCCATTCACGGCCGACGGACTGGACGACGTCGACCAAGGAGTTGCGGGGCGACAGGAACAGCACCGCGTCCAGGGCGGGGACGTCCACGCCCTCGGAGAGGCAGCGGGCGTTGGTCAGGATGCGGCATTCCCCATCGGGGACGGGGGCCTTCAGCCAGGCCAGTTCCTCACCTCGCAGCAGGGCATTCATGGTGCCGTCGACGTGGTGGGCATCGACCAGCAGTTCGGGGGTGTCGGGGTCACCGTCGTCGCTGAGGGTGTCGGCGATCGCGGGGAAGGTCTGGGCGAACGCCTTCGAGGAGGCGATTGAGGAGGCGAAGGCGACCGCTCGCTTCATGGGGACGGGGTCGGGACCGAAGTCGAGTTCGGTGGTGCGCTTGGCCAATCCGTTCCAGCAGCCTGCGATCTTGGAGGCATCGTCGAGGTTGATCTCCCCATCCCCGTCGGCGAACACTCCTTGCAGGCTGTCACTTACGGCCTCGTTGGAGACGCACAGGATCATCACCTTGTAGTCGGTGAGGAGCTTGCGTTCCACCGCTTCGCCGAAGCCAAGACGGTGGAACTCGGGCCCGTACAGGGCCTCGTCGTCCATCGAGCACAGCTCGGCGGACACCTCGACGGCCTTCCTCTTCACCTCCTCGCCGTAGATGCGGGGGGTGGCGGTCATGTACAGCCGCTTCCCGGCCGGAAGGTATGTGTTGTCGTGGACCCTCACGAACGCCGAATCGTCGGTCACCCCAGGCAACTTCGCCCCGGTGGTGCGGTGGGCCTCATCGCACAAGATCAGATCGAACGCCTCCCCCGACTGCTGCTGGGCTCGGGCGACGACGTCGATGGACTGGTAGGTGGAGAACACCACCGTCATCCGTTTCCCCCGTCGTGCCCCGCCGGCCATCTGGGCGGCCAGCTTGTCGGCGTCGGTCGTGGGCAGGGGAATGTCGTGGATCGAGATGTCCTCGGCCTGGTGGGAGGCCTTCGTGTCCGAACACACCACGAACGGGCGGATGTCGGTCTGGCTCTGGGCCAGCCATTCGCGAAGCGTCTGCGACACCAGCGCGATGGACGGGGCCAGGAACAACACCTTCAGATGGCCACCGTTGTCGGCGCAGCGCTGCTCGGCCAACTTCAACGACGTGAACGTCTTTCCCGTCCCGCAGGCGGAGATCCACTTGCCGCGGTCAGTCGAGTCGAACCCGGCCTGGATCTTGGCGATGGCCTCTTTCTGGTGGGGTCGAAGGCGGTAGCGCGCGGCCCGGCGGGGTTCGAAGTCCAAGGCGGCGCGCGAGTGGAGCATCCAGTCGATCGGTGACTCACCGATCTCGGTCAACCCGATCCGCTGCACTGGCACCGTCTGCTTCTGCAGCGCTGACTCGGCGTGGTGAGACCACCGGTCAGTGGTGGAGATGATGATGCGGTTGTCGAACACGATGTTGTCCCACGACCGGCCCGAAGCGGTGAAGAACGAGTCGATGTCGGCCTTCTGCAGCGTGTGCTTCGGGTCATAGAACTTGCACTGGATCGCCGTCCACGCACCGGTGTCACGATTCCTGGCCACCAGATCGATCCCCGAATCATGGGAATGCTCGTTGTGGTCCCAGCGCGCCCATGACGTGACCTCGTCGTAAGTGCTGGCCAAGGTCGGATCGGTACGGAAGTAGCCCTCCATCAGCCGTTCGAACCGAGTTCCCCGCTCAGAGTTCGACCCCGCGGCTCGGAAGTCGTCGATCACGTTGTGGATCGTGGTCCTCGTTGCCATGGTTTCCTCTTGTTCGACCGAGCCTTCTTCCGGCCTACGGTAACGGCTTGCACGGCCATCTTTGCGGTCGACCCGGGCATGGGGATGGCCCCACACCCGGACGGGGGTGTGGGGCCATGTAACGACTTCGTCAGGGGAGATGCCGCTACTTCTTCTTGTCCCTCTCCACCACGGTCGTGTTGGGGTGGCGGCGTGCCGTTGAGAGCTTCACATATCGGCCGGTGATCGCGCTACGAGCGCGCCCCGAACCACTCCTCGCGGCCATCAGCGCTGCTCGTCGAGGTCTTCATCCAGTCGAACACGACAGTGGGCCCCGGCCCCACCCTCGTCCGATGGTCGCAGGGGGGCAACGGCGGTACCTGTGAACCGTTCGGGGAGCGTGGTGTGATGGGCCCATGGACACCAAGACCGAGGCGCGGGACTTCCTGATCTCGCGCCGCAACCGTCTGACCCCCCAGCAGGCGGGCCTGCCCGTGATCGGTGGCCACCGCCGGGTTCCCGGTCTGCGCCGCGAGGAGGTGGCCATGCTCGCCGGCGTCAGCCTCGAGTACTACGTCCGGCTCGAACGCGGCAATCTGGGTGGCGTCTCCGAGCAGGTGCTCGACTCGTTGTCGTCCGCACTGCAGTTGGACGAGGCCGAGCGCACCCACCTCTACGACCTGGCCCGCAACGCCACCCACCGTCGCACCACCCGCACGGCGCCGAAGCGGGTGGTGCGGCCGCAGGTGCAGTGGCTGCTCGACCAGATGGGCGGGTCGGCCGCGTACGTGCGCAACGCGCGGCTCGACATCCTCGCCACGAACGCGGTCGGACGCCTGCTCTACGCGCCTGTCTTCGAGCAGGCCGGGGGCAACACCAGCCGCTACATCTTCCTGTGTGAGGAGTCGGCCCGCGAGTTCTTCGTCGACTATGAGCTGATCGCCAACAACTCGGCCGCGGTGCTGCGGTCGATGGCGGGGGAGAACCCTCACGATCCCGCGCTCAGTCGACTGGTGGGCGAGCTCTCGACCCGCAGCGAGCGCTTCAGGCAGTTGTGGGCCAAGCATGAGGTGCGACTGCACCGGTCCGGCGTCAAGCGGTTCAACCACCCCCTGGTCGGTGAGCTCACGCTGAACTACGAGGCCATGGACCTGGCCGCCGATCCCGGCCTTCGTCTCAACACCTACGCCGCCGAGCCCGGCACCGAGTCGGCCGAGCGATTCGGCCTCCTGGTCAGCTGGGCGCTGTCAGGTCAGTCGGATCTGTCGCCGGCTGCGCCCACGGCCACGGATCAGCGCTTCGACAAGGCCTGACGCCAGCTCCCGACGTGTCGGGTGCAGTGCTCGGCGACTGCTCGCCAGTGGTCCCCGTGGCCGCTGGTGAACATCGACGACCACGGTTCGTCGCCGTCAGCGTGGGAGCGTTCGAGCAGGTCATGCATGGCCCACGCGCGCTGGCCGAGCAGCTCGGGCAGGCTGGCGGCGAGTTCCTCGGACGACCGGTAGCCGTCGACGAGGATGGCCCGCAGCCGGCTGGCTCCTTCGGCGGGTGACTGGTCGGGATGGAGACCCGCGAAGGCCTGTGCGGAGTAGGCAAGGTCCCAGGCGCCGGTACTGGGACCGGCTCCGTCCCAGTCGATGAAGACCCAGCGATCGGTGAGCGCCGGACCTGCCATCACCAGGTTCCACGGGGTGGCGTCGTTGTGGCAGATCAGCTCCGGCCGCGTGGGGCTCGGGATCAACATCGCCGGCCAGCGCTCGAAGTCGGGGTCGTCCGCGGTGGGGCTGGCGTCGTGGATGGCCCGCAGTAGTCGACCGACCCGCCGCAGCTGGTCGAGGTCGAGCGGGGGGAGGTCGAGGGCAAGAGTTCCCGGCACGAACTCGGTGACCGCTCGTCCGGCAGCGTCTCGTCCGTGGCTGGCGGGCAGATCGACACCAGCCCGGCGGAGGTGCTCGCAGTAGGCGGTCACGAGGTCGGACTGGGGCAGCCACGGCTTCCTCACGGTGGGCCCCAGACCGGCCAGTGGCCCGGTCAGCGGGTCCTCCACGCGCACGACCCCCGCGGTGGCGTTGCCGCCGGTCAGTGGTTGCTCGGCTGCTGGGCGGGGACCGTCACTCACCGTCGCCCCCGCGATGTCGACCCCGAGGCTCCACCAGGATCACCACGGTGGCTCGACCAACCCCCCGTTTTCGAGGGTTGGTCGAACCACGGTGGTGATCCTGGCGGGACCTCGCACCCAGACTGCAGTGGACGATCATGTGAGGGCGGCTCACAGGAACGACGGCAACCACTCGATGATCTCGATGATCACGATGATGCCGAACCAGACCACCAGTGCCGCGGTGAACATCCCCGCGTCCAGGGCCGCCCTGGCCTTCTGCTGCCAGCGTTCGGGAAGGTACAGGTTGCCCTCGTGCACGTTCCACTGGGTCATCGACCAGAAGACGAAGGTGGTCGAGATGGTCACCAGCAGGCACCAGGGGCACAGGGCGCCGATCACGAAGGTGGACTGGAAGAGCAGCCAGTAGGCAAAGATCACGCCGAGCAGGTAGACCGCGTTGGCGGTGAACATGAACCACTTGGGGAACCGCACCCCGGCCAGTGAGGCGACCGCGATCGTCATCACCACCGGTTCGGAGATCAGCCCGAGGAAGGCGTTGGGGAAGCCGAAGACATTGGCCTGCCAGGTGGAGCCGACCTTCACACAGTTGAGGATGGGGTTGATGTTGCAGCTCAACACCACATTGGGGTCACGGGCGATCAGGATGGCGTCGTAGCTCAGCACGAAGGCAGCGACCAGGCTCAGGATCGCGAAGACGAGCATCTCGCTGAACAGGACGTAGCGGGTCCGTGACCGGGGTGCGGATGCCTCGACCTGGGTCGGGTTCGCCTCGTCCACCGTCATCTGCACGCCTTTCGTCCTGGGCAACCCGCACGGGTTGCGGTGGCGAGCCTATGCCAGCGCCGAAGTTGCCCCCCAACCCGGGTGCCCCCGTCTACGCTCGAGCCCATGACCGAGATGCTGCAGGTTCCCGCATCAGGCGGCGGCACCCGCGAGGTGAAGTTGTCGAACCCCGACAAGGAGTTGTGGCCGGCTGACCAGATGCCCGACGGTCGCGCCGTCACCAAGGCCGAACTGGCCGAGTACCTGCTCGCGGTCGAACCGGGACTGTTGCAGGCGATCGGAGACCGTCCCGTCACCCTGCAGCGATTCCCCGACGGCATCACCGGGGAACCGTTCTACTCCAAGCGTCCGCCCCAGGGGCTGCCGTCGTGGATGCGCACCGTGATGTGCACGTACCCCAGCGGACGCAAGCATGAGCAGTTGGTGGTCGACGAGATCGCCGACGCCGTCTGGATGGCGCAGATGTCGACCATCACCATGCACCCCTGGCCGGTCCGCACCGCCAACCTCGACAATCCCGACGAACTCCGCATCGACCTCGACCCCCAGCCCGGACGCGGCTTCACCGACGCGGTGGAGGCCGCGTTCGCGCTCCGCGAGGTGATGGACGAGGTCGGTCTCACCGCCTGGGTGAAGACCTCCGGCAACCGCGGGGTGCACGTCTTCGCCCGGATCCGACCCGACCACGAGTTCCTCGACGTGCGCCACGGGGTGATCGGCATCGCCCGCGAGTTGGAGCGCCGGCTGCCCGACCTGGTCACCTCGTCCTGGTGGAAGGAGGAGCGCGGGGAGCGGGTCTTCGTCGACTTCAACCAGGCTTGCCGTGACCGGACGATCGCCGGCGCCTACTCGGCTCGTCCACTGCCGGGGGCCCCGGTCTCGTTCCCGGTGACCTGGGAGGAGCTCAAGGACTGTTCCCCCGCCGACTTCACGGTGCGGACCGTGCCCGCAATCGTGGCCGAGCGCGGCCACGCCTGGCTCCCGATGGACGAGGCCGTGGGTGAGCTGAGGGGAGCTCTCGGTCTGTGGGAGGAACAACTGGCCCGAGGCCTGGGCGAGCTCAACTTCCCACCCGACTACCCCAAGATGCCCGGCGAGCCGCCGCGGGTGCAGCCCTCGAAGCGACGCAAGGACCGCGACGACGAGGAGTACATGGCGCCCAAGGCCGAACGGGACGCCCATTGGGGCGTGCCGGTGGTGCCCCCGTTCGGGCCGATGCTGGCCAAGCCCGTCAAGGAGTTCCCGAAGTCCGACGTCATCTTCGAACCGAAGTGGGACGGGTTCCGCTCGCTCATCTGGAGGTCGGGTGATGAGGTCGAGATCGGCTCGCGCAACTCCAAACCCATGACCCGCTACTTCCCCGAACTGGTCGAGGCCATCAAGGCCAACTTCCCCGACGCCTGCGTCATCGACGGAGAGATCGTGATGGTCGACCCCGACCATGGCGACCGGCTCAACTTCGACGCCCTGCAGCAACGCATCCACCCGGCCGCCAGTCGGGTGAAGAAGTTGTCGCAGTCCTCGCCCGCCTCGTTCGTGGCCTTCGACCTGCTGGCCCTCGGCTCCACCAACTACACCGACCGGCCCTTCGCTGAACGCCGGGCGGCGCTCGAGAAGGCACTCGCCAAGGCCAAGCCACCGATCCACCTCACCCCGGCGACCCGGGACAGGGAGGTCGCCCAACGCTGGTTCACGCAGTTCGAGGGGGCCGGGCTCGACGGGGTGATCGCCAAGCCTGTCGACGTGCTCTACCTCGAGGACAAGCGGGCGATGTACAAGATCAAGCACGAGCGCACCGCCGACTGCGTGGTCGCCGGGTACCGCACCCACGCCTCCGGCGACGACCGGATCGGGTCGCTGTTGCTGGGGCTCTACGCCGCCGACGGCACCCTCAACTCGGTGGGCGTGATCGGGGCCTTCCCGATGGAGCGGCGCAAGGAACTGTTCGAGGAACTGCAGCCCCTGGTCACCGGTTTCGCCGGCCACCCGTGGAACTGGGCTGGTGAGACCGACGACGCCGCCACCGGTGACCAACTGCCCGACAACCGTGACCAGTCGTTCCCGCGCACGCCCAGTTCGTCCGCCTACTCGCGGTGGAATGCCAACAAGGATCTCTCGTTCACGCCGTTGCGCCCCGAGCGGGTCGTCGAGGTGCGCTACGACCACATGGAGGGCAACCGCTTCCGCCACACCGCGCAGTTCGTCCGCTGGCGCGAGGACCGTGACCCGACCTCGTGCACCTACGAGCAGCTGGAGGAACCGGTCAGCTACGACCTGGACGAGGTGCTGAACGCGCGCGGTTGAGTAGGATCGTGGCCGACGTGGGCTCGGCCCTACCCGGCCCGACTGATACCGACGTCGTGGGCGTGGTGCTCGAGGTCGTGCAGGAAGTAGGCGGCGAAGGTCTCGACCGTGAAGGACGAGCCGTTGCTGCGCAGGCTCGGACGGTCCCACTGGTCGGGGGTGACCGCGTCGAACGCTGCCGCGGTGCGCTCCGCCTCGACGGCGTACTGCTCGGCCACCTCGGCCGGGTCCTCGTCCCAGTAGCGGCCCTCAACTGCGGCCTGGTCCTGGTCCCAGTTGGCGAAGGTCGGGTTGTCGCTGGTCACCATCAGCCCCAGTCGCTGGCGGAACAGGATGCAGACGTCACGCACATGACAGCCGTACTCCAACGGAGACCACGTGGTCTCGGTCGGGCGCTGGCGCACGTCGTCGGCGGCGAGGCGGTGGCGCCAGGGATCGATGGTCGCGCGCACCCGTGCACCGACCTCGTCCACCCGGGTGGGCATGTATCCGCAGTCGGGGCAGCCCTGGGTGGTGACGAAGGTCCAGTCCTTGTCGTCGGTCGGAGGAGTGGTGGGCTGGCCGGTGGTACCGCTGGACTGCGTCATGCTCGGCCACCGCTTCGGCGGGCATCGGGGTCCTGTGGGTCCGACATCAGTTCGTCGACCGGCAGCACCACCTCCTCGGTCGTCTCGTCGATCGCCCCGGCGGGCATCTGACCGTCCGGGGTGTCGACGACGGGGGCCGTCCAGTGGGGATCTCGTCCGATCAGCGCGATCAGCCTGTCCTGCATCGGGTGGGAGTCGTCGAGCACGACCGGGTCGCCGTACTGACCGCTGGCGCGCAGCATGTCGGCCGCACCGGTCATGGCCTCGACCAGGTTCTGGGTGGTGTCGGGGTCGAGGGTCGCGTCCTGACCGGTGGCGCGGGCGAGGTCCCAGGTGTGCATGAAGACGTCAGGCAGGTAATACTTCGCGAGCAGGTCCTCGACCGTCGACTGGCCACCGGAGAAGTCCTGGACGAGTTGGCCGGCGCGCTCGGGATCGTCGAGCAGGACCTGCACCTGGGCTGTGAGATCGGCCCACGCACGCACCGGGTTGCGGTCGGTGACGTCGGCCAGTTCGACACCCAGCGATCGCATCATGCCCGGCAGCCAGCTCGTGAGGTGCTCGACGACGTCGCGG
This sequence comes from Aestuariimicrobium kwangyangense DSM 21549, assembly GCF_000421525.1. GTDB lineage: Bacteria > Actinomycetota > Actinomycetes > Propionibacteriales > Propionibacteriaceae > Aestuariimicrobium > Aestuariimicrobium kwangyangense. The sequence continues at coordinate 93,527 of NZ_ATXE01000001.1, read as the reverse complement.
GCACGCCAGTCGGCCACGGGCGACTGCAGGTTCCAGTCGGAGGTGTTCTCGACGAGATGGGTGAAGTGTGCGGCGTACCGCCGGTGCGTGTCCGCGATGCTCATGGACGACACCGTAGTTCACGGGCCACCCGCGGCATGGGTCGAACGGTGGACGGAACTCGCAGCCGTCGGCCGCCGGGTGGGAACACGATCGCCGCGAGCGGTGTTGCCCCCCACGTGAGCTCACTCTTCGCGCCGATCACGCTGCGCAACACCACCATCCGCAACCGCATCTGGCTGGCCCCGATGTGCCAGTACTCCGTCGAGGCACGCGACGGCATCCCGACCGACTGGCACCTCGTCCACCTGGGGGCGCGGGCACAAGGGGGGTTCGGCCTGGTCATGACCGAGGCCACGGCGGTTGTTCCCGAGGGACGCATCAGCCCCCAGGACACCGGCATCTGGAATGACGAGCAGGTGGCTGCCTGGGCCCGGATCACCGCATTCATCCGCTCGCAGGGAGCCACGCCCGCGATCCAGTTGGCGCACGCGGGACGGAAGGCCTCGACCCGCCGCGGATTCCCGGGCGAGGCCAACGGCGTCGCACCCACCGACGAGGGTGGCTGGACCCCCGTCGGGCCGAGTGACACGGCCTTCCCCGGGCTGCTGCAGCCCGAGGAGCTGAGCACGGACGAGATCACGGCCCTCGTCGACGCCTTCGCCACCGCGGCCGCACGCTCCGTGCAGGCCGGCTTCGAGGTGCTCGAGATCCACGCCGCCCACGGCTACCTGCTCCACGAGTTCCTGTCCCCGCTCTCCAACCACCGCAACGACGACCACGGCGGCTCGTTCCAGAACCGGAGCCGTCTGCTGGTCGAGGTGGTCGACGCGGTCAGGGCCAGGGTCGGTGACCAGGTGCCGGTGATCGTCCGCATCTCGGCGACCGACTGGGTCGACGACCGCCCGGCCTGGACGGTCGACCAGTCCGTGGAACTGGCCCACGTGTTGCGCGAGCACGGTGTCGACCTGGTCGACGTCTCGTCGGGCGGCAACGTGACCGTGCCGATCCCGGTGGGGCCCGGCTACCAGGTGCCCTTCGCGGCCCGGATCCGGGCCGAGGCCGGCGTGGTCACCGGTTCGGTGGGCATGATCACCGAGCCCGAGCAGGCACAGGAAGTGATCGACGGCGGCCAGGCCGACGTCGTGCTGCTGGGACGAGCCGCCCTGCGTGACCCGTCGTGGCCCCAGCGCGCGGCCCACGAGCTGGGTGTGGCCGACGAGGTCTCCGGCCGGCTCTACCCGCCGCAGTACGTGCGGGCTGCCTGGCACTGAACCTCACCTCCGTCCGAGACGCGGCGCGACCCACCCTCAAGGGTGGGTTGACGCCGCGTCGCGCGGCTCCTGCGCGTGGCGGGGGCACCTGTGTGTAGTTTTTCACTCAGAGCGCGTGCTCCGGGATCCCCCACCCGTGGGTGGGTCGGCGGTGCCGCCAGACTTGAGGAGAAACAACATGTGGATCGGACTCGGAATCTTCCTGGTCGTCGTCGGGGCCATCCTGACCTTCGCCGTCCAGGTCAACATCCCCGGCGTGAGCGACAACACCCTCGGCTGGATCCTGATGATCGCGGGGGTCGCGGCCATCATCCTGTCCTTCATCCTGCAGGCCCAGCGTCAGCGGACCCGCCACGAGGTCGTCCGCGACGAGCGCATCGACCACGACCTGCACTGACCCACACCGTCCGCGTCTGACCCCACCGGGGTGGTCCGCTCCGGCGGATCCGCGGTGATCACGCCTGATCGAAGGGCGAGGCCTGCTCCCAGGCCTCGCCCTTCACCACGAGCGGGCACCCCGCGACCACCAGCACCACGCGGTCGCAGCTCGCGGCCACGGCCTGGTTCAGCCAGCCCAGCCAGTCGGTGAACAACCGTCCCGAGCGTTCCATCGAGATCAGGGACTGGCCGACCTCGTTGGTGACCACCACGAGCGGATGCGGACACCGCGCCACGGCCTGGGCCACGGCGTCGACGCGGGAGCGCAGTTCGGCAGTGATCTCATCGGCCGGTCTCGACCAGGCGTCCAGGTCGTCCAACTGCGCGGTCAGCCAGGTGCCGAGGCAGTCCACGATGCAGGGCCCGGCAAGGCGGTCGATCGCCTCCGCGAGGTCGACGGTCTCCCAGGTCTGCCAGTGGGCGGGTCGTCGCCGGCGGTGCAGGGCGACCCTGTGGTTCCAGTCCTCGTCGTCGGACGAGGGACCGCACGCCACGTAGACGACGGTCTCATCGGGCCGCAGGGTGGAACGGTCGGGCACCAGGCCCTCGGCGATCGCCGACTTGCCCGACCGGGTGCCGCCGGTGACGAGGGTTCGCACCGGTCAGCGCCCCAGTGGGACGAGCACCGCGACGCTGGCCGCGGTCAGGGCGAGCTCGATGCAGGCACCCATCACGTCGCCGGTGACCCCGCCGAAGACACGGACCGATCGCCACAGCAGCCACCCGACCACGGTGGCCGCGGCCACGATGGCCGCTGGTCCGGTCCACCAGGCCAGACCCGCCCACGTGGCAGCGGCTGTCATCGCCACGGCGGCCAGCAGCAGCCAGGTCACCACCAATGCCACGGGGACGACGGAGGACACCTCGCGGGCGAGCCCCGACTGCGGGGCCGCGGGAACCCCTCGCGCGGCGGCAAGGGTTGCGGCCACGCCCGAGCACGTGACCAGGGTGGCCACCAGCAGGGCCGACCTGGTGGCCGCCCCCGGTGAGGCCCAGTCGAGCGCCGACCAGGCTGCCGCTTGCACCCCGACGGTCACGACGATGGCCGCCACCCCCATGGGTCCTGCATTGCCCAGGTGCATCACCTCGAGGGCCCGCTCGCGGTTCCAGCCGGCACCCAGCCCGTCGACGGTGTCGCTGAGGCCGTCGACGTGCATGCCGCGGTTGCCGAGCATGAGCGCAGCCACGGCCAGCAACGCCGCCACCAGCGGCGGCAGACCCAGCAGCGACGCCCCCAGCAGTACGGCCCCCGCGAGTGCTCCCATCACGGCGCGGGCGAGCGGAGCGCCCAGCATGGCGACGCGCGCCGAGCCGGGTGTGATCTGTGACAGGCGTCCGACGGGGACCACGGTCAGCAGGGCGAGGATGAGCCTCAGTCCCTCGACCAGGTCGCCTCGTCCGACCCGGGGGGACTCGGTCGCGACTGCTCCAGCCGAGCTCACGGACTCAGCCGAGCGCACGGACGACCTCGCCGATCACGCAGACCGCCGGCGGGGCCACTCGCTCCTCTGCGGCGCGTGCGGCGATGGTGGCCAGGGTGCCGTCGATCCGCCGCTGACTGGGCAGGCCACCGTTCGCGACCACGGATGCGGGAGTGTCGGCGGGTCGTCCGTGAGCGATCAGGGTCTCGGCGATCGACGGAAGGGACTTCACGCCCATCAGCACCACCAGGGTCATACCGGTGGCGGCCAGCGCGCCCCAGTCGGCCTGGTTGCGGGGATCGTCGGGTGCGACGTGCCCCGAGACGACCACGAATCCCTGCGTCACCCCCCGATGGGTGACCGGGATACCAGCCAACTCGGGCACGGCAACGGCCGAGGTCACCCCGGGGATGACGCGCACCTCGACGCCGGCCTCGGTGCACGCCAGCCACTCCTCGCCGCCTCGTCCGAAGACGAAGGAGTCGCCGCCCTTGAGACGCACCACGTCCTTGCCCTGGCGGGCCAGGTCGACCAGCTGCTGGTTGATGGACTCCTGCGGGGTGAAGGCGCCGCGCGGCAGTTTGCCCACGTCGATGACCTGCACGTCTGGGTTGAGTTCCCAGATCAGATCGCTGGGAGCGAGGTGGTCGGTGAGCACGACATCGGCCTGGATCAGCGCCGCTGCTCCCGCCAGGGTCACCAGACCTGGGTCTCCCGGCCCTCCGCCGACCAGCGTGACCCGTCCGCCCACCCGGGGGTGGTGCGGCTTGGTCTCGTCCGGCGAACCGGGAGACTGGGGTTCCGCGGGGGAGGGGTGTACGGCCACGGGTTCACTCTAGGTGACCCCCGTCGGCTACCCCGACCGGGTTCAGGACTGGCGCAGCTGACCGCCCTCACACACCGCGCGGCAGCGGGGCTACGGTGGAGCGCGCCCCATACGAGCGGACGAGGAGCAGTCGATGAGCGAGACCATGCCAACCAACCAGCAGCAGATGCGGATCGGCATCATCATCGGATCCGTGCGGGAGGGCCGCAAGGGCGAGGCAGTCGCCCGTTGGGTGAAGGACCGTGCCGACGAGCACCGGGGCGCGGCCGAGGCTGGGCTCAGGTTCGAGGTGGTCGACCTCAAGACCTTCGAGCTTCCGGTGTTGACCTCGCCCACGGTTCCCGGATCCGCCAACCGGAACTACGACAGTCCCCAGGTGACCCGCTGGAGTCAGACCATCGACGACCTCGACGGGTTCATCTTCGTCACCCCCGAGTACAACCACTCTGTTCCCGGAGCGTTCAAGAACGCATTCGACTCCATCGCTCCCGAGTGGACCCTCAAGCCGGTCGCCTTCGTCAGCTACGGGGCCGATTCGGGCGTGCGGGCCGTGGAGCACTGGCGCACCATCGTCTCGAACTTCCAGATGGTCGACGTACGCCAGCAGGTCTCGATGAGCACGTTCAACGAGTTCGGCCCCGACGGGTTCCGTCCCGACCAGCGCAGGAGCCGCTCGATGACGACCCTGCTCGACCAACTCACCCACCTCGTCACCAGGTTGCGGGGCTGAGATGGCCGACCACACGCCTGCACCCGACAGCCCTGCACCCGACAGCCCGGCCCCCGACAGCCCGACCCCCGACACCCGTGCGATCGTGGCTGCACGGGAGTCCGGGATCCCCTTCACCGTCTCCCGCCACGGTCGCGTCACCAGCGTGGAGGAGGCGGCAGCCGCGCGGGGGATCGAGCCCCGGGATCTGCTCAAGACCCTCGTCGTCCGGATGCCCGACGACTCCCACGTCTTCGTGCTGGTGCCGGGCGACCGACAGTTCAGCTGGCCCAAGTTGCGAGCGCTGTTGGGCACCAACCGATTGTCGATGCCCGACGCGGCCACCGCCCTCGCGGTGACCGGCTACGAGCGGGGGACGATCACGCCGTTCGGTTCGTCCCAGGCACTGCCGGTGTACGTCGACTCGTCCGTGGTGGGACGCACCGTCTCGCTGGGGGGCGGGGGTCACGGGGTGGGCCTGACGGTCGCCGCCGAGGACGTGATCGCGCTGTTCGACGCCACGGTGGCGGATCTCTCGGACTGAATCATTCCTGGCGTGACGCCTCATGCCGGGACCGGGCGCACGACCCGAGGGTCAGCCCACCTGGCCACCACTGGAGGCCCGGACCACCAATTCAGGTTCGAAGCGGACGGCCCGTCGCTCAGCCCCGCGCTCGCCCAATTGCTGCAACAGCAGGTCGACGGCGGTGGTGCCGATCAGTCGCGCCGGTTGTCGCACCGAGGTCAGCGGCACCACGGTGGCGGTCGCGAAGTCGATGTCGTCGTAGCCCACCAGGGCGATCTCGTCCGGTACCCGAACCCGACCCGACATGACCAGCGCCTGCAGCAACCCGACCGCCATCAGGTCGTTGGCGCAGAACACCGCATCGGGACGATCGACCGGGCGCCGGTCGGCGAGCAGGTCGCCAGCGGCTCGTCCCTCGAGCACGGTCAACGCCGGACGCTCGATCACCTCAAGGGTTGCTCCGGTACACCGGTCGACCGCACGACGGGCACCCTCGAGCCGATGCCTCACCTGGGTCAAGGACACCGGCCCACACACGAAGACAATCCGGCGCCTGCCCCGGGCCAGCAGGTGCTCGGCCGCGAGTTCCCCGCCCAGCACGTCGTTGACCGAGACCGACGAGAACGGGCTGTCGCCCGGATCGCGGTCGACCAGCACCACCGGGGTGCCCGACTCGTGCAGACGGAGCAGTGCGGAGGGGTCGTCCGTGGTCGGAGTGATCAACAGCCCACCCACCCGCTGTTCCCGGAACAGGTCGAGATAGGACGCTTCGCGGGCGGGGTCCTCGACACTGTTGCCGACCAGCACCGACAGGCCGGCAGCGGCCGCGGCCAGTTCGGCCCCGCGGGCCACCTCGGCGAAGAACGGATTTCCCGCATCGAGCACGACCAGGCCGATGCTGCGGCTGCGTCCGGCACGAAGCTGGCGGGCGGCGTCATTGCGCACGAACCCCAGCTGCTCGATCGCGGCGTGCACGCGGCTCAGGTTCTCGGGGGAGACCCGCTCGGGGTGGTTCAGCGCGTGGCTGACGGTTCCGACCGACACCCCGGCCTCGGTCGCCACATCACGCACACTGACCACGGCGTCACCCTAACCCACCCCGCGGGCGCACCCTTGACCACTGTGACCGGGTACACCTAGGCTCCGATTGAAACGATTCAAAAGCAACGGAGCGACGAACGATGACCCTGACCGACGCCGGTTCCCTGCCCGCCGAGGTGCTGGCCCAACTCGAGCGGCAGGCCATCGAACTGCCGAGTTGGGCCTTCGGCAACTCCGGCACCCGGTTCAAGGTCTTCACCACTGCCGGCACCCCACGCACACCCTTCGAGAAGGTCTCCGACGCCGCCCAGGTCAACCGCATGACCGGGCTCGCGCCCAGCGTCGCCCTGCACATCCCGTGGGACCTGGTCGACGACTTCGGGGCGCTGCGTGAGCATGCCGAGTCGGAGGGGGTGCGGCTGGGCACCATCAACTCCAACACCTTCCAGGACGACGTCTACAAGTTCGGCTCGCTCACCCACGTCGACCGCGCGGTGCGCCAACAGGCGATCGACCACCACTACCGCTGCCTCGAGGTGATGGCGGCCACCGGCTCCCGTGACCTGAAGATCTGGTTGGCCGACGGGTCCAACTACCCCGGGCAGGCCGACCTGCGCGGACGGCAGGACCGCCTGGCCGAGTCCCTGCAGGCCATCTACGACCGGCTGGCCCCTCACCAGCGCCTGGTGCTGGAGTACAAGTTCTTCGAGCCGGCGTTCTACCACACCGACGTCCCTGACTGGGGCACGGCCTACGCCCAGGTGACAGCCCTCGGTGAGCAGGCCGTGGTCTGCCTCGACACGGGGCACCACGCGCCGGGCACCAACATCGAGTTCATCGTCATGCAGCTGCTCCGCCTCTCCCGGCTGGGCAGCTTCGACTTCAACTCCCGCTTCTACGCCGACGACGACCTGATCGTCGGCGCGGCCGACCCCTACCAACTGTTCAGGATCCTGGTCGAGGTGATCAGGGGCGGGGGATTCAACTCCCCCGACGTGGCCTTCATGCTCGACCAGTGCCACAACGTCGAGAACAAGATCCTCGGCCAGATCCGTTCGGTGCTGAACGTGCAGGAGATGTCGGCTCGCGCCCTGCTGCTCGACCGCGAGGCGCTGGCCGCCGCCGAGGCCGAGGGTGACGTGCTGACGGCCAACGAGATCTTCGTCGACGCCTTCCAGACCGACGTGCGACCAGCCCTCGCGCAGTGGCGCGAGAGCAGGGGCCTGCCCGCCGACCCGATGCGAGCCCAGCGGGAATCCGGCTACCAGTCCACCATCGAGGCCGCCCGGGTGGGCGGTACCCAGGCCGGGTGGGGCGCCTGACGGCGCTCGTCCGACCCCTTCCCACGACCAGCAGAGGACCCATGAGCACCACCCCCCAATCCCTGACCGCCGAGACCCTGATCGCACGCTCCAACCGACTGGGGGCCGACCCCCGCACCACCAACTACGCCGGCGGCAACACCTCGGCCAAGGGCCGGGCGAACGACCCGGTCACCGGAACCGAGACCGACCTGCTCTGGGTGAAGGGATCCGGCGGTGACCTCGGCACGCTCACCGAGTCGGGGTTGGCCGTGCTCCGCCTCGACCGCGTGCGCTCGCTCGTCGACGTGTATCCCGGGGTCGATCGTGAGGACGAGATGGTGGCAGCCTTCGACCACTGCCTGTTCGGCAAGGGTGGGGCTGCTCCCAGCATCGACACAGCCATGCACGCGCTCGTCGACGCAGCCCATGTCGACCACCTGCACCCCGACGCCGGCATCGCCCTGGCCACCGCCGCCGACGGCGAGCGGCTGACCGAGGAGATCTTCGGGGGCTCGGTGGTCTGGGTGCCGTGGCGCCGACCGGGGTTCCAACTGGGTCTGGAGATCGCCGCCCTGCACCGCGCGCACCCGCAGGCGATCGGCTGCATCCTGGGTGGCCACGGGATCACCGCCTGGGGCAGCACCTCCGAGGAGTGCGAGGCCAACTCGATGTGGATCATCGAGACCGCTGAACGCCACATCGCCGAGCACGGACGACCCGATCCCTTCGGCCCGGTGCTGGCCGGGCACGAGGCCCTGCCCGAGGCAGACCGTCGGGACAGGGCGGCGGCTCTCGCACCCACCCTGCGCGGACTGGCCAGCACCGACCGTCCGATGGTGGGGCACTTCACCGATGCCGAGGTGGTGCTCGACTTCCTCGCCCGGGCCGAGCACCCGAGGCTCGCCGGTCTGGGGACCTCCTGCCCCGACCACTTCCTGCGGACGAAGGTCAAGCCGTTGCTGCTCGACCTGCCCGCGACCGCGACGTTGGACGAACAACTGGCGCGACTGCGCGAGCTGCACCAGCGGTACCGGGCGGACTACGCCGCCTACTACCAGGCCCATGCCACCGCTGGGTCACCGGCGATGCGGGGTGCCGATCCCCTGGTGGTGCTGGTGCCGGGAGTCGGCATGTTCAGCTACGGCCAGAACAAGCAGACGGCCCGGGTCGCTGGCGAGTTCTACGTCAACGCCATCAACGTGATGAGGGGCGCCGAGGCCCTGTCGACCTACACCCCGATCAGCGACGCCGAGAAGTTCCGGATCGAGTACTGGGCGCTCGAGGAGGCGAAGTTGCAGCGGCTTCCCCGCCCGAAGTCGCACGCCACCCGCATCGCGGTGGTGACCGGGGCGGCGTCCGGCATCGGCAAGGCCACGGCCCAGCGACTCGCGGCCGACGGTGCCTGCGTGGTGGTGGCCGATCTCGACCTCGCCAAGGCGCAGCAGGTGGCCGAGGAGGTGGGGGCGGCTGCCCAGTCAGGCAAGGGAGCCCGCGCTTCCGACGTGGCGATCGGGGTGCAGTGCGATGTCACCGACGCAGCCCAGGTGCAGGCGGCCGTCGACGCGGCGGTGCTGGCCTTCGGTGGGCTCGACCTGGTGGTGAACAACGCCGGTTTGTCGCTGTCGAAGCCGCTGCTCGAGACGACCGAGGCCGACTGGGACCTGCAGCATGACGTGATGGCGAAGGGCTCCTTCCTGGTCGCGAAGGCTGCTGCGAGGGTGCTGGTCGAGCAGGGCATGGGTGGCGACATCGTCTACATCGCCTCGAAGAACTCGCTGTTCGCCGGGCCCAACAACATCGCCTACTCGGCGACCAAGGCCGACCAGGCCCACCAGGTACGCCTGCTCGCCGTGGAACTCGGGCAGCACGGGGTCAGGGTGAACGGGGTCAACCCCGACGGGGTGGTGCGTGGGTCCGGCATCTTCGCCTCGGGATGGGGAGCCAACCGGGCCAAGACCTACGGCATCGCCGAGGACGACCTCGGCGCCTTCTACGCCCAACGCACCCTGCTCAAGCGAGAAGTCCTGCCCGAGCACGTGGCCAATGCCGTGGCCGTGCTCACCGGACCCGATCTCTCCCACACCACCGGCCTGCACGTCCCCGTCGACGCCGGGGTTGCGGCCGCCTTCCTGCGGTGAGCCCTGCCGTGAGCGCTGCTGGGGGGCGGTTCGCGGCCGCCGACCTGGGCGCTTCCAGTGGGAGGGTCGTGGTGGGGTCACTGACGCCCGACCGGAGGGTCGAGCTCGGCATGGTGCACCGTTTCCCGAACCAGCCGGCGCGGATGGAGGACGGTCTGCACTGGGACGTCGCGGGATTGTTCGAGCAGGTTCTCGAGGGTCTGCACCGGGCAGGTCCCGTCGACTCCGTCGCCGTGGACTCGTGGGCGGTCGACCACGGGCTGGTCGGCACCACCGGCGGGGGGACGCGTGGTCTCCTCCATCCTCCCTTCCACTACCGCGACGACCGTTGTCAGCGTGGGGTCGAGCGGGTCCACGCCAAGATCGGGCCGGCCGAGCTGTACCGCATCAACGGGCTGCAGCACCTGCCGTTCACGACCTGCTTCCAGCTGGCGGCCGAAGCCCCCGGCTGGCTCGAGGCCGCCGATCGGATGCTGCTCGTTCCCGACCTGCTGGCGAGTTGGCTGTGCGGGGTCGAGGTCACCGAGCGGACGAACGCCTCCACCACCGGACTGCTCGACCCGCTGACCCGTGGGTGGAACCTCGACCTGATGCGGAGGCTGGGCCTGCCAACCGGGCTGCTCGCGCCGCTGGTCGACCCGGGAACACGACTGGGGTCACTGCTGCCCGCAGTGGCCGAACGGGTCGGGTACTCGTCCGAGGTGGTGGCGGTCGCCTCCCACGACACCGCCAGTGCGGTCGCCGCAGTACCCGCCGTCAGCTACCGGTTCGCCTACATCAGCTGTGGCACCTGGGGCCTGGTCGGTCTCGAGCTCCACCGCCCCGTCATCACCGAGGACGCCCGCCTGGCCGGGTTCACCAACGAGGGTGGGCTGGGCGGGACCACCCGATTCCTGCACAACGTGATGGGCCTGTGGCTGATCACGGAGTGCCTGCGGGCCTGGGGCGCGGCCGACGACCTGGAGGGCTTGCTCGCCGAGGCCGGGCGGCTACCCGTTCCGGTCGGTCTCGTCGACGTGGACGACGACCGCTTCCTCGCCCCGAACGACGCCGGACGAGGGACGATGCCCGACCGTCTCGACGACTGGTGCCGCGACCACGCTCTACCGGTGCCCACCTCGCGCGCCGGCACCGTGAGGCTCGTGGTCGAGTCGCTGGCCGCCGCCTTCGCCGACGCCGTGCGCCGGGCCGCTGCGCTGGCCGGGCACGAGGTCGAGGTGGTGCACCTGGTGGGCGGTGGGGCCCAGAACGGGTTGCTCTGCCAGCTCACGGCCGATCGAGTCGGACTGCCGGTGGTCGCCGGTCCCGTCGAGGCCACTGCCCTGGGCAACCTGCTCGTGCAGGCGCGGGTCGCCGGTCTCCTCGGCGACGACCCGGCCGAGCTGCGCGCCGTGGTGGCGCGCAGCACGGTCACCCACAGGTACCTGCCCTCGAAGGGCCGCCGGTAGGCACATCTCAGGCCTGCACCTTCTCCTGGCCCCCCGAAGCCTGGCCCCCCGAAGCCTGGCCGCCCGCCGGCTGGGGCAGCACCTGGTTGAACCGGACCATGTTCCCGGCCGGATCGCGGAAGGCGCAGTCGCGCACACCGTAGAACTGGTCCTGCGGTTCCTGCAGAAGTTCGGCACCCGAGGCCCGCACCTTCTCGAAGAGTGCGTCGACGTCGTCCACGGAGAAGATGAGTGCCGACAGCAGTCCCTTGGCGAGCAGGGACGCCTGGGCCTGCTTGTCCTCGTCCGACATGGGCAGGCCGCCGACGCCGATCTGCTGCACCACGATCTCGAGTTCGGGCTGGGTGGGGGTCGAGAAGGTGAGCCAGCGGAAGTCGCCGTTCTTGACGTCCTTGACGACCGTGAGGTCGAGCACGTCGCGGTAGAAGGCGAGCGCGGCCTCGGGATCGTCGACGGTGATGAAGCAATTGGCCAGGGTGAGTGAGTTCGTCATGACCGCAACGCTACGGCGGGCCAGGGGCGGAGGCTTCTCCGTTCCTGACCGGTTGCCGGTCGGGTCAGCTGCGGCGGGGCCGGATCGCGTGCTTGGCGAAGCAGCCCGGGATGCCGGCCCACTCGTCATGGGAGGAGGCGCGGTACTGACTCGGTGTCATGCCCACCAACTCGGTGAACCGCGCCGAGAACGAGCCGAGCGAGGTGGCCCCGACGGCCATGCAGACCTCTGTGACGCTCATCGTGCCGTGCCTCAGCAGGGCCTGGGCGCGCTCGATCCGCCGGGTCATCAGGTACTGGTGGGGGGTCTCGCCGAAGGCGGCCTTGAACTGGCGCTGGAAGTGGCCGACCGACATCAGCGCCTCCGAGGCGAGGGCCGGCACGTCGAGCGGCTCGGCGTAGTCGCGATCGATCCGGTCGCGGGCTCGCCGCAACCGGATCAGGTCGTCGTGCTCCACGCCAGCCATCCCATCACAGTCCCTCTGCTGGCCGGTGGATCCGGGTGCGGGGGAGATGGGCTGTGGGGGCGTGGGGGGATGGGGCTGGGTCGATGGGCGGGTGCTGGTCAGCGGGTGACGCGGGCCAGCAACTGCTCGAAGGGCGTGAACCCCGGTACCTCGTCGTCGCCGACCGCTTCTGTCGCTGCCAGCGACTGCTCCGCCGCGACGGATCGCCCGGACCCGACGACGCGGGCCGCCAACTCACCGGCGGCCCGGGCCACCCGGGTCGAGACCTGCGAGCCCTCGGCGTCCCCGAAGTCGGCGGTCGCGGCGAACACACCGGTGCGCACGGCGTCAGCCCCGAGGTAGGCGAACAGCGGACGAAGCGCGTGGTCGATCATCAGCGAGTGGCGCTCCGTGCCACCGGTCGCGGCCAGCAGCACCGGCTTGTCGGCGAGTGCTCCCGGTTCGATCACGTCGATGAAGCTCTTGAACATGCCCGAGTACGAGGCGGAGAAGGTCGGGGTGACGACGACCAGGCCGTCCGCCTCGGTGACGGACGCGATCGCCTGCTCGAGTGCCTGGGACGGGAACCCGGTGAGCATGTTGTCGACCACGGCGTGGGCGTGGCTGCGCACGTCGACGACGGTGACCTCGGCCTCGTCCCCGGCCATCACGAACGCATCCTGCACGGCGACCTTGAGCTCGTCGGCCAGCATGGCGGTGGTGGAGGGGTTGCGCAGGCCGGCCTGCACGATGGTGATGCGGCGCATCAGTGGTTTCCTTCCTGGCTGAGCCCGGCCGTGGCCCTGTCGAGGTGATTGGCGGGGTCGAGGTGATTGGCGGGCTCGAGGTGGTTGGCGGGCTCGAGGTGGTTGGCGTCCTCGGCGCGGGTGCCGGTCCACCGGTCGGTCCTGGGGGTGGTGTCGATGCTCTCGTGAGGTCCTCCCGCGGCCTCGACCAGCGAGCGGTGGGTCGGGGCGTCCGGTACGTCGGCCGGCTTGAGGGCGGCGAACTCCTTGCGGAGCACGGGGACGACCTCGGTGCCCAGCAGTTCGATCTGCTTCAGCACGGTCGGCAGCGGCAGGCCGGCGTGGTCCATCAGGAACAGCTGGCGCTGGTAGTCACCGACGTAGTCACGGAATCCGAGCACCTTCTCGATCACCTGCTGGGGGCTCCCGACGACCAGGGGGGTCTGCTCGGTGAAGTCCTCCAGCGAGGGGCCACCGCCGTAGACGGGGGCGTTGTCGAAGTAGGGACGGAACTCCCGCACGGCCTGCTGCGAGGTGGGGGCGATGTAGGCCTGGCCACCCAGCCCGACGATCGCCTGGTGGGCGGCGCCGTGACCGTAGTGCTCGTAGCGACGACGGTAGAGGCTGACCATCGCCTTGGTGTGGCTGGCCGGCCAGAAGATGTGGTTCGAGAAGAACCCGTCACCGTAGTAGGCGGCCTGTTCGGCGATCTCGGGGCTGCGGATCGAGCCGTGCCACACGAACGGGGCCACACCGTCCAGCGGACGCGGGGTGGAGGTGAAACCGTGCAGCGGGGTGCGGAAGTTGCCCTCCCAGTTGACGACGTCCTCGCGCCACAGCCGGTGCAGCAGGTCGTAGTTCTCGATGGCCAGTTCGATGCCCTTGCGGATGTCCTTGCCGAACCACGGGTAGACGGGGCCGGTGTTGCCGCGTCCGAGCATGAGGTCCATGCGTCCGTCGGTCAGGTGCTGCAGGGTGGCGTAGTCCTCGGCGATGCGCACCGGGTCGGTGGTCGTGATCAGCGTGGTTGCGGTCGACAGCAGGATGTTCTCGGTCTGCGCCGCCACATAGGCCATCGTCGTGGTGGGGGACGAGGCGACGAAGGGCGGGTTGTGGTGCTGCCCGTAGGCGATCACGTCGAGGCCGACCTGGTCGGCGAGCTTGCCGATCTCGACCTGCGCCTTGATGCGCTGGTACTCGCTGGGTGTCTTGCCGGTGGTCGGGTCGGTGGTGACGTCGGCGACGGTGAAGAGTCCGAACTGCATGATGTCTCCCATGTGGTGACCTGGAGTCTGGTGCGGGGTGGTTCCCGATTCGTCCGTCTCAACGCCGGGGGATGCTTCGGCATTCCAGTTAGTTGAGAATTCAACTATAGGCCAGGGATGGGCGGGCCCACCGGGGTCTCGCCAGTTGCCCGCCTTCGGGGCCAGTTGCCCTCCTTGGGCTCAGCTGCCCTGTCCCTGGACGGGGGCAGGTGCACGGAACGCGGGCATCCTGCCCGGGACGCGGGCATCCTGCCCGGAACGCGGGCACCCAGCACCGGCCGCGGCCCATGACGCTCGCCCCGGTCGAGCCCCCTAGTCTGGACGGGTGCAAGCCCACGCCGTGACCCGGATCCGCTGGGCACTGCACGCGCTCGTGATCGCGCTCACCGTGGGCACCGTCGCCGTCCTCCCGAGCACTGACCAGGCGCGTGGTGCCACGTGGGCGGCCGCGGTGGTGATGGTGCTCGTCCACCTCGTGGGGGTCGTGGCCTTGCCGGTGCTGCGTGATGGACGAGCCGATGCCCACGACCTGCGCGGGCGCCAGCGGGTGACCCTGCTGATCTGGTTCGTGGCCCTCCTGCTGGCCTGGCTCATGCTGCTGTGGCTCTCGGTGGGGGCGGCCTACGTCGCCTTCCCGCTCTTCTTCCTGTCGCTCCACCTGCTCGGGATGCGTCTGGGTGTGGTGGCCCTCGTGGTCGAACTCGTCGCCACCGAGGCCGGGATGGCTCGCCACTACGGCGGACTGACGTGGCCGCTGGTGCTGGGGCCCACCATCGGTGCCGCGGTCGCGGTCGCCACGGTGATGACCTTCAACGCCCTCGTGCGCGAGAGCGACCACCGTCAGCGGTTGATCACCGAACTCGAGAGCACCAGGGCTGACCTGTCCGCCGCCCAACACGACGCGGGGGTGATGGCCGAGCGCGAACGACTGGCCGGCGAGATCCACGACACCCTCGCCCAGGAATTCCAGGGCATCAGCCTGCTGTTGGCTTCCGCGCTGCGCGCGCTCCCGGACAGCCCGGCAGTTGCGGAGCCCCTGGTGGTGCAGGCGCGCGAGTCGTCCCTCTCGGGGCTCGCCGAGGCCCGCCAACTCGTCGCCGCCCTGGCGCCAGCCGACCTGACGCACACCACCCTGGTGGCGGCCCTGGCGCGCCTGGCGGATCGTTCGTCCACCCCAGACCTGTTGGTGACACTCGAGGACGACTTGGCGGGCCGGCGGTTCCAGCCCGAGGTCGAGGTTGCCCTGCTGAGGGTCGCCCAGTCGGCCGTGGCCAATGCCGTCCGTCACTCCGGAGCACACCGGTGCACGGTGCAGGTGTCACCGCAGGGCCTGGTGGTCTCCGACGACGGACGAGGGTTCGATCCCCGACGGACCGGCTCCGGCTACGGGCTTGAGTTGATCCGACGACGTCTGGACGAGATCGGCTGGCGGCTGGTGGTCACGTCCTCGGGCCAGGACGACCAGCGCACCGGGACGGTCGTGGAAGCGACACCTCCGGCCTGACGAGCTGCGCACGGGCCCACCCCGGTGGGCGTCCCATTCGGCGAAATCCCGACCTCCGCGGGAATGATTGAGTGTTCAACTGCGTTGGGGAGGCGGAACACGTCAGGCCGCAGTACGGCCAACTGAGAGGAACCACATGTCCACCATTTCGGTTGTCATTGGCAGTACCCGCCCCGTTCGGGTGGGCGAGCAGGTCGCGCGTGAGCTGCTGCCCCTGCTGCAGAACGCCACGGACCACGAGGTGCGCCTGGTCGACCTCAAGGAGCAGAACCTGCCCCTCGCCGAGGAGACCCTCCCGCCCCGGATGGGCCGCTACGAACTGGAGTCGACCCGCGCCTGGGCCAAGGTCGTCGACGAGTCCGACGCCTTCATCTTCGTCACCCCCGAGTACAACGGTGGCTATCCCGCCTCGGTCAAGAACGCCCTCGACGTGGTCTTCGCCGAGTGGAATGGCAAGCCCGCCGGCCTCGTCGGCTACGGCTGGGGAGGTGCGGGCCGCGCGAACGCCCAGCTCGCCAGCATCATCCCCAACTACCAGATGCAGCTGGTCACCGAGCCCGTCGCCATCCCGTTCGGCGACAACGCCCCCGGTGAGAACGGACTGGTGGCCGACCCCGCGGCCCTCGTCGCGCCCGTCGCCGACCAGGTGCTCGGCCTGCTCACGGCTGTCGAGCACGCCCTCGCCGAGGAAGCGGCAGACCAGGACGCTGCCTGAGTCACAGACGCCCGATGGAGGGGCGCCACCACACGGTGGCGCCCCTCTTCCATGTCCAGAAGTGGACCCATGATCGGCAGGTGCCGCTGGATCTGGTCCACGGACGCGAGTCGGGGCCATTTCTGGACACGCGCGGGAACCCCCACCCCCGCGGTCGCCGGTTCGTTGTCAACCAGACGATGGACGATCCGCCCACGCGCCGGGAGGTGCCCCGCACCTAACCTCGAAGAAGCCATCGGGGCGGGTTGAGGAGTGCACATGAGCAAGCAGGGCGAGGCGCTGACGAGCAGGACCATGGTGGGCAAGGTCGGCGCGTGGCTGGTGCTGGTCGCCTACCTGGTCGTCTTCGTCGGACTGAGCGGGGTGCTGGGATCACTGTCGACCGCCAGCCGTGACGCCAACCTGCCGACCGAGGCCCAGTCCCGGATCGCAGCCGAGCAGTTGGCATCGTTCCCCGGCTCAGACCGCTCCGTCGTCCTGCTGGTCACCACGCGGACGGACGGTGGTGCGCTCACCCAGGCCGACCTGGGTGGGGTCGCCACAGTGGCTGGCGCCCTGAAGGCCGTGCCCAGGCCCACGATCAGTGAGGACGGCAAGGCCGCGATCACGCTGGTGCCGGTGCCCGCCACCGAGGACGACGCCGCCAACAAGCAGCAGGTCAAGGAACTGCGCGCTGCCGTGGCCGAGCAGCGTCCGAACGAGTTGACCATGCAGATCACCGGAGGTCCCGCGTTCGGCGCAGACATCGCAGCGAGTTTCGAGGGCGCGGACTTCACCCTGCTGGCGGTCACCGTCGGCATCGTCGCCGTGCTGCTGCTGATCACCTACCGTTCCCCGGTGCTGTGGCTCATCCCCCTCGTGGTGGTCGGCATCGCCGATCGGCTGGCCCAGACCCTCACCAATGCGCTGGCGATCGTGTCGGGGTGGCACGGGGAGCCGGGCATCGTCAGCGTGCTCGTCTTCGGTGCCGGAACCAACTACGCACTGCTGTTGATCAGCAGGTACCGGGAGGAACTGCACCGGCACAGCGACCACCGCGTCGCGCTCTGGACGGCATGGCGGGCCAGCCTCGGCGCCATCCTTGCCAGCAACCTCACCGTGGTCGGTGGCCTGATGACCTTGCTGTTCGCCGCCCTCCCGAACACCCGTGGGCTCGGCCTGGCGAGCGCGGCGGGGCTGCTCTGCGCGCTGATCGCTGTCCTGGTGGGACTGCCTGCCCTGCTGGCGATCGTCGGCCGCCGGATCTTCTGGCCCTTCGTGCCTCGGGTCGACTCCGACCAGGTGCAGAAGCCGGGTGTCTGGGGCGCCATCGCCCGCGGGGTCACCGCTCGTCCGGTGGTCTCCCTGGTCGCGGGCCTGGCGGTGCTGGGTGTGTTCGCCACCGGGCTGTTGGGGGTGCGGGTCGGTCTGGACCAGGCCGACCAGTTCCGCGTGGCCTCGGAGTCGGCCACCGGTCTCGAGACCGTGGCCTCGCACTTCCCCGCCGGGGAGACCTCCCCCCTGACCGTGGTCGCGGCCAGTGATCGCCAGGCGGCGTTGCTGAAGGGCCTGGCGGCCGAGCCCGGTGTCGTCCGGGTGCTGCCGACCGGCGCGGACGAGGCTCGTGGCCGGGTGTCGCTGCAGGTGACCGGCAGCCCCGTGCCCGGCACCGCCGAGTCGCTCCAGCTGGTGCGTGACCTGCGGACGACCGCCGCTGCGATCGACCCGACTGCGGTGGTGGGCGGGCAGACCGCCCAGGACCTCGACCAGCGCGAGGCCCAGAGCCGTGACCTCAAGGTGATCGCCCCCTTGATCCTGCTGGTCTGCTTCGTGGTGGTGACGGCTCTCACCCGCTCCGCGATCGCTCCGCTGCTGTTGCTGACGGTCAACGCCGCCAGCGCGGCCGCTGCCCTGGGTGCCGGCTGGTGGTTGAGCCGGACGTTCATCGACAAGCCCGCCTACGCCATCGAGGTCCCGCTGTTCGCCTTCCTGTTCCTGGTGGCGCTCGGCATCGACTACACGATCTTCCTCGTCGAACGGATCCGCTCCGAGTACGCACTGCGCTCGGGCAAGGACGCCACCCGGTTGGCCACGGTCGAGGCCGTCCGCCACACCGGCGCGGTGATCACCTCGGCAGGCATCGTGTTGGCCGCTGTCTTCGCGGCGCTGGGGGTGCTCCCCCTGGTCGTGATGGGGCAGCTGGGCATCATCGTGTGCCTCGGGGTGCTGGTCGACACCCTGGTGGTGCGCACGGTCATCGTCCCGGCCCTGTTCACGCTGATCGGGCACCGCATCTGGTGGCCTCGGCGTCGCACCGGGGCGGGCGCGCAGGGCTGAGGGCGTGCCTGTGAGCCCACGGGTCTCGACACGCTCGCAGGCTGCCACTCGACTGGCGTGGCGCCAGTCAGGGACGACGCCGGGTGCGGTTGGCGTACCAGACGCTGAACCCGCCCAGAGCCAGCCCCAGCAGGGTGAGCCCCGCGATGAGCGGCCAGTTGCGTCCACCGTCACGGGGGGTGTTGGCCCCGGTCGGCCTCGATGACTGCGAGGCCTCCGACGTGGGGTCACCCGGCGAGGCCGAGGTCGGGTCGGAGGTCGGCTCAGCCGAGGGGCTCCCGGAGGGTTTCGGCAGCGACGGTTCCTCATAGGTGGGCGCCCCGGTGCCGGCGGTGCCGATGTTCTGCAGCGTCAGCGTGACCGGGATGGTGTTCGCGGGCGAGGTGGGGTTCTTCGACAACGTCACCACCACGTAGTACTCGCCGGCGAGGCCAGCGGCCACGCTCGCCTCGTCGAGGGAGTGACGGTTGCGGTAGCGCACCTCACGGGTCCCTGCGGCCAGGTTGACCCCGTCGTCCCAGACGATGTCGGAGTCGGCGTGTGGGGGCTTGTCGTAGCGGGCGTTGGCCTCGCCGCCCAGCGGTGCGAGCAGGGTCAGTTCCATCTTGTCGTAGTCGTCCTTGCCCTTGTACTGGGGCAGTCGGCCGGTCGACAGGGTCGCCTCGAGGCGCTGCCCCCACCCGACGGGCACCTTCAGCACCCGGAACTCACCGGGGACGATGTCGAAGGTGTGGGTGCCCGGCTGCACGCTGGGCGCCTTGGTCAGGCTGGTGGCGGTGACCACCGGGGTGGCCTTCACGGGCTTGATGGGCGTCCACGGGAGCTTGTCCTCGGGAACGGCCGTCGGCAGCGACGACTCCTGCTCGACGGGAGGCTCCTCGAACACGTTCAGCTGGAACTTCTGCTTCGACAGGTCGGGCGCGTCGTCGGCGTCGTCCGCCTCGATCTGCAGCACCAACTGGCTGGTCTGGCACTCGGTGATGGAGTCGTCCCTGCGTCCCGCCGAGTTGGCGCGTCCGGTCATCAGGCCTGCGGTGCGTCCGCGCGTGGTCCAGGCATAGGGATAGCCGGAGCCGCAGGTCGGGTAGCCGGCGTCCTGGGGGACGACCTTCATCGAGGTGAAGGCGTAGTTCTTGTCGGGGGTCAGCGTCGGGGTCATCGTGAGGCCGGCCCAGAAGGTGGACCGGTCCATGGTGCGGTCGAGCCGGTAGAACTTCTTCTTCCCCGGCGCCGGCATGGTGTCGGTCCAGGTGGCAGCGGTGATCGGGGTCGCTGAGGCGGCGTCCGGGGCTCCCTGCACGGGGGTCCCCGACACCTCGAACGGTTCCGAGGCACGCTTCTTCGCCTGGTTGAGCTGGTCGGTCAGCTCGGCGGTGTCCTTCACGTCGGTGTACTGGCCGCGGCCCACCTTGGCGACGCACTGCAACTGCTGCTTGGCCTTGCCCGCCACGTCGAACCCGACCACGTCGATGCGCACGTCGATGCCCTGGTTGGCCAACTTCTGGGCTGCGGTGCACGGATTGGTGCTGCAGGTCTCCTCGCCGTCGGAGATGAGGACGATGGAGCGCTGCCCCGAATTGCCGACATCCTTCCCCGCCTGCTCGAGGGAGTAGCTGATGGGTGTCTCGCCGAAGGGTTTGAACGTGGCCACGGCCCCCTTGAGGGCAGCCTTGTTGTTCGTGCCGATCGGGACGACGAGCTGGGAGTCAGCGCAGGCGTTGCCCGCGCTGCGGTCGAACACCTTCGCCCCGTAGACCCGGAGTCCCACGTTGGCGGCGGGGTCGAGGGAGTCGATCACGGTGTTGAGGGAGGCCTTGGCGGCCTCCATGCGGGTCTTGCCATCGGCAGCCTTCTCGGCCATCGAACCGGACGAGTCCAGCACCAGCAGCAGCTTTCCGGCCTGCTCGGCGTGGGCGGGTGGGGCGGCGAGAACAGTGGTCCCGGCCACCGTCAGTGTCGCCAGCAGCGCCACCATGATCGTTCGGACAAGACTCCTGGTCGCCATGGGCGCTCCCCTTCGCTCGAAACGCTCCGAGGGTAGCCGCCTCGAGGGTCGGAACCGGCGGCGCAGCCTCCTACAGTGGGCTCGTGATCCGCATCGTGCTCGTCGACGACCATCCGGTCGTCCGTCAGGGGCTGCAGGCCCTGCTGCGCAGTGAGCCCGATCTCGACGTGGTGGCGGGCGTCGCCACTGCCCGGGAGGCGCTGGCCGCTGTCGACACCCACGCGCCCGACCTGGTGCTCACCGATCTTCGCCTGGGTGACCTCACCCAGGACGGCGTCTGGCTGGCGGGCCAACTCAGCGCTCGCGTGCCCGTGCTGGTGCTCACCACCTACGACCACGACCGTGACATCGTGCGGGCGGTCGAGGCCGGGGCGTCCGGATACCTGCTCAAGGATGCTTCCCCGGAGCGCATCATCGAGGCGGTGCGTGCCGCGGCGATGGGGCACGACGTCTTCTCACCCGAACAGACGGTGCGGGTGACGGCCACCCTGAGGGGCCCCAGGGTCGAGGTCTCCGACCGCGAACTCGAGGTGCTCTGCCTGGTCGCGCAGGGAGCGACGAACCGCCAGATCGCCAAGCACCTGTTCGTCACCGAGGCCACCGTCAAGACCCATCTGGTCAGGGCGTTCAGCAAGCTGGGGGTCGACTCGCGCACCGGTGCCGTTGCCCGCGCGCGCGAACTGGGACTGCTGCGCTGAGGACCCATGTGCGCTGATGACCCATGCCGCCGGCGATCCGGGCGGTCAGTGGGTGAACTTCAGCCCCACCACGCAGCCGACGAGCACCACGATCAGCAGCACCCGCACCAGACTGACCGGCTCAGCACCGGTGGCCATGGCCCAGGCCACGGTGGTGGCCGCACCGATGCCGACCCAGACGGCGTAGGCGGTTCCGACCGGCAGCGTGCGCATGGCCTGGGCCAACCCGACCATGCTGGCCACGACGGCGACACCGAACACGATCGAAGGGACGGGCCGGCTGAGACCCTGGGACTTGCCGAGGGCAGTGGCCCACACGGCTTCGAGCAGTCCGGACACGATGAGGACGATCCATGCCATCAGGCACTCCTTGGTTCAGATGGGGGAGTGGGGTGATGGCCGTCTTGTCCATGGTCCGGGTACGGCTCCCTCGTCCGGGCCCCTGGGGGGCGGTGACCAGCCTCTCACACCCCGGTGACGGCAGCACGGAAGGCGGCGACCACCAGGTCGATCTCGTCCTCGGTGACCACCAGTGGGGGAGCCAACCGCACCGTCTGGCCGTGGGTGTCCTTGGCCAGCACACTGGTGAGCCCGGCACCGCCCCGCAGCAGGCGCAGGCAGACGTCGCGCGCCGAACCCACGGCCGGGTCGATGTCGATCCCCGCCCACAGACCCGCCCCGCGCACCTCGGTCACCCCGTGCCCGACCAGCCCGGCGAGCTCGTCATGCAGCCTGTGGCCCAGGCGCCGCGCGCGCTCCTGGAAGGTGCCCTCCTCGAGCATGCGGACCACCTCCAGTCCCACGGCTGCCGCCAGTGGGTTGCCTCCGAAGGTCGAGCCGTGGGAGCCGGGGGTCAGCACCCCGAGCACCTCGGCATCAGCGACCACGGCCGAGACGGGGACGATGCCACCGCCCAACGCCTTGCCCAGCAGGTAGACATCGGGGACGACCCCCCACAGGTCACAGGCGAAGGTCTCCCCGGTGCGTCCCAGACCTGACTGGATCTCGTCGGCGATGAACAGCACGCCACGCTCTCGCGTGATCCGGCGCACCTCGCGCAGGTAGTCGGGGGAGGGCACATGGATGCCCGCCTCCCCCTGGATCGGTTCGAGCAGCACCGCCACCGTGTTCGGGGTGATGGCGGCCTCGAGCGCCGCGGCATCGCCGTGGGGCACCAGCACGAAACCGGGGGTGAACGGGCCGAACCCCTCGCGCGCGTCAGGATCGTCCGAGAAGCTGATGATGGTCGTGGTGCGGCCGTGGAAGTTCCCGTGGGCGACGATGATCTCGGCCCGGTCGGCCGATACTCCCTTGACGAGATACCCCCATCGGCGAGCCACCTTGATGCCCGACTCCACAGCCTCGGCGCCGGTGTTCATGGGCAGCACCATCTCCTTGCCGCACAGCTGGGCCAGTGCCTCGACGAACGGGCCGATGCCCGCGGAGTGGAACGCCCGACTGGTCAGGGTGACCCGGTCGAGTTGGGCCTTCGCCACCTCGACCAGGCGTGGGTTGGAATGGCCGAAGTTGACCGCCGAGTAGGCGGCGAGGCAGTCGAGGTGTCGTCCGCCCTCCACATCTGTGACCCAAGCACCGTCCGCGGCGGCGATGACGACCGGAAGGGGGAGGTAGTTGTGCGCGGCATGCCTCTCGACCTGCTCGATCGCCCGTTCGGTGGCGGACATGATGTCGTCCGTCCTGCGTCAGCGACGCAGTTCGAGGGTGCAGCACTTGACGGAGCCGCCACCCTTCAGGAGTTCGGGGAGTGCCACCCCCACGACCGTGTGCCCGGCAGCCTCGAGGGCCGCCGCGAACCGGGGGGCCCGGTCGGTGAGGACGATGGAGGACCCGTCGCCGAAGGAGTTGAGGCCCAGCACCCCGGCCTCGTCGGCGCCGACCTCGATGGCATCGGGGAAGCGACGTCGGATCTCGGCCTGACTGGGTCCGTCGAAGGCATCGGGCAGGAAGGCGACCGAGTGCGCCACCACCGACATGGCCGTGTCGAGGTGGTAGTAGCGGGGGTCGACCAGGCGCAGGCTGACCACCTCGCGGCCGAAGATGTCGCGCAGTTCCTGGTGGGCTCGGGGGTCGGTGCGGAACCCGTGTCCTGCCAGCAGCACGTCGTCGACGACCAGGATGTCGCCCTCGCCCTCGTTCACGAAGTGCGGCTCCCGACAGTCGAACCCCAGTTCCTCCAACCGGCGCAGGTAGGCAGCGCTCTCGGGCTGGCGCTGAGGATGGGTGAAGGATGCCCCGTAGGCGATGCCGTCGAGGGTGAACGCACCATTGGCGGCGTAGACCATGTCGGGCAGGCCGGGGATCGGCTCGATGAGGTCAACGTCGAAACCGAGCGTCCGATAGACGTCCACCAGCGTGCGCCACTGCTCCACTGCCAGCTCGGACGAAGCACCTGTGCTCGGGTCCATCCATGGGTTGATGGCGTAGCTCACCTCGAAGTACCGGGGTTCGCACATGAGCACGGAGATGGCTCGAGGAGGGATCGCTCCGGTGGCTGTGGCGGCCAGCGTGGATGTCGTCATCCACGGAGTCTGACACGACAATCATCAGTAATCCATACCTGAAGCCGAAAAACTTGAGGCGAGAGCAGCACCCAGCCGAAATCTTCCCTGAGAGAGGTGGGGCTGGCCCCCCATCAACGCGTCAGCGGTCGACGGGCCCGATCCACCCAGAAGGGTGCACTGAGGTGGGGTCCCTCGCGCTAGCGTGGATGGCAACCGCCTGTGGCAACCGCCGCAGATCCAGAAAGGAAAACGCACATGGGTGTCGATGACAAGCTGGAGAACGCGAAGGACAAGGTCGTTGGTCAGGGCAAGGAAGCCGCTGGCAAGGCGACTGACGATGAGCGACTCGAGGCTGAGGGCCGAGCCGATCAGACCAAGGCCGACCTCAACCAGGCTGGCGAGAAGGTGAAGGACGCCTTCCGAAGCTGATCACCCTCAGCTGTGGTGGACAACGGCGGGGTCGCACGAATGGTCGCGACCCCGCCGTTGTCATGTCTCAAGGGCCTGCAGTCAGGCCGTCTCGGCATCCTCCGAGCGCAATTCTTCCTCGGCCGCTCCGCCGTTCGAGCCGGTGCCCGCGTGACGTCCGTGGTCGATACCGGGGAACCAGGGCAGTTCACCCTCCGCTGCCTTCATGATCGAGACGCAGGCGGAGCGCAGGTGCTCGAGCTGTTCGGGGGTGAGCGGATCGATCACCAGTTGGTGCACCGCGTTGACGTGACCGGGGGCGGCAGCCACCACGGCCTCCATGCCCGCGTCTGTCAACGTGGCCAGGATGGCGCGGCGATCGTCCCGGCTGCGACGGCGGATCACCCAGCCCCGCTGTTCGAGCTTGCCGACCACCTGCGACAGCCTCGACAGGGACCCCTCGGAGAGCTGCGCGAGCTCCGACATGCGCAGGGTGCGGTCGTCGGCCTCGCTGAGGCAGGTCAGGACGGTGTACTCGAAGTGCGTGAGGTCGGAGTCGTGCTGCAACTGGGCGCTGAGCAGGGCTGGCAGCCGCACCAGCAGTCGGGCCAGGGCAAGCCAGGCCCGCTGCTCGTCGGCATCGAGCCAGCGGGGCTCGTCGGGGGTGTCGTCGGCACGCATGATCGCCCACTCTAGGTCGTCGTGGGGGCCGCTTGGCCCTCCATCCGGACCGTTCCACCCCCTCGACGGTCGAGGCCCCGGATCCCGGGCACGGACCCTCAGCAGCCGTCGGGCCCGCAGGCCTCCGCGTTCTCGCTGCCGGCGATGCTGATCGGCCGAAGACCTGTCGTCGGGTGCGCCTCGTCCCACACCTGCGCGAGCGCCTGCTCGAAGACCTCGGCTGGCTGTGCGCCCGAGATGCCGTACTTCTCGTGGAGCACGAAGAAGGGCACCCCGGTGACACCGATCATCGCCGCGGTGTCGATGTCCTGTTGCACGAGCGCATCGTGCTCGGGGGAGTCGATGGCGGCCCGTGTCGTCGTCTCGTCGAGGCCGGCCTCGGTGGCGAGGCGGACGAGCACCTCGGGGTCGCTGATGCGCTCGCCGTCGACGAAGTGGGCGCGCAGCAGGCTGGTCTCGAGCGCGTGGGCGTCGGCGGCCCGGTCTGATCGGGCGGCATGCAGCACCCGGTGCGCCTTGCGCGAGTTGGCGACCTTGACCGTGTCGAAGTTCAGGTGCAGCCCCTCCGTGGCGGCCGCCTCGTTGACGTGGGCGAACATCTGCTCGACCTGGGCCGCGGGCAGGCCCTTGCGTTCGGAGAGGTACTGCAGCTCGGTGCCGTCGTACTGCTC
Organism: Aestuariimicrobium kwangyangense DSM 21549; assembly: GCF_000421525.1. Classification (GTDB taxonomy): domain Bacteria; phylum Actinomycetota; class Actinomycetes; order Propionibacteriales; family Propionibacteriaceae; genus Aestuariimicrobium; species Aestuariimicrobium kwangyangense. Next base: position 67,894 of record NZ_ATXE01000001.1, on the reverse strand, counting down.
GGGCAGGGTCGGATCGAGCTGGAAGGAGTGGACGGTCACCTCGACCTCGTCGGCGTGCTCGAAGTCGGCCAGGACCCGCTCGAACCGGGTGAGCCCGATGTGGCACCAAGGGCAGGCGATGTCGGACCAGATGTCAATCTTCATGCTTGAAGCAACCTGTGCGCGGTGCGAAACATTCCTCGGGCACCCGTCCCGTCGCGGCCGCGCACGGGCGACCGTGGTGCAGGGTAACTGGCACAGGGGAACTGGCACAGGCCGTGCGCCCTCGCCGGCTCGCCCGTAGGGTCTGCGCATGACTGCTCCGCACCTGTACCTGTTGTTCCCCGGCACGGCCCGGGAGGCGCTCGAGTTCTACCAAGGGGTCTTCGGCGGACGCCTGGAACTCAACACCTACCAGGAGTTCTCGCGCACCGACGGGCCCGGTGACGCGATCGCCCACGGCATGCTGACCGACGGATTGGTGACCCTGTTCGCCAGCGATGCCGGCGCCGACGAGGACGCCTTCTCGATGACCGGGGGCATGTTCGCACTGCTGGGCACCGCGGACCCGGCGACCCTGACCCGCTGGTTCGACGCGCTCGCCGACGGTGGACGCGTGCTGGATCCGCTCGTCAAGCGCCCGTGGGGTGCCACGGACGGGCAGGTGGCCGATCGCTACGGATTGCGGTGGCTGATCGGCTACGAGGACTGAACCAGAACTGGACCGGGGCGCGCCCCCTCGAACGCCTTCGGGTGTTCCTGACTGTGCGGGTCTTCTCGCGACACGTGTCCAGAAACGGCCCCGGGATTGCCTCCGGCGGGAGGATGGCGGACGGATGGTCACGTGGTGACCATTTCTGGACCGATCCGAGGGGTGGACCATGGTTGCCGGTGACGCGAGCGAACGTTTCGGACGAAGGGTGGTCAGGCACCTCGCCGTGGGCGTCGTGATCGGCGTGGTCGTCGGGGTGCTGTCGAACCTCGTCGCCCAACTGCCCATGCTGGCCGATGTGTTGCTCGGCTACATCGGCTTCGGGCTGGGCTTCGCCCTGCCCACGTTGGTGAGCGACCTGCGCCTCGGCCCGGATGCCACCCGCCAGCGCATGGCCACCGATGACCCCGGCGCGGGCATCGCCGACGTCATCGCCATCGGTTCCGCCCTCGCCAGCCTGCTGGCGATCGGGGCGCTCATCGCCGGAGGCAAGTCCCAGACCGCCGTCGATGCCCTGATCAGCTTCGTGGCCGTCGGGGTGGGGTGGGTCACGATCCACACGGTCTACGCGCTGCGTTACGCCCGCCTCTACTACTACGGCGAGACCACCGACATCGATTTCAACACCGACGAACCGCCCCGGTTCAGCGACTTCGTCTACTTCTCCTTCAACCTCGGCATGACCTACCAGGTCTCGGACACCCCCACCACCACCTCGGCGCTGAGGCGAGTGGTCTCCGGCCACTGCCTGCTGTCGTGGGTCTACGGCGTCGTGATCATCGGGTCGACCATCAATCTGGTGATCGGGCTGAGCCAGGGCAACTGACTCACGATCCCGCGGGGGTTCCGGTGCGCGCGGCGGGAGCAGCAGTCCACGAGCCCAGCAGGTCCAGCGCGTGAGCGGTGGGCGACCCCGGTTCAGCGGCGTAGAGGGTCAGGCTCAACCCGGGCTCGGAGGCGAGCTCCAAGGACTCGTAGGCGAGTTCGAGGTCGCCGACGACCCGATGGTGGAAACGTTTGGTGCCGGCGCCATGGGTGCGCACGTCATGTCGTCCCCACAAGGTGCGGAATTCCTCGGAGCGGGTCGCGACCTCGCCGACCAGCCGCTGGAGCTGCTTGTCGTGGGCGTCGCGCCCGGCCTCGGTGTGCAGGATGGCGACTGCGATCTCGGCGGCCGTCAGCCAGTCGGGGTAGAACTCGTGGGCCCCGGTGGGGTGCAGAAAGGTGAACCGGACGAAGTTGGGTACCTGTCCGGTCGGGGTGACGTCGTACATGGCCTGGTGCATGGCGTGCCCGAGTTGGTTGGTCGCCAGCAGGTCCATGCGGCCATTGCGGACCAATGCCGGGCCGACGTAGTTGTCGAGGGCCCATCCGAGCGCCGGGGGCGGCGTCCAGATCGAGGGGCTGCGCCGCTGGGCTCGCATGCCCGCCGCGGTACCGTCTGCCGCGTGCGCGAGGTTGAACAGGTGGGCTCTCTCGGCATCGTCGAGCCGCAGTGCCCGGGCGATGGCCGAGAGCACTGAGGCCGATGCCCCGCCCAGGGACCCGCGTTCGAGCTTGGTGTAGTACTCGATGCTGACACCGGCGAGCTGGGCCACCTCGCTTCGTCGCAGTCCGGGCACCCGCCTGTCGCCGCCGGAGGGCAACCCGGCCTCGGCAGGCGAGACCTTGGCGCGTCGGGTGGTGAGGAACTCACGCACCTCGGCTCGCTGGTCAAGGGTGGGGCGTTCACCCGTGCCCCGGGGTTCGCTCGCATGGGAGGGCTGCTCGGGCATGCATCACACGCTAGAGCGAGGGCGACGGCTGTGGGGGTCCCTACCGGTACACCTCATGCCAGTGACTCCCGCCCCGACCGGCGCGGGGGTTGACTGGCGGTGACGGGTCAAGACGGCCCACCCAGAAGACCCAAGAAGGAGACCACCGTGCGAGCAGTTGTCATGCACGCCCCCGGGGACGTACGCGTCGAGGACCGCCCGGACCCCCGCATCGTCGACCCCACCGATGCCGTCGTCCGGCTGGCCGCCACCTGCATCTGCGGTTCGGACCTGTGGCCGTACCGAGGCGCCGAGCCGGTCGACCACCAGCCGATGGGCCATGAGTTCGTGGGCTTCGTCGAGCAGGTCGGCTCGGAGGTGACCTCGGTCAAGCCCGGGGACTTCGTGGTCGGGTCCTTCGTCCTCTCCGACAACACCTGCGAGATCTGCCGCTCCGGGTACCAGTCCCACTGCGTGCACCGCATCTTCACCGGCTCCGAAGTGGGCACCCAGGCCCAGCGCGCCAGGATCCCGATGGCCGACGGTTCGCTGGTGGCCACCCCTGGAACACCGGACGAGGACGTGATGGCGTCACTGCTGGCAGCGTCCGACGTGCTCGGGACCGGCTGGTTCGCGGCTCTGGCCGCCGAGGTCGGCCCTGGGAAGACGGTCTCAGTCGTGGGTGACGGTGCCGTCGGACTGATGGGAGTACTGGCGGCGAGGCAGCTGGGCGCGGAACGAGTCATTGCCATGTCGCGCCATGTCGACCGCCAAGCGCTGGCGCGGGAGTTCGGCGCCACCGACATCGTGGAGGAGCGTGGGGACGAAGGTGTGGCCCGCATCAAGGAGCTGACCGATGGCCTGGGCGCCCACAGTGTGATCGAGGCGGTGGGCACCCAGGAATCGATGATGCAGGCGATCCGGGCCACCCGTGCGGGAGGTCACGTCGGATACGTCGGGGTGGCCCACGATGTCAACCTCCCCGGTGCCGAACTGTTCTTCTCGGGAGTGCACCTGCACGGAGGTCCCGCTCCCGTCCGGGAGTACCTGCCACACCTGATCGACCTGATCTGGCGTCGGGAGATCAACCCCGGCAAGGTCTTCGATCTGCGCCTGCCACTTGAGGACGCTGCGGAGGGCTACCGCGCGATGGACGAGCGACGCGCCATCAAGGTGTTGCTGGAGGTCTGATCCGAACGGACCAGGCGCCAGACCCAGGGGTTGGGAGGCATCTGCTGACAGCGGGCCGACCGCGGGGCAGAGTGGTGCCATGGTCGACCTCTACATCTGCGTCCCCGACTCACGCGCCGCCCTCGCCTGGTATGTCGAGCACCTGGGCGCCCGGGTGAGCGTCGAACCCATGGTCGGCGAGGACGGGTCGGTCGGTCACTGCGAGTTCACCGCCTTCGGCGGCAGGGTGATGATGTCGGACGAGTTCGAGGCCTTCGACGTCGCCGCTCCCCTTCCCGATCGCGGTGCCGCGGTGACTCTCGTCGTCTCGGCGGACGACCTGGACTCCTTGGCGAACTCGGTGTCGGCCGGGGGAGCCCGGATCACCCGGGGCCCCGAGCCCGGAGGACCCACGGGTCGGATCCTCGTCTTCCGCGACCCCTTCGGCCATCGCTGGATGGTGCTGGGCTGATCTGGTGCTGGGCTGATCTGGTGCTGGGCTGATCTGGTGCTGGGCTGATCCTCAGGCGAGCCCGGCGGATTGTCCGAGCCTGGCTGCCTGTCGCATCAGGTGGTCCCGCTCGGCCGTGTTCGAAGCCAGCCCGGCAGCTTGGGCATACAGCGCAGCCGCCACCCGCCGGTCACCCGCGCGCTCGTGCAGGTGCGCGAGGGCTGCCGTGTGGCGGGGGAGGGCCGGGTCGAGTTCGTCCAACTGCGCCAGCCCGGCGCGGGGACCGTCGGCCTCCCCCACGGCCACGGCCCGGTTCAGTCGGGCGATGGGGCTGTCGGTGAGCCGCACGAGTTCGTCGTACCACTCCACGATCTGCACCCAGTCGGTCTCCTCGACCCGGCTCGCATCGGCGTGCAACGCGGCGATGGCCGCCTGCGCCTGGAACTCCCCGAGCCGGTCACGAGCCAGCGCCCCCTGCAGCAGGTCGACCCCCTCGGCGATCAGGCCCGTGTCCCACAGTGACCGGTCCTGCTCCGCCAACGGCACCAGGGTTCCGTCCGGCAGCCTTCGGGCCGGGCGACGGGCATGGTGCAGCAGCATCAGTGCCAGCAGGCCCGCCACCTCCTCGTCCGCACTGACCGAGGCCAACTGCCGGGTGAGCCTGATCGCCTCGGCCGCGAGGTCGAGGTCGCCCGAGTAGCCCTCGTTGAAGACGAGGTAGAGCACCCGCAACACCGTCGCCGGGTCACCGGGCTCGGTGAGGCGGGTGTCGGCGATGGTCCGCTTGGCCCGGCTGATCCGCTGCGCCATGGTCGCCTCGGGCACCAGGTAGGCCCGGGCGATCTGCCGTGTGGTCAACCCACCGACGGCCCTCAGGGTCAGAGCGACTGCCGAGGACGAGGTCAGCTTCGGGTGGGCGCACAGGAAGTACAGCTGCAGGGTGTCGTCCGCATCGCTCACCGCTCCCGGCTCCGGCTCGAGTTCGAGCCGCAGCTCCCGGTCTCGGCGGGCCCCCTCGGAACGGCTGGCGTCGATGAAGGAACGCCATGCCACCGTCACCAGCCAGGCACGCGGATGCGCCGGTGGGTCGTCCGGCCAGCTGGTCAATGCCTTGACCAAGGCCTCCTGCACGGCGTCCTCGGCCGCCGCGAACGGGGCGCCGCGGCGGACGAGGACACCGATCACCGTGGGCACCAGGGCTCGCAGCAGGGTTTCGTCCACGCTGGTCACGCCGGTTCCGGTCAAGGGGTGCTGGTGGGAAGTGTCATTCGGTGACGGTGGGGGGCTCGGTCAGGAAGGGACGGATCTCGAGCCATTCGTGGATCGGCTTGCCGCCGTATCCCGGGGCCGCGGACAGTTCCCCCGCGACCTCGAGGGCCCGCTCCCACGAATCCACGTCGATCACCATCCAGCCGGCGATGAGGTCCTTGGTCTCGGCGAACGGCCCGTCGGTGATGGGGGGTCGTCCCTCGCCGTCGGAGCGGACGAAGGTGCCGTCCGGCGACAGCGCCTGGCCGTCGACGAACTCCCCGGTCTGCTCCAGCCTGGCCGACCAGTCGTGCATGTACTGGATGTGGTTGGTCACCTCTTCGGGGGTCCACTCGTGCATCGGGTGGTCGTTCACCCCCTTGGGGGCGCCGCGGTAGTGCTTGAGCAACAGGTACTTGGCCATGGTCATCTCCCTTGTCTCGCGCGGCCCCGGTGGGCGGCGTCACTGGTGGGACGAGGCTGCCTCACGATTCTCGACATCATCGCCCATGGATGTTCCCTCAGGCGCGGGGCAGCAAGATCTCGAAGCTCGCGCCGTGCCCGGGTCCGTCGCTGCTGGCGGTGATCGTCCCGCCATGCGCGAGGACGATGGCTCGGCTGATCGTCAGCCCGATTCCCGACCCCGAGCGGTCGCGGTCGCGAGCGGAATCGCCGCGGAAGAACCGTTCGAAGACGTGGGACAGCTGCTCCTCGGTGATGCCCTCGCCCGTGTCACTGACGCGGATGGCGACCTCGTTCTCGCCCGAGCGCGATGCCCCGAGCATGACCCGTCCCCCGGCCGGGGTGTGGCGCAAGGCGTTCGTGAGCAGATTGCCGAGCACCTGGCCGATCCGGGAGGGGTCGACGCAGACGACCACCGCACCCCCACCCGGGGAGCGCACCAGGTCGACCCCCTTCTCGGCGAAGGCCGGTCGGGCCCCGTCGAGGGCGGCGGTGATCAGGTCCTCCAAGGGCTGGCGTGACAGCTCCAGTCGGAGCCGTCCCTCCTCGGCCCGGGAGACGTCGTCGATGTCCTCGGCCAGGCGCGAGAGTCGTGCCGTCTGGGAGACCAACACGGCCCGCGCGTCGGCGTCCAGCTCGATCACGCCGTCCGCCAGCCCCTCGTGGTAAGCGCTGAGCGTGGCGATCGGGGTGCGCAGCTCATGGGCGAGATCAGACAGCAGACGCCTCCGGGTCGCCTCGACGTCCTGCAGCCGGCTGGCCATGGAGTTGAACGCTACGGCGAACGAGTCCAGCTCCGAACCGCCGCCGGTCACGGGAGCGCGCCGTCCGTATCGCCCTTGGGACACCTCTCGAGCCGTCTCGGTGAGGTCGTGCAGGGAGCGACGCAGTCGACGGCTGACCAACCATGACACCACCAGGGCACACAGCAGCGAGAGCAGCAGCGCGACGCCCAACGCAATGGCGCTCGCCTCCCGGTAGGCGGCCTCGATGTGGGTCAGTTCGGGTGATCGGGCGGTGTGACCGGCCTCGACCAGGTGATCATGGAAGATCGGGGGCCCGACGAGTGAGGCCACCAGCCCGGCCGTCAGCACGCTCGCCAGCAGCACGATGGTCTGACCGACCATGAGTCGTCCGGCAAGACTCTGGTTGGCGGGGTACTTCTGGTTGGCAGGGTACCTCTGTTTGGCAGGGTACCTCTGTTTGGCGGGGCGCCGAGCACTCATGCCGGACCCATCCGGTAACCCACACCACGAACGGTGCGCACGTAGCGGGCGTCCGCGGAGTCGTCCCCGAGCTTCTGCCGCAGGTGGGCCACGTGCACGTCGACCACATGGTCGTCACCCACCCAGGTGTCACCCCACACCAGGTCAAGGATCTGCCTGCGGCTGAAGGCCAGCCGTGGCCTCGAGGTGAGGGTGGCGAGGATGTCGAACTCGGTCGGGGTGAGTTCCACCGGCACCCCGGCCAGGCTCACCTCCCGCCCGGCAACGTCGACGTGCAGGTCGCCGAACACCCGGACAGGCGCTTCCTGCGGGTGCGAGCCACCCGACGTGCGTGGACGACGCAGGACCGCCTGGACGCGGGCGACCAGCTCACGCACGCTGAAGGGTTTGGTCACGTAGTCGTCCGCGCCCACCGAAAGGCCGATCAGGGTGTCGACCTCGTCCTGCCGGGCTGTGATCATGATGATGTAGCAGTCGCTAAAGGTGCGGATCCGGCGGCACACCTCCAGGCCGTCCATGCCGGGCAGCCCCAGGTCGAGGACGACCACGTCCGGGGCCCGCTGCTCGGCCAGGGTGAGCGCATCCGGGCCCGTGTGGGCCAGCAGCGTTCCGAAACCCTCACGGGACAGGTACGCCGCGATCATCCCCGCCAGGGGCTTCTCGTCGTCGACGACCAGAACCGTGGGCGGGGCCGGAACCGTGGCTGGGGCAGGGGGATTCACCAGGCCAGTCTGCCCCCGCTCGCACGGGGGACCGGCATCGGGGGCCGAGGTCGTCCGGCCAATCTTGACCGAACCTGAACATTCCCCAGACCCGATCCGCGTGCCAGGGATGGCACGGTGGATGGGGAGGGTCCCCCACCCGGGACCGGAATGGGAGTCACCGTGCATCGTCTGTCACGCCGCGCCATCCTTCTGGGAGGAGCCGGACTGGTGGGGAGCGCCGGTCTGGCGGCCACCCTGACCGGGTGCTCCACCACCGACGCCACGCACGGGTCGACCCACCCGATCGGACCGGTGCCCTCTGCCTCGCCCTCGGCCGGACAGGGACTCGTGCAGAAGAGCCTGGTGGCCCGCGAGACGACGCTCGACCTGGGTGGGCCCACCGTTGCCACCTGGGCCTACGGCGACACGGTCCCGGGTGCGCTGATCCGCGCCAAGGCCGGTGACTTCCTGCGCATCAGCCTCGAGAACAAGCTCCCCGCTGACACCAGCATCCACTGGCACGGGTTGCGCCTGCGCAATGCCGCCGACGGTGTTCCGGGACTGACCCAGGACGCGGTCAAGCAGGGCGACCGCTTCGTCTACGAGTTCACCGCGCCTGACCCGGGCACCTATTTCTTCCATCCCCATGTGGGGGTCCAACTCGACCGCGCCCTGTACGCGCCGCTGGTCATCGAGGACCCGAACGAACCCGGTGGTCACGACGACGAATGGGTCGTGGTCCTCGATGACTGGGTTGACGGCACCGGCCGGACCCCCGACGACGTGCTGAAGAAGTTGGTCGACGACGGCGGCGGCTCGCACGACATGGGCGGCATGGGTGGTGGGCACGACATGGGTGGCCACGACATGGGGGGTGGGGGCACCGCCATGGCCCCTTGGGGAGATGCCGGCGATGTCACCTATCCGCACTTCCTGGTGAACGGCAGGGTGCCTGCAGCTCCCGAGAGGTTCACGGCCAAGCCGGGCCAGAAGGTGCGGCTGCGGATCATCAACGCGGCCTCCGACACCATCTTCACCGTCGCACTCGGCGGTCATCGCATGACTCTCACCCACACCGACGGTCACCCGGTGGTGCCACGTGAGGTGGGTGCGTTCCACATCGGCATGGGCGAGCGCTACGACGCCGTGGTCACCCTCGCTGACGGGGTCTTCCCGCTGGTGGCTGCCCCCTTCGGGAAGACGTCGGGAGGTCAGGCCATGGCCGTGGTCCGCACGGGCGCCGGATCGCCGCCCGCAGCTGACGTGCGCCCGGCGGAACTGTCGGGTGAGGTGTTCATCGGGTCACAGTTGCTGCCCGCTGAGTCGGCCAAGCTGCCCGACCGGGTGCCCGACGCGACGCTGCAGCTGAGCCTCGACGGATCGATGAAGCCGTACGTGTGGGGCATGAACGGGGCGCCGTTCGGCAAGAACGACCCGCTCACCGTCCAGCAGGGTCAGCGGCTGAGGATCGACGTGACCAACCAGACGATGATGACCCACCCTCTGCACCTGCACGGCCACACCTTCGCCCTGCCCTCGGGGTTGCGCAAGGACACCGTGCTGTTGGCACCCATGCAGCGACTGGCGATCGATCTGGACGCCGACAACGTCGGACGATGGGCCGTGCACTGCCACAACATCTACCACGCCGAGGCAGGCATGATGACTGAGCTGCGCTACACCGAATCTTGACCTTGGCTTGACCGGGCCCACCGGGCGAGGCCGGGACGCTGGTGGGGTGAACATCGCTGCGCACCCCGGGCATGGAGCCGAGACCGCTCCCGTGCCACCACAGGTGACCCTGCTCATCGCTCCCGGCTGCCACTTCTGCGAGGACGCCCGGGCCGAACTGGCCCAGCGCGCCGCTCGCGGGGAGGCAGGGGTCGAACTCGTTGACGCGGACTCTGCACGAGGACGAGAACTGCTGATGAGGCACCGCCCGGCGATGTTCCCGCTGGTGCTGGTCGAGGGTGAGTGGTTCTCGGCCGGACGACTGCCCCGCCGCAAGCTCGACCGGGCCCTCGAACGCCTGGCTCCAGCAGGCCGGGGTCGATGATGGGCGCCGAACTCCTCGGAACCGGCAGCGTCCTCGCGGCATTCCTGGCCGGCACGGTGGCACTGTTCGCTCCCTGCTGCATCGTCTTCCTCGCCCCCTCCTACCTGGCAGCGGCGGTCAAGAACAATCGGTGGCGGCTGCTGCCGTTGACCCTCGTGTTCGCGGCCGGGCTCGCGTTGGTGCTGGTACCGATCACCCTCGGCGTCAGCATCCTCGCGGGAGCCATCGCCCGTTATCACGAGCCCCTCTACTGGGCGGGTGGGCTGTTGATGATCGGCCTGGGCCTGCTGGCACTGTCTGGCCGCATGTGGTCGATGCCCTCCCTGTTGCGGGCCCCGGACACCACCAGCGGCGACTCGGCGACCTTCTTCAGCCTCGGCGTCTTCTCGGGCATCGCCTCGAGCTGCTGCGCCCCCGTGCTGGCCGGGGTGATGACCCTCTCGGCGCTGGCGGGCAATCCTGCCGGTGGGATGGTGTTGGGCCTCGCCTTCGTCTTCGGCATGGTGCTGCCACTCCTGGCCATGGCGCTGCTGTGGGACGTCGCCCGGCTCGACCAACGCCGATGGGGTCGGTCGCGTCCTATCGCGCTTCGTGTGGCGGGCCGAACCCTGCGCACCACCACGGTGAACGTCATCGTCGCACTCGCCTTCATGACCATGGGCGTCGCCGTGATCTCCCTTGCCAGTTCGACGACCATGACCGGGAATGCCACCTGGTTCCAACGGGCTGCGGGCGCCGGCGTCACCCGGGCGGCCCGCAGCCTGCTCGGCTGGCTCGAACCGGTGCCCGAGGCCGTCCTCGGTCTGGGACTGCTCGCCCTGGCCGGCTTGTTCGTCTGGTTCACCCTGCGTGACCGGCGGACCGCGCCACCGCCCGCGGTGAGCTGCCACGAGGTGCCGAGCAGCGATCCCACCGAACCATCTGCCCCGAGGAGCCGATCATGACCACCAGTTCTCGCCGAACCCGGCGCGCCAACCGCGAGAGTGCCGCGCTCACCGCCCGCGAGACGTTGCGCAACCAGCGCGCCATGGAGGACGCCCACCGGGCCAGGTGGCGCCTGGTCAGCCGCGTGGCGACCGTGGTCGTCCTCGTGGTGATCGCCGGGCTGGTCACCGTCGGGCTGTTGAACTCACGCGCCACCGATTCGTCAGTGTCGCGCCAGGCGCCCGCGTTCAGCCTGCGCACCACGGCGGGAACCACCGTCTCGCTGTCCGACTACCGCGGCAAGCCCGTGCTCCTCTACTTCAACGAGGGTGCCGGCTGCGGGTCCTGCACCCAGCAGATGGCAGAGATCGAGAAGGACCCCGGCTTCGCGAAGGCCGGCATCAGGGTGCTGCCGATCGTGATGAACACCAAGGAGCAGATCCAGCCAGACCTTGACCAGTTCGGCGTCCGTTCGACCTACCTGCTGGACGAGGGCGGCAGCGTCTCCAAGGCCTACGGCACCTTGGGAACCGGCATGCACGAAGGGCTGCCGGGGCACGGGTTCGTGCTGATCGATGCGAGCGGGGTGCAGCGGTGGCAGGGGGACTACCCCTCCATGTGGATCGCTCCCGCCCAGTTGCTCAAGGAGGCGAAGAGTCGCCTGTGAGCAGCGTCAGCTGGTCAGGCTGTCGAGTGCGCCCTGCAGCATGCCACCGATCCGCTCGGCGACGGGTGCCATGGCCTGGTTGCCCGTGAGCTCGTGCATGGTCTGCGGATCGATCGCCTCCACCACGGTGGAGGCCTCGTCCACCGAACGGACGACCACGTTGCACGGCAGCAGCACCCCGATGGACTCCTCGGCCTGCAGCGCGGCGTAGGCGCTGGGGGGATTGCAGGCGCCCAGGATGACCTGAGGAGGAATCTCCACCTCGAGCTTCTTGCGCAGCGTGGCCGCCAGGTCGATCTCGGTCAAGACGCCGAACCCTTGGGCGGCCAGGGCCTCGCGTGTCGCGGCCAGGGTCTGGTCGAACGGCTTGTTGACGGTGGTGCTGAGTGCGTAACCCATGTCTTCCTCCTGCGGTCTCGCCACCCTCGGGGTGGCGACGATCCACACATTACGACGCCGGTCAGCGCTGCATGTCGACGAAGCGTGAGTAGTGGCCCTGGAAGGCGACCGGCACCGTTGCGGTGGGCCCGTTGCGGTGCTTGGCCACGATCAGGTCGGCCTCACCGACGCGTGACTCCTTGTCGTAGATGTCTTCGCGGTGCAGCAGGATGACCATGTCGGCGTCCTGCTCCAAGGAGCCCGATTCACGCAGGTCGCTCATCTGTGGACGCTTGTCGGTGCGCTGCTCGGGACCTCGGTTGAGCTGGGAGAGCGCGATCACGGGGATCTCGAGTTCCTTGGCCAACAGCTTGATCTGGCGGGAGAACTCCGAGACCTCGAGTTGGCGGCTCTCGACCTTCTTGCCCGAGCTCATCAACTGCATGTAGTCGATGATCACCAGCTTGAGGTCGTGGCGCTGCTTGAGGCGGCGCGCCTTGGCGCGGATCTCCATCATCGTCAGGTTGGGGGAGTCGTCGATGAACAGCGGCGCCTCCGAGATCTGCTGGGTCTTGGCGACCACCCGGTCCCAGTCCTGGTCGTTCAGCTTGCCCGAACGGATGGCGTGCAGGGCCACCTGCGCCTCGGCGGAGAGCAGCCGCATCACGATCTCGGTGCGTCCCATCTCCAAGGAGAAGAAGACGCTGGTCAGACGATGTTTGATCGAGCAGGCACGGGCGAGGTCGAGGGCGAACGTCGACTTCCCCACCGCCGGACGTGCCGCGACGATGATCATCTGCCCGGGGTGGAGGCCGTTGGTCAACTCGTCCATCTCCTGGAACCCGGTGGGCACCCCGCTCATCACGCCATCGCGGGACTCGATGGCCTCCATCTCGTCGATGGTCGGCTCGATCAACATCGACAACGGTTGGTAGTCGTCGGCGACCTTGCCCGTCGAGACGTTGTAGACCTCCTGCTGGGCGGAGTCCACGATGTCGTTCACGTCGCCCTGACCGGCGTAACTCATCTGGGCGATCTTGATCGACGCCTCGACCAGACGCCGCAGGGTTGCCTTGTCCCGCACGATCTCGGCGTAGTAGACCGCGTTGGCGGCGACCGACACGCTCTGCAGCAGGTCGACGAGGTAGACGTGTCCGCCGGCTCGGCCCAGAGTGCCCTTCTTGTTCATCAGATCGGCGACGGTGATGGGGTCGGCGGGCTCACCGCGGGCGAAGAGCTCGACGATCGCGTCGAAGATCGCCTCATGGTTCGGACGGTAGAAGTCACGTGGTTGCAGGATCTCGGTGACCTCGGCGATGGCGTCCTTGCTCATCAGCATGGCCCCGAGCACGCTCTGCTCGGCCGCCAGGTCCTGGGGTGGTGTGCGGTCGATGCCACCCTCACCGAAATCGTCCTGGCTCACGGGGCACCTCCTGCTCTGCCGCCGCACTCCTGCGGATCGGATGGCCCCATGGTCCAACTGGGGTCTGACACTTCTGGCTCACAGGCCATGGGCGGCCCGCGTACGGACTGCGCACACGCTACGCACGGGGGGGTGAGAGCGCAACCGGTCGGGGGAGAAGTTGTCCACAGGGGGATGTGGACAATCCGTGCACCCTGTGGGCAGCGTGTGGACAACTGTGCACAAGCCCGGCGTGTCGAGGCCCCGGCTGTTGACAACCCGTTCACCTTGGTCGGCCAACAGCGGGCTGACAAGGCACGATCAACATTTCTTCGGAATCGTGAGAAAACTCTCCCGTCGCAGTTCTACGCGTTTCGAGGGTCGGGCCGGTCACCCGAAGTGGCGGCAGGGATGGGACGGCCCTCCATTCCGGGGCGCGGGGGCCTGTGGTTGTCCACAGCTCCATCCACCGGAAGATGATCATGGTTGGTCACGGGCGGTCTAGGCGAGACGCCCTTGGCGCGTTGGAATGTCGATCATGGTCCAGGGTCGGTGAACCGGGTTGCTTCGGGCCTCGCAGGTCCCGCCCCGCGCTGGCGCGGGCACATGGACCAGGAATACCCCGCCCCCCTATTTGCTGCGATACCCCAGAGGGGTATGGTGGGGTGAGCAAGGAGGAGCCATGAGCGAAGACGTAGTCACCCATCACCACGGCTACCACGACAACAAGGACGCGCACCTGCGCCGTCTCAAGCGGATCGAGGGTCAGGCCCGCGGTCTTCAGCGGATGGTCGAGGACGACAAGTACTGCATCGACATCCTCACCCAGGTGTCGGCGATGACCAGCGCCCTGGAGTCACTTGCCCTCGCGTTGCTTGACGAGCACATCAGCCACTGCGTCTCCGAGGCGGTACGCCACGGAGGCGGGGAGGCCGACGCCAAGATCGCCGAGGCCATGAATGCCATCACCAGGCTCGTCAAGAGCTGACCGTCCACCACCAGGAGTTCACATGATCACCACCTACACCGTCACCGGCATGACTTGCGGGAACTGCGTCAAGCACGTCACCGAGGAGGTCTCCGAGGTCGAGGGAGTCACCTCGGTCAACGTCGAGCTCGACGGCGGATCGATGATCGTCGAGTCCGACCAGCCCCTCGATTTCGAGGCCGTCAAGGCGGCCGTCTCCGAGGCCGGCAATTACGCCGTCTCGGCCGCCTGACCGACCGCTGGTCGATCCCTTCGACCTCGCCGTCCTGCAGGGTGGGTCGTCCGTCCCCCCGGCGGCCCACCCTTCCCCCTCCCGTTCGCTGCGGCCTCCTGTCGCACGGGTGGGCCCCGCCGTGCCCCAGGCCGGCCAGAAACCCATGAAGGACACCCATGACCACCGACACCGTGCGTGACACCCGACAGTCCATCGAACTCGACATCGACGGCATGACCTGCGCCTCGTGTGCGGCGCGCATCGAGAAGAAGCTCGGCAAGGTCGAGGGTGTCGACGCGTCCGTGAACTACGCCACCGACAAGGCCCTGGTGCTCGCGCCCACGGGCCTCACCGCCGCCGACCTGATCAAGGTGGTCGAGGAGGCTGGCTACGGCGCGCACCTTCCCGAACCGGACTCGACTCCTCCCGATCGCGCGGGTGCCTACCGACGTCGTCTCATCGTGGCGGCGGTGTTCGCCGTTCCCGTGATCCTGCTGGCGATGGTGCCCAGCCTGCAGTTCCCCTTCTGGCAGTGGGTCTCACTCGTGCTGACCCTGCCGGTGGTGACGTGGGCTGCCTGGCCCTTCCACAAGTCGGCCTGGGTGAACGCACGTCACGCGGCGACCACCATGGACACGCTCATCTCGATGGGCACCTCGGCCGCGACCCTGTGGAGCCTCTACGCGCTGGTGTTCACCTCGGCGGGCCACCCGGCCTACCGGCACGACTTCGGGTTCACCCTCGACCGTCACCACGCCGGCACCGCCACCTACTTCGAAGCCGCCGTCGGCATCATCACCTTCCTGTTGCTGGGCCGCTGGATCGAGGCCCGCTCACGACGCGACGCGGGCGCGGCCCTGCGCGCCCTGCTCACCATGGGTGCCAAGGAGGCCTCGATCGTTCGCGACGGGGTCGAGACCCGGTTGCCCATCGACCAGTTGGTGGTCGGCGACCACTTCGTGGTGCGCCCCGGCGAGAAGGTCGCCACCGATGGTGAGGTGGTCGAGGGCAACTCGGCCGTCGACGCCTCGCTGATCACCGGCGAGTCGGTGCCGGTCGAGGTCGGCCCCGGGTCGTTGGTGGTGGGCGCCACCATCAACACCTCCGGTCGACTGCTCGTGCGCGCCAGTGCCGTCGGTTCGGACACCCAACTGAGCCACATCGCCCGGCTCGTGGAGCAGGCCCAGACAGGCAAGGCTGCCGTCCAGCGCCTGGCCGACCGGATCTCGGGCATCTTCGTGCCCATCGTCATCGGGCTCGCCCTGGTCACCCTGATTGGCTGGCTCGTGGCTGGCGCCGAGGTTGGTTTCGCCTTCACCGCGGCTGTCGCCGTGCTGATCATCGCGTGTCCCTGCGCCCTGGGCCTCGCGACGCCGACCGCCCTGTTGGCCGGGACCGGACGAGGATCCGAACTCGGCATCGTCATCCGTGGACCCGAGGTGCTCGAGCAGGCGCGGTCCATCGACACCGTGGTGCTCGACAAGACCGGAACGCTGACCGAGGGCCAGATGTCCGTGGCGTCCCACCCGGCTGCGGGCACCACCGAGTCGCAGCTCACCCTGGTCGCCGCCGCTCTCGAGAACCACTCCGAACACCCGATCGCCAGGGCCGTGGTCGCGGCCGCCGGCACCCGTGGGCTGCCCGAGGTGTCCAACTTCTCGAACCACCCGGGACGAGGCGTGGTGGCCACGATCGACGGTGTCGTCCACTTGGTCGGCAACCAGCGCCTGCTGGAGGACAACGGCCTCGCACTCGGCGCCGAGGTCGAGGACGCGGCCCAGGCGGCGTCCGGTCGCGGTGAGACCTTGGTCTTCGTCGCCACCGAGCACGAGGTGCTCGGCGTGATCGGGGTGGCCGACACCATCAAGGCCACGTCTGCCGAGGGCATCCGCCAACTGAAGGCGCTCGGCCTGACGCCGGTCATGGTGACCGGCGACCACGAGGCGGCCGCCCGGGTGGTGGCCGACAGCCTCGGCATCGACGAGGTGCGGGCCTCCGTGCTGCCGGCCAACAAGGTCGACATCGTCCGCGAGTTCCAGGCCCAGGGACGAAGGGTCGCCATGGTCGGTGACGGGGTCAACGATGCGGCCGCTCTCACCCAGGCCGACCTCGGCATGGCGATGGGGTCGGGAACCGACGCGGCGATCGCTGCGAGCGACATCACCCTGATGCGGCCCGACATGGTCCTGGCGGCCGACGCGGTGCGCCTGAGCCGGGCCACCCTGCGGACCATCAAGATCAACCTGTTCTGGGCCTTCTTCTACAACGTGGTCGCTCTGCCGGTGGCCGCGCTGGGGTTCCTGAACCCGATGATCGCGAGCGCCGCCATGGCCTTCAGTTCGGTCTTCGTCGTGCTCAACTCGCTCCTCCTGCGCAGGTTCACGCCCCGCGCCTGACCAGGCAGACCAGGGCGCCGGGCGGGGTCGGTCCAGAAACGGACCCGATCTCGCCCTGGGGCCCTGTCTCGTCTGGTTCCGAGCGGTTTGGGTCCGTTTCTGGACCGCGGCCCGGCGGCCCGGTCAGCCGGGTGTCGCGATGGCTGGAGAGCGGCGAGCAGTGGGGCGTGGAGAGAAGTCACGGAACGTTCCCCGACCTCGGCGTGGCGTCCAATCGGCTCACCCATTCGGGGGTTACTCTCAGGATTTCTTTGGGATTCTCTCAACAAGAGGTTAGGGTAGGACCTGCTCGGGTGACCGAGCCGTCCCCGAATCTTTCCAAGAAGAGGTCCCGCGTGAAGTTCCCCATTGGCGCCAAGGTTGCGCTCGCCACCGTGCTCGCAGCCGGTACTGCCCTCGGCGGTGTCGGCATCTCCAGGGCCTACGCCACTGACTCGGTCACCTTCGACATCGAGGGTGCGACCAGCACCGCCGACGTCCGGGCCAAGGATGTGCGTGACGCCCTCGCCGCTCAGGGAATCACCCTGTCCCAGCACGACGTGGTGCAGCCCTCCCTCGACACCAAGGTCTCGGACGGCCTGGAGATCTCCGTGAAGTACGGACGTCCCGTGACCCTCACCATCGACGGCAAGACCACCACCAGGTGGACGACCGCCACCTCCCTCGACCAGGCGCTGGCCCAGTTCGCCCTGCTCGACCCCAAGGACCAGGTCTCGGTCAACCGTTCGACCCCGCTGGGTCGCCAGGGTCTGACCGTGTCGGTGGACACCGCCAAGTCGGTCACGATCTCCACCGCGAAGGGTGACGTCAAGGTCGAGGTCGTGGGAACCGTCGCTGACGCTCTCAAGGCCGCCAACATCTCCGTGGACTCCTACGACAAGGTCTCGGCCGACACCTCGAGTGAGCTCACCGAGGGACAGGTGATCACCTTCGCCGACGTGGCCAAGGTCGCCTACACCAAGAGCGCCAAGGTTCCCTTCAGCGTCGTCAAGGTCAACGACCCCACCCTCGCCCAGGGCAAGACCAAGGTCGTGCAGCAGGGCAAGGACGGATCGATCACCAACTGGCGCACCCGCTGGACCAGCGATGGCAAGCAGTTCGCCGACCAGCTGAACGACCAGAAGGTCGTCAAGCCCCTGAACCAGATCGTCAAGGTCGGGACCAAGGCCCCGGCCCCCGCCCCTGCATCCACCACCTCGCGGACGACCAGCTCACCGGCGACCACGACGAAGAAGGCCGCCAGCTCGGTGCCCTCGGGTAGCGTCTGGGACCGCCTGGCGCAGTGCGAGGCCGGCGGCAACTGGCACATCAACACCGGCAACGGCTTCTACGGTGGCCTGCAGTTCACCTCGTCGACCTGGCTCGCCTACGGGGGTGGCGCCTACGCCTCCCGCGCTGACCTGGCCAGCCGTGAGGCCCAGATCGCCGTGGCCACCAAGGTCCAGGCCAGCCAGGGCTGGGGTGCATGGCCCGCCTGCACCGCCAAGCTCGGCATCGGCTGAGCCGACCGACCCGTCGACAGTAACGGGGCGCCCACCAGCAGGTGGGCGCCCCGTTCGTCGTCCGCTGGGGTGGTGGCCGTCATCCCCGATCGGCGATGGCCTGCTCCAGACGCTCGAGCTTGCCCGTCAGCTCGCCGGTGTAGCCGGGGCGGATGTCGGCCTTGAGCACCAGGGCCACCCGTGACCCGAAGGGCTGTACGGCGTCGACGCACTGCTTCACCACGGCCATGCACTCGTCCCACTCGCCCTCGATCGTGGTGAACATCGAGTCGGTGCGGTGAGGCAGTCCCGAGGCGCGCACGACGCTGACCGCCGCCGCCACGGCGTCATGGACGGAGGCATCGTCGCGGGTCTGGTCGTCGCGGGGCTGGCCTTCGCGAAGGGTGGCGTCTGAGGGGCGGCCCGAGGGGGCGACGGAGAAGGCGACAAGCATGCTTCCAGTCAATCAGGCCCGGGCCGAACCGTCAGGGGTTGGTTCGTGCAGGCCCCGGTGGTCCAGAAATGGCCTGGGCTGCGGCCATGGCCACGCGAATCGGGCCGGCTCCACCACTGGCGGCCATTTCTGGACCTCTTCCCCGATCGCGCGGTGCGGGCCATCGACCCAGTCAGGCGTCCACCGGGCAACCCCGGGTCGTCGCCACCGCCAGCACCCCTAGGCTTGCGACGCAGACCAGACCGAGCATCACCCGAGCAGGAGTCACATGAGCCAGCCGATCCGCGTCGTCGTGTGGGGAGAGAACTTCCACGAGAACCACGACGAGCCAGTCCGCGAGATCTACCCCGACGGCATGCACACCGCCATCGCCGAAGGCATCCGCACCCACCTCGGCGAGGGCGCGGAGGTCGAGACCCGGGTGCTCCAGGACGACTCCCAGGGCATCACCGATGAATTGCTGGCGAGCGCCGACGTGCTGCTGTGGTGGGGTCACGCCCGCCACGACGAGGTCTCGGACGAGACCGCCACCCGCGTCCAGCGGGCCGTCCAGTCGGGCCTCGGCCTGATCGTGCTGCACTCGGGCCACCACTCCAAGCCGTTCATCCAGCTGATGGGAACCTCGTGCAACCTCGACTGGCGCGGGTCGGACGACCGTGAGCTGGTCTGGACCGTCGACCCCTCCCACCCCATCGCCCAGGGCGTCCCGCACCCGATCGTGATCGACTCCGAGGAGATGTACGGGGAACCCTTCGACATTCCCGCCCCCGACCAGCTGATCTTCGTGTCGTCCTTCAGTGGCGGTGAGGTGATTCGCTCGGGCGCCACGTGGACCCGAGGCCGCGGCCGCGTGTTCTACTTCCGTCCCGGTGACCAGGAGTACCCCACCTATTTCCATCCCGACGTGCGGCGGGTGATCGCCAATGCCGTGCAGTGGGTGGCCCCCGCCAACGGTCGGCAGGCACCGGTCGTGAATCGCCGGCCGGCGGGCTGGTTCGAGACCGGCGAGCGGCTCGAGGCGGCCGACCCGCGGTTGCAGGTCTGAGCCAGTGCCCCCCGACAGGACGGTCCGCATCCGCCGGGCCACCCCCGGCGACGCCGAATCGTATGCGCGCTGTCGTGAACAGTCGATGGCGGCGGCCTACGCCCACTTCATGCCACAGGAGTTCTTCGACCGCCGGCTGGAGAGGTTCGACGAGCTGGTCGCTGACTACGCCCGCGACATCGCCGACGTCGACTCCCACGCCCATTGGATGGCGACCGACGAGGCCGGCCGCGTACTGGGGATCTGCACGATCGCGGCCGCTCCGGCGCAGTGGGAGCGTGATCTCGGACTGCCCGAACCTCCCGTCCAGCGTGAGCTGGCCCAGCTCTACCTGACGCCCGACGCACAGGGCTCGGGTCTGGCCCAGGACCTGCTGCGGACCGCCCTGCCTCCCGAGCAGGAGGCCTACCTGTGGTGCATGTGGAAGAACCCACGGGCGGAGGCCTTCTACCTGCGGCAGGGGTTCGTCCACGACGGTGTCGAGGTCAGTTGTGGGCCGACGTGGTTCGACCAACGCATGTTTCGCATGTGGCGTCCTCGACGCCCGCGTGCGTAGGGTGAGGCGCCGGTGCGGTGTCGTCCCACGCGCAGTGTGAACCCCCTCCGGGGTCTGCCCTTCCTCCATTGGGAGCAAACCGGGCACATCTGGCAGGGTGGCCACAGGAGGTTCCCATGACGAGTCGACCGTCGGTGGCGCTCTTCGCGACCTGCATCAACGACACGATGTTCCCGGGAACGGCCATCGCGACCGTCCGCCTGCTCGAGCGACTGGGCTGCACCGTCACCTTTCCCGAGGCGCAGACCTGCTGCGGGCAGATGCTCACCAACACCGGTTACATCGCCCAGGCGGAACCTGTGGTGCGCACCTTCGTCCGCGCCTTCGAGGGCGCCGACTACGTGGTCGGGCCGTCGGGATCGTGCGTCGGGTCCGCCCGCCACCAGCACCCGATGATCGCCTCGAAGGTGGGGGACGAGGGTCTGCGGCGGGCCTCCGAAACCCTCAACCAGCGGGTGTTCGAGCTGTCGGAGTTCCTGGTCGACGTGCTGGGGGTCACCGACGTCGGCGCCTGGTTCCCGCACCGGGTCACCTTCCACCCCACCTGCCACTCGATCCGCGTCGCCGGCGTCGGTGACCGACCCCAGCGTCTGCTCAGGGAGGTCGGCGGCATCGACCTCGTCGACCTGCCCGACGCCGACCAGTGCTGTGGATTCGGGGGCACCTTCTCGGTGAAGAACCCCGACGTCTCCGTGTCGATGGGCTCCGACAAGGCCCGCTCCGCCGTCTCGACCGGTGCGGAGTACCTGGTGGCGGGTGACAACTCCTGCCTGATGCACATCGGAGGCCTTCTGTCGCGGTCGAAGTCGCCGGTCACCCCCATCCATCTGGCCGAGATCCTCGCCT
Organism: Aestuariimicrobium kwangyangense DSM 21549; assembly: GCF_000421525.1. Taxonomy (GTDB): domain Bacteria; phylum Actinomycetota; class Actinomycetes; order Propionibacteriales; family Propionibacteriaceae; genus Aestuariimicrobium; species Aestuariimicrobium kwangyangense. Next base: position 46,781 of record NZ_ATXE01000001.1, on the reverse strand, counting down.
CGACCCGCGAGGACCCCCGATGACCCGGCTCACGCCCGCTCCCGACCTGCCCGCCTTCCTGGGGATGCCGCCCTTCCCCGAGGCCGCCCCGGCCGGGCTCGCCAACGCCACCCAACGCGCCAACCTCACCCACGCCACCCGAACGATCCGAACCAAGCGGGCGGTCCGGGCGTCCGAGGTGTCGAACTGGGACGACCTGCGGACCGCCGGCATGCAGATCAGGAACCGGGCCCTGCGCAACCTCGACCAGTACCTGGTGCAGGCCGAACAGGCCATGACCGAGGCCGGGGTGACGGTTCACTGGGCGCGCGATGCCGACGAGGCCAACCGGATCGTGGTCGACCTGGTGCGCGCCAAGCAGGCCGACGAGGTGATCAAGATCAAGTCGATGGTGACCCAGGAGATCGACCTCAACGAGGCCCTCGAGGCCGCCGGTGTCGCAGCCTGGGAGACCGACCTGGCCGAGCTCATCGTGCAGTTGGGTCATGACCGGCCCAGCCACATCCTGGTGCCGGCCATCCACCGCAACCGCACCGAGGTCCGTGACATCTTCCGCGCCGAGATGGGGCAGTGGGGCCGTCCCGCACCCGACGACCTCACCGACGACCCGGCGGTGCTCGCCGAAGCCGCCCGGCTGCACCTGCGCGAGAAGTTCCTGCGCGCGAAGGTGGCCATCTCGGGCGGCAACTTCATCGTCGCCGAGACCGGCACGCTGGTGATCGTGGAGTCCGAGGGCAACGGACGCATGTGCCTGACCCTGCCCGAGACCCTCATCTCCGTGGTCGGCATTGAGAAGATCGTGCCGACCTTCGCCGACCTCGAGGTGATGCTGAGGCTGCTGCCGAGGTCGTCGACCGGGGAGCGGATGAACCCCTACACCTCTTTCATCACGGGGGTGACCAGCGGGGACGGGCCCCAGGAGAGACATGTGGTGCTGCTCGACAACGGCCGCACCAACGTGCTCGCCGACGAGGTCGGACGGGCCGCCCTGCGCTGCATCCGGTGTTCTGCCTGCCTCAACGTCTGCCCGGTCTACGAGCGGGTGGGGGGCCACGCCTACGGCTCTGTCTATCCGGGGCCGATCGGGGCGATCCTGACCCCCCAGCTGCGTGGTCTCGACTCCCCGGTCGACCGCGCGCTGCCGTTCGCCTCGTCCCTGTGCGGGGCCTGCAACGACGTCTGCCCCGTCCGCATCCCGATCTCTGACATCCTCGTCCACCTGCGCGGCAAGGTGGTCGAGCACAAGACCGCCACTCACCCCACCCCGGAGTCGATCGCCTTCGCCGCGGTGGCATCGACGATGGCCTCGTCCCGGCGGTTGGGTCTGGTGCAACGGGGGTCCGAACTCGTCGGACGAGCTCTGGGCCTGGTGGGCCGCCGTCGGCTCCCGAGGCTGCCCTGGCCTGCCTCGCTGTGGCTGCGCGACCGCGATCTGGCGGCACCGGCGAAGCAGACCTTCCGCGACTGGTGGCGGCAACGCGAACGGGGGGAGCGGCCATGAGTGGGTCACGTGCTCGCGACGAGATCCTGGCCCGGGTCCGGCGGTCACTGGGCGACGTTCCCGCCGGTGACGAGGTCGTGGTCGACTGGACCTACGCCCAGCCGACGCCACTGCATTCTGTGCTGGACACCTTCGAGGAGAACATCCTCGACTACGGCGCGAGCCTGTCCCGGGTGTCGCCCGACGACGTGGGTCGCGCGGTGGCGGCGGCACTGCGCGGCATGGGCGCCGGGTCGGTGGTCATCCCCGCCGACCTGCCAGCCGGCTGGTTGCAGGGCTGGGACGACCTGCCTGTGGTCGTCGACTCGGGAGACCTGTCGGCCCGCGACCTTGATGCCATCGACGCCGTCGTCACCGGGTCACTGGTCTCGGGCGCCGAGACCGGGACGATCTGCCTCGACCACGGGGCCGGTCAGGGGCGCCGCGCCATCTCGCTGGTTCCCGACCGTCACGTCTGCGTGGTGACGGCGCGGTCGGTGGTCTCCGACATCCCGGAGGCGGTGGCGGTGCTCGAAGCCTCCGTGAGGCAGGGGAGGCCGGTCACCTGGATCTCTGGTGGTTCGGCGACCAGTGACATCGAACTCAGCCGGGTCGAGGGAGTGCACGGTCCCCGACAGTTGCACGTGGTGCTCGTCGTCTGAGCACTCGTCGTCTGAGCATGGGGGCAGTGGTGGCGAAGGGGAGCCAGCTCGCGGAAAGCGCTTTCACAACGTAGATCGATGGGCCAGAATGGTACCCATGAGTGCACCCGTCGTCGTGTTGGCCGTCCAGGACTCCCTCGTCGAGCCCTTCTTCGGACGAGGTGAACTGCAGCGACTCGAGGCCGTCGCCCACGTACGTCGGGTGGTCGACGCGGGCGAGCTCACCGCGGACGACCTGACCGGTGCCAGCGTGCTGGTCACCGGCTGGGGCACGGCCCGGCTCACCCCAGAACTGGCCTCGGCCGCGCCGGGGCTGACCACCCTGGTGCACTCGGCCGGCAGCCTTCGGGCGGTCCTCGACCCCGAGTGCTACCGGCGGGAGGGCTTCATCGCCTCCTGCCAGTCGGACACCAACGCCCTGCCCGTCGTCGACTTCACCGCAGCGATGGTCGTGCTCAGCCTGAAGAACGCCTTCCAACTGCGGGAGCGGTTCCGGCAGGAGCGCTCGTCCACGGGCGACGCCCGCAGCTGGGGAGCCGACGGCGTCCCGTTCCGCCGCGTGGGTCTGGTGGGCGCCTCCAGGATCGGACGAGGGGTGATCGATAAGCTGCGCCCCCTGGAGGTCGAGATCGGGCTCTTCGATCCCTATTTGCGCGCCGACGAGGCGGCCGGGTTGGGGGTGCGGCTGTTCGACAGCCTGGTCGAACTGGCGGAATGGAGCGAGGTGTTCAGCGTGCACGCGCCATGGCTGCCGCAGACCGAGGGCATGATCTCGGCGGAGGTGCTCGCCGCCCTGCCCGACGGCAGCCACTTCATCAACACCGCCCGCGGTGCCCTGGTCGACGAAGAGGCGTTGGTGGCCGAATTGCGCACCGGCCGCCTGGACGCGGTGCTCGACGTCACGTGGCCCGAACCCCCGGCAGCTGACTCAGCCCTGTGGGAGCTCCCGAACGTGTTCATGACCCCCCACATCGCCGGTTCCCAGGGGACGGAGTTCGGACTGCTGGGGCGCGGAGCCATCGACGAGGCGGTGCGCGCCGTCACGGGTCAACCCCTCCTCCACGCCGTCGATGCCGAGGGGTACGAGCGTCAGGCCTGAGCTGCTCACCCCAATCGGACGACCCGACTGCACCGGGCCACCACGTCCGCGTCGTGGGTGATCACGAGCACAGGGCTGTCGTCCGCTGCGGCCCACAAGTCGTCCATCAGGGCTTGTGCAGTCTCGTGGTCGAGGTGCTCGGTCGGCTCGTCGAGGATCCACAGGTCGCGCTCCCCGACCAACACCCTGGCCAGGGCGAGCCGTCTGGCCTCCCCGCCCGACAGGGTCGTGCCTGCCTCGCCGATCAGCCGGTCGGGTGGCAGGTCGAGACCGGCCTGGGAGAGGGCTTCGATGATCTCGGCATCGGTCGCGTCCCGCCTGCCGATGCGCACATTCTCGGCGACGCTGGTGCGGAAGATGTGCGCGTTCTGTGCCAGGTAGCCGACGCGACCGGCGGTCTCGATCCGGCCCGCCTGCGCGGGGATCATGCCCATCACCGTGGCGGCGACGGTGGTCTTGCCGATGCCGGACCGGCCCACCAGCGCCACCCTCTCGCCGGCGCCCACCGTGAGGTCGAGCCCGCGGACGACCGGACGGTGACCGGGCCAGCCGGCGTCGAGTCCGACCACGCGCAGGCCGGGGCTGCCGGACGCCTGCTGGCTGGCGTCGCCGGAGCCCACCGGGGGTTCGTCCAAGGTCTGCGACAGGCGGCTGAGCGCCGTCTGGCTGCGGGTGAAGGTCTGGGCCGCCTGGGTGAAGGTGGCGAGCACCTCGTGCATGGCCAGCGGGGTGAGCGCCACCACCGCGAGCAGTCGCGGGCCCATGGTGCCCTCAGCGACTGCGGTACCGCCGATCCACAGGGCGGCGACGACTGCGATCCCTGAGGCGATGATCTGGCCGCCGGTGGCGATCCCCCGCAGCCAAGCAGCCCGCGACTCGATCCGTCGCAGTTCGGAGTCGAGGGCGAGGGCCCGGGAGATCCGGTCGTCCGCCGCCCCGTTCGCGACCAGGTCCTGCCCGGCCCGGGCGAGTTCGTGCACCTCGGATGCCAGGGCCCCGCGGGTGGGCACCGCTGCGCTGTCATGGCGCAGCCCGGCACGCTGGGTCAGCCAGGGCAGCAGCACCCCGGCGACCAGACAGCTGGCCAACAGCACCAGGGCGGAGCCGAGGGAGAACCGGGCCAGCATCACGGTCGTGCCCACGACGACCAGGGAGGCGGAGCAGAAGGGGACGACGACACGCACCACGAGGTCCTGGATGGCCGACACGTCGGAGATGACGCGACTGAGCAGGTCGCCCCGGCGGCGTCCGATCAGGGTGGTGCGGGCCAGATGGTTGTAGGCATCGAGCCTGAGGGCGGCCTGCATGCGCAACGCCAGGTCGTGGCCGACCAACCGTTCGAGGTAGCGGAAGAAGCCCCGGCTGATGCCGAAGAAGCGCACCCCGACCGCTGCCGCCTGCAGGTAGAGCACGGGTGGTGCCTCGGCGGCTCGCGAGATCAGCCAACCGCTGACCCCCATCAGCGACACCGACGCCCCGGATGCCGCTCCGGCCAACAGGATGGCTGCCAGCAGCCGCCAGTGTCCGTGTCGGACCGCGGCCATCACCTCTCGCCAGAGGGCCACCGTGCTGGTCCCACGGGTCGACCGGGCGCGAGCCATGCCCCCTGAGGTGGTCCGCGTCGGGGCGGTGACGGCCTCACCGGTGCGGGTCTGCAGGGTCATCGGCGCCCCTCAACGCTGGGGTGTGTCCAGAAGTGGACGCGACTGGCGAACTGGTGCGCCAACCGGGTGCCCGGCGAGCGCTGGGGGTCAATTCTGGACCGCCGGGTCATCGGACCCCCTCCGTTGCCGCCAGCCCGGGGACCACAGCGGGAGCCAGTTCGACCACCCGGTCGGCGAGCGCGATCACGGCCTCGCGGTGCGACACCAGCACGACGGCGGCACCCGAGGCCGCGACCGCGGAGATGACGGTGGCCTCGGTGTCGGCGTCGAGACCGGCCGTGGGCTCGTCCAGCACGAGCAGGCGGGCATGCCCGTGCCGCACCCGCACCAGCGCCCTGGCCAGGGCCACCCGGCGCCGCTCGCCGGCGGAGAGACCCTCGCCGTCGTCACCCACGGACCTGTAGGGGTCGAAGTCAGCGGCCACGGCGGTCAGCGCCTCGACGACCTGGTCGCCGGAGGCATCGGGCGCTCCCAGGCGCACGTTGTCGGCAATGCTGCCGACCACCATCCCGGGGTTCTGGGGTACGAAGGCGATCTGCCTCAACCAGTCGCCGCGGTCCAGGTCGGTGACCGCCACCCCGTCAACCGAGACCTCACCGGTGGTGGGCGCCTCGAATCCCAGCAGCAGTCGCAGCAGCGTGGTCTTGCCGCCACCCGATCGGGCCCGCAACGCGATGATCGATCCCGGCGTGACCTCGAACGAGACCGGGTCCAACGCCGGCTCGGCGCTCCCGGGGTAGGTGTATCCGGCCTCGCGCACCCGAAGAGTCGACGAGGCGAGATCGGGGGCAGGCAAGCGGGGCCGGGTGGGCGCCACCGCTCCTGCATCGATGATGGCGAAGGCTTCGTCCGCTGCGGCAACCCCATCAGCGGAGTCGTGGAAGTGCACCCCCACCTGTCGGACGGGCAGGAAGGCCTCCGGGGCCAGCACCAGCACGAACAGGGCTGTCTCGAAACCGACATGCCCTCCGACCAGCCGGAACCCCACGGTCACGGCCACGACGGCCACCGACAGGTTCGCCAGCAATTCCAGCGCGAAGGCCGACAGGAACGACACCGACAGGGTGCGCATCGTCTCGCGCCGATTCGCCTCCTCGCCGAGCTCGACACCCCTGGCCTGGGCGCGGGCACGCCCGAACGCCTGCAGAGTCGGCAGCCCCTCGATCAGATCGGCGAAGTGGTTGGCGAGCCGGTCGGCCACCCGGAACCTGCGCGCCACCGCCTGCTGGGTCGTCCAGCCGATCAGCGACATGAACACCGGAATCAGCGGGAGCGTCACCGCGATGATCAGGGCCGACTCCCAGTCGGCCCACAGGATGGCGGCTCCGACCACGGCAGGGACGACCGCCGCCAGCGCCAGCTGCGGCAGGTACTTCGAGAAGTACCCGTCGAGGGCATCGAGACCGTCGGTGACGACGTGCACCAAGGTGGCGGACGAGGCCTGGTCCGCCGTGGGTCTGGCCAGTCGTGCGCGCAGCACCTCGCGGCGCAACGTCGACTTCACCTCGGCCGCCGCCCGATGCGCCAGCACCTGGTTGAGCCAGGCGAGCAGGGCTCGCCCGAGGAAGACACCCGCGAGCATTCCGAACGTGGCCAGGTAGGGGGCCACCTGACGGGTGGTGAAGATGCCGACCACCGCGTGGGCGAGCAACCAGGCCTGGGCGATCATCAGCCCCGACGTGACCACGCCCACCGCGACGCCGGCGATCAGGTAGTTCCTGGTCGCACGGGCGTGTCGCAGCAGGCGTGGGTGGATGGGTCCGGGCACGGCCTCAGACTAGGCCCCGGTCGCTGCCGGGACCGGCTCGGCAGCCTCCACCGGCAGGTTCTGCACGCTGATCCGCTTGCGGAAGACCCAGTACGACCAGGCCTGGTAGGCGAGCACGATCGGCACGAAGATCGCGGCCGCGATGGTCATGATCTTCAGCGTGTAGGGAGAGGACGAGGCCGACCACATGTCGAGCCCCGGGTCGCCGCTGCTGATGAAGCCGAGGTTGCCGTACATCTTGAGGAACATCGGGGCGATCAGGCCGACGACCCCGATCGAGGTGGCGATGAACGCCGATCCGTCGCGTCCACGGGCGGTCAGCAGCGCTGCCCCCGCAACCGCGAGGGCCGCCACCAGGCCGAGGACCCAGGTGATCGCGTGGGCGGCAGGATGGGTGGGCGCGTGGACGACGTTCATCCAGACGGCCCAGACCATCGACAGCCCCGCGGCGGCGAAGGCGAGTCCGATGGCGAGCTTGCGGGCGTCGTCGTGCACCTCACCCTTGGTCTTGAGGGCCACGAACACGGCGCCGTGGGCACAGAAGAGCACCACGAACAGCACCCCGCCGAGCAACGAGAACGGGGTGAAGAGTTGCCAGAAGCCGGTCGTCACCAGCGGCGGGTTCCCACCGACCTCGAGGCCCTTGACGAAGTTCGCGAAGCCGACCCCGAGCACCAGTGAGGGCAGGAACGATCCGATGGTGGCCATCCAGTCCATCAGGTTGCGGTGGCTCATCTCGGGACGCTTCGAGCGGTACTCGAACGCGACACCGCGCAGGATCAGTCCCACCAGGACCAGCAGCAGCGGTAGGTAGATGCCCGAGAACAAGGTGGCGTACCAGCCCGGGAAGGCGGCGAAGGTCGCGCCGCCGGCGGTCAGCAACCAGACCTCGTTGCCGTCCCAGGTGGGGCCGATGGTGTTGACCATGACGCGCTTGCGCTTGTCGGTGCGTCCCAGGATCGGCAGCAGCATGGCAACACCGAAGTCGAACCCCTCGAGGAAGAAGAAGCCGACCCACAACACGGCAACGAGCACGAACCAGACCGGTGTGAGCGCGGAATGGGTGGCGGTTTCAAGCAGAGTGAACATCAGTTCTCCTGGCCGATCAGTAGGCGAAGGACAAGGGCGCGTCCTCGTCCTCGATGACCTCGACGGGGGCCACGTCCGGCAGGCCCAGCTTCAGGTACTTCATGAACAGGCCCACCTCGAGCACGGCCAGGGCACCGTAGACGACCGTGTAGGTGATCATCGAGAACAGCACCTCACCGGCGCTCACGCCGGGCGAGACCCCGGTCACGGTCGGCATGACGCCGGCCACGAGCCAGGGCTGGCGTCCCATCTCGGTGAAGATCCAGCCGAACGAGTTCGCGAACAGCGGCAGGAACGGCAGCACGGCCATCGCCAGCATCCACGGTTTCGACGGACGAGGGGTTCGCCCGCGGCGGGTGGCCCACAGGATCCACAGGCCGAGGGCGATGCCGGCGAAGCCCAGGCCCATCATGATGCGGAAGGTCCAGTAGGCGACGGGCACGTTGGGGCCGATGTCGGTGATGGCCTGCTTGGCCAACTCGGCCGAGTAGGCCTTCTGCAGCGCGGTCTGGGTGCCGTCGTCCTGCAGGTAGCCCGACTGTGCGAATTCGGCATTGATGTCGTTGATGCCTCTGACCTGGGAAGCCCAGGTTCCGTTGGCCAGGTAGCCGAGCAGGCCGGGCACCTGGATGAGGTGTCTGGCCTCGGTGCCCTCGAGGTTGCCGATGCTCAGGATCGAGAAGTTGGAGCCGTCGGCGGTGTTGTAGTGCGCCTCGGCCGCGGCCATCTTCATGGGCTGGACCCGGGTCATCACCTTGCCCTGGAAGTCCCCGGAGGCCATCACGGCGATCGAGGCGGCGAGCAGGACGACGGCCCCGAACCGCGCGGCCCAGCGCCAGGTGGCGGCGTCGCCGTGGGCCGAGGTCTGGTCGTCCGCGGCACCGTGCAGGCGGGCGAGGTGCCAGCCGGCGATGCCGGCCACGAGGGCCCCGGCCACCATGTAGGAGGCCGCGATCTGGTGCGGGAAGGTCGCCAGGAAGACGGGGTTGGTCAGAACGGCGCCGAAATCGGTGAGTTCGGCGCGCCCGTTGCGGAAGGTCGCGCCGACGGGGTTCTGCATCCAGGAGTTGGCGGCAAGGATGAACACGGCCGACAGCATGGTGCCGAAGGCGGCCGCGTAGATCGACATGAGGTGCAACTTCTTGGGGAGGCGGTCCCAGCCGAAGATCCACAGCCCGAGGAAGGTCGACTCGAGGAAGAAGGCGAGCAAGGCCTCGAGCGCCAGCGGAGCGCCGAAGACGTCACCCACGAAACGGGAGTACTCCGACCAGTTCATGCCGAACTGGAACTCCTGCACGATGCCCGTGACCACGCCGATCGCGAAATTGATCAGGAACAACTTGCCGTAGAACTTGGTCAGTCGCAGGTAGCGTTCGTTCCCTGTCCGGTACCAGATCGTCTGCAGGACGGCGACCAGCATCGACAGCGCGATCGTGATCGGCACGAAGAGGAAGTGGTAGACCGTTGTGATCCCGAACTGCCAGCGGGCAAGCACCTGTGCGTCCATGGGCGCGAATCTACTACGAGGCGTCGTAACTTGAGAATCGGTGAAGGGAGGGTGTCGCGTGGCTGTGCTGGGAGAGCTTGAGCACCAGGTGATGCGGGTCGTGTGGGACGCCCATGAGCCGGTCAGCGTGCGCACCGTGTACGAAGCCCTGGTGACGCACCGTGAGCTCGCCTACACCACGGTCATGACCGTGATGGACCGGCTGGCCAAGAAGGGAGTGCTGACGCGCGAGCAACAGGGTCGCGCGTGGCTGTACGTTCCCGCGCAGACCCAGGCGGCCATGGTTGCCGACGAGATCGTCTCGTTGCTGGAGGAGTCGGGCGACCAGGGCATGCGTGTGATCGGGGAGTTCGTGGCCCGGCTGCCACCCGAGCTGGTGGAGCATGCCCGTTTGTGTCTCGGGGTGCGTCCGGCGGAGGTGGCTCCCGTGCGGCGAAGCCCGGGTGGGAGTGCGGCCGGGGTGCGCTCGCGTCCGCTGAGGTGAGCCGACGTCCTCGGCGCTCGTGCCTGAAAGTGTGATTGCCGCTTCTGTGACCCTGCATACCACCGCCTTCGGCGAACCTGCGTATTGCCGCCTTCCGTGATCCTGCGCATTGCCGCCTCCGGCGAACCTTGGTTCAGTGAGGGTGTGGTCGCCCGGCGGTCCAGAATTGGCCCCCAACGGCCGCGAGGTCGACTGATCGTCGGCCCTGAGCGCGATCGGGTCCATTTCTGGACACCTGGAATGGCCGACTGACAGAGTCGCTGCATGGCACTGGCGAGTGAGATCTGGGTTCCCGACACCATCGAGCGTGAGCAGGGCGGGATCGAGAGGCCCCGCATCGCCATCGCAGGCATTTCCATCGAGTCCTCCACCTTCTCGGCCCATCGCTCGGGTGATGAGGCGTTCACCATGTGGCGCGGAGAGGACCTGCTCAGCGGGCTCAATCCGTTCCTGGCCCCTGGCCACCCCTACCGCGATGCGGCGGAGTGGATCCCGGTGGCGCGTGGCCGGTCACTGCCGGGCGGAACGGTGGTGCGTGCGACCTACGAGCGCATGGCGGACGAGATCGTGGAGGGACTTCGCGCCGCCGGGCAGCTCGATGCCCTCTGGTACGACATCCACGGGGCCATGAGTGTCGAGGGTCTCGAGGACGCCGAAGGTGACCTGATCGGCCGCATCCGCGAGGTGGTCGGCGACGAGGTCCTGATCGCCGCCTCCATGGACCTGCACGGGAACGTCTCGCGCCAGCTGGCCACCCAGGTCGACATGCTCACCTGCTACCGGATGGCTCCCCACGAGGACGCACCCAACACCCGCAAGCGCCTCGTCCGGTCGCTCCTCAATCGCCTCCACGGTCGCTTCGGGTCGGATGTCGAGGCCCGCCGCCCCTACAAGGCCTGGGTCCAGATCCCGGTGTTGCTGCCCGGCGAGAAGACCTCGACCCGGCTCGAGCCGGCCACGAGTATCTACAACGAAGTGCCCAAGATCGAGGCGATGGACGCGGTGATCGACGCGTCCTACTGGATCGGGTACGCCTGGGCTGACGAACCCCGTTGTCAGGCCGCTGTCGTGGTCTATGGGGACGACGCTGAGCTGTGTCGTCGCGAGGCAGAGCGTGTGGCCGCCATGATCTGGGACCGGCACGAGGAGTTCCAGTTCGTCGCACCCGCTGACTCGCTCGAGATGTGCCTTCAGCATGCGTTGGCGGAGGGTGCGGCTCGTCCGTACTTCATCTCCGACTCCGGCGACAACCCCACCGCCGGCGGCTCGGGTGACGTCACCTGGACGGCCCATCAGTTGCTGGCCCACCCCGTGCGGACCTCCGGGCTGACGGTGATCCACGCCTCCATGTTCGACCCCGCCGCGGTGGCAGCCTGTGTCGCGGCCGGCGTCGGCGGACACGTGTCGCTCGACGTGGGCGCCGGCGTGGACGACACCACCGCTGGTCCCGTCCCGCTGGCGGGTGAGGTGTTCTCGATCACCGAGGGAGACCCGGTGGCGGGCACCATCGCGGTGATCAAGGTCGACTCCCTGCACTTCGTCGTCACCGAACGACGCAAGCCCTACCACCACGAGAGTGACTTCACCGAGCTGGGGCTCGACCCGCGCCACGCGGACATCGTGCTGGTCAAGATCGGCTATCTCGAGCCGGAGTTGTACACGATGGCGGCCGACTGGATGATGGCGCTCACCCCCGGGGGGGTCGACCAGGACCTCATCCGGCTGGGTCACCACCGCATCGAGCGTCCGATGTTCCCGTTCGACCCCGACATGGGTCGGCCCGCGCTTCAGGCGGAGGTGCTCCGCGGTCGGTGAGGGCTCGCGGTCTCCTCGCCGCTCTCTGGGTGACAGGGAGGAGTGAGCGCGCTCGTCCGGCTTCGCCCCTCAGGCACTCGGCCTGTCCAGAAGTGGCCCCGAATGCCCCGCTGGGCCGTGGAGCAGGCGAACTGTCCACAGCCGGGACCACTTCTGGACAGTTGTCCACAAGCTCGCCCAGCCGCTGGGACTGAGCGGCAGCTTTCGAGCACAACCCTCAGGTGAACTCCCGCACCGAACTCGACCATCTGTTCGCCACCGAAGGCGTCGTCGCCTCGCGAGACTGTCTGCCGCGGCAACGGCGGATGCTGTCTCGGCTGCTGGAGGAAGGGGCCATCGCCAGAGTGCTGCCGGGGATCTACGCCCCTGCTGCGGTGGCCTGCGACCTGCGCGTCAGGTGCGCCGCCATCCGGCTCTGGGACCCGGATGCGGTCGTCTCGGGTCTGGCCGCAGCGCAGTTGACGTTCTGGCCCATGGCGAAGGTCGGCCGGGTGCAGGTGCACAGCCGCCGCAAGCGCCATGGTCCAGCGTGGCTCCGGCTCTCGCGGAGTGTGGTGCCGGACGAGCAGGTGGTGACTCGTGAGGGCCTGCGGGTCACGCGCTCGGCGTGGACGGCCGTCCAACGCGCTGCTCATGACTCCGGTGAGGCCATCGACACGGCACTGAGGGAACGGGCCATCAAGTTGGATGACCTCTTCGACGCATGGCGGGCCCACTGCGGACGACACGCCAATGCGGCCCGTCGTCCGGTCGTTCTGGCGTCGAGGACGAACCCGTGGTCGCAGGGTGAGCGGGGACTTCACCGCGAATTGAGGGTGGGCGGTGTGAAGGGGTGGGTGGCGAACCACTGGGTTGCCCTCTCCGCAGGCCGGGTCGCCCTGGATGTCGCCTTCCCCGGGCTGCGTCTCGGCTTCGAGTTCGACGGCTACGCGGTGCATGGCAATCGTGAGGCGTTCGAGCGCGACCGGGAGCGCCGGAACGCCCTCTATGTCGAGGCCGGGTGGACGGTCCTCAACATCACCTGGGCGATGCTGGCCGATCCTGCGGCCATGATCCGCATGGTCCGTCGGGCCATCAGCCGGGCAAAGGTCAGTGCGAGGCGCCGCGTCCGAACCCGTTGACGTAGTGGCCGCGCACGTGATGGAGGGGCTCGGCGTCGTCCCCCAGCGAGATCTGGGCGGCGATGCAGGTCACCTGCAGCGACCAGCCCACCTCGACGGACGACTCGAGCTCCAGTCCGGCCCACGTCGCCGAGCTCTGCAGGTGTGGCCCCCAGGGCGTCGACTCGAACTCCGCCGCAGCGAAGGGGCCGCCGGGCGCGGGGGCGAGGCCCGCGAAGATGTCGGCGAGGTGACGGTCGGGCCAGTCGACCAGGTTCACCACGGCGCTGCCGGTGCTCTGCAGACGGTCGGTGAAGGCGGCGTCGGGGTCGAGCAGCGCCACGACCCGCCAGGGGTCCCCAGCCGCGACCATCATGGAACTGACGGTCAGCCCCGCAGCACGTTGGTCCATGGGAACACCGAGGGACTGGTCGGCAGGGGCCGAAACCTGCTCGGACAGGGAATGACTGGTGCCCGGCAGCAGCCCGGCGGTCCAGATGGACACCCGTGCGCCCAGTCGTCCCCGCAACTGGCGGCCCGCGTCGCGTTGCTGGCCGAGGAAGGGATGGGAGCTGTGGATCGTCATGGCTCCTTCAGGCTACCGGTGACGCTCGGCCCCTCGACCAGCGTCCGCCGGCCCGATCAGAATCCTTGGGGCAGTTGCGGGATGTAGGGCTGCTCGAGGGCGGCCACCTCCTCGTCACTGAGCTGCAGGTCGAGGGCGGCGACGGCGTCCGCCAGGTGGTGCAGCTTGGTGGCCCCCACGATCGGCGCCGTGACGACGGGGTTCCTCAGCACCCACGCCAGTGCCACCTGCGCCATCGGCACGCCACGGTCGGCAGCGATCCGCTCGACCTCGTGGATGATCGCCTCGTTGCCGTCGCCGAAGAACCGCTTGGCCACCGGGTCGACCTCACCGCGGGTCGTCCCGTGTTCCCCATACGGACGAGCCAACCGGCCCTTGGCCAGCGGGCTCCAAGGGATCGAACCCACTCCTTGGTGGGCGAGCAGTCCGAACATCTCCCGCTCCTCCTCGCGCTGGATCAGGTTGTACAGGTTCTGCATCGAGATGAACCTGGTCCAGCCGTTGAGGTCGGCGGCGTGCTGCATCGTCGCGAACTGCCAGGCCCACATCGAGGAGGCGCCGAGGTAGCGGACCTTGCCCATGCGGACGAGGTCGTGCAGCGCCTCCATGGTCTCCTCGACCGGCGTCTCCGGGTCGAAGCGGTGGATCTGGTAGAGGTCGACGTAGTCGGTCCCCAGCCTTGTCAGCGAGGCGTCGATCTGCTCCATGATGGCCCGACGGCTCAACCCACGGCCCCCCGGCCCCTCGTGCATGGGGAAGAAGACCTTGGTGGCCAGCACCACGTCCTCGCGGCGGGTGTACTTCTTGATGGCCCGACCGACCAATTCCTCCGAACTGCCCAACTGGTACACGTTGGCCGTGTCCCAGAAGGTGATGCCGAGGTCGACGGCTTGCCTGAAGAAGGGTGCAGCCTCGTCCTCGTCGAGCGACCACTCGTTGAACCCGCGCTTCTCACCGAAGCTCATGCAGCCCAGCGCGATCCGCGAGACGCGAAGGCCTGAGTTGCCGAGTCTGACCTGATCCATGGTGTGACCTTTCCTGTGATGTCTCTTCCATGGTGAGGGCTGGCGTCCTCGAGCAGGGAGGCACTGGTGGGACCCCGATGCCCTTCCGATGCTTGGGGGCCACGGTCCAGAAGTGGACCCCACCGGCAGCGTCCCCGCCACAACTGCGGCCGAAGCCCCGTTCGGGGCCATTTCTGGACGAGCCAACCCGGTCACGGCGAAGGGGGTACTGGTGCGCCCTCCCCCAGCGGTGCGGCTGCCCCTAGCGTTGCCCCAGTGAGCCAACCCAGTCGAGCCCTGTCCTCCGCCGCTGCCGGACTGTGGGGGCTCCACTTCGCCTTCCTGACGCCCGCGCTGGCCTTCATCCTGGTGGCGCTGCTCGACATGACCCCCACCCAGATGGGGACGGTCCTGGCGATCTCCAACGCGGGCGGCTTCGTCGCTGCCATCGTGCTGCCGGCCTGGGCCGATCGGACGCGCCAGTACCCGCGGTTCCTGATCGCTGCGGTGCTGTGCACGCTGGCGCTGGTGGCGGTCCTGGCCTCGACGACCAGCCTGCCGGTCGTCGTCGCAGCGCTGGTGGTGCTCGGAGGGCCGGCAGGCACGGGGATGTCGATGCTCTACGGGCACCTGCGGGCGGCCGGCACACCGGCGCGGAGCATCGTCCACACCCGCACGATGGTGTCGTTGGCCTGGATCATCGGGCCTCCCGTGGCCACGTTCCTGATCAGCGGATTCGGGAATGACGCCATCCTGTGGGCCCTTGCCCTGGTCGCGGTCGGCAACCTCGCGACCACCGTGCTGCTGATGCGCGAGCACGCCCGGTCGGCCAGTCCCGCGAAGGCCCCCGACGACCACCTCGACCTGCCCCGCCTGATCGTCGCGCTGATCATGGTCGCCTTCGTGCTGATGCAGGCGGCCAACGCCGCGGGCATCTCGGTGATGAACCTGCACGTGGTCGACTCGCTCGGCCTGTCCCTGTGGTGGGCCGGACTTGCCCTGGGGCTGGCGGCGGCACTCGAGGTGCCCGCCCTGCTGTGGCTCGGACGACTCACCGCGCGCTGGTCAAGCCTCGGCCTGCTGGTCAGCGGAGCGATCGCCAGCATCGCCTACTACCCCCTGATGGCGCTCGCCCAAGGTCCCGTGGTGCTGCTCGGCTCGCAGGTGCTCAATGCCTGGGGAGTCGCCACCATGAGTGGGGTCGGCATCACCTTGTTCCAGCAGATGATCCCTTCGCCCGGCCTCGCCGCTGGCCTGATGACCAACACCCGCAGGATCGGGACCATCGTCAGTGGAGGCCTGATCGCCGTCGCCGCCGGCGGGCTCAGGGGCTACCGAACGGTCTTCCTGGGCTGCGGGCTGCTGGCGGTGCTGGGCCTGGTCATCCTGCTGGTGGCCGTCCGACACACCCGCCGCCGTGTCGTCGGCGCCAGTTCGCGAGCGATCGCCTGAGTCCATTCGTGGACTCGGCCTCGGGTGCCCCCGGTCCGTGATGGGGTCGAGGGGTGAACACTGACGTCCTTCCCGAATTCGACCCGACCACCAGACGCCGCGCCCTCATCGTGCGAGGAGGGTGGGACGGGCACCATCCCGTCGCCGCCACCGACCTGTTCGTTCCCCATCTCGAGCAGCACAACTTCGAGGTGCTGGTGCACGACTCCACGTCCGCCTACGCCGACGCCGACCTGATGGCGTCGGTCGACCTGGTCGTGCAGTGCGTCACCATGGGCACCATCGAGCACGACGAGGTGATGGGACTTCGGCGCGCGGTAAAGGCCGGAACAGGCCTGGCGGGCTGGCATGGCGGCATCTGTGACTCGTTCCGCAACGCCTCGGAGTACCTCCACCTGATCGGTGCCCAGTTCGCGAGTCACCCGGCCTCGTCCAACCCCCACACCATCGACGTGCTGCCTCTCGACCACCCGATCACCCGGGGCGTGCCCAGTTTCGAACTCGACACCGAGCAGTACTGGATGCTCACCGACACCTACCTCGACGTGCTGGCCACCACGACCCAGGCGTCGACGGACGACGACCCCTGGCATCGTCCGGTCACCTCGCCGGCGGTGTGGACGCGCCAGTGGGGCCAGGGCCGCATCTTCGTGGCGACTCCAGGTCATGACCCGGAGGTATTGGCCAACGAGCACGTGAACCTGCTGGTCAGGCGCGGAATGCTGTGGGCTGCCCGATGAGGCTCGCGATCCTCGGCCTCGGGAACATCTCGGGTCAGTACCTCGCCCAACTGCCCGCGCTGCGCAACCTCGAACTGGTCGCCGTGGCCGATCTGCGGCCCGACGTGGCCCAGGCCGTCGCCGACCGACAGGGCGTGCGGGCGCTCACCCCCGAGCAACTGGTGGCCGATCCCCAGGTGGAGGTCGTGCTCAACCTGACCACCCCCGCCGCTCACGCGCCGACCACCATCGAACTGCTGCGGGCTGGCAAGCACGTCTACCAGGAGAAGCCGTTCGCCCTCACCCCGGACGAGGCCACGGCCATGCTGAGCGCTGCTCGGGAGGCCGGAACCCGGCTGGGGGTCGCCCCCGACACCGTGCTGGGTACCGGGGTGCAGACGGCGCGAGCCATCATCGACGCCGGTGAGATCGGACGCCCCGTCAGCGCCATCGCCGCCTTCGGATGCCCCGGTCACGAGGCCTGGCATCCCAACCCGGCCTTCTACTATGCGGCGGGTGGTGGTCCGATGCTCGACATGGGCGTCTACTACCTGACCGCCCTGGTCACCATGCTCGGCCCTGTCGAGGCGGTGGTCGGCATGGCCTCGCGGACGAGGGGAGAGCGCTTGGTCCCCGACAACGCCCCCCGTGAGGGCGAGACGATCCAGGTCGAGGTCGACACTCACGTGCAGGCGCTGCTGAGGCACGCGAACGGGGCCCTGACCACGGTGATCACCAGCTTCGACATGACAGCCAGCACCCTTCCGCATCTGGAGGTGCACGGTGAGGAGGGTTCCTTGCAGGTGCCCGATCCCAATGGGTTCGGAGGATCGCCCCGGCTGTTCACGCACCCCTCAACGGGATGGGTCGAGGTGGCCGACCGGGCCGGATTCGTCGACGCCGGCCGGGGCTACGGGGCGTCCGACCTGGTCAGCGCCATCGAGCACGGCCGTGAGCCGCGGCAGGGTGCGGATCTGGGGCGACATGTCTTCGAGGTGATGGACTCCATCCTCGCGAGCGCCCATGCCGACCGGGTGGTCACCATCCAGAGCAGCTGTGAGCGCCCGGCCGCGGTCCCGCTCGGATCGATGCCGTTCGACTCCTGACCCCTGCGGTCCAGAAATGGCCCCGACTCGCGCCGCATCCCCGGATTCGGGGACACGAGCGCGAATCGGGGCCATTTCTGGACCAGGGGCCGGTCAAGTTCCCCTCGGCGGCCACAGCCGATCAGCTGCGTCCCACAGCGGGGGAGGAACCGACCTCCTCGCCCTCGACCACACCGGCCGCCGCGAACTGGCTCTGGTAGAGCTCGTAGTAGTGACCCCGCGAGGTCAGCAGTTCCTCGTGCGATCCCTGCTCGACGATGGCTCCGTGCTCCATCACCAGGATCAGGTCGGCATCGCGAATGGTCGACAGGCGGTGAGCGATCACGAACGAGGTGCGACCGGTGCGCAGGGCATTCATCGCCTGCTGCACCAGCACCTCGGTGCGGGTGTCGACCGACGAGGTGGCCTCGTCGAGGATCAACAGCGCCGGGTCGGCCAGGAAGGCGCGGGCGATGGTGATCAACTGCTTCTCACCGGCCGAGATGTTGGACCCCTCGTCGTCGATGACCGTCTCGTAGCCATCGGGCAGCGAGTGGACGAACCGCTCGACATAGGTCGCGCGCGCCGCGGCCTCGACCTCGGCATCGGTGGCATCGGGTCGTCCGTAGCGGATGTTCTCGCGAATCGTGCCGCCGAACAGCCACGTGTCCTGCAACACCATGCCCAGCTTCGAGCGCAGCGCCGACCGTGGCACCGAGGCGACGTCGACCCCGTCGAGCAGGATCCGACCGCCGTCGAGTTCGTAGAACCGCATCAGCAGGTTGACCAGCGTGGTCTTGCCCGCGCCGGTGGGCCCGACGATCGCGACCGTCTGCCCCGGCTCGACCGAGAGGGTCAGGTCGCTGATCAGCGGACGATCGGGGGTGTACGAGAAGCGCACGTGCTCGAACTCCACCTCACCCTGGGTGACCGGCAACGTCCCATGCGACTCCGGGGTGATCTCGTCGGCGTCCAGCACCTCGAAGACGCGCTCGGCCGAGGCGACCCCCGACTGCAGCAGGTTGGCCATCGAGGCCAACTGGGTGATCGGCTGGGTGAACATCCGCGAGTACTGGATGAAGGCCTGCACGTCGCCCAGGGGCAGTCGTCCTGAGGCCACCATCAGACCCCCGACGACAGCGATCGCCACGTAGTTGAGGTTCCCCACGAAGAACATGACGGGCATCATGATCCCGCTCAGGAACTGACCACCGAATGAGGCCCGGCGCAGTTCGGTGTTGCGCCGGGAGAACTCCTGCTCGATCTCACGCTGGCGTCCGAAGACCTTCACCAGCGAGTGCCCCGAGAACGACTCCTCGATGTGCTGGTTCAGTTCACCGGTCGCCTTCCACATGCCGGCGAACTGCACCTGCGAGCGCTTGCCGATCACACCGGCGATCACGCCGGACACCGGGATGATCAGCACCGTGATCAGGGTCAGCCACGGGTCGACCCACAGCATCATCACCAGCACGCCGATCACCATCAACACGGAGTTGAGCAGCTGCTGGACGGTCTGTTGCAGGGTGGTGGCCACGTTGTCGATGTCATTGGTGACCCGGCTCAGCAGCTCGCCGCGCGGCTGCGAGTCGAAGTACGACAGTGGCAGGCTGTCGAGCTTCTCCGAGACGTCGCGACGCAGCTGGTAGATGCCCCGGTTCACGATGTGGTTGAGGATCCATCCTTGGCCGACCATCAGCAGCGCCGAGACCACGTACAGCCCGAGCGCGATGCCCAGGATCTGCAACAGCTTGTCGGTGTTGATGCCGAGCCCGGGAACCAACGGCAGCTTGCTGATCAGGTCGGCGAGATCTGCCTGCCCGGCGACCCGCAACTGCTCGAGCAGGGCCTCCTTGGAGATGCCGGCCGGGAACTGCTTGCCCACCACACCAGCGACGATGTAGTCGGTGGCGCGTCCGAGGATCTTCGGTCCGACGACGTTGAACGCCACGCCGAGCATGGCCATCACCACCACCAGTGCGGCGGCCGGCTTGTGCTCACCGAAGCGCCCCAGCAGGCGCTTCAGCGACGGCCCGAAGGCCACCGCCTTCTCGTTGACCCGTCCGATGCCGGGGCCGTGGCCCTGGGCGCCGGCCTTGCGGGCGGTCTCGGCGATCTCCGAGCGCTGGTTGGCGGCGGGTGTCTTCTGGGAATCGCTCATGCGGCGGCCTCCTCGGCGCTCAGCTGCGAATCGACGATCTCTGCATAGGTCCCACAGGTCTGGACGAGGTCGTCGTGGCGGCCGATGCCGACGATGCGACCCTCGTCCAGCACGACGATCTGGTCGGCGTGCCGGATCGTGGAGACCCGCTGGGCCACGATCAGCAGGCCCGCATCCGTGACCTCCCGCGCCAACGCCGCCCGCAGCCGGGAGTCGGTGGCCACGTCGAGCGCCGAGAACGAGTCGTCGAAGATGTAGATCGCCGGACGTTTCACCAGGGCGCGGGCGATCGAGAGGCGCTGCCGCTGACCGCCGGAGACGTTGGTGCCTCCCTGGGAGATGTGCGCGTCCAGGCCACCGTCCATGGCGCGGACGAAGTCGGCTGCCTGCGCCGTCTCGAGGGCTGCCCACATCTGGTCCTCTGTGGCGTCGGGTGAGCCGTGCTGCAGGTTCGTGCGCACTGTCCCGGAGAACAGGTAGGGACGCTGGGGCACCAGGCCCAGCTCGGCCCACAGGGCGTCCGGCTCGAGCTCGCGCACGTCGACCCCGTTGACGCGCACCGCCCCGCCCGTGGCGTCGAACAGCCGCGGGATCAGGTTGGTCAGCGTCGTCTTGCCCGAACCCGTCGAGCCGATCACCGCAGTCGTCTCGCGAGGGCGGATCTGGAAGGTGAGGTCGCGAAGCACGGGCGCCTCGGCACCCGGGTAGGTGAACTCCACATGGTCGAAGTCGATGGTGACCGGGCCCGCGGGTACGTGGACGCCGTTGGTCGGGGGAACGACGGACGATTCCGTGTCGAGCACCTCGGTGATGCGGGTGGCCGAGACCGCTGCGCGGGGGGCCATGAAGATCATCATCGTCGCCATCATCACGCTCATCAGGATCTGCATCAGGTAGGTGATGAAGGCGGTGAGCTGGCCGACCTGATGGTCACCGGAGTCGATGCGCTGGGCCCCGAACCACATCACCGCGATGTTGCTGGCGTTCATCACGAACATCACCAGCGGGAACAACGCGACCATCAACTGGCCGACCTTCATCTGCACGTCGACCAGGCTCTCGTTGGCGTCGTCGAACCGCTTGGCCTCGTGGGGTTCGCGGACGAAGGCCCGCACCACCCGGATGCCGGTGATCTGCTCACGCAGCACCCGGTTCATGGTGTCGATCCGGGTCTGGACTTTGCCGAACAGGGGGAAGGCCCGCCACAGCAGCACCCCGAGACCGATGCCGAGCACCAGGACCGCGCCCAGGATCACCCAGCTGAGCTGGGTGTCCTCGCGCAGGGCCATGAACACTCCGAAGACCATCGTGAAGGGGGCGCCGATCATCATGATCAGGGTCATCAGCACCAGTTGCTGCACCTGCTGCACGTCGTTGGTGTTGCGGGTGATCAGCGAGGCCGCCCCGAAGTGGTTCACCTCGCGTGCGCTGTAGCCGACCACCTGGTGGAAGATGTCGTCGCGCAGGTCTCGTCCCACGTTCATGGCGACGGTCGCGCCCAGGTAGACCGCCGCCACCTGGGCGAGCACCTGCAGCGCGCTGACGCCGAGCATGAAGCCTCCGTGGCGCCAGATGTAGGGAATGTCCTGCTTGAGCACCCCGACGTCGATGATCTCGGCGTTCAGGGTGGGCAGCCACAGCGAGGCGGCGACCGCCACCAGTTGCAGCACGGCAACCGCCCCGATCAAGCCCCAGTAGGGCTTGACGTAGCGGTTCACGAGATGGACCAACATCAGATCTCCTGTCGATCGGGCCGGGCTGCCTCGGGTCGGCCTGTGTCGGGTCGGGCGAACCCGTGCAGCATCAGTTCGGTGACCTCGTCGATGTCTTCGAAGCGTGAGACCGAGAGGAAGGGATGCATGGTCGCGAGGGCCATGGTGTGGACGAGACCTGCTGCCTTCGAGGTGGAGACCGTCAGGTCGTCCGCGAAGGGGCTGAGCAGGGAGGCGATGGCCCCCGTGACCCGGCTGATGCGCGCCCAGTGGGCGTTCTGCGGGGGAGGGAGGTGTCGGGGCGGGGCAGGCGTCTCACCGGCGCTGGAGTGGAGGGCCGCGAAGAAGGCGCTGGTGGTGCGGACGTTCTCGTTCAGCACCCCCAGGACGTCGTGCACGGCCTCGGCCAGGCTCGAGGGGTGGAGGGCACCGATGGCGCTGATCACCCGCGTGGGATCGACGACGTCGTCGATGACCGCGCACATCAACTCATGCTTGGTCGGGAAGACCCGGAACAGCGTGCCCTCGGCGATGCCCGCAGCCTCGGCGACCTGCCTCGTGGTGAGTTGTGCCCCCTGCTCCATGAACAGGGGACGGGCCACCTCGACGATGGCTGTCCGACGTTCCTCGGCGGGAAGGGGCTTGGCGCGCGGTGTCACCCGCAGAACATTAGTGAGTGAGTGCTCACTCATTCAAGGGTGGAAACCCCTACTTTGGTCTGGACCTTGTCGGCGGACGAACCCGACGGGCGGCCAGCCGAGGGTGCCGAGGACGCGCGGTCCAGAAATGGACCCAAGGTCCCGCCGGAGCGCCACCCACGCGCCCTGGGCGCATCCCGGGGCCAATTCTGGACAGCGACGCGTCGGCCCCGGGGTCACCGCACTCCGGCACAATCGAGGCATGAGCCAGCTGATCGCCCCCCGTTCGGTGCCGCTGGGCGGCTACCGGTCCATGACCGTGCGTCGGACCCTCCCCTCGAAGGGCCGCGCCTTCATCGGCGCCTGGTGTTTCGCTGACCACTACGGGCCCGAGCGGACCGCCATGGACGTGGCTCCCCACCCACACACCGGCCTGCAGACGGTGAGCTGGCTGTTCTCGGGTGAGATCGAGCACCGCGACGCCCTCGGAACGGTGGCCAAGGTACGCCCGGGCGAGGTGAACCTGATGACGGCGGGCTCGGGCATCTGTCATTCCGAGGTGAGCACCGACCCGGACGCCCTGCTGCACGGGGTGCAACTGTGGGTGGCCCTGCCCGAGTCGGCGAGGCACCGCCCCCGCGCCTTCCAGAACCACGCCTGCGAGCGGGTCGACCTCGACTCCGGAGCTGCGGCGCGGGTGCTGACGGGCACGTTGCCCGGGGTGGGCTCGTCGCCGGTCACGACCTGGTCCCCCTTGCTGGGAGCCGAACTCGACCTGCCCTCGCACTGTGCCATCCGACTGGACCTCGAACCCGAGTTCGAGCACGGGTTCCTGGTCGACGGCGGCACCGTCGAGGTCGACCATGAACCGGTCGGCCACGGCCAACTGCTGCACCGCGACGCGGGCCCGTCCACCGTCTCGCTCCGCACCGGCGATCAGCCGGCGCGGGTGATGCTGCTCGGTGGCGTGCCGTTCGAGGAAGAGGTGATCATGTGGTGGAACTTCCTCGGTCGTAGTCACGACGAGATCGAGCAGTTCGCGCGCGAGTGGAACGAGGGGTCCGAGCGGTTCGGCGCCGTGGAGGGGTACCGACCCCATCCCGGCGGCACCGCACGGATCCCCGCGCCGGCCATGCCACCGGGACGACTGCTGCCGACCGTTCGCCGCGGACGACGCTCGAGCGTCGAGTGACCCGCGCCCCTAGGCTGGGACGGTGACTGAACTGGGCGCCCTCGCCGACCGCACCTTCTCGGCCGTCATCTTCGACATGGACGGAACCCTGATCGACTCCACCCCCGCGGTGGAACGGTCGTGGCGGATCTGGGCCGCTGAGTTCGGCCTCGACGTCGATGACCTCGCCTCCGCCCACGGGATCCCCGCCGAGACCACCGCTCGGCGACTGGTACGGGCCGACCGCGTCGACGAGGCGGTGGCGCGGATCAACGAGATCGAGCTGGACGACCTGGACGGAGTCACCCTCCTGCCCGGTGCCCAGGAGGCGCTGGACGCGCTCACCGATGACCGGCGAGCGATTGCGACCTCGTGCACCCGTCCCCTGTTCGAGGCACGGATCGCGGCGGCGGGCTTCCCCCGTCCGGGCATCATCGTCACCGCGGACGACATCGAGCACGGCAAGCCACACCCCGACCCGTTCCTGCGTGGGGCCGAACTCCTCGGCTTCGACCCTCGTGAGTGCCTCGTCTTCGAGGACGCGCCGGGCGGGGTGGCCGCGGCCCGAGCCGCCGGTTGCCCCGTGATCGGGTTGACGACCACCTCCGGCCCGGAAGGCCTGGCGGAGGCCGACGCGATCATCGGCAGCCTTGCCGACATCCGTCTGGTGCAGACTCAGGAGGGCATCCGGCTGCAGCCGGCCTGACGCGGCCGGCCGCCCAGAAGGCCGACGAACCGGTCAGAGGAGGACGAACCGATCAGTGCCCGCGGGCGATCCACTCCTGCACGTGGGGTGCCTCGTCCGCGATGGTGGTCGACTCGCCGTGACCCGTGTGGACGACCGTGGACGCCGGCAGGCCCAGCAACCGACGCTGGATCGAGCCGACGATGGTCTCGAAGGACGACCAGCTTCGTCCGGTCGCTCCCGGGCCACCCCTGAACAGGGTGTCACCGCTGAACACGACGCCGAGGGCCGGGACGTGGAAGCAGCAGGCCCCCGGTGAGTGGCCAGGTGTGTGCAGCACCTGCACCTCCACCCCGGCCACCGGGATCACCTGCCCGTCGGCGAGTTCGGCGTCGGGGCCGAGGTCGGGGAAGACCAGGTCCCACAGCATCCTGTCGTCCGGGTGCAGCCACGCGGGGGCACCCACCCGTTCGGTGAGTTCGCGGGTGGCCCTGATGTGGTCGTCGTGACCGTGGGTGAGCAGCACGGCGAGCACCTTGCGTCCGGCGACGAGTTCGGCGATCGCCGCGTCGTCATGGGGGGCGTCGATCACGACGCACTCGTGGTCGTCGCCGAGCACCCAGACGTTGTTGTCGACGTCGAAGGTCTCACCGTCGAGGGAGAACGTTCCGGAGGTGACGGTGTGGTCGATGCGCGCGCTCACAGTTCCACCACCGATCGCAGGACCTCGCCGCGGTGCATCTTCTCGAACGCCTCGTCGATCTCGGTGATCTGGATCCGTTCCGAGACGAAACCGTCCAGGTCGAAGCGTCCCTGCCGGTACAGGTCGACCAGCATGGGGAAGTCGCGCTCGGGCAGGCAGTCGCCGTACCAGGACGACTTGAGCGCACCCCCTCGTCCGAAGATGTCGATCATGGGCAGTTCCACCATCTGCTCGGGGGTGGGCACACCCACCAGCACGACCGTGCCGGCGAGGTCGCGCAGGTAGAAGGCCTGTCGATACGTCTCCGGACGACCGACCGCCTCGACCACCACGTCGACGCCGTTGCCCTCGGTCAGGGCACGGACAGCCTCGACCGGGTCGTGGTCACGGCTGTTGACGGTGTGGGTGGCACCGAACCGTCGGGCCCCTTCGAGCTTGCGGTCGTCCACGTCGATGGCGATGATCATGGTCGCTCCGGCGATCCGGGAGCCCTGGATGGCGGCATTGCCGACACCGCCGCAGCCGATCACGGCCACCGAGTCGCCGCGGGACACCCCACCGGTGTTGACCGCGGCGCCGAAGCCCGCCATCACCCCGCAGCCGAGCAGTCCGACGGCGGCCGGGTCGGCCTCGGGATCGACCTTGGTGCACTGGCCGGCGGCGACCAGCGTCTTCTCGATGAAGGCTCCGATGCCCAGGGCTGGGGTGAGTTCGCTGCCATCGGTCAGCGTCATCCGCTGGCTGGCGTTGTGGGTGGCGAAGCAGTACCAGGGCTTGCCGCGGCGACAGGCGCGGCACTGGCCGCAGACGGCCCGCCAGTTCAGCACGACGGTGTCACCGGGTGCCACCCTGGTCACCCCGTCGCCGACCGACTCGACGACGCCCGAGGCCTCATGGCCGAGCAGGAAGGGGAACTCGTCATTGATCCCGCCGTCGCGGTAGTGCAGGTCGGTGTGGCAGACGCCGCACGCCTTGATGGCCACGACCACCTCACCGGGCCCGGGGTCGGGCACGACGATGTCGACCAGTTCGACGGGTGCTCCCTTGGATCGGGCGATCACGCCCTTGACGGTCTGTGACATGCGGGTCCTTTCAGTCGGCCGACCGGTCCAGTCTTTCGGATCGGGTCGGGCAGTGAGGAGTTCGGGGTCAACTGCGGATTTCGGGTTCAACTGCTGGGTGCGGCCGGGCGAGGAGCCCGGCTGTCCAGAAATGGTCACACGATCGCCGGATCGACCAAGATCGGCGTCGGCGCCTCGGGTTGGGTCCATTTCTGGACCGAGCGGCGACTGCAGGGTCTGGACCGGTGCACTAGAGGTCGACGCCGTCGGAGGGCAGCGGGTCGGACCCCTCAAGAGGGTTCGCCGCCGTGGTGAACGGGTTCGGCTCGTCGGGCAGCGGCTGCAATCGCACCGCCGTCCCGTAGGCCGCCACCTCGGAGGTGCCGTCGTTGACCTTGCCGCCGTCGAAGCGCAGGCCCACCACGGCGTCCGCGCGGGCCTCGATCGCCATCGCCACCAACGCGTCGACAGCTTCCTGGCGGGTCGTGGTCAACACGGCCGAGAGATCGGCGGAGGCCCTCATGTCGCGGGCGCGGGTGACCACCCCGATCACCTCGCCCACCACCTCGTCGATGGTGCGGCCGGGCAGCGTGTCCGTCGTGGTGACGGGGAGGTCGCGGTGCCGGAAGACAGCCCGACGAGGTTCGGGTTCGGGCACCGGGGTGGCGGGGACCGGTTGGTCGGGCGCGGCGCCCCACTGACCCGCCGCTTGGGGTCCCGGGCCTTGGGGTCCTGGCCCTTGCCCGGGGGCGCCCCAGTGCGGGCCGGGCTGCTGCCACGGCTGCCCCGGTGCGGGGTGGGGCTGCCCCTGGGCGCCCGGTTGAGGCGGCACCTGATGTCCCGGCTGCGGTTGCCCCTGCGGGGGCTGGTTCCATGGCTGACCGGGCGGTCCCCACGGCTGCTGGCCGTAGGGATTCTGGCCACCCGGCTGCTGGCCGTAGGGATTCTGGCCACCCGGCTGCTGGCCGTAGGGATTCTGGCCACCCGGCTGCTGGGCGTGGGGATGCTGACCCGAGGAGCTGTGTCCGTATGACATGGCCCCACGATAGGGCGACCACGAGCCAACCACCGCCCCCGTGTCGAGGCCGTACAGGGTCCAGCCTGCCCCTCGGTAGGCTGACCTCCGTGACTGATCAGACCACGGCCCACACCGACGCCCCGGAGCCCACCGCTGCCGAGGTCAACGAGCAGATGCAGGTGCGACGCGACAAGCGCGATCGCATCCTCGCCGCCGGTGGTCAGGCCTACCCGGTCGACCTGGTGCGCAGCCACACGCTGTCCCAGGTCCGCGAGACGTGGGGCCACCTGCAGGCCGGTGAGGAGACCGACGACGAGGTCTCCGTCGGCGGACGGGTGGTGTTCATCCGCAACACCGGCAAGCTTGCCTTCGCCACCCTGCAGGACGGCTTCACCCCGACCGACAACGGTGAACGTCTGCAGGTGATGCTCTCGTTGGCCGAGGTGGGTGAGCAGGCCCTGGCCGACTGGAAGGCCGATGTCGACCTCGGCGACCACGTCTGGGTGCGGGGGCGGGTGATCTCGTCCAAGCGGGGTGAACTGTCGGTGATGGCAGCCGAGTGGCGGATGGCGTCGAAGGCCCTTCGTCCGCTGCCCACGCTGCACAAGGAACTGAGCGAGGAGTCGCGGGTGCGCCAGCGCCATGCCGACCTGGTGGTGCGCCCTGAGGCCCGCGAGATGGTGCGCCGCCGCGCCGCGGTCACCCGATCCATCCGCTCCACCTTGGAGGAGCTGGGATTCATGGAGGTCGAGACCCCCACCCTGCAGCTCATCCACGGAGGCGCGACGGCGCGTCCCTTCCGCACCCACCTCAATGCCTTCGACCTGCCGATGACCCTGCGGATCGCGCTCGAGTTGTACCTCAAGCGGGCCATGGTGGGCGGTGCAGACCGGGTCTTCGAACTGGGACGAATCTTCCGCAACGAGGGCATCGACTCCAGCCACAGCCCCGAGTTCACGATGCTGGAGGCCTACCAGTCGTGGGGCAACCAGTTCACCATCGCCGAGGTGCTGCAGACCGTGATCCGGCGCGCGGCGGAGGCGGTGGGCAGCCTGGAGGTGACCACTCCCGAGGGGGAGGTGATCGACCTGGGTGCCGAGTGGCGTTGGGTGGGCGTCTACCCCGGGCTCTCGGAGCGGCTCGGGCGCGAGGTCACCCTCGACACCCCCCGGGAGGAGCTCGAGGCCATCGCCGCCGAGCATGGTGTCGAGCTCAAGCCGGGCCTGTCCGAGGGCAAGATCGTGCTCGAGTTGTTCGGCGACCTCGTCGAGCCGACCCTGGTGCAGCCCACCTTCGTCTGCGACTTCCCGGCCATCGCCCAGCCCCTGGCTCGACCCCACCGGGACGATCCCCGGCTGGTCGAGGCCTGGGACCTGATCATCGGTGGGTTCGAGTGCGGCACCGGCTTCTCGGAACTGATCGACCCCGTCATCCAACGCGACGTGCTGACCGCACAGTCGGTTGCCGCGGCCGCCGGTGACGTCGAGGCGATGCAACTGGACGAGGACTTCCTGACCGCCCTCGAACTCGGCGCCCCACCCATGGGCGGTCTGGGCATGGGCCTCGACCGGCTGATGATGCTGTTGTCGGGGGCCGGCATCCGCGAGACGATCCTGTTCCCGCTGCTCAAGCCCCGCTGACTGGCAGGCTGGTGGGATGAACCTGATCCCCACCCCGGCTGAAACCCTGCGCAAGTACCTGGACGAGGCGCGCGACGGCATGCTGTCGAAGCTCGACGGGCTGGACGAGCACGCGCTGCGCTGGCCGCACACCGCGACCGGTGCCAACCTGCTCGGGATCCTCAAGCACGCGGCCTCGATCGAGCTCGGCTACCTGGGCGACTGTTTCGACCGTCCCAGCGGGGTGCCGCTGCCCTGGTTCGACGAGGGTGCCGAGCTGAATGCCGACTTCTGGTGCACGCCGGACGAGACGGTCGACGACATCCGGGCGCTGGCGCGGGCCGCCCAGCAGACCACCCGCGCCACCCTCGAGGCGCTGCCCCTTGACGCCGTCGGCCGGGTGCCGTGGTGGACGGGACGGGAGCGGGTGACGCTGCACCAGGTCGCCGTGCACACACTCACCGATCTGGCGCGCCACGCCGGGCACATGGACATCGTCCGCGAATTGATCGACGGACGGGTCGGGCTCCGCAAGGAGGGCGACAACATGCCGGAGATCGACTGGCAGGCCTATCGGACGAAGCTCGAGCGGCTCGCCGATCAGGCGCCGGGGAGGCCGGGGCCTACTTCCACAGGGTCGTGAGGGAGAACGCGATCGCCATCAGCCCGATGCCGATCACGATGTTCCAGTCGCCCAGGTCACGCATGACGGGGATCCGGTAACCGGTGATGTAGTAGACCACCAGCCAGAGCACCCCCAGCAGTCCGGTGGGGATGAAGGCCCACGGCACCCACGAGCGATCGCTGGGACCACTCCTGCGGGTGGCCTTCTTCTCGGCGAGCTTGGCCTGGTCGCTGGCCTTGCGCTTCTTGTCGGCCGCCGTTCGGCTCTTGGACTCTGGCACCGGGTCCCTCCCTGGTCTGGTGTCGCGGCCGGCACCACCACTCCCGGTGACCGCGCCAACGCTGCAGGTAGCCTAGTCGAGACAACGCGCGGCGCCCATTCGCGCCACCCGCCACCGCCGAGGGAGCTTGATGAGCGAGCCGGACGAACTGGTCACCGGGCACCACCACTCCGTGGTGCGTCCGGCAGCCCGCTCGGTCGGTCGACGGATCGTCCGCGCGGTCCGGTGGGCGCGGGTACGGGAACGACGACGACGCAGCACACGCCTGGGTCGAGTGGCGACCGTCGGGGTGATCGCCATCGCGACGCTGATGGCCACCATCGGCGCCATCACCTCCCACGGCAGCGACCTGAGGGCGGGACGCAACACCGATCTGGTCGACCTGGTGAGGGCGCAGGCCGACACCAACAAGAACCTCCAGACCCAACTCGGGGCCCTGCGCAAGGACGTGGACGCACTGTCGAGGGCCGACGCCGGCAATCCCCAACTGGCGGCCCAGGTGGAGCAGGCCTCACTCGACGCCGGGGCCACGGCGGTCAGCGGCCCGGCCGTGAAGGTCACCCTCACGGATGCACCACTGTCGGTGCAGCCGGTCGGGGTGGACGAGGACCTGCTGGTGGTGCACCAGCAGGACATCCAGCTGGTGGTGAACCTGTTCTGGGCGGCCGGTGCCGAGGCGATGACGATCCAAGGACAACGAGTCATCTCGACCACCGGGGTGAAGTGCGTGGGCAACTCGGTGGTGCTGCACGGCATCCCCTACGCGCCGCCCTACGAGATCGTCGCCATCGGCGACCCGGGGCAGTTGATCACCGCGCTCGACACCTCCGACGGGGTGCGCATCTACAAGCAGTACGCCGATCGCTACCAGTTGGGATGGAAGCAGGCGGACGTCGGCCGGGTGACCATGCCCGCCTACACCGGCTCCACGACCCTCAGCCACGCGAAACCCATCCCCTGACCAGGCGTGTCAGCGGCATGCGGGGGCTCCACCCCTGACTCGAGGCACCCGTCCCGCATGTCCAGAATTGGACCCAGGATCACCCAAGTGCCCCGAAACAGCCGCCCTGGTCGATCTGGTGGCCATTTCTGGACATGCGCCACAATGAGCAGCATGCGGATCCTCGTCATCGACAACTACGACTCGTTCGTCTACAACCTGGTGCAGTACCTCTACCAGTTGGGCGCCGAGGTCGAGGTCTGGCGCAATGACGACACCCGGCTGACATCCCCCACGTTCCACGAGGGGTTCGACGGCATCCTGCTCTCACCCGGCCCCGGTACCCCCGAGGAGGCCGGTGCCTGCATCGACATCGTGCGCAGCCACACAGGTGTGGTGCCCATCTTCGGGGTGTGCCTGGGGCTGCAGTCGATGGCGGTGGCCTACGGCGGCACGGTCGGACGAGCACCTGAACTGCTGCACGGCAAGACCTCGCTGGTGCACCACGACGGCAAGGGTTGCTTCCGTGGACTGCCGAGCCCGTTCACCGCGACGCGGTACCACTCCTTGGCAATCGTGCCCGAGAGCCTTCCCGACTGCCTCGAGGTGACCGCCCGTACCGACTCGGGGGTCATCATGGGCGTGAGGCACCGCACCGCCCTGGTGGAGTCGGTGCAGTTCCACCCCGAGAGCGTGCTCACCGAACACGGGCACCAATTGCTGGCCAACTGGCTCGCCGACTGCGGGGACGCCGAGGCGCCGGCCCGAGGGGCGAAGCTGCGCCCCCTCATGACCTCGGCCGGCTGAGGAGCTGGGGCCGGCTGAGGAGCTGGGGCCGGCGGACGAGCTGGGCCGGCTGACGAGCTGGGCCCCAACCCCTCAGCCGACCCGAGGCGACGACCGCAGGTCAGCCGCCGCTCGATTGCGACGGGCTCGGCGAACTGCTGGGATCCGGGGACGAGGGCGGCTGGGAGGCCGGCGCCTTGGCCACCTCCAAGGTGATCTTTGCCCCGGGCTTGACCTCCGTGCCCTCCTTGGGGGTCACCGTCAGCACGGTTCCGGGGGCGGCATCGGTGGTCTCGACCTCCTTCACCTTGATGTCGGTGAAGCCGTTGTCGTTGAGTCGCACCTGGGCCCCCGCCAACGGCAGCCCGACCACCTGTGGAACCGCGACGGTGTCCTTCTTCACCCCGATGTAGACGGTGATCTTCTGGGTGCGGTCCAGCTTCGTGCCGTCCTGTTGGTCCTGCTTGATCACCTTGCCGACCTGGGTCTCGTCGGTGGTGACCTGGTTGCGCGGGGTCGTCCCGGCGAACCCGGCGGCGAGGGCCTCCGTGTTGGCGTCGTCCTGGCTCTTCCCGGTCAGGTTCGGCACGGTGGCCTGCTTCGGCGAGAGGTTGATCATCACCTCGTAGCCCTCGGCGACGGTCGCACCGGCGGCGGGATCGGTGCTCACCACCGTGCCGGGTGCCTGCGCCAACGACTCGGCGTTCTCGGGCGCGTCCTGGGACTTGCTCGTGAACCCGGCCGCCTTCAGGGCGTCCTGGGCCTCCTTCAGGGTCTTGCCGACCAGACCGTCGGGGATCGTCCCCGTCTTCACCCCCAGGTTGAGGGTGATGTCGACCGACGTCCCCTCGTCCACCATCTGCAGCGGCTTCGGGTTCTGGTCGATGACCGTGTTCTTGGTCTCATCGGGGCCGTTGACCTCCGTCACCTTGCCGACCTTGAGACCGGCGTTGATGATCTGCGACTCGGCGCTGGCGCGGTTGGCCCCGATCACCGAGGGCACCCTCGACTGAGCCGGTGCCTGCGGTCCGCTGTCCTTCAGCACCTGCCACAACCCGTAGCCGACCACGGCGGCCAGGGCCAGCAGCAGGGCGACGACGATGGTCACGGTGCGTCGGCGGGCTGGACGATCCTGCACCGCGGTCATCGGACCCGTGTCTGCGTGCGCGGGCAGGAATGAGCCGGTGTCGCTCACCGCCTGGTGGGTGCCGGTCGGTGTACCCCCGGCTGCGGCGAGGCCACTCATGCCGACGGCACCGCCGGCATTGGCGGCCGCCGCCTGGGCCGCCATGGCAGCGGCTCCGAGTCCCACGGCCGCACCGGCAGCACCTGCACCGGCGGCGCCCATCCCGGGGGCGCCCACTCCGGCGGCACCCAGCACCTGCGTCGGCGCCATCGAGGCCGACGATGCCGCCAACACCGGCTCGCCGGCCAGCAGACGAGTGATGTCGTCGCGCATCTCGCGCGCGTCCTGGTAGCGGTCGGCAGGATCCTTGGCGAGCGCCTTCAAGGTGATCGCGTCCATGGCGGGGGTGATCTCATGGTCGACGTGACTGGGGGGGACGGGCTGCTCGCGCACGTGCTGGTAGGCCACCGAGACCGGCGAGTCACCCGTGAAGGGGGGGCGTCCGACCAACAACTCGTACAACAGGCAACCGGCGGAGTAGATGTCGGAGCGTTGGTCGACCGTCTCGCCCCGGGCCTGTTCGGGCGAGAGGTACTGCGCGGTGCCGATGACGGCCGCTGTCTGGGTCATCGTCGCCGAGGTGTCCGCGACGGCGCGAGCGATGCCGAAGTCCATCACCTTGACCTGACCTTGTGGGGTCAGCATGACGTTGGCCGGCTTGATGTCTCGGTGCACGATGCCCGAACGGTGCGAGTACGCGAGTGCGTCGAGCACTCCTTGGACGAACTCCAGGGCCCGCTCCGGCAGGATCTTTCGTCCGTCGCGCAACACGTCGCGGAGGGTGTGCCCCTGGACGAGCTCCATCACGATGTAGGGCACGTGCACCCCGGTGGCTGCGTCGTTCTCCTCGCCCGTGTCGTAGACGGCGACGATGTTGTGGTGGTTGAGTCCGGCTGCGGCCTGGGCCTCGCGCCGGAACCGCGCCTGGAAGGTGGGGTCGGACGACAGGTCTGCCCTCAGCCGCTTGACCGCCACCTCTCGTCCGAGCCGGGAGTCGTGGGCCCGCCAGACCTCGGCCATGCCGCCGCGGCCGATGACTGATTCGAGTTGGTAGCGGCCACCGAGCAGGATTCCAGAATCGGTCATCGGTGTCCTCCTTCCGAGGGCGCCGATCGGGTCGACATCGCCTCATGGGTCCGGGGGGTGGGGGGGTTTCGGGTGGGCACGATGTGGTTCCTCATCTGAGCGCCTGGATGACCTGGGCGGCGATCGGGCCGGCGAGTCGTCCACCGGCGATGTCGGAGCGTTCGATACCAGCCTCCTCGATGAAGACGGCGACGGCCACCTTCGGGTCTTCGGAGAATGCCACGAACCAGGCGTAGGGGGGCCGAGCGGGATCGGACTGGGCAGTGCCGGTCTTGCCCCCGATCACCAGACCGGAGACCTGGGCCCGGGTACCCGTGCCGCCCTCGACGACGCGCACCATCATCTGCTGCATCATCTGGGCGGTCTCGGGCTTCATCACCTGTCCGATGGCGGTGGGATGGTGGGAGCTGACCAGTTGCAGGTTGGGTGCGCGCACGTCCGAGACGAGGTAGGGCTCCATCAGCTTGCCGTCGTTGGCGATGGCCGAGGCGACCATCGCCATCTGCAGCGGGCTGGCCGCGACGTCGTACTGCCCGATGGCCGACAACGCCAGTTGCGCCCGGTCGGTCTTGTCGGGGAACCGCGAGGTGGCCCACGGCACGTCGGTGGTGACCTCGGTGTTGAAGCCGAACTTCTCGGCTTGGTCGCGCAGCGCCTGGTCGCCGGTGTCGAGCCCCAGCTGGGCGAAGGCGGTGTTGCACGAGTTCATCAAGGCCTGCTCGAGCGAGACGGTCGCGTTGCCGCAGTCGATCTCATTGGTCAGCACCGTCGACGACTGCGGCAGCGCGAGGGCCCGCCTGGACGCGATCTTCGAGCTCGGGGTGAGGTTGAGCCGTTCGATCGCGGCGCTGGCCGTGACCAGCTTGAAGACCGACCCGGGCGGGTAGATCTCCTTGCTGGCGCGGTTCTTGAGGGGCCCGTCGGGATCCTTCACCAGGGAGTCCCAGCTCGTCTTGGCGCGGCTCAGGTCGTTGGTGGCCAACAGGTTCGGGTCGTAGCTGGGCAGCGACACGTTGGCCAGCACGGCCCCGGTCTCGTAGTCGAGGGCGACCACTGCCCCCTTGCGCCCGGCCAGCCCGTCGAACGCGGCCTGCTGGGCCCTGGGGTCGATCGTGCTGGTGATCGAAGCACCCTTGGGCTGGCGACCAGACAGGGTTGCGATCAACCGGTCGATGGCCTGGGAGTCGTCCGTTCCGGCGAGTTGCCTGGTGTAGTTCAGCTCCAGCCCCGAGGAACCGAAGTCGTAGGAGTACCAGCCCGTCACCGAGGCGTAGAGCTCCGGCTGCGTGTAGCTGCGCTGGTACCTGAATCGACCGTTGGTGGCCTTCGACTGCGCCAGGGGAGTGTTGCCGATCAGGATGGCGCCACGGTCACGGGCGAACTCGGCATCGCGGACGCGACGGTTGCGCACGTCACCGTTGAGGTCGGGGTAGCGCACCACGGCCGCATAGGTCAGATTGGCCAGCAGGGCGAAGATCATCACGGCGGCGAGCACCGCCACCTTGCGGATGGGACCGTTCATGCCGTCACCCCACCGGCGGGCACGGGCTTGGCGGTGATGACGTGGGTCTCGTCCAGCCTGAGATCGGTCGCGGTGGGTTCGTCCAGCCTGGCCGTGGCGACCATGGGCCTGCGCGCGTGATGGCTGATCACCAGCATCACCCCGATGATCGTCCAGTTGGCGATCATGGACGAGCCGCCCTGGCTCATGAAGGGTGTGGTGAGACCGGTGAGCGGCAGCAGCCGGGTCACCCCACCGATGATGGCGAAGACCTGCAGGGCAAACGTGAACGACAGTCCGCAGGCGAGCAGCTTCAGGTACGGGTCGTGGCTGGCCAGCGCCATCCGCAAACCGCGGGCGACGATGTAGGCGTACAGCATCACGACGGCAACCAGACCGAACAGCCCCACCTCCTCGCCGATCGCCGCGGAGATGAAATCGGACTTGGCGAGCGGGGTGAGCCCGGGTCGACCCAGACCCCAGCCTCGTCCGGTCAGACCTCCCCAGGCCATGCCGAACTGTCCGGAGATGACCTGCAGGTTCTGGTCGTAGTTCTCGAAGGGGTGCAACCAGGAACTGACCCGCACCCGTACGTGGCGGGTGAACAGGTAGGCACCCCAGCCGCCGACCGCCATCAACGCTGCGCCGACGATGGGCCAGCCCGGGCGCTCCGTGGCCACGTAGAGCATGATCACGAACAGCCCGAAGAACAGCAGCGCCGTGCCCAGGTCGTTCTGGAAGACCAGCACCAGCATGCAGGCGACCCACATCAGGGCGATCGGCCCCAGGTCACGCAGGCGTGGGAACTGGATCGGTCCGAGCCGGAAGCCGCTGAGCGCGAGCACTTCGCGCTTGTCGACCAGGTAGGCGGCGAAGGCGAAGGCGAGCAGGATCTTCGCGACCTCGGAGGGCTGGAAACTCATCGGGCCGATCCGGATCCAGATGTTCGCCCCCAGTGTGCTGACCCCCAGCCCGGGCACCAACGGCAGCAACAGCAGGCCGACTCCGGCGATGAAGAGCAGGTAGGGGAAGCGCTGCAACCGGCGTGGGTCGCGCACGAAGAGCGCCACCGCCGCGAACAGCAGCATGCCGAGCCCCGTCCACACGAATTGCATGACGGCGTCGTCGCGGGGTGGCGAGGGGATCAGGTCGATCCGGTGGATCATCGCCAGTCCCAGACCGTTGAGGGCGATGACGCACGGCAGGATCAGGGGGTCGGCGTACGGCAGGCGCCAGCGGACGACCAGGTGGCAGGCCACCGCCATGCCGATCCACAGGGCGCTCACCCGCATCCAGCTCGTGGGGGCGTGACCGTGCAGGTTGATCTCGGTCAGCAGCCAGCCGCCGAGACCGAGGGTGCAGGCGAGCAGCACCATCGCCAGTTCGACGTTGCGGCGCTTGCGGTAGACGACCGTCTGCCCGACGGCTGGGAGGGAGGCCGCGCTCATCAGCACTCCCCGTTCGTGATGCTCCCCGACGAAGCGGCCGTTGCCGCGGGGGTGGACGAGCCCGGAACCGGGCCGGGGGCCGACGCTGAGGGCGACCCTGACGGGGTCGCCGAGGGGGAGGGGTCGGACGACGTGGTCGCGCTGGCGGTGGAGCTGGGTGTCGCGGTCGGCGTGGAACTGGGTGTCGCGGTCGGTGTGGAACTGGGTGTCGCGCTGGCCGAGGGGTCTGCGGGGGCACATGTGCCCGCCACCCGACGCAGTTCGGCGAGGGCGTTCTCGGCCTCGGCCGCACTGTGCAGGCTGAAGCTGGCCCGCACGCGCTCCCGGTGGTAGCGGGGCAGCTCGGCGGTGACGATGTCGGTTGACTCGCTGAGGTGGCTGAGCGTCAGCACCGGAACCCGCACCCCTTGGTAGACCGCGACGGTTCCGGAGTTGTCGGCGATGTAGTACTGGGCCTGGCTCCAGCGGTAACCGCCGAATCCGAGCCCCGCCAGCACGACCAGGCCCAGCAGCGTGATCGCGATGCCCCGCCACGGCCGTGGCCGGTCGAGGGTGGGTGAGTAACGCGCGACCTCGGTCTCGTCCAGTACAACACCGGCGGCCGAGGCACCCCCCGACGACGAGGGCGGGGACGGTGCGAGTGGGGTGAGGGACGAGCCGTCGTCAGGGGAGGCTTCCGCCCCTGCGCCGTCCGCGGGCGCTGCCACCGGCGACCCCGTCGCCGCACCGGGGACGAGGGACGCCCCCAGTTCGTCCGCGGCCCCCAGCACCAGGGGCGGCCGGACGTCGATGAGGTCGTCCTGGGGCACGACTCGGGCCATCGAGATGGTGATGTTGTCCGCCCCACCGCCGTCATGGGCGGCCCTGACCAGCACCTCCATGGCGGCGTCGAGGTCGTCCATGGCCAACGCGTGCGCGATCACGGCGTCGGTGGTGAACCCACACAGGCCGTCGGAGCAGAACAGCACCACGTCGCCCTCGTGCACCTCGAAGGTGAAGGTGTCGGGTTCGTGGTTGGGGTGGCCGTTGAGCACCTTCAGCACCAGCGAGCGGTGGGGGTGCACGAGGGCCTCGTCCTCGGTGATCTTGCCCTCGTCGACCAGCGAC
Organism: Aestuariimicrobium kwangyangense DSM 21549; assembly: GCF_000421525.1. Classification (GTDB taxonomy): domain Bacteria; phylum Actinomycetota; class Actinomycetes; order Propionibacteriales; family Propionibacteriaceae; genus Aestuariimicrobium; species Aestuariimicrobium kwangyangense. The sequence goes on along the minus strand of NZ_ATXE01000001.1, from coordinate 9,540 downwards.
TGCACCCACGAGTGGTCATGGGTGAGGCGGCTCAGGGTGCCGTCGCGGAAGAGGTAGCCGCGGGAGTCCCCGATGTGCACCACGCCGAGCTGGGTGCCGGAGAAGAAGGCGCCGCAGAAGGTGGTCCCCATGCCGTCGAGGGTGTGGTCGGAGGCCACCAGTTCGGTGATCAGCTCGTTGGCCCGGCGCATCGCACCGCGCAGGCGGGGCACCAGTTCGTCATCGGTGTGCGCTCCGTCGGCCAGCACGACCTGGTGGATGGCGACCGCCGAGGCCAGGTCACCGGCCGCGGCACCTCCCATGCCGTCGGCGATCACGAGCGCGGTGGGGGAGGCGTAGCCCGAGTCCTGGTTGTTCTTGCGCACCAGTCCCACCTCGGAGTGGGCGCGGAAGTCGAGGGAGTACATCAGCCCTCCACCCTCATCTGGGTGCGGCCGATGCGGATGATGTCACCGATGGCGACGGCGCGGGGTTGGGTGATGAGCTGGGTGTTGAGGGCTGTGCCGTTGGTCGAGGACAGGTCCTCGAGCCACCAGGTGCCGTGGTCGTCCTGCAGCAACTGGGCGTGCCGGGTCGAGGCGTAGTCGTCATCGAGGTTCAGGGCGGAGTCGGCGGCTCGTCCGAGCCCGACCACACCGAACAGGGGGATGCTGAGCCCTTCCTGGCGCCCCTCGATCACGGTCAATCGCGACGGCACTTTGGCCCCGCGGCGGCGCTTGCGGCGGCCGGCGGCGGGGGCCACCATGATGTCGGACGAGGTCGACGTCACCACCCTGCGTCCGAACATGTCGGCCCTGATCACGTGCGCGGCGAACACGATGAAGCCCCACATGACCACCAGGAAGGCCACCTTGAGGGCGGCGACGGCGAGTTCGCTCAAGGACGCTCCCCGGTCAGGACCCGACGGGCGCGTGCACCAGCATGCGAGTGGTGCCGATCTCGAGGCGGGTGCCGTCGGTGATCTGTGCCTGTCGGCACTTCTGGCCGTTGACCGTGATGCCGTTGGTGGAGCCGAGGTCCTCGATCGAGATGTCGGGGCCCGAGACGTGGATCATGGCGTGCTTGCGGCTGATGCCGGGGTCGTTGATCCGCAGGTCGGCCTCCGACCCTCTCCCGATCAGCAGACCCGGGGCCATCAGGGGGTGGCGCACCCCGTTCACCTCGAGCACCAATCTGGGGGTGGCCCCGAAGACATGGGTGTGGTCGTCGTCGGCATCAAGGGCAGCCTGGCCGCGTTCCACGCCGGCCGAGGCCTGGCTCTCGACGGTGAACCGCCCCGTCGGAAGGGTCTCGTCGAGTTCGTACTCGATCACGATGGGCCCGTTGAAGACATAACGACGCTCACCCGCGTGCTCGCGCAGTTCGGGGATGATCTCGGCGTTCAGCGTCTTGGAGTAGGGGGCGAGCCGGTCGTGGTCCCGCGACGAGAGGCCGACCACGAAGTGGTTGGGCACCAGCCGCTTCTCCCGACTGAGCACCGTGGCGCGGGCATCCAACTCCCGCTGCAGACGAGCGGCGATCTCGACGGGTTCGACGTCACCCTTGAAGGCACGCGCAAAGACGCCGTTCACGGCGCCTTCGATCTTCTGTTCGATCTTGTCCAGCAGACCCATGCGTGCTCCCTTCAGTGAGGTCCCAGTGTGGCCCAACTCCTCGATCTTACGCAGCACCGGCGCCACGGTGGGGTTGCGACTCGGCTGTCCGGGCCCTGACCCCGGCCCTGCGGTGGCCCGGAACCCGACTCAGGCCAGAGGCAGTTCGCGCCGAATTGGCTGGTCGTCGGTGGTGTTGACCAGGAATTGTGCGGCCCGGGTCAGGTACTCGCGCATCGCCGCGTCGTACTCCGGTGCGAGGTCGAGCTGGTCGACAGCGCCCAGCATGTGCACCAACCATCGCTCGGCGGCAGCCTGGGTCACCCGGAACTGGGCGTGCCGGATGCGCAACCGGGGATGGCCGCGCTGCTCGTGGTAGTCGGACGGGCCACCCCAGTACTGCTCCAGGAACATCCGCAGCCTGTCCTCGGCGGGTCCGAGGTCCTCCTCGGGGTACATCGGCCGGAGCAACTCGTCGCCGGCAACGCCCTGGTAGAAGAGGTGCACCAGCCGCTGGAAGGTCTCACGTCCACCCATCGCCTCGTAGGGGGTGGGGGCGCCGCCGGAAGTCTCGTTCTGTGCAGCCGTCATGCCTCGATTGTCGCGGCCGACCCGCGCACGGCCAAACCCGTTCACCCCGGGCCGATGTCCAGAATTGGCCCCGGAACGGCGTTCGGCGCCGAATCGGCTGCCCGGCCCGAGGCTGGTGTCAATTCTGGACGAGTACGCTCACAGCCCAGAGGCGTCGTCCCACCCGGGCGACCTCCCAGGGACGAGGCGAGAGGGGGCGGCGTGCACTGGTTCGACGTGTCGATGCAGGTGATCGACCTGTTGGGAGTGCTGGCCAACGCCATCCTCGGCGGCATGGCCGCCCGTGCTGCTCGCCTCGACCCGGTCGGGTTCGCCATCGTGGCGGTCATGTCTGGTCTGGGCGGGGGCATGATCCGCGACGTGTTGCTCGGCCAGGGAACCGTGGTCGCGCTCACCAATCCCGCCTATCTGGGCATGGCCCTGGTGGGTTCGGCGCTCGCCTTCCTGGTGAACTTCCAGGCGAAGCTGCCCCGCCGCACGCTGGTGCTGCTCGACGCCTTGGCGGTGGGCTGTTGGGCAGCCGTCGGCGCGACCAAGGGTCTGGCCACGGGACTGTCCTGGCTGGCCGCGGTGATGTTGGGTGTGGTCACCGTGATCGGTGGCGGCATCGTCCGCGACCTGCTGCTGGTGAAACGGCCCGTGGTGCTGGGGGGCAACACCCTCTACGCGACCAGCGCCTTCTTCGCGGCGCTGGTCACCGTGATCGGGGCCAAGCTGGGTGAGCCACAATGGGGGGTGGCCGGCTCGTTGGGGGTCGGTGCCGGCGTCTCGTTGCTGGCCCGCCGGTTCGGGTGGAAGCTCCCGACCGAGCTGCGGATGAGTGGGCTGCCGGCCGTTCGCAGGTGGCGAGGCGGACGAGAGCCCGACTGATCCGTGGGGCCGGTCAGGGGGCCTGGGCCGGTGCGATCTCGTCGACGGCGCGCAGGCCGTTCAGCATGCGGGGATAGCCGATCCACGGGACCAACTGGCTCAGGGTGTCGATCAACACCGCGCGCCCGTTGCCCAGCCTCACGTTGCCGGCCACATGACTGGCCACCTGCGGGTCACACCCGCCCTGGGCGACCAACAACACGAAGGTGAGCAATTCCCGGGTCTGCAGGTCGATGCCGCCGCGGGTGTAGTGGTCGCCGAAGCAGTTCTCGGTCAGCCACCGCTGCAGGTGGACCTCGTCTGCTGGGGCGTCGTCATGCAGCGAGCGAAGGCGCTCCCCGATGATCGCGAACTGCGCGTCCCAGCCCTTCTCGAACCGGGTTTGGAGGGTGGTCGTCGACTGGGGTGGCAGCGGCAGCTGGACGCCCCGTCGGAGCAGTTCGGCGTTGGTGAGTTGCAGGAACTCGACCACCTTGGCCATGCCCAGGTAGGCAACCGCCTGATAGAGCAGTTCCTTGGCCTCGACCGGGCTCACCCCGTCGTCGAGGGCTGCGGTCAGGGTGAGGGAGTACTGCCGGTGGGTTTGGCAGGCGACCAGCGCCGCAAGTCTGACGAGCCAGGTCAGGTGCGGGTCGAGGCTCCCATGGGCCGGCACCTCGTCGAAGGCGAACCTGGTGGAGTATTCGGCGAACTCGGGATCGGTCTCCAGGAAGTCCTCTTCGTGTATGGCTCGGTCAGCGTGGCGTGGGGCGGCGTCCATGGCACCATCACAGCACCGCAGATCCTGCGGAAACAGGCACTGCCCGGACCCCCTCGAACCGGGAATGGCGAGAGCCGCCCCGGGAGGACGATGCCCCACCGGAACGGCTCTGCACGGGTACCACTGGATGGTCGGGGTGACAGGATTTGAACCTGCGACCTCGTCGTCCCGAACGACGCGCGCTACCAAGCTGCGCCACACCCCGACTGGACCTCGCGGACGAGGACCGTCCGCCACTGTAGCCCACCCGGTGCCCGTGGCACCAACTGGATCGTCGTCCTGAACGCCCGGTCTCAGGCGGGCTGGCGCGCGGTCAGGGTCAGCAGCGTCGCCTCGGGTCGGCAGAAGGTGCGGTAGGGCGCGAACGGCGAGGTTCCCAGCCCGGCCGAGACGTGCAACCAGGCGCTGTGGCGCCCCGCGCTGTACCGGCTGAGGCCCTTGACCCGGTCGGTGTCGAGATCGCAGTTGGTGACCAGCGCACCAGTCGGCAGGCAGACCTGGCCCCCGTGGGTGTGCCCGGCCAGAACCAGTTGCACACCGTCGGCCACCATGGCGTCGAGCACCCTCCGGTACGGGGCGTGGGTCACGCCCATCGTGAGGGTCCCGTCCGACACCGCTCCAGCCACCTCTGCGTACTTGTCGCGTTCGAGGTGGGCGTCGTCGGTGCCGCGGAACCTGATGGGGCGTCCGGCCACCTCGAGGGTGGCCGCCCGGTTGCTGAGGTCGACCCACCCTCGTTCGGTCATCGCGGCGCGCAGGTCACGCCACGGAAGTTCGACCGGATCCGGGGCGGGGCGCAGCGCTGGCAGCCCGAGGTAGCGCAGCGGGTTCTTGAAACTCGGAGCCTGGTAGTCGTTGGAGCCGAAGACGAACACGCCCGGCACGTCGAGCAGGCCACCCCAAGCGCGCAGCAGCGGCGCGATCGCGGACGGCGACGCGATGTTGTCGCCGGTGTTGACGACCAGGTCGGGCTCCAACGAGGCCAGGCCCGACAGCCAGTCCAGCTTCGCCCGTTGGCTCGGCACCAGGTGGATGTCGGACAGATGAAGCACCCGTACGGAGGCCGCGCCGGGGGGCAGCACCGGTGCGCTGAACTCACGCAGGGTGAAGCGCCGGGTCTCGGCGTTGGCCCAGGCGAGCACTCCGGCCCCGGTCGCCAACCCGGACGCCGCCGCCACGGCAGCGGTCGTCGCCAACCGCATCAGGGCTTCTTCTTGCCCGGCTTGCTGGCCGTCGCCGTGGCCGTGGCAGTCGGCTTGCTGCTCGACGGAGGCTTCGACGCGCTACTGGACGACGTGGCCGTGGCAGTCGGCTTGGGCTGGGGTTTCGGCTGGGGCCGGGGGCCACTCGAGAGCACGAAGTAGACCGGCTGGCCCACCCGAGTCTTGCCGGTCGGGTAGGTGTCGATCCACGTGCCCACCGAGCGGTAGTCGTACTGGTAGCGCTCGACCGGGTTCAGGCCCACCTTGCGGACGGCGTCCTCGGCCTCCTGCAGGGTGAGACCGGTCAGGTCGGGGATCTGCACCTCCTTGCCGTTGAGCACCTCGTCGGTGGGTGCCACGAACTTCGTCTTGGGTTTGCCCTTCAGCGCCTCGGCCATGGCCACCTTGTAGATGCGGCCTGCGTCGCCCGAACCGGACCCCTCGAGGTAGGTACCGCTCGGCAGTCGGATGCCCTTCAACGAGCGTTTCCGGTTGGCCCAGTAACTCGTCCCCTTGTCGACCGAGATCATGGCGATACCAGCCATCTCAGGGGTGTAGCCGGCGAACCACACCGCCTCGTTCGACTCGGTCGTACCCGTCTTGCCCGCCTGGGGGTAATCGCCAGGGATCCGCGCCCGGTAGCCGGTCCCCGGGTACTCCATCACCTTCGAGAGCACGTAGTTGGTGCCGTCGGCGATCGAGGCCTCCATCACCTTCTGGCACTTCGCAGCGGGAACGCCCAACGACTTGCCCGCCTTGGTGGTGACGGACTTCAGGATGAGGGGGTTGCATCGCACCCCGCGGTTGGCGAAGGTGGCATACGCTTGGGCCATCGACATCGGAGTGACCTCGGCCGAACCGAGGATGAACGACAGGTTCGCCGACTGGGTGGTCATGGGCTCACCATTGGCCAGTTTGGCGCCGGCCCGATCGGCCATCTGGGTGACGGCACAGTTGCCGACCTGGGCGGCCAGCGGAACGAAGAAGGTGTTGACCGAGCCCTGCGCCGCCTGGACGAGTGTGAGCTGGCGGTTTCCGTAGCCGGAGACCGAGTTGCTCACTTTGTAGGGCTGGATCTGGCGGATCATGCCCTGGCAGCTCATGAAGGAGACGCCCGTCATGTCGACGGTGCTCTTGGCGAGCATCTTGGTGTTCGGGGTCATGCCCTTCTCGAGCGCAGCCGCGATGCCGAAGGCCTTGAACGTCGATCCGCCCTGGAAGCCGGAGGCGTCGCCCATCGACTTCTCGACGTTGTAGTTGAGGAAGGTCTCCCCTCGTCCGGTTCCCATCTTGGGCCGCGACTGCGCCATGGCCACGATCAGGCCGGAGCGGGGCTGCACGAGCACCGAGGTGGAGATGACCGGATCGGTGGGGGAGACGAGGTCGCTGATGGCGCTCTGGGCGGCGCGTTGGGTCTTCGGGTCGATCAGGGTCTGGATGGTGAGCCCGCCGCGCTTGAGGTTGCGGTCGCGCTCGTCGGCGGTCTTGCCCAAGGAGGGCATCGCGTCCGACAGCAGCACGCGACGCACGTAGTCACAGACGTGCGGGAAGGGTGAGCTGATGCAGCCGTTGGGTGCCGGCTGCACCTTGGCGGGCTCGAAGACGGACTTCTTCGCGGCATCTGCCTCCGCCTGGGTGACCACTCCGAGGTCGGCCATGCGCTGCAGCACGACGTTGCGGCGGTTCATCGCCGCCTGCGGGTAGAGACGGGGGTTGGTGGCGTTGGGGTTCTGGACGAGCCCGGCCAGCATGGCGGCCTGGGCCAACGTCAGCTTGTCGGCGGTGGTGTTGAAGAACCTTTTCGAGGCGGCCTGGACGCCGTAGGCGCCGTCGCCGTAGTAGGCGATGTTGAGGTACCGCTCGAGGATGATCTTCTTCGCGTTCGGGCCGAGGCTCTTCTCGAGGGCGATGGCGTAACGCAGCTCTCGCACCTTGCGGCTGACGGTCTGGGCCTGCGCCTCGCGCATGGCCTCCTCGTCGTTGTTGTTCTGAGCGTCCTGCACCAGCACCTGCTTGACGTATTGCTGGGTCAGGGTTGAACCGCCCTGAGTCGCCCCGCCGGTGGAGTTGCGGACGAACGCGCGCAGCGTCCCCTGCAGGTCGATGGCGCCGTGCTCGAAGAACCGGTGGTCCTCGATGGCGACCTGCGCCTCCTGCATGTAGGGGTGGATCTTCGACATCGCGACGTACTCGCGGTTCTGGTCGTAGAAGGTGGCGAGCACCTCACCATTGGCCATCAGCACCCGCGAGACCTCGGACTGCGGCGGGATGTCGAGTGCGGCGGGCAGGTCTTCGAGGCTGTTCGCCCCGGCCTTGGCCACCCCTCCGGCCATCGCGACGTACGGCACGGCCAGCCCGGCGGTCAGCAGACCACACAGCACGCTGACGGCCGCGAACATCGCCAGGGCATATGCCTTGCTCGCCTTGGTTGCACTCATGGCCCCAGAGTACGTGACCGTTCTGGCAATCCCGGAACCGCTGGGCCGGGCAGCGGCGGTCCAGAAATGGCCCAATCGGCGTGAGGACCCCTCGAAGCGGGACCGGACGGCCATCCGCGACCAATTCTGGACCACTAGTCTGGGCCCATGACGAAATGGGAGTACTTCACCGCCCCGATCCTGACCCACGTGTCGACGCAGATCCTCAACAACTTCGGCGCCGACGGCTGGGAACTCGTGCAGATCGTGCCGGGCCCGAACCCCGAGAGCCTGGTCGGCTACTTCAAGCGTCCGGTGCCGGAGAAGAAGTGAGCCCGGACGAGGGGGCTTCCGCTGGCACGATGCCCACCCGTTCGACGGGTGCGGCGTCGGTCAGTGCACGGCTCGACGAACTGGGCATCACGCTGCCGCCGGTCGCGAAGCCGTTGGCCGCCTACACCCCGGCCACCCGGGTCGGCTCCCAGGTGTGGACCTCGGGCCAGCTGTGTTCGGTCAACGGTGAGCTGGTCGCCGTCGGGAAGGTGGGTGCCGAGGTCTCCGCGGACGAGGCCACTCGCGCAGCCCGGATCTGCGCCCTGAACGCCCTTGCCGCCGCAGCCGAGGTGGCGGGCGGCGTCGACGCCATCACCCGCATCGTCAAGCTGGTGGTCCTCGTCGCCTCCGATCCCGGGTTCACCGGCCAACCCGCCGTCGCCAATGGCGCCTCCCAGCTGATGGGAGAGATCTTCGGTGAGGCCGGGGTGCACGTGCGCAGCGCCGTCGGGGTGTCGGTGCTGCCCCTTGACGCTGCGGTCGAACTCGAGCTGGTCGTCGAGACCAGCTGAATCGGTCCGGCGCAGCCGACGACCGGTCAGTTCGAGCGAGCCACCAGACGGGCGCGGTCGTGGATCACGACCGAGCGGCTGTTGACGGTCAGGATGCCGCGCTGCTCGAAGTCGGTGAGGGCCTTGTTGACGCTCTCGCGGCTGGCGCCGACCACCTGGGCGAGTTCGGCCTGGGTGAGGTCATGGGCGACGTCCCAGCCCATCGGGGTCTGCGTGCCGAACCGATCGCACAACGAGACCAGCAGCGAGGCCAGTCGTCCGGGCACATCGGAAAGGATGAACCGGGAGCTCTGGTTGTCGCTGCGTCGCAGCCGCGTGGCCATCTGCCGCAACAGCGCCCGGGCAACGTCGTGGCGTTCGTCGACCAGGTCTCGCATGGCGTGCCCCGAGATGCGCAGCACCCGGCACGCGGTCTGCGCGGTCGCGGTGGTGGAGCGTTGCCCCGCGTCGAAGACCGACAGTTCCCCGAACATCTCGCCGGGGCCCATCAGCCACAGCAATGACTCCCGCACCTGCACCGCCTGGGCACGCCGACGCAGTTCCTTGACCGTGACCTTGCCGCGCAGCGGGGGCAGCGGGGTGGGCTGGTGGCGGGCAGCGCGAGTGAGCTTCACCTTGCCCTCGAGCATGATGTAGACCTCGTCGGCGGGGTCACCGGCGACGAACAATGTCATTCCCTTGGCCAGCTCGATCACGGTGGCGTGCGCGAGCACGGCCTGACGTCCCTCCGGCGGCAATTCGGCCAGAAAGGGGACCGATGTCACGTCAATGTTCAAGGGATGCTCCTGGGGCTGAACTGTGAGAAATCAGTCTATCGACGGCCATTTCGCCGCAATCGGGGGGGTGCCAACTCCGACCATGGCCCCCGTCGGGGCCGACTACGCTGGGCGCGTGGTGACCAGAACCCCGGCCGAAGCCCCCGCTCCCGAGCTCGTCGAGCGGGCCCACCACATGCACCGACTGCTCGCCGAGTGCTACCCGCAGGCTCGCTGTGAACTCGACTTCGCCACCCCCCTGGAACTGCTGGTGGCCACCGTGCTGTCGGCCCAGTCGACCGATCGGCGGGTCCCCTCGATCACGCCCGTGCTGTTCGCCCGCCACCCCGACGCCCGCGCCTACGCGGAGGCCGATCCCGACGAGCTGGAGCGGATCATTCGCCCGACGGGTTTCTTCCGGGCCAAATCCCAGGCCCTGATCGGCATCGGACGAGCACTGGTCGACGGGTTCGACGGAGTCGTGCCGGGAACCCTCGAGGAACTGGTG